>NZ_JAHRED010000020.1 GCF_019084045.1 Paeniglutamicibacter quisquiliarum
GACCTAGGCTCCGAGCAATAGCTATCCGAAACAGCTTGAACCAATCAGAATCCCATTGAATCGAAAATACCCGAGATGAGTGAAGCATCCCGGGCATTTCACAAGCCATTCGAGCGAGACTAGACGCTGAATCGGATTTCCATGGTGTTCCGCTTCATCGCGCAGGGGATCATGTCCATACCCCGGCTTGTCTCTCCGTTGTACGGCTTGCATCGCCGGACCGATGGCCGGCAGTCGCATGTAGCCAGGCACCAAGCCTCAGCTGGACTGCGTGGTTTCCCCTTGGGGGTCGAAGAGATCGTCAATCCTGCACCCAAAGACCGCGGCCAAACGGAAGGCCAGCGGCAATGACGGGTCGAACCGGCCGCGTTCGATGGAGATGACCGTCTGGCGGGAAACGCCGAGTTCGTCGGCAAGGCGCTGCTGGGACCAGCCATGCTCCTGCCGGCGTTCGTGCAGGGAGTTCTTCACGCTCAGCCCCGCTTCTTGGCCATGAGGTACCGCACCCAGGTGCTGAAGAACCCGAGTACGATGACGCCGGTGAGCGCCCAGACTGCATCCAGCTCGTACCCCGTGATGGACAGGATCCCCAGACCCAGGCCGGTCAGCATGATGGTGTCGCGGAAGGCGCCGGCCGTGGCGGTATCCATCCAGGTCGATTCGATCGAATCGTCCGGCTTGTCGATGGCCCCGCGCAAGCTCTTCCTGTCGACAACGACCGCCCAGACCAGGCCCACGAACCCCCAGGACATGACGAGCGCGAACACTCCGGCCATGTATATCGCCTGCTCGCCCTCGGCCACTCCCGTCCAGAGGGTCAGGGCACCGACACCGGAGGCAAGCAGGAGCCCGGTCGGAATGGCGAAGGCCATGGCGGGAAGGCGGCGGCCGGCGAAACGGATACGACCCCAGCGTGTGCGTGTGTCGGTTTCGATACCTGTACTCATGAACACTCCTCATGTAAAGCGTGCTTGACGTGTAAAACTAGCTTGACATGTAAAGCCCGCTTGACGCAAGTGCATGTCGCCGGATCGGTGGCCGTTTCCGCGGAAGCGGACTCGTCGCGTAGCAGCGCCCGGCATGCGGCCCCGGCCGGCGGTGTGCTGTCCGCGAAGGCGGCGCCACGGAGCAGGCAATGTCCAGCCCGGTGGACTACCCTCGATATATGGCGACGAACACAGAAACACCGCGCAGCACCGTCAGCCTGCCCATGCCCACCATCCTCACACCGGCACCCGCAGACGCCCCCGGACTCAGCGACAAGTTCGGCCGACAGGCCACCGACCTGCGCATTTCCCTGATCGACAAGTGCAACCTGCGCTGCACCTACTGCATGCCCGCCGACGGGCTGGCCTGGCTGCCCAAGTCCAAGCTGCTCACGCTGGAGGAAATCACCCGGATCGTGCGCATCGGCGTGCGCGATTTGGGCGTGCGCGAGCTGCGCCTCACCGGCGGCGAACCGCTGGTGCGCGTGGACCTGGCCCAGATCATCGCCGCGGTGCGCGCCGAGCACCCCCAGCTGCCGGTCTCGCTGACCACCAACGGGGTGGGGCTGGCCAAGAAGGCAGCGGCGCTCGCCGAGGCCGGGCTGACCCGCATCAACGTTTCCCTTGACACGCTGCACGCCGAGACCTTCGCCAAGCTCACCCGCCGCGACCACATCGACTCGGTGTTCGCCGGCATCGACGCGGCCCTGGCCGCAAACCTGGCCCCGGTGAAGATCAATGCCGTCTTGATGCGCGGGATCAACGACGAGCAGGCCCCCGAGCTTTTGGCCTGGGCGCTGGAGCGCGGCCTGGAGCTGCGCTTCATCGAGCAAATGCCGCTGGATGCGGACCACGTGTGGCGCAAGGACAACATGGTCACCGCCGCGGATCTGCGCGCCTACCTGGAGACCCGCTTCCGCCTGTCCCCGGACACCAAGCCGCGCGACGGCGCACCGGCCGAACGCTTCCTGGTCTCCACCCCCGAGGACCCCGACACCATCCTGGGCGCGGTGGGCATCATCGCCTCGGTCTCCGAGCCGTTCTGCGCAGACTGCAAGCGCACCCGTATCACCGCCGAGGGCAAGGTCATGAGCTGCCTGTTCTCCCGGGAGGAAACCGACCTTTCCGCGCTGCTGCGCGACGGCTCGGACGATCGGGCCATTGCCGAGCGCTGGCGGGCAGCGATGTGGGGCAAGCCCCGGGCCCACGGCATGGACCACACCGGGCTGGGCTCCAAGGACTTTGTACAATCGGACCGCTCCATGAGCGCCATCGGAGGATAATGCGCATTCGATACTTCGCCGCCGCGGCCCAGGCCGCGGGCAAGACCGAGGAAAGCCTCGACCTGCTCCAGCTGCCCGGAGCCACCCTGGGCAGCGTGCTCGAGCACCTGGCGGCCAGCGCCCCCGCCGCGGCCCCGGTCCCTGACGGACCGCTGCTGCGCCGCACCACCTCGCTGGCCACGGTGCTGGGGCGCTGCAGCTTCCTGGTCAACGGCGTGAGCGAACAGGACCGCTCCCGTGCCTTGCACCCGGGCGATGAACTGGACGTGCTGCCGCCCTTCGCCGGCGGATAGCGCTCTGGCTCAGCGGCCGCGGCGCCCGGCCCACAGCCCGTGCAGCAGCGGCAGCGCCGAAAGCCACATCAGCGCGGTGCCGAGCACCGCATCGTCCCCGCGCAGCACCGCGCCGGCGAGCAGCAGGGCACCGAACACCAGGGCCGAGGCGGTCCGCGTCCCGGTGGCCTCGACGCGCGCCAGCCGGCGTTCCAGCTTCGGGTTTGCCACCGCGAGCGACCCGTCCTGCAGTCCGGCGACTAGCGCGTCGATCCGTCGCGGCAGGCCCAGGCCCAGCGTCGCGGCCTCCAGCAGCTGCCCGGCCACGTCCTGGACGATGTTGCCGCGCTGCTCCCGCAGCAGCTGCGCGGCGTAGGGCTCGACCGAGTCCCAGAGGTTGAATGCCGGGTCCAGCGAGCTGCACACCCCGGAGGTCAGCGACATCGCGCGGATGACCAGCAGGAAGTTTTCCGGCACCTGGAACGGCAGCGAGCGGATGACGTGTCCGAACTCCTCGGCGAACTCGCGGAACTCCCTCGGGTCAACCTCGCGCAGCTCGGCAAATCCCATGCCGCCGAACCTGGCGAAGAGCTGCGTCAGCGCGCGCTCCAGCTCGGCGGTGTCGGCCGTTGACACCAGCACGCCCAGCTCCCCGATTGCGGCGACAAGTCCCTTCCCGTCTCGCCCGGCGGCGGAGATCAGCAGTTTGCGCAGCCCGCTGCGGGTGTTGGGCGGGACCTCGCCCATCATGCCGAAGTCGATGAAGGTCAGCTTCCAGGGGTGCGGGCCCTGGGGGTCGGTGGCCGGGGTGACGAAGATGTTGCCGGGATGCGGGTCGGCATGGAAGAAGCCGCTGGTGAACAGCTGCTCGAACATCACCGCGGCGAACACCGGGGCCACCTCGCCCGGGTCGATGCCCACGGCGCGCAACCCGGACAGGTCGGTGACCTTGATGGCGGTGACATCGTCCAGGGTGAGTACGCGGCGGGTGCAGCGCTCCCACACGACCCCGGGCACCGCCACGCGGTGGTCGTCTTCGAAGTCTGCGCCGAAGCGCTCGGCGTTGGCCGCCTCGTTGAGGTAGTCGATTTCCTGCAGGCTGGTGGCGGCAAACTCCTCGACCAGTGCCGGGGCGTCGGCGCGCTTGGACACCACGCGCACGTGGCTGAGCCAGCCGGCCACCTTGCGCAGCGCCGCCAGGTCGGTGGCGACGATCCCGTCGATGCCCGGCCGCTGCACCTTCACCACCACGGTGTCGAACCCGGCCGCCGCGGCGTCCTCGGGCGTCAGCCGCGCCCGGTGCACCTGCCCCAGCGAGGCGGCGGCGATCGGAACCGGCTCGACCGCGGAGAATATCGTTTCCAGCGTCGTGCCCAGCTCGGCCTCGGCCAGCGCGCGGATGGCGGGGAACGGGACGGGCGGCACCTCGTCTTGCAGTCCCTCGAGCTCGGCGGTGATTTCCGGCGGCAGCACGTCCAGGCGCGAGGACATGAACTGGCCGACCTTGATCATCAGGCCGCCCAACTCCACCGCGAGCACATGGAAGCGCTGCGCGAAGCGCCGCATGCGCCGGGGACGCGTGCGCTCGGCAACCCGGGCCAGCCCGAGTCGGGGCAGGAGCAATTCGAAGAACCACGTCACGGCCAGGTTCCAGGCGGCGAAGCGCAGGATGCGCCGGTAGCGGACGCGGGTGTTGCCCGCTCCCGCCATCACGTCCGCGCGGTCCCGGGGACCGGAGGCCACCCCCTAGCCCTGGGCGAGGATCGAGTACAGCTTGCGGCGTGCTTCCTCGAGCACCGCCACGGCCTCCTGGACCTGCTCCGGGGTGCCGGTGCGGCCGACCTGGGCGGCGGCCTGGGCGAGTTCGACCCCGGCCTTGGGCAGCGAGCCGCCGCCGGATCCCGACGTTCCCCCGGCGGGCTCCCACGGCACCGAGAGCTTCGAGTCGGCAACCTCCTCGCGGCCGGCCTCGGTCAGCGAGTAGATCTTGCGGCCATTGGATTCCTCGGCGTTGACGGACCCCTCGTCAGCCAGCAGCTGCAACGTGGGGTAGACGGAGCCGGCGCTGGGCTTCCAGGCCCCGCCGCTGCGCTCCTCGATCTCCCGGATGATTTGATAGCCGTGCATGGGCCGCTCGGCGAGCAGGGCAAGGACCGCCGAGCGCACCTCGCCGCGTCCGGCGCGGGTGCCCGCGCGCTTTTCGAAGCGTGAACGCAGCTCCTCGACGGCCTGCCACACGCCGTCGAGGTTGTTGGCGGAGAATCCGCCCGTTGGATTTGAGTGGTGCATGATGCTCTCCTCTATCGCTAACGATGTACGAACGATACTTAAAGATACATCGCGCAATACTGGGTAATCCATGGGTTTGAGCCGCCAATTTCCCCAAAACCAAGGAACTTTCGCCCATACAGCCCTCCGGGCGTCAATTAGTCAGGCTATATCTTTCGCCTAAACCCAAAAGGCGATCCCCGCCACCGTCGCCCGTGAGGGCCTTGGTGGCGGGGATCGCCCGTGGTGTCCGCGGTTGCGGAAAGGATGGCGCTAGGAGCGGTCACCCACGGCGTCACGTTCCGAGCTGGACATGCGGCTGGAGCCCAGGACGTCCCCGGCCTTCCAGTCCGCCCATCCCGGACGTTCCTTCATGAAGGCCTCGATCTCGTCCTTGGTGGCCTCGAGCTTCGGGTCGTGCTTGAGGTACCAGCGGGTCTCGCGGGCAATCATGCCCGAGAGGATCAGCAGGCCGATCAGGTTCGGGATGGCCATCAGGCCGTTCATCATGTCGGAGAAGTTCCACACGGCGGTCAGCTGGGTGGTGCAGCCCACGTACACGACGAGCGAGAAGATCACGCGGAACGGCATGACGGCCTTGCGTCCGAGGAGACGCTCGATGTTGCGCTCACCATAGTAGGACCAGCCCAGGATGGTGGAGAAGGCGAACATGACCAGGCCAATGGTCACGATCCAGTGCCCCCACTCCCCCGGCAGCCCGAAGGTGAAGGCGTGTCCGGTCATCAGCGATGCGGAGATCTGCTTCCCGGTTTCCGGGTCGACATAGTTCCAGGCGCCGGTGGTGATGATGACCAGGCCGGTGCAGGTGACAACGATGATGGTGTCGATGAAGGTCTGGGTCATGGAGACCAGGCCCTGGCGGACCGGGTGGGTGGTCTGCGCCGCGGCGGCCGCGATGGCTGCCGAGCCCATGCCCGATTCGTTGGAGAAGATGCCGCGGGCCACGCCGAACTGCACGGCAATGATGATGGCCGAGCCGGCGAAGCCGCCGACCGCGGAGGTGCCGGTGAAGGCCTCGGTGAAGATCTGGCCGAGGGCCGCGGGGATCTGGCCCACGTTGGCGATCAGGATGTAGATGGCAGCGGCGACGTAGAAGACGATCATGATCGGCACGAAGCCGGCGGTGACCTTGCCGATGGACTTGATGCCGCCCACGAGAACGACCATGGCCATGATGGTCAGCACCAGGCCGGTGGTCCAGGTCGGGACGTTGAAGGAGTTCTCCAGGTTGGCCGAGATCGAGTTGCCCTGGGTCATGTTGCCGATGCCGAAGCATGCAATGGTCGCGGCAATGGCGAAGAAGAGCGCAAGGAACTTGCCCAGGGGGCCGCGGATGCCGCGCTCCAGGTAGTACTGCGGTCCGCCGGACTTCTCCCCGGCGGCATCGGTGCCGCGGAAGCGGACACCCAGGTAGGCCTCCGAGTACTTCGAGGCCATGCCCAAGAGGCCGGTGACCCACATCCAGAACAGCGCGCCGGGGCCGCCGATGCCGATGGCGGTTGCCACGCCGACGATGTTGCCGGTGCCGACGGTGGCTGCAAGTGCGGTGGTCAATGCCTGGAACTGGGAGATGTCCCCCTCCGAGCCGGCATCCTTGCGCTTGAGCAGCCCCAGGCGCAGCGCCGCGCCCAGCTTGAGGAATTGAAGTCCGCCGAGGCGGAAGGTCAGGTACAGCCCGGTGCCCAGCAGCAGCGGGATCAGCAGGAAGGGTCCCCAGATGACGCTACTGATGTCACCGAGGAGAGTTGCGAGGTCGTCCATAAGTACGGGTCCCATATCTTCTCGTGCGAGTCGTGAAAGTGCGAGCGTGACTACTGTCACAAAGCACTTATCCTACGTCACGTTGCACGCATGGTGACCATATGCACGTTACATCCGGGTGAACCAAGACGAACGGTGGCAAATGAGCGATAAGCGGTCCAGATTGTCTCCCGGTGCACGAAAAAGGACCGCCCTCGTCCCGAATCGGGAAAAGGGCGGTCCTTGAAGGCAAGGTGCCGCGTGGGCTACATTCCGAAGTCGGCCGGTGAATCGAAGGGGCCCACCACGGTGATGGTGCGCGGGCGGGACGCCAGCAGCGCCGCAAGTAATCAAAGACACCTGGCACGGCGTTCTCGCAGCGAAACACCGGCGGTTTCGGTCCGTGTTTTACTTGATCCCGAAGTCGAAGCCACCTGGTTGGTGGTGCCCGAACCGCTCCCTGAGGAAGTTGCCCGTACTGGTCAAATCCGCCGAAGTTTGGTTGTGCCGGGTGGAGTGCAACGTCTCGGCCTGTCCCATAAGGAGGCTAAGTTGCTCAACCAATTCCTCATTGGGTGTTCGCCCGTTTGGTTGCCGGTTGTCCACCATGCTCGGCGGTACGGCCAGGAATCCCTGAAGAACATTTGGTAGGTACTCCCGCACCATGGCTTCGAGTTCATACTCAAAGCGCGCATCGCCAGAGGGCTGCCGGGTTTCCGCGTCGATGACCGAGTCAAGCATCTGGCACGTTTCCAGAATGGTTACGTACGTATCAGCGGGAAGACGGTGCTTGTTCTGCTTAGCCTGCGCGCTCACCCATGTCAGAGCGGGCGACAGTTCGTCCGAAGCTCCAGCAACCGGAGTCGCTGCCTGGGACGGCTGGTAGAACTGTATCGGCGGCGCTGGGGCTGGCGCTGGTATCTGGACCGCCTCGCCACTGCGCAGTTTCCGAACTCTCTTAGGGAGCCAGAGATCGCGAAGCATGTAGGACCGCACGGCTGACAAGACCATGGATCCGAGACCGATCATAGCGCCGCTGCCATTGGGGAGAGAAAAAGCAACAATGAAGAGGACAGCGTAGAGCCCACCTTCAAGCATGACCTTTTTGTTTTTGGCACCCATGCCAATGATGAGCAAGTAGAAAGCGGCGAAAAGCCAAAATACGAAGGCAAGAACCACTTTGAGAATGTTCCCTCGCGTGAAGCGCGACATCACTATGCCCCCCGTGTGTGCGTAGTGGCTGCGTCAGAGGCGTGACTACGCTCCAGCTGAGTTCGCGCGCGTCCTACTTGGCCTTCAAGGACCTGCACTGTCTGTTTCATCGACTGTGCAGCTCCGGCCTTGAACCTATCGATCTCGTCCATGGCTTGGAAAACATTATCGAACGCTTCTTGCAGCTTGGTGGAGTCGATCGAGGCTTGGGCAGAAGTTTTATGAATGGCTGTGCCCTGGGAGCGAAGGAGTTCGGAGGTCGAGACGATCAAGTCCGAGGTAGTGGAATTGAGGGCATCGATTTGCGCCAGCACGATCTTTTGCTGAGCCAGGGCCTGCGCAACTATCACCGCTACTCGAAGCGCCGCAAGAGTTGTGTCCAGCGCCCGATCCACACCCTTGATCAGCTCGGAGTTGTTCTTCTTGACCACATCAAGAGCTAAGTACCCTTGGATGGATACCGCCATCTGGGTCAATAGGTCTTGGTGGCGCTGGCGGACGTAGAAGAGGGCGTCTGCTTCAAGTGTTGTGGCATCGTCCGCTTTGCCCGTATTGCGCAGCTCTACGATCCTCTGCTCCAAACCGTTTCCAAGGTGGCTCGCGAGCACGGCGTAGTTCGCCAACTGCCCCATCGCTGCCCAGAGAGCATCGCGTTCGGTCTGGATGGCGGCGTTGTCCTGACGGAGATCGTCCTGCCCACCCTTGAGTGCCTTGGTGATGGCGTCAAGTTGTTCTTGTGCTGACTCGTACCTCATGAAGTATCGCTGGATAGCGTTGCCTCCGGGAAGGAAACGCAGAATGCGCTTCGCGCCAGTCAAATCATGGCGCTTGGGGTCTAGCTCGGTGACGATCTGTCGCAGTTCCGCAAGGGTGTTGCCGGTACGCGATGCAGGGTCCGCGCCGGTGGCTGCGAGGGCGGCTGCCGGCCTCTTCAACATGCGGTTGGATGCGGAGCTTGCCTGCTGCATCGTTCCCTCGCCCAGCCGCGTCAACTGCGCTAACTTGGTCTGAAACTCCGGGCTCTGGAGCGGTGTGGCCAGCAGGTCATCAAGAAAAGTTTTGGCATTCTCGGCGTGCTTCTGCTGTGCATCGGCATCCACCAGGATCATGCCGCCGACCTTCTCCGGAGCGTGAACCACAACCTCAACTATTGGTTTCGGCGGCTCCAGCTCCAGTGGATTTCCTACCTGCGGGGACGAGGTCGCGCCGAGGTCGAGTGGGTTCAGCATGATGTGCTCCTTGGAAGGCTCTGGGATAACTTGCAGTCTACTAGGGATTACTTGTAGGTAACAGTAAATGGCCTGTTTTAGCCGCGGCAATCACATTTAAACCTATCTCATCAGCCGGACCACAATCTTTGACAAACCTGTTCCTTTTGCGGGCCCTTTGCGGGATTGAGACTCGAGCAAACGTTGGCGGCCTTGCCCTCAAACATCCGCGCTGTCATGGCATGTCTTGTTCGCGATGATCGGCGACAACAGCATCCATGATGCCCAAGGAGCCACTTCCTGAATCAGACCACGAAGCCATGGTCAGAATCTTTCATTCTAGGAATTCTGGAAAAACACCGAAAGTTCCTGGAAATTGAGAAAAGGACCGTTTTTTCTTCCAAAGAAGCAAAAACGGTCCTTTTGACCAGAGGCCGGAAGGCCTACATTCCGAAGTCCGAAGGCTTATCAAACGGGCCCACCACGGTGATGGTGCGCGGACGCGACGCCAGCAGCGCCGCAAGTTCGCGCACCTGTTCCGGGGTGACCGCCTTGACGCGCTCCAGCGACTCGTCGATGTCGTGGAAGACGCCGGTGACCAGCTCGGCGCGGCCCAGGCGCGACATGCGCGATCCCGGGTCCTCCAGTGCCAGCACCATGCCGCCGGAGAGCTGGCCCACGGCCTTGCGCAGCTCCTCGTCGGTGATGCCGTCGGCTGCCAGCTTGTCCAGCTCTTCGCCGAGCAGCTTGATGACGCGCTCGGTCTTGGCCGGGGCGCACCCGGCGTACATGCCGAAGTAGCCGGCGTCGGAGTACGCGGCGGAGAAGGAGTAGGTGGAGTACACCAGCCCGCGCTTCTCGCGGATCTCCTGGAACAGGCGCGAGGACATGCCGCCGCCGAGGATCGCGTTGAGCACGCTCATCACGTGGCGGCGCTCGTCCGTTGCGACGATGCCCGGGCAGCCCATGATGATGTTGACCTGCTCGACGGGGCGGCGGATCACGTCGATGCGCTGGGAGCCGGTGATCTCCACCGGTGTGGTGTCGCGGCGCGGCACCGGCGAGGCACCCTCCTCAAGTTCCCAGCCCGCGGTGCGCAGGGCCTTGAGGACCAGGTCGCAGACCTCATCGTGGTCCAGGGAGCCGGCGGCGGTGATGACCAGTTCCTCGGGGGTGTAGAAGCGCCGGTAGTGCTCCCAGACGGCGTCGCGGCCGATGCCGGTGATGGCCTCGGGCGTACCGCCGATGGGACGGCCCAGGGAGTGGTGGCCCATGACGGCCTCGACGAAGCGCTCGTGCGCCACGTCCCCCGGGTCATCCGCGTCCATAGCGATCTCCTCGAGGATCACGTCGCGTTCCTGCTCGAGTTCATTGGGATCGATCACGGCGGAGGTGACCATGTCGGCGATGACGTCGATGGCCATGGGCAGGTCGGAGTCCAGCACGCGGGCGAAGTAGCAGGTGCTTTCCTTTGCGGTGGCGGCGTTGGACTCGCCGCCGACCTCGTCAAAGGCCGAGGCGATTTCCAGGGCCGTGCGGCGCTTGGTGCCCTTGAACAGCAGGTGCTCCAGGAAATGGGTGGAGCCGTGCTGGCCTTCCTGCTCGTCGCGGGATCCGACGGCCACCCAGAAACCAATGGTGGCCGAACGCTGGCCGGGCATGGCCTCGGTCAGCACGCGCACGCCACCGGGCAACACCGAGCGGCGCACCAGGGCTCCACCGGCCTCGCCGTGGATGATGGTGGCGTCCCCCGCCTCGATCGGGGCCGTGGCGTCGGAGACGCCGCGCTCCCCCGCGGGAGCGGGAGACATTCCGAAGCCGGTGAGCGGCAGGGGAATCATGACCACAGAAAACATCCTTACTGTCCGCGCAGGCTGCGTGCGGAGCATTGGGTTATTCGCGCGCAGTGGCGCACGAAAGGCATTAACCCATTCTTCCACAGGGCATACCATTCATTGCCAGTTCATGAGCGGACTCTCACCATGCACGCCCCCACGGCACGGAACCACGGGACAGTCCCCGGGCCGCGGCCGCCACGGATGGCAGGCCCGCCGCTGATCCCGGGTTTCGGGCGGACATGGAAAAATCCCGGCCCACCAATAGGTGGACCGGGATTTTTCAGCCTAGAAACCTAGGATTACTCGGCTTCGACGAGGTCTTCCTCGGCTACAACCGGGGCAAGCGAAAGCTTTCCACGATCGTCGACCTTGGTGATCTCGACCTGCAGCTTCTGGCCCACGGAGACAACGTCCTCGACGTCGTCAACGCGCTTGCCACCGGCGAGCTTGCGCAGCTCGGAGATGTGCAGCAGGCCGTCCTTGCCCGGGGTCAGCGAAACGAACGCACCGAAGGTGGTCAGCTTCACGACGGTGCCGAGGTAGCGCTCGCCAATCTCAGGAACCTGAGGGTTGGCAATGGCGTTGATCGCGGAGCGTGCTGCGTCCGCAGCTTCCCCGTTGGTGGCGCCGATGAGGACGGTTCCGTCGTCCTCGATGGAGATATCCGCTCCGGTATCCTCCTGGATCTGGTTGATCATCTTGCCCTTCGGGCCGATGACCTCGCCGATCTTGTCTACGGGGATCTTCACGGAGATGATCCGCGGAGCGTAGGTGGAGAGCTCGTCTGGGGTGTCAATGGCCTGGTTCAGGACATTGAGGATGTGCAGACGGGCTTCGCGGGCCTGGGTCAGCGCAGCTGCCAGGACCGATGCCGGGATGCCGTCGAGCTTGGTGTCAAGCTGGATGGCGGTGATGAACTCGGAGGTACCTGCAACCTTGAAGTCCATGTCGCCCATGGCGTCTTCGGCACCGAGGATGTCGGTCAGGGCCGCGTAGCGGGTCTGACCGTCAACTTCGTCGGACACCAGGCCCATGGCGATGCCGGCGACGGCTGCGCGCAGCGGCACACCGGCGTTCAGCAGCGACAGGGTCGATGCGCAGACCGAGCCCATCGAGGTAGAGCCGTTGGAGCTCAATGCCTCGGAGACCTGGCGGATGGCGTACGGGAATTCTTCACGCGACGGCAGCACCGGCATGATGGCGCGTTCTGCCAGGGCACCGTGGCCGATTTCGCGGCGCTTGGGCGAACCCACGCGGCCGGTCTCACCGGTGGAGTACGGCGGGAAGTTGTAGTTGTGCATGTAGCGCTTGCGCGTTACCGGCGACAACGAGTCGATCTGCTGTTCCATCTTGAGCATGTTCAAGGTGGTGACGCCCATGATCTGGGTTTCGCCACGCTCGAAGATCGCCGAACCGTGGACGCGGGGAAGAACCTCGACCTCGGCGGTGAGCTTGCGGATGTCGGACAGGCCGCGGCCGTCCATGCGGATCTGGTCGGTCAGGATGCGCTGGCGCACGACCTGCTTGGTGACCGCACCGAAGGCCTTGGAGATCTCGCCTGCGCGGGTCTCGAAGGCGGTTCCCTCGGCGGTGAGCTCGGCAACGACCTCGTCCTTGAAGGCGGAGGAAGCGTTGTCGCGCTCCTGCTTGCCGGCGATCTGGTAGATCTCGGTGAGCTTGGCGGTGGCCTTGGCCTCGACGGCTGCGTAGGCGTCGTCCTCGAAGTCGCGGAAGACCGGGAACTCGACGGTCGGCTTGGCGGCGCGGGCTGCCAAATCTGCCTGTGCCTCGCACAGTGCCTTGATGAACGGCTTTGCGGCCTCAAGGCCCTGGGCAACGACCTCTTCGGTCGGGGCGGTGGCGCCCTGTTCCTTGATGAGGTTCCAGGAGTTGTCGGTGGCCTCGGCCTCGACCATCATGATGGCGACGTCGTCGCCGGCGATGCGGCCGGCAACAACCATGTTGAACACGGCGTTTTCCAGCTGGCTGTGCTTCGGGAAGGCAACCCACTGGGCACCTTTTCCGTCGTCAACCAGTGCAACGCGAACGCCGCCGATCGGGCCGGAGAACGGCAGGCCCGAGAGCTGGGTCGACATCGAGGAGGCGTTGATGGCCACCACGTCGTAGAGCTCATCCGGGTTGATCGCCAGAACGGTGACCACGATCTGGACCTCGTTGCGCAGGCCCTTGACGAAGGCCGGGCGCAGCGGACGGTCCATCAGGCGGCAAGCCAGGATGGCTTCGGTCGACGGGCGACCTTCGCGGCGGAAGAAGCTGCCCGGGATGCGGCCGGCAGCGTACATGCGCTCCTCGACGTCCACGGTCAGCGGGAAGAAGTCGAAGCCCTCGCGCGGGTGCTTGCCGGCCGTGGTGGCCGAGAGCAGTGCGGTCTCTTCGTCGATGTACACCATGGCCGCACCTGCGGCCTGCTGGGCCAGACGGCCGGTTTCGAAGCGGATAACTCGCTTGCCGTATCGACCATTGTCGATCACGGCCTCTGCGAATTGAATTTCGGGACCCTCCATGGGGCGTGTCCTTTCGATCAATATCCGCAGCACACTGCGAACAGGCCACACATCGGTGCAATCTGGTCTTCGATCGAGACTCGCGCTCTTCTCATGGAAGAGCGAAAGCCACTACCGAGGACCGCGAATGTCTTCCGGTGGGTCAAGTGCGCGAAGTGCGCGGATATTTCGTCTTGTTTCTGTGCTGGTCATGCGAAATTGCTAACCATACGTATACCAGCCTACCGGGTTAATGGTTTCGGCGCAGTGAGGGCGCGAACTCACAGTTGGTCGGTATCTCACGGCAATCGAACGCACATCAAAGGTAGCGATCATTCGCCTTTTCGCCGTCGAGCGAACCGCACAGTGGATCATCGTAGCTTCCGCTGCACAATGCGCGACCGGAGTTCGTCCGTTGTGTCGCCTCTAGTCCGACCGCTAGCCACGCAATGACCGAAAATAGGCCACGATGGTCGCGCCGATTTTGAAGTGTGTTTCAGTGAAGGATCCCCCACCGCGACACCCAAGCCCCAAAAATCCGAAATTCCAAAACGTTGAAAATTCAAGGATTTAGACAGTCTGAATATTCGCGGATACCCCGCCCGCACTAATGCCCGGTGAAGGTAACCCAAACGCTACACTAGAGCCATGTCGCCGCATCTGGTCGGGTACGCCCGCGTCTCCACCAACCAACAAGACCTCGCCTCCCAACAAGCAGGGCTCCAGGCACTCGGCGTCCCGGACGATCTGGTCTACGTGGACCACGGGCTGACCGGACGGAACCGCGAACGTCCCGGACTCCAGCAGGCCCTGGCCGCGTGCCGGGCCGGGGACACCCTGGTGGTCACCAAGCTCGACCGCCTCGCCCGCTCCCTGCCCGATGCCCGGGACATTGTCGAAGACCTCACCAAAAGGAACATCAAGCTGAGCCTGGGCGGGAACGTCCATGATCCCACCGACCCGGTCGGCCGGCTGTTGTTCAATGTCCTGGCGATGGTCGCCGAATTCGAATCCGACCTCATCCGTGCAAGAACCCGCGAGGGCATGCAGATAGCCAAGGCCAAGGGCCGGCTGCGAGGCAAGCAGCCCAAGCTCTCCCCCGCCCAGGAAAAGCACCTCGTGGCCCTCCACCACGGCGGCAAGCACACCAGCGCCGAGATCGCCGAGCTCTTCGGCGTCGCACGCAGCACGGTGTACCGCATCGTTCAACGCACACCCCCGAGCAAAGCCGTGCCTGTCAGGAAATATGCATCTTCAGATTGAGATTAAGCGACAAACCCGAGTCCTTAGACTCGGGTTTGTCAGGGTTCGATGAGGCCCGCCCTTGAGCGCCAGTGTGTGGGTTACCAGAAATCCAGTTACCATAATTTGCCCCATGGCAGCGGACTCAATATACCATCCGCGAAGCCTTGAGCAGGAGACGTTCATGATAGTGCTTGTCACTATCCCAGGCGAACAACGAAGCAGATCTGGAACTTCTCATTGCTTTCACCTCATCAGCTGTCAGCCCAGTTGCCCTAACCACCTCTTTATTAGTCAGGTCGGGACTAGCAGGAATACTGAGCAATAGTATTGCGCGCTGAGTCTCGTAATCAGGTTGGGTCTTCCCTTGCTTGACTAGACTCTCAACCCGCCTCAAGCATCGAGTCCGAAAAACAGCTGCTTCGCTTCTACTTCCGCAACTACGAATCAAAGTCAGTAAGGCAAAGGCGTCCAAATCTCCATCGCCTATCTGTCTCTTTTCCAGAAGTCCATCAAGTGCTTCACTTGTGAGGTGGGCTCCCATATGAACGAGGCAATCGAGCAAATTTAGTGTATGAAGACCAAAGCTTCGCTCATCTCGAATGGCCATAAGCTGAGCCAGAAGTTCACGTCGAATCTTGTCCTTATAGGAACTCAGTTCCAAATGCGACAGTCCAGCTAGTTCAAGTTCCCGAATGCTCCCAACTATGATCTGGGAAAGCTTCATGCTGTGAGATACAGAGGGTGATCCTGAATACACGAAGAACGCTACATCCATTACGGAAACCAAGTATTTGGCCAAGGTACTTGTGCCGGCTTTTTGCTGAGCTAACAGTCCCTGCTTGCTCAGGTGTCCAAGGTAGTTCTGGAACTCAGAGCAGGTCT
>NZ_JAHRED010000021.1 GCF_019084045.1 Paeniglutamicibacter quisquiliarum
GCGCCGAACTTTCTGGTGACCGCGGCTTTGGGCCGCCGGTTGTCGACATGACAAAGCCCGTCCCGACGTATGTCGGGGCGCGCTCTGCCGTGGGCGCTGAAAGCGGAAGGGACGGGGGCCGGGACGGGTTCGACCCGCAACTGGTCCCCGGCCTAGAATGGGCCGGAACGCAGCGCCGATCCGATGTCCTGCCGGAAGCCGCTGGATGTCCGCCCGGGTGCTTGCGGTGCCCCAGCCCCTGTCAGGCTTCCATCCCGCCCCGGGAGAGTGGCACCCTCACTTACCGGTTCCCGGCCACCGCTAGATTGCCTTGCCCGGGTTCAGGATTCCCTTCGGGTCGAACACATTGCGGATGGCGTGCTGCAGCTCGAGGGACAAGTCGCCGAGCTCCTCCTGCAGCCAGTCGCGCTTCAGCAGGCCCACGCCGTGCTCGCCGGTGAGCGTTCCGCCCAGCCGCTTGGCCAGGTAAAACATTTCCGCCAGCGCGGCCTTGGCCGGGCCCTCGGTGATGGATTCCCCGGGATCCACCACGATCATCGGGTGGAGGTTTCCGTCGGCGGCGTGGGCAACGTTGTAGATCCCGACCCCGGTGTTCCGGGAGATCTCCGCCAGTCCGGCGAACACGTCGGCGAGCCGGTTCCGGGGGACGCCGATGTCGCAAATGGAAACCCGCCCCAGGCGCTCCAGGGAGGGGATCGCCTGCCGGCGCGCCGCGACAAGCGCGGCGGCCGTCTCGGCGTCGGCGGCCTTCTCGATGTGGGTGGCAAAGGGCTCGATGGCCCGGATGAGCACGTCTTGTTCGAGGAACGCGCCGTATCCGTCGGTCTGTGCCAGCAGGAAGGCAGCGCCCTTGGAGCGGTGGCCGGTGCCCTGGGCAGCATCCACTGCCTCCAGCGTGGGGCCGTCCATGAGCTCCAGCACCGAAGGCTGGATGCGCGCGGCGATGATCGCCGAGGCCGCCATTGCGGCGGCATCGACGTCGGCGAAGTAGGCGGCCACCGTGGCGGTCTGGATGGGCGCGGGACGAAGCCGCAGGGTCGCCTCGACGACGATGCCAAGGGTCCCCTCGGAGCCGATCAGCAGGGCGTTGAGGTCGTATCCGGTCACTCCCTTGAGCGTGTTCCTTCCGGTGACCAGGATCCGGCCGTCGGGCAGCACCACCCGAAGCGAGAGCACGGATTCCCGGGTCACGCCGTATTTTGCGCACCACATGCCCCCGGCGTTGGTGGCGATGTTCCCGCCGATGGAGCAGATTGCGGTGCTGGCCGGATCCGGGGCGTAGAACAATCCGTGGGCGGCGGCAGCGGCGTTCACCTCGGCATTCAGGACGCCCGGCTCCACCACTGCCAGCTGCTCCACGGGGTCGATGTGCAGGATCCGGTTCATGCCGGACAGATCGAGGACGACCTCCCCGGCCCGCGCGGATGCCCCCGCGGCAAGTCCGGTGCCGGCGCCCCGGGGAACCACCGGCACACGGTGCGCGGTGGCCAGTTCCATGGTGTGCACGACCTCTTCCACGCATCTGGCGTAGACCACGCCGTCGGGAAGGCTCGGCGGGAGGTAGCCGGAGCGGTCGGTGCTCACGCGAACACGTTCCCCACGCGCGGTGGACGCGTGGGCGCTGGCGTTGAGCAGCCGTGCGGAGGCCGTGGGACCGTCGGTCGTGTTCATGGCAAACCCCTTCGTTTCCGCGGGCCCCGTTGGATCCGACCGCGCTCCGCCCGGCGCCGGCGGTTCGGGCCACGGTGGAGAGTCGATATCGGAGGGGGTGGACCACGTGCCGGGGATGCTCATCAAAAACTCCTGTGCTTTTGCAAGCGAAGTCTTGCCGGAATCCTTGCGGGAGCGGGGATATTCCCTGGTCCGGCAGGGAATTCCTGTCGCTGCGCGGACGGGTTCCTATCGGTCTGACCATCCTCACGCATCGTTCAGATACAAGTCAAGGGCGATTTCTGCCCGGAAGCCCTTCCCCTGCAGAGGACCAGGCCGCCCAATCCGCGGCCCGTTGGGTGCCCTGCGGCCAGGGGGATCCTTGGGCATGTGGCCGTGCGCGCGAAACGGCTCGTGGACCAAAACCCGGGAACGGGCAAGCAGCAACCCGGCCGGAGTGGAGCGGGAACCGCCGCCGGCGCACAGTGCCGGGCTGCTACTCCTGCGGGCGGTGCAGGGGAACCCTGCGGTAGTTTTCCTCCGAAGAGTCCTCGGTGCGCCACGTCATCTCCAGGAATGGCGGGGACGTGGCCCAGCCGACGTCGTCCTTGATCCTGTAGAGGCCGATGAATTCGCCGTCGGGCAGCTTCTTCGTGCTGAAGGTCCAATCCGTCTTGCCATCCACCGTGACCTTTCCCGTGGTGCGGAGGTCAACGTCAAGCACCGCGCGTCCGGAGCGGTTGGTGACATGCGCGGTCAGCGGGTCAATCCAATCGAGTTCCAGGTTCCGTGTCATGGGTTAAGCCTAGACCGATATCCCGGGCGGGTCGCGGCTTTTGCAACGTGGAGCAAAAGGGAATTTCCCGGCAACGCCGGGCACTGGTCTCGCGGTTCCGGAGTCCGGAACGATCCCCGTCCGGGCACCGGTTGCGAGGGGGCAGCAGGCAGGGCGAAATGGCTGTTCAACGGAGGGTTCGGGCCGTATCCGCTTCCCGCGCCGGGAACCACGGTGAAAGGACCGCGGCGTGCCTTGTCTGCGGGTCAAATGCACGTAGCCTAGAGACAGACGGTGCCGGGCGGACGCCTTGTTTGCCCGAGCGACCATTGGCGATCGTCAGTTTGGTATCGTACTTCCACGCACCGCGTGAAAGCCCCAATCTGGATCGGTGGGGGGACACCGCTTGAAAGGTTGAATCATGATTGCCGTTAACGAGTATCTGCGGGACCTGCTCCTTGAAACACACGACCTTGAGTCGTTTCTCAATGCCCTGACCCACATCAGCGCCGAGACACTCTCCGTGGCGGGAGGCCCGGTGCACTGCGGCATCACGCTGCGGCGGCACAAGCGGGCCGGCACCGTGGCCAGCAACAGCGACCTGGCCCAGGAGCTGGACGAGGTGCAGTACAGCTTCGGGGAAGGGCCGTGCCTGGCCGCCTGCAGCGAGCATCGGACCATCAGCATCCCGGACATTGAAAAGGACGGGCGCTGGCCCGAATACTTCGCCGCCATTTCCGACGCCGGGGTGCGCTCGATGCTGGCCGTTCCGTTCACCCTGGATTCGGAGGACACCGCTGCCATCAATCTCTACGCGATGCGGAGCCACGCCTTCGGCGCCGAGGCGGTGAAGCAGGCCGAGGCCTATGCCGAGCAGGCCTCCGCGCTGTTGAACCTGGCCGTGAGGATGGCCAGGCACCGCGACAACGAGGAAAACCTGAAGCTTGCCTTGGCCTCGCGGACGACCATCGACCTGGCGGTGGGGATCATCATGGGCCAGAACAAGTGCAGCCAGGAACGGGCCATCGAGATCCTGAAGTCCGCCTCGAGCTCGCGGAACATCAAGCTGCGCCACGTGGCCGAGGCGGTCATTGCCTCGACCACCAACTCACCGGTCAGCACGCACTTCGACGCCTAGCCGCCGCCGGGCCGCGGGATCCGGGCGGGGCGCCGGGTGGGAAGCGGCTTCAGGCCCAGGTCCCGCAGCACCGCGTCGGCGGCATGCCAGCCGGCCATGCCGTGCACCCCTCCGCCCGGGGGCGTGGAGGACGAACAGATGTACAGGCCCGGCGCCCCGGCATGGTAGGGCCGCAGCGTGGGCACGGGGCGCAGCAGCTGTTGGGTGCCGCGCAGCGAGCCCCCGCCGATGTCCCCGCCGACCAGGTTCGGGTTCCAGTCCTCCAGGGCCCGCGGCGGGGTCTCGACGCGCCCGATGATCCGGTCCCGGAAGCCCGGGGCAAAGCGCTCGATCTGGCGGTCCACCGCCGGGCCCACGGGCTCGGCGCAGCCGTTTGGCACGTGGGCGTAGCTCCAGATGACCTGTTGGCCGCCCGGTGCCCGGGATCCGTCCACCGCGGAGGGCTGGGCCAGCATCACGAAGGGGCGCTCCGGCACCCTGCCGCGGGCCACGTCCCGCTCGGCGGCCGCCACGTCGGCGAGCGAACCGGCCACGTGGACGGTTCCCGCGTGCGCTGTCCTTTCGTCCCGCCAGGGGATCGGCCCGTCCAGCAGGTAGTCGACCTTGAAGGCGCCGGGCCCGTACTTCCAGCGGCGCAGGTGGGCCGCGTAGCGCCCGCCGATGCCCGTGCCTTCCAGTTCCAGCACCTGCCGCGGGGTCAGATCCAGCAGGATCGCATCGCTGGCCGGGAGCTCGCGCAGGTCCCGCACCCGGGAGTCGGTGTGGATCTCGACCCCGGCCGCGGCCAGGAGCCGCACCAGCGCGTCGATGATCGCGCCGGTGCCGCCCTCGGCCACGGGCCACCCCAGGGACTGGCCGAGGCCGCCGAAGAGCACGGCGAAGCCGGCGGTGAACGGGTGGCCCAGCGGAAGCATGGAGTGGGCCGCGGACCCGGCAAAGAGGGCGCGGGCGGCCTCGGAGCGGAAGGCCAGTTTTGCGGTGGCGTCGGCGGGCCACAGCGCGCGGGCGCCGAAGCCGGCCATGAGCAGCGGGTGCGGCGGGATCCGCAGCAGCGGACCGGTCGCGTTGCGCAGGGATTCGAGCGGGTGCCCGGCCACCGCCCGGTGCAGCAGCCGCCAGGCGGCGGCGTCGACGCCCAGCTCCGCGGCGGTGGAATCCAAATCCGGATGCAGCAGCGCGCTGCGCCCGGAATCCAGCGGATGGGCCATCGGGTAGCGGTGGTGCAGCCAGCGCAGGCCGTGGCCCTCCAGGCCCAGGTGGCGGAACGCGGGGCTGCCGATGCCAAAGGGGTGCGCCGCCGCGCCCAGGTCGACGGTGGTTCCCGGCCCCAGCGTGTCGGCGGAGCGCGCCGCCCCGCCGACACGGGCCCCCTGTTCGTGGATGGTCACCTGCACGCCGTGTTCGGCCAGCCGGGCTGCAGCGGCCAGGCCATTGGGCCCGGCGCCGACGATGATCGCTGTTCGTGTCATGGCGGGGATTCCTTTCTGCCGGCTATCCGGCGAAGAAGCGTTCCTCCCAGGTTGCCTCGATGATGCCCTGGACCTGGTTGACCTGGTCGGCGGCACGCAGCTTGAGCTCGCCGAGCAGGGCGGTGTCGAAGCGGGGGTCCTTGCCTGCCACCAGCAGCAGGGTGTCCCACATGGCGAGCTTGGCGTTGAGCATGCCGATGAGCACGTCCAGTTCCACCTGCGCCAGGCCCGCCTGGCGCCGGCGCAGCAGGTTCACCGGGTTCACGCGCCCGACCGCGCGCACCACGTGGGTGAGGGAGAGTTTCAGCGGGTGCCCGCCGTAGCCCAGAGAATCGATCATGCGCCGCAGGTCCTCCTGGTCGGTCAGGACCTGGCGGGACAGCGAGAGCAGCGCCGCCTCCTGGGCGGTGCCCTTCCAGGTGTCGGCCGCGGCACGAAAGGCGTTGACGCCGCCCTCGGATCCCAGGAAGTGCTCGTTGAGGTAGTTGGACAGGGTCTGGTGGCTGACGCCGCGGAAATCGCTCATGGGTGCTCCTGGAATTCGGCGGGTCCCGCCGGGCCTGCGGGCCCGGCGCCCGGTGAGGTGTTCGAGGGGCCCGCCGCCGCTGCGGCAACCCTTTGTTTCCACCCTAGGGCCAAGATGCGGCCCGAGGGAAGGAAAGCGCGGTGCGCCCGCCGCCGGTGTTTTCGGGGCGGGGAGGAAGAATAACTGTTCCGTCCCGACCCGGCACCGGCCTATGCTTTGAAGTGTGGTCAAGCAGTGGGCCGCGGCATGCGCTATCGATGGACCTTGATGATGCACGGCATAAGGCATACCACGGCACTTGGCTGCGCGGCGGGCGCCGGTCGGAACCCCGACCCGCTTGGGACGGCCCTTCGCGCCAACACGGATCCCGCAACGCCGACGCGCGCGCCCCGACGCCCCGACGCCTTCGGGGGTGAGGGTCCGTGGTGAGCGCCTGGACCTCCGGGGTCGGGGCGCAGCTGGCGGGCCCGGGGGCCGTGACCGTGCTGCACGGAACGACGTTCGCCCTGGCCGCGGCCAACGGCGACATGGACGGGACCCGCCCGCACGGGTTCTTCTTCCGCGACACCCGCTTCATCTCCGGCTGGCGGCTGCAGGTCAACGGGAAGGACATGGAGCCCCTGGTCGGCACCGCCATCGAACCCTACCGGGCAATGTTCGTGGGCAGGGTGGCAGGCAGCAGCCTGGAAACCGAAAGCCACGTGCTCGTCGAGCGCCACCGCAGCCTCAACGGGGGCATGGTCGAGCGCATCGTGGTGCACAACTACTCGAACGCCGCCTTCGCTGCCACCATCCACCTGGAAGTGGCCGCCGACTTCGCCGACCTCTTCGACGTCAAGGCAGGCATCCGCCGCCCGGTCAACGGGGCGCTGTCGCACCACCGCAACGGCGGGCTGGAATTCAGCAGCACCGCCGGCGGCCACCGACTCCTTGTGGCCATCCGCGACGCGCAGGGCGTCCCGGGGCGCGGCGGGCTGGAATACCGCATCGAGCTGCCGCCGCAGGGCGAATGGGCGACCGAGGTGGCCATCGCCCCGTCCATCGACGGGCAGGGTCCCGAGCAGGATGCCCGCATGGGGCAGGCAGCCGGTGCCGCGAGCATCCCGGCGGTGCGCCAGCAGGCGTGGAAGGAACAGGTGCCCAGCGTGGAGGTCTCGCACCACGGGGTCGGCAGGGCGCTGGTGACCGGGCGGAGCGACCTGGGCTCGCTGCGCATCTTCGACCCCGAGCACGAGGGCCGCGTGGTGGTGGCAGCCGGCGCGCCGTGGTTCATGGCGCTCTTTGGCCGGGATTCGCTGCTGGCCTCGTTCCTCTCGCTCTCGGTCGACGCCTCCCTGGCGCTGGGAACCATCCAGACCCTGGCCGAGCGCCAAGGCACGCAGAGCAATCCGCAGACCGAGGAGGAGCCGGGCAAGATCCTGCACGAGGTGCGCCTGGGGTCCTCGCCCTCCCGGGAGCTGGGCCGCTCGGGGGCGTACTTCGGCTCGGTCGACGCCACGCCCCTCTTCGTCACCATGGCCGGGGAGCTGACCCGGTGGGGGGTGGGAGGCGAATCCCTGCACCGGCTGATGCCCGCGGTTGACGCGGCGCTGGGCTGGATCGAGCGCACCACCGCAAGGAACCCGCACGGGTTCCTGACCTACCAACGCTCCACGCCCACGGGCCTGGCCAACCAGGGCTGGAAGGATTCCTGGGACGGGGTCACCTTTGCCGACGGGCAAATCGCCGAGGCGCCGCTGGCGCTGTGCGAGGTGCAGGGATACGTGTACACCGCCTACCTGGCCCGGGCGCTGATCGCCCAACAGGCGGGGGACGGGGAAAAGACGCGGCACTATGCCACCAAGGCCCGGCGCCTGAAGGCCGCGTTCAATGACAGGTTCTGGCTGGCAGACCGCGGCCATTTTGCCCTGGCCATCGACGGGGAGGGCCGCCAGGTCGACTCCTGCGCCTCGAACATGGGCCACAGCCTGTGGAGCGGGATCGTGGACCTCGACAAGGCGCCACTGGTGGCCGGGGCGCTGATGTCGCAGGACATGTTCACCGGCTGGGGCGTGCGCACGCTCTCGAGCCGAATGAAGGCCTACAACCCCGCCAGCTACCACAACGGATCGGTGTGGCCGCACGAGAACGCGCTGATCGCCGGCGGGCTGATGCGCTACGGCTTCATCGCCGAATCCCAGCGCGTGGCCTCGTCCCTGATGCAGGCCGCCGAGTTCCTGGACGGGCGGCTGCCGGAACTCTTCTGCGGCCTTGACCGCGGCACCCACCCGGTGCCCGTGCCCTACCCGACCTCCTGCTCGCCGCAGGCCTGGGCGGCGGCGGCTCCCATGCACCTGCTGCGGATCATGTTGCGCTTCGACCCGGTGCTGACCGAGGGCAGGGTCTATCTCGATCCGGTGCTGCCGGCGGACTGGGGAGAGATCCACCTGCGCAACATCACCGTGGGCAACCACAAGATCAACCTCACCGCCAACGGCACCCGGTTCCGCCTCGAGGGCGTCCCGGAGGACCTCGAGGTCCGTCGCGGACTGCGCGGGCCGTTGGCGGACATGCTCGATGTCATGCCGGAGAAGAAATGACCCTGGGGGAACAGGGAAGGGAAGAGGGGATGCGCATTGGACTCATCGCCCCGCCGTGGCTCACCGTGCCTCCGGAGGGATACGGCGGGACGGAAGGAGTCGTCGACCTGCTGGCGCGCGGACTGGCGGAGCTGGGACACGAGGTGCTGCTGGCCGCGGCCGCGGGCAGCACCAGCCCGGTGACCCGGGTGCCCGGAAGCCTTCCGCCTGCGGCCAGGCACCTGGGCAGGAGCCAGGAGGAGCTGCGCCACGTCCTCAATGCCTACGCACAGCTCCGGGGGGTGGAGATCATCCACGACCACACCCTGGCGGGGCCGCTGCTGCGGCGCGCCGGGTACCGGATCCCCGTGGTTTCCACCGCACACAACGCCATGGACGCCGTGTTCCGGCCCGTCTATGCAGCGATTTCCCAACACGCGGCCCTGGTGGCAGTCTCCAGGCACCAGGCCGCAACCGCCACCGGGGTCGCGGTATGCCGGGTCATCCACCACGGCATCGACGCCTCCGAAATCCCGGTCGGCGGCGGGACCGGGGGCCATGCCTGCTTCCTGGGCCGGATGCACCCGAACAAGGGCGTGCTCACCGCCATCCGCGTGGCCCGGCGCGCCGGGGTGCCGCTGCGGATCGCGGCGAAGGTGCAAAGCGCGGGGGAGCGGGAGTACTTCGAGCAGGTCATCCGCCCCGAGCTCGGCGGGGACATCGAATACGTCGGAGAGCTGCGGGCCGGGGAGAAATTCGCCCTGCTCGGCGGCGCGCTCGCGCTGCTGAACCCGCTGCAGTGGGACGAGCCCTTCGGCATGGTCATGATCGAGGCCATGGCCACCGGCACCCCGGTGCTGTGCACCTCGCGCGGCGCGGCCCCGGAGATCGTGCGCGACGGCGTCACCGGGTTCATCCGGGACACGACCCCGGCACTGGCCGCCGCCCTGGCCGAATGCGCCAACTTGAATCGGGCGGACTGTCGCCGGGCGGCCGAAACGACCTTCAGTGCCCGGCGCATGGTTCGCGAGTATCTGGAATTCTATGGACAGTGCGTGGCCGGGAAGCACCGCCCCCCAGCGGTGGGGGCCCGGGGAACCGCCGGGCCATGACGGGAGCATGGACGTCATCGGGAACGCCGGATGCGACACCGCTGTGCCGCCCCGGTAGACTCCGTGAATATGCACGCCGAACCCCACGCGCCCACCAAGACCATCCATGCAGTCTTCCTCGATGTGGACGGCACCTATGCCGATTACGGGGTCGTTCCGCAGGCCCACGCCCATGCCGTGCGGGCCGCCCGCGCGGCGGGACACAAGGTCCTGCTGTGCACCGGACGCCCGCTCGCGATGCTTCCGGCGCACATCCTCGAGGCCGGGTTCGACGGCCTGGTGGCAAGCGCCGGCGCCTACGTCGAGGTGGATGGCGAGGTGTTGATGGACCGGAGGTTCCCCGCCGAGATGGCCGCCCGGACACTTGCCGCCCTCGACGCGCACGATGCGGTCTACGTCCTGGAAACCCCGGAAGCACTCCACGTCCGCCGCGAGGCCGAACCGCGGCTGCGGGAGATCATCGAGGCGCACTTCAGCCAGCGCCCCGACGCCCGGGCGAGTGGTTCCTCCGCCATCCTGGGCTCGATGGCCCCGATCCCCGAACATCCGTCCTTCGCCAAGATCTCCGTGTTCGAGGCACCTGTTTCGGTCGGGAGCATCGCCGCCGAGATCGGGCAGGACGTTGCGGTGGTCGAAAATTCCATCGCGGACGAGGGACGCCACACCGGAGAGCTGTTCCGGCGCGGCATCAGCAAGGCCGACGGCGTCGCCGTGGCCATCGATTACCTGGGCATTGACCGGGCGGACACGATCGCGTTCGGCGACGGGGAAAACGACCTGGAAATGGTCGCCTACGCGGGACTCGGAGTTGCTATCGAAGGCTCGCATCCCGGGCTTCTGGAACTGGCCGACCGCACCGCGCCCCCGCCCAGTCGCGACGGGATTGCGGCCGCCTTTGCCGAGCTGGGACTCATCTGAAACGTGTGATGCCACGCAAGCCAAGGAGCGCCCGACCGCCAGGTTGGGCGCTTTCGATGTCAAGGCACTTATTGACGCCCCGCTTCATGAAAACGTCGGGTTAGAATTAGTCCTAGTCAGAATTGAATGCTGGATGGGGTGCCTAACGGTACGACAGTCGGATAAAAACAGGTTCAGCATACTTCGCCCCTCGGGCTCAAGTTCTTGAGATCCGGGAAAAGTTCATTGGGCTTGGTGAACCACGAGAAAAGCTGAGGTCAGAAATGGATCTGAATTTGAACACTAAGAATATTGAACTCTCGGAAGAGAACGCAGCGCTTAAACAGCAGATCGTTAAACACGTCGGTATGGTGGCTCGTCATAATAGATCTCTTAATCTGCTTGAGGTTGAACTTTCTACTACGAGAAACCGTGTCAAAATTCTTGAGGAAGAAGTGCGCCTCGCGAAAGAAAAACTTCAAAACGAAATCGCTCGTTCGGAGAAGTTTAAGCGGGCATATGACAACTTGCGCTCGCACCCTGTCATCCGATGGGGCATAAACCTGAAAGCAATTTTTACCGGTCAGTAATTGCGTTAACTCAGCTGTTTGAATGAGTTCTGGATGCCTGTGTTTAACCCTTTTTTCGAGGGATTAGGTGAATGGTCCCGGCTTTAAGTGAGACGGTGTGGACTTTGGCCAGTTACGGCACTTAGCTTTTTCAGGCAAACCCATTCTCGATTTCTATCGCTACATTGCCACGGCTGGCCGCCCATACGCAGGATTCGGGTTGTCCCGATAAAGCTCCGTCATAGTTCCTTTGCTTGGGAGTCAGCCAACCTCGACTGCACCGCCATGAAACTGTCAGCAACCTTGGCTTAGGCTCTTTTTGTTGGCAGGCTCAAACAACGAGGAAGGCTGTGTCTGCGGCTAAGGACACGGAGGAAGCACTGTCTACTCAATGACGGTCGACTCCGTGAATATGCACGCCGACACCCCACGCGCCCACCAAAAACATCCATGCCGTCTTCCTTGACGTCGATGGCACCTATGCGGATTACGGGGTGGTCCCCAAGGCCCATGCACTGGCAGTCAGGGCCGCCCGCGCGCGGGGCACAGGGTCCTGCTGTGCCCCGGACGCCCGCTGGCCATGCTTCCCGCCCATATCCTCGAGGCCGGATTCGACGGCCTGGTGGCAAACGCCGGTGCATACGTCGAGGTCGGCGGCCAGCTGCTCATGGACCGGCGGTTCCCCGACGAGATGGCCGCCCGGACGCTCGCTGCCCTTGACGCCCACGATGCGGTCTACTTCATGGAAACCCCTGGCTCGCTCCATGTCCGCCGCGAGGCCGAAGCGCGACTGCGGGAGATCATCGAGGCACACTTCAGCCAGCGCCCCGATGCTCCGGCGAGTGGCTCCTCTGCCATTCTTGGCTCCCTGACACCGATACCAGCCCTTCCGTCCTTCGCCAAGATCTCCGTATTCGAGGAACCGGTGTCGGTGGGAAGCATTGCCGCCGAAATCGGTCGGGACGTTGCGGTAGTCGAAAACTCCATCGCGGACGAGGGGCGCCACACCGGCGAGCTGTTCCGGCGCGGCGTCAGCAAGGCCGACGGCGTCGCCGTGGCCATCGAGCACCTGGGTATTGGCGGGGCCGACACCATCGCGTTCGGCGACGGGGAAAACGACCTGGAACTAGTTGCCTACGCGGAGGGCGGGGTTGCCATCGAGGGTTCACATCCCGGGCTCGTGGCATTGGACGATCGCACGGCACTACCACCCAGCCGAGACGGGATCGCCACCGCCTTTGCCGAGCTGGGACTCATCTGAAATCCTTGTTATGCCGCGTGAGCCAAGGAACGCCCGACCATCAGGTCGGGCGTTCCTTGGCATTAAGGCGTGTTCCGGCAATGCGGTGGGCGTGAGCCAGAAGCGCGGCGTTCATGGGGATGACCCTCGGCGCATGTCGCGCAAGCGGCTTTGCCGTGCCGGGTCAGCAAACCCGCGGCAACGGGTTTGCTGACCCGGTGGAGTCCCTTGGGACTGGGAAGGGAGGCGGGTGGGCCCACTATTCCCCTTGCGGTGATATGGGCGGAAAATGTCGATTAGGAAGAGGTCGGGTCGCAGCCAAGCCAGGAGGCCATGATGAACAAGGAAGTGCCAAACGTCGGGGGCATGGGGCCGATTGTCGTGGGGGTGCTGCCCAAGCAGCCCCGGCGGGTGGTTCTGGAGGCGCGGGAGCTGGCCGAGGCGCTGGGTGCGCCGCTGGTCTTCGCCTATGTGGAGATCAACAGCTACTTGGTCGAGTGGGAACTCAAGGAAGACATCCGCGGCAATTCCCTGCATCCGAAGGACATCGACGAGGACATGACCGAGGACGCCCGCGACATCTTGCGGATCCTGGACAGCGCCATGGCCGGCAGCAGGATCGAGTGGTCGCTGCGCGTGCTGGCGGGGGATCCCGGCAAGGCGTTGGCCCGGCTGGGCAGCGAAATGCATGCGCGGATGATCGTGGTGGGCACCCGGCACAAGGGGGTCGGTGCGAGGATGTCGGAACTGCTCAACGGGACGACGGCGCACCACGTGATTGCCCACCAGCAGCTGCCCGTGGTCGTGGTCCCCGTCCATCACGACGCACCCTGAGCATGCTGGTTGCCGCAGACGGGGCCTGCCGCTGACGGTCCTCACGGTGAACGCCGGGTGCGGGCAGTTGGCGCTTGGCGGCTCGCAAGTGAAACGCCAGGAAGCACAACCGCCAATTTGCTAATGAGAATCATTCTTGACTATGGTGTTTGACGTGACTCTCATACTTGTAACCTCCCTTGAATCCCACATCCGCGACAAGTCGCTCGATGCACTGGTGGCGTCCATGCCCCGCGCGATGGTGGTTCGCCATGACCTGCTCGAGGGTGACCGCGTGCTGCGTCGCGTGTCCCGGGGAGCGACAAGTCTGGAGCGATTCGAAATCCCGCTGGAGCACGGATGCCTCACCTGTACGGTGAGGCTTGATGTGTTGCCCACGGTGACCCGCGTCCTCGACGCCCTGCCCGACGACGTGATCGTGGGATTGCCGCCAAGCGTGAACGCCGACATGGTGCTGGAATACCTCGAGCCGCAACTCGCGTTGCGCGGCAGGGCGCTCGACTCCGTCTGCCTTGCCCTTGACCCGGCCGCACTCGATGACCAGATGTGGGACAACCGCACGCTCTGGGAGGCAGGCCTCAGCAGCGTGAAGGATGACGACAGGACGGCGGGGGAGTTCCTGGTCAAGGAGATCGCCTTCGCCGACACCGCACTGATGCTTGAGGGGCTCTTTGCCCACCTCTTCGAAGCGGACGCTCCCGGCTGCCAGTCTGGGGGAGAAGATTTCCAGCGCGGATCGCAGTTGCTTACCGAACTGGGTCCGCACCTGACGGTCATCCACCCGGACGACGAGCTGGAACTGGCAACCTATGACCAGCGCTCCGCGCGCGCTCGCTCGACGCCGGGCACCGTCAACGTGGGCAAGCCAGAGGACCGGGTCGATTCCAAGGCGTGGTCCGGGCAGTTCACCACGGTGGTGTTGACCGCGGAACGTCCGCTGCACCCGGCACGACTCAAGGACGCATTGCACGGCCTGGCCGAGGGCTGTGTGTGGTTGCGCGGCACCTTGTGGATCGCCAGCAATCCGGAAACCAAGATGGTGCTTGGCGGGGCCGGCCCGTACGTTTGGCTGGAGAGCCAGGGCACCTGGGGTGCCGAGACCGCTCGCACCCACATCGCGCTGACCAGCGACAGCAACGATGAGTCCGATCTGGCGGAGCTGCTGCGCTCCTGCGAACTGACCGACGCCGAAATCCTCGAGTCTCCAAACAGGTTTGACGATGCCCTGCGGCTTACGGACTTGGGCTGAGAACAGCGGCAACGGCCGACCATTTTTTGTTGCAACAACAACCAAAGGAAAACAATGAAAGTACGCAACTCCATTCGAGCACTCAAGAAGATTCCCGGCGCCCAGGTCGTTCGCCGTCGCGGGAAGGTCTTCGTGATCAACAAGAAAAACCCCAGGATGAAAGCCCGACAGGGCTAAGCGGCGTCGTCGTCGACGTGATGGACGTACGCTTCTGGATTCGGTGCGGCCATCACGCCCACGCGCCGCAGGTCGCGACGTTGAGCGCCTATTGGTAGACCGCAGGGTATCGCCCCGAACGTCTTGACGCGGACGTGGGAGGCCAACTCCGCTCGCCGGGGGCTGCCCAAACGTGACGCCCGTAGGCCGACGCCTACTCAGCTGCTCTCCCCAGGTGGAACGATTCGTAGGGAATCTAATTCGCGGTGATGGGTCGATATTCGTAGGCCGGTTACCAGCAATGTTCCACACGTGGTGAACATCAGGTGAAATGCCGCTGAAGTCATAACGGAAAGATCCGCATAACTACGCGTCAACGTGACGTTGTTGGGTAATGTTAGGCGTTGATTGTCATTCGCCCTGCCAGGAGCCCACATTGCACCGTAAACACCTTGGAGTAGTGCTGGCTCTTGCCGTGGCACTGATTGGCGGGCCAACCACAATGGCCACCGCCCAGCCTCTCGCTCCCATGACATCGGCGAGCGTGACTACTGCCAAGGCAAAAACGGTCAAGCAAACCACGGCCAACCTGCACCTGCGCAAGAGCGCGAGCGTGAAGTCAGCTTCCTTGGTGCTTATTCCCAAGAACACAACGCTCACCGTCTTTCGGGTCAGCGGCAATTGGAACCAGGTATCCTACAAGTCAAAAACCGGCTGGGTGTCCGGGGACTATTTGAAGCCGGTTTCTACGGCGAAGGCCAAGGTGTACAACTACACCAAGTCGTTCTCCGCGGTGAAGGCAAAAGCTTCTGCTGGTTCGGCGCACGTACTTTCACTTCAACGCCAGACCAAGGTGGAAGTGCTTGGCAACAGCGGTTCCTGGACCAAGATCCTGGTTTCGGGGAAGACCGGATTTGTTCCGGCATCTTCACTCACAACCTCGAAACCTTCGAACGTCTATCGCTGGGTGAAGGGCAAACAGCACGTCTTCCAGAGCACGAGAACCACCAGCAAGAGGATTATCACCCTTTCGAACAACACGAGGATCCAGTGGTTGCGGACCTCGGGTTCGTGGCAGCAGGTGCGCACCAGCGCAGGCATCGGCTGGATGCAATCCGACAAGCTTTCCGACGCAGTGGTCAAGGCACCTGCCAAGGCCAAGGTATACAACTACACCAAGGCGTTCACCACGGTGAAGGCCAAGGCATAC
>NZ_JAHRED010000022.1 GCF_019084045.1 Paeniglutamicibacter quisquiliarum
AAGTTGCTCCAGAGCGAAGCGCCGGCAGGAAACGTTAGTCCGGGTCGTGGAGGTTGGAAGCGTCTGTTGTTTGAGAACTCAATAGTGTGCCAAGTTTGTTGATACCAATTTATTTATTTTATTGGTGAATGGTTTCAGGGTCCGCACCCCCGTGTGGATGCCTGGGGCAATTTGCCGGGATTTTTTTACTTGGTGCAGCCCGGTCGACTTTTTCCAGTCGGCGTGTTGGTTGTGTCTGTATTTTTTTACGGAGAGTTTGATCCTGGCTCAGGATGAACGCTGGCGGCGTGCTTAACACATGCAAGTCGAACGATGACTTTTGTGCTTGCACAGAATGATTAGTGGCGAACGGGTGAGTAACACGTGAGTAACCTGCCCTTGACTTCGGGATAAGCCTGGGAAACTGGGTCTAATACCGGATATGCACCGTGGACCGCATGGTTCTTGGTGGAAAGATTTTTTGGTCAGGGATGGACTCGCGGCCTATCAGCTTGTTGGTGAGGTAATGGCTCACCAAGGCGACGACGGGTAGCCGGCCTGAGAGGGTGACCGGCCACACTGGGACTGAGACACGGCCCAGACTCCTACGGGAGGCAGCAGTGGGGAATATTGCACAATGGGCGAAAGCCTGATGCAGCGACGCCGCGTGAGGGATGACGGCCTTCGGGTTGTAAACCTCTTTCAGTAGGGAAGAAGCGAAAGTGACGGTACCTGCAGAAGAAGCGCCGGCTAACTACGTGCCAGCAGCCGCGGTAATACGTAGGGCGCAAGCGTTATCCGGAATTATTGGGCGTAAAGAGCTCGTAGGCGGTTTGTCGCGTCTATCGTGAAAGTCCGAGGCTCAACCTCGGATCTGCGGTGGGTACGGGCAGACTAGAGTGATGTAGGGGAGACTGGAATTCCTGGTGTAGCGGTGAAATGCGCAGATATCAGGAGGAACACCGATGGCGAAGGCAGGTCTCTGGGCATTAACTGACGCTGAGGAGCGAAAGCATGGGGAGCGAACAGGATTAGATACCCTGGTAGTCCATGCCGTAAACGTTGGGCACTAGGTGTGGGGGACATTCCACGTTTTCCGCGCCGTAGCTAACGCATTAAGTGCCCCGCCTGGGGAGTACGGCCGCAAGGCTAAAACTCAAAGGAATTGACGGGGGCCCGCACAAGCGGCGGAGCATGCGGATTAATTCGATGCAACGCGAAGAACCTTACCAAGGCTTGACATGTGCCAGACCGCCGTGGAAACACGGTTTCCCCTTTGGGGCTGGTTCACAGGTGGTGCATGGTTGTCGTCAGCTCGTGTCGTGAGATGTTGGGTTAAGTCCCGCAACGAGCGCAACCCTCGTTCCATGTTGCCAGCGCGTAAAGGCGGGGACTCATGGGAGACTGCCGGGGTCAACTCGGAGGAAGGTGGGGACGACGTCAAATCATCATGCCCCTTATGTCTTGGGCTTCACGCATGCTACAATGGCCGGTACAATGGGTTGCGATACTGTGAGGTGGAGCTAATCCCAAAAAGCCGGTCTCAGTTCGGATTGGGGTCTGCAACTCGACCCCATGAAGTCGGAGTCGCTAGTAATCGCAGATCAGCAACGCTGCGGTGAATACGTTCCCGGGCCTTGTACACACCGCCCGTCAAGTCACGAAAGTTGGTAACACCCGAAGCCGGTGGCCTAACCCCTTGTGGGAGGGAGCCGTCGAAGGTGGGACCGGCGATTGGGACTAAGTCGTAACAAGGTAGCCGTACCGGAAGGTGCGGCTGGATCACCTCCTTTCTAAGGAGCAACTAGCACCAGGCAGGGATTCCACAGTGTTTCCCGTGCGGGTGTTCAGTGCTGCTCGCATCCACCACTTGTGTTGGTGGGCGAGTGCTCAAGGGTGGAATATCAACAAATAATGGCTGTTCATGTTGTGGTTGTTGTCGTCAGTACGCTCGCTTGCGGGCTGGAACGCGATGGTTTCCACGGGGTGGATGGTCTTTTGGCACACTGTTGGGTCCTGAAATAACAGGCCCCGGCCCGGTGCATGCCCTGTGGGGTGTGTGGGGGTTGGGTGTTGTTTTTTCTGGATTGTCCCGCGCATGGCCTAAGCCGTACGAGTTGCACCTCTTGGGTGTTCGTGTGGTGGTGGGTGTGACGGGGTTGTTGTTTGGGAACTGTATAGTGGACGCGAGCATCTTGTGAGACAAGATCGAAAAGCCGGCAATCCTTTGGGGTTGGTGGTTGTTTGGTGTTGTTTTGCATAGCAATTTCTTATGAATTATTGAACCTGGTGAACGCACTTTCGGGTGTGTTTTTCTTGGTTCTTTCGATTGTAATTATATTAAGCTCATGTAAATTTTTGATCATGTTTGTGGTCAAGTTTTTAAGGGCGCACGGTGGATGCCTTGGCATTGGGAGCCGAAGAAGGACGTGGGAATCTGCGATAAGCCTGGTGGAGTCGATAACCGGACGTTGAGACCAGGATTTCCGAATGGGGAAACCCCGTACGGTGTCATGCCGTATGACCCGCAGCTGAACACATAGGCTGTGTGGAGGGAACGCGGGGAAGTGAAACATCTCAGTACCCGCAGGAAGAGAAAACAATAGTGATTCCGTTAGTAGTGGCGAGCGAACGCGGATGGGGCTAAACCGAGCCATGTGTGATAGCCGGCGGGCGTTGCATGGTCGGGGTTGTGGGACTTTCCATACCAGTTCTGCCGGACTGGTGAAGTGAGGTGCGGGCGCATAGGCGAATCGGCTTGAATGCCGGACCGTAGAGGGTGAGAGTCCCGTAGTGCGAATGCGTGCCGCCGCTTTGTGAGAGTATCCCAAGTAGGACGGGGCCCGAGAAATCCCGTTTGAATCTGCCAGGACCACCTGGTAAGCCTAAATACTACCCAATGACCGATAGCGGACAAGTACCGTGAGGGAATGGTGAAAAGTACCCCGGGAGGGGAGTGAAATAGTACCTGAAACCGTGCGCTTACAATCCGTTGGAGCCTCCTTGTTGGGGTGACAGCGTGCCTTTTGAAGAATGAGCCTGCGAGTTAGTGTTACGTCGCGAGGTTAACCCGTGTGGGGAAGCCGTAGCGAAAGCGAGTCTGAATAGGGCGAGTTAGTGGCGTGATCTAGACCCGAAGCGAAGTGATCTACCCATGGCCAGGTTGAAGCGCGTGTAAGAGCGCGTGGAGGACCGAACCCACTTCAGTTGAAAATGGAGGGGATGAGCTGTGGGTAGGGGTGAAAGGCCAATCAAACTTCGTGATAGCTGGTTCTCCCCGAAATGCATTTAGGTGCAGCGTTGCGTGTTTCTTACCGGAGGTAGAGCTACTGGATGGCTAATGGGCCCTACAAGGTTACTGACGTCAGCCAAACTCCGAATGCCGGTAAGTGAGAGCGCAGCAGTGAGACTGTGGGGGATAAGCTTCATAGTCGAGAGGGAAACAGCCCAGAACGCCAACTAAGGCCCCTAAGCGTGTGCTAAGTGGAAAAGGATGTGGAGTTGCGAAGACAACCAGGAGGTTGGCTTAGAAGCAGCCACCCTTGAAAGAGTGCGTAATAGCTCACTGGTCAAGTGATTCCGCGCCGACAATGTAGCGGGGCTCAAGCACACCGCCGAAGTTGCGTCATTCACATATTTGGCAGGCCTTCGTGGTCCAGCCGTGTGGATGGGTAGGGGAGCGTCGTGTGGGCAGTGAAGTCGCGGTGTAAACCAGCGGTGGAGCCCACACGAGTGAGAATGCAGGCATGAGTAGCGAATGACGGGTGAGAAACCCGTCCGCCGAATGATCAAGGGTTCCAGGGTCAAGCTAATCTGCCCTGGGTAAGTCGGGACCTAAGGCGAGGCCGACAGGCGTAGTCGATGGACAACGGGTTGATATTCCCGTACCGGTGAAAAACCGCCCATATTGACCTGGTGATGCTAACCGCCCCAACCACCCACCATCGTTCCTTCGGGAACGGTATCGGGTGTGCGGCGCGGGACCCGAACCAGGGAGGTAAGCGTATTAACAGGTGTGACGCAGGAAGGTAGCCGAGCCAGGCAATGGAATTGACCTGGTCCAAGGATGTAGGGCGAGTCGTAGGCAAATCCGCGACTCACATAGCCTGAGATCCGATAGGCGCCCCCCTTGGGGGGTGATTCGGTGATCCTATGCTGCCAAGAAAAGCATCGACGCGAGGTTTTAGCCGCCCGTACCCCAAACCGACACAGGTGATCAGGTAGAGAATACTAAGGCGATCGAGAGAATCATGGTTAAGGAACTCGGCAAAATGCCCCCGTAACTTCGGGAGAAGGGGGGCCTGCCCCGTGGACGCCACTTGCTGGCGCGAGCGGGTGTGGGCCGCAGAGACCAGGGGGAAGCGACTGTTTACTAAAAACACAGGTCCGTGCGAAGTCGCAAGACGATGTATACGGACTGACTCCTGCCCGGTGCTGGAAGGTTAAGAGGACCGGTTAGCTCTTCGGAGCGAAGCTGAGAATTTAAGCCCCAGTAAACGGCGGTGGTAACTATAACCATCCTAAGGTAGCGAAATTCCTTGTCGGGTAAGTTCCGACCTGCACGAATGGAGTAACGACTTCCCCGCTGTCTCAACCATGAACTCGGCGAAATTGCACTACGAGTAAAGATGCTCGTTACGCGCAGCAGGACGGAAAGACCCCGAGACCTTTACTATAGTTTGGTATTGGTGTTCGGTGCAGCTTGTGTAGGATAGGTGGGAGACTGTGAAGCCCGGACGCTAGTTCGGGTGGAGTCATCGTTGAAATACCACTCTGGCTGTACCGGTCACCTAACTTCGGCCCATGATCTGGGTCAGGGACAGTGCCTGATGGGTAGTTTAACTGGGGCGGTTGCCTCCTAAAGAGTAACGGAGGCGCCCAAAGGTTCCCTCAGCCTGGTTGGCAATCAGGTGTCGAGTGTAAGTGCACAAGGGAGCTTGACTGTGAGAGCGACAGCTCGAGCAGGGACGAAAGTCGGGACTAGTGATCCGGCGGCACGTTGTGGAACGGCCGTCGCTCAACGGATAAAAGGTACCTCGGGGATAACAGGCTGATCTTGCCCAAGAGTCCATATCGACGGCATGGTTTGGCACCTCGATGTCGGCTCGTCGCATCCTGGGGCTGGAGTAGGTCCCAAGGGTTGGGCTGTTCGCCCATTAAAGCGGTACGCGAGCTGGGTTTAGAACGTCGTGAGACAGTTCGGTCCCTATCCGCTGCGCGCGCAGGAAATTTGAGAAGAGCTGTCCTTAGTACGAGAGGACCGGGACGGACGAACCTCTGGTGTGTCAGTTGTACTGCCAAGTGCACCGCTGATTAGCTACGTTCGGAAGGGATAACCGCTGAAAGCATCTAAGCGGGAAGCCCACTTCGAGATGAGATTTCCATACACTTTTGAGTGTGAGAGGCCCCCAGCCAGACCACTGGGTTGATAGGCAGGATGTGGAAGCGAGGACTAAAGACTCGTGAAGCTGACCTGTACTAATAGGCCGACAACTTAAACCACAAACACCACACCACCCCCT
>NZ_JAHRED010000023.1 GCF_019084045.1 Paeniglutamicibacter quisquiliarum
GGCTTGGATTCTAGGGGTCATCGCAACACCTGGTGGCTAGGCTGCCAACAGTAGTTCACGCAGGCGTTCGGTTGGGGTATCCCAGCCGAGCGTTTTGCGTGGGCGTCCGTTGAGCAGGCGGCTGACCCGTTCCAGTTCCTCGGGGCCATGGGTGCTGAGGTCAGTTCCCTTGGGGAAGTATTGGCGCAGCAGGCCGTTGGTGTTCTCGTTGGATCCGCGTTGCCAGGGGCTGGCCGGGTCGCAGAAGTAGACGTCCATGTCGGTTGCCATGGAGAAGGCCTTGTGTGTGGCCATTTCGGCGCCCTGGTCCCAGGTCAGGGATCCCCTCAGGCGTTCGGGGAGCCCTCCCATGGTCTTGATGAGTCCGTCGCGGACGGTTGCGGCGGTGTGGTCGCCCTCGAGGTGGACGAGCATGACGTAGCGGGTGCTCCTCTCGACCAGGGTCGCGATCGCGGACTGGTTCAGTGTTCCGGTGATGTAGGGTCGGGCCGGAGCGCGACACCGGGATTGCTCCCGGCTCGTTTCTCCGACCCGCCCTCCGCACCGGACGTGCGACTCTCATCGCATCCGGCGCTCCACGGATAGCCATTCAAACCGTGTTGGCCGCCCACGGCGTCGGGATATTGTGCGCCCGCCACCGATACCGGGTCACCGGTACCGACGCGGTGTCGAACATCGTGATTCCCTCGGCCTGCGGCTGGTTTCCGGGCCTTCCTGTCAGAAAGCGCCGGTAGAGTTCCCGCCACGTAATGCCGGGGTGCCGCTTGCGGATCCATTGGGTCACCCGATGCCAAGCAAAAGCATCAAGAAAGCCGAAGGTCGCCTTGGAAACCCCGTGGCGGAAATAGTTGCACCAGCCACGCACCACCGGATTCAACCGGTTGAGCAGGACGTCCAGCGAAGGATGCTCCGCTCGACGTGTCAGCGCACGCACCTTCCCGAGAATCGTCAACAAGGACTTCTTCGACGGGTAGGTGTAGACACGCATCTTCCGGGTTCCTTTCTTCAGTCTCCGCTGGATGCGAAAACCAAGGAAATCGAACCCCTCATCAACATGGCAGACCCGGGACTTGGGCACGGAGATCTTCAACCCCAACGGGGCAATGACCTCCGCAACCTCCTCCCAGAGGGCCTCCGCATGGGCTTGGGTACCCAGGACCATGATCACGAAATCATCCGCATAGCGGATGATCCGATACGTGGCCCCACCCCGTTTCCGGTGGGCTTCCCTGCGATACGGGGTGCCATGGGCATCCCACTTGTCGCAGAAATGCTTGTCCAAGACCGTCAAGGCGATATTGGCCAGAAGCGGGGAAATGATCCCTCCCTGCGGGGTCCCGGTGTTGGATTTCCTGACCTCCCCCTCGGCGGACATGATGCCCGCCTTGAGGAACTTACCGATCAGGCCCAGCACGCGATTGTCCGTGACGCGCTTGCGAACCTCGGCGATGACCGCCGAATGCTTGAGCTCGTCAAAACACGCCTCAATATCTGCTTCGAACACCCAATGGTAATTTCGGGTGGCCATGGCATGTATTTCGGCTATCGCATCCTGCGCCCGACGCTTCGGACGGAAACCGTAACTGACCGGTTTGAAGTCCGCCTCGAAGATCGGCTCCAACACCAACGCCAACGATGCCTGAACCACCCGGTCCCGTGCGGTGGGGATGCCGAGGCGGCGAAGTTTCGTGCTGTTCGGCTTGGGAATCAAGCGTTCCCTCACCGGCAACGGGACAAAGGCCCGGGACTTCAGCAGCTCCCTGACCTCCTCCAGAAACTCCACGCTTTCGACACCTTCACCGATCAGGGCCGGAATGCGCCGGTCAACACCGGCAGTTCTGGCACCCTTGTTGCCCTTGACCCGGCCCCACGCAACGGTGAGGAAATCCCGGTCATAAACGAGGTTGAACACATCGTCGAAAAGACGGTCAGGATCGCTGACCGCCCAGTGGTGCAGTTTCGTCTGCATCGCACGTACCCGCAGGCTCGCCTCATCGAGGTCGACCCAACGCGGTTCACCGGTATTCACCAATGCCTCCGTTCCTTGCAGTACCTACTGCGTCATATCCGCTGGGGCCCTTCGCCATGTACGAGGCTTTCCCCCGCGCGGACTACTACGGCCCCTCCGCCCCATCGTGCGCCGATCGACGGACAACACGCCCACCCGAAACCATGACCCTGGATGGGCCGACGATCACGGGAGATGCACGATGGTTCCCACGTTCACTGTTTACCGATTGGCAGGTTAGGTGCCCAGCTATGCCCCTGCGATATCGCCACGGCTACGCCGCAGGCCTTCACCGTGGCCTCGAATGCCAACGACCTTAACCGGCATCCGAGTTCCCATCCCGTAATGAGGGGGTGGTGCGCATCGCAGGCCAGCCCATATCCACCGAATTTGAGCTGGCGGGAGACTTGAGAAGCTTTTAGCACTGGTTCCTCTCGTACACCTTCCTGCCTTGCTTGCCGGACCCGACCCATTCGGTAGTGCTGGTCCGTCCCGGCGTTGTCGGGGCTGCTTGCCGCCCTTCCCGGTGTTTCCCCGGGTCAGGCTGCCCCCAGCTTCGTCATGCTGCTGCGACAGCACAACGGCGAAGGTCTTCCACCCCCGCTCGGTAAAACAGCGCCTCGTGGCGCACGAGGTCCCCTTCCCAGTGCCCGGGCACGGCGCGGTCCTCGATTTCGGCGGGACGCTCGGAGATGTTGATCATCGGGTCCCTGAACCGGCTGGTGCGCGCCTCGGGGTCGCGGCGGGTCTTGCGGCGGGCGCGGCCGGTGCGCAGGGCTGCGGCGACCTCCCGCCTGAGTCCGCCGCGGGCCTGCAGGTAGAGGGCCTGGTAGATCGTTTCGGGACACACGCGCAGCTCCAGCCTGTCGGGGAGCAGTTTCCTCAGCCTGTTGCTGATTTGCTCCGGTGACCAGCCTAGGAGCAACTTGGCCCCGACGTATTTTCGCAGGGTTCCCTCACAGCTGAGCCTGCTGGTCTTGGGCCGGGGTCGGCGCTTGGCCGCGGCGCGGTGCGCGGCGTATGGCTGGTAGCCGTTGGGGCCGGTGTTGCGGGCGATCTCCCGGCTGACAGTGGAGACCGGCCGGCCCAGGGTCTTGGCGATGGCCCGCAGCGAGGAGCCGGCCGCCAGCAGGTCGCGGATCTGCTCGCGTTCGGGCAAGGAGAGGTAGCGGTCGCTGATCGGTTTCTCCAGCGCGGCAAGCCCCGGGAACGGGGTTGCGTAGGCCAAGCCGTCGACCGAATTGTTAGTAGTCACCCCTTGTTTGTAGTCGATGACCCGTCCGTCCGGGTAAATGCGTCGGCCGTGGGACAGTCGGATCCCGTTCTCCCAGTCCCGGCAGGTGCGCACGTTTGCCCCCGCCGCCGCTGCCGCCGCCTTCTGGGTCGCTCCGGCGTTGCGCAGCCGCAGGTATTCCTCCCGCTTCCCTGCGTGCGACACCACCGTCGCCACACCGGCCTTGCGCGCCCATTGGAAGCAGGTTCCCACGGGGATGCCGGCCTCGCGGGCTGCCGCCGACACGCTCCCCAGCCGGTCCAGGGCGGTGAAGAATCCGTCCTTTTGGTCCTGGGTGTATTTGGTCTTCTTCTTGCCCCTGGCGCCCCTGGCCGGCGACGTGGAATCCGGGGTGAGTTCGCGGGCCCACTGGTAGCACTTGTTGGAATTGAACCCGAGCTCGGTGGCCGCCGCGGCCACGTTCCCCGTCCGGTCCAGGACCACCAGGAATCGTTCGCGATCCTCGGAGGAGTACCTCCGGGGGCCTGAAGGATTCTTGTTGGTTGGTGATTTCTTCGTTAAAGACGGCACGGTCGTTGCAACTCCCAAAGATCTGGGTGTTGCAACGACCGCTAGAATCCGCC
>NZ_JAHRED010000024.1 GCF_019084045.1 Paeniglutamicibacter quisquiliarum
AATGAGCTTGGCGCAATCTAGCATTCTGACCTGAGTCTCAAATGAGCACAAGTTCCAGAAAGCGGGAAGATATTAAACCTCCCCTTTAGTTGTTTTAGTGTGGAAAGTTGCCAAAACAATCTCGAAGACTTTCAAAAACTAGAGGTCAATCAAATGCTAACTATATTATTTTCTTGCAACTGATTTTTTAAATAGATGCCAAAAGTCGGATCCACGTGTATCGAATAAGCATAATGTCCCCACATGAATTCGATGAACTCCAGGTCGGAACCGTAACCTCTTGAATACGAATGATTTATAAGTCCGAATTTTTTTACACCGTGAATATGTGATTCAAGAGAGCGTTTATAGTTTCGGTTAAGCCAAACGTCGGACTCACCAACACACAGCCCGAGAATTCTAAAAACTTTCCCTTTAGGATGAATGCGTGTTTTCTTCGAATTCAGCTTAAATCCTTGAGATTCGATCGCACAAATTATATCGCGAAGAATGTCCTGACATTTCTCTCGCGAAGTTGGGGTATGGGAAGAAAAGCAAATATCATCAGCATATCTAGTAATAACTCCGTCCCACTGCAGAGCAACCATACTTAAGAGCTGATCCAACGGGGCACAAATAAGATTCGCTAAAAGCCCACTAGTCGAAGCACCTTGTGGCAAACGGCCTTCTTTGTGTATCTCATATATCGGCCCTGAATCATGCTCACCCCTTAGAATTACTTCATGTCCAACCGTTGTTAGTAACGCCATTTCGAGAGCCAAGAGTTCGGGGTAGCCAAGGTTCATGAAAATTGCTGCGACACGCCTAGTTCCGATTGATCCAAAGAAGTCTTTGATGTCTACACGAATCATGGATTGCGCTCCCACATGAGCGCGGACGGCCGCCAATGTATCGCGGCCCGGATGGAATGCGTAAGCCATGTCAGATACCCCGCTCACCGGCAGGCAGTTTTCAAGGATAGCCCTATGCAACGCCTTCAGCGGGGGACTTGGTTCGTGAATTGACCTAAATCCTGACCCACTTCGTTTAGCCATTCTTCGCGTTGAGTAGTGAACTCTTGGGTCGAAAATAACGTCACGAGCCGTATTGTAGGGAGTTTTAGAGACAACACAAAGATGCACAAGTGTAAATATTGGCAACACTCCGGAACGCGAACAGTCGTTCTCTATTCGACGTACAGAACGAATAAGTGCTTCTGTTGCGTTTCGCCGTTTCATCTCCGCAATATAAGCGTGGGGCGAGACTGTTCCTACCATTGGTTTCCCTCAGTGACGGCGTAATTCATAGAATTTAAGCCGTCATAGATAGTCGCTAATTGCAGAGATTCATCAATGGTCAATAGAGCCGGCCTGAAGAACCTATGCACACCCATGCGCCAAACTGGCAACATGGTCCTCGGGTGATTCCGCACCCGCTAAAGTTTCTCGCTCACTTTGAGCAGCGATCAACTTAACTGTGTCATTCAAATTGAATGACGGTACTAGGCATTATCTCACCCCACGCAAAGAACTAGGATAATAGGTGATTTGGGATGCGTCAATTCTTCGCTTCATATAATGCCTCGAAGCTGCGTAGTCGGCCCTATTCTTCCGTTCGGCATAGGTTCTAACCACGTGGAGTCCGGCTTCCGTTGGCGCAAACTTATCGGTCAGCCATTCAAGGGTGCGAAGGCGCGCTTCGGCTCGACAGAACGTATCATACGATGCCCCTACGATTCGAATTCCTTCGTCTCTGCCAAATCCAACGACCGCGCAGAGAAGTATCTGCCAAGAAGGGTCACCCTTCATGCCAGGACGAGTCAGTGCCGCTCTCAGTTTCCCAGTTTCAACCGCCAAACGGAGTTTCGGGTCAATAGTTCCGTCAAAGCTCCGACCAGGCATTGCAAGGACTTGGTCTTTGATGTCTGGAGGAATCTCCCTAGATTCGAATATGGGATAGTATTTAATTTTTGGTTGATGATAAATGAACAAGTCAGGCAAATTATTTGGACACAAATTTCCGACAATAACCGACCTGGTAGCCGCTCCGCCGAATCCCAAGCCCAAATTTGAGTCCGGGTTGCCATACTTGGCGAAAAGATCGAACAGTGACTTACGATCCAGAGAAGTATTTTTAAATGATTTTGTTTCGTTCAAATATTGAATTTCAAGCGTAAATCTTGGCGCGTCTATACATTTATACCATTCTTCAATTTTGCGAATGCCAGCAAGAGTTGCCGTCCAGGCGACCACTTGCAAATGCACAGTTTTGCCTCTAAGCGGGCCAATCGAAAGTGAAAGCGCAACCATCTCAATGAAGTCGACGGCTTGTGTGCCGGAGGCAATATTGTCGACAAGGAGTATGAAGAGCAAATCCCCTGTTGGGAGTTCATCAAGCTTCTGAGCATTCGATATGTCGAGGATCGGGCTCGGTACCCAACCTCTTTTCTTTTTCAGTCTGGTGGACATCCGGGAGTTTCGGATTACGACGTCTAGATACTTTTCCGATCCCGACGAAGAGTCACGAATTGTCGAAGGAAATACATCGTCGTAAATGCTTCTTGTCGGAGAAAGTTTTCGTGACCGATTCAACTGCGGATTTACTGGTAAGAGTTTTTGAGAATTTTTTGTCATTGGCATGATGACGCCGTATTTCGTGACGAGTTCAGAACTAAAGAGGCTTTGAATGTAATTCATCTCGCTTGAGGGATTGTTCGATACTAACCTCATGACATCTTCTTTGGACAAAATGGCCTCAATGATCAACTGCGTATCTGAACCTCGAACGATTTCCACGTAGTCGAGTATCACTCTACTAAGGTCACTTGTAACGCGATCTGTCGAATGGAAATCGATCTCCTGAAACGCCGCCATGGCAAGATCACGCTCGTCGTCAGAGAATTGTTCCAGCCATGTCCGGAGTGATCTAGTTACATGCATTCTCTGTCCAAACTGCCTTGGGAACTGTAAGTCGAGTCGAGGAGAGGGATACCTTTTCGACTAGTGAAATTTAATGTCGCCAATTTCCTGAAGAACAATGTGAAAATTTCGCTTTATGATCAGACTTTAACATATCTATGTTAAAAATTTGTTCCTGTCGTGGGACCGATAGGGACCTCACGACAGGAACTAATTTTCGTCTGCTACATACAGGCAGTCACTCGCTGTGGACCTTG
>NZ_JAHRED010000025.1 GCF_019084045.1 Paeniglutamicibacter quisquiliarum
GTCGGCGACCACCTTTGCTGAAAACCCCGGGATAGAAGCCCAGAATCGCCCTCTGTGGGCCGTTTTGGCTATCAGTACCCCAAAAATGGCATTGTGACCCCGGCGACACCTTAGGCGGCAAAACTGCCCGCCTTAAACCTGAGTTCGGATTCTCTTAGAGGAGCGCTCAGCTCCATCAGCGGCGAGCTATGGCAGTTTGGTCCGATTCCACACAAAAGAGGCAATCACCCCCGCGTGGCAATCGATTCTGCATTCGATCGCCACGCGTCAGCGCAGTTGCGTCATTTCGTCGAAGGATGGCTCCGCCGCAAGTTGTCGGCGAGGAGTCTGTGCCAAGCATTCGCGAGAGCCGACCGCACGGTTTGCTGTCTCATTGCTGAGCGGAACGAAGGGCTTCTGCGAATTTTCGGCCTGGTTCTGGATCCACCCCGAAATCCTCGGCATATCGTTCATGAATCTCTGCCCATTGTTCGTGGGCCATTTCTTCAGTCAGGTGCTCACCGCGTAGATGTGGGTCAAGCCGCGAAAGGTAAGTTTCCCAGCCGGCCGCGGTCTGCGCTGCAAGCGGGAGGTCATCAAAGACATGGGTGAAGGTAAGTCGGCAAGCGTCTCCCTCCTGGGTGAGCTTGAAGCTCTGCAGCTGGCCGGCGTAGGACCATGCCAGGTGATGCGGTGCATCGACTTCGGTCACCTCGAGTGTCGCCCCACCAGCTTCGAAGGTCTCCCCCTTCATCGGTGTCCAATCAACAGCTGCCGGGAACCACTGCTCAAGTTCGGCCGGCACGCTCACCGCGCGCCACACCGGCTCAATAGGATGGGCCAAACTGAGATCGAAATGGAGGGCCACGCGGCCGTCGATCAATTCCATGGTTCCGTGAATCATGGGCCCTCCTGCAGCTGCCAATTCTGGGTTTTCGTTGGTCAAGGGTTCTCCTTCGGGTGTCGTTCAAGGGGTTCGCGGTATCGAAGCCGGGGCTAAATATGGAAGAGCATCCTGCGGGTGCTCTTGGACATGGGGCAGGGTCCAAGACTTAACATAGGCCCTCAGGAGTTCATCCTGCCTCAAGAAAATGTGATCCGGCAAGGTGCGCATATCTAGCGTCAGCTCAGCGGCTATTGCAGCTCAGGCCCACTCAATCGCGGGTTCGACCGCTCACCCGCCTTCTGTAAACGCGCCCAACGATACCCTGTTTCTTGCACGCGGCAGTGCGGCAGCCGTCTGACTTGGTGCACTCCACAACACTCGTTGAAGTCGTGCTGCAACGAGAGAACCCCCGGCAAATGTTGTGTTCGTCCACCATCTCGCCGACGTTTCTTCAGCCTGCTTCGCGGACTTGCGCAACCACTGCTCAGAGGTCGGCCATCCGAAATACGACGCGGCGGTAGTTATGTGAATTTAGGGGAAGATCTGCCGGAACCCCTTGGTCGAGTTCATGGAACGTGGTGAGCTCATACGAATCGCCGCCGGCCGGCACGCTCACAATGATGAGTTCGGCCGGGAAGCTAGGGCACGCGCCGCCATCGGCGATGGTCTGGCAGGAAACCGGGCTCGGCATATTAGATGTGCCTGTTAAACATCGGAACCCCTGAACAATAATGTTCAGGGGTTCCGGTACGTTATGTCCGGCGGTGACCTACTCTCCCACACCCTCCCGAGTGCAGTACCATCGGCGCTGTGGGTCTTAGCTTCCGGGTTCGGTATGGGACCGGGCGTTTCCCCCACGCTATGACCGCCGTAACTCTAGTACCGAGCATTCCTTATTCAGGATTACTGGTGGCTTTATCGAGTCACAACAAGTGCTGTGGTTCTTCATCAATAACTATAGCGGAACCAGGAACGTAGCGCGAATCAAAACGTGGCATCCGGACCATGAGGGTAGTCACAGCCAGACCCTCGCCATTCACAGCTGCTCGAACTTCTGAATAGAACTCGGCGCGTTGCCTGGGGACTCATATAGTTTGCGGACGCCGAATCGTCTGTGCTGGAAGGCATCGAACATCCCACTGTCCCATACCGAACGCTTACCAAAATCAGCATCGGATTGCCGTCCGATCCAGAGGGAACCAACGATCTCATCATCGGCATCGACGTTGAACACCAGGTATTGCTCCCGAGGTTTCCCGTTTGGAGACGGTTGGGCTAAGCCGCCGTCGGTTACGTTGTGCGCTTCTACGACGGCGTCGATGTGGCTACCGGCGTACTCTGCTTTGATGGAGACCAGTCAGGCTGGAATATCCTTCGCGGGCACGGGCAAAAGGTGCGCGTTCATGGACTCAATCCATATGGCAACCTGGCATGATACATTTCATGGAATTTGCCGTTGACTCCATATGGTCGAGTCTTGCGCGCATGTTTCGGTAGTTCTCGACCACTCACTACTGCGCGAGCTTGGGCTATCCCTCACTCGTTCTGGTTAACCGGGTCGTCAAAGCACCGCATGCACCCCCGGTAGGGAACGGCAAGTACAGAGAGTACGAACTGTAGTGAATCCCTTATCGGCCGAGGCAAGGACGACATCGCTGCGTAGTCCACGCCATTGCGAGCTGTAGTTGCCGGCCTTCGGTTCCAGCACCTGGCAGGCCGCGAGCAAGCCCCTTCTACATTCGTCATCCGGAATTTGGCCGGTCGCGTCGGCAACACCGTGGGAGCAATGACTACGGTTCGTGTGTTGTCCGAGGCGTTAAGCGGCGGAAACCCCAGACCGGGCGGGCATGGGGTT
>NZ_JAHRED010000026.1 GCF_019084045.1 Paeniglutamicibacter quisquiliarum
TCAGGGGTCTGGACATGCCCAGCTGCCGGATGAGCCAAAATCGCGGATTTCCGGGAAATCTGTCGGGTGAAAGGCTGTTAATCGCGACCGATTGTCGATATAATTAATGCAACAAACTATTGATGATCGCGGAGGTGGAAAGATGGCTGTGATGACTATGCAACCTCCCCTCCCGTTCGCACCCGTGGCCAACTCGCGACCCATTGGCCAGGCCGTGGCCATGACCGAAAACGAGGATGGCGGCCAGGTCTTCATTTACGGGACCCTGAGCTATGTGTGGGATGCCGGGGACGAGGCCATGCGCCGCATGGTCGCCGTGAGACTCTGGCAAATGAAAGCCGCTGCCGTCGCCGAAGTCGCCTCCGCGTTTGGGATCCTGGAAGACACGCTCTGGAGGTGGAACCGCGCCCTGAAAGATCAGGGAATCACCGCGCTGGCCACTCAGAAACGAGGACCCAAGGGCGGTTCCAAGCTCACCGACGAGGTCATTTCCCTCATCCACCAGCTCAAAAAGAGCGGCCTGGCCAATACGCGCATCGGCCAACAAGTCGGCGTCTCGGAATTCAGTGTCCGCCGCGCACTCACCCTCGTTCCCTCCGGCGATGACGCTCCGGAGCCGGTTCGCGACCTCAGCCCAGCATCACCGGCGGAACCTGCCACGGAACCAGTGCTGGCCGCTCAGGAAAAATTGCCACTTCTCCCGGCCCCGATCGACCGAACCACCGATCGCCTGGCCGTCTCGGTGAACAAAACCGAACTCACTGGCGCCGCCCCGGTCTTCGCACCGGCCGCACGCGTCCCCCTCGCCGGCATGTTATTCGCCTTGCCTGCCTTGGAAATCACCCCACTGTTGGCCAGTGCCGCCCAGACCTTCACCGATCTGTCCCGCAGGTTCTACGGCCTGAACACCATCCTGCTCGAAGGCGTGCTGCGGACTTTGGTCGGGGAACCACTCGCCGAAGGCGCCACCCGCCTGGACCCGACCGCGTTCGGCAGGATCCTCGGGATGGATCGCGCCCCGGAGGTCAAGACGATCCGCCGGCAACACCACGAGCTGGTGGATACCGGCAAGATCCCCGAACTGATGTCACTGATGGCCGTCACCCGCTTCGAGGCGTTGAAATCTTCGGACACCGAATGCCTCGCGGTCCTTTATGTTGACGGGCATACCCGCGCCTATGAGGGCAAGAAGAAGATCGCGAAGATCCACTCCACCCGGATGAAGATGGCAGTGCCGGCCACGGAGGAAACGTGGGTGTCCGCCGCCAACGGGGATCCCTTGTTCATGGTGATGGCCGAGCCCAGTGCTTCCCTGGTTTCGGAGCTGAAGAAGCTCGTGCCCGAGTTGCGGAAGATGATTGGGGATGAGCGGCGGATGCTGGTCGGTTTTGACCGCGGCGGCTGGTCCCCAACACTTTTCGCCCATATGCATGCTGCCGGGTTTGACGTGTTGACCTGGCGCAAGGGCAGCACCCCGGACATTGACGAGTCCTTGTTCTCCCCGGTGACGCATGTTGATGACCATGGCACCAAGAACAGGTGGGAGCGAGTGGCGGATACCGAGGTCGAGGTGCTGCTGAACGCCAAGACCGGTGAAACGATGAGGATGCGGCAGGTCTCCCAAATCGTTCCCCTGACCAAGGGCGAGGGGACCCGCCAAATCCATATCCTCACCACCCTCGATACCCAGAAAACCATGGACACCGCTGAGGTCGTTTATCGCATGGCCGCACGGTGGAGGCAGGAGAACTACTTCCGGTTCGGACGTGAGCGCTTCGCCCTGGACGCCCACGACTCCTACGCCAGCACCGAGGACGACCCGAAGCGTTTGGTGCCGAATCCTGCCAAGGCGAAAGCCAAGCTGGTGTTGCAGAACGCGCGGGCGCAGCGCGATGCTGTCGATAACACCGTGACCGCCACGCTGCTGACGCTGAACACCCCGGAACCGGGCACCAAGGGCATCACGATCACCAACCAGATGCATAACGACATCAATGCACCCCTCATCAGGGCCGAGAACGCGGTGATCGCTGCCGAGGATGCCTATCAGCAGCTGGCGGCACGCGTGCCCCTGGGTGAGGCACGTCCCGGTGCCCAGGTGTTGGACACGGAGATGAAGCGGTTCACGCACATCATCCGCATGGCGGCGTTCAATACCGCGGTCGCCTTGGCTCGGGAGGTTCGGATCAATACCGGCTATAAGCGGGCTGATCGTGAGGCGCACAGCTTGGTGCGAAAGATTTTCACCCAGCCGGGCGATATCGACCCAAGCCTCCCGGGATACTTGACGATCACGTTGGACCCGCTGCCGACCCAGCGGGAAACAGCGGCCGTGAAGGAACTCTGCGAGAGCCTGACCGAAACCCAAACCCGGTACCCGGGCACCGACCTGATCCTGCGATATGGCATCAAGGAACGACTTTGAGATGAGCCAAATTAAATCGGTTCATGCTGTCGATGTCAGGACCCCTG
>NZ_JAHRED010000027.1 GCF_019084045.1 Paeniglutamicibacter quisquiliarum
CGGGGCTTGAAACCGCCTTCACGGCGATCGTCGCCGCCACGGAATCCGCCGCGGTCTTCACGGGGCTTGAATCCGCCGCGGTCTTCACGGGGCTTGAATCCGCCTTCACGGCGATCGTCGCCGCCACGGAATCCACCGCGGTCCTCGCGGGGCTTGAAACCGCCTTCACGGCGATCATCGCCGCCACGGAATCCGCCACGGTCTTCACGGGGCTTGAAACCGCCTTCACGGCGATCGTCGCCGCCACGGAATCCACCGCGGTCCTCGCGGGGTTTGAAACCGCCGCGATCTTCACGAGGCTTGAAACCGCCTTCACGGCGATCATCGCCGCCACGGAATCCGCCACGGTCTTCACGGGGCTTGAATCCGCCTTCGCGACGGTCACCACCCTGGAATCCACCACGATCGTTGCCGCCACGGAATCCGCCGCGGTCTTCACGGGGCTTGAAGCCGCCGCGGTCTTCACGGGGCTTGAATCCGCCTTCGCGACGGTCGCCACCCTGGAATCCACCGCGGTCTTCGCGGGGCTTGAAACCGCCACGGTCTTCACGGGGCTTGAAACCGCCACGGTCTTCACGGGGCTTGAATCCGCCTTCACGGCGATCGTCGCCGCCACGGAATCCACCGCGGTCCTCGCGGGGCTTGAAACCGCCGCGATCTTCACGGGGCTTGAATCCGCCTTCGCGACGGTCACCACCCTGGAATCCACCACGATCATTGCCGCCACGGAATCCGCCGCGGTCTTCGCGGGGCTTGAAGCCGCCTTCGCGACGGTCATCGCCACCGCGACGGAAACCATCGCTGTTGTTCGGCTTAGAGCCGCTCCGATCGCGGTTGTCCTTTGACCCGAAGCCCTTGTTTTCGTTTGACACTAGATGTGTTCCTCTCAAAAGGGTCTTCAGTTTTGGACCCCACGCATGAACCAGTGGACCTCCGCATCTCACGGAAGCCCACCCTAAAATCTTTTTACCCTCACCAGGGCATTGAACGCCTGCATCTATCTTAGACGAGCGTACCCAGTCGCCTCCGTGATTTGCACCAATAGTGCGCAACGCAACTGCTCAATAGTACGGCAGAAACTCTGAAGGTCGCGTTGGAAAACAACAGCTGTTCGGCTCACGAAAACATTCCATCGGGCTCAAAGGTCGACGTAGTAGACCGACCGCCGGCTGCCAGTCCCCTGCCCAAAGGATAGTTTCACCAGACTCAGAAGTAAGGTCGCGTTCAAGGGAAGCAAAGACAAATCTAATGAGAGCAAATCGCCTAACATCTCGCTTTGCAACTTCTACCTTCGGCCAAAGAGTTCCAGCTCGGCGCCTGCACTTGGTCACGCGACGACTGTGCTGTGAAATCCTCGAACCTTAGTATCCAGCCATGAGCAAATGTTCAACGATGTGGGATTGTCGAACACGACTGAGAATCACATGCCTAGTGGTCCGCACCAGTCACTCGTTGAAGCCTGTCATTGGAACGT
>NZ_JAHRED010000028.1 GCF_019084045.1 Paeniglutamicibacter quisquiliarum
GGCTTATAGGACAGAAAGTGTGTCCGTAAGCGGCCTGCTTCCCAACGCCGGCGCGGCAGAACGGGGTTTCTTATAGCCTTGGGCCATTAACCGTGAATGGTTCTGGAAATTCGAAGCACTGTGAAGTATGTGGATCTCGCCTCAAACGCAACGGGAAGACCACCGCGGGCACCCAGCGTTGGAGGTGTGTTGACTGCGGGGCCAGCAGCGTGCGCAAGCGGGAAGACCTGGCTCGGCGGGCCGAGCTTGACCGGTTCGTGCAGTGGCTGATGGGCAAGGACTCCCAGGCCGAGATCGGGCCCGGCGGCGGGCGGACCTTCCGCCGCTCCACCCAGTGGTGCTGGCGCGTGGAACCCGCGGCAGCGGTGACCGGGGAAATCCACGGCCAAGTCCAGATGGACGGCATCTACCTGGGCCGGGGGTGGTGCTGCCTGATCGCGATCGCCAACGGGCATGTCATTGGGTGGCAGTGGTGCGACACGGAAAAGACTGCAGCCTGGCTGGCCCTGATGGAACTGATCCCCGCCCCGCGCGCGGTGGTCATCGACGGCGGCTCGGGGCTCGCCTCCGCCCTGTCGCGGGCCTGGCCCGAGACCCGGATCCAACGCTGCCTGGTCCATGTCCAGCGCAACGTGCGCACCTACCTGACGCTGCGGCCGCGCACCGACGCCGGGCGGGCCCTGCGCCGCATTTCCCTGGCCCTGACGCGGCTCAGGACCACGGAGCAGGCAGCCGCCTGGGTGCAGGTGCTCAACCAGTGGCACACCGAGCACGGAGAGCTGATCAGGCAGCGCACCTACCAGCAGGGACCTGCCGGCTTCCGCCCCGCCGGGGTCCGGTCCGGCCAGGCCTGGTGGTACACCCACGACAGGCTGCGCAAGGCCTACCGGCTGATGGAGCGCCTGGCCAGGAACGGGCACCTGTTCACCTACCTGCACCCGGAACTCAGCGACGTCGGCGTCGAGTCGACGACCAACCGGATCGAGGGCGGGGTCAACACGCACCTGCGCGCCCTGCTGCGCAACCACCGAGGCATGCCGCCGGCCCACGCAAAACGCGCCGTCGAATGGTGGCTCTACACCCACACCGAAAACCCTGCCCCGCTGCACACGCTCATCCGCCCCGAACACCTCAAGCCGGCACCCAGGGAAGTGCCCCGGGAGGAACGG
>NZ_JAHRED010000029.1 GCF_019084045.1 Paeniglutamicibacter quisquiliarum
ATGATTAAGTCCTAATCATTTCAGTGGTCGTAGGCGGTTAGGGAGCGTTTGCGGGGTGCGTTGGTTTTCCAGTTGTGCCAGATTCCTGCCGCGAGGGCCAGGAGCTTTGACGCGACGCGTGCGTAGAGACCTTCGAGGGTTCTGGCGCCGTGGTGTTCGAGCCCGAGCTGGCCCTTGAGGCTGTCGAAGACGGACTCGATCCACTGGCGGATGCCGCCGAACTTCCCGAACCTGGGCTTTTCGTCCTTGCGGTCCGGCCGCACCAGGTTGGCGCCGAGGTCCTCGGCGATGAACCGCTCAAAGTCCCTTCCGGCGAAACCCTTGTCGGCAAGGATGACCTGCCCGTCGCGGACCAGATGGTGGTCGTGGCGCAGCAGGGCCTCGGTGACCTCGCGTTCCCCGAGCTTGGGGTTGGCCAGTCCCCAGATCACCGGCATGCCCTCGGGGGTGCTGACTAGGTACAGGCGAAAGCCCCAGAAGTAGCGCGAATGCGAGGCGCAGTATCCGTAGCCGGCGTGCCCGGCCAGGTCCGAGCGCTTGACTGTTTCGCGGCTGGTGTCGCACGGGACGGGGGTCGAATCCAGCAGGCGGAGGATCTCGTGCCAGGATTCGGTGTCTTTGGCCAGTGCGGTGATCACCGCACTGATCAGTGTTCCGGCGGCGCGCACGCGCTTGTTGTATCCCGATTGCTGCGGGATCCCGGGGAATAGCCCGCTCAGGTGGGTGCGCGCATAGCGGACCCATCGCGATTCGGAGGAGTGCCCGTGCAGCAGGTGCTGGGCCACGACCAGGCACAGCAGCTCGGCATCGCTCAAGATGGCCTTGCGGCCGGGTTTGCTCGTCCGGTCATATCCCAAATCCGGCAGGACACGATCGGTAAGTAAGACGTAGAGTGTGGTCAGGAGAGTGTTCAGTTTTGGGTTCACATACGAGACTTAGCACTCTCCGCCAGCGATTAACAGGGTCCGGGAACAAGTTCCCGGACCCTGTCTCGTTCCAAGCGTCAATTAGGACTGACTCATCTA
>NZ_JAHRED010000003.1 GCF_019084045.1 Paeniglutamicibacter quisquiliarum
TGAACACACAGTGTTCGGGGGTTCCGATGTTTAACCACCAACCCCATGCCCGCCCGGTCTGGGGTTTCCGCCGTATAGCGCCTTCCAATGTCTCGTAAGCCCCCTTCGAGGCAACAGCCGTTAGTGTTGAGGGATGGACGGACTATTCTCACACGCGGCATCAGCCAACGAACCTGGCTCCCAAGATGATTACCGCTTGCCGGAGCGCCGGCATACGGTCGACGTCCCGGTGTCTGCGGATCAAGCCTTTGAAGGTTTTTCGGAATACATCCACTTGTGGTGGCCAGTAAACAAGTTCTCTCACTTCGGCCCGGGCAGCCACGTTACCTTTGACCAAGGCAGCCTGCTCGAGGAATCGGAAGACGGCGAGCTGCATCTCTGGGGCAAGGTTGTGCATCTTGATGCACCGCACACCATCGTCCTGGACTTCACCCTGGGCATGGAAACTGCCCCTCCCACCCACGTGAGCCTCGATTTCCGTGAGCGGGGGACTGGCGCCGACCTTGTCCTGATACACGACGGTTGGAGCGCCGGTTACGTCGGCCAGGAGCAATACGAGCACTACACGCAGTGGCCAGAGATCCTTGACTACTACGCCCGCTTCATGGGGGCCAACAGCCAGCTCGACCGCTAGACCCACATCGACAAAGACCGCCGCTGCCTGTTTGCGGCACAGCCATTTCAAAATGCTCTGAAAGGGTGGCATGAGCCTCGAATCCGCCGACTCGGCCCTGATTGAAGATCTGACCCTGCACATAGGTGAGGGAGCGGTATCCACTGATCCAAAGGCACTGATGGACCATAGCCACGACTTTGGAAAGATCGTTGACCACCAACTTCCATTGGCTGTTGTTTTCGCCGAGCGGGTGGAAGACGTTCAGACGGCCCTGCGGCTGGCCTCGGCGGCCGGAGTCAAGGTCGTGCCTCGCGGCGCCGGCACGGGCGTCTCAGGCGGTGCCCACGCGACGGCACGCTGCATTGTGCTCTCCCTTGAGCGCATGGACCGGATCCTGGAGATCCGCCCCGAAGACGAAGTGGCAGTGGTTCAGCCCGGTGTCATCAATGCGGTCCTGAACAGGTCCGTTGCGAAGCACGGGCTCATGTATGCACCTGACCCTGCCAGCTACCAGCAATCAACCATCGGGGGCAACGTCGCAACCAACGCCGGAGGACTGCGCTGCGCCAAGTACGGCGTCACCACCGACTCGGTCTTGGGCCTGGACGTTGTCTTGGCTGACGGCACCTTGATCAGCACCGGGCGGAACACTTTCAAGGGCGTAGCCGGCTACGACCTGACCTCGTTGCTGGTGGGTTCGGAAGGGACCCTGGGCGTAGTCGTCTCCGTCACCGTGCGGCTGCGCTACCTCAGTGAAAAGACCTGCTCGATCGCCGCGGTGTTCACTGACGTCGCCCAGGCCGCCGCCGGGGTGGTGGCCATCGCCGGGGTGCGTGTGCAGCCGGCGATCCTGGAGCTGATGGATATCGGGACCATGCGCGTCCTGGATACCGCCTACGGCTCCGACCTCAGCGCCCGGGGCGGAGCCATGTTATTGGTTCGCACCGACGGCCACGGCGCGGAAATCGAGGCAGCCATCGTCCGCTCGGCCCTTGAAGGACTCGGCGCCCAGGTGAGCCAGCCGAACGACGAGGAAGCCGTGCGGTTGATCGAGATGCGCCGGGCCAGCCGCGGGGACGGGCAAGACGACAAGTATCGGGTGGGGGAGGACGTCGCGGTGCCCCGATCCGCCATGGTCGATTACATGGGAACGCTCGACAGGATCGCGGGACGAAACAATGTCATGGTCCGCGTCGTCGCCCATGCCGGGGACGGCAACCTTCACCCCACGTTCTGGGTCGATCCGGACGACGGAGACGAGGGCGTGGCAAGGCTTGACGCCGCCCTGGAGGAATCCATCCGGGCCGCCCTGGACGTAGGCGGAACCATTACCGGCGAGCACGGCGTTGGCACCGCAAAGCGCGACTGGCTGGCATGGGAACAGTCCGATGAGGTCCTGGAACTGCAGCGCAAGATCAAGGCGGTCTTCGACCCACAGGGCATCCTGAACCCCGGCAAGGCGATCGTGTGACGTAGAACCCCTGTCCCGATTAGGTGTTGGAGTGAAAAGTCGGTAAACTTTTTATTCGTTGGTACAACACCGGGATATGGCGCAGCTTGGTAGCGCGCGTCGTTCGGGACGACGAGGTCGCAGGTTCAAATCCTGTTATCCCGACCAATGTGAGCCCCGCAAGAAGCTTCGGTTTCTTGCGGGGCTCGTCCCATTTAATAGCCCATTTTCAAGTTGCTATTGAGTTTCCGCCGAGGTCCACATATTCCACAATGCTTCCAATTTCAGGATCCATTCGAAGCTAATGGCCCCGGGAACAGGAATCCCCGCTATGCCGCGCCAGTTCCGGTAAGCAGGGCTGTCGCGAACACTCGGCCGGATGAGCCACCAGGCGATCGTCCCGGCTCTACGCCTCATAAAAAGGTGGGGCCCGGCGTCCGCCGGGCCCCACCTCAAGGAATCAACAAACTGGCCGGTTACTTGACCAGGTAGCCGCGCAGGTCCTCGAGAACCAGCGAGGCACCAGTCGGGCCCAGGCCCAGGAACCAGACGTCGTCGTTCACGCGCTGCAACTTGCCGGCTTTGACGGCTTCGAGCTTGCTCCAGATGGGGCCCTCGAGTGCGGCCTTCTCGCCGGTGGCCTCGGGGGTTCCGTAGGAGGTGTAGAAGATCCAGTCCGAATCGGCCTCGGCGAGGTTCTCCGCGGAGATTTCCTTGGCCAGGTCGTCGATGTTCTGGTTCTCCGGGCGGGAGAGGCCTGCGTCGTTGAGGATCACGCCGATCAGCGAGGCGTTGCCATAGAGTCGGATCTTTTCGGGCATGAAGCGCAGCAAGGAGATCTTGGGATCCCCCTCGACGTCCTCGCCCAGAGCGGTCGCCTTGTCCTGGTAGCCGTTGAGCACCTCGACGGCCTTGGTCTCCTCACCAAGCGCGGCAGCTGCAAGGCGGAAGTTTTCCTTCCACGGGTAGCCCGGGCGGATGGAGAAGACGGTCGGGGCGATCTGCGAAAGCTGCGGGTAGAGCTTGTCGGCGCGCAGCTGCGAGCCGATGATCAAATCCGGCTTCAGCGCGGCAACGGCCTCGAGGTTCAGTTCCTGGATGGTGCCCACGGTCTTGGCGTCCTTGACAGCGTCTGCCAGGTAGCTGGGGATCGAGTTGGCGCCCTCGGTGGACGGGATGCCGACCGGCGTGATGCCCAGGGAAAGCACGGCGTCGAGCTCGCCGGTGTCCAGCACCACAACGCGCTCGGGCTTCTTGGCGATCTCGGTCTCGCCGTTTGCGTGGTTCAGGGTGCGCGGAAAGACGCCCGGGGCGACGTTGGCGCCGAACTTTGCGGTCGCCTCGTCCGCGGTGGAGAAGCGTTCGCCGCCCACCGCAACATCGGAATTGCCCGGCGCCGTGTCCGTGGCGCCGCCGGCTGCACAGCCTGCGGTCAATGCGATCAGGAATAGTGCGGCTGCCGTCTTGGCGGCGCCGAAGCGGGGCCTGCGGCTCGAAGAAATCAATTTCACCACGCAAATGTATCCTATTGATGTTGCCCGTGCCTAAGCGCTTTTGTTGCCAGTAGGCGGCGGCGCGGTAGTGTGGAACGGTTCGAAGCTAAGGAGATGAATCGTGGCCAGTCCCGCCCCTGCTTCGGTGAACCCGGAAAACTGCCAAGCCAGCGGCGATAAAGCCCGCCCTGGGGGCTTGCCGCCGGCCGCGGGTTCGCTGTTGCCGGCGAAGGTCCCCGGCGCACTTGCGCGCCGGATGGCACTTTTGCTCTGTTTCGGATTATTGCTCGTGCTGTTGGCGCTTTTTTCCCTGGCCGTGGGATCCAAGCACATTGAGCTCTCCGTGGTCGTCGATGCCCTGCTTGCCCCGAACGACTCGGCGGACCACGCCATCATCCGCGACTCGCGGCTCCCTCGAGCGATCCTGGGCGTCCTTGCCGGAAGCGCCCTGGGCATTGCCGGGGCGCTGGTCCAATCCATGACGCGCAATGCGCTGGCCGAACCGGGCATCCTGGGCGTGAACGCCGGCGCCTCGCTGGCCATCGTCATTGCGGTGGGAACCTTCGGGGTGAGCGGGTTCAGCGGTTACGTGTGGTTTGCCTTTGGCGGTGCGGTGCTGGCCACCGGCGCCGTGTACCTGGTCGGGATGGCCGGGGCCCGGTCCAACGATCCGGTTCGGCTGGTGCTGGCGGGGGTGGCGCTCGGGGCGGTGCTTTCGGGAATCGGAACCGCGCTGGCCCTGGTGCACCCCGGGGCATTCGACCAGCTGCGGGCGTGGACCATCGGCTCGCTGGAAGGGCGCTCCACGGAGGTCCTGGCACCGTTGGGCATCGCCGTGCTGGCTGGCTTCGTGCTGGCGGCCTTCACCGGCCGCTCGCTCAATGCCCTGGCGCTGGGGGACGACACGGCCCTGGCCCTGGGCTACAAGGTGGGACGGGCCCGCGTGCTGATCCTGCTTGCCGTCACCGTGCTGGCCGGGGCGGCAACCGCCGCGGTGGGCGCGATCAGTTTCCTGGGTCTCATGGCACCGCACCTGGCCCGCCGCTTCTCCGGCCCCGACGCCCGCTGGATGCTTGCCTACACCGCGGTGCTCGCCCCGATCATCCTGCTCGTCGCCGACGTGCTGGGCCGGGTCATCATTCCCGGTGAATTGGAGGCCGGGGTGGTCTGCGCCTTCGTCGGCGCCCCGGTGCTGATCATGCTGGCCCGCCGCAGGAAGCCGGTGGCGGTATGAGCACCGGGACCAAGGCCCCCGCCGCCACTTCCGGCAACACGTTCGTCAAGGTGCCCGGCAGGGCCAGGCGGCTGGGCCGCGAGGCCGCGCTGTGCCTGCTGCTCGCATCCCTGGCCGTGCTGTTCGCGCTGCTGGTGGTCGGCAGCGGCGACTACCCCATGGGGCCGGGCAAGGTCATCAACGTCATCCTCGGAGGCGGGGAAGGGCTGGAGAGCACCATCGTGTTCCAGTGGCGTGCCCCGCGCGCCGTGGCGGCGCTGGCCTTCGGCGCCGCGCTGGGCGTGGCGGGGGCGGTGTTCCAGTCGCTGACCCGCAACCCGTTGGGCTCGCCCGACATCATCGGCTTTTCCACCGGCGCCTACACCGGGGCGCTGCTGGCGCTGACCCTGGTGGGAGGCAGCTTCCTGGCCACCTCGCTTGGGGCGCTTGCCGGCGGGCTGCTGACCGCCGTTGCGGTGTACTTCCTGGCCTGGCGGCGCGGCTCCCACGGCTTCAGGCTGATCCTGGTGGGCATCGGCATTTCCGCGATGCTCGCGGCCCTGAACCAGTGGCTGGTGCTGCGCGCGGAGATCGAGGTGGCCATGGCCGCGGCCGTCTGGGGTGCCGGCACGCTCAACGGGGTCGGCTGGCCGGTGCTCATCCCGGCGCTTGCCGCCATCGTCCCGGTCCTGGCGCTGACGCTGGCCGGCGGACCGAAGCTGAACATGCTGGAAATGGGCGACGACACCGCCACCGCGCTGGGCGTGCGCGTGGAGCCCACCCGCCTGGCGATGATCGTGCTGGCGGTGCTGCTGACCGCCGCCACCACCGCTGTCGCCGGGCCCATCGCCTTCGTGGCCCTGGTGGCGCCGCAGCTGGCGAAGCGGCTGAACCGCGCCGCCGGCATGCGCCTGGCCCCCGCAGCCTGCATGGGAGCGCTGCTGCTGGTGGCCAGCGACCTGGTGGCCCAGCGCATCTTCGCCCCGGTGCAGCTGCCGGTGGGAGTGGTGACCGTGAGCATCGGCGGCATTTACCTGATCTGGCTGCTGGCCCGCGAGGGGCGTGCGGCCAACCGGACCTAGCCGGCGGGGGCGCGCAGCCAGGCCGCGGCGTTGGCCCCCAGCAGGCCCCCGGCGGCCAGCTCGGCCCCGTCGGCGTCCGAGAAGAGCAGCGGCTCGCCCGCCGGAAGCGGCACCGGGACGGCCGAAAGGTTCAGCACGTTCACGGTCTCCCCGTTGCGGATGGCCAGAACCTCGGGCAGCTCCGGGTTCGCGTAGAAGGCCAGCGATCCCAGCCCCAGTCCCAGCTCGCCGCGCAGGGCCAGCGCCCTGCGGTACAGGTTCAGCGTGGAGGCCGGGTCGTCCTCCTGCAGGTCGCGGGAGAACCCGGACCAGCCTTCCGGCTGCGGCAGCCAGGAGTTCCCGGTGGGGGAGAAGCCGCAGGCCGGTGCGTCGTGCACCCAGGGGATCGGCACGCGGCAGCCGTCGCGCCCGGTGCGCTCCCCGTTGCTGCGCAGGAAGGTGGGGTCCTGGCGGTGGCGGTCCTCCAGCGTGGTGTGGTCGCCCAGGCCCAGCTCCTCGCCCTGGTAGAGGTAGGCGCCCCCCGGCAGCCCCAACATGAACACCGTGGCCGCGCGGGCCCGGGCCAGGCCCAGCACCGTGTCCGGCTGCGGGTCCCGCGGGCCGATCCCGTCGCCCAGGTCCAGGGCCACGCCGTCGAGCCCGAAGCGGGTGGCGTGGCGGGAGACGTCGTGGTTGGAGAGCACCCAGGTGGTGGGCGCCCCCACGGTGTCGAAGGCGGCCAACGAGTCGCCGATGACGGTGGCCAGCGCGTCGCGGTCCCAGAGGGTGCGCAGGTAGTCGAAGTTGAACGACTGGTGCATCTGGCCCGGGGCCACCCAGTCGGCAAGGCGGGTCAGCGGGCGCACATTGGCCTCCGAGCAGAGCACCGGTTCCCCGGGGTACTCCTCGCAGATTTCCCGCCAGCGGGCGAACACCTGGTGCAGCTCCGGCTGGCCGAACATCGGTGCGTCGGCGAAGGGGAAGCCCTCGCGCGGGGTGCCGTCGGGTGCCCCGCCCCAGTCGGGCATGCCGTCCTTCTTGAACATCGCGTGGGCGACGTCGATCCGAAAGCCCCCGGCGCCGGCATCCAGCCAGAAGCGCAGCGTCTTCTCGAATTCCTCCTGCACGGCGGGGTTGCGCCAGTTGAAGTCGGGTTGGGTCGCGTCGAAGAGGTGGAAGTAGTACTGCCCGGGTGTGCCGTCGGCCTCCGTGACCCGCTTCCAGCCGGAGCCGCCGAAGAGCGAGAACCAGTTGTTCGGAGGGGTGTTCCCGCCCTCGCCGCGCCCGTCGGCAAAATGGAACATGGCGCGCTCCGGGGAGCCGGGGCCGGCGGCCAGCGCGGCCTTGAACAAGGCGTGCTCGCTGGAACAGTGGTTGGGGACGATGTCGATGATGGTGCGGATGCCGAAGGACCTTGCGGTGTCGATGAGCGTCCTGGCGTCGTCCATGGTCCCGAAGAGCGCATCCACGCCCCGGTAGTCGGACACGTCGTAGCCGGCGTCCCTTTGCGGGGAGGGGAAGAAGGGGGAGAGCCAGATGGCGTCCACACCCAGGGTCGCGATCTTCGGCAGCTCGGCGGTGATCCCGGCCAGGTCGCCCATGCCGGAACCGGTCGAATCCTTGAAGGAGCGCGGGTAGATCTGGTAGATCACCGCGCGGCGCCACCATTGGTCGCCGGCCGATGGCTCGTGCAGCACCGGCTGCAACGCATAGGGCGGAAGGGCTTCGTTCTGGGCATCCGACGCGCTGGCGGCGTCCACGGGTAGCGACATGGTGTCAAGCCTATCTAGTCGGCGGTGCAATCGGTGGGGCCGGGGCAGTGCGTTACCCGGCGGCCGGAGGCGCCGTGGAGGTGCGCAGCACGAATTCGGTGGGGAAGAATTCGTCGGCCGGCGGGGTGCCGCCCGGGCCGTCCGCGGGGACCTCGCCGAGCAGCTCCATGATGCGGGCGACCGCGGCCTCGCCCTGGGCGGCGGGGTGCTGGGCAATGGTGGTCAGCCCGACGAGCTCGCCGAGTTCGTGCCCGTCGATGCCGATCACCGAGAAGTCGCGGGGCAGCGACAGGCCCAGGTCGCGGGCCGCCATGAGGGCGCCGAAGGCCATCTCGTCCGAGGCGCAGAGCAGTGCCGTGGGCCGCCCGCGCGGGTTGGAGAGCAGGCTGCGGACCTTTTGGTAGGCCCCGGCCGTGGTGAAGTCGGCCTCCAGCAGCCATTGCGGGTTCACCGCGATGTCGGCCTGGTCCAGGGCGTACTCGAATCCGTCCAGGCGCGCCCCGGGAAGCTTGAAGTCCACGTTGAACACGTCGGCCCCGCCCAGGAAGGCGATGTCCGTGTGGCCCAGGGACACCAGGTGCTCGGTGGCCAGGGAGGCGATGTTGAAGTCGTCGACCCTGACGGTCTGGACCTCGGGAAGCAGCCCGCCCAGGGCCACCAGCGGCTTGCCCACGGAGCGCAGCTGGTGCAGCTCCGGTTCGGTGAGCTTGAGCGTGACGGTGATGACCGCGTCGAGGCGCTGGCGCATGAGCAGGTCCTGGAAGACCGCATCGCGGTGCCGCTGCTCGCCGCTGGTGTTGTACAGGGTCAGGTCGTAGCCGCGCTCGTTGAGTTCCTGGGTGGCGCCCTGCAGCACGTTGGCGTAGTACCAGCGCGAGACCGTGGGCATGACGATGCCGATGTTACGGCTGCGCCCGGAGGCCAGCGAGGAGGCGTTGTAGGACAGGACGTAGCCGAGCTCCTTGGCGGCCGTGGCGACGGCCGCACGGGAGGCCGCGGAGACCTTGCCGTTGCCGGACAGGGCGCGGGACACCGTGGCGACGGAGACCCCGGCACGAAGGGCGACGTCCTTGATGCTTGCCATGATGTGCGGCTTCCTTGTCCTCGGGCGGTGCTGTTGTCTGCGGGCTGGTCCGGCTAGGCGTTGTCCGGGCGCAGCCACACGGCGGCATCCGGATTCAGCGCCAGGCCCGACGCGGCATCCGGCCATCCGGCGACCGCCGCTGCGGAACTGGCCAACAAGACCTCTCCGGCCGGCAGCCGCACGGGTTCGGAACCCAGGTTCAGCAGGACCAGCACCCCGGAGTTCCCGAAGCCCAGCAGCCCTCCGCCGTCGGTACCCTCCACCCAGTTTAGGTTGCCCAGTCCCAGGTTGTGGCTCCGGCGGAGTCCAAGCGCCCGGCGGTAGAAGTGCAGCGTGGACTCGGGATCGGCCTCCTGCGCCTGCCGGGAGAGGGCTTCCCAGCCCCCGGGCTGCGGCAGCCAGCCGGCGGCGTCGCCGAAGCCCAGCGACGGGGCCGAGTCGGTCCAGGGCAGCGGGACCCGGCAGCCGTCGCGTCCCAGGCGCTCGCCGTTGGTGCGCGCGTAGGAGGGGTCCTGGCGGTATTCGTGGGGGAGCAGGGTATGGTCGCCCAGCCCCAACTCCTCGCCCTGGTAGAGGTAGGCGCCGCCCGGCAGCCCCAGCATGAAGAGCGTCGCGGCCCGGGCACGCGCAAGGCCGAGCACCGGGTCGGGCTGCACGTCCTCGGGCCCCAGCCCGTCCCCGGGTCGCAGTGCCGGGGAGACGGCGCCCAGCCTGGTGGCGTGGCGGGGCACGTCGTGGTTGGAGAGCACCCAGGTGCTGGGCGCGCCCACGGCGTCGAATGCCTTCAGCGAGCGGGTGATGATGCCCTTCAGCGCGGCGGCGTCCCAGCCGGTGTGCAGGAAGGGGAAATTAAAGGACTGGTGCATCTCGTCCGGGCGCACCCAATCGGCCATGGCCTCGATGGGGTGCACGTTGGCCTCGGCGCACAGCACGCGCTCGCCTGGGTACTCCTCGCAGATGGCGCGCCAGCGCCGGTAGACATCGTGCACGGCGGGCTGGCCGAACATCGGGGCGTCGGCAAACGGGTAGCCGGGGGAATCGGCGCCGTCGGCCCGGCCATGCCAGTCCGGCAGGCCGGAGGCCTTGATGAGGGCGTGGGCCACGTCCACGCGGAACCCGCCGGCGCCGCGGTCCAGCCAGAAGCGCAGGACCGATTCGAACTCGTCGCCGACCGCCGGGTTGTCCCAGTTGAAGTCGGGCTGCGAGGAATCGAAGAGGTGCAGGTAGTACTGGCCGGGGGCACCGTCCGGGTCCGGGACGCGGGTCCAGGCGGAACCGCCGAAGTGCGACTGCCAGTTGTTGGGAGGCAACTGGCCGTCCTTCCCCCGCCCGTCCCGGAAAATGAAGTGCTCCCGGGCCGCCGATCCCCGGGGGGAGGCCAGCGCCTCGCGGAACATGGCGTGTTCGCTGGAGCAGTGGTTGGGCACGATGTCCACCAGGATCTTGACCTCGAGCCGGTTGGCCTCGGCGATCAGCTCGTCAAAGTCGGCGAGTGTTCCGAAGAGCGGGTCCACGGCGCGGTAGTCGGACACGTCGTAGCCGGCGTCCTTTTGCGGGGAGGCGAAGAACGGGGAGAGCCAGATGGCATCGACGCCCAGGGAGGCAATTTGGTGCAGCTCCGCGGTGATGCCGGGGAGGTCTCCGATGCCGCTGCCAGTGGTGTCCCGGAACGAGCGTGGGTAGATCTGGTAAATGACCGATCGGCGCCACCATTCACTCCCGCTCGAAGGCGCGTGGGTCGCGTCCTCGAACCGGGTCTCCGAGTGGGCTGGTGGGGTCGCTGGGTGCTCTTCGGTCTGGGGCATGCGGTCAAGCATAACGAGGAAACCATCAAAAGTGGAAGCGTTTCCATGTTTACTTTTCGAATCTCCGGTATGGGAGCGCCGCGTCAAAGGTTGCCTCTTTGCCGAGTTTTCGCATAAAAAGGGCATTTTTTACACATCCTGGCTGTCGACGGCCAGTTCTTGCTGGAAACTTCTTCATTGTGATCTGGACGACAGCAGTGGAAGCGTTTACACTAGATCTCACGACACCAGCGCTGATGGGATCACCGGGCGCGCAACACTCGAAAGAGGAACCACCATGACGGGAAACAACTCACCCGGTGCACGTCTCACGCGCCGCACCTTTACCCTGGGTGCGGTCGGCGCCCTCTCGGCGCTGGCACTGACCGCCTGCGGCGGCGGTGCGCCGGCTAGCGCACCCTCGAGCAGCGCGGCGGCCACCAGTGCCGCAGCCAGCGTGCCGGCGACCGGGACCAGCCTGACCCTCTGGGTCGACGCCGAGCGCTCGCCGGCGCTGAAGGACATTGCCGCCAAGTTCAAGGCCGAGAAGGGCATCGACGTCAAGCTGGTTGTCAAGGACTTCGCCGCCGTGCGCGACGACTTCATCACCCAGGCACCCACCGGCAAGGGCCCGGACATCATGGTCGGCCCGCACGACTGGCTGGGAAAGCTGGTGCAGAACGGCGTGGTTGCCCCGGTGCAGCTTGGCGACAAGGCAGGGACCTTCGCCGAAAGCTCCATCAAGGCCATGACCTACGACGGGCAGACCTACGGCGTTCCCTACTCCATTGAGAACGTCGCCCTGGTCCGCAACACCAAGCTGGCTCCCGAGGCCAAGACCACCCTTGACGACGTCCTCGCCGAGGGCAAGAAGGCCGTGGCCGCGGGCGATGCCAAGTTCCCGTTCCTGGTCGGACTCGATCCCAAGCAGGCCGACCCGTACCACCTCTACCCGCTGCAGACCTCCTTCGGGGCACCGGTTTTCGCCCAGAACGCCGACGGCAGCTACGACGCCAGCGAGCTGACCCTGGACAACGAGGGCGGCAAGAAGTTCGCCCAGCTCCTGGCCGACCTCGGCGACAAGGGCTCGAAGGTCCTGAATTCCAACATCACCGGCGACATCGCCAAGGAGAAGTTCCTGGCCGGGGAATCCCCGTACTTCCTCACCGGCCCCTGGAACATCCCCGACATCGAGGCCAAGGGCATCAAGTTCGCCGTCGATCCGCTGCCCACCGCCGGGGACAAGCCGGCCCAGCCATTCATTGGCGTGAACGGCTTCTTCATCTCCGCGAAGTCAAAGAATGCCCTGGCCGCCAACGAATTCGTGGTCAACTACCTCTCGCAGCCCGACGCACAGGACGAACTGTTCAAGGTCGGCGGCCGCCCGCCGGCGCTGACCGCGTCCTTCGAGAAGGCCGCCAGCGATCCGGTGGTCAAGGCCTTCGGCGAGATCGGCGCCAACGGCGTGCCGATGCCCGCGGTTCCCGCCATGGACGCCGTCTGGGCCGACTGGGGAGGCACCGAGCTGAACCTGATCAAGGGCAAGGAAGCCGACCCGGCCGCTGCCTGGTCGAAGATGACGGCCAACATCGAGAAGAAGATTTCCGGCGGCAAGTAGCCACCGGAAGCAAGCACCGGCTGCGGGGAACCGGTGGTGCGTTCTCTACGCGCACCACCGGTTTCACGCAGCCGGATCCGGGCCAGCGGCCCGACTCCCATCGCCGGTCGGCGGTCGATCGCACGAGGAAAGATGTTGGACCCCATGGTTGAAATCGAAGAAAAGCCCAGTGCGGCACCGCCGCGGCGAAACGGAAAGCGGCCGCGTTCCGCCGGCCGGGGCCCCGATTCCCTCGGCGGCATCCTCGCCAAGATCATCCTGCTGGGCATCACGGATGCCGTGGCCGCCTTCGTCCTCTTCCAGCTGGCCCTCAGCGCCGAATGGATGATCTTCGGGATTTCCCTGCTCACCACGCTGGTGATCAACTGGATCTACCTGCGCCGTGGGGGACTGCCGGCCAAGTACTTGGCTCCGGGCATCATCTTCCTGCTGGTCTTCCAGGTCTTCGTGATGATCTTCTCCACCTACATCGCCTTCACCAACTACGGTGACGGGCACAATTCGACCAAGGCCGACGCGATCGCCTCCATCCAACTCTCGGCCTCCGAGCGCGTCCCGGATTCCCCGCAATTCCCCACCTCCGTCCTGGAAAAGGGCGGCAGCTACTTCCTGTTGGTCACCACGCCGGAGGGCGAGGCAAGAATCGGCTCGGCCGACAAACCCCTGGAAACGGTGACCCCCTCCGCCACCGGCCCCACGGGTGCCGCGACCGGCGTAGAGGGCTACACGACCCTCGATTTCGCAACCCTGCTGGCCCACCAGCAGGAAATCACCGCCCTCACGGTGCCGATCAGCGAGAACCCCGAGGAAGGGGCGCTGAAGACCGCCGACGGCTCCACCTCCTACGTGTACACGCCCAAGCTCAAGTACGACGCGAGCACCGACACCTTCACCGACACCGCCACCGGGACCACCTACGCCGACAATGGCCGCGGTTCCTTCGTGGCCGAGGACGGCTCTGCGCTGAACACCGGCTGGAAGGTCAACGTGGGACTGGACAACTTCCAGCGCGCGTTCACCGACCCGAACCTCCAGGGCCCGCTGCTGCAAGTGATCGCGTGGACCTTCGCCTTCGCCATTCTCTCGGTGGCCACCACCTTCGCGCTGGGCCTGTTCCTGGCCATCACCTTCAACCGGGCGGATTTGAAGGGGCAGAAAATCTACCGGATCCTGATGATCCTGCCCTACGCGTTCCCCGCCTTCCTCTCCGGACTGGTCTGGTCGGGCCTCCTGAACCCGGAATTCGGGTTCATCAACAACGCCCTGCTCGGCGGGGCGGACATCCCCTGGCTCACCGACCCGGTGCTGGCCAAGATCTCGGTGCTGATGGTCAATCTCTGGCTGGGCTACCCCTACATGTTCCTGGTCTGCACCGGCGCCCTGCAGTCGCTGCCCGAGGAGGTCGACGAGGCCGCCCGCATGGACGGGGCCAGCGTGTGGAAAATCTTCACCGCCATCAAGCTGCCGCTGCTGCTGGTCTCCCTCGCGCCGCTGCTGATCTCCTCCTTCGCCTTCAACTTCAACAACTTCAACGTCATCTACATGCTCACCGGCGGCGGGCCGCGCTTTGACGGCACCACCTTTGACATCGGCTCCACCGACATCCTGATCACCATGGTGTACAAGATCGCCTTCGGCACCGGCACCGGCCGCGACTACGGACTGGCCAGCGCGCTGGCCATCCTGATCTTCATCATCGTCGCCGTGGTGTCCGCGCTGAGCTTCAAGAAGACCAAGGCCCTGGAGGAACTGAACTAATGAGCACCGCGACCGCACCGCACGCCCCGGTGCTCGAAAACCTGCCCGCACCGGCCAAGGCAAACAAGCCCACGTTGGGGCAATGGTTCAGGTCAAAGGGCTGGCGCCACCTGGTGGCCATCGCGGCCACGGCCTTCTCCGTCTTCCCGCTGCTTTATGTCCTCTCCGCGGCGCTGAACCCCACCGGCACGATGGCCGGGGCCAGCACGATGTTCACCGAGTTCGGCTGGGGCAACTTCGAGGCGCTCTTCGCCAACCAGGAACGGCCCTTTGGCCGCTGGTTCGTCAACACCCTGGTCATCGGCCTGGTCACCTCCGCGGCCACGGTGTTCCTCGGGGCGCTGGCCGCCTACGCGTTTTCGCGCATGCGCTTCTCCGGCCGCCGGTTCGGCCTGCTGACGCTGTTGCTGCTGCAGATGTTCCCGCAGCTGCTCACGGTGGTGGCGATCTTCCTGCTGCTGAACTTCATTGGCGACATCATTCCGGCCCTCGGGCTGGGCTCCCAGCTCGGGCTGATCATGGTCTACCTCGGCGGCGCGCTGGGTGTGAACACCTACCTGATGTACGGCTTCTTCAACACCGTGCCAATGTCGCTTGACGAGTCCGCGCGCATCGACGGGGCCAGCCATGTGCAGGTGTTCTTCAGGATCATCATGCCCCTGGTCACCCCGATCCTTGCGGTCGTGGGCCTGCTGGCCTTCATCGGGATCTCCTCCGAGTTCGTGATCGCCTCGGTGGTGCTCACCGACCCCGAATCACAGACCCTGGCGGTTGGCCTGTACTCCTACGTGGCCCAGCAGCGCAGCGAGAACTGGGGCGTCTTCGCCGCCGGCGCAGTGATTGCAGCGGTCCCGGTGATGACCCTCTTCCTCTTCCTGCAGCGCTACATCACCTCCGGCCTGACCGCCGGCGGCGTCAAGGGATAGCGTCCATGCCCGGCACCCGGATGCACGCCATCGACTCGACGTTGTCCCTGCAGCCCCACCACGACGGATCGCCCGCCTATGTGGCCGGCCCGGCGGTGCCGCGGCTGGGGCAGGAATTCCGGGTTCGGCTCCGTGTCCCGGCCGGTGCCGCGGCACCGGTTGCGGTGTGGCTGCGCAGCCTGCGCGACGGGGAACCCCACCTGGAACCGACGGCCAAGACCGCCGGCGACGACACCCACGGCCATTTCGAGGCCACGCTGCCGATGGTGAATCCGGTGCAGCGCTATCGCTGGTACCTGAAATACCTGGACACCGAGGGCGCAGAGCACTACCGGTGGTTGAACGCCGCCGGCCTGCACCGCCGCGATGTGCCCGACGCCTTCGACTTCAGGATCCATGCGGGGCGCGGGACACCGGATTGGGTCAGGGAATCGGTCATGTACCAGGTGTTCCCCGACAGGTTCGCGAATTCCGGAGCCGAAAGGCCCAATGCGGGCTGGATGGTCCGCTGCGACTGGGACACCCCGGTGCAGGGAAACAGCGCGGACACGTCCCGGCAATTCTATGGAGGCGACCTTGCCGGGATCGAAGGCAAGCTCGACCACCTGGTTTCCCTGGGCGCAACGGTGCTCTACCTGACCCCGATCTTCCCCGCTGCCTCCAACCACCGCTACGACGCCTCCTCATTTGACGTGGTCGACCCGCTGCTCGGCGGGGATGCGGCCCTGGTCTCCCTTGTCGAGGCGGCCCATTCGCTTGGTCTGCGCGTGGTCGGCGACCTGACCACCAACCACACCGGGGCCGGGCACCACTGGTTTGTCGATGCCTATAAGAACCCCGGGGCGCCAACGGGAGAGTACTACTACTTCAACGAGGACAACAGCGACTACGAGGCGTGGCTGGGTGTGCCTTCGCTGCCCAAGCTGAATTGGAATTCCGCCGCACTGCGCGAGCGGTTCATCCTGGCCGAGGACTCTGTGGCGGTGCGCTGGCTCAAGGAACCGTTCAACCTCGATGGCTGGCGCATCGACGTGGGCAACATGACCGGTCGCCGCGGGGCAGACGACCTGAACCGCGAGATCGCCCGGATGCTGCGCGAACGCATCGAGGACGTGAAGCCCGGGGCCATGCTGCTGGCCGAATCAACCTCCGACGCGGCGCACGATGTACCGGGGGACGGCTGGCAGGGAGTGGTGAGCTACAGCAATTTCACCCGGCCGCTGTGGCAATGGCTGGCCAGGGATCCGGATCCCGAGGCGTTCAAATGGTTCTTCGGGTTGCCGCAGCCGGGACCGGCGCGCATCGACGCGGCCGACTTCGTGGCGACGCATCGGGAAATGTCAGCGGGATTCAGCTGGGAGGTGCGGCTGGCCAACGCCAACGCCCTGGACACCCACGACACCGCACGGGCCGCCAGCCACATGATTGACGGCGGACAGGAAATCGCGGCCTGCGCGCAATTCACGTTCCCCGGGATCCCGCTGGTGTTTGCCGGCGACGAATTCGGGCTGCACGGATTCAACGGCGAGGATTCCCGCACCCCCATGCCCTGGGAAAAACCCGAAAAGTGGGGCAAGGACCTGCGCCCGCTCTATGCCGAGCTGGCTGCCCTGCGATCCGGCCACCGCGCACTGGTGGACGGTTCGCTGCGATGGATTGCCGCGGAAGGCAACCTGCTTGTCTGGGTTCGTGAACATTCCACCGGTTCGGTGCTCTGCGTGCTGGCCCGCGGCGACGTCCCGGAAACCCGTCTGGGCAACGCGGTGGAACTGGTCGGCGAGCCGGGAAGCGCCCTCGCAGCGGTGGGATTCGCACCCGGTATGGTGCTGAACGAGGCGGGGGAATTGCTGGTCAGCGCCACCGGTCCCGGCGCCTCGTTCCACCTTGCCGCAGCCAGTGGAGCGTGGAGCTAGCGAGCGGGAGCCGAATCCCGGAAACGGACCTGGACGCACTCGGTCATCGCGCTCCCCGCGGCGAACACCAAGACGGCGACCAAGATCGGAAGGAACCCCCGAACCCGTCATCGGACGGCAACCTGAGCCGCAACGGCACAAGGCCGCCACTGCCACGGCAAGCCAGAGAACCAGGACCATGAGTTTCCTGCGCAAGGAAACACCTGCCCACATCGGCACTTCGCCCGCCGGATGGTCTCCGCTGAGTCCAAGCCACTTCAACACCGGAATCTTTTCCCCTCGGGTCGGTTCTCGGCTGCCCGTGTTGGATCCTTGACGCCTGGTGGCAAAGCGCACGCCGGGTCGACCTCTGGGGATCAGCCTATGCCGATAGCGGATTCGAAGGTCCGCTTTTGATGCCAGAGGGAGCGAACCGATGCAAATACTGGCCAAAGGTATTTATGCTCCGGCGTTGCGTGCGGCCCTGGCCGAAGATGGCCAGGCACACACGCAAGCCGCAGCCTAGCGGGCGACCGCGTATTGATTTGCCGCGCGGAGTTCCTTGGAAGCGCTGAACTCGTCCGCGGGTGCATCTTCCTGGTACTCGACAAGCTCCACATGGTGCTCCAGCAGGGCCTCGCGTACCTGTAGCGGCGTTGCGTAGAAATACTCGCGGCGAAGGTTCACCAAGTTCACGCGTTCTGGGGCGAATTTCTGGTGGAGCATGGTCTCGATGCCCACGGCGTCCTTGGAGAAGAACAGGGCATGCACGTCGAAGAGGAAGGGGACGGAGGCGTCGCCCAGCTCCCGGACGCGTTCCATCGGGTTGAGTCGGCGGGTCATGCCGATTTTGATGACCCCCTCGCCGAACGAACCGAGATTCGAGATGACGTACACATAGCCGGCGCGGGTGTTCAGGGCATTGTCTTCGGCGTCGGCGAGCTTGGCTTCGGCCTCGTCCAGTTGGGTCTGAACCCGTTGGACGCCATCAAGGTCGCCGGCCTCCTGCAGCTGCGCGAGCACGGTGGCGTAATGGGTGACTTCCTTTTGCTGCTTGGCTTTCAGCGCTTCCCATTCGCGCTGTGCCTTGGCGGCTTCGCGAGCCTCGGCGCGGGCTTCCGCCTCGAGCTGTTTCTGGATGGCCAGGGCCTGCAGGTGGCGGGCCGCGAGTTCGAGTTCCATGACACGCAGCCGGTGGTAGGCATTGGTGACCTGCAGCCCGATCATGGTGCCGCGTTTTGCGATCTGCTCGCGGGCCTTTTCGAGGCGGGCCTGGGCGGTGTGGAGGTTGCCGGCCTTGACGGTCTTGACGCAGTTTTCGGCCTCGGCGTTGTAGGCACGAAGCAGGAGTGCGGAGAGATCGCGGACGAACTTCCTGCCTTCCTTTTCGGAGTTGTTGAACGTGAATCCGGAGACGGTGGTGACCGCGATCTTGTCTCGCAAGCGGCCCTTGATCTGGTCCCGCACCGTGGCCAGTTCGTTGGCGAGCTTCACGGAGGTTTCGGCGGGATGTTCGTAGTCGTAGAATCCGACGTTGTGCCGGTCGGCAACCTGGCGCACGTCGAGGACCTCGCCTCGGACCGCCGCGAGTTCGATGTTGGCGGCGGCAAGCTCCCGTTGCGCCGCGGCGATGCCCTGCCTCAGCTCGGAGTCGTGGGCTTCCCTGTCGAGGGTGTCCATTGCGCCAATGCGGTTCAGGGCATCGAGCATCTGCGTGTTCGCCAGGTACACCTCGTCGGCGTAAAGCTTCAGTCCCCTTGCCGGGACCGGAGGGGCGCCCATGCTGGTGCGATAGGAGTTCTCTGCGCTCGTAGCGGGGTCCTCTGCAGCCGTGCCGAATGCTTTCTTGTACTGCCTCAGCAGATCAACGAACACCCAGACGACGCCCACTGCGGGGATGAGATTGAACCCATTTGGCACTACGACCATGAGAAGCAGGCTGATGCAAAACCACATGATGTGCTTGCTGAAGCCGCTGGCCTTCTTTTCCCGGTTGACTGGTTGCGGCGGTGGCATAGATGAAAAGTTGGACACGGTTCCCCCAAGGTTGAGTGACAATGCTCAAACCGTAGCAGTCGCCGCCGACGCCAACGCCTCCATGTCTCGCGGGCGCGAAACATAAGGTGGTCCGCGCCGTTTGATGGGGGGCTTAATCAACTGGTTGAGTAATCTCCCAAATATCCAAAACCGGCCGTCTTCGGAAACAATGATCGGGGCCCGCTACGCCGTCGGAGACTCCTCGTCCAGCCCCAACACCAGACGGGCCTCGTCCCTGCGGTGGCGCAGCACGGCCTCCACGTAGGACGCGACCGCCTCCTCCATGGGAACGTTGGAGCCACGCGCCTCGGAAATGTACCAGCGGTGCTCGAGGACCTCGTGCACGATCTGGGCAGGTTCCAGCTTGCCGTGGAACTCGCGGGGGATGGCCCCGGTGATCCGGTCAAAGACGTCGGCGACCCAGCGGGCAGCGGCAATTTCCTCGTCCGCCTCCGGATGTTTCTTGGCCCGGTAGGCATCCATGTCGTTGAGCAGCCTGCGGGCCTGGCCTTCCTCCACGTCCAGCCCGGTCAGGCGCAGGAGCCTGCGGGTGTGGTGCCCTGCGTCCACGACCTTGGGCTGGATGAGCAGCTGGCCGCCGTCGGGGGAGGTCTTGAGGCTGATTTCCTCCACGTCGAAGCCGAGTTCGTTGAGTCGGCGGATGCGCTCGTCGACCCTCCACCGTTCGGAGAGGTCGAAGGATTCCTTGTCGTTCAGTTCGGCCCAGAGCCCGCGGTAGGCGTGCAGGATGTCCTCGCTGGTGGCCACCGGGTCCACGGTGTCCTCGATAAGCCCGGCTTCCATCAGGTCCATGAGTTCCCCGGCGATGTTGACCCGGGCAATTTCCAGGTCGTATTCGCGCTGTCCGGAGGACAGCTCGGGGTACAACTCGCCGGTTTCCGCGTCCACCAGGTAGGCGGCGAAGGACTCGGCGTCGCGCCGGAACAACGTGTTGGACAGGGATACGTCTCCCCAGTAGAACCCGATCAGGTGCAGGCGGACCAGCAGCAGCGCCTGGGCGTCGATGAGCCGGGTGAGGGTGTCCCGGCGCAGCTTCTGGGAGAACAATGCCCGGTAGGGCAGCGAGTATTTCAGGTGCCGGGTGACCAGGACCGGGTCAAGGTCGTTGCCCTCGGTGTCGGTGCGACCGGTGATCACCGCCACCGGTTCCACGCAGGGTGCCGCCAGCCGGCGCAGCTTGCGCAGCATGTGGTACTCGTGCCGGGCCACGTGCTCGCCGGTTTCCTTGATGGCGATCACGGCCTTGCCCATCATTGCGAAGCGCACCACGTGCCGGGAGATGCCGCGCGGCAGCGGGGCCAGGGTGTCGCTCGGCCAGTCCTCCAAGGGGATCTGCCACGGCAGGTTCAGCAGGCCCGGATCGGCCGTGGCCGCGGTGATGGACAGCGAACCGGCAACGGGCGGGGCGGCTGCCGGGGAGGAATCGCGCGGCAACTTGCCGTTCTGGTCATGATTGGTGGGCTCGTCGTGCCAGCTGGCGGTGTGGCGGATCATGGCGTGTGCCGTCCCTTGGTGCGGTGATGAGGGAAATGGGGAAGCGGAAATGCAAAGGCGGCCGCACCCAGCGCTGGGCTGAATACGGCCGCCTTTGGCAGTGAACGTGCAATCACACGATAGCGGGCAGGGACCTAGGCCTCTGTTGCCGCTTGTGCGTGTGCGCCGTTTCGAGAAGGCTCGGCCAGGCGCTCGCCGGAGGCGGTGTCAAAGAGGTGCACATGCCCGATCTTCGGTGCAACGTGGATGGTGTCGCCCTTGAACGGGGGCTTGCGCCCATCGACGCGCACCACCATTTGGTATTCGGTGCCGCCCACGGTGGTGTGCCCGTAGACATAGGCATCGGCTCCAAGTTCCTCGACCACATCGACCTCGACGGCAAGACCCTCGTTCTCGGAGACCTGGTCCAGGTCCTCGGGCCGCACGCCCAAGGTGACCGAGTTGCCCGTTGCCGCTTCCAGCGTTGAAGAGGCCACCGGGTAGATGGATCCTCCGAAGGCCACGCCGCCGTCGGCGACCGGAAGCTCCAGCAGGTTCATGGCGGGGGAACCGATGAAGCCGGCAACGAAGACGTTGGCCGGGCGGTCGTACAGTTCGCGCGGGGTGCCGACCTGCTGCAGCAAGCCGTCCTTGAGGACCGCAACGCGGTCGCCCATGGTCAGTGCCTCGACCTGGTCGTGGGTCACGTACACGGTGGTAACGCCCAGGCGGCGGGTCAGTGAGGCGATCTGCGTACGGGTCTGCACGCGCAACTTGGCATCAAGGTTCGACAAGGGCTCATCCATGAGGAAGACCTGCGGGCTTCGCACGATGGCGCGACCCATGGCGACGCGCTGGCGCTGGCCGCCGGAGAGTGCCTTCGGCTTGCGGTCCAGATAGTCCTCGAGGTCAAGGAGCTTGGCCGCCTCCTGGACGCGGCGGGCGCGCTCTTCCTTGTCGATGCCGGCGATCTTCAGGGCGAAGCCCATGTTGTCGGCGACCGACATGTGCGGGTACAGCGCATAGTTCTGAAAAACCATGGCGATGTCGCGGTCCTTGGGCGGGACGTTGGTGACGTCGCGGTCGCCGATGAGGATTCGTCCGGAATTCACGTCCTCAAGGCCTGCGAGCATGCGCAGCGTGGTGGACTTTCCGCAGCCCGAGGGGCCGACAAGGACCAGGAATTCGCCATCGGCGATTTCCAGGGAGATCTTGTCCACGGAAGGCGTGGTGGCTCCGGGGTAAATGCGTGTGGCCTGGTCAAATGTTACTGATGCCATGAGGCAGCGATCCTTTCACGGGCAGGTACGTGCCCGACGGTCCGTAGTGAATGGAATCACAAGCTTCTCATATCAAGTACCAATTCCAAAAGGGCAGGCAATTCCCCGGGCCCATTAAGTCGGAATTCTGCGGCGGATTTCCCGGAGCCGACTTTTACCCCAATATCTCCTGGGCGGAGCACGGCAAATGCATCCTCGTCAGTGACGTCGTCACCGGCAAAAAGCACGGTGGAGGCGTCTGCAACCTCGCGCAGCCAATTCAGCCCGTCTCCCTTGGTGCCCACCAGCACGCTGGCCTCCAGCACTGCCTTGCCGTCCAGCGCCTGCAGGTTGGCGATGCCGTCAAGTTGCTCGTGGGCAGATCGCAAGGCGGTGGACGCGACCTCGGGGGCAGCCTGTCGCACATGAAGGACGATCGAGGCGGGCTTGTATTCAAGCGTGGTTCCAGGGTTGGACGAGGAAACGGCTTCCAGGATTTCGGTGGCTTTGGCCAGCGCCGACGTTTGTGCGGGGCTGAGATCGATGTGCTCGTCCTCCGCGTCGAAGTCCTTGGGTGCCCAGCGTTCTGTGCCGTGGCTGCCAACCAACAGGGTTTGTTCCGGCGGGTTGCACACGCCACGCAGCGAAGCCAGGTCGCGGCCTGAAATCACGGCGGTTACGGTGTTTTCCAGGGCGGCCAGCTTGGCCAATGACTCGGAGGTTGCCGGCAGCGGGCGGGCATCCTCGGGGCGGTCCACCAAGGGGGCCATGGTGCCGTCGAAGTCCACTGCTACGAGCAGGATCGGGGTTTCGACCAGGGATTCAATGGCATCGGCAAGTTCGGGGGAAATGGGACTCATGGGCAACCGGCTGATCCTTTCGGGCATTCGAGGCGGGTAAGGAGTGGGTAATTGGGCCAAGCAAGGTCACTCGGCGGGACCCAAGACCAACGAATGGAAGCAAGGCGCGGATGCAAGAAGGACGATTTCTCCTTTTGCACCCGCGCCGCGCCGCCAATCAGGCTAGACCAGGGAGTCGACCGGAAGGGGCTGGGCCAGCGAGGACAGGAAGGTCTGTGACCACCTGGCCACGTCGTGGTCCCGCAGGTGCCGGCGCATGCGCCGCATCCGACGGGCGGAGTCCTGCGGATCCATGCGAAGGGCACGCACGATCCCGGATTTCATCCCGTCGATGTCGTGCGGGTTCACCAGCACGGCCTGGGTGAGCTGGTCGGCGGCGCCGGTGAATTCGGAGAGCACCAGCATGCCGGTGTCGTCCGTGTGGGCCGCGACAAATTCCTTGGCGACCAGGTTCATGCCGTCACGCAGGGAAGTCACCAGCATGATGTCCGCGGCCAGGTAGAGGGCAATCATTTCCCGCAGCGGGTAGGAATGGTGCAGGTAGCGGATGGCCGTGTGCTCCATGGTGTCGTGCTCGCCGTTGAGGTTGCCGACCATGAGCTCGACCTGGTCCTTGAGCTGCTGGTAGCGCTCAACATTCTCGCGACTCGGGCTGGCGACCTGTACCAGGCATGCCTCGCCAACGCGGATCTGCCCGTCGGCCAGTAGCTCGCCGTATGCCTTGAGGCGGTGGCGGATTCCCTTGGTGTAGTCGAGGCGGTCCACGCCGAGCATGATGGTTTTCGGGTTGCCCAGCTCCTGGCGGATCTGCTTGGCACGCGCCATGATCTCGGGATCGTGGGCGAGCTCGGCAACCTGTTGGGTGTCGATGGAGATGGGATGAGCCTCGGCCCGGCAGATGTTGGCAGTGGCTCCGCTGTCCTCGGATGCAGCCGGTGGAATCGCCAACGAGCCCTTGACGGTGCGGTCGGTGTAGCGGCGCATGCAACGGAGGAAGTTGCTGGCGTCCGCGGTGCGCTGGAAGCCCACCACATCTGCGCCCGCCAATCCCTCGAGGATCTGCTTCCGCCAAGGCAGTTGGGAGAAGATGCCGGGGGAGGGGAATGGAATATGGTTGAAAAACCCAATGCGCAGGTCCGGACGGGCCTCGCGCAACAACTTGGGCACCAACTGCAACTGGTAGTCCTGCACCCACACCGTGGCGCCTTCCTTGGCTACGCTGGCGGTGGCATCGGCGAATCTCTTGTTGACCTTCTTGTAGGTGTCCCACCATGTTCGGTGGAACTCCGGGGGCACAATGACGTCGTGGTAGAGGGGCCAGAGCGTGGAGTTGGAAAACCCCTCGTAATACAACTGGACGTCGCACTCTTCCAGGGGGACCGGGATCAGATGAATCCCATCGTTTTCAAAGGGTTCAAGTTCTTCATCGGTGGCTCCGTGCCAGCCGACCCAGGCGCCGTCCGACTCCTGCATGACCGGGGCGATGGCGGTGACCAGTCCGCCGGGGGACCGCCGCCATGACAGTTCCCCATCCTCGCCCTGCACTCGGTCCACCGGCAGCCGATTGGCCACCACGATGAAGTCGTAGCTTGGTTTCTCGCTACCGGATGCATAATCACTTGCGTTATCCGCTTGCATGTTGACCCTCCATTCCTAGCTCAAGATTATTCATGAGCTTAGGGGAACCACGTGACGTAAGCGACACCATGGCGCTAAGCTACGCCTGCGCCGTGGCCTAAACTGGTTTGGTCGGGGGAGTACCAAACCAATCTCAAAGGACGTTTTGACCTATGGCATCCAATAGCCAGCGGCCGAGCAAGGCCGAGCGGACATCAAGCGCGCGGGAGCAGGCGCAGGCAATGCGTGTCGCCAAAGAAGCCGCTGACAAGCGCAAGTCATTGTTTATCAAGTTGGGCGTGCTGGTAGCCGTCCTCGCGGTGATTGCCCTGATCGTCGGCATCGTCCTGCAGAACAATGCCGGAAAGGTTGCCGATTCCGGTGCCGTGCCGAAGGGCGGAAATGCGTCCGGCGGCATTACGCTCACCTCCGACACGACCGTTGCCGAGACCTCCGGGCTCACCGTGGACGTCACCAAGGCCGGCACTCGTCCGACCGCGGCGAAGCCGGACGCCCCGCGTGAGGCAGCGGCGGCCCCCAAGGGCGAGCCGATCAACATGCTCATCTATGTCGACGTCAATTGCGTGCACTGCGCCGACTTCGAGACCCAGTATGCCGACCAGATCGGCAACTGGCTGGCGGCCGGAGACGTTCAGGTCGAGTACCGCAACGTTGCCTTCCTGGATGCCGGGTCGCCGACCAACTTCTCTTCCCGCGGCGCCAACGCGCTTGCCTGCGTAGCGGACCAGGCCCCGGCCTCGTACCTGCCATTCGCCAAGGCCGTATTTGCCCACTACCCGCAGGGTGAAATGAAGAACGCGGAACTGGCCCAGCTGGCCGAGGACAACGGAGCGGATGTCGCCGACTGCATCAACGACGGAACCTTCCGCTCGTTCGTAAAGTTCACCGACGAAGCCGCCCGCGTGGATGCCATCGCCGGCACCCCGAGCGTGTTCATCCAGGGCAAGAAATGGGATCCGAACGCCGAGCCTGACTTGGTGGCAACGGTCAATGCGGCAATCGCCGCCAACAAGTAAGAATCCGGGCCCCGGGCCTTCCTGAGATTGGGTGGTTCGCCACAAAGTTGGCGAACCACCCAATCCAAGGTCTTGGGGCCACGGTCGACAACAGCCGGTTTCATCCAGCCGGGGAATGTCGGTTACGCTAGTTCCTGCACTCGGGTCATGAAAGCATGAACCGAGGCAGCGTGCCTCCTTAGCTCAGTTGGCCAGAGCATCGCTCTTGTAAAGCGAGGGTCGCCGGTTCGAATCCGGCAGGGGGCTCCACCGAAATCCCCGTGATTCAGCGGCAAAACCGCCCGGAATCACGGGGATTTCTTGTGCCACGGGTGTTTCGCCACTGCCGCGTACCGCTGCGGGTCCCTGATTTCCTGCTTGGCCTGCCGCCCCCACGCCCAAGATCTTTCAGACACGAAAGCAGAGCAACTATACCGAGCTGCTCTGACGCGCTTCCCCTTGCAGGCGTTCGTTGGCACGGCGCATTTTGCGGGCTCGCGCCGCACTGCTCGCCTTGCCGTATGCCGTCAGTAGGCGGGGCACAATGACGTAGACAGCCATCGGGACCACGACCAGGGTCAGCACGAACGCACGCAGGATCGGATGCCAGGCCTCGGCGAACCACCCCAAGGCGGTCATGCCGAGTGCGACCATCGGGAAGATCGCGCACCATGTGAGGGCTGCCCGCACATGCACCGAGGGGACACCGGGGTTGCGGTGGTGGTGTGCGTCGGTTTCGTCGGCGGCCAGCGCCTTGCCCTCGTGTTCCATGCCATCTCCGAAGATCGTGTCGAGGTTGCATTGCAACGGCGGAAGGAGACATCGAGACGCCGTCGCACCCGCGCGGGCAACGCCGTCAACCTTACAGCTTGGACAGGGAGCCGACATACCCGAGGGCCGACGCCGAGACCGTCCGTGTTCCAGTCACCCGGCCCGCTCCAGCCGGTCAGGCGCGGGTGGAAACGCCCATTTCATCCAGTGCGTTTGACACGGCTTTGCGTCCGGTCTCGTCCAGGCCCTTGACCGGCCTCGGCAGGTTTCCCGGCTTCACCAATCCGAGATCCTCTGCCACTGCCGAGGCGACCCGGAAACTTCCATACCGTGCGATAAGCGCCCACAGGGGTTCCATCGCCGTCGATAGCGATCGCGCCCGTGCCGCCTCACCGGACGCCGCGGCACGCGTGATCGCCAGGCACTGCTCGGGCAGGATCCCCGCCATCACGCTGTACCAGGCATCGCATCCGGACAGAAGCCCGTTGGCGGCCGCACCGTCGCCGCTGATGCCGATGGTGACATGCCCTGGAACCAAGGCGCGCAATGCCGCGACACGTGCCGTCACTTCCGCGGGATCGGCCGACACCGGCGGGATCTTGATCGACGCCACGGCCTTCAGCTGGGCGATCCGTCCGTGCAGTTCGTCGCTGAAATTCACGCGCGTGGTGCCGGGGTTGTCGTAGACAACCAGCGGCACCGACAGGTTCGCCGAAACCTCCTCGTAGAGGCCGAAGACCTCGTCGTCTGTCAGCGGCTGGTAGGTCATCGGCGCCAGCAGCACCGCGGCCGCCCCGGCGTTCTGGGCATCCTCCACGTTGCGCAACACCTGGCGGGTGCCCAGCGCCCCAACCCCGACGATCACCGGAACGCCGTCCGCCCGCTCAACGGCGATGGCAGCCACGCGGGCACGCTCGCTTCGCTCCAGATAGGCGTAACTTCCGGTGGATCCGAGCGCGCCGATCGAGTCGACGCCGGCGGAGACGAGCCGGCCGATGATGCCCTCGAACGCAGACTCGTCAATGCCGGTCTCGGTCAGCGGGGTCAGGGGAAAGGCGCTCAGGCCGGTGACCTTCATGTGGGTCCTTCCGCGGGGGAGAAGAGAAGCAGCGATACGTCGAAGCATATATCGATGTTGCCGGCCCCGCCCCGGCCCCGGGCCGCCGTTGGAAAGGCCGAGCACCGACGCTAGGCTGGGCCGCATGCGAGAGCGGACGCGGCGTCTGGCCGCCACGGGACTGGATTACCTGGCCATCCTGGCATGGATGACGATTCTTGGCGTGGCCTCCCTCGTCGTCTTCCTGGTGCGCGGGGAACTGCCCGACACCCTGGGAACCATTGGCCCGGTCGGCAGCCAACTGGTGTATTTCCTGCTGCTCACGTTCGTGGTCGGCATCTACCTGTACCGGACCGAAGCCGGCCCGCACCACGCGACCTGGGGCAAGAGGAGGATGGGGCTCGAGGTGACGGGAGCGGACGGTGCGGCGCCCAGCCGGGCGAAAATCCTGCTCAGAACGATCGTGAAGCTGCTGCCCTGGGAACTAGCCCACTTTTTTGTGTGGCAAATGATGTACGTGTACTACCGCGAGGGCTACGAATCCGAGCCTCCGCCGTGGATTTTTGTTGGACTCAATGCGGCGTCGGCCGCTGCACTGCTCTACGTCGTAATGGTGCTGGCCACCGGGCGCGGACCCCATGATGCGGCTGCGGGAACGACCGTGCGCTTGCGTGCGGCGGCCGCCACCTGAGAAAGACCTTAGGCCTCCACGGTCGATCCGCGCACCATGAGCGAACTTTCCAGCGTCACCTGCCGGGCTTCGAGTTCCTCGCCGCCGATGAGACGCAACAACTGCTCGGCGGCCCTGCGGCCCAGCAGCTCACCGGGCAGGTTGACGCTGGTCAGGCCGGGGGAGCTGGTGGTCGAGTAGGGCAGGTCGTCGAAGCCGGTCACGGCGAGTTCCCCGGGGATCGAGATGCCGGCGGCCCGGGCTTCCTGCAGCACTCCGTAGGCGTGGGTGTCCGTTGCACAGACCACCGCGCTCACCCCCAGTTTTTTCCACTGCGGCCAGGCCCCGGCGAAGGCGTTGGCTGCCAGGCCGACATTGATGGTCGCTGCGATCCGCGCTCCCTCGGGGACTTCCATGCCCAGGGTTCCGGCGGCCTCGAGGAAGGCGGCCCGGCGGACCTCAAAGGTGGTGGTTCCGGTGGTGCCGTCGATGTAGGCGACCTTCTTGTGCCCGGCGGCCGCAAGGTGCTCGGCCAGGAGCCGTCCGCCCTGGGCCACATCGAGGTTCACCGCCGGGACCTCGGGCCCGAATCCCGGGGCATCAAGCAGCACCAGGGGGCCCGGGGCCGAGAGCTCCTCCAGGAACGACGGATCCGGCGCGTCAACGAGCAGACCGGCCGGGCGCAACCCCAGCAGCCGGCGCGTGTCATCGGCGCTTGGCAATTGCCCGGCATCCGTGACCGAGAGGAGCAGCTGGTAGTGGGAGCCCAGGGCGGCGCGGACCCCGGCAATGACCGTGGCAAAGAAGGGGTTGGAGATATCGGGGGCGACCATGATGACGGTGTTGCTCACGCCCCGGGCGAGCGAACTGCCGATGGAGTCCACCACGTATCCAAGCTCGCGTATGGCCTCGCGGACCTTCGCTTCGTTGCCGGGGGAGACCCGGCCGCTGGCCTTGCCGTTGGCAACCAGCGAAACCGTGGCGGTGGAGACCCCGGCGCGCTCCGCCACCATGGCGGCGGTGACCCGTCGCCGAGTGGGTGCCGTGGCGCGCGGCTTTTGGGTCGAATGCATGGCCTTTATCTTAGTCGAGGCCGGGCGCCGTGCCCGCTGTCCCGTCCCGGCCTCGTCGCCCCGCATTTCCCGCCGGGACCCGCGGAACGCCGGCACCGATCCCGCGCCCGCGGTGCCGGTCACCGGGCGAAGCGCCGTACGTGGCGGATTCCGATTCGGCCGTTCAACGTCAAGCGTTTGACTAGGGAGTTTTTGCCACTCAAGTTAAGCGTTTGACGCGGGGTGCCAAAAGGTGCCAGAATTCCGGGGAAACAGCATTCCCTTTCCGCGGGCGCGATCCGGCGGGAAGTTATCCCCGAAGATGTGGAGAAAACCATGGGCGCACCCCTCGCTTCAACCGAGCCGCGGAAGATCATCCTCGACTGCGATCCCGGGCACGACGACGCCGTTGCGATCCTGCTGGCACACGGCAGCCCCGCGATCGAACTGCTTGCCGTCACCACCGTGGTCGGCAACCAGACCCTGGCCAAGGTCACCAAGAACGCACTCGCGACCGGGACCATCGCCGGGATCACCGGGGTTCCCTTCGCCGCCGGCTGCGACCGCCCGCTGGTGCGCACCATCGAAAACGCGCCCGACATCCACGGCGAATCGGGCATGGATGGCCCGCTGCAGCCCGAATCCGCCATCGAGCTGGACCCCCGCCACGCCGTTGACCTGATCATCGACACGATCATGGCGCACGAGCCGGGCACCGTCACCCTGGTCCCCACCGGCGGCCTGACCAACATCGCCATGGCCGCTCGCAAGGAGCCGCGCATCGTCGAGCGCGTGAAGGAAGTCGTGCTGATGGGCGGCGGCTACCACGTGGGCAACTGGAGCGCCGTGGCCGAATTCAACATCATCATCGACCCCGAGGCCGCGCACATCGTCTTCAACGAGAAGTGGCCGGTGGTCATGGTCGGGCTCGACCTGACCCACCAGGCGCTTGCCACCGACGAGGTCGTCGCGCAGATCGAGGCCGTCGGCACCGGCCCGGCCAAGTTCGTGCGCGAACTCATGGACTTCTTCAAGGCAACCTACAAGGACGCCCAGGGCTTCGACTTCCCGCCGGTCCACGACCCCTGCGCCGTCGCGTACGTCATCGACCCGACCATCGTCACCACCCGCAAGGTGCCGGTGAACATCGAGCTGCAGGGCACCTTGACCCTGGGCATGACGGTGGCCGACTTCCGCGCCCCGGCCCCGGCCGACTGCCACACCTCCGTCGCCGTGGACCTTGACCACGAGCGCTTCTGGAACCTGGTGACCGACGCGCTGGTGCGCATCGGCGACGTCGAGCTCGCAAGCGCATGAGCACGCTGACCGAAAAGGCCACCGGCACCCGCGGCGGCGCCGCGGCGCTGACCGCCGCCCTGCTCACCGCCTGCGTGGCGTTCCAGCTCAACGCCTCCATGCTCAGCCCCGCGCTGGTGACCATGGGCGAGGAACTGGGCACCGACCAGGCGGCCATCGGCCTGTCCCAGACCTGGTTCTTCACCACGGCCGCGCTGTTCTCCCTCTTCCTGCCCCGACTTTCCGACGTGGTGGGCCGCAAGCGCATCCTCGTCATCATGATGCTGCTGACCGCCGTCGGCTCCGTGGTCGCGGCCCTGGCCCCGAACATCGGCTGGCTCTTCGCCGGACGCATCATCCAGGGCATCTCCGGGCCGACCGTCCCGCTCTGCCTGCTGATGCTGCGTTCGGCCGTGCCCAACCCGCGCCGCTACGGCACCCTCATGGGCCTGATCCTCGCCGTCAACGGCGGGGTCGCCGGCGTCGATTCCTTCCTCGGCGGCTACCTCGCCGAGAACCACGGCTTCCGCTCCATCTTCTGGTTCATGGTCGTCCTCGCCGTCCTGGCCGCAGCCGCGGTGGCACTGCTGACCCGCGAGTCCAAGCCGCAGGCGGGCACCAAGATGGACTGGCGCGGCGTGTTCTTCATCGTCGTTGCCGTCGGCGCCCTGCTGACCGCGCTGAACGAGGCCGCCAAGCTGGTCGGCGGCATCGACCCAGCCACCGTGATCACCTCCGTCGTGCTGCTGGCCCTGGCCGCCGCCGCCTTCTACGGCTTCTGGGCCACCGAGAAGCGCGTGGCCGAGCCCATGGTGCAGCTCGAGCACCTGCGCCAGCGCGCCACCTGGGCGCCGCTGCTGACCACGGTGCTGACCATGACCGGCATCTTCGCGGTCATCAACGGCATCGTCCCGGCCTACGTGCAGGCGGCCGGCCCCGGCTTCGGCGTCGGTCCCACCCAGACCGCGCTGCTGATCCTCACCCCCTACGCGTTGCTGGGCTGGATCTTCGGACCCATCAGCGGACGCCTGGCCCCGGTGTGGGGCTACAACAAGGTGCTGCGCATCGGCATGGTCGGCTCGGTGGCCGCGCTGTTGGTCATCGTGTTCTTCGGCATGGATTCGCTTCCCATGATGGTTGCCGGCACCGCGCTGCTGGGCATCATGTACGCCGGCACCGCCAACATCATGCTCAACGGCCTGGGTGTGGTGCTCTCGCCCAAGGGCAACCCCGGCTTCCTGCCGGGCATGAACGCGGGCGCCTTCAACCTGGGTGCCGGGCTGAGCTTCCTGGTGCTCCCCGCGGTGCTCGTGGGAACATCGTCCCTGGGCGACCGCGCCTCCTACGTGACCGTGGTGGTGGTCGGCCTTCTCATCACCGTGGCCGCCTTCGCCGCGTCGCTGTTGATCCCCAAGCCCGTCGATGCAGAGGTGAAGTAGTTGGATACCCAAGCCCCGGACAACCAGGCCGGCCGGATCATCGTGGTCGGCTCGCTGAACGCCGACCTGACCATCTACACCCGGCGACTGCCGGCCCCGGGGGAGACCCTGCACGGTGAGGGCTTCACCGTGAACCCCGGCGGCAAGAGCGCCAACCAGGCGGTTGCCGCCGGGAAGCTCGGCGGCAACGTGGCCCTGGTGGGCGCCGTGGGCCGGGACGCGAACGGAACCATGCTGCTCGAGTCCTGCGCCGCCGCAGGCGTCGACGTCAGCCAGGTCCGCCGCGCCGAGGGCGTGGAGACCGGCGTCGCGGTGGTCACCGTGGATGCGCACGGGGAGAACAGCATCGTGATCTCCGCCGGCGCCAACGGGACCCTGTCCCCGGCCGACGTCGAGGCGGCAGCTGCCGCCTTCGAGGGCGCCGCGGTGCTCTGCCTGTGCCTGGAGGTCGGCCTGGAGACCGTCGAGGCAGCGGCCCGGGCCGGCGCTGATGCAGGCGCGAAGGTGCTGCTGAACCTTTCCCCGTACGCCCCGATCCCCGCCAGCCTGGCCCGGCTCTCGGACGTGCTGCTGGTCAACGCGCACGAGGCCTCGCAATTCCTTGGCGGGGAACGGATCCCGGAACCCGATGCCGAGGCCTCGGCCTGGGAACCGGTCCTGGAGCACCTGGTGGCCCGCGGGCTGCCAAGCGCCGTGGTGACCCTGGGTGCCGAAGGCTCGGTGGTGCTGGACTCCACCGCCGAGACGGGGAAGCGCATTGTCCGCATCTCCCCGACCCGGGTCGACGCGGTGGACACCACCGGCGCCGGCGACGCCTTCACCGGCGGGCTGGCCGCGCGCCTGGCCGCCGGGGACGCCCTGGCCGATGCCGCGGCCTTCGCCTCGGTGGGAGCCGCACTTGCCGCCACCCGGAAGGGCACGCAGGCCGCCTACCCGGATGCCGCCGCGGTCAACGCCAGGCTCAACGCCTAGCCCCTTCCCTGCCCGTCCCCGATCCCCCGGGAAGGGCGGGACCCCCCGGCCGCGCCAGATCCCTCCCGGACCTTTCCCCGGGAGGGATCCGGCGTTAAGCCAAGTGGGCGCAGCATCCCGTTGCGCGTCCACTCGGGTGCACCTAGGCTCAGGGTGAGGGCGCACCACCAGGTGTCCCGGACCGCGGAACCGCACAGCCCGTGAAGGACCCAGCCCATGCCATTCGGCCCGCTCAAGAGGTGGCTCGACGCCAAGAGAAGCGACGACTACATGTACATGACCCGGCCCCGGGCCCGGGCCGCGCTCCGGGAGTTCCTTGACGAACGCCCACCGGCCCTGCGCCGGCTGGAGGAACTGATGACGGTTGACGGCCAGGATCCGGCCGTTGTCCTGGACGGCACCCCGGAGAGCCTGGTTCCGCTGTGGGGCTGGATGCTTTCGAGGTTCACCGCCCGCGAAGCCGCCGGCGCCACCGACCCCGCCTCCGTGGCCAGGGCGGCCTGGCCGTCGTGGGAACGCCATACCAGGGAGGTGGAGCAGACCCTGTCCATTCAGTCGCTGACGCTTCTGGACGGGCTGGTGTCCTACCTTGCCCAGGTGGTGCTGGCCCGCGCGCCGTTGGCACGGTGGGAGATCGCGCATGACAGCCACAAGCGCTACCACCTGGAGAACCACCCGGTGCTGGTCAGCGGGACGGGCAAGAACCACAACTTCCTCCCCGGTCTCCCGGTGGTCCTCGTGGTCAGGATCTTCCACGGGCTTGATGAGCCGCAGGACGACAGCATGGCCCAGTACGCGCGCAGGCTCATCGAGCAGCTGAACCGGGACGAGGAGAGCGACGACGAGCTCGCCGAGCCGGAGCCGCCCTACGAGGTCGAGGACGTCCGCGGCGAGGAGGGGGACTACGACTTCGAGATCGGCCTGGGCGAGGAAATCGCCCACGAACGCTCGCGCGCGGTCGACAGGATGGTCCGCAAGTTGGGCCGAGCGGACGGGGTCAAGGAGGCATTCCGGGAGGACCGGGAGATCATCCTGGTGCGGGCTCCGTCGTGGAGCCTCGACGCGCTGGAGGAATGGCTTTCCCGGCACCTCTGAGGTTCGGCGGCCATCGGTGTTCCCTTTTTTCCGTTCCGTTCAGCGAAGCGGTGCTGCCACGTCGACGAGGGTGATCGTGTCGCGCCCGCGCACGCCCTGGAAGCTGTACTCGCCCCAGCGGACAGACTGCGCCTGCTCGTGCTCGACGGCGCTCCAGTCCCAGCCGAGCACGGCGGGGGAGTCGGCGCCGCATTGCGGCGGGAAGGACTCCATGACGGTCGTGCAGTAAACGGGACCGGTCCCGCCATCCAGCACCGTGCCGGCGAAGGACCGTTCGGGCGCGGGTGACAGCGCGATGAGCAGCGCGAGGACCGCGAGCACCAGCGCAACCGGTGTCATCACGTAGCGCTCCGGCCTGGATCGGGAGATCGCATTCATCACCACCCCGAGGGCAAGGTACCCGAACACGACCCAGCTGCCCACGCGGGAGAGGCCTTCCGGAAACATGTCGAGAATTCCTGCCCGGTGCAGGGCAAGCACCGCGATGAACCCGTAGACCAGGATGGAGAACGCCGAGGCGATCCGGTAGCCGGTCGGCAGGATGCCGGGATGTTGCCCGCCCCACGCGAACCGACCCCACGGCGCCCCACACGCCAAGGCAAGCTGGAAGATGGCCAACAGGGCCAGCACTGCGACGAAGACGACGGCGACGGTCATGGACGGAAGCCTACTATGTGCCCTGGAACGGGCAAGGGGGCGGCTTCCCGCCTTTTTGGGGTCCAGAGTTGAACCTCCGCGTTGGACCACGCGGATTCCACGTGCCAGCCGATTTGTCCATTTAGTACTATCATGCGATAGTTAAAGGTCCCCTAGAGATTTGCCAGAAGAGCGTGAGCAGCGGAATTTTCCGCACGGCCGCTCGTATAGCAGTGCAAACACTTGGGCGGAACGGACAGTTGGGCCGGGATGAATTTGTCAGGGCCGGATGCAGCGCTGAAGGTAGCGACAGCAAATCCCCCGTACCCACGCTCTGCAGCCTGAACCGAAAGCGGGCCGCGCGATCCGATGAAGCACGCCTGCCAGAAATCTTTGCTGACGGGCCCCTGCACATCGCTTCGGATGTCGATTGCACGTTGGAGTTGGCCGGTCAATGGACCGGCGGATCAACGAGGATTGTTCGAAATTCGGCAGGCACCTCCCTCGACGTGGAGGGCCTGCAATAGCACCACTCGGAATGTGCCAACTGTTCGACGCCTCCCGGCGTCGAACACGGCGCTCCCGGCGGTGAACGACGCTGGGCATGCCCCGTCGAATTGCCGCACAGTCACGAAAGGACGGATCAGAATGACACCAGGTCACGAAGCACTCATCATCACCGCCATCGCGATGATCGGCCTACTCAGCGTGCTGACCTTTGCCATGGTCTCGCGCTACCGCAAGGCCCACAACAGGCACGGGGAACCAGGCGCCGAAAAAGCCGCATAGGAATTTAGATGGCACGGGAATGAACGGCCCGGGCCACTGAACAAGAAGAACGGGTGTGCCGGCCATGGATGTGGCAAGCGCACCCGTTTTTCGTGTTTCCGGCGGTCCTTCATCCATCCCTGCAAGGCAACCGATTCCCTCGATGCCTGTTGCCAGTCACCGCAAATACGGGCCGCCTCACCGAGTCGACCGGCGGTTACCTGCATCGAAGGCGCAAAGTGGCCCAAATGTGACGCGATCAGGGACTAAAGTGGCGCGAATGACACGAGGCAACGTGTGTCACACATCTTTAGGAAGGGCAGCCGTGCACGATCGGATCCAATACTCCAAGTTCCTTGACCTTCGAATGACGGCCGAACAGGCCGCGGCCATGGTCAAGCCAGGCATGACGGTGGCAATGAGTGGCTTCACGGGCGCCGGCTACCCCAAGGCCGTCCCCGGCGCACTCGCCGCCCTCATGGAGCAGGAGCAGGCCGCCGGAAATCCGTTCAAGATCAACGTGCTCACCGGCGCCTCCACCGCCCCGGAGCTCGACGGGGTGCTGGCCCGGGCCGGGGGCATGGATCTGCGCCTGCCCTACATGTCGGATCCTGAGCTGCGCCGGCGCATCAACGCCGGCGAGATGGAATACATGGACATCCACCTCTCCCACGTGGCCCAGCACGCCTGGTTCGGCTTCTACGGCAAGATCGACCTGGCGATCATCGAGGTCGTGGGCATCAAGGAGGACGGCAGCCTGATCCCGTCCTCGTCGGTGGGCAACAACAAGACCTGGCTGGACATGGCCGACAAGGTCATCATCGAGGTCAACACCCAGCAGTCCGCCGCCATGGAGGGCATGCACGACATCTACTACGGCACCGCGCTGCCGCCGCGCCGCTTGCCCATCGAGATGACCACCGCCGACCAGCGCATCGGCGAGCCCTACCTGCGCGTGGACCCGGCCAAGATCGTCGCCGTGGTGGAAACCAACGCTCCCGACCGGCTGAGCCCCTTTGCCCCTGTCGATGCGACCAGCACGCAGATCGCCGACCACCTGCTGGACTTCCTTGACCACGAGATCCGGGCAGGCCGCCTCACCGACAAGCTCCTGCCGCTGCAATCTGGCGTGGGAAACATCGCCAACGCGGTGCTCGCCGGCCTGGCCCGCGGCGGTTACAAGGGCCTGCAGGCCTACACCGAGGTCATCCAGGACGGCATGCTGTCCCTGCTCAAGGACGGGACCCTGGGATTCGCCTCTGCGACCTCCTTCTCGCTCTCGTCCGACGGCATCGACGAGTTCAATGCGCACGTGGACTTCTACCGCGAGCGGATCCTGCTGCGCCCGCAGGAAATCTCCAACCACCCCGAGCTGGTGCGCCGGCTGGGGTGCATCGCGCTGAACGGGATGATCGAGGCCGACATCTACGGCAACGTGAACTCCACGAACGTGGTCGGCTCGCACGTCATGAACGGCATCGGCGGCTCCGGCGACTTCGCCCGCAACGGCTACCTTTCGGTGTTCATGTCCCCGTCCACCGCCAAGGGCGGAAAGATCTCCGGCATCGTGCCGATGGCCAGCCACGTCGACCACACCGAGCACGACACCATGATCCTGATTACCGAGCAGGGTCTGGCCGATTTGCGCGGGCTCTCGCCCAAGCAACGCGCCCAGGTGGTCATCGACAACTGCGCCGCACCGGAGTACCGCCCGATGCTGCAGGACTACTTCGACCGGGCAAAGGTTTCCAGCTACGGCAAGCACACCCCGCACCTGCTGGGCGAGGCACTGTCCTGGCACCAGCGCTACATCGACAACGGGGACATGCGTCCGGCCAGCTAAGGACCCGGAACCGGCAACGCCGGGAGCCCGTTTCGCACGCCTTCACGGCTTGGGCGAAGCGGGCTCCCGGCGTTTTGCCGGACCTTGACAGTCCTCGATGGATTTAGGCCGGAACTGCGCTGTCCTGGTCCGTCCCGAACTCCACCGGGCGCGCCTGGTGAATGCCGTGCGGAAGCACGGTGTTCGGCTGGGCCGGGACCAGCGGAGCCAGACCCATGCCGGTGCGGTACCAGGAGGATTCCGTGGACACCCAGATGGTCATGGGAAGCCCGGTGAAGTAGCCGGTGTATTCGCGTTCGCGCGTCCACCGCGGCGATCGCTCGTAGTAACCCCACGAGGCCTGGTTGCGGTTGTCGATCACCGTGACAGGGGTCCCGCCCATGGACAGGGCGTAGGTTAGCCGCGCCTCGGCCATGTACTGGCGGATGCCCAGGCGGCGGTAGGCGGGGTGCACGAACATGCCACCGAGCTCCATGGGGCGCGGCGCCTCGGTGGGTGCCGTGACGGCGTTGTGGACGATTCCCATGCCCACCCGGGTTCCCTCGTGCAACGCGGTGACAACGAACAAGGCATGGTCCATGCGCTCGTGCCAGCGGGCGTCGGGGTTCAGGGTGAGCGCGGACAGGGCATCGCGTTCGATGCCGGTGGGCGCGGAGTAAGACAGGGAATACTCAATGTTGGGAAGCACTGGGAGCGGTCCTCTAAGCAAAAAGAGAGCGAACAAAAGAAGTGGTTCCCGGAATTACGCCGGGCCGGTTCTTTGGCCGGTAGGGGACCGCTGCCGGCGGTTCCCGGCAGCTTCCTTGTAGGGCCCAGTTTGGGCGTCGAAGAATTCGACAGTGAAATTATTACCCGCCGAAAGCCCTGTTGTAAACACGGCTTTGGGGCGACTCGCCGTCCGCTTCGAAAGCTCCGTCGCGAGACACTGTCCCGGACCCCGAAATCCCCCGGAATATCAAGGGTTTTGGTGCTATTGCAGGACCGCGGATTCACCAACAATTCACCCGTTGCTTTTGCGTCCGGGCGTGGCCCCGGCAGCGAGCGATCGGCGCTGCGGCGGCGCGGGCCTGCGTGGGCCGGAACGCGGAAACATCTCGCGCCGATTTGGCGTGCACCGAGGTGCTCGGCTAATCTTGCTAGGTACTCCCTTGGGAGTGGCAGCACGGTTCTTTAGCTCAGTTGGTTAGAGCGCTCGCTTCACACGCGAGAGGTCAGCAGTTCGAGTCTGCTAAGAACCACCAACAGAAAGGAACCCCGGATTTCCGGGGTTCCTTTCGTTGTTAGTGGCGGCTTCCGCCGCAATGGCGGGCCCGGGCCTACTTGGCCTCGAGCATCTCCAGGACCAGGGGCTTGACCTTGGTGCCGAGCAATTCAATGCTGCGCATCATGGTCTCGTGGGGCAGCGAGCCGGCCGAATACTTGATGTCGGCGCGTGAGAGCCCGAGACCGCTCGCAAAGTGGGCAATCTTCCTGGCCACGGTCTCCGGGCTGCCGGCCAGCAGCGAGCCCTCGGGACCGGCCGAGGCCTCGAAGCGCATGCGGCTGGCCGGCGGCCAGCCGCGCTCGGCGCCCAGCCGGTCCATGGTGGTCTTGTAGTGCGGCCACAACAGGTCCAGCGCCTCCTGGTCGCTGTCGGCAACCAATCCGTGGAAGTGCGCACCGATGCGCTGGGGCCGGTGCCCGAACTCCTCCAGCGAGCGCTTGTACAGCCGCGTCAGCGGCTCGAAGGCCATCGGCTGCCCACCGATGATGGCCAGGAACAGCGGCAGGCCGTGCCGTGCCGCGCGCACCACCGATTCGGGGCTGCCGCCAACACCCACCCAGGCATCCAGGGTGCCGTTTTCAATCGGCGGGTAGACCGCCTGGTTCCGCAGTGCGGAGCGGGTCTGGCCGGACCAGCTCACGGGCTCGCCCTTGCGCAGCTTGGCGAAGAGCGCGAGCTTCTCCTCGAAGAGCAGCTCGTAGTCGGAGAGCTCGTAGCCAAAAAGCGGGAACGACTCAATGAAGGAGCCGCGCCCCAGGATGACTTCGGCGCGGCCGTTGGACAGGCCGTCGACAGTTGCGAAGCGCTCGTAGACGCGCACCGGGTCATCTGAGCTCAACACCGTCACAGCGGAGCCCAGCTTGATCTTCTCGGTCACCGAGGCAATGGCGCCCAGGACCACCTCGGGCGCGGAGACCGAGTAGTCGTCGCGGTGGTGTTCGCCCACCCCAAAGAAATCCAGTCCCGCGGCCTCGGCGGCCCTGGCCTCGGCGACCACGTTGCGAAGGACCTGGGACGGGTGCAGCGGCTGGCCGCTGGCGTCGTTGGTGATGTCGCCGAAGGTCTCGATGCCGATCTCAAATTGCTGGGTGTTCGGGGTGGATTCACTCATGGTTTCCCGTCGCTCTCCTGTCGAAAGTTATATGCGTTTGCATTCATTATGGCTCAACTCCGGGCATGGCGCGGATATTCCCGGGGCAGGTGCGGGCACTGTGTCCAAACAGTCAAATGTGAGTTGTGCGGTCCGTGGATCAATGCACCATAAAGCGGCGGTATGGTGGTGGAAACAAGCGCAATCGACAGGAGGAAGCGTGTCTTCAGGTAAGGGGCCGGACACCGCCGCCCCGGCATCCCCGGGCGAGGATCCCAACCCGCAGGTCTCGAGCATTCGCCGCGTCCAGGCGCGGGAAATGGTCCACATCACCCAGGCCCTGAAGGACGCTGCCGCGCACGCGCAAAACGCCCCGAAGTTCCCCGCCATCGACGCGCCCGCCGCCGGCACGCCGGTTGTCGAACCGACGCCCACGAAACCCGTCGCCAAGCAAGAAGCTAAGCCCTCGGGTCGTCCGGCCGGCAAGCGACCAAGCGGCACCAAGCCGCCCAAGGCGCCGAAACCGGCCAAGCCCGCCAAGCGGCCCCGGCCCACCACCCTGGCCCAGGACGCCATCAACGCGAAGACCGGGCAGGTAGGCATCACGTCCAGCGGCGCGCCGGCCCTGCCGCCGCGCGCCAACCCCACCGCCAAGCGCATGATCTCGCGCTGGCTGGCCTCCGACACCCCGCCCACCCAGGCGTTCAACATCGTCGAGCGGCTCAAGGGGACCCCCTATGCCAACCCGAAGGTGAACGCTGCGCAGGATGCCTCGGCGCGCAAGACCCTGGAATTCGCACTTGACCTTGCCGAAACCATGTTCCGCTACGGTGCCGGTGCCCTGGAAGTGGAAACCAGTGTCATTGCCGTGACGGCCGCCCTCGGGCTGAGCTACACGGACGTGGACATCACCAACCAGTCGATCCACCTGAACTTCGCCCCGCCGGAGGGCGAGTCGTTTTCCATGCTGCGCGTGGTGCGGTCCTGGACCAACAACTTTGCCGGACTGGCGGAGGTCCACCGGCTGGTTTCCGACATCGTCTCCGGCGGCGTGACCCGGCAGCAGTCGGTGGACAGGTTGCGGGAGATCTCGCGTCGGCCCAAGCCCTTCCCGCGCTGGATGATCGCCTCGGCCTCCGGCGCCTTTGCCGCCCTCTTCGTGATCTTCATCGGCGGATCCCTGCCCGGGGCCGTCCTGGCTTTCGTCTCATCCCTGGCGGTCGGACAGATCATCAAGCACGCCGCACGCTGGCGGGTGCCGGAGTTCTTCTCGGTTGCCACCGCCAGCTTCGCCGTCACGGCCATTGCGGTGCTCTTCCACGCCCTGAACGCGCCCATGGACCCGGCGCTGGTAGTGGCAGGCGGCATCCTGCTGCTGTTGCCCTCGGCCAGGTTTGTCTCAGCCCTGCAAGATGCGATCAACGGGTTCCCTGTCACCGCGGCCGGACGGTTCTTCTCCGCCGCGCTGACGTATGCCGCGATCCTGACCGGCATCATGACGGCATTGGTGGGAGGCGAGCTGCTCGGCGCCCCGGAACTGGACGTGCGGGTCATCGACACGATTTCCTATCCCGGCTGGCTGCTGGCGGCCCTGGTGGTGGCGGCTGTCATCATGGGCGCGATCACCGAACAATCGGAGCCCAAGCTCCTGCTGCCCACCGGCGGAATCGCCCTGCTGGGCTACCTGATCCTGCTGGGCATCCAGGCACTGGGAGTGGGCGACAGGGCCGCGCCCGCGGTCGCGGCGACCTTCGTCGGCCTGGCCGGGCGCTGGGTGGCCTACAAGATGGGGGCCCCGCAGCTGGTGCTCGCCGCCCCCGCCATCGTGTTCCTGCTGCCCGGGCTGATGATCTTCCGGTCCATGTACGGGATCGTCTTCGAGATCGACGACATGAACTCGGCCATCGTGCAGATGTTCACGGCGTTCACCATCATGATGGCGATTGCCGGGGGCGTGGTCTTCGGCGACACCATCGCCCGCCCGCTGATCGGCGCCGAGGTGCTGGCCGAGCGCCGCAACATCCGCCGCCGCTAGGCCCTGGGCACCGCCAGCGGAAGCGCCCAGTCGATGGGGGCGCCGCCGGCCGCCACCAGCAATTCGTTGGCACGGGTAAAGGGCCTGGAGCCGAAGAAACCGTGCCGCGCCGAAAGCGGTGAGGGGTGGGCGGAGGCAATGATCGGGATTGGGCCCAGCGCCGGTGCCAGCGCCTGGGCGTCCTTTCCCCACAGGATCGCCGCCAGCGGGCCCCCGCGCGCGGCCAGGGCGGACATGGCGGCGTCGGTGACTGCCTCCCAGCCCAGCTTCCGGTGCGACCCCGCGGCGCCTGCACCCACCGTCAACACCCGGTTCAGCAGCACCACGCCCTGGTCGGCCCATGCGGAGAGGTCCCCGTGGGCCGGGATCGGCGCCCCGGTGTCCTCGTGCAGCTCAAGGTAGATGTTCTTCAGGCTGCGCGGCAGCGGGCGGACCTGCGGCAGCGCGGAAAAGCTCAGCCCCATGGAATGCCCCGGCGTGGGGTAGGGGTCCTGCCCCATGATCAGCACCCGGGCCTCGGACAGCGGGCGGCTGAAGGCCCGCAGGATGTCCGGGGGCGCAGGGAGGATGCGCTCGCCGGAGGAGCGCCTGCGCTCCAGCTCCCGCGCCAGGGACACCATGTTGCCTTCCACCGGCGCCAGCGCCTCTGCCCAGTCGGCAGCCACGTAGCCGCCCGCCACGGCCGCGGCGAGCCCGTGGCCGAAGGGGAAGGCGGTGGTGTCGGGTGTCGGCTCGGGGAGCTCGAAGAGGGGCGTTTCGCGGGTGTCCATGACATACATTGTGGGCAGATGCCCAGCCGGATGGGCAAACGGTTTGCGGGGGCGACACGTTAGAATAGTTACAGTTGGGGCAGATTGCCCGGTAGTTCGCCGTGAACCGGGGAACCGGATTGTTGAGGGAAGTGCAATGTCATCCGAGGCACTTGGGCTGGAGTTCGAGCTTGACGAATCCAGCGGTCTGGACGAGCGTTCCCAGCGGATTCTCGCGCTGGAACGCCAGTGGTGGAAGTACGCCGGAGCCAAGGAGCAAGCCATCTCGGAGCTGTTTTCCATCTCCCCGACCAACTACTACCAATTGCTGAACACGCTCATCGACACGGACGCGGCACTGGCCCATGACCCCATGCTGGTCAAGCGATTGCGTAGACTACGAACGACGAGGCATCGCGCTCGGTCGGCGAAACGGCTCGGATCCGAGGCATGATTGCAACGCACGTCTGGCGTTTCGGGGCCAGGCCGCACTTGTATTCCTGCACCCGCGCATGCCCACATTGCAAGCCACATCACCGAGGACGGGCATGACCAACTATCCGCGCGATGAATTTGATCGCGTCCCAGAGTTCAGCAACCGTAGCGGATCGCACCGCGAAAACGGCTGGGCTGCCGCCGCATCCGTGGGCGGGGCCCGATCCGGCTTGCGTTGGCTGATGGTTTTCGGGGCCATTGCCCTGGTCGTGGGACTCTTCTCCTTCATGGTCCTGCCCAAGTTCACGGGCACCCCAACCGATCCGGCATCCGTTGCCGCCAGCTCCTCGGACGCGCAGGAGGCCACGGCGTCTTCCGAGGCAGCGGAATCGCCTTCCGAGTCCGAATCGCCGTCCGAGGCCAGCGAAACGCCTGCCGAAAGCGAATCGGCCGAGCCCACCGAAGCAAGCTCCTCCGCCGAGTCCAGCGAAAGCCCCCTGCCGGAAGACGCTGACACCTCCATGGCCATGGGCGTCTACAACGGCGCGAAGGTCGGCGGCCTTGCCGGCAAGGCGCGTACCGAGCTGCAGAACGCCGGGTTCAGCAACGTCGCGGCTTCCAACTGGACCAAGAAGGTCACCTACTCCACGGTCTACTACCGCTCAGAGACCCACCGGGCCACCGCGGAGGCCGCGGCCGCGGAATTGGACATCACCTCGGTCATGCAGAGCGCAAACATCCCGGGCAATATCGCCATCGTGCTGGGAAGCAACTTCCGCTAGGGAGCGCAGCGCCGCAATACGCTTACGGCAAAGACCCACAGCTTGCACTCCGAGTGGTTGAGTGCCAAGATTTGTATTAGCACTCGCATGCCCCGACTGCTAATTCGATCGAAGATTCGACCGACTACGTGCGGCTTCGGGGCGGTGTTTGAGTGAGTCCTTGACCAGGGCAGCGAGAAGCTTTTGCGATCGTCCCATGACATCGTGGATTCTTCGTCCGTCGCGGGCGTTGCCTCAGGTCGTAGATACGCATGAACGTCCCGAAAGGACATAAGCCGCTATGGCCAAAATCATTGCATTTGATGAGGAAGCACGCCGCGGCCTTGAGCGCGGCCTGAACATCCTGGCTGACGCCGTCAAGGTCACCCTTGGCCCGCGTGGACGCAACGTCGTCCTGGAAAAGAAGTGGGGCGCCCCCACGATCACCAACGACGGTGTCTCCATTGCCAAGGAGATCGAGCTCGAGGATCCGTACGAGAAGATCGGTGCGGAACTCGTCAAGGAAGTTGCCAAGAAGACCGACGACGTCGCAGGCGACGGCACCACCACCGCCACCGTCCTGGCACAGGCATTGGTCAAGGAAGGCCTGCGCAACGTTGCCGCCGGCGCCGACCCGCTGTCCCTGAAGCGCGGCATCGAGAAGGCCGTCGAGGCCGTCACCGTTGAGCTCCTGGCCTCCGCCAAGGAAATCGAAACCAAGGAAGAGATCGCCGCCACCGCATCGATCTCCGCCGGCGACAACGAAATCGGCGCCCTGATCGCCGAGGCACTGGACAAGGTCGGCAAGGAAGGTGTCATCACCGTCGAGGAGTCGAACACCTTCGGCCTCGAGCTTGAGCTCACCGAGGGCATGCGCTTCGACAAGGGCTACATCTCGGCCTACTTCGTCACCGACAACGAGCGCCAGGAAACGGTCCTTGAGGATCCGTACATCCTGATCGTCAACTCGAAGATCACCAACGTCAAGGACATGGTTTCGATCCTTGAGAAGGTCATGCAGTCCAACAAGCCGCTGCTGATCATCGCCGAGGACATCGAGGGCGAAGCCCTTGCCACCCTGATCGTGAACAAGATCCGTGGCCTGTTCAAGTCCGTCGCCGTCAAGGCACCGGGCTTCGGCGACCGCCGCAAGGCCATGCTGGCCGACATCGCCATCCTCACCGGTGGCCAGGTCATCTCCGAGGAAATCGGCCTGAAGCTCGAAAACGCCACCATCGACCTGCTGGGCTCCGCCCGCAAGGTCGTTGTCACCAAGGACGAGACCACCATCGTCGAGGGTGCCGGCGACGCCGAGGAGATCGCCGGTCGCGTGAACCAGATTCGCGCCGAGATCGAGAACTCCGATTCGGACTACGACCGCGAGAAGCTGCAGGAACGCCTGGCCAAGCTGGCCGGCGGCGTTGCAGTCATCAAGGCCGGTGCCGCTACCGAGGTCGAGCTCAAGGAACGCAAGCACCGCATCGAAGATGCAGTGCGCAACGCCAAGGCCGCCGTCGAGGAAGGCATCGTCGCCGGTGGCGGCGTGGCCCTCATCCAGGCCGGCGCTGCTGCATTCGCCAAGCTGGAACTCGTTGGCGACGAGGCAACCGGTGCGAACATCGTTCGCGTTGCCATCGAAGCTCCGCTGAAGCAGATCGCCTTCAACGCCGGCATGGAGCCGGGCGTTGTCGCCGACAAGGTCAAGAGCCTGCCTGCAGGTCACGGCCTGAACGCAGCCACCGGCGTGTACGAGGACCTCCTCGCCGCCGGCGTGAACGACCCTGTAAAGGTTACGCGCTCTGCCCTGCAGAACGCCGCTTCCATCGCCGGCCTGTTCCTGACCACCGAAGCCGTTGTCGCTGACAAGCCGGTTCCGGCAGGCGCAGCAGCACCGGGTGGCGACGACATGGGTGGCATGGGCGGCATGGGCGGATTCTAATCCCCCCTGCCTACCGCGCCTGCCTGCGTTAGCAGCATCTGGCTAATACCGTGAGCCGCTTTCCCGCGGTGCACCGTTCCTCCCCACGGGAGGACGGTACACCGCCCGGGAAGGCGGCTTGCCGCTTTAACAAGGAAGCGACGGGAAAACGGACGCCGCGAAAACGCCCTGCTCCCGGTGCACGGCGCGCCGGAATAGGATGGGGCCATGCCGGAAATCCAAGAGCCGCTGGCCGGCGGGAATGCCGCGGGGGAAGTACTGCGCATCGGCATGACCGTGCGCAAGCCCTGGCTTGAAAGCACGCCCTCGGTACAGAGGTTCATGGCCCACCTCCGCGAGCAGGGTCTCACCGACGTCCCGCTGCCGTTGGGCAAGGACGCCCAGGGCCGGCAGGTTACGGAATTTGCCCCCGGGACACCGGCGCCTCATGACAGGCCCCTGCCGTTGGAGGTCCTGGAGGAGGTCGGGCGCCGGATCCGCCGGATCCACGACACCGCCGAAAGCTTCGAACGGAACCCGGACGATTCCTGGTCCACCGTGATCCCGGTTCCCCACGCGAACCTGATCTGCCACAACGACCTCGCCCCGTGGAACCTGGTTGCCGGGGAGCGCCTGGCCTTCATCGACTGGGACGGCGCGGGTCCGAGTACCCGGCTTTGGGATCTGGCCTATGCGGCACAGTCGTTTGCCTTCCTCGTCGCCGGTGAGGATCCGGGGAGGGCGGCGGCGCGACTGCGGGTGCTTGTTCTCGACGGCTACCGGGCCGACGCCGATCTGCGCGCCCGATTGCCCGGTGCCCTGGGGGAGCGCACCATGGCCATGTACGATTTCCTCCACGAGGCCCACCGCAGGGACATTCGGCCGTGGGCCGGAATGTTCGTCGACGGGCATGGCCGCCATTGGGCGGGTGCCGCGCGGTTCGTGCGGGAAAACGAACCGCTCTGGGCGTCAACGCTTGGGGGAAACGGGGCCGGGCAGCGACCGCGGACTACTGCGCCGGGGCGTCAAGTTCCCTGAGCTCGGCCGACAGGTTGGCCCGCGCCGCATCTTCCCAGAGCGCCCGCCCTCGTTCGCTGGAGAACAGGGAACCGCCGTCGAGCAGCCCGCGCAGGATGGCGGAGCGCCCGCGGGCAAAGTCGGCGTCGGGCACGTGGGCGTATTCGCGGCGGACCGCGGCGGTGTACCGCCTGTAGGCAGCGGGGGGCCGGGCCAGGACCTCCAGGTCCGCATCGCAGAGCAGGGCACCGGCAGCATCGCCGGGTTCGGGCTTGTGCGTCTTGGTGAGCAGGACGAGGCGCCTGACCTCGCCCGCCACGGGAGCGGCGATGCCGTGGCCGGGCAGGAGCGCTGTGGCCAGCGCCGCCGAATCCTCTTCATCCGTTGCCGCGCCGCGATACACGGCATCGTGGAACCACGCCGCCAGGTATACCGGCAGGTGCGCCCCTCCGGCCGCCGTCCCGCCGGTCAGGGTGTCCAGGGCCGTCAACACCGCCAGCAGGTGCGCCCGGTCGTGGTAGACGCGCTGCTCTTGGCTCCAACATTCCAGCAGCTCACGGCCCAGCTCCGGGGCACCGAGCCCCAGAGCGTCCCAGCGGGCGAGCAACACCGTGTCCAGGCGTTCGGGCCGTTCCCTGGCGCGCACCCGCAGCCCCGAGGCTATGAGCCGGCGCACCAGCTCGGTGGCGGGGAGCGGGACGGCGCCAGCCGCGACCAGATCGTCGTGGCGCTTTTGCGGCACGTCGTAGTGGTCCCGGTCGAAGGCGCGCTCGGGCAGGCCCTGGTCCCGGGCAAAGTCGTGCAATTCTTCAAGCGATGCATCGGAGACCAGATGCGAGAAGAACGTTCCGTGGGCCGGCCAGGACGGGGGATCAATGAGGATGGACACGTCCCCAGACTAATACGCGCGTGCATCGCGCCCCGGCGACTGGCCGCCCCAGGAGGTCAGTACGTGAAGAGGGACGCGTTGGCGGCCTCGGCCTCGTCGTATTGCACCGAGGCCCGGTTCAGTGCGGTTCCGATGGAGGCCAGCGACTCCTCCACCCGTGCCTGGGTGTTGCGCCAGTCGGCCACCACGGACTGGAAATTGGCCGAGGCCGCTCCTTGCCAGGTGCCCTGCAGGTCCTGCAGCGAGGAGGTCAACGAGTTCACCTCCGCCCGGACGCGCTCGATGGTGGCATGCAGGTTCATGGACCGGGCCTGCATTTCGTTGGTGTTGGCGGCAAAGGTGCTCATGATGGGCTTCACTCCCGTGCAATGGCGAATTGGCACCGGTCCGCGGGCGACAATCCCGCACAGGGCCCGGAGGGAAGCGCGCTTTGGTTGGATGCGTGCCTCCGTTTTCAGGCTAGGGCACGCACCCCCGCCGCGGTCCGGGGGCCGCAACGGGGTGTGGACAACGCCAGGCGGAGGATCAGTCCTCGTCCTCGTCCGGCTCGTCCTCGGGCTTGACGTAGGGCAGGTGGATCGACAGGGTGGCCCCGCCGCCCGGGGTGTCGCTGAGCCGGATGGAACCGTCATGCTGCGCGGCGATCGCCGCGACGATGGCCAGCCCCAGCCCGGTCCCGCCGGTCTCGCGCTGCCGCGAGGAATCGGCGCGGTAGAACCGCTCGAACACCCGCCCCGCGTCCTCCTCGGAAATGCCCGGGCCGTGGTCGCGGATTTCCAGCACCGCGTCGGACCTCCCGTCGATCACGGGCTTGACGCCGACGGCGATCTCGATGTCGCTGCCCTCGGGGGTGTATCGCAGTGCGTTGGTCATCAGGTTGGCCACGACCTGCCGCAGCCTGGCCTCGTCCCCGGAAGTGGGTGCAGGCTGCGGGGCCCCGCCGTCCAGGCCGATCAGGCGGACCTTGCGGTCCACGGCATTGACCCGGGTGTCCTCGGCTGCGTCCCCGGCCAGCAGGAGCAGGTCGATGGGCTTGCGCTCCAGCGGGCGCTGCTCGTCCAGCCTCGCCAGGGTCAGCAGGTCCTCCACCAGCTGGGCCATGCGCTTGGACTCGGCCTCGATGCGCCCCATCGCGGTGCGCAGCATCTCCGGGTCGTTGAGCCCGCCCTGCCGGTAGAACTCGGAATACCCCTGGATGGTCACCAGCGGGGTGCGCAGCTCGTGGGAAGCGTCCTGGATGAAGCGGCGCATCTTGCGCTCCGAGGCCGCCCGCCCGCGGAAGGCGTGCTCGATGTGCGCCAGCATCGCGTTCAGCGAGCGCGAGAGCCGCCCGACCTCGGTTTCCGGCGGGTAGTCCTCCACGCGGCGGGAGAGGTCCCCGGCGGCAATGGCCGCCGCAGTGCGTTCGACGCGCAGCAGCGGCAGCAGCGCCCGGGTGGTGATTCCGTAGGCGATCATCGACATCAGCAACGTGGCAAGCATGCCGGTGGACATCACCAGCATCGTGGCCTTGGTGACGGTGTCCTGCACCGAGGTCATCGGCAGCGCATAGATCAAGTCGTAATCGGTGCGCGGCAGATCCACGATGCGCACCCGCCACCCGGCCGAACCGAGGTTGGTGCCGCGCACCGAGATCGAGGCGGCCGGGTCCTCCCGCATCCGCGCGATTTCCCCGGCGTCGACGGCCGGGGCATCCAGCGGCTTGTTGTCCGTGGCGGCCTTGCGCGGCATGGTGTAGAGGATCTCGCCGGACTCGTTGCGCAGGTCCCCGTAGAAGCGCGCGAGCCCGTTGGACTTGGGGTTGATCTCGGCGATGCCCGCATAGTCGTTGAGCATGGTGGCGGTGATGGTCGCGCTGTTGGACTTCAGGTCCGTGTCCAGCTGGGCGGTGAGCATCAACCGCAGCGACTGGGCCGAGCCGACGGCGGTGACCACGATCCCCACGATCATCAGGGAGCTCATGAGCGCCACGAGCTTGGTCCGCAACGACACCTGTCGCCAGAATCTGCGGGCACTTTCCACGTGGGGAACCGGCCTTTCGTCTTAGCGGCGGTCGGCAGTCCGCATGAGGTAGCCGACACCGCGCTTGGTCTGGATCAGCGAGGGCCATTCGGCTCGGGAGTCGATCTTGCGGCGCAGGTAGGAAATGTAGGACTCCACGATCGAGGCGTCCCCATTGAAGTCGTATTCCCACACATGGTCAAGGATTTGCGCCTTGGAGAGCACCCGGTTGGGGTTCATCATCAGGTAGCGCAGCAGCTTGAACTCGGTGGGGGAGAGCTCGATGACCTCGCCGGAGCGGCGGACCTCGTGAGCGTCGTCGTCCAGTTCGAGGTCGTCCACGCGAATGATGGCGCTGTCCTCCTCGGCCGGCTGGGTGCGGCGCAGCACCGCGCGGATGCGGGCCACGACCTCGTCGAGGCTGAAGGGCTTGGTGACGTAGTCGTCCCCGCCGACGGTCAGTCCGGTGACCTTGTCCTCGGTGTCGTCGCGGGCGGTGAGGAAGAGCACCGGGAAGTGCTTGCCTGCGGCGCGCAGCCGGCGGGTGATGGTGAAACCGTCCATGTCCGGGAGCATCACGTCGAGCACGGCCAGGTCGGGGGTGTCGGCTTCCACCGCGGCCAGGGCTTCGCGCCCGTTGGCCGCCGCAACCACCTCGAAGCCCGCGAAACGCAGGGAGGTGGAAAGCAATTCACGGATGTTTGGTTCGTCGTCGACGACCAGGAGCTTTGCTTCGGGGGTTTTGGCATTCATGGTTACCAGTCTGCAACCGCTATCTGTAAGAATCCTGTGTGTTTCTTGTGTGCGCAAGGGTTCCCGGCCCGGCGAACGCCCCCAAGATGCCCGGAGTCCGCAGGGCGTTACGTGGGATTCCGGGACATGTGGACTAGCGGGAACGGCGACGTTGGCGGAAGTTCAGCACCAGGATCACCATGAGCAGGATGAATGCCAGCGGCAGTCCATAGAGCGACACGGCAATCAGCGCCGGGGCCGGGGCCAGCTGCATGGCGTACTGGACGAGAATGACGGCCAGGGCGGCGAGCGAGATGATGGCAACGCCGCCGGCCAGGAAGGTCAGGATGCGCTGGGATGCTGGGGTGTCGGCGGTGGTGTTCACCCCTTAAAACTACCGCGCACCTGCGAAACAGCCACATTGGGGCCCCGCCCCCGCGGATGGGAAGGGGCAAAGCCGCTGATGTCGTACCCTAGAAGATATAGACTTCCCCGGACGCATGAGCCCGCCCGCAAGCCCCCTTCGGGGGACGGGCTGCGTGGTTTCGCGCCGGGAGATCGCCAGAAATGGGAACGCGGAACTTTCTTGACCCCCGTCGTTGCCCATTGAGACGCAAGAACGAGGTAGTTAGACGTGCCAACCGGCAAAGTGAAATGGTACGAACCCTCCAAGGGGTTCGGGTTCCTGGTAACCGACGAAGGCCAGGAAGTGTATCTGAACGCCTCGGCGCTGCCCGCGGGCACGACCGAGCTGCGTGCAGGTACCCGCATGGAATTTGGCGTCGCCGAGGGCCGCAAGGGAGCGCAGGCCCTGAGCGTGCGCATCATTGATGACGCGCCCTCCGTGGCCCGTGCCAAGCGCAAGCCGGCCGAGGACACCGCAGTGCTGATCGAGGACCTCATCAAGGTGCTCGACTCGGTCTCCAACGGACTGCGCAGGGGCCGTTACCCAGAAAAAGCCCAGGGTGCCAAGGTCGCAGCTGTGCTGCGCGCCGTAGCCGACGATTTGGATGCCTGATCACATGGCCCGCAAAGCAATACTCGACACGACACTGGCAAAGGCCGTTGAGCCCGCACGCAAGGCGTTGCTGGAAATCACGGACGACGCCAGCATTGGTGAATACATCGATGCCGTCAACGACGGCGAACGCCTGGTGACCCACCGCTTCGAGGCGCTGCTCCCCGGCTACGAGGGCTGGAGCTGGTTTGCCACGCTGACCCGTGTCCCGCGCGCCCAGGCCAAGGACCTGACGGTGTGCGAGGTCGGGATCCTTCCCGGCGAAGACGCGCTTCTGGCGCCGGCCTGGGTGCCGTGGGCCGAGAGGGTTCGCCCGGAGGAGATGGACGCCGAGCGCCGCGCCGCCGAGGAGGCCGCGGCCGCGGCCGAAGGCACTGGTGTCGATGCCGACGCCGAGGCCCACGGGGCGTCCAACCCGGCCGCCGCGGACGGAGAGACCCCGGAAGGCGAACAGGAGTCAGCGGCAGCGGTGGACGAAGCCACCGCGGACGTGGCGGCCGTCGAGTCGGATGCCGACTCCAAGTAGATGAATAAGCAACCAGGGGATTGATCTCCTGGAGCGCCTCAGGAAACGGGCGGCGGTCACCAGATCGCCGCCCGTTTCCTTTGCCGTATCGCCGGCAGCCTCCGGCCGAAAAAGAGGGCGCCGACCTGACGCGGGATCATTCCCGCGTCAGGTCGGCGCCCTCTATGTTCCCGGAGGAAGCTAGCTGTTCTTCAGTACGTACTCGATGCACTTGAGCAGGGCGGAGACGTCGTCGGGCTCAATTGCCACGAAGGTCGCCACGCGCAGCTGGTTGCGGCCGAGCTTGCGGTACGGCTCCACATCCACCACGCCGTTGGCGCGCAGTGTCTTGGCCACCGCCGCGGCATCGATCGAATCGTCGAAGTCGATGGTGGCGATGACGTTGGAACGTTCCTCGGGAGCGGCGACGTAGGGGGTAGCCACATCGGAGGCCTCTGCCCAGTCGTAGATGCGGGAAGCGGAGTCGGCCGTGCGGGCGGCGGCGAACTTCAGGCCGCCGTTGCCGTTGAGCCACTGCAACTGGGCATTGAGCGAGACCAGGGTGGAGAGTGCCGGGGTGTTGTAGGTCTGGTTCAGGCGCGAGTTGTCGATCGCCGTCTTCAGGTTCAGGAAGTCGGGGATCCAACGGCCGGAAGCGGCGATCTCCTCTGCCCGGGCGATGGCCGCGGGGGAGAAGAGAGCAATCCACAGGCCGCCGTCGGAGGCGAAGTTCTTCTGCGGGGCGAAGTAGTAAACATCGGCCTGCGAGACGTCGACGTCCAGGCCGCCGGCGGCGGACGTTGCGTCAATGAGGACCAGTGATCCCTCGTCGGCCCCTTCGACGCGGTGCACCGGTGCTGCGACGCCCGTGGAGGTCTCGTTTTGGGGCCAAGCGTATACATCCACGCCGGTTTCGGCCACGGGGACGGGACGGGTCCCTGGCTCGGAGACGATGATCGTGGACGGTTCCAGGAACGGGGCCTTGTTGGTCGCGGCGGCGAATTTCGAACCGAACTCGCCGAAGGACAGGTGCTGGGCCTTGTTGCGGACCAGGCCGAAGGCGGCGATGTCCCAGAAGGCGGTGGAGCCGCCCACGCCCAGGACCACTTCGTAGTCGGAGGGGGCGTTGAAGAAGGTCTTGAGTCCCTCTTGGATGTCGCGAACCAGGTTCTTCACCGGGGCCTGGCGGTGGGATGTTCCCAGGAGCTGCGTGCCCGCGTCGAGGAGCGCCTGTACCTGTTCGGGGCGGACCTTGGAGGGTCCTGCGCCGAATCGGCCGTCCACGGGCAAAAGGTCTTGGGGAATAGTCACGCCGGTGCTCATGTTGCTCCTCATAAGGGGGTTTTACGCTTTGGACACTTCCGCTGCCGCAATCCGATGCGCATTGAGGGTGCCCAGTGCTTCAATAATCCCGCACCGGAGGGCCCAATGTGTAATAGCGAGACGCCAATGTGAACGCGGGTAGAGTGGAAAGCGTAGTGAACTCTTGTAACAATCAACCCATGCGGGAGCTGCAAACGTGTCAGATTTGATCGATACCACCGAAATGTACCTGCGCACCATTCTGGAACTCCAGGAGGAGGGCATCGTTGCCTTGCGCGCACGTATTGCCGAACGACTTGGGCATTCCGGGCCCACGGTTTCGCAAACGGTGGCCCGCATGGAACGCGACGGCCTGGTCGTGGTGACCACCGACCGCCACCTTGAACTGACCGAGCATGGCGCCGACGTTGCCACCGGCGTGATGCGCAAGCACCGCCTGGCCGAGCGCCTGCTGGCCGATGTCATCGGCCTGGAATGGGAGTACGTCCACGAGGAAGCCTGCCGCTGGGAGCACGTGATGAGCGAGCGCGTGGAGCAGCGGCTGTACAAGCTGCTCGGTGCGCCCGAGTCCTCGCCCTATGGAAACCCGATCCCCGGACTGGAGACCCTGGGCGGTCCGGGACTGGCGGAAATCTCGGTAGGTGTCCAAAGTCTCGATTCGGCCCTTGTCGACGGAAACCTCGGCCCGGTCCGGGTGGAGCGCCTTGCCGAAACCATCCAGGTCGAACCCGAGCTGCTGGTGCAACTCGATGAGGGCGGCATCCGCCCGGGGGCCCTAGTCACCCTCGAACGGGCCGGCGATTACGTGGTCGTTCGGGTGCAGGGGATCGAGGGCGCGCTGGAGCTTCCGACCGAAGTCAGCGCCCATGTGTTTGTCCGCCGCATGGATTGATAACGGAATTGTAACTTTGGCATAAATCCCGGTAGTGTCTTACGTTGGGTTGCACTTAGGTAATCCAGTCCCGATCCGATTCGCATAACCCTACCGGCGGATCGCGGAGTCAGAATTCCCGGTAGGGGCGGAGGACCCAATCAACCGTTCCTGGTCTTCGACCATGGATCTTGGGGTGAAGCTGAGTCCGCCTTGGTGGGCTCTGCCGAGTTGATCTCATGACTCGAATCCGACAGCTAACTTCGCAGGCGATATATGAGAGGTTGACATTTGACTCAGCAGCACACTGCCGGTCGCCGACGTGCGTCCGGTCCCGTTGATGCTTCGCCTGCTGAAGGCTCAATAGAGCAGATCGTGGACACCGCCCTGAGCGGTGAAACTACTTCCCGACGTGCCGGTCGACGCGCCCTGAGCGTGGTCCCGGATTCCGTTGAGGCCCAGGATGCCACGCAGTACACCGGCCGCCGCTTTGCGGCCGGCCTGCGTTACGGCGCATCCCCGGACGCGGCAGCCATTGCCGCAACCGAAATTCCCGTCGCCCTGGCTGCGCCCGCCGCACCGATTGCCGCTCCGGCCGAAGCCGACGAGCTGGATGACGTCCTGAAGCTCGCGCCCCGGCCGCAACGCCCCCGCATCGGGTTCACGCACAAGCTTGCCGCAGTCGCCGCAGTGTCCGGCCTTGCATTCGCTGCCGCCTCACCCGCGAAGGATGCCGAGACGGCAACCGCGGGCACCGAGCGCGTCGCCCAGTCCGTCGTGGTTGACGTCAAGGCCCCGGCCGACGATCAGGTGAAAATCGAGCGAGCCTCGCTGACCAGTGAATTCACCGAGGAAGACAAGCTGGCAACAATCATGACCGCTGCCGGTGGAGATGTCACCAAGATCGCTGCCGGCGGGGTCTTGGCCCAGCCGGTGGACAACATTCGCCTGACCTCGCGCTTCGGATTCCGCAAGAATCCAACGGGCCCGGGCTTCATGAACCACAATGGCCTGGACTACGCCGTGCCGATGGGCACCCCGATCAAGGCCAGCGCCGCCGGCACCGTGGTGCAGGCCGCCTGGGCCGGCCACTCCGGTTTCCGCGTGGAGATCGACCACGGCAACGGCTTGCACACCAGCTACAACCACAACTCGGCCCTGAAGGTCTCAGTGGGACAAAAGGTCAAGCGCGGCGATGTCGTCTCCCTGAGTGGCAGCACGGGCAATTCAACGGGCCCCCACCTGCACCTTGAGGTCATCGTCAACGGCAAGTGGGTCAACCCCGAGGGCTGGTTATAACGGCAATTGTCACCGTTCCGTGATCAGAACGTGACTTTTGGATTCGCTTCATATATTCTAAGTAAGTGATCAGGGAACAACCCTGCTCACCGCCGCGGGAAGTGCCGAGCACTGCCAGCCCACGGTGTCCGTTCAAAACTCGTTTGGCAGTGGCGGGGGACCCACTTTCGGTTTCCACACCAGGAAGCCTTGGGGTTAAGTGGTTCGGCCTGGCGGCCGGATTGCCGAGTGACTCCCACTCGAACCCGACAGCTCACCTCGCAGGCATCAGGAGAGGCATTACTACGTGACTACACGTCAAGCATTGGGCCGCCACCGCGCGACCCCGGTTCGGACCAACCCACTCGAATCCATCTCGAAGGCTGTTGCCTCGAATGCTGGATCCGTTGGCCGCCAGGCAGCAGTCATTGCAGCCGCATCCGGCCTGGTACTGACTTTGGGCGTTCCGGCCCAGGGCGATGTTTCCCGCGAAGCAAGCGCGGTTCCCGTTGAAGGCCTCTCCGCAGAGCGCGTAGCCGTCAAGGCCGTTTCGGTCTCGGCTTCCAAGGCCAAGGACCTGAACATCGAGCGCGCGGCGTTCACCTCCAAGCCAGCACCGGCTCCGGTCGTCATCGCCGTGGCCAATGAGGTCTCGACTCGCTCCAACAACACCGCCCCGGAGACCCGTTCCAGCAACAGCTCGGACGCCTTCGCACCGGTCACGCGCTCGAACCGCGATAGCGCTCCGGCGGCCTCGGCCCCGAAGCCCAAGAGCGAATCGATGAACACCGCCAACCTCTCGGGCATCGCGGCTACAGCGGCCAAGTACGTCGGCGTCCCCTACGTATGGGGCGGCAACACCCCGTCGGGCTGGGATTGCTCCGGCTTCGTCAAGTATGTCTACGCACAGCACGGCATCAACATCGCCCGCGGCACCTCGGCAATCCGCGCCTCCGGCCAGTTCGTGCGCACCAGCTCCCCGAAGCCGGGCGACCTGGTCTTCCAGAACGGTGGCGGCCACGTCGGCATCTACCTCGGTGGCGGCAAGATGATCGGTGCACAGAACCCGACCGTCGACACCATGCTCCACGACGTCTCCCGCAACCCCCTCTACGGTTACTACACCCTCAAGGGCTAAGTTCAAGCGTTCCAAGGCCCCCGGGTGATCCGCAAGGATCGAGCGGGGGCCTTGTTGTTTAAAACGGCAATCCCGATGGAGCAATACCCCGGATGGGTATATGGTTGGTGATGTGAAAATGTTGCAATCAGGCTCCGCATCGTGGTCAGGGCGACCTTGGGTTCGCTCGCTCCTGCTGTGCATATTCTTTCTGGGCCTGTTTTCCATGCACGTCCTGGGCGCGGCCTGGGGCTCCGCTTCCGGACACGAAGGTCGCGACGGGAGTCATTCAAGTGGCACTCACGTCACAGTCTCCGTCGATCCCGGTGCGGGCCCCGAAAGTCTGACCACGATCCAGGCCCCGGGGCACATCGAAGTGGTGGGGCTTGGCGAATGCACCGTCGCCGGGGCGTGTGCCTTGTGTCTGTTGCTGGCCTTCAGGCTCGCCCGGCCCGTACCGGGAGCCAAGGTGTCTCGCGCCTGGCCCCTGAGCCGGTTCCTCGGGGTGCTCCCGCGGATGGACTATATCCCCGCCGGCCCCTCGCCATTGCGGCTCGGCATCAGCCGAAGATGAGAGGTCCGGACGCACCGGACCAGATTTCTCATCCATACGCAAGGAAAAGCCGTTGAAGAATACCAAGACCACATTGTCGATTTCCGCTGCCTTCCTGGCAGGATCCGTACTGCTGGCTGGCTGCGCGACTGCCGGAACGGAGCACACCGGCACGGATCACGCGGCGGGGACGGAAGCCTCCCGGCAGGCGCCTGTCGAGGCGCACAACAGCGCCGACACGATGTTCGCGCAAATGATGATCCCGCACCACGAACAGGCGGTGGAGATGAGCGAGATCATGCTGGACAAGGCCTCAGTGAGCCCGGAACTTGCCAAGCTGGCCACCCAGATCAAGGATGCGCAGGCACCGGAAATCTCGTTGATGGAATCCTGGTTGACTGCTTGGGGAGAATCCCGAACCGTGGACCATGGCATGGCGATGGACGGAATGCTCGGCGAGGCGGAGCTCGACTCGCTTAAGTCCGCCCGCGGAGGCCAGTCAGAGGAACTCTTCCTTCAGCAAATGATCGAGCACCACCTGGGAGCTACAAAAATGGCCGAAGAGGCCCTGGCCTCCGGCAAGAACTCGAAGGTCCTCGACCTGTCGCGCGCGATCATCACCACACAGAACGCCGAGATCAGCCACATGCGCGAAATGCTGAAGAAGTAGGCGGGAGCCACGGCCGTGAAGTTGCTCCCCATTAACAAATCCATGATCCTGCCGCTGTCGCTGTTAGGGGCATTGGTGCTGGGCGGCTGCGCAGTCGCGCCACAATCCCAGGGCGCAACCGCCGGCAACAGCCTCAACCCGGCGGCCGCGCCGGGCGAGGCGGCCGTCACGGTCGAGGGTTATCCCCGCGCCCATGTCCACGGCATTGCAGCCATCGGTGACAACAAGGTCCTTCTTGCCACCCATGAGGGACTGTATGACGTGTCGGTCAGCCCGGCCAGGCGCATCGGTCCCCTCGTCGACTGGATGGGATTCAGCCTCGGAGCCAACGAATTCTATGCCTCCGGACACCCCGGCCCGGGAACCGACCTGGAAAATCCGTTGGGACTGATGCGGTCCACCGATGGCGGCGAGACCTGGGACACCCTCTCGCGCTCCGGGATCTCGGACTTCCACGCGCTCACGGTGTCCAGGAATGCCATCATCGGTTTTGACGGAGCGTTGCGCTCCACCGCGGACGGCAAAAACTGGCAGGATCGCGACCCCCGGATCCGGCCGGCAACCCTGGCTGCAGACCCGAGCGGGACCACCGTGCTGGCAACCACCGAACAGGGCATCTGGCGTTCCACCGACGACGGGCAGTCCTTCTCCGAGCCGAACCCCGGCGCGCCCGTGCTGCAGTACGTGGCGTTGGCCGGGCAGACAGCCGTGGGCTTCACCCCGGACAACGTCGCGTGGACCAGCACCGACGGTGGAGTGAACTGGAGCGAGGGCGCACGGGCCGCGGGGATGGTTGACGCGGTCGCGCTGGGCAGAGGAGGAAAAGACATCTGGGTCTCAAGTTCCGCCGGTGTCGAGTATTCGACCAACGCCGCCAAGGGTTTCACGGTTCACTTTACGTCCGGCCGGTGACCTATGTTCCTCTGGCGCGGGGCCCGACCCCGCGCCGGAGGGCGGGGCCGGGCATCCTTCGCCCGCCACATGTGCAGGTGGTGTACGGCGGGAAAAATTATGGTGGCAATTTCAACTGGTTTACACCAAAAACGCGCAAAACGGCGGTTTCTTGTTTTAGGCTAGGGCTCAGGAGCCAAAGCCGAGTGCCGCGTGCGCCACCGTGAGGGATTTCCGTCGTGGACGGGTCCCTCTGTTGCGCCGGGTCAGGATCTAAGGATGCGCGCATGCGAACCCTAGTACTGAATGCAGGATTTGAACCGCTGGCGGTCATCACCTTCCGCCGGGCACTTCTCCTTGTCCTCACCGGCAAGGCCACCGTCCTTGCCGATGACGACCGCGACCCGGTCGTCGGAGTGAACCAGGTGATGCCCCGGCCCACTGTGATCCTGCTGAATCGGTACATTCGTCTTCCCTACCGCAACTCCATCAACGTCTCACGCCGCGGGGTGCTGCGCCGCGACGGACACCGCTGCGGCTATTGCGGGCGCAGCGCCAACACGATCGACCACATCATGCCGCGGAGCCGCGGCGGGGAGGATTCGTGGGAGAATCTAGTAGCGGCATGCCAGGGCTGCAACAGCGCCAAGGGAGACCGGACGCTTGCACAGCTGGGCTGGAAGCTGCGGTTCGCCCCGAGCCGACCGCGAGGCGCCCAATGGTTCATCACCGAACTTGAGCGCCCCGCAGAAGCCTGGAGTCCTTTCTTACGGAGTGCAGCATGAAATTCGATGCGATCATCGTGGCCGGCGGCCGCGGATCCCGCCTGGGCGGGGTCAGCAAACCCCTTTTGGAGCACCGCGGCGAGACGCTGCTCGAACATTCCCTGAATGCCGTCCGCGACGCCCAGGCGATCGCGGTGGTCGGCGCCCACGCGTTGGCCGAAGCCGTCACCCGGTACATGGATACCGCACCGGATTTCCAGCGCGTGGTCATCACCCGCGAATACCCCACCTTTGCGGGTCCCGCGGCGGCGGTCGCCGCCGGGCGGGCCGCCCTGGACGACGGCCCCGACGACGAGAACGCCCAGCGCCAGAATCAGGCCTCCGAGCTGACCTTGGTGCTGGCCTCTGACCTGTTGGACCCCGGTCCGGTCGTGGTCGCGCTGCTTGCCGCCACCGAGAACCCCGCCGCGGGCATCGAGGCATGGGTGCCGCAGGATGCCTCCGGCGTGCTCCAGACGCTTTCCTGCGCCATTCTCACCCCTTCGCTCCGCCGAGCGATCGACCTGGCCGCCGAGCCCCGCGGAAGTCTCGAAAATGCATCAATGATGCGTCTGCTTGCTACAGTGCAGATGGAGCGCCTGAAGCTTCCCGACGCGGACTTCAGCGACATCGACACGCCCGGGGATGCCGGGCGGCACGGGATAGCGGTGGCCAACGGCCACTAACAAGGAGATTGCACAATGCCTGCAGCGGAACTCGAGGAATGGGTCAGGGAACTTTTGGCGGCCTTTGAACTCACCGACACCCAGGTCGACATCGACCAGGTGCTTTCGCTTGCAGGGGTTGCGGCACACACCATCGTTCGTCCTGCTGCACCGCTGACCACCTACCTGGCCGGCTACGCGGCCGGCCTTGCCGTCGGCAGCGCCCGGTCGGGCGAAAAGCCCGCCATGGACGCGGCCGATTCGCTTGCCCGAGCGGTCCTTGCCGCGCGCACGCCCTCCTCCGACAACGCCTAGCAAAGACACCGTGGAAGACCACCAGTGGGCGGCCGCGCGCGAGGACGCACACGCGCTGGGTGCCCGGATTGCAGGCGCCCCCGAATCAGTTCCCCTGCACCAGGCCGGCGGGCGCATCCTGGCCGCCGACCTCGTAACCGCATACCCGATGCCGCATTGCGCCACCTCCGCCATGGACGGCTATGCGGTCAACGGGCCCGGGCCATGGAGGCTGCTCAAGGCGCTGGCAGCCAACCCCGGCGCCGGGGACAACACGGCGCTGTCCGCAGGCGAGGCCACCGCCGTGGTCACCGGCTCCCTGATCCCCGAGGGCGCCACCTCCATCCTGCGCGTCGAACACTCGACGCTTGAGGGCGCCACACTCACCAGCGACAGGACGCTGCGCGCGGGTGCCGACATCCGGCCCTCCGGAACCGAGGCGGTCGCGGGCGAACTTCTGGCGGCCGCCGGCACCCTGCTGCGCGCCGGCGTCATCGCCACCGCGGCGGTGGCGGGTCACGACGAACTGTTGGTGGCGGCCGTCCCGGCCGTCCACCTGGTGTTCACCGGGGACGAGGTCATCACCTCCGGGCACCCGGGTCCGGGCCAGGTCCGTGACGGATTCTCCCCGGTGCTGCCCCAGGTCGTCGCAGCCCTTGGGGGCAGTGTTGCAAGCAGCTCCCGCATCGGAGACACCCTTGCGGCCACGGTTGCAGCCATTGACGGCGACGAGGCCCGGGCGGCCGCCCTGGTGGTGACCACCGGAGGCACCGGGTTCTCCGACCGCGACTTCGTGCGGGCGGCGGTGCGGTCCATCGGCGGGGAGGAAATCATCTCCTCGGTGGCCATGCGTCCCGGCCACCCGTCAATGGTTGCCCTCCTGCCCGGAAACCGCCTGCTGGTGGCGCTGCCCGGGAACCCGTTGGCGGCGCTCATGGCCGTGGCAACGCTCGTTGACCCGATCCTGCGCGGGGCGTGCGGCAGCGAATTGGCCACACTGGGTTCGGCGTCCTCGGCCACCGACTTCGCCGTGCTGCCGGGACGGACTCGCCTGGTCCCGGCCCGCTGGGTCCCGGCCTCCGGCGCGCGCGGCCCCGATTTGCTGGCACCGGCGGAGCACGTGGCACCGGCCATGCTGCGCGGCCTGGCCGCTGCCGATGCCATCCTGGTGGTCGGTCCGGGCGGCGTCGCTGCCGGCGACCCCGTGCCCTATCTTCGGTTACCTTGGTAGGTGTGCGGTCGCGGCACCGAGCAAGGTGCGGAACGCGGCCATCGCAAGGAAAGGCAATGAGGACATGGGACGGAAAATAACCCGCAGGCGCATCGTCCGCGCAACGCTGGACGGCGCACGGATCGCCCGCGAGGAAAAACTCGCGGTCGAGGAACCGCTGGAAATACGCTTCAACGGGACATCCTTCACCACCTCCATGCGCACCCCCGGCGACGACTTCGACATGGTTGCAGGTTTCCTGCTCGCCGAGGGAATCATCAGCCGCACCGAGCACCTGGTTTCCATGCGTTATTGCGCCGGCACCGACGAGGAAGGAAACCAGACCTTCAACGTCATCGACGTGCAGGTCGGCTTCGGTGCCCAGGCTCCGGACCTTTCCGCGGCGCGAAACGTGGTCACCTCCTCGGCCTGCGGGATCTGCGGCACCAACTCCATCGACGAGGTCTCCAAGAAATCCTCCTATCCGCTGGACCCCGCCCGGGGCCACCTGGACGTGAAGGTGCTGTTGGGCCTGCCCTACACCCTGCGTGAGGCCCAGAACCTTTTCAGCGCCACCGGGGGAGTGCATGCGGCCGGCCTGTTCACCACCGCGGGGGAGCTGCTGGTGCTGCGTGAGGACGTGGGACGGCACAACGCGGTGGACAAGGTCATCGGGGCCGGGCTGCGCGAGCAAAAATTACCGCTTCATGACACCATCCTGCAGGTCTCTGGGCGCGCATCCTTCGAGCTGGTGCAAAAGGCCGCGATGGCCGGGATTCCGGTGCTGTCTGCCGTCAGTGCACCGTCTTCGCTGGCAGTGGAACTGGCCGATGAAACCGGGTTGACGCTTGCGGCTTTCTCCCGGGGTAGTACGGTGAACTTGTATACGCATGCCGACAGGGTGAAGACCGGCTCCTAGACCGAATCGGGCACCCGGATTTCCGGCACGCGCGCGACTACGGTCAAAGACACCGCACATCGACGTGGAGGACACATGCATCGGCCAGCCCCAACGCAGGACATCAACGAAGACGACCTGAAAGTCACCGAGCCCAAACGCAGCGCGGCCGGCGTCGAGGCCGTGATGGTGTCCATGAAACGCGGTTTCGCCGAGGCCGGCGTCGGCCGGACGCTGAGCTCGATGTTGCGCATCAACCAGCGCGGCGGCTTCGACTGCCCGGGCTGCGCCTGGCCTGAATCCATCACCGGGGCGCGCAAGCCCGCCGAATTCTGCGAAAACGGCGCCAAGGCCATCGCCGAGGAAGCCAGCGCCCGCACCGTGACCCCCGAATGGTGGGCCAAGCACCCCATCAACGTCCTGCGCGAGAAGACCGAGTACTGGCTCGGGTCCCAGGGCCGGATCACCGAACCCATGATCATCCGCGAGGGCGAAAGCCACTACACGCCCATCACCTGGGCGCAGGCCTTTGCCACCATCGGCGAGCACGTGAACGCGACCACGCCGGACAAGTGCGTCTTCTACACCTCGGGGCGCACCGCCAACGAGACGGCTTTCATGTACCAGCTGCTGGCCCGATCCCTGGGCACCAACAACCTGCCAGACTGCTCCAACATGTGCCACGAGTCCTCGGGATCGGCGCTGAACCCCACCATCGGCATCGGCAAGGGCACCGTGTCCCTGGAGGACTTCGAGCACGCCGAGCTGATTTTCGTCATCGGCCAGAACCCCGGAACCAACCACCCGCGGATGCTCTCGGCGCTGGCCGATGCGCGCAAGCGCGGCGCCCACGTCGTGGCGGTCAACCCGCTGCCCGAGGCAGGCTTCTTCGGGTTCAAGGACCCGCAGACCGTCGGCGGCATGCTCGGACGCCCCGACGACGTGAGCAACCATTTCCTGCAGATCAAGGTCGGCGGGGACCTGGCGCTCTTCCAGGCCTTCGGACACCTGCTCTTCGAGGCCGAGGCCAAGAACCCCGGAACCGTGATCGACAAGGCCTTCATCGATTCGGCCACGGACGGCTACGAGGCCTACAGGGAAGCGCGGTCCACGCTGGACTGGGAAGCCACCGAGGAAGCCACCGGACTGACCCGGGCCGAGATCACCACCGTCGCCGAGCTGCTCATCAAGTCCAAGGCCTCGATCTTCTGCTGGGCGCTGGGACTGACCCAGCAGCCGCACTCGGTGCCGACGCTGAAGGAAATCATCAACCTGCTGCTGGTGCAGGGCAACTTCGGCAAGCCCGGCGCCGGCGCCTGCCCGGTGCGAGGCCACTCCAACGTCCAGGGCGACCGGACCATGGGCATCTGGGAAAAGCCCGGCGAGGCGCTGCTGGCCGCCCTCGATTCCGAATTCGGGATCGACTCCCCGCGCGCCCACGGCTACGACTCCACCGAGGCGCTGCATGCCTTCGAGCAGGACTCCGTTGACGTGTTCGTGTCCATGGGTGGCAACTTTGCCCTGGCGAACTCGGAAACCGAGGCGCTGGAGGCGGGCATGCAGCGCGCCAAGCTCACCGTGCACATCTCCACCAAGCCCAACCGCTCCCACGTGGTGCACGGGCAGACCTCGCTGATCCTGCCCACGCTCGGACGCACGGACCGCGACGACAAGCACCCCGGCGGACCGCAGTTCCTCTCCGTGGAGGACTCCATGTCCGTCATCCACTCCACGCAGGGCCGGCTCAAGCCGGTCTCGGAGCACCTGCTGGCCGAACCTGTCATCGTGGCCAGGATGGCCACCGCCATTCTCGGCGAGGACCACGTGGTGGACTGGAAGGCCATGGCCGACGACTACGACGTGGTCCGCGACCACATCTCCCGGGTGCTGCCGGGCTTCGAGGACTTCAACCGCAGGGTGCGCGGACGCAACGGCTTTGTGCTGCCCAACCCGCCGCGCGATTCGCGCTCCTTCGCCACCGACATCGGCAAGGGCAAGTTCACGGTCTCGCCCTTCGAGGCACTCTACGCGCCGGAGGGCCACCTGGTCCTGCAGACCATGCGCAGCCACGACCAGTACAACACCACGTTCTACGGGCTGGACGACCGCTACCGCGGCATCAAGGACGGCCGTCGGGTCATCCTGATCAACCCGCAGGACCTCGTTGAACTCGGCTTGGAGGACAAAGCGCTGGTTGACGTCATTTCCACCTTCGGCGGCACCGAACGCCGAGCCAACCGCTTCCGGCTGGTTTCCTACCCGACCGCCAAGGGCTGCGCCGCCGCCTACTTCCCCGAGGCCAATGCGCTGGTCCACCGCGACCTGGTGGCCCGCGAATCCAACACCCCCGGGTTCAAGGCCATCATGGTGCGCTTCGTGCCGCACGAGCTGGCCCCGGGCCCGACGCTCGACAGCTAGCAATGTGCGGCGGGCGAGGCCGAACCGTGCCGGGACCGGTTCCTGGCACGGCACGGCCTGTCTCCGCGCCCCGGCCGTCCCGACGCGGAAAGGACGCGTGGATCCCCGCGGGGCAACCACCCGGCTAGCCTCCCGGACCTGTCCGGCCACCTTCTTCTGAAACCCTGGCCAAGCGCTGGTCAAGCCCGCGTTGCGGGCGACTGTCGAGCACGTGGAACAAGTTCGGTTTGGCGCGCCGGTGCCGATGCCGGCGCACGAATCGTCGGCTAATATCGTGCCTAGCGAGCACCACGCTTCGCAAGGGCCATTCCGGTGGTCCCATGGCGCATCCCACGTTCCCAAGGAGCTTTGCCATCCGCTTCCCCGCCCTGGTCTTCGCCGCAGCGCTGGTATTGGCGCTGGTTGCTCCGTCCCCGGCTCCCGCCGCCCACCGGACCGCCGTACCGACGCCCTCCGTTTCCGCCGCGGCGGCGATGCCGTCGGCCTCGACATCGGGCGGCAGGGTGGCAACCGCTAAGCGGGGCGCCACCTTGAACACCACTTCCACCAAAGGTCGATCGGTCCAGGCCGGTGTCCGCGGCATGACCGGATGGTTCCCGCTGGCCAACACGAAACGGCTGCCACGGCACACACATGAGGCACTCAGGAAGACGAGCCTGCGCAAATCACCGGGCAAGGGGGCTGTGGTGGCGGTTGTGCCCCGGGGCCAAATGCTGGCGGCCACTGGACTAACCAGCCGGGCCCACACCCAGTTCTACATCGCCGGTACGAAGGGATGGGCCCGGTCTGCCGATATCCGGCGGGCCAGCATGGCAAAATACCAGACCTCCTCCGTCACGGCGCTGTATCAGTCGGCCCGTTCAAGGAAGCAGCTGGCGAGGATCCCGGCAGACTACACGCTTGGCAGTCCGACCAATGCCAGGTCGAACGGCCGGGTGCAGGTCCAGTACGCAGGCCGGACGGGGTGGGTCAAGTCCTCCCAGGCAGCCAGGGTTGCCGGGAACGTCCGGATCGGAAGGCTGAGCTGGGAGGCCTCGGCGGCGAAGAACATTGCCAAATGGTGCAGGGGAGTGCCCATCACCGCGGGCCCGAACCGACCCAACGAGGCCGAGGCCAGTGGTTGGATCGGCAACATGAAGGAAAGAATCAGCCTGGACACGAACGGCTTCCGCGGGAAGAAGCTCGACCCGAACCATCCGCTGGCTCTTTCCATCCAGTATCACGAGTGCGCCCACATCCTGCAGTACCGTGCCTACAAGTACGATTTCACCCGGATGGACAAGGGCATGGACAAGGCCTACGGCAAACCCAGGACCGCCTCCGGGACCGAGCACATGGCGGATTGCATGGCGGTGGCCATGGGCGCCCGGCTGAAGGGTTCGGAGTATGATCCCCGTTCTGGGTACACGACGACGTGGCGCTCGGGATACGGCGGGGCATGCAAGCCCGGGCACTTGGATGCCGCCAGAAAGATCATCGCCGGCAGAGCGCTCTGACCCACGGCCCGTGGCGGGCCCGTGGTCCCGACGGCTGGATCGGAGGGCCGGGGCATGGCCTAAATTCGTCCCCGGGGACTCGAGCCACGGGAGCCGGTCGCCGCGCGGGGAAGAATCCGGGCCCCCGGGTGGTTATGTCGGTGGCGGGGCCATGCGTATGCTGGCCCACAATCGATGACTTTTTAATTGCCTCGCGGGATCTTCCGCGTGGTGCGGCAAGACGACCTGGCTGGATGGCGAGAACAAATACATGAGCATGGAATCTGCGGCCTGGCATTCGTTGTGGCGAATGTCCGGGCCGGACAAGGGCAAGGCATACGCGGCCACGACACCGCGGAGGGTAGTGGCCTTTGCCGCGAGCTACAAGAACAGGCTGCTGGTCTTCGTGCTCTTCTCGGTGATCTCGGCCGTCCTGGCGGTGGTCACCCCGGTGTTGGCCGGCCGCGTGGTCGATGCCATCGTCGCCCAGACCGGGATTCAGGTCGTCTTGAAACTGGCGGCGATCATTGCGTTGGTGGCCGTGCTGGATGCCGTCGTCTCGCTCGTGGTGCGCTGGTTTTCCTCGAGGCTGGGCGAGGGGATCATTTTCGACCTGCGCACCGCGGTTTTTGACCACGTGCAGAAGATGCCGGTGGCGTTCTTTACCCGCACCCGGACCGGCGCGCTGGTCAGCAGGCTGAACAACGACGTGATCGGTGCCCAATCCGCGTTCGCCGGGACCCTCTCGGGCCTGGTGTCCAACACCGTGGCGCTGTTGTTGACTGCGGGCGTCATGTTTTCCACCTCCTGGCAGGTCACGGCGCTGGCGCTGGTCCTGCTTCCGGTCTTCCTGCTTCCCGCCCGCCACTTCGGAAAGTCCCTGGCGCTGCTGCGCAAGGAATCGGCCGACCTGAACGCGTCCATGGGCACCCAGATGACGGAACGCTTCTCCGCCCCCGGAGCCACCCTGATCAAGCTCTTCGGGCGCCCTGCGGACGAATCGGCGCAATTTGCAACTCGCGCCGGACGGGTGCGGGACATCGGGGTGAAGATGGCCATGCGCCAGTTCTTCTTTGTCTCCATGCTCACCCTGGTCGCCGCCCTGGCCCTGGCTCTCGTGTACGGGCTCGGTGGCGTCTATGCGATGCGCGGCGAGCTGGCCGCCGGCGACGTGGTCGTGTTGGCGTTGCTGCTGACCCGGCTTTACGCCCCGCTCACCGCCCTGGCCAACGCCCGGGTGGAGATCACCAGCGCACTGGTGAGCTTTGACAGGGTCTTTGAGATCCTCGACCTCAAGCCCCTGATCACCGACGCGCCCCATGCCAGGGTTCTGGATCCGGGCCCGGTGTCGGTGAAGTTCTCGAACGTGTCCTTTGCCTACCCCAGCGCCGAAAAGGTTTCCCTGGCCTCACTGGAAGACGTCTCGGTGCTCGACACCCGGGGCGGGGAAACGGTGCTGCACGGCATCGACTTCGAGATCCCGGCCGGGACCACGGTGGCACTTGTCGGCTCCTCGGGGGCCGGGAAATCAACCATCGCCTCGCTGCTGGCACGACTCTACGACGTTGATGCGGGCAGTGTGCAGTTGGCCGGGGTCGACATCCGCGAGCTCAAGCTTGGCTCGTTGCGCTCCACCGTGTCGATGGTCACCCAGGACGGTCACCTGTTCCACGAGACCATCGGATCCAATCTTCGCCTTGCCAAGCCGGAGGCCAGCGACGCGGAGCTCTGGCAGGCGCTGCGGCGTGCCCGGTTGGAACCCACCATCGAAGCGCTTCCCGACGGGCTGGACACCGTGGTGGGGGAGCGCGGCTACCGGCTTTCGGGCGGGGAGCGCCAGCGCATGACCATTGCGCGGCTGCTGCTGGCTGCACCGCAGGTGGTCATTCTCGATGAGGCCACCGCGGCACTGGATTCCTCCAACGAGGCAGCGGTCCAGGCGGCCCTGGCCGAGGCCCTGGAAAACCGGACCGCGCTGGTTATCGCGCACCGACTCTCGACCATCCGCACGGCCGACTTGATCCTGGTCATTGAGGATGGACGGATTGCCGAACGCGGCACCCACGCCGAGCTCTTGGCGGCACGCGGCCGGTACGCCGAATTGCACGACACGCAGTTCGCGCAGTAACGCCGGGCGTCAAAGTCCCAGCAGGCCGGGAAGGACCTTCTCGCGCAGTAGCGGCGCGATGTCGGATCGGGCCATCGCCGCTGCCGGGTCGAGCCACAGCATCTGCTCGATTTCGGCCTGGATCCTCGGCGTGTCAAGGGTTCGGGCGGCGAACAGGTGGGCGTGGATGTCGGTGTCGGCTTCGTTGGCCGCCGGCCCGATCCACAGGCCCATGGAGGTGACCTGGCCGGGAGTGAAAACCAGGTCCAATTCCTCCTGCACTTCGCGCAATACTGCGGCCAATGGGCTTTCGCCGGGTTCGAGCTTCCCTCCCGGTTGCATGAACATGGTGGTCCCCTCCTTGCGCACCAGCAGGATGCGTCCGGAGGGGTCTAGTAGCTGCAGGGCTGCGATGGTAAGAATCTTTGGCACAACTTGAGCTTAACAAGCACCAAAAGCACAGTTGGTGGTGGTAGCGTGCTTTGAGGACAAGTCTCGGGGCGCGTTTTTCCATTTAATCGTGGATACTGGAGTCAATTCGTTAACGCGCCATGTTCACGGAACCTCACTAGTCATTGGGGACAGGTGGTTCAGGTACGGCCGATGGGGGATCAAATGTGGATCTACAAATGGAGAATTGATGCAGCGGGGCACCAACTTAGGTCGACTCGGGGATTTTAATCAGGCGGTCATTTTTGAATCGATCCGTCGTGCGGTCGACGGGGTCAGTCGCGTAGAGCTTGCAGGCTCCACCGGACTTTCCCCGCAAACCATTTCAAACGTCGTGCGCCGTCTTCTTGACGAGGGCCTGGTCCGCGAGGACCGCACGATTGTGTCGGGACCGGGCAAGCCGCGTACCGTCTTGGAGCTCGAGGCAAATCGCATGGTTGCCGTGGGCATCCACCTCGATCCCGGTGTTATCACCGTGGTGATCTTGAACCTGCGGGGTGAAATCCTGCACTCGCGTCGCCTGGATATCCCCGCCGTCGAGAATCCGGAAAAGACCATCGAAACCATGGCCCTGACCGTGGACGAGATCATTGCCGAATCGGGCGTTCCACGCGCCAACGTGCTGGGCGTCGGCGTCGTCGTCCCCGGCCCCCTCGATCCCGAACGCGGAGTCATGATCGACCCGCCGCTGCTCGACGGATGGAAAGACGTCGACATGGTCGGGCCACTGCACCGGCTGCTCAAGCTCGACGTCGTCATTGAAAAAGACACCATTGCCGCCTCCATCGCGGAACAGTGGAAGGGCAACGACGCCGAACGAGACAACTTCGTCACGATGTATATCGGTGCCGGAATCGGCGCAGGCATGGTCCTGAACGGGGAAATCCACCGCGGGATCAGCAACAACGCAGGCGAGATCGGGCATTTCTCCACCGGCGTTGTCGCCCAGGAATGCGACATTTGCGGACGCAACGATTGCTTGCATGCCTCCTTGGCGTTCAACATGATCGCGCAGAAGGCCCGCGATCGCGGCCTGAACCTCACGGTGCCCGATGACGGCAACGCGGCAGAACGTGCGGCCGGAATGGTCGAGCTCGTGCGCCTTGCGAAAGCCGGGAACGAAGCCGCCGTGGAACTGATCCGCGAATGCATGGGTCACGTGGGCCAGGTTGCCGGGCAGCTGTGCAACACCCTCGACATCGGATTGGTGATCCTGGCCGGCCCCTTGTGGTCCGAGGTCGGCGAATGGTGCCTCGAAGACCTGCGTGCGATCATCAACGACCGCTTCAGCTCCAAGAACGTCCACACGATCGAGGTTCGTTCCTCGACACTGGGCCACGAAGTCGGGGCGATCGGCGGGGCCTGTGCCATCATGGACGCGAGCCTTTCGCCCAAGGCCGCGGCGCTGTTGTTGCGCTAGGCCGTCGCATATTACGTCAAAGGGTCGTTCATTACCGTTTTGAACGACCCTTTGACTTATTACTCACGGGTCAGTTGACAAACTTTCTCTAATGAATTTAGATGACCAATAAGAGTTGGTGGCAACCGAGCTGCCCACCGTTGTTTTCGCATAGGTCTTGTTTATCAGCGAAGGCAGTGCGTGGGGGAACGGCAGGTCGGCTGCTGGGGACCCGGCTCTTAACGCCGTCGACCGGTGCCGTAGGATGTAATGGGAGTTATCCCACGGATTCACCGGTCGACGGCACCTCTTTTTAACCCTCACCCTCGAGTCAAGGTCCGGCCGATGGACCACAAAACGGGTTTGTACGTTGCTGCCAGGGGCCGAAGCCCCGAGATGGACGACGTGCCCCGCATTTCTGCGACAGGGGCATCCGCAACCGGCCGACGAGGTGGCCGGACCGCGCAACCAGCGCGCGTGAGGCATCCGCGCCGCACCCTTTGGACCCTTCGGCACAATTCGCCCAGGGGGTCATCCGGTCGGCTGCCCGCATCGGGCCAGCTCGCTGCGGTGGCGCGGGCGGTCGAGAGAGGGAAACATCCCTCCGCGGGGCCACGGACGACTTCGGATCAGGGTTGCCCTCATGCCCGGACGTCCCCGGGGCAGGAATATGGATTGGGTCGCAAGTCTGTTGCTTAAACGAGACGCGACCTGCATGTATGCAGGTCGCGTCTCCGTGGTGCCCCTGGCCGGAATTGAACCGACGGCCTACTCTTTAGGAGAGAGTCGCTCTATCCAACTGAGCTACAGAGGCCCGTTTCGTCAAAAACGATCCGAATCAATTCTAACGGCATTTTGCCGAAGCTTGGTTAATGCGACACCGCGTGCCGAGCCGGCGCCGCATAACCGTCGGCCTAGAGCAGGCCCCGCTTGGACAATTCCCACTTCTCGCGGAACGTCCGCCCAAACGAAGCGATGAGCACCGCGAACAAGATTGCCGCCGTTGCAAAGAGCAGGAGCCACCGGCTCGTGGTCAGCGTGGAGGCCAGGGACACCGCGGCCGGGTCCAGCGTGCCGATGAACAAGGCGTCGATGGCCCGGTTCTCCCACAGGTCCACTACCGCGAAGGCCATGGGCACGGCCCACAGGATCCAGCGGACCGCGCCGCGGGCGGTATTGATGTTCACCGCCAGCATGGTGATCAGTGCCAGGAAAAGCGGGAAGAGCAGGCCGGCGGTCTTGTGCACGTAGTTCAACTGCCCGGCGGCGTCGGCATCCATGGCCTGGCGCAACGCCTCGATATGCTCAACCGCGTAGCCGCCGACCATTTGGTCGGGCATGGTCAGCCCGTTGGACAAGTCGGTCATCTGGTTCAGGACCAGCAGGTGGAAGTATCCGAAGAGGAAGAGCGTGACGACCAACCCGGCAATCAGGATCAGGTTGGCGTTCCCCGCTGCCTTCTCCGGCGATCGCTGTGTGGAGGGATTGGCCGGTGGGGCAACCGGGGCAGGACGGTTGTACTGTTTCTTTTTCTTCTGTGACTTGGCCATAACCCCAATTATGCCGCCAATCGAACGGAACCCGGCCAACCCGTGGCCGCACCGCCGTAGACTAGGGCGCATCATGGATTTCCTTTTCGATGACTTCGTCGCGCCCGCTCCAGCCCCACACCTGCCAGGCACCCAAGAGCTGCTTGCCGGTTTGAACCCCGAGCAGGAGCAGGCAGTCAAACATTCCGGCTCCCCGTTGCTGATCGTCGCCGGGGCCGGGTCGGGCAAGACCCGGGTGCTTTCCCACCGCATTGCCTATCTCCTGGCGACGGGACGGTCGCGTCCGCACGAGATCCTTGCCATCACCTTCACCAACAAGGCCGCCGCCGAAATGCGCGAACGCATCTCCGCACTGGTTGGCGAGGACGTGGCCAAGAAGATGTGGGTCTCGACCTTCCACTCCTCGTGCGTGCGCATCCTTCGCCGCGAGGCGGCCTCGGTGGGACTGAAGTCCAGCTTCTCCATCTACGACTCCGCCGATTCCCTGCGGTTGATCACCCTGGTGTCCAAGGGGCTGGAGCTGGATCCCAAGAAGTTCACGCCCAAATCCATCGCACACAAGATTTCCGCGCTGAAAAATGAGCTCATCGACGATGAGCAATATGCTGCCACCGTCGCCAGCAACGACCCGTTCGCCTCGGCGGTCCTCCAGGTGTACCGCGGTTACACCGAGCGCTTGCGCGCCGCCAACGCCCTGGACTTCGATGACCTGATTGCCCACGTGGTCAACATCTTCCGCGCCTTCCCGGCGGTCGCCGACAACTACCGCCGGCGTTTCCGCCATGTGATGGTCGACGAATACCAGGACACCAACCACGCCCAGTACGCCCTGGTGCGCGAGCTGACCGGACCGGACGGACCGACCCCGGGCGGGGAACTGACCGTGGTGGGCGACTCGGACCAGTCGATCTATGCCTTCCGTGGCGCAGACATCCGCAACATCAACGAGTTCTCCAAGGACTATCCGGACGCCGAAACGATCAAGCTCGAGCAGAACTACCGCTCGACGCAAACCATCCTTTCGGCAGCCAACGAGGTCATCAAGCGCAATCCGGACCGGCCCGAAAAGCGTCTCTGGACCGCCGAGGGCGACGGCGAACTGATCATTGGCTACGTGGGCGAATCCGAGTCGGACGAGGCGCGCTGGATTGCCGACGAAATCCTGCGCCTGAATGACGAAGAGGGCATCCGCCCCGGGGACGTGGCCGTCTTCTACCGGACCAACGCCCAATCACGTTCCCTGGAGGAACAGCTGATCCGCGTGGACCTGAAGTACAAGGTCATTGGCGGGACCCGCTTCTACGACCGCAAGGAGGTCAAGGACGCCCTGGCCTACTTGCGGGTGCTGGTGAACCCGGAAGACGACATCAACGTGAGGCGCATCCTCAACGAGCCCAAGCGCGGCATCGGGGACCGGGCCGAATACTCGGTGGCGGCGTTGGCCGAGCGCGAGCGGATCTCCTTCATGGAGGCGCTGCGCCGTGCCGAAGACGCCCCCGGGCTGGGGACGCGCGGCCAGAACATGATCGGCGCGTTCGTGAAGATCATGGACGACCTTGCCGTGGTTGCCGAGGGCTCTGGCCCCGCCGAGGCGCTGGAAGCGGTGCTGGAGCAGACCGGATACCTGGAAATGCTCCGCTCCTCCAACGACCCGCAGGATGAGTCGCGCGTCGAAAACCTCGCCGAACTCGTGGCAGTGGTCCGGGACTTCATGAAGGAGAACCCCGAGGGAACGCTCACCGATTTCCTGGAACGCGTCGCGCTGGTGGCCGACGCCGATTCCATCCCGGAGGCACCAAGCGATGCGGAGGGCGTCGACATGGCCCACCGTGAGGGAATGGTCACGCTCATGACCTTGCACACGGCCAAGGGGCTGGAATTCCCCGTGGTCTTCCTCACCGGCATGGAACACGGGATCTTCCCGCACCAGCGCTCGCTGACGGATGAGAAGGAGCTGGCGGAGGAACGCCGGTTGGCCTACGTGGGGCTCACCCGTGCCCGCCAGCGCCTCTATTTGACGCGCGCCGAATACCGCAGCCTCTGGGGCCAGTCACAGTACAACCCGGCCAGCCAGTTCCTCGAGGAAATCCCCGGAAACCTGGTGGACTGGAAGCGCGAGGGCACCAAGCGGGCAAGCTTTGAATCCTTCGGCGGGCGCAACAACTTTGCCACCAGCCGCTATGAGTCGGGTTCCTATTGGGGTGCGGGTTCCGGCGCCGGCGGCGGGGGCAGGCTTTCCGGGGCCCCGGAAATTCACACGCTGAGCACCGCACCGGTGGCGCGGGCCAAGGGTCGCGTGCAGCCGAACAAGGAAATCATCGCCCTGAGCGTTGGCGACAAGGTGACACATGGCACCTTCGGCCAGGGTGTTGTCCTGGCGCTCGAGGGTGCCGGGGACAAGACCGTGGCGAAGGTTAAGTTCGCCGATGCGGAGAAGCGCTTGTTGCTTCGGTATGCCCCGTTAACCAAGCTTGACTAGCCAATTCATGGCCATTGCCCGCAGCGGCGCCGGGGCCCGTGCGGGAGGGCTTGTGGCAGTGGTCACGCACCCGTTGGCTCTACGGATTGTAGAACTGTGTCAATGGGCGCGAACGCGTTAGGCTGAGGACGGAGCCTGGCCTTATCCCAGGCGGGGCTCTACCCCCTCGATGCATGGAATCGTATCTACGGAGCCATGCCTTGAGTCAGCATAGACTTCGACAAGAAGGACACAAGCCCGTGGACCTGTATGAATACCAGGCGCGCGATATGTTCGAGTCGCACGGCGTACCCGTGCTGGCCGGCATCGTTGCCTACACTCCTGAAGAAGCCAAGGCCGCAGCCGAGAAAATCGGCGGCGTCGTGGTTGTTAAAGCCCAGGTAAAGGTCGGAGGCCGCGGCAAGGCCGGCGGCGTCAAGGTCGCAAAGACCGCCGACGAGGCATTCGCATACGCAACCGACATTCTCGGCATGGACATCAAGGGCCACACCGTGAACAAGGTCATGATCGCCCAGGGCGCCGACATCGCCGAGGAGTTCTACTTCTCGGTGCTGCTGGACCGCGCGAACCGCAACTACCTGGCCATGTGCTCGGTTGAGGGCGGCATGGAAATCGAGGACCTCGCCGTTGAGCGTCCCGAGGCCCTGGCCCGCATTGCAGTTGACCCGGCCGTGGGCATCGACCAGGCCAAGGCCGACGAAATCGTCGCCGCGGCAGGCTTCGCCCCGGAGCTGACCGAAAAGGTCGCCTCCGCCATCCTGAAGCTGTGGGACGTCTTCAAGAAGGAAGACGCCACCCTGGTTGAGGTCAACCCGCTGGTTCGCACCGGCGCCGGCGACATCGTCGCCCTCGACGGCAAGGTCTCCATCGACGAGAACGCCGAGTTCCGCCACCCGCACCACGTCGAGCTCGAAGACAAGGACGCAGCGGATCCGCTCGAGGCCAAGGCCAAGGCGATGGACCTGAACTACGTCAAGCTGGACGGCGAAGTTGGCATCATCGGCAACGGTGCAGGCCTGGTCATGTCGACCCTGGACGTCGTTGCCTACGCCGGCGAAAACCACGGCAACGTGAAGCCCGCCAACTTCCTGGACATCGGCGGCGGAGCCTCTGCCGAGGTCATGGCCGCTGGCCTGGACGTCATCCTGAACGACAAGCAGGTCAAGTCGGTCTTCGTGAACGTCTTCGGCGGCATCACCGCATGTGACGCCGTTGCCAAGGGCATCGTCGGCGCACTGGCCGAACTCGGTTCCTCCGCCAACAAGCCGCTGGTCGTGCGCCTCGACGGCAACAACGTCGAAGAGGGCCGCCGCATCCTGGCCGAGGCCAACCACCCGTTGGTCACCCTGGCAGCAACCATGGACGAGGGCGCCGACAAGGCCGCCGAGCTCGCCAACGCAGCGAAGTAAGTAGGGATACGCGAACATGAGCATTTACCTTAACAAGGACTCCAAGGTCATCGTTCAGGGCATCACCGGTGGCGAGGGCACCAAGCACACCGCACTGATGCTCAAGGCCGGCACCAACATCGTCGGCGGCGTCAACGCCCGCAAGGCAGGCACCACCGTGCTGCACGGCGACAAGGAAATCAAGGTCTTCGGCGCAGTGGCGGAAGCCATGGCCGAAACCGGCGCAGACGTTTCCATCGTCTTCGTTCCGCCGGCATTCACCAAGGATGCCGTCGTTGAGGCCATCGAGGCAGGCATCGGCCTGGTCGTTGTCATCACCGAGGGCGTTCCGGTCCAGGATTCGGCCGAGTTCTGGGCACTGGCCCAGTCCAAGGTCGACGCCGACGGCAACCAGGTCACCCGCATCATTGGCCCGAACTGCCCCGGCATCATCACCCCGGGCGAGGCACTGGTCGGCATCACGCCGAACAACATCACCCAGAAGGGCCCGATCGGCTTGGTCTCCAAGTCCGGCACCCTGACCTACCAGATGATGTACGAACTGCGCGACCTGGGCTTCTCCACCGCCATCGGCATTGGCGGCGACCCGGTCATCGGCACCACCCACATCGACGCCCTGGCTGCGTTCGAGGCGGACCCGGAGACCAAGGCCATCGTGATGATCGGCGAAATCGGCGGCGACGCCGAAGAGCGTGCAGCCGACTTCATCAAGGCCAACGTCACCAAGCCGGTCGTCGGCTACGTGGCTGGCTTCACCGCACCGGAGGGCAAGACCATGGGCCACGCCGGCGCCATCGTCTCGGGCTCGGCCGGTACCGCACAGGCCAAGAAGGAAGCACTTGAGGCTGCAGGCGTGAAGGTCGGCAAGACCCCGTCGGAAACCGCAACGCTGCTGCGCGAAGTTTTCGCCGCCCTCTAAGGCAATAGCACTATCCGCCGACGGCGGTTGGACACCCGGGGTTCCGGATGGCCAACCGCCGTCGGCCGTTAAGCACCGTCCGGCCGCCGGCCCTTCCCGCCCTGCGGGATCGCGGGTTGTTCGCCGGGCCGCAGCGATGCCTAGGATGCGGGGGAGGAAAGTGTCCCCGCATCGAAAGGCAGGCGGCCCCGCGTCATGAAACGTTCGCTCACCAGGCTTCCGGCGGCGCTGGCCCAGCTGAAGTTCAAGCCATTTCCGAAACCCGGCACGAGCCCGGCGCGCGGGGCGCTGAACATGGAAGACCTGCGGCAGCTGGCCAGGCGCCGCACCCCCACCGCGGCCTTCGACTATGCGGATGGCGGTTCCTACGCCGAAGAGGCCCTGGAACGGAACTACCGCGCATACCGGAACACGGAATTGCTCCCCGGGATCCTGCGCGACGTCAGCGCGGTGGACCCCTCCGTGGCCGTGGCCGGCGGGCGATTCTCGTTGCCCGTGGGCATCGCCCCCACCGGGCTGACGCGCCTGATGCATGCCGCCGGTGAACGCGCCGGGGCAGCAGCAGCGGCAAGGCACAACATCCCCTTCACCCTTTCCACCATGGGCACCGTGTCCATCGAGGAAACCGCCGCCGCGGCGCCACAGGGCACCCGCTGGTTCCAGCTGTACCTCGGCCAGGATCGTGCGGTCTCCGTTGACATGATGAGCAGGGCCCGGGAGGCCGGCTACAGCGCCCTGCTCCTGACGGTGGACACCGCCGTGACGTCCACCCGCGTTCGGGACCAGCGAAACGGCATGACCCTGCCGCCGACCCTCGGTGCGCGAACCATGCTCGATGCGCTCAGGCGCCCCGGCTGGTGCCTGGACTTCCTCACCACCGAACCCCTGGGCTTCGCCAACTTTCCGCACAACACGGGAAATATCAGCGCCCGGTTCGACACGATGTTTGACGCATCCCTGAACTACGCCGACCTCGCCTGGGTGCGGGAGGCATGGCCGGGCACGTTGATCGTCAAGGGCGTGCAGGGGCCCGAGGACGCGGTGGCATGCTTCGGGCACGGTGTCGACGGCGTGGTGGTCTCCAACCATGGCGGACGCCAGCTGGACAGGGCGCCGGTGCCGGTGTTGCAGCTTCCGGCCATCCGCGCCGCGGTGGGGCCGGACCGGCTCCTCATCGCCGATTCGGGAATCATGAGCGGGGGCGACGTGGTGGCGACGCTGGCCGCGGGGGCGAACTTCACCCTCATCGGCAGGGCCTACCTCTACGGCTTGATGGCCGGGGGACAGGCAGGGGTGGAACGCACCCTGGAGATCCTGGAACGGGAGATCCGGCAAACCATGGCCCTGCTGGGCGTGCGCACCCTGGCGGAACTGGGCCCGCAACACGTGCGCATGGGCGTGGGCGAGGGGTGAATCCGCCGGCAGCCGGCGACCGACCGGCACGTTGTCCCCGCGAACCGCTCGGGGACATCGCGCCGGTCGCTTCCTAAAAGGCCGTGGCCGCCTAGGCGGCGGCGACCCGCACCGGAATGGATTTCCAGCCGCGCAACGTGGTGTGCATGAATTGCTCCGGCTCGGCCGTCAACTCGATGGACTTCACCCGGCGCGCCAGTTCGGTGATGAGCACATCCATTTCGAGTCGCGACAACGGCTGGCCCACACACTGGTGGATGCCCATGCCGAAGGCCAGGTGCCCGCCCGCGGCCCGGGTGATGTCGTACTCGTTCGCGGTCGGCCCCCAGCGCCGCTCATCGCGGTTCGCGGCGCCAACGAATACCGCAACCTTGGTCTCGGCCGGGATGGCCATGCCCCCGATTTCCGCGGGCTGGCTCGTCGTGCGGTAGAAGGACTGAAACGGCGACTCGTAGCGGAAGGCCTCGTCGATGGCGAACTTCACGAGCTTGGGATTCTCGTGGACCTTCGCGTATTGCCCCGGGTGGCGGACCAAGGCCAGCAATGTTGCTCCCAGCGAGAAGATCGTGGTGTCGAGGCCCGCCGAAAGCATGGCGCGCACCAGCAGCGGGGCCTGGTCCGCGGTGATCTCGCCGCGGTCCGCGTAGTCCCAGATCTGCGCACCCAGGCTGCCGGGGCTCAGCCGTTCACGGGCGGTGTTGGCCATGGCCCAGTCGTTGGTGCCGGCCCCCGCGGAAAAGTGCTCCCGGGCCAGCGGCGTGTCGGGTCCGAAGGTGGAGAAGTTGGCCGCGCCCAGCGCCAGGAGGTTCTCGGCCCGGCCCTCGCGCGGAATGCCGACGGCATCCCCGAAGGCGCGCAGGGGGAAGACCTCCGACATGTCCTTGACCAGATCGAATTCCCCGCGATCCAGCAGCTCGTCGACGAGTTCGGTCGCATATTGCTCGAAGCCCGCGCGCAGCGAACGGACCCCGCGGGGCGAAATGACTCCCGCTATGGCATGGCGCATCTGGGTGTGGATCGGGGGATCCGACTCCATGATGCCCTGGGCCCGCCAGCTGGGTTCGCGGTGAAGGTTCCGCGGCCCGGCTCCCGCGCCGGAGATAAAGGTGCGGTAGTCCTCCAGGACTTCCTTGCACTCATCGAAGCGCGTCACGGCCAGGACGTCGTGTTCCTCGAGCCGGACCACCGGGCCGGCGTCGCGCATGCGTTCGAAGAGCCCGTATGGTTCGGCCAAATGTGCCAGGGAATAGGGGTCTTCCGTAAATAGCGGCGCCGTGGCAGCGGCCAGGGTCGAGTCCATGGGTTCCTCCCGAGATCGTGGTGACTGCCCTCAACCTAGCGCGCAGCGGTTCAGCGGGTAAGCGTGGTTCTCACTATGTGAGAGTCGGAATTGTTCTTCGCTCCCGCAGCATGCAACATCGAATCAGTGCCCGAGCATATGTCGCGCATCACATCTCATCTTGGGTTGGAAGGGAGGCTTGGGACACATGTCAACGTCTTTTGAACGGGGTTTGAGAATCCTGTCCGAGGTCATAGAACACGGGGACGCCTCGGTCGAGGCCGTGGCCAGGAAGCTCGGCATTCCAGCAAGCTCCGCATACCGGTATTTCAAGGTGTTGCGTGAACAGAATTTCGTCTGCGAGGAAGACGGGCGCTACCGGCCGGGACCGGTGCTTCTCAAGTCCGCCGGCCGCCACCATGCCCAGTCCTACCTCGCCGAGGTGGGCAATGCGGTGCTTCGCGAAATCGTGGACCAGGTCGGGGAAACGGCAGTGATGATCGTGCGGATCGGATCCCAGGCCATGTGCCTTCGGCGCGTGGAGCCGGAGAAGTCCCTGAAATACTCCTTCGCCGTCAACGAATTGCTGCCGCTGCATGCGGGGGCGGGGCAGCGCGTGTTGCTGGCCTGGGCACCCCCCGAAGTGGTTCATGAGGTGCTCTCCGGATCCATGACCCGGTTCACCGCCAAGACCATGAACCGCGAGCAAATCCTGGCGTCCATTCCGCAGACCCGGTCCTCCGGATATGTGCTGTCCCGCGGCGAATTGGATCAGGGATCGCTGTCCATCGCCATCCCGGTGACCAGCCACGGAGAAGTCGTCTGCTCGATCAACGTCGCCGGTCCCGAGGGGACTTGCAGTTCCCGCTTCTGGATTTCCTCCACGCTGCGCACCATGCAGGAATCGGCCAACAAACTTACCCAGGCATTGCAAGAGTGCACGCCGAACAAATCAACCAGGGAGACCCTTGATGACTACAGCAGTATTGGCTGAAACGGCACCGGTGACCATTGGCCTTCACCGTGCCACGCTCGACGACCTCATTCAGGTGGCCCGGCATCGACGCCCCGTCATCATCGACGATGCTGTCTTCGGCGCCATGGCCCCCAGCCGGGAATGGCTGGACGGCATCGTCGATGCGATGGGACCGGGCAAGCAGACACCGCCGATCTATTCCATCAACACCGGCTTCGGGTCATTGGCCGGACGCAAGGCCTTCGCCGAGCCGGCCGACGCCGCCGAACTGTCCCGGCGCCTGGTGCTCTCCAACGCCGCGGGCGTGGGCAGGTACGTCGACGAGGAAGTCGTGCGCGCGACGATGTTCATCCGCATCGTCAGCCTGACCCAAGGACACTCGGGGGTGCGGCCCGAAATCGTCACCACCCTGGCCCGGATGCTCAACGCGGGGGTCTGCCCGGCGATTCCGGAGTACGGCTCGCTCGGCGCTTCCGGGGACCTCATCCCGCTGGCGCACGTGGCCATCGTGATGTCCCGGTCGCACACCGGGGAGGACCTGGAGCTGGATTCGGGGGAGGCCCTGGTGGACGGCAACGTGGTCAGCGGCATCGCCGCGATGCGCCACGCCGGCATCGAGCGGCTGCCGCTGGGGGCCAAGGACGGACTCGCCCTACTCAACGGCACCTCGTTCTCCTGCGCCCAGGCGGCCCTTGCCCTCTACGACGCACAGAACCTGCTGGAAACGGCGCAAATCACCGCGGCCATGACCATCGAGGCGCTCATGGGGTTCGGCGACGCCTTCATTGACGAGTTGCACCAGGCCCGCGGCCAGCGGGGGCAAATCGAGGTTGCCGCGCGCATCCGCGAATTGCTGTCGGGGTCCACCCTCATCGACGGCAACGCGTCAACCGACCCGGTCCGCCAACCGCCCCAGGATGCCTACTCGCTGCGCTGCATCCCGCAGGTCTTCGGCCCGATCAAGGACACCCTGGCCTTCGCGGCCGGGATCATCGACAACGAAATCAACGCGGCCACGGACAACCCGCTGATCTTCCCGTCGCTGCCCGACACCCGCAAACTCAAGGCCGTCTCGGGCGGGAACTTCCACGCCGAGTACGTGGCCTTCGCCGCCGACTTCATTTCCATAGTCGTCACCGAGATCGGCAACATCACCGAGCGCCGGCTCTTCCGCCTCGACGACGGAACGCTGAACCGGGGGCTGCCCGACATGCTCATCGACAGCGAGCAAACGGGCATGGACTGCGGCTACATGCTGCCGCAATACCTGGCCGCTGCCCTGGTGTCCGACTGCAAGACCCTGGCCCACCCCGACTCGGTCGATTCCATCCCGACCTGCGCCAACCAGGAAGACCACGTCTCAATGGCCAACAACGCCGGACGACATGCCCGGCAGATCGTGGCCAACATCGAATCCGTGGTCGGCATCGAATTGCTCATGGCCGCCCAGGCGCTGGAGCTGCGTGCCGCGCACCCGGACACCGGGGACGCCCGCCCGGGCGCGGCTAGCGCCGCGGCCCTGGCGCTGGTGCGCGGCAGCAATTCGGCCGACGGACGGCCGATCGACCACATCCGCGCCGACGTGGTCATGTACCCACGGGTCAGGATGGCCCTTGACCTGGTGCACAGCGGGTTGGTCGTTGAAACCGTGAACAAGGTTCTCGCCGGCTAGCCGCCCCCGAAAGGTTCCCCCCAGCACACCGCCGAAGTCGGTGGCTCTACTTCCCATGCCCAAAAAATCCGTGAACGCCACGGATTCCGCGGGATTCACCCCCAAGAAAGTCCCATCCGCTCCAGCAGTTCAGAACGCATCCATCAGGAGGAAAACATCATGAAAAACTCCACTCGCACCATCCGTTCCGGCGCACTTGGTGCACTTGCCCTGGCAGGCCTGCTCGCGCTTTCCGCCTGCGGCGGGACCGCGGAGGCCGAAAAGCCGGCCGCGGCCAACGCCAGTGCGCCCCTGTTTGGCCAGCTGCCGGAGAAGATCCAAAAGGCCGGGGCCATCAACGTGGCCAGCAACGTCGAATATCCGCCGTTCGAGTCCTTTGACACGGACGGCACCACCGTCATCGGCATCGACAGGGAAATCGCCGACGAGCTGGAGAAGCAGTTGGGCGTCACCATGGACTTCGACAACATCGCCTTCGACGCGATCATCCCGGGACTCGCCTCGGCACGCTACGACATGGCCATGTCGGCGATGTCCGACACCGTCGAACGCCAGAAGCAGGTCAACTTCATCGACTACTTCTCCGCGGGAGGAGGCGTCATGACCTCGGCAGCAAACGCCGAGAAGCTCAAGACGCTCGATGACCTGTGCGGCGCCCACGTGGGCATCGTGAAGGGCACCACCGAGGACGCCGACGCCGCCGAGGCCTCCAAGAAGTGCGAGGAAGCCGGCAAACCGAAGGTCGAGGTGACGATCTTCGCCGGACAGAACCAGGCGGTGCTGGCCCTGCAGTCAAACCGCGTGGACGCCTTCCTGGTCGATTCGACCTCCGGGTCGGTCATTGCCGCCGAGTCCAAGGGCGCCCTGGCCATGGGCGAGCGCTACCAAGACCTGGCCTTCGGCATCGTCTTCCCCAAGGACCAGGAACAGCTCATGATCACCATCCAAAAGGGACTCGAGGCCATCAAGGCCGACGGTAGCTACGACAAGATCCTGGCCAAGTACAACATGGCCGACCACACCATGGAGTCCTTCCCCGTCAACGGGGTCAAGCAATGACCACGCGGACCCCTGAACCGCAGGAGAACGGTCTGGTCATCGTGCCGGCCCGCTATCTGGGCCGCTGGATTGCCGCGGTGGCAGTCGTCGGCATCCTCCTGATGCTGATCTACTCGATGTTCGCCAACGAACGCTTCCACTGGGACGTGGTGGGCGAGTACCTCTTCGCGGCGCCGGTGATGGCCGGCCTGGGCCGGACCCTGATGCTCACCGCCATCTCCATGCTCATCGGCATCGTGCTGGGGATCGTGGTGGCGGTCTGCAGGCTCTCGGCAAACCCGATCCTGTCCACCGCGGCCTGGGCGTACTCGTGGTTCTTCCGCGGGACGCCGCTGATGGTGCAGCTGCTGTTCTGGTTCTTCCTGGCGGCGCTGATCCCCAACATCGGGCTCGGCATCCCCTTCGGGCCCCAGCTACTGAGCATCGACACCAACTCGGTGATCTCCCCGTTCACCGCCGCCCTGCTGGGCCTGAGCCTCAATGAGGGCGCCTACATGGGCGAGATCGTTCGCTCGGGCATCCGGTCCATCGCCGCGGGCCAGACCGAGGCGGCCAAGGCGATCGGCATGTCCCGCCTGCAGACCATGCGCCGGGTGATCCTGCCGCAGGCCATGCGCGTGATCATCCCGCCGACCGGCAACGAAACCATCGGCATGCTCAAGTACACCTCGCTGGTCATCGTCATCGGGTACTCGGAGCTGCTGACCAGCGTCTCGATCATCTACTCGCGCAATTTCCAGACCATCCCGCTGCTCATCGTGGCGGCCATCTGGTACCTGGCGGTCACCGCGGTGCTCTCCGTCGGCCAGTACTTCGTCGAACGCCACTTTGAACGCGGCTTCACGCCCATCAAGGGCAAGAAGCCAGCGGCGCCCGCGGCCTCGGCGACCGGCCCCGTCACGGGGCCGACCCCAGCGCCAAGCATCGAGCCGGAATTGGAGCCGAGCAAATGAACGAACCAGTCCTGCGCGCCCACAATGTGCGCAAGTCCTTCGGCCACCTGGAAATCCTCAAGGGCATCACCCTGGAGGTGCAGGCCGGACAGGTCGCCTGCCTGCTGGGGCCCTCCGGCTCGGGAAAAAGCACGTTCCTGCGGTGCATCAACCACCTGGAAAAAATCAGCGACGGGGAAATGTGGGTCCACGGGGATCGCATTGGATATCGCCGGGCGGGGAACAAGTTGCACGAACTGAAGGAAAACGAAACGGCCAAGCAGCGTGCGTCCGTCGGCATGGTCTTCCAGCAATTCAACCTGTTCCCGCACCGGACCGCCCTGGAGAACGTGATCGAGGGACCGACAATCGTGCAGCGCAAATCCCGGGCCAAGGCCATGGCCGAGGGCATGGAACTGCTGGACCGGGTGGGATTGGCCGACAAGTACCAGCACTACCCCTCGCAGCTTTCCGGGGGCCAGCAGCAACGCGTGGCCATTGCCCGGGCCCTGGCCCTGAAGCCGAAGCTCATGCTCTTCGACGAGCCGACCTCCGCGCTCGACCCGGAGCTGGTGGGGGAGGTGCTGGAGGTCATGACCTCCCTGGCGGCCTCGGGGATGACCATGATCGTGGTGACCCACGAAATGGGCTTCGCCAAGGAAGTAGGGGACGTCGTCCACTTCATGGCGGACGGGCAGCTGGTCGAGTCCGGCAGCCCCCGACAGGTCCTTGAAGACCCCCGCGAACCCCGAACCCAGGCCTTCCTGTCCAAGGTCCTGGCCTAGAAGCGAAGGAAAGACCCGATGTCCAACGAGCAATCCGGCGCCGGCGAGGCGACGCCCCGGCCGCGCACCCTGGTGCAGATGCTGCCGAGCTATTCGCGCTCGCCGGCCGCCGGAAAGGCGCGGTGGGTGGCCTCCTCCAACGAATCCTGGATGTCGCCCTCGCCCGCCGCCCTTGCGGCCATGGCGGACAGCGTGCAACGCTCCAACCGCTATCCGAGCCTGGCCGGGGACCGGTTGGTGGCCGCGCTGGCCGACACCCTGGGACTATCCGAGACCCAGGTTGCGGTGGGGGCAGGGTCCCTGGCCCTGCTGGGCCAGGTCCTCGCGGCTTTCGCGGGCCCGGGCGACGAGGTGCTGTACGCCTGGCGCAGCTATGAGGCGTATCCGATCCTGGTCACGCTGGCAGGGGCCAGGAGCGTCGAGGTGCCGCTGGATGCGGCCCATCGCCACGACACGGCGGCCATGCGCCGGGCCATCACCGAACGCACCACGGTGGTGCTGCTGTGCAATCCCAACAACCCCACCGGAACGGTGCTGGCGATCGGCGAGGTCGAATCCTTTCTCGCGGGGGTTCCGGGCCACGTACTCGTGGTGCTCGACGAGGCCTACGTCGAGTTCTCCGGATCCAGTGGGGACACCGTGCCGCTGCTGACCAAGCACCCCAACCTGGTGATCCTGCGGACCTTCTCCAAGGCCCATGCACTGGCCGGGGCGCGGGCCGGATACCTGCTGGGGCCGGAGGACGTCGTCCGGGCCATCCGCAAGGTGGCTCCGCCCTTCGGGCTCAGTGCGGTGGCAGAGGCCGGCGCCGTGGCGGCCCTCGCCGACACCGACTACCTGCTCGGCACCGTGGCCGCGGTGTCGGGGGAACGCGAATTCCTGCACCGGGAACTGGAGGCCCTCGGCCTGCGCGTCCCCGACAGCGGGGGCAACTTCCTCTGGATCCCGGAAAACGGGCGGCGGGCCGCGGACATCGAACGCGCGTGCGCAGCACACGGGGTGTCGGTCCGTGCCTTTGACGGCGAGGGGGTGCGGGTGACCATCGGCCCGCGCCAGGCCTCGCTGGCGGTCCTGGCCGCGCTGGACGAGCCGGGAACGGCACGGTGCGCGGAAACACGGCAGGCAGTACCCACCACATACCCACACCACAGCACTGGAGGTGCATCGTGATCAGCACAAGTGAAAAGCATGCCATCGGGGAACCGGGGCCAGTCATCCGGATGGCCGAGGACGGATTCTTCGTCGTGGACGTGGTGGACATCAAGCGGGAATCGGAGTCTGTGCTCTCCCTGGGCATTGCCCGCCCCGACGGGCTCGCGCTGCCGGACTGGAGTCCGGGATCGCACATCGACGTCCTGCTTCCCAACGGGCTGCTGCGCCAGTATTCCCTGTGCTCCGCCCCCGGGGACCGGCACTGGCGATTGGGGGTGTTGCGGGAACCCGCCGGCCGCGGCGGATCCGCCTACGTCCACGACCAGCTGAGGCCCGGCGCGCAACTGCGGGTCAGGAGCCCGCGCAACAACTTCGTGCTCGGGCCGGCGCCCGAATACATGTTCATCGCCGGCGGCATCGGCATCACGCCCATCCTGCCCATGCTGCGCGCGGCCGAGGCCTCCGGAGCAGCATGGCGGCTGCTCTACCTGGGGCGCAGCCGCGATTCCATGGCATTCCTCGGCGAACTGGCGCACTACGGGGACAAGGTCCACGTGCACGCCGACGACGAATCCGGGCTCTATCCCCTGGCCGAGCTGCTCGGTGACCCGGAGGCGGGATTCCACGCCTATGTGTGCGGCCCCGGACCGCTGTTGGACTACATCGCCACGCTCACCTCCGGCTGGCGGAACCCCGCGCGGTTCCACTTCGAACGCTTTGTCGCCGACCCTGCCGCGAGCGCGCCGGCCGCGGGGGACCACGAATTCACGGTGGAAACCACCGGCGGCCTCCAGGCACGGGTGCCGGTGGGCACCAGCATCCTGGCCGCCTTGGAGGACGTCGGGGTGCAGGTGCTGAACTCCTGCCGGGAGGGAATCTGCGGGACCTGCGAGACCCCGGTGGTCTCGGGGGAGATCGACCACCGCGATTCGCTGCTCAGCGAGGAGGAGCGGGATGCCGGAGACACCATGATGATCTGCGTGTCGCGCTGCAAGGGCGGGCGCCTGGTGCTGGATATCTAGCGCCTGCGCCCCCGGGGCATCAGGCGCGCAGGCGGAAGAACGAGCTTCCGACAAGCTCGTGCGCACCGGGGAGCAGTGCCACCAGCAGCTCGGGGTTGAACTGGACCTCGACGGGGCCGCGGCCCGCCAGTGCCGCCGAGAGCTTGTGCGGGGCGAGTGCCTCAAGCACCCACTCGTCGGGACCGGCCCCCACGTGCAGCAGGTCGGTCTCGGGGTCGAGGTCAAGCCAGGCAGTGATCCAGTCGCCGGTGAAGCGCGGCAGCGGATTCCTGGTGGGGGATGAGTCCAGGGTGGGGCTGTACATGATGTGCACACGTCCTTGAAGATCGTTGTCCTTGCCCCTGCGTGCGGGATGCGCGCCAAGGCCGCTTCGTCATCCGAACCACCCGCCGTGCAACTATGGGGTTGGTGCCTGGTCAGTCGGAGCTTTGCGCAGTGCAACCAGATCTCGTGAAGCTGTCTCCAGCCTACGGCGGGGCGGGGACGGTTGGCCACCGCGGGGCTGCGGGGAGCAACAAACCGTCATCTGCGACGGCCAGTGACCCCGCCCTCCCGAGGCGGGCCCGCAGCACCGCCGTCACCGGTTCCTGCTGGGTGATGCAGTGGATGCCGCCGCCGCGGGCCAAGAGCCCGCTGGCATAGGCTGGAAGCGACACCCGCCAGCCCCCACACCCTGCGGAGGAACACATGCGCGCCACCCTGATCCACGGACCGCGGGACATCCGCGTCGAGGACTGCCCCGAGCCGACCTTGCGTGCCGACACCGACGCCATCGTGCGCGTCAGCGCCGCCTGCGTCTGCGGTTCCGACCTCTGGCCGTACCGCGGCGTCAGCCCCACGCCCAGGCCCCGGCGCATCGGGCACGAATTCATCGGCCGCATTGAGGCGGTTGGCCCGAGGGTCTCGACCCTGGCTGTGGGCGACTTCGTGGTGGCCCCGTGGGCCAACAGCTGCGGCACCTGCCCGCCGTGCCGCGACGGCGTGCAGGTCGCCTGCGAACACCGGGCGCACTGGGGCGGGGCCGACGAGAACGGCCTGCCCGTCGACGGCGGGCAGGGCGAGGCGGTGCGGGTCCCCAACGCCGACGGCACGCTCGTCGCTGTCCCCGGGGTGGCCGAGCCCGACGAAGCCCTGTCCAAGTCGCTGCTGGCACTCTCGGACGTCATGGGCACCGGGCACCACGCCGCGCTGGGTGCGCGGGTTGCGCCCGGCCGGAGTGTGGTCGTGGTCGGCGACGGGGCAGTGGGATTGTGCGGGGTGCTCGCCGCCAAGCGGCTGGGCGCCACGCGCATCATCGCCATGTCCCGGCACGCCGACCGTGCGGCCCTGGCCCGGGACTTCGGGGCCACCGATGTGGTCGCCGAGCGCGGGGCCGATGCCGCAGCCAAGGTGCGCGAACTGCTCGGGGGAGTGCTGGCGGACTCGGTGCTCGAATGCGTGGGCACCGCCGAGTCCATGGACCAGGCATTGCGCTGCACCCGACCCGGCGGGTCGCTGGGCTTTGTGGGCGTCCCGCACGGCGATGACCCGCTGCCGATCTCCGTGCTCTTCGCGAAGAACATCTCGGTGGCCGGAGGCGCGGCCAGCACCCGGGCGTACCTGCCCGAACTGCTTGCCGACGTGTTGGCCGGCAGCATCAACCCGGGACTGGTCTTCGATGCCGTCATGGGGCTGGAGCAGGCGCCGGAGGCCTATGCGGCGATGGACGAGCGGCGCGCGATCAAGGTCATGCTCGTGCCCTAGCGGCGTTCTTGCCGGCGGTGGCGCGACGCCCCGGGGGCTGAACTGCAGCCGGGCATTCCGGCGTCGTAGGTGCCCCTGCGCCGGGTCCGGCCCTTGCGCTATGCTCGTTGTGAAGCGGCGCGGCCGATCCGTTGACATTTTCTCCTGGGGCGACGTCGAGACGAAGGCAACTGGCGGGCAGTCGTCGAACGGCTTCGCAGCGACTTCCGGGCTATGGCTGCAACGCCGTTGTTGCAAGTCTCACGAATGCGAGTCTTGTCATCGTGATCATTTTGTGACATTTGCGGCGATGTACTAGCGTTGGGCATCGATGCCAGCTTTTACTGAAAATCATGTCCTAGGATCGTCCAGCGCCACCAATGAACCCGTATTCGTCGACCCGTCGGGTAGGCGCCTGCAGCGGGCCAAAAAGGTCGGCGTCGTGGTCATCGGGCTGATGTTCCTGTATGTGCTGTTGCTCTTGTTCTCGTTCCTTGGCGGTTCCACGAACGCGGCACCGCACCTGCCCAAGTCGGCCAAGTCCGGGGCGGATTCGACGGTTTCGGAGCCAACGACAAGTCCGCGCCCGACCCCGTCGCCGACACCGACGCGTCAAGAGGCGGCAGCGGCGATGGCGACAGGCAGTGCCGAGACCACTACCGCAGCCGAGGCCACGACTGCGTCCGGGAGCACCGCCGCGACCAAGGGCACCGCGGCGGCCGAGACCACGGCAAGCACCGCGGATCCCAGCCCCACTGCCGCCACGCAGGCCGCGCCGAGCACCGATTCCGCGAACGCCACCCCGAGCCCCAGCGAATCGGCGGCCCCCGCCACCGGCGAAACGGCCCCGGGCAAAAGTGCAACCGCTCCGGGCCGTGGCGAGACCGGACCGGGCAAGCCGACCCGGCCGTCCCGCCCGTGAGCCCTGGACGCAGGTCCGCCCGCACCGGTGGCATCGGGGCGCACTGGATTCTGATGGTGACCGTCGTGCTGACGCTGGGACTGTCAATGGCGGTCCAGGGGTACATGAACCACCTCTCCGGCATCGACGAGCCCCGGGGGCAAGTGAGTCGTGCCACCGGAGGCGTCCCCGGGGCCGTTGCCGAGGGTGGCCCGGTTGTGGACCCCCGTGGCGACGGCGTCCGCACGGCGACCCCGTCCGACCACACCGTGGCCTTGACGTTCGACGATGGGCCGGACCCGGTATGGACGCCACGGATCCTGGATGTCCTGCGTGAACACGGGGTCCACGCCACCTTCTTCGTTACCGGATCCTCGGCGATCAAGCACCCCGAGATTGTCCGGCGCATGGCCGCCGAGGGCCATGAGATCGGCATCCAGACACTCACGCACACCGACCTGTCCGCTGCGCCCTCGTGGCGGCTCCAGCTCGAGACCAGGGGTGCCCAAAAGGTCGTGGCGGGGATCACGGGGAACTCGCCGTCCTTGCTGCGACCGCCGCACACGTCCACCAACGCAACCACCACCGACGGCCAGTGGTCGGCCATGGACGCCGCCGCGGACCAGGGATTCCTCACGGTCCTCAATACCGTCAACAGCGGCGACTGGCGTCGCCCTGGCGCGGAGGTGATCACTGGCCTCTTGCTGCAGCCTGGGGTGCAGGGGCAGGTGGTCCTGATGCACGACGGTGGCGGAAACCGGTCCCAAACCGTCGACGCCCTGTCCGCCGCACTGGAGCGCCAGGAAAAATCCGGCATCAGCTTCACCTCGGTCGGTGACTCCATCGGCATTGACAGCACGCGGAAAGCGTCGGTCGGCGATGCGATCCTGGGCAAGGCCTTCGTCTGGGGGATTCGGCTCACCGACGCCGTGGTCGCTGCAATCTCGTGGGGTCTCGTGGCCGCCGGGATCGTGACGCTCCTGCGGGCCGTGCTGGTGATGGTCGTCGCCGCAAGGCACAGCCGCGCCGTGCGCAAAAGCCGCGAGGCCGAGCGCAATCGCGGCTGGTTCGAACCGCCACTTCGCGTCGAGGTGACCGAACCGGTCAGCGTGATCGTCCCCGCATACAACGAATCGGCCGGGATCGAGGCGGCCGTGAGGTCGATCGCCGCGTCGACCCATCCGGTCCAGGTCATCGTGGTCGATGACGGATCCACGGACGGCACCGCCGACATCGTCGAGGCGCTGGAATTGCCGAACGTCCAGGTCATCCGCAAGGAGAACGGCGGGAAGCCCTCGGCACTGAACGCCGGCATCGCCGCGGCCCACCACGAACTGGTGGTGATGGTCGACGGCGACACCGTCTTCGAGCTCGACACCGTCCACGTCCTTATCCAGCGCTTCGCCGATCCGCGGGTTGGCGCGATCTCGGGCAACACCAAGATCGCCAACCGCGGAGGCATCCTCGGCGCCTGGCAGCACATCGAATATGTCGTCGGGTTCAACCTTGACCTCCGCCTGTTCGACGTCGCCGAATGCATGCCCACGGTTCCCGGCGCGATCGGCGCTTTCCGCCGCGAGGCCCTGGCCCGGGTGGGCGGGGTCAGCCACGACACCCTGGCCGAGGACACCGACCTGACCATGGCCCTGTGCCGCGACGGCTGGCGGGTTGTGTACGAGGACGACGCCCTGGCCTGGACCGAGGCCCCGGCCACCCTCGGTGCCCTGTGGAAGCAGCGCTACCGCTGGTGCTACGGAACGCTGCAGGCCATGTGGAAGCACCGCGGCGCCATTGCCCAGTCGGGGCCGGCGGGCAAGCTCGGGCGCAGGGGGATCGGCTATCTCTTTGTCTTCCAGGTGCTGCTGCCCCTGTTCGCGCCCATCGTCGACGTCTTCGCGATCTACGGACTGGTCTTCCTGGATCCCGTCCGTATCGCCGTGGTCTGGGGGATCTTCCTGCTGATCCAATTCATCATGGCTGCCTACGCGTTCAGGCTCGACCGCGAGCCGATGCGCGCCCTGTGGACGCTCCCGCTCCAGCAGTTCGTCTACCGGCAGCTCATGTACCTGGTGGTGATCCAGTCGGTGGTCACCGCGCTGGCGGGCGTTCGCCTGCGCTGGCACCGGATGGAACGGTACGGCAGCCTGCGCGTCCCGGCGGCGACCCAGGAACGGTCCTAGGGCAACGCTCTACCCCGCCCGTAACCTAACGGCGGGCAGTGGCCGTATATTTGTTTACGAGGCGCGTGGCAAATATCATACTTATTGGTTCTTTTGGCGATCGTTACACGAGGTCAATGACCTTCCGGGGCAAGACTCGGCGGGGAGCCAAGGATTTCGGCCGTTGGGCCGGTTGCACACCTCAAAGGAGCGGTATGTCTGTCAGCACCCCCGCGTCGCACCATCTGGGCGACGAGACCAAGGATCCGTACGCGCTGGATCCCTCCTCGATCCAGGATCCGCCCACCCGTTGGCGGGACAGGTTCAAGTTCCTGGGCCCGGGCATGATCACCTCTGCCGCCGTCGTCGGATCCGGCGAGCTGCTCACGGCCACGACCCTCGGCGCCAAGGCCGGCTTCATGCTGCTGTGGCTGGTGCTGGCCTCCACCTTCATCAAGGTGTGGGTGCAGGTCGAACTGGGCCGCTGGTCCATCTCCACCGGCAAGGTCGCGGTGACCGGCTACGACGAGGTCCCGCCGCGGATCGGCAAGCGCGGCTGGATGGCCTGGCTCATCCTGCTGATGTTCGTGCAGTTCCTGACCAGCCAGGCCGGCGTCATCACCGCCTCGGCCTTCGCCTTCTCCTCGCTGATGCCCTTCGGGCCCGACCCGTACTCGTTCATGTCGATCGGGATCTGGGTGGCCATCCTGGTGGTCATCGCCATCGCGATCCACCTGGGCAACAAGTACGTCGTGGTCGAGGGCATCTCCACGGTGTTGGTCTTCCTGGTGACGATCTTCGCCGTGGTGATGGTCTTCGCCATCCAGGGCACCGAATTCAGCTGGAACGCCGGGGACCTGGCCGACGGCATGCGCTTCCAGATCGCCCTGGGCTCCATGGGTGTGGCCCTGTCCATGTTCGGCCTCACCGGCGTGGGCGCCGGGGAAATCACCGCGTACACCTACTGGTGCGTGGAAAAGGGCTACGCGTCCTGGACCGGCCCGAACGACGGCTCCGAGGCCTGGGTCAAGCGCGCCCGCGGCTGGATCTCCGTGATGAAGCTCGACGCCTGGGTCTCCTGGGTCGTCTACACCGTGTCCACCGCCGCCCTGTACATGCTCGGCGCCGCGGTGCTGCACCCGCAGGGCCTGGAGCCCAAGGGGGACGAGGTCATGACCACGATCTCCTCCATCTTCTCCACGAACGTGGGCCAATGGGGAGCCGTGGTGTTCCTCGTCGGCGCCGGCATCGCGCTGTTCAAGACCATCATCGCCAACGTCCCCTCGCTGGGCCGCCAGGTCGGCAACACCCTCGCGGTCTTCGGCGCCTTCGACTGGAACAACCGCAAGCAGCGCGACCGCTGGATGCGCGTGATCATGATCGTGCTGCCCATCGTCTGGGGCCTGTTCGGCACCGTCGTCTCCTCGCCGCTGGCGCTGGTGATCTTCGCCGGAATCCTCAACGCCATCTTCCTGATGGGCGTCGCCGCGGCAACCATCTACCTCTCGCACAAGCAGACCGACCCGCGGGTCAAGGACGGCAAGGCCTTCACGGCAATGCTGATCCTCTCGGCCGCGGCCGTCTTCTTCGTCGGCGTCATGGGTCTGGTCAACACGTTCTAGGGCGCCACCCGGCGCAGTAAAGGAGTACCCTCGCATGCAGGCAGTTGTGGTGCACGGCAAGGACGACCTGAGGGTCGAGGAGATCGCGGACCCCGTCTGCGGCGACAGCGCGGTCCTGGTGGCCATGGAGTGGGGCGGGATCTGCGGTTCGGACATCGCCTACTGGAAGACGGGGGCCTCGGGCACCGCGGTGCTCTCCGCGCCCCTGGTGCTGGGCCACGAGGTCTCCGGCACCGTGGCGCAGATCGGCGCCGGGGCCGCCGCGTCGCTGGCGGCACGCGGGATCCGGGTCGGCACCCCGGTGACGATCCACCCCGCGACGCTGGTCGGCGAGCACCAGGTGCCCGCGGAAACCGCGGACCGCACCAACCTGTGGCCCGAGGTCCGCTACTTCGGCTCCGCGGCATTCGAGCCCCACGAGCAGGGCGGCTTCAGCCGCTTCCGCGCGGTGCGCCCGGACCAGTTGCGCGTGGTCCCGGACGGGGTCTCGCTCAAGGCGGCGGCGCTGGCCGAACCCTTCGCCGTGGCGCTGCACGCTGTCTCCCGGGCCGGGGACGTGGCGGGGAAGACCGTGCTGGTCAACGGCGCCGGGCCGATCGGCGCGCTTGCCGTTGCCGCGGCCAAGGCCGCCGGCGCCGCACGCGTCATCGCCGCCGACCTCTCCGCCGCCGCCCTGGACATCGCCGGGCGGATGGGCGCGGATGTGTGCGTGAACCCGGCCGAGGGGGGCGTGCTGCCCACCGACGTCGATGTTGCCATCGAGGCCTCCGGCGCCCCGCGCGCCCTGGGCCCGGTGATCGCCGCGGTGCGCCGCGGCGGGGTCATGGTGCAGGTCGGGAACCTGCCCGCCGGGGAAATCCCCGCGGCCCTGGGCAACATCGTGACCCGCGAGATCGACTACCGCGGCTCCTACCGCTTCGTCGAGGAGATCTCGGCGGCCCTGGATCTCATGGCCGGAGGCATCGACCTGTCGCCGCTGATGACCCACGAGGTGGTACTGGCGCAGGCGGTGGCCGGGTTCGAGCTGGCGGCGGACCGCTCCTCGGGCTCCTCGAAGGTCATGATTTTCCTGGGCTGATCCCTCCGGACCGATGCCCCCAAGGCAGTGGCCGCCCCCTTTTCGAGGGGGCGGCCACTGCTTTCTTCACGCAGGTTCCTAGCGCAGCAGCGCGCGGATGTCGTCCGCGTTGAGCACCTTGCCGAAGCCCGCGCCCTCGTCCATGACCGAGGAGATCAGCTGGCGCTTGGAATCCTGCAGGGCCACCACCTTCTCCTCGATGGTGTTCTTGGCGACCATCCGGTAGACCATCACGTTGCGGGTCTGCCCGATGCGGTGGGCGCGGTCCACCGCCTGGGACTCCGCGGCGGGGTTCCACCACGGGTCCAGCAGGAAGCAGTAGTCGGCCTCGGTGAGGTTCAGCCCGAAGCCGCCGGCCTTCAGCGAGATCAGGAACACCGGCGCCTGGCCCGACTTGAAGGAGTCGATGACCTCGGCGCGCTTGCGCGTGGAGCCGTCCAGGTAGGCGTAGGGCACCCCCGCTGCATCCAGCCGGTCCGCGGCCTTCTTCAGGAAGGAGGTGAACTGGGAGAAGATCAGCGCGCGGTGGCCCTCGGCCAGCACGTCCTCGAGCTGCTCGAAGAGCACATCCAGCTTGGCGCTGGGCACGTGCGCGTACTCAGGGTCCACCAGCGAGGCATCCAGCGAGAGCATGCGCAGCAGGGTCAGCGACTGGAAGATCGTGAACCGGTTCTTGTCCATGTCATCGACCAGGCGCAGCACCTTCTGGCGCTCGCGCTGCAGGTGCGTGTCATAGACCCGGCGGTGCTCCTCGCCCAGCTCCACGTGCAGGACCTGTTCCTGCTTCGGCGGCAGGTCGGTGACCACCGCGTCCTTGGTCCGCCGCAACATGAACGGGCGGATCCTCCGGCGCAGCCGCACCAGCGGCTCGTCAAGCCCCTGGCGTTCGATGGGCCGCTGGTAGTTCTCCGCGAAGCGCACGGCCGAGGGGAAGAGGCCGGGGGAGACGATGGCGAAGATCGACCAGAGCTCCATGAGGTTGTTTTCCATCGGCGTGCCGGTGATCGCCAGCTTGAAGCGGGCGGGCATGTCCCGGGCCACGTGGTGCGCCTTGGTGGCCTTGTTCTTCACGAACTGGGCCTCGTCCAGGATCAGCCCGGCCCAGGCGATGTCCGCATAGGCGTCGTCGTCAAGGCGCAGCAGCGTGTAGGAGGTGACCACGACGTCGTAGTCCCTGGCCAGCTGCGCCAGCGAGGCAGCGGCGCGCGACTCGGTGTCGGTGACCGCCACGACCCGCAGGGACGGGGCGAAGCGCGCCGCCTCGTCCTTCCAGTTGGAGACCACCGAGGTCGGGGCGACCACCAGGAAGGGTGCCCGCTTGCCGGCCTGGGGGCTGATGCCCTCGAACGCCGCGGGGTTCGCCCACACCTGGTGCGCGTGCAGGATCAGCGCCAGGGTCTGCAGGGTCTTGCCCAGGCCCATGTCATCGGCCAGCACCCCGCCCAGCCCGTTGCGCCAGAGCGTGGCAAGCCAGCCGAAGCCCTCCACCTGGTAGGGGCGCAGCGTCGCATTCAGCGTCGGGGGCAGGTCGGCGACCGCCGTGGTCTTCAGGTTCACCAGCGAGTTCAGCGCGCCCACCCACGCGTCCGGGCCCTCGATGCGGGAGGCCAGGTCCTCGAGTTCCTCCCACATGGAGAACTGGTAGGGGGTCAGCGAGATGTCCGCTTCCTTGTCCTTCATGTCCCGCAGGCCGCCGGCCTCGGAGACCAGGGCGCGCAGCTTGTCAAAGAGCGGGTCGGTGAGGGAGAAGTAGCTGCGGTCCGGCATCAACAGCTTGGTCTGCCCCTGGATCAGGGCGCGCAGGATGTCGGCGAAGGGGATCTGGCGGTCCCCGATGGAAATCAGCAGGCCCAGGTCGAACCAGTCGCGGCGGTCCGATTCCACGGTGGTGATGACCAGCTCGGGCGCCTCGGTGAGCTCGTGGAACTCCGGGCGGATCCCGCTCTCCTGGAGCACCAGGTCCTTGACCGCGGCAAGTTCGGGCAGCACCCGGCGCACGAAGTCGATGACCTCCAGGCCCTGGAAGTGCCGGGGCCCGAGCACCGAGGACTCGAAGGCGGGGTGCCGGTTCAGGATCTGCAGCACCTCCGATTCCAGGGCGGTTTCCACGAGGGTGTCGCGGTCCGCCGCATCGACGACCATGCCGTTGTAGTCGAAGACCCAGTCCACGTCGACGGTTTCCCGCGAGCCGTAGCGGATCTTGGCCACCAGCTTGGGCGGCAGCACCGCGGGCAGCGCAACGGAGGCATCAGGGCTGGTGACCCGCAGCTTGCGGGCCAGGCGCGGGAAGACGCGGGAGAAGAACTCCTCGGTTTCCGCCTCCGGCACGTTCAGGGTCTCGGGATGTTCGAGCATGGCAAGCTCGCTGTGGCCCAGCCCGCCGGGGACCTGGCCCAGGAAGATCTCCGTGTGGTCCTCGTTGGCCACGTAGACGCCGTGGTTGCCGATGGACCCGGCGGCGCTGTGGGCATCGAGGATGAAGCCGTGTCCGCCCAGGGACACCGAGGGCGCCAGGGCCAGGCCGTCCTCGGTGGCCCGCGTGCCCAGGGACACCTGCGCGGGGGAGGCCAGCAGGATCCTGGTGTAGGTCCGGGTGCCGACCAGCGCCACGCCCAGGGACTTGGCCTCGGCCAGCAGTTCCCAGAGCAGGGCGGAGGAGTACTCGTCGAGGTAGAGCCAGTCGTTGTCCTCGCCGAAGTAGAGTTCCCCCTTGGCGCGGTAGAGCGGCACGAACTGGCAGAACCAGCGGTGCTGTTCAACGTCCAGGTTCAACCCGAAGGTCTTGAAGCTGATGGTGTTCCAGCGCAGGTTCGACCGCGCCCAGCGATCGTCGGCGGAACGCACCACCGGGCGCACGCCCAGGCGCCAGCGCCGGGAGGCGGCCTTCAGCTGCCCCACCCCGGAGCCCGGTGCCCACTGCTGGTGGGCCGAAAGCGTGGTGTCCTGCAGCTCGAACTGCAGGCCCATCTGCAGCACCGGGTGCTTGGAGTTGGGGCCGCCCAGGGACTTGGCCGCCGCCGGGGCCGGGGCGAGCAGCTGCTGCAGGGACTGCTGCCAGGCGGGGACCGCGACGGCGGTGTTGCGGTACACCACGTCCTTGGCGCGCAGGTGCATCGAGTTGGAGTAGATGAGCACCGCCGCCACGTGCCGGCACTTGGGTGCCTCGCCGCAGGGGCAGGTGGCGTCGTCGATGACGCGCTCGCCCTTTTTCACCGCCAGCGTGATGTGCACGGCGCATGCGGGCTCCCCGTCCTCGGACACCGTCCCGGAGAGGATCTGGTGATCCGGATCCCACAGGAACTCGCTCAGCGCGGCGTCGGTGGCCAGCACCTTGCCGCGGGTGAAGGAGACACCGCCGACGACACGCAGGATTTCACGCGCATCGACCATGGGAAAAGCAGATTCGGTCATCCTGCCATCGTTTCACGTTCTGCACCCCCAGCACGAACCCGGATGGGTTGAAGTGCAACAAGTTTGCGCGCCAGGGACCCGAAAGTCGCCTAGTCTAGGGTGTCATGAACAGCACTCCGGCCCTGCACCCGCTCCCGCGCGTCATTGAGATTGCGTCGCTGGCCGATTTCGACAGGCATGCAGCCAATGCGCTTGCCCTCACCGACAGGCGCCTGGCCGCCTCCATGCACGGCTGGCACGTGCAGTCGGTTGACCTGCGCGCACGCGGCGCGGTGCTGGAAAAGCTGCGGTCGGCCGGCTCGGTGTTCATGGGGTGCGAGATGGAGGGCAAGACCGAGCGCCGCCTGCGCGGGGGCGGGGCGCTGGTCTTCCCCGAGATCCCCGGGCTGCCCTTCGACCCGTATCGCGGGGAGCTGTACACCGGGGCCGAGCTCTATGCGGGTCTGGATGCCGGGCCCTACGAATCGGTGCCCGACGCGCGGATCTATGCCTGGCTCTCGCACCGCTACGGGGCCGGGGCCCACGACGCGCTGAATGCCGCGTTGTCCTCCACGCTTCACGACCACGCCATCGGCTCCCGGCTGGACTCGCAGATCCGCGACGGCGCGCTGGCCCACGCCCCGTTGGTCGGTGTCATGGGCGGGCACGCCCAGCAACGCGGCAGCGCTGGCTACGAGCGGGCCGCGCGGCTTGGCCATGCCCTCTCCGGCGCGGGATTCATCGTGGCCACCGGGGGCGGGCCCGGGGCCATGGAGGCCGCGAACCTGGGTGCCTACCTGGGCGCGGGCAGCACCCAAAACCTGGTCGAGGCGCTGAAAATTCTGGAGACGGAGCCCGGCTTCGCCCCGTCGGTGACCAACTGGGCGCGCGCCGCCGCACGCGTGCGCGAACGCTGGCCCGCGGGCCTGCCGAACCTGGGGATCCCCACCTGGTTCTACGGGCACGAGCCGCCGAACATGTTCGCCACCCACATTGCCAAGTTCTTTGCCAACGCCACCCGCGAATCCGTGCTGCTGGAAAAGTGTTCGGGCGGAGTGGTGTTCCTGCCCGGGGCCGCCGGGACGGTGCAGGAAATTTTCCAGGATGCCTGCGAAAACTACTACGGTGCCGCAGGCAGCATCAGCCCGATGGTGCTGGTCGGCGTCGAACACTGGACCAAGACGCTGCCCGCCTACCCGCTGCTTGCCGAGTTGGCCGCGGGCCGGGCGATGGAGGAGAAGATCTTCCTGGTCGACGATGCGGCCGAGGCGGTGCGCATCCTGGTGGAGCTGAACGACGGCTCGATCTCCGGCGTGCGGGGGCTTGCATGAGTGCCGCGGAACCTGCCATCGGCATCGACATCGGCGGCACCAAGATTGCCGCCGGACTGGTTGACGGCCACGGGAGGGTATCCCGGCGCACCAGGCATGCCACCGTCGGGCACGAGCCGGACGAGGTCCTGGACACCGTGGCCGCCCTGGTCGCCGAACTCGGCGCGGGCTATCCGGAGGCCGCGGTGGGCGTGGGGGCGGCCGGCTGGCTGGACCCGGCCGGGCGCACCGTGCTTTTCTCCCCGCACCTGGCGTGGCGCAACGAGCCGCTGCATGCGAAGCTCGAGGCAGCCACCGGCAGGCCCGTGCTGCTGAGCAACGACGCGGATGCCGCCGGCTGGGCCGAGTACCGTTTTGGTGCCGCCCGCGGACAACAGCATGTGGTCTGCCTGACCCTCGGCACTGGGATCGGCGGGTCGATTGTGATCGACGGGAAACTGCAGCGCGGAAGGTTCGGGGTCGCGGCCGAATTCGGCCACCAGATCATCGTGCCCGGCGGACAGCGCTGCGCCTGCGGCAACCGCGGATGCTGGGAACAGTACGCGTCGGGCAATGCGCTGGCACGCGAGGGAAGGAGCCTCATGGCAGTGCACTCGCCGGTGGCCCATGCACTTCGCGAGGCGGCAGGGAACGACCCCCGCCTGGTGACTGGTGAACTTGTCACCACCCTTGCCGCCGCCGGGGATCCGGCCTGCCGCGAGTTGCTCATCGAAGCCGGCCAATGGCTGGGCCGGGGGATGGCCAACCTGGCCGCGGTGCTGGATCCGGGCATCTTCGTCATCGGCGGCGGGCTGGGTGCCGCGGTTCCGTTGCTGGTGGAAACGGCCGAGGCGACGTATCGCGAAAACCTCAGTGGGCGGGGCTACCGGCCCTTTGCCCAGGTGGCCCGCGCAGAGCTTGGGCCGGATGCAGGGTTGGTGGGTGCCGCGGACCTGGCCCGCGGGGCGCTCGCCGGCTGATTCGTGGCCTCGCGCGTCCATGGGCGCAGGGCCGTTCCGGGGATGCGTGGGTGCATCCCCGGTGGCGTGGGGCGTGGGTTTTCCGCGCGTTGCGGAGGGCGGCTATTTTCGCTGAAGTGGCCGGCCCATGCCGGTCGTTGGCCGCGGTGGCGGAGCCGTGGAAGTGTAGCTGTGGCCGCTGGGGGTGGTGATCCTGAAGGAATGGCGGCCCCGTCCGGGCAATGGTTCCTCGTCCCAGCCGGGTGCTTCCTTGGTTTGGTTGCACGTACGACAGCGACCAGCGGCATTGAGCTCGGTGGTCTTGCCGTTGCGGTGCACCTGCACGACGTGGTCGAGTTCCTGGATGCGGCCGTTGCAGTGCGGGGTGCGACAGCGTTGGTCGCGGAAGGTGATGAAGCGCTTGAGATTTCCGGCGAAGTTGCGGGCCGCCGAGTCCATGGCGACCAGCTTGCCGGTGTCCGGGGCGGCGTAGAGGCGCCGGCACCAGGTGTCCAGGGGGTGCTCCGGATCGCCAGCCACCAGTGACCTGGCCTTGGTGGCGCTGATGTATCCGTGGCCCGGGATCAGCGCCGGTTCGTCGCCGTCGCCGGTGAGGCTCTCTGCGTCCATCATCAGCAGCAGCTCCACCGGCCGGGAACCGGTGGCCTTGGTGTCGGTAATCGCCTCGAAGACGGTGTCTGCCGCGACCTGCGCGTTGGTGCGGTCGTCCCCGGGCTTTCGGGGACGACCGGTTTCGCGGCTGAGGACCTGCAGGATCGGAACGCCTTGGTCCAGGGGGAACTCGCCAATGATCCTCACGGTGTTTTCATTCACCCGGTAGCCGCTGGCGTATCGCTTTTCGGTGGCGTCCGCTTCCTCTTGCTCGGCAGTTTCCGGTTCGAGGACGAGAGCCCAGTAATTGACCATTTCACGCAGGGCCGCGGTCCCGGACTGGAAGCACGTGTGGGTGTCCTCCCACAACAGCTCATCGATCATTCTCCGGTTTTCGATCTTGAGGTTCCGGGTGCCGCTGACAACCACGCGTGCCTGGTCCCAGGTCATGATGCCCTGGCGCAGCCCCTGATGGGAGAGTGGCAGGTCTTCGGCGAGGATCCGGAAGTCGCTGGTGCGTTTGGACCCGCTGTGCGGGGACAGGTGCATCGCCAGGGCGACGTCCCCGCTGGATCCCCAGGCCGGGTTCTTCTCCCTGACGCCTGTGCACTGTCGATGGGCGATCAGGGAGTCCTGGTAGGCGACGCTGTGGTCGGCCTGTTTCGCCGTGGCGGCGCATTTCAAGGTTTCCAGTGCGCCGACGGCGGACACCGCCTCATGGACACCCGTCAGCACCGGGGCGTCGTTCACCGCGGCGGCCAGGGACAGGATTCCGTCTGTGCCGGTGCGGGCAAGATGCTCGGCAACCAGTGCGTCCATGTCCGCCCCGTCGGCCAGCAGTGCATCGTAGCCCAGGTCCTTTCCGGCACCAGAGGTGCCGGCGGAAGGGATGCCGCTCGATGACGTCGTTGCCATGCTTCCATTATAGAACGGGTCGCCGACAATTGGAACATAGTTTCTTTAAAAATAGAAAATATGTTCTACTGCTTGCGAGGGGCGCCTGACCTTACCTGCAAACAACATCCCGCGCGGGCGCCGGAAGCCAAAAGGGTGCCGCCGAATCCCGGATCCAGGGAAATGGCGGCACCCGGCGTTGAGTCCGTCGTGGGACCGTCAGGCCACGGAGCCGCCGAAGAGCAGGCCGAGGGCGTAGGTGACCGCCGCGGCGCCCAGGCCGATGGCCAGCTGGCGCAGGCCGCGCTTGGCCGGGGACGCGCCTGAAAGCAGGCCCACGATGCCGCCGGTTGCCAGCAGGGCCAGGCCGACCAATGCGGCGGAGAGCAGGATCGCCGGCGTGCCGCCCATGCCGAAGATGAACGGCAGGATCGGGATCACCGCACCGGAGGCAAAGAAGCAGAACGATGCGGAGGCGGCACCCATGGCGGAGCCGATTTCCTCGTGCTCGACCTTGGCGGATTCCTGCTCGAGCTCGGGATGCAGGGAGAGCGAGGCGTTGCAGTCGCAGGAGTAGATGCCCATGCGCTCGGCCGCACGGTGCGCCGCATCCTCGTCGCTCATGCCGCGGGCCTTGTAGACCAGCACCAGTTCGTTGGCATCCAGGTCCAGGTCCGGGGCGGCGGAAAGGGTCACCTGGGTGGGCTTCGACGCCGAGAGCAGTTCGCGCTGCGACCGGACCGAGACGTATTCGCCGGCGGCCATCGACAGGGCGCCCGCGAGTAGGCCGGCGATGCCGGAGAAGAGCACCATGGAGGTGGCGACGCCGGTCGCTCCGATGCCCATGACCAGGGCCAGGTTGGACACCAGACCGTCGTTCGCGCCGAAGACGGCGGCACGGAAGTTGCCCGAGAGCCGGTTGCGGCCGCGGGTGGCCAGGCCGCGGACGACCTCTTCGTGGACGAGCTCGTCGGCGGCCATTTGGCGGCTGGCGTCGGTGTCCGCGGCGTAGGGGGAGTTTCCCTCGGCGCGCTGGGCCAGGGCCAGGACGAAGACCGAGCCGAAGTGGCGGGCCAGGAAACGGAGCATGGTGCGCCGGATCGAGGGCCGGGTCCGCTTCCCGGCGTGCTCGCCCAGCAGCGAGCGCCAGTGTTCCTCGTGGCGGGTTTCGGCGGCGGCAAGTCCCAGCAGGACCGCGCGTTCCTCGCCCTGGCGCTTGTTGGCAAGTTCGCGGTAGACCGCGCCCTCGGCGATTTCGTCGGCCAGGTACTGGCGCCAGCGTTTGATCTGGGCGGGAGTGGGGGTTGGCGCTGTTTGCGTCATGCTCTCATCCTCATGTGGGCGTTCACGGCCCCGCGGGACCGTGTGATGGGGAGGCCCGGCATGAATGCTTTTTGGGTGCGTTGAGCCTCGGGCCACCAATGTGTGGACCGAAGGTCTCGTTCGCCTGGGGCCGGACGGGAATGCCCGTTGCCGCAGGTGGTTTGCCGGGTTACCGCGTTGTAACCAGTATGTCGACGCACCGCTTTCCCGCCGGGTGGGCGGGTTTGGGAACTACTCCCCTTCAACCCACGAGTGTAGCGTCCGGAAGGGCAAGGGAGAATTCGCTGAGACTAAAAACCAGGGCCTGGCCAGCGGGGTTGCCTGCCCGGGGGATCCGCACCGACAGCTGGCCGGCGGCAGGGTCCCATCGCGGGGAACCGGCGGCGTTGGCCAGCGCCGCGGCCAGCGCGGGGGCGTCGGCAACGTGGTAGCTGTGCCAGCAACCCGCGAGGCGCAGTTCAACGACCGCACGGTGGACATCGAGCAGGGGCAACACGAGGATGGAACGTGCCATGGCGGGGTCGAAGACCTTTCGTCAGCTCTTGCCGCGCCTTGTGGCCACGGCCGCTTCTTCATCCGAACCACCCATGAACCTGGGGTTGGTGCGCGTCTTAGTCGGAGCTTGCCGACGCGTCTCGTGAAGCTGGGAACTACATTACCGCGATTCGGAGGCCCGCAGGATGTTTTCGTGCAATTGGGTCCAGCCCGCAGGATCGTAGGGAGGTATGTTCGTGTTCTCTTGGCGCATTCCGGTGGAGCCGTCAATGAGCTCCCGCAGGATGTCTGCATGCCCCGCGTGGCGTGCGGTCTCCACATTCATGTGCAGCAGCAGGCGACCGAGGGTCGTGTCGCGCTTTTCCGGCTTCCACCAGGGAATCGTGGCCGGGGCATCCAGCGGCAATGCGGCAATGTTGTGGTTTGCCGCGTCGATGGCCCGGCGGTAGAAGGCGAGGATCTCGGAGCACGGGACGTCGCCGGGAACCCACATGTCGGCGCTGGCCTCGGGGTCGGCCATCAGCGCGTCGTAGCGTTCGTCGTCAACCGTGAATCCGAGGCATTCGACGAAGTAGCCGTACTCGACCGAGGCCAGGTGCTGGATGAGGCCCAGGATATTGGTGCCGGAGCCGACCATGGGGCGGGTCATTTCCCTGTCGCTGAGTCCCTCGACCTTCCAGAGCATGGCTTCGCGGGTGTGGTTCAGGTACGTGGAGAGGTGGTCCTTGAGATCGTCCATGGTACCCACCCTAGGAGCGCCGGGGCATGGCTGGGAAGGGGGAACCGTGGCAAAAGGGGAGCCCGTCGCCGCGCATGGTGCGCGGGGACGGGCTCCCTCAACCGGGATTTTCCGGGGTCAGGGTCCGGTGCTAGCGTCCGGCAACCTCGGTGAGGTCCGCGCCCTCGGCGTCCGCCTGGCCGGCGACCCGCGCATTCCAGCGGGTGATGACCGCCGGGTTGGTGGGACGCGTGAGCAGGGAGACGACGACGAAGGTCAGCGCCGAGGCAATCAGCCCGAAGTAGATCGGCTCGTTGGCGTAGATGCCATCGAAGCGCTCTTCGGCCTGGATTTCCAGGACGATCATGGTGCCCAGGGTGACGATGGAGCCGGCGGCCATCGAGGCGGCGGCCCCCAGCCCGTTCCCGCGCTTCCAGACCAGACCGCCGATGATGGCCACCAGCAGGCCGCCCACCAGGATGTCATAGGCGATGGTCAGCGCCGCGACCACGTCGGAAACCATGATGGCCAGCACGATTGTGACCACTCCCAGCAGCAGCACCCAGATGCGGTTGGCGCGCACGTCGTGCTCGGGGTTCTCGTTGGTGTTGACGTGCAGCTGCTTGCCGAACCAGCTGGCCACGAACGGGGTGACGTCGGTGCGGGCTACGGTTGCAGCGGCAATCAGCGCGCCGGAGGCGGTGGACATCATGGCTGCGACAGCGGCCGCCAGCACCAGACCGCCGACGGCGACGGGCAGCAGCTGCGTGGCGACCTCCGCGTAGACCACGTCCTTGTTGGTGTCCGCGCCGATGATGTCCGGCAGGGCGACCTTGGCGGCCATGCCGATGATGGCGCCGGCGGCCCCGTAGAGCACGCAGTAGATGCCGGCGGTGGTGCCGCCCCAGCGGGCCACCTTCGGCGTCTTGGCGGTGAAGACGCGCTGCCAGATGTCCTGGCCGATGAGCAGGCCCAGGGTGTAGACCACGAAGTAGGTGATGATCGTCTGCACGCCGATGCCGGTGAAGCTGAAGAACTCGGCCCCGACGCGTTCGCGGATCCCGGACATGCCCCCGGCGGCGTTCAGCGCGAAGGGCAGCATCAGGAAGAAGATGCCCACGGTCTTGATGACGAACTGGACCTGGTCGGCCAGGGTGATCGACCACATGCCGCCGATGGTGGAGTAGATGACCACGATGACCCCGCCGATGGCGATGGCCATCCAGCGTTCCCAGCCGAAGAGGACCACGAAGATCGTCGCATAGGCGCTGGTGGAGGTGGCGCAGAGCATCAGCGTGTAGGCGAGCATGACGATGCCGGAGGTGTTCGTCGCCGACTTGCTGCCGTAGCGCAGGGTGAGCATCTGCGAGACGGTGAAGATCTTCAGGCGCTGCAGGGTCGGGGCAAAGAGCAGCGAGAGCAGGATGACGCCGGCGCCGATTGCCACGACCAGCCACATGCCGGAGATTCCGAACTTGTAGCCCAGGCCGACGCCGCCCACGGTGGATGCCCCGCCCAGGACGACCGCCGCCATCGTGCCCGTGTACAGGAACGGGCCGAGGCGCCTGCCTGCCACGAGGTAGTCGCTGCTGTTCTTGGTGCGCGATTTTCCCCACCAGCCGAAGATGAGCATGGCCGCCAAGTAGGCGGCGACGATCGTGCCATTGATGAATTCCATGGGTGAGCCTTTGCTGGGAACGAAACCGGGTGCGCACCTCTGGGATGCCTGATAGTAAACTTTTGTTGTTCTATAGGCTAATGTGAGGTGTCGCACACGTCAATTGCACCTAAGCTGGATGAACGCATTATTTCCTTCGAGCCCACCCTGGAGACCCGCGCCGATGAAAGCCCTGCCCGTTGAGCCCAGCAGTGCTGCCCTCGCCATTGGCTCGCGGATCCGGGCGGCGCGTCACGCCCAGCGCCTGACCATCGACCAGATCGCCGAATCCACGGGATTGACCAAGGGTTTTCTCTCCCGGGTGGAGCGCGACTTGACCAGCCCCTCGGTGGCATCGCTGGTGACGCTGTGCCAGGTGCTGTCCCTGGAGGTAGGGGAGCTTTTCACCCAGCCGGACACCCACGTCGTCAGGCTTGCCGAGGCGCCGCGCATCTCACTGGGCGGCGAAGGCATTGTCGAGAGGCTGGTGACGGCGCGTTCGGAGCGGCGCCTGCAGGTGATTCGCGCCGTCATCGCCCCGCACGGCGAGGGCGAAAAGGAACTTTACTCGGTGGATTGCGAGGTCGAGGTGCTCCACGTCCTCTCCGGGCGCTTCGTGCTGATTTTCGCCAACGAGCGGTTTGACCTCGACGCGGGGGACACCGTGACCTTCCCGGGGCGCGAGCCGCACAGCTGGAAGAACCCGACGGGCGAGGAAGCCATCGTCACCTGGACGCTGGTCCCCGCCGCGTCGCGTTAACCCACGTGCACCCAGGGCCGCTTGCCGATTGCCGGTTCGGCCTCGCGCAGCACCTCGCGCGTCAACGGGGCGATCTCGCCCTGGCCCAGGAACAGGAAGCGCAACAGGTTGTGCACCGGGTTGCCCTCGGTCCAGCGGAAGTAGATGTGCGGCATCACGCCGGTCCGGTCGCGGATTTCAAGGCAGATCGCGGCAATCGCGGTGGGCACCGAAGGGGCCTCCGCCTGCAGGATCTTGTAGCCGTGCCGGGTGGTCCCGGAAACCACGATGTCCTGGGCGAAGTCCGAGAAGTCCGAGACCCTGATCTCGATGAAGACCACCGGGGCATCCTCGGGCAGGTGGCTGGCCATTTTGGCGTGGGCCAGCTTGTGCCGGTAGCGGGCGGCCGAGAGGCGGACCGGCTCGTGGGCAATGATCCGCACCATTGAATCCCGGCTGGAGGTCTCGATGATCTTCAGGGCCTCCTCGTCCAGGGTCACCGAGGTGGCGCGCAGTTCCGTGGAGCGCCGGAAGCGCGAAACCATGGAGACGATGATGATCCCCGCGATGAAGAACCCGGCTATCCGGATGCCGTCGGGCCGCTCCACGACATTGGCGCCGGTAGTGTAGATGAAGATGGCCGAAATGATCCCGAAGCCCATGGCCCGCCACCGCTGGCCCTTGCGCTTGGCGGAAATGGTGACTGCCACCGCTGCCGAGACCATGAGCACCAGCACGCCGGTGGCGTAGGCGGCGCCCTGGGCGTCCACGCTTGCCTCGAACAGGAGGGTGATGACCACTGCAATGCCGATGAGTACCAGCACCAGGGGGCGGATGGCACGTGCCCACTCCGGGGCCATGCCAAAGCGGGGCAGGTAGCGGGGGATGAGGTTGAGCATCCCCGCCAGGGCCGAGGCGCCGGCAAACCACAGGATCAGGATGGTGGACAGGTCATAGACGCTGCCGAAGCCGTCGCCGAGCATCGAGTGGGCGAGGAACGACAGGGCGCGGCCATTTGCCTCTCCACCGGGCTGGAATTCCGGGGCGGGTATCAGCAGGGTGGTGACGATCGAGGAGGAAACCAGGAACACGCTCATGGTCAGTGCCGCGGTAAGCAGGAGCTTCTTGGCCCCGGCGATGCGTGCGCGCGGATTGGCCTCGGTGTCCCCGGGTGCCTTCCGGATCTGGGGCATCACTGCAACGCCGGTTTCAAAGCCGGACAGGCCCAAGGCCAACTTGGGGAAAACGAGCAGGGCAATGGCAACCATCATCCAGGGGTTTGAATGCGTGGCCGTCAGGTTCAGCCACCAGTGATCCACGGGGGCGGGGTCGTGCACCAGTGACGCCACTGCGACGGCAATGACGACGAGGTTGAGGAACAGGTAGGCGGCGACCAGGCCAACGGCCAGCCAGATGACCTCGTGGAAGCCGCGCAGGAACAGTGCCCCCAGCAACAGGATGAGAACCAGCGTAATAATGACTTGCTGCCCGTGGAACGCGTCGGGGGTGAAGGGGTTTTCGATGATGTGCGCCGTGGCATCGGCCGAGGACAGCGTAATGGTGATCATGAAGTCCGTGGCCGCGAAACCCAGCAGCACCAGGACAAAGACCTTGCCCTTCCAGTGCGGCAGCAGGCGCTCGAGCATCGCGATCGACCCCTGGCCGTGCGGGGATTCGCTGGCCACGCGGCGATACACCGGCAGCGCCGCGCCCAGAGTGACGGCGACGAGCAAGAGCGTTGCAAGCGGGGCCAGGGCGCCGGCCGCCAACGCGGCAATGGCCGGCTGGTAGCCCAGCGTCGAAAAGTAATCCAGGCCGGAGAGGCACATGACCTGCCACCAGCGGTGTCCCGTCGGCTTGGTGCCGGGGGTTTCGGCGTGTTCCTGGCCTGCGTCGGTGTCCTGGAGCCACCCCGACAGGCGGGCGTTGAGGGGTTTGGTCCGTGTGGGCGACGCAGGTCTGGAAACGCCCGATAATTTCTTCACGAATGGGAACGCTACGCCTACACCGAGCGGTCTGGATATAGCTGGTGACAAATAGTTTTGGTGATGTGCGCGACAGTTTCCGCTTTGACATTCAGCCTGTGAAAAGCAACCATTTTGTAGCGGCATACGCAGGGAAGTCCTTCCCTCGGTTGCACCCGCCTGCTTAAGGACATTGCTTGTGAGTTCCCTGCCCGAAGACCCCGCCTCGGTTCCCTGGCGACCCAAGCGGCTCTGGGCGCCATGGTGGCTGGCACTGATCCTGGGTACGGCAGTGGGGGTCACGCTGACATTGCTGCGGGCCTCAAGGGCATTTGTGATTCCCGGGGCGATTGCCTTGGCCATGATCATTATCGTGATCAGCGTCGCCACGATCCTGCGCCGGCAATTTCATCCCGAGGCCCTGGAGCCCCCGATGTCGTTGTCCTACGTGCTGTGGATGGTGCTGCTGATTTTCCTGGTGGGGCCCATCCAGGTGATGCTACTGCCCATGAATCCGCAGGAAATCGCCGCCAAGGCCTTGGCCTTGTCCCTTGGCATCTCCGTCTGCATGTATGCGGCGGACCGGGCCTTGTTTTCCGGGTTTTCGCGGCGCACTAGTCCCAAAGAGACGCCCGGGGCTTGACTTTCCGTTGTGGAAAGGCAAGTCTTTCCACAACGGAAAGAGAAATCTGGGATGCCTGACGAAGCGCGCTGGCCCGCCGACTTCGATCCTCGCGCGGCGCTCGCCGAAGCCAGCGGTGCCTCCGGTGCCATGGTGGACAATACCGAAGCCCCCCGATCCTTTGCTGCCGCGATGGCCGCGATTGTTTCGGCGATCTTCGCCCTGATCCATGCTGTCCCCTGGGGCGCTACGTTGGGTGTGGCCGCTCTTCTGCTCCCGCTGGGAATTTGGTATTACCTGCTGGTGCGGGGACGGCCAAAGCCACGCACCGTTCTCAGCCACTCCGGAACGTACGTGGGTCACTGCCTGCTGATGGGCCTGGGCCTGCAGGTGGCCAGGTTCTGGGAAGCGCTGTCGTGGTGGGAAGTCGGGGCCAAGTGGCTCCTGCTGTTTGTGGTGCTCTACTTCTGCCTGTCCCGCATGCGCTCCGCTGCCATCAGGAACCGACTCGAGGACGCCAATGAACGTCCCGTCTAGCCCCGCTTCGTTCGATGACTTGATCCATGCCCCGGTGCGCTTGCGCATCTGCGCCAGCCTCGCCCCGGTCCAGTGGGTCGAGTTTGCGCAATTGCGCGGTGCGCTCGCGATTGCCGACTCGGTCTTGAGCAAGCACCTCAAGCAGCTGGCCGATGCGGGATACGTCGACATCGAAAGATTCGCCAAGGGCGGGCGCAGCCATGTCAGGGTCGCTCTGACCGTTACCGGGCGCAAGGCCTATGTGGGACACGTGGCAGCGCTGCGAAACATGCTCGAGCCCGACGCGTAGTTCCCCAAGCCAGGCCAGCGCCTTGACTGTTGCGCGCGCCACAAATAGCATACAGGGCAACGGTTGTTTCATATTGAGCAACAAGGCATGTTCGGCGCTCGGTGCTGCCGGAAACCCTGAGGGAGAAGAACGTGGAAGAAATCCGCATTGAAGAAAACGGAAACATCGGGCCCATCGATGCCTCAAGGATTCCGCGTTTTGCCGGGCTGGGCACCTACGCCCGGCTCCCGCGCATCGACCAGGTCCCGGACGCCGACATCAAGGTGGTGGGTGTGCCTTTCGACGCGGGCGTCTCCTACCGCCCCGGTGCGCGCTTCGGATCCACGCACATCCGTGAATCCTCCCGGCTGCTGCGCCCGTACAACCCGGCACTGGATGTCTCGCCCTTCGCCCGGACCCAGGTCGTGGACGCCGGCGACATGGCCGTGAACCCCTTCAACATCAACGAGGCCATCGAGACCATCCAGCAAAACGCGCTGGACCTCACGGCCGACGGCTCCACCCTGGTGACCCTGGGCGGGGACCACACCATCGCGTTGCCGCTGCTGCGCGCCGCCGCCGAACGCGCGGGAAACCCAGTGGCGATGCTGCACTTCGATGCGCACCTTGACACCTGGGACACCTACTTCGGTGCCGAGTACACCCACGGCACCCCCTTCCGCCGCGCGGTGGAAGAGGGCATCCTCGACACCGAGGCCATCTCCCACGTGGGCACCCGCGGCCCGCTCTATGGCAAGAAGGACCTCGAGGACGACAAGCGCTTCGGCTTCGGCATCGTCACCAGCTCGGACGTCTACTACCAGGGCGTGAACGAAATCGTGCACAAGCTGCGCGACCGCATCGGCAACCGTCCGCTCTACATCTCGGTGGACATCGACGTGCTGGACCCGGCCCACGCCCCGGGCACCGGGACCCCCGAGGCAGGCGGCATCACCAGCCGCGAGCTGCTCGAGATCATCCGCGGACTGCGCGGCATGAACATCGTCGGCGCCGACATCGTCGAGGTCGCCCCCGCCTACGACCACGCGGAGATGACGGGCGTTGCCGCCTCCCACGTCGCCTACGACCTGATTTCGCTGATTGCCGACAAGCGCGCCAACGACAAGGCAGGGAACGCATGAGCCAGCAGGAGCAGGGCACGGTCTCCGAGCGCAACGGCGGGGACCTGGTCATCGAGACCCTCGAGGCGCTCGGCGCCCACACGGTTTTCGGCATCCCCGGACAGCATGCGCTGGGCCTATTCGATGCACTCTCACGCTCGAGGCTGCACTTCGTCTCCTCCCGAGTGGAAAACAACTCCGCCTTCGCCGCCGACGGCTATGCCCGGGCCACCGGCGAGGTCGGGGTGCTCTTCCTGTCCACCGGGCCCGGCGCGCTAACCTCCCTTGCCGGGTTGCAGGAGGCCTACGCCACTTCCGTGCCGATGGTCGTGGTGGCCAGCCAGATCCCGCTGGACGGGCTCGGCGCCCGCCGCAAGGGCATGCTGCACCAGCTCGATGACCAGAAGGCCTCCGCGGCGAACGTCACCAAGTCCCAGCGCACCGTCCACCACGCCTCCGGCATCCCCTCTGCCATCCAGGACGCCTGGGCCGACGCGATCACCGTGCCGCAGGGCCCGGTCTGGGTCGAGGTCCCGCAGGACGTCTTGCTGGCCCCGGTGCTGGTGCCGCCGGTCATCGACGCGCTGGCCGAAGCCTACGAGCACCCGCCGCGCGTGGAACTCATCGACGAAGCGGTCCGCTGGCTCGCCAAGGCGGCCCGCCCGGTCATCGTGGCCGGCGGCGGCGTGCGCCGCGCAGGTGCCAAGGACGCGCTGCTGGCGGTGGCCGAGTCCCTGGGCGCCCCCGTGGTCTGCTCGCCCGGCGGCAACGGCGCCTTCCCCTGGAACCACCCGCTGTCCCTGCAGTCCTGGGTCGAGGACCGGCACGTCACCGAGGTCCTGGAGGACGCCGACGTGCTGATCGTGGTGGGCTCCGCCCTGGGCGAGGTCACCAGCAACTACTTCACCCTGGAACCGCGCGGGCACCTGATCCAGATCGACGCCGAGCCGCGCGTGCTCGAATCCAACCGTCCCGCCCTGGGCATCCGGGCCGACGCCAAGGCCGCGCTCGAATACCTGGGCGAGGCGCTGGGCAGACTCGAGGGCGGAACCGGGGCCGACTGGCACGGGCAGGGACCCGAAAAGGTGGTTGCCGACACCCTGGCCAAGGTCTACGCACGGCTCGACGCGCAGGACCTGGCCAAGGAACGCACCTTCATGGCCGACATCCGCGCCGCGGTTCCCGATGACATGCAAACGTTCTGGGACATGACGATTTCCGCCTACTGGGGCTGGAGCTGCTGGGATGCCAAGAGCGGGGAATTCCACTCCGCGCAGGGCGCCGGCGGTCTGGGCTTCGGCTTCCCCTCGGCCATCGGCGGGGCGCTGGGACTGCAGGTCGCGGGCAAGACCCCGGCGCAGGCGCGCGTGCTGGCGGTCTCCGGCGACGGCTCGGCCATGTACTCGATTGCCGAGCTGGCCACCGCCAAGCAGCACCAGGCCCCCGTCACCTGGCTGATCGTCGACGACGGAGGCTACGGGATCCTGCGCGAATACATGGAAGGGGCCTTCGGGAAGGCCACCGCCACCGAGCTGGCCCGCCCGGACTTCGTGGCGTTGGCCGAATCCTTCGGGATCCCGGCCCGCCTGGTGGAGCCCGAAAACGTGCGCGAGGCGCTCGAGGAATCCTTCGCCGCCGACGGCCCCAACGTGGTGGTGGTGCAAACGCTGCTGAAGATGTTCGCGCCAACGCACCTGTAGCAGGCGGCACGCCTCCCTGCGGTGGTGCCGGCCCCGGATCGATGGATGCATCGATCCGGGGCCGCACTTTTTCGGCTACGGCATCGTCTTGCTGTAGATCGCCAGGGCGTCGCGCACGAAGGTTGCGCCCTCGATGCCGCCGTAGTTCGCGGCGAAGCGCTCGTCGGCCACGTACATCTCCGCCAGGCCCAGGACGTACCCCTTGGTGTCGCCGCCCGGGTCCGCCGCCGGGGTTCCCGGGATGCCGGTGAGCCACTGGACGTGGCGCCGGGCCAGGTCCTGGGCCTGCGGGGAATCCGGGGTGATACCGGCATCCCGGGCCGCGGCGATCCAGTCGTTCCCCAGTTCCTTCAACCGGAGCTTCCAGTCCTCCTGTCCGTCCTTGCCCAACCCGCGCCACCAGGCGTCGGAGCGGGCATAGGCTTCCTTGCCCCAGCGCTGCTCCACCTCGTCCCGGTGCACCGTATGGTCAAATCCGTCGAACATGTTTTTTGCCATGAGCGTTCCCCTTCCTTTCAGTGAATCGATGGTGTGCTGCACCGCGGCAATCCGTCGGGCGAGGCGGTCTTGTTCGGCGCGCAGCAGGGCCAGATGCGTTCCCAGCGCCGCGGCCTCGTCCGCCTCGGCCTCGATGACCTGGTGGATCTGCGGCAGGCCGAGTCCCAGCTCGCGCAGCAGCAGCACGCGCTGCAGCCGGATCAGGGCCGCCTCGTTGTAGTACCGGTACCCGTTGTGTCCGATGCGGCTGGGCGGCAGCAGGCCGATGTCGTCGTAGTGGCGCAGCGTGCGGCTGGTGGTGCCGGCGAGCCTGGCGACCTGTTGTATCGACCGTTCCATGGAATCAACGGTAAATCTTGACGCAACGTCAATGTCAAGAGGTGCGCCGAGACGCAGTTGGCGCCCACCCCGGTGGGGATGGGTGCCAACCGCGCGGGTCGCCGGGGCCGTGCCGGCTACCGCCTGCGGTCCGCCTCGAGGCCGGCGCCGGGGCGCAGGTCCAGACGGCGCAGCAACTGCGCATTCAGGGCCACCACGACGGTGGAAACCGACATCAGCACCGCACCGACGGACATCGGCAGGACGAAGCCGATGCCGGCAAGCGCCCCGGCGGCCAGGGGAACGGATACCAGGTTGTAACCGGCCGCCCACCACAGGTTCTGCTTCATCTTGCGGTAGCTGGCCGCCGAGAGCTCCAGGACGGAGAGCACCGAGCGCGGATCGTCGCTGGCCAGGATGACCCCGGCCGAGGCAATGGCCACGTCGGTGCCGGCCCCGATGGCTATGCCAACATCGGCCTGGGCCAGCGCCGGTGCGTCATTGACGCCGTCCCCGACCATGGCGACCTTCTGCCCCTCGGCCTGCAGGCCGGCGACCTTCGCTGCCTTGTTTTCCGGGCGCACCCCGGCAAGGACCCTGTCGATGCCCAGCTCGCTGGCCACCGCGTCGGCCACCTCCTCGGCGTCACCGGTGATCATGACCACCTGAATCCCCCTGGCGTGGAGCGCGTTGACGGCCTCGCGGGATTCGGGGCGGATCTCATCGCTCAGGGCCAGTGCCCCGATGACGCGGCCGTCGGCGATCACGTGCAGGATGGTCGCCCCGCGGGCCTTCCAGACCTCGCTTGCCTCCAGTGGTTCAAGGGAATGGGTGGCCAGGAGGTGCGGTCCGCCGACCCCGATGGCGGCGCCGTCCACCGAGGCCCGGACGCCCTCGGCGGGCGAGGAGTGGAAGCCGGTGGTCGGGGAGAGGTGCAGCGAACGTTCGCCCGCGGCCCGCGTGATGGCCTTGGCCAGGGGGTGTTCGGAGTCGGATTCGGCGGCCGCTGCCAGGGCCAGGACCTGGTCCTCGGAGTGGCCGAGCACGGTGGCAACATCGATGACGACGGGTTCGCCGACGGTCAGGGTGCCGGTCTTGTCGAAGAGCACCGTTCCCACCTGGCGCATGCCCTCCAGAGCAAGCCGGTCCTTGATGAGCACCCCGCCCTTGGCTGCGCGCTCGGTTGCGATGGAAACCACCAGCGGAATGGCCAGCCCCAGGGCGTGCGGGCAGGCAATGACCAGCACCGTGACGGTCCGGATGACCGCTGCGTCGGGATCGCCCAGCAGCGACCAGACGGCGGCGGTGCCGAGGGCCGCGCCCAGGGCGAACCAGAACAACCAGCCGGCGGCCGTGTCGGCCACGCGTTGTGCCCGCGAGCTCGAGGCCTGTGCGTCCGAGACCAGGCGCTGGATGCCCGCCAGCGCCGTGTCGGCGCCGATCGCGGTGACCTGCACGCGGACCGCGGTGTCGGTGGAGACTGTCCCCGCCACCACGGGGGCGCCGGGTCCGCGGGACACCGTGCGGGACTCTCCGGTGATCATCGATTCATCCATTTCGGCGGTTCCGTCGGTGATCTTCCCGTCGGCCGGGATGCGTCCGCCGGGGCGCACGACCACCACGTCGCCCAGTTCCAGCTCGCCGGGGGCGACCTGCTGGATGCCGCCGTCAACGACGCGTTCGGCGGTGTCGGGCAACAGCGCGGCCAGCGAATCCAGCGCCGAAGCGGTTTGGGCCAGCGAGCGCATCTCGATCCAGTGGCCCAGCAGCATGATGACGATCAGCAGGGCGAGTTCCCACCAGAAGTCCAGTCCGTGGTCCAGGAGGCCGAGGCTCGCACCCCAGGAGGACAGGAAGGCGACCGTGATGCCCAGGGAGATCAGCAGCATCATCCCCGGCTTGCGGGCCTTGAGTTCGTCCTTGGCGCCGGAGAGGAACGGCCGCCCGCCCCAGAGGTACATGAGCGTGCCCAGGACGGGGGAGACCCACGGGATCCACGCAGTTCGGGGCAAGGTGACGCCAATGAGCATGGTGAACATGGCGTTGAAGGCCAGAACCGGGATCGAGATGGCCAGCATGACCCAAAAGAGCTTCCTGAAGACCGCAACGTGGTCTCCGTGCCCGCCGTGGCCCGAGTGGTCACCCTGCCCGGGGCCGGCATGTTCATGGTGGACCATGCTTGCGTGGTCGTGTTCCGGATGTGCCGAATGCGGTCCATCGCCAAACCGGCGGTTTTCCGGTTCCGGCGGGGCCGCCGTGCTGTGCTGGTGTTCGTTCATGCCGTCAACATATACCCCTAGGGGGTATATGTCAACGGCTCGCAAGGAAGTTCAGGAGGGCGTCCCGCGCATTAAACGCCTTCGGGCCGGCGGGAACCCGAAGGATCCCGCCGGCCCGAAGGTCGGAACGCATGGTAGTGCGTTTGTTAGCGCAGCACCACGGTGCGGTTGGAGTAGAGGAACACGCGTCCCTCGCAGTGCCACTTGACCGCGTTGGACAGGGCCTTGCATTCGGTGTCGCGCCCTGCCGCCACCAGGTCCGCGGGGGAGTAGGTGTGGTCGACGTCCTGGACCTGCTGGGAGATGATCGGGCCCTCGTCGAGCTCGGCGTTGACGTAGTGGGCGGTGGCGCCCACGGTCTTGACCCCGCGGTCCCAGGCCTGGTGGTAGGGCTTGGCGCCCTTGAAGGACGGCAGGAACGAGTGGTGGATGTTGATGGTCTTTCCGGTGAGCTTGCGGCTGAGCTCGTCGCTGAGCACCTGCATGTAGCGGGCCAGCACCACCAGTTCCACGTCGAACTCGTCGATGAGTTCGAGCAGGCGCGCCTCGGCGGCCGGCTTGGTGTCCGGGGTGACCGGCACGTGGAAGAAGGGGATGTTGTGCCACTGCGCCAGGGACTGGTGGTCGGTGTGGTTGGAGACCACCGCAACCACGTCGATCGGCAGCTCGCCCAACCGCGCGCGGTGCAACAGGTCGTTGAGGCAGTGGTCGAACTTGGAGACCATGATCAGCACGCGCTTCTTGGTGCCCTTGGGCGCCAGCGTCCAGTCGATGCCGTATTCGTCGGCCAGCGCCGCGAAGTCGGCGCGCATGGACTCGGTCAGGCCCGGTGCGTCGGGTCCGGCAAAATCTACGCGCATGAAGAACTGCCCGGCGCGGCGGTCCCCGAAATGCTTGAGCTCGACGATGTCGCGGCCCTGGGCAAGCAGGAACCCGGCCACCGCATGGACGATGCCCGGGCGCTCCGGGCAGGCGACGGTGAGGATGTGTTCGACTTCAGTTTGTGTTTCCACTTTCGGCACTCCGATGCATGCGCGGCCGCCGGGGCCGCGCGAAGGGTGGTCTGTTGATTGCTGCTGGTATTCCGCTCGTTATCTTAGGTGCCGCTCGCCCGCAACCCCGCATCCTTCGCGGCGGTGTTGCGTCCACGGCCGCGGGCGGGCGGCCCCACCCCCGGTGAGGGGAGGGGGCCGCCCGCCCAAGGGGCGGCTTGCCGGAAAGGCGGGCGCCTAGTCGATGGGGGCGGAAGCGAATTCCGCCATGGCATCGAGCAGCCAGCGCGCCGTGTAGTCGGCGAAGGACGCACGCGGCAGCACCCGGAAGGTGTCCTCGGCGCTCTTCCACAGCACCACCGGGACCGGGCCGAGTACCGTGGTGATCGCCGTTCCCGCGGTGAAGCTGCGCGGGTGCAGGTCCGCCGGGCAGCCCTTCTCCAACACTTCTCGGGCACTGGGGCCCGAGAGCTCGATGACGGTGCGGTTGGCCGAGAGGTCGACCACCTGCCCCGGGGCCTGTCCCAGCGCCTGGACCAGGTCGGCGAACAGCTCGGTGCCCTCCGGGGCCACGGCCAGGAACTCGTCCGGACCGCTCCAGATCACCGCGGTGCCCTCCGGGTTCCCGGCGACCTGGCCCACCGAGGCGGGCAGGCCCACGCCGGTTGCCGCGGACAGCGCCGCGTGCGCCTCGGTCCCCGGCTCGGCGCGCACCCCGATCTGGGTGGTGAACGCGATCTCGCGCAGCTTCACGCCGCGTTCGCCTTGCACCGAGCCCTGCTCGAGTGCGGATGCCAGGTGCGCCAGCGGACTGGTGCGCAACACGGAAATATCAGTCAAAACCTGCTCAGCCATCTCGACGGCTCCCTTCGGAATCAAAAAGTACGGTATCGCCCACGACGACGTCGACCAGCTGGCCGTCGACGTACGCCTGCAGTTCCTCGCCGATGCGGTTTCGGCCGTTGGAAATCAGCGCCATCGCAAAGCTGCGGCCCAGCGCCGGGGAGTGGTAGCTGGAGGTGACGAAGCCCTGCATCTTCACCGGAGCGATCTCCGGGGTGATACTGGTTCCGGCGTTCACCAGCTGGGTTCCCTCGGGCAGGCGGAACGACTTGTCCGCGGGCAGCACGGTGACCAGCTGCTTGCGGTCCTCGCGCTGGTTGTCCTTGCGGTCGAAGGACCGCTTGCCCACGAAGTCCTTGACCTTGGACACGACCCATTCCATCGAGGCGTCCTGCGGGGTCACGGTGCCGTCGGTGTCCTGGCCGACGATGATGAAGCCCTTCTCCGCGCGCAGCACGTGCATGGTCTCGGTGCCGTAGGGGGTGATGTTGAATTCCTCCCCGGCCGCCGCCACGTCTTCCCAGACCTTCAGGCCGTACCAGGACGGCACGTTGATCTCGTAGGCGAGTTCGCCGGAGAAGGAGATGCGGCAGACCCGGGCGGCGATGCCCGAGGCCAGCACGGTCTCCTTGAAGGCCATGAAGGGGAAGGACTCGTTGTCCAGGTCCAGCTCCGGGGCGAGCTTGGCCAGCACGGCGCGGGACTTCGGCCCCACGACCGCGACGGTCGATACCTGCTCGGTGACCGAGGTGCACTTGACGTCCAGTTCCGGCCATTCGGTCTGCAGCCATTCCTCCAGCCAGTCCAGCACTCCGGCGGCCCCGCCGGTGGTGGTGGTCATGAAGAAGCGGTCCTCGTCCAGGCGCAGGGTCACCCCGTCGTCGAAGATCATGCCGTCGGCCTTGCACATCAACCCGTAGCGGGCCAGCCCGGGCTTGAGCTTCTTGAACGCGTTGGTGTACATGCGGTTCAGGAACTCGCCGGCGTCCTTGCCGCGGATCTCGATCTTGCCCAGCGTGGAGGCGTCCATGAAGCCCACCGAGTCGCGCACGGCCTTGGACTCGCGATACACCGCGGTGTCCATGTCCTCGCCTTCCAGCGGGTAGTACCAGGGGCGCTTCCACTGCCCGACGTCCTCGAAGAGAGCGCCGCGGGCCACGTGCCACGGGTGCATGCTGGTCAGGCGGGCCGGGTCGAAGAGCTCCCCGCGCTCGCGCCCGGCCAGGGCCGCGAAGGCCACCGGGGTGTAGGGGGCGCGGAAGGCGGTGGTGCCGATGCCCGCCACGTCGGTGGTGCCCAGCGCCGCGGCGATCACGCCGATGGCGTTCACCCCGCTGGTCTTGCCCTGGTCGTTGGCCGTGGAGATGGAGGTGTAGCGCTTCACGTGCTCCACCGAGCGCATGCCCGCGCCGGTGGACCGCAGCACGTCGGCCACGGTCTGGTCGCGCTGGAAGTCCACGAAGTGGTTCTTGTAGTCCGCGGCCTCGCCCTTCAGCGAGGGCACCAGCCACAGGGCGCGGGAAGCGCCCGGGGTCTCCACCGGTGCGCTGGGCACCGAGGCGGTGGTGCTGAACCCTGCGGCGGTTGCCGCGTCGGCGCCGGCGCGGGCGCCCTCGGCCAGCGCGGAGGCCAGCTCGAAGCGACCGTTCATGGCGCCGGCCGTCTGCTGGTTGGCCACCGGGTGCGCCGGGACGAAGGCGGAGATCGCCTCGTTCCAGCCCAGCCGGCGCTCGCGCTGGGAGTGCAGGTGGACCACGGGGTTCCAGCCGCCGGAGACCGCCAGGACATCCGCGTGGATGGTCTCGGTGTCCCCGGCCAGCGCACCCTCGGCATCGAGCCGGGCGACGGTGAGCGAGGCCAGCGAGCCGTCGGTGCCGGCCGCGGTGTCGGCAACGACGGAGCCGAGGATCACGCGCACGCCGCGGGCCGAGAGCTCGGTGGCGCGGACCGAGGGTTCGGTGCGGGCGTCGATGACCGCGGCGACCGCGGTGCCGGCGGCCAGCAGGTCCTCGACCAGCGCGTAGGCCGAGTCGTTGGTGGTGGCCACGACGATGTTGCCGCCCACCAGCACGCCGTAGCGGTTCAGGTAGGAGCGGGCCGCGGCGGCCAGCATGATGCCCGGGCGGTCGTTGTTCTCGAACACCAGCGGGCGTTCGTGGGCGCCGGTGGCCAGCACGACCTGCTTGGCGCGGATGTGCCAGATGCGCTCGCGGGAAACCCCGGCGCCCAGCTCGCCGGTGAGGTGGTCGGTGCGGCGCTGGACGGCCACGAAGTAGTTGGCGTCGTAGCTGCCGAACGCGGTGCTGCGCGAAAGGTGGGTGAACTCCTCGGCTTCCGCCAGTGCCTTTCGGGTCTCGGCGATCCACTGCGCGGCGCTCTTGCCGTCGATGGTTTCGGTGGAGGCCGAAAGCAGCGAGCCTCCGGCCTCGGGCTGCTCGTCGATGAGGATGACGCGGGCGCCGGACTTGGCCGCCTCGCGGGCGGCCGCCAGTCCGGCGGGGCCGGCCCCGACGATGAGCACGTCGGTGTGCACGTGCTTGCGGTCGTAGATGGCCGTATCGGTGCGCGGGTCAAGCTGGCCCAGGCCCTGCAGCAGGGTCACGTCCATGCCGTCGGTGAGCTCCACCGTGGTGGCAGGGAGCATCGATTCGTTCACATGGCCGGCCCAGCGGGCGCCGATCTTGACCAGCGCGTTGGATTCCTCGACGCCGGCGGAGACGATGCCGCGCGGGCGCTTGAGGTAGAGCGAGTCGCCGCAGGAGCGGATGCCGGCGCCGAGCATGGCCGAGGCCACGGTGTCCCCGGCGAAGCCGGAGAAGGACTTGCCGTCAACGGTGAAGGAGAGTTCGCGGGTGCGGTCGATGCGGGCCGAAGCCGTTGCTTCCGCGCCGAGTCGGTGCGAAGAGGTGGTGCTCACTTGGTTCCTCCCTGTGCCGGGGCGTTGGTGGTCTTGAGGGGCTGGGGCTCGCCGGGCTTGTAGACGGCCTTGAATTCATAGGTCACGGTGTCGCGCACCGCGTTGAACCAGCGGCGGCAGCCGGCGGAGTGGACCCAGCGTTCGGCGAAGAGCCCCTTGGGGTTCTGCCGGTAGAACAGGTACTTGGCCCATTCATTGTCGTTCAGGGCCGAGGGGTCTGACGGGTAGGCCACGTGGGCTTCGCCGCCGTAGCCGTATTCGGTCTCGTTTCGGGGCCCACACCAGGGGCATTCGATGAGCATCATTTTGTGTGGATCCCTTTCTAGTGGGCCACGGCTGCGGCGCCGTGTTCGTCGATGAGGTGGCCGGTCTCGAAGCGCTCGATGGAGAAGCCCGCGTTGAGCTCGTGCGCCTCGTCGTTGGCTATGGTGTGGGCGAAGGTGTAGCCGGCGCCCGGGGTGCCCTTGAAGCCGCCGGTTCCCCAGCCGCAGTTCACATAGAGCTGGTCGATCGGGGTCTTGGAGACGATCGGGGAGGCGTCCATGGTGGTGTCCACGATGCCGCCCCAGGTGCGCAAAACATGCGCCCGGGCGAAGATCGGGAAGAGCTCGACGGCCGCGGCCATCTGCTCCTCGATCACGTGGAAGGCGCCGCGCTGGCCGTAGCCGTTGTAGCTGTCGATGCCCGCGCCCATGACCAGTTCGCCCTTGTGGGCCTGGGAGACGTAGACGTGCACGTGGTTGGACATGACGACCGTCGGGTGGACCGGTTCGTGCAGTTCGGAGACCAGTGCCTGCAGCGGGTGGGACTGGATCGGCAGGTCGAAGCCGGCCTGCTCGGCCAGCACCGAGGAGTGCCCGGCGCCGCAGAGCGCGACCTTGCCGGCGTTGATGGTGCCGCGGCTGGTCTTGACCCCGGTGACCCGGTTGCCGTCCTTGATGAAGCCGGTGACTTCGCAGTTCTGGATGATGTCCACGCCCATCTCGTCGCACTTGCGGGCGAAGGCCCAGGCGACGTGGTCGTGCTTGGCGATGCCCGCACGCGGCTGGTAGGTGGCGCCCATGACCGGGTAGCGGATGTCGTCCCCGATGTTGATGATCGGGCACAGCTCCTTGACCTGCTCGGGGGTGATCCACTCGGCGTCCACGCCGTTGAGCTGGTTGGCCCCGACCCGGCGCATCGATTCGCGCACATCTCCCAGGGTGTGGGCCAGGTTCATGACCCCGCGCTGGGAGAAGAGGAAGTCGTATTCCAGTTCCTCGGGCAGCTGCTCCCAAAGCTTCAGGGAGTGCTCGTAGATGCCCGCGGATTCGTCCCAGAGGTAGTTGGAACGAATGATGGTGGTGTTGCGGGCCATGTTGCCGCCGGCCAGCCAGCCGCGTTCCAGGACGGCGATGTTTGTCATGCCGTGGTTCTTGGCCAGGTAGTAGGCGGTGGCCAGGCCGTGCCCGCCGCCGCCGACGATGACTGCGTCGTAGGAGGACTTGGGTTCCGGGTTGCGCCAGAGGAATTCGGGGTGCTCGGGGAGGATGTCGGCCATGTTCTTATGCTCCAATCGGGGCGAGATTTGGGTAGAGGGGGTGTGCGTTGGCCAGGGCGTGGACGCGGTCCTTCAGGGCCGCGAGCGTTGCCTCGTTGTTTTCCTGGGTGCCGGCGATGAGGGTCTCGGCGATGATGTCCGCGACCTCCACGAAGGCGGCCTCGGAGAAGCCGCGGGTGGCCAGCGCCGGGGTGCCGATGCGCAGCCCGGAGGTGACCATCGGCGGACGCGGGTCGAACGGGACCGCGTTGCGGTTCACCGTGATCTCCACCTTTGCCAGCAGGTCCTCGCCCTGCTGCCCGTCCAGCTCCGAGTTCCGCAGGTCCACCAGGACCAGGTGCACGTCGGTGCCGCCGGTCAGCACGCTGATGCCCACGGCCGCGACATCCGCGGCGCCCAGGCGCTCGGCCAGGATCTTCGCCCCGGCCAGGGTGCGTTCCTGGCGCTCCTTGAATTCCTCGGTCGCGGCGATCTTGAACGCCACGGCCTTGCCCGCGATCACGTGCTCCAGCGGGCCGCCCTGCTGGCCGGGGAACACCGCCGAGTTGACCTTCTTGGCGATGTCCGCGTCATTGGTCAGGATGATCCCGCCGCGCGGACCTGCCAGGGTCTTGTGCGTGGTGGAGGACACCACGTGGGCGTGCGGCACCGGCGAGGGGTGCAACCCGGCGGCCACCAGGCCGGCGAAGTGCGCCATGTCCACGAACAGGTACGCACCGACCTTGTCGGCGATCTCGCGGAACCGCGCGAAGTCCAGCTGCCGCGGGTAGGCGGACCAGCCGGCGACGATCATCTTCGGCCGGTGCTCCAGGGCCAGGGCCTCGACCTTGTCCATGTCCACCACCAGGGTGTCCTCCTCGACGCCGTACGGGACGATGTTGTAGAGGCGGCCGGAGAAGTTGATCTTCATGCCGTGGGTCAGGTGCCCGCCGTGGGCCAGGTTCAGGCCCATGACGGTGTCGCCCGGGCGGATCAGCGCGTGCATCACCGAGGCGTTGGCCTGCGCGCCGGAGTGCGGCTGCACGTTGGCGAACTCGGCACCGAAGAGCGCCTTGACGCGTTCCAGGGCGAGGGTCTCGACGACGTCGACCTCCTCGCAGCCGCCGTAGTAGCGCTTGCCCGGGTAGCCCTCGGCGTACTTGTTGGTCAGCACCGAACCCTGCGCCTGCATCACCGCAAGGGCCGTGTGGTTCTCCGAGGCGATCATCTCCAGCCCGCGCTGCTGGCGCGCCAGCTCCGCGTCGATGCGCTCCGCGATCTCCGGATCCAGGGTGGCAATGCTTTGGGTCAGCGTTGACTCGACAAGCGTGGTGTTCAGGGCCGTCATCCAGTATTCACTCCTTGAAGTACAAGTTGTTTATGATTGATATATCAGAACTGGTTGCAATGCTATGATGGGGATCACATGGTGTCAATGGCCATCGCAAATAAGTCGTGAAGCCGATCGAACTACAGTGAATCCGTACCTCGGCAAAGTGAAGGAGACATCCGCATGAGTACTGTCACCGCAAGCCCGGAGGTGTTGGGCGAACGCGTATCCCTGGCCGAGCAGTCCTACCGCGACATCCGCGACCGCCTGATCATGCTCGACATCCGCCCCGGGGAGCCGATCAACGACGGCCAGCTGGCCCTCGAACTGGGGGTCGGGCGCACCCCGGTGCGCGAGGCGCTCAAGCGCCTGGAGATCGACCACCTGGTCATTTCCTATCCGCGCCGCGGCACGTTTGCCACGATCGTGGACATCACCGAACTTGCCGACGTCTCCGAGCTGCGCCGTTCCCTCGAGCCGCTGGCCGCCCGCAAGGCCGCGCTCAGCGCCTCGGACGCGGACCGCGACGCTCTCCGCGCGTTGGCCAAGGACATCGGACGGCTGGGGGACAAGAAGGTCGACAAGCGCGGATTGATGCAATATGACCTCAGCGTCCACCGACTGATCTACCGGGCCGCGGGAAACCCCCACCTCGAGGAAACGCTGATCCGCCTGGACAACCTGGCCACCCGCATCTGGTGCCTGGTGCTGGACAAGGTCCCGTCGGTCTCCGGGCACATTGAGGAACATGTCGACCTGCTCGAAGCCATCGTCGCCGGCGAGGCCGACAAGGCCGAGGCCATGGCGCTGGATCACATCACCAGCTTCGAGCGGACGATTCGCGCGGTGCTGTAGGGCGGGAACTGTCGGCGCGGACGCGGGGAGAAGAGTCCGCGCGGCGGGGAACCTACTTTCCGCCGGCCATGTTGGACGTGGCCAGCTTGGTGGCCAGTTGCAGGGCCGCGAGGCGCGAGGTGCCGCGGGGATCGCCGCCCAGCAGCTCGAAGATCTTGTTCAGCCGCTTGTGCAGCGTCTGGCGTTCCATGAAGAGGGACGCGGCGGCGGCCGTGGAATTGCACCCCGAGGTAAGCCACGCATCCAGGGTCGCCACCAGGTCGCCGGCGCGCATGGTGTCGTGGCCGATCAGGTCCGAAAGGTTCTCCTGGACAAAGCGGTCCACCGAGTCGCGCCCCAGCTCCCGGACGCAGAGGCGTTCAAGGACCACTTCCCCGCAATCACGCAGCCCGCCGGAATCCGGCATGGGCAGGGCCAGCCGCTCGGTCAGGAACGCCTCCTGCAGCGACCACGAACCGTGCGTGGCATCGGCTACCCATGGACCAAAGACGCCTTGAACGGGCACCGCACCGATTTCACCGCGCAACCCCCTGAGGATCTTCCGCCTCTCATCTTTGGGGGAGCGGCCCCTGAGCGGGATGAGCCCATAGAGGTAGTCGCCATCGAGGTACGTCTTGATGTCCGGGCTGTTGCGCCGCAGGATCCGTTCCAGGGTACTGCGCATCCGGCCCAGCTCGACGCCGCGGAAAATGACCACGGCCACCGGGACATTCACCTCGAGCCCGACCCTCGTGCACAGGTCCTTGACCTCGCCGTCGCCCGAGTTGCGGATGATGGCCTGCATCAGTGCCGAATCGGCGATTTGCGAGCGCGTGGGCCGGTGGTGCTGGGAAAGGGCCAATGCCAGGATGCTGCCCAGCCTCTCGGCAACCGTGGTCAGCAGTTCCCGCTCGGACGGGTGCCGGCTTTCCAGGTGCAGCCTGGCGCCGACCACGTTGCTGACGAAGATGTCGGAGACGATTTCCATCCCGATCTCGTCCTCGGGGAGCGCGCGGCTGCTGGCCAGGGTGATGCCGCCCAGGTCCACCAGAAGGGCGTTCGCCTCCAGGGCCTCCGCGATCAACGAAATCAACGGAGCCAGGTTGGGGCCGGAGGTGGCGATCTGGTGGGCCAGGCGCTGGGAGATCTCGTCGGCACGCTGCAGCGCCAAGGCATGGGCGGAGACGATGCTGCGGTTGATGGTTTCCGCGAGTTCCACAAAAGGAACCGTGGCGCGCAATTCGATCAGGGGCAGTCCGGCGGCTTCCGCTGCATCTATGAGCTCTCGGGAGAGGCTCTTGTTCAGTCCGGCGGTCTCAATGGCCAGCGCCGCGACCTTTCGCTCCGCCAGGCTCTGGATGTATTGGACCTGGGCTTCGGGGCGCAGAGCCAGGAGCGTCTGGCCGCCACTGAGCAATAGTTCCTCACCCCGTAACAGTGGCGCAATCTCGAGGACCTCGCTGGAGTGCACCCAGCGGACCCCGTTGTGCGGGACCTGGTCGGCGCCGGCGACGACGCGCGGCCGCGCCTTGGCGAAGAGGGGACTGGCCAGAACGTCCTTGAGGCGGAGAAGCATGCACGGATCCTTGGGGTGGAAACGGAACGATTGATGGGCGGAAGCGCCGCTAGGTGACACTTTGTCACCGAGACTGGATTATAAATATACATTTTGAGTGTACTAGGTGGTGAAGATCACTCCTACGCTGGTGGGTAAGTTCTTGTCGAACCACCGCAGTCGAGAGAGTGAACCAATGAGTAGAGATGTTGCCAGTTCATCTGAAAGCGTGACCCATGAGGTCGAGGACTCCCTTCAGCCGATACCCGAATCCGCCAGGACCACCAAGCTTTCCGGGCAGTTCTGGATCTGGGCCGGGGCCAATGTCGCCCCCATCAACTGGATCCTCGGAGCCTTGGGCATCCACCTGGGCCTGGGCCTTGCCGATACCCTGACCGTGCTGATTGCCGGAAACGTCATCGGCATGCTCGGCTTCGGATTCTTCGTCGTTCTGGGGCAGAAGACCGGCGCCACCGGCATGCTGCTGGCCCGAGGCGCATTTGGCCGCCGCGGGGCCTACCTGCCGGCCGCCATCCAGGCTGTCATTGCCATCGGCTGGTCCGCGGTCAACACCTGGGTCATCCTCGACTTGATCATGGCCCTGTTCGGCATGATCGGTTGGGTCGATCCGACCGCAGGCAACCTGCTGTGGAAGATCTCGACGGCGGCGGTCATCATGGCCATCCAAGTGGCCATCTGCTACCGCGGCTACAAGGCCATCGCCCGCTTCGAGCGCATCACCATGCCGCCGACCATCATCGTGCTGATCGCCATGTCGATTCTCGCCTGGACCCAGCTCGACATCGACTGGAGCTACCAGGGCCCCGTCGGCGAGGTCCTCACCGGCATGCCGCGCATCGCGGCAATGTCCTCGATCATGACCGCCATCGGGATTGGCTGGGGAATCGGCTGGTTCACCTACGCACCGGACTACTCCCGCTTCGTCTCAAAGCGCATCAAGACCCACAAGCTCTACCTCGTCAGTGTCCTTGGCCAGTTCCTCCCGGTCGTCTGGCTCGGCATCCTGGGCGCCAGCCTCGCCACCAAGAACGGCACCGCCGATCCCGGCCAGCTGATCGTGGAATCCTTCGGCACCCTGTCGATCCCCGTGATCCTGCTGGTCATCCACGGGCCGATCGCCACCAACATCATCAACATGTACACCTTCGGTGTTGCAACGCAGGCACTGGACATCAACGTCTCGCGAAAGAAGCTTTCCCTCTTGGTTGGCGTCCTGTCCATGGCCGCCGTCATCGCATTCCTCTTCGCCCACGACTTTGCCGAGGTCCTGCACAACTGGATCATTGCCATCGCGGCCTGGGTTGCCACCTGGGGCGGGATCATGGCGGTGCACTACTTCGTCTTCGAACGCCGCCACAAGGACTTCTCCTACCTGTTCCTTGATCCCAGGTCGACCAAGCTCAAGTCCTTCAACCCCGCTGCATTCATTGCCTTCGCCGGCGGCATCTTCATGACCTGGATGTGCATGTACGGGTCGATCCCGCCCCTGCAGGGCCCGATCGCCACCGCGGTGGGCGGCATCGACTTCTCCTGGCTGGCCGGAACCGCCACCAGCGCCGGCTTGTATTACTTCTTGGGACTGAGCCGATTCAAGTCCCGCATCGAACAGGGAGTGCCGCTGGGACTGAAGATTGACTGCTCCGACGCGGAGTTCATTCGCCAGCATGGCAGCGCGGAATTCCTGCTCGCCGAGCAGCGGATCGACGACGAGGTTTCGCACCCGGAGCCGGCATCCGCAAAGCACAAGATCGGCTCCTAGGGGCCGGTGAAGACCAGTGGGTCCCGTGGCCGAAGCATCGGCCGCGGGACCCGCACCACCATGCCACGGGCTGGAGTGCCGTGATGATCAACGCGGCCAAGTTGCTTTGATCGCCATTGGATTTCCCAGGCCCAATCCCATAAATCGCATGGCGCGGGGCGAATCAGCGACGGGACGCCACGCGCCAACACCACAAGGAGTACCTCGATGCAGTCGGTTTTTCTGGAAGACATTGATGCGGAAACCTTTGCCGCATACGTAGTCCAGCCCCAAGCAACGGTCATCATTCCCACCGGCGCCACCGAACAACATGGCCCACATATGCCGCTGGGCGTTGACGCGATGCTGTCGCGCGCCATTGCCGGAGTGGTGGCCGAGAAGCTGGGCGCCCTGGTGGCGCCGACCCTTTCCTATGGATACAAGTCGCAGCCGCGCTCCGGAGGGGGTAATCACAGGGTCGGAACCACGAGCCTGAGCGGGGCAACGCTCACCGGCCAGGTGGAAGACATTGCCCGCTCCTTCCTCGGGCAGGGGTTCACCAAGGTGGTCATACTCAACGGCCACTTCGAAAACTACCAATTCATTTACGAGGGGCTGGAAATTGCGGTGGGCCGGGCCCGGGAAGCAGGAGGCGATGCGCGGGCGATGCTGCTCTCCTATTGGGACTTCGTTGACGCGGAGACGCTGGAAAAGGTCTTCCCTGATGGTTTCCTTGGCTGGGACATTGAGCACGGCGGGGTGCTGGAAACTTCCCTCATGCTGCTGTTGCACCCTGAAAAGGTCGACATGTCCCGTGCGGTCGACCACCCGCCGGCGCAGCTGAAGCCCTACGACATCTTCCCCGAGGATCCGGCGCGCACCCCGGCCAGCGGATGCCTGTCCTCGCCACTGGGCGCCAGCGCCGAACGAGGGAAGTTGCTCCTGGACGCCGTGACCAACGGCGTGGCCCGGGCCATCGAGGACGAATACTCCTTGGCACTGGAATCCCTGGCTGTCAGGTAGCGGCCATTGTGGCCGGTCATGCCGGCATGGCGCATCGTCGGCGAGCGTGAGCGGGCTTGTCGACGGTTCCGTAGGGCATGAATATCGTGCAAGTTTGGGCGCCCGGGAGACCGGGCGTCCAAACTTTTTAACGCCACGGGCAACAAATGTGGAGCGGGCCAAGCGCGACCCTTGACAGTGATGCGGGACACAAATAAAGTGAGCGCAACAGTGTTGCAACGAATGCAACCAAAATAAACTCTGGTGGTTCCCAAATGATTCAGCGCAACAACTCCGCGGACGGCAACGGTGCCCGCGCGCGTTCTGCAATGAGCACGCTCACCAATAGCCAGGCCTCCGACCTCGGCCCAACGCTCAGCGGGCAGGGCCGTCCGGACCCGGCCGGGATCGGCAAGAAAACCCGCACCAAGGTCGTTGCCGCCAGCTTCATCGGCAACTTCGTGGAATGGTTCGACTATGCCGTCTACGGCTACCTTGCCGTGACCATCACGGCGGTCTTCTTCCCGGACTCCGACCCGGCAACCGGCCTGATGCTCACCTTCGCACTCTTCGCGATCTCGTTCCTGGTCCGTCCCTTGGGCGGATTCGTCTGGGGCCACCTGGGAGACAAGATCGGCCGGCGCGAGGCGCTCTCGTGGTCGATCCTGATCATGTCCGCGGCAACCTTCTGCATTGCCTTGATTCCCTCCTACAACACCATCGGGATCTGGGCGCCGATCCTGCTGCTGATCATCCGAGTCGTCCAGGGGTTCTCCGCCTCCGGCGAATACGCGGGAGCCTCCGCCTTCCTGGTGGAATATGCACCGGCCAACCGGCGAGGCCTCTACGCCGCCGTTGTTCCGGCAAGCACCGCCACCGGCCTGCTACTCGGCTCGCTGCTTGCGGCGCTGCTGACGGGCATGCTGGAACCCGAGCAAATGCAGTCCTGGGGCTGGCGTCTGCCGTTCCTGCTGGCCGCACCCATGGGCTTGATCGGGCGCTATATCCGGACCAAGCTCGAGGACTCGCCGGTCTTCAAGGAACTGGCCAAGGAAGACAATGCAGTCAAGGCCCCGGTCAGCTCGCTGTTCAAGAACCACTGGCGCCAGCTCGTGCAGGCCGTCGGTGCGGTGCTGCTCAATGCCGTGGGTTTCTACCTGATCCTCAGCTACATGCCCACCCACCTTTCCCAAAACATCGGGCTGAGCGAAACCGCATCCTATGTCGCCACCACCGTGGCACTGGCCACGTACATCGGATTCATCTTCGTGGTGGGAATGCTCTCGGACCGCTTTGGGCGCAAGAAGGTCTTGATGAGCGCATCGATCCTGTTCGTGGTGCTGACGGTCCCGTCGTTCATGCTGCTGGAAACCGGCAACTTCCTCGTCGTCGTCCTGGTGCAGATCCTGCTCGGCGCGATGCTGAGCCTCAATGACGGGACGCTACCCAGCTTCCTGGCCGAAATGTTCCCCACCCGGGTCCGCTACTCCGGATTCGCCGTGAGCTTCAATCTGTCCAATGCGCTCTTCGGTGGCACCGCGCCCTTCGTGGCAACCGTCCTGATCGCCAGCTCCGGCACCGACCTGGCCCCCGGCTGGTACCTCATGGGAGCAGCCGTCATCTCCCTGGTCGCGGTCGCCTTCTCGGTCGAAACCAGCAAGAAGCCGCTGAGCTAAACGCGGTTGTCACCTAGGTTGTAGATGCCCGAAAGGGTGGGTTGATGGCCGGGAAGATCGTCTTGGAGGTGCCATAACTTGTCGCCGGACAAGGCGACTCGGCATTCGGCCTTGAGTGCCGAAACCGATTGCGGCGCCAAGTCCGCTGTGTCGGTGGGGCTTCTTCGCTTCATCAGGGCGACGCCGTGCAAACCGGCGCAATCATCGGTGCGTTCCCGTTTCCATAAGTGATCATTCTGATGATCATCAAGCTGATCCGGCGACTGCTCAAGCGTGACAAGGCGATCGGGCAGCTGGAAAGTTTCATCAACAACCCTGACCTGGCTCTGGTCTTCGTTCCCGATTCGAGGGAGGAGGGCAACGGCGACACTGGGCTACGCGGGGCCGGCTGGTCGCGTGAAGGTCGCGTGAGGGTCGCGGTGTCCGCAATGGCGGAGACCGCGACCTTTGCTTTTGTCGTGGGGCAGGCTCCTTGAAAGTAACCGCAAAAGGCCCCGTCGAGCAGCCCTGGTCGGAAATCTTTCGAAGTTCGCCGGAAACCACTTGACAGTGAGCTGGGGCACACATAATCTGAGTGCAACGGCGTTGCAATGAGTGCAACAGTCCGAAACTTTCTCCGGCGGTTCCCAAGAATCCACGCAATCCTTTTGATTGGGCCGGTCTCCATTGCCACCTGTTTACTTCTAAGGAGTCAATACCTTGACCACCACCGCTCACAGCGCCACCAACGTTTCCGACCTCGAGCGCCTCAAGACGCTGCACAACGGCACCAAGCAGCAGCTGACCTTCTCGGATGCCGAGTTCGAGCGCCGCCTGACCGGCCTGCGCAAGATCATGGCCGCCAAGGAACTGGATGCGGTCATCCTGACCAGCTACCACGGCATCAAGTACTACTCCGACTTCCTCTACACCACCTTTGGACGCAACTACGCCCTGGTGGTCACCGCGAACAACTCCACCACCGTGACCGCGAACATCGACGCCGGCATGCCATGGCGCACCAGCTACGGCGACAACATCGTCTACACGGACTGGAAGCGCGACAACTTCTACTACGGTCTGCAGGAAGCCCTGAAGCGCGACGGCGTGAAGGCCGCGCGCATCGGCGTCGAGGACGACGCCCTGGCCCTGTTCACCCGCCAGGCAATCGGCGCGGCCTTTGAGGGCGCCACCCTGGTGGATGTCTCGCAGGACGCCATGCGCCAGCGCATGATCAAGTCCGCCGAGGAAATCGAGGTCATCAAGCACGGTGCGCGCATCGGCGACCTGGGCGGCGAGGCCATCAAGGCCGCGATCCGCGAGGGCATCACCGAATACGAGGTCGCCCTCATCGGCACCGAGGCCATGGTCCACGAGATCGCCAAGACCTTCCCGCACCGCGAAGTGCGCGACACGTGGGTCTGGTTCCAGTCCGGCATCAACACCGACGGCGCCCACAACTGGGCAACCACCCGCAAGCTTGAGCGCGGGGACATCCTTTCGCTGAACTGCTTCCCGATGACTTCCGGCTACTACACCGCCCTGGAGCGCACCCTGTTCCTCGGCGAGCCGGACGCCCGATCCCTGGAGCTGTGGAACGTCAACGTCGAGGTGCACAAGCGCGGCCTGGAACTCATCAAGCCCGGAGCGGTCTGCAAGGACATTGCCGCCGAGCTCAACGAGATCTTCATCGGCCACGGCCTGCTGCCCAACCGCACCTTCGGCTACGGCCACTCCTTCGGGGTGCTGTCGCACTACTACGGCCGCGAAGCGGGCCTGGAGCTGCGCGAGGACATCGACACGGTCCTTGAACCGGGCATGGTTGTCTCCATGGAACCGATGATCACCGTCCTGGACGGCGAGCCGGGAGCCGGCGGATACCGCGAACACGACATCCTGGTCATCGGCGAGGACGGCGGAGTCGAGAACATCACCAAGTTCGGCTTCGGTCCGGAAAACAACATCATTGATGCCTAGCATCGAACTGGCATGATGGAGGGGGCGGTGGAGTGCACGCGTGTGCCCCACCGCCCCCTTTCCGATGGCCACCGTCATCCCCGCTTCCGACGAAGAATCGAGCCCCTCGCCATGATCCTGGACGAACACGACCGCGCCGGATACGCCACCGCCCTTGAACAGGCCCGCCTGGGTGCCGGCGAGGGCGGGGTGCCCATTGGATCGAGCATCTTCGAGAACGGCGTGATGCTGGGGGCCGGCCGCAACCGCCGCGTGCAAAACGGGGATCCGACGGCGCACGGGGAAATCGACGCGCTGCGCAATGCCGGGCGTCGGGCCTCCTACGCCGGTACCACCCTGTACTCCACGCTGGCGCCCTGCGCCATGTGCTCCGGATCGATCATCCTCTTCGGCATCCGGCGCGTGGTGGTCGGGGAGAACCGGAATTTCCCCGGCGAGCTCGAACTGCTGCGCTCCCGCGGCGTGGAAGTCGTGGTCATCGACGATGCCCGGGCCACCACACTCATGGAAGACTTCGTCACCCAGAACCCGGGACTTTGGAACGAAGACATCGGCGTCGACGAGGCGCAACCCGACACGGCCCGGTAGCGTACAACCGTGAACGCACCAACCAGCACCCCACCCACCGGAGGAATCCCCATGGTTGCCCAAGCGGCTGAAACCACCACCGCGGAACCGCGCGGCGCCTCGGTCATCGTCAACGTCATCGACGTGCTGCGGTGCTTCACGGTTGAGAACCCGGTGCTGGGCGTCACGGAAATCGCCGCCCGGGTGGGCTTGCACAAATCCAGCATCTCGAGGATCCTGGCCACGCTGGAGCAGGAACGCATCGTGGCCCGCGACGAGGCCACCCGCAAATACTCGCTGGGACTGGGGCTCATCGCGGTCGCCGGACCGCTGCTGGCCAACCTCGACGTGCGGCGGGTGTCCTACCCCTTCCTGGCCGAACTGGCCGCGGATACCGGGGAAACCGCGGTGCTGACCATCTGGGACGGCGCCGAATCCGTCTCGGTCGAGCAGATCCCCAGCATCCACCAGGTCAAGCACACCTCGGCCATGGGCAGCCGCTACAACACCGCGCTCAGCGCCTCGGTCCAGGTCTTCCTGGCCCACGAGGCGCCCGACCGCGCCGCGGGCCTGCTGGAATCCGGCGCCGTGCTGCTGCCCGCGAACACCGCCGGCGCACGGGCCACCTACCTCAAGCGCCTGGAGACGGTGCGGGAGCGGGGTTACGCGGCGAATCACGGAGAGACCTCGCCCGACGAGGTCGGCGTGGCCGCGCCGATTTTCGACCACCGCGGCACCGTGGTGGCAAGCGCCATGATCGCGGCCCCGTACTACCGGGTCTCGAAGGAACAGCTGGACGAACTCGGTGCCGCCTGCGTGCGGGCGGCACGGCAAATCAGCATGCGCCTGGGCGCATCGCCGGCCTGAGCGGACGGCGCAACCATCGAATAGGGGGAGCGGCATGTTTGAACCACGTGGTGCACACACCTTTGAATACGCCCTGCACGAGGGCACCGAGACCCGCATGCAATTCCATTTCGTCGACGAGATGAAGATGCCCGTCGCCATCCAGACCTGGGAACTGGCGCCCGGCGGACACGAGGGCATGCACACCCACCACCGCCACGACATGGCCCTGGAGGAGTTCTACCTGGTGCTGTCGGGCACCGCGTCGATGCGCGTGGGCCAGGAACACCACGAACTGCGGGCCGGGGACAGCGTCCTGGCCCCGGCCGGGGTGGAACACGACCTGCGCAACACCGGGGACGAAACCCTGCGGGTGCTGGTGGTCTGGGGCGAGGAAGGGCACAAGGACTTCTCCGCCTTCGGTTCGGTCGCCAAGGCCAGGGCCGCACGAGCAGGAACGCCGTAGGGCCCAGCCGGGCGCCGGTTCAACCAGGCAGTGGGGATTCCATGAGCTTGAGCCACCTCTCGAGCAGGTCGTGCGTGAGTTCGGGCTGGTCGAGGTGCGCGTTGTGGCCGGCACCCTCGAGGACCGAAAGCGTGGCCCGCGGGTAGTGCCTCGCCAGAGCCATCTGGTCCGCAAACCCCACGACGTGGTCCTGCCGCCCGGCGATGATCAGGGTGGGGGCAGGGAACTTGCCGGAACGTTCCTCGGGTTCCCGGGTCAGCGCGTAGCGTCCGGCGATACGGCCGATGGCCGAACGGTCGAATGACCGCAGCCCCGGAAGCACCGAGTCGCGGAAACGGGCCCAGTTCTCGGGCGACTGGATGACGGCCATGTCCGCGTAGGCCTTGGCGTCTTCGGGGTCCAGCGTCGCCAGAAGGCCCGGGTCGGAGCGCAACACGGTTTGCCCCGGCAAGACCCGGCGTCTGTGCTCCGCCGCGGCCACCGGACAAAGCAGGGCAAGTCCAAGCACCTGGTCGCCGAATTCGGCCGCCAGGTGGCGGGCGATCATTCCGCCAAACGAATTGCCGAGTATCGCGAATCGCTCGCTGCCGAAGGTCTTTCGCGCGAAGGACGCGACCGCGTCGGCGACGTCGTCGGAGCTCCGGATGCCGGGTCCGGCAATGGACTCGCCCATTCCCGGTAGGTCGATGTAGACCCGTCGCCACCGGCCACGCGCGGCAAACACGGGATCGAGCCCCAGCAGCAGGCGATGATCGACGCAGAATCCGTGGATCAGCAACAGCGGGATCCCGGAACCATGTTCAACGAAGTGCACGAGTGAAGGCTAGCAGCCGGCGCGGCGTCCGGCTTTGGGGAAACGTAATGGACACGGCGTCCCTGGGCGGCGGCGGGCGGATTTCGTGCAAGGACGGAGGCCGAGCATTGGTTCCGGCGGTGTCGGACGGAGACTCCGGCGGCGCTGGCCAGCGGGCCATTGATGTGGCCCGCGCCACTTCGGCGCTATCGTGGATCCATGTCGAACATCCCGCATTCGCAACACTTCGATGTCATTGTCGTCGGTGCCGGCCTGGCCGGGCTGGTGGCGGCCACCGAGGCCACCGCGGCCGGCGCGCGCGTGCTGCTGCTGGACCAGGAATCCGAGGCGAACCTCGGCGGGCAGGCCCATTGGAGCTTTGGCGGGATCTTCCTGGTCGATTCGCCGGAACAGCGTCGGCTGGGTGTCAAGGACTCGAAGGAATTGGCGCTGCAGGACTGGGCCAACACCGCAGGGTTCGATCGCGACGAGGACGACTGGGGCCGCAAATGGGCGAGCGCCTACGTCCGCTGGGCGGCCGGCGGCAAGCGGCAGTGGCTGCATGAACGCGGCATCCGGTTCTTCCCGGTGGTCGGGTGGGCCGAACGCGGCGGGGCGGGCGCGCAGGGACCGGGAAACTCGGTGCCGAGATTCCACATCACCTGGGGGACCGGGCCGGGGCTGTTGGCTCCGTTCATCCGGGCGGCCCGGATCGCCGAGGCCAAGGGCCAGCTGACCATGCTCTGGCGGCACCAACTCGACGAGTTGGCCTCCGCCAACGGTGCCGTCAACGGTGTGCGCGGCAGCATCCTGGCGAATGACCCGGCGCCGCGCGGGGAGGACAGCAACCGCACCAAGGCCGGGGACTTCGAATACTTTGCCCCCTCCGTCGTCGTTGCCACCGGCGGCATCGGAGGGAACCTTTCCAAGGTGCGCGCGGCCTGGCCGGAACGCCTGGGCAGCCCGCCGCGGGACCTGGTCTCCGGAGTGCCCGCGCACGTGGACGGGCGCGGCCTGGACATCGCCCACCGGGCCGGTGCCCGACTGGTCAACGGGGACCGGATGTGGCACTACACCGAGGGAATCGCCAACTGGAACCCGGTGTGGAAGCGCCACGGAATCCGCATCCTACCCGGGCCCAGTTCCCTGTGGCTGGATGCCACCGGCAAGCGCCTGCCCGACCCGCTGTGGCCCGGCTTCGACACGCTCGGGACCCTCGAACACCTGCGCGGCACCGGGCACGACCACAGTTGGTTCATCCTCAACCGACGCATTATCGGCAAGGAATTCGCGCTCTCCGGCTCCGAGCAAAACCCCGACCTCACCGGCAAGGACATCCGCGCCGTGCTGGCGCGGGCGCGAGTGGATGTTCCCGGCCCCGTCCAGGACTTCCTGGACCAAGGCGAGGACTTCGTCCAGGCGGCTACACTCGATGAGCTGGTGGCCAAGATGAACCGGCTGGCCGGGGAGGACCTCCTGGATCCGGCCCAGGTTGCCGGGGTGCTCGCGACCAGGGACTCGGCCACGGCGAATGGATTCGGCAAGGACGGCCAGATCTCGGCCATCACCTCGGCCAGGAACTACCTGGGCGACAAGCTGGTGCGCAGCGTCAAGCCGCACCCCATCACGGACCCGAAAGCCGGCCCGCTGATCGCCGTGCGATTGAGGATCCTGACGCGCAAGTCGTTGGGCGGGATCCAGACGGACCTGGATTCGCGGGTGCTGGACGCCGGCGGGAACCCGGTCCCGGGACTCTATGCGGCGGGAGAGGCGGCGGGTTTCGGCGGCGGGGGCATCCACGGCTACCGTGCGCTCGAGGGCACCTTCCTGGGCGGCTGCCTCTTCAGCGGCAGGGCGGCCGTCCGGCACGCGGCGGGGGCCTGGAAGCGGACATAGGGCGAGCCACCAACGTCCCGCCCCTGATGTCGGGGGTCTGGGATGTTCGTGGCCCGGCGAGGTGGGTTCGGTCAGTGCGTGAAGTGGTACGCCGTGCCAAAGAGCACTGCCGAAAGGCCGAAGGCGATGCCGATCATCATCGGTTCCCAGGCCCCTTGTACGGCAAACAGGAAGATGGCGAATATCGCGAACAACAACATCGCCAGGATTCCGCCAAGGATGATCGATCCGCCGCCGTGGTGGTGCACGGCAGTCTGCGCATTTCGATGAAATAGAGTAGCCATGTCCTCAGGGTAAGCCGAACAACAAGGAAAAACGAGGGATAGACCATGAAGGATCCAGTGCAGGAATCCGCGGGGGACTGGCGCCAGGTTTTTGGTGCCTTGGCCAACGAGGAGACCCGCCGTTACTACGCCCAGCAGGTCCTGGGATTGGAGAGCGACCTGCGGCCCGAACGCCGGGCCAAGGCCCGGCAAAACCTCGCTAGCGCCGGCCTGCTCGATGGACGGGGCCTGGTGGACGAGCAGGTCTTTGCCCGCGTGCTGGCCGCCGGAGCACGTAGGGATCAGCAGACGGGCAGCGAGCGCTACTTCGACGAAGCGGGCCGCATCGACCGCTATCCCCGGAAGCACGAGGAACGCCTGGGCCTGCTGCGCGTGATTGCAGGCAAGGTCTTGCGGCACGGGCAGCGGCTCACCGAGGTCGAACTGACCTCGAAGCTGGAGGAGTTCACCGACGACCCGGTGCTCCTGCGCCGCTACTTGGTCGACTACGGGATGCTGCTGCGCCAGCCGGACGGGTCCGCGTACCGGCTGGCGGACGGCTCGGACTAGCGGAGGATGTTTGTGTCCACGGCTCACAAGGGAGTAATTTCTTATGTGTACGGATTGCGGCACCTGCCGCTCCGTTCCCATACATTCCAGGAGTCCCATGTCTGACCCGTATGCCCGCCCGGGCGGCGATCCCCACCACGGATCGTGGTCGTCTCCCGGCGGGTACGCGGGGCGGCCCGCACCCGGGCAGCAGCCGTACCCCGGCCAGTACCAGGGCGCGTATCCGGGCCAGTATCCGCCGGGCGGATACTACGGGCACTACGGCAACGGCGGCAACCAGCCGCCGCTGCGCACATACGGGATGACGACCTTCGCGATGGTGACCGGCATCGTGGCGGCCGCGGTGTCCCTGGTCCCGTTTCTCGGCTTCGTCTCCTTCGTGCTGGGTCCCCTGGCGATGGTGTTGGGCATCGTGGGCATCGCCAAGCGGATCAGGAGCCGCGGTTTCAGCGTCACGGCATTGGTGACCGGCACGTTCGGGCTGCTGGTCTCGATCCTCTACGCCGTGCTGCTTTCCACGATCCTCTCGTTCTACGACAACACGCAGAGCTTTGAGTTCGAAGCGGAGGGCACCGACGAATATGTGCTCTCGTTGACGACGACCTCGGCCATGCCGGAAACGACCAACCATTCCGACCCGTTTCGCAGCACCGTGGATGCGTCGACGCTCTTTGGCGGCCTCGTCGTCACGAACGTGGACGGCAAGCGGGGAGAGGTCAGCTGCCGGATCTACGACACGGCGGGAAACCTGTTGGTGGAAAGCACCGATGCCGGAAGCGACGCGGTGGCCGAATGCATGCTCAGCGACGTCCTGGTCCGCAAGGTCGAGGACCTGGACTTCCCCGAGGAGATCAGCGCCCGCGACCTAGGCTGACCCGCCCGCGCCCGCCGCGTTGCGGGCGGCGATGATCCGGCGGATCGATCCATCCAGCACCGGGTAGTCTGCACCCGGTCCCAAGGCCAGGAAGCACGGCGCCTCGTGGTCCGGCAGGGTCTGCCCGTCGTAGCGGTAGCCCAGGTACCTGCCGCCGGCGCGGCGCACCAGCAGGGCCCCGGCGGCGATGTCCCAGGGCTTGGTGTCGAAGCCAATGGTTGCATCGCACCAGCCGGCCGCGACATGGGCCAGGGCCAGGGCGGCGGAGACCTTGCGGCGCACGGTGGCAAAGGCGCCGACCCAGGCGCCGAACTCGCGCAGCCCAGCCTCCCCGTCGAGTTCGAGGGCCTCGGCCGAGGGGTAGTCGGTCATGATGTTCGCGTGATGCTGGTCCGGGCGGGCGCCGGGAGACAGGATCGCGCCGTTCAGGTAGGCGTGTTGCGCATCGGCGGTGAATTCCAGCCCGGCGACTGGGTCAAGCACGACGGCCGCCAGCAGCACCCCGTCGCGGGCAGCCGCAATGGAGATGCAGAAGAAGGCGACCCCGTGGGTGAAATTGCTGGTGCCGTCGATGGGGTCGACTATCCACTGGATGCTTCCGGCACCCGTGCTGCCGCCCTCTTCGCCCAGGACCCGGGAGTCGGGCTCGGCCGCCAGCAGGTGTCCACGGATGATCTCTTCGCTGCGCCTGTCGAATGCCGTCACCAGGTCATGGGCGTTGGTCTTGTTTTCCCGTTCCACGTCCTGGCGGAACGCCCCGCGCAGGACCGGTGCGGCGAGCCGCGCCGCGTCCAGCGCAATCGAGCGCAGCCGTGCGGCCAAGGCGATGTCGGAGGTGCTGAAATTTTCGGTGCTCACGATCCACCAGCCTAGCGCCGCTGTGAGTTGCGCCAAATTAGTTTGACGGGGCAACTAAATTCACCATATGGTTGCAGAAGGCAACATTAGCCTTGGTCAACTATATTTGCGAAGGAGAACGATCCGTTGCCACGCGGCGAAACCCCAACATTTGAACTGGTCGAAAGCCTCACCGCGCTCAAGCGCACGCTGCGCTGCGTCGAGCACCTCGGCGAAGGAAAGCAGTCGGTGGGCTTCGCGGGCCTGGGCGTGCTGGCCTACATCCAGCGCAACCAGCCCACCCGCGCCACCGACATCGCCCAGTGGATCGGCATCGGACCCGCGGCGCTCAGCCGCCAAGTCGTTGAGCTGGAAGGCTCCGGATTGCTGGTGCGCACCCCCAGCCCCACCGACGCCCGCGCCCAATTGATTTCCCTCACGCCCCGCGGCGCTGAGGAGCTCGATTCCGCCTACGACAGGCGCGCCACGGTGCTGGCCGGGCTGCTCAAGGACTGGGACGAAGCGGAAATCGCCGCGGCCGCGGCCACCGTGAACAACATCCAACAGGTGCTGCGTGCCGGCCTGGATTCCATCCACGTCAAGAACGCCACGGCCCCCAACGGCCCGGAGGAGAACCCCCATGTCTGAGCAGCAATCAGTCGACCGGACGCGGGAGCGCCCCGGCGACCAGCCCCAAATGAGCCAGAAGGAGGTGCTGCGCTCGATCACCGGCGTGCTGGCATCCTTCTTCGCCGCCATGCTGGCAACCACGATTGTCTCCATTGCGCTGCCGACGATCATGGACGCGCTGGAAGGCACGCAGACCGACTTCAACTGGGTGCTCACCGCGGCCCTGCTGGCCAACGCCGCAACCACCCCGATCTGGGGCAAGCTGGCGGACCTCTTCGACAAGAAGAAGCTGCTGCAAATCAGCATCGTCATCTTCGTGTGCGGTTCCATGCTGGCCGGGTTCGCCATCAACATCCCCATGCTCATGAGCGCCCGCGTCATCCAGGGCATCGGCATGGGCGGGCTCACCGCCATGGGCATGGCGGTCATCGGCACCGTCATCCCGCCGCGCGAGCGCGGCAAGTACTCGGGCTACTTCGGCGGCGTCATGGCCGCGGCGACCGCCGGCGGCCCGTTGCTGGGCGGGCTGATCGTCGATTCCCCGCTGGGCTGGCGCTGGACCTTCTTCATCGGGGTGCCCATTGCCGTCATCTCCATGTGGCTGATCCACAAGACCCTGCACATCGCACACGTCCCGCGGAAGGTCTACATCGACTGGGCCGGCGCGGTGCTGGTGACCATTTCGGTTTCCGTGCTGCTGATCTGGGTCTCCTACGTGGGCAAGGCGGGCTTCTACGAGTTCAACTCCTGGCAGACCTACGCGATGGTCGGCGGCTCGCTGGTGCTCATTGCCCTGCTGCTCTGGGTCGAGGGCCGGGTCCCGGAACCGGTGATCCCACTGCGCATCATCGCCACCCGCACCACCGCCCTGGCGATCCTCGCCTCGATTTCCATCGGCGTGGCGATGTTCGGCTCCGGCGCCTTCCTGGGCCAATACTTCCAGGTGGCCCGCGAGGCGAGCCCCACCCTGGCCGGGGTCATGACCCTGCCGATGATCGCGGGAAACCTGTTCGGATCGGTCTTTTCCGGCCAGCTGATCTCCCGCTTCGGGCGCTGGAAGATCTTCCTGGTCATCGGCGCCATCCTCAACGTCGGAGCGCTGGGGCTGCTGGGCATGATGTCCCACGACACCAACTACTGGATCCTGGCCACCGGCATGTTCTTCAACGGCCTGGGCATGGGTTTCATGCTGCAGAACCTGGTCCTTGCGGTGCAGAACACCGTCAAGGTCACCGACATCGGCACCGCCAGCTCCTCGGTCGCCTTCTTCCGCGCCGTCGGCGGGGCCGCGGGCGTGGCGGTGCTCGGGGCCATGCTCTCGGACAAGGTCGGGGCGCTGGTGCTCGATGCATTGAAGTCCGCGCACCTGGTCTCACCCGACGGTTCCACCGGCGTTGCCGCAGGCGGAACGTCGCTGAACCTCTCGGAGATGCCCCCTGCCGTGCGCCTGATGTACGAGACGGCCTTCGGCGATGCCACCGGCGTGGTGTTCATGACCTCGGCCATCGTCGCCGTCGTCGGGCTGGTGTGCATCCTGTTCATCAAGGAAGTCCCGCTGCGCCGGACGGTCTGATTCCGGAGCAGGGGCTTCCGTCAGGGTCCCGGGCACCAAGGGAAAACCCCTGGTGCCCGGGACCTGCTGCGTTGGCCGGCGTTCCCGTTGGAGAGACAGGAAATGTCGGCGGCTTTGGATGAACCGGCCAAGGGATTGGATGATCTGTCCGAGACTTCTGTCACTTTCCTTGCGTAGTGTGTGCTGGGTCGTACACACGGAAGGAACCGCGATGACCAGCAGTCACACGCAAGACACCACCGAAACACCGAAACTCAAGAAGGTCCTGGGCCGTTGGGACACCCTCGCCATCGGCGTGGGAGCCATGATTGGCTTCGGCTGGGTGGTGCTCACGGGTGACTGGATCACCACCGCCGGCCCGCTCGGCGCCTCCCTGGCCATGGTCGTCGGCGGCGGCATCATGGCCGTGGTCGGGCTGACCTACGCAGAACTGGTCGCCGCGATGCCGCGGGCCGGAGGCGAGCACAACTACCTGCTACGCGCCATGGGCGCCCGCTGGTCCTTCGCCGGGTCCTGGGCCATCGTCGGCGGCTACATCACCATCGTCGCCTTCGAGGCGGTGGCCCTGCCCAAGACGGCGCTGTACCTCTTCCCCGACCTGAACCGCATCAAGCTCTGGGACATCGCCGGCTCCGAGGTCTACCTGACCTGGGCGCTGGTCGGCGTGCTCGGCGCGGTGGTCATCACCGCCATCAACATCCGCGGCATCAAGACCGCCGGGGTGGTGCAGACCTTCGTGGTGCTCTTCCTCTTCGCCATCGGCGCGGTGCTGCTCTTCGGTTCCTTCGCCGGCGGATCCACCCAAACCATGGAGCCGTTCTTCAGCAACGGGGTTGCCGGGTTCTTCGGGGTGATGATCATCGTGCCGTTCATGTTCGTGGGCTTCGACGTCATCCCGCAATCGGCCGAGGAATGCGACATCGAACCGCGGCGCATCGGCAAGTACGTCGTGATCGCCGTCCTCATCGCCACCGCCTGGTACGTCATGGTCATCCTGGCCACCTCCTCCGGCATGGGCGCCGCGGCGCTGGCCGGCTCCGAACTGGCCACCGCCGATGCCATGGGCGCGCTTTTCGGCTCGGAGATGATGGCAAAGGTGCTGATCTCAGGCGGCATCGCCGGAATCCTCACCTCCTGGAACTCGCTGCTGATGGGCGCCTCCCGTCTGCTCTACGCCATGGCCGGCTCCGGCATGCTGCCGGGTTGGTTCGCGAAGCTGCACCCCAAGTACGGCACCCCGGTCAACGCCCTGCTGTTCATCGGCGGGCTCTCGGTGCTCGCCCCGTTCTTCGGTTCGGCCATGCTCGGCTGGCTGGTCGACTCCGGCTCGCCCTCGATCGTGATCGCCTACCTGCTGGTCGGGGTCGCCTTCGTGATCCTGCGCCGGCGCGAACCGATGATGGAGCGCCCGCTGCGCATCGGCGGGAAGGGCAACTTCGGCCAGGCCATCGGCGTCACCTCGGTGCTCTTCTGCGCCGCGCTGATCAGTCTCTACCTGCCGGGGATGCCCGCGGCCATCGGCATCCAGCCGTGGCTGCTCTTCGGGGCCTGGTGGGTCCTGGGCTTCGTCTTCCTGTTGCGGGTGCCGCGCGGTGTGGTCCCGGGCATCGACGCCGAGGAGGAACTGCTCACCCGCCTGGCGATGCGCAAGGCCGCCAAGGCGGAGGCCGTCTACGGCCAGGCCCCGCCGGCGGTGCCGGCCAGGAACAACGTGAAGGACTCGGAACACGCATGAACAAGATCCGTCCCCTCGAGGGAATCATCGTCGCGGACTTCTCCCGGGTCCTGGCCGGACCGCTGTGCACCATGACGCTGGCCGACATGGGTGCAACCGTCATCAAGGTCGAGCGTCCCGGGACCGGGGACGACACCCGCAGCTGGGGGCCGCCGTTCTCCGCCACCGGCTCCACCTACTTCGAGTCGGTGAACCGCAACAAGCAGTCGGTCGCCCTTGACCTCACCGATCCGGCGGACCGCGAGGTGGCACGGGAATTGGCGCTGCGCGCCGACGTGCTGGTGGAGAACTTCAAGCCCGGCGGCATGGACAAGCTGGGGCTGGGGTATGCGGAGCTCTCGGCACTGAACCCGGGGCTGGTCTATGCCTCGATTTCCGGATTCGGGTCCGCCGGCGGGGCGCACCTGCCCGGCTACGACTTCATCGTCCAGGCCCTGGGCGGGCTGATGTCCATCACCGGCGAGGCCGGGGAGGAGCCCATGAAGGCAGGGGTCGCGCTGGTGGACGTGCTCACCGCCAAGGACGCAAGCATCGGGGTGCTGGCGGCGCTGCACGCCCGCGCCTCCTCCGGCACCGGCGCCCACGTGGAGGTCAACCTGCTCTCCAGCCTGCAGGGCGCGCTGGCCAACCAGGGCCAGGCCTACCTGGGGGCGGGCAAGGTTGCCGCTCGCATGGGCAACGAGCACCCCTCGATCGTGCCCTACCAGTTGCTGTCATGCGCCGACGGATCGGTGGCGGTGGCCTGCGGCAACGACGGCCAGTTTGCCAGGCTCTGCGCCGAGATCGGAAAACCGGAGTTGGCCGAGGACTCCCGCTTCGCCACCAACTCGGCCCGCGTGGCCCATCGCGAAAAACTCATCCCGTTGCTTGAGGACGCGCTGGGCGCGGACACCGGGGCGAGGTGGCAGACCCGGTTCACCGCCGTGGGCGTGCCGGCGGGCAAGGTCGCGGGCATCGACGAGGGCCTGGACTACGCCGAATCCCTGGGACTGGACCCGGTCATCGAGGTGCACAACTCGCAAGGGGACACCGTGGGCAGGCAGGTGCGCCACCCGATCACCTGGACCCCGGCGCTGGATGCCCCTGCCATGGCGCCGCCGCAGCTGGGCGAACACACCGAAACCGTCCGGGCCTGGCTGGGCAGCGACGCGGAATCGATGGCGGAGTTCCAGTCCCTAGCCCAGCCCCGGCCCTGAGGTCTCGCGGCGCAGCGCCAGCCACAGATGCGCCGCGACATCCGGGTCGTCCAGGTCCACGCCAATGAGCGTGGTGGCCACCGAAATCCGGTGGCGCAGGGAATTGCGGTGGATGCCCAGGGCCCGTGCCGCATCCTCCCAGGTGCCGCGCGCCGCGAGGTAGGCGCGCACCGTGCCCAACAGGTCGGCGCGGTGGTAGTCGGCCAGCAGGCGAACCCAGCCGGCGGCCTTGGCATCCTCGCTGGCGTTGACCGCAACCAGCCGTCCGGCCGGGGCCTGCAGCGTGGCCCGGCGCAACACCGCAAGGTTGCCCGGGATCTCTCCCAGGCTCACGGGGTCGCCCAGCGCGGCGGCCAGCGATCCGGAGACCTCGGGGTCGGCCAGGGCAGGCAGCCCCAACAGGGCATTTTGCTCCAGGGACTCGCCGGGCCCGTCCGCGGGCTTGCTGCCGATCCCGGAGGCCGGCAGTACCAGGTAAAGGACCTCGTCCTGGACGTGGCGCAGCGTGCAGGCATCCACCGCGGCGGACAGGTCCGGCAACCCCGGATCCGCGAGAAGCCGGGCCGCGGCCCGTGCCGCCAGCCCCGGGTCGTCCCCGGGTGAGAGCCTGATGCCCAGCAGGCGGACCCGGTTGGGAAGCTCGGCCAGTCCCAGGTCCTCGGCCACCATGTGGGCCGCCTCGGTCTGCCCGTGCAGCAGCAGCTTGGTCGTCGCGGCGCCCAGCGCATGGGCGGTGCCGACGACCACCTCGCGCTGCCTGGCCCGCAGGGCCAGCAACGTGGAGACCGTCATGATGATCTGCCGGTCGGCGCGGGTCAGCGTGCGCCCCGAGCCGATGCACAGGAACCCGTGGATCCGCGCACCGAGCAGGATCGGGTACAACACCACCGGCTGGCCGTGGAGCTCAAACGTGGCGGCCGAGGGGACGCCTGCCTTGTTGAAGCGAATCGACTCGGCGCGCAGGTCCTCGACCAGGGCGCTTGCGGAGGCGGGCCACACGGTCTCGGTTCCGGCATCCGCCGGAAGATAGGCGGCCCAGCCGCCGAGCGCCTGGGCGAGTCCGCGGACCACTGCGCTGGTGGCGTCGGGGCGCATGGCCGCCCGGGCCAGCGCCGTTTGCGTGCCGAGCGAATCCATGAGGTTGGCGGTGTCGTCCCGGGTGGACAGCCGCCAATATGCGCGCGAGACATGCTGGAACGGCACCCCGTCGGGGACGATCGCCAGCTCGATGCCCGCCGCGCGGCTGGCGGCCAGTACGTGCCCGGGCACCTGCTTCAGCCATGGGCCCAGGCCCAGCCCCACGGCACGAACCTCCTTTGACCCGAGCCGCTTCATGTATGCGAGCGAGAGCGCCGCCGACTTTGCGAAGGGCATGCCGGTGGTCAGCAACAGCTCGCCGCCCTCCAGGTACGGGGTGGGGTCCTCCAGCTCGGAGACATGGACTCCCGTCACCGGCTTGGCGCTGAATTCGGACCCGGGGCTGGGCACAAGTTCGGGTCCGAGTTCGGCACCCAACTGCAACAAGGAAATCATGGGTTGAATTATCCAACAGAGTGGGTCGTGTTGGGCAAATCATCCAATGACGTGTGTCACGTCCTGGCATAACGTGGAGCCCATGACCGAAACACTTCTGGCCGTTGACGCCGAGACGCTCCCGCAGACCCGCCACCTTGCCACCTCCATCCCCGGCCCGCGCTCCACGGCCCTGCACGCCGAACGCACCGCACAGGTGACCAACGGCTTCGGCATCACCCTGCCGGTCTTCGTGGCCCGCGCGGACGGCGGAATCGTCGAGGACGTCGACGGCAACCGGCTCATCGACTTCGCCTCCGGCATTGCCGTGACCTCGCTGGGCGCCAGCAACAAGCGCGTGGCAGAACGCGTTGCCGCGCAGCTGGACGCCTTCACCCACACCTGCTTCATGGTCACCGAATACGAATCCTTCACCCAGGTCTGCAAGTGGCTCAACGCCAACACCCCCGGCGACTTCGACAAGCGCACCGGGCTGTTCTCCACCGGCGCCGAGGCCGTGGAAAACGCCGTCAAGATCGCCCGTGCCGCCACCGGACGGCCCAACGTGTTGGTCTTCGACGAGGCCTACCACGGCCGCTCTCTGCTTACCATGGCCATGACCGCCAAGGTCAACCCCTACAAGCTGAACTTCGGTCCGCTTCCCGCGGAGATCATCCGCGCCGCCTCGGCCAACCCGCTGCGTCCCGCCGAGGGCCTCGAGTCCGGCGCCGAAGCGGCACTGGAATCCGTGGAGGCCACCATCCTGGAACACGGCGCGGACACCTTCGCCGCCATGGTCATCGAGCCGATCCAGGGCGAGGGCGGCTTCATCGTCCCGGCCGCCGGCTTCATCCCGGGCCTGCGCAAACTCGCCGACAAGTACGGCATCGTGCTGGTCATCGACGAAATCCAGGCCGGCATGGGCCGCACCGGAACGCTCTTCGCCTCCGAACACGAGGGCGTTGCGGGGGACATGATCCTCACCGCCAAGGCACTGGCCAACGGCGTCCCGCTCTCCGCCGTCACCGGACGCACCGAGCTGATGAACGCGCCGCACGCCGGGGGACTGGGCGGCACCTATGCCGGAAACCCGCTGGCCTGCGAGGCCGCGCTGGCGGTCTTCGAGCAGTTCGAGGACGGATCACTGCTGGCCAACGCCCGCCACATCGAGGCGGTCGCCCGCGAAATCCTTGAGCCGTTGCTTTCCTCCACCGGCATCGTTGCCGAGGTCCGCGGCCGCGGCGCCATGCTCGCCATCGAACTGGCCGACGCCGGGACCCTGGCCCCGCGCGCGGATAAGGCCAAGGAGATCTCCGCCGCCTGCCACGCCGCCGGTGTGCTCACCCTGACCTGCGGCACCCACGGCAACGTCGTGCGCCTGCTGCCCCCGCTGGTCATCGGCGAGGAGCTGCTGCGCGACGGGCTGGACGTGCTCGCCCAGGCAATCACCGACGCCGCCAACTAGCACCGGACCACTTCACCCCCCCCGAACTTTTTGGAGAACACCATGACCCTCACCATGCACGACCACGAAACCCACCAGTTGGACCCGGCGGATTTGATCAACTTCGATGCGCTGCTCACCGCCGAGGAGCTCGCGCTGCGTTCCAAGGTGCGGACCTTCGTCGACGAGGCCATCAAGCCGAACATCGCCGGTTGGTACGCCGACGCGGTCTTCCCGCTGGAGATCGTCCCGGAAATGGCCAAGCTCGGCCTGCTGGGCATGCACTTGAAGGGCTATGGCTGCGCCGGGGGCACCGCGGTGGAGTACGGATTGGCAGGTTCCGAGCTGGAGGCAGGGGACTCGGGGCTGCGCACCTTCGTCTCGGTGCAGGGTTCGCTGGCCATGAGCGCGATCTACAAGCACGGCTCCGAGGAACAGAAGCAGGAGTGGCTGCCGAAGATGGCGGCGGGGCAGGCCATCGGCTGCTTCGGGCTGACCGAGCCCACTGCCGGCTCTGACCCCTCGGCGATGAAGACCTTCGCCCGCAAGGACGGGAACGACTGGGTCATCAACGGCACCAAGCGCTGGATCGGGCTGGCAAACGTCGCCCAGGTCGCGGTCATCTGGGCACAGACCGACGAGGGCATCCGCGGTTTTGTGGTCCCCACCCAGACCGCCGGGTTCAAGGCGACCCCGATCGAGCCCAAGCTCTCGATGCGCGCCTCCATCCAGTGCGAGATCGAGCTGACCGACGTGCGCCTGCCCGCGACCGCGGTGCTGCCGAACGTCACGGGGCTAAAGGGACCGTTCTCCTGCCTGAATGAGGCCCGCTACGGCATCATCTGGGGCGCCATGGGAGCGGCCCGCGACTCCTTCGAGGATGCCCTGGCGTACTCGCAGCAGCGCATGCAGTTCGACAAGCCGCTGGCCGGGTACCAGATGACCCAGCAGAAGCTGGTGGACATGGCCCTGGAAATCAACAAGGGCTACCTGCTGGCCCTGCACATCGGGCGCATGAAGGACGCAGGCACCCTGGATCTGCACCAGATCTCGGTGGGCAAGCTCAACAACTGCCGCGAGGCCATCAAGATCGCCCGCGAGGCCCGCACCATCCTTGGCGGCAACGGCATCACCCTGGAGTACTCGCCTCTGCGCCACGCCAACAACCTGGAATCGGTGCGCACCTACGAGGGCACCGACGAGGTCCACACCCTCATCCTCGGAAACAAGCTCACCGGCGTCCCGGCCTTCCGCTAAACAACCCCCACCATCGTTTCGAGAGGAACGCCATGACCGAAACCATGACGCACACCGACACCGTTCCGCTGCGCCTGCTCATCGACGGGCAATGGATAGACGGCACCGGTGCGGGCCTGGAATCCACCTCGCCCGCGAACCCCGGGCACGTGGTCGCCGCCGGAGGCACCGCCACGGTGGACAACGTGCGCACCGCCGTGGCGGCCGCGCGTGCGGCGGCCACCGAATGGGCCGCAACCCCGATGGCCGAACGCGGGGGATACCTGGCCCGTGCCGCGGCGATCATCACGGCCAACGCCGACGCGTGGGGCGGCGAGCTGGCCCGCGAGGAAGGAAAGACCGCAGCGGAGGGCACCGGAGAGGTGCTGCGCGCCGCGCAGATCCTTTCTTATTACTCCGCCGAGTCCGACCGCCTGGCCGGGGAGGTCTTCTCCTCCCCGCGCCGCGGCGAGCAGATCCTGGTGACCCGCAAACCACTGGGCGTCGTTGGAGTCATCACCCCGTTCAACTTCCCCATCGCCATCCCGGCCTGGAAGATCGCCCCGGCACTGGTATTCGGCAACACCGTGGTGTGGAAGCCCGCCTCCACCGTGCCGCTGCTGGCCATGCGCCTGACCCAGGCCCTCGTGGAGGCCGGCCTGCCGGCCGGCGTGTTGAACCTCGTCATCGGATCCGGTGCGCTGGGCAACGAGATCGTGAACCACCCGGAGCTTGACGGGCTCACCTTCACCGGCTCCACGGGAGTGGGCCGCAAGCTCGCCGCCGCAGCCGCCGGACGGGGCGTGCCGATCCAGGCGGAAATGGGCGGCAAGAATGCCTCGGTCGTGCTCGAGGACGCGGATCTTGAGCTCGCCGTGGAACAGGTGCTCCTCGGCGCCTTCCGCTCCACCGGGCAGAAGTGCACCGCCACCTCGCGGCTGATCCTGCAGGAGAAAATTGCCGATGCGTTCCTGGCGCGCCTGTGCCAACGCCTCGGCGAGTGGAAAACCGGGGACCCGACGGATTCCTCCGTGCACATGGGGCCGGTGGTTTCGGGTGCGGCCGCGGAGCAGATCCGTGCGGGCATCGCCGCCTCGATCGCCCAAGGTGCTCGCCTAGCCTTCGAGGGCGATATCGCGGGCCTGGGGGACGCCTTCGTGGCCCCGACCGTCCTGGAGCTGCCGACCGGGGAGAACAATGCCTGGCGCGAGGAGTTCTTCGGTCCCGTGCTGGCCGTGCGCCGGGCGCCAACCACCGAGCAGGCGTTCGAGCTGGCCAACGATTCGGAATATGGACTGAGCTGTGCGCTGTTCACCCGGGACCTCTCCAAGGCGCTGGCGGCCATGGAACAAATCGATGTGGGCGTCCTGCACGTGAATTCGGAATCGGCCGGAGCGGACCCGCACGTGCCCTTCGGCGGGGCCAAGAAGAGCGGCTACGGGCCCAAGGAACAGGGCGGTGCGGCGAAGGAATTCTTCACCCACACCACCACGGTGTACCTGCGCGGAGCGTAGGAAACCAAGTTCGGGGCACCCGCCGTCATCCAGCCTGGCCGGATGCGGCGGGTGCCCCGAGTCATGTCTAGGATTGGCAACGGGCATGGCAGAAACGTGAGCCAGCGAACAATTGACGAAAGTGCGGAGCCAAGAATGAGCGTAGAGACCGGCATCGAGAACATTTCCACCATCCTGGTCATTGGCGCGGGCACCATGGGACGGCAGATCGCGATGACCGCGGCCCTGGCCGGGTACGCGACCACCATCCAGGACATCTCCGCCGACGGCCTCGCCGCGGCGCGCGCCGAACTCGAGGGCTGGGCGGCCTCGCGGGTGGCCAAGGGCAAGCTGGAGAAGGCTGCGGCCACCGCGGCCCTGGACGCACTGGCCTACAGCACCGACCTGGACGAGGCTGCCGCCAACGCCGACTTCGTCATCGAGGCCGCCACCGAGCGCCTGGAGATCAAGACGGCGATCTTCGAAAAGCTCGGCGTGCTGGCCCCGGCCCACGCCATCCTGGCCACCAACTCCTCGACCCTCGGCTCCTCCAAGGTCGCGGCGGCCACCGGTCGGCCGGCACAGGTCTGCAACATGCACTTCTTCAACCCGGCCCTGGTCATGAAGTGCGTCGAGGTGGTCCGCCACGGGGAAACCAGCGACGCGACCGTGGCCACCACCATGGAGCTGGCCCGGCGCCTGGGCAAGGAGCCGGTGCTGATCAACCGCGAGATCCCCGGCTTCATCGCCAACCGCCTGATGGGCGCGATCCAGCGCGAGGCGCTGTTCCTGGCCGATGAGGGCATTGCCAGCATCGAGGACATCGACACCACCGCCCGCACGGCGCTGGGCCACCCGATGGGTCCGTTTGCGCTGATGGACATGGTCGGGCTGGACGTCATCGACTTCATCGCCCAGGCCACCCACGCGGAGACCGGCGCGGCCGAGGACGCCCCCAACGAGCGGATCGCGGCACTGGTGGCCGAGGGCAAGCTGGGCCGCAAGTCCGGCGCCGGGTTCTACCACTACGCCTAGACTGATTCCAAAGTCTTACGAGCACGGGCGAGGGCGTCCGGGATTGAGTTGAACCAGCCAAATCGCCGATTTGGGGAAATCAGCTGGGCAAAGACCTGGACACCCTTGCGACAGCGTTGTGCGCCTAGCCGGATGACTTTTTGAAGGGTCATACTAAACTTGCCCCGTGGCGGCCCGCAGTCGGGTTGCGACCCTGGATCACTGATGCAGGCCCTGCCTGGCTGGAATCGGGTGAAACGGCTGACGCGGGTACGTTCCAAGTGCTGGCAGTGTCGGGAAAGAGTGGGCCGGAGGACGAAATTTTCCCCCGGCCCTGCGGTCAACCGAGCCATCGGGACCGACCATCGGGACAAGGCCACGACGCGGGACCTGTATGAAATAAACCCTTGATTCCAGGTGATTCAAATGGGCCGATTACTGTCCAAGTCGATTGAGCAGCTGCTCGTCGCGCCACGCGACACGGTCTTCCCAGCGATCCAGCGGCAGCATCTGGCGACGTTGAGAAGTTACCTCTGCGACCAAATCCGGGGTCCATTCCGACGTATCGCCTCGTTCTTGGCCCATCCGGCGATAGGTGGGGCCCATGTTCTTGGCGTGTGCCGAAATTCCGCCCCTGGTATTTAGGTCAACCGTTTCGAAGGGACCCATGAAGGTCCAACGGCGTCCCAGCCCGTCGCGTACCACGGTGTCCACATCATCGACGCTCGCGACTCCATCTCTGACCAGCGCATAGGCCTCTCGCAGGATCGCGCCCTGCAGCCGATTAAAGATGAACCCCTCACATTCCTTGTTCACCAGCACCGGCGACATCCCGGCGCCGGCGTAAATAGCGTGTGCTCGCTGCACAACCTCGGCACGGGTCTGTGGGCTGGGCACCAACTCAATGACCGGAATGGCAAATGGCGGGTTGCCCGGGTGCGCAACCAGTGCCCGGGACTCCACTCCAGTGCTACCCGCCGAAGTCGTCGTGGTCATGAACGATGATGAGGACGCCACTATGCACCGATCATCGGTAAGTTCGGCCAGCTGGGCAAACAATGGACGCTTGATGTCCTCACGCTCGGGAACACATTCCTGCACCAGGTCGGCACCGCTTACGGCATCGGAGATGTCTGCGATCACGCGCAACCGTTCCGAAATCGCTTCAACCGGCTCCTCGAGCAACCCGTAAGATTCCAGGGTTCGGAGCCGGGCTGTCAGTTCCCCGGGAATGGCCGAGCGGCGGGTCGGATCGGGATCGGTAATGGTCGTCGAGTATCCGGCGCGCGTGAATACCACCGCGAACCCGACGCCGATGGAACCGCCACCGATGATCGCGGTCTTCAGCGCTGGAAACTTCCTAGCCATGGTGTGCTCCTATGGTCATTCCGCCACAAACGTAGAGCGTCTGGCCAGTGACAAATCCCGAACGATCATCGAGTAGGTAACTCACCGCATGTGCAACATCCCGGGGGGTTCCCATCCGGCGCACGGGAACAGAGCCGACGATGGCCTGGGTTTCCGGGGAATCAGCGGGGTTGGCTTTGCTAAAGAGATCAGTGGCAATCGGTCCCGGACCAACCGCATTGGCAGTGATTCCATGGGCACCTTCTTCCAATGCCCAGGTTCGAGTCATTCCTTGCAAACCTGCCTTGGTAGCCGCGTAAGCCGTGCGCCGCTCTTTGCCAAGTGCCGCGCGTGACGACATGGCAACAATGCGGCCGAATCCCGCTTCCCGCATTCCCGGGAGCAATGCCTGTGCGCACAGGAAGGCACTACGCAGATTCAGCGCGACGGCAGCGTCAAACTCGTCCAGGGTCTGGTCTTCCAAGAGATTCGGGAACACCGCACCAACATTATTCACCAGGCGCGTGATCGGACCGTCCTGCAACGCCACCTCGAGTGCGCTTCTCGTGGATTGCGCGTCCGATAGGTCACAAGGAATGGCCCCGGTGCCCTCACGATCCAGAATAATTGGCTGATAGCCGTCTTCCACGCACCGCTGGGCAATTGCTGCCCCAATCCCATTGGCACCACCGGTGATTAACACGCGCCGTGGTGCAGCTTTTTCTCTTGACATCAATTCCTCACTGTCCGAAATTTATCCCTATCGGACGATTATTTCCAGAACGCTCTTGGCCGGCCCGCTGCATGCATCGCAAGTGCCCGGTGGCGCTGGCGATGACGAACTGACCGGCCAAGAGCAATTAGGCCCGAACCGACGGCGCTTCGGCCATGAGGCGCTGCGCATCTCGGCTGGGGTTCATGAAGATCATTGCGATGATCGCGCCAACGATCGACACGAGCCCAAAGACTTGGAAGGACTGCGCATAGCCTGCGGCTGCGGTGGCTGCACCATCCACAATCGCACCGGTGATCGGGGGAGCCACGATGCCGGCGACTGCTTGAAGCGCCAGGAACACCCCAAGCGCACCGGCCACCTGGTCGGGAGGGCAGATCTGTGAAATTGCGGCGTTGGTGATTGGTGTGACGATGCAACCAACGCCGTAAGCGGCCGACACCACCAAAACCACGGTCATCGGAACATGGATCATCGGCAGGACGACCATTGTTGCACCGCAGAGCAGCAAGCCGACGCCCGGGACGATACCCCGGACGATCTTGGAGCTCACCCCGCGCACCATCAACTTGTCCGTGATCGCGGTGCTGACAAACATTGCGATCAGGGCGGCGATGCTCGGAAAGCCAAACATCGCTCCTGCCTGCAAACGGGTGAAGCCCAAGCCGACCTCGAAATAGGATGGGAGCCAGGTCAAGACGACGGTGATCAGGCCGTACATCGGCACGGCCGCAGCCAGAGCGCCAAGAAAGGTCCGGCTCAAGAAGATCCTGCTCCACTTGACTGCCGGCTTTTTTGCCTTGCCCTCAAGCTTAATCGCGGTGTTCTTGATAGCCGCGTAGGGGCCCGGCTTCCACACGAAGTACCAGAGGACACACCACAGAACGCCCAGACCGGCCAGCGCCAGGAACGAATAATGCCAACCGAAGCGGGCAATGATCAGGGCAAGCAACGGAGCCATGGCGATCTTGGCGGTCGAATTTGCTGCCGAGATGAAGGCACTTGGCAGTCCTCGCTTCTCCACCGGGTGCCAAGTGTAGGTTGCCGACAATACCAGTGCCCCGGAAGGCCCTTCGGCAAAGCCCAAGATTGCTCGCGTGACCAGGAGGACCGTGAAGCTGCCGACAACCACCATGGGCAACATCATGGCCGCCCAGATCAATGCCAATCCGATGAGGGCCCACTTCAGGCTGAACAACTTGTTGATCGAGCCAGCGAAGAATCCTCCAATGGTGAATGCGAAGAAGAAAACGCTGGCGGTAAGGCCGATCTGGCTTGAGGTCAGACCCAGTTCTTCCTTCAGCGGCTGGGCAACCAGCCCCAGCAACAATTTGTCGCTGTAGTTGATGGTGTAAAGGGCCATGAGCACCATGGTTAGGCCCCATGCGGTAGCTCGCGACTCGGGATTCTTCCCGGGCAGGGTTCTCGGCGTCTTCGTGGTGACTTGCGATTGCTCCGGAGGGGATCCGTTCGTTACGTTTGACATTTTCTACTCCCGTTCGTGAATATGGTTGCCGTCGTTTGGTTGGGACAGGCGACGGGTGTTAAGGGTGAGTTGGTATTTTGGGTCCTTGGTGAATCTCAGAGTCGTTCCAGGACCATGGCCATGCCCTGGCCGCCGGCCGTGCACATGGTTTCCAATCCGAACTGCTGGTCCGTGGATTGCAGGCCATTGATGAGCGTGGCTGTGATCCGTGCACCGGTCATGCCGAAGGGATGACCCAACGCGATCGCACCTCCATGGACATTGAGCTTGTCTTCCTCGATGTCCAGGGCGCGGGCGCTGCCGATGACCTGCACCGCGAAGGCCTCATTGATTTCAACGAGGTCGATGTCGCGCATACTTAACCCGGCGTGGGCAAGTGCCTGCTTGGAGGCCTCGATGGGGCCCAAACCCATGATCTCCGCCGACAGGGCCGATACTCCCGTGGAAACAATGCGGGCCACGGGCTTGAGTCCCAGCGACTTCGCCTTGGCGCCGCTGAGGATGATCGCCGCGGCCGCACCGTCATTCAACGGGCAGGCATTGGCAGCGGTCACCGTCCCGTTCTCACGGAAGACCGGCTTCAGCCCGCTGACCGAATCGAGTGTCGTGCCAAACCGGGGGCCGTCATCCTTGGAGACAATCGTGCCATCGGGCAGCGTCAGCGGGGTGATCTCACGTTCGAAGAAGCCTGCCTTGATTGCTGCTTCGGCACGATTCTGGCTCAGTACCGCCCACTGGTCCTGCTCTTCTCGGCTGATGCGAAGATGCTGTGCGACATTTTCGGCCGTTTGTCCCATGGAGATATATGCGTCGGGTACGAATCCCAGTTCGTGAGGATCTTGCCAGATGCCATCACCGGTTGCCAACCGGGCCGTTCGTTCTGCAGCCTGGCTGAACCGCGGGTTCTTGGTGTCCGGCCATGCATCCGAGGTTCCTTTGCCGAACCGGGACACCCCTTCAACACCGGCGGAGATGAAGGCATCGCCCTCTCCCGCCTTGATGGCGTGGAAGGCCATGCGGCTGGTTTGCAACGATGAGGCGCAGTAGCGTTGCACTGTCGTGGCAGGAATCCAATCCAGCCCAAGGATCTCGGCGACGATGCGCCCCACGTTGAATCCGGTCTCTCCGCCGGGCTGGCCGCATCCCATCATCAAATCGTTGATCAGATGCGTATCTAGTTCCGGAACCTGGTCAAGGGCAGCTCGAACCATCTGCGCCGCCATCTCGTCGCCGCGCAAGCTTGCCAGCGAGCCCTTGTGGGCTCGCCCGATAGGGGAGCGGGCAATGGAGACGATTACTGCGTCGTTGTCCTTGATCGCACTCATGCTGGTTGTTCCGTCGTTTCCAGCTGCACACCGGGAATCAGGCTGATGAATTCGGCGATACACACCGGCTTGGCGATGCCGTCTGCTTCGAGACGCACTTCGAACTTCAGCTGGATCCCGGCTCGTACCGATTCAACTGACTTCAAAGTCGTAAAACCGCGCAACACCGAGTCCACCGGAACGGAAGCCGGGAATCGTACTCGGTCCAATCCGTAGTTCAGGCGGCTCTTTGCATCCGGAATGCTCAGCAGCTGCTGGTTCACGCCGGCGATCAAGGAGAGCACCAGGAACCCATGGGCAATGGTGGAGCCGGCGGGAGTTGCGGCGGCCTTTTCAGGGTCCGTGTGGATCCACTGCCAGTCGCCGGTCGCTTCGGCGAAGCGGTTGATCCTGTCCTGGGTAATGACCTCGTCGGACGACGGACCGAGTTCGACGCCTACTAAGTTGCGCAGCTCGGGGATGGCCACCGATGCCTGTTGCTGGGTGTTAATGGGGTTCATGATGCGAGTTCCTTTAGGTATTTCTTTGCAGTGAGCGGGCCTACTGCTTCGGCAACGAAGACGGTGCTTCCGGAGCTGGTTCGCGCCTCGAATGAGCAGTGAACGTGAACCGTATCGCCGTTGGTCACCCGATGCGCGGTGGGGATGATGGTGACCGTTTCCCCGGTGATGCTGCTGCCCACGATCTTCGCGGCAAGCTTGCCGGAGCTTAGCCATTGGCTTGGCGAGGAGAATCGCGTCATGGTTTGGGAGGCAAGTTCGAAGAGATACATGCCCTGCAGGATCGTGCCCCCGAATTGTTCGGTGGCAATCCGCGAGTCGGTGTGGATTGGCCCGTCGGTAGCGGTCACGCGCCCAAATTCGTCAAGCAGCGACTGCACCACGACAAACTCGACGGTTTCCACCTGCCTCTTCGGGCCGGCCTGGCCGGGGTTTGTCCCTGCAGTGAACAACCCGAAATCGAATGAACGGCTGGTCGAGGAGTCGGGCTCCTCGGTTTTCCCTGGAACCACGAAGCTCTTGAAGGCGGAGATGACGTGGTGGGAGCCGGTGAAGACGCGGCACTCCAGGGTGAAGTTCTTCCTTCCGCGGCGGACGCTCTTGTCGGCCACCAGGACCAGCACGGTTGCCGGCTGATCTACCAATGCGGGAGCATGGAATTCCACGGATTCCTTGGAATGCACGGTTCCCTGTGGGAGTTCGATAAAGTCCTTGACCGCATGCAGCGTGTCGTAGGCCAGGCTGGGCGCCGTCCCGTCGGTGTATACCTGCTGCTGCGGGTCGACGATGTGCGCGAACTCCCGTGTGTGCTCGGCGTCAAAGGTTGAGCGGAACACTCCGAGCGTTTCTCCGGTGACCATGCTGTCCCATGACAACTGAACTTTGGAAGACATTGGGGGTTACCTCCGGTAATGGTGGTTGGTTAGATCAGGTGATGGGGGGAGGGCAGGTCATTCTTGCGAATCTTGCCGGTTGCGGTCATCGGAAGTTCAGCCAGGAGGTGGACCCTTGGCACCTTGTAGGTAGCCATGGATTCCCGGGCCCAATCCTGAATCTGTTCCGCAGTGGCTTTTGATCCGGAATGCAGCTTCACGAACGCGTGAACACTCTGCCCGGTCTTCCCATCGAGATGTCCCACGACGGCGACCGCTTCGATGTCTGGGTTTCGTGACATCAAGACCTCTACCTCGCTGGGAAAGACGCTCATGCCGTTGACCTTGAGCATTTCCTTCTGGCGTCCCAGGTAGTGCAGTGCACCATCGGCGGAGAGCTTGCCGGTGTCTCCGGTGAATACCCAGCCGTCCCTGAGCACGGCGGCGTTTTTCCCGGCGACTTGCCAGTAACCCTTGAAATTCGAGGGGGAGCGCAGGACGATTTCGCCGGCTTCCCCGAGCGGTATCGGCTCTCCGGTTGCCGGATCGACGATGATGAAATCCGTGCCGGGCATGGGCAGGCCCACGAAGACCGGCTCACTGAGAAGATCAAAGTCGTCGACTTCGAGTCCCGTGGTAAACGTATTGGAAGTATGTGACTCGGTCATTCCGAAACTGGATTCCCGCAGCACGCTGTTGCCTCCGGTGGCGCCTTCCCACTGGCGACGAATGTCCATGGACAGCCGGCGGGAGAAGGACATGGCGCGCAGGTGACGCAGCGAGCCGAGCTGCCGGGCGCTGTCTTCGGAGTTTTCCAAGAGTTCGAGGAAACTTTCCACGACCCCGCTCATGGCGGTCACCCGGTACTTCTCGATGGCCTGCAGACCGGCGGTAACATCCCAGCGCGCCAACAGGACAATCGTTGCTCCGGCAAAGAGGGGTGCGAGGATGCCATTGTTCTCACCGGAGATCCAGAAGATCGGGGTGAATGCGATGACCGCCTCATGTTCCACAGCCTCGGGGCCAATCAATCCCCATGCGATGGCGCAGTTGTGTCCCGCTACCACCATGTTGCGTTGCGTGTGCATGCAACCCTTGGGCTCGCCGGTGGTCCCACCGGTATAGTTCAGTGCCGCAAGCCCGTCGGGATCCATCTCCACCGGGGTAAGCGTCTGTCCGGAAATGAGACCTTCCCAAACGTTCTCGGTTGACTCGCTGGTGGTGTCAGGCTCAAGGAACTTGGGCAGTCGAATGGTTGGTTCATTCGGGACGAGGTCCTGAATATTGATCGGTGCGATGTGCCGTACGGTGGTCATATCCGCTGCACTTACAACGTTCATGAGGTAATTGGGAGCAACAAGGATACTAATGGCCGCGTCGTTGGCCTCGTACTCTAGTTCGCTGCGCTTGAACATCGGGTTGATCGGAACGTGAACGGCTCCGGCCTTGAGCGTTCCCAGCATGAGAACTATGAATTGCGGGCAATTGGGCAGGAATAGTCCGACCCGGTCACCGGGACGAACCTTATGGCGTTGCAACCATCCGGCAAAGCTGTCGCTCCACTGGTCGAGTTGGGCGTAGGTGATGTTGGTGCCGTAGAACTGGATGGCCGTGCGATCCGAGTAGTCGCGTGCGTTGCGCCGGAATATCTCGATGAATGTTTGGCCCTCGAGCTCCTGCGGGAAATCCCGAGGGATGTGAGTCGGCCAGATCGCTTCCTGGAGCTGACGGATTTCCCTAAGTTGTGCCTCGACCCGGAGGATCCACTGCTGGTCGTTAGATGTGGCGCCCACCGGCAACCTCCACAACGATTCCGGTGATGTAGCTGCTCAAATCAGAGCCGAGGAAAAGGGCGGCGTTGGCGATGTCGCGTGGATCGCCGGCACGGCCCAACGGGATTTCCTTCTCGCGGGCGGCAAAGATGTCTGCGGGCATTGCTGCGGTCATCGCCGTCTTAATCAGGCCCGGCTGGATCGCATTGACGCGTACGCCCTTGAACCCAACTTCCTTTGCTGCGGACTTGGTAAGACCGACGATACCTGCCTTGGCTGCGGCGTAGTTGGTCTGGCCGATGTTTCCGACCTTTCCGGACATCGAGGACATATTCACGATGGAACCGTGACCCTGCTCTCGCATGATGTCGGAGGCTGCCTTGGTGCCAAGCCAGCATCCAAGCAGGTGGACCTGAATGACTTGGTTGAACTGTTCCATGCTCATCTTGCGCATGGTGGCATCGCGGGTGATACCTGCGTTGTTAACCATGACGTCCAGTGAGCCGAATTCGGTAACTGCACAGTTTACAAGTGCTCGAACGTCTTCCTCGTTGGTGACGTCACAGCCGATCGCCTTGGCCTGGAAGCCTGCATCGTTGAGTTCTTGAGCGGCTTTCTGTGCGCCTTCTATATTGACGTCCGAGACGACAACCTTGGCTCCCTGCTCGGCAAATACCTGACTGATTTCGCGGCCAATACCTTGGCTGGCACCCGTAACAACCGCAACTTTTCCATCGAGCATTTTCATGGATTCTCCTGATTTGTGGCTTTGACTAGAGATGGACGCGACTGAGATCTAGAACTCAGTCGGTGGTGACTGAAGCCACACCATCACTCGTTGTTTATACAATATATGATATTCGAAATTTGGCAACACCTTGCTAGGGAAGGTGCGGTCGGCCCTTTTCTGGCAATCCAGGTTGCCCAAGCTTGCGGGACTCGTTCCTTGGTAAGCGTGGTGGCCGCGCTAGGATATTAGATATGTCTTATAGGAAATTGTCGTGAGCCAGTCCATGCCGTCGGGGATTCTTCAGCCTAAGCAGCTCAGTAACCACATTGCGGAGCGCATTCGCGCCGACATTCTCGGAGGCGTGAGACATCCTGGCGAGTTTTTGCGCCTTGATGAGGTTGCCCAGCAGCTCGGCGTAAGTGTTACTCCGGTCCGTGAGGCGCTCATGGGCCTTAGTGTCGAGGGGTTTGTTCGACATGCGGAGCGACGTGGCTTCATTGTGTCTGCGTTGAAGCGCGGAGACCTGGAGGATCTCTACACGCTGCTTGCGGAAGTGTCCGGACGCCTGACCGAGCGTGCGGCTTCAGCTGCGACGCCCCACGATCTTGAACAGCTAGAGATCGTTCACAATCGAATGATCCGAGCCGCCGAGCTTGAGGATTTCGAAAATGTCGAACGGGCGAACGACGAATTTCACCGAATAATCAACAGGGCGGCGGACTCGGCCAAATTGGCGTGGATTCTCCTGAGCATCCTTAAGTACGTCCCAACGCGCTTTTATGCCAACATTACTGGCCTGACGAACATGCTTATCGAGCAACATGGCAACATCCTCGAAGCGATCAAAGGCCAAGATCCCAAGGCTGCCTATGAGGCCATGTATGAGCACGAGAAGCTTGCCATGCGGGAAGTCATTGAGAATCTCGAGCGCCGGGGAATCTTCGAATTGGAACCACAGGAATAGCGATTCCGGCTCCCCCTGGCCCCCCGCCCGCAGAATCATATAAAGTATATGAAGATGCCTCGTTGGATTCGCCCGCGGCAACCGTAACCAGAAATTGGGTCCCACTATGCATGCGACAGAGTATGAGGTCCGCGTTCCTGTTCGATGGTCGGACCAGGACATTAACGGGCACGTCAACAATGCCACCATCGTCACGCTGATCGAGGAATCTCGCATCCAGTGGTTGAACAGGGACGCCGAAGCCCAAGGGCTCGTGTTGTTCGCGGGCCCCAAAGTGGTTGTTTCCCTCAATGTGGACTACACAAATTCGGTAACCTCAAAGACCGATCTGAGCGTATCAATCTCAACCGAAAAAATCGGTGAGACGTCATTCACGTTGCGTTACCGCGGCATGCAAAATGGTCTCGAGGTATTCCGCGCCCGCACCGTCCTAGTCGCGCTGGACCCGGAAACGCAGAAGCCACGACCGATCTCCGCAGGCGAAGCCGCGTACCTTCAATCACGGCTTGTTCCGGCTGGCTGACAGCCCGTTCTGCGGGGCATCTAAACGCCAGCCGTTTCAAGTTCGAGTTCCCTCGGTGAATCTTTGGGCCGGAATGCGGGCAACGTATCGAACCGCTGACTAGGCTCCCAGATCTGGAACGCACGGCCGGAGGCTAGCCAAAGATCAAAGCTGAATTACCCAACTGCCTCATGGGATCTCCGCAAAAGTCCAGAGGCCTTCGGTCGCACCGACAGTCGAGCGTGATCGCGTGAGGCATCCCGGCGAACCGGGCAGCTCAATCAGCGTGACGTTTTCCAGAGGATGTTTTCTGGGGTGTGGTCGACGAAGTAGGCCAGCCTTCGGGGGCCTTGATGGGCGGAATGCTGGCAGTCAGTGTTCACCTGCGCCGGAAAGCCCGTAGATGCGGGTCCTGCCCCAAGGGAGGAGCCGCTCGCGCGAGTTTCCGTTGCCTGCGATGCGGGTTCGCCAGTCGCGGGCGTCCGTTGAAGCGAAAGGCTCGCCAGCTCGCCCCTCGACATCGAAGGAGCCGGGGCGGGGCTGACGGAATTCGGCCATGGTTACGATTCATTGACTTGACGTTTCTGATCTCCGCATTCGCGGACATGCTGGTGAGCCCGCTTGTTCGCCTTGCCGGCGGAGCGCTGGCGCTTCCCTGGATTGCACTACTTGCGTTTTCAGTACCTTGAATCCGTTCAGGGTGTTCGGCTTTCCGTGTGATGTGGGGCTTGCTGGCCTACGAAACCGGGCGAGCCAAGCCCGGAATCTGCACGATGAGGAAGTAGATCGGCCCCGGCGGTCGCGAAGTCAATCGCCGGCTCGATCATATTGGCCGCGGACCTGATCGATGGCATCGCGTTGGCGCCGGTGCATTTGAGCGTGCGGCGTCATGGTTTCTGGCGTTGAACCACCCCCATCAGGAGGGGCAGAGCGGCCGTTCGGCAGGTGCGGAACCACCGCATCCGCATGGTGGGATCCAACTACCACATGAAGCATGACACGGATCACAGTCACTGCTATGGTCGGAACATGTCCATGGGAGACACCTACAGATGGTCGTTAACCACCGGGAGTGTTTCTGACCGGGCGGCTGGCGGTTCCGGACACAGCGGGTTTGCCGGTCCATTCAATGGAAACGACAGGGAGTCACAGCTGTGAACAACAAGACGGCCGGCCTGCAACACGGAGGCTGCAGCCGAGCGCAGCAAACTCCCGCGAACTTTTTGACTGTTTTGTGAACCAACCACATGGATGATCGGAAAATGTCGGAGGACCTCATGGGTGGAACGATCGCTTGGCCGAAAGGGCAGATTGCCCACGGAGCCTAAGCTGGCCTGCGCACAGCGAGCCAGCTGACCCGGACTCCGGCTCCTGACGCTGATACGCAGGCCGCTTTGTTGGGTGCCCATTATCGATCGTTCGTACACAGGGCTTTCCGCTCGGCGGGAAGCAGGAGGAAGCGGCATGACCGCCAAACCAACCACAGAATCCCAGTGCTTGATCACCGTTAACGGAACGGTGCGGGAATTTACCGGACCAACGCATACCAACGCCCTGGACTTCCTTCGCGGTGAAGGACTTACCTCCTGCAAGGAAGGCTGCGCCGAGGGCGAATGCGGGGCCTGTTCCATCCTGGTGGCCCGAGCAGACGGAGATGCCACACGCTGGACCGCACTAAACGCCTGTCTTCTGCCCGCCGTGGCCCTCGACGGGCAGGAAGTGATTACGGCCGAGGGGTTGGGGGACCGCACCGACCTGCATCCGGTCCAGCAACAGATGGTCGAGCACGGTGGATCCCAATGCGGGTACTGCACCCCGGGATTCGTCTGCAGCATGGCCGCCGAATACTACCGTCCGGAACGAGCTGCCCCCGCAGGCACCCCGCCGGACGAAGAAGACGCAGCCGACCACCACTGTGGGCCAAATGGGTTCGACCTGCATGCGCTTTCAGGCAACCTGTGCCGGTGCACCGGGTACCGGCCCATTCGTGATGCCGCCTTCGCACTCGGCACGCCGGCGGCGGACGATGCGCTCGCTGCCCGCCGCTACCGGCCAGCGCCGGCCGTGGTGAACACAGACCTGTCTCGCGCCGATACCCCTGCAGGCCAGCTCGGCCGTTACCGGAGGCCCGGAACCCTGCAGGAGGCCCTGCGGATCCTGTCCGAGGAACCCGAGGTGCTGCCGCTCGCCGGTGGAACCGACTGGGGCGTGGAGGTCAACATCAAGGGGGCACGGGCCCGTTCCCTGCTGGCCATCGACCGGCTGAGCGAACTGCGGCAACTGGATGTCACGGACACGCATCTTGAGATCGGGGCGGCCTGCACGCTCAGTGAACTGGAGCGTGGACTGCAAGGGCGGATCCCCCTGCTGGACAAGCTCTTTGGCCAATTCGCTTCCCGGCTCATCCGCAACAGCGCGACCATCGGCGGGAACCTGGGCACCGGTTCACCCATCGGCGACACTCCTCCGGCCTTGTTGGCCCTGGAAGCCGAGCTGGTGCTCAGCTCGGTGGCGGACCAGCGGATGGTGCCATTGGCCGACTACTTCACCGGCTACCGGCAAACGGTCCGCCGGCCCGGCGAGCTGATCAGCGCCATCCGCATCCCGCTGCCGCTGTCCAAACTGACGTCCTTCCAAAAAATCTCCAAGCGCCGCTTTGACGACATCTCCAGCGTGGCCATCGGCTATGCGCTCGCCGTCGAGGGCGGCATCATCACCAAGGCGCGGATCGGCCTGGGCGGCGTGGCGGCCACCCCGTTGCGCGCGACCGCCACCGAAATGGTGCTCGAAGGCCGGGCCTGGGAGCTGGAAACGATCCGCGCCGCGGCACGGGTGATGGGCGAGGAAGGTACCCCGATGGATGACCACCGGGCCAGCGCCGAATACCGGAAGGCCATGCTTGCCTCCTCGCTGGAACGGTTCTTCGCCGCACAACTGCAAGAGACCGGCCGGTTGACGGGAGAAGGCAAATGAGCCAGCTGTCCCAACGTCCCGAGCGGCCAATCGTCGGGGAGTGGCATCCGCATGAATCCGCCGTGGACCATGCCACCGGAAGCGCCTTGTACACCGATGACCTGGATCGGCGGTTGGTCGGGGTGCTGCATGCCTACCCGGTGCAGTCGACGCAGGCGCACGCAAAAATCCTGGATGTGGGTATCGACGGGGCCTACCGGGTTCCCGGCGTGGTCCGGGTGATCACGGCAGCGGACATCCCCGGGGTCAATGACCAAGGTGCCAAACACGATGAACCGATGCTGCCGGTGGACGAGGTCATGTTCTACGGCCAGCCCGTGGTGTGGGTTCTCGGTGAGGACCTGGAAACAGCCAAGGCCGGGGCAGCCGCCGTTGAGGTGGACTACGAACCGCTCGACTCGTTGATCACCCTGCAGGACGCGATCGCCGCGCAAAGCTTCCACGGAATCCAGCCGGTGATCGACAAGGGCGACAGCCATGCCGCATTCGGGGACGCCGCGCGGGTGTTTGAGGGGGAGTTCGAGTTCGCCGGGCAGGAACACTTCTACCTGGAGACCCAGAACTCGCTGGCCATGATGGATGAAATCGGCCAGGTGATGATCCATTCATCCACCCAACACCCCACCGAAGCCCAGGACATCGTCTCCCACATACTGGGAATCCCCGCGCACCGGGTCACCGTCCAGGTGCTGCGCATGGGCGGCGCCTTCGGCGGCAAGGAAATGCAGTCGCATGGGTTTGCCGCGGTGGCGGCCCTCGGGGCCATGCTCACCGGGCGGCCGGTGCGGGTGCGGCTGGACCGGACGGTGGATATCACCATGACCGGCAAACGCCACGGTTTTCATGCCAGCTGGAAAGCCGGTTTTGACGAGGAAGGCAGGATCCTGGGCCTGGATGCGACGCTGACCGCTGACGGCGGGTGGAGCCTGGATTTGTCCGAGCCGGTGCTGACCCGGGCGCTGTGCCACATTGACAATGCCTACTGGATACCGAACATCCGGGTTCACGGCCGGGTCGCCAAATGCCACAAGACCTCGCAAACGGCGTTCCGCGGCTTCGGGGGACCACAGGGCATGCTGGTCATGGAGGACATCCTGGGACGGGTGGCCCCGCAACTCGGGATAAGCGCCAGGGAACTGCGGCGCCGGAATTTCTACGTCCAGGGGCAGGACACCCCGTACTACCAGCCGGTGCGCCATCCCGAACGGATGGAGGCCGCCTGGCAGCAGCTGCTGGAGGGTGCGCAGATCGAACGTCGCGAAGCAGAGATTGGCCACTTCAACGAGAGCCATGAGCATGCAAAGCGGGCCTTGGCCCTGACCCCGGTGAAATTCGGGATCTCCTTCAACCTCACCGCCTTCAACCAGGCCGGCGCCCTGGTGCTGGTCTACAAGGACGGTTCGGTGCTGGTGAACCACGGTGGCACCGAAATGGGGCAGGGGCTGCACACCAAGATACTGCAGGTGGCAGCCACCACCCTCGGAGTCACCCTCGATACCGTGCGGATCGCACCGACTCGTACCGACAAGGTTCCGAACACCTCGGCCACGGCGGCCAGCTCGGGCAGCGACCTGAACGGCGGGGCAGTAAAGGATGCGTGCGAGCAGATCCGTGAACGACTCGCCCAGGTGGCGGCCGTCAAGCTGGGTGTTCCAGCGCACGAGATCCGGTTCAGTCGCGGTACCGTCTCCAGCCTCGGCGGACGTGAATCCATCACGTGGCAGGAACTGGTAAACACCGCGTACTTCCAGCGGGTCCAGCTGTCCGCCGCGGGCTTTTACCGGACCGAGGGACTGCACTGGGACCTGGACATCATGAAGGGGGAACCGTTCAAGTACTTCGCCTATGGGGCGGCGGCCAGTGAAGTGGAGATCAGCCGTTTCGACGGTTCATACACCCTGCGCCGGGTGGACGTGGTGCATGACGTGGGGGATTCGCTCTCCCCGCTGATCGACCTGGGACAGATCGAAGGCGGATTCGTGCAGGGGGCGGGGTGGTTGACCCTGGAGGACCTGCGCTGGGACACCAGCGACCGGCCCGCCAGGGGGCGGCTGGCGACCCAGAGCGCCAGCACCTACAAGATCCCGAGCCTGTCGGAAATGCCCGAAGTCTTCAACGTCTCGCTACTGGACAAGGCCCATGAAGAGGGCGCGGTCTACGGTTCCAAGGCGGTAGGCGAGCCCCCACTGATGTTGTCCCTTTCTGTGCGCGAGGCATTGCGCCAAGCCATCGCGGAATTTGCCCCGTCCGGAACCAGTGTGGAGCTGGCTTCGCCTGCCACGCCCGAAGCGGTGTTCTGGGCGGTCCAGGCGGCCCGCGAGCACAGCGAAATGATCAGCGGACGATCCTCATGACCTGGATTGATGCGGTGACGCGGCTTCGGGCACGTCGCGCCCCGGCGGTGTTGATCACCGTGGTCCAAGTACGCGGGCATGCACCGCGTGAAGCCGGAACCAAGATGGTTGCCACCAGTGACGAGCTTTTTGAAACCATCGGTGGCGGCAACCTGGAGATGATCGCGGTGACACGGGCACGGCAAATGCTCACCGAGTCGCTGCACGTGCCCGAAACCATGACCTTGCGGCTGAATGACAAGGCTCCTGCGACCTACGGTCGACAATGCTGTGGAGGAGAAGTGACGATCTTGCTTGAACCACTGGCCGTGCCCCCGGCGGTGGCGGTCTTTGGCGTTGGCCATGTGGGTCTTGAACTCGCCCGCATCCTTTCGCGGCAGGACATTGAACTGTATTTGAGCGATTCCCGCGAGGAAAACCTGCGGGGCCTGCAAGCTCTTGAACCGGCGGTGGCGCGCATTCATCCGAAACTGGCCGTCATTGGTGAAGAAGTGCTCAGTCGGTTGCCCAGTGGAACCCATGTGCTGATCATGACCCATGACCACGCGGAGGATTTCCACCTCTGTGATGCTGCGTTGCGGCATCCGAGTCTTGGCTCGATCGGCCTGATCGGGTCCAACGCCAAATGGCAGCGATTCCGCAAGAATCTTGCGGAAAGCGGACATGAGGCAGCCGTGATTGGAAGGATAGACTGCCCCATCGGAGACCCGGAGGTGGTGGGCAAGGACCCTGCCACGATTGCGGTCAGCGTAGCAGCCGTCCTTCTCAAACGCATGAACAAGGTCAGCGCCGTCAAGGTCTGATCACCAGCCGTTCGGCCCAGTGGATGTGGGGGCCGTATGCGGCAATGTCCCCTAATCCGCCTCGGGTTGTTCCCCGAGGAGGAAATGGCGCCCGGAGATGCTGGTGGCCTCGATCTTGACCCAGGCATGCTTCTGCGTGGGGGTCCAGGGGGAGACGCCTGAACTGCGCGCTTCCTCGATCTCTGCGCTGGTCTGCAACTGGTGCGCGTTTCCGTGCACCACTACCGACCAGGCCTCGTCGGAGAGGATGCCGTCGGCCTCGAACGCAACCGCATCGTGCACCGTCAGAGCGGCGAGCTTTTCGCCCGGTGCCGTGCGCAGATAGATGGTCCGATCCAGCAAGCCGAAGTTCAGCGGGAATATGTCGACGGTGCTGCCCACTGCCGTGGCCAGGCGGCCGTGGCCGGTGCGCTCGAGGAGGCTCCAGGCCTGATCCTCGGTGAGCACCAGCACTGGTTGATCTGTCTCGTGGTCAAACATCATGGGCTCATTCTTCTACGGAACGTAGAATAATGCCAGTGTTATCGGGCCTGGTCTTTTTCACGCAGTGGCGGCGAGTCATCCTTTCGATCCACCGCATGCCCCCGGCTCATGAAAGACTGGACATCATGGTCAAGGAAACAGGATCCGAACGTGCCCGGCATATTGCAGCACGCTTCGAGGATCGCCTTTACGAGCTTCGCGCGGAGCGCGCCCGCGAACGTGGCATGGTTCCCACGGTCCTGCCCTACACCGGCTACGGCTTGTCGGATCCGGAGAACGGCTGGGTGCGCATCTTCGCCCGCGTGGTGTTGGCAAAGCCCGGTGCCTTCGATGCCGGGCGCCACCTGGCGAAGGTCATCGCCGACGGGGTGCGCGGCTGGCGCAACTTCATGGCCCCGATCGTGCCGCACGGCGAGGTCGAGGTGCACATCAACGGCGAGCGCTTCGCGGTCCAGGCCGACCGCGGGGGAGTGCTCGATGTCCGGGTGGCCGCCTCGCTGGAACCGGGGTGGAACGAGATCAGCCTGCATACCGAGGGCGGGGCCGCCGTCACCGCGCCGATCATGGTCGTTGACGGGGCGCAGGAATTCGGGGTGCTCTCGGATGTGGACGACACGGTCGTGGTCACCGCGCTGCCGCGCCCGCTGCTGGCGGCCTGGAACTCCTTCGTGCTCTCCGAGCACGCCCGCCTGGCCACCCCGGGGATGCCGGTGATGATGGAGCGGCTGATGCGCGACAAGCCCGGCGCCCCCACCTTCTACCTCTCCACCGGGGCCTGGAACGTGGCCCAGACCCTCACCCGCTTCCTCTCGCGCAACCTCTACCCGCAGGGCCCCCTGCTGCTCACCGACTGGGGCGCGACCGAGCGCAGCTGGTTCCGCTCGGGCATGCAGCACAAGGCCGACCAGTTGCGGCGCCTCGCCGCCGAGTTCCCGAACATGAAGTGGCTGCTGATCGGCGACGACGGACAGCACGATCCGTACCTCTACGCCGAATTCGCCAGGCGCTACCCGCACCATGTCGAAGCCATCGTCATCCGCCAGCTGACGCCCTCCGAGGCGGTGCTGGCCGGCGGGCGCAGCCAGGGGATCCTGAACTCCACACCCGGGGTGCCATGGGTCTACGAGCCGGACGGGGCGCGCATTGCCCAGAAGCTGGAGGCGCTGGGCATCATCTGCCCCGATGACCAGGCAAGGATCGACTGAATGCCCGAACAGAAGATCCGCGTCGAGGTCCCCATGCGCTGGGGGGACATGGACGCGTACGGCCACATCAACAACGTGAACCTGGTTCGCATGATGGAAGAGGCACGCATTGCCGGGTTCGGGGTGCCCGGCGGCACCGGAAAGCCCGGCATCATGCCCCAGGTCGACCTGTTCTCGACGGTCCCGGAGAACACGCAGATCCTGGTCGTCGAGCACCGGGTCCGCTACCTCAAGCCGCTGGACTACCGCAACGTCCCGGCCCACGTGGATTTGTGGATCAGCACCATCAAGGGCGCGAGCTTCGACATCAGCTACGAGTTCCACGATCCCGTGGACGGCGGGGTGTGCGTGCGCGCCGCCACGACCCTGGCATTCTTTTCCGTCGACGAACAGCGCCTGTTGCGCCTGAGCCCGGGCAACAAGGAAGCGCTGGCGCGCTACGCCGCCGATCCGATCTTTCGCTAGGACAGCTGCAGGTCGGCCGTGAGGGACTCGAAGTCCCGGGCCAGTGCCTCGTCGCGCTCGAAGTTGCAGGCCGACAGCGGTTCGGTGCTGAACGAGAAGTAGCGCAACCCGGCGCTGTGCCGCGGGTCCGCGGGAAGCGCGATCGCGCTGTTGTGGAAATTGACCCGCCCCAGCGACAGACCGGGGGCCGGCTGCGGCGCAACGCGCAGCAGGTGGGAAATCTCCGGCAGGTCGTGGGCGAACACCTGGTGGTGCGTCCCGCCGGCAAAGACGTGCAGCGTCAGTCCGTGGGCCATCGACATCGCGACCTCGACGTCCGCGGGGGCCCACAGCGTGGGGCGGGACATGAGGCTCCTGATGGCGCGGGGGTTGGTGCGGTGCCCGGAGTGGAACGAGGTACAGGTGTCGGTGGAACGTGACTGATTGCGCAAGGGGCGGCGCCTTTCGTGTGCTCTTGTCCCCAGGGCAGCGGCTGCTGCCAGGACCGCTTCGTCATCCGAACCACCCGTGAAGCATGGGGTTGGTGCGCGCGCCGGGTCGGAGCCCAAGTCTGGCGTGCATCTCGTGAAGCTGGATTCATCGTACCAAATCACCGGCGACGATTTAGAGTGAATGAATGAGACTCATCTTGATCCGCCACGGGCAGACCGCCTCGAACGTGGCACAGGCCCTGGACACCGCGGCCCCCGGCGCCCCGCTGGATGAGACGGGCCTGGCCCAGGTTCGGGAACTCGTGAAGCGGCTCGGTGCTGAGGATGTCGACGCGGTTTTCTCCTCGCCGTTGCTGCGCGCCAAGATGACTGCCACGCCCCTGGCCGAGTCGCGCGGCCTGATCATGGCCGAGCATGCGGGATTGAGCGAGATCTCCGCCGGGGAACTGGAAATGCGCAACGACCCCGAGGCCCAGCTGGCCTACCGCGACGTTTTTTTCCGCTGGCTCTCCGGCGACCTGGCAGCCAAGGTTGCAGGCGGCGAAGATGCACACACCGCGCTGGAGCGCTTCAACGTGGTCATCGAGCAGGCCCGCGCCGCGGGGACCGGGAAGCTCGTGGTGGTCAGCCACGCAGCCATGCTGGTGACCTGGCTTGCGTCCAGGAGCACCAACTTCGACCCCGGCTTGCTGCGTCCGACGCCCCTGGCCAACACCGGCGTGGTGACGCTGGATGCGGCAGCCAAATCCCGCTGGACCATGCGCAGTTGGCAGGACCGGCACCTGGACTAGAAGGTCCCGCCCCGCAAACGGCGGTGCCGCCCGCACGATGCCGGAACTTCGTGGGGCGGCATTTCCGGGTCGGCGTCAGTCCTCGAAGGAAAGCTTCGGCGGGGTGGTGCGGAAGCCCTTGGTGCGGATGGCCAAAAAGCCTATTCCTGCCGCGAACCACATCAGTCCCACCACGAGGCTGACGCCGGAAAGCGAGGTCCACAACCAAATGGTCAGCGCGAATCCCACCAGGGGCATGAGCAGGTAGAGCAACACCGAGCGGGCACCGCGCGACTTCGCATCCATGAAGAAGGTCTTGATGACCGAAAGGTTCACCATGGAGAACGCAACCAGGGCCCCGAAGCTGACCACCGAGGCCGCAGTCTCCAAGCTGACGAAGAGGTAGGTCAGCGACACCGCGGAGACTACGAGGGTGGCATAGACGGGGGTGGAAAAACGGCGGTTGAGCATGCCCATGCGGCGCGGCAGCAATCCGTCGCGGCCCATGGAGTACAGGATTCGGGTCACGCTGGCCTGCGAGGCCATGGCCGAACCAAATGACCCCACCACGTAGACCGCCACGAAAATCGCGGTGAGCACCGAACCGCCGACCCCTGCCATGAGCTCGACGCCCGCGGCATCCGGGTCGGCGAAGGTGGTGTGGTCCGGGTGGATCAATGCCCCGGCCCAGCCAACGACGATGAAGATCAGACCGCCGGCCAAGGTGGTGAGCACGATCGCGGCGGGAATCGTCTTGCCGGGATTCCTCGCATCCTCCGACAAGGTCGAAATAGCATCGAATCCCAGGAACGAGAGCGAGAGGATGGCAGCGCCGGAGAAGATTGGGCCCAGGCCGTCGGCGCCAAAGGAGAACGGTGCCAACAGGCTTGGGGCATCGGCGTTGAGGACCTGGTTGAGCACCAGGGCCACGAAGACGCCGATCATGAGCACCGAGGAGGCGACCACCGTGGCGCTGAGCCGGCCGATGAACTTGATGCCGATGATGTTCAGGCCCAGCACCAGCACGAGGGACACCAGCGAGAACGCCCAGGCGGGAACCGCGGGGAATTGCGTGTTGAGGTAGATCCCGATGAGCAGGAAATTGATCATCGGGATGAACAAGTAGTCGAGCATCAGGGTCCAGCCGGTGGCAAAGCCGACAGTTCCGCCGAAGGCCTGCTGGGTGTAGGCGTAGGCGGATCCGGCTTGGGGCACGGCCCGGGACATCTGGGCATAACTGAAGGCGGTGAAAAGCATGGTCACCAGCCCCACGATGTAGGCGGCCGGCAGATGTCCGTTGGTCACCCCGGTCACCACGCCGTAGGTGGTGAACACCGTCACGGGTGCCATGTAGGTCAGTCCGAAGAGCACCAGGAAGGGAATGCCCAGGACCCGCTTGAGCTCGGTGGGACGGGAGCCGTGGATGCTGCCGACTGCAGGGACGTGGGCCGAGACCTTGGTGTTCATCGTGTTCCTTCCAATATTCGATCGGGTGCTGCCAAATAGGTGGGGTTGCCTGCGAGCCAGGTGCCAAGGACCTTCACGCCGGCCACGTCGTGTTCCGCGCTGGAGCGCGGATCGCTCTCCAGCCAGACCAGGTCCGCGATCTGCCCCGCTGCCAGGGTTCCGCGTTCGTGGTCGGCAAAGGCCTGGTAGGCCACCTGGGTGCTGTAGGAGTCCAGGGCATCGACAACGCAGTAGGGGGCCCCGGCCAGCGGAGGAACGTCGGGGTCGGCCAGCCCTGTGCGGGTCACTGCCGTGCCGATGCCCAGCATCGGGTGGTGGTGTGTGACGGGCCAGTCGCTGCCAAAGGACACCTTGACGCCCGAGGCGGCGACCTCGCCGATCTGGAACTGCCGTGACGCGCGTTCGGCTCCAAGCCGCGGGAAGGTCAGTTCGGTCATGACGGTGTCCCGCTGGGCCCACAGCGGCTCGAAGTTCGCGATGACGCCCAGTTCCCTGAACCGTGGCAGGTCGGTGGGGGAGATGGACTGCAGGTGGGCCATGACCGGTCGGCGGTCGCGTGGGCCGTTGGCGGCAACGACCGCCGCAATGGTGTCCAGTCCCTGACGCACGGCGGCGTCTCCGATGGCGTGCAGGTGCAACTGGAAACCCATGGCATCCACGGCGATCGCCGCATCAATGAGTGAGTGGTCTTCCCAATTGGGCAGGCCGCGGCTGCCGGGGCAGTCCGCATAGGCATCGATCATGTGGGCCGTGTGCGATTCAACGATCCCGTCCAGGAAGAACTTGATGGTGTTTGCGCTGAGCAGTTCCCCACCGGCGGCGACCACGCGGTCCCTGGCTGCGGCAAATTCGGGCAGTTGCCGTGCCCAGCGCAACGGGTCCGCGCGGAAGGCAAGGTTCACCCGGGTGTGCAACGCCCCCTGTCGTGCGGCGGCGAGGTAGGCGTCGAGGGATTCCGTTTCCACCCATGCGTCTTGCACCCAGCTGACACCGGCCCGGGCAAATGCCGAGGTGGCCCTGGTGAGGGCCGAGACCAAGGTGTCCTGGCCGTGTGCGGGAACATGGGCGGCAACCAGGTCGATGGCGCCGGGTTCGCACAGCGTCCCCAGGGGGGACCCGTCCGGGCGACGGATGATACGGCCGAGCTCGGGCTCTGGCGTCTCCGAGGTGACCCCGGAAATTTCCAGTGCCCGGGAATTGACCCATACCGTGTGGTAGTCCCAGGCGCGCAAGAGTACGGGGCGGTCGGAAACGACGCTGTCGAGCCATCGGGCATCGAAGCATCCGTCTTCGGACAATGTTGCGTCGTAGCTGGCACCGACGATCCATTCGTCCCCGGGGTGCTCGTCCGCCCAGCGTGCGACCGCGGCCAGGATTTCGTCGAGGTCCGTGCAGTGGCGGATCTGGGGACCGACGTCCTCGAGCCCGGCAAAGAGGGGGTGGGCGTGGCCGTCGCCGAAGGCGGGCCCCAGGTAGCCGCCGCGCAGGTCATGGAGGACATCGGCGATCGATGCCAGGTCCCCGGCGGCCGGTCCGATGGCGGTGATGATTCCGTCGGTGACCGCCACGGCGGTCGTTTGCCCCGCAGGGGCACCGGCAACCGAGCCCGAATGAAAGACTGTCAAGGTCAAGGGGTACAGCTCCCAACTAAATTTAATAAGATTAAATAAACTGTCGCCTACCTTATCTGTGGGCGGAGTCACACGCAAGGGGTTTTGGTGGATTCGTCAGAAGTTCGTCGCGCCGGTCGGCCGCGCACCTCGGTGCTCGACCGCGAAAGGATCCTCGTCGCGGCCCTTAGGCTGCTCAATTCAGTGGGGCCGGAGAAGTTCTCCATGGCAGCGCTCGCCGGCGAGCTTGGGGTCAAGCCGCCCGCGCTCTACCACCACGTCAAGAACAAGCAGGCGCTGTTGGTGGGGATGCGCGAGGTGGTCAATGAGAGCATTGATGTCAGTGGTTTCGGAAACTTGTCCTGGCGCGAAGCCGTGGAGCGCTGGGCCCGGTCCTACCGGGCCGCGTTCTCCGCACACCCAAATGCCATTGCCCTGTTGGCCACCGAGCCCATCACAGGGGCGACTCGAACCTTGGCCATGTATGAATGCGTAGTGCAGGGATTCCTTGCCGCCGGCTGGGAGGCGTCCGCAGTTATGGGCGACATGGTGGCATTGGAGTCGTTCATCCTGGGGTCCGCGCTTGATGTGGTTGCCCCGGATGACATGTTCGATCCCGGCGAGGCCGCTGCGCAAACCCCGGGGCTGGCCGGAGTCCTCGCTGCGCAGTCTGCGCTTGAGGGCTCGCGCGCGGACCATTCATTTGAGGTCGGGCTGGCGATCATGATCGACGGTCTGGCCCGGCGCAATGGAGTAGGCATGTGAAGTTGGCATTGGCTTGGTCGATGCCCCATCGAATAGGATAGGTTTACCTTCCCTAATCCAAGAAAGTGGTAATTAGTGAGTACGCAGCGTTCAGCACGTCCGGTTCGGCCCCAGGTAGTCCTCGAGGTTTTGGCGAGCGAGCGACTGAGTCCCCACATGATGCGACTGACCTTCGGCGGGCCGGGGTTCGTGAACTTCCAGGACAAGGCCGTCTCCGACCGCTACGTCAAGATCCTTTTTGCCAAGCCGGAACTTGGTCTGGTGCCCCCGTTCGACCTCGACGCCTTGCGCGAGCAGCTGGCCCCGGAAGATTTTCCGGTTCGCCGCACCTACACCCTGCGCCACGTGGATCTTGGTGCCCAAACCGTGCAGATCGACTTCGTCATCCACGGTGATCAGGGACTGGCGGGCCCCTGGGCCCAAAATGCCAAGATCGGTGACCTGATCTGCTTCACCAGTCCCGGCGGACTCTACACGCCAGACCCGGCATTTGACCGCCATCTGCTGATCGGGGATGAGACCGCTCTTCCGGCGATTTCCGCGGCCGTCGAGGACATGACCCCGGACATGGTGGGGGACATCTACCTTGAGGTAATTGGCCCCGAGGATGAGGTGCAGTTGGACGTTCCTGCAGGGGTCAACGTCCACTGGCTGCACCGCGGCGGCTACTTCACTCCGGAAAGCACACGGCTCGAGGCAGTGGTGCGTGATGCGCCCTGGCGCGAGGGAACCATCCAGGTCTTTGCCCATGGCGAGCGTGAAACCATGAAGTCGTTGCGTGCCTACCTCAATGGCGAACGCGGCGTGGACCGCAGGGCCATGTCCCTGTCCGCCTACTGGGCCTACGGGCGTGCCGAGGACGAGTTCCAGGCAGAGAAGAAGTCGCCCATCGGACAGATCTTTCCCGAGGCGCTAAGCGCGTAGCCCGGTTGCGAACCGGGGCCACTCAGGTCCCCTGGCCACCCGGCCTGGAGAGGGCGGGCGGCAGTGGGGCCCCCGGGTCCGAGGCCCAAAGATGGACCATGGCGTAGGACCGGTATGGTGCCCATGATTCCGCCAACCTGGATGCCTCGCGTTCGGTGATCCGGTTCAACGCCCTGCGGGCGACAAGGTCACCGGGTACGAAGGCATCCGGATCGCTGCGACCGCGCATCTGAAGGTAATCGGCCGTCCAGGGGCCGACGCCGCGCAACGCCAGAAGCTCGGCGCGGTCCAGCGGGATGCCGGCGGCACCGGAAAAATCCTTGGCGGCGAAACTTTCCGCCATGGCGAACAAGGTGGCAGCACGGGACTTGGTGAGCCCAATGGTCTCTCGCAAGATGTCGACGCCCTGCGCAACCACCGCCTCGGGTGTCGGGAAGATGCGCAGGCCGCCTGGCCCGTCGCTTCCGTAGGCGCCCACGAATCGCCCGCCAAAGGTCCTGCCCGCCGCCAGTGATACCTGCTGGCCAAGAATCGTGGTGGCCGCTGCCTCGAAGCCATTGAGGTATCCGACCAGGCGCAACCATGGCCGGGCCCGGACCAGGGGGCCGAGCAGGGCGTCCCGGTCGAAGTGACCTTGCATGCGCGCGAGGTCCGAATCCAGATCCAGCCAGGCGCGCACGATGCCTTCGAGCTGGCCGAGGTCATGCGCGCTCGCCTCGGCGCAGGTAAGTTGCACGCCATCCTCGGCAAATTCCAGCTCGACGGTCCTCGGGCCAGAAGCAATCGACACCACTCGGGTGTGCCGAAGTGCGCGCGGCTCGTGGATATCGAGGGTAGGGATCGAATGAATGCCCAGCGTGCGCAACATGTGGGCGGGGTCCAACGGGCCGTTGGACTCCAGAAAGCGCGAGCTCATGCCGGCCAGATGCCCGAGGTGCCGCGACGGTGCGAGCCCACCAGGTGGGTGTCCACGATGCCCAGTGCCTCCATGAGCGCGAACATGGTCGTGGGCCCCACGAAGGCGAAGCCGCGCTTTTTCAGCGCCTTGGACAGGGCCACGGATTCGGGGCTGGTGGTGGGGATGTCCTCCAGTGCGTTGGGAGCCGGGGTGGAATCGGGCTGGAACGACCAAATGAACTCGGCCAGGCCGCCGTCCTCGCGCAGCGCGATCGTGGCCTTCGCGTTCTTGATGGTCGCCAGGATCTTGGCGCGGTTGCGGATGATCCCGGCGTTGCCCAGCAGCTCTTCGACCTTCGCATCGCCGAATCGCTCGATGACCTCGGGGTCGAACCCGGAGAAGGCCTCGCGGAAATTTTCTCGCTTGCGCAATATGGTTGCCCAGGACAGTCCTGCCTGGAAGGCCTCGAGGCTCAGCCGTTCAAAGACGCCATGCTCGTCACGCACCGGCATTCCCCACTCGGTGTCGTAGTACGTGCGCATCATCGGGTCCGTTGCCGCCCAGGACGGTCGGGCAAGACTGTCTTCTCCAATGATTATTCCGGTGCTCATGTTCCAATCCTGCCACGGCTGTTCTCCGTTGGCTTTATCGCCACAAATCGCTATCATCGTAATATGACGATGCTAGACCGAGCGGACCATGGACGCCAGAACGCCCTCGAGGGCCATGCCGCGGCGGCGGCCCTTTTCCATGGACTGGCCGATCCCACGAGACTGATGATCCTGGCGCACCTGCGGACCGGGGAGCACAAGGTCAAGGAACTCACCGAGCACCTGGGCCTGGCCCAGAGCACTGTCAGCGCCCACCTTTCCTGCCTCCGTGACTGCGGACTGGTGACCTCGCGGGCACAGGGCCGCGCCAGCTTGTTCTCGCTGGCAAACCCGCAGTTGTTGCAGAAGCTTCTGGGGGACGCGAACCACTACATCGGCATCAGCGACGGCCATGAACTCGAAACGCACGACTTCACCGCGGTCCATGGTCCCTCGCCGGTACCGGAAGGAGCGCGCCCATGAGCCACGACCACGACCATGGTTCGGCAACGACCAACCGGAAGAAACTTGCATGGGCATTTGGCATCACCGCGACCATCCTCATCGCCGAGGTTGTCGGTGCGTTCATCACCAACTCGTTGGCCCTGCTCGTTGACGCCGTCCACATGCTCACCGATTCCACCGGCCTGCTGCTGGCATTGACCGCGGCAACGCTGGTCATGCGGAAGCCCACCGCAAAGCGCACCTGGGGCTTTCGCCGGGCGGAGGTGCTTTCCGCGACCCTCCAATCGGCCCTGCTGCTCGGCGTGGGCGTCTACGCGCTGGTCGACGGCATCCGCCGTCTCTTCGAGCCGACGGAGATAGCCGGGGGCGGCTTGCTCGTTTTCGGCATCATCGGCCTGCTTGGCAATGTTGCCTCGATGCTGATCCTGGCCTCCGGCAAGGACGACAACCTGAATATGCGTGCAGCCTTCCTGGAGGTCGTCAACGACGCATTGGGATCCGTTGCCGTGATCATCTCGGCGATCGTCATTTCCGCGACGGGCTGGATGCAGGCGGACTCGATTGCCGCCATGCTGATAGCCGCCCTGATCATCCCGCGCGCACTGAAATTGCTGGGGGAGACCACCCACATCCTGCTGGAATCCACGCCCAGGGGGCTTGACCTCGAAGACGTCCGTGCCCACCTGGTCGCGCACCCGCTGGTGTTGGCTGTCCACGACCTGCACGCCAGCCAGATTGCCACGAACCTGCCGATCCTCTCCGCCCACGTCGTGGTGGAAGACGAGGCGTTCCACACCGGTGCCGCGGCCACCCTTCTTGGCGAATTGCAGTCGTGCGTGGCCGAGCACTTCGAGGTGAGCATCGAGCATTCGACCTTCCAGATCGAGTCACACAGGCACCAGGCCCCGGAGCACGAGGGGCACGACTAGCGGATTCGCACCTGACCCGCGTGAGGAGATTTACGGCACCGGCGACGCGCCCGTGGTCCAGTTCTTGAAACTGGACCACGGGCGCTTTGTTTTGTCCGCCCCTCGCCCGAGTGTCCACGGATAAGAATCCTCGGATCGGTTTTGCCTCATGGTCGGGTGGTTGTGCGCACCCGTTGAATTTTACCTTCGGAAATGAAGTTTATATCCCCATTCGCATTGCTGGGAAGGCCGGTGCGGTTGGTTTTTGCATGCAGGAAGTTGAGTATTCCGCCCCGAAGTGAATGATCTTTGAGGTGAAAGGGCCATATATGGCCGTAGATGTCAGTTTGGCCCGCTGTGGAAACTTGTCGGAGGGCTTGCGCTCTAAATCATTCACGGATACAGTTTTTATTTACCAGAGGCCGCGTGATGTACATCACAAGGGTGCGTGGCTCTGTTCACTCGACCAAACCACCGAAATCCAACTAGGAGACGTCGTGTCCATAGAGTCACGTAAAGTACCTGAGGCCTCATCGCATGTGCATGACGAGGACGCCGCCCACCTGGCATCTCTCGGCTACGAGTATGAAGCCCAGTTCAAGCGAGAGATGACGTTCTGGGGGAACGTCTCGCTGGGGTTCACTTACTTATCGCCCGTGGTGGGAATCTATTCGCTCTTTGCGATCGCATTGGGCACCGCGGGGCCCCCGATGTTTTGGTCGTTGCTCATAGTTGGAGCCGGGCAGATGTTCGTCGCCATGGTCTTTGGTGAAATCGTGTCAAACTACCCGGTCGCCGGCGGGGTCTACCCGTGGTCGCGACGCCTGTGGGGCCGCAAGTGGGGCTGGATGAATGGCTGGGTTTACCTTGTCGCGCTTCTGACGACGATCGCCTCCGTGGCATACGGCGCAGGCCCGTACCTTGCGGCCTTCCTCGGAATGGAAAGCAGCGTCGACGCGACCATCCTCGCCGCGCTGGTCATTATCGCGCTGGCAACTTGCCTCAACCTCCTCGGCACCGGCGTACTGAACAAGGTCGCCATGCTCGGCCTGATCGCGGAACTCGGTGGTGCAGTTGTCGTGGGCCTCTGGTTGATTATCGGCCACCGCAATCATGACCTGGGCGTGCTCTTTGAGACCTTCGGCGCCGGTGAGGGTTCCGACTACTTCGTGGCCTTCGCAGCAGCCGGATTGATAGGTATCTTCCAGTACTACGGCTTTGAGGCCTGCGGCGACGTGGCGGAAGAAGTCCCGAACCCCGGTCGCACCATTCCCAAGGCCATGCGCATGACCATTTACATAGGGGGAGCGGCGGCGATGTTCGTCTGTCTCTCGCTCATCCTCGCCGTCCCCGACTTCGGGGCAGTGATTTCAGGTGCCGACTCCGACCCGCTCGTGGGAGTCCTGATGGCGGCATTCGGCCCTGTTGGTTACAAAGTCGTGCTCGGGGTGGTGCTGGTTTCCTTCGTCTCGTGCGTCTTGAGCCTCCAGGCTGCTGCGAGCCGCCTGACCTACTCCATGGCCCGCGACGGAATCCTGCCATTCAGTTCCCTGCTCAGCCGATTCAGCGATCGCCGCCACGTACCGCCGTACGCGCTGCTGATCGCCGGTGTGTTTCCCGCGCTGGTCGTGATCGGTTCCAAGATTTCCGAAGATGCACTGGTCGCCATCATCTCCTTCGCGGCCATGGGAATGTACCTGGGCTTCCAAATGGTCGTGCTGGCCTCACTGCGGGCCAGGCTCAAGGGCTGGAAGCCGGCAGGCAAGTACCAGCTAGGTCGCTGGGGCATTCCGGTCAATGTGATGGCACTCCTGTGGGGGGTCTTGGGCATGATCAACATGGCCTGGCCACGGACACCGGAAGCCGGATGGTTCGCCAACTACATCGTCTTGATTTCCTCAATCTTCGTCCTGGGAATCGGAGGACTCTATCTTGCGCTTCGCAAACCCCACCTCAAGGGGAACGCTCCCGCCGCGGATGCCTGTAGCGCTCTCGAAACTGTCGGCGGAAGCTAAAAACGCGAAGCCACTATCAGCCGATGGGCGACCGCCCAAGAAGACCAGTACCACCACGAAAGGATCGCACCATGAGTGTCGAAACCGCCCCGAACCAACTCAACGTCCCTTATCTCGACATCTCGGATCCGAGCTTCGCTATGCAGTCCGAAGAGCTCCGCAACGCCCGCGAGGCCAGCTGGTATGCAAAGACCAACTACGGCATCGCCGTGTTGCGCTACGAGGAAGTCAGCAAGCTGCTCAAGAGCCCCAAGCTCATCCAGGGCAGTGCCAAGTGGCCCGCCCACAACGGAGTGCATGGCGGACTATTCTTTGACTGGTGGACCAAGAACCTGCTCGTATTGGAGGGAGAAGACCACCACCGGATCCGGCGTCTCCTCAACCCGGCCTTTTCCCCGCGGCTGATCAAGGACCTGGTTCCACGCTTTCAGGCGCTGGCGAACGAACTTATTGACGAATTCATCGACAGTGGCTCCTGCGAGTTCATCGGAGACTTTGCGGAACCGTACGCCACTCGCGTGCTGACCATCTTGCTGGGCATACCGGAAAGCGAATGGCCGACCATTGCCCGGCTTGCCTCCACCATTGGACTGGCACTTGGCGTCACCTTCAAGCAGGACCTGGACAAGGTCGACGCGGCGGTGGCCGAGCTGTATGACTACGCCGAAGACCTCATCAAGGACCGCCAAGCAAATCCGGGCGAGGACTTTGTCTCCCGGCTGGTCCTGGCCAGCCGGGATGGCGACAAGCTCAACGACGAGGAATTGCGCAACGCGCTGGTGCTGCTGATTTTCGGCGGCATGGACACCACCCGCAACCAGTTAGGGCTTGCCATGCAATCCTTCATGCGGAACCCGGAGCAGTGGGAACTGTTGTCGGCGCGGCCTGAGCTCGGCGCCAAGGCCGTCGAAGAGGTCATGCGCATCAACCCAACCGTCACCTGGGTAACCCGCGAGGCAGTTGAGGACTTCACCTATCAGGGACTGGAGATTGCCGCCGGCACCACCGTGCACCTTTTCACCCAAGCTTCCGGCACCGATCCTCTCGCATTCCCCAACCCTGAACTGGACCTGCTTGGTGAACACCCCGCCCACTACGGGTTCGGCGGTGGAGTGCACCACTGCCTCGGCCACTTCGTGGCCCGCGCCGACATGAGCGAGGCACTTCCGCTTTTGGCCGGCCGCCTGGGCAATCCGCACCTGACCGGAGGGGACGAATGGCTGCCCGACTCGGGCAACACCGGTCCGATTCGGCTACCCATCGGTTTCACCAAGCGCATCTAGGCCCCGCCTGCCTTTCCACATCACCGCCAGCACCAAGGAAACGAGCTTCACCATGTCACAGATCACCGTCGACCGTAAACTATGCGACAACCACGGCCAGTGTGCCATCGCCGCCCCGAAAGTCTTCTCGATGAACGACGAAGGAGTCCTTGAATTCGAGGAAATCTTCGACGATGCATTGCTTGACGAAGTCGAGGAAGCCATCGACGTGTGTCCGGTCCAAGCCATCTTCGTGAAGGACTAGCCATGGGCCAGCGGATCATCGTCGCCGGGGCTTCGCTCGGGGGACTACGCGCCGCCGAACAGCTGCGGGCAACCGGCTGGGAGGGCGAAATCCTGGTCATCGGGGAGGAAAACCATCCCCCCTACAACCGGCCACCGCTCTCCAAGGAGGTCCTGGCCGCACCCGGAACCCCGAAAGAGGTACTTTCCAAGCTGGCCTTCCGGCCCCGGCGCAGTGCCACCGGAATCCAGTGGCGCTTGGGAACCCGCATCACTGCTTCCAACCTCGCCGGCCGTACCATCACCCTTGACGACGGGGAGGAAATCAGTTTCGACGGGTTGGTGATTGCCACGGGGCTGCGTCCGGCGCGGGTTGCGGTCCCCGGTCCCCTGGACGGGCGTCACGTCTTGCGCAGCATCGACGATGCCCTGGCCCTGCACACGGTGCTGTTGCCAGGAACCCGGGTCGGGGTCATCGGCTCGGGGTTCATCGGATGCGAAAGCGCGGCCACCGCGGCCTCGCTGGGCTGCGCGGTGACCCTCGTGGAGGGACGCACCGGCCCCATGGAGCGACCTCTGGGTTCGGCACTTTCCGCCGGGGTGCGGGAGATGCTCTCGCGCCGCGGTGTGGACTGCCGGGAGGCGGTCTCCGTAGTCGCCTACAGGGGCGATGGATCCTGCACCGGGATCGAGCTTTCCGATGGCCGCACGGTGTCTGCAGAGGTGATCATCGAGGCCGTGGGATCCCATGCCAATGTCGAATGGCTGCAGGGAAACGGACTGGACCTCGGCGACGGCGTGGAATGCGACGGGCACCTGCGCGTCCTGGCCGCCGACGGGCAACCGGTGCCATGCGTTGTCGCCATTGGTGACATTGCCCGTTACCCCGATGTCCGTAACGGGCTTCCCGCCCGGCGAGTGGAGCACTGGGCGACGCCCACCGACACCGCCAAGATTGCTGCCCCTGCGCTGGTCGCCGGGATCGCCGGCCGGACGCCGGCAGAGGCCCCAGCCCCGCTTCCGTCTTTCTGGACCGACATCTTCGGCACCCGGATCAACGGAGTCGGTTCCCCTGCCGACGCCGAGGAAACCCGAATCCTCGAGGGCGACCCCGGCAAGCCCCAGGAGGGGGTCGCGGTGGGCTACTACCGCGGGAACACGCTCATAGGCGTCGTCAATGCCGGCCTGCCAGCCTCGCGGCACTTGCATTACCGCCAGCTGGTGCTCGACGCCGGCGCACTAGTCACCAACTAAGACTTCCAGTAGAAACGAGTTGAGTCCCATGACCTTGCAAGCACTGAGAACCGAATCCGACGCCACGCTGGACCGTGAAGCCTTTTCCCGGCACCAGGCCCGCAACCTCGCACTCGAGGTCGTCAAGGACCTTGCGGCGAAGATCGAGGCCGCCGGGGTCGAGTACATCTATTACGCGCTGCCCACCATCGGATCGCGCGTCGTGGCCAAGATGGTTCCCGCCAACCACTTCCGCCGCAACCTGGAAAAGGGAATCTGTTTCCACCGCACGGCGCTCTCCGACCTGCAAAACGACCGTCATGGAAACTTGATCGGCGGCGGCATCGAGGCCCGCGAGTTCTGGGCCCTGCCGGAGCCAGAATCCTTTGTGGTGCTCCCCTGGGACACCTCGGTCGCCCGAATCTTCTGCACCGCCTATGAGCCCCCGCACCTGCCGGAGGTCGGCGGCCGTCCGCTGGCCATCGACACGCGTTCACTCTTGGCCCGGACCCACGCCGCGTTCACTGAACGCACCGGATTCGAAGTGCGCTCGGGCACCGAACCGGAAATGACCTGGGAAGGACCCGGCCTCGAGGTCGTCAAGCGGCCCGGCTCCAGCCCCGCCTACCAGGTCGAGAATCTCGAGCGCATGCGCCCGATCTACAAGAAGCTTGTCACCTACTCCAAGGCCATGGGCCTGGACATGATCGAGGGCGACTACGAGGACGACGGGCAGCTCGAACTGAACTGGATGTACGACCGCGTGGAGAACACCGCGGACCGGCTGGTCACGTACCGACAGATCTGCAAGCAGGTAGCCCGCGAATTCGGGGTCACCGCCTCCTTCATGCCCAAGCCCTACAACGGCCAGATGGGCAATGGCTGCCACCACAACCTCAGCCTCTGGGACGGGGACACCAACGTCATCGAGGACGCTGGACGTCTGGAACTGCACGTTTCGGAGACCGCCCGGCACGCCATTGGCGGCATGCTGGCCCACGCCCAGGGATCCATGGCCGTGATGGCCTCCACCGTGAACTCCTACAAACGGTTCTGGGACGCCGGGCAATTCGCGCCTTCCACTGCCAACTGGGGCCTTGACTCGCGCGGCTGCCTAATCCGCATCTCCGCCAACGGCCGGATGGAGTACAGGGTTCCGGACGCAGCGGTGAACCCCTATTTGTCCCACACGTTGCTGATCGCCTCGATGGAGGACGGGATCAACCGCAAGCTTGAACCGGGCGCTCCCGACGAGGCCTGCGACAGCGCGCCGGCGCTCGGCGCCCAGTTGCCACTGACCCTCGGCGATGCCATCGGGGCGTTCGTCTCGGACACCTACCTGACCTCGCAGCTGCCGGCGGACCTGGTTTCGATCTACACCAAGCTCAAAGAAGAGGAATGGGCCCGCTACTGCGGCTCGATCACCGAATGGGACCGCGAAATGTACTGGGAGACGATGCCGTAATGACAACGCTCAAACTGGCCTGCATCGACGCGGTCGCACCCCCACTCTTTTCGTTGATCGATGACAACGGCCAGCGCACCGGCTACGAGCCGGCCGCCGCCGAGCTTGTTGCCTCGCGCATGGGCAGGAACATCGAGTGGGTCGTCATGGGATGGGACGAGATGCTGCCCTCGGTGCGCGACCACCAGGTGGATGCGGTGTGGTGCGGACAGGGCATCATTCCCGAACGCCAGGCCATCGTGGATTTCACCCGCCCGTATGCGGTCTTCGATGAAACGGTACTGGTGCGCAAGGACGACCCTGCACGAACCCCGGCTGACCTGGCCGGGTATCGGGTGGCCGCCATCGACGGCAGCGCCAACATGGCATTGGCACGAACCTTCGAAGGGGCGATCCTCGTTCCCTTCAGCGGGGACACCGTTTACGAAGACATGCTGGCGGCGGTCGCCGACTCGAGCGTCGATGCCATGGTCGATGACGACGTGGTGCTGGTGCCGCTGGGGGACGACCCGCGCTACGACGTGGCCTTCACCGTGGCAACCCGCAACCCGTGGGGGATCGGGGTCGCCAAGGACAACCTTTTCCTGCGCGAGGAACTCAACGTGGCCCTGGCTGCCGTGATTGCCGACGGCAGCCTGCGCGAGGTGTGGGACACCTGGATGCCAACGCTCGACTTTCCCTTGGGCCACAGCATCGAGGCAATCGCGGGCAGCCGGGCATGACGGGGGGTCCAGGGCCCGCCCGACGCCCGCTGATAGGCGTCCCGGGCATGTGGTCGGCCAAGGTGCAGGGCATGCGCTTCGCGGGGGCTGCAGTGGCCGTGGCCGTGCTGGCCGGCATTGACCGGGCCGGAGGTGAACCCGTTGTCCTGTTTCCAGGCAGCAGCGAGTCGGCGGCCGACCAGCTCGCCCGGCTGGACGGAGTGGTCATAGCCGGCGGGGCCGACGTCGACCCGCGTCGCTATGGAAGTGAGCCGGACGAGCACTATTGGCCGGCCGACTACCCGGGACAGGACGACTACGAAGCCGGCCTCCTGCAGGCCTGCCTCGAATCAGGAATCCCGACCCTGGCCATCTGCCGGGGCATGCAATTACTTAATGTCGTCCACGGCGGAACGCTTGTGGGCCATTTGGCGCCCGGCGAGATCCAGCACCGCGGCGCCCAGCACCCGGTAACCTGCGAGCCCGGCACGCTCCTTGCCTCGGTCTTGGGGCATGCCCCCGTGTGTACCTCCTCGTACCACCACCAGTCGGTCGACCGCATCGGAGCGGGGCTGCGGGTTGCCGCCACGGCACCGGACGGAGTCATTGAGGCATTGGAGCTTCCGGACGCTTCGCTGCTGGCCGTCCAATGGCATCCCGAGGACCTGGCCGAGGCCTCGGCCACCGACCACGCACTATTCAGCTGGGTCGTCGAGGCAGCCGGGACCTTCCGTGCCGCGGCGTCCTCGCGCGAGCAGACGAACACCTTGGAGGTTTTGGGTTTATGAGTACCGATCCACGAGAAGACCGGGTATTGACCCTGGAAGAAGTCATCCCGGAAGGGTTCGACTTGCTTCCCCCGGATGCTCCACTGGTGGCAGTGGTGGTCTCATTGACTTTCCCCGGCATGGTTGGCGAAAGCCACAGGATCATGCGCGACTTCACTCGCAGTGCCTTCGACCAATTGCTGGAAAGCGGGGCCCGCGCTATCTTGATCGACAGCTCCGCGGCGGATCCTCGGGCGGCGCTGGCCGCCGAGGAAGCGGACGCTGTGCTGTTTCTCGGCGGCGGTGACGTGGACGGGTCGCTGTACGAACTTCAGGGCCCGATCCCCAAGGCCTACGGTGTGGACCGCACTGCCGATGAATTCTGCATCGCCCTGATCCACCGGACCCTGGAGAAGGACCAACCGCTGCTTGCCATCTGCCGGGGATCCCAGCTCTTGAACGTGGCTCTCGGCGGGACATTGGTGCCGGACATCGTTCCCTCGACCTTGCACCAGGGTCAATCCGGCCAGCCGATGTTCCTCGACGAAGGGGTGACTCTTGCCGAGGGCAGCAAGATCCGCGGGATCCTGGGCCGTGGGCGAGTCACCGTGCGTTCCGGTCATCACCAGGCCGTGGACCGCGTGGCCGCGGACTTGATCGTCAGCGCCGTGGCCGACGACGGGATCGTGGAGGGCACCGAACACCCCGGGAAAACATGGGCCGTGGCCGTTCAATGGCATCCGGAAGACCGCGACGGATCAGCGGAGGACCGCCGCGCGATCTTCGGCGCCCTGGTGGATCAGGGCATCCTGCGTCGCCGGCAAGTCGCGCAGCTCGCGCAGTGGGCCTGACTGGCGTGGCGGGTCGAAATGTCTTCGACCCGCCACGAAGCTAGGCGGGAACCAACAGGGACAAACCCAGGTGGGGGACTTCCAAGGGCACGATCCGGCTTTCGCTGGGCGTGGCCTTGATCCTTTCCCCCACCAGGTAGGCACCGGAGTTGCCGATGATGACCCGATCGCTGGAGTTCAAAAGGGCCGCATGGCCGGGGATCGAACGCAAGGTGGGAAGAAAAATGTCTTCCAGTGCCCGCACCGTCACGTCATAGCCGGCAACACCCGCAAATTCCCCATGGATTTCGAACGGGGCGGTGTGCGTGAGGATGTACTCGTCCGATCCCAGGTAATCGACGTACGGTCCCCAGATCGTTACTTCGCCGGTTCTCTCCGCGGCGCTGAAAAAGGGAAGATGCTCATAGTCGTAGAACCTCTCCCCGCCCGGATCAAGGTCAAATACCAACTTTTCGGCCCCGTTGGGTCCAGGGGTCCACCATTCGAGGACGCCTTGTCCCGCGCTCATCCGAGCCGAGTAAAAAGTTGCCCCGGACCCAACGGCGTACGGATGCCGCTGCAGGAAATCGGAGGCCAGGGTCTTCAGGCCGGCCAGATCGTCCTTGGTGACAAGTGCGCTCGGGGCTACTTCTCGTGTGAGCAGTTCGGTAACTGCGGCGGCCATAGCGTAGGTAGCCGTCGACGCCTCGTTAAACCAGCTGGAAATGTTTCCCAAGGCTGCAACTGTTGGTTGGGGGAGGCTCATGGGGTTTCCTTCACGTCTGTTGCATAGCTCAGGGCCAACTTCGTATCAATGAGATGGTGCGTGCTGCGCCGGATATGGTCGATCACCAATTGTTGCCCTTGTTGGCTGTGATTTTCGGACACTGCACGCACCAGCGCGAGATGTTCCGCGGTGGCCCGCTCCGCATCAAACTCATCGACCAACGGAGACCAGAGAACCTCCACCGTTTCGGCCTGCAACCGGATTTCGGCGTTCGCCAATCTGGTGGATTGGGCAGTCACCGCCAATTCAATGTGAAAGCGACTGTCGGCACGTGCCCGCGCCTGGGCGTTTTCGGCCAAGACCAATGAGCGGGCCATATCCTGCAGTCTCTCCAATTCATGCGGCTCGGCCCGGTCGCAGGCCAGGCGGACGGTGGCGGCGGCTATGGCCGACTGTTCGTCTCCGAGATCCCGGATCTCGGCAATCGATGTGGCCATTAGCCACTTGCGCATGGCATCGAGCTGGAATTGCGGTTGCTTCAGAATGAATGTCCCGCCGCTGCGACCGCGTCTGGTCTCGACGATACCTTGGTCGCGCAAGACAGCCAGGGCGTCACGCAGGGTTGCCGCGGCCACGCCGAACATCTCAGACATCTCGATCTCGTTGGGCAGGCGTTCCCCCACGCGCAGCATGCCGAGCGTGATGGCCTTGGAAATGCGGTTGACGATGGCATCGGAACGTTCCAGATCTGGCAAGGAGCGATAGATCTGCGACTGGAAAGACATGTTCAAGGCCAAACCGGGTACTCCAAGCCAAACAAACGGAAATTCAGGCCAGTCTATCGGCTAGATCCGGTGAACCGTGGAACGCGAGTCCCCAGATGGAGAAGAAAACCGGATTGACGCGCACCGAGATGGAAAGCAAGCAAAGCGGGGCGAACTTCAACAATTCGTCCCCGGGTGCGTAGCCCGTCATTCGAGGCCCGGAGCATGGATGTCGAGGTCCGCATGGAGGACCCGGACAGGGAGTCGGATCTGTATGGGGATGTCCGGCATGCCTGCGACGGGGAGCACGCCGTGGAACACGTTCCTGGATCCGGTGGTTGCGGAATGCGCGATATTACCTCTTTAGCAATGGCTCCTGGCTGGATGCATCTGCCGCGCTCCGCCTTCCCCTGGCCATCGACACCAAGGCCCATCCGATCACTGCCGCAATAAACCCGCCGGCGGTGTTGGTGATGATGTCTGTGATGTCCGAGGCGCGATTGTTGCGCAGCGCCAGCTGGGTGGCTTCAACGCAGATCGACATGCCCAACACCAGCAGGGTGGTCTTCAGTACCGCAAACCGACGCCAACAGAAGGCCAACATCATGCCCAGCGGGGCAAAGAGGCCGAGGTTCGCCAGCAGCTCCACGCCCAGGGAGCGCTCCCGGTGCGCCAGGAACGGAATCCAGTTGAAGGTGCCGGCCGGGATCGAAGGATCCGGCGTCGGAGCGGCGGGAAACACCGCCACGGCCAGGCCAACGGCCCACACGGGAATGGCCACGAGCAGCACGTGGCGCTGGGCGCGGGAATTGCCACCGGAAGCGAACCAAAGAAGGACGGCCAGCAGGGCGATGCTTGCGGCAAGGCCCAGCACGACAAGCAGCGCAACGGTGGGGACGGCGAAATAGAGCATAGACATAGGATCGTATCGGCGTAGCCTGTGAGCCCGCTGTCTCATACCCGGGTATGAGCCAAGCGGTGGATAAAAGGGTCCCCTAGGATGATCCAAAACCATACAGTGGCCACATAACGTGGAACCATGACCATTACTGCACCACACACCAGCACCGATTTCGCTGTCCACGCGACGGGCCTGACCAAGATCTATGGCGAGGGAACCACCCGCGTCGAGGCGCTGCGAGGCGTCGACGTCTCCTTCGCCCGCGGCAAGTTCACCGCCATCATGGGCCCCTCGGGATCCGGAAAGTCCACGCTCATGCATTGCCTGGCCGGCCTGGATGATGCCAGCGGCGGGCAGATCTTCATCGGCGGGACGGACATCTCCAAGCTGAATGACGATGCACTGACCAAGATGCGCCGCGAAAAGGTCGGCTTCGTTTTCCAGTCCTTCAACCTGGTTCCCACGCTCACCGCGGAAGCCAACATCCTGCTGCCGCTGGCACTGGCCGGCAAGAAACACGACAAGGAATGGCTGCAGAGAATCGTCACCACCCTTGGACTGACCGACCGCCTGAACCACAAGCCCCACGAGCTCTCCGGCGGCCAGCAGCAGCGCGTGGCCGTGGCCCGCGCCCTGCTCACCCGCCCCGAGGTCGTCTTCGGGGACGAACCGACCGGCAACCTTGACTCGCGCACCGGCGCCGAGGTGCTCTCGCTGCTGCGTTCCTCCACCCGCGAGATGGGCCAGACCATCATCATGGTCACCCACGACGCCGTGGCCGCCTCCTACGCCGACACCGTGTTGTTGATGAAGGACGGCGAACTGGTGGGCCAGCTCGAGGCCCCGACCGTCGAATCCGTGACCCAGGCGCTTTCCGGGCTGGGTGCATAGCCTTGCTGCAGCTAGCACTAGCCAACCTCAAGACCTATTCCCGGCGATTCATCGCGGTCACCCTGGCGGTCATGATCGGCACGGCCTTCCTGGCCGCCACCCTCATGGTCAACGCCTCGGCCACCGAAACGCTGAAGAACAGCCTCGGGTCCTCGTACGCAAATGCCGACCTCGTGGTCTCCGGAGACTACTCCGCAGCTTATGACGCGGCCACCGCCGACGGCGGCGACGCAGAACCGAAGGAATCCTCATACCAGCTCGGCGCCGCGGCGCTGGAAGCCATCGAAAAGGTGGACGGCGTGTCCGCCGTCCACGGCGCCAGCGAGGTGGGAGTCAGCGTCCGCGCCGGAAGCAAGGACTACTACGCGTCGGTGAACACCGCGGCCAAGGATCCGGCGTTGAGCAACACCGTGTTGGAATCCGGGGCACTGCCCACCGGCGGCGAACAGGCCGCAGTCGATTCCACCTACGCCAAGGAATACAACATCTCCATCGGCGATGTCCTGGATCTGGGCGCCGTGACCTCCGATGAGAAGCAGGTCAACCGCCAGGTCAAGATCACCGGAACCACCGCGAGCTCCAACGACCCGATGTCCGGTTCCGTCATGAACCTGACCGTCAGCGGCTCGCTGCTGAATGCACTGGGCGGGGACGCGCCAACGGTCTACAACCAGATCGTGCTGAAAGTCAACGACCCGGCGGCCCTCGCCGGAACCAAGGATTCGATCGCTTCCGCGCTGAAGGGCACCGGCCTGGAATTTGTCCAGGTGCTGACCCCCGATGAGCAGATCGTCAAGGACGTGGCCAGCTTCTCCGGCGGAAGCGACCAGCTCACCATCGTGCTCTTGGTCTTCGCGCTCATCGCCCTGGTGGTCACCGGGCTGGTGGTCATGAACACCTTCGCCGTGCTCATCGCCCAGCGCACGCGTGAACTTGCCCTGATGCGCACCCTGGGTGCCGTGCGCTCGCAGATCCGCTCATCCGTGCTCGTCGAAGCCCTCGTGATTGGCGTGCTGGCCTCGGCCGGCGGCGTGCTGCTGGCCGTGGGCATCATGGCGACACTGATCGCAATCCTCTCGAGCACCGTGGAGGAAATGTCCTTCGTGACGCTGGCCGTGAGCCCGGTCTCGATCATTGTTCCGATGCTTGCGGGCACGGTCATCACCCTGGTTGCGGCCTGGGTCCCGGCAGGCAAGGCCATGTCAGTCTCCCCGCTGGCGGCCTTGCGTCCGGCGGAGGACGTCGCCGTGGGGAACAAGGCCGGCAAGCTGCGCATCATCTTCGGCTTCCTGCTGGTGCTCGCCGGTGCGGCGGCCCTGGCCTATGGTGCCATCCAGGGCGACATCCTGATTGCCTTCGGCGGCGGGCTGCTTTCCTTCCCCGGCGTGTTGATGCTTGGCTCCCTCTTCCTGCCCAAGGCCGTTTCGGCCATCGGCGCCCTGACCTCCGGCGGAACCGTGCCGGGCAAGCTGGCCAGCCTGAATGCCGTCCGCAACCCGGGGCGCACCACGGCAACGGCCACCGCCCTGCTCATCGGCGTCACCTTGGTCTCGATGATGATGGTTGGCGCCCAGACCGCCAAGTCGTCGCTGGGCGATGCCCTGGGCAGCGAGTTCCTGGTGGACGTGGTGGTTGACGACTACCAAACCGTTTCCTTCACCGACGAGGAACTGGAGAAGGTCAGGGCCCTCAACGGGGTCCAGGCACTTTCCGCGCTCACCTACGTGGGGGACTCCGCCAATGGCCAGCCGATCCTGGCCGCCGATCCTGAAACCCTGAAATCTGTGCTCAACAGTGACAAGCAGGTACCGGGCAACGGCGAGGTCCTGGTCGGCTCGAACAACGAGGGCGACACCATGGAAGCCAGCTCCTTCACCGGCGGATCCGGCGAGTTGAAGATGCTGATCAGCGAAAGCAGCGACATGGGGGCCGTCATCACCTGGGAGACGGCAGGCTCGGTGCTGGGCATCGACCGGGCCGCTGCGGCAAAGGGCGAAATGGCCCGCACGCAGCTGTGGGTCAAGACCGACGACTCGCTGGATGCGGCAGCCCTTCGCACGCTCTCCACGGACATGGCCGGTGCGCTGGGCGTGGAGGAATTCGCGATCGGCGGCGGCGTCATGATGAAGCAGATGTTCAACACCGTCATCGACATGCTGCTGATGATCGTCTCCGGCCTGCTGGCCGTGGCGGTGCTGATCGCCCTGATCGGCGTGGCCAACACGTTGAGCCTCTCGGTGCTCGAGCGGACGCGGGAAAATTCGCTGCTGCGTGCCCTGGGCCTGACCCGCCGGCAGCTGAAGTCGATGCTGGCCACCGAGGCCGTGCTGATTGGCGGCGTCGCCGCACTGATCGGCGTGGTGCTTGGGTCCGTCTACGGGCTGCTCGGGGCCCAGTCGGTCATGGGGGCCTTCGGCGCCATGAGCATCTCGATCCCGTGGCTCCAGCTGGTCGCGGTCATCGCCGTCAGCGTGGTGGCGGCACTTGCCGCTTCCATCGTCCCGGCCCGCCGGGCCGCCAAGCTGGCCCCGGTGCAGGGGCTCGCCAGCGAGTAACGGCTGGGGGACGGCTGGTTCCCCTGGAGGGCAGGGCACTTCACCGCGAAGCGCCCTGCCCTCGGCCGTTCCCCGGCAGAAGGGAGCCGGGCGTACTGGCACCGGTGGGCCCGGGCCCTGGGGGCCAGGCCTGCCGCGCGACGGCTACCGCCCCACGCACCCGCAATCCCGCGAAAAACGGCCGCCCACTGGACTATTCCCCGCCTGTACCGCGGTCCCGCTCGAGGTCGAGCAGGACCTTCTTGGCCTCCAGGCCGCCCAGGTACCCGCCGAGGGACCCGTCGCTGCGCAGCACGCGGTGGCAGGGGACCACGATCGGCAGCGGGTTGGTGGCGCACGCGGTGCCCACCGCACGCACCGCCGCCGGGCGGCCGGTGGTTGCGGCCAGTTCCTTGTAGCTCACGGTGTGCCCGTACCCGATCGAGGGCAGGGCGAGCTGGACCTCCAGGCGGTAGCCGCTGGACAGCCGGTGGTCCAGGGACAGCTCGAAGCCCCGGCGCGCATGTCCGAAGTATTCATCGAGTTGGGCCGCCGCCGCATCCAGCGGTGCGGCTCGGTGCAGCACGCGCACCCCGACCTTCTCGGCCAGGGTTCCGAGCACCGCATCGAAGTCCTCGGCGGCGAAGGCGACGCGCACGATGCCGCGCTCGGTGGCGGCAAGCAGCAACTGGCCCAGCGGGGAGTCCACCAGCCGGTAGGAAACATCGATCAGCCCCTCGGCGGCGGCCCGCTCGGCCAGTTGCTGCCGCAGGACATCCATTTCGTGCATGGCAAGTTCGCTCATGATTCTTCCTCCGCTTCGTGGTGTTGGCTGCGCAGGGCCTTGATGCCGTCCGCGGCGGCCCGGCGCAGCGAGGCGGGATTGCCGCCCAGGAACGCCGGGATCTCCTCATAGGGGAACCCGAGCAGGTAGTGGTAGCCGATGACCTTGCGTTGCAGCTCGCTCAGCGAGGCGAGGGAATCCAGCAGCTGCAGCCCTCCCAGGCCCGCCGGCAGCACCGCGGATTCCGGGAGCTCGTCCAGGGGGACGGGGTGGTTGGCGCGCAGGATGTCGATGGCCTTGTGCCGGGCGATGGTGATCAGCCACGCCTCGATGTTGGCGCCGATGGCCAGGGACGGGTAGGCGCGCAGGGCCGCCAGGAACGTTTCGCTCCAGGCATCCTGCGCATCGGGTCCCGGGCCCAGCAGGGCGGTGCACATGCGCAGCACCGAGGTGCCGTGCCTGCGCACCACCAGCTCGAAGGCGGGGTTCGTTGTCATCTCCACACCCTGTAAACGCCCCGGCGCACCATTTTGTGAGGTGCTATCGCAAAATGATGCTCGTGGCCACGGCCGGGGAGCGGCCCGAGGCCACGAATCCGGAGACGTTGGATTCGGGGTGCTTGATGATGTCGCACACCGAACCCAGGTGCCGGGAGAGATCGATCTTGTCCTCGGGCGCCGCGAGCAGCAGCTGGAACCCGAATTCCTGCAGCGCGTTGATGCCCGCGGCCGCGTATTCGGAGTTCGCCTGGATGAACGCCTCGTCGATCATCACGGTGCCGTAGGCGGTGAACCCGGCGGTGGCGAAGCCCAGCTGGTAGGCCAGGGCCGCGCCCATGATGAAGGAAGTGAAGCGCTGGCCCTCGCCGCCGGAAAGCGTTCCCGGCTCCAGGCCGGTCTCGACCTCGCCGTTGGGCTTGTGCTCGTTGCAGCTGATCGTCACGTGCTGGCGCACGTCCAGCACGGTGTCGCGCCACGCGGCCCGCGAGGAATCGTCCAGCGCGTCGACCAGGGCCTCGAGCGCCTTGTAGCTCTCGCTCAGGGTCCCGGCGCCGCGGGAGGAATACGCACCGGCGAGGGCATCCTTCAGGGCCTGGCGGAAGGCCCGCGCCTCGTCGGGGACCGTCGTGGTGACCTCGAGGGCAAGCCTGGACCCGTGCTCGAAGGTGACGTCGGCGAGGATCTGGTTCAGCGGGGAGATGCGTTCGGCAATCGACCGGCGTTCCTCCTCCAGCAGCTGCAACAGGTCCGAGAAGCGCTCGTAGGAGCGGTTGGAGAAGTACTCGCGGAACTCCTCCTCGTGCTGCGGCAGCCCCTGCTCGATGATGCCCTGGTGCAGGGCGACGTAGTGCTCGGCCGCCTCCACCGAGGTGCCGAAGGAAACGGCGGCGGAATTGCCGAATTCGCGGGCGAAGGCACGGAAGGTGTCCTTCAGCGAGGCCTCCAGCGTGTAGGCCTCGCGCTTGAGCTCGGCCCCGGACTCGGACAGGGCCAGGGCCAGTGCGCTCAGCGCGGCCTCCAACTCGGTGGTTCCCACCGGGGAACCCTCGTCCAGGCGCTTGACCAGTGGCGCCAGCTGTTCGCTGCCCGCCAGTTTCTCCGCCGCCCAGTCCTCGGTCTGGGTGTCGCGCACGCCGGCGGCACGCAGCGCGCTCCAGGCCTTCTCCAGGGCGGCGGACAGCGTGCCCGCCTCGGCGCGGGCCACCGCCAGGGTGCCCACGCACTCCTCGAGTTCGGCACGTGCCGCCTCCAGGGAGCGGCGCACATGGGACAGGTCCCCGGACCTGGACAGCGCCTCGGCCATGCGCGCCTCGAGGTCCTGCAGGACGTTCAGGGCGCCTGAGGCGTCCAGCGAGGCGAAGGACCTGTCGTCGCTGGCCAGGGTGCCCAGCAGCGCCAGCTTGGCGGAAAGCTGGTCCTTGGCCGCGGAGCGGTCGTCCGCCACCGCGGCGGCCTTCGCGGTCTCTGCCTCGAGCTTGGCCAGCTTGGCCTCGAGCTCGGAGATCTTTTCCGCGTTGGTGAAGCCGAGCAGGTAGTCGGAGGCCGCGACCGGGCGGGTGTCGCGCTCGAAGGTCCCGGAGCCGGTCTTGATGGTGCCGGCCAGGGAGATGGCCTTGTCGTGGATGTGCAGGCCGGCATCCGACTCCACGCAGGCCAGCGGGTAGTCTGCGGCGATCTTGGCGCGCAGCCAGGTTCCCGCCTCCGAGTGCTTGAAATCGAGCTTGCCCACCAGGTCCCCGGGGCCGGCGACGACCTCGCGCGGGATCCGGGAAATATCCATCCAGCGGATCCGGCCCAGGCCCGAGAGCGAGTCGATGGCCCGCGTGACCGACTTGATGTCCTCGCCCTTCACCAGCAGCGTCGTGGCCAGGGAGCGCAGCGCCTTTTCGGCCGAGGGCCGCCACTGCCCGTGGGCGGGGGAGAGGTCGATGAGTTCGCCGGCAAAGGGCAGGTCCTCGATGTCCAGCTTCGTGGCGGCGGCGATCGCGCGGCGGGCGGCAATGGAGCGGTCATCGATGTTGGAGCCGCGCTTGGCGTAGGAGTCGATCTGGAGCCGGAGCTTGTTGGCCCGGTCCTTCAGGTTCATCACCGAGGCCATGGCCTCGTATTCCATGGTGCGCGCGTCCTTGGCGATCGAGGCAAGGTTCTCGGCGCTGACCGCGGCCTGGCGGCGCATGGCCTGCAGGCCCGAGGAGGTGAACGTGAAGTTCAGCCCCACGGCCTCGAAGTTTTCCCGCAGCGTGCGCAGCACCGCCTCGCGGTCGGCCAGGTTCTTGCGCGCCGCCTCGGCCTCGCGTTCCAGCAGCGCCAGCCCGGCACCGCCGCCGGCCTCGTGCTGCTCATTGAGCGAGGAGACCTTGGCCTCCAGCGCGGCCTTGCGGACGCCGCTTTCCTCGATCAACGTCGTGTTGGTCTCGACGGCGGCGGTGAGCATGGCGCTTTCCCCGCGCAGCGCCCGGGTGGCCAGCTGGGCGCCGAAGGCCGGAAGCTGCGTGGTGACCAGTGCGTTGAGCGTGGCCAGCTCGGCGCTCAGCTCGTCGTGGCGCAGCTTCTGCTCGGGCACCGAGGCCAGGGCGTCGCGCTGGGCGCGGGCCTCCTCCAGCTGGCGGTGGATGCCGCGCAGGTGGGAGAAGTCCTCGATGGCGCCGGTGGCGGCCTTCATCGTCGCGGGGATTTCCAGCACCTCGTAGCGGAAGAACTGGTTGACGCCCTTGTCCAGTCCCTTGCCGTTCTGCAGGGTGCGCAGCAGGGAGAACGCCTTGTCGTTGTCGATGCCCAGTCGGCGGCGGAACTTCTCGGCGAAGGCGCGGTGCACGTCGAAGGCCTCGAAGCCGGGCAGCGACTTCTGCAGCGAGGAGGGGGTGAAGCGGCGCGCCCCGTGGTCCTCGAGGGCAGCGGTGTCCAGCACCCGGTCGCCCATGACGTAGTGCTTGCCGACCTGGCCCTCCAGGCCGTTGGCCGGCAGGTCGAAGATCGCCCCGATGCACACATTCGAGCCCAGCCCGTCCTCGTACACCAGTGCCAGCGCGCTCCAGGTGGCGCCGGGGCGCTGGTACAGGGTCCCGGCCTCGGTCTTGAAGCGGCGCCCGCGCATGTAGGAGTACGTGGTGCGGCGGTCCTTGCGGGTGGAGGCCTCGTGCGCGGATTCGTTCAGCCGCGGGGCGGCATGGAAGATGTGCCCGATGCCGTCGAAGAGGGTCGACTTGCCCACGCCGGGGTGACCGGTGAGCAGTGTCCCGGCCCGGTCCACGTAGAGGGTGTGCCGGCCGTGGAAGGTTCCCCAGTTGATGACCTGGATCTGGGTGAGCCGGTGCTGCCCCGGGTTCAGCGCGTCGGAGAGCGGGAGGGTCATTTCAATGCTCATAGCTCGTCTGTCTCCAACTCGAATTCTTCGGTGTCATCGGTGCCCACGCGCTCAATGGCCTTGATGTACTCGGGGATTTCCTCGACCGCCGCAAACGGCAGGGCGAGGGCCAGCGCCCCGGAGACCTTGTACTCGTCGCCCAGCTCGGTGGGCAGGATGAGCTTGAGGTTCAGCAGCCGGGTGAGGGCGGCGTCGGTGTTCTCCTCGAGCTTCTTGTCGTCGGTGTCCCCGGGGGCACGGTGCTCGAGCAGGATTTCCCGTGCCGCCTCCCGGGTGATCACCGCGTCGGTGCCCGACCCGGCGTGGCGCTCCAGCAACAGGCGCAGGCGCAGGGCCAGCAGCGTTTCCTCGCGCTTCAGGGCGCGGCGCGGGGCGATCGCGGTGGTGTGCGCTGCCTCCAGGTCCACCGGGGCAAGCAACGCGATCTTGCGGTTGGCATCGACCTCGAGCACCAGGAAGATCTCGGCGACGTAGGCGGCGATGTCCTCCCGCCGGTCCAGCACCAGTTGCCAGAGCCGCGGCTCGGCGACGCCGTCCAGGTACGGGCCGCGCAGCAGGCGCACCAGCAGCTGGCGCAGCGGCAGCTCGAAGGAACCGGTGTCGCCCTCGAAGAGGCGGCGTTCGTCGATCGCGCCGGTGGGAAGTGGGCTGCTCATGCGGGATCCTTCGTGAAGCTCATGGCCGGCACCAACGCTGTGCGCGTGGCGCCGTCGACCTGGGTGAAGCTGATTTCCTCGAGGCTGGCCTCGTCGATGTGGTCCCCGCCGTTGCGGGCCGTCTCGATGAGGTACCTGATGGTGTTCAGGTGCCGGTGTTCGTCGCCGAGGCTGTTGTAGGTTTCGCGCAGGCCCACCGAACCGCCGGCCCTGAGGCGCGACGCGGCGATGGCATTCTTCAGCGCCGGGATGTCGGGGCCCGGGGTGGAAGGGGTGCGCCTGATGTCGGCGATCGACAGCGGCGGCGGGGCAGCCAGCTTGGGCGGTGCGACGTGTTCGTCGGGGTCGTAGATGCCCAGCGCCGCAATCGAGGTGAAGCGCGGGGCATAGAGCCTGATCGGGGCCACCGGCGTGCGCGAGTGCAGCACGCGGGAGGAGGACACGGCGACCTCCGCGGCGCGCACCGCCTCGCGCAGGATGGCAGCTTCCTTGAACTCCGCCGATTGCACGTAGGCGTGCAGCGACTCGGACAGCCGGCCGTAGGACTGGTGGACCTCGGAGGCCTGGCGGCGCAGCTCGCGCAGCAGGTTGGCCAGCGTGTGGCGTTCCTGGGCGTCGAGCGCGTCGACGAAGTCGCGTTCGAGGACCTCGTTGACGGCCTCGCGGAAGCGCGCCTGGGCCTCGGGGGAGTTCAGGAACTCGGTGAAGCCGCGGAAGGTCTCGCCCTGCGGGGTGCTGCGCAACTGCTTGTCGCCCTCCAGCACCGCGCCGACGGCAACGCCCTTGACGGAGGAGGATTCCATGATTTCCCCGCGCAGGGCGTGGAGCATCTCCTGGACCCCGTCGCGCATGCGCTTGAAGTCCGCCGGCAGCCCGGAGGCCATGTCCAGCACCGAGCGGGTGGCTGCCAGTGCGCCCTCGCGGGGGAGCACCGCCGGGGAGGTCCCGTCGCGCAGCGAGGCGATCTTTTCCTGGCGCTGGGCGATCTCCGCCTCGAGCGCGCGGATGCGCGCGGCGGGGTCCGGGTCGGTCTCGTGGGCCAGGGACTCCAGGGACGTGAGGAGCGTGTTCAGCCGCGAGGAGTTCAGGTTGGTGCGGTCCCCGGAGAAGTCGGCGAGGAACTTCAGCACGCGCGCGGTCTGCGCGGTCGGCTCGTAGACGAAGTGGCCGTCAACCAGCGGACGGGCCAGGAACTGGTTGCGCACCCAGGCATCGGCGTATTGCGCCGCCCCCATCGAGTCGCCGAAGGCCGGGTCCTCGGAGCGCACGACCTTGAGAAAGGATTCGAGGGAGGCATGGAAGACCTCCAGCCCCACGCGGGGCTTGGCGCTGGTGAATTCGGCGCGCAGGAAGGCCACGGCCCAGGGGGCGGTGGAGAGCAATTTCCAGGCTGCGGACGACCTGAATTGTTGCGTCTGACTCCACAGCGGGCTCGCCTGGTGGGTAGGTCGCATCACGGTCCTTTTGCTGGGGATTGACCAAACAATCCTAGTCCATCGGCGCGCCGATTTAAGGTCCGCCCCCAACCCGGTAGGGTCGGTTGAACCACACCGGAGACCGGGCCGTGGGATGGTTTTTCCTTCTGGCCCGGGATTTATGGGAGGGAAAGTGATGAAACCACGCATCCGCCCGCGAGCGGCCGCCGCCCTGGTGGCGGCCTCGGGACTAATCCTGTCCGGGTGCGTCCCGCCGCCCTATATTCCGCCGAGCCAATACGACCCGACTGCCATCGGTGAGGCCCCGCAATCCCTTGTATTCCCAAGCCAGGACGCCGAAGGGCCAACCGAGGCGGAGCGGATCGAGAAGGCCGGAAGGCTCGCGGCGGGATACGACTACGCCGCGGCGACGAAGCTCCTGGCCGGTGCCGAGGGGGCAGCGGCCCGGGACGCCCGGGCCGAAATCGAGGCGGCCGAGGCGGGGACGGTGGTGTGGGAGGACAATTCGAAGATCTCGCACCTTTTTGTCCACTCGCTGATCGTCGATCCCCGGCGGGCCTTTGACGGTGATTCGCGCCAGCAGGGCTACCTGGATTACATGGTCACCCTGGACGAGTTCAGGAAGGTGGTCGCCGAGCTTCACCGGCGCGGCTTCGTGCTGGTGAATCCGGCGGATATCGCTGCAGTGGATGCCAACGGGAAGCTGACGTACAAGGACATCCGGCTGCTCAGGGGCAGGAAGCCGCTGGTGCTCTCCGAGGACGACGTGAGCTACTACGAATACATGGAGGGCGACGGGTTCGCCACCAGGCTGTTGATCGACGGGGACGGCAAGGTCAAGAACGAATACGAGGACGCGGCGGGAAAGAAACACATCGGTGCCTACGACGTGGCCCCGGTCATCGACGAATTTGTTGAGAAGAACCCGGACTTTTCCTACCGCGGTGCGAAGGGGGTGCTGGCCCTGACCGGCTACAACGGGGTGCTGGGCTACCGCACCTCGACGAGCGAATATGCCGATTCCAAGACCCTGGCCAGCGACATCGAGGCGGCCACCAAGGTCGCGACGGCCTTGAAGGAAGACGGCTGGGTCTTCGCCTCCCACACCTGGGGGCACATCAACATGGCGGCGAGCCCGGTGCAGCGCATCAAGCGCGACCTGGCGCGGTGGGAAGCGGAAGTGCGCCCCATCCTGGGGGACACCGACCAGTTCGTCTTCCCCTTCGGGGCCGACATTTCCGGCGTCCAGAAGTACACGGGCGACAAGTACGAGATGCTCCGGAAGGCCGGATTCAAGTTCTTCCACGGCATCGACGGCACGACCGCGGCGTGGATGCAAAAGGATGCTGACTATCTGCGCCAGGCACGCATCAACGTCGACGGCCTGCAATTCGCCAAGGAGGAACGCGGGGACCGGCCGGTCCTGAAGAACTTCTTCGAGGTCAAGAAGGTCATCGACCCCCGCCGGCCCACGTCGAAGTAGCGGGCCTAGCTGGCGGCCTGGAATTCCTCGCTGTCTATGGTCTTCTGCTGGTGGACGTTGTACCGCGCACCGGCAATCGTGGACTGGTTGATGATCTCCCCGGCCTCCGCCAGCTCGGCGGGGGAAAGCGAAAGCCGGAGCGCTCCGAGGTTCTCGGTGAAGTGGCCGGGGTTCTTGGTTCCGGGGATGGCGTGGACGTGTTCGCCCTGCGCCAGCACCCAGGCCAGCGAGAGCGCGGCGGCAGTGGTCCCCAGGCGCGTGGCCAACCGCGCGAGGCTGTCGACCAGCTCGAGGTTGTGCGGGTAGTTTTCCTCGCTGAAGCGCGGCATGTGATGCCGCATGTCGCCTTCCGGAAGCGAGCCGATGCCCCGCAGGTTGCCCGAGAGGTACCCCCGGTAAAGCGGGGAAAAGGCCACGAACGCGGAGCCCAGTTCCGCGCAGGCCTCCACCATGCCCAATTCGGGGTTGCGCGTGGCCAGCGAGTATTCGTTTTGCACCGCGGCAATCGGGTGGACCTCGTGGGCGGCGCGCAGCGTGGAAACCGAGATCTCCGACAACCCGATGCTGCCGATCTTTCCCTGCGCCACGGCGTCGGCCAGGGCTCCCACCGAATCCTGGATCGGGACCTCGGGGTCGAGCCGGTGCAGGTAGTACAGGTCGATGTGCTCGGTTTGCAGGCGCTGCAGCGAGGCATCGACCTGGGCCCGGAGGGTCTCGGGGCGCCCGTCGATGTGCCCGCGGCCATCGACGAGAGCCAGCCCGCCCTTGGAGGCTAGCAGGTACTCGCCGCGGCGCTGCCTCAGGTATTGGCCTATGAGGTTTTCGCTGCGGTGTCCGCCGTACAGGGTTGCCGTGTCGAGGTGGTCGACCCCGGCATCCAGCACCTGGTGCAGCAGCCGCCCGGCCTCTTGGTCGGTGGGGAAGTCCGAGTAGCCGTGGGCAATGTTCATGGCCCCGAAGCCGAGGGGATTGACGTTCTTGCCAGCCAGTACACGCGTAGTCATGCGTTCATTTCTAGCATGGGCCGGGGCATCCCCGGCCATCACCGAGCATCAATTCGTCATGGTTGCCGGGCGGGTGCCCGGCTGGCCGCCGGTGCTCCCCGCCGCAAGATCCGGGTGAAGGGCGCCGTCCTGGCGGCGTTGGCCCGGAAGCGGGGAATGCGCCCCGGGGCGGGTGGACAACGACGGGACGCAGGTGGTGGCGGCACGGCGGTTGCGCCGCAGTTCGACGGCCAGGGCGTGACGGGCTGCGGGTTGGGTGGCGAAGATGCGGCTGTCCAGGGGCGTCTTGGAAATGCTCATGCCCCAGCTTCTCCGATGAATGTGTCCCAGCGGCGAACCGGGCATGAAATCCGCGGATCGCCGCCCCGGTGGCCGCTCAGGATCCCAGGGCCAGGAACGCCCCGAGTTGTGCGAAGGCCGCCGGGGTGCCGGGCAGGAAGCGCGTGAGCGCGGGGGATCGCACGATGACGGCGCGCCATTGGCCGCGCGAGACCGCCACGTTGATCCGATTGCGGTTCAGCAGGAAGTCGATGCCGCGGGCGGCATCGTCGGCCGAGGAGCACGCCATGGACACGATGACCACCGGGGCTTCCTGGCCCTGGAACTTGTCCACGGTGCCGACCTTGACGTCTTCCAGTCCGGCGTTGTCGAGCTCGGTGCGCAGCAGGTTGACCTGCGCGTTGTAGGCGGCAACGACCAGGATGTCTTCGGCCAGCAGCTGCCGCGGCGCGGCGCCTTCGCCGCCCACCCAGGACAATCCCACGTGGGCCCGCACCTGGTTGATGACCTCGTGCGCTTCCTCCAGGGACTGGGTCGTGTTGCCCCGGTGCTCCACCAGCGCGGTGGACACCCCTGCCGGCACGCCGGAGAGCGAGCGCTTGGCCGCGGCTGCGGCCGACTGCAGTTTGGACTCGTAGCTCAGTGCCGAGACCTTGGCACACAGCTCGGGGTGCATGCGCCACGAATCGGCCAGGAAGTAGCCCAGCTCCCCGGGCAGCGTGGGGTGCCCGGCGCTGAGCCAGCCCAGCGCCGACTCGTCCACCGGTTGCGGGTGGGAACCCTGGGTGACCTGCGGCAGCTGCTGCGGGTCGCCCAGCAGGAGCAGGCGGGTCGCGGCGCGGGAAACCGCCAGGGTGTTGGCCAGCGAATACTGGCCCGCCTCGTCGATGACCAGCAAATCCAGCGAGCCCTCCGGAACCCGCTTGCCGGTCATGGTCCAGGCGGTGCCGCCGATCAGCGCGCCTTGATCCGAGTTGAGCAGTTCCTCCACGGCGTCGTCCGTGGTTCCGGACCAGGGGACCTCGGACTTGTCCCCGGCCTTCAGTTTCTTCGCCACCTGCTCCGGGTGCACCCCGGCGCCGGTGATGGCCTTGGTGAGCACGTTGTCCACCACCGCGTGGGACTGGGCCACGACCCCGACCTTCCAGCCCTGCTTCACCAGGGCGGCAATGACGTGGGATGCCACGAAGGTCTTTCCGGTGCCCGGCGGACCCTGGACGGCGAGGTAGGAATGGTCCAGGTCGTTCAGGGCCTCGACGATCGCGCCGACGATGTTTGGCCGCCCGTCGACGGGCTCCGGGGCCGGCGGGGCGGAAAGCGTCTTGAAGCGCGGTGCGGACTTGCGCAGGATGTCGATGCCCGGGTGCTTCGGCAGGGAGGGCAGGGCGCCGCCGACGGTGCGCGCCAGCTCGGCCAGGGCCTCGCGCAGCGAGGTGGTATTGATGGGCTGGTCGGGGGTCAGTGCCACCGGCAGCGTCCCGAAGGGCTGCACCTTCTTGCTGGACTTCTCGGCAATGACGAGCCGGTCCTCGTTCTGACGCACCACCGCATTGAACAGCCCGGCCCGCCCGGCGGTGCTGGGCTCGAGTTCCGGGGGCAGGGGATCGGCATACATGGCGAACCAGGAACTGCCCGGGCGGAAGTCCGATCCCTCGGCCATGGTGCCGGCCAGGCAGGTGACGCGGGTTTCCACCTGCGCCCGGGCCGTGGACTTGTGCCAGTCCTCCAGCACCGCCGCGTCGTCGACCACGAACACGTTGCGGGTCTCCGCCCAAACATCGAAGGGCTGATCCAGCCGGTCGAAGTGCTCCCACCAGAATTGCTTGGCCTCGCGCCGGTGGTAGCCGGTGGCGGCGGCGACCATGGCGATGGCCCGCTCGTCGTTGCTCAGCGTGCGGTCCTGGGGAAGGGATTCGAGGTACTCGCGCAGCGCGATTTCCTCCGGGCTCGGCTCGACGTCGTCGACCCCGGGGAGGGGAGTCTCGTCCACCCATTCGGTGCGCGGTTCGTGCGGCACCAGGCCCAGCAGCCAGTCGCGCAGCCGCAGCGTGGAGAGGCAGTCGTATTCGTTGTAGTCGCGGATGGATTCCAGGATCCGCCCGGCCTCCGCCCCGTCGATTTCCAGCTGCTCGCAGTACTTGGCGTAGGCGACCACGGAGGCGCCGGCGTCCTTGACGTCCCCGCCGCGCAGGTGCTCGCCCATGTAGAGCGGCTCGAGCTTCTTGATCGAATAGGAGCGCTCGGAGATCAGCAGGGAGTGGCGAACCGTGTCATAGAGGTCCACCAGCAGCCCGTCGCGCAGCCACTGGTCGATGGTGTCCTCGTCGACCACGTGGCGCAGCGACAGGTTTCGCAGCGCGCTCTTCTCATAGGGCGCGTAGTGGTAGATCTTCATCTGCGGGTAGATCGCGCGCCGCGCCTCGACGTAGGCGACGAAGTCGGTGAAGGCCTTGCGTTCCTCGGCCCGGGAATGGGCCCAGAAAGGCTTGAAGACCGGTTCGTCCGTGTCGATCTCGATGACCCCGAAGAGGTATTCCAGACCCCAGGACTCGTCAAAGGGGTCCTGCCACAGCGGGTCGCCCTCGAAGTCGAAGAAGATGTCCCCGGTGCTGGGTTCCGGGAGCCGGGAAATGGTTTGGGTGGCGCTGACCTTGTAGGCGACCCCGCCGATGGTTCCGTCGGTGGCGCCGAGCCCGACCTGCATGCGGGCCTGCTCGGCGAGCTTGTGGTGCGGGTCGCGTGCCTTGGTGTTGGAGGCGGCGAGCTCGTCGATGGTGTTGATTCCGGCTTCCATGAGCTTCCTGCGCTTGGCGGTGCTCATGCCGGCGACCAGCAGCAGGTCGCGGTGTTTGGCGACCTGCTCGGCGCAGTAGTCGCAGCGACCGCAGGCGCCGATGCCCTCCTGCCCCCAGGCAACGGGGTCGGAAGCGGCCCGGTGGGCAGCGGTGAGGGCCTTGAAGCGGGACCGGCGGTCCTTGAACACCGGAAGCAGCTCGTGCATCTGGTGCACCGAATGGGTCTTGTCCCCGAGCACCAGGGTGGTCTGCGCGGCGACGGGGATCCCCGAGGTGATGAGCTGGTCGCCGTAGGCGGCCAGCTGGAGCAGGGCGGTGACGCGGGCGTGGCGGGCCAGCTTGGTGTCCCACACCGCGTAGGTACCGTCGGCCTCGCGGATGAGGAAGTCGGCAAAGCCGACGAATTCCCCGTCGAAGAAGGTCGCCTGGAACACCACGTCGGCGCCCTTGAGCAGTGCTTGGTGGGTTTCCTCGTGGGCTGCCTCCAGCGAGGCGCGGTCCCCGCGGACGCCGGCGGCGAGCATCTTCACGCCGCGTCCGGTGGCCGGGTCATAGTCACCGAACCGAGCACGGAGTTCCTCGAGGACCTTGTGTTCGTGGGCGTCTCCCAGTACCGCGGTGCGGTCGAGCATCTCGTCGGGGCCGAAGTCGGCCTTGGCGCTGCGTCCCAGGCGTTCATCGAGCTTGCTCAGCGAGGCGAATTCGCAGCCGGCAGCCACCACGAGATCGGATGCGGAGTAGATCAGATCCTGATCGAGGAAAAACACGGGACGGTGCTCCTTAGGATTGGCGTAGCTTCGAAACTAACACCCCAGGTCCGACAAAATGGATTTGCCCGGGGGAGCGGAGGCAGGCCCACGGATGGGGCGCACTGCGTTTGGCGGCCGGCCCGGTGCGGCGAGGGCACGACCCGGCGGGCAGCCAACGGCTTCTAGTGCTTGGCCAGCTGCCTGAGGATGAAATCGGCGGTGGCTTCGGCCAGTCCGGCCCCGTCCTCGGAAACGGTGCGGCCGGAGCGTGCGACCTTGAAGGAGTGGTCGCCGCCTTCGAACCAGACCAGTTCGCTGTCCGGGTTAAGGTTGGAAACCACCCGGGTCATGATTTCCGGGTTCGCGAACGGGTCACGGGTTCCTTCCAAGAAGAGCATCGGCACCTGCAACGGGTAGAGGTGTTCGTCGCGCAGCTTGTCTTCCTTTTTCGGGGCATGCAGGGGGTACCCCAAGAAAATCAGCGACCGGGTGTCCATGCCTTCGGCGACGGCCAATGAAGCCATGCGACCGCCAAACGACTTGCCGGCAGCGAACACCGCAAGTTCCTTTGACAGGTTCTGGCCGACCCATTCGCGGACCTGTTTCCACACGTCGATCGCGACGGGTGCGCGGTCCGGAAATTTCTTGCCGGCATCCATGTACGGGAAGTTGAATCGCAGTACCGAGATGCGTTTTTGGGCGACTGCCCGAGCGTAGCCGGCCATGAAATCGTGGTCCTTGCCGGCGCCGGATCCGTGGGCAACGATCAGGAAAGCCAGGGGATCCTCGGCTTCATCAAGTAGAGCGGTGACGCTTTCGGTGCCATACGGGATGTTCAGTTCCTGACTCATGCATTCAAGCCTAGGGCGTACTGGCCGGTTCGTTCTAAGCCTGGTTTCCTTGGTCAGAGTGCACCTGGTCATGCATTCGCGGATCGTCACCTTCTCCGCCCACGCCTTCGGCGCTTGGAACAACGATGCTGGGCACCTTCGGAGATAGGGACACCCTGCCGCAAAGGTTGTAGGTTTCCGTGGATTCGGATGACGCTCGGATTACGCACTGGCCGGGGAGAGCCGTAGAGGTAGAGCCACATGGGCGCATCTTCGACACCACCTCGAGCCCCGATCATTTGGCCAATGGCACCCGATCAGGAACTTCCCGATTGCTGGTGGATCATGGTTGCGACATGCAGTGTGGCAAGATCCTGGCCGTCATCCAGACGGCGGTCGAGAAGTCCTTCGACCAGAGCCAGGCGCTGGTAGAAAACCGACCGCGAAAGGTGGCTTTCTGCGGCAGCCAACGTCCGGTTTGTAGGGTGCTTGAGGTAGGCGATTAGTGTGCGCAAAAGATCCGATCCTGTACTGGCATCGTGCAGCAGCACCGGGCCTAGTATGCGTTCGGGGAATCCCCGGATCGAGGGTTCTGCACGCATCTTGTGCAGGAGCAGTGCCAGCTCCTGTGACCTGGGTTGCAGAATGTCACCGGCGGCACTCTTGCCGGTGCCCAGGGTCATCAGGGCGATGGCTTCCTCGAGGGAAGCGAGCAGCCCAGGCATGCTGGTTGAGGGGTTTCCAGTCGTGGCCCGCGTCGACACCGGTGAACCTGCACGAAAGCGTTTGAGCAGTTCTGCAATTGTCGCTTGTGGTTCCTTGGCGGGGCGGAACGACAACGCTGCCAAGATCATGGGAATGTCTGCCTGCCGACCTGCACACAGGACGTCGAGACCGAGTGAGGCTGCAGCCGAGCGCAGCGAGTTCAACTCTGCGTGGACACTGTAGGAGTCGGGTGCACTGTCGGTGCCCGGTAGCTCAATGGCCAGCCCCAACACTGTTCTGCCACCGAACTCGAACCCGGCTGCCTCGAATTCGTGCTCGAGCTCGTTCCAGTTCGACAACTCCCGTTCCAAGAGCCCCTCAAGCAGCCGCTGGTGCGAGACCTTGGTCCAGTAATCGTCATGCTGTTGGCTGAGCAATTCCATGGACAGGGCGGTGGCTGCCTGTGCTAAAACAAAACCTGTACCGGCCGCGTGTTCCGGGCTTCCCAAGGCAATGATCCTGCCCCACTGTCTTCCCCGAGCCTGGATAGGAGCACAAGCCCTCCCTTCGACGGGATTCCCAGCGGCTACGCGTGAACGCACCCGCCAATTCTCCATGATTTCGTGGTCGTCCCCCGGGCCGCGAGCGTGTGAGACCACTTGATGGGCCAAGTCCTCCAGTACGACCGTCGCCCCCAGGATCCGCGATGTTTCGGCAACGATATGCTGCACCGGGGAACCGATGTCCATTAGCTGAGTGAATCGGCTGCTGACCGAGTCCCGGGCCTGAAGCGCATGCATTTGCTGAGTGAGGAGGACCCGGTGGACGGCCTCGGTTATTGTGATAAATCTGGTGCGTTGGTGCAGGGCGATCAGCGGCAAGCGGTGCTGTTCACAAGCCTTCGCCAAGCCCTGCGGGATCTGTTGGTACCTAATACCGAGTTCCAGAACCAATCCGGCGACTCCGGAAGCCACCAGGGAACGAACGTAGTGCTGGAAGTCGATGTCAGCTGCCCAGCCAACGGCAGTGCTCAGCACCAGTTCCCCTCCAGAGAGAAAATCCATCACCGAAGACGATTCGAGCACGTGAACCCATCGGATCCGGGCGTCCAATTCTCGCGCCCCGGCCACCAATTGTGGACTTCCGGCGAGAAGCTCGGGCAGTTCCAAAACGTCCCGGACGGTCAGTGAACTCTTTGCCGGACAAACTGTCTGGTTCTTTGCTGGATTCAGTGGAAGCGTCTGGATTTCAATCACTCTATCTGTGTCAGACTTCATTTCACTAGAGGTTATGTGATTCAGGGCACTTTGTGTTGGTTGGTGTCGCTGGGAGACGCAAAAGGAGGTGGCGCAGTGTTTGGATTACCGACATTTACGACTGCGGTGATTGTGGGTGTACCAGCCTTCTGGGTCTTGTACACCTTGGGGTTCATGTGGATTTCAAGGGGCTGGAAGGCCGAGGACGTCGAGGTGGACCATGAAAATTGAGCTGGTGTTCCTGGTTGTCTATTTCGTAGCCATGGCCGGCATCGGCGTGTGGGTCATGCGCAGGAGCAGCGCCGGGGCCGAGGAATATCTCTTGGGCGGGCGCAGCCTAGGTCCGGGGGTTACCGCTCTTCGCCTGCAGAGTTCCTCAATGTCCGGCTACATGTTCATGGGTGCCGGCTCACTGGGCTACTCGCAAGGTTACTTCGGCATGTGGTACGCGCTCGGCGATCTCGGTGGCGGCGTACTGAACCTCTCGGTCCTTGGCCGGCGCATGCGCAAGCTTTCCCAGATATTGGGGTCGATCACTTCGATCGAATATCTTGAACACCGCTACCCGTCCAAATGGACACGTGCCATTGCCGCGCCGATCGCTCTGTTCTGCATCTTCTTCTATGTCCTGGCCCAGTTCATCGCCGGCGGACGCGGACTGGAAATGGTTTCGGGTGTCTCGTATCCCGTCGCATTGGCGGTGGCCATCGGAGTGATCGTGCTGTACACATTCCTCGGCGGCTACCTCGCGGTGGCCTACACCGACTTCGTCCAGGCCATCATCATGCTTATCGGCATGATGTGGATCCTGATCGGCACGCTGAACGCCGTCGGTGGTTTCACTGCTGGCAACAAGGGCGTAGGCGAACTTGATCCAACAATGCTGACCATGTGGGGAAAGGGCCTGGCCTTCGAAGGGCAATGGGGCATCATCATTGGCGCCTTGTTGATCTTCTCTATCGGATACATGGGCTGGCCGCACGTGGTGGTGAGCCACATGGCGATGAAGCGTCCCAGCGTTGCCCGTCGTGCCGGCGCTTACTCGCTGCTCTTCAACCTGGCTTTCATTCCCGGTCCGTACCTTGTCGGCATGTTTGCATTGCTCCTGGTCCCGACCTTGGCCAATCCGGAAACAGCGGTCTTCGCCGTGGCCGAGGCCGTGCTCCCATCCTTTGCGGTGGGAATCGTGATGGCCGCGATCATGGCGGCTATCATGTCCACCGCGGATGCACTGCTACTGCAGGCCGGCACGATTGCCAGCCAAGACCTCTACGCCCGGTTCGTGAACAGGAAGATGAATGACGGGCAGATGGTCTGGGTTTCGCGGATCATCGTGCTGCTCCTGGCCGTGGTCGGCTACATCATTGCCGCCTTCGACCCGCCGGCAGTAGCAGAGATCGTGATTTTCTCCACGACGGTGCTTGGGAGCGCGTTCGTCCCCGCATATATCTGTGCCGTGTGGTGGAAGAAGGCGAACACCGGGGGCGCCATCTGCTCGATGCTCGCAGGCACCGTTGCGGCCGTGGGATGGGAGATGGCGGGCATGGCCGCCATCACCGGGCTGGACCCGATGGTCGTGGGCATTGTGTGCTCAACGATCGCAATGGTGATCGGTTCCCTGGCCACACAGGCGCGGCACCCGGTTCCGGAATCGATCGTACGCGCGTTGGACGAGACGGCGAAGCTCGGCCCGATCCCCACCTCGCTGATGCTGGGCCAGGACCAGACCCTTGCCGCCCAGGCCGAAATCGCCGGACGTATCCAGTGATCGAGGCAGAATTCCCGGCCCTGCTCACCCGGGAACAAGCCGGCGCTGCGGTGCGGGCCAGGGCGGCGGCATTCGAGGTTGAATCCGCGTCCCTGTCCTTCCACCCCTTTGCCGGGTTCATCCACGCCTTGACGCTGCCCCGGACACGGGCGGAATCGACGATCCACACCTTGGTGGACCGGTTGACCGGCAAGACGTTCATCACCGACCCTTGGCCCGAACTGCGACACACCGGTTCGGGCCAAGGACGGGTGGACGACCCTCGGTGGAACAGCATCAGCTTCGAGAATGCACGGTTGAGATCGAGGCGCCTGGTGGCCACCGCCTCGCTGCGCAAGATGAAGCTCGGACACAACTCGAGGATCCGGGAGATCCAGAGCTACGAGATGATCTGGAAGCCGAATTGGCTGCTGGCAGGGAAGGTCGGCGACCAGGAACTAAAGGTCCTCGTGGATGGCATGAACGGCGGGTACTACGTCGTTGGATGCTAGGTGGGCAAGACGTGGTCCGGATCTTTCCGGACCACGTCTTGTGCCGGCCACAGGCATGCCGATATCGGGTCGGCCGCCGGGAAATCTTAGTGCAGCGGGAAATTCGAATCCTTGATGTTCGCCTCCACCCGGGTGTAGGCATCGCGCGCCACCGCCTTCCAAAAGCGCAAGGCGGTTCCCGGGTCATCGGCCTCCAGCCGGGCGATCGACGCGGCCGAGAGCACCTTCAGGTGCAGCCGGCCCACCGCGGTGACCCTGGTGGTCTGTTCGCCCTCGCCGCCCAGGGCAATCTCGCCGAAGGTCATGCCGGCCGACAGCGTGGCGTGCCGCACCGGCTTGCCGTTCTGCAGGGTTGAGGTGACGACCTTGCCGCTGAGGATGAAGTACACGCCGCCGAATTCCTGGCCGGGGGTGCGGATGATCCGACCGTCCTCGATCCGGCTTTCCTCCATCAGGGATTCGAGGAGGGCGATGTCCGCGGAATCCAGCGGGTCCAGCGCCGCGAAGTCGCGGACCGCGACCTCGCTGGGCACCAGGTCCTCGCTGCCGTGGCGCTGCAGCAGGATGGTCTCGGCCCACTCCACCGCATCGTTGCGGCTGGGGAAGCAACGCAGCGACTCCAGCGGCTCGAAGGCCTTTTCCTGCACCAGCGCCAGGGTGCGTCCCTCGGCCTCCATCTCCCGTCCCAACTGGTGGATCATCTGCACCGCGATCCGGTCGATCTCATCAACCCGGCGCAAGTCCAGGATCACCAGCTCCACAGACTCCTCCAGCCCGCTGACCTCGCGCACCATGGATTCGGTGCCGGCGAAGAGCAGGTCCCCGGCCAGCTCCACGATGTGCGCGCGCTCGCCGTATTCGGCCAGCAGCCGGTTGGCGGCATCGCTGTGGCGGGTGTACGACGGGGCATCGGTGATGTCGTAGTGGTCGCGGATCACCGAGCGGCCCAGCCGGGCGGCGCGCACGAAGTGCAGCCCCATGTCGGCGCTGATGCGCTCGCTGGCGGCGACCCCGCGCACCGAGGAACCGTGGGCGTCCAGGGCGGGGGAGTAGATGGCCAGGCCCACCTGGCCCGGCAGCACCGCAATCAGCCCGCCGCCGACACCTGACTTGGCCGGCAGCCCCACGGCCGAAATCCACGACCCGGCGTCGTCGTACATCCCGCAGGTGGTCATGACCGACAGGGTGCGCTGGACAGCCTCCTTGCTCATGGCCTGCACCCCGGTGCGCGGCTGGGTGCCGCCGTTGGCCAGGGTCGCTGCCATCATGGCCAGGTCCTGGGTGTTGACCATGACCGAGCAGGCGCGGAAGTAGTCCTCCAGCACCGGCGTCGGGTCGGTCTCGATGATGTCGAAGGAGCGCAGCAGGTAGGCCAGCGCGCGGTTGCGGTGACCGGTCAGCGCCTCGGAGGCGTAGATCGAATCGCTGAGCTCCAGCCGCCTGCCGGCCGCGGCGGAGAAGTGCTCCAGGATGCGGTCAAAGCGGCCGGTGTCCCGGTCCCGGATCAGCGAGATCGTGGCGATGGCCCCGGCGTTGATCATGGCGTTGGCGGGGCGCCCGCTTTCACGGGCCAGGGAGATCTCGTTGAACGCGTCGCCGCTGGGCTCCACGTCGATCTTGCGGTCCACCGCGTCCAGGCCGATGTCATCCAGCGCCAGCGCGTAGGAAAAGGGCTTGGAAATGGATTGGATCGAAAATTCCATCTCCGCGTCCCCGACCTGGTACACGTGGCCGTCGACGGTGGCCATGGCAATGGCGAACTTCGAGGGGTCGGCGTTCGCCATCGCCGGGATGCCCTGGTAGGGGGTCCCGGAGGTGAGGTCCAGCAGGTCGGCATACAGGTCAGCGAGGTAGCTGTCGATGGGGGAACGCATGGTTCCTAGCCTAGGGGGTCGACCCCTGGCGTGTCCGCGATGGCCTGCATGGGCTTGGTGGTCAGCGCCTGGCCAATGGCGGCGCCCAGGATCCGTGCACCTTCGACATTGGGATGCACCCCGTCGTCGCTGAGTCCCGGAATGAAGGTCCCGGCCTCACTTCGCAGCCCGGCGGCGGCATCCACGTACATCCACCCGCGCTCGCCGGCCAGCGTGCGCAGGAATTCGTTGTAGGCGAGCGTGGCGGCCACCGCGTCGTCGCGCGGCGGGATGCTACTCAGCAGCACCATCGGTGCGCGCACGATGCGTGCGATCCGGGCGAGGTTCTCCCCGATCCGTGCGTGTCCGGTGCCGTGGGCCAGGTCGTTGGTGCCGGCCAGAATGACCAGGGCGTCCGCGCTTCCGGGGCGCAGGGCGGCGGCCATGTCCCCGGACTGGGCCCCGCCCAGCGCCCAGCCGCCTGCCCACACCAAGGTGGCGGGTGTGCCGGGTGCATTGACGTAGTTGACCCAGGAGGCCTCCCCGACATGGCCCGCGGCCACGGTGTGGCTTCCCGCCGCGGTGATGGAGTCCCCGGCCACCCTGAAGGTGCTGTGGTCTCCACCGACCGACACGGCGATGGCCTGCGGCATCGGCTCGTCGGCGCGCGGCCCGCCGGTCAGCCCCAGCAAGCCGATGAAAACAGCCACACATGTAAATATCAAGAAGGGTTTGCGAGTTCCCAAGGTGTTGCCCCTTTCCTGCATTAAGCGTAGTGGGACAGGGGGCGTGATTTGGACTCGTTCCTGCAACGATTGCCGCGCGGACACAACAGATCACGGCCGCTTTCCGGGAATTCAATCTCCGGGAAGCGACCGTGACCTGGGACGGAATTTGGTGGTGCGGCTACTTGCGCCGCCCGGCCAGCAGCGAGGCAAGCACCACGGCGGCGGTGACGGAATTGACCGCGGGCCAGGCACCGATCTTCTTCGCCAGCGGGTGCGATGCACCGAAGGCGGCAAGATAGAGCCCTGTCAGGGCCACGGCCCTCGGGGTCCCTGCGTTGGCCTTCCACATCAGGAAGGCGCCGGTGCCGGCAACGGCCAGGACCGCCCCGCCCAGTGGGCGGTTCTTGGTGGTGCGGGCGGTGGCGAAGCCGCCGATGAGTCCGGTTCCGGCAAGGGCCGAGGGTAGGAATGACATGGTTGGGTGTTCTCCTTTTTCCTTCTAGCTTAGATGCCGATGCCGCCGGTGCACGGGGCGCCGGGTTCGAGGGTCTGGGGCCCCTGGCGGTACTTGGTGATGAAGGTCTTGATGCGGGGATCGTCCGGGGAATCGACGCTGAGCTGTTCGCCCCAGGCCGTGAGCTTGATCTTTGCGCCCTGGCCGGGGAAGGGACTCAGGATGAGGTACGTCTTTTCTCCCACCGCGTCCTTCAGCGCCGAGACCTCTGCGTCGCCGATGCCGTCGTAGGTGATCCACACGGCACCGTGTTCCATGGAGTGCACCGCATTGTTCTCCGGGACCGGTGCCTCATAGATCCCGCAATTGAGCCAGACGGGATTGTGGTCCCCGCCCACGCCGGGTTTCTGGTCGTAGGCGACCTTCGTATCGACGTGGTTGGCCGAGGCCACCTCGAAGGTCTTGACGCCGTCGATGGGGGCGGCGGCCGCTGCGGTGGCCGCCGATTTTTCCTGGGCGGCGCCGCTGAGGACCACGGTGGTGGGGACGACGATGGCCAGGGCGGCGGCGGCGATCACCGCGACGGTCAGCAATTTGGTTCGTTTTTCCTTGGCCTTTGCCTTGGCAAGGACCATTTGGGCTTCTGCGCGCTTGTTCATGGGAAGGAGTCCTTTAGCTCAGCTGGGCAAGCAGCTGGGTCAGGGCCGAGATTTCGGCCTGTTGTGTCGTGACGATTTTGTTGGCGAACGCGGCGACCATGGGGTTGTTTCCGCGTTGCAGGTAGGCCTCGGCCATTTCGACGCCGCCCTTGTGGTGGGCGACCATCAGGGTCAGGAATTGCCGGTCGGCGGTTTCGCCGCGGGCGGTGGTGAGCCTCTGGATGTCGGCTTCGCTGGCCATGCCCATGGAGGCCATGGTGTGGGGCTCTCCGGGGGCGACGCTGCCGTGCCCCGCATGCGACGCTTCCTCGCTGAGCAATCCATTCATCCACGTCATTGATTCACCGGTCTGGGGCAGGCCCCAGGTTTCAAGCCAGGCGAACATTTGCCCCGACTGCTGTTGCTGCGTCAAGGCCATGTCGTAGGCCATCGAGCGCACGGCAGTGTTGGTCGAGTGCTCGCGAATGATCATGGAAAGCTGCACGGCCTGGTGGTGGTGCGTTTGCATGTCCCGGGCGAAGCCCGCCTCGGGGGAGGCCTCGGAGGGCAGGTTGCTGCGTGGATTGGAGGAGCCCAGAATCCAACCGCCGGTGGCCATGGCGAGCATGAGGGCCACCAGGGCAATGACCAGGGCGCGAGAGGTTTTGGGTTCGGACATAGGGGGTCCTTGGAACGAAGAGTGCGGTGCGCCCGATATCGGGGCGCGCGGACGGCAGGGCTAGGGAAGCCGGGTTCTACGTTCGGGAAATGGACAGCGCGTGCAAATCCGGTGCCCGCGCTTGCTGCGGCTCGGACATGCCGGAACGTGCCGCCGAGGTTGCGGGTAGTGCGCCGAATGCCCCGGAGCTGTCAGGCCTCGGCGCAATCTGGACTGTGTTCAACTGCGGATCCGCGTGTGGTGCGCAGTGGTGCTGGGTGGGCATGTCCGTCGGGCAGTGCGACGTCCCGGCAGCGGGTGCCGCCTCCGCGTGGATCGGCGAGGCGGATCCGATGTCACCCAATCCGAAGGCGCCGCCCAGGGGCAGCAGCACCGACAGGGCAAGCAGCAGGCCAAGGAATCGCTTCACGTGCACGCCGCCCTTCGGATCCGCTGGAAAATGTTGGTTGAGGAATCAACGATATAAATGCCAGTTGTGCATTAGCTGTGAGAGTGCTTTTGAGAGCTCGCCCGCGACTGGCCCGGTGCAACCGGTGCACGGCCCAAGCCATAGGCTGGGTGGATGGAAATCATTGACCGGTGGTGGCAAGCGGTGCTGGCCGGCTTCAGCAAGAGCGACCCGTTGACGCTGACGCCGTGGCCGCTGCTGGGCCTGGTTGCCCTGTGTGTGCTGCTCACGGTGCCACGGGCCAGCTGGCGAATCTTTGGGCTGTATGTGACATTCGTTCACGAACTGGGGCATGCGGTTGCGGCGTTGGTGACCGGACGGTTTATTCACGGACTGAAGATCAGGCTGGATCACTCGGGCGAGCTTGTCAGCAGCGGCAAGCCGGGATTCTCCGCGGTGTTCAGCGGATTCTGGGGATACCCGGCACCCGCCGTGGTGGGCCTGTCGCTGGTTGGTGCGACGTATTTCGGCCATGCCTCCGCGGCCTTGTCCATTGGGGCCTTGGCCTTGCTTGGTTCGCTGATCTTCCTGCGGAACTGGGCGGGCATCGCGGTGGCGCTGTGCTCCGCCCTGGCCGCACAGCTGCTGGTGGTTTTCACCCCGGCCCGGGCCATGGCCTGGGTGGTCCTTGGACTGGGCCTGATGCTCTTGGTCGGTTCGGTGCGCGACCTCCTAAAGGTCATCGGGGTCCATACCCGCCGGCGCGGGCTGGTCGCTTCCTCGGACGCCTACATCCTGGCCACCCGCAGCTGGCTCCCGGCCTGGTTCTGGCTCCTGGGCTTCATCGTGGTGATTGGTGGCGCGGTAATGATTTCGGGCCGGATGATCTTCCTGATGCTGCGCTAGAGCCTTGCCGTGCGAGGTTCCCGCGCGGCGCCCTGACCTGCAGCACCGATCAGGCGGGGCGCCGGATGTCGGGATGTCCGTGGATGAAATGCAATGCGAGGGCCCGCCGAATCTCCGGTTCGTCCACCCCGTAGGCCCGGGCTATCTGCTCAAGCGTCCACCCGGCAGTGCGCAGTTCCATAAGGGTTGGATAGGCGGGCATGCCGCTGGCCATTTTCACCGCTCCCTTCGACTGGATCGATAAGTCCATCCAACACCACGGCACCGACACTTTGGAGCGTGACGAAACGTTGCGGCCCCGCACGTGGCCCTGCCGCGGGGCGAGGCTTTGGCCTAGTGTAAGTTGCAGGGGACAGCGACGCGAGAAAAGGGATGCATACGGCCATGGCAATCTTCGAATACACGACGCATCTGCCCTACCCGCGGGAAACGGTTTTCCGCTGGTTTGAACGTCCCGGTGCCCTGCCCCGGCTCTCGGCACCCTTCTCCGGAACGGTCAGGCAGGAACCGGACAAGGGCCTTGCCGTGGGTTCGCGGGCCGTCATCGACGTGGCCGCACCCGGGACCCTGGGCACCTCCTTGGCCGCCGCCGTCGGTGCCGCGGCGCTGGCCCTGGGGCTGCCCGGCCGGATACGCGCCGAAATCCCGTGGCATGCCAAGCACATCTCCCTGAATCCCGGCCGCGACTTCACCGACATCATGGAGTCGGGTCCACTGGCCCGCTGGGAACACCAACACTTCTTCGCCGACGACAGCAACTCGCCAATGCCCGGAACAGTGATGCGCGACGTCGTGGAGTTCGAGCTCCCGCTGCTTGGCCGGCTGCCCGGGAACAAGGCGCAAAGGCTCGCGGAACGGGTCTTCAAGCATGAACTGAGCCAGGTCTTCCGGTACAGGGAACGGACGCTCAGGGGCGACCTGGCATTCCACGCAAGCCACGAAACCCAGCCCTTGACCATTGCGGTTGCCGGTGCCTCCGGATTGATCGGCACCCAGCTCTGTGCCTTGCTGGGAGGCGGCGGGCACCGCGTCAAGCGCCTGGTGCGCGACCGCCGGGCCGCCAACGGCGAGGACACGATCTTCTGGGCCCCGGAGTACGCGGTGCTGGACCCCGAGGAGCTGCGCGACGTCGACGCGGTGGTGAACCTGGCCGGGCACACGATTGGCTCACGGTTCACCGCGAGCGCCAAGGAGGAAATCCGCGCTTCACGCGTGCTGGGCACTGGCCTGCTCGCCCGCGCCCTGGCATCCCTGGCAAAGGACGGCAGGCAACGCAGCCTCATCGTGGCCTCGGGCATCGGCATCTACGGCGCGACACCGCACGCCAACGGGCCGGCGGTTCCCCTGGACGAGGACGCCGCACCCGGAACCGATTTCATCGCCGGGGTGTGCACGGCCTGGGAAGACGCGTGTTCGCCCGCGCGCCAGGCCGGGGTTCGCGTGGTCAATGTGCGCACCGGCCTGGTGCAATCACCTGCCACCGGTGCCCTGCAACGGATGCTGCCGCTCTTCGCCCTGGGCCTGGGCGGACCCTTGGGGTCGGAGGCCTGGCAGTCCTGGATCAGCGTCGACGACGTGGTGGGCATCTACGCCCACGCACTGCTCACCAAGTCGCTGGAAGGCCCCGTCAATGCGGTGGCGCCACACCCGGTCCAGGCCAAGGAATACGCCGAGGTCCTGGGCAAGGTGGTGCGCCGTCCGGCTCGCGTTCAGGTCCCTGCCTTCGGGCCCAGGCTCCTGCTGGGCAAGCAAGGCGCAAGGGAACTGGCCTTCGCCGACCAGCGCGTCTCCAGCCAAAAGATCCAGGACAGCGGCTACGTGTTCAGGCACGTCGACCTGGAATCGGCACTGCGACACGTGCTGGGGCATTCCTAGACGGGCGCGGTCAGCGTCCGTTGCCGTGGCGCCTGCCCAGCAGGTACACCCCGACAGCGCCGGCCGCCCCGGTCAGCAGTCCCCAGGGCAGGCGCGGACCGGGCAGATCCGCTTCCGGGTGCGCGTCCCCGCCGGCGCGAACCCGCAGGGCGCGGCCGCTGTCACGATCATCGAGCAGGGCCAGTTGCGCCTTGGCGATCTCCGTGTCGTCGCGGGTCGGCAACGCGAGCTGGTCCTCCGCGGGCAGCCCCTGGCGTAATTCCCGGGCACGTTCAAGTTCGGCGTCAAGCTCCGAACCCAGCAGCAGGGAAATGTTGGCCAGCCAGATCCAGAGCAGCAGGATGATGACGCCGCCCACCGCGCCGTAAGCGCTCTGGTACTTGCTGAAGTTCACCACGTAGTAGAAGAACCCCGCGGTGCTCAGCGCCAGGACCAGCAGTGCGCCCAGCGACCCGGCGCTGATCCAGCGGAACTTCGGCTGCCGGACGTTGGGCGTGAAGTGGTAGAGCAGGGCGACCATGAGAACGGCGATCAGCAGCAGCACCGGCCACTTGGCAATGTTCCAGGCGAGCAGCGTTGCCTCGCCGAGCCCCAGCACCGAGCCGATTCCCTCCGCGACGGGTCCCGAAAGCACCAGGATGGCAATGGCCAGCACCGCCAGGCACAGGATCACCAGGGTCAACAGGTACATCTGCGGCCGCAGCTTCCACAGCGGACGGCCCTCGGCGGTGCCATAGGTGCGGTTCAGGGCCCGGCCGAACGCGCCCACGTAGGCGGAGGCCGACCACAGGGCCACCAGCAGGCCAATGACAAGCGTCCAACCGGCCCCCGTCTGCCCCCCGAGCTGGGTCAGCAGGGCCTCGGCGTTATCGCCCATTTCGCGGGTGCTGATCTGGCGGATCGTCTCAACCATCCACGCCCGGGTCTCGGGTCCGCTGCTGATCAGCGAGAGCATCGAGAGCAACGCCAGCAATCCCGGAACCAGTGAAAGCACCGAGTAGTAGGTCAGCGCGGCAGCAAGATCGGTGGCGCCGTCCCGGGAGAACTCGCGCATGGTGCGCTTCGCGGCATACAGCCAGGCATCCCTGCGCAATTCAAGTTCGCTGCTTTGTGACTGGTCCACTGGGGAATACACCTGCTTCCGGCAAGGCTTTCATGGTCTTTTCCCACCTTACGTCCTAGTTGCCCCGGCGCAAGGAACGTGTGGAGCGGAAGCCGTCGGCGGCCAGCACGACCAGGGCCAGGATGATGGGTGCGTAGGTGAGGGTGTCGCGGGCAAAAAGCTGTTCTCCCATCGCCACCGCTGCCACCAGGAGCAACACCGGTTCAACGTAGCTGAGCAGCCCGAATACCGACAGGGAGAGCAGGGAGGCGGCGCCCAGGTACAGGAACATGGCCACCGCCCCCAACACCCCAATGGACAGCACCGGCAGCAGGGTTGCCTCCGGCCCGCGGTCACCGGTGAGGATGAAATAGACGGCCAGGGGCGTGAGGAACAGGATCTCGAGCGTGAAGGCGGCATTGGACTCAAAGCGCGCGGCGCGCCGTGCAGCAAAGTACACGGGATACCCGAGGCAAATCAGCAAGGTGGGCCAGGCCAGGCCGCCGGCGAAGAGCAATTGGTGGCCCACGCCGAGAACCGCCAGGGCCACGGCGATTTTCTGTCCCCGCGACAGTCGCTCGGCGAAGGCCGCCCGCCCCACCACCACCATGACCAGGGGGAGCAGGAAGTAACCGAGCGACGTCGCCAATGCATACCCGTTCATGGGCGCATACATGAAGAGCCAGAGCTGGAGGCCCACCAGCGAGCTGGCCACGGCTCCGTAAACCAGCAGGCCGGGCCTGGCCTTGATGCGCCCGAGCAAGGCAACCATTTGGGCGCGGCGGCCCGGAACCAGCGCATAGAACGGGGCAACTATCAGCAGGGTCAGTACGATTCGCCACCCGTAGACCTCCGTGTGTCCGATGTCCCTCAGGGAACCGGAAATGAGGAAGATGGCTGCGAACAGCCCCGAGGCCGCCAGGGAGGCAAGAACGCCGCGATTCATCGATGACGCTCCAAAATAGACCGGGAACCGAGCACGGCCCTTAGTCTAGCGTCGATCAATAGGGAGGGAATCCCGCTGCTCCGCCGCGGACGCACGGCTTGGCCGACTGATGCAGCATTGCAGCCTCCTCGCTTCATGGAGTTTCGGGGTCACGGGAAGCGGCGGGAATGTCAGTCTTTCCAGCGAGCCTGAGACGGTCGCCGACCTTTACCACCCCTGTCCGGGGGACGCGGGTTTAGAGCACTACACGGTCCTAGACGCCGGCGGCGAATTCCGGAGCACCTCCGCCGCAGTGGACCGACTTGGCACGCGCACGGGAGCCAAGGCCTGCAAGCAGCACAGCAGCGGATGACAGCGGGGCCAGCACTGTAGCCGGTGGTAGTGGGTGGAGGGGGATACAGGCCTCCGGGCTAGACCTGAGCGTCGCATCACATGGTGCCCGGGGGCAGGGCTCGACTGGAAGTGGGGCCCTGGCCCTTTGCTATTCCGAGCATGAAGAACACGAGGACCAATTCGAGCGTGCCGAGGCCGAAATAGATGGCCTGCAGGAACGAATACTCGAGAATGATCGCCAGCTCCACGAACACCCAAATGATCATCCCGAATCCCGCAACGGCGGACCACAGCATGGATGAAGGGTGGTGTGCCCTCAGCAACGCGGCCGCAAGGCCCTGCGTACCGCCGACGACTACTCCCAGGATGATCCCGGGGACCATGAACGAGTCGAAGGGACTGCCCTGAAGGTATTCCAGGGGAACTCCCGCACCCTTGAAGACGATGGCCATCACGGCACCCGCGAATGCGGACAACGAGCCAAAGAGCAGGAGCACCAGGAGCGCGGTCCGCGTAGCACTGCCATTCATTCGCCCGATCCTAGTTCCTCCGGGGGAATCGCACCCAGGCGCGCACCCCACTCCCGCGCCCGGTGCTCCTCACCTGCGAGCAGATGGGTCGCCTTATCGACAAGGAAGCTCTCGGATTCGACAGCCAGTTCGAATCCCGAGGCCCGCAACAATCTCGATATGCCTCTGGACGCCCTGCCGGTCAACAGTGCCGCAGCATCGAAACGCGTGCCAAAGGCCGCTGCCCTGCCTTCGACACCGGAGAAGGAAGTCAGCCAATCGTGGATTCCCATGCCAGCAGAGTCGGGCTCAAGCGAAAGATCACCCGCGGAGCGAGTTACGGTGGTCCGTGCCGCGTTGCGGGTCGATTCCCGGCTCAAGCCGTGGGCATGCGTGGGTCCTCCCACGATGAGCAGGTCGAGTTCGGCGGGGTTGATTCCATTGGTCTTGGACACCGGCAGGGAGGGTACGTTACCTGCTGGGTCGATGCCGCGGGCAATGGTCTCGGCGACCTGTCGCGTATTGCCGTACATTGACTCGTTAACGACGATTGCGCGCATCTTTGCGTCTCCTGATCGATGGATGGGGGATGAAAGTGGCCTATCTTTGGTGCCCCGGCTGTGAACCTGAGGCCACAGCGGTTCGCAGGAGAACAATGATTTCCACGAGCACACCGAGGACACATCCGGCGATGGCCACCACAATCAGCACCCGTGTCACCATGCCCCAGTCGATGCCGGAGCTGCCGAAAGCGAAGGGAAAGAGCCTCCACAGCCGGGTCAGCACGGCCAACGCGAAGACACTGGTGACGATGTCTCCCACGGCCTTGACCCAGGCGATGTCCAAGACCAAATTGATGAAATTCACCACCGCGCCGGCGATCAATGCGGCCACCGCCACACCGATGACCTGTAGGGTGTCCTCGGTGAGGAACGGCAACGCCCGCCAGCCCGGCGAACCGGTGACTAGCAAGACCAACACGACATTCACCAGCATGGCGACGAGATAGCCTCCCCTGCGGGCCCCAGCGCGTTGTCGAACCTTCGGTCCCCGACTTGCCCGTCTCCCCGTGTCCCTGGCCATGAACACCATGGTGCTCGCGAATTGCGCCCGGCCACAGGGCCGAAGGTCATACCGGGGAGCGGTAGCTAAGGACATCGTCTCGGGCCCGGGCTTTGTGGCCCAAGCCGCCCTTGAAGCCTCGGACTCGGCCATGGTTCTCATGTGCAGCCCACCGGACGACGGAGGTGAGGTCGAGGTGCTCGCAGGCCACGGTGAGGCGTCGTCGGGGATGGTTGGCCGACGTCTGAAGCTGGAATCAGCGGCCGTTCGAAACGTTGTGTCTTCGGGCAGGCCGGAAGCCTTTGAAAAGGCATCAGGCTTGCTGGGGCCGAGGTACTCCAAAGGATACGGTCCTGCCCTTCTGGCACGACTGGGTACGGAAGACGCGGCCCAGGGAGTGCTGGTGCTAGTGCGGGGCAACGGCGGCATGTTGTACTCATCGGTGATTATCGAAATGGTCGCCGTCTTTTGTGCCCAGTCGGCCTTGTCACTAGAACTGGCAAAGTCACGCAAACTTCACGAACAACTGATCCTGTATACGGACAGGGACCGCATCGCCCAGGATCTACACGATGTCGTGATCCAGCGCCTCTTCGCCGCAGGATTGAATGTACAAAGTCTTGGCCGATTCATCAACGATCCGCAGGGACTTGCGCGCATCCACAACATCACCGATGAACTGGACGCAACGATCAAGGAACTGCGCGAAACCATCTATTCGCTTAAGGCCTATGCCGGCGAAACAGAACTCTTGAGCAGCCGAATTGTGAATGCCATCAGAGAAGTCTCCAAACCGCTTTCGTTTACGCCCCGCATTGTCTTGTCCGGGCCCCTCGACTCACAAGTCCCGCTGAATGTTGTGCAAAATTTGCTCGCGGTGGTGACTGAGGGCGTTAGCAATGCCGTTAGGCATTCGCAGGCCGACGAAATCGATGTCGCCGTGACCATGGACGATTCCAACTTGAGCATCACGGTCGAAGACAACGGTCGAGGAATTGTCGAACCGGCCAAGAGCAGTGGATTGGAAAACTTGGAAACTCGTGCCCTGAAGTTTAACGGAGTGTTTCAAATCGAAAGCGGAACCGGCCAGGGAACACGATTGTCTTGGTCCATTCCGTTGTCCCAGCATGGTCCTGCTCGAGTTCGAGCGACCTTTCCCGACGATTCGGCCAAGTAGCGAGTCGGGGCGGGGCTTATCTTCGTCCATCCGCAGCAACAGCACATCGTCAGGCCAGGGGGCGCCGTGCCCCCGGCCTGGAAGTCCACGCCAGATAGCCGCCCATGGCTCCCAAGGCTCCGACGCCACCGGCAAGCAACCTGTTTTGCCATGAATTGAATCGATCACGGTCGGCAGTTGTCAGATCACCGATTCCGCGAATGAAGGCGGCAAGGATCATGCCGGCCACGAGCCGATTTCCGATGCGTTCAGCCCTGGCAAGCAACGGCATGAGGTCATCGGAACGGAGTCGGACTTCGGGGCCGTCGTCGAGGTTGCGAAGCACATGCTCCAAGATTTCGGGCAGTTCTGCTCCAAAGTCCGCGGCGTCAAGTCCCCACTTCTTGAGCACGCCAGGTAGCTTGCGCGGATTGAGCCGTTCGAAGGCCAGCCTGCCGGCATACGGTTTGAGCGCCTCACCGAGATTGAACTCGGGATTGAGCCGAACGCCCATGCCTTCGGTCATCAAGATCATCTTTGTCAGCATGGCCAATTCGGTGGGTAACTGAAGACGATGCGTACGCAGGATGGTCAAGAGGGTAGTGACGAGGGCAGAGAGCTGTATTTCACCAAGAAGTTTCCCCTCGTACTGTCGAATGAAGTGTCCGATGTCCCGCACGAGCCGTTCCCGGTCTGGGATATTCGTATTGACGGAGAGCTGAATTAGGCGACGGGATATCCGGTCCGCGTCACTCCTGCTGAACGCGAAAAGGAGCTTGCCGAGTTGGTCTCGAAGACGGTCGTCCAACTCGCCGACCATGCCAAAATCGATCAATCCAATACGACCCGTTGCTTCAATAAATAAGTTTCCGGGGTGTGGATCTGCGTGGAAGAACCCGTCATCGAAAATCATCTTGGCGATTGCTCGTGTGGCTCGGTCGGCCAACTGGTCCCGCTCGACCAAGGGCATGGAACGTACCGCTTCATCATCGATCTTGAGACCGCGGATCCGTTCGATCGTCAGCACGCGGGAAGTAGTAGTCTCCCAAAATACTTTCGGAATATGGATACTTTCGTCTCCGGCAAAGTTATTGGCGAATCGTTCTGCGTTTTGGCCCTCTTTGAGGTAGTCCAATTCGGCCCGGAGTGTTGCCGCAAATGCTGCCGCTACCGACTCCACGTTGTAGTCCGCCACAACGGGCCAGTTACGGCTTGCCTGATGGGCCAGATTCTGCAGGATTTCAAGGTCTTCCTGCACCTGCGCGACTACGCCGGGCTTACGAACCTTCACGACGACAGCTGTGCCGTCATGAAGAGTCGCCGCATGGGCTTGGCCGATGGAAGCGCTGGCTAGAGGAACATCGCTGAAGTCTGCAAAGAATCGCTCGGGAGATGCGCCCAATTCCTGCGCGATCAGGGAACGGATGACATCCGAAGGAACGGGAGATGTACCATCTTGGAGCCTGGACAGCGCCGCAAGATAGTTGGGCGGAAGCATGTCCGGCCGTGTGGAAAGCACCTGTCCAAGCTTGATGAATGTGGGGCCCAGCTCTTCCAGAGCCTGGACCAAACGATCTGGATTGCCTAACCGGCCGGTCGATCCGGGTGCCGAACGCATGTGCAACCGCTCCAGGCCCAAGCCGGTCGCCAACGATTCCAAACCGTGCCGGACGAGGATTTCCGCAACTTCAGCGTAACGTTCAAAGTGCGTGGTCATGGCTTTCTCCAAGACTTGAGTGCTTCGGTCAGGCGCGGCAGAAACTGAGGACGGGAGCCCAAAACCAGACCACTAACATGTGGGACAGCGTAGCCCCGGGGGCGGCTGGGAGCATAGGGCGGGGGCAACTGCTCGCCGATCACCGCTGCACGGCCTCGCTGCAACGGTGAACGGCGGGACTGGACACGACGTTGGGTTCTAGACGCCTCTTGGTCCTGGTGTCGGTATAGATGTTCGCTGTTTGAGTAGGGAAACATGAATGAATCTCGTTGCCGGGACGGGGACAGCGATCGACTACGGACTCGGCTGTGCTCGGTCTCCGGAACAAGGCGATGAGGGCCTGAATGCTGGTGAAGTCCCAGCATCCCTTGCATGTGCAGGAAGGTCAATTGGACAGTGCATCGATACGGTTCTTGCACCCCCGGTTGCCTCGCCGCATTGAAGTCGCGACCACCATTCAGGAAGTGTCCGGGGGCTAGAGGTGAGTGGCCTCGCTGATGGCTCAGTGGGGGCCGACGGTGCATTGGAATACCCGGAGGGATAGGTCGACAACGGTGCGCTCAAGATGGCGGTTGGTGAAGTCCTGGAATCCGGGTGCGGGCGCATGACGCTGCCGGCCGGCGAGGCTGTGCAGGGTTTCAAAGTTGAGGGCAGTCTTGTTGGGGTGATCAGTTCGGTGTACGTCACCAGTTCGGCCGGCAGCGTGACGCGTCCCAACACTGCGCATTTTGGCGCAATGAAGCGGAAGCTTTGTGGCGGTATCGACCGGGGGGTCCGGCGGTGGGAAGTGGTGGGTGCGTTTCATACATGCGCATCGCGACGACTAGGGCTGCCGCGGCGCTGAGGGTGGCGGCCATCCAAATGGCCGCGTGCAGGCCCAGCAGGTCGGCAACGATTCCGCCGGCGATGGCTCCGACGGCGTATCCGAGGTCGCGCCAGACCCGGTAGACGCCCACCGCCCGTCCCCGCCAAGCGGGGTGTGCGACGTCGCCGACGGCGGCCAGCAGCGTGGGGTAGACCATGGCGGTTCCCGCCCCGAGCAACACTGTTCCGGCCGCCCACCCTCCAAAGCCGCTTCCGAGCGCGATGAAGGCCAGAGCCCCGGCCTGGGCCAGCATGCCGGCGGTGATGAGGTGCTTGCGCCCAATCCGGTCCGAGAGGGCCCCGGTGAACATCTGGCCAATGCCCCACACGCCGGGATACAGGGCGAAGAGCAGGCCGATCTGGCTGGTGCCGAAGTCCGCAGTGGCGAACAGGATCGGGAACAGGCCCCAGGAAAGTCCGAAATTCAGGTTGTTCACCAAGCCGGCCAGGCTCGCCGAAGACAAGGCCGGTTCCCGGAAGCTGGCCAGGGCAAACACTTGGCGGTTGGTCAGGTCCGAGTCCATGCCATGCCTCGCGGAGGTGCCTCGGAAGGCAATGTTTCCGGCATCCAGGAGGGCGTGCGGGCGGGTCTCGCGGACGAACACCCCCGACAGCAGCAGTGCCAGCGCGGTGTAGGCGAGGCCCAGGAGGAAGGGTGCGGGGCGCAGCCCGTATTGCCCGGCGAGGTATCCGGCCAGCATGGAGGTGGCGGCAACGGCCCCGTAGCCGGCGGCCTCGTTCAGGCCCATGGCCAGGCCTCGCTGGGCCGGACCCACCAGGTCGATTTTCATGATGACGGTGGTGGACCAGGTCAGGCCCTGGTTGATGCCCAGCAGCACGTTCGCGGCGATGACCCAGCCCCAATCCGGGGCAAGGATGAGCATCAGCGGCACCGGGATGGCGACCAGCCAGCCGGCCAACAGCACGGGCTTGCGCCCGTAGCGGTCCGAGAGGGTTCCGGCGAACCAGTTGGAGGTTGCCTTGGCAATCCCGAAGGCCGCGACGTAGGCGAAGAGGAACGTGTATCCGCTGAGGCCGAATTCGGTGTGGGCCAGCAGCGGCAGGACGGTTTGCTGCTGCCCGACCATGCCACCAACCAGTGCGTTGACCGCGACGAGCAGGGCGAACTGGGCCGCGTTGGCGCGCAGGCCCAGGACGGGGAGGATCTTGGTGGTGGACGGCTTCATGCGCGGGCTCCTGGGGTGCCGGGGTTGGAGGGGAAACACGGCGAGGAGCCGGTGGCTAGTGGGCTTCGGTTGCCGTGGTGGTGGTGGCGGGCGAGCCCATGGTTGCGCGCCGCAAGGGGCAAACGGGGATTGCGAACCAGCACAGGGCCGCAACGGCAGCGGTTGCGCCGGTGGTGATGCCCAGGATGAGGTTGGCCGGTGAGGGCAGTTCCTGGACGAGGACGAAGACGCCCATGGCCAGGACGAAGAAACCAAAGCCCTTGCGCAGGGCCGCTTCGGGGATGCGTCCGGCCAGGCGGGAGCCGAGGAAGGAGCCGAGGATCGCGGCGGCCGTGACCCCGCCGACCAGTGCCCAGTCCAGGGTGACGGTGGTGAGGTAGCCGCCAAGTCCGGCGAAGGACTTCATGGCGATAACCACCAGCGAGGTGCCGACCGCGACGGGCATCGACAGGCCGCCGAGCAGGGCGAGTGCCGGGACGACGAGGAAGCCGCCGCCGGCGCCGACGAGCCCGGTGACCATGCCCACGATCAGGCCCTCGATGATGACCTTGAATACGGGCAACTCGGCGTCGTGGGTGGCGCCGGTGTGGTTCTTGCGGCCGCGGATCATGGCCAGGGATGTGGCGACCATCATGAGCGCGAAGGCGATCATGAGGATCGTTCCGGGGATGTGGCCCCCGAGCAGGCCTCCGCCGAAGGCCCCGGCCATGCCGGCGGCCCCGAAGACCAGCCCGGTGCGCCATTTGACGCGCTTCTTGCGGGCGTGGGTCACGGCGCTGACGGCGGAGGTGGCACCGACGACGAAGAGCGAGGCTGCGATGGCTTCCTTGGGGTTCATGCCTGCAACGTAGGTGAGGATCGGGACGGTGAGGATGGACCCGCCCCCGCCGAGCAGGCCGAGCGAGAGCCCGATCAGCACCGAAAGCAGGAGGGTGAGTACGAGGGTGAGGGTCATGGAGGTGGCCTTGTCTGGGGAGGGGGCGTGCGGGGTGGCGCCGGCGCGAGCTTTTAGGTGACGGGCAGGCCGGCGCGTTGCCAGGCGATCATGCCGCCGGCCATGGTGTCTGCGGTGAATCCGGCCCCGGTGAGGGCGTCGGCGACGCGGGCGCTGCGGTTGCCGCTGCGGCAGATGACGATGACGGGGCGGGTCCGGTCGAGCTCGTCCAGGCGGGTGTTGAGTTCGCCCATGGGGATGTGGAGGGCGCCGGGGATCATGCCCTCGGTGATTTCGAAGTCTTCGCGGACGTCAAGGAGCTGGTCCGTGGGGCGTCGCTGGTCGGTGTCGGTAATGGTGATTTCTGGCATGGTCTGCTCCTTCGGGGCGTGTTCAAGCGGTGCGGGGGGTGGTTTCCGGGCCCGGATCAACGCGATCCGGGCCCGGAAGCCGGGAGGGACCCGGTGGGCCAGGGGCCTACCGGGTGTGTGCTACGACTTCTTGGGCGGAAGCTGGGCGAGCACCGATGCGCGGGTCGGTTCGTTGCCGGTCTTGTTCCACGGCATCTTGGCCAGGGCCTTGCCCATGGCGCAGGTGTTGGTTGCCGCGGAGAAGGTCAAGCCCGCCCCGATGACCCCGGCGACGGTGCGGATCTGCGGGGAGAGGAACCTGCCCCCGGCCAGCCCGGCGATCACCAGGGAACCGGCGGCCATGCGCACCTGGCGTTCCAGGTCCCAGCGTTTGGAACCTTCCACGGTCCGGCCGCCGGCCTGTTTGTAGGCCGGGACGCCGCCGGCCAAGACATGGGCGTTGCCGAATCCGACTGACGCGAGGTTGGTCTTGGCTTCGGTGGCGCGCACGCCGGATTGGCAGACCAGAACCACCTTGGTGTCAAGCCTCGAAGCGAGTTCCTCGGTGTGTTCGGCCAACAACGGGAGGGGGACGTTGTATGAGCCCAGGATGTGCAGGGATTCGAATTCGGCGGCGGAGCGCACGTCGAGCACCACGACGTCGGAGCCGGCGGAAATCCAGTCCTTGAGTTCTTCGGGGCTGGTGGTCTGGGGAACGGGGTTCATGGCTTGTGGGCCCTTTCTGCCGGGCATGGCGCCCGGCCGGTCCCGCATCCGGAAAGGAAAATGAGGGACCGGAAATACGTAGGATCTATGGTTGAGGGAGGGGCGGGCGAGGACTTAGGCGTTTTGCATTTGCTTCCAGTCGGCCCAGCCGGCGTAGCTGCCCTCGAGCTCGACTACGTCGAACCCGGCACGGCGCAGCGTGGAGGCTGCCACGGAGTTGCGGACCCCGGACTGGCAGTAGCTCACGATCGCGCCGGCGGACGGAAGGTTCTCGGTGTTCCAGAGCACCCGTCCGGCGTTGAGCTGTTCGGAACCCGGCACGTGCCCGGCGGCGTGCTCGGTCTTGTTGCGCACATCCAGCAGCAGGGCGGCATCGAACCCCGCCAGCTCGGCCGGGGAGACCGTGCGAGGCACGTAGACCGGCAGGCCGTCCAGGGACGTGATGTATCCGGCGACCTTGTCGATGCCCACCCGGATGAGATGGTCCCACATCTCGGTGGCGCTTTCGCTGTTCGGGGCCAGCAGCACCAGCGGGCGCTGGTCGGTTTCCGGGTCCACGGCCCAGGCGCCGTAGCTGGCGGCCTTGGTGCCGGCCGGGATGTTCAGTGCCCCTGCGGCGGTGCCCTCGTGGACCAGGGTGTGGTGGCGGGTGTCGACCACGCCGATTTCGTCGCCGGCCAGGGCGGCGGCGACGTCCTCGGTGGCCAGCTCGGCCAGCGGTGCGCGGTCGCCTAGGACGGCCGGACCCTGGCGGTTTTCGCGTTTCATGCGGCCGAAGTAGGCATGGGCGTCGGGCTGCCCGTCAAGTAGGGCCTCGACGAAGCCGGCCTCGTCGTTTGCCTCCAGGTAGGGGCCCCACCACGCGAAGTTGCGTTCGTAGCCGACAGTGGAGGAAGGGATCGCGCCCAGCGCCTTGCCGCAGGCGCTGCCGGCGCCGTGGCCCGGGTAGACCTGTACGTAGTCGGGCAGGGTCAGGAACTTGTTCTTCAGGGAGCTGAACAGGTCGTGGGCCCCGGCGAAGCGGGTGTCGGTCCCGCCGGCGGCCTCGTCGAGCAGGTCCGGGCGGCCCAGGTCGCCGGAGAAGACGAAGTCGCCCGAGAGCAGGAAGCCAGGTTTGTCGCTGAAGGCGCCGTCGGTAACCAGGAAAGAAAGGTGCTCGGGGGTGTGCCCGGGGGTGTGCAGTGCGGTGATGGTGATGTTGCCTAGCGTGATGGTGGACTGGTCGAGGAGGCGTTCTGCCTCGAACTCGTACTGCCAGTCCGTCCCGCCCTCGCCCGAGACGAAGAGCTTCGCGCCGGTTGCCGCGGCCAGTTCCCGGGTGCCCGAAAGGTAGTCCGCGTGGATGTGGGTCTCGGTGACGGCAACAATCTTCATGCCGTTTCTTGCGGCGAGGTCCTGGTAGACCTGGATGTCGCGGCGGGCGTCCACCACGAGGGCTTCACCCTTGGCCTGGCAGCCGATGAGATAGCTGGCTTGTGCGAGGTCTTCGTCATAGATGCGTTCCAGAAGCATTGGTTCTCCTTGTTGTCGGTCGTGGTTGGTTCACCTGCCCGTGATACCCCTAGGGGTATACGATTCATTTCAAACAATAATACCCCTAGGGGTATGCGTCAAGTCATCCATCGTCCGGACCCTGGGATCGCTTGCCCAGCAAAAAGCGGCGCTCGGCGCCATTCTCGCTGGCGCCGAGCGCCGCGCGGCATGGTGCGGCCGGGGCCTATCGGCCAAAGAGGCGCGCGAGGAACCCGCCTTCCTTGCTGGAGACTTTCGGAGCACTTGGATCGCAGGAGCAGCGCTCATTGCGCGGCACATGTGCCATGACCTGCTTGACGTGCTGGCCGCATCCGGCCCAGGTGGTTTTCTGGCACTTGTGGCATTTGGTCGCTCGACACATGGGGTGGTTCCTTCGGCTTGGGGTTGTAGGTGGAGGCTCGTCCGCCCCCTCGGTGGTTGTTCGGGGTGCATACCCTTGGGGGTATTTAGATTCCGCTGTCGATGTTACCCCAGGAAACCCCCGGGGGTATATAATTGAGTAAATGACTACCCGGGAGGTACCCATCATGGATCTTGAAGTGGACACTATGAAGCCCGTCATCAACAGGCTCAAGCGCGCCCAAGGCCAGCTGAACGCGGTGATCCGCATGCTGGAGGAAGGCAGTGACTGCCGTGCAGTTGTCACCCAGCTTTCCGCGGCGTCAAAGGCCATCGATCGCGCCGGGTTTGCCATCATCGCCACCGGACTGGAGCAGTGCCTCAAGAGCGAGGACCCCTCGGCAGACCGTGCCGACATGGAAAAGCTGTTCCTCTCCCTGGCCTAGCCCCGTCTATCCAGCGGCCACTCTCCGTGGGTAGTATCCCGCGGGAATCTGGCCGCCCTGTATCACTCATGCACGAACGGAACAGTGTGGCGGTTTCGTAACCACCAAGGAATCACTATCTGCCGCCAAGCGGGCCCTAGCGATCAGAACCGCTCTCCATCTCCCAGCTACCGTGCACTGAGTGCAAGCATTCCCTGAGATTGCTTTATCAATTGACCCATAAACCGCCAAGCTGAGGATATCGACACGGTGGATCGGAGCAGGAATCGTCCCGAGGCTGTACTCCGACAAATCTTGCTGCCAACCGGCGGCCCGCTAGATTGGCAGCAGGCGGTTTCAGTCTCGATCATTGCAGGAACCGGACCGTGAAGTTCCTCAGCCTGCGTCTGATTTCTTCAGTCCGGCGGAGCGGACCAAACCCAGCCGCGAATCCTGGGCGTGTCCTCCAAATGTCAGCGATGGGAGTACCGTCCATGACTAACATGGCTCGGTAGTGCTCCGCCAATTCGACGGAACCCTGCCCCCTCGTCGGCGAGATTTCCGAATGCGATATGCGTTCGGGGGTTTGATCCGTTGCCCGGTGCGTTTTTCTGTTCGTCGCTTCAACTGACGATGGCCTATCTCATCTTGGTTGAAGTCACCAAGGGTTGGTTCTTGTCCAGATCGGAGCGCAGGGCACCAGCAAGCTGCAAACACGGACACCCCACCGTTTGGATCGGCTGCTATCTCGGTTCGGCGTTGCAGGTTCCCCGGGCCGGGGAAGGGGGGACCTTGGGCAGCCTAGGCAATCGGCAATAGCGCGGCGGTGGCAGCAACAATGACACGTGCTTCATCGGTGGGAATGACGAGAACAGGAATCGATGAACCTGCAGAACTAATCAACCGGGGCCCCGTTGCGCCGCTCTGGTTGGCGGAATCGTCCAGTTTGATTCCCAGCGGGGCCAGCTTGCCGAGAACCAACGAACGGAAGGAACTGGAGTTTTCACCGATGCCGCCGGTAAAGACCAGCACGTCGGCGCCGCCGACGGCCACATGGTACCCGCCGATGTACTTCGCAAGCCGGTAGGCGGCGATCTCCAGGGCCAGGAGAGCCTTGGCTTGGCCCGCTTTGGCCGCCTTTTCGACCGAACGCATGTCGCTGGTACCGCACAAGGCCTGCAGCCCGGACTTCTGGTTGAGAAGTTTCTCGATCGCATCGGCATTGAGCCCCCGACGCTGGAGGAACAAGATCACGGAGGAATCGAGGTCCCCGCACCGGGTTCCCATGACCAGGCCGTCCACGGGAGTGAATCCCATGGAGGTATCGATGCTCCGGCCTCCGCGAACTGCGGTTATCGACGCGCCATTGCCCAGATGGGCGACGATGCCGTCGAGTTCTTCGGAAGGGATCCCGAGAAAGTTGGAGGCTTGGGCTGTTACAAATTCCAGGGATATTCCGTGAAACCCATAGCGTCGGATTCCGTGGTCCAGGTAAAGGTCGTCCGGTATGGCGAAGCGCCAGGCAGACTCAGGCAAGGTCCGGTGAAATGCAGTATCGAAGACGCCAACCTGAGGGATGCCTGGCCACATGGCGGCCGCCGCCCGGACGCCGGCGACGTCTTGGGGAGTGTGCAACGGCGCCAGATGTGCCAGCTTTCCCAGTTCCGTGATGACTTCTTCGGTAAGCACGGTGGGTTCCGTGAAGAGTCCTCCTCCATGGACTACGCGATGCCCGATGGCATCGATTGTCTGGCCAGCCAAGGCCGGAATTATCCGCTGGTTTACTTGGCGGAGTGTCCGGCTATGCACGCTTGGGTCTTCGAAACCGGCGAGATTTTCGAACTGTCCGGCAACCAGAACGGTGGACTGGTTCGCGGGGCTCCGTTCTTGCAGCCGATGCAGCTGGAACTTGATCGACGACGAGCCTGTATTCAAAACCAATATGAGCAAGTGTCTGTCCTCCGATGACGACGACTCGCGAGCCATGGTGGTGATCGCTGGAGTGGCCCGATCGCCACATTCAGATTTTCGTCGATACACAGATCATGGCACTGAACGGATTCGGCCGCCAGAAGCGCTCCGGATGCCGATCGAATTCGTTGTGTTCCGGTGCGAAGGTATTGCGGTGCATCATGTGACCTTTCGTTGAGGCCGGTTTTCTCCTGCACCGAGGCCAAAGCCGCTGGATGCGCGGCGTGCCCCCATGGCTTGCGGGTTCTGCCTCATTCGACCCGCCGGAATCACAAGCATGCGCCCCTCCGATCGTCCACACCGGCCGACGCGGGGAAATACCTCCTAGACCTCGAGCCTGCGCCGGATGAACGAGGAGAGCTGGTCGACAAGGATGATCAGCACCAGGACCACCACGATCTGGGTGGCCATCGCGTCGAAGCGGAACGACTTGATGGACTGGTTGATCAGCAAACCGATGCCGCCGGCGCCGACCAGGCCCAGGACCAGCGAGGAGCGCACGTTCACGTCGAAGCGGTAGAGCAGCAGGCCCACGAACTGGCCCAGGGCCATGGGCAGTGCTGCATGGGTGACCTGCTGGAGGCGCGAGGCCCCCGCGGTGGCCAACGCCTGCTGGGGGCCGGCATCGGTTTCCTCCATCGACTCCGCCCACAACTTTCCCATGACCCCGGTGTTGTGGCAGATCAACGCGAGCACTCCGGCAAAGGGGCCAAGCCCCACGGCGGTGACGAAGATCAGTGCGAAGACGATGTCGGGCACCGCCCTGAAGAAGGAAAGGATGGCGCGGGAGAGCTGGTACACGACCCGGTGCGGGGTGGTGGTTCGCGAGGCAAACACCGCCAGCAACAATGCGGTCGGGATGGACAGGGTGGTGCCCAGCAGCCCGATCCACAGCGTCACGGTGGTCGCCTTCAGCGCCGGGGCCAGGACCGATTCCCAGTCAAGGTCCGGCGGGAACGCGTCGGCCAGGAAGGAGGCCATGCCCTCGGCGCCGGTGACAAGTGCCGACACCTCGAAGTCGGTGCCGCGCAGCGCGAAGACGTGCAGCACGATGAAGACAGCGATGGCCGCGAGGATCGAGGCGATCCGCCACCCGGCGCGGGGAACCGGGGGAACCGAGAGGGTGGGGACGGGCGTGCTCATGCGGCTGCTCGATTCGGGGTGTAGAGGCGGGCCTGCATGGAGGCATCGAGCCCGGAGATGTCCCCGGAGTATTCGATGCGGCCATCCACCAGCCCGATGACGGTGTCCGCGTGGCGCAGCGCCAGGTCCGGCTGGTGCAGGACGGCGGCCACCGCCAGGTTTTCCGCGTGGGCGAGTTCGGCCAGCAGGGCCATGACTTCCTCGGCCGCGCGCGGGTCGAGCGCGGAGACCGGCTCGTCGGCCAGCAGCACGCTGGCGCGCTGGCACAGGGCGCGGGCAACCGCCACGCGTTGTGCCTGTCCTCCGGAAAGCCTGCCTGCCTTTTCGTGGGCGCGGTCGGCCATGCCGACGCGGGCCAAGGCCGCCATTGCTTCCTCCTTCAGCTCGCGGGAGAAGAACATCGGGCTCACGGAGGCCGGGCCGCGCAGCCGGCCCAGGGCGCCGGCGCACACGTTTTCCAGTGCCGTGCGCCGCGGGACCAGATGGATCTTCTGGAACACCATGGCCACGCCGGAGCGAGCCCTGACCAGTTCCGTGCCGCGCAGCGTGGAGAGATCGGTGCCCTCCAGCGTGATGGATCCGGACTCGGGGGTCTCCAGGCCCATGACGCACTTGAGCGTGGTGGACTTGCCCGAACCATTGGCGCCCAGGAACGCCACCACGGAGCCGCGGGAGAGGGTAAAGTCGACCCCGTCCAGGACGGTGCGCCCGCCAAATGACTTGGTCAGGTTCCGCACCTGCATGATTTCCCCGCCGGCCGGCGGGGCCGGATGCGGTGCACGATCCGGCAGCCGTAGCGTCGTCATCAGATGTCCTTTTCGGTCAGGCCCATGGTGTCGGCGAGGTCGAAGAGCGGGTTGTAGGTTTCCTTGGTGACGGGGATCAGGGGACCGGCGGGGGTGACGTCGAGGAACTTGCCCACGGCCTCGATATCCGCCGGGGCGAGGTTCAGCAGCGCGTCCTTCACCGCGGTCTTGAAGGCCGGGTCGGCGTCGGCGGAGACCGTGATGGGGTCGTTCGGAATGGCCTCGCTCTTCCAGACCTGGCGGAATCCGGCCGGATCGAAGTTGCCCGAATCGATGGCGCTGGCCAGGGTCTGCGAGTTGATCTGGGCCGCATCGACGGTGCCCTTGGTCAGGGCCAGCAAGGCCTCGGGGTGGCCGCCGGCATAGTTCATGTTCAGCTCGTCCTCGGCGATGCCGGCCTTTTTCAGGCCCAAGCGGGGCAGCACGTCCCCGCTGGTGGAGCCGACCGAGCCCAGGGCGAGGTCCTTGCCGCGCAGGTCGGCCAGGTCCTTGATCGCCGAGTCCTTCGGAACCCAGATGCCGGCGGTGTAGGTGGAGAGCTTCCCGTCGGCGGTGCCGAAGGAGACCAGCGGCTCGGCGTTGGCCTTGGTGGAGGCGAAGACGTAGCCCATGGGGCCGAACTGGCCAATGTCGAGCTTGCCGTTGCGCATCGAAAGCACCTCGGCGGCGTAGTCCTCGACCACCTGGACCTCGACCTTGCAGTCGAGCTTTTGGCCCAGCGAGGCCGCGAGCACCTGGTAGGCGGGTTCGAGCTTGGAGGGGTCCTCGAAGGGCTCGATGCCGAACTTCAGTTCCCCGTCGGGGCAGAAACCGTTGGTCTCGGCGTTGGCCGGGGCCTGCGCGGTGGAACATCCGGCGAGGGTGAAAGCGGCAACGGCCGCCAGGGACAGGGCGAGGGTGCGCGGGATTTTCATGGGTGGAGGTTCCTTAGCGGGTGGTGGTGGCGGTGGTCAGGGGCCGTGCGGCGAGGTTGGCCTCGGCCAGGCCGAAGGAGAGGGTCATGCCGATGCCGCTGGTCACGGACACCAGCGTGATGGCCTCGGCGATGTCGCGGACCAGCACGGGGGCGACGTCCGAGGAGGCATAGATGCCCTGCCAGCGTTCGGCCACGGCAAGGGAATCGACATCCAGCACCCGCGCCGCGGCCCGCAGCAGCCGGTCGGTGGTGTTCTCGGCGAGGAAGGGCGGCTGGGCCAGGTCGTAGGAATGCGAGTCCCCGAGGAGCAGGGTGCCGTCGGGCCGCTGGGTGAACATCACGTTGGCGCCGATTTCCAGCAGCTCGGGGCTTGCGGCTTCGACCTCGGCGCGCAGCGCCGGTGCCGAGGGCATGCGGGTGAAGGCGTCGTAGCGCAGCATCGAGGTAGCGGTGAGCACCGCGGGAACGATGGTGGTGCTTTCCGGGGCGGGGGCCGAGGCCATCTGCAGGGCACAACGGGTGATCCGGTGTTCGGCGGCAAGGGCCGGGAACAGGTGGTCCACGTCGTGGCCGACGCAGATGAAGACCTGGTCCGCCTCGTAGGCGCCGCGGCTTGTTTCCACCCGTGCCTTGCGACCGGTGCCGGCCCCGAAACCCAGTGCCGTGGTGTTGAAGTGGACCGCCGCATCGTCCTGGCCGTTGAGCCAGGTTGCCAGGCTGCCCACGGTGGTGCGGGGGTCCACGCGCAGGTCGTCGGCGAGAAAGGCGCCGCCGCGGATGCCATCGGTGTTCTCGCGCCCCAGCCGCGCCCGGACTTCCTCGGCGCCGAGCACGCCAACCTGCCCCTCGGGACGGGATGCGGAGAATTCGCGCAGCACCTGGAGCTCGGTCTCGGTGGAGGCAACCACCAGGGCCCCTGACTCGATGGCCCAGAACCCCGCCTTGGCGGCGAAATCCAGCCAGTGCCTGCGGCCGGCCTGCGCCATGTCGTAGATCTCGCCATGCTGGGCGGTGATGCAGGCGTGGCCGAAGTTCCGGATCGAGGCGCCCACCGCACGGTGGTCGCGTTCGATGACGGTGACGCTCAAGCCCGCTTGTTGGGCGAGCGCGGCATGGGCCAGGCCGATGATGCCTGCGCCGACGACCAGGAGATCGGTGGTTGCCACCGGTTCTGCGGTGGCCTCGGAATTCGTTTCGAAGTTGTTCACGGCATTGATGTTTGCCGCTCACCGGTCGCGTTTTCAAGCTGGAACGGCACTTGTCCAGACAAGTTCACCCATGGTTCATTTGGCGATGGTTCCCGTCATGACCTGTTCATTTGTGGTTCACCCAAATTCCCGAAATGCCGCAGGATCCACTTATATGCTCAAGTACGTGCCCCCAACATTCGATGAACCCATCCACCAGCGTCTCAGCGACTTGTTCCGCGAACGGATTTCCTCCGGCGAGTGGAACGAAGGCAGCCCGCTGCCCAGCGAGGCGGAGCTTTGCTCGCAGCACGGTGTTTCCCGTGGAACCGTCCGCCAGGCCCTGGCGAGCCTGCGCGGCGAGGGCCTGATCTCCGGCGGCCGCGGAAAACCCCCGGTGGTCGCCCGCCCCGTCCCTTCCCAGTCGTTTGGCACGTTCATGTCCTTTACCGAATGGGCCCATTCCCTGGGCATGGAACCCGGGCAGCGGACGCTGGAGGTCGCGCGGCGCCCGGCGGGCGAGGAGCTGGCGGGAAAAATGTCCCTTCAGCCGGGCGAACCGGTCATCCAGGTCCTGCGACTGCGCCTGTTGGACGGGGCCCCGACCATGGTGGAACGCAGCAACTTCACCGCGGAGGTGGGCAAGGCGCTGTTCGACTTTGACACGGACAGCGGGTCGATCTTCGGTTACCTGACTTCCCTGGGTGTGGACCTCAGCCGGGGCCGGCATGTCATCGATGCCGTCGCTGCCGACGAGACGGATGCGTCCCTGCTGGAAGTTGCCGCGGGCTCGCCGCTGCTGCGCGAGCGCCGGCTGACCTACGGCCGAGACGGACGGATTCTTGAGTGTTCGGATGACCGCTACCTGCCGCATCTGGCGAACTTCGTCATTGAGAACACCCGGCAGTCCAAGGCGGCCATGGCACGCATCCCGCAGGTCGCGTGAGAATCGAACAAACAACCAAAGGAGCAAAAATGATTGATCTTGTCGTGTTGGACATGGCGGGAACCACCGTCGATGAGCACGGAATCGTCTACCGTGCCCTCGAGGATTCGGTCACGGACACCGGAGCCAGCGTGGATGCCGCCGACCTGCAAACCTGGATGGGGGCGGACAAGACCGAGGCCATTGCCGCCTTGATGGAACTCGGCGGAATCACGGCGGACCCGGAACTGGTGGCCCGGCAGTTCGACCGCTTCCGCGCCCTTTTGGCGGAGCGCTACGAGGCCAACCCGCCGGTCGCCCTTCCGGGCGTGGAGGATGCCTTGCGCCAGCTCAAGGCCAGCGGCATCAAGGTCGGCCTGACTACGGGTTTTTCTCGCGATGTTGCGGCACCGATTCTTGAAACCCTGGGCTGGGGGATTGGCGAGGGCCAGTTGCTCGATGCCGTGGTCACCAGCGACGAGGTCGCCGCGGGCCGGCCCGCACCGTACATGATCCACAGGGTCATGGAAGCCACCGGCGTGCGCGATGTGCGCGGCGTCGTGGCCGGCGGCGACACGGTGGTCGACCTTCTGGCGGCACACAACGCAGGCGTGAATGGGCTGGGGGTCCTCACCGGGGCGCTGCGCCGCGAGGACCTTGAACAACACCCGCACAGCTGGGTGTTGGACGGCGTCAGGGATCTTCCCCGTGTTCTCGAATCCGCACTAGTCAGCCACCAATAATATCGTTTTGGTAACAGCGCCCTGGCGGCCATCGCGGCCTTCGGGGCGCTTTTTGCCGCGTGATTAACTTTTTTATGTGCTCTGACTAGTGCATATGTGTTCCGGTTGGGTCCCCGGCTTGACGTGGCCCCGGGGTGGTGCCGTACGGTCTTTGAGTAACGTTTTTATAACAGCGTGTTGTGAAGGCGTCACCCCTACCGCCGAGTATCCCTCGTTGTCCATTGCGGCGGTAGCCACTCGAACGTCGATTGCGACGCCGGACAACGCCGCCAAGATGGTCCTGGACGACCTATGCGGAGGATGGCACTGGAGAAACATGATCCAGCAAAATACCAAGAGCAAGAACGTTCGTCGCGGCGCAGCAACCGTTGCCGCACTGGCCCTGGCCGGGGGCACCATGGCAATGTCGGTGGCACCTGCATCCGCAGCCAGCACCAGCACCTGGGACGCACTGGCACAGTGCGAGTCCGGCGGAAACTGGTCGATCAACACCGGCAACGGCTACAAGGGCGGCCTGCAGTTCTCTGGCTCGACCTGGAGCGCCTTCGGCGGCAGCGGAAGCGCCGACAACGCATCGAAGTCCGAGCAGATCCGCGTTGCAGAGCGCGTGAAGGCCGCCCAGGGCTGGGGCGCATGGCCCGCCTGCTCGGCCAAGCTGGGACTTTCCGGCGGCAAGGGCTCCGTAGCCAAGACCTACGAGTCCGCCCCGAAGAAGGAAACCGTGCAGAAGTCGAACGAGTCGAGCTACAAGTCGTCTTCCACCAAGACCTATAAGACCAAGTCGGTCCCCGCCAAGAGCTATGCCTCCAGCGGCAAGCGCGCGGCTGCCCCGGAGGCCAAGGCACCGGCCATCAGCGTCAACGTCAAGGACTCGGGCAAGGACTACACGGTGAAGGCCGGGGACACCCTGTTCAAGATCGCCCAGGCCCAGGGCCTGAACAGCTGGCAGGACCTGTACTCCCTGAACCAGGACGTCGTGCCCAGCGCAGACCTCATTTTTGTCGGACAGTCGCTGGACTTGCCGACCAAGTAGACCGGTCCCTCGCAAGAGCGGACGAACGGCCAGGAGGGCTGTTCCGCAACCAACCCCCAAGTGGCTGCGGAGCAGTCCTTTCGCGTGTCCGCCGGACCTTGTCCGATCCAGAGACCCCGCCGGACTAGGCGAATGCAAACACCGGCGGGAAAACCAGCACCACGACGGCTGCCCACGCGCCGTAGACCGGCAGGTAACGCGTCTGCCAGCGCTCGAGCGCCGAGAACTCGCGCCTGCCGCGCAGGAAACCCGCGGATAGCCAGGCGGCCCGCGCCAGGTGCACCAGCAACAGCAGGTTCAGTCCGAGCGCCGCGACCTTGTTCGCGCTGAACCCGAACTCCGCGATCCTGGCCAGCATTGCCGCCAGCATCACCGCATCCACGGCCAATGCCGCGCCAACGAGGACCAGCTGCAGGGCATCGAAGAATCCCGGCGGCGAGAGCGGATCGCGGGCGGACAGCGAGTAGAGCAAGAGGCACAGCACCAGCACGAGGATCGCGTCCATGAGGATGAGCAGGTCGCGGTCGACGTCGACCAGCCCTCCGGCGGTGGTGAGCACGACCAGCATGGCCAGCAACATGGCAATGGTCAGGGGCGTGAAGACACGCGTCAGCACCGGCGCGATGTTCTCGATGACGTCCTGTTTGGCCTCGACCAGCCACGCGGCAACCACGAGTGCCCCCGGGACGGCGAAGGGCAGGATCCAATCCTCCAGCACCGGTTCCAGGTCGAGGCCGACCAGCTGGAGCACGGCGAAGGTGAGCCCGATGAGCACGGCGCCGCCGAGCCCCAGCAGCGTGAAGTAGATGGCGAATTCTCCGGTGAACCTCACGAAGTCCATGCGCCTGCCATCTGAGCGCCATCGCCCGCCGACGTAGGCCACCCCCGCCAGCAGCCACAGGATCACCGGGGCGTGCAGCGCTGCGAGGATCAAGGTGGAGCCGCCGGGCGCAAAGGGGTAGACGTTGATCACCAGGGCCAGCAAGGCGAAGGGAGCGAGCAAGGCAATCACCGTACGCGCGGTGATCCGCCGCTTCCAGGCGAAATACGCGCCCACGAACGGGAGGACCAGCAGGCCGAGGTTGCGCACCAAAACGTCGTCCTCGCCCAGCCAGGTGAATCCCGCCTTGAGCGCCAGCCCTGCGCAGACGGCCAGGGACAGGACCACGGCAAGCTCCCGCCAGGGAGTGGAGCCGGTGTCCGGAGCACTGTCCGGCAGCAGGACGAGCTGCTTCCACAGCCGCTCGGAATGCTCCCGCGCGAATTCGCGTGAGACCGCATCAAGGTTGCCCATGCGCTTGATCGCCACCAGGAAGGCCTCCTCGTCGTCGAGCCCGCCGGCCCGCCGATCGGCGATCTGCTCGCGCAGGTGGTCCTCGAGCTCATCGAGATCCGCGGGGGAGATGGCCCGGCGCCGGGCAACGTACCCGCGCCATTGGCCGATCTGGGCCTCGAGCCCTGAATGCGCCTCCACTACGCCCACCCTGCTTCCGCTGCGGGTGGGCGCTGCGCGGTGTGCCACACCTGCCGCAGCGCCTCGGCGACGACGGTCCACTGCCCGTGCCGCTCGGCCAGGGCTTCGCGGCCGGCCTCGGTGATGGAGTACTGCTTGCGTCGCCGGCCTGCCTCGGAGATGCCCCAGTCCGATCGCAGGTAGCCTACCCGCTCCAGCCGATGCAGCAGCGGGTAGAGCATTCCGTCGGTCCACTGCATGTCCCCGCCGGAGAGCTCGCTCACCCGCTTGATGATGGCGTAACCGTGCAGTTCGCCTGATTCCAGGATCCCCAGCACCAGCGGGGTCGCCGATGCGGCGACAAGGTCCTTGTCGATGCGCACGATGCCTCCTATACATAGATGTACAAGGTATTGAACGCCGGGTGGCCCGTGAATGCAAGTGGAACGGTTCAAACCGGCGCCGGTCCTCCGGTATCCCCGCTTCTAGCCCCCTTAACGGCGCAGGTCCCGCTCGCCCATCCTCGAGATGGGCGAACGGGACCTGCGCTTTGGAGCGGGCGAGCCGGACAGGCCGCCTATGGCCGGTCCGTGAGGACTTCCATGGCCTGGATTGTTGCGATGGCATCGGTGTTCATGTCCTGGGACGGGCCGTTGAGGTAGCGCTCGAGCGAATCGTCCATGGCGTTGATCCAGCGGGTGTGGTGGACCTCGGCCATGGTTCCGGTGATCGCCGAGCGGTGGGCCTTGTCGCGGTAGCCCAGGATATCCTCCGACTTGTGGCGCATCCAGTCCTTGAAGAGGGTGCTTACAGCGTCGAGGTCGAATTCCGGGTAATCGGTTGCCTTGATCAGCTCCCGGACGTACTCGGTCTGGAAGTCGGCTTCGGCATCATGGTTTGTCAGGGCGGCCTGCGCGTCAAGCCAGGACTGGATGTCGGCGGCCCGGTCCGTGGCGGAAGGCAGCTGGACTTTGCCGGTCATGACGTCGCGGGCAAACCAGGCCTGTGCATCGAACATGTTGAAGGTGTAGTACTGGTCCTGCGCGCCCAGGTAGAACAGGTTGGTGTTCTGCTGCCATACGACGCCCTTGTAGAGGTTGCCCGGGTACAGGACGTTCGGGGAGTTCACCGCGAGGTCCGAAGGCAGGAACGGGTACTTGTGCAGGTATCCGGTGCACATGACGACCGCGTCGAACTCGCCGGTCGTTCCGTCGGCGAAGTGCGCGGTGGAATCCTCGAAGCGGGTGACCAGCGGGCGCTCGACGGTGGTCGAGGGCCAATCGAAGCCCATGGGGCCGCTGCGGTAGCTCAAGGTGACGGATGCGGCGCCCATCTTGTGCGCCTGCATGCCGATGTCCTCTGCGGAGTAGGAGGAGCCGATCATCAGCAGGCGCTTGCCGCCAAAGCGCTCGGCGCCGCGGAAATCGTGGGCGTGCAGGACCTCGCCGGGGAACGAATTTATTCCCTCGAAGTCCGGGACGTTCGGCGTTGAGAAGTGGCCGGTGGAGACGACCAGCTTGTCGAAAACGTAGGTCTTGGATTCCCCGGTCTTCACGTCCTGGCTGAAGAGCGTGAACTCCTCGGTTGCCTCGTCGTAGTTGACCCAGCGGACCGCGGTGTTGAAACGGATGTACTTGCGGACGTCGGATTTCTCGACGCGGCCCGAAATGTAGTCGAAAAGGACCTCGCGCGGCGGGAACGACGAGATCGGCCGGCCGAAGTGCTCGTCGAAGGTGTAGTCGGAGAACTCCAGGCATTCCTTGGGCCCATTGGACCAAAGATGGCGGTACATGGAGGAGTGGGCAGTTTCGCCGGATCCGTCCATCCCCGTGTGCCAGCTGTAGTTCCATTGGCCGCCCCAGTCGGACTGCTTCTCAAAGCAAACAATTTCGGGCATGTCCGCGCCCTTGGTGCGGGCTGCCTCGAACGCCCGCAGCTGCGCCATTCCGCTGGGTCCTGCTCCAATGATTCCGACTCGCAAACTCATGCTTTTCTCCTCATTCCGGGGCCGAATAAACTACCAGTGGCTAACGGCAATTCGGGACCGCTCCAACTAGGGGCAGCAACGGGATATGCAACCAGCAGACGAGGCGAAACCCTCTTCCGATTACGAGGTTCGGCGCTTCAAGCGCCGCCATGTCACTTGCTCCCGGGCCTCGATCCCCGCCAAGGGAGAGGCGCCGCAATAATGGAAGAAGACCTGCAGATAGCGGTCATTGCGGTTCCGAATGAACCAGCGTTCGGCCCCATGTGGGTGGGCTGGTTCTCTCTCCATGACAACAGAGGTCGAGAAAATAGTCAAATCGAGCGACATGATATTGAGTACATAAGCACTTTTATTGTTCTGCATTAATGGCTAAATAATTGAATATCTATTCCCTAAATATTCCATTAAATTTCCGGCAGCCATCCGTTCACGGAGACTCCGATTCGGACGTCGTTCCAGTGGTCCCGTGGTGTCTTCGGGTCAGGACCCTCCAATGAATGGCCCGCAGGCAGCGAGGCGGTGCCGTTCGGGATCCGGTCGGAAGGTCCCAAGCCCCGTTGCCGCGAAATTACCGCGCCGCCAGCAGCGTGTCCAGCCGCTCGTAGCCCTGGGTGATGCCGTCTTCCATGCCCGAGGCGGCCATGCCGTCCCGGGCTTCGATGGTCGGGTAGACCGAGTGGCCCACCAATCGGCAACGGTCGCCCTCCAGCGCCTCGAAACGCATGTAGTCCATGGCGACAACGTCGGGCTGGCCGTCGTATTCAAACGTCTGGATGGCGATCTCGTTTTCGCGGATGGTGTGGAAGACGCCGGTGAACCCGTAGGTGCCGGACTCGTTGGAATGGGTGTACTTGTAGGATCCTCCGCTGCTGAAATCGTAGGTGTCGATATCCATTTCCATGCCGTACGGCCCAAGCCATTGGGCCAGCAGGGCAGGGTCGCGGTGCGCCTCGAACATGGCGGAGACGGGGAAATCGAATTCCCGGGTGAAATCAATGAACGGGGTTCCTTCGGGAATGCTGAGGTTCAGGGGGTTGCTCATGATGGGACTTTCGTGGAGTCATCCGCTGTGCGCGGACCGGTCTTTGAGCACGGCATCCAAGCGGTTGTATTTCTGCTCGGCCAACAGCCGATATTTGTCGATCCAACCGGTCAGCTCCGTGAGAAGTGCAGGATTCAGGTGGACCGGCCGGCGCTGCGCCTCGCGTGTGCGAGTCACCAAATGCGCCTGCTCGAGTACCTGAATGTGCTTCGAGATGCCCTGGATGGACATCTTGAACGGTTCGGCGAGTTCGTTGACGGTTGCAGGCCCGGTGGACAGCCGGGCGATGATCTGCCGGCGCGTCGGGTCCGCGAGGGCCAAGAAGGCCCTGTTGAGGTCTTGCTCGCCAAAGGACATGTATTCAACTCAATTCTTGATCAACCTTTCGGTTGATTACTACGATGCTCCGGTAACCGCCGGGAGTCAAGGGGTGAAGCGGCACGATCTGGGGGATTTTTCCCGGTCCACCGTAGGCTGCCCGGCGGACCTACTCGACGCCGGTCAGCGAGGCCACATAATCTCGTGCCGCGCCTGCATGGCTTGCCTGGATGCGCAGGAACAATTCGGCGCTGTGGTGGCCGGGCCAGTTCGCGGGCAGGCAGTTTTCCGGCAGCCCGGGGTCAAGGTAGGGGATGGTCCGCCAGGAATCGATGGCCCGCACATAGGTGGCGAAGCTTTCGGCGCGGCCGGCGCTTCCGGCTCCGGCCACGGCCTTGTTCTGTTCGAGGAATGTGTGGTGCAGCGCGGCCAGGGAGTCCAGGTCCCACCACGCGGCGGCCGAGGCCCGCGGTGTTCCGGTGGACTCCAGGAGATTGGAGACAAAGATCGTCGCGTGGTCCTCCAGGCCCAGCACGCGCAGGATCTCCCAGACCTCCGCCCGCAGGTAGTCGGGGAAAATCCAGAGGCCTGGTGCCACCAGGCCGCCGCCGATGCCCTGCAGGTACTTGCGCAGCTGGTGCCGGCGCTCGCGTTCGGCCTCCGGGATGGAGTAGGAGAGCAGGCACCATGCATCCTGGGTTCCCATGGCCCGCGGTTCGAAGATGCGTCGGTCTCCCCGTGCCAGGATGCGTTCGCCGGTGGCCGAGAGGCCGAGTCCCGAAACGTCCTCCCGCGCCCGCTGCTCGAGGATCCCCTTTTTCTTCAGTCGGGAAATTGCCGTCCGGGTCACCTGCGGGGAAGTGCCCAGCGCGTCCATCAGTGCAAGCAGGTGCGCCGAGGAGATCCAGCCGCCCAGCTCGCGCAGGTACAGGCCCACGATGGTGCGGACCAGGGAGGTGGTGCTGCCGGGGCGGGCGTCGAGGTCGTCTAGTTCCGAAAGCATGCGCGGGTGCTACTTGCCGATCTCGGTGCGCACGGCGAACAACTCCGGGAAGAACGTAAGATCCAGGGCGCGCTTGAGGAAGTCCACGCCGGACGAACCGCCGGTGCCCTTCTTGAAGCCGATGGTGCGCTGCACCACGCGCATGTGGCGGAACCGCCACGCCTGGAAGTTGTCCTCAAGATCCACAAGATCCTCGCATGCCTGGTAGAGGCTCCAGGTGGTGTCGTCGGATTCGTAGATGTCCTTGTAGATGGGGACCAGCGCGGCCTGGAAGACCCAGGGTTGGGTGACGTCGCGATCCAGGATTTCCTGGGGGACGGCATAGCCCGAACGGGCCAGGGCGCGAAGGAATGCATCGTAAACGGTCGGCTCGTGCAGGAGCTTGGTGAGAAGTTCGTGGGCCCCCGGATCGGATTCGAAGACCTCGAGCATGCCCTGGTGCTTGTTGCCCAGGATGAATTCGACGGCGCGGTACTGGTACGACTGGAACCCGGAGGAGGAGCCAAGGGACCCGCGGAATTGGGCATACTCGCGCGGGGTCAGTGTTGCCAGGACCGACCACTGCTCGGTGAGGGTCTTTTGGATGTGCTTGACGCGGGCCAGGCACTTCAGTGACTTCCCGATTTCGTCGTTGTCCATCAGTCGACGCGATTCGACCAGTTCGTGCAGCATCAGCTTCAGCCAGAGTTCGCTGGTCTGGTGCTGGATGATGAACAGCATTTCATCGTGGTGTTCCGGAACGCTGACCGGGTGCTGCGCGGACAGCAGGCGCTCGAGGTCCAGGTAGCTGCCGTAGGACATCGCGTTGCTGAAGTCGGTGCGGACGGTGTCTTCGATTTCGCGTGCACCCTCGGGTGTCTGTGCGTGTGGGCAGGCCATGGAAAAAGCGTATCATTTTCTCGACGAGCGTCAAGGTAGTGAAATCATGCTGCGTCTGAACTGCGGTGGCCCCTTGCCCCCAACCGGGCGACATGAAGGACCGCCAAGAGGACCCTCACGCCCTGCATGGTGAATTGCCGAGGCCGTACGGAGCGAAACGGGCCGGAATCTCCATGGCTACGTTTTAGGGCGAACGGGTCAAGGACGTCGCCTTGAGCGGCCACGGTCACTGGATGCAGAACTCGTTGCCTTCCGGGTCGGCCATCACGATGTGCCAGTCGTTGTTTCCTTCGAACACGCCGGTGACCGTTGCGCCGGCTTTGACGCAGCGGTCAACGTGGGCTTGGGCTTCCGCGCGCCCTTCCTCCATCGTCGCGGCCCCCTCGCTGACATTGATGTCCAAGTGCACCCGGTTCTTTGCCGTCTTTCCTTCGGGCACCGGCTGGAAGTACAACCGGGGCCCCTTGCCTTCGGGGTCGGTGACCGCGCCGCGCCATTGGGATTCCGGGATTCCTTGGTCCACGGCGAAATCCGCCCAGCTTGAGAATCCTTCGGGAGGCTCCTGCAGGCTGTAGTTGAGGGCCGTCGCCCAAAAATGCGTCATTGTTTCGATGTCACGGCAATCAAAAGTTACTTGGAATTGATACGGCACGGGGCTGCCTTCCGGTTCGGCTGCGACCCACTATGCCACGCCATGATTGGTCCGTCTGCGGCCTTGTTCCCTGACTCTGGTCGAACCGCTGCCGGGAACGCCTTCCCGGGTCCAATCCCGCAAAGATGAAACGACCTGCCCGTGTCCATCGTTGTGAACGAGTGCGAGCGAGACGTCGGCTGCGTCCGGGTCTCTGTGCTCGGCTCGCCAGTTGGTGGCCAACCGCGTGAGATTCCGCGTTTTGTGTCCTGATCTGTGGTTTGATGGGAAGTTGGACATGAATGACGTGGATGGCCAGGGGTGCCATTCGGACAATGGGGGACACATGAAGGCATTTACTCGTACACTCACCGCCTTGGCTGCGGCTGCTTCGATCGCGTTTTCCGGGGCTGCCGTGGCAGCAGCCGCGCCTGTGGCACCGGCCCAGGCGATCGCTGTCGTTGCCGCCAAGAAGGCGCCGGCAATCACGATCAACAAGATCGCCAACAAGACGGTCAAAGGGTCGAACAAGGCCACCATCAAGCCGTCGGTCAAGGCGGCCAGGGGGGTCAAGGTCACCTCAAAGGTATTGACCGTTAAGCAGGGGAAGAAGACCGTTGCCAAGAACAAAGCGTCGGTCGCGCTGAAGGCCGGGACCTACAAGGTGACGACCCAGGTGAACTACAAGGTCGGCAAAAAGAAGCTCTCGACGTCCAAGACACAAACCCTGGTCATCAAGAAGGCATGGTCGACGGCCGCGCCCAAAAAGGTCTCACCAGGTGCCTTCTGCGCCAAGGCGGACAAGGGCAAGAAGGGCATCGGCAAGAAGAACGGCAAGATCTACACTTGCAAGACCGGTTCCGACCCCCGCCTGCGCTGGCGCTAGACAGGTACGCAACATCCTGAGCGCCCGTCGCGATTCAGGCCCGAAATGGCTCAGGGTCGTGGATGTGACGTGTGTGGCGCGCAGGCAAACTGTGGGCCACTCGTGTTTCTATGTGACTTCGGCGTTTTGCCTTGTCGATTCATCCTGAAAGAGCGTTTTGAAGCATCTGATTTCCCTTGTTGTCTCGGTCCTGATCGTGACCGGGGCGTTGGTGGCGGATCCCGGCACGCAGGCCGGCATAGCACCGTCCACCGGCGACAGCCCCCTGTGGTCGAGCGACGCCTCGGCGTCCGTTGGCAGCGCGAAGGTCGCGCCCGGTGCCAAACTCAATGGACCCGGAGCGGTGTCGGTCCTGAACTCCCTGCCTGTCAAGGGCAAGGCGCCGGCCACCGGCTACGACCGGAACAAAAAGTTCGGGAATGGCTGGAAGGACTTCAACGGAAACAAGTGCGACGAGCGCCAGGACACGCTCAAACGCGACTTGTCGGCCGTGAAGTACAAGGACGCGAAGAAATGCCAACTTGCCTCCGGCGTCTTGGCCGACGCGTACACCGGGACCCGAATCAAGTGGAAGGTGAACAGCGGATCCGTTGACATTGACCATGTGGTGGCGCTGAAGAATGCCTGGGTTTCCGGCGGCCAGCAGCTGTCCCAGAAACAGCGCCAGGGCCTGGCCAACGACCCGTTGAACCTCATGGCCTCACAGGCTTCGGCCAACCGTTCCAAGGGTGATTCCAACGCCGCCGAATGGCTGCCGACCAACAAGGCGTTTCGCTGCCAGTACGTGGCCACGCAGATCAGCGTCAAGAAAAAGTACGCACTGTCGGTGACGGCGGCCGAAAAGAACGCGATGAAGCGCGTGCTCACGACGTGCCCGAAGCAAAAGGCCGCCGCAGTGGCTCCCGTCAAGTCTCTGGCCAAGACTCCCGCCGCGCAAACCAAGAAGCCGACGTCCTCCGCGCCCAGACCCAAACAGGTATCGCCCGGTTCATACTGCGCGAAGGCCGACAAGGGAGCGACAGGCATTGGCAGAACGAACGGCAAGAGCTACACCTGCAAGACCAGCAACTCGGACACGCGCCTCCGTTGGCGCTAGCCCGGCCCGCAGCACCCGGACAACTGCAGGTCATGGAACTAGGCTGAATCGGCTGTCTGGCTCCATCGGGCCATGCTATTGGGCTTGAAAGAACCGCCCGGTGCGCAAGGGCAGCACCTTGCCCAGATCGACGCCCTCGTCGGCGATCTGCAGCAGCAGGCGCTGCCGTTCGCCCGAGGAAATGTTCGCGGCCGAGCATCGCCTGGCCACCAATGCCAACCTGTCGGCCAGCTCATTCATGGGATCACCCGAATGCGCCTTGACCCAGTCATAGCGCACCGTGGAGCGGGAGAGCAGCTCATGGATCTTGTGCACTATCGACCTGGCCTCGGTGGACCTGGTCCGTGCATGGCTCATGGGATTGTTGAGCAGGTCAATGGCCATGAGCGAGTCCGAGCGAATGCGGAACCTGACCTTCCCGGCGAACAGCTCCTCGCGGTACCTGCTGGCATCCAGCAGCGCGTAGTAAATGGAGTTGAGTTCGCCCTGCAGGATTTCCTTGCCGGTGGCAGCGAAGGCGTTGATTGTGGGCGGCGTACCCCGCCCGTAATCCAGGACCCAGCCATGGCCCATCAGCGGGCTGTGCCAACTTCGCGAGGCATCGGTGGTGATCGTCAGCTCGGAGTAGAAATCCTCGATGCGATCCTGGAGCAGGGCCATGGCGGCCCGCGCCCCGGCAAGGGGCCGGAACTGTTCCGAGACCTCGAACCCCAGCTGCCCCAGCGCCTCGGGCAAACGGATATGTCCCTCGAGCAACACGTTGTCGCAGTACACGGATTCCGACGCGTTGCAGCGCACCGCGCGAATGGCCTTGTCGAGGTGGGACAGCAGGACACCGAGCCGGTGCCCGGATTCGTGAACGGGCAGGACGCCGCATCGTTGCCCGACGACCTGGAACGAGACGGTGCGAACCACTGCCCAGAACAGGATCTGGTTGTGGTGCCGCACCTCCACGGTGACCCCGGAGCGTTCGGTGACGGTCTGGACCGCAGGAATGAACCGCGCGGAGGGAGGCGTCGGGCGTGGTGCCTGCATGGTCTCCTCCTCGATTCGGGGATCGGCCGGTCCTGCTTGCGGAACATCCGATGTCCCAAAGCTACCTAAAATACCGTCCCGTGGGGATAGCCAACTGGCATCCATTCGTGAAGCCGCCGGCCTGGACGCGGAAATTGCGCTCCTCGCCTCCTGCGGGCCGGCGACCCGCCCGGCGTCGTCCAGCTGTCACCTGGCCAGGTGGCGCACCCAGGTGAGCCTAGGATGGATGTGTCAACGAGGAACTCTAGATGAAGCGGGTCCGCACAGGCATGGAAACACGGCCGTCCAAGCTGCAGCACCAGCAGCTGATCGTCACCCTCTTCGGGCTCTATGGCCGCGCGGCGGACGGTACCTTCCCGGTGGCCGTGCTGGTTGACATGCTCGGCGCCTTGGGGATCGAGCCGCCGGCAGTGCGCTCGACGGTGTCCCGGCTCAAGCGCAACGGGGTGCTGGTCAGCCGCCCTGACACCCGCGCCGCCAGCTACAGCCTTTCGGCGGGAGTGCTCGATGCCTTTGAAGAGGGCGACCAGCGCATCTATGCCCCGGAACGGTCGCACCCCAACGATCCCTGGTCGTTGGTCATATTTTCCGTGCCCGAAGCCCAGCGCAACCGCCGGTACGAGTTGCGGACGGAACTGAACAGCCTGGGCTTCGGCGCGGTGGGCGCCGGCGTCGCCATCGCCCCGAGCAATGTCCTCCCGCAGGCCATGGCGCGGCTCAAGGACCGGGGGCTTGACCGCTACGTCGAGTACTTCAGCGCCGACTACCTGAGCCAGGAAGACATCAGGGCCAAGATCCCGCTGTGGTGGGACCTGCAGGAGCTCGACGAGCAGTACCGCGACTTCCTTGCCCTCTATGGAACCGCCGAGGCCCAATGGTCAGCACGGCTTTCAGCGGCCGGCGGGGCCATGGAGCCCGCCGGCGAGCTTGCCGGGGAGGCCTTCGCCTTCTACGTCCCCATGCTCACGCTCTGGCGCCGTTTCCCCTATCGGGACCCGAACCTGCCGTTGGAATTCCTTCCGGACGGCTGGAAGGCGCCTGCGGCCAAGCATGCGTTCTGGGCCCTTGACGCGCTGCTTGCCCCCGTGGCCAGGACCTATGCGCTTTCGCTCCTGGGTGCGCGGGGTTCGGGCCCGAATGCGTTGGCCATCCAGGACAGCGCCCCGGCCCAGTGAACGGCTGAGGGGTCGATGGCCTCGAGGTGGCCCAGCGCGGCGAATTCGCGCAGCCGGACCGGTGAGCCCTGCGACTGCGCGGTGGCCATGAAGGATCGTGAATGCCCGATCGGCACGCGGTTGTCATTGACCCCGTGCAGGATCAACGTCGGCGTGGCGCCCAGCGGTTGCCGGACGGGGGATGCAGCCTCGTAGGTCTCCGGTGCCTGGGCGGGGGACGTGCCGAAATATTCGGCCGCCGCCCCGTCTCCCAGGTCCTCCAGGTAGGTTCGTTTCACGTCGGTGACCGGGGCCAGTGCCACGACGCCGTTGGCCAGCCGGGCGGTGAGCAACGCCAGCTGCCCGCCCACCGAATGGCCCACCGAGACCAGTGGCCCCGGGATGCTTTCCCTTCGCATCATGGCATTGAGGCTGCCCAGCGCCGCCGCGGTGTCCCGGAGCGGGTCGGGCCACGGGCCGCCGGCCCCGCGCCGGTATTCGATGTTGGCGGTGATCCACCCCTCGGCGCGCAGCGATGCGGCGAGCGGTTCCATCAGCGAAGCGGTGAGGTGCGAGCGCCAATAGCCCCCGTGGACCAGCGCGGCGATGCCGCGCGGTTCCGTGCCGGGCGCGGGGCGGGAAAGCACGAGGTGCTGGGCCTCGTCGGGGCCGTAGGACAGGATCCCGGACAACGGGGCGGTGCTGGTCATGGCGTTGGCTCCTTGGCGGGAACGATGGATGGGCAGTGCGAGCCGCCGAAGCGGCCAACACTGCCCTCGACTTTAGCGGTGGCTAGGCCCCGGGGACGGCTCCCGGCGGCAGGAAGTTGACGTCGCGCAGGGCCGAAAGCCGGACGACTTCCTCCGGATCGGAGACGTTGTGCAGCTCGTCGAAGAGCGTGGAGAGCTGTCCCGACGGGCTGACCCAGAAGAGGGACTTTCCGGGTGTCTCGTGCTTGTTGTAGTAGGCGTGGGGCAGGCCCATGGGCATGCGCACGGTGTCACCCGGTCCGGCGGTGGTCCACTCGCCGTCGAGGTAGAGGGTGTAGACGCCCTCCATGATGAAGATGTGCTCGTCCTGGGTCGGGTGCACATGCGGGGGCACCCCGGTGCCGGCCGGATCCAGGGAGAGCCAGGCGAACGAGGAAGAGCTTTCGACCTTGGACAGATAGGTGTGGCCCAGCACGTTCCAGGTCTTGTTTCCCATGGCCTCGCTGGCCAGGGTGATGCCCTTGGGCAGATCGCCGAGAATGATTTCCTGGCCCTGTTGGATTTCCATTGCAGCTCCTTGTCGTGTGCTTCCTTGGTGGACCCAGCATGGCAGAGAAACCCCTTGGTATGCAATAGGTATTGCGATCGCAAGTTCTGGTGCATATGATGTGGATCACGCTTGGGGGCGTGCGCTGCTGCGAGGCCAACATGCGGCGTGCTTGAACCAATCACCAAACCGGGCAAGAACCGACAGCCCTTCACAATGAAGCGAGGCGCCAGCGTGAGTACCAAGAAATTTAGCGGCATGAGTGTGCATACCCTGGGAACGGGAGGTGGGCCGATCGTCTCAAGTTCGAGAGCCGGCACCAGCACCGCGGTCCGGGTCGACGATGCCACCTACGTCTTCGATGCCGGGATGGGCAGCATCCGCAATTACCGGTCGCACTGCGAGTGGGGACAGCTGCGCGGCATCTTCCTCACCCACCACCACTCCGACCACATCTACGACCTGGGTTCCTTCCTGGTCACCGGCTGGCAGGTGCCCGGCGAGTCCTTCGCCGCGCCGATCGAGGTCTTCGGCCCCGGCAAGCCCGCCCGCATCCCGGCACTCGATGCGGACCACGCCCGCGACATCGACGCCCGCGTGGGCAAACGCGAAATGACCTCGACCACCGAGATCGTCGACGCCCTGCTCGATACGGTCTTCGCCTCCGACATCGCCATCCGCATGGCCGACGAGGGGCGCGGGGAGCCGCATGAATGGGTGCGCGGGCACGACATCGAGATCCCCGCGGCCGCGGGTGCCGACCCGGTGGCCAACAGGCACCCGGTGATGGAGCCGTTCGAGATCTACCGCGACGAGCTCGTGGTCGTTTCGGCCATCCTGGTCGACCACCGGCTGTGCTTCCCGGCCTTCGGGTTCCGCATCGACTCGCGCCACGGCTCGGTCGTGATCTCGGGGGACACCGCATACTCGGAAAACTGCATCCGGCTCGCCCGGGGCGCCGACCTGCTGCTGCACGAGGTCATCGACCTGCCCTCCATCCTGGCGACCTTCCCCGATGGTCCCACCCGCGAGGGGATCGAGGTCCACCTGCGCGAATCGCACACGCCCTTTGCCGACGTGGGCAAGGTCGCCGCCGCGGCCGGGGTCAAGGCGCTGGTGCTCCACCACATCGTTCCCAACACCCCGGGCACCGCCGACCTGGCGGCAATGGACGAGGCGGTCCGCCGGGACTTCGCCGGCACCGTGCACATTGCCGAGGACAACGACGTCTTCTTCCCCCGGGATCCCGGAACCAATAGTGTTGAAACCGCAGGACTTGAAAGCATCGGAGCAGGCGCATGAGCACCTCGGAGCACGTCCAGCCGCACACCCTTCGTGCGGCCGTCAAATACGGGAAAATGAATCGCCGGGCATGGATTGTCACGTCCCTGCTGGTCGTCTTCCAGATCATCAACTTCGCTGACAAGGCGGTGCTGGGCCTCGTTGCCGACTCGGCCATCAAGGAACTCGGCCTCACCGCGGGCCAGTTCGGACTCATCGGCAGCGCATTCTTCTTCCTCTTTGCCATCGCCGCGGTGGCCGTGGGCTTCCTTGCCGGCAAGGTCTCCACCCGCTGGATCCTGCTGACCATGGGCATCAGCTGGGCCGTGCTGCAGTTCCCGATGCTGTTCGGGGGCGGCGCCGCGGTCCTCCTGGTCACCCGCATCCTGCTCGGCGGGGCCGAGGGCCCGGCAACCCCCATTTCCCTGCAGCACGTCCACGGCTGGTTTCCGGCCAAGGAGCGCGGCTTCCCCTCCAGCATCATTGCCATTGGCTCCACGCTCGGACCCATCATCGCTGCCCCCATCCTGGCCGGCATCATCGCCCACCCGGCACTCGGCTGGCGTTGGGCCTTCGGGTTCCTCGGCATCGTGGGCCTGCTCTGGAGCGTTGTCTGGTTCCTCGTCGGGCGCGACGGACCCTACAGCCACACCACCGGGAAAAGGGCCGCCGCGGAGGCGGAGCCGGTGGAGGCAGCGGCGCCCCGGGAGCAGCCGGCCGCCGGAAAGCCAAGCGCAAGCATCACCGAACGTGCCGACCTCCTCAAGCTCGTCCCCATCCGCCGGGTGCTGGGCTCGAGGATGTTCCTGGCCGCGGTCCTGGCCGGCGCCGGCTGCTTCTGGGCCCAGGGCTTCCTGACCACCTGGTCGCCGAAGTACCTCGGCTCGGTGGTTGCCCTCTCGCCCGAGATGATCGGGCTGGTCTCGACCTTCCCGTGGGTCATCGGGGCGCTGGCGCTGCTGGTGCTGGGATACACCTCGCGGTACCTGATGCGCCGCGGCGTCACGGTGCGCTGGGCCATGGGCGCCCTGTTCGGCGCGTCCCTGCTGGCCTCGGGCATCTGCTTCACCGTGCTGCCGCACCTGCACGGCTATGCCGCGGTGACGGCGCTGACCCTCGGTGCCGGATTGGCGATGATCTACCCACTGGCCCCCACCGCCATCGCGTTCTGCGTCGCCTCCAAGCAGCGCGCGGCCATCATGGCCACGCTGACCGGGCTGGCCTCGGTCGGCGGCGTCATCGCCCCGGCCATGGTCGGATCGCTCATGGACCGCGCCGGGTACGTGCCCGGGCCCAAGGGCGTGCGCGACAGCGTCGAAATGGCCTCGTTGCTGGCCCAGGGCATGAACTCCTCGTTCTCCATGATCGGGATCTACCTCATCGTCGTGGGCGTCATCTGCGTCCTGTTGCTGAACCCCGACCGCACCGCCGAGCGGCTGCAGACCCGGTTCGCCTTCAACGGATAGCCCGGGCCAGACGCGGGAACCCCGCGCGGGGCGCGGGGAAGGAATCTTCCTTCCCCGCGCCCCGCGCGTTTTTCATCCGGGGCCTTCCCCGGCCGGCCACCCTCCGCTTCCCGGGCCGGTCATGGTGAACGTGGCCGCGACGGCGGCGGAGAACCTGTCGGAGGCAAAGAGCGCATGCGCCAGCGCATCCCGGGCGGCCGCCGCCGGTCCACCCAGGGGGCGGCCCAGCGCCATGTTCACCCGGGCCTGCCGGGCGGCGCGCCGGGCAGCGGCCAGCCGCCGGCGGGAGACGCCGGCGAGCTGCTCCTCGATCCGCTCCCGGGGCAGCCTCCCGCCCAGCGCCGCATCCAGGACCGGGGCCAGCTCGGCGGCGTCGAGCAGGCCCAGCGTCATGCCCTGGCCCCCGATGGGGCTGACCTCGTGGGCGGCATCGCCGATCAGGAGAAGGTTCGGGTGGTTCATGGATCCCACGGCAAAATTCGCCGTCCCGAATTCGCTGAGCATGGTGTTTTCGCCTCCCTCCACCCGGTGGCCGGTCCGCTGCGCGATGAGCTCGGGCAGGGACGCGGTCCCCGAGTCCCGGAGCCGGGCGACCCAGCGCCGCCGGTTCCCCGGCAGCGGAAACGACTCGGTGATCCCGTGCCCGTGCAGGAACAACACCGCGACCGGCCCGAGGCCGGTGCGATCCGGGTAGTCGCCCATGAGGTAGCGATCGGGCAGGTCCCGGCCGCGGAACGGGAGCCGGGCGGCCCGCCGCACCGCCGAGCGGGTGCCGTCCGCCCCGACGACGAAGCGGCACCGAAGCCGCGTTCTCCCGCCGCCGGCTTCGTCGGCCTCGACGTCGTGGAACCCCGGGTGCGCGGCGAACGCGGTGAATTCGTGGCCGACCAGCAGCGCCGAGGGATCCAGGGCTTCCAGCCGTTCGCGCAGCAGGGCGACGGTCTGGTTTTGCGGCAGCGACAGGACGAAGCGGTGCCCGGCGGGGATGGAACCGAACCCCAGTTCCGCCACCACCCGCCCCCGGGAAATGCCCACCCCGCGGGTGATCGGCACCCCGGCTTCGAGCGCCGCGGCGCCGACGCCGAGGCGGTCCAGGACCGCAAGTCCCGGAGGATGGATCCCGATGGCCCGCGAATGCTCCCCGATGGCGGTGCGGGACTCGAGCACGCGCACGCTGCGGCCGGCCTCCAGCAGCAGGATCGCCAGTGCCATCCCGCTGGGTCCGGCCCCGACCACGACGACGTCGATCATCTGTCCGCCGAATGTTCCCCGTGCCAGATGGCCAGGTTGCGGTACAGCCCCGCGGCGTGCGCATGCCAGCCGGGCGGCAGCACCCGGGCGAGTTCGTCGCGGGTGAAACTGCGCCTGATGGAGGTGAGCCCGTCGCGCCTGATGAACGAGCTGCCGGCCAAGGGCAGGGTGGCCAGCCCGAAGAACAGCAACGCGCTGCTGCGGCGCCGGATGTCGCTGTGGATTGCCAGCGAGCGGGCCAGCCGCCGGCTGTCGGCGAAAATGCCTGCAAGCGCGGGCGGGTCCAGGTGGTGCAGGACGTGGTTGGAGATGACCACGTCGAACACCTCGCCCCCGGCCACCAGGTCGGCACTTGCGGCCCGCCGGAATTCCAGCTCGCCGGGGCCGAACCCGGCTGCCGCGCCGGCCCGGGAGGCGAAGTCGTGGGCACGCGGGTCCGGGTCGATGCCCGTCACCTTGACCTTGTAGCCGTCGGCCCGCGCCCAGCGCAGCAGCGCCAGGGCGATGTCCCCGCCGCCGCAGCCGATGTCCAGGATCGTGGCGGTCCGCCCGCGGGGCAGCGCGGGGCGCACCAGGTGCAGGTACACGTCCCGCCAGCCGGACACGCAGCGGTTCACCAGCGGGAACTGCGCGTACGTCCGCTCCAGCAGCACGGGGTCGGCATCGGGCCTGTCCATCTGCTCGACTGCCGCGATGTCCCGTTGCATGGCCGCCGCGCTCAGCCCCGCCGGCCGGAAACCAGGGTCATCAGGGAAGTCTCGACGGTCAGGCCGGGGCCGAAGGCCATGGAACACACGCGCTCGCCGGTGGCTGATGCGCGTCCGAGGTGCTCGTCCATGATGTCCTTGAGCACGAACATCACCGTGGCGCTGGACATGTTCCCGTAGTCGTTGAGGATCCGGCGCGCGGGCATCAATTGGCCGTCCCCCAGCCCGAGGCGTTTTTGCACGCGGTCAAGGATGGCCCTGCCCCCGGGGTGGATGCCCCAGTGCGGGATCTGCGCATAGTCCGCGCCCAGGGTGTCGTCGCGGGCCAGCAACGGTTCCAGGGCGCCGACGATATGTTCGTCGATGATGTGGGGGACATAGGTCCCCAGAACCATTTCAAACCCCTCGTCGCCGATGTTCCAGGCCATGGCCTCCTCGCCCACCGGGGTCAGCACCGTCTCGAAGTGGTCAAGCCGCAGGCCGGGCCCGGGGTGGGGGCGGGCCGTGACAATGGCGGCGGCGGCCCCGTCGGCAAAGAGCGCCGATCCCATGATGGTGTCGGGGTCGTTGGAGCTGCGTACGTGGATGGAACACAATTCGGCGCAAACGACCAGCACCACGGCCTCCGGATCGGCCTCGCAAAAGCTCTTGGCGGCCCGCAGGGCCGGGAATGCGGCGTAGCATCCCATGAACCCCAGGTGGTAGCGCTGGGTTGCCGGACTCAACCCCAGCGCCCTGACCAGCTGGTAGTCGGGCCCGGGGTTGTAGAAGCCGGTGCAGGACACCGTGATCACGTGGGTGATGTCGCCCGGTCCAAGATCGGCGCAGGCATCCAGGGCCTTTTGCGCCGAATCAATATAGAGCCCGGGGGCGGTGGCCGCAAAGACTTCGTTGCGTTCCCTGGTGCTGGGCCGCAGCAAAAGCCCGGAGTCGGCGTCGAAGAAGAGCGGGTTCTCGGCCACCGTTTCGGTGGTGAACTCGGTGACCGCGGTGTGCCGGGTCGATATTTGGGCCGAATCAAACGACGTGTTGATCAGGCGCTGGCCCAGCCGGGTCAGGCCGGGTTGGGCGCCAAAGACGTCACGGGCCTTGTCCTGGTACAGGATGGTGGGCGGGACTGCTGTTTGGATGGTTCTCATCATCACCGGCATAGTGCCGAGCCTATGGCCCGATGCCCCCGCGGTAAAGGGTGTTGCGCATCGCCCCGGGCCGGCCAAGCCCGGCGGCGCCCCCGGCGGAAAGGGTCGAAAAAATTGCTGGCATCCTCTCGACCGCAGGAGTATCGTCTTTATGTGGGGAGACCAACCGCGGTCGTAAGTGATCCCCGACCCCAGGGTGAGAGGTAATTGATGCCAGACAAATCACCACATAGACACGAACACAAGAAGCCTGCAGGCAAGTCGATCAAGGCGCGACGCGCGGAGAAGCGCTCGAAGAACGCACCTGAGACAGAGACCGAGCAGGTAACCCACATCAAGAAACACTGAGCAACTTGATGATTGGAGATGGTTTCGCGGAAGCGGGGAAGAACAGACATCTTCCCCGCTTCTTCCATGTCCGGCGCAGGACCCGATCGCGGCCGGTTTCCGGCCCAAAAAGTTTCTTGGCATGTTTCCAATCCGTTTGCGGACCGGCACCGAATGCTCCATGACAGCCCGAACCAACAGTGGTCGGGACGGCGCGGAGGCCAAGGGGCCGACGCCAAGCAAGGAGCATGACATGAAGCGCATGAACAGCAAGTTTGCCGCAGCACTCGGACTGATTGCAGTTGCCACCGTGGGCCTGACCGCTTGCTCGGCGGGCACCGGTGCCAGCGAATCGATGGCACCGTCCTCCTCGGCCGCCTCCTCCAGCAGCGCGGCGGCCCCGAGCAGCTCGGCCGCGGCCATGGACCCGGCAGCCAACCTCGTGGGCTCCGGTTGCGCCGCCTACGCCGAGGCCGTCCCGAGCGGCGAGGGTTCGGTTGCCGGAATGGCGAAGGATCCGGTGGCGGTTGCGGCCTCGAACAACCCGCTGCTCAAGACCCTCACCGCGGCGGTGTCCGGCAAGCTCAACCCGAAGGTCGACCTGGTTGACACGCTCAACGGCGGCGAGTTCACCGTGTTCGCGCCTGTTGACGAGGCCTTCGCCGCCATCCCGGAAAAGGATCTCAACGCGGTGGTCGCCGACGCCGATACGTTGAGCACCATCCTGACGTACCACGTGATTCCGGGCCAGATCGCCCCGAGCGACATCGCCGGCAGCCACACCACCGTCGAAGGACAGGACGTGAAGGTCACCGGCAGCGGCGACAAGCTCATGGTCAACGGCGCATCGGTGATCTGCGGAGGCGTCCAGACCGCCAATGCAACCGTCTACCTGGTGGACACCGTGCTGATGCCCCCGGCCAAGAAGTAACAGCAGCGCCTCGCACTGCGGCAGGTCAACCCACCAGGGGGTTGGCAACCGGTGGAACGTTCCATCGGTTGCCGGCCCCCTGCGGTTTACTTGCCCCGGTCGGAAGCTTCGGCGGGCAGGGAACCTGGATTCCTGCCCGCCGCACCAGAAAGGATGAAGGACGGGGCCTGGAATGCATGAGACGCTTTATCGCATGAGCTCACACCTACCCGGTGGCACGGACCAAACTTCCGCCCCCACCACCGAAGAACTGATGCTCGGGATCGCCACAGGTGACGAGAACGCCTTTGAGGAACTCTACGACCGTCTCTCGCCCCAGGTCTTCGGCCTGATCCGGCGCATCCTGAAGGACCAGGCACAAAGCGAGGAAGTCACCCAGGAGGTGTTCGTCGAAGCCTGGCAGCAGGCGGCGCGCTATGACGCAGCCCGCGGCAAGGCGATCACCTGGCTGCTGACCTTGGCGCACCGCCGGGCGGTTGACAGGGTCCGCGCCAGCCAGGCCAGCAAGGACCGCGACCTGCGCGAAGGCATCAAGGACTTCCAGGCGAGCTACGATGACGTTGAGGAAACGGCCATCGCCCACGATGAGGGACAGCGCGTCACCCGGGCGCTGGAAAAGCTCAGCGCAAACCAACGCGATGCGATCCAACTGGCTTATTTTGGCGGCTATACACACCTTGAAGTCGCCGAGTTGCTCAAGATCCCGGTGGGAACGGCAAAGACACGAATACGCGACGGAATGAACAAACTTCGAGACCTGATGGGAGTGGCGTGATGGACAAGGACAAGAACGAGCTGACCGGCAGCTTCGCCCTGAACGCACTGGGCGACGCGGAACGCGAGGAACTCCTCCGCCATGCCGAAACCTCCGAAGAGGTCCGCAGGGAAGTGGATGCACTGCAGGAAACGGCTGCGCTTCTGGGCCTCTCCGCCGCCCCCGCGGCCCCGCCGGCCAGGGTCAAGGCCAGCATCATGGCCTCCATCCGCAACACCCCGCAGCTGCCGCCGGCCGTCTCAGCGCAGGACGTTCCGTCCGAGGCAACGCCTGGGTCCACCGCAGCGCAGGAGCCCTCGGTGTCCGTTGCTTCCGGGCACGGAAGCGAGGACGCCGCGGAACCCCCGGCCACAGCCGACCCGGTTCCCGGGAGGGCCGCGTCGCCGGCCCTCCCGGCGAAGTCAAGCCAACGGATGTTTGCCCTGGCGGCCAGCGTGCTGTTGGTGGCCGCCGGCGTGCTGAGCGGCGTGGTGGTCAACCAGAACGCACAGCAGCAAAAACTCGAGGAACAGTTGGCCGCGCTGACCACCCAGCAGTCCGAGTTGACCCGCATCCTGACAGCTTCTGACGCCCAGTCCAAGAGCCAGAAACTGGACGACGGGGCAACCGTCACCCTTGCCTATTCAGCATCGGAGGGCAAGATGGCGGTGACCACCGCCGGCCTGCCTGCCCTGCCCAGCGACAAGGGCTACGAACTCTGGTTGATCTCCGGCACCGGGGCAGTACCCGCAGGAATGGTCGACGGGTCACAGGCAGATGGCATGGTCATGGTTACCGGGGCGATGGAGGGCGTGACGCACTTCGGCATCACGGTGGAACCGGCCTCCGGTTCCCCGGCACCCACCACCGAGCCGATCCTCGTCCAGGAGCTTTAGGCTCCCGGGTGAAAAGCCGGTCTCCATCCAATCCGCTGGTGGTAGCGTTCCGAATACGTAGTGGTTAGTCGTTCCCCGCAGTCGCGGGGAGGAGGAATCACAACGTACGGGTGGGTGAAATCATGAACAAGTTAACAGCGAAAAGGCTGCGGGACCTGGGCGCCTTCGGGCTCGCGGGATTCGCGTCGGCTGCCGTGCTCTTTTCCGTGGCTCAATTTGTGTCGGCCTTTTTCGCCACATCTTCGGCACCCTTGGTGGCCATGGGTTCGGTGTTCATCGACCTGACGCCGCCATGGCTCAAGGACTTCGCCATTGCCGCCTTCGGCACCAATGACAAACTGGCACTCTTCATTTCCATCGGCGCGATAGCAGCCATCGCCGCGGTGCTGCTGGGGATCCTGGCCAGGCGCAGCTTTGCCTCGGCGGCCACCTGCATCGTCATCCTCGCCGTGGCAATCGGAGCGGCCGTGCTTTCCCGGCCGGCCACCGGACCGGTGGACGTGACCCCCATCATCTTGGGGGCGGTCGCAGGCCTGGCCGCGCTGCGGTGGCTCACGACCCTTGCCGGAAAGGCGCGGCCGACCGCGCCGGAAGCGGTTCCGTCCTCCGGCGCCTCGCGCCGGAACTTCCTCCTGGCCACGGCCGTGACGCTGGTGGGCGCCGCCGTGGCCACCGGTGTCGGCAAGTCCTTGGCAACGGCACGAAACCTCGCGGATGCGGCACGTTCGTCGCTGGGACTTCCAGCGGCCAAGGTGACGGCGAAGGCACCCCCGGCGGAGGCACAGGTCGATCTGGCGGGCATGCCCCGGTTCATAACGCCAAACAAGGATTTCTACCGGATCGACACGGCACTTTCGGTGCCGCGCATCAATCCGTCCGAGTGGTCATTGCGGGTCCACGGCATGGTGGAGAAGGAATTCACCATGGGCTTCGAGGAGCTGCTGGCCGAAGACCTGGTGGAAAGCTACCTGACCCTGACCTGTGTTTCGAACCCCGTCGGCGGCCAGCTGGTGGGCAACGCAAAGTGGCTGGGCTACCCGCTGCGCCTCCTCTTGGAGCGGGCGGTGCCCCAGGACGGCGCGGACATGGTGCTGTCGACCTCGATTGACGGCTTCAGCGCCTCCACTCCGCTGGAGGTCCTCACCGACGACCGCATGGCGCTGCTGGCGGTCGGCATGAACGGGGAACCCCTGCCGCTCGAGCACGGATTCCCGGTCCGCATGGTGGTTCCCGGTCTCTATGGATATGTCTCGGCCACCAAGTGGGTCGTGGACCTGGAGGTCACCCGTTTCGCGGACAAGGTCGCCTACTGGACCACGCGTGGATGGTCGGATCGCGGGCCCATCAAGCTCTCCTCGCGGGTGGACGTGCCGCGGTCCTTCGCCAGTGTTCCGTCCGGAAAAGTTGTCATGGGCGGAACCGCCTGGGCGCAGACCCGAGGCATCTCCAAGGTCCAGGTGCAAATCGACGACGGTGAGTGGATGGACGCGGAACTGGGTGCCGAGGCCTCCGTGGACACCTGGCGCCAGTGGCGCTACGAATGGGACGGCGGATCCACCGGAAACCACGTGGTCAGCGTCCGTGCCTTTGACGGGCAAGGGGAAATGCAAACCAGCGAGAAGGCCGACCCCGTTCCCGACGGGGCCAGCGGCTGGCAGCGCGTCCAGTTCTCCGTTGAATAGGCCGCCGCTCGCCTGACTAGGTGTACATGAGCGAGCCCGGGGTGGTCAGTCGCTCGCCGGTCTCCAGCCAGGTCTTCATGCCGGAGAGGATCATGGGCCAGCCGCCGTATAGCTGCTGGTTTGCGTCGTCCCGGAGCCGGTCATGGGTGACCGTCAGCAGGCATGAATCCTCGATCTGGCTGATTTCGTAGGTTATCCGGGACTCGCCTTCGGCCTTCACCTCGTCGTCCCACAGCGCGGTCATGCTCATCACGAGCCTGCGGGGAGCGTCGACCTCCAAGACGGTTCCCTCGCCCAGCGGTCCCTGGGCATTGGGGTTTTGGGTGGCGTAAACGGACCCGGGTGTCCAGTCGGTGACGAAGGTGTTCCCAAAGTAGTAGACGGCCGTTTGCTCAGCGTCTGTCAGCGCCGCCCAGATCCTTTCCGGCGTGGACTTGATGTAGAACTCATAGATCTTTTCCATGTGCACAGGGTAGTCCCGATCCGCGGGGGCGTCCGGGTGCCGCAGTTACTTTCCTGAACACGGTCCGGCAGGAGAGCCAAGCCCCGGCCGTCCCGTTTCCCCGTTTCAGGTGCAGCTGGACGGTCGGCGTCTTGGCCGTGGCCGTGGGTTGGTCGCACGAAGCCATTTCTTGTCGTGAGAAGATCTTGAAGGCAGGTCGGGTGATGCCCACCCCCCCCGCTTTTGAAAGGATGGTGAGCATGCCTCGCGATTCTTCACCGTATCAACGCCAGCTCACCTCCGTGTTCGCATCCCTTGGTGAGCAAGGACGAGCCAAGCGCGTTGAAGACCGCATTGTCTCGGGCATTGCCGCAGGGATCCTGCTCGATGGTGACAGGCTTCCCAGCGAGGCCGAACTGGCGTCCTCCCTCGGAGTTGCCACCATGACCGCGCGCGAAGCCCTAGTTTCCCTGCGGTCCATGGGGTTGGTGAAGACCACCCGTGGCCGTGAAGGCGGAACGTTCATCACGCTGTCCGATGGCGATCGATGCGGCCTCCTGCAAGACCGACTGGGGTCCATGAGTCGGGTGGAACTACGCGACCTGGCAATCCACTACGCAGCCATCGCCTCCACCGCGGCAGAGCTTGCGGCAGGTGCCGCCGACGAGCGAGATGTCGGCAGCCTGCGCCGGCTTCTGGAAAGCCGGAGCGCGGGCAGCGGCACGGGCGGGTCCGTGGTCGGTGAGTTCCTGCTCGAGCTCGCCGCACTAAGCCAGTCGGCGAGGCTCACCCGTGAGCACGTCAGGCTGCACACGGATTTCGGTTCGCTGCTGGCCTTGGCCCACGCGGATCCCGCGTTCGATGCCCGGATGATCGGCCTGTGCGGTGACATCCTTGAAGCGATCCGGCACGGATCCGGCCCTGGCGCGAAAGCTGGTCAACGACTATGTCAGGGACGGCGTCATCTGGCTCATCGCTGACCAGGCCCGGGTCCGGATGCGGATCGAGAAGCAAGAGAGAACAAGGCCCGAAAGCCCCGTGCGGAGGATCTCATGACCGAAAACAATGCCACCGGCAACGGCGCCGACGTGTCCTATTTCTTCGAGTCCCTGCTGCTTGACCTGAATGCATGGGCGGAGCAGATAGGCAGGATTTTTGAATCCCGGGATGAAGCCCCCGGGCCACGGGAACTCGATGCGGCTTTCCATCCGCTGGTCGACCAGTTCCTGGACCGGGAGACCCATCCATTGGTCGGCGCGGGATTCGTCGCCGCCCGCGATGCACTTGCCGGGGCCCCCTGGCATATGGCCTGGTGGCAGGGCGAAGCCAAGGAACGACTGCTCAGGCTGACCATGGAATCGGCGGGCGAGACCTATTCGCGACGGGAGTGGTTTACCGTACCCATGGATACCGGTGAGGGACATATCGCCGGACCGTACGTCGATTTCCTCTGCACCGATGAATACACGTTGACGTTCACCGTCCCGGTGACGGCGAAAGGGAACATCGTCGGTGTTGCCGGTGCCGACGTCTTGGTCGAGACCATCGAGCTGCTGCTCGTTGACCGACTCCGCGACATTGACCGGCGCGCCGCGCTGGTCAATGTCAATGGCCGCGTCGTCGTTTCGGCCGATCCGCAGCTGGCCGCCGGGAAGCTGCTGGTTCGTGGCTGGCAGGATTCACGGGATTCCACCCTGCCTGTTGCCGGTGGCGACCTTGGCTTTGACAAGGTTCTGCTCAGTCGCTGCGGAACGTTGCCGCTAGCCATCGCGGTGCCTGCCTGAACCCGGGTCCGTGGCATTTGAAACCGCTAGAAACAGCGGCGAATTCGGCGTAGTCTCAGGAGTAGGCGGAAGAACCGTAGATCGGAAGGCCGCCCAAGGGAATGCGGAGACTGCACATGGATAATGCACACAGCACGGTGCCGACGGCTGGCTTGCTCTAGGCAGGCAATGTGCGTCTCCTGCACGGGCATTCCAAGCGCGCAGTGACCTTGTAAAACCATTCTCCTTCGCGCGGCCCCCCTCATTGGCGGCAAGCCCTCAGTGGACGGGAACATCGGCAACCCCTGGCACCCGGAACCACGACCCTAAAATCATTGCCATTGCTTCGGCGACTAAGGAGCGCGTGATGAGCAAAGACACCAACGTCCAGCCAGACCTCGATGTCGAGGCCGACGACACCGTGGAGACAAGACCACGGAAACCATCCCCGGACGAGCTGCCCGATGGTTCAGGCAACGACGCGCACAGGCATCTCGATTCGGATGCAGAAGGCCGCTTCGACGCCGGGTAGGATCGGCAATTCGCCGGGCACCGACTCCGAACCATGGAGTGCCGGAGCCAAGCACGATCGAGGTGGCCGCGGGCCGGGTTGAGGGCCCGGGAGCCACCGGGTGGCGTGTGGGCACGCAGCCCCGCTAGAAACTTCAGGTCAAACACATTCGAAGGATGTGAATAGTCATGACACAGGATGCACATATTCCAGCACCGCGCGAGGAACCCAAGGCAAAGCTGAGGGTGTCGAGGATTCACCACGCCAACGGGTTGTTGATCGGTGGCGGATTGACCGCACTGCTCTTCTTGCTGTTTATCATCACCGGCGGCGTCACGCTGGGAACAGTGATCAGCCCGCTGTGGATTGGGTTCATCATCGGTGTCCTGGTCGCGCTTCTTGGGGCCTTCCGCATGGTTCGCGGCCCCGAAGCATTCGGCCTGGGCGACACGGAACACAAACACCCGGCCGCGTAAAACAACACGGGTGAAATCACGGAGGCCATCGTCTTGCCGCCCCCAGGGCAGACGGTGGCCTCCGTGTGCGCAGCGGACAGAAAAACATTCGTCGTATCGCCAAGGTGTCTTGGCCGTGGTGTAGGCACGCAGCCGATTAGGCTGAGGACCAGTACCAAGAAAGGGACCTGCACCTGATATGAGACGTGTCTTGGCCTACTTGCTGCGCATTGGCGGTTGCATTGCCATCGTTGCGGCCGTGGTCGCCCAATTGCAACAAAGCATCAAAAACGAAGGTTCGGGCCAGGGCGAAGTGGATTTTGTCATCCAGAATTTCTTCTCGTTCTTCACCATTGAATCCAATGTCTTGGCCGCGATTGTCTTGTTTGTGGGCATCTTTACGCTGTCTTCGAGGAGCGAGCCCCGCGGGTGGAGCATGATCCGGGCCTCGGTCGCCACCTATATGGCCACCACCGGCGTGGTCTACAACCTGTTGCTGCGGGGCATTGAACTGCCGCAAGGCACCACCGTTCCCTGGTCCAACGAGATTCTTCATGTCATTGCGCCCGCGATCATGGCGCTGGATTGGCTCATCGCGCCGGGACGCCGACCGCTGCACGCCAAGGTGCTGTGGGGGATTGTGGCCTTTCCCATTCTCTGGGCCGGCTATACCCTGGCCCGCGGTGTCATGGTGCTTGACCCGCGTACCGACCTGCCCTGGTATCCCTATCCCTTTCTGGACCCAAACACGAGTGCAAACGGATATTTCTCTGTCGGCTTCTACGTGGCACTCATCGCCATGGTCATCGGCGTCGTCGGCGCCGGGATCTTGTGGCTTAGCCGCGTGCGACGCCGCACCCCGTAATACCGGCATACCGGCCTGCGATAGCCTGGGGGCTTGGAAACCCCGGGAGTCCGGCGGTAGCCGCAAAGGCTGGTTGGACGGAGTGGAATGCGCGATCGCGTGATCTGGGTGGTTGTAGCAATGGTGCTTGCCGCCATGGGGATTTCGCTTTGGTCCGATGCCCCTGTCGCCGCGGTGGGCGCCTGTGCGGCCGCGGCGTACTCCTTAGTTTCGGCCATCCGGGGCCATTGCCTTGGGGGCACCTGCATACCGCCTGCTGCGGGCGAGGGAGACACGCAAAAAAATCAAGAGGCCGACCGGGAATGAATTGGCGACCCTTGGGGTTTTACATGCAAAGACATGTATTTCACTAGAGGGAGCAACACACCATGAGCCAAAACATCGTAGTCATCTCCGGCGGACTGGGCACGCCATCGACCTCCGGCCTGCTGGGTCGCCAACTCGGCGAATCCGCCGTCAGGGAACTTGCCGCCATGGGCATCCAGGCCGACCTTACGGTGTTGGAGCTGCGCGACTATGCCGCCGACATCACCAACAACCTGCTCACCGGCTACGCGCCGCCGCGCCTGGCCGAGGCCATCGAATCGGTTCGCAACGCCGGCGGACTGATCGCCGTCTCCCCGGTCTTCACCGCATCGGTCTCCGGGCTCTTCAAGTCCTTCATCGATGTCCTTGACCCCACCTCGCTCGATGACAAGCCGATGATCCTGGCGGCCACGGGCGGAAGCGCACGGCACAACCTGGTCGTTGACTACGCGATGCGTCCGATATTCGCCTACCTGCGCGCCCGGATCATGCCCACTTCGATCTTTGCCTCACCCGAGGACTGGGGAGCCGACCAGGGTCACGGTGCCCTGGCCGAACGCGAGCGCCGGGCCGGAATCGAACTGGCCCAGGCCATCGCCGGACCCAACGGGGCCGCTGCGCAGACCCAGGACCTCGGCGATACGCGCTCCATTGCCCCGCGCGTGAGCGAAACCGCGAACCCGCGGGACAACATGACCTCCCTGCCCTTCGAGCAGCTGCTGGCCAACATCCAGCAGGGCTAGGCGCGCGCCGGTGGCTATTGGGCAAACTCCGGATCGGTGACGTCCTTGTTGTCGCAGCCGTCGACAGCCGCCCCCATGCGGTGGATCATCCCGCCCAGGACCGGCTGCGGGGTGGCGAAGTTCAGCCGCACGAAGCCCTTCCCGCCGCTTCCGCAGGCGGTCCCGTTGATCAGTGCGACCTGGGCCTCCTTGAGGAAAAACTGGGCGGGTCCCGGGTCCAGGGCCAGGCGGGAGACATCCAGCCAGGCGAGGTACGTGCCCTGTGGGGGACGGTAGCGCACCTGTGGCAGGTGTTCCTTGATGATGTCGGAGAGCAGCATCCGGGAGTCGTCGAGGTAGCCGATGACCCCGTCGAGCCAGCCGGTGCCCGTGCGGTACGCGGCGGTGGTCGCCGCCAGCCCCACGTTGGCCGCGCCATGTTCGGGGACCCCGCCCACCCGCTCCCACACGGTCCGGTCCGCGTCGTTGGTCAGGATGAGCTGGGCGCACTTGAGCCCGGGCAGGTTGAAGGCCTTCGTGGCGGCAACGGCCGTCACGGAGTGGGCCGCGGCCGCGGGCGAAACCGTGGCGTAGGGAAGGTGCGAGGCGCCGTCGAACACCAGGGGCGAATGGACCTCGTCGGCGAAGACCCTCGAGCCGGTGGCCTCGACCAGTTCGGAAATCGCCAGTAGTTCCCCGCGTGAATAGACCTTGCCGATGGGGTTGTGCGGATTCACCAGGACCAGCAGCGCGCCGCCGGCCAACGCCTGCCCCAGGGCGCTCCAGTCGATCTCCCATCCGGTGTCGGATTCAACCATGGCCACCTGGATGGAGTCGCGCCCAAAGCGCTCCGCCGTGGCGATGAAGGGCATGTAAGCGGGGGTGAGCAGCACCAGCGGAGCGTCGCGGCGGTGCCCTGGGGAGAAATGCATGATGGCCGCATCCAGGGCCGCCGCCACCGACCCCGTGGGCCGCACCCGGTCGGGGTCGACCTTCCACTCAAACCTGTTGTCCAGCCAAGCCGCGGTCGCCTGCTGCATGTCGTTGACCAATGGCGTCGGCGCGTAGCCGATCAGGCCGTTGGCCAGGGTTTCCTGCGCCGCCGCAATGACGCCCGGGGCGGTCCCGAAATCCATTTCCGCCACCCATGCACCCAGCGATCCGCGGTATTCGGACCACTTCAGGGAGCCTGTCCGGCGCAATTGATCGACGGTCAGCAGGTCGAAGGGGTGGGCACTCATCTAGCCAGCTTAGACTCGTTCGGCAACGAAAGCCCCTGCGGTTTTTCATTTCTTCTGCCCAAGGCGCAGGTTCTTCGGTAGGTTGGCTGGTGAAGCAGCATGCGTGAAGGTTCCCACCCGATGTGCCGGGATTCAACCCGGGCATCGGTCAAGGGATGGATGCCGAACGGGGGAGCCATGGACGGGCGCAATGAAACGGTCGAGCAGCGACTGGACCGGAACTGGAACGAACTCATGCAGGAGCTGCGGGTCATGCAGACAGGCGCGCAGATCCTCGCCGCTTTCCTGGTGGTCCTGCCCTTCCAGGCCGGATTCACGGCGCTGGGCCAGGCGGAACGGACGTTCTACCTGATCCTGCTGGTGTTCTCCGCGATGCTGATCATTCTGCTGGTCACGCCCGTTGCCGTGCACCGGCACCTCTTTGGCCAACGCGTCAAGATCACCACCGTGCACATGGGCCACGTCATTTCCAAGGTGGTCATCATCGGCGTGGGGGTGCTGGTGGCCGGGTGCGTGTGGTTCGTGGTCCAGGTCCTCTACGGCTGGGCGTTGGGCGCGCTCATCGGCGGGCTGGTGATGCTGGCTGCGGTTTTCCTGCTGGTGGTCCTGCCGCGGATCATCAAACCGAAGTCCTCGATCCCGGCCGCGGCAATACACGGGGCGGAGTAGCGTAGTGACGCACACGCCCTGGAATGACAACCCGGGTCGGTCCTCCACCCCGGAACCATGACAAGTCCGACCTTTCGTGACAGTGCCCGGCCGTTTGGCCGAAAAGACCGACAAGAGAATCGAGCTGCCTCGTCCATGAGCACCGAACGGCGTCCCCAAGACACGTCTCCCCGAATCGCCGGAACCCCTGCTGGCCCGGCCCGGGCAACACGGAACCCCACGGCCACGCTGGAAATCGCCGTGCAGGACGCGGCCGGGGCGAGGGTTGCCCTGGAAAACGGCGCCGACCGCATCGAGCTGTGCAGCGCACTGGGCCTGGGCGGGCTGACCCCCAGCCTGGCCACCACCGAGCAGGCGGTGGGCGTGGGCATCGGCGTGCATGTGCTGATCCGCCCGCGCGGCGGCGGATACGTCTACACCGCAGAAGAGGTCGACCTGATGGCCGCGGACATCGCCCATGCGGCCCACGCCGGGGTTGCCGGGATCGTTACCGGTGCGCTGACCGAGGACGACGGCGGCCTGGACATCCCGGTGATCTCGGAACTGGTGGCAGCTGCGCACGCGATCAACCCGGCCCTCGAGGTGACCGTGCACCGCTGCGTGGACGTGTTGCTGGAAAAGGGCATGTCCCTCACGAAACTCATCGCCCAGCTGCGCGTCCTGGGGGGTGCATCGCATCCTGACCTCGGGAGGTGCCCCGGCCTCGGGGGACGGCGCGGAGGTACTGCACCGGCTGCGTGCCGAGGCGCAGGGCAATCCGCAGGTGCAGGCCGGCGGCGGCGTGAAGCTCGAGGACATCCCCGCCCTGGCCGGGCTGGACGGCATCCACCTCTCCGCGCGCAGCCAAGCCACGAGGGGCGCCTCGGGTCCCGGCGGCGGGGACTCGGCGTTCGACGTGACCAGCGCGGAGCTGGTTGCCGCGGCCGCCGCGGCCCTGGCCGCATGCCGGTAGCACCCCGGACGCCTGGGGCGGTGCCGCGCGGCGCAGACACAAAGCCGGCGCGAATGTGACCCCGGTGACGTATTGGCTAACATGTTCAGGGTGCGACCCCGTGCCGGAAGGCCTTGGCCGGGGGAGCCACGTGACGTGCATCCAGAACTTCAGAAGGGGCCCAGGCCAGCATGCTCAACGATGAGACCATCACCCGGATAGCCGATGAACTCGTGCAGGCGGGCCACGACCGCGTGCCGGTCAAGCGCCTGACCGCCCGCTTCCCCGAAATGACGGTGGAGGACTCCTACCGGGTCCAGAACCTCTGGCGCCAGCGCTCGGAGGCCAACGGCCGCGTCCTGGCCGGACGCAAGATCGGGCTGACCTCCCGCGCCATGCAAATGGCCACCGGCATCACCGAACCGGACTACGGCATCATCTTCGATGACATGGTGCTCGACTCGGGCTGCACCATCGAGTGGGACAAGTACACCCACCCGCGCGTGGAGATGGAACTCGCGTTCAAGCTCAACAAGGACGTCGAGGGGCCCAACGCCAACATCTTCGACGTCCTCAACGCCACCGAGTACGTCATCCCCGCCCTGGAGATCCTGGACTCGCGCATCGAGATGGAGGGCCGCACCATCGTGGACACCATTTCCGACAACGCGGCCATGGGCGCCATGGTCATCGGCGGCAACCCGATGAAGCCGCAGGACATCGACCTGCGCTGGGTCTCTGGCATCCTGTTCAAGAACCAGGTCGTCGAGGAGACCGGCGTCGCCGCCGGCGTGCTGAACCACCCGGCCGCCGGCGTCTACTGGCTGGCCAACAAGATCGCCGCCCACGGCGACAAGCTCAACGCCGGGGAAATCATCCTGGCCGGGTCCTTCACCCGCCCGATGTGGGTGGACAAGGGCGACACCGTCTTTGCCGACTACGGACGAATGGGGACCGTGACATGCCATTTCTCATAGAACCGGACCCGTCCTTCAAGGACGCGCTCAACCACGCCGACCACGCGCTATCGGGGATCTGGGTGTGCTCCGGCTCCCCGCTGGTCGCCGAGATCTGCGCCGGCGCCGGATTCGACTGGATCTTCATTGACGCCGAGCATTCGCCCAACGGGCTTGAGTCGATTTTGGGCCAGCTGCAGTCGGTGCGCGGCTACCCGGTCATCCCGGTGGTCCGTCCGCCGGTCAACGACACCGTGGTCATCAAGCAGTACCTGGACCTGGGCGTGCAGTCGCTGATCATTCCCATGGTCAACAACGCCGAGCAGGCCCGCGCCGCGGTGGCAGCCTGCCACTACCCGCCGACGGGCGTGCGCGGCGTCGGGTCGGCGCTGGCCCGGTCGGCACGCTGGAACCGGATCCCGGACTACCTGGAACGCGCCGGGCAGACCCTGACGCTGATGGTGCAGATCGAATCGGCAGAGGCGGTGGCCAACGTCAAGGAAATCGTGGAAACCGAGGGCGTGGACGGCATCTTCATCGGCCCCTCCGACCTGGCCGCCTCGATGGGCGTGATCGGGCAGCAGGACCACCCCGACGTGGTCGCCGCGGTGGAGACAGCCATCGCCGCGGGCAAGGCGGCGGGCAAGTACGTCGGCGTCAACGCCTTCGCCGAAGCGCCCGCCAAGCGCTACATCGAGCTCGGCGCCCACTACGTGGGCGTCGGCGCCGACGTGGCCCTGCTGGCCCGCGGCACCGAGGCGCTGGCCGCAAGGTTCCGGCCCGGCGCCTCGGGCCCGGCGGGGACCCCCGCCAGCTACTGAGAACCGGGCCGCCGCCCGGGGCCCATGGCAAGCGGTCCTGTTCGGGGAGCAGTTCATTCACTCCTCGTGCGGGGCCGCTTGCCATTTGTCCCCGCAAGGCCGCCCGGAAGGTTTCCGGCCGCCGGCCGGCCGTCACGAGCGCGTGGCCAAAACCGATAGGCTCGCTTGAATGGACCTTTCCCTTATTTTGCTGGTGCTCGGCCTGGTCGTGGTCGGGGCAATCGCGCAGCGCGTGGCGGGGCTCGGGTTCGCGATGCTTGTCTCCCCGTTCCTGGTCATCGCCCTGGGCGCACACGAGGGCGTGTTCCTGGTGAACATCTGCGGCGTGCTTTCCTCGGCGATCATCATGCCGCGGGTGTGGAGGGACATCGACTGGTCGATGTTCCGCTGGCTGTGCTCCTTCAGCGTCTTCGGCTCGGTGGCCGGGGCGCTCATGGCCGGGGGACTGCCCTCGGCCCCGCTGTCGATCATCGTCGGCGCCACGGTGCTCGCCGCCCTGCTGCTGTCGCTGATCCTGGTGCGCGCCAACGTCACCGTCTCCGGACAGGTCCCCAAGGCCAGCGCCGGGTTCCTCTCCGGTCTCACCAACTCGCTGGCGGGCGTGGGCGGACCGGCGGTGAGCGCCTATGCGGTGCTGGCCCGCTGGCCGCAGCGCCCCTTCGCCGCGACGCTGCAGCCCTTCTTCGTGGTGACCGGGATGGTCACCATCGCCATGAAGTTCGTCACCACCCCCGATGCCCTGCCGCCGCTTCCGGTGTGGGCCTGGATCGGGGTCGCCGTGTTCATCTGGGCGGGCGTGCTCATCGGCGAACAGGTGCAGCGCGTGGTCTCCGACCGGCACGCACGCTTCTTTGTGCTTTGCTGCGCCTTCTTCGGCGCCATCACCGCCCTGGTCAGCGGGCTGCGCGCGCTCTAGGAACGCGGTGCCCGCCGCGTCAATCAGTGGTGCGCGGGCACATCGGTGGGACGATGGAAAACAATGAGTGAGAAGAAAAAGCAGCCGCCCGCCGCGGCGGCACTGAACGCGGCGCGCCAGCGGTTGAGCACCGGCTGGCCCATGCCGCTATTCCTGCAGGGAGCCTTCGAGTTCATGCAGGCCGCCCTGTTCTCGGCCTTCCTGGTGGTCATCCCGTGGTTCGCCGTGTGGTTCAGCGGGGGCTTCGCCAACCGCAGCATCGAATCGGTGCTGCAGATGGGCGGTCAGATCTGGCTCCTGATCCACGCGGTCCCGCTGCACCTGTTGCAGGTGGGCACCGGGACCGACCCCTCGCAGGGCTCGGCCGTGCTGGACTTCATCCCGCTGGGGCTGACCCTCATCCCGTTCTTCCTGTGCTGGCGGGCCGGGCGGCGCATTGCGCGGGCCTCCTACACCGACTCGTTGTGGCAGGGCATCCTTGGTGCCCTGGGCATCTACCTGCTCTGCGGGCTGTTCACCGGCTTCCTGGTGAACAACGAGGAGGCCAGCGTTTCGCTGCTGGCCGCCACCCTCATCCCGCTGATCCCCGCCGGGGCGGGCGTGATCACCGGCGCCCGCCGCGAGTCCGGCTCCTGGGGCCGGCTGATCGGCTTCGACGCCGCTGCCTGGATCTCCAAGACCTCCCAGCACTCGCGGTGGGCCGGGTCCTACGTCTGGGCGGTGCTCTGCGGCGGCACCCTGGCCTACCTGCTCACCTTCGCGCTGGCATCCCTGCTGCTGGCGATCAACCTCGCGGTGCACTGGGTCGATGTCTCCAACGTCTACCAGCAGCTGCGCCCCGGACCCATCGGATCGGCCGTGCTGACCCTGGGCCAGCTGGGCGTCATGCCGAACCTGGCCCTCTGGACCCTGGCGTGGATCACCGGCGGCGGCATCACCCTGGGGGTGGGCAGCACGCTGTCCACGCTGGAAACCACCGTGGGCCCGCTGCCGGCGGTGCCGGTGCTCGCGGCGCTGCCTTCCGGGGACCTTGACTACGCCTGGGCGTTCATGTTGTTGCCGGTGTTCGCCGGGTTCATGGCCGGCTGGTATTTCCTGCGGGTGGGGGAGAACCACCTGGACGACTGGGTGTCGCTGCGCATCCGCACCCGATGGCTGTCGCTCGGGCTGTCCACGGTCGCCCTGGGCGTGTTCGTCGGCACCTTTGCCGGCGCCCTGTCCCTGGTCGGTTCCTGGCTGGCCGGCGGGTCGCTGGGCATTGGGCGGTTCACCGAGGTGGGGCCCGACATCCTGTTGACGGCCGTGCTGCTTGCGGCGCAGGTGGCACTGGGCACCGCGATCGGGTACCTGGTCTCCCCGCTGCTCGAGCACGACCCGGTGCTCGACCGCTAGCGCGGCCTGCCGACGCCCAAATCGTGATGCAGGTGGTGCGCCGCATCGTGCCACGCGTATTGGGCCAACGTGGCGGTGGTGAACACCGCGCCATTGGACCTCGTCCCCATCCGCGGCAGTTGCGCGTCGGTCAGCGCCTCCAGCGCGTCGGCAAAGGACGCCGCGGATTCCTCCAGCCGCCGGGCCACCTCGGCGGCGGGGATCGCCGCGTAGTCCGCGCGCACCGCCGCCTCGTTCTGGTCCCAGCTGGCGAACGTCGGGGCGTCCGACTCCAGCATCAGGGCCAGCCGCGCGTTCATCACCTGGAGCATTTCCGCCACGTGCGCGCAATACTCGTGCGTGCTCCACACCCCGGGGTCATTGCGAACCCCTGCATCCGGCGCCGCCAGCGCGCGGGTGTAGTGCGGGACGGATTCGCGCAGCAGCGCGGCGACCTGCGCGGGGTTCAGCGCCCGCACATCGATCCCGCATTCGCCGCAGGGCTCAGAGAGCACCACGGTCCAGTCCTTGGTGTCGGGGGTTGGCTGGTCATTCATGGGACGATCCTCGATTCATTGGGGGGCCAAGTGGTCCCGGAAATCCTGGGTGCAGGCGGTCTCGGAGCGCAGGGTCAGCGCATCGGCGCGGCACTGCTGGTACTGCAGCGACGGCCCGAGGAACACCAGCTGCCCTGCCAGCAGCACTGCAACGAGCCCGCAGGCCACCGTCGCCACGGGCGCCGCCAGCTTCAGCATGCCGGCTGCGGGATTGCCGAACGCCTTCAGGGAAGTCAGCACGCCCAGGACGAATCCGGCCACGGCGAAGGGCAGCCCGGCGAGCCGAAACGGCAACGGCAGGTACCAGCCCGCCAGCGTGCAGGCCATGGCGACGACGGTGGCACCTACCCAGCGCAGCAGCGGGCGGGCTGCATCCGGTGCGTCCCGGCGGGTGTTGCTGGCCATGACACCCACACTAGCCCCCCGCTCCCGTTCGTTACATGGATTAGGTCGCCGCCGGGTGCACTTGCGTACGATAATGGTTTGTCACGGGTGCTTTTGCGCCCGCCGCGGCGCCGACGCCCAAGTACCGAAGGACTGATGGAACGATGCAGGCAACGCCAACGAGCCGACGCAGGAAAACCGGCGCATTGCTCGCCGCCGTGCTCGGCGCCACCCTGCTGCTTTCCGCCTGCAACGCCGGCGCCGGAACCGGTGCCCGGGACCCGCAGCAGCTGGTCGTCGCCTTGACGGGCGAACCGGTGAACCTCGACTTCACCACCACGGCCGGTGCGGCGATCCCGCAGGCCATGATGGCCAACGTGTACGAGGGGCTGGTGACGGTGGACCAGACCGGCGCGATCCAGCCGCTGCTCGCCACCGGCTGGGAAACCAGCGCCGACAACAAGTCCTACACCTTCACCCTGGTTCAGGGCGCCACCTTCTCCAACGGGGCGGCCTTCGACGCCTCCGACGTGAAGTTCTCCATCGAGCGGGTCAAGTCCGACGCCTGGCTCAACGGGCTGAAGTCGAAGATGGACGTGGTCGACGACGTGGTGGTCAATTCCCCGACCTCGGTCACGGTGAACCTTTCCCGGCCCTCGCAGGCGTGGCTGTACTCGATGACCACGCTGGTCGGGGCGATGTTCGACCCCTCCGGCGTGGACGACCTGGCCAACAAGCCGGTGGGCACCGGCCCCTACGCGCTCGAGTCCTGGGCCCGCGGGGAGTCGATCAGCCTGGTCGCCCGTCCCGACTACCGGGGCGCCGCCCCGGGCATTGCCCGCGTGACCCTGCGCTACTTCGCCGACGCAATCGCCACCACCAACGCCCTGTCCTCCGGCGACGTGGATGTCATCTACAACATGCAGGCACCCGAGCTGCTTTCCTCCTTCGAGTCCAATCCCGGCTACCAGGTCATCGAGGGCACCTCCAACGGCGAGATCATCCTGTCGATGAACAACAAGGCCAAGCCCTTCAACGACAAGCGGGTCCGCCAGGCCGTGCTGTACGCCATCGACCGCAAGTCGGTGCGCGACACCGCCTGGAACGGGCTGGGCGCCCTGGTCGGCGGGCCGGTGCCGCCCACCGACCCCTACTACGAGGACCTCAACGAGCTCTACCCCTTCGACCCGGCCAAGGCTCGCGCCCTGCTGAAGGAGGCCGGCGCCGAGAACCTGAAAATCACCTTCACGGTGCCCACCCGCCCCTACGCCACCGCCGTCTCAGAGATTGTCCAGTCCCAGCTGCGCGACGTGGGGATCGATGCGAGGATCGCCTCCGCCGAGTTCCCCGCCGTCTGGCTGGATACGGTGTTCAACCGCCACGACTACCAGATGTCGGTGGTCCTGGCCGTGGAGGCCCGCGACGTGCTGACCATGTTCAACAACCCCGACTACTACATCGGCTACGACAACTCCAAGATCAAGGCCGAGGCGGCGGCCGCGGACGCCGCGGACACGGCGAATTACGTGGCGGGCATGAAGAACGTGGTGCGCACCATCGTGGACGACGCGCCGGTGGACACGCTGTTCATCTTCCCGAACATCTCGGTGGCCAAGGCGGGGATCACCGGCCTGAGCGCCAACTCCGTCTCCGAGGCGCTGAACCTCGCCACCATCGCCTGGTCCTAGGGACAGGCGGTACGGATGCTGGTGCGCATTGCGGGGAACCTGGCCCGCTTCCTGCTGTCCCTGCTTGCAGCCACGGTTCTGGTCTTCGCCCTGATGCGCGTGCTGCCCGGGGACCCGGCAGTGATTGCCGCCGGGCAGAACGCCTCGCCGGAGATCGTCGCCTCCCTGGCCCGCCAGTTCGGGACCGACAGGCCGCTTCCCGTGCAGTACTGGGACTGGTTCTCCGGGCTCTGGCGCGGGGACTTCGGAGTTTCCTACGTGACGCGTGCGGACATCTCCCCGCTGGTGGCGGACAAGGTGCAGGTCTCCCTGATCCTGGTCTCAGCGGCCATGGTGCTCGCGCTGGCGATCGCGATCCCCGCCGGGACCCTCGCCGCGGTGCGGCACAACAAGCCCTCCGGCGCGCTGGTCTCCGCGGCCAGCCAGCTGGGCATCGCGATCCCCGGCTTCCTGCTGGGCATCGTGCTGGTCTCCTTCTTCGCCCTGCGCCTGGGCTGGCTGCCGGCCAACGGCTGGGTGGCCCCGGGCGTCGACTTCGCCGGGTTCCTCTCCCGCCTGGTGCTGCCGGTCATGGCGCTGGCCGGGGTGCAGTCGGCAATCCTGGTGCGCTACATCCGCTCCGCGGTGCTCGAGGTGATGCACGAGGACTACCTGCGCACCGCGCGGGCCAAGGGTCTGTCCCGGATGCGCGCGCTGGGGCGGCACGGGCTGCGCAATGCGGCGATCCCGGTGCTGACGGTCACCGGGGTGCAGTTCTCCGCGCTGATCATCGGCGCGGTCGTCATCGAGCGGGTCTTCGTGATCCCGGGCCTGGGCTCGATGCTGCTGGCCGCGGTGGGCAACCGCGACCTGCTCACCGTCCAGTCGGTGGTGATGGTGCTGGTGGCCATCACGCTGATCGTGAACCTGCTGGTGGACGTGCTCTACACCGTCCTTGACCCGCGCATCCGCGCCGCGGTCCGATGAGAACCCCGGAGCCGGAACCCATGACCCCAGGAGCCATGACCCCAGGACCCGTGTCGCCCGAGACGCTGAAGCCGGGACCCGTGCGGCCCAGGCCCGTCCCCGCGCTGCTGATCGGCGGGGCGATCGTGGCCCTGATTGCCCTCACCGCGCTGCTCTCGCTCGTCTTCACCCCCTTCGACCCGCTGCAGGCCAACCCGCCGGTGCGGCTGCAGGGCCCCGGCCCCCAGCATTGGCTGGGCACCGACAACCTGGGCCGCGACCTGCTCTCGCGGATCCTGGTGGGAGCGCGCATCACGCTGCTGGTCGGCGTGGTCTCGGTGGGCATCGCGGTGCTCATCGGCACCCCGCTGGGCATCTGGGCGGGCATGCGGCGCGGGGCCGTGGAGGAAATCACCATGCGCGCCTCCGACATCCTGCTGGCCTTCCCCGCGCTGCTGCTGGCCATCATGTTCGCCGCGATCTACGGGGCCTCCACCGTCTCGGCGATGGCCGCCATCGGCCTGGCCTCGGTGCCCGGATTCGCCCGGGTGGCCCGCGCCGGGACGCTGCAGGTGATGAACGCCGAATACGTGCTCGCCGCCCGCGCCGCCGCCCAGCGCCCGTTGCGCATCGCCGTCCGCCACGTGCTGCCCAACATCACCGGGATGCTGCTGATCCAGTGCTCGGTGACCTTTGCGCTGGCGGTGCTGGCCGAGGCGGCGCTGTCCTTCCTGGGCCTGGGCACGCCCCCGCCGGTGCCCTCCTGGGGGCGGATGCTGCAGGAATCCCAGCAATACTGGGGCACCTTCCCGCTCATGGCGCTGTGGCCGGGGCTCGCGATCGCGCTGGCGGTCATGGGCTTCAACCTGCTCGGGGACGGGTTGCGCGACGCATTGGATCCCAAGCTGGGGAGGGGCAAGGCATGAGGAACCGGGACACCGCGAGCGCCGGGGCGGGCACCGGGAACCTGCTGGAGGTGTCGGACCTGTCCGTTTCCGCCGGGAGCAAGGCCTTGGTGTCCTCGCTGTCCTTCTCCATGGCCGCCGGGGAGCGGATCGGGCTGATTGGGGAATCGGGCTCCGGCAAATCGCTGACTGCCACCGCGCTGCTGGGCCTGCTGCCCGACGAGCTCACCGTCTCCGGCACCGCGCACCTGCGCGGCTTCGGGCCCGACCTGCTCACCGCCAGCGACAAGGCGATGCAGGATTTGCGCGGGGACGAGATCTCGATGGTCTTCCAGGAGCCGCTTTCGGCCCTGAACCCGCTGATGAAGGTCGGCGCGCAGGTCGCCGAGGTCATGCTCCAGCACCGAACCGTGCCGAACCGCGCCGCCGCGCGCCGGCGTGCCGTCGAGCTGCTGGCCTCGGTGAGGATCCCCGATCCGGCGCAGGCCGCCGGCGCCTACCCGCACCAGCTCTCCGGCGGGCAGCGCCAACGCGTCATGGTCGCCATGGCACTGGCGAACGACCCGCAGCTGCTGCTGGCCGACGAGCCGACCACGGCGCTGGATGTCACGGTGCAGTCCCAGGTCCTCGAGCTGATCTCCGCCCAGGTTTCCGAGCGCGGCACCGGGCTGCTGTTCATCACCCACGACCTCGCCGTGGTGGCGAACATGTGCACCCGCGTGCTGGTGCTCAACAAGGGCCGCTTGGTGGAATCCGGGGACCTCGACAAGATCTTCTCCGCCCCCGAGCACCCCTACACCCGTGCGCTGCTGGCCGCCAGCGACCTGTCGGCCACCGACGGGCGCGGACGCCTGTTCACCGTGGAGACGGCCGCGGCCTACGTGCCCCCGGCACTGCGCGGGGGGACGCCGCCGGCCGCGCCGACCCCGCAGGCACCGCGGAGCGAGGCGGCCGCCGGACCGGCGCTGATCAGCGCAACGGGGCTGGGCCGAACCTACCACCGCGCCCGCACCACCCCCTTCGGCCCGCGCCCCGTGGTCAACGCCCTGGCCGATGTCAGCTTCACCGTGGCGCCCGGGGAACGGGTGGGCATCGTGGGGGAGTCGGGATCGGGCAAGTCGACTCTGCTGCGCATCCTGGCCGGGCTCGATACGCCCACCAGCGGCCAGGCCACCGTCGCCGGAACCTCGATCGCCGGGGCCCGCGAATCCGACCTGGTCCCGCTGCGCAACGCCCTGCAGATCGTCTTCCAGGACCCGCTGGGCTCACTGGACCCGCGGATGAAGGTCGCGGACATCATCGCCGAACCCCTGCTGGTGCCGGGGCGGAAGCTTGACGCGGCCGGGCGCCTGGCCGAGGTCCACCGGATGCTCGGGCTGGTGGGCCTGGACGCGGAATCGGCGCATCGCTACCCGCACCAGTTCTCCGGCGGGCAGCGCCAGCGCATCTCCATCGCCCGCGCCCTGGTGAACCGCCCGCGCATCCTGGTGGCCGACGAGCCGGTCTCAGCGCTGGATGTCTCGGTGCGCGCGCAGGTGCTGAACCTGATCGCCGACCTGGTCGACGAGTACGCGCTGACGCTGCTGCTGGTCTCCCACGACCTTTCGGTGGTGCGCCACCTCTGCGGGCGGGTGATCGTGATGAAGGACGGGCGCATCGTCGAATCCGGGGACACCGAGCAGATCTACAACCACCCCGCGCACCCCTACACGGCCCAGCTCATCTCCAGCTCCCTTGACCTGTCCGAGGAACTGGCGATGCCCAACTAAACTTGTATCCATGCGCATCGTAGTTCTTGTCTCCGGCACCGGGTCCAACCTCCAGTCAGTCATCGACGCCGTCGCCGACGGGTCGCTGAAAAACGTGGAAATCGCCGCCGTGGGCGCCGACAAGCACGGCACCTACGGGGTGGAACGTTCCGCGGCCGCCGGCATCGAGACCTTCGTGGTGAACTTCAGGGACTACGGACAGCGCGCGGACTGGAACCACGCGCTGACCGAGAAGTGCCTGTCCTACGAGCCCGACTACGTGGTCTCCTCGGGCTTCATGCGCATCGTCGGGGAGGAATTCATCAACGCCTTCGACGGCACCTACATCAACACGCACCCGGCCCTGCTGCCCTCCTTCCCGGGCGCCCACGGCGTGCGCGACGCGCTGGCCTACGGCGTCAAGGTCACCGGATGCACCGTCCACATCGCCGACGCCGGCGTGGACACCGGCCCCATCCTGCGCCAGGAAGCCGTGGCCATCGAGGACAACGACACCGAGGACACCCTGCACGAGCGCATCAAGGTGGTCGAGCGCCGCCTGCTCATCGCCACGCTGGCAGACCTGGCCGCGAAGTAGCGGGCGGGCCGCCGCGGCCCGACCGGCGGGCCGGGGATCAGTCGCCGAAGACGTTCCAGCAAATGGCGTTGCGGAGCTTCTGGTCCTCGAGCACCAGCGCGCGGACCGCTTCGGGCAGCCGTTCCCGCTGCCACTGCCGTTCGGCCGCTCGGGCCGGGGCGGCGTCCCGGTGATCGACGGCCGCCCCGGCCGCCCTGATAGCGTGCCGCGGCCGGCCGTCGCCCGGCTGCCGCTCCTCGAAGAGCGGCAGCACGTGTGCGACGCAGTCCAGTGCCCAGCTGGCAAGCTGCCGGTGGTGTTCATCGCCCAGGGTGCCCCCGCGGCGGATGGTGACCAGGCGGGGGTCGCGTTCCCGGGGAAGGAACGGCATGCTGCCAAGATACCTTTCGAGCGGTAACGGACCTGATCCGGGGCATTGGCGGCGTGATCCCCGGATCGCTGCCCGATGGCGGAAGCCCACGCCACCTCCAGCACCGCGGCAATGAGCGCAGGAACGGGCCGACCGACGCGATCACGCGCTGGTTCAGGCCGGGAGCACCAGCATGATGGTTTTTGATGCTCCTATGCTTGTGAACCGCTCTCTGAGGCCTGTTCTTGAAGCCACTTGCTGTACTTGGCAATGCCTTAGCGGAACCGGGACTTTTCGATTTCGATTCATCACATGGTGCCATGCCCGGAATACGAATTGAACTCTTGCCGGGTTAGCAATAGAACTAGTCGAAGAGAGTCAGCGTTTATTACCGCTGATATTGATTGATTCCGGTCGGTTTAGGGCTGGTCTTGACAGTCGAGTCTAGACTGCAGCTATACACCTAGATGTGTGTTCTTGTGATCTCAAACAAGGGGGAAAAATGGAGAAGCGGGACAATTGGGGTAACCCGGGAATGTTGTTGACTTGGAACCCTAAGTACTGGAGCAAGGAACAGTGGGTCCCGCACTACGACAAAGCAGTTGACCGTACGTTGAGGGACGAACCTGTCACCACGACTTGGAGCGTGGGGCAGAAGACTGAAATTAAACGTTACACGGAAGTATGGCTCCATTTGCAGGGCAGCGGAGATCGTGGCCTAATCGGGCATGGTCTGGTCCATAGCGAACCGTTCGTCGAGGAACACTTTTTCTTTGAAAGCCAGCTCAGCCATCACTACGCCGAGATTATATTTGTTGATCTCTGGCCATGGGAGGATCGAATCGACATCGAGGAGTTGAAGGTTGAATGCCCTTCGATCCCATGGAACTCGATACGCCAGTCCGGATTCTCATTGGCTCCCGAACAAGCTGACGAACTTCGTAAAGCTTGGCACAGCACCCCTCGACCGGGCCCATCGAAATAAGCACAGTGGAACTACGTTCTCTTCGCCAGCAGGGGGCTGCCGTTCACCTTGGAGCATGACCTTCCGCTTTGGCTTTGCAAGGCACGTGAAATCTTACGCCGCCCTTTAATTGTGTGACACGCAGCCGGCGAGTCGGATCGATGGTCGGGCGCATCGCAGGCTCCGTCAGGCTTGAACGCCGGGCCGGCATGCGGCGTGGAGCACACTTTCGCCAAGACTGGCGAAACAAAAATGAATGGAGCGACAGAGTAGTCGTTGGGATATGCGCGGGCGACTGCGCCTAATTTCACCGGCAACGATCGATTTCGGTAGAGACTGCGGCATGTTTCGTCGACGAGCACGTGCCTATTGGCCCGGGCAAGCGTCCGCTTTAGCGACTGCGACGCACATGTTGTCTTAGCGGCACCCGAAATCGCAAACCTCAGGCACTGGCGGAGGAGATATGGGCGTCAACGAGGAAAGTCGATTTCACCCTAATCAATTTCTGACCTACTGCGGGCGATCATTGAATGATGATCGATTGAAAGCGAGGCACATTCTCCAGTCAACCTGTAAATCGACAACACGACGCGCCCATCGCCGCCCGTGGCGATTAACCATTGAACCTGAAGCGCAGGGTGCGCACCTCGAAGGCCGTCAACGCAAGCTTCACCGATCCCTCCGAATGCTCGACGATCCCTTCCGGACCCTCGATGGCATCCTCCAGCAAACTGATCACCGAAACCCCTGTCACCGGATGGTGTACGTTCACGGAGCCCGCGGACCGGCGGCCCAGGGACTCGTAGATGCGCACGACCAGGTCGCCGGACTGGTCCCCGGCGAGCTTCACGCTCGAGAGCACGATGCCCTTGCCCTCGAGCGTGACCAGCGGGTCGAACCCGCGGCTGCCGGGGATGGTGCAGGCGTTGCTGTTCAGCAGCGCCCCGGCCTCGGTTGCCGCGGCGATGTCGGCGCCGATGACCAGGCCATAGCGATGTGTCTGGAGGCCTTGGTCGGTTTCCGGATCGGGGAAGCGCGGGGCACGCAGCAGCGACAAGCGCACGTTGGTCACCACGCCGGCCGCGGTCGAATCGCGGGTGACGTCAAAGCCGTAGATCGAATCGTTGACCAGCGCTGCGCCGAAGCCCGGTTCCTCGGCCAGCACGAAGCGGTGCATCGAAGTCTCGAACTTCGCGGCCTCCCAACTGGTGTTCACGTGGGTGGCGCGCTTGTGGTAGCCGAACTGGGTCTCTGCGATCGTCTGCTCGGCGCGGATATCGAACGGGAAAGCGACCTTCAGGAACTTCTCGGTCTCGTGCCAGTCGGTGGCCTGCTCGATGTGCAGCACCTTCGAGCCCGGGGACAGGGTCAGGTCCTGGCGCACCGTCGAGGCGGAGAAGCTGCGCTCGACCCTCACGCGGGCGGTGCCGTCGGCATCGGTGGACAGCGTGAGCGAGTCCAGGTCGCGCAGGTCGGTGACCTGGTTGCGGTAGTACCTGTCCACGTCCCAGGCGTCCCACTTGTTCGGGAAGTCCTGGTGCAGTTGCAGGAGATTGGCCTCGCTGCCGACAGCAATGGTCTCGCGTCCGGTGGCGTGGTCAACGGCGGAGGTGATCAGGCCCTGGCGGGAAATGGCCACGGTGACCAGCGCGTTGGACAGCACGAAGCCCTCCGCCGTTTCGCTTGCGGCCACGGCGTCGGCCACGGCGGCCAGCTCGGCCGCCGGAACGCCGGCACCGGTGCGGATGCCCGAACGGGTGAAGGGCGCCGCATTCAGCGTGATCGGGGTGTCCCCGGTTCCGACCAGCGCGGCCTGCGCGGAGGCGATGAGCGCCTCGGCGGCTTCGGTGACGCGGGCGTATCCGGCCACGACCTCGCGGTGGACCCAGGCGATCGAGGTTCCCGGCAGGATGTCGTGGAACTGGTGCAACAGCACCTGCTTCCACAAGGCGTCGATTGCGGCGTAGGGGTACTCGAAGCCTGCATGCACGGCGGCGGTGGCGGCCCAAAGCTCCGCCTCCACCAGTAGCTGCTCGGTGCGGCGGTTGCCCTCCTTGGTCCGGTGCTGGCTGGTCAAGGTGGCCCGGTGCAGCTCCAGGTAGAGCTCGCCGACCCACACCGGAGGGTTCTCCAGCTCGGTCTTGGCGCGCCTGAAAAACTCATCGGGGTGTTCCCACTTCACCTTGGCACTGCCCTCGAGGTCGGCCAGGCGGCGCGCCTTGCCGGTCATCTCGCGGGTGGTGCCGCCGCCACCGTCGCCCCAGCCCACCGGGGCGATGGAGCCGGTGGCGTGGCGGGACTCGCGGAACTGGCGCGAGGCGCGGGCGACTTCTTCGCCGGAGAGCTGCGAGTTGTAGGTGTCCATCGACGGGAAGTGGCTGAACACGCGCGAGCCGTCGATCCCCTCCCAGTTGAAGGTGTGGTGCGGGAACACGTTCTGCTGGTTCCAGGAGATCTTCTGGGTGAAGAACCATTCGAAGCCGGCGCGGCGCATCAATTGCGGCAGTGCGGGGGAGTACCCGAAGGAATCCGGCAGCCACACCCCGGCGCAGGTCACACCGAATTCCTCACGGAAGAACCGCTGGCCGTAGTGGAACTGGCGGACCATGGACTCGCCCGAGGGCATGACGGTGTCGGATTCGACCCACATGCCGCCCAAGGGCAGGAAGCGGCCGGCGGCCACTGCCTCCTTGACGCGGCCATAGACCTCGGGGCGGTGTTCCTTGAGCCAGGCATATTGCTGGGCGCTTGACATGCCGAAGACGAAATCCTCGTCAACGCCGAGCATCTCCAGCATGGAGGAGGAAGTGCGGGCGACCTTGCGGATGGTCTCGCGTACCGGCCACAGCCAGGCCGAGTCGATGTGGGAGTGGCCCACGGCGGAAATGCGGTGTGCGGATTCGTCGGCCCGCGTGGCCAGCACTTCGGTCAGTTCGGCCCGGGCCGCGGGCGCGGTTTCGCTGATCCGCTGCAGGTCCAGCACGTCCAGCGCATTGTCCATGGCCTGCAGGATGCGCATCCTCCGCGGGCCCGCGGGCAGCTCGGCCTGGAGCTCGAGGAGGACCTCAAGGTCCAGGGAGAGCTCGTGGACCTCGGGATCGAAGATGGCCAGGTCCATGCGGCGGGTGGTGTAGAGATGGCGCGCGGACGAGGTCTGGATGTCGCCTTCCTGCGTGGGAAGGAACGGGTGGTGGCCGAGGAGTATGGGGTTGGCCGCGGCCTCGACGAAATACTCCACCTCTTCGCCTCCCGCTGCGGGATCCGCAATCGGGATCCACTGGTTGCGGGGATTGATCGCCTTCACGGCGGTGCCGTCGCCACGGTGGACCAGCCCCTCGCACTGGAAGCCCGTCATGGTCGTGTCGAATCCCAGGTCGACCAGGGCCTCGACGCGCTTGCCGGCCCATCCGGAGGGAACGGTGCCCCGCAGGCGGAACCATGCGGTTCCCCAGGCCGCGCCCCAGGCGGAGCCGACCCGGTGCTCGGTGTAGTCCAATCCCAGTGCCGCTGCCGGGATGATCGGCTCGCCCGGAAGCTCATGCCAGTCCACGGTGAGCGGAACGGAGACCGGATGGACGGCCGGGTGAATGCGTTCATCGAGAACCCGCGTGACGCGACCGAGGGTCAGGGGAATGTCATCGTGCATGGATGCCTTTCGCCGGACCTCGGCCCGGTGGATGGGGTCTCTGCTCTGGAAAGGTTCTGGACTTCAAGGAATTCTCGTTGGTGACCTGTGTTGACAGCGTATCTGACGCGCCTGCCCCCGCCGCGGCGGGGCCCACGCGAGTCTGGAAGAAAGACCGTCGAGTCGGCTTCCTCCAACCAACCCATGCCGTTTCCACCGTGGCAGGGGATCCATGGACAGCACCGGCGGATACCATGCCATCATGAAGTATGGCATCCACCGGGCCGAGTCCTCCCCGGACGACGGCAGGGTCATCAGCGTGGGCCAAGACAACATCGGCGATGCGTTGGCATCACGCAGGACAGGAACCTTCATGAGCAAACCCCGGCAGACCCCGCTGTCGCTGGTTGGCCTGGACATCGGCGGCACCAAAACCCACGGCCTGCGCTGGAACGGAAGCGAGGTGTGTGCCGAGGCCAGGAGCGGCAGCGCCAACGTGCAGAACGTCAGTGTCGAAACCGCCGGGCGAAACATCGCCGAGGTGTTTGCCGCACTGGGTTCCGGGCCCATCGACCGTGTGGTTGCAGGATCCGGGGGCATCGACACCGAGACGGACGCCGAGTCCCTGCGCGCCCTCATCGCCGTCCATGCCCCGGGCGCCGAGATCCTGGTGGTCCACGACACCCGGCTGATCCTGGCCGCGGGCCGGGCCGCCACCGGCATGGCGGTCATCCTGGGTACCGGTTCGGCGGCCTGGGGCATCAATGGCTCGGGCCGTGAGGGCAGGGCCGGGGGGTGGGGCTACCTGTTGGGGGATGAGGCCAGCGGTTACTGGCTGGGGCGCGAGGCGGTGCGTGCCACGCTGCGCGAGTTCAACCGGGGACAGGCACCCGGCGAGCTGGGCCGCCGCGTGCTTGCTGCCAACAAGGTGGAGTCCCCGGATGAGCTGATTGCGCTGTTCCACGGCGACACGGATCGCCGCTATTGGGCGCAGCAGTCCCCGCTGGTCTTCGAGGCGCTGGCGGCGGGGGACCCCGGGAGCGCGTTGATCGTTGCCGAGGCGGTGGAGCATGTGTGCGGGATGCTCGGGGACCTTGCCGCCCTGCTGGGCCTCGACGGACCTGTCATCATCGGCGGAGGCGTGGGCACGCACCAACCTGTCTTCCAGGACGGGCTGCGCGCAGCCCTGGACGCCATGGGCCTGGGGGACATCCGCTTCCTGGAGGTCGACCCGGTGCACGGCGCACGATTCATCTCCGACCACACCGCCTTGCCCGCAACTGCCCCGTAGGCCGTCGGCGGTCGCGGCCACTGCTGGCTGCCGACTCCGGCCGCCCCAAAAATCGGTGGCGACCTATTGCAGCTGGCGTCCCTTGGTCTCGGGGGCGAGGAATGCCATCAATATGACCGCAGCCAGCACCAGCACCCCGGCGGACAGGAACAGGTTGCCGAGCCCCACCACCGGCCACAGCGCGGCGAAGGCCAGCGGACCGAAGCCGGCACCCAGGCGGCTGAACGAGGAGGCCCAGCCGAAGCCGGATCCGCGCAGCTCGGTTGGATACAGCTCGGAAACGTAGGCGTACAGCACCGGGATGGCGATCTGCACGACGACACCGAAGACCAGCAACCAGAAGAGCGACAGCGCGGGCGCGTTGATGGTCACCGCGACCATGACCAGGACGACGGCCGACAGGGGGCCGGTGATGCCCAGGAGCCATTTGCGGCCCACCCTTTCGACCAGCAGTGCTGCAATGACCACGCCGATCAGGCCCATCAGCGCCATCACCGAGGTCATGAAGAATGCCGTGGACTGCACCATGCCGGTGTCCGCCAGAATGGAGGGCATCCAGGTCAGGGCCAGGTAGTAGACCAACAGGATGGTCAGGAACAGCGACCACGACACCAGGGTGATCCGGGGACTGAAGCGCCAGATCTTCACCAGCTGCTCGAGCCAGGAACCCGCGGACAGCCGCGGCGCGGCCTCCGGTTCCGGGAGCGTGTAGGCCTGGGCCGGGGTTCCGGTCCGTGCCACCAAATCGTCAATGACCTTTGCCGCTGCCTCGCGCTGGCCCTTGCGGACCAGGTAGAGCGGGGACTCCGGAACGCTGCGCCGCACCCAGAACACCAGCAGCGCGGGGAGCACCATGACGGCAAGGATGAGCCGCCAGTTTCCGGTGGTTGCCTGCACCCAGCCGGAAATGAAGAAGGACAGTGCGGCGCCGACGGGCCACCATCCGTCCATGGCCGTGAGCACTCGGCCGCGCTGCTTGGACGGGGTGAACTCGCCGACCAGGGCGTAGTCCACCGGGATGCACCCGCCCAGGCCCACACCGGCAATGAAGCGGAAGGCAACGAACCACGCGAAGCTGGGGGCCAGTGCACCCGCGACGGTGAAGATCGAGAAGATCAGCAGCGTCCAGGTGAAGGCCTTCTTGCGCCCGATCTTGTCGGCGATGGTTCCCCACAGGAACGCACCCAGCGCCATGCCCACCAGGTTTCCGGTGCCCAGCAGTGCGGCCGTGGTCCGGTCAAGCCCCCACTCCGCGGCGACCAGCGGGATCAGTGCCCCGTTGAGCGTGACATCCCAGGCATCGAACATGAACCCGAGCCCGCCGATGATGAAGATCTTGCCCTGCACGCCCCACTTCCACGGCAGGTTTTGGACGACCGACTCGCCGGTGGGTAGTTTCAGGAATTTGTTCATCAGGGATTGGCCTTTGGACAGGTGCGGGCTGACGCAGGACGGGAACGGTCGGGGCAAGAGTGGTGGAGCGGTGGCGCCGGAAGAAAACATGTTTCCGATCCATCGACAACGCTACGCGCTGGAACGGCAATCCACAGAATAACCCTTGACTTTTTGTGGCTTTGCGTTTCACCGATCGGCAGCCCCCGGGGCATCCGACATCGGGCGAAGCCCCTTGTGCCGGGGCTGTTCCGGTGCGGGGCAACCCGGGGTAGGCTCTGGATATGGGAGTAGATTGGACCGCTCTCGAAGAGGCGATACGGGTGTCGGCTCTTCGCCAGGCGGAAGAAATAATTCACCGTCACCCGGACGAAGTTTTCTATGCGATTGCCCTGGACGGGGTGAGCGCCGACGAGACCGACCATATCGATTTGCCCGTGCTTGCCCTGAACTCCGAGGAAGCCCTGACCCGTGCGTTCGCCGGCGGCGACGACGAAGGCGTTGACGAGGACTTCGACGACGAGGACGAAGAGGAATACTTCGAGGAACGTGCCGACGCCGACGACGACGGGTCCGACAGGGACGTGCATCTCCACGACGGCGAGGCCACGGACTCGGACGATGACGACGAGGATGACGACGTTGCCACGGACGAGGATGAGGACGACGAAGACATCGACGCGGTGCTCAAGGAATTCGACGCGCTGACCTCGGATGCCGAACAGGGCTACTACTCGTCGAAATGGAATCCGGCGGACTGGCAGTGGAGTCCGATTGAGCTCTTTGACGAATCGGCGTCGGTCCTGTGGAGCCAGGCGCTGACCAGTGTTGCCAAGGACCACGGGTGGGAAAAGACGAACCGCCTGTACTACGAGATGCTCATCCGCGTCACCGAGTCATTGCGCAACGCCTTGGCCACGGGACGAAACGCGGACGTGGTGGTCTACCTCTCCGACGAGGAGCACGGCGATGCATTGCTGCGCAGGTGCCTCACCGAATCCCAGCTGGCCAAGCACTTCCCGGAACTCGCACATTAGGCATTAGCCGGGCAGGTCCGAAGAGCCTTCCGGGAGGCTGAGTTCGGCGAGGATCCTGGAATCCAGGTCGCGCAACTGGATCGCCGAGATGCGTCCCAGCTCCGTGGGCACGGCCCCGCTCAGGCGGGCCGTGCCCGTCTTCGTGGCGCTCCAGGAGCCGGCCCTGTCGACCTGGCCGGAGCGGTCGACCACCCACAGCGACAGCGTCCCGCTGGTGGGCAAGTCGGTTCCGCTGAATTGCAGCTCGGTGCCCCAGGCCTTGGCGTTCAGACCCAGGTCCACGCGCGGCCCGGCGGCCGAGACCACCTCGTAGCTGGCATCGGGTGCCGGGGCGGGACGCAGCACGGGTGCCAGGAACACGCCCCCGGCCACGGATGCGGCGACCGCCGCCACCGCCGCTGTCCCCAGCAGGGTGCGCCGGGTCCGGCGCCTGGCCCGCAGCCGGTCCAGGAGTTCGACCCCGGGGTCCGAGGCAGGCACATCGGGTTCGGCCGACAACATCGCCCGGGCCGCCTGCACGTCCAACGCGCCAAGCCGCGTCGTCACCGGCGCGAAGGAGGCCAGCTCCTCGCGGCATTGCGCGCATCCGGCCAGATGCTCCTCGAAGGCGCTTGCCTCCTCGGGTTCCAGCCCGCCCAGCAGATAGGCCCCCAGGTCCAAGTGCTCGTTCACTGCTCCACCCCCATTTCCGCCAGGATCCCGCGCAGGGCCCGCAGCGCATAGTACGCACGTGATTTCACCGTGCCCTGGGGTATCCCCAGGCTCGTTGCCGTCTGTGCCACCGTGGAACCGAGATAGTGCAGGTGGACCACGACCTGCCGATGTTCAAGCGTCAAGCGCATCAGCGCCTCTTCCATAAGTATCCTGTCCAGCACCACTTCCATGCCCGTGGTGCCGCCCGCGGCCTCGGGATCCTGGTCGCCCAACGCCGAGGCGGAAATCCGTGCGGCGGACCGGCGATGCCGGTCGATGATCACGTTGCGGGCGGTGGCAAACAGGTAGCTGCGCAGCGATCCGGTCAACTCCGGGGCCGCCTTCCACACCTTGAGCACGGTCTCCTGCACCACGTCGTCTGCCTCGTCTCGGTCGGTGGCCACACGCAGCACAAAACGCCTCAGGGCATCTCCGTGGTCGCGGTAGATGTCCGACACCACTTGCGCATCTAGCGGCACATGGGCTCCATTGGATCGCTTCGGGAACATGGGTTCACCCCACTAAGACGCATCGGTACTTCAAACGGTTCAAACACGTTCCAAGTATGCGCAGAAAAGTCGGCCACGGCGTGAACCCCGACACACCTTGCTGCGTCTTACCCGGTGAGAGATGCCTCGGGAGCACCGGAACAACCAGCCCCCGGGGAGTCCCTGGCCCCCCAGGCAACGGGGGCCCAAGTCCCGCCCCCAAGTGTTAGGAATTGCATCATGTACCCGAAGAACCACACGAAGACCGCCGCCGCGGCACTGTTCCTCGGCGCAGCGCTGCTGCTGTCGGGTTGCGCAGACACCACCCCGCCGGGGCAAAGCCCCGCCGCCACGTCGCCCGGGACCGGTGGTGCATACGAGGCACCGGCACCCAGCGCCTCCGACACGGCCATGGCCGCCGCGGACCTGAAGACCGCGGAAACCAGCCTGGGCACCGTGGTGGTGGACGGCAAGGGCATGACCCTGTACTACTTCACCAAGGACACCAAGGGCACCACCACCAGTGCGTGCACCGGCGAGTGCCTGGATGCCTGGCCGATCGCCGTGGCCACGGGCGACACCCCCGTGGTCGAGGGCGTCACCGGGGAGGTCGGAACCATCGACAGTCCCGACGGATCCAAACAGCTGACGCTCAACGGCATGCCGCTGTACTACTTCGCCAAGGACACCAAGCCCGGCGACGTGCTGGGCCAGGGCGTCAACGATGTCTGGTACGTGGCCTCGCCCGCGGGGGAGATGATCAAGTAACACCGGAGCCATCCAGGAAGTCCGCCGCCAGGGTGCGGGATAAGATGGGCATTGCACCCCCTCAATTTCCGCACCCTGGGAGACTTTTGTGAGCCAGATTGTCCTTGATCGCGTCCCGCTTCGCCGGGCCCTGATTTCCGTCTACGACAAGAGTGGTCTGGAGGAGCTGGCAGCGGGCCTGCACGCGGCCGGCGTCGCACTGGTCTCCACCGGTTCCACCGCCAAGCGCATTGCCGCTGCCGGGATCCCGGTCACCGAGGTCGAGGAAGTCACCGGTTCCCCGGAGATGCTTGACGGCCGCGTCAAGACCCTGCACCCGCGCGTGCACGGCGGCATCCTGGCCGACCGCCGCGTCCCGGAGCACATGAAGACCCTTGAGGACATGCAGATCGAGGCCTTCGACCTGGTCGTGGTGAACCTCTACCCGTTCGTCGACACCGTGCGCTCCGGCGCCGCGATGGACGACGTCGTGGAGCAGATCGACATCGGCGGACCGGCCATGGTGCGTTCGGCGGCCAAGAACCACGCCGCCGTGTCCATCGTCGTGGACCCTGCCTACTACTCCGAGGTCATCGCGGCGGCCTCGGCCGGCGGCTTCGACCTCAAGTCCCGCCAGCGCCTGGCCGCCAAGGCCTTCGCGCACACCGCGGCCTACGACACCGCGGTCGCCTCCTGGACCGCCGCCCAGTTCCTCGACGAGGACGGCGACGGCGTCATCGACTGGCCCGCATACTCGGGCCTGGCCCTTGAACGCTCCGAGGTCCTGCGCTACGGCGAAAACCCGCACCAGCAGGCGGCGCTCTACGTCGACAAGGCGGCCCCGTCGGGCATCGCCCAGGCCGACCAGCTGCACGGCAAGGCCATGAGCTACAACAACTACGTCGACGCCGACGCCGCGCTGCGCGCCGCCTTCGACTTCGACGCCCCGGCCGTTGCCGTCATCAAGCACGCCAACCCGTGCGGCGTCGCCGTGGCTTCGGCAGATGCGGCCGACCCGATCGCCGACGCGCACGCCAAGGCCCACGCCACCGACCCGCTCTCGGCCTTCGGCGGCGTCATCGCCGCCAACCGCACCGTGACCGCCGGGATGGCCAACACCGTCAAGGACATCTTCACCGAGGTCGTCATCGCCCCGGCCTTCGAACCCGAAGCAGTGGAGATCCTCTCCAAGAAGAAGAACATCCGCCTGCTGGCACTGCCCGAGGGCTACGGCCGCTACCCGGCAGAAATCCGGCAGGTTTCCGGCGGCGTGCTGGTCCAGGTCTCCGACAAGGTCGACGCCGACGGCGACAACCCGGCGAACTGGACCCTTGCCGCCGGCGAGGCAGCCGACGAGGCAACGCTCGCCGACCTGGCCTTCGCCTGGACCGCAGTGCGTGCCGCGAAGTCCAACGCCATCCTGCTGGCCAACAACGGCGCCGCAGTGGGCATCGGCATGGGCCAGGTCAACCGCGTGGATTCCTGCAAGCTTGCGGTCGAGCGCGCCAACACCCTGGGCGTCACCGTCGAGTCCACCGTGGATGCAGCCGGCGGAGCCGCGGGTGCCGAGGGCACCTCGGCGGAACGCGCCCGCGGCGCGGTTGCTGCCTCGGATGCGTTCTTCCCGTTTGCGGACGGACTGCAGATCCTGCTGGATGCCGGCGTGCGCGCCGTGGTGCAGCCCGGCGGTTCGGTTCGCGACGAGGAAGTCATCGCCGCTGCCAACGCCGCGGGCATCACCATGTACTTCACCGGTGCACGCCACTTCTTCCACTAGGAACTGGTGATCCGGCTGCCGTCGGCGTTCCCCCCACCGGGAGCGCCGACGGCAGCTTTCTGTTTTAATCGCTGCCGGGCCATTTTGCGGGCGGGGCCCCAAGGGACGTCCACCGGCGAAACTTCAACGACGCCGTCATTTGCCCCTGAGACGACTGCACTTTTCATCCATGGTCCCCTGCACTGCAATTGCCCGTGCGCAAATGGAATGCGATCCGGCCAGTCGTTGGCCCAGGGGTACGTGGGCCGGGGCTCAGTACAGGAAAATCGGCAGCCAGTCGCGGTTGTGCGCGTGCACCAGCACGAGGAACAAGACGAAGTCGAAGATCAAGTGCACCGAGACGACATAGGTCAACGACTTGGTCAGCTTGAAGGTGTAGCCCTGCAACAGGGCGAAGGGAAACGTCAAGAGCGGACCCCAGGCCTGGTAGCCGATCTCCCACAGAAACGATGAGAAGACCACCGCCTGCAGGATGTTGGCGAGCCAGTCCGGAAAGTGCTGCCGCAGCAGCGTGAAGGTGGTGCAGATGAAGAACAGCTCATCCCAGATGCCAACGGCATTCACTCCCAGAAAGAGCCGCCAGAAGATGGTGGGATCCGATGCGTCAGGCCAGTTGTGGAAGACCCCCGTGCCGATCAGGTACATCGGCAAAATCAGGTACCCAAGGGCGACAACACCGAGCAGGTACAGCTTGGCAGCCAACGGCCATTTGCGTCCGGTGTTCACCGGAAACTTGATGATCTCTTCGCGGTAAATAAACCGCGAGGCCAGCCACGGCAGCAGCACCGCCAACGCGAGCGCACCACCCATCAGGATCATGTGCTGGATGCTCAAATCGGCATTTAGCGGAACAAGGCTGATGATCGCCAGTCCCGCCGCGATGAGGGCAAGGTGGCGTGCGAGCCTGCGGTCGATAACTGCCGCCGTGAGCAGGCTCAAGGCGAGCAGGCCGTAACCCGCCGGGTCGTTGCCAACGCCAAAAAGCAGCACTCCGGAGGTCGAGAGCAGCGCTGCCGGCAGCACTTTCCAACTGAGGGCGGTACGGGGCGGATCAGCCAGGATCGGTCTCACACCACCAGCATGCCAGCACCGCCCGCCGCACAAAAGCATTGACGCCGCACTTGGCCGAGCCCGACCAAAACGTGTCGTCATCGAGGGACATGCCCATCTGCAGGGTCCTGCCACCTGATCGCCGCACGGGACAGAAGCCGTGCCCGGCATCGCGGACACGTTGCCGCCGGCCATGGAACCACCGGGAGCCACACGGCAGACCACGCAGAACCCGGTCAGGCCATCGCCCCCTGCGCCGGCTTCGAGCCACATTGCATCCGTCAAAGGACCCTCGCGGCCGCCCCCTTAGGAAAAGGGAGCAGATCCCGCGCTAGGCAGAGATGGTCGAGTCCGCCACAGGCTGGCGTGACTCTGTCGTTATAGCCAGCCCTCCGGGTTGACCCACTTGCCGTTGACGATGACCTCGAGGTGCAAATGCGGCCCGGTGGAATTGCCCGTGCTGCCCGCAAGGGAGACGGTTTCGCCCGTCTGGACCTTCTGGCCCACGGACACCTTGAGAGCCGAGTTGTGGTTGTAGCTGGTGTGCAGCCCGTTGCCGTGGTCGATCTCCACTCGGAAGCCGGAGTGTCCGGCCCATTCGGCCTGCACCACGGTGCCGGCGGCGGTGGCCTTGATGGGCGTTCCCATGGGAACGGCGTAGTCCAGGCCGTTGTGGTTCATGTAGCCGGGGCCCGTCGGGTTCTTGCGGAAACCGAAGCGCGACGTCAACCGGATGCTGTCCACCGGCTGGGCGAGCCGGGTGACTTTTCCGGCGGAAGCGGCGGCGGCGGGTGCCGGCTTCTCTTCCGTGGTGACTTTCCCGGCGGCAGCTGTGGTGACGGGTGCAGGCTTTTCCTTCTTGACGTACTTGCTGGTCACCGAGGCGCGCTTGACCGTGAGCTTGTCGTTGGCCGGGGCCCTGACATCTGCGACAGCGGTCTGCGCGACGCGCTGGGGCTCCGGGACAACTTCCGCATCTTCCTGTGCGGGGGCGGCGGCGAATGCCAGGCCGGACACGGCGGCGACCGCGGCGAGCTTGTGCACTAGCCCGAGGCGGGGGCGCTTGGTGCGCGCCGCGAACTTCAGGTCGTTGTGCAGCTCGTCGGCTTCGGCAGGCATCGCCTGCGGTACCGACTGTGCGACAGATGCGGAAGGGATGACGGGGGCAGCGCTGGATGCCGCGTCCGGGGAGGCTCCATAGCGCAGGCCGGCGACAAAACGGCGGCCGGTGTACTGCGTTGCATCCTGGGCCTCGACGGCATCCGGGACCGCGCCTAGTGCGCGTCGGCCGGGACGTCGGGAAGTGATTTCGCCGTTCAATGCGGTGTCCACCGTCTGCTCTGGTGAACCGTTGGCAGGCGAAGCGTCAACTGGGCTGGGCGCGCGGCGGCGCCCGGAATTAAAGTGCTGGGTCAAATGATTACCTCTCATGTATCGCCTGCGAAGTTAGCTGTCGGATTCGAGTCATGAGATCAACTCGGCCGAGCCCGCCTGGACGGACTCCGCTTCACCCCAAGATCCGTGGTCCAAGACCAGGATCGGTTGAATGGGTCCTCCGCCCCTACCGGGAATTCTTGCTCCGCGATCCGCCGGTAGGGTTCTGCGAACCGGATCGGGACTGGGTTGCGTAAGTGCAACCTGACCTAAAACCCTACGGGGGCATATGCAAAAGTTACAATTTCGTTATCAATCCATGCGGCGGACAAACACGCGGGCCCAGACGTCGGTCGGGAGCTCCAGCGCGCCCTCGATCCCTGCGCCCGGATAATGTTGTAGGATCAACCTTTTTCGTGGTGACTAGGCCCCCGGGCGAAATGCCGCACTCGTTGGGCTGCGCCAGCGACGCGGGTTCCACCCGGTTGATTTTGGCCGCATGGGCGCGCGGGACTGCATCGTAGAAGTGATCAAGAATACGGTGGTTCCGGGTCTGCAGCGGTGCTGATGCCCCCCATTCACGTTGGTCGACGGGCCGAACGGCCCACAAATTGAGCAGAGTCATGGCACTGCGTGGAAGAGATGGCCCGCAGTCAGGGGCTGAGGCCAGGATCCCAGGGATGTGAGCAATGGACAGCGGCGACTTGGACGGAGGCAAGGGCTCGGAACATGGGTTCCAGAGGGCCCGACGCCAGAGCCGACCTTCCCATGCTTGGGACCGATGGTTCCCGGAGCCGAGCCACTAGTCGTGGGTGCATGGTCGCCTCGGGGATATGCTGACTCATGATTGGCACGTGCCCTACCGCAAGCAGGCGGCACTCCTCTCATCACCAGGAGCAGACAATGCCGAATTCCCCCTTCGCGTACTTGCAGAGGGTTCATGCAGAGCGACTTGCAAAGGCTGCCCGCCGCCTCGGCCGGCTTGAACCACCTTCCGATGGGTTGGGCGTTCACCGACCCCTCGCCCGAGTGCGCCGCACGCCGTTGGCAGGTGCCAGTGCCGTGCTGACAGCGGTAATGGGCGCGGTACTGGTCGTGTCAGGGCAGCCGGATTATGTTGACCGGTTCGCCCCGGTCTGGGCCCCGCTGGTGGGTGGCGTCCTGGTCCTCCTTGCATCCGCATCGGTCCGGTATTGCAAGCCACTGTGTGTTTTGGCAACGGTGTTCCTGGGGCCGCCCGCTGTCGCTCTCGTGTTCCACCTGCTGCGCGCGGTGGGGGCAATCCCCTTACCGATGGACCTGTTTTCGATGCTGATGTCCCTCGCGGCCACCGCCACGATCATTGCCGCATGGGTCCAGTGGCGCCCGCTGCGCACGGTCGCCGGCTTTCCCTTGGAGACTCCCAAGTGGGTTGCCCTGCTCGGCATTGGCGTTGCCCTGGTTTATCCCGGCCTCAAGACCCTGTGGGTTGCAGGCGGAAAGTGGCTGGCGCCCGAGGGCTCCCACGCAGTGGATGGGGCCTATCTTGCGCCGGTGGGACTTGCCGTGATCGGGACTGCGGCGACGGTGGTGGCCTTGCGGTGGTGGCGGCGCGATGCCCCGCGGTGGGCACACCCCACTGCGGCTGCCGGTGGCCTGACGCTGATTGGGCTCGGCACGGCTGGTCTCCACTCATCGCTTGCCCACGAGTTGGCCGAAGGTCCCTTGCTCGGTGTGCTGGTCTACGGAGGGTGGCTGATCTGGGGACTGGCGACACTTGGAGTCGCAGCACGTTTGTCGCACCGCCGCACGGACCCAAGCCCGACATCTACGACTGCGGGATGACTGCCGAACGATGCAGTTCGCGGGCTGCGCACGGCCGTCCCTTCGGGATTCCAGGTCGGCGGCCGGCGTCGGGATGGGATAAAGGCCTGGCGGTCCGGGTGCAGCAAGGCCCCCGGGCGATCAATTCGCCTGGGGGGCCAGTGCCTGGTGCTTGCCGGGGGAACCCCTAGCGCCGCTTGTCCACCTTGACGAAGAACGAGATTCCCAGGCCGATGGTGGCCAGAATGGCGCCGATGATGAAGGCCACGTGCGCGCCGGAGAACAGGGCGTGGGCCAGATCGGAACCCTTCTCAAGCTTTGCCGCCGAGAGCAGGGACATGACGGTCACGAAGATCGTGGTGCCGATGGCGCCGCCGAGCTGCTGGCCGGTGTTGAAGATGGCCGAGCCATGGCCGTAGAGGCGGGGCTCGACGGTCGCCAGGGCCGATGACATCAGGCCGGTCATCAGCAGCGCCAGGCCGATGGAGAAGACGATGTGGTTGATCATGAACATCCACAGCGCGGTGTCCGAATCCACCGTGACATACAGCCACTGGCCCAGGGCAAGCATGGCCGCACCCGGAATGAGGACCGGGCGGGGGCCGAAGCGGTCGTAGATGCGGCCGAAGATCGGAGCGACCACTGCCTGGGCAAGCCCGCCGGGCAACAGCATCATGCCGATGGACAGCGTGCTGATGCCGGCACCGGACTCGAGGATGATCGGGAGCATGACGATGGTGCCCAGCAAGGTGCCCATGGCGATCATGATCATCACCACGGAGAAGGTGAAGGTGCGTGCCTTGAACGGGGTGAGGTTCAGCAGTTCCCTGCCATCGCGGGTCAGGCGCACCTGGCGCTTGATGAACAGGGCGAGGGAGACCAGGCCGACGGCGAAGGAAGCGACGGTCACGGGCAGGTTCTCGCCGGCATGCTCAAGGCTGGAGATGCCGTAGACCAGGAACCCGAAGGCCAGCGCGGAGAGCACGACCGAGGGGACATCGAGCGGAACCCTGCGTGCCTGCGTGGGTAGCTTGATGAAGACGATGCCAAGGACCAGGATGGCCACCGACAGTGGCGCCATGAGGATGAAGATGTAGTGCCAGGTGAAGGCGTTGACGATCGCGCCGGACACCGTGGGGCCGATGGCCGGGCCGACGGAGATGACGATCGAGTTCAAGCCCATGATGGCTCCGCGTTTGTGCACGGGAACCAGCTGAAGGGTCGTGGTCATCAGCAGCGGCAGCACGATTGCGGTGCCGATGGCCTGGATGATGCGGGCCACCAGCAGGACGGCGAAGCTCGGCGCGAAGACCGCGAGCAGCGTGCCGACCAGGAAGCTGGAGAGCGCGAAGATGAACAGGCTTCGGGAGCTGAAGCGCTGCAGCAGGTAGCCGGTGGTCGGGATGACAACGGACATGGTCAGCAGGAAGCCGGTGGTCAGCCACTGTCCGGCGGCGGCGGAGACCGAAAGGTCCGCCATGATCGCCGGGAGGGCCACGCTGAGCACGGTTTCGTTCAGGATCATCAGGAAGGCGGCAAGTGCCAGGGAGCCGATGATGCCGACGAGTTGCCTGGTGGGCAGTGTTGGCGGGGTCTGGCGGGCAGGGGCCGCCGGCGGGGAAATCGTGTCTTCTGTGGACATGGCCATCGGAAGCTACCTCTTCTGTAAGATTCGAACGACTAAAATCATGTCACGGTCTGACACCTTTGGTAAGTTAAAGCTGTCAGAGTGTGACATGAAATATACTTTGATGAGCCCCGCCCCCTGCCGGGGCGGACCTTCTTGCGAGAAAAGAGCCGAACCTTGGGTATCCGTGAAGAGCACCGCGCCCAGATGCTGCGCGAGATCCAGGGTGCCACGCTGGACCTCGTGGAGGAACAGGGCCTGGATGCCACGACGATCGGCGACATCGCCGCGCGCGTGGGCATTTCCGAGCGCACGGTCTTTCGCTACTACGGTTCAAAGGAACATGCGCTCATGCCCGGCCAGCAGAGCCTGATCGACACGCTGGTGTGCAGCGAAAGTGCCCACGCCGAGGCCTCCGGAATCCTGGGGGACCTTCTGGCGGTGTGCCGTGAGCTCTTTGCGCTGGAGGTCGCACAGAGCGATTTCCGCAGGATTTCCCGCCTGATGGTCCGGGAACCGGAGATGCTGCGGATTGTCGCGCGGCAGGAGCGGAACCTGGTGGAGGCCCTCAGTTCGGCGTTGGTCCAGCGGGGGCCGCTGAGCCCGATCCAGGCGCTCCTGGTTGCCGAAGTGGTCACCGCCGCCTGGCGTGTCGCCTGGCAGACTTTCGCCCGGCAGGAATTCGACGGCGTGGAGTCCGATCCGGTGGAACTCTTCGACGAAACCGTACGTGAGTTGGGGAGCCTGTTTCCTCGCGCGTGAGGCCCGGACCCCCGGAGTTCAGTTACGACGGGTTAACTTAATGCGGATCGGCGGCCAGGGTGCCGGTTTCCCCGGCTTTTCGGGGCGAAACGGGGCCGGGGGAGAACGGGAGCCTCGCCACAAAAAGTGTCTGGACGCAGCAAATCGGGTAAGTTAGGGCTGTTGAGATCAATTCGGACTACACATATCCGATAAGACCGTTCAGGGAGACGCCACACCTATGGCCAAGATTATTTACACCCACACCGACGAAGCTCCGATGCTGGCAACCCACTCGTTCCTGCCGATTGTCGAAGCGTACGCCTCGACCGCGGGTGTAGAGATCGAGACGCGAGACATCTCGCTGGCCGGCCGCATCATTTCCGTCTTTGGTGATTACGTCACCGCCGAACAGCAGGTTCCCGACGCCCTCGCCGAGCTTGGCGCACTGGCCAAGAGCCCGGATGCCAACATCATCAAGCTGCCGAACATCTCGGCTTCCATTCCGCAGCTCAAGGCAGCCATTGCCGAACTGCAGGCCGCCGGCTACGCACTTCCGGACTACCCGGACAACCCCTCTTCCGACGAGGAAACCGACGTCCGCGCCCGCTACGACAAGATCAAGGGTTCCGCCGTGAACCCGGTGTTGCGCGAAGGCAACTCGGACCGGCGCGCCCCGTTGAGCGTGAAGAACTACGCCCGCAAGAACCCGCACACCATGGGTGCCTGGACCGCTGACTCCAAGACCAATGTCGCAACCATGGCCGAGGACGACTTCCGTGCAAACGAGAAGTCCGTGGTCATCGACGCGGACCAGAACCTCTCGATCCGCTTCGTTGGCGAAGATGGCGAAGTCAAGGTCCTGAAGAAGTCCCTGCCGGTGATCAAGGACGAGATCATCGACGGCACCGTGATGCACGCCGCCTCGCTGAGCGCCTTCCTGAAGGACGCGATCGCCCGCGCCAAGGCCGAAGACGTGCTCTTCTCGGCACACCTGAAGGCCACCATGATGAAGGTCTCCGACCCGATCATCTTCGGCCACGTCGTCAAGGCCTACTTCTCCGAACTCTTTGAGACCTACGGCGAGCAGCTCGAGGCAGCCGGCCTGAACCCGAACAACGGCCTTGCGGCCATCCTCGGCGGGCTCGATGACCTCTCCGACGACGTGCGCGCCGGCGTCGAGGCACTGATCGCCAAGGGCTTCGAGGAAGGCCCGGCCATCGCCATGGTCGACTCCGACAAGGGCATCACCAACCTGCACGTCCCCTCCGACGTCATCGTCGACGCCTCCATGCCCGCCATGATCCGCACCTCGGGCCACATGTGGGACGCCGAGGGCAAGGAACGCGACACCCTGGCAGTGCTGCCGGACTCCTCCTACTCGGGCATCTACCAGGTCGTCATCGACGACTGCCGCGCCAACGGCGCCTACGACCCGACCACCATGGGCACCGTCCCGAACGTCGGCCTGATGGCCCAAGCGGCCGAGGAGTACGGCTCCCACGACAAGACCTTCGAGATCAAGTCCGCCGGACACGTCCAGATCCTGGATGCCACCGGCGGCGTGCTCATCGAACACCAGGTCTTCCCGGGTGACATCTGGCGCGCCTGCCAGACCAAGGACGTGCCGGTGCGCGACTGGGTCAAGCTGGCAGTCAACCGCGCCCGCGCCTCGGCCACCCCCGCGGTGTTCTGGCTGGACGAGACCCGCGCGCACGACGCCGTGCTGATCTCCAAGGTCAACGAGTACCTCAAGGACCACGACACCGAGGGCCTGGTCATCGAGATCCTCTCGCCGGTCGATGCCACCAAGTACACCATCGAGCGCATCCGCCGCGGCGAGGACACCATCTCGGTCTCCGGCAACGTGCTGCGCGACTACCTCACCGACCTGTTCCCGATCCTCGAATTGGGCACCAGCGCCAAGATGCTTTCCATCGTGCCGCTGATCGCCGGCGGCGGCCTGTTCGAGACCGGTGCCGGTGGCTCGGCCCCGAAGCACGTGGCCCAGCTGGTGAGCGAAAACCACCTGCGCTGGGATTCCCTGGGCGAGTTCCTGGCCCTGGCCGTCTCCTTCGAGCACCTGGCCAACACCTCGGACAACGCGCGCGCGCAGATCCTCGCCGACACGCTGGATGCGGCAACCGGCACCTTCCTGCTGGAAAACAAGTCGCCCAAGCGCAAGGCCGGCGAGCTGGACAACCGCGGCAGCCACTTCTACCTGGCCAAGTACTGGGCCGAGGAACTGGCGGCACAGACCAAGGACGCCGAGCTGGCAGCGGCATTCAAGGCCGTCTCCGAGGCACTGGGCGGCAACGAGGAGGCCATCGTGGCCGAGCTCGCCGCCGTGCAGGGCGCCCCGGTCGACCTGGGCGGCTACTACCGCCCGGTCGAGGAAAAGGTCGCAGCCATCATGCGCCCGAGCTCCACGCTGAACGCGGCGCTGGAACTGCTCACCAAGTAGTCCCTCCCCTTCCGCAAGGAAGCACGGCAGAGGCCGCCACGATCCTTCGATCGTGGCGGCCTTCGTCGGTTAACCGTGCCCTACAGCCCGCGGCCGACCTCCCAGATGCTCTCGGAGGTTCCGGTGAGCAGGGCGTTGACGGAGGCGGCCTGCGCGTCAGTGAACGAGGCGATGTAGTCCACGATGGCCCGCGCCCTGCCGAGGCGCTCGATCTCGCCGGCCGGGACGTTGCCGGCGGGTCCGGGGGTCTGAGCGTAGAGCTGGCGGTATTCGCCGGTCGCCGCCTCGACCGAGTCAAGCAGCCGGCGCGGTGCGCGGGCCGCATCCTGCGGGTCATCGAGCCAGGCGGCCAGCCCCTCGGCCAACGACCTGATGATGCGGGTCTGCCCGCGCTGGTAGAGGGCCAGGTCGGAGCGTTCAAGGACGAAGCGTTCGTGCACGAACTTGAGCACCACCACGTCGTGCCAGGCCTCGTCGGCCAGGCGCACGTGGCCGCTGCGCACCCCGGGGTCCCTTTCCACCGCGATGGAGGCCTGCAACCTGTCGATCCAGCGGCGGGTGAAGCCAGTGACGGCGCGGTCCGCATCCAACCCGCCGTCGTAGGGCAGGGAGAGCAGCCCCTCGACCAGGTCGTGGCCCACGCGCAACACCGAGGCCCGGAAGGCGTCGGCGTTCGCGATCCACGGGTCCTTGGCTGCCACCCGGCGCCAGGTGCGCTCCAGCCCGTGGCCGGGCAGGCGCGGGTCCAGCTCGCGCATATCCAGGCGGGCCAGCTCCGACCCCGATTCGAGCCAGTGCCGCAGCTCGGTGGACACCAGCGAATACTGCAGCACCCCGGCGCGGTAGAAGTCGTCCAGGTCGTGGACCGCGTAGGCGATGTCGTCGGCGATGTCCATGACCGAGCATTCCAGGGTCTGCTGGTGTTCGGCGATCTGCGGGAACACCGAGAGCACGTCGCGCATTTCGGCCTCCTCGATGTCGTAGGCCGAGTACTTCAGGGCGGGGCTGCCGCCGCCCGTGCCCACGCCGCGCGGCAGGAGTGCCGGGGACCGGGCCGGCAGGGAACGCCATTCGTTGCGGGTCCAGGGGTACTTGAGCACCGCCGCCCGCACCGCCCGGGTCAGGTTCATCCCGCGCGGGCTCGCGTCGCAGCTGTCCAGCGCGGTGAGGATGCGGAAGGACTGGGCGTTGCCCTCGAACCCGTCGGGCAGGCGCAGGATCTGCCGGGCGGCCCGGTCCAGTTCCTGTTCGCCCAGGTGCCCGAAGGGCGGGTGGCCCAGGTCGTGTGCGGCCGCGGCGGCCTGCACCACCACGGGATCGCAGCCGCCAAGCTCGGCCACGAGTGAGCGCGTCGGCTCGTCGGCGTTGCGCAACCCGATGGCAATCGAGCGGGCCACGGCCGAGACCTTGAGCGAGTGGGTGAGCCGGTTGTGCACCACGGTGCCCGCGCCGGCCTGCGGAATCACCTGGGTGACCGCCGAGAGCCGGGAGAAATAGGGGGAGAAGCGGATGCGTTCGATGTCGACGCGGAATTCGTCTTCGCCGGGCCGCGAGTCCTCGCGGATCGGCCGCTCGCGGCCGCCGGTCTGGTGGGTGGTGTTCCTGTAGTCCATGGTGCGCACCAGCTTAGTGCGCACCCGGTGCGGGCGCCCCGCGACCCACGGCATCTTCGGAGGATGGCGCGGATCATCTGGATCGGCGCCGAACCCCCGGAGCCGGTATCCGTCGACACAAAGGCGTCACAGAAACCGGGACGAGTCACACGCTGGAACCACATCCCCGTGAATACGGGTGTTCCGCGGGTTCCGGGTCCGTAACAATGTGACCGTCGCTCCGCCCGGAAATGACGCCGCATGGACACATGAAGTGTTTTTGCCCTTCGTGACGGCTGCATCGGCGAGCGCCTTGCGCACCTTGTCGACGCTGTTCCAAGATGAATGCATCAACCATCAAGAGCGGCTGAGAGATCTGGCTCGTTGACGCCGCAGCAACCATCGTCCGATGGATTCCCCTCGCGGGGACTCCGCTCGGCGAGGGTGCTAAGGCCAGAAGCGATGGAGCCGCTTCAGCGTTCACTCATCATCGCCGCAGGAAATCCGTGACGGATCCCTGGGGCTTTGGTGGCGATCCCTGATGCCTCCCTCGAATCGACGAGGAGACACGCATGAGCATTGAAACGACAGCCGCACCGCCGTCCCTGTCCTACGAGCTGTACCCGCCGGTGAACCGCGACGCCACCGAGGGGATCTTCAACAGCATTGCGGCCCTGGAGGCGACGGATCCCGACTACGTGTCGGTGACCTACTCGGGGTCCCCGACAAGGAGGAACGCGTCGCTGGAACTGATCGAGCACCTCATCCAAAACACCCGGCTGCGCCCGCTGGCGCACCTGACCTGTGTGGGGGAGAGCCGCGAATCCCTGCAGAACCTGATCCGGCACTTCATCTCCCTCGGGGTCCGCGGGGTGCTGGCCCTCCGCGGGGACCTGCCGACGGACCCGGATGAGTGGCGCGGGGAGTTCCCCTTCGCCCGCTACCTGATCGAGTTGATCCGCGAGGTCGAGGCCGACCACTCGGCCGCCCTGGCCGGCGGGCGGCTGGGGGTGGGCGTTGCCGCCTACCCGATCCGGCACCCGGAGTCCCCGTCCTTCGAGCACGACGTCGAGGTGCTGCTGGCCAAGGAGCGCTCCGGAGCGAACTACGCGATCACGCAGGTCTACTTCCGGGCCGGCGAATACACCAACCTCGTGGAATCGGCCCGCCGCGCCGGGGTCACCATTCCGATCATCCCCGGGGTCATCCCGCTGAACTCGCTGCGGCGCCTGAACCGGCTGGCATCGATGACGGGCATTGCCCCGGACCCGTTCCTGGCCCACGCCCTGGAGACGGCGGACTCGGATGCCGAGCGCCACCGCATCGGCGTGGACGCCGCCGTCACCCTGGCCAAGCGCGCCTTCGACGACGGGGCGCCGGGCGTGCACCTCTACACCTTCAACGACCACCGCGGCTCCCTCGATGTCATCGAGCGGCTCGAATTGCCGCGGACCCGTGCCAGGGCGTCCAACGCCTGGGCAACCCGCGCCGCCGTCTAGACCCACACACCTTCCCATTACTTTCCACCACGCCAGAACAACAGGAGAATCACCATGACCAAGGCAACCTTCCCGGCAGCATCCATCCTCGGCTACCCGCGCATCGGGCCCAACCGCGAGCTCAAGAAGGCCCTCGAGGCGCACTGGGCAGCACGCACCGACGAGGCCACGCTGCACGCCGCCGCCCGTGAACTGCAGAACGCCAACCTGGCAAGGCTCACCGGGCTGGGCCTGGCGGCCGACGACGCCTCGCTTCCCGGCGACTTCGCCTACTACGACCAGGTGCTCGACGCGACCGTCGCCCTCTCGGCGCTGCCCGCCCGCTTCGCCGACCTGGCCGACGCCAACGGCGCCATCGACACCGCCGCCTCCTTCGTGCTGGCCCGAGGCGACGAATCCCGCGCCCCGCTGGAAATGACCAAGTGGTTCGACACCAACTACCACTACCTGGTCCCGGAAATCGGCGAAGCCACCCCGGTCAAGGCCAACGCCGCCGCCCTGGTCGAGTCCTTCGCGGCACACGCCGCCCAGGGCAACACCATCCGCCCCACCCTCGTGGGCCCGATCAGCTACTTGCTGCTGGCCAAGCCCGAGGACGGCGCACCTGCCGGTTCCGACCCGCTCTCGCGCATCGACGAGGTCGTTGCCGCCTACGGCGAGATCCTTGCTGCACTTGCCGCCGCCGGCGCGCCCTGGGTGCAGCTCGACGAGCCGGCACTTGTCACCGACCGCGGCGCCGCCCTGGCCGTCCCCGGTGCGCTCGCCGAAACCGTCTACACGCAGCTGGCCGCCGCCACGGCGCGCCCGGCCCTGCTGGTGGGCCTGGGCTACGGCACCGCCGGGGATCCCGCCCGCCCGGGCGCCACCCAGGGCCTGCTGGCCCGCACCGGTGTCGAGGCGGTGCACGCCGACCTGGTCCGCGGCGCCGTGCCCACCGCCGAATTCCTCGGCGACCTTGCCGGTTCCACCCTGGTTGCGGGCATCGTTGACTCGCGCAACATCTGGCGCAACGACCTGGCCGCCTCGCTGGGCACGCTCGCCTCCCTGCGCACCGAGGTCGAAAAGGCCGGCGGCACCCTGGCCGTGGGAACCGCCACCTCGCTGCAGCACGTCCCGCACGACGTCGCCCAGGAGGCGAACCTGCCGGCCCACCTGCCCGAATGGCTGGCCTTCGCCAACCAGAAGGTCGCCGAGGTGCTGACCCTGGCCAAGGGCCTGGCCGAGGGCGAATCCGCCATCGCCGCCGAGCTCTCAGCCGCCGAATCGGCACGTGCCCACCGCGCCGGATTCGCCGGGACCACCGTTGCAGCGGTGCGCGAGCGCCTGGCCAACCTGACCACCGCCGACTTCTCCCGCTCGGATGCCGCGACCCGCAAGGCAGCCCAGGAGACCGCCCTGGCGCTGCCGCCGCTGCCGACCACCACCATCGGTTCCTTCCCGCAGACCACCCAGGTCCGCACCGCCCGCGCCGCGCACAAGGCCGGCACCCTGGACGACGCCGCATACGAGGGCTTCCTCAAGGAGGAAATCCAGCGGGTGGTGGAACTGCAGGAACGCCTGGGACTCGACGTGCTGGTGCACGGCGAGGCCGAGCGCAACGACATGGTCCAGTACTTTGCCGAGAACTTCGACGGCTTCTCCGAAACGGAGAACGGCTGGGTGCAGTCCTACGGATCGCGCGCCACCCGCCCCTCGATCCTTTGGGGCGACGTCTCCCGCCCGGCGGCCTTCACCGTCCCGTGGATTTCCCACGCCGCCTCGCTGACCAACAAGCCGCTCAAGGGCATGCTCACCGGCCCTGTCACCATCCTGGCCTGGAGCTTCATCCGCGACGACCAGCCCCTGGCCACCTCCGCCAACCAGGTGGCCCTGGCGCTTAGGGACGAGATCGCGGACCTGCAGGCCTCGGGCATCGGCATCATCCAGGTCGACGAGCCGGCACTGCGCGAGCTGCTGCCGCTGCGCGCCACCGACCAGGCCAAGTACCTAGGCTGGAGCGTTGACTCCTTCCGCCTGGCCACCTCGGGGGCCGCGGACGCCACGCAGATCCACACCCACCTGTGCTACTCGGAGTTCGGCGAGATCATCGAGGCCATCGACGCCCTGGACGCGGACGTGACCTCGATCGAGGCTGCCCGCTCCCGCATGGAGGTCACCGCGGACCTGACGGAATTCGGCTACTCCCGCGGCATCGGCCCGGGCGTGTACGACATCCACTCCCCGCGCGTGCCCTCCACCGCCGAGGTCGCCGAGCTCATCGACATCGCCCTGGCGTCCCTGGACCCGAAGTCGCTGTGGATCAACCCTGACTGCGGGCTGAAGACCCGCGGCTACGCGGAGACCGAGGCCTCGCTGGCCAACCTGGTGGAAGCGGCCGTCGCGGCCCGCGCCACCCTGGGCGCCTCCGTCTAGTCCCGCCGTGCGGGTGCGGCATCCACCTTGGGGGTGCCGCATCCGCATCCCATCCCGACCACGCTTAGCCTCCCCTCCGGCCCGAAAGGCACGATCATGGCCCCCAGCACCTGGCGCAACGCCACCACCGAAATCCATTCCGGGTACGCCCCGGCGGCACCGCACCGCCCCATGACCGTGCCGATCTACAACTCGGCCGCCTACCAGTTCCCCGACTACGCCACCGCCGCGAAGCTCTTCGCGCTCAAGGCGCCGGGCTTCACCTATTCGCGCACCGGGAACCCGACCGTCGCGGTGCTGGAGGAACGCGCCGCGGCCCTCGAGGGCGGGATCGGCGCCATCGCCACCGCCACCGGGCAGGCGGCTGTCGCGATCTCGCTGCTCGCGCTGCTGCAGGGCCAGGGCCACCTGGTGGCCTCCAACAAGCTCTACGGCGGCACCGTGGACCTGCTCACCGACACCTTCGCCGACTTCGGCGTGAGCGTCACGTTCGTCGACCCCCAGGACCCGGCCAACTGGGCAGCGGCCATCACGGAGAAGACCCGCGGCTTCCTGCTCGAGTCGGTTTCCAACCCGCTGATCACCCTGGTGGACTTGCGCGCCATCGCCGAGGTGGCCCACGCCGCGGGCGTGCCGGTGGTCGTTGACAACACCCTGGCCACCCCGGCCGCCTACCGGCCCATCGACTTCGGCGCGGACATCGTGGTGCACTCGGCCACCAAGGCGCTGGCGGGACACGGATCGGTTCTTGGGGGACTGGTCATCGACGCCGGCACCTTCGATTTCTCCGACGCCGCCCGCTGGCCGCAGATCGCCGCGCCCAAGGCGCGGTACTACGGGGATTCGCTGCTGGAACGCTACGGGAACAAGGCCTACCTGATGCTGGTGCGCTCCAAGTTCCTGCACGACCTGGGCCCCAGCCTCGCCCCGGCATCGGCGGCGGCGATCCTCACCGGCATCGAGACGCTCTCGCTGCGCGTAGCCAGGGCCCAGGACAATGTGTTGGCACTTGTCCGCGCGCTGGCGGCGCACCCCGCGGTGGCCCGGGTCCACCACCCTTCCGTGGCCACGCACCCGGATCATGCGCTGGCGGCACGGGACTACCCGCGGGGCACCGGCTGCGTGTTCTCCTTCGACCTCAAGGACCCGGACGCCGTGCCGGGGCTTGTCGACTCGCTGCGGCTCTTCGCCCTGGCCGCGAACATCGGGGACACCCGCTCCCTGGTGGTCCACCCCGCGGCGATGACCCATTGCCGGTTCAACGCGGAGAAGCTTGCCGCAGCGGGTATCGGCGCCGGCACGCTGCGCATCTCCGCCGGCCTCGAGGACGCCGCCGACCTGGTGGCAGACCTGCTCGCCGCGCTCGATGCGCCCGAAAGCCGCAAAAGCGCACCCCCGGCCGCGCACCGCGAAACCATCAACGCCTAGAGAAGGGACGAACCACCATGGGCACCACCACCAGCCACGGCTTTAACACCCAGGCCATCCACGCGGGCCAGGCTCCCGACCCGCTCACCGGCGCGGTCATCCCGCCGATCTACCAGACCAGCACGTTTGTCCAGGACGGGATCAACGTACTGCGTGCCGGGCACGAATACTCGCGCGGCTCCAACCCGACGCGCAACGGCTTCGAAACCCAGCTCACCGCCCTGGAGGCGGGACATGCGGGCTTCGCGTTCGCCTCCGGGATCGCCGCGGAAGACGCGCTGCTGCGCGCGGTGCTGGAACCCGGGGACCACATCGTGCTCGGGGCCGACGGCTACGGCGGCACCAACCGCCTGGTCAACCGCCTGCACGGCAAGTGGGGGATCACCAACACCCCGGTCGAGATCACCGACCTGGCGGCCGTCGCCGCGGCCGTGCAACCCGGGAAGACCGCGCTGCTCTGGGTGGAGACGCCGTCCAATCCGCTGCTGGGCATCGCGGACGTCGCGGGCTGGGCCGCGATCGCCCGCGCCGCCGGTGCACTGCTGGTCGTGGACAACACCTTCGCCACCCCGTTCCTGCAGCGCCCGCTCACCCTGGGCGCGGACGTGGTGGTGCACTCGACCACCAAGTACATCGGCGGTCACTCGGATGTGCTCGGTGGAGCGGTGATCGTCGCCGACCGCGTGTTCCGCGGCGAGGAGCTCGCCGCGGCAGTCGGCTTCCAGCAATTCGCCGGGGGCGCGGTGGCCGGTCCGCAGGACTGCTTCCTGGCCGCCCGCGGGCTGAAAACCCTGGGGTTGCGCATGGAGCGCCACTGTTCAAACGCCGCCGTCATTGCCGCATGGCTGCAGGGGCGCGGGGAAGTCGACACCGTGCTCTACCCGGGCCTTGACACACATCCCGGCCATGAACTGGCCAAGAGCCAGTCCAGCGGCTTTGGCGGGATCGTCTCGCTGCAATTTGCCGGCGGCGAGGCCGCCGCACGGGCCTTTGCCGAGTCGACCAAGCTTTTCGCGCTCTCGGTGTCCCTGGGCGGGGTCGAGTCGCTGGTTTGCTACTCCGCGGAAATGACCCACGCCTCGGTGATCGGTACCCCGTTGGCGGTGCCGCGGAACCTGGTGCGCCTTTCGGTGGGCATCGAGCAGGTCGAGGACCTCGTCGCGGACCTAGAGCTCGGGCTCGCCGCAGCCCGCAGCGCCTCGCTCCAGGGTGCCGCGGCCTGAGGCACATGACTTGCGGTGGTCCTGCAAATGGTCTGAGGGGGCCGGGGAGGACCGCCGCATTGCCCCGGCACGGTGTTTTTACATCGACGCCGGGGCCGGAGACACGGCGGGTAATGGAGTCATCCATGCCGTGTTGGACGGGTGGGAGCGGACCGGCAGCTGGCGGCCGGCCCGCTCCCGCACCGCGGGTATTCGCTCCACTGCGTTACCGACCCCGGTCACATGACGCCGGGATGTTGCGATGAGCGGTACATTTTCCGCGACCAGCGGTCAGGCTTGGGCGAACTGGCAAATTGATTGGACATGCCTTGATCAATTTGTCACCATTTTTTCATGTCAACCGATCGAAACGTACAACCCAAGCCCGGACTGGATGCCGAGGAGCGCAGCGCGAAGGTCGCCGTGACGCTCTTCCCGCTGCTGGTCCTGGCCGGCGGGGCCATTGCCCTGCTGACCCCTGAAACCTTCAGCGGATTCTCCAAGGCCATCAATCCCTTGCTCATGATCATCATGTTTGGCATGGGCCTGACGCTCACGCTGCCGGACTTTGCGCTCGTCGTGCGCAAGCCGCTGCCGGTGCTCCTGGGCGTCGTGGCGCAGTACGTGATCATGCCGCTGCTGGGCCTGGGCATTTCGATGCTGCTGCAGCTGCCTCCGGCGCTGGCCGCCGGCGTCATCCTGGTGGGCTGTGCGCCGGGCGGAACCGCCTCGAACGTGGTGACCTACCTGGCCAAGGGGGACGTCGCCCTCTCGGTGACGATGACCTCGATCTCCACCCTGCTGGCACCCATCTTCACCCCGCTGCTGACCCTGTGGCTGGCTGGCCAGTACCTGCCGGTGGATGCCGGGTCGATGGCCAAGTCGATCGTGCAGATCGTGCTCATCCCCGTCGTGCTCGGCCTGGTGCTGCGCGTGCTCCTGCCGCGCGTGGTCGCCAAGGTCCTGCCCGCCCTTCCCTGGGTCTCGGTCATCGCCATCACCGGGGTGGTGCTCATCGTGGTGGCGGGCAGCGCCGCCGCCATCTTCAGCGCCGGTCTCTTGATCCTCCTTGCGGTCATCCTGCACAATGCCGGAGGCATTGCGCTGGGCTACGGAACCGCCAAGCTCTTCAAGCAGCCCATCGCCACCCGCCGCACCATGGCCATTGAGGTCGGCATGCAGAACTCCGGCCTGGCCTCGGGCTTGGCCAAGACCTACTTCACGCCCGAGGCGGCGCTGCCCGGCGCCGTGTTCTCGGTCTGGCACAATCTCTCCGGGGCGGTCATCGCAGCCATCTGGCGCCGCAGCAGCGCGAAGAACGCCGAGCGCGAAGCCGCCGAAGCGGAGCTTGCTGCCAAGTAGGTGGCGGGTGATTCAAATTTCCGAAGATTCCATGGCCGCGCCGCGAGGCAGACGACCAGGGAACCTTCGGCAGTTTGATGGCCCTATTCGATCCTTGGCCTAGCCTGGCCTCGAAGGATTTGGCCTAGTCGATGCCCGTGTCCAGAACCGTGGGCTTCACCGGATTGCCTTTGTCGTGGCGTGAGCGGGCGCGCCCATAGGAGCTGCGTGAATTCTGTTTCCACCACCACCAGTCGGCGTTTGCGGCGATCCTGCGCAGGCGGCGTTCACTGAGCGGAGTAAACCCCCTGACGACCAGCTCTCGGTGGATCTCCTCTGCGGCGCCATAGGCCATGTTTTTCCACTGTTTGCGGATACGCACACTGTGGCGGTGCTCTTTGCACCACTCGCTAAGCCGGCTAAATAGCTCTGTTCCCGTATCCATTTCCGCTTCGCCTTGCAGCACTATGGAGTCCAGCCGCGGCCGGATTCATGCCGTTCCCCTTGCACTCTCTCCGAACGGCGTGGATGACAACATTCGACATTGCCCAAGGGCGCCACTTCATGGATTAAATCTAGTTCGGAAGGTCTCCAGCGTAAACATAGTGGCAGGTCTATCCCTCAAAGGGAGCCGGCAGGATATCTCGGTGCGACATGATGGACACGGCTTCCAGCCGCGGGTCTTGGTGCAACGCCCGGAACAGCATCGGTTCGGCGGCAATGATCAGCGAATCCGGGTATAGGCACGTGCCCCAGGCGAAGGTCTTGAAGGGGTCCTCCACGAACTCGGGAACCTGGTCCCGCATGGCGGAGGCAATGACCTCCTCGATGCCCAGGATTTCGTGGACGAACTCATGGCCATCAAAGCTGCTGCTTGTTGCATCCGGCGGGAAAGCCCGGGCACGGCCGACCCAGCTGCGCGTGTGCAGCGGATACCGCGGACCGAAGTGCGCGATCAGGATCTCGCCGAGGGCCTGGGCCGTGGAAAGATCCAACGTGCCCAGGGGAGCGCGGGGAAGCTCCGCGTCGGCGTGCTCCAGCGAGTGCGCGGACCAGAGTTCGTTCCAGTCGGTGGAACCCGCCAGTTCGACGCCGGCCGGCAATATCTCGGACCAGCGCTGCGGTTCATCGAGCCGGTCGTGCGTGGGGAGGAACAATCGCAAGAGTCGGAGTGAATGAAAATCTTCGGTGATGTAGTCCCTGGCCAGCAAGGAATCCTCCATTGCTCGATGGCTGTCGGGTATGAAAAAGTTTGGCGGTGCCGCGGGATTCCCCGGCACCGCCAAACCTTGTTTTCATTGCCCCGAGAGCGGGCCTACCGCGAGACGAGGTCGTTCGGGTAGCGGATCCCCAGCTGGTGGCGGATCCCGTCGAAGATCGCCATGGTGTTCACCGAGTGCTCCCACGGCATGGTGGGGGACTCGTTGAGGCCCTGCTGGATGCATCGGGTCGCCTCGCGGAATTCGAAGGTGTAGTTCGCGCCCACCGGTTCAAAGACCTCGGTCCGTGCCGGGCCGTCGGCCGGGTGGATGAACAGCTTCGTGGGGTTGTGCAGCGGCGCGTTAGTGCCCAGCCAGCCATTGGTGCAGGCGACGCGGGCTTCCTTGGTCGGGGAGCTGGTCAGCGACACCATCAGCTGGGCGTGGCGCACGCCCGGGTAGCCCAGGGTGATAGCGGTCTGGATGTCCACGCCGTCGTCGTTGAGGTCGCTGCTGGCCTGCACCGAGGTGGGGAAGCCAAAGGCGCCGATGGCCCAGGTGAGCGGATAGACCGCCAGATCCAGCAGGGCCCCGCCGCCAGCGGCCGGGTCGAAGAGCCGCCACGTCGGGTCGTAGGGGGCAACGAATCCCAGGTCCGCCTGGACCCAGGAAGGCTCGCCGAGCTCGCCGGATTCCAGGATGTCCAGGGCCCGGCCGAACGCCGGGGTGAAACGGGACCAGACCGCCTCCATGAGGAAGAGGTCGCGGGCCTCGGCCTCGGCCACCAGGGCACGGGCCTCGGAGGCGTTGATGGTCAGCGACTTCTCGCAGACCACGTGCTTGCCTGACTTCAGCGCGGCCATGGCGATCTCGAAGTGCTGCCCGTGCGGGGTGCCGATGTAGACGGCGTCGATTTCCGGCTCGGCGAACATCACCTCGTGGGACCCGTAGGCCCATTCGATGTCGTGTTCGTCGGCGAAGGCGCGGGCGCGCTTCTCGCTGCGCGAGGACACCGCCATCACGTTGGCGTCCTCCAGCGACTTGAGATCGGCGATGACGTTTCCGACGATGCGCCCGGTGGAGACGACGCCCCAGTTCAGGGTGCGGCCCGTGGCCTTGATAGGCGAGGGGGCTCCCGGATGTGCGGTGGGTGGTGCCTGGATGTAACTTGCCATCGCGTATGTGCTCCCTATTCTGTGGGCGGGTGTTTACCTAGCGTGCGGCGTTTGCCTCACGGTGCTTCGCCGCCAGCACCAGGTAGTGGGCGGCGTTTTCCTTCAGGTTCTCCACCTCCTCGTCGCTCAGTTCGCGCCTGACCTTGGCCGGAACCCCGGCAACCAGCGAGCGCGGGGGCACCTGCGTGCCCTCGAGCACCAGCGCGCCGGCGGCCACCAGGGAGTTCTCCCCGATGACGGCACCGTTCATGATGGTGGCGCTCATGCCGATGAGGCAGTCGTTGCCCACGGTGGCCCCGTGGACCACCGCCGAGTGGCCCACCGAGACGCGCTCGCCGATGGTGCAGGGATAGCCGGTGTCCGCGTGCAGCACCACGTTGTCCTGGAGGTTCGTGCCCTCCTTGACGGTGATGGTGTCCGAGTCCCCGCGGGCCGAAACGCCGTAGAAGGCGCTGGCATTGGCACCCAGGGAAACGTCCCCGGAAAGCGTTGCTGTCGGTGCCACGAATGCGGTGGGGTCGACGGACGGGGTGATCGAGTCAATGGTGATGATGTGGGCCATGACACCCACTGTAGCCGTTGGCCGGCGGCGCCATTGGTTGGTGACACGACGCGGCCGCATGCGTGTTCCGTGCCATGGTGAGGACCCCGCTGCCGGCCCGGTGTCGCGTTCGGGGGAGGGGCGGTGGCCAGCGTGCCGGGCAACCCGATAGTGTTGTTCTTCGGCTCCGCGCCCTGGGGCGGCGGAACCGTAGGACGGTGTTCGGATGCAAAGGGTGAGGGAGCAGCTGGGACGATGTGGCCGCAGCACAAGGTCGAGGTTTACGAGCAAATGGTCGCAGCACTCCGTGGCACGCTCGATGAACAGGCGGGGAGCATCCCTCCCCGGGTCCTGGAGCGGTTGAGGGCGATCATCGAGGGCGCCGTCCACACCATCGAGAACAGCCCCGAAATCGTGGCCATGGGGCTGCCCGACCTTGAACCCGGGGAAGCCGAAGCCGGGTCGAACGTGGCTGCCGTGGTTGAACCGGCTGCAGTCGAACCCGCGCCGGCCGAACCGAAGACCCCGGTCGACCATTTCAGCCACGGCGCGCACGCCGAGGCCAACAGGCTGTTGAAGGCCAGGGCGCTGGCCAGGTGGCTTTGGGACCGCAACATCAGCGGCGACCAGGTCCTGGGGTTCACCAACAAGTGGCGCAACAAGATTGCCCGCGCGGCAGGCGTCAACCCGCCCTCCACCCTGGAAACCTGGACCCTCGCGGCTGAACTGATGGGGCGCATGGAGCAACTTACCGGTTCCGAGGCCAGCGCGCGCCACCATCTGGACGAACATGAGCAGTGGGCCAACGAACCCTAGAGGGAATTTCGGGTGTGGTTCCCCGTGCCGCGGGCGGGTTTTACCGTTCCTTCGCGGACCGTGGGGCCCTCCGCCACGGCAACGTCCCCTCCGGTGGTGGCATGATGAACGCATGAGCGAAAACGAAGACCCCACGCTGCGTTCCGTCGAGCTGACCCGCACCGCGACAGGCCGTTACACGGTGCGCAATGACGCGGGCGCTGAAATTGAATTTGGCCAGGGCGAAGGATTGCTGAGCCCGGTGGAATTGCTGCTGGCGGCGATTGCCGGATGTTCGTCGATCGACGTCGACACGGTGACGGCCCGCAGCGCCGAGCCCACGACCTTTCGGGTGGCTGCATCCGGCCACAAGCTGGTTGAGGACGGTGCCAACCGCATGGACGGCCTGCACCTGTCCTTCGACGTGGCCTTTCCGGACACCGCCGGCGGGCGCAAGGCCGCAGGCCTCGTGGAACGCCTGGTGGAGCTCTCGCACGACAAGTACTGCACGGTCTCACGCACCGTGGAGCGCGGCACCGCCGTCACCTCGGAAGTCCACGTCGCGCTCGGTGAAGCCGAGGGCTGAGGGCTCGCCGGACGAAGTCCCGGCCGGCGCCGTGCAAACGGCGCCGCGCTGTCAGGAGAAAACGACGGTGCGGTAGCCGTCGAGCATGACTCGGCGCTCGGCATGCCAGGCCACGGCGCGGGTCAGCGTGCGGCCCTCCACGTCCCGGCCCATGGCCACGAACTGTTCGGCGGTGCGTGCATGGTCCACGCGGATGACTTCTTGCTCGATGATCGGTCCCTCGTCCAGGTCCGCCGTCACGTAGTGGGCGGTGGCGCCAATGAGCTTGACGCCGCGGGCGTGCGCCTGGTGGTAGGGCCTGGCCCCCTTGAACGACGGCAGGAACGAATGGTGGATGTTGATGGCCCGCCCGTTGAGCGCGCGGCACAGGTCATCGGAGAGGATCTGCATGTAGCGGGCCAGGACCACCAGTTCGATGTCGTGCTCGTCCACCAGGGCCAGCAGCCGGGCCTCGGCCTCGGCCTTCGTGGCGGCGGTGACCGGGATGTGGATGAATTCAATGCCGTGGAAGTCGGCCATGGGCTTCAGGTCAAGGTGGTTGGAGACAATGACCGGGATATCCACCGGCAGGGTCCCCGCGCGCTGCGAGTAGAGCAGGTCGTTGAGCGCGTGGCCTTCCTTGGACACCATGATCAGCGTCCGCACGCGCGAACCGGCGGCGGTGACCTTCAGTTCCATGCCGAACTGCTCGGAGACCGGGCCCAGTGCCGCGCGCACCGCCTCGAGGTCCTGCTCCGTGGCCACGGCGATGCGCATGAAGAAGTTGTGCGTCTCCGGGCTTTCGAACTGCTGCGACTCGGTGATGTTGCAACCGGCGCTGAGCAAGGCTCCCGAGACGGCGTGGACGATGCCCGGACGGTCGGGGCAAGACAGGGACACAATGAATTCGTTGGTGCTCACGGGATTACGCTACATGCAGCGTTCGCCGTGGCTGAATCCGGCGGAAAAATGAAGCGTTCCTAGCCCGCCGCCACGGCCGCCTCGCGCGGATCCGGCACCCGCACGGCGGCAACCGCCGCGGCCCGGCCGGCGCGCGTTGCCCCGATGGTGGAGGCGGAGGCGCCGTAGCCGACCAGGAACAGCCCGGGGACCTTGGTGACGGTGACCGAATCCTCGCCCATGACGATGCCGCCGCCGGGCTCGCGCAGGCCCAGGGGAGCCAGGTGGTCAAGGGAGGCGCGGAAACCGGTGGCCCACAGGATCACGTCGATGTCCTCGGTGCTGCCGTCGGTGAAGGTGACGGCCGCCGACGAGACCGAGTCGATCCCGCCGCGGGAAACCAGGACCCCGGAGTCGATTCCCTCCTGGTAGAAGTCGGTCAGCGGCAGGCCAGTCACCGAGACCACGGAACGTGGAACCAGTCCGGCATGGGTGCGGTCGTTCACGTTCGCCTCCACCTCGATGCCCCAGGCCTTGTTCTGCGGGGCTTCCCTCCACTGCGGAGCACGCCGGGTGGACCACAGGGTGTCGATGCCCAGGGAGGCGAGCTGCAGCAGGAATTGCGCGGCGCTGGTGCCGCCGCCGACCACCAGCACCCGCTTGCCCAGGAACTGCTCGGGCGCGACGAAGTCCCGGGTGTGCAGCTGGCGGCCGGTGAATTCGCGGGCGCCGGGGTAGTACGGCCAGTAGGGCTTGTCCCAGGTTCCGGTGGCGTTGATGACGGTGGCCGCCTGGATCCGGCGGCCGTCGGTTGACGTGATGGTGAAGCCCTCGCCGAGCGAGCCGGTGACGGTCCTGGCCTTGAAGGGGCGGACCACCGGCAGGGCAAACGCAGATTCATAGTCGCCGTAATAGCGGGTGACCACCGCGGAGGCCGGTTCGGCGCGGTTCGGTGTGTCCAATTCCATACCGGGAAGCGAATGCAGTCCGTGGGCGCGGTCGAAGGTCAGGGAGTCCCAGCGGTGGCGCCACGCGCCACCGGGTCCCTCGTTGGCATCCAGCACGACGAAGTCCGCGAAGGGGACCAAGCCCTTGCGTCGCAGGTGGTGGGCGGCCGAAAGTCCTGCCTGGCCGGCACCGATCACGACCGTACGAAGCTGTTCACCGATCGATTGCATTCCGGCTGGCCCTCCTGTGGGACGTGGTTATTGAAGATACAACTGTCACTCGGTGTAACAGTCTGGCCCACGGGCCTATTCCGACTAATATCGAAGGGTGTCGCAACTGGCGTTGGGTGGGATGAACCACCGGGGAACGGCACACGAGCTAACCACGGACCGCGCGCCTGGGTCCGGGGGTTGAATGATTCGCAATGTGACCCTGCCCGAAGACCAACCCTCACCCACCGGAGTTCAACACCATGAGCAAGAATCCCGTGACCAACCAATCCCTCGCCGAGCTCGACCCGGAAATCGCCGAGGTCCTGTCACTTGAGCTGGGCCGCCAGCGCGACACCCTGGAAATGATCGCCTCCGAGAACTTTGCGCCCCGCGCGGTGCTCGAGGCCCAGGGCTCGGTGCTGACCAACAAGTACGCCGAGGGTTACCCGGGCCGCCGCTACTACGGCGGCTGCGAGCACGTTGACGTGGCCGAGAACCTGGCCATCGAGCGCGTGAAGTCCCTCTTTGGCGCCAAGTTCGCCAATGTCCAGCCGCACTCCGGCGCCTCCGCCAACGCCGCTGCCCTCTCGGCCATGATCGAACCGGGCGACAAGATCCTGGGCCTGTCCCTGGCCCACGGCGGACACCTGACCCACGGCATGAAGCTGAACTTCTCCGGCAAGCTCTACAAGGTTGCCGCCTACGAGGTCGACCCGGAAACCTTCCGCGTGGACATGGACAAGCTCCGTGCCCAGGCCATCGCCGAGAAGCCGCAGGTCATCATCGCCGGCTGGTCCGCCTACCCGCGCCAGCTCGACTTCGCCGCGTTCCGCGCCATCGCCGACGAGGTCGGCGCAAGGCTCTGGGTGGACATGGCCCACTTCGCCGGGCTCGTGGCCGCGGGCCTGCACCCGAACCCGGTGCCGTTTGCCGACGTGGTCACCTCCACGGTGCACAAGACCCTGGCAGGTCCCCGCTCGGGACTGATCCTCACCAACGACGAGGCGCTGGCCAAGAAGATCAACTCCAACGTCTTCCCGGGCCACCAGGGCGGGCCGCTGATGCACGCGATTGCCGGCAAGGCGGTTGCGTTCAAGATCGCCGCGGGCGAGGAATTCAAGCAGCGCCAGGTCCTCACCCTCGAGGGCGCCAGGCTCCTGGCCGAACGCCTGACCGCCGAGGATGTCACTAAGGCAGGCGTCTCGGTGCTCACCGGCGGCACCGACGTGCACCTGGTCCTGGTCGACCTGCGCAATTCGGAGCTGGACGGCAAGCAGGCCGAGGACCTTTTGCACGAAATCGGCATCACCGTGAACCGCAACTCGGTGCCCTTCGACCCGCGCCCGCCGATGACCACCTCGGGCCTGCGCATCGGCACCCCGGCGCTGGCCACCCGCGGCTTCGACGCGGCCGCCTTCACCGAGGTCGCCGACATCATCGGCATCGCACTGCGTGACGGACAGCAGGCGGACAAGGCGGCCCTGGCCGAACGCGTGAACACCCTGGCCAAGGCCTTCCCGCTCTATGAGGGCCTCGAAGACTGGTAAACGGCCACCGGCCACCCAAGCACCACCCCGCACCATGCGCGCACGGGAACTATTTCTTGAAACGGAGCACCACACATATGACTGCACAGATTCTTGACGGCAAGGCAACGGCAAAGGCCCTCAAGGCCGAACTGACCGAACGCGTGGCCAAACTCGCCGAACGCGGCGTCACCCCCGGCCTGGGCACCATCCTGGTCGGGTCGGACCCGGGCTCCACCTGGTACGTCGGCGGCAAGCACAAGGACTGCGCCGAGGTCGGCATCAAGTCGATCCGCGTGGACCTGCCCGAGGAGACCACCCAGGACGAGCTGCTGGTTAAGGTCCGCGAGCTGAACGAGAACCCGGAATGCACCGGCTACATCGTGCAGCTGCCGCTGCCCAAGCACATCGACCAGGACACCATCCTCGAGGCCATGGACCCGGCCAAGGACGCCGACGGCCTGCACCCGATGAACCTGGGCCGTCTGGTCGCCAACGTCAACCGCCCGATGTCCTCCCCGCTGCCGTGTACCCCCAAGGGCTGCGTGGAGCTGCTGGAGCGCCACGGCATCGAGCTGAACGGCAAGAACGTGCTGGTCGTCGGCCGCGGCGTGACCATCGGGCGCCCGATCGGGCTGCTGCTGACCCGCCGCGACGTCAACGCGACGGTCACCCTGGCCCACACCGGGACCCGCGACCTGGCCGCGCACCTCGCCGAGGCCGACGTGGTCATCGCCGCCGCCGGCCAGCCGCACATGATCAAGGCCAAGGACCTGAAGCCCGGCGCGATCGTGCTGGACGTGGGCGTCTCGCGCGTCAACGACGAGAACGGCAAGGCCGTTGTCACCGGCGACGTGGAGCCGGCGGCCTACGAGGTTGCCTCCTGGATCTCCCCGAACCCGGGCGGCGTGGGTCCGATGACCCGTGCCATGCTTTTGGCCAACGTGGTCGAGTCCGCGGAGCGCGCGGCAGGAATCTAGGCTCCACCCCGTGAGCCGGCCCCGTGCCCGTCCTTGAAGTTCTCAAGGGCGGGCACGGGGCCGGCGTTGTTTTTGGGTTTGCCGGCCGACTGCAAGCCACGAATCTGCCGCCCCGTGGTCGCTGCGTGGTTTTGGGGTGGTCCCGGCCCCACCAGGCGGGGTGGCAGGGTGCGCAGTGGAGTTCGATTTGGGTGCGGCATCCAAGCCCGGGGGTCTCGGTGGAATCGTTCGCGGTGGGCCGCGGCGTGTTTTCACCATCAGCCCAGTGGAACCCCCGGTATCCGCCGGCCTCGGAGACCTTGACGGTGGTGATGGCCCAAGGGTACCGGCGTTGGGGCGCAAGTCAGCCTGCGATGGCCCACGGAAATACCGAGGACGAAGATCGAGTTCCAGCGATCGTTAGAACAGCAAACCGCTACCGTTGGTGCCGGCCGGTTCCCCGACTGACAGCCGCGAGCCTGCTATTCGCCGTGGTGGATCAGCACCGGGCACGAGGCGTGGGCGGCCAGCGAGCTGGAGACCGATCCCATGACCAGGCCCTTGAAGCCGCCGCGGCCGCGAGTGCCCAGCACGACCATTGCGGCATCCTCGGAGGCCTTGAGCAGGTTGGGGGCTGCCGGTCCCACAATGACTTCGCGCTTCAGGTTTTCCGGGATGTCAACGCCGAAGGCCTGCTCGATTGCCTTGTCCAAGTTCTCGTGGGCGTCCTGCTCTGGATCCCACTCGGGGGTGTAGTCCTCCAGGACAAGGCGCGGGAGCCAGGAAGCGAAGGCCACCAGATCATGGCCCATTGCCGAGGCAAGGACCGATGCGTAGCGTAGTGCGTTGACAGACTCAGATGACCCGTCGACGCCGACAACGATCTTGCTGCGCGGAGATTCTTCCATGGTGGTTGACTCATTTCCTCAATAAGGGCGGAGTGCTCGACGAAACCACTCAACGGTACCGCCAGACCTCACTCTACCTCCGCGGATCCTGGCATTCGTGACGTGGCCGTCCTAGCAGTTCTGCGGTTCCAACGGCAACTGCATCGCCCCGTTCGAGCGCAGGGCGAACGGGGCGATCGGAGGCCTTCCGCGGCGTTCCGCAGGCGGCCCGCCGCGCAGTGCCCACGAGGTAGTTGGAACTCCACGTTGACTGACCTGAGGCGGGGACAACGGCCAATAGCCATGGTGAATCAGCACCGGGTACTTGGCATGGGTGACTACCGAGCTGGCTGTCGAGCCACGGTCTCTGCCATCGAATCCGCGCCAGCAAGTCAAAAACTGGTGTGGTGAATGGGCGACTGGCTTGCGGGAATTGGGACGACAGCCATCAATGGTTCCCAACCCTGCGGACACGCATTGTGGAGGACTCTCAGCGGACGTGCAGCGCACCAGGCCTGTATACGGACTGTGGCAGGGTGAAGCGGATGGAGGTCCCTGCTCTCGGCGCGCTATGCAAATCAATAGTCCCGCCGTGCATTTCCACGATGGATTTGGTGATGAGTAGGCCTAGGCCGAGCCCGGGAATGGCGCGTTTTAGGGCTTGGTCGGCACGGAAGAACTTGGTAAATGCTTCGGCCTGCTCGGTGTTGTTCATTCCCATTCCCGTGTCTTGGATCGTACACAGGAGGTCCTCACCCTCGACCCATGCCCGGACGGTGACGGTGCCGCCGTCGGGCGAGTACTTGATGGCGTTGGAGATGAGGTTATCCAGCACCTGTCCGATTCTCCCGGCGTCAACGACGACAGGCATTGGATCCTCGACCGAATTGTGCAAGGTCACCGCATTTGCGGTTGCCGAGGGGGCTGCTGCTGCCAAGCTGTGCGCTACCAGTTGGGCAAAATCGGTGGGAGCGGGGTGAAACATCATTGATTTTGTGGCCAGCAGGTCATTGACAAGATCCAGCAGGCGTTCGGCGTTACGTTCGATGACGGCTAGGGCGTTGGTTACCTCGGTGGGGAGGTCCTGGCCGTCGTCCATGATCAGGCTTGCATAGCCCAGGATGGAGGACAGCGGTGTTCGAAATTCATGGGAGACCCTGGCAACGAAATCATCCTTGGCGGCCAGTGCGGCAAGCATGTCCGTAATATCGTGAAAGGAAATGACAGCGCCGTCGTAGTTGCCATCAGCATCCTTCATGGTACGTGCAGTGGTGGAGAAGGCGCGCGCTCCGTCGCCCGCTCCGACCCAGAGGTCGAAATTGGTGAAGGACTCGCCCGAAACGGCGCGGCGCACGGGGCGTTCCGCGGCCTCCAACGGGGTCACCCTGTCCGAGCCGAAGAGCAAAAGGTCCTTCTCGGCAGGATCCTCCATGTCATCGGGAACGGCAAAGGCGTGGAAGGCCTGTTGGGTGGTGTTCATCAACTGGTCACGGCCCTGGGCATCCACCACCACCACGCCCACAGGGATCGCGTCCAGGACGGCGGAGAGAAGCTGTTCGCGCCGTCGGCTGGCATCCAGCGTGGCGCGCAGCTGGACATCCTTGGCGAGAACGGCCAGTCGCTGGCGGTCCAGGTGCGCTGTCATGCTCACGACGGCGAAGGAAAAGCCGGCCATCATGAAGGGGAAGAGCAGGGGCTTGCTCAGTTGCCCCGCCGTGACCGGCGTGCCGTCAAGGAGCAGCGGGGTCCAGATGATCAACAAGGTTCCCAGCAGGCTGCTGAAAACTGCCGTTTTGCGGGCCAGACCCGAGGCAGAGATCCAAAAGACAGGAAACAACATCAGCAATCCGGCCGAGGTTGCGTATGGCAGGCTGCCCTCGCGGGTAAATCCCACAGCCACAAAATCCAGGTACGGAATGACCAGGAAAGTTGGGTATGGGAGCCTGTCCCAGGGCATCGCGAAGCAGAGGAGAAGGATGACGGCGTGCATCCACAGTCCAGCGGCAAAGATGGGATTGGCGAAAATCTCGGGGAAGACGGCGCCTGCATGGGCCACCATCAAGATCACAGTCAGGCTGAGTGGTGCTTGGGAAAGGACGACCCTAACGCGCAGGGAACGGGCGTGGAAGTTTCGCTGAACTAAATCGGCGGTTCTGGACTGAGTCATGGGACTTCCATCTGTGGCATGCGTCGTGCTCAGAGATCCATGGATCGATCGTGCCGCAACGCGCAAGGGGACACTGCTTGGTGCACCGGACAAATTTCGGGGCAACAGGTAGTAATAATGTCATACCGTTCAAATGAGGGCGGATTTCTGGTGCTCAAAAAACTCATTGTGAACGACGGGTCGCACTCAAATGATCAAGGATCGCTTCGGACGATTCTTGAGTTGCGGTTTTTATCGCGGGTGGCCCAGAGGTTGGTGAATTGATTAAGTCGAGTCCCGGCCAGACGGATTCTGATGTCCGCATCATGGGCACTGGGTCGCGAAACCGCGGGGCGGGCCTCGACATATGCCGCAGGCGTCGGAGCGCATGTCCACAGCATTCCGGGCTTTTCATACCTTTGATTTTCACGAGGTCAGAGTTGGACGTCAATGGCAATAACAGCCCTTGTGGGGGAGATAATAAGAATAGGTGCAACTGGGCACGCCTCGGCGCGCGGCTGTGCGAACATGGGTGGTTTGGGTATTGCCAACCTTGTAAGCGTGCTCGAATCCCTACAGTCTGTCGGGCAGTCGCGGGGGCGACCTACTCCCGCCGGCGTAGCTGTCCCTACGGCCGAGGCCGGATGAGGACGCCGGGCGGCAACGAGTAGTCTCGTCTCATGTTCAACCGACGCCGTCCTCCGCTGGGCATCCTGCCCATGGTCATGGCGGTCGTTCAATTGGTTGGCACCCACATCGCCGCGTGGCGCCAGGGCGCGCCTTTGACGTGGGGCGCGGTGCTCCTGCTGCTGGCCGGCCCCGCCCTGTTGCTCTTGCGCCGCCGCAGGCCCGGACCCATGGCTGCAGGCATTGGGCTGGTGACGGTCGGCTACGTTGCGGCGGGCTTCCCGTGGGGACCTTTCCCCTTATCCTTTGCCGTGGGCCTGGTTCTGGCCGTTCTGGCCGGGGCACGCTGGTGGGCCTGGGGCAGTGCCGCGGCGGCCGGGATCGCGTTCCTGCTGCTGGCCCTGCAACCCGGGGAAAGCACGCGGGTCTTCTTCGTGCTCGTGTGGTTGGTTGTCGTCCTGCTGGCCGGGGAGCTGGGACGCAGCGCCAAGACCCGGCGGGACGAATTCCGCCGCGCCGCCAGTGAGCGGGCCAAGCACCAGCGGGATGAGGAACGCCTCGTGCTGGCCAGGGACATCCACGACGTCGTGGCCCACTCGCTGTCCATGATCAACGTGCAGGCCTCCGTGGCGCTGCACCTGGCCAAGAAGGACGGCGACACCTCCGGAATGCTTGAGGCCCTGGAAAACATCAAGTCAGGATCCAAGGAGGCACTCTCCGAGGTCCGCGGGGTGCTTGCGGTCCTGCGGCAGGACGCGCCGCGGGTTCCCAGCCAGCGGCTCGAGCAACTGGACGAACTCGTCGAGCGGGTCCGCGGCGCCAACCTGTCCATCTCCTTCACCCCGCCGGTGCTGCCGCCCCCGGAGTGGGTCGACGAACGGGTGGAGAACATCCTCTACCGGGTGGTGCAGGAATCGCTGACCAATGTTGTCAGGCACGCGATGGCCAGCCACGTTGCCGTGGCAGTCGAACTCGATGACGGGCACGCTGCGGTCACGGTGACCGACGACGGGATCGGCATGGGCGCCGGGGACGAGGGAAACGGCATCGGCGGTATGCGTGAGCGCCTGGGCTCCCACGGCGGAACGCTCACGATCACCACGGGCATGCCCGGGGGAGCGGGAAGACCCGGAACCCGGATCGAGGCATGGATCCCGGCACCGAAGGGGCAGCATGCCTGAGACGCGGACACCCCACGACACTGAACTAGGGAGCCCCATGATCGGCGTTCTCATTGTGGACGACCAGTCACTGATCAGGGCTGGATTCTCCGCGCTCCTGAGTGCCGAGGACGACATGCGCGTGCTCGGCCAGGCCTCCAACGGCGTGCAGGCGCTTGCCCAGGCCCGCGCGCTGAACCCAGACATCGTGCTGATGGACATCCGCATGCCCCAGGGTGACGGCATCACAGCCGCGGCAGCCATCGCCGCGGACCCGTCACTGGCCCACACTCGGATCATCATGCTCACCACATTCGAACTCGACGACTACATCCTCGATTCCATCCGGGCCGGCGCCTCCGGATTCCTGGTCAAGGACACCGAGCCCGAGGAACTCATTGCGGCGGTGCGCATCGTCGCCGCCGGGGACTCGCTGCTCTCGCCCTCGGTGACCCGCAAGCTGCTGGCGCAGGTTGCAGCCACCAAGCCGGTTCAGGCACCGAGGCGGCCTGCGGCCCTCGAGGCCCTGACGGAACGCGAGCGCGAGGTCCTGTTGCTCATTGGCACGGGCCAGAGCAATGCCGAAGTTGCGGAGCAGCTTTTCATCACCCCGCTCACGGCCAAGACGCACGTCTCGCGCATCATTGGAAAAATGGGTGTGCGAGACAGGACCGGGCTGGTGGTCATCGCCTACGAAAGCGGTCTGATCACGCCCGGAGCGCAGCCCGCCCCGCAGACACCGCGGAAGAGCCGCGACTAATCCAGGCAGCATCCTCGGCTGCACCAATCGGGGTACTGCAGGGGCCCAAGGTGTCTCCACCTGGCCGATGCGGAGAAGGAACGCCAGGGAAGAAAGTGGGTACAAGAGGCGAAGAGCCTCGGAACCCGCAATTCACGCTTTGAGGAGCAACCCATCATGACAACCGCGATTCTTCCCGCTCTGGCATCCGTTCAGGCCCACGCCTGGGGTCCGGGGTATGGCCCCGGCTGGTTTTTCCTGATCCCGATCTTCTGGATTCTGCTGATTGGATTCTTCATCTTCTTTAGCCGCCGCATGTACTGGCGCCATCGCGTCCAGGGCGATCCCATGAGTGCCGAGGGCGTGCTGCGCGAGCGCTATGCACGCGGTGAAATAGATGAGACGGAGTATCGGCAACGCCTCGAGGTACTGCGGGCCAACCGCAAATAGGGTTGGCCCGCAACGGCAACCGGGCCGCACCGGGGGTTCACCTCGGGCCCGCAGTGCGGCTCAGCCCGACCCGGTCAACCGTCATGTGACGTGGGAGACAAATGCACCAAGGGGTATGTATTCAGAATTAGCTGATGACGTCAAGAAGACGCGTAATCACGGGGAGAAAGGGCGATAGTCGCCTTGAAGAGCTGGCTTCATGCCGAGAATTGAATTCAGCAAATTAGTGTCTATGCGCAACGATCAGGTATTTCACATGCATAGCACGTAAGCTCATAAACATAGGAACCGAGATTTTCAGTTCTTACGACTGAAATCGTCGCCCTACTAGCTTATTGGGAGTGACCCTTGAGTAGTATGAGTTCCACTTTGTCCCCCTCGGCCCCGGAGCAACGTGTATCGCGTGGTTCGGCTGGAGCCAACAACTACCGCCACCTGAAGATTCGCGTCCGCGACGCCGGCCTGCTGGGCCGCCGCAAGGGCCACTACCTCGGGCTGGTCAGCGTTCTGGTGCTGCTGCTTGGTGGCGCCGTAACCGGCTTCGTGCTGTTGGGGCACAGTTGGTTCCAGCTGATTGTCGCCGCTGTCATCGGTATCATCCTGACCCAGTTCGCGTTCCTTGCGCACGAGGCCTCGCACCGCCAGATCCTGACATCGGGTCCGGCCAACGACAGGATCGGTCGCTTTCTGGCCAACTTCGTGGTCGGCATCAGCTACCAGTGGTGGATGAACAAGCACAACAAGCACCACGCCATGCCCAACACGGTGGGCAAGGATCCGGATATCGAGTGGGACACCATTTCGTTCCAGACCGAAGACGCCCAGAAGCAGAAGGGGTTCCTGAAATGGATCACCGAGCGCCAGGGCTACTTGTTCTTCCCGTTGCTGACCCTTGAGGGCTTCAACCTGCACATGCGTTCCATGATCTACTTGTTCACCGGCGACCGGGTCAAGGACCGCCGACGCGAGATCATCTCCATCATCGTGCGGCTGACCTTGTACGTGGCGGCCATTTACATCTTCCTGCCGGTTGGCATCGGCTCGGCGTTCCTGGGCGTGCAGCTCGCGGTCTTCGGTGTGTACATGGGTGCATCGTTTGCCCCCAACCACAAGGGCATGCCGCTGATCCCCAAGGAATCGCGCATTGACTTCTTCTCCCGCCAGGTGCTGACCAGCCGCAACGTCATGGCCCGCACGGCATTCGGCAACCGCGTCCTTTCACACGTCTTCGGCGGCTTGAACTACCAGGTCGAGCACCACCTGTTCCCGTCGATGCCCCGCGCCAACCTAGCGGGCGTGGCCGCGATCGTGCGCGAATACTGCCACGAGCTCAAGGTCCCCTACACGGTCACCTCGGTCTCCCAGTCCTATGCCCAGGTCATCACGTACCTGAACAAGGTCGGACTCTCGGCGCGCGACCCGTTTGACTGCCCGATGGTCGGCGAGTTCCGCCCCTACAAGTAGGCAGATCCTTACATCGTCGACCAATCACTCGGCTTGGCGGCTCTAACTAAATAATTCGCATTGCCCCTAGACCCGATGGATCGGCTCCGGGGGCAATGTTTTTTCGTGCGCAAACCCAAGGGGGGAAGGGTTTGTTGCAAATATGACGCGATGAAAATTTTAGGTGAGACACTTCACATGGACGGAGTTGGGAATGGCCGGTCGGCACCCCGCAACCTTCGTTTGCTGCAAAAAATGGTCTGTGATTAGGGTGAATTCGAGTCCGGAAATTCTGAGCGAATTCCGCGCACTGAAAGGCATTTTTGGGCATTCGTGCGTGACGCATGGCGGCCATGGCACGGCTAACGTATTTGCCACCCATTTTGTTTGGTGAATTAGGTAAGTCATACCTAAGATATGTGAGCGGTCCCACTCAAAACCCCCCCGGGACCTCGGAAACTTCACTCCCACTAGAAAGCGCCGACTCATGACGATTCGAAAAAGCGTGATGACTGGCCTCGCCGTCATTGCCACCGCGGCCCTCGGCCTGACCGCATGCTCCGCCAATGCTCCGGCCCCCGGAACCGCGGACTCGGGAGAAATCACGGTCTACAACGCACAGCACGAAAGCCTCGCCCAGGAATGGGTTGACGCCTTCACCGCCGAGACCGGCATCAAGGTCACCATTCGCAACGGCTCTGACACCGAAATGTCCAACCAGATCATCCAGGAAGGCGAAGCCTCCCCCGCGGATGTCTTCCTAACCGAGAACTCTCCTGCAATGGCGCAGGTTGAGAACGCCGGTCTCTTCGCCGACATCGACAAGGGGACCCTTGACCAGGTGCCGGTCGAATTCCGTCCTTCCACCAACAAGTGGACCGGCATTGCTGCACGCTCGACAGTGTTCGTCTACGACCCGAAGAAGATCAGCGCAGACAAGCTGCCCAAGTCCATGCTGGATCTGGCCAAGCCGGAGTGGAAGGGCAACTGGGCAGCTTCGCCGACCGGAGCCGATTTCCAGGCAATCGTTGCCGCACTGCTGGAACTCGAAGGTGAGGTAGCCACGGCCGAGTGGCTCGCAGGCATGAAGGAAAACTTCACCGCCTACAAGGGCAACTCCACGGCCATGAAGGCAGTGAACGCCGGAGAAATCGACGGCGCGCTGATCTACCACTACTACTACTATGGCGACCAGGCGAAGACCGGCGAGAACTCGAAGAATGTCACCTCGCACTATTTCAAGAACCAGGACCCGGGAGCATTCGTCTCGGTCTCCGGTGGTGGTGTCCTCGCATCGTCCAAGCACGCGGCCCAGGCACAGGAATTCCTGAAGTTCGTTACCGGCAAGGCCGGCCAGGAAATCCTGAAGACCGGAACGTCGTTTGAATATGCAGTCGGTTCCGAGGTGGCCTCGAATGAGAAGCTGGTACCCCTGAAGGAGCTGCAGGCTCCGACGGTTGACCCGGCCAAGCTCAACTCGGCCAAGGTCACCGAACTGATGAACAAGGCAGGACTGCTGTAGCCACATGAGCAAGACCCAGTTGGTTCCGGACACCAAGCGGGATCCGAGAATGACGGGCGGGGGCAAAGCGCCCCGCCCGCCATTGGGCGTTTCGGCGCTCGCGCTTTTGGCAACCCTCATCGCCCTGTTCTCCCTGGTCCCGCTGGGCTACGTCATTTACATGACGATTGCCACCGGCTGGGACACCGTCCTGGAACTGGTCATCCGCCCGAGGGTGGGCGAACTGCTGCTCAACACCATTTTGCTGGTCCTTGTCACGGTGCCGCTGTGCCTGGTGCTGGGAGTGGGCGGCGCCTGGTTGGTCGAACGCACGAACCTGCGCGGGCACCGCTGGTGGGCGCTGGCCCTTGCCGCGCCGCTGGCGATCCCGGCGTTCGTCAACAGCTATGCGTGGGCCTCGACGGTTCCCTCACTCGCCGGCCTAGGGGCCGGAACCCTGATTGCCACGCTGTCCTACTTTCCGCTGGTGTACATCCCCGTTGCGGCGACCATGGGGCGGCTGGACCCGGCCATTGAGCAGTCCGCTGCCTCCTTGGGCCTGGGGCCCTGGGCCGTGTTCTTTCGCGTGGTGCTGCCGCAGCTGCGCATTGCCATGGCCGGCGGCGCCCTGCTGGTGGCCCTGCATCTGCTTTCCGAATACGGCGCCTTCGCGATGATCCGTTTCGACACCTTCACCACGGCCATCATGGTCCAGTTCCAGTCGGCTTTCAGCGGCGCCGCGGGAAACATGCTTGCCAGCGTGCTGGTCCTGCTGTGCATGCTGCTCCTGCTGGGCGAGGCCAAGGTGCGCGGAAACGCGCGGTACTCCCGCGTCGGGTTTGGCGCCCAGGGGCTCGCGTTCCGCCTGCGCCTGGGACGTTATGAAATCGCCTCCCAGCTGGCCCTGTTGTCTCTCTTCGTCCTGTCAGTTGGCGTGCCCCTGTACTCCGTGGTTCGCTGGCTCATTGCAGGGGGAGCGGAGATCTGGGATCCGACCGAATTCTTCCCTGCCCTCTTCCAGACCATGGGCTACGGCCTTGGCGGGGCAGTGGCGACCGTCGTGGTCGCCTTCCCCCTGGCCTTCCTGGCGGTGCGCCACGCCAACTGGTTCAGCAAGCTGTTGGAACTGTCCAACTACATCACCAGCTCCATGCCCGGGATCGTGGTTGGCCTGGCGTTTGTCACCGTGGCCATTCGTGTGGTCCCCGGAATCTACCAAAGCGCGTATGTGCTGCTCGCCGCCTATGTGCTCCTGTTCATTCCGCGCGCACTGGTGAACCTGCGGGCCGGGCTCGCCCAGTCGCCGCGGGAACTCGAGGAGGCGGCCCGATCGCTGGGACGTTCCCCCGCCATGGCCTTCTGCCGTGTCACCCTGAGGCTAACCGCACCGGCGGCGGCAGGCGGGGCGGCGCTGGTCTTCCTGGCAATCGTCAACGAATTGACCGCCACCCTGCTGTTGGCACCCAATGGCACCCGCACGCTCGCCACGGCATTTTGGGCCAAGAGCAGCGAAATCGACTACGCGGGTGCAGCACCCTATGCCTTGCTGATGATCCTCATTTCCGTACCCATGACCTACCTGCTGTTCCAACAGTCAAAGAAAGCGGCCGGACAGTGACCACCTCTGCACCCCCGACACTCGCGTCCCACGGACTCGTGCCTGCCGTCAAGTTCCTGCGCACCATCGACCTGGTCAAGAGCTTCGGTTCCAAGGAAGTCCTCAAGGGAGTCGACCTCTCCGTCGTTGAAGGCGGGACCACGGCCATTGTCGGCCCCTCGGGATCGGGCAAGACCACCCTGCTGCGCTTGATCGCGGGCTTCGAGAACCCCGACAGCGGGACGATCGAGTTGAACAGCCGCATGGTTGCCGGGGACGCCTGGATCCCGGCGCACAAGCGGGAAATCGGATACGTGGCCCAGGACGGGGCACTCTTCCCGCATCTGAGCGTTGCCCAGAATATTGCATTCGGGCTGGACCGTGCCTGGAATCCGGCCGGACGCCGGGCCAACGCCCGGCGCGTGGCCGAATTGCTGGACATGGTTTCGCTGGAGGCCTCCATGGGGGATCGCCGACCGCACGAGATCTCCGGCGGCCAGCAGCAGCGCGTGGCCCTTGCCCGCGCCCTGGCCCGCAAGCCGAAACTGATGTTGCTGGACGAGCCGTTCTCGGCCCTGGACGCGGGGCTGCGCGTTGCCACGCGCAAGGCCGTGGCAGACGTGCTGCATGCCGCGGAAATCACCACGATCCTGGTGACCCACGACCAGAGCGAGGCGCTGTCCTTTGCCGACCAGGTCGCGGTCATGCGCGGCGGGACGCTGGCCCAGACCGGAACGCCGTTCTCCGTCTACACCCGCCCTGTGGACCCGGACACCGCGGAGTTCCTGGGCGACGCAGTCATGCTTGAAGCCCAGCTCCAGGGTTCCCTGGCGATGTGTTCCCTCGGTGGCATCCCGGTGCGCCATGCAACCCTCCAGGGCCGGGTGCGCCTGATGCTGCGCCCCGAGCAAATCCGCATCACGTCCGACGGACCCATCAGGGGAGTCGTCGTCGACACCGTGTTCTTCGGTTCGGAGACCACGGTGCGGATCAGGCTCTCGCCGGTGCCCGGGCTGGCCGGCGGCGGAGAGATCATCACCATCCGCCACTGGAACGCCTCGATGGCACGCCCCGGCATGGAACTGAACCTGCGCGTCATTGGCGAGGGAGTCGCGTTCCCGGTCTAAGCGCATGCGACTCAACGACTAAATGGCCGGTGTCCGCCTCCCCTGAGAGGGGACGGACACCGGCCATTCGTGTTTTGCGGCGGAACCCGCAGTGAAGCTGGATCCCTGCCTTGGGTCCGCTACTTGACGGGCACGGCCGGGGACTCGAGCGCCGGACGGCGCTTGTCGAAGATCGTGGCCCCGATTTCCTGCTCGGCCTGGTTGTTGATCGAAAGGTCGATGCCCTTGCGGTCGCGCAACATGGACACGGCGGTGAGCGACACCAGGGTCATGACCAGTAGGTAGGCCGAGACCGCGGTGGTGGTACCGGTGGCCTGGACCAGCCAGGTGGCGATCATCGGTGCGAACGCGCCGCCGATGATGGCGCCCAGGGCGTAGGAAATGGACACGCCGGAGAAGCGGACGGAGGCCGGGAACAGCTCCGAGTACAGGGCGGCCTGCGGGCCGTAGGCCAATCCCAGGCCGATCGCGAACAGTGCGAACGCCAGGTACAGCATGGGCAGCGAGGCGGTGTTGATGAGCCAGAACAGCGGGAACACGCAGAGGGCCTGGGACGTGAAGCCGATCTGGTAGGTGCGCTTGCGGCCGATCGTGTCCGCCAGGTAGCCCGAGAGCAGCGTGAAGATGAACCACATTGCCGCGGCAAAGGAGACGGCAACCAGCACGTCGGTCCGCTCGAAGCCGATCGGCCCCTCGGGGTTGGTGGTGTAGGCCTGCAGGAAGCCACCGGTGGTCATGTAGCCGGCGGCGTTGTTGCCCGCGAACACCAGAGCGGCCAGGATGACCAGCAGCCAGTGCTTGCGGAACAGCTCGATGACCGGGACCTTGGTCTGCTGCTTCTTGGCGGCGATCTCCTCGAAGATCGGGGATTCGTCCACAGCGCGGCGCACCACGTAGCCGACGACGATCAGCACGATGCTCAGCAGGAACGGCACGCGCCAGCCCCAGGCCAGGAACTGCTCGCCGGGGGAAATGACGCCCGTCATCAGCGCCATGACGCCCGAGGCCAGAAGCATGCCCAGGGGAACACCGAGCTGCGGGAAGGCACCGGCGCGGCCGCGGCGGTCCTTGGGTGCGTGCTCGACGGCCATGAGCACCGCGCCGCCCCATTCGCCGCCGGCGGAGATGCCCTGCAGGATGCGCAGCAGCAAGAGCATGATCGGGGCCATGACCCCGGCCGTGGCGTAGGTCGGCAGCACACCGATGAGGGTCGTTGCGGCGCCCATGAGGATCAGGGTGATCACCAGCATGGCGCGGCGGCCGATCTTGTCCCCGTAGTGGCCGGCCAGGAAGGCGCCCAGCGGACGGAAGAGGAAGGAGATGCCCACCGAGGCGAAGGAAAGCAGCAGGCCGATCTGCGCGCCTGCCGGCTTGAAGAACAACTCTGCGAAGATCAGGCCTGCGGCGGTGGCATAGACGAAGAAGTCATACCACTCGATGGTGGTTCCGATGATCGTGGCAAACGCGACCCGGCGCTGGTTGGCGCGCTGGGCCGGTGTCTGGTTCTGGGCAATGCTCATGGTGCTCCTCTTTGAGCGGGCTGCTCGTAATGGATCGACGTGGTCGGCTGTGCGCCGGTGTTGCCCGTGGCAAAACCGTTCAGGTAACCCAGGTCACCATCAAGTGTTACAGCACACAATGATTGAGTAAACTTCAAATAGTTGTACAACATTATTGATTGGACTGAAGAATGGCCCGCTTCTCCCTGCGCCAGCTTGAAATGCTGGCCGAACTCCCACGTCATTCGACCCTGGGATCGGCGGCGGCCGAACTCAGCATCTCCGAGTCGGCGCTTTCCCAGGCGATCACCGCGGTCGAAAGGATCGCCGGGGAACAACTCTGCGTGCGGCGCAAGTCCCACGGGGTGCGCATGACCCCGGCCGGCAAGTACTTCGCGGCCAAGGCCGCGCGCATCGTGGCCGACAGCGAGGAATTGGCCGATTCCTTTCCGTGCTCCGACGGCTCATTGCGCGGTCCGGTTTCCATCGGGTGTTTTGCCTCCATTGCCAGCTACGTGGTTCCCTCGACGCTCGAGGGCTTTCGTTCCCTGCATCCGGGCATCGACGTGACGGTGCGGGTCGGCACCCACGATGACCTGCTCCCGGCGCTGGAGAATGGCGAACTGGATCTGGCCCTGGTCTACGACCTGCTGCTGCCGACCGAATTCGCCAAGCGGGTCATCTATGAAACGCGGCTCGAGGTGGTGTTGCACCCGGAGCACCGGCTGGCCGCCCAGGAATCGATCACGCTGGAAGAGTTGGAGGACGAGCCGCTGATCAACTACGAGGCCAGCCCGAGCACGGAAAACACGCGCAGGCTCTTCTCCGAGGCAGGGCTCCATCCCAACGTCGCCTATTCGCTGCCCCAGGTGGTGCTGGTCAATGCCATGGTGGGCCGCGGCCTGGGTTACGCATTGCTCTATGCCCGGCCCAACAATCCGCCGCACACGCTGGACGGATTGCCGGTGGCGATCCGGCAGCTGGAGCCGCCCAACAGCCCCAGCGCGGTGGTGGCGATCTGGCCGCGCACCTCCACGCCCGGGCCCCGCGCCGAGGCACTGCTGGAACACTGCATCGCCGCGATGGACGGAGCGTGGGGCCGGAACTGAGAGGCGGCGGTTCATGCCGGTATCGGGACGCCGGCCTTGGCCAGGGCCTTGAGGCTGAACGCCGGATCGGCGAGTGTCGAGGGATCCACGGCGATTCCGCGTCCCACGAGCTTGCGCGCGGCGATGTGGTCGGCCGGGGAGTTCACCGACTCGACCGCCGCCAGCACTCCGTTGCGCAGCAGCGCGATGGAGAACTTGCCGCCGGCAGGATCCCCGAGCACGACTGCCTGGTCCGTGGGTTCATAGATCCCGGCGATCTGCAGCCTGAGGGATCCCTGGGTGCTCCAAAACCATGGAGTTTCCGCGTAGTCGGTAGCGTGCCCCATGATGCTCCGGGCAGCATGTCGTCCGTGGTCGGTGGCGTTCTGCACCGATTCGAGCCGGGTGCGCGATCCGGTGTGCGCGTTCGGGAAGGATGCGCAGTCGCCGACGGCCAGCACGCCGTCCACTCCGGTGCGCAGCGCCGAGTCCACCAGGATCCCGTTGTCGGTGGCCAGTCCCGCTGCCTCGGCCAGTTCCGTGCGCGGGAGAACGCCCACCCCGTAAAGGACAAGGTCCGCCGGATACCGATCACCGGTGGTGGATTCGACCTGCAAGCCGGCCCCGTCCGGGTGGATGGCGGCCACGCCCTCGTGCAGGCGCAGGTCGATGCCGTCGGCTCGGTGCCGGGCGGCGAACCAGTCGGATGCGGTCGCCGAGAGCGCGCGACCCATGGGGCGCGCGGCGAATTCCAACACGGTGACCTCCAGCCCGCGTGCCCTGGCTGCAGCGGCGAATTCCAGGCCGATGAACCCCGCGCCGATCACCACAATCCGCCGGGCGGCGGACAGCGCCCGCTGCAGGTTCTCCGCATCCTCGAGCGTGCGCAGGGCGTGGACGCCGGGGAGCGTGGCGCCCGGGCAGGGCAGCGGCCGGTTGGCGGCGCCGGTGGCAAAGACCAGATGAGTGTAGGCCAGGGTGGTTCCGTCTGCCAGCGTGACGCTTCGTGCAGCGGTGTTCACCGCGACGGCCGCAGCCTCCAACAGGGTGATCTCCTTGGCGGCGAAGAAGTCCGGGCCGCGCAGGGGCAGGACGGTGCCCGGTGAATCGGCGGCCAGATAGTCCTTGGACAGCGGCGGGCGCTGGTAGGGGAACGGTGCCTCGTCATTGAGGATGGTGACGGCGCCGGTGTAGCCCCCGGCGCGCAGGGAGTCGGCGACCTGGATCCCGGCCTGCCCGGCCCCGATGATGACGGTGTGTTCAGTCTCCTTCGTTGCCATGGCAGCTACACCTGGTCCGAGGGGACGTCGACCACGATGTTTGCCAGGGAACCGGACATCGTGATCTGGCAGCCCAGGCGCGAGGCCTCGGTGCGCTCGGCGGTGGTGCAGTCCAGCATCTCGTCCTCGTCGTCGCTGATCTCGGGCAGCTGGTCGGCGAATTCGGGACGGACGTAGACGTGGCAGGTGGCGCACATGGCTTGTCCGCCGCATTCACCGACGATTCCCTCGACACCGTTGGTGACGGCGGCTCGCATCAGCGAAGTCCCCTCGTCGACGGTGATCTCAGCGGCCGCGCCGGTGGACTGGGCAAAGGTAATGGTGGGCATGGAAGACCTGCTCCTGAAAGTAAGAGTTGGAGTTTGCTGTCGAGAAAAAGAGTGGGGGTGACTTAGCCCCAGGTGACGGGCATCTTGGTCAGGCCGCGGAAGACCCAGCCGGCATCGATGCTCGGACTGGAGGGGTCCAGGCGCAGGTCAGGAATCCGGTCGAAGAGTGCGGGCATCGCGATCTGGGCGACTTGGGCGCGGGCGATCCAGGTGCCGGCGCAGAAGTGGACGCCGCCGCCGAATCCCAGGTGCGGTTTCTTGGGGCGGAAGATGTTGAAGGTCTCCGGGTCCTCGAAAACCTTTGGGTCGCGGTTGGCGGCACCGAGCACCACGCCGAGACGAGAGCCCTTGGGCAGGTGCACGCCTTCGAGCACCACGTCCTGGGTGGTCTCGCGCGGGTACATCCCGATGGGCGCCACCCAGCGGACGGATTCCTCGAAGGCAACCGCGTGTAGCTTGGGGTCGTTCTTCACGGCCTCCAGCTGTTCGGGGTTGTTCAGCAAGGCCCAGACGGTGGTGGCCAAGACGTCGCGCGGTTCGTTCAGTCCGCCGCCGATGGTCATTTTCAGGTTGGCGCGAATGGCCTCGAGCGGGATGGGCATGGATGCGAGTCCGGAGAGCAGGGAGTGGTCCGGGTTCTCGGCCAGATAGGGGAGCATCTCGTCGATTGCGGCGTCGACCTCGGCCGAGGACGTGGCACTCTTGACCCACACCTCCGGGTCGTCGGCATAGTTTCCGGTCCCGTCGATCATGTTTTGGCTCCAGCGCTGCAGGTCTTCCTGCGATGCGTTGTGGAAGCCGCAAATCAGTCGCAGGTTTTCGGCCGCGTAGGGGGCCGCGTAGTCCCACACGAAGTCGGCACCCGCTCCCTTGTCGACCAGCTCGCCAAGGTACTTATCGTGGTTGGCGGTGAAGATTTCGTTCCAGTGCTTCTTGATGGTGCCCGGGCGTAGCGTGGCTCCGTAGGAGTCGCGATCGACTTGGTGTTCCGGGTTGTCCTTGCGCAGCATCGAGTGTCCCATGGCGCGCTTCATCAGCGAGTTGTTCTCGTCTGCGGAGAAGCGGGCCTCGTCCTGTTCGATTTCGTGGCAGGCGGCGTAGGAAGTCACCATGTAGCGGTTGACTGCCGGGACCCAGTGCACCGGGGACTCGGAGCGCATGCGCTGGTAGATCGGGAAGGGGTCTGCGTAGAGATCAGGGATGGTCACCCACTCGGCCACGGGTGCGGAAACGCCGACCTCGACCACGATTGGTGCAGCCGGAGCTGACCCCTCTTCTGTGATCGAAGCGGATTCAGCGGTGCCGGCGGCGCCGGAGAAGGGGCAGACGGCGGTCGGGACATTCGATGTGCTCATGGCGGTGGAACTCCTGCGAGAAGGTCTGGCTAATTGCTCTCCAGTGTGACCTGCCGCATAACCTCGGGTAAAGTACGAGTTCTAGTGTAATAACCACGGTTTTAGCGAGGTTTTGTGGCGCGATATACGTTGAGGCAATTGGAGTGCTTCGTTGCGGTGGGGGAGCACGGATCGATTGCCGGCGCTGCCGCAGCCTTGATGCTCTCTCCCTCGGCCATCACCGGGGCGCTGAATGAACTGGAACGCGCCTTCAATTCGCAGTTGACGATTCGGCGCAAGGCCCACGGGGTCAGCCTGACCCCGTCGGGGCAATACGTATTGTCACAAGCACGCGGGTTGCTGCACGCAGCTACGGACCTGGAAGTAATGGCCGCCGATGCGGGGAATGCCCTGCGGGGACGGGTCGTCATCGGATGCTACTCGTCGCTTGCACCCACGCTGCTGACTGAGCTCATGGCCGAGTACGGAAGCCGCCACCCGAATGTTGAGCTGGACTTCTTTGCGGGAACCCAACAGGAAATCCACGAGAAGCTGCTTTCGGGAGAACTTGACCTTGCCATTGCCTACGAGCTCACAGTTCCGCCGGGTCTGGCTCGCAAACGGCTGCGCGATGCGGTGCCCGCCGTCGTGCTGCCGGCCGACCATCGGCTGGCGACGCAGGAAAAGGTCGCGCTCGCCGAGCTAGTCGATGAACCGATGATCCTGCTGGACGTAAACCCGAGTCGGGAAAACACTGAAATGATGTTCTCTTCCGAGGGGTTGGTCCCGTGGATCCGCTTCCGCACCACAGACTTCGAGGTGACCCGGTCGATGGTCGCCCGCGGGATGGGCTACGCCATCTTGGTCCAGCGGCCGGTTGCCGACGTGTCATATGAGGGACGCCCGGTGGCCGTGCGGCCGATCCACCCTGCCATGCGCCATGTTCCGATCTCCATGGTGTGGAGCAAGGGGGTCCGGCTTTCCAGGAGCGCCAAGGCCATGCTGGAACTTGCTGTTGAATTGCACCGTAGATAGCTGAGAGCGGAGCGCAGGGCCAGCGTAGCCCTCAGCTTCCGCATCGGAACCCTGCCGGGCGCAGGGTCAATGCCTGGCGCTCGGGGCCGAACTGCTTGAGATGGTCTCCCTGGACGCGTCCGTGGGGGAGCGCCGCCCGCACGAGATTTCCAGCGGGCAGCAGCGCGTAGCCCTTGCCCGTCCCCTAGCCCGCAATCCCAAGCTGATGCGCCTGGACAAGCCGTTTTCAGCCTTGGAAACTGGGTTGCGGGTGGCCACGCGCAGCCCCTTGGTCGTTCTCCTGCATGCGGCGGAGATCACCATGATCCTTGGTCACCCACGACCGGGCAGGGAATTGTCCGTCGCAGTCCAGATGGCTGCAATTCGGGATGGCCGGGGTCAGCCGAAGATTCCGCTCTTCATGATGTTGATGGCCGCGGGCCCCAGGATCACGATGAATATCGTCGGGAAAATGAACAGCAAAAGCGGAAACAGGATCTTGACCGGCAACTTCATCGCCGTTTCCTCGGCCCGCTGCCGGCGCTTGATGCGCATTTGGCCCGCCTGCGTCCGCAACACCCTTGCGATGCCGATCCCATACTTGTCTGCCTGGACTACGGCTCGTACGAACGACTTGAGGTCCGCAACGGAGGAGCGGTCGGCCATCGCGGCGTAGGCTTCCCTGCGTGAACGTCCCACCTGCATCTCCTGGAGTGTGCGTCCCATTTCCTCCGCCAGGGGACCCTGTCCTCCCGCGGCCACGCGTGCCATGGCGGATTCCAGACCCAGCCCCGCCTCAACAGAGATCAGCAGTTGATCCAGTGTGTTGGGCAGCTCCAACTGGATCGCCTGCTGGCGCTTGATGCCGTTGTTGTAGACCAGAAGGTCCGGCAGGAAATAGCCGAATGCCGTCAGGGCCACGCCGAAAACGAATACGCCCGTTCCCGAGTTGGATGAAAACAAGAAGAAACCTAACAGGGCGCCGCTCAGCGCCAACAACGGCTTCATCATCAACACGCGGTCCAGCGGCCACGATGCGGTCCGGCCGCTCATGGCCAGCATGCGATCCAGTTTCGCCGCGTAGCTGCCGGGTGTCAGACGCCGGGCCAGTGCCGCGAATTCGTTGTCGCCGCTGCTTTTCATCTCTCCGCCGGGTGCCACTGCGGACCTCGAAAGGTTTTGCCGCACCAGTACCAGTTGATTGCGGTCCACTGAGACCAGTCCCCACACGATGAACGCGAGCGGCAGCACCACCAGCGCTATGGATATCCATCCGATGGCTGTAATTCCCATGGTCTTCCCCCTAGAACTTGATCTTGACCATGCGGCTCATCCAGAAGGAGCCGATCGCCATCATGATGCCACCCACCACGAGCAAGCCGATGCCCAGTGGATTGCTGAAAAGTGTCCCGATGTAGACCGGGTTCATAACGAATAGCAGGCCGCTGATCCCGAACGGCAGCCCCACCAGGATGTACGCCGAGATCTTGCCCTCAGCGGACAGTGCCCGGACCTGCCCCTTGATCTGAGAACGCTCACGGATCGTCTCGCCGACCTGATCCAACACCACAGCCAGGTCCCCGCCGACCTCACGGTTGATCTGGATCGCCTCGGCCACCCAGAAGAAGTCCTCAGACTTCATGCGTGCCGCCGTCTCCAACATCGTCTGTTCGGCGTCGCGCCCCATTCGGGACTCATTGGAGATTCGGCCCAATTCCTCTGCCATCGGTGAGTCGAACTCCTGTGCTGCGCCGTCGAGCGCGCGCATCACCGAGTGGCCAGCGCGCAGGCTGCCGGCGATGGTCATGATCATGTCCGGCAGTTGGTCTTCGAACTTGGCACGACGTCGGTCTGCTCGTACTTGCAGGAACGCCCATGCACCAGCCGGTGTGAATACCACGATGAGCACGGCAAGACCGGCTCCGCCGAGGAATAGGCCAAACACGCCGGCGGCCAGCGCCGCGGACCCTACAAGGACCATGAACTCCGCCGGATCCTGTTTGACGCCTGCGGCCTGCAGCGCGTCTCGGCCAAAGGGGCCGCCCGCGCTTGTAGTCGCGTTACGCCCCACAGCCCTGACCGTTGCACCGCTGAAGCGGCTGAGTAGGGACGGCGACCGAGGTGTCGCCTTGCCCATCCGGCGTCGTTCGATGGGCACTTCGGCGCTGGCGGGCCGCAGCACCACCAGCACCAGCAACAACATGGCGGCGAGCCCAGTGAGCAAGCCTGCTGCGAGCAGTATCCCCTCCATGGTTACCACCGGCCCTTGCCGGTGCCTGTTTGCGCGACGGCTCCCGCTCCGGCGCCGCCCGGCGTGCCAAAGATTCCAGGCGGAAGCTTGACCCCGACCTCGTGGAAGTGGTCCAGGAAGCGGGGCCGAACGCCGGTTGGCACGGGTTTGCCGAGGAAGCGTCCTTGGGAGTCCATGCCGGCCGAGTAGTCGAAGACGAACGCGTCCTGGAGCGTGACCATGTCGCCCTCCATGCCCTGTACCTCGGTCAGGTGCGTCACGCGGCGAGTGCCGTCTCGGAGCCTGGTGAGGTGCACGATCAGGTTCACTGCAGAGGCCACCTGCTCGCGGATGGCGCGTAGAGGCAGATCCATGCCGGCCATCAGGACCAGCGTCTCGAGGCGGGCGATGGCGTCACGCGGGGTGTTGGCGTGGACCGTGGAGATAGAGCCGTCGTGGCCGGTGTTCATGGCCTGCAACATGTCCAGCGATTCGCCGCCGCGGACCTCGCCCACCACGATGCGGTCCGGGCGCATACGGAGGGAGTTCTTGACCAGATCGCGGATGGTGACGGCGCCCTTGCCCTCGATGTTCGCCGGACGGCTCTCCAGCCGGACGACGTGCTCCTGCTGGAGTTGCAATTCCACGGCATCCTCGATGGTGACGATACGCTCGTCCATCGGAATGAAACCAGACAGCACGTTGAGCAGCGTGGTCTTGCCGGTACCAGTGCCGCCGGAGACGATGATGTTCAGCCGCGCCTTGACGCAGGCCTCCAGCAGGTGGGCCATATCCGGAGTCAAGGTACCGAACTCGATCAAGTTCCGTACCGTCAGCGGATCCCTGGAGAACTTGCGGATCGTGATCGACGGTCCATTGACCGCCAGGGGCGGGATGATCGCGTTGACTCGGCTTCCGTCCTCGAGCCGGGCGTCCACCAGCGGCGAGGACTCGTCGATGCGCCGTCCAACCTTGGACACAATGCGCTCGATGATGCGGCGCAATTGCTCCTCGGAACTGAAAGTGGCGTCGGTCGCCTCGAGCTTGCCGTTGCGTTCCACGTAGATTTGATCGCGGCGGTTCACCATGATTTCGCTGATCTCGGGGTCGTCCAGCATGCGCTGCAGCGGTCCTAAACCGAGGACCTCGTCGCCGATATCACGGATCAACCGCCGTCGTTCTTCGGGGGAGAGAGGCACCTGCTCGGCGTCGATCACCTGGCTGAGCTCGTCGCGGGCCAGCTTGCGCAGTTGCTCTTCGGTGAGCGACGGATCGGTGATGCGCGAGCCGAGGCGCTCGAACAGTGCCTCGGCGGCGCGCGCCTTGAGACCGGCCAAGGCGTCCACGGTCCCGCGGCGCGCGGACGACGGCGGAGCCGCCGGCGCGTCGAGAAATGCAGCGAGGCCGGAATCGGGCGACGGCACGACGCCGGGGTCCTCGCCGACGATCGGCGAGGCATCCGGGCGGGCGTCGGCTGGGCCCGGCTCCGCGGGGACGGAACCCGAGGTCGGCGGCAGTGCCACGGCGTCGTCAGGGATTCCCGCGGCAGGTTTCGTGGCGAGCTCCGGCTCGCCACGGCGGGCTACTGTGAGGCGGCTGGCGAGGTTCATCGGACTACTTCCCTGCGGTGGATCTTGCGGTTGTTGGCTGATTGGTCGGCGTCGAAGCGGCGCGTAAGCTTCGTGAGGCCGCGTGCCGCGGCATCGTGCGAGCGGTCGGTCAGCAACGGCGTCCCCTTATTGGTGCTGAGCGGGACGGCGCGGGACCGGGGGACCACGGCGTCGACCGGGACCCCGATGGAGGCCTCGACGTCCTGGACCGTGAGGCCGCTGCGACGGTCCGCGAAGTTCAGCACCACGTGGCGCCCCTGTGGGATGAGCTGGAGCTCGCGCAGGACGCCGAACCCCGTGTTCAGCCCGCGGATGCTGGGCACGTCCATGCCGCACACCCACACGGCGTCGGTGGCCTGTTCGAGCGCCGCGAGCAGGTGCTCGCCGAGGCCGGGGGCCGTGTCGAGGACGACGTACTGGAACTCGGCAGCGAGCTGGTTGATCAACACGGCGACTTGTTCCGGGGTAATGAGGTCCGCGTCGGCCGGGCTCTTGGGCCCACAGAGCGCGTAGACGCCCGTGTCATCGACCGTCAGGAACGCCTTGAGGACCATCGAGTCCTGGGCCGCCGCGCCGAAGACGGCGTCGGTGATGGTGTGCTCAGGATCCAGGTTCAGGGCGCCGGCGACGTCGCCGAATTGCAGGTCCAGGTCCACGATCACCACCCCCATCGGGGCGGTCTTCGCCAGCCCAACGGCAAGGTTGGTCGCCACCGTGGTCTTGCCCACGCCGCCCTTCGGCGACATAACCGCGACGACGCGACCTCGGCTTCGTTCAGTGGAACCGCCGTCGCCGGCCAGGCGCCGCCGACCGTCCGTGGAGAGGCAGGCGCGCTCCAGGAGCACGCGCAGGGTGGCGGGGTCGGCATCGGGTTCCGTGATGTCCCGCACGCCGGCGCGCATGGCAAGCACGACCAGCTGCGGATCCGCGCCGGCGGTGAGCACCACGGAGATGTCGGGGTTCAACAGGTCCAGAGCGGTGGCCAGTCGGAGGGCGGCCTCACGGTCCGTGTCCGGTCCCAGGATGACGACGTCGGTCGTCTCGCCGATGCTTCGGGCGAGCAGATCGTACGGGGAGAGGCTCGCCGCCGCGGCAGCGACGCGCTGGACAGCACCCGGTATGGCATCCTTGACGGCTGCCAGAATGCGGCGTTCGAACTCGACGGAGTCTGTCAGGAGCAGGAAACGGCTCATTTCAGCACCTGGTTGATTTCCCAGACGCGGGTGTCGCCCTTGGCGGTGTCCTCGTTCTGCTTTGTCAGCCATACCAGGCCGAATTCGCGGGTGTGGATGATTTTGGCCCCTTGGGCGGAGTCGACGCCGAAGGTGACATATGCGGAACCGGCGGGCAGTGCCGCAGCCCCTTCGGCGGTGCCTTCCGTCTGGCCCGCCGCGATCTGGATGGCGGTGACCAGGACCTTCTCGTCGAGGAGCTTGGTGATCTCGACTTCTTCAGCTTCCTTGTCGTTCTTGTCCTTGACGGTGAAGCTGCCGAACACCCCCACGGTGTCCCCGGCGCGGAGGTTGCCGCCGGCCACGCGCTCGGGCTCCAGCAGGACGGTGACTTCCTGTTTGCCCTCGGGGACATCGACGGTCCCTGGGGTGAGAAGCGAGTCCGCTGTGACGAGCTTGGCCGCGAGGAGCTGTTCGCCAGTGGTGACCGCCTGCGCCAAAACCTTACCGTCCTGGTCCGCAAGAGTGTTCAGCGCATCCTTCGGAACCGCGACTGCCGGCAGACTCTGCTCCTTGAATGCTGTGGTCAGTTCCGCGACCGGGGTGCCGGCAGGCACGTCGCGCGTGGCGATGAGCACCTTCACTGGATCGAGCGAGGATTGTGCGCGGGCGTCCGCGCCTTGCACGTAGGCGAGGAGTAGAACCGTACCGACTATCGCCAGTACAAGTGCTGCTATGCCCCCAAGCAGCCGAGTTTTCATTGTTGCCCCCCAAGGCTATGTTGCTGTGGTTGTTGAGTTAGGTGATTAGTCGCTGAGCCACACCTTGGTCAGACCGCCGGTGGATGGTCCACCACCAATCGAGTCGTCACCGATGTCGACAAAACTAATGAATTGCCCCCAGATGCCCCTACAGTCTCCGGTGCACTTCAGCGAAGCCGGCGTATTCGGTATCAGAGCGTCGTAGGTCTGTGGCAAGTGCGGCGTTCCGGAAAACTTCCAGCCCTTCACGCTGAAGGCCGCAAAATGCTTGATGTGGAACCAGCCCGCGTTGCCAGAACCGCCCGTACCTAAGGCGTCCGTGTCATCGAACACTGGAATCTTGATGATGACCTCGCCGCCAGGCTGATTGAGCTCGGTGTGCCAGCTAGTTAGGAGGGCACTGCATTCGAAGGCAGGGTCCATACCGGGATCACTGATGACCTTAGGATCCGTGACATCAACGTATGCCTCGCACGGTGCCGTCTGATCCAGGTAGCCAAAGCCACCTGGAATCTGCGCGCCGGTCTTGGATGAGGTACAAGTGGGAATCGGTGCGTTGTCCTTGAACTTCACCAATTGCAACGGGCCAGGAGCACCGCCGGCACCGAGAATGAAGCTGCATTCGGAAAGCGCCAGCGGAAACCCCGCCGTGCCCTCTTTGATACCGCCCCAAGTTGCCGTAGCCTGTGCATCGACCTGCGCTTCGGTGAGTCCGGCGTCGAGAAATTGTGCGAACCATAGGGAAACATTGTTCGGAGTTGCACCCGCTTCCGATGCACCGGTGGCGACCGTCGCCTTGTTCGCCAACTTGTCTACGGCGATGGAGGTGACGAGGGACAGCGAGTCCGAAGAGCTTCCTTCGGCAAGAGGCAGCGGGACCCCTGAAGCATTTCCGCAGTTTGTGTCCGATTCGTTCTTGGCACAAACCTGCGCGAGTGCCAGCGCGCCAGCGTCGGCGCCATTTTGGAGTTGCGCACGCTCCCAGTAGAGCTTGCCGACGTCGATGGAGATTGCCGCGAATCCGAGTAGGACGACCATGAGGAGGGCAACGATGATGGCGGTGGCGCCATGCTCCCTGTCCTGCGCACGGAGAGCCTCGAAGTTTGTTAGCCGCCGCATCGCATTGCCGCCTTTCCCTGAACTGTAGTTGGCATGGCGAAGTCGATCCAGCCGGTGATGGAGGTGTATCCCTTGGATGCGGTGACCGTAACGTTGGTGTTTGCCGGGCAGCCCGTGACATCGGCTGTGGCCGTAATGCCGACGACACTGGGAGCCGCTTTCTGGACCACGTCGTTGAGGTTGAATCCCGCCTTGTCGTGCTGGATGGCGTATGCACGGGCGCCTTCACGGGCCGCCTGAGTCACGGAGATCTGCTGATTGAAAAAGAAGCCGAATTCCATGATCCCCAAGAGCAGAGTAATGAGGACGGGGAGGACAAGGGCGAATTCGACTGCCGACGCGCCCTCTTCCCGCTTCGCTGCACGTTGCATGTTTGCCCCTAGGCTTGAGCTTGAGGATCTGGTCATGGCTTACATCTCGGATGTGCTGCTGTTCGCCGGGTCCGATGAAACTCGGTACCCGGCGAACAACAACCTATTGACTAGCCTCTAGGTGGCGGCAGGAGCGGGCAGCTCGGCGGTGACCTCTGTGAAAAGCGCGTTGAGTCCGTCGCCGACCAGACCCACCGTGACGATGATGGCAACCGCGATCAGCGCGACCATGATGCCGTACTCAACGGCGGTGGCGCCCTTCTCCTCGCGGCGCAGCTTGCCGGCGACGGTTTCCATGGCAATGTAGATGTTTGCGAACAAGGTGTTCATGATGAAACTCCATTTTCTACGTCAAGAAGGTGCGAAATTCTTTCGCCCCCCAGCGAATCATTCTTGATGAGAAATTTTTGGAGGAATGAAGTGGTCCCCAAGATGAATTAGACCCCATTAGATACCAATTACATTTTGTAATCCCCCCAGGCGGTTCCCCAACCGCTGGCATCTACTTGGAGTCTAGGAGGGAATATTTTGCTTGTAAAGGTCATCTTGGAACTATTTTCTATTCATTCATGTCCACGCAGAATCATTCCGATGCAGCACGATGAACGGGTTTGTGATTGATACCAACCGCGTCTCAGGATCGGAGGGCGTATGAGATCTCGCTCGGCCGGCGTACTGACCACGAAAAAATATGCTGGCTCCCGCCGAGCAGACGTATAAGTTGCGCATGGTCCTGGCAGAATCGCGGGGCACTCTGCATAGGAGCATGTGCAATGGAGAATTACTTCGGGGTAAGGCATCGTGCATTGCCGGGCGCGGGCCGCACTGGGATGGGACACATTGACGTCAACACCACTTCCCAACATGCTGGACACGTGCTTGCGCCAAGCCCTCCACGCGAGAGCAGCATCTGGCCGCGCCCCAACCAATGGAGCATACTGGTGGGGCAGGAAAGCCTAGACACCAGACCTTGGAAAGGCGTGCGGACATGGTTGGCTCATGGCAAGCGTTGGTTATTGACTGCGAAGACCCCGATGCACTGGCAGGTTTTTATGAGGAATTGTTAGGTATGGTGCGAGTGGAGGACGACGACGACTGGGTGGGTATCGGCGACGCCCCGGATCGTCCCGCGATTGCGTTCCAGCGTGTGGATCCGTATGTAGCGCCGGAATGGCCCGGGCACCTGCATCCGCAGCAGGCCCACATTGACGTTAAAGTCAAGGATCTTGACCTGGCCGAAGCCGAAGTCTTGTCGATGGGTGCAACAGCAATGGGTGTCGGCTCCAAAACCTATCGTGTCTACCTTGATCCGCAAAAGCATCCGTTTTGCTTGGTCAGCTGGTAGGTGCGGTTGTCGTTGGAACGCTCCGACCCTTGTTGAAGTACATGGCAAATCCTGCGCGCGAGGTCCGCCATTGACGGGTTAGGCTGAGTGAGGCCTCTCCGAAACGAATCCCGAACGCTTGGCGGCATGGGTTCATGCAAATGGGATGCATCTTGACGAGAGCCTCTCGCAAGTGCGACTTGACAACCTCATGACTTGGTTCTGGCTTGTCGCTGATAATTTTCGACCCGATCGCCCCATTCTTGAAACGCAAAAGGCGCGGGGCCGTCTGTGATGTCGGCGAACAATCTGCCCGCCGTCACCTCACCGTGCACATTCCCGGTCCTATCGACCTTTGGAGCTTCCGCCGCACCTGGTGGCGCGTGATTCCGCGGCGCGGCCAACCACGCGTTGCCCGACCCGTGACTTTTAGATGTTGAATTTTTGTGGCCGTTATCAAATCATTATTTGGGCCCGACAGAAAAGCCTTGACCTGCACTGCAAACGGTTGCAGTATGTTTCATGTCACAGCAATTAGTTGTTGTAGACATTGGGGCATGAACTGGCACAAGGTGGTGTGGGGATGGCTGTAACGGTTCGCGATATTGCCCGAATTGCCGGCGTTTCCGTCTCCACGGTTTCCCGCGCGTTGTCTTCTCCCGGGATGGTGAACGCCGCGACCCGCGCCCGCGTACAGGAGACCGCGCGGAAGCTCGGATACGCGCCCAACCTCAACGCCCGCAACCTTACCTCCGGACGCAGCGGCGCCATCGGGCTGGTCGTTCCCGACCTCGAAAACCCGTTCTTCGGCTCGATGGCCAAGGGAGTGCAGGCAAGGGCACGTGCGGCCGGCTACGCCGTCTTCATCGCCGATACAGAAGAGGATGTCTCCGTCGAAGGCGAAATCATTCGGGGCCTATCCCGGCAGGTTGACGGGGTTATCGTCTGTTCGGCCCGCGGCACCGATGCCAGCATCCAACAGCTGTCACAGGAAATGCCGCTGGTGCTTGTCAACCGCCGTGTACCGGACGTCTCCTCGATCACCTTCGACCATGCGGCGAGTTTCCAGTCCGTGATGGGTCATCTGGTAGCCCTGGGGCACCACCGAATCGCCTACGCGGGCGGCCCGCAGACCTCATGGTCGAACTCCCAGCGCGTTCAGGCCTTCGCTGCATCCGGGCAGGAATTCCCGGAACTCGATCTTGTCGAACTCGGCAACTTCCAGCCGGTGTTCACCGGCGGTGTCCATGCGGGGGACCTGGCCATCGCCAGCGGCGCAACGGCCGTCATAGCGTTCAATGACCTGGTCGCCGTCGGGCTCATGGACCGGCTGAAGCAGCGGGGATTAAGCGTGCCCGGGGACATCAGTATCGCCGGCTTCGACAACGTGCCCATATCGATGCTGGTCAGGCCCACCCTGACCACCGTCGATTTCCCTCGCGTGCAGATGGGCCGGACCAGTGTCGATGCATTGCTCGAGGCGTTACGGGGCACGCCACGCACGACGGAGGGCAACGAGATTCCCTTCGAGTTGGTCGTCCGGGAATCGACCGGCGTCGCAAAGCCCCGCTCCGCGGCTTCACCATCAAGCACCACCGCATCCGCCCTCGGCGGATGACTCGCAACTTCTGGGCACCACGTCCAGGGAGAAAAAGGATGAAGGAACACGATATGAAGGCTCGAAAGATCAAATATCTTGCGTCTACAGTCGCCGTGCTCGCCTTGGCAATGACTGGGTGTGCGGCGCCGAACACCGGCCCATCGAACACGGCCCCCGCGGCCAGCGGAGAGGTGCCCGACAAACCCTCCGCCCCCGTTTCCCTGCACATCCTGGACGTGGCGGGAAACCAAAAGCTCACCGGCCAGATGGTCGAGGACTTCGCGGCGGCAAACCCGGACGTCATCTCCTCCGTCACGTGGGAGTCCGGCGGCGCGCCCGACCTCGTTGGCACCATCAAGCCGCAGGTCGACAGCGGAAACTTGCAGGTAGACCTGGTGTTGACCGGCAACGACGGACTCTCCGCCGGCATCGGGCAGGACCTGTGGGTCCCGCTCGTCACCGAATACGGCGACAGGCTCTCCAACCAGGCCAACTACCTGGAACCGGCTGCTGCCATGCAGGAACTCGCCGGCGGCTTCGGCGCCGTGGTCACCTACTACCCGTCCGGTCCGCTGCTGCAGTATGACCCGGGCGTGGTCAAGGACGTGCCCAGCACCCCCGAGGAAGTCCTGGCCTGGGCCAAGGCGAATCCGGGCAAGTTCGGCTATGCCCGCCCGGCGAACTCCGGCCCCGGCCGCACGTTCCTGATGGGCCTGCCCTACATCCTGGGCGACTCGGACCCGACCGATCCCGAAAAGGGCTGGGACAAGACCTGGGCTTACTTGGAGGAGCTGGGTGCCACCATCGACAATTACCCGACCGGCACCGGCCAGGTCATCACCAACATGTCCGACGGCACCTGGTCGCTGATCCCCACCACCACCGGCTGGGACATCGAGCCTCGGGCCGACAACCGCGAGCCAAACAAGATCGAGGCCGCCGCGTTTGACGACTTCACCTGGGTGACCGACGCGCACTACGCGGTGGTCCCGAAGGGACAGTCGGCCGACAAGATCTCCGCGATCCTGATGTTGCTCCAGGACATGCTCACCCCCGAGCAGAACGCCAAGGCCTACGACTCGGGCTACTTCTACCCCGGCCCGGCCATCAAGGGAGCCACCCTGGACAAGGCCCCGCAGAAGAGCCAGGACACCATCGCCGAATTCGGCCGCGACTGGTATGACGCGCTGATCGAGGAAAAGGACAAGGTGACCCCGCTGACCCCGGAGAAGATGGTCCAGGCGTTCGACATCTGGGACCGCGAAATCGGCGCAGGAAAGTTCGAGGCCAAGTAACCATGTCACTGTCGGCCAACGCATTCGGATCCCTTGAACTGAAGAATGTAGGACGCAGTTTTGGAGGCCACGATGCGTTGGTCGACCTGAACCTGACGATCCGGGCGGGGGAGTTCATCGCCCTGCTCGGACCGTCGGGTTGCGGGAAGTCCACGGCGCTGAACTGCCTCGCCGGACTGCTGCCCCTCACGCACGGGCAGATCCTCATTGACGACAGGCGCGTGGACGTCCTGCCCTCCGAGAAGCGCGACTTCGGCATGGTCTTCCAGAACTACGCGCTCTTTCCCCACCTCTCGGTGGAGAAGAACGTGGCCTTCGGGCTGCAGATGCGCAACAAGCCGCGGGCTGAGATCTCCCGCCGCGTCAAGGAAGCCATCGCCCTGGTCAAGCTGGAGGAACACGCCAAGAAGCTGCCCGGCCAGCTTTCCGGCGGCCAGCAGCAGCGCGTGGCCATCGCCCGCGCCATCGTGATCGAACCGCGATTGGTGCTCATGGACGAGCCGCTGTCCAACCTCGATGCGAAACTGCGGCTGGAAATGCGCACGGAAATCCGCCGGCTTCACCAGTCCCTGGGACTGACCACCATCTACGTCACCCACGACCAGGAGGAGGCGCTGAGCCTCGCGGACCGGTTGGTCGTGTTGCGCGAGGGCCATGTCCAGCAGATCGGGACCCCCGCGGAACTGCACGACAACCCGGCCAACTGGCACGTGGCCGACTTCATGGGGTACCGCAACCTGCTGGACCTGAAGGTGGCCTCGGTTTCGGGTTCCTCCGCGAAGGTCGAGGGGGACGGGCTGTCGCTGGACGCCACGCTGGTCCAGCCCGCGGCAGCGGGCGACGAGGTGCGGGTGGCCATCCGCCCGCACGACCTCACGGTCGCCCGCGAGGGACAGGGAACCGAGGGGCGCAACGCGTTCGCGGCAACGGTGTCGGTGGTCGAGTACCAGGGCCGCGAATTCGCCGTCGGGGTGACCACCTCCACGGGCAAGAACCTCTTCGTGCACTCGGAATTCGCGCCGACCCCCGGGGAAACGGTCATGCTGGTGCTGGATCCGGCCCGGACACTTGTCTACCGCACGTCGCTGACCGCGGTCTCCGCCGAGGAGCAGGAACTCCTGCAGGTGCGCGGATGAGTGCCACCAATACGGACCCGCGACCCAAGGCGTCGGCCAGCCGGCGGCACCGGCTTGCCGAGCGCGGCATCGACACACAGCTGCTCATGCTGATCCCGGCGCTGCTCTTCGGACTGCTGCTCTTCGTCTACCCCTTCACCTACGGCATCGGGCTGACTTTCCAGCCGCTGCCGCGGACCCAGGAACAGTGGGGCGGCGGCGTCTTCGCCAACTACGTGGCGTTCTTCAAGGACCCGTTCCTCTTCGACTCGGTGTGGATCACCATGCGGCTGGCCCTGCCGGTGGCGCTGTTCAACGTGCTGGTCTCGGTGCCGATCGCCTTCAAGCTGCGCCACCGCTTCCGCGGCAAGCGGCTGCTCTCCACCCTGCTGGTCCTGCCGATCACCCTGGGCACGGTCCTCACAGCCCAGGGCCTGCTGATCTTCGGCGGGCGCCAGGGCTGGGTCAACCGCTTCCTGATGGAGGCGGGCATCATCGACCAGCCGTTCCCGATCGTGAACAACTACCTCGGTGTCATGCTCTCGCTGATCATCTCCGGCTTCCCGTTCGCGTTCCTGCTGATCTCCTCCTACCTCTCGGGCATCGACCCGGCGATCGAGGCGGCGGCCAAGACCCTGGGCGCGAACTGGAAACAGCGCTTCAGGCGCATCATCCTGCCCTTGCTCGCCCCGGGGCTTGCCACCACCTTCATCCTCACCTTCGTGCTGGCGTTCAGCGTCTTCCCGTCGGCGCGGCTGGTCGGTGACGCGCTGGGCGAGACGCGGGTGATGGCGCTGATGGCGTACCGCGCGTTCGGCGAACAGCAGGACTACGCCATGGCCTCGACGATCGCCATCATGATGGGCGTCGTGGAGCTGGTGGTGATCGCCGTGGTGCTGCTATGGCGCTCGTTCCTCTACAAGGGCACAACAGGAGGCAAGGGATAATGGCAATCACACCCATGGTCGAGTCGGCGCCGGAACCCGGGCCGGCCCGCAAAGGCGGCAGGAAGCCATACGCCAAGCCCTCCCGGCCGCCGGGCGAGCGGGCGCTCATCGCCTCCCCGGGCACCTGGTTTGTCTGGGCAGGCATCGCCGCCTTCTTCATCTTCCTGTTCGGCATCATCTCCAGCGTCGTCGTCGACTCCTTCGGCAAGCCGTGGTTCGACACCTGGCTGCCCGAGACGTTCACGCTCGACTGGTACACCGGGGCCTGGGAACGGTTCAACCTGAGCCAGATCGTCCTGGTGACCCTCGGCGCATCCTTCACCGTCGTCGTCCTCTCGATCCTGATCGGGGTTCCCGCGGCCTACGTGCTCGCGCGCCGGGATTTTCCGTTCAAGAAGCTGGTCACCGTGCTGTTCCTGCTGCCGGTGCTGATGCCGCCGATTACCTACGGCATCCCGCTGGCCACGGTCATGTACAACTTCGGCCTGGGCCGCACGGTGCTGGCGGTCATCCTGGTGAACCTGGTGCCGTCGGTGCCGTTCGTGATCCTGACCATGACCCCGTTCATCGAGCAGATCAACCCGGCCATCGAGAACGCCGCCCGCATGTCGGGGGCGAACATGCGCCGAGTGTTCACCCGGATCCTCGCCCCGCTGCTGGTGCCCGGGATCCTGGCCGCCGCCATCCTGGTGCTGGTCAGGACCGTGGGCATGTTCGAGCTGACCTACCTGGTCTCCGGCCCGACATCGGACACCCTGGTGGTGGCGATCTACCGGGCCATGACATCCTCCGGCGGCGGCGAGGCCCGGCAGCTGGTCTCCAGCATGGGCGTGCTCTACACCGCCATGATGCTGACCATCCTGGTGGTTGCGCTGCGGTTCGTGAACCCCACCCAGCTGGTTGCACGGGTGAAGGAGTCCCGCGACGACTGAGCAGACGTCGTTGGTCGGGTAGGTGCAGAGGCGCCTGCCCGGCCAACGACGCCTCAGCGTGACCGACAGGCCAAAAAGCCCAAGCCCATTTCACATTGCCGGTCATGCGACGGTGCCATTTTCCTGGATTCTCTGCCAAGATGATGAAAGGACGAATCGCACGTGTTGGGCATTGGGGAAGGCTTCCAAGCGTGCGAACGAATGGGGGACTTGAATCATGGGCATGGGGGATGCCAAATCAACTCGGCGCAATGTCGCCGTTTTCCTGGACATGGAAAACCTTGTGGGAGGCTACGCATCGGAAACGACCGGGCTGCGCCTTGGTGCGCTGGTCGCCGGAATCGAGGACATCGTTCGGGAATCGGGCGTGGGATCGAACACCGCGGTGGTCCGTGCCTATGCGAATTGGGGGAGTCCTGGGATGGCAAGGTTCCAGCGCGAGATCCTGAAATTCGGGGTCGAGCCGGTCCAGATCTTTTCGTTTGATAAGAACGTCAAGAACGCCGCCGACATCGAATTGTGCGTAGACGTCTTGTCGGTGGCCCATGAGTCGCCTTGGATCGACGTGTTTGTCATTGCGACCGGTGACGGGGGGTTCATTCCGCTGGTCCGCAGGCTCCATGCGCTGAACAAGTATGTGGTGGTGGTGTCGACTAACGTCCCGGAAGCCGGAGTGGTCAATGCACTGCTGAAGTCCGTTGCCGATGAATACCACCAGATTCCAATGTCCAAGGTGCACATGCCGGATTCGGAACAGCCGCCGAAAGCACCTTCATTATCGGCTGCTGCAACAGTGAAGACAGCTCCCAAGGTTCCCAAGGTTTCCGCGGCGGCCGCGAAGAAGAAGCCCACCAAGCAACTCAAATTCACGGTGGCCCCAACGGATCAAGTTCCGGATCGGAGTAAGTTCCCGGCCATCACAGAGTTTAGACGTGCCATTTACAAGATCATCGAGCAAAGCCCTGGGCTTGTGGTCGACAACAAGGCCAACGCGTCCGCATTGGGGAGCCGCTTGCGCAGCGAGTACCCACAGCTTGGCTATAAGGCATGCGGGTCCAAGACTCTGACCGAATTCTTGGCCACCTATTGTGCGCTGGGAATCATGAAAACCGGTCCAGCGCAGGTGCCCACTGCGGCAACTGATATCAGCGAGCCCAATCCTGAGGGAGCGTTGGCAGCCCCGAACGGCATATCAACCCGAGCACAGAAAGTCGTTGTGGACGCCGTCCGCAGGGAATTCACCTCTGGGCCGCTGGGGCACGAAGTCAAGGTATGCGGCACTGGCGGATTGCATCTCAGCCGGGTTGGAATTCAATTGAGGACCGCCATCGAAGGGTTCACGCCGATTAGTGCTGGTTTCCCGCTTCTTCACCAAGTCCTTGACCACGCGCTGACTCGCACAGACTACCGTGTCCGTTTCGAAGCAGGCAGTGTTGCCGTGGTGCATGATTCCTTTGCCTAAAGGGCCAAGGCCGGGGACCTGGCCCCTGTAAAAGGCCTGATTCAACTCGTACCAATTGCACCGGAGGTTCACCAACAACCTCCATCGATTTCGTCCAGAACCTGTTCAAACTTTGAATGAAATGCCACTATTGCTTCATGGATCCGGTTCTGTGGATCCACTGACTTGGGGGAGTTGCAACATGGAAACAACAGACGTTTGGTTGATTCAGGTCGACGTCGACACCGTGAACGAGCTGATTCGGGTCGACGTCGACAGCGTGTATGACCAAGAGGAACAAATCGTGCATCCGGAAATACCCGAGCAGTTTTGGCCGCCGGCAGATCGGTCCGGCACGGATCCACAAGTTGGTGACAGATTGGTGCTCTGGCAAATGGGTGCTGGCGACATCGCCGGCGCCGTCGCACTTGGAAACGTCGCAGAAACCGGTATGCGATTTCACGACCGTGATTATCACCAGAAGAGTAATTATCACCAGGAGACGGAAAAGGATACGCCCCGCCATTCAGTCCGCATGCACTTCACGCACTGGTTCCGTGACAATCGTGTGACGCGGGTGGAGTTGAAGGAGGACCCGCGCTTCGAGGGGTTTGTGATGTTCAAGCGCTATGGCGCCGTAGGAAAAAATCCATGGACTCTCACGGATGCCCAGTGGGACGCGATCTCGGAGCGCATGCCAAAGTGGGCTGCCGTGGACCATCCGCAAAAGACATACACGGTCCGGGTGGAATGCGATTTTCACCAGGATGGCCTTGAAGGACCTGTTGAGAATTTCCGCGGACTGCTCATGAACAGAGACTTCGACTCGTTCGGACTGAGTGCCACAACAGAACAACCTCCCACTGGTGACTGGGATTCCTACTCCATGCCGTCCGTGGAAGTCTCGGGCGTGGATGCGGCACATTTGGTAACTTGGACATCGACGGTGGTTGCCCGTTCGGCACAAGAGGCGGCATACATTGGCCTGGTCAATTTGGCCCACGAAGCCGACGACTCGCCTATCGAGGATGCCGTCATCAGCGCGAAGCGCTATCGCCTCAGGCTGTAGTTTTCGGGTGTTATCACAAATATGAATTCCAGTATCGGGCAGGCGTGTCCCGCGAATGATGTGTGCTTCAGAGGGAGCACTCTGCCGGAGTGGATTTGGAATTGATGTTGAGCGCGACCGTACTTTGAAGCCGTAACCATGGCATACGGCAACGCCTGGTTGTACTCTAGCCACAGGTAACAATTGGCTTGGGGCCACGGCGGCATGAAAGCTGCCGATCGCATTTAGTGGGGACAGATGCAGAACAAAAAATGGCTTGTTTGGGCGCTCGCCGTCATCGTCGTGTTTGTGGGGGCATCGATTGCCTTCAACGCCGCAGCGAGGGCTCCGGCTGCAAGGGTGGCGGGCAGCGATCCGAGCTCCAGTTCCACAGAACCGGCCACCGCACCGACGCGTTCCGCCAGCTCAGGCGTGAGCGCACCAGGAAGCGCCAGCGCTGCTTCCACGGCCACCACAAAGGATCCGTCCTCGTCGCCTCCGGCATCCAGTGCAAAGGAACCCAAGGAACCGGCGAAGCCGAGAGCGCCGCGCAGTTCCGCCCCGGCCACGGAAGTTGAATCACCCAAGCTGGAGGTTCCAGCGACCTCCGAACCAAAGGCAACCACATTGCCCAAATCGGTGAAGAAGGCCCCGGTGCTTTCCGGGACCGTTCCGAGGGAAGGCACTGCCAAAGGCGAGCTCACTTCGGGTTTTCCCACCAAGGCCTTGCCCATCCCGCAAGGCTCCCGCATCATCGATTCATCGGTGAGCACGCAAAAACGGAATGTTCAGGTCGCCGTCAATTTCCGTACTTCACTGGGCGTCGAAGCCGTGCTGAAGTTCTACGAGTCCCAGGCAACCAAGCGAGGCTGGGTCGCCACGCGGGGAACTGCCGCCGATGGCGCCAAGAGCATCACGCTGGGCTTCGGGAATGACACCATGGCAGCCACGGTGCGGACCGCGCCCACGGGAGCCAACCTCGTCGCTGCCTTTGGCACCTACGAGGTTGGAAGATAGCCCGGTGAAACCCAATCGCCAATTCATTGTCGCTGCCGTGGTATTGGTTGCGGTTCTTGCCGCCGGGGCATTCGCGGTGAACTCGTTTATGGGGTTCCGGGAAAGAACGCAAGCCCCGGCAATCGCGGGCCAGGAAAATCCGCAAGGCATCGCGCAGATCCCGCTGGAGAACGTGGTGGTATTCCGGGACACCCGGGACAGCGAAGCCTATGGCAGGGTCGCCTGGGTCGCATTGGACGCCCCGGACGGGGAGCGAACGACCACTGGGCTCTCTTGCGACCGGGTGCACCGCACCGGCGGGATGCTCTCCTGCCTGAGCGCCCAACGTGGCATGAACACCAGCTACGACTCGACCGTTTACAGCATCGGCGGGCACCTGCTCGCACAGCGCCCCCTGCCGGGGGAGCCAAGTCGCACCCGGGTCTCCGCGACGGGAATGGTCGGTACCACCGCCTTCATCACCGGCGAATCCTATGAATTTGTCGGCTTCTCCACTCAGACGACGATTGCTTCACCCGGGGGAACAGACTACGGAAACCTGCAGGATTTCGGCATCTTCGTCGGTGACCACAGGATCACTGCCGAAGATCGAAATGTCTGGGGCGTGACTTTCGCCAAAGACGCCAAGACCTTCTACGCGACGGCGGCTTCAGGGAAGCAGACGTGGCTGATGCGTGGTTCCCTGGCGGAGAAGACCCTGCGTGCCCTGGTTGAGAATGCGGAATGCCCGTCGATTTCCCCGGACGGCAAGTTCATTGCCTACAAGAAGCGCCGTGTTGATTCCGTCCCGGCACATTGGGACATTGCGGTGTACGACATTGCCAAGCAGACCGAACAGTTGTACCCGTTGGAGTCAGGCTTTGACGACCAGCTTGAATGGCTGGATTCGAACACGCTGCTCTTTGGCCAGCCCCGGGAGGAAAACCCGGGAGATGCGGACATCTTCTCCCTGGACCTGGTGCCGGGATCGTTGCCCAAGATGTTCATCGAACATGCGTGGTCGCCCTCGATCCAGCGTTGAGGAAGTGGCTGGAGCACGCCCACGGATCCGTGGATGTCGTGAGGCGTGTTCGCTGCGCTCGGGAGCGAAAGGGTCCACGGAATCAATAGGGCTCATTGCCGCTATTGGTGCTGGCATGACTCCGCGGAGCAGTAACCGGCACGCCCTTTCAGATGGTCCTGAGCCCGAGGCCGCAACGTCCGGGACATCGGTGCAGGGATGCGGTGTCGGGGCCCTTGCCTGCTTTGCACAGGCCGGTGGAGGTTCTGGCCGAGCAGTAGCCGGCAACGGCGGCATCTCGCCATCTGCTGTGGGTTCCGCAGTCGGCACCACGGTGGCCACCCCGGTGCCCGGGTCCGCGGGGCGGATGCTCGTTGAACACGCGCGGTCGCCCCGATCCAGCGTTGAGGAGATGGATCGGGGCGACCACGGGTCGGAGACGGCTGCGGGCGAAACGCCTACGGCCGTGAGTAGATCAGGTCCACGAAGTAGTTGTTGCGCAGCGTCGTGGTGGAGGAAGGCATGACACCGCCGGCGCCGTAGCGATGCCTGCCGTTGCTGGTGGCTGCCGTGACGGTGCCGTCGGTGAACTTCGTGGCGAAGTACAGGGCCGTGGTGGAGACGTGGCCCCGGGGTGCCAGGTAGGAGACCGTGTAGGTTCCGGCAGGAAGCGTCAAAGGCGTGGCGAAGGTGGCGCTTTGCCATCCTCGGGTGCTTTCCCCGGTGAACGTCACAGTGGCCAGCCGCTGTCCGGCGTTGTTCCAGATGCTGCCGGTGTGCGTTCCGGTGTTGGTGCTTTCCTTGTAGAACCTCACCCCGTGGGCGGTGATCGGAACGGTGGTGCTGAACCGCAGGCCGACCTCAACCGAACGGGAGTCCAGCGAGTCCGAAAGCAACGGAAGCGTGGAACCAAAGAGGTTCACCTGCGTTGGCGTTGGCGTTGGCGTCGGTGTCGGTGTCGGTGTCGGAGTTGGAGTGGGCGTGGGCGTGGGCGTTGGTGTCGGAGTGGGCGTGGGCGTTGGTGTCGGAGTGGGCGTGGGAGTAGGAGTAGGAGTAGGAGTAGGAGTAGGAGTGGGCGTCGGCGTCACTGTCGGTGTTGGCGTTGGTGTCGGCGAAGGTGCCGGGGCGGCCACCGTGCTGTAGACAAGATCCACGAAGTAGTTCGTGTCGTTCCACGAGTTGCTCGGGGCAGTGCCCCCTGCCCCATAGGCGAAGAGCCCGTTGCTGCCCACGGTGCTCAGCGCGCCGACGGTGCGCGGCTGCGCAAAATCAGCGGAGGTGAAGGCGTAGCCGCCGTTGGGCGCGTGGTAGGAAATGATGAACGTCTGGTTTGCCGTAATGCGCACCGGGTTGCTCAGTTGCACCGTCTGCCATCCCGAGGCCGTTTCATTCGAGAAGGTGGCGGTGGCAAGGCGCGTCCCGGTGTCGCTCCACACCGAACCGGTGTGTACGCCGGTGTTCAGGGTTCCCTTGTAGAACCTGATGGCCGACACATCGATGTCCTTGGTGGTTTGCAGGCGCACGCCCAGCTCAACGGAACCTCCGTCCTGCGGGTCGAGGTTGGCGGGCACCTGGGTGCCCAGGAACGTCGAGGGCGAACCGTCGGCGCTGGCCGTGTAGAACGACCAGATTTGGTCGGGCAGCGCCGCACCGGAGGTGCTGGTGACGTTCTTCAATGCCACGGTGTAGGGCTTGCCATTGGACAGCGACTGGGTGGGCGTGAATGTCAGCGTCTTGCCGTCGGCCGAGACGGACACCGCGCCGGCCACGGCCCCCGCGGGACCCGTGAGCGTGTACTGGTAGCCGGAGGCCACTGCCTGGTTCAGGACGGTGACCACCTTGCTGGTGACGGGAACATCGGTGGCCCCCGGTGCCGGGGATTGCGAGAGCACCTTGACGGCCTGTGCGCCGTCCGGAACAAACGCCACATCGACCAGGTAGTCGGTGCTGGTCGCATTGTCCGGGTACCCCAGCGAGTAGCTGAAGACGCCGGCATTGGCATTGGTCCGCAGCGGGCCGAAGTTCTTGGCGTCCAGCTGCCCGTTGGGCGTCACCGAGTAGGTTCCCTCGGTGGTGTAGGCAACCACGTACTCGGTATTGGCACTCACGTTCACCGGCGTCGAGAACGCCGCATATTGCCAGCCGGAGGCGCTGTTGTTGCTGAAGGTGACGCTGGCCAGCAGCGTCCCGCCGATCGAGAACAGCTTGCCGGTGTGGGCGCCGATGTTCCCCGCGTCCTTGTAGAACTGGACACCGGAGACCTTGCCGGGCTCCGTGGGGATGAATCGCATGCCCAGGGTCAGCGGGGTGTTGTCGTCGATCAGGCCGGTCGTGGGGACCGCGGAGTCCTGGTAGAGCCCGCACGGGCAGTCCCCGGCGACGGAATCGGCCAGCACGGTCGTGAAGCTCCAGCTCCCGCCGCTGCTCACAGCGTTGCCGAGCGCATCTTGGGCCGACACCGTGGCCGTGTAGCCGGTTCCCCGCGCCAGGGGGCTGCCCGGGGTGAACGTGGCACGGCGCGTGGTCGCGTCGTAGCTCGTGGACCCGGCCACGGCGGAGCCGGCGGCGGTCTTCAGGGAGATGCCCACCGATCCGGGCTGCACGGCGCGGGAGAATGTCACGGCGATAGGCGTTCCCAACGGAACGCTCTTGGCGGTGTCCAACGGGCTGGAATTGTAGGCGCGCAACGGCGAGGAATCCTGGGATTCGAAGATCGCGTCCACGTAGTAGTTGCCCTGCTCGTAGCTGCTGGTGGGCATGGATCCGTTGGTGTCGTAGACCCCGGCGGGGTTGGCCCCGAAGCCGCCGGCCACGTGGAGCGGATCGATGCCAATTCCCCCGTAGGCCAGCAGGTAGCTCTTGGAGGCATAGTGCCCCGTGTTCGTCGAGTAGGACACGATGTATTCGGTTCCCGCCGTGACGGCAACGGGGGAGGAGAACCTGGCTTCCTGCCAGCCGCTGGCAGTCTCTCCCGAGAAGGACACCGTGGCCAGGCGCTGGCCGCCCAGCGACCAGACCGAACCGGTGTGCGATCCGGTGTTGGCCGAGCTCTTGTAGAACCTGACGCCGGCGACAAAGCCGTCGGTGGTCGGGGTGAACCGCAGGCCCAGTTCGACGGGGGAGGGATCCCCCGAGTCCGGGTCGTCGGGGGCGGTTTCCCCGAAGACGCTGAACGGCCCGGTGACACTCAGTGGGATGACGGTGGCGGTAGTCGGATAGTTGCCGCTGTCATCGATGCCGCGCACCCACAGGGCCTCCCCGTCGATGCCCTGCTGGATGTAGCTGAAGGACCAATTGCCGGTACCGCTGGCCGGGTGCCAATGGGCCCCGGCATCGGTGGAGTATTCCACGCCGGCGACCACACCGCCGCCGGCGTCCACCGCGGTGCCGGAAACCGTGTATTTCTTGCCGTTCCGGGCCGCGGCCGGCGGGGGAGTGGTGACGGAGATGCTCGGTGCGGTGGTGTCGGTGGACTTGGCGGCCGCCACCAGCCCGGGCATCAAAGTGCCCGGCTGGGCGCCCATGTCGGCCAATAGGTTGACCTGGGCCTGCTGCATGATCGGGTCAGGCGCGGCGCCGCTGCCGTCGTGCGTGTCATCCAAGCCCCAGGTCCACTGGATGGATCCGGCGGAGAACACCAGCGCACCGCTCTGGGCCTTGTACAGGCTCAGGTGGTGGGTGGTGGTGCCGGAGGCCACGCGGTTGCCGAAGTCCTGCAGGTACTCGGGAACGGGACCGGTGGTCGTGGAGAGGAACACCTGCCCGGCCGGCCTGAACCCGTTGTCAGGTGCCTCATTGGACTCATAGCCGATGGTGTGCGGCGCCAGGGCACGCTTGGCACCGGAGGAAAGCGTCGTCAGCGGTGTGTTGCGCCACAGCCGAGTCTTGCCCTCCTGCGCATTGACGGTGACGGGCAGGTCGCCGTTGTTCACGAAGTACAGGGAACCGGTCAGCGCGTTCTCGGGCTGGCCGGCCCCGGCGCTCGCCGGGGCAAAGCGCGGATCGCGGGTCGTGCCGGTCCATTGGGCGTTCGGGTCGATCTTGGCGTTGGCCCAGGTTTCCTTGTAGCTGACCAGCGTCCGATAGGCGGTTCCGTCAGTGGTCGAGGCCTCGTAGCGGGTGCGCCAGTAGGCTTCGTTGCCGGAGAGGAATTGCAGGTTTACGCCCGCGTCGCGTGCCTTTTCGAAGTTGTCCCACTGCTTAACAGACCAGTACTCGTCGTGCCCTACCGAGAGGACGGTCTTGTGGTTGGTCATCAGGTTGCCGCGGCGGTCCGAGTCGACGCCGCTGAAGTAGCTCACGTCGTAGCCGTTGCGCTCCAGGAAGCGCACCATCGGGTATTCGGCGCCGAAGTAGAAGTCGCGGGCCTCGATGCCGCCCCGGGTGTTGAACGGGCGGTTGTAGCTGATCTTGTAGGCGCGCCCGTTGGCAGCGCCCTGGTAGAAGTCGGATCCGCCGTAGGTGTTGTAGGCGTGCCAGGTCGGGTCCGAGGTCTGGAACAGCACGTCCGATTGGCTGGCATCGTCGCGCACGATGAAGGTGATGTGGCTCTGGTCATCGCGGTCCGCCCGGTCCAGTTTGGCCACATAGACGCCGGAAACGGCGTCGGCCGGGACGTTCCAGCTGGCCGAGACCGCCCAGTTCCCGCAGTCCACCAATTCGGTGGCCACGTCGTTGCGGCAGTCCGGCTGGTTCTGCGGCAGCGCCGCACTGGGGGTGATCGAGGCGACCTTGCGTGCACCGAGCCCCTGGTACCAACCGGTGCGGTAGATGTCGATGGTGTAAGCGCTCGCGTTGGTGTCGATCTTGAAGTCAACGCGGGATCCGACGTTGACGCTGATGTCGGTCGCAAAGCCCTGGATGCTGGCATCGCCCGCACCCACGATGTCCCATTCGCCCGGGTCGGTTCCCGGCTTGGAGTTTTCACAGACAATCTTGTTGGTCCCGGGCGCGCAGGGATCTGCCGCCGTCGAGCTGGGAGCCGTCAGGGTGACTGCGACCATGGCCAGTGCACTGGCCAACGCCAGGAACCGCCGGGATTTCTTGGGCGGGGGAGGCGGGGTGCCCTTGGAATGTTTCGGGTGCGTGTTCCTGCGCCCACCGATCCCCAAGAATCCAAACGACAATGCCATGATTTTTCCCCACGAATCCGCGCGTGCGGCCCGGCCGCGCCACGTCCCCAGTCCCACGTATCTGGCTTGAGTGTAGGTTTTTGGCAATTAAGCTAACAAGCGTAATTCATACTCGGATTCGGTCCTGCCGCCACGTGTTTGAGAGAATATGAACATGGAACCCCTCGGTAGTAACCAGGCCCCCGCGCAGGGCAAAAAGATCACCATTAACGCCTCCACCCTCTCCTTGGCCGTCATGGTCACGGTGTTCCTGGTGGCAGTCGTCTTTGCCGCCAACCAGAACGACGTCATTGGCTGGCTCGTCGTGGTCATTTCGCTGGGTTGGCTGCTGCTTTCGGCGTTCCTGGTCTTCGGGCTCAGGCGCGGCGCGGCGAAGATGACCAGCCAGCTCAAGGCCGCCACTGCTGCCGCCGCCACGCGCGGACAGGGTGCGCCAAGCGCCGGCACCGTCGTCATGGACGAGGCAACGCGCAACCGCGACCTGAAGCTTGACCACTCATTCAAGATCATCCAGGTGCAGACGCAGGTTGTGAACGAATACCGGGTCCAGGACGGCGAAGAGGCCGCGGGGATGGTCGACCGCGCCCTGGAAACCATCGAGATCACCGCATCCAACGCGCGCGACATGATGAAGCCCTCCGGCCGCGGCGAGCCCATGACGGGCGAGGTCATCGACTAGCTTTTCCCTGGCGCCCGCGGCACGGCGACACCCCCGGCGGTGCCGGGGAGAACCCTTGAACAAATATCGATAAGGTGGATGGCGTGATACCTACCTCAGAAGAGATCCTGGCCAAGTCCGAGAACGCGCTGCGCGTCGCCTCGGTAAACGTCAACGGCATCCGTGCCGCCTACAAGCGCAACATGGCCGACTGGATCGACGCCCGCGACACTGACATCCTCTGCCTGCAGGAGGTGCGCGCGCCGGATGCGATCGTGCGCGAGCTGGTCGGCGAGGGCTGGCACATTCTGCACGCCGAGGCCAAGGACAAGGGTCGCGCCGGGGTCGCGGTGCTTTCGCGCGCCGAGCCGACCGCTGTGCGCGGGCACATCGGCGAGGAATACTTTGCCGAGTCCGGGCGCTGGGTGGAAGCGGACTTCACCATGCAGGACGGCAGCACGCTGTGCGTGGTCTCCGCCTACGTGCATTCCGGCGAGCTGGGCACCCAGAAGCAGGAAGACAAATACCGTTTCCTCGAACGCATGAATGTGCGCCTGGTCGAGCTGAAAAGCGAGAAGGACCATGTGCTGGTGGTGGGCGACCTGAACGTCGTGCACACCGAGAAGGACATCAAGAACTGGAAGCCGAACCACAACAAGCGCGCCGGTGTCATGGACGAGGAGATCGCCTACTTCGACGGCTTCTTTGGCGCCGAGATCGGCTATAAGGACGTGGCCCGGGAGCTGGCCGGCCCCGACGCACAGGGCCCCTACACCTGGTGGTCCTTCCGCGGGCAGGCATTCGACAACGACGCCGGGTGGCGCATCGACTACCACATGGCCACCGCGGACCTCACGGCGAAGGCCATCAAGTCCCACGTGGACCGAGCCTCGGCCTACGATTTGCGCTTCTCCGACCACGCACCGCTGGTCGTCGACTACCAGTTCTAAAGGACCAACCCCACGCATGAGCGAAACCACCCCCGCACGTCCCCGCGTTCTCTCCGGAATGCAGCCTTCCGGAGACTCGCTGCACCTGGGCAACTACCTGGGTGCCCTGGTCAACTGGGTCAAGTCCCAGGACGACTACGACGCGTTCTTCTTCATCCCGGACATGCACGCCATCACGGTGCCGCAGGACCCGGCCGAGCTGCGCAACCGCACCCGGATCACCGCAGCCCAGTTCATTGCCGGCGGCATCGACCTGGAGAAGTCAACGCTCTTCGTCCAGTCGCAGGTGCCCGAGCACGCGCAGCTGGCCTGGGTGCTCAACTGCCTGACCGGCTTCGGCGAGGCCAGCCGCATGACCCAGTTCAAGGACAAGAGCGCCAAGGGAGGTGCCGACGTATCCAGCGTGGGCCTGTTCACCTACCCGGTGCTCATGGCCGCCGACATCCTGCTCTACCAGCCCCAGGCCGTTCCGGTGGGAGACGACCAGCGCCAGCACGTGGAGCTGGCCCGCGACCTTGCCAACCGCTTCAACCACCGTTACGGCGAGACCTTCGTGGTGCCGGAGGCCTTCATCAAGAAGGAAGGGGCCCGCATCTACGACCTGCAGAACCCGACCTCCAAGATGTCGAAGTCGGCTTCCAGCCCCAACGGGCTGATCAACGTCCTGGACGAGCCCAAGACGGTCGCCAAGCGCATCAAGTCGGCAGTCACCGACGCCGACACCGTCGTGGCCCACGACCGGGCCAACAAGCCCGGGGTGACAAACCTGCTGGAGATCCTCTCGGCCGTGTCCGGAACCCCGATCCCGGCCCTGGTCAACGAGTTCGAGGGCAAGATGTACGGCCACCTCAAGGTGGCGGTGGCCGACGCCGTCGTCGAGGCGCTGACCCCGGTCCGCACCCGCACGCTGGAACTGCTCCAGGACCCTGCCGAACTGGACTCGATCCTGGCCGCCGGCGCCCTCAAGGCCCGCGAGGTCGCCTCCAGGACGCTCGCGGATGTCTACGAGCGCGTTGGCTTCATGGCTCCCCTGGGAGGGATCCGCTAGCGATGGGCACCACGGCGGGGGAGACGACCGGCAGCGACGTCGCAGAGGCGACGGCGCTGGGGGTTGTCATTGAGATCCCGTCCCCCCTTGAAGGCCCGCTGCGGGCCTGGCGCCAGCGCTACGGCGGGGACCGGTCCGCGAACATAGCACCGCACATCACCCTGGTCTCCGGCTCCACCACCGACTGGGATGCTGCGGTGCGGCACGTGCACCGGGTCGCGGCCCGCGCATCCTCCTTCACGGTGCGCCTGCACGGCACCGGGACCTTCCGGCCCATCACCCCGGTGGTGTACCTGAACGTCGAGGAGGGGGCCGAGGCCTGCGGGAAGCTGCACGACGAGCTGCTGGCCGGTCCGATGAAGCACGAGGTGAGCTATGGCTACCACCCGCACCTGACGATCGCCCACGAGGCCGACGACGCCGCGATGGACCTCGCCCAGGAAGAGCTCAAGGACGAATCCATGAGCTTCACGGTGGACTCCATCGGCCTCTTCGGCCTTGACGGCACCGGTGCCTGGTCGCTTCGTGAGGAGCTGGGCCTTGGCGGGCCGGCGCACTAGGGACGCCAAGGCCCCGGCGTGGGACGCGACCGGGGACGTTGAACCCGCCGATTCCCCGGCTGCCTCCTTTGACCCCGTGGCCGAGGAATCCGGAACCCGGGCACCGGGCGTCGTGGCGCGCCGCTTTGTCGGCGCCCCGCCCGTGGCTCCTCCCTCGCCCCTGGATCCGCGGGCCCTTCGCGCCTTTGCCCGGCTCAAGACCCAGGAACTGTATGCGGTGCGGGCCACCGGAACGCCCTGGCTGCGTTTCAGGGCCCACTGCATCCTGTTGGCCGCCAAGCTGTACGAGTTCTATCCCATGCGCGTGTGGAACCTGTATGTCCGCCGCCGGGGACCGCTGCTTGCAGCCGGCAGCGCCTACCGGATGTTCTTCTCCATCGCCGCGATGCTCGTGGCGGGATTTGCGATGCTGGGCCTGTTTGCCAGCTACAATCCGGTGCTGCGCGACGGCGTGATCGACATGGTCGCCGCCAGCACCCCCGGGCTGATCGACACGGGCCACGGGGGACTGGCCAAGCCCGAGCAGCTGCTGGGGCTGCGCAGCTTCGGGATCACCCTGGTGGTTTCCCTGGTTGCCCTGGTCCTGACATCGCTGGGATGGCTCTCGGGCTTGCGCGAGGGAATCCGCACCATCTTCGGCCTGAACCGGGACAGGTCCAACCCGGTGGTCTCCCGGCTGCGCGATGCCCTGTTGCTGGTGGCCCTGGCCGTGGCCCTGATCGCCTCCAGCATTCTGGCGCTTGCCAGTTCGTCGCTGCTCGACTCCCTGGCCCACCTGCTGCACCTCAACGGCTGGTGGAGCAGCGCGCTGACCCGGGTGGCCTTCCTCGTGGCCATGTTCGCGCTCGATTGCGCCACGGCCTGGATCCTGTTGCGGGTGGCCTCGCGGGCCAAGGTGATCAACGGGGGACTGGGGGCCGGGGTGCTGCTGGCCGGCTCGGTGGCGGCGATCCTGCGCTTCCTCTCGGCCATGCTGCTGGCCTCGCTGACCAGCAACGTGCTGCTGGCACCCTTCGCGGTGATCCTCGGGCTGTTTGTCTGGTTCAACCTGCTCAGCCAGGTGTACCTGCTCGCGGCGGCGGTGGTCGCGGTGCGCGCGGCCGACCTGGCGCGGGCCCGGGCCGCGCTGCCCTAGGAGGCCGGTCCCGCCGCGGACAGTCAGCCACCGCTTAAAGCGGTGTGGCCCGGCTTCCCCCGAGGGGAAACCGGACCACACCGGGGTTCTGGCCGAACCTAGATGGAACGGGCCAGGATTGCCTGCTTGACCTCGGCGATGGCCTGGGTCACCTGGATGCCGCGCGGGCATGCTTCGGTGCAGTTGAAGGTGGTGCGGCAGCGCCACACGCCTTCCTTGTCGTTCAGGATCTCCAAGCGCATGTCGCCTGCATCATCGCGCGAGTCGAAGATGAAGCGGTGTGCGTTGACGATTGCCGCAGGGCCGAAGTACTGGCCATCGGTCCAGAAGACCGGGCAGGAAGAGGTGCACGCGGCGCAGAGGATGCACTTGGTGGTGTCCTCGAACTTGGCGTGGTCCTCTGCCGACTGGTAGCGCTCCGCCGAGGGCTCGTGGCCCTTGTTGATGAGGAACGGCATGATCTCGCGGTAGGACTGGAAGAACGGCTCCATGTCGACGATGAGGTCCTTTTCAAGGGGAAGGCCCTTGATGGCTTCAACGGTGATCGGCTTGGAGTGGTCCAGGTCCTTGAGCAGGGTCTTGCAGGCCAGGCGGTTGCGGCCGTTGATGCGCATGGCATCGGAGCCGCAGACGCCGTGGGCGCAGGATCGGCGGAAGGACAGTGAACCGTCGTGGTCCCACTTGACCTTGTGCAGGGCGTCCAGCACGCGGTCGGTGCCGTACATGGTCAGCTCAAAGTCTTCCCAGTACGCGTCTGCGGTGGTCTCCGGCAGGTACCGGCGGACGCGCAAGGTGATGTTGAACTGCGGGATTTCTCCGCCGCCGCCAACACCTGGCTTCAGCTCAATCTTCGATGCTGGTTCCGGAAGTTCCGTGCTCATTAGTACTTACGCTCCATCGGCTGGTAACGGGTGAAGATAACGGGCTTGGTTTCCATGCGGATGCCGGAAATGCCCTCGGTGGTGGCCGTTGCATCGCGGTAGGACATCGAGTGCTTCATGAAGTTCTCGTCGTCGCGGTTCGGGAAGTCCTCGCGGTAGTGACCGCCGCGGGATTCCTTGCGGTACATGGCGGCCGCGGTCATGACCTCGGCCATGTCCAGCAGGAAGCCAAGCTCGATGGCCTCAAGCAGGTCGAGGTTGAAGCGCTTGCCCTTGTCCTGGACCGCCACGTTCTTGTAGCGCTCGCGCAGTTCCTCGATGACCACCAGTGCCCGGTCCAGCGAGTCCTTGTCGCGGAACACCTGGACGTTGGCGTCCATGATGTCCTGCAGTTCCTTGCGCAAGACTGCCACGCGCTCGGTTCCGGTGGAGTTGATCATGGCATCGATCTGGTCCGTGGTGAACTTCTCCGGATCCTCGGGAAGCTCCACGTACTCGGCGCCCAGGGCGTACTTGGCCGCGGAGATGCCGGCGCGCTTGCCGAACACGTTGATGTCCAGCAGCGAGTTGGTGCCCAGGCGGTTGGAGCCGTGCACCGAAACGCAGGCGACCTCGCCGGCGGCGAAGAGGCCCGGGATGACGGTGTCGTTGTCCTGGAGGACCTCGGCGTCGATGTTGGTCGGGATGCCGCCCATGACGTAGTGCGCGGTCGGGAAGACCGGCACCGGATCGGTGTACGGCTCCACACCCAGGTAGGTGCGGGCGAACTCGGTGATGTCCGGGAGCTTGGCGTCGATGTGCGCCGGCTCCAGGTGGGTCAAATCGAGCAGGACGTAGTCCTTGTTCGGGCCGCAGCCGCGGCCCTCGCGCACCTCGTTGGCCATCGACCGGGCGACGATGTCACGCGGTGCGAGGTCCTTGATAGTGGGCGCGTAGCGCTCCATGAAGCGCTCGCCCTCGGAGTTGCGCAGGATGGCGCCTTCGCCACGTGCCGCCTCGGAGAGCAGGATGCCCAGGCCGGCCAGGCCGGTCGGGTGGAACTGCACGAATTCCATGTCCTCGAGCGGGATGCCCTTGCGGAAGGCGATGCCCATGCCGTCACCGGTGAGGGTGTGGGCGTTGGAGGTGGTCTTGAAGACCTTGCCGGCGCCGCCGGTGGCGAAGATGACGGACTTGGCCTGGAAGACGTGGAGTTCGCCGGTGGCCAGGTCGTAGGAAACCACGCCTGCAACGCGCTTCTGCTTGTAGGCGGTGCCGTCCTCGCGGAAGGCATCCTCCTCAACCATGAGCATGTCCAGGACGTAGAACTCGTTGTAGAACTCGACGTTGTGCTTGACGCAGTTTTGGTACAGCGTCTGCAGGATCATGTGGCCGGTGCGGTCCGCTGCGTAGCACGCGCGGCGCACGGCGGCCTTGCCGTGGTCGCGGGTGTGGCCGCCGAAGCGGCGCTGGTCGATCTTGCCCTCGGGGGTGCGGTTGAACGGGAGGCCCATCTTTTCCAGGTCGAGCACCGCGTCGATGGCTTCCTTGGCCATGACCTCGGCGGCGTCCTGGTCAACCAGGTAGTCCCCGCCCTTGACGGTGTCAAAGGTGTGCCATTCCCAGTTGTCTTCTTCTACGTTGGCCAAGGCCGCACACATGCCACCCTGCGCCGCACCGGTGTGCGAGCGGGTTGGGTAAAGCTTGGTGAGAACGGCCGTACGTGCGCGCTGGCCGGATTCGATGGCCGCGCGCATGCCTGCGCCGCCTGCTCCGACGATCACGACGTCGTACTTGTGTACCTGCATACCTGATGCTCTCTTTTCTTGAATTCTCTGCTTCGGCGAACGAACGGGGAGCCGAAGATTACTGGCAAGCCGGGATGGAGTTACCGGCGATGCAAGGATCGAAGGTGAAGATCACCAGGGTGCCCAGGACGACGATGACGATGGTCGCGACGTAGAGGATGCCCTTGAGCCACACGCGGGTGGCAGGCTTCTCGGCGTAGTCGTTGATGATGGTGCGCACGCCGTTGGTGCCGTGCAGCATGGCCAGCCAGAGCATGGCCAGGTCCCAGAACTGCCAGACCGGGTCGGCCCACTTGCCGGCCACGAAGCCGAAGTCGATGGCGTTGATGCCGTCGCCGACCATGAGGTTGGCGAAGAGGTGCCCGAAGATCAGGACGACCAGTGCGACGCCGGAGAGGCGCATGAAGAGCCACGCGACCATTTCGAAGCTGCCGCGCGACTTGCGTGCACGGTTGTACTTCGGATCAATGCGCTGGCTGCGGGGTGCAGCGATATCTGCCGACATGGGTTAGTGACCTCCAAAGGCGAGTGACAGGTGGCGGATGGAGAATGCCACCATGGTGATGACCCAGAGGGCCAAAACGCCCCAGAGCATCTGGCGGTGGTACTTGGTTCCCGACTTCCAGAAGTCGACCAGGATCAGGCGCAAGCCGTTGAACGCGTGGAAGACGATGGCGGCGACGAGGGCGGTTTCGCCCAATGCCATCAGCGGGTTCTTGTAGGTGGACATGACCGCGTCGTAGGCGCCGGGGGAAACCCGGACCAGGGACGTATCGAGCACGTGAACCAAAAGGAATAAGAATATTACGACACCTGTTACGCGGTGCCCCACCCAAGACCACATGCCTTCATGGCCGCGGTAGAGGGTGCCTGACGAAGCCTTCGACACTGAATTAACCTCCATGACTCGCAAGGGCGCATGTGTATCTTCCACACAATAAATTGACGCCTTGGTGCGAGCGTTCCTTGCCCGATCTTAGACCACCTTGGACGGGGGTGCCCATTCTTTCCGTGTGCCGTGTGAGTAGGCTCACCGGATGAAAGGGCGGATCGGCTAAACATCCGGGAAATGCGCGAAATACATTAGATTCCAATGCCCTATTTCGTTGGCGGCCAACACCGCATTCTTCGGGTTCATCCACTAGCCTTAGTCGGATGAACGCTGAACTCTTGGCACGATTCCACGGGGTCATCCCTGCCGGTGGTGTCGGCACCCGCCTGTGGCCGCTCTCGCGCGCCGCTGCCCCGAAATTCCTCCACGACCTGACCGGCTCGGGCTCGACGCTGATCCGTGCCACCTACGAGCGGCTGATCCCGCTGGCGGGTGACAACATCATGGTGGTCACGGGGCGCGCTCACCGCACCGCGGTGCTGGCGCAATTGCCCGAGATCGAGGACCTGAACCTGGTTCTTGAGCCGGACCCGAAGGACTCCGCCGCCGCCATCGGCCTGGCCGCGGCGATCCTCTACCTGCGCAACCCCGAGACCATCATGGGCTCCTTCGCGGCGGACCAGGTGATTGTTCCGGTCGAGGTATTCCAGGAAGCCGTGCGCGAGGCCATCCACACCGCGGCCACCGGCAAGATCGTCACCATCGGGATCCGCCCCACCCTGCCGTCCACCGGCTTCGGCTACATCCGGGCAGGGGAGCGCATGGAGATTTCCGGCGCGCCCACCGCACGCGACGTGGTCGAGTTCGTGGAAAAGCCCGACGAGGACACGGCCCGCCGCTACCTGGCCGACGGCGGCTACCTGTGGAACGCCGGCATGTTCGTCGCCCCGGTGTCGCTGATGCTCGAGCACCTGGAGCGCAGCCAGCCCGAACTGCACGCGGGCCTCATGGAAATCGCCGCGGCCTGGGAAACCGGCGACCGCGTGGCAACCATCGACCGCATCTGGCCGACGCTGCCCAAGATCGCCATCGACTACGCCGTGGCCGAGCCGGCCGCCGCCGCCGGCGACGTGGCGGTGATCCCCGGGGTGTTCAACTGGGACGACGTGGGGGACTTCGCCGCCATCGGCCGGCTGAACCCCGCCAGCGAGAAGACCGGCGTCACCGTGGTCGGCGCCAACGCCCGCGTGTATTCGGACAATGCCACCGGCGTGGTGGTCACCGACTCCAAGCGCGTGATCGCCCTGATCGGAATCCACGACGTGGTCGTCGTCGACACCCCCGACGCGCTGCTTGTCACCACCAAGGAGCATGCCCAGTCGGTCAAGGGCACGGTGGAAAAGCTCAAGGAGGAAGGCGTCGTCGACGTCCTGTAGGCCAGGGGCCGGAATTTTCCGGCCCCCTTCCGATGCCCCGCCGGCGGCGCCGGTCCCGCGTTCGCCCCGGGGCACTTTGTTCCGGCGCGAACGGGCGCGCATTAAAGAGGTGCACGTGAGCGGGGCAACAATTCGAAGCGGACTGCACAAGCTCAGGTCCCAGCGCGTATTGTCGGTTAGGTGCGCACGAGTATGAATGAAGACCTGAAACTGCCCTCCGTCAAGCCCTGGGTCAAGCCCCTGGTTGACGAGCTGGTGGCATTCCGTCGAGAGGTCCATGCGAACCCGGAGCTCTCGTTCGCCGAATACAAGACGACCGAACGCATCCTCACCCGGCTGCGCGACGTGGGCCTGCACCCCGTGGCCCTGGAGGACACCGGCGCGTACGTGGACATCGGGTCGGGGCCCATCGCCCTGGGGTTGCGCGCCGACATCGATGCGCTGCCGATCCTGGAGGAAACCGGGCTGGACTACGCCTCGGTGGTGGACGGGGTCGCGCACTCCTGCGGACACGACATCCACACCACCGTGATGCTCGGGGTGGCCAAGGTGCTCAAGTCCATCGACGACGAGACGCCCCTGGGCGCACGGATCCGCGTGATCTTCCAGCCCGCCGAGGAGAAGATGCCCGGCGGCGCCCTGACGGTCATCGCCGCCGGGGTGCTGGACGAGGTCCCGCGCATCCTGGCCCTGCACTGCGAGCCGCGCATCGACGCCGGGAAGATCGGCACCCGCATCGGCGCCATCACCAGCGCGAGCGACACCATCAAGATCGAGCTGACGGGCAGGGGCGGGCACACCTCCCGCCCGCACCTGACCGAGGACCTGGTCTTCGCCATGAGCCAGATCGCCACCAACGTGCCCGCGGTGCTGGGCCGGCGCATCGATGTGCGCAGTGCCGTCTCGGTGGTCTGGGGGCAGATCCACGCCGGAAGCGCACCCAATGCCATCCCCGCCACCGGCTACCTGGCCGGCACCATGCGCTGCCTGGACGGCGAGGCGTGGAAGGGTGCCGGGGACCTGCTCGACGAGGTGGTGCGCCAGGTGGCAAGCCCCTACGGCGTCGAGGTCAAGCTCGAGCACATCCGCGGCGTGCCCCCGGTGATCAACACGGAGGAGGAGACGGACCTTATCGAGGATTCGGCGCGCGCCGAGATCGGCTCGTCGGCCATTGTGCTCACCCCGCAGTCCATGGGCGGCGAGGATTTTGCCTGGATGACCAGCATGGTGCCCGGCGCCATGATGCGCCTGGGCACACGCACCCCGGGCGGGGAGGACTACGACCTGCACCGCGGGGACTACATTCCCGACGAATCGGCCATCGAGGTGGGCGTGACGGTCATGGCCGCGGCGGCGGTCCGGGCGATTGCCCAGCTGAAACTGGCTACCGAGGAGTAGCCCCGGGTCGTAGAGTTATCTGGTTGTAACATTTTTCGTCATTACGTTAAGCGTTTTACCGGTTAGGCTATGTGGTTGTGAAGCCGTTCTTTCCGAACGTGCCCTGTCCCACATAGCTGGTTCCGGGCGCGCATGCGGGGGAGTTGCGGATTCATGCCGGCACCACAGGTGGCCGGCGGCAGTGCACCACCGATCGTGGGCATGGATTCCGGCCAGGGAGCCCCTGGGAGTCCGGGCCACGGTACTTGTAGCTCGTAACTATATGGAGGAAATCCCTATGCGCAACATCAAGCGCAAGACCGGTATGGCTGCTGCCGTGCTCGGCATTTCTGCACTCGTCCTGACCGCCTGCGGCGCCGCACCCGAGGAAGGCGAGGGGCCGAACGCCTCCTCGGACTACCTGGGCTGCATCGTCTCCGACTCCGGCGGATTCGACGACCAGTCGTTCAACGAATCCTCCTTCCGCGGCCTGACCCAGGCAGGCAAGGACCTCGGATTCACGCCCAAGAGCGCCGAGTCCAAGGCCAACTCCGACTTCGCCACCAACCTCAACGGCATGATGGTCGCGGACTGCAACCTGACCCTCACCATCGGCTTCCTGCTGGGCGACGCCACCAAGGCCGCGGCCGAGGCGAACCCGGAAAAGCACTTCGCGATCGTCGACTTCAACTACGACAAGCCGATTGCGAACGTCAAGCCGATCGTCTACGACACGGCCCAGGCCGCCTACCTGGCCGGCTACGCCGCCGCCGCGCAGTCCAAGACCGGCAAGGTCGCGACCTTCGGCGGCATCAAGATCCCGACTGTCACCATCTTCATGGACGGCTTCGCCGACGGCGTGGACAAGTTCAACGCCGACAAGAACAAGAACGTGAAGCTGCTGGGCTGGGACAAGGACAAGCAGGACGGCACCTTCACCGGCGACTTCGAGAAGCAGGACAAGGGCAAGCAGGTCACCAACAACTTCCTGGACCAGGGCGCGGACGTCATCATGCCCGTCGCCGGTCCGGTCGGCAAGGGTGCCGGCGCCGCCGTGAAGGCCGCCAACGCCGCGGGCAAGTCCGCCGCACTGGTGTGGGTCGACTCCGACGGCTTCCTGACCGCCCCCGACTACAAGGACGTCATGCTGACCTCGGTCATCAAGACCATGGACAAGGCCGTCGAAGACGTCGTCACCGCCGACAAGAACGGCCAGTTCGACAACACCGCCTACGTCGGCACGCTGGAGAACACCGGTGTCGCCCTGGCCCCGTTCCACGACTTCGATTCCGAGGTCTCCGCGGAGACCAAGGCCGAGCTCGAGGCCCTGAAGGCAGGCATCATCGACGGCTCGATCAAGGTCGAATCGAAGGCCAGCCCCAAGTCCTAGCACCGGCACACCCGGCGGGTTGAAGGCAAGCATCACCACACGGCGCGCTGCCGGCCCCCTGCTCCCCACCCCTGGTGGGAACGGGCGGGGGCTGGCGGTGCGCCGTTGGCCTGCATAGTCTTGGAACCAGCCGGCACGGGCAATGCGGCGGAAGCCCCCCCCAGGGGAGTTCCGCCGGTATCTGACAACCAAGAATGGTGGTGTCGTGAAACTCGAACTCCAAGGAATCTCCAAGGCGTTTGGATCGTTCTACGCCAACGAGGACATTGACCTCGTCGTCGAAGAGGGGCAGATCCACTGCCTGCTCGGCGAGAACGGTGCCGGCAAATCAACGCTGATGAACGTCCTCTACGGACTCTACGAGCCGACGGCCGGACGCATCCTCGTCGACGGCAAGCCCGTCGCCTTCCGCGGACCGGGCGACGCCATGGCCGCCGGCATCGGCATGGTGCACCAGCACTTCATGCTGGTCCCCGTCTTCACCGTGGCCGAGAACGTCGCCCTGGGCGCCGAATCCACCAAGGCCGGCGGCTTCCTCGACCTGGAGGTCACTCGGCGGAAGATCCGCGAGATTTCCGACAAGTACGGCTTCGACGTCGATCCCGACGCCCTGGTCGAGGACCTGCCGGTGGGCGTGCAGCAGCGCGTGGAGATCATCAAGGCACTGGTGCGCAACGCCGAGGTGCTGATCCTCGACGAGCCCACCGCCGTGCTGACGCCGCAGGAAACCGACGAGCTGCTGGACATCATGCGCCAGCTCAAGGCCAACGGCACCTCCATCGTCTTCATCTCGCACAAGCTGCGCGAGGTCAAGGCGGTCTCCGACGTCATCACCGTGATTCGCCGCGGCCGCGTCGTGGGCGATGCCGCGCCCGATGCGGAGACCACCGAGCTGGCCTCCATGATGGTGGGCCGCGCGGTCAAGCTCACCATGGACAAGGACCCGGCCAACCCCGGGGAGGCGACCTTCAAGGTCAAGAACCTCACCGTCACCTCCGCCACCGGCCAGCGCGTGGTCGATGACCTGAGCTTCGAGATCCGCCGTGGCGAGATCCTGGCCATCGCCGGGGTCCAGGGCAACGGGCAGACCGAGCTCACCGAGGCGATCCTGGGCATCCAGGACCGCGTCGCCGGGTCCATCACGCTGGAGGGCAGGGAACTGCTGGGCCGGAGCGTCAAGCAGATCCTGGGCGCCGGCATCGGCTTCGTGCCCGAGGACCGCACCGTCGACGGGCTGGTCTCCGACTTCAGCATTGCCGAGAACCTGGTCCTTGACCTCTACGACAAGGCACCCTTCGCGAAGGGCATCTCCATGCGCCCGGCCGAGGTGGCGAAGAACGCCGCCGCGCGGGTCGCCGAATTCGACGTGCGCACCCCCTCGGCCGACAACCTGGCCTCCTCCCTCTCGGGCGGCAACCAGCAGAAGGTCGTCATGGCCCGCGAGCTCTCCCGCCCGCTGCGCCTGTTCATCGCCTCCCAGCCCACCCGCGGCGTCGACGTGGGCTCCATCGAGTTCCTGCACCGCCGCATCCTGGCCGAACGCGACGGCGGCACCCCGGTGATGATCGTGTCCACCGAGCTCGACGAGGTGCTCCAGCTTGCGGACCGCATCGCGGTGCTCTACAAGGGACGGCTCATCGGCATCGTGGACGCCGGCACCCCGCGCGACGTGCTGGGCCTGATGATGGCGGGCGTCGCGCCGACCGAGGCCGAAAAGGCACACCAGGACACCCCCGACGACTTGGAAGGAGAGATCGCGTGAGCCAGAGCGAACTATCCCCGGGCAGCCCGCCCCCGATACACGCCAACACCATCGACGAGAAGCCGCACGGCACCTGGGAACGGATCACCCGGGGTCCGGGCCTCGTCTCGGTCCTGGCCGTGTTCGTGGCCCTGGTGCTCGGCGGCCTGCTGATCGCCGCTACCGACCCCAAGGTCGCCACGACCGCCGGCTACCTCTTCTCTCGACCCTCGGACTTCTTCCAGGCCCTGTGGGCGGCGGGGACCGACTCCTATGTTTCGCTTTTCCAGGGCTCGATCTACAACTCGCGCCAGGGCTTCGAGCCGTTCCTGGAGACCCTCACGGTCTCCACGCCGCTGATCTGCGCCGGCCTCGGCGTCGCGCTGGCCTTCCGCGCCGGGCTGTTCAACATCGGTGCCCAGGGCCAGATCATCATTGGCGCCGTCATGGCCTCCTACGCGGGGTTCGCCTGGCACCTGCCCATTGGCCTGCACCTGCTGCTGGTCATCCTCATGGGAGTGGTGGGCGGCGCCGTCTGGGGTGGGCTGGTGGGCCTGCTCAAGGCCCGCACCGGTGCCCACGAAGTGATCCTCACGATCATGTTCAACTACGTGGCGCTGTACTTCCTCGACTTCCTGCTGAACACCGAGGCCTTCCAGCGCCCGGGCGAGAGCAACCCGATCTCTCCGGTCATGGACCCCAGCGCCGTCTTCCCGGCGCTGCCCGGATCCCGCCTGCACCTGGGATTCGTCATGGCCATCGCGCTGACCCTGCTGGTTTCCTGGATCCTGAAGCGTTCCACCATCGGCTTTGAGTTCCGCGCCGTGGGCGCCAACCCCGCCGCGGCCCGCACCGCCGGGGTCAATGTCGCCCGCTCCACCATCCTGGTCATGGCCCTGGCCGGTGCCCTGGCCGGCGCCGCGGGCGTGGCCCAGGTGGCCGGCACGGAAAAGGTGCTAACCGCCGGCATCGCCGCCTCGCTCGGCTTCGACGCGATCACCGTGGCGCTGCTGGGCCGCTCCACCCCGTGGGGCACCTTCCTCGCCGGCCTGCTCTTCGGCGCCTTCCGCGCCGGCGCGGTGACCATGCAGATTTCCACCGGCACCCCCATCGACATCGTCCTGGTCGTCCAGTCGCTGATTGTGCTCTTCATCGCCGCGCCGCCCCTGGTGCGTGCCATGTTCGGGCTGAACCGCAAGGCGAAGTCCAGGCCGCCGACGAAACCCAAGCACGCGGCGCCCGCGCCCGCTGCACCCGCAAGCCAAGGAGGTGGCGCGTGAGCGCTCCGGCCCCCACCCTGTCCGCCACGTCCCCGGTGCTCGCGCCGGTGGCCTGGAAGACCCCCATCATGCTCTCGGCCATCGGGCTGCTCTCGCTGGTGTTCTTCGGCTTCAACGGCTCGGACCAGAGCGCGACCTTCGGCATCTCCACCGGTGGCGACGTGTTCACGTTGCCGGACCTGGTGGTCCCGGGCATCGCCACCGGAATCGTGCTGGGCCTGGGGATGTGCGTGCTGGCCGGGTACTCGATCTTCCTGGCCCGCGAACACCGCCCGACCCCCGGCTGGGTGCCGGTGGTCTTCGCCGCACTGTTCATCTTCGCGTTCCTCGTCTGGGTCGTCTCCGGCGCCCGCACGCCGCAGATTTCCCTGGCCGGCTTGATCGCCGGGTCGGTGACCCTGGCCGTGCCGCTGGTCTTCGGCTCGCTCTCCGGGGTGTTGTGCGAGCGCGCCGGCGTGGTCAACATCGCCATCGAGGGCCAGCTGCTTGGCGGCGCCTTCAGCGCCGCGATCATCGCCTCGGTGACAGGCAGCCCGATGCTCGGCCTGCTCGCCGCCGCCGTGGCGGGCGCGCTGGTCTCGGTGGTGCTGGCGATCTTCTCCATCAAGTACGTCGTCAACCAGATCATCGTCGGTGTGGTGCTCAACGTGCTGGTCTCGGGCATCACCGGATTCCTATTCACCACCGTGATGCAGTCGGACCCGGAGCTCTACAATTCCCCTGGCCGCCTGAGCGTCATCGAGATCCCGGTGCTCTCGGCCATCCCGGTCATCGGGCCGATCCTCTTCCGCCAGTCCATCGTGGGCTACCTGATGTACATCGCCGTAGCGGCAGTGTGGATCGGGCTGTTCAAGACACGCTGGGGCCTGCGCGTGCGCGCCGTGGGCGAACACCCCAAGGCCGCCGACACCTTGGGCATCAAGGTCAACACCACCCGCTTCGTCAACGTGGTCCTGGGCGGGGCGATCGCCGGCATCGGCGGCTCCTTCTTCACCCTGGTGGCCATCGATTCCTTCACCAAGGAAATCTCCGGCGGGCGCGGCTTCATCGCCCTGGCCGCGGTGATCTTCGGGCGCTGGAACCCGATTGGCGCGTTCTTCGCCGCGTTGCTCTTCGGCTTTGCCGACAACCTGCAGTCGATCCTGACCATCATCGGCACCCCGGTGCCCAGCCAGTTCATGGCGATGCTGCCCTACGTGGTCACCGTCTTTGCCGTGGCCGGGCTGGTCGGCAAGTCCCGGGCCCCGGCCGCCGACGGCGAACCCTACGTGAAGGGCTAGGGGGAAATCCATGGATGATTCGCACCCGGCCCTGCCGCACGTGGGCGAGGCCCAATGGGAGGCCCTGCGCCTGGCTGCCGTCGCGGCCATGGAGCGGGCCTACGCGCCGTACTCGAACTACCGGGTCGGCGCCGCGGCGCTGACCGAGGACGGGCGCATCGTCTCTGGCTGCAACGTGGAAAACGCCGCCTACGGGGTCACCCTGTGCGCCGAATGCAACATGGTCGGCGAGCTCTTTGCCACCGGAGGCGGCAAGCTGCACGCCTTCTACTGCGTGGACGCCGCCGGCGCCCCGCTGATGCCCTGCGGGCGTTGCCGGCAGCTGCTCTTCGAACACCGCGGGCAGCAGATGCAGCTGATGACCCCGCGCGGCATCCAAACCATGGACCAGGTGCTGCCCGACGCGTTCGGGCAGCACAACCTCTAGGCCGCAGCCCCGCGCCAGCGGGCAGGCGTCCGGATCAAGGAAGAATGATGAGCACCGAGAACTTTGACGCCGTTGACATCATCCGCACCAAGCGCGACCGCGGCACCCTCACCGCCGCGCAGATCGACTGGACCATCGACGCCTACACCCGCGGGGTGATCGCCGAGGAGCAGATGGCGGCGCTGAACATGGCGATCCTGCTCAACGGGATGGACCGGGCCGAAATCTCCCGCTGGACCACCGCCATGATCGACTCGGGGCAGCGCATGGACTTCTCCACGCTGCGGACCCCCGCCGGCATCGCGATGCGCACCACCGACAAGCACTCGACCGGCGGGGTGGGGGACAAGATCACCCTGCCGCTGGCGCCGCTGGTCGCCGTCTTCGGCGTTGCCGTCCCGCAGCTCTCGGGCCGCGGCCTGGGGCACACCGGCGGCACGCTGGACAAGCTCGAGGCCATCCCCGGCTGGCGCGCGGAGCTGACCCACACGGAAATGATGAAGCAGCTTTCCTCGGTTGGCGCCGTCATCTGCGCCGCCGGCGCCTCCCTGGCCCCGGCGGACAAAAAGCTCTACGCGCTGCGCGATGTCACCGGCACCGTGGAATCGATCCCGCTGATCGCCTCCTCGATCATGAGCAAGAAGATCGCCGAGGGCACCGGCGCGCTGGTGCTGGACGTGAAGGTCGGCTCCGGCGCCTTCATGAAGAACCTTGCCGACGCCCGCGAGCTGGCGCGCACCATGGTGAACCTGGGCACCGACGCCGGGGTGAACACCGTGGCGCTGCTGACCAACATGGACACCCCGCTGGGGTTCACCGCCGGCAACGCCATCGAGGTCACCGAATCCATCGACGTGCTCGCCGGGGGAGGCCCGGCCGACGTGGTGGAACTGACCATCGCGCTGGCCACCGAGATGCTCGCCGGTGCCGGGATCACCGACGTGGACGTCGCGGCCGCGCTGAAGGACGGCAGGGCCATGGACAAGTGGCGCGCCATGATCGCCGCGCAGGGCGGGGACAACGGCGCGCCGCTGCCGGTGGCCAGGGAATCGGACATCGTCTACGCGCAGGCCGACGGGGTCATCACCTCCCTGGACGCCATGGACGTGGGCGTTGCCGCCTGGCGCCTGGGTGCCGGACGCGCCCGCCGGCAGGACCCGGTGCAGGCCGGGGCCGGGGTGCGCCTGCATGCCAAGCCCGGGGACGTGGTGCGTCGCGGTGCGCCGCTGGCCACCATGCTCACCGACACCCCCGAACGCTTCGAGCGGGCGCGGGAACTGCTCGAAGGGGCGGCGACCATCGCACCGGCCGGGAGCCGGCCTGACATGGCGCTTGTCATCGACAGGATCACCGCTTCCTGACCCTTCCCCGGCCCCGGGCACCCGGGGGCCGGAACATGGTCCGAAAGGACGAGGCGCGGCCCGCGGGATTCAACCCGCGGAATGATGCACGATGCGGGGGAAATGCGGGAGAATAAGAGCCAAGTGGCTCTTGGACTTATTTACACGCCGCGCCTTGGGGCTTCCAGCGGTGCGCGCCAAAGCAATGGAAAGCCGGTTTAAGTGGACCTGATCAATGAGGCCATCGTTCACGCGGCCAACGCGTGGTGGATCCTGCCGATCGTTTGCCTCTTTTGCTTCATCGACGGGTTTCTCCCCATCCTGCCCTCGGAAACGCTGCTCGTCGCCCTCGGGGTCGTCGCGGCCGGGACCGGGATCCCCAACGTCTACCTGCTGATCCTTGCCGGTGCCGTCGGGGCGATCACCGGGGACCAGATGGCGTACCTGCTGGGCAGGCGCATCGGCACCGAGCGCTTCGGCTGGATGAGGCGCCCGCGCATGCAGAAGCTCTTCGCCTTTGCCCGCCGCGAGCTGAACATGCGCGGCGCCATGCTGATCTTCACCGCCCGCTACGTTCCCATCGGGCGGGTGGTGGTGAACCTCAGCTCCGGGGCCACCGGCTTCTCGCACCGGCGCTTCACCGTGCTGGACGTCGCGGGGTGCCTGACCTGGTCCAGCTATTCGGTGGCCATCGGCGTGGTGGCGGGCGCCTGGTTCCACGACAACCAGCTGCTGGGGATCGTCCTCTCGGTCGCACTGGCCATCGTCATGGGCTACCTGATCGACAAGCTTTCCCACGCCGTCCTGGTGCGGACCGGACGCCGCATTTCCGAGCGGGAAGACCGCCTCGCCGCCGGGGCCGCACACGCCGTCCAGTCGCCGCGCCCGGTGCGCGTTCCGGGAGAGGACCCCGAGCCCGAGCCAATGGTGTCGGACGGCAACTGAAACACCGCGGAAGCGTTGGATGAACATTTGCCCCAACACCACTTGGGCCCACTGTTGGAACCCGTCGCGCCCCGCTAGGCTGGGCGGGTGACTGACGAGATGATCCACATTGCATATGACCCTTCCTTCGACTTCCGGGCCCTGCCCAAGGTATCCCTGCACGACCACCTCGACGGGGGATTGCGCCCGCAAACCATCATCGAGCTGGCCGCCGCGGCGGGCCACGAGCTTCCCTCCACCAATGCCGAGGAACTCGGTGCCTGGTTCCGGGCCTCGGCGGACTCCGGTTCGCTGGAGAGCTACCTGGAAACCTTTGACCACACCATTGCCGTGATGCAGACCAAGGACGCGCTCCGCCGCGTTGCCGGCGAATTCGTCGAGGACCTCGTCGCCGACGGCGTGGTCTACGGCGAGGTTCGCTGGGCGCCCGAGCAACACCAGCGCGAGGGCCTGTCCCTGGACGACGTCGTCGAGGCGGTGCAGGCCGGGCTCGAGGAGGCCAGCACCCGGATGACGGAGGCCGGCACCCCGATCCAGGTCGGCCAGGTGCTCACCGCCATGCGCCACGCCGACCGCGGCGTCGAGATCGCCGAACTCGCGCTGCGCCACCGCTCCCGCGGCGTCGTTGGCTTCGACATCGCCGGTGCCGAGGAGGGCTTCCCGCCCTCGCGGATGAAGAAGGCCTTCGACCTGCTGGCCGAGAACTTCTTCCCGACCACGGTGCACGCCGGGGAGGCAGCCGGCCTCGAATCCATCCGCGACGCGCTGATCACCGGCCGCGCCCAGCGCCTGGGACACGGCGTGCGCATTGCCGAGGACATCGAAATCCAGTACGGCGGAGTCGACGACGACGGCGATGAGGTCGGGGAGGACACCGGCCTGGTCAACCTGGGCCCGGTGGCCAACTGGGTGCGCGACCGCGGCATCGCCCTGGAAATCTGCCCGTCCTCCAACCTGCAGACCGGCGCCACCGCCGCGTTCGGCGAGGGCATAGAGTCCCACCCGGTGGACCTGCTGATCCAGACCGGCTTCAACGTCACCATCTCCCCGGACAACCGGCTGATGAGCGGCACCACCATCTCTGACGAGTTCGAACTGCTCGTCGAGGCCTTCGACTACGACCTCGAGGACCTGATGGACCTCACGCTGAACGCCGCCGAGGCAGCGTTCCTTCCCCTGGAGGAGCGCGAGGCCCTGGTTGACTTCATCAACGAGGCCTACGACGCGCTCAACGACGAAGACGACGACGACGACCTCGAGTACGAGGACATCGACGACGAGGACGAAGACTAGGGGACAACCCAAGCGGGAGCCGGCAGCAACCGGCACCCGCCACCGACTGCCGGTGCGCCCATGCCCCTTCCGGGGCACGGATGCGCCGGCATCGGCGATTAATGCCGCCGGGCGCCGCCCACTGGTTCATCCCGCCGCTGTGAGGGACACCGAATCCCGCCGCCGGGCGGCGTCGGCAGGGATTCGGATATCGTTGGATGCGGGCAACGCCGCCCAGGGGTTTTCCACGCACCGCGCCGCCGCAGGCGCACGGCATGCGGGAACCTTCGCCGCAGCAGGGGAGTAGCAACAGTGAGTGAGCAGGTCGACCGTCTCGTTGACATCATTTCCCAACTTCGCGAGCACTGCGCCTGGACCGCGGCGCTGACCCACGAGTCGCTCGTCCAGTACCTGCTCGAGGAATCCTACGAACTCACCGAGGCCATCGAGACCCACGCCCCGGACGGGGAACTGGAAGCCGAGCTCGGCGACATCCTGCTCCAGGTCGTCCTGCATGCCGCCATCGGGTCCGAACGGCGGGCCTTCGACCTGGAGTCGATCGCGGCCTACCTGGGCGCCAAGATGATTCGCCGCAACACCCACGTCTTCCAGGCCGACGGCAGCCTCAGGGAGAGCTTCCCCGACTCGATCGCCGAGATCATCGAGTCCTGGGACCGGGCCAAGCGAGCCGAAAAAACGCAAAACGAATCGGCCGCAGCGGGCCTGCCCTCCAACCTGCCGGCCCTGCTGTACGCCCAGACATTTCTCTCCCGCACCGCCCGCCACGCGGCAATCACCGAAACCCGGGATGAACCCGGCGCCGCGGGGAAGCGGGACATCCAGGATTCTGTCCGCTGGGGGGAGCCGCCGCAAGGCGGCATCCCGGAAAGCGAACAGGAATTGGGCGAGCACCTGCTCGCCCTGTGCGCCATGGCCCAGGCCCAGGGGCTCGACGCCGAACGGGCCCTGCGCAACGTCGTGCAACAGCGCATCGCGCAGGCCGGGGCCGAAACGCACGAAACCCTTTCGTGAACTGAGTCTCACCCAAGCTAGGCTTGGGGCAGGCAACGGCGCCTGCATCATGCAGTTCACGTTTGACTAACATCCACACCCCTTGAAGGAGTACCTTCCCATGGCATTGATTGAAGCCATTCACGCCCGCGAGATCCTCGATTCGCGCGGCAACCCAACCGTTGAGGTTGAGGTTTTGCTGTCCGACGGCTCGATGGGCCGCGCAGCAGTTCCTTCCGGTGCATCCACCGGTGCCTTTGAGGCAGCAGAGCGCCGCGACGAGGATCCCAAGCGTTACCAGGGCAAGGGTGTTCTCGGCGCCGTCGCAGCGGTCATCGAGGACATCGGCGAGGCCATCGAGGGCATGGACGCCACCGACCAGCGCGCCATCGACCTCACGATGATCGACCTGGACGGCACGTCCAACAAGTCCAAGCTGGGCGCCAACGCCATCCTGGGCGTCTCGCTGGCAGTGGCCAACGCCGCCGCCGAATCCGCGAACCTGCCGCTGTACAAGTACCTGGGCGGCCCGAACGCCCACGTGCTGCCGGTTCCGCTGATGAACATCCTCAACGGCGGCTCGCACGCCGACTCGGATGTCGACATCCAGGAATTCATGATCGCCCCGATCGGCGCCTCGACCTTCTCCGAGGGCCTGCGCTGGGGCGTTGAGGTCTACCACAACCTCAAGTCGGTGCTCAAGGAGAAGGGCCTGTCCACCGGCCTGGGCGACGAGGGCGGCTTCGCGCCGAACCTGCCGTCCAACCGCGCTGCCCTGGAACTTATCACCGAGGCCATCACCCGCGCCGGGTACACCCCGGGGCAGGACATCGCCCTGGCCCTGGACGTTGCCTCCTCCGAGTTCTTCGAGAACGGCACCTACCAGTTCGAGGGCAAGTCGATCTCCGCGCAGGAAATGAGCGACTACTACGCCCAGCTGGTTGCCGACTTCCCGCTGGTCTCCATCGAGGACCCGCTGGACGAGGACGACTGGGAAGGCTGGAAGACCCTCACCGACGCCATCGGCGACAAGGTCCAGCTGGTGGGCGACGACCTGTTCGTCACCAACCCGGAGCGCCTGTCCCGCGGCATCGAGACGGCCACGGCCAACTCGCTGCTGGTGAAGGTCAACCAGATCGGCTCGCTGACCGAGACCCTGGATGCAGTGTCCATGGCGCAGCGCGCCGGCTACACCACCATCACCTCGCACCGCTCGGGTGAGACCGAGGACACCACGATCGCCGACATCTGCGTTGCCACCAACGCCGGCCAGATCAAGACCGGTGCCCCGGCCCGCTCGGAGCGCGTGGCCAAGTACAACCAGCTGCTGCGCATCGAGGAAGAGCTCGGCGACGCGGCGGTTTACGCCGGTGCCGGGGCCTTCCCGCGTTTCGGTGCCTAGCACGGCGTAATTACACGTAGGCTCGTGGGGGAACTATTCTTGGTTCCCCCACGAGTTTTTGTGTTAACCCCCGAAAGCTCGCCACCACGAACCAACCGGGGCCATGCGAAACGGGCTCCGGCATTACCGGGCAAGGAGTCAGATGGCCGCGCGACGTCCCCCCAGGCCACGCTCCGGGGCCTCGGCCCACAACCCCGCACGCGAGGCCGAAACCGGTCCCGGCCAGGGTGCAGGTCCCCAGGCCAACGCCCCGGGTGCCGCGCCCAAGCGGCCGCGGCCCTACCGCGAGACGCAGCCGGGCTCCGCTGCCGCGGCGCCCCGGAACGCCACCCCGGGCCCGGCGGCCAATGCTCCCCGCGCCAAGGTCATTCCGCTTGGCCCGGTGACCCCCTCCGGCAAGGCAACGCCCGGCACCCCCAGGTCCGGCAAGGCCCAGCCGGCTGCTGCCAAGGCTTCGCCCGCGAAATCCCCGTCCGGGCCGACAGGTCCCAAGGCCGCTTCCAAGCCCAAGACTGGCGCCAAGGGCGGCGGGTCGCCGCGCTCCAGGGCCACCGCCTCGCAGCGGCGCATCGAAGACCGGAACCTGCTTTCCGGGGCGGTGCGCAAGGACGAAAAGGCGGCCCAAAAGACCGAGCGCAAGGGCCCCGACGGTCCCAAGAAGCCCATTCCGGCACGCAGCTTTTCCGGTCGCCTGCTGGCACTGAGCATCGCGCTGTCGGTCTTCGCCGTCCTGCTGGTCCCCAGCATCGGCACCTATGCGCGCCAGCGCGACGAAATCGCGGCGCTGCGCACCTCGATTGCCGCCATGCAGGCGGAACAGGAAGCCCTCAAGGACCAGATCGCGCGCTGGGACGATCCGCTGTACATCAAGCAGCAGGCCCGCGACCGGATAAACTTGGTCATGCCGGGCGAACGCAACTACATGGTCGTCGGCTCCCGGCCGGCAGACGACGTGCCGGGCGAGGCGAACCAAAGCCCCGAGGAAGTCCGCACCGACCTTCCCTGGGTCGATGCGCTCTTTGACTCGGTGCAGCGCGCCGCCACCGACTGAGCCTGCACCAACCCCCTGACCTGACCCACCGACGCGAGGAGATGCTCCCAACCGTGGACGCCGCGAACCAAAACCACGAAGCACTTGATGCTGCAGCACGAGTGCCCAGCGCCGCAGACCTGGAGACGCTTTCCCGCCAACTGAACCGCCCGGTGCGCGATGTCGTGGAAATCGGCGCCCGGTGCGTCTGCGGGAACCCGCTGGTGGCCACCACCGCGCCCCGGCTGTCCTCCGGGATCCCGTTCCCCACCACGTACTACCTGACGCACCCGGTCATCACCGCCGCGGTCTCGCGTCTGGAGGCCGGCGGCCTGATGAACGAGATGAACGCGGAACTCGAGCAGGACCCGGCGCTGGCCGAGGCCTACGCCCAGGCCCACGAGCAGTACCTGGCCGTGCGCGACGCCATTGGCGAACGCTCCGGCACCGGTGCCGTCCCGGAAATCGCCGGCGTCTCCGCCGGCGGCATGCCCACCCGCGTCAAGTGCCTGCATGTGCTGGTCGGCCACTCGCTGGCCGCCGGCCCCGGCGTGAACCCGCTGGGGGACAGGGCGCTGGAGGCCATCGCCGAATGGTGGACCAAGGACGTTTGCCGATGCGCCGGCGCCTGGGACACGCAGGCCCCGGCCCCGAGCCAGGACCGCTCGCGCCACGTGAAGACGCAGGCCGTTGACCCGGCCGTGAAGAAGGCCGAGCGCGCCGCCGCGCGGGCCGCCCGCGAGGCCGCCGCCGACACGAAGGAAACCCCCGGAGCATGACACGCGTCGCCGCCATCGACTGCGGCACCAACTCCATCCGCCTGCTCATTGCGGACACGCACGACACACCCAACGGCCCGGCGCTCACCGACGTGCTGCGCCAGATGCGGGTGGTGCGCCTGGGCCAGGACGTGGATGCCACCGGCGAATTCGCGCCGGAGGCACTGGAGCGCACCTTTGCCGCCATCGACGAATACGCGCAATTGATCCGCGAACACGGCGCCACCTCGATCCGCTTCGTGGCCACCTCCGCCACGAGAGACGCGAGGAACCGCGACGAGTTCGTCGCCGGGGTGCGCGAGCGCCTGGGCGTCGACCCGGAGGTCGTGCCCGGCGAGACCGAGGCCGCGCTGTCCTATGCCGGGGCCGCCTCCGTGGCGCCGGCCGCCCCCGGAACCCACATCCTGGTCATCGACCTCGGCGGGGGATCGACCGAGTTCGTGCTGGGCAACGGCCACGGCCCGGTGGCATCGCGCAGCATGGACATGGGCTGCGTCAGGCTGACCGAGCGCTTCTGGCGCCTGGAAAACCCCACGCCCGAATTGATCGCCGCTGCCCGCGCCCAGGTCAACGCGGTGCTCGACGAAGTCCAGCGGGATGTCGACTTCTCCCTGGTGGACCGGATCGTGGGCGTTGCGGGGACCATCACCACGCTTACCGCCGCCGCGCTCGGCCTTGAGAAGTATGACTCGACCCTCATTCACGGTGCCGAGGTCGGCTTCGACAAGCTCGAATCAGCCGTCGCTTTCATGCTCGAGGCCGAACGCGAAACCCGCGCTTCACTAGGGTTCATGCATCCCGGTCGGGTGGATGTCATTGCCGCGGGCGCGCTGATCTACGGGTGCATCCTGGAACGGGTGGGGCAGGCGAGCTCCGGGAGGATCACCACCGCCACGGCCTCGGAGCACGATATTCTGGACGGAATTGCCCTGGGACTTGGCACAAGCAACTGAGAACCGCCGCCGCAATCCCCGTCCACGCACCATGCTAGGAGAACCCTTGAGCCACAGACTGCGCCGCGTCGCCGCCACGGTCCTGACCCTGGCGCTCTGCATGTCTGCCGCGCTCACCGCGGCTCCGGCCGCGCAAGCGGATGCGGCCCGCGACGGGCAGTGGTGGCTTCAGGCCTCGGGCATCTCCAAGGCGTGGGGTGTCTCGAAGGGGGCGGGTGTCAAGGTCGCCGTCATTGACACCGGCATCGACAAGACCCACCCTGACCTGCGCGGCGTGGTGAGCGGCGGCACCGACGTCTCGGGGGCCGGAAACGCCGACGGCTCGAAGCCGCTGGGCACCCTTCCGGAACACGGGACGCTCGTGGCAACGCTGCTGGCCGGCCGCGGCAACAACAAGGCGGCGATCGCAGCGGCCAAGGCCGATGCCGAAGCGCAAAAAATCGCCTACGAGAAGGCGGTGAAATCCGCCAAGGAAGCCAAGGAAGATCCGCCCCCGGCACCGGAGGAAATCAAGATCCCGAAGCCGGGCCCGGGTCCCGACGGGATGCTGGGGGTGGCCCCGGAGGCCGAGGTGCTCTCCGTCTCGCTGTGGATGGGCACCGAAAACCCCGCGGGGATCTCCGTGGAGAACCAGGTTCCCGCGGCAGTGAAATGGGCCGTGGACAGCGGCGCCAAGGTCATCAACATCTCCCTGGGTTCCACCCAGCCTGACTGGCCGGTCAGCTGGGACACCGCGTTCAAGTACGCCGAGGACAGGGACGTGGTCATCGTCGCGGCGGCGGGCAACCGCGCCGGCGGCATGAAGCAGGTCGGGGCGCCGGCGACGATTCCCGGCGTGCTCACCGTGGCGGGCATCGACCGCAAGGGCAAGGCCAGCGTCGATTCCTCCACCGAGGGCATCAGCATCGGCGTGGCGGCTCCCGCCGACCCGCTGGTCGGAGGGCTGCCCGGCGGCCGCTACGCCGACTGGTCGGGCACCTCCGGCGCGGCCCCGCTGGTTGCCGGTGTGGCGGCCATGATCCGCTCCAAGTATCCCGAGATGAAGGCCCCGCAGGTCATCAACCGGATCCTGTCCACCGCGCGCGATGCGGGGGCACCGGGCGTCGACAACCTGTACGGCCACGGCATCCTCGACGCCTACGCGGCACTCACCGCGCCCGTCGCCGAGGTCAAGGCCAATCCCATGAACACCATCACCGAATGGATCCGGGTGCACCGCCGCGGCCCGCAGGTCAATACCGCGCCCACCGGTGACCCGGGCATCTCCACGGAGAAATCCAGCGTCAAGCCGATTGCCGCGCCCGCCCCGCAGGCGCCGGGGGACGACGTCGGCTTCCTGCCGCCGCTGCTGGTACTGGGCTTTGGCGGGCTGCTGGGGCTCACCGTCCTGGCCGGGACCCTGCATTTCGCCCGTTCCCGGCACCGGGCCGCCGTTGCCGAATCGGCCAAGAGCGCGCCGGTTGCCGCGCTGAAGCTCGGCGACCGCCCCGGGACCAAGGACATTTTCGACGAGCTTCCGGAGTCCGGCCCGGACGCCTGAGGGCCGCCTGGAAATAGTGGTGATTGCCACGCCATTGGCCGCTAGTGAAGACTTTCACAAACGGTGTTTTTGGGGATAGGATGGGCTACATGCCTATCACTACACAATTTTCCGACCGCCCGCGCATTCTTGTCGTTGGCGGCGGCTACGTTGGACTTTACGTAGCCATGAAGCTGCAGAAGAAGGTCAAGGACCACGGCGGCATCGTCACCGTTGTCGACCCGCTTCCCTACATGACCTACCAGCCCTTCCTCCCCGAGGTCGCCGGCGGACAGATCGAACCTCGCCACGCGGTGGTCTCCCACCGCCAGCACCTCAAGCACGCAGAACTGATCACCGGCCGCGTCTCGGCCGTCGACCACAAGAACAACAAGGCCGTCATCGTGCCGGTTGTCGGCGAGCCCTTTGAGCTTGAATACCGCGACGTCGTGATGGCCGCCGGTGCCGTCACCCGCACCTTCCCGATCCCCGGCCTCGCCGACACCGGCATCGGCCTGAAGTCGATCGAGGAAGCCGTTGCCCTGCGCAACAAGATCCTCGAGCGCATCGAATCCGCCTCGCTGATGACCAACGCCACGGAGCGCAAGCGCGCCCTGACCTTCGTCGTGGTCGGCGGCGGCTTTGCCGGCATCGAGACCATCGCCGAGATCGAGGACATGGCCCGCCACGCCGCCGCCCTGAACGGCCGCATCGGCAAGGACGAGCTGCGCTTCGTGCTGGTCGAGGCCATGGGCCGGATCATGCCCGAGGTCACCGAAGACCAGGCGCTGTGGGTTGTCGACCACCTGCGCAGCCGCGGCATCGAGGTGCTGCTGAACACCTCCCTGGCCAACGCCGAGGAAGGTGTCCTGGCCCTGATCAACATGCCTGACAAGTCCGACGCGGAGACCTTCGAGTCCGACACCCTGATCTGGACCGCCGGCGTCATGGCCAACCCGATGGTGCGCTCCACCGACTTCCCGATCGAGGCCCGCGGCCGCGTCATGACCGGCACCGACCTGCGCATCACCGGCGAAGACGGAATCGCCATCGAGGGCGCTTGGGCAGCCGGCGACGTCTCGGCCGTGCCCGACGTGACCGGCGGACTGCCCGACGGCACCTGCGTGCCCAACGCACAGCACGCCGTGCGCCAGGCCAAGCTGCTGGCACACAACCTGTACGCCACCCGCTACGGCGTGGGCCAGGTCAAGAACTACAAGCACAAGAACCTCGGCGCGGTAGCCGGATTCGGTGCCAACAAGGGCGTCGCCAAGGTCATGGGCCTCAAGCTCAAGGGCTGGCCCGCCTGGATGGCCCACCGCGGCTACCACGGCATGGCCATGCCGACCTTCGAGCGCAAGTTCCGCGTCCTGGGCGACTGGATGGTTGCGCTGTTCTTCCAGCGCGACACCCTGCAGCTGAACAACCTCGAAACCCCGCGCGCCACCTTCGTGGAGGCGGCAACGCCGAAGCCGCGCGCCTAGCAGCGACGGACTGAGGGCGGCGGCAACACGCCATGGATCCCGGGCACCAAAGTGATAGGCCCACGGCCCGGGAACCCAGGATGACTTTGCCGCCGCCCTTTCCCATGCATTGCGGGCAACCGGTCGTTTCTCAACCGAGGGGACGATCTTGTACGCTTGGTGCAGTAGGCCCCCATGGTGGAATTGGCATACACGGCTGACTTAAAATCAGCTGCCGAAAGGCTTGTGGGTTCGAGTCCCACTGGGGGTACAAAACGAAAGGCTCCTGTTGTCCCGAATTTGCGGGAGAGCAGGAGCCTTTGTTTTCCCGGCTGCAATCCGGGCCTCATTTTCGGATGCCGCGACAGCCGAAAATGACGGGGATGCCGCCCATGTTGCCCTAAAAGCCACAAGCTACACGCTAAAACCCAAAAAGGTGGTGATTTGGGGATTTATTGGTCTGCATCGAGCGTTCTACCAACGTAGGCTATTTACTAACAACCCTACGGAGGAGAATCACCATGGCCCTGGGCGGAAACCCGGTCTTCAATTCCAAGAACTACCGCGAGCAGACCCGTGCGGCCGGCGCAACGGGTGCCGCGTCCACGACCTATGCTCAGCCGATGAGCGCGCAAGCGCTGCAGGACCTGTACACGCAGCCGTCCGCATCGCCGCAGGAAACCGGCCGCATGACCTATGCGGATGTCATCAACAAGACCATGCTGACACTTGGCCTGGTCGTCATCGGTGCCGCCATTGGCTGGCAGTTCCCGGGGCTGATGATCGTCGGCGCACTGGTCGGCCTGGTTCTCGGCCTGGTCAACGCTTTCAAGCGCCAGCCCTCGCCGATCCTGATCATGCTCTACGCGGGCTTCGAAGGCATCTTCCTGGGCGGGCTGTCGGGCGTCTTCGAGAACATGTACCCGGGCATCGCCGTCCAGGCCGTGCTCGCGACCCTGTCGGTCTTCGCCGTGACGCTGATGCTTTACCGCTCGGGCAAGTACCGCGCGACCCCGAAGATGACCCGCATGTTCATGATCGCGATGATCGGCTACGGCCTGTTCTCGCTGCTGAACTTCGGCCTGATGATGTTCGGTGTCATCGACGGCATGTTCGGCATGCGCAGCGGCCTGCTTGGCCTGGGCATCGGCGTTCTCGCCGTCCTGCTGGCCACCTACGCGCTGGTGCTGGACTTCACCAACATCTCCGAGGGCGTGCGCCAGGGGGCTCCTGCCAAGATGGCCTGGGCAGCCGCGTTCGGCCTGACCGTGACACTCATCTGGCTCTACGTTGAGATTCTGCGCATTCTGGCCATCTTGCGTGGCGACGACTAGTCAATCTGCCGTGTGACCGCGGGGCAGTACCCATGATTTGGGTACTGCCCCGCGGTTTTTCTGCAATATGTGCGTCATCAATGCCGCACAGTCAACTTCCAGGGGATAACGTATGTTCATGGCATTTACAGGCAGCTTGGATGCGACCGGGAGGCATGGACGCCCGGTCGCTGCGCCCCGGTTCGGTTCCCTCGGGGCAGCGGCATGAAGCTGCCGCGCGCCTTCAAGCGCCTGGCCGCCGCCACCGAAGCCGTGCAGCAGGGGGCCCAGGCAACCAAGCAGCGCCTGGCCACCTATCCCGAAGCCGAGACGGTCGAAGTGCCGTCCTACGCAGATCACGCCACGGCCGAAGACCTGCCCTACGGCGTTCGCATTGCTGCCTCCTGGTCCTGGCGGCTGATTGTCATCGTGATTGCACTGGGCATCGCCGTGTGGCTGCTGTCCCACGTGTCGCTGCTGGTGATCCCGCTGATGATCGCTGCCCTGTTGGCGGGGCTGCTGAGCCCCGTGGTGAAATTCCTGAACCGTGCGCTTCGCTTCCCCAGGGGGCTTTCCGTCGGGGTGACCATGATCGGATTCCTGGCGCTGATCGTCGGGGGCCTGTCGATCGTCGGGCAGCGGCTGGCCACCGGATTCGCCTCGCTGTGGTCCCAGGCCCTGACCGGCATCGGCCAGATCCAGCATTGGCTCTCCACCGGCCCCCTTGCCTTGAGCAACCAGGACGTGGACCAGCTGGTCCAGGACGCCCTGAACCAGCTCAGGAACAATTCCTCCTCGATTCTTTCCGGCGCGCTGTCCTGGGGCACCACGCTGGGGCACCTGATCACCGGGTTGCTGCTGGTGCTCTTCTCGCTGATCTTCCTGCTGCTTGACGGTGCGCGGATCGGGCGCTTCTTCGTCAACATCCTGCCGCGCCGCGCGCGGGCCGCAGCCCACGGCGCCGGACGCCGGGGCTGGGCCTCGATGGTCGTCTACGTGCGCGTCCAGCTCTTCGTCGCCTTCATCGACGCGGTGGGCATCGGCGTCGGCGCACTGATCCTCGGGGTGCCGCTGGCGCTGCCGCTGGGCGTGCTCGTCTTCATCGGTTCCTTCATCCCGGTCGTGGGCGCATTGGTCACCGGCGCTGTTGCAGTGCTGCTGGCCCTGGTCGCCAACGGCCCGGTGAACGCGCTCATCATGCTCCTGGTCGTGCTGTTTGTGCAGCAGGCCGAATCACACATCCTGCAGCCGCTGATCATGGGCAAGGCGGTGAGCCTGCACCCGCTGGCCGTCGTCATGGCCGTGGCCGGAGGCTCCATCGTCGCCGGCATCGCCGGCGCCCTGTTTGCCGTTCCGGTGCTGGCCGTGGCCAACACCGTGGTCAAGTACATCGCCGACCGGGGCTGGGAACACGAGACCCCGTTCGGTCCCCAGACAGCGGCCATGGCCGCGGTGGGCGAATCCCGAATTACCAAGCCGGTCCGCACCACGGAACCGGCTCCCGCAGACCTTGACGGAGAAGAACCAGACCCCGGTTCCTGATCCCGCACGCCGCCCAAACTGCCCGGCACAAGGTCCTGGCCCGAAAGACTTCCCGACCCGATTGCATTCGCGTGTCCGCACACGCCCAGAAGAAAGCCGCTCCCATGATCCAGAAGACCACACTCCCGGTGAGCCTGTCCGACATCGAAGAGGCCCGGGCCCTGCTTGAGGGCGTCAGCGTCCAGACCCCGATGGAGCACTCGCGCGCGCTGTCCCTGGACATCGGCTCGGAAGTCTACCTGAAGTGCGAGAACCTGCAGCGTGCCGGATCGTTCAAGGTCCGCGGCGCCTACGTGCGCATGGCCAAGCTCTCCGCGGAGGAGCGCGCCCGCGGCGTCGTCGCCGCCTCGGCCGGAAACCACGCCCAGGGCGTGGCCCAGGCGGCACGCCGGCTCGGCATCAAGGCCCGCATCTACATGCCGCTGGGCGTGGCCCTGCCCAAGCTCACCGCCACCCGCGACCACGGCGCCGAGGTCATCCTGCACGGCCACAACGTCGACGAGGCGCTGGCGGAGGCCGAGCGCTACGCCACCGCGACGGGCGCCGTGTTCGTGCACCCCTTCGACAACCCCGACATCATTGCCGGGCAGGGCACGATCGGCCTGGAGATCCTCGATCAGCTGCCCGACGTCGACACCGTGTTGATGGGCGTGGGCGGCGGCGGACTGCTGGCCGGGGTCGCGGTGGCGATCAAGTCCCGTGCCCGGGAACTGGGACGCGACATCAAGATCATCGGGGTGCAGGCCGAGAATGCCGCGGCCTATCCTCCCTCGCTGGCGGCCGATGCGCTGGTTCCCCTGGACACCGTGCGCACCATTGCCGACGGCATCGCCGTGGGCCGGCCCGGGCAGCTGCCCTTCCAGATCATCCGCGAGCTTGTCGACGAGGTTGTCACGGTTTCCGAGGACGCGCTGGCGCGCGCGCTGGTGTTCCTCATGGAACGCTCCAAGCTGGTGGTGGAGCCGGCCGGCGCGGTGGGCGTGGCGGCGCTGCTGGAAGGCAAGCTGGAGGAACTCGGGCTGAAGCCCACCAAGACGGCGGTGATCCTCTCCGGCGGCAACATCGATCCGCTGCTGATGCTCAAGGTCATCCAACGGGGCCTCTCCGCGGCGGGGCGCTACCTCACCGTGCGCATGATGCTCGATGACCGCCCCGGCGAGCTCGCAACGATCTCCCGGGTCATCGCAGAATCCGACGCCAACGTCACCCGGCTTGACCACACCCGCGTCGGCGGTTCGCTGTCCATGGGGGACGTGGCGATCACCATCGACATGGAAACCAAGGGCCATGTGCATTCCGAGGCCGTGCTGAACAACCTGCGGGCCGAGGGCTTCCAGCCCATGATCATGGGCTAGGCAGCTCCCGCCAACCCGCGACAACGCCCCCTGGAATCCAGCTTGGATTCCAGGGGGCGTTGCACGTGGTGGCACGAATGCGGCCAGCGGGCCAAAACACCGATGGCCGCCAATGCGACGGCCCTCCGGGTGATCGCCCTAAACGGGGCGAGACTTCCATGTGGGTGAAGCACTGGCGGCCACCGGGCCACCGCTCACGCCGAGGCGTGGGTGAAAAGAACTATGCGCTGTATGGCTTGCAGGAAACGATCTCGACGGTGATTTCCTTGCCGTTCGGTGCGGTGTAGGTGAGCGTGTCACCGGACTTGGCACCGTGGACCGCGGCGCCAATCGGGGAGCGCTCCGAGTAGACCTCCAGGTCGGTGTCCCCGGCGACCTCGCGGCTGCCAAAGAGGAAGGTGGTCTTGTCGCCGGCGATGATCGCCTGAACCAGCATGCCCGGCTCAACGACTCCGTCGTCGGCAGGGGCTTCGCCCACGTGGGCGCGGCGCAGCAGGTCCTTGAGGTACGCGATGCGAGCCTCGGCCTTGCCCTGCTCTTCCTTGGCCGCGTGGTAGCCGCCGTTTTCCTTGAGGTCGCCCTCGGAACGTGCCTGCTCAATGCGGTCCACGATTTCCGCGCGGCCCGGGCCGGAGAGATGCTCGAGCTCGACGGTCAGACGGTCAAAGGCTTCCTGGGTCAGCCAAATAACTGGTTCGTGATTGGTCGTGGTCACGTGGTACTCCTTGTGTAATCAGGGCCGCTACTCCCTGGGGGAACAACATGCCGAGACGGTCCCGCCCGATGATGCGACGAACATCTTGCAAGCAAAGACCCCGCACAGTGGGTGAAGAACTTTGTCCGTCACGGTCTGTAGCGGGGCATTAACGTATTAGAAAGATATTAGCCGTCATTTGGCTAATTGCCCAAGGTTTGAGCTTTTGGCGTATCGGCGCGTCTCGGCCACTTCACAATGTCCGTTAAGCGGGGATCGTGTGGGAACTAAGCGTCCTTGATGACCCGGCATTCCTCGACGCCTGCGGTGGTTGCCAGCGATTCGGTGCGAAGCTCGACCTTGAAGCGGGTATTTGTCATGCCCTTGCCCTCGGTGGGCCCAACGGTCAGCGTCTTCCACCCGACAATGGCGTAGGACTCGCTCAGTGCCCGCACCTCGCATTGCACGGTTGCGCTCGCGTCCTTGGCGATGTCCACGGTCGCGGTGGCCATGGTGGGGGAGAGGACCTCGAAGGAGTTGTCCTTGAACTGCACGCCGGAAGTGGTTGTGGTGGTCAAATAGAGCGCACCGAGCACTCCGGCGCCGACGCCGCCGATGATGAGCATCACACGGGTTCTTTTGGCCAAACCCCGCTTGGGGGAACCGTACCTATTAGTTAAGCTGGACATTGGCGCCCCTTTCCATTCGTGGGCGTCGCGGCCGGGAAATCATCCCTACCAGTCTAAGCCTTGGCAAGGGGAACCCTTCACCGAGCATGAGAAGTTGGAGCTACCTAGGTGGAAGAACGAAACGTGGAGCACATCGCTGATTCAACTGGCCTGCGTTTGTTGGCAGTCCACGCACACCCCGACGACGAATCGTCGAAGGGATCGGCCACGATGGCCGCATACATTGCGGCCGGCGCTTCCGTGATGGTGGCAACCTGCACCGGCGGGGAACGCGGGGACATCCTCAACGCCGCAGTCGGCGAGCTTGCGCACGCGCACCGCGACCTGGCCGGGGTGCGGCGCACTGAAATGGCAGAGGCCGCCGCGGTGTTGGGCATCGAACACCGCTGGCTGGGATTCGTCGATTCGGGACTCCCCGAGGGTGACCCGCTGCCGGAGCTGCCCTTCGGCGCCTTCGCCCTGCAGCCCCTGGACCGCGCAGCCGCTCCGCTGATCAAGTTGATCCGCGAGTTCAAGCCGCACGTGATCATTGCGTACGACGAAAACGGCGGCTACCCGCACCCGGACCACATCCAGGCGCACAAGATCGCCGTGCACGCCTTTGAAGAGGCAGCCAAGGCCGACAGCTCCCCGGAACTCGGGGAGCCCTGGGAAACCTCCAAGCTCTACTACGACCGCGCCTTCGCCCCCGAGCGTTTCAAGACACTGCACTACGCCATGGTCGATGCCGGCATCGAGTCGCCGTATGCCGAGCGAATCGCCGCCTGGGAGGCGCACCCGGACGAGCAGCTCTTCGGCTGGGTCTCGCCCCACGAGACCACCACGCAGATCCACTGCGCCGACTTCTTCAAGCACCGCGACCGGGCGCTGCTTGCCCACCGGACCCAGATCGATCCAACCGGATTCTTCTTTGCTGTGCCCGAGGCGATCTACGCCAAGTCCTGGCCGTGGGAGGACTTCACCCTCATCGAATCGGCCGTTCCCACCACACTCCCAGAGACCGACCTGTTTGCCGGTCTAAGATAGGTAACGTGCCGGTGAATCCGGCCCGCCAACTTTTTCGGAAAGAGCTTCGCGCGTGTATTCGTTCCTGCTGTATGCAGCTTCAGTTAGTCCTTCCCCGGCCCCCGGCGCGCCCGTCGGCGACGCGGCCCAGAGCATTGGCCCGGGATTCGTGGGCTTTGTGGCCACCGCTGCCCTGGTGATCGTGACCATCTTCCTGATCCGTGACATGACCCGCCGCATCCGCCGCGTCCGTTACCAGGGCGAGGCCGAGGCCCGCCAGCAGGAACTGGTGGAAAAAGGCAAGGACATCCAGCCCGACGAGCCGGGAGACACTCCGGCGCGTTAGCCGGCCCGTATCAAGCACGCCCCCACGGAGATCTTTCCCTGGGGGCTGTTGCCGTGCCCGCAGGCGTTTGGCCTACGGGCCTTGCGGGACCAGCCCTGCCTGGTGGGCCAGCACGGCGGCTTGCACACGGTTCCCCGCCCCCAGCTTGAGCAGGATTGCCGAGACATGCCCCTTGACGGTGCCCTCGGTCAGGTGCAGCCGTGCACCGATCTCTGCATTTGAGCAGCCGGCCCCCACCAGGACGAAGACATCGGTTTCCCGGGCGCTCAGCTTCTGCACGGCCACGCGTGCCGCCTGCGGGGCGCCGACGTCGAGGGCTCGCAGCCGGTCCACGACCCGCCTAGCCACGCGCGGTGAAAGGTAGGCGGCGCCGGTGGCCACAGCCTTGACCCCGGCGATGAGCTCCTGCGGAGCCGAGGCCTTGAGCAGGAATCCGCTGGCGCCCAACTTCAGCGCAGCATCGATGTATTCGTCCTCGCCGAAGACCGTGAGCATCGCCACCGCGGTCCCGGGGAGGCGCACCGCCAGTTCGCGGGCCGCGGCGAGCCCGTCCAGCACAGGCATGCGGATATCCAGCAATGCCACCTGCGGCCGGAACCGGAAGGCAAGTTCGAGCGCCTGGCGCCCGTCGCCCGCCTCGGCCACGACCTCGATGTCGGAATCCGACGACAGGATCGCCCGGACCCCAGCGCGCACCAGCGCCTCGTCATCGGCCAGCAGCACCGTGATGGGCCGGGCCCCGCGGTCGCCGACGGGTTGTGAAACATCCGGCGGTGGCATGGGCTTCATCCTTCCTCGCGCGGCAACAAATGGTCCTTTGACACGAGCACTCCGTGGCCGAAACACAACCTGTACATGTCGCTGCTCAGATCCATGAAGCCGCTGCGGGCCAGGAAGTAGCGGCAGGTCGTGTCCTCGGGAACCGGAGGTTCGGCAAGCAGCGGGGTGGGCCCGTCCAGGCCGCCGGCGGGAAGCAGCGATGCGACCGCCACCCGGTCCTGGCCCACCGACAGCTGCGCGTATGCGGCAGGCGCCAGGGCGTTGTCCACCACCGTGAGCACCTGCACCGTCACCAGGATGCCGGCCAGCAGCACCGCCAGCCCCAGCGGCAGCAATGCGCTGGCCCATTGCCGCGAGCGCGTGTTGCGCCGAAGGTCCGCAAGGGCCCCTGCCACCGGGGCGTCCGCCGGCGGCAGGGGGCCGATCCCCGCGGCCGGAGCGGGTTCGCGGGGCGCAGCGGACCGCGGGATGCGAGCCACCAGGCGGAAATCCTGGCCGTGCGTTCCGGCCTCCAGGGTGCCGCCGAGCATGCGCAGCCGTTCGGCGACCCCGGCGAGCCCGGAGCCTCCGGTTGGAACGGCGGGGGCAGGCGAGGTGCGGCGGTTCTCGACCGTGATGGTCACCGGGTCCCCGCCTTCGTCGATCCCGATGCGCACCGCGGCGCCCGGGGCATGTTTGGCCGCGTTGGTCAGGCCTTCCTGGACCACCCGGTGCATGGCGGCCTGGAGCGCCCGCGAAGGCTCGGGGGTTCCGGGCGGGGCCGGCACCTGTTCGAGGTCTGTCCGAAGCCCAGCGGTGCGCACCCTCTGAACCAGTGCCCGGATCGATTCGCCGGCCGGGAGCATCGGCGCCGCGCCGTTGGAGTCTTCCTGGCGCAGCATCGCCACGATCCCATGCAGCGAATCAATCGCCTGGGATGCCCGCTCGCGGATCTCGGCCGCCGCACGGCGCCCCTGCTCGGTGCTGGATGCGTGGACCTCGAGGGCCCCTGCCCCCAAGGCAATGAGCGCCAGTTCGTGCCCCAGCTCATCGTGCATGTCCTGGGCTATGCGGGAGCGTTCGAGCAGGCGGGCGTTGGCGGCAACGACCTCGTGTTCGCGCCGGCGCTGGGCGCGGCGCAGCATCCGGTAGCGGCCCCACCACCAGGGAATCACCACCGCCGCAAAGACCACCAGCGCGTCCAGCAGCCACCTCGACGCGGCCCCCGAAGGATCGGCCGCCAGCCGCAGCGCGCCCGCGGCCAGGATCCCTGCCCCCAGCATGGAGACCGACAAGCGGAGGGATGCAAGCCGGTGCCCGGATAGATAGGCGGCAACCACGGACAGGACCGCGGCCGGGGCATTGCCCTGGCCCACGGCGGGCACCAAGAACGTGGCCAGCAGCAGGACGATGGCCCAGCCGGCCTGTTGCGACCGGGAGCCGGCTTCGAAGCGGGTCCTCATTCACCCATGCTACCGAGCTGCCGAGCGCCCCGACACCGACGAAAGTCAGGGGTTCCCGCGGCCAAGACCCGGCCAACGCCGGTGGCCGCGGACCCGGGAAGGAACCTAGCGTTGAAGGCAAGGAAGGAACACCAACCGGGCAAGGAGAGGGACCATGATCGTGCTTGAGGAACTCACCAAGGACTTCGGAGGCAAAAGGGCGGTGGACAAGCTCTCGCTGGCCATTGAACCCGGGAAAGTCACCGGTTTCCTGGGTCCCAACGGGGCCGGAAAGACCACAACGATGCGCCTGCTCCTGGGGCTGGACGCACCCACCTCGGGGGCGGCACTGATTGACGGGGTCCCCTATGCGCGGCTCCACACCCCGCTGCGCACCGTGGGGGCCATGGTCGACTCGCGGATCGGGCACCCCGGGCAGCGGGCCGCTTCGCACCTGCTGGGCCTGGCCCGCAGCAATTCCATCCCCGCCTGCCGGGTGGGGGCGGTGCTGGCGGAAGTCGGGCTCGCGGACGCGGGGCACAAGCGCATCGGCACGTTTTCTCTGGGCATGCGCCAACGCCTGGGCATCGCCGGCGCGCTGCTGGGCGACCCGCAGGTGCTCATCTTCGACGAACCGGTCAACGGGCTGGACGCCGACGGGGTGGTGTGGATCCGACGGCTCATGCGCGCCAAGGCGGCCGCCGGGGCAACGGTGTTCGTCTCCAGCCATCTGATGAGTGAGATGCAGTCCACGGCCGACCACCTGGTGGTCATCGGTCGGGGCAGGCTGATCGCGGACGACACCATCGACAACGTCATCGCGGAAAGCGCGCTGAACTCCATCACCGTTGCCACCCCCGATGCGGCCGCGCTCGCCGAGGCACTGTCCCGCGCCGGGTATTCGGTCACCCGTACTGACTCCGGCGCCCTGCGGATCACCGGCGCTTCGCTGGAGGATGTCGGGGGCATGGCCCACGGCTTGGGGCTGAGGATCAACGAACTGACCCTGCACAAGGCCTCGCTGGAACAGGCCTACACCGAATTGACCTCCTCCAGCCTCGACTACGTGCCAACCGAAAGTGAAAGGGCAGCATCATGAGCACCATCCAAGAAACCACACCGGCAAGTATTCGCCCCGCGCGCACCCGCTGGGCCGGGGCCGTGGCGTTTGAGGCCACCAAGCTGGCCTCGCTGCGGTCCACCCGGATCATCCTGCCACTGGCCCTCCTCGGCCAGGCCGCCCTGGCCTGGCTGCTGGGTTCCTCGGCCCAGGCCAGCGGGGAGAACGGCTACGACACGGCGATGCCGGCACCCTTCATTGCCTTTGTGTCCCTGCAGCTGTCCCAGCTGTTCATTGCCGTATTCGCCGCACTGTCGATCACCTCCGAATACGGTTCCGGCACCATCACCACCTCGCTGCAGGCAATCCCCGTGCGCTTTAGGTTCCTGGGGGCCAAGGCCGCGGTGCTCGGTTCCATCGGCTTCGTTGCCGGGGCCGTCCTGGTGGGGGCCGGCACGTTGGTGGCGGCACCCGCCGCGGGAAGCTACGGCCAGTTCACGCCCGGCCAGCTGGCCACGGCCATGCTGGGTGCGGGTACCTATCTGGGGCTGCTGGCCATGATGATGCTGGGCCTCGGGGCCCTGCTGCGCAGCAGCGCCGGGGCCGTGACCGCGGCGTTCGTGCTGCTCTTCGGGCTGCCACAGGTCCTGCCGCTGTTCACCGTGGACGCGGTGCAGGAAGCGGCCGGCTACTTGCCGACCAATGCCGCTGCGGTGCTTGGCACCGCAGCGGAGCAGCCCTACGGCCCTGACACAGCGCTTGCCGTGCTGGCGGCCTGGACGGTGGTGTTTCTCGGTGCCGGGTATGCGGCATTGCGGGGCAGGGACAGCTGAATCCGGCACACTTCTGCCGCGGGAGGGAGCGCGGATCGCTTCGGCGGCCACCTCCTGTCCCCGGGGCGCTCAACCTCTGGCGGCGGTCAGGGGATGCCGAGGTCCTTGGAGTAGGGTGCCAGCATGGGACAACGAATCGCCTCGAGCGCCTCGGCATACTTAAGACAGCATGCTCACCAGCCGGTGGACTGGTGGCCGTACGGGGACGAGGCCTTTGCCTTGGCAGCGTCCCGCGACGTCCCGGTGTTCCTGTCCATCGGATACGCAGCCTGCCACTGGTGCCATGTGATGGCCCGCGAATCCTTTGACGACCCGGGGATCGCCGCCTACCTCAACGAACACTTCGTGCCCATCAAGGTCGACCGCGAGGAGCATCCGGCCGTCGACGGCGCCTACATGGCGGCAACCCAAACGCTCACCGGTGCCGGCGGCTGGCCCATGAGCGTGTTCACGCTCCCCGATGGCCGCGCCATCCATGCCGGAACCTATTTCCCACCGGTTCCCCGGCCGGGCATGCCCTCCTTCATGCAGGTGCTCGAGGCCGTCGCCGATGCCTGGGACAACCGCCGCGACGCCCTGGAACTACAGGCTGCCACGCTGGCCGACCATCTGGGCTCCGTCGCCGGCGGGCAGGCCAAGATGTTTTCCCTTGAGCTCCCGCTGCCCACCGCCGGTGCCGGATCGGTCCTGGCCCCGGTGCTGGGCACTGCCGTGCGGCGGCTGGCCGCGCTGGAGGATCCAACCGGCGGCTTCGGCCCGGCTCCCAAGTTCCCGCCGAGTGCCGTGCTGGACTTCCTGCTGCGGGCGTCACTGGGGCAGGGATCCGAGGCGGCGCAGGCCACCGGGCTGGCATCGCGGACACTGCAAACCATGGCCCGCAGCGCGTTGGCAGACCACGTGGGCGGCGGGTTTGCCCGCTATTGCGTGGATCCGCAGTGGAAGATCCCGCACTTTGAAAAGATGCTCTACGACAACGCGCAGCTGCTGGGTTTGTACGCCAGGGCGGCGGCGCAGCTGCCCGACGCCGAGGCCGCCGAACTCTGCCGCGTCTCGGCACGCGGCATCCACCGCTGGCTGGAGGAAGAAATGCGGCTTCCGGGCGGGGGATTCGCCTCCTCGCTTGACGCCGACACCGTCATGCCCGACGGCAGCCACCACGAGGGTGCCACCTACACCTTCAGCCGGGGCGAGGTCGCACGAATCCTCGGGGAGCCCGATGCCAGTGACTCGGGCCCAAGCGGTCAGCGCCCCGGGGCGCTTCCGGGTGCCGGAAACGTCTTCTGGCAGCTGTGGGAGGGCGCGCCGCTCCCGGCCGAGAACGCGCAGCAGGCAAGTGATCCCGCGCAAGACGTGCCGATGACCATTGCGCTGTCCCGCACCCCGACGCTTGCCGAATGGCCCGGGCTGGAGGCGGCCTTCAAGATGCTCGGCGCCGAGCGTGCGACACGGGTGCAACCGGGCCGCGACGAAAAGGTCGTTGCGGGGTGGAACGGCCTGGCCATCGCCTCGCTGGCCGAGGCAGCGGTGCTGCTGCGCGAACCGCGCATGCTCGCCACCGCCACCCGGGCGGCCGAATACCTGCACCGCGTGCACTGGGTTCCGGCGCGCGGCGAAACCGGGGCCGTGCTCCACCGCATCAGCCACCAGGGGCGGGCGGGCACCGCCATAGCCGCGGTCCTCGAGGACTACGCGGCGGTGGCGCTGGGATTCCAGCAGCTGGCTGTCGCCTCGGGGGACCGGATCTGGTTTGCCCGTGCGGACGATGTCCTCAGCGCCGCGCTGGAGATTTTCCTGGAAGGCGGTAAGCCGCAGGACAGTGCCGGGAACGATCCCCGGGTCCGGGCCATGCGCGGGGGCGCCGCCAGTGCGGAGGCCCTGGATGACGCGGTGCCGGCTGCCACCTCGCTGCTGGCAGCCGCCCTGCTGAACAGGGCGGGCCGCAGGCAGCTGGAGACCGGCGGCAACGCAGCGGAATCGGGGTCAGGCCCCGGCGAGGCCGACCTCGCGCTGGTTCGGATGCTGCTGGGCTTCGTCCCGGCGATTGCCGACCGGGCGCCCCACGGTGCCGGAAGCGCACTGGGCGTGGCGGCCCGTTTCGTCCACGGCTCAAGCACCGAGCTTGTGGTGGCCGGCGGCACCGATTCCGAGCGCCGGGCCGCGGTGCGCCTGGGGGTGCTGGCCGGCGTGGCCCAACTCGCCGGTGCAGGCGCGGAAAACGCGGCCTACCCGGCCGGGCCCAAGGGCCAGTTGCGGCTCTACGTGTGCCGCGGCGGCATCTGCCATGCGCCTGTCAGTGACCTGCCCGCATTGGCGGCCCTGTTCGTCCCGGGTCTCTCGCGACCCGCGCCGGGGCCCTAGGCGGTGCCGAGAACCGCGATGGCAATGGCGGTGAAGTGGCAGGCGAAGCCGATGAGCGTGAACGCATGGAAGAGTTCGTGGAACCCCAGGATTTCCGGGATGGGGTTCGGTGCCTTCATGGCATAGAACACCGCCCCTGCAATGTAGAAGGCGCCCCCGACGCAAATGAGGATCGCCGCGGACGGGCTGGCGGAAAAGAAGTCCCCGATGAACAGCAACGCCGCCAGGCCGAGCAACACGTACACCGGGGTGTAAAGCCACCGCGGTGCATCGGTGTAGAAGACCCGGAAACCGACCCCTGCCAACGCCCCGATCCAGATCGCGACCAGCAGGATGGTTGCGGACCTGGCCGGAAGCAGGGCCCAAGCGAGCGGGGTGTAGGAACCGGCGATCAGCAACATGATGTTCGTGTGGTCGATCCGCTTGAGCACGCGGGTGGTCTCCGGCGACCAATTTCCGCGGTGATAGAACGCCGACACGGTGAAGAGCAGCACCCCGGTGAGCGCGAAGACGGCACTGGTGATCTTCGCGGCGCCCGCCGGTGCCAGAACGACAAGCACGATGCCGGCGACCAAGGCCAGGGGTGCGGTGACCGCATGGATCCAGCCGCGCAGCAAGGGCTTGGACGGCTGCGCCGGAACCGGTGGCTGGGAGGGTCTGCCGGATGGTTGGGTCATGGACCCAGCCTAAACTACCAATCGGTAGCCTTGGTGGCCGCGGGCACCTGAAAGCCGCGGAACGTTCCGGCCGGAGGTCTTGCTCGGAGTATTCCCAGACGCAATGCCCGCGTCTTGGCGCACCGACGGGGAGGGAACCCGGTAGCGTTAAGTTGAACATGCAGCCCGTTGGCGGTTGCATGCCGCCCCGCCCCAAGCACAAGCAGGAGTATCGCCGTGGAACTACCGGGATTCGTCTACCGGCTCTATGAGCGGCGGTTGCGGGGAATGCTGACCCCGGAAAAGCTGCCCGCGCATATCGGCGTGCTCGTGGACGGGAACCGTCGCTGGGCCAAGCTGTCGGGACAGACCACGGCCAGCGGACACCAGGCCGGTGCCGACAAGATCCTGGAATTCCTGGGCTGGTGCCAGGAACTGGACATCAACCTGGTCACGCTCTACATGCTGTCGACCGACAACATGAGCCGTTCCAGCGAGGAACTCGACGCCCTGATGGGGATCATCGCCAACACCCTGGACCGTTTGGGTGAAACCAAGACCGTTCGCGTGAAACCCGTCGGCAACCTTGAACTGCTGCCCGACTACCTGGCCAACAAGCTGCGCGAGCTGGAGGCCTCCACCGCGCACGTCACCGGCATCCACGTCAACGTCGCGGTCGGCTACGGCGGCCGGCAGGAAATCGTCGATGCGGTCAAGGCGTTGCTGCTCCAGGGCCACGCCGATGGGCTGAATGCGGCGCAGATCGCCGAGGACCTCGATCCCGACCAGCTGGCCACCCACCTCTACACCAAGGGCCAGCCGGACCCGGACCTGGTCATTCGCACCTCGGGCGAACAACGCCTCTCCGGTTTCCTCACCTGGCAAAGCGCCTATTCGGAGTTCTACTTCTGCGAGGCGCTGTGGCCGGATTTCAGGCGCGTCGACTTCCTGCGCGCGCTGCGGGACTTCGCCGACAGGCAACGCCGCTTCGGCTCCTGACCCATGGTTCGGCCGGTGCGCTCCGCTGCGACATCCGGGCGTCGGCCAAGCTTCACCTTTTCTTAACCACGGCGCGGGCCGAACTCTAGGTTTGCCCGATGCATTCGGCGTATGTTGAGCGTAACGGGTGATGAAGCCGTCATTGCCCGCTGAACGGGGCAGCACTCCCCGCGAGGAGCCACAGTGGTAGCGAAACAGGAAAACCCATCAACCGCACCCGCCGACTCGGCAGCGACTGCCACCCAGATGGCATCGGCGGTAGGTACCCGGACCTTCGTCCTGGACACCTCGGTGTTGATCGCAGACCCCCACGCCATGTTGCGCTTTGCCGAACACCATGTGGTCCTGCCGCTGACAGTGATCACCGAACTCGAGCACAAGCGCAACGACCCCACGCTGGGCTATTTTGCCCGCGAGGCACTGCGGACCCTTGAGGACCTGGGCCGCAAGCACGGCGGGCTGGCCAACGACATGGAGGTCGGCAAGCAGGGCGGCACCCTGCGCGTGGAACTGAACCACATCGCGCCCGACGTCTTGCCGGTGGGGTTCCGCAACGCGGACAACGACACCCGCATCCTCGCCGTCGCAAAGGCCATGCTCGATGGGGGCCTGGATGTCACGTTGGTGTCCAAGGACATGCCCATGCGCATCAAGGCCTCGGCCATGGGCCTGACCGCCGAGGAATACCGCAACGAGCTGATCGCCGACTCCGGGTGGACCGGCGTGCACGAGATGGACGTGAGCCAGGAAGACATGTCGGCGCTCTACGCCGACGAGTCCCTGGAGCTCGAGGAGGCAGCCGAGCAGCCGGTGAACACCGGGCTGATCCTGCACTCCCCGCGCGGCTCGGCGCTGGGCAGGGTGGACCGCAACCACCTGGTGCGCCTGGTGCGCGGGGACCGCGAGGCCTTCGGGCTGCGCGGCCGCTCCGCCGAACAGCGCCTGGCCCTGGACCTGCTGCTCGACAAGGAAATCGGCATCGTTTCCCTCGGCGGCCGCGCCGGCACCGGCAAGTCGGCGCTCGCGCTGTGTGCCGGGCTCGAAGCGGTGATGGAACGCCGCGAGCACCGCAAGATCATGGTCTTCCGCCCGCTCTACGCGGTCGGCGGGCAGGAGCTGGGCTACCTGCCCGGCGCCGAGGCGGAAAAGATGAACCCCTGGGCGCAGGCCGTGTTCGACACCCTGGGCTCGGTGGTCTCCAAGAACGCCATCGACGAGGTCATGAGCCGGGGCATGCTCGAGGTGCTGCCGCTGACCCACATCCGCGGACGCTCGCTGCACGACGCGTTCGTGATCGTCGACGAGGCGCAGTCGCTGGAGCGCAACGTGCTGCTCACGGTGCTCTCGCGCATCGGGCAGAACTCCAAGGTGATCCTCACCCACGACGTGGCCCAGCGCGACAACCTGCGGGTGGGGCGGCACGACGGCGTCGCGGCGGTGGTCGAACAGCTCAAGGGCCACCACCTCTTCGGGCACGTGACCCTGACCCGCTCCGAGCGCTCCGAGATCGCCGCGCTGGTCACCGAGCTGCTCGAGGACCGCATCCACTAGCCGGGTGCAACCCCGGGGCGGTCCCGCGGTCCTAGGCCGCGGGCCCGCCCCGGTGCCGTGCGTTGTCGCGATCCGCGGGTCCGGGGTGGTCCGCCAGCCCCGGGATCGGCCACAGCGGCGCCTGCCGCACATCGCTGAGCGAGGCCCGCGGCTGGGTGAACAACCCGTCGATCATGTACTCGTCCACGGCGATGACGGACACCCGGTGCTCGAGCCCCGCATCCGGCCCGTCAAGCACCTGGTGCAGCACGCAGATGCCGGTGGCCCGGTCGAGCCGCACCCGCGTGCGGCCCGGGCCCAGCAGCGGCGCCTCCGCATTGACCGGGGCATATGAATGGCCCCGGGAAAGTTCCGCCTCCAGGCATTCGCGGCCCGATTCGTCCGTGAGCCTGCGCAGCGCATGGATGGTGCTGGGGTGGGGGAAGGACATGTCGGCCGGGCCCGGGGCGAAACCGGCGACCTCGACCGGATCCAGGAACGCGCCCCACAAACCCACCGGCATCAGCTCGTTGCCATAGGCTGCCTCCGGTCGCCGGGAGACCAGGCCGTCGTCCCCGTAGACCGGGGCCAGCAGCTGCGGCGGCAACAGCCAGCTCTTGCGGGTCGCGGCCACGAAGCCGGCGTCGCGGGAGTCGTTGATGTGCTCGGTGCGGAAGAGCACCGTGCCGTCCTCCTCCTCGACGCGGATGGCGTCCGGGCGCCTGATGAGCACCGTGAGGTGCCGGGGGCGGCCGGGGGCGGCAAAGGCCAGCCCGCGGCGTTCCTTGTCGGTGACGCCGATCCGGATCTGGATGGTGTTCCACAGCCAGGGGGAGGAGCGGGCAAGCCGACGGAAGTGCCCCATGAGTTCCTTGCTCGGTGCCCGGTCGGGGTCGGGAAAAACTGCCGCACCATTGAGCTGATCCATGCCTTCAGTGTAGCGAGGAGCCACATCGCGTGCCTTTGCCCTGCAGGTGGCGTGCCGCCGCTGACAGCGGGGCCGCACACCGCGTAGGGTTTGGCCCATGCCGCAACAAATCCTGCACTGGTTTGCCGCCGACCCCGCCCTGGCCACTGTGGCCGGAATCCTGGCCGCGCTGGCCCTGGCGCTGTACCTCTTCAACGCCGTGCGACTGACCATTATCGACTTCAAGTCGCACCTGCTGCCCAACCGGATCCTGGGCCCGTGGTTCATTGCGGCGCTGGTGCTGCTGGGCGCGGCCGCCCTGCTGGCGGGGGAACCGATGGTGCTGTTGCGCATGGTCCTGGGAGCCGTCATCCTGTTCGCCGGCTACCTGGTGCTGCACCTGATTGCGCCCGCCGGCATGGGGCTGGGGGACGTGAAACTGGCCGCCGTGCTGGGGCTCTACCTCGGCTTCCTCTCCTACACCCACCTGCTGTGGGCCACCGCGTTCGCATTCATCATCGGGGCCCTCTGGTCGGTGGTGTTGCTGCTCGCCCGGAAGGTCACCCTGCGCTCCTCGGTCGCCTTCGGCCCGTTCATGCTGGCGGGAGCCGCCCTGGCCCTTGCCGTGGCGGGATAGCCGCCATGCCCACACCGGAATTCATTCTCCGGATGCGCCGGAAGATCGGCAACGACCCGTTGTGGCTGCCCGGGGTCAAGGCCGTGGTGATTCACGGGGGCCGCGTGCTGCTGGTGCGCCGGGCCGACAACGGGCGCTGGACGCTTCCGGCCGGCATCCTGGAGCCGGGCGAGGAACCGGCAGTCGCGGCGGTGCGCGAGGTGTTCGAGGAAACCGCGGTGCACTGCGCCATCACCCGCCTCGTCGGGGTGGCAACGACCGACGAGGCGGTCTACCCCAACGGGGACCGCGCGCAGTACCTGGACATCATCCTGGCCGGAAAATACCTGGGCGGGGAGGCGAGGGTCAACGACGACGAGAACCTCGAGGTGGCGTGGTTCGAGCTGGGGCAGCTGCCGGCACTGCCGCCCAAGCACCAACGCGCCATCGACTGGACCCTCGAGCCCGCCGAATCGGGCCACTTCATCACCGGCGGCCCCGAACCTGGCTGACCCCTGACGCGAAAGGCGCCCCGCAGGTGCGCCCCTCCGGTTCCCGGGCGGGAATCGGCTGGTCTCCTGCGGGGCGCCAACGTGCGGGGACGGCGAAGGAACCTAGCCCTTCGGCTCCGAACCCGCTGTTTCCTCGGCGGAGGCGCCGGCGGAGACCTTGGCACCCGAGCGTGCCGCATCCTCCAGGGACTGTGCCTCCTCGCCGCCGATGGCCTCGCCGCGGGCCACCATGCCGGCGGTGTCCGAGAGCTTGACCTGCTTGAGGAAGAGCGCCAGCACGAAGGCGATGAGGATGAACGGGATCAGGTACCAGAACACCGGTGCCAGGGAATCGGCGTAGGCGTTGACAATGCCCTCGCGCACGGCCTCCGGAAGCTGTGACATGGTCTGCGGATCCAGGGTCGCGGTGGCGTTGCCGGCATCCGCGGCGTTGGCCCCGGCGCCGGTGAAGACCTCGGTCAGCTTCTCGGAGAGCCGGTTGGTGAACATGGCCCCGAAGATCGCCACGCCCAGGGACGCACCGACCTCGCGGAAGTAGTTGTTCGTGGAGGTCGCGGTGCCCACCATGGCGGGGTCCACGGCGTTCTGCACCACCAGCACGACGACCTGCATGATCAGTCCCAGGCCGGCACCGAACACGAAGAGGTACACGCAGATCAGCCACAGCGGGGTGGCTGCCGAAAGCGAGGTGAAGGCCAGCATGGCCACGGCGGTGACCAGGGCGCCGGCGATCGGGTAGCCCTTGTACTTGCCCGTCTTGGTGATCGCGATTCCCGAGAAGATGCTGGTGCCCATCAGGCCGACCATCATCGGGACCATGAGCAGCCCCGAAACGGCGGCGGAGGTGCCCGAGGACATCTGCAGGAAGGTGGGGACGAACGCGATGGCAGCGAACATGCCCAGGCCCAGGGTGAAGCCGATGGCCGTGGCGTTGACGAAGACCGGGTTCCTGAACAGCGACAGCGGGATGATCGGGTCCTCGGCGCGGGCCTCGGCGATCACAAAGAGCACGATGGCCGCGAGCATTCCCACGCCCCAGGCCCAGGTCTCGGGCGCTGCCCAGCCGTGGTTCCTGGATCCGCCGAAGTCGGTGAAGAAGATCAGGCAGGTGGTGGCGATCGAGAGCAGCAGCACGCCGAGGATGTCGATCTTCTTGGTGGACTTCTTGTTCGGGATGGTCAGCGCGAACCAGGCGATCAGGAAGGCGCCGATGCCGATGGGGATGTTGATGTAGAACGCCCACTGCCAGGTCAGGTGGTCCACGAAGAAGCCGCCCAGCAGCGGACCGGCAACCGCGGAGAGGCCGAAGATGGCGCCCAGCGGGCCCATGTACTTCCCGCGCTCGGAGGCCGGGACGATGTCGGCGATGATGGCCTGCGAGAGGATCATCAGCCCGCCGCCGCCCAGGCCCTGCATGGCACGGAAGAACACAAACATCCAGAAGGTCCCGGCGAACGCGGCTCCCACGGAGGCAAGGGTGAACAGCGCGATGGCGATCAGGAACAGGTTGCGTCGGCCCAGCACGTCGCCGAACTTGCCGTAGATCGGCATCACGATGGTGGTGGCCAGCAGGTAGGCGGTGGTGATCCACGCCTGGTGCTCGACCCCGCCGAGCTGCCCCACGATGGTGGGCATGGCGGTGGAGACGATGGTCTGGTCGAGGGAGGAGAGCATCATGCCGGCGATCAGCGCGGAGAAGATGATCCAGATGCGCCGTTGCGTCAGCAGCAACGGCGCCGGGCCCGGGGTGGGCCGGGACGCGGTGGTGGTGGACATGGTGGTTCCTTGCGTGTGGAGGGAAAGATGCGTGGCGGGGAGCTGCCGGCGGGTCAGCTGGCGGGGTACTGGTCCCCGTGCAGCAGGGGCTGGCCGAACAGTTCCCGGGTCTGGTGCAGGACTGAAAGGAATTCTTCCTCCAGCGAGGGGCCGTCGGGAGCGGCCAAATAGCGCTCGATCGCCCGGTGGGTGGCAAATTGCAGGCAATGCACCAGCATGCCGATGCCGCTGTGATCGGCTTCTACGCCTTCGCGCCTGGCCACCAGGGCGGTGAATTCGGCCTGGCGTTCCGGGCCGACCTTCATCATGCGTGCCAGCAGTTCCGGCTCGCGGTGCAGGATCGTGAAGAAGCCGTGGACACCGCGGATCTCGGACTCGTCCCGGCGCAGCTGTTCCAGCACGAGGGCAACCAGGTCGGCCAGCAGGGTGGGGGAGATGCCCACGGTGTCGGCGGGCCGGGCGTCCATGAACCGCTGAAGTGCCTCGGCGGACAAGCCGTCTTCCGCGTGCCCGAACACCGCATCGAGCTTGGTCGCGAAGTAGTTGAAGAAGGTGCGTCGGGAGATCCCGACCCGGGCGCAGAGTTCCTCGATGGTGAACCCGGCAAAGCCGTTTTCGGCCGTCAGCTCCCGGGCATTCCGCGAGATGGACAGGCGGGTTTTCAGCATGCGGGCGCTGAGGCTGGGCGGGGTGGCCGGCTCGGCCGAAGCCCTTGTTGCACTATTCTTCACAGAGTGCAGTTTTGCACTAATCAACCCTCAGTGCAAATGTTGTGCCCGCGCCCACACCGAGGCGCGGCGCGGCGGCGCAGACACGCCGGGGGCGGTGCGCCGGGGACCAAACCCCGGTGCACCGCCCCCGCCAAGAAGAGCCCGTTCGTGCGACCGGTCAGTGCTTGCCGGTCATGGTGGTGACATCGAGCAGCTCGTCGAGCTGCGCCTCGGTGAGTTCGCCGCGCTCGACGAAGCCGAGGGCCACGGTCGCCTCGCGCACCGTGAGCCCGTCGGCGACCGCCTTCTTGGCGATCTTCGCCGCGTTCTCGTAGCCGATCACCTTGTTCAGCGGGGTGACGATCGAGGGGGAGGCCTCGGCCAGGAAGCGCGCGCGCTCCACATTGGCGGTGATCCCGTCGACCATCTTTTCCGCCATCACCCGGGTGGTGTTGCCCAGCAGGCGGATGGACTCGAGCAGGTTCGAGGCCATCACCGGGATGCCGACGTTCAGCTCGAACGCCCCGTTGGTCCCGGACCACGCGATCGCGGTGTCGTTGCCGATCACCTGGGCGGCGACCATGATCGCGGCCTCCGAGATCACCGGGTTGACCTTGCCGGGCATGATCGAGGATCCGGGCTGCAGGTCCGGGATGGCGATCTCGCCCAGCCCGGTGTTGGGGCCCGAGCCCATCCAGCGCAGGTCGTTGTTGACCTTCATCAGCGAAATCGCGATGTTGCGCAGCTGGGCGGAGGCCTCGATGAGCCCGTCGCGGTTGGCCTGGGCCTCGAAGTGGTTGCGGGCCTCGGTCAGCGGCAGCCCGGTGTCCTGCGCCAGCAGCTCGATGACGCGCTCGGGGAAGCCGTCGGGGGTGTTGATGCCGGTGCCCACGGCGGTGCCGCCCAGCGGCACCTCGGCCACGCGCGGGAGGGAAGCCATGATGCGTTCGGCGCCGTAGCGCATCTGGGCGGCGTACCCGCCGAACTCCTGGCCCAGGGTCACCGGGGTCGCGTCCATCAGGTGCGTGCGTCCGGACTTCACCACGTCCCTGAACTCGACGGCCTTGGCCTCCAGCGAGGCGGCCAGGACCTCGAGGCCGGGGATCACGTCGCCGAGCAACCCGGCTGTCGCAGCGACGTGGACCGAGGTGGGGAACACGTCGTTGGAGGACTGTGACGCGTTGACATGGTCGTTGGGGTGCACCACGGTGTCGGAGCCGGCCGCCGTGAGCGCGCGCGTGGCCAGCTCGGCGAGCACCTCGTTCATGTTCATGTTGCTCGAGGTTCCCGAGCCGGTCTGGAACACGTCGATGGGGAAATGCGCGTCGTACTTGTTCGCGGCGACCCCGTCGGCCGCTGCCACGATGGCGTGCGCGCGCTCGGCATCCAGCACCCCGAGCTCCAGGTTCGCCAGGGCGGCGGCCTTCTTCACCTGGGCCAGGGCCCGGATGTGCGCGGGTTCGAGTTTCTTCCCGGAGATCGGGAAGTTCTGGACCGCGCGCTGGGTCTGCGCCCGGTAGAGGGCGGCGGCCGGCACGCGGACCTCGCCCATGGTGTCGTGTTCGATGCGGAAATCTGCAGAAGTGTCCATGCCAGACACGCTACGCCGCATGCACGGCCTTCGGCAGTGGCCGGGCGCACAGTTCAGCCCAATGGCGAACGCGGGAATAAAAAAGGCGCCCACCTGCAACCCGTGGCACGGGCTGCCGGTGGGCGCGGCGGTTGCGGCTAGAGCACGCCGAAGCCGGAGACCATTTCCGCCTTGCCCTCGGCCAGGCGGTAGGTCACCCCGATCACCGCGGTGCGGCCCTCTTCCACGGCCGAGGAAATGATGCGCGACTGTTCCACCAGGCGGTGGGTGGTCTGCTGCACGTGCTCCACCACGGTGGTGTTGACGTCGCGGATGCCGTTGCGCCTGGCGGTGATCACCGACGGGGTGATGTGCTCGACGAGGTCGCGGATGAAGCCCGGGGGCATGGTTCCGCTTTCCACCGAATCGATGGTGGCCGTCACCGCGCCGCAGGAGTCGTGGCCCAGGACCACGATCAGCGGGACGTTCAACATGGCCACCGAGTACTCCAGGGAGCCCAGTGCCGCCGAGTCGATGACGTGGCCGGCGGTGCGCACCACGAACACGTCGCCCAGGCCCAGGTCGAAGATGATTTCGGCGGCGAGACGGGAGTCCGAGCAACCGAAGATCACGGCGAAGGGGTGCTGCTTGTCCACCAGGAACTGCCGGCGCAGCGCATCCTGGTTGGGGTGGTCGGTGTGACCGGCCACGAAGCGGGAATTGCCTTCGCGCAATTTCCGCCATGCCTGTGCGGGAGTCAGGTCAAGGTGGTCGACGGGGACGTCGGATTCATTCATGTTTTTTAGCTTAGACGCCCCGACTGCCCGGGTTGGCACGCCCTACGTTTCGTGAAGCCCGCAATCGGGGCGCGCCGAGGGGGTGCGCTGTGGCAATTCTCACACTTCCGTGCCGTATTCGGCGTCCCGGCGGCGGACCCGCTACTTTGCGGGGATCTCCTGCTGGGCCAGGCGGGCCAGCGACTCAAGGGTGCCAAGGCCGCTGTCGCTGGTCAGCACGATGGTCGACTTGCCGAGCGTTCCGATCAGGATCTCGGACTTTCCCTTGGTGCGCAGCTCCCAGTCGGTCCCGTCCACCGCGTGGGTGCCGGCGAGGGCGGCGTTCTCGGTTACCGCGGCCAGCCAGGACGGGTTGGCCCCGGCGGTCTGCCTGACCCAGACGAACTCGTCGTCCTTGGTGACCACCCCGAATTCCCAGAACTTGATCCCGTCGACGTTCCCGGTGATCCAGCGCGCGAAGTTCACGTAGTCGCCCTCGGGAAGGTTCGGTGCCCAGGGCGTGAAGTCGGCATCCGCGGCGGCCTGCGAGGCGACATCGGCAACGTCGACCGGGGCGCGGAAGTTCTCGGCCTTGTCGGGCGGGTTGATCAGGATGACGGGGATCGCCACGGCGACGGTGAGCAACACCGAGATGATCATGCCCTTGAGCGTCTGGTTGGCGCGCTTGGCCTGGGAGGGGGTCAGGACGGGCTTGACGGGCTGTTGCGCATCCTCCGGCGCCGAAGCGGAAACGTGCGTTGGCGCGTCGGCGTCCACGGGCGCCGGGGTGGTGGCGCTTGCGGGGGATGCTGCGGGTACGGCGGGGCCTTCGGGGTGTTCACTCACCCCTCCATTCTCGCCCATCCGCCGCGCAGAATCTAAACGGGCGGGCACCGGCCCCGGATGCGGCCGGGCGCGTAATGCAAGTCGGGCCGAAAGGGACTAGTTGGCCCCGGGAGATATGATGGGGGCTGTTGGCCCCCGGCAAACGAACAGATCTCAACGACGAGGAAGACCGTGACTGAAGCCACGAATTTTGCCCACCTGTCCCCACGACTGTCTGTCAGCGACGCGTCACCCGACCGCAACCTGGCCCTTGAGCTGGTGCGTGCCACCGAGGCGGCGGCGATCGCCTCGAGCCCCTGGGTCGGTTTCGGCGACAAGAACGCCGCCGACGGCGCGGCCGTCGACGCCATGCGCTCGCTGCTGTCCACCGTGTCCTTCAATGGCGTGGTCGTCATCGGCGAAGGCGAAAAGGACGAAGCCCCGATGCTGTTCAATGGCGAACGCGTGGGCGACGGAACCGGCGCCGAATGCGACGTCGCCGTCGACCCGATCGACGGAACCCGCCTGACCGCCCTGGGCATCAACAACGCGCTTTCGGTCCTGGCCGTTGCCGACCGCGGTTCCATGTTCGACCCGTCCGCGGTCTTCTACATGGAAAAGCTTGTCACCGGTCCCGAGGCCGCCGAGCTGGTCGACCTGCGCCTGCCGGTCAAGCAGAACCTGCACCTGATCGCCAAGGCCAAGGGCAAGAAGATCAACCAGATCACCGTGTGCATCCTTGACCGTCCGCGCCACGCGGGCCTGGTCGAGGAGATCCGAGCCGCCGGTGCGCGCACCAAGTTCATCATGGACGGCGACGTCGCCGGCGCCATTGCCGCCACCCGCGAGGGCACCGGCGTGGATGCGCTGATGGGCATCGGCGGCACCCCCGAGGGCATCGTCACCGCCTGCGCCATCAAGTCGCTCGGCGGCATCATCCAGGGCCGCCTGTGGCCCACGGACGACGATGAGAAGCAGAAGGCCATCGACGCAGGCCACGACCTGGACCGCGTGCTGACCACCAACGACCTGGTCACCAGCGACAACTGCTACTTCGCCGCCACCGGCATCACCGACGGCGACCTGCTGCGCGGGGTGCGCTACAAGAACAACCGCATCCACACCCAGTCGATCGTGATGCGCTCGAAGTCGGGCACCATCCGCTTCGTCGAGGGCGAGCACCAGTCCGACAAGTGGGAAGCGTACACCCGCTAGAACGCCTTGCGGCCCTGCCGCAAAACGCAGCGGTGCCCGGCGGGAATCACTTCCCGCCGGGCACCGCTGCTTTTTGTCAGTCGGGGCCTATTGCACCGGCTGCGGGGTCACGGCGAAGGCGCGGCCGGCCGCGTTCGCGCTGCGCCGCGCGATGGCCGGGGCCTCGTTGGCGCCGATGAACAGCGAGTCGCCGCGGCGCAAGAGCTCGTCCCCGCGCGGGGTGTCGATGAGCACCTCGCCCTCGACGCACAGCACGATCACCGGGCCGTTGGCCGCCACCGGCACGTCCCCGCCGCCCATGTCGGCCGCATCGGCGACGGCGTCCAGCTCGATGTGCTGGAGCTGGAACTCGGCAAACGGCGGAGTGAAGACCTGCTGGCCGTACATGGTCTCGACAGGTTCCAGGCGCGGGACGCCCAGGACCTCGAAGCGGCTGACGCGCAGCAGCTCGGGCACGTCGATGTGCTTGGGCGTCAGCCCGCCGCGCAGCACGTTGTCCGAGTTGGCCATGACCTCCACGCCGAGCCCGCGGAGGTAGGCGTGCACGTTACCGGCACCCAGATAGATGGCCTGGCCGGGTTCCAGCACCACCAGGTTCAGCAGCAGCGAGACCAGCACGCCGATGTCCTCCGGGTAGTGTTCGTTGATCCGCGGCAGCTCAGCCAGCGAGGGATGTTCGGCCAGGGCCGGGTTCGCCTCGACGGCGCGCAGCGCGGCGGCACCCAGCCGACCAAGTTCCGGGGACCCGCCGAGCAGGTATTCGCAGGTCGAACGCAGCGCCTCGGCCTCGTCGGGGTTCGTGAGCAGCGAGACGATCCTGTCGCAGGTCGCGGCGGCATCTGCTTCCAGTGCGGTTCCCAGCGTGCCAAAGAGCTCGGCCGTCGCAGCGGGGGAGCGGAAGCCGCTCAGGGCAGCGAAATCGGTGAGCGCGTAGATCATTTCCGGCTTGTGCGAACCGTCCCGGTAGTTCCGGTGCGGCGCGTCGGCCGGCAGGCCGGCGGCGTTTTCCGCCGCGAACCCGGCCGCTGCCTGTTCGGCGGAGGGATGGACCTGGATGGACAGCGGCTTGCCCGCTGCCAGCAGCTTCATCAAGAACGGCAGCCGGCCGTAGGCCCCGGCCACCTCGGGGCCCAGCAGCCCCTGCGGGTCGGCGGCGATCAAACGGTCCAGGCCGATGGCCTCGCCGCCTTCCTGGCCGTCAATGGCACGCGACGGGGCGGAGGGGTGGGCGCCGAGCCACATTTCGGCCTCCGGCTTGCCGCTGGGCGTGCTTCCCAGCAACCCCGAAATGGCGCCGGTGGATCCCCAGGCATAATCACGGATGGTGTTTGTCAGGCGATACATCATTGTCCTTAGGGCTATGGGTGGCCGTGCGGCCGGGTTAGGGCACCGAGCATTCGTTGTTGTTTGCGGCGATCTTTTCCAGCAGGTCGGTGCGGCCGATCTGCTCGAGGGTGACCAGGTAGCGCTCGTCCAGCTCCGCGCCGTCGGGCTGGGCCGTGGGTGCGTCGGAGGGAGCCACGTTGATCTTGCCGGGCTCGGAATTGCGCTTGGTCCCCGAGTCGCCCGACGATTTGGACGGCGCGGAGGATTCCTTGGCCTTGGCCGATTCACTGGTCGCGGCAGGGGTCTTCTTGGGCGAGGACCCGGACTGCGCGGAGATGAGTTCCTGGATGCGCTCGTGGATCACGTCGAAGTCGGGGTAGGTGGAGAACTTGTCGCCGGCGGACCCGAAGTCGGGGGCGCCCAGGGTCAGGCGCTTGAAGGGGGTCTGGCGGGCCTTGTCGGCCAGGTTCAGGAAGGAGCCAAGCTGCTGCTGCGGGATGTCGGTCTCCACCAGCTGTTCGCCGGCATCCATGATCGAGGTGAAGCGCGTGAGCATGGTCTTGGGGCTGAACTGGGAAATCATGGCCTGCTGCAGGCATTGCTGGCGGGCGATGCGGTGGTAGTCCGTGGTGAAGTCGCGCGAGCGGGCAAACCACAGGGCCTGCTTGCCGGTGAACTTCTGCTCGCCGGGGGCGAACCAGTGGGTGTTGACCGAGGAGTTGGGCCAGTACTTGCCGTTGTAGGGAACCCAGCCGCCCGAATCCACTGTCACCCCGCCCATGGCGTTGATGAACCCGGCGAACCCGGCCATGTCGATCATCACGTAGGCCTGGACCTTCAGGCCCGTGGTGCCCTCGATGGCCTCCATAGTGGCCTGGGCCCCTGGGTTTTCGACCCCGGGGTACAGGTTGGCGTGGTTGTCGGTGGCGTTGCGGTAGATCGCGTTGAAGAGGCACTCGTCCCCGCAGTCGTACCCGTTGGGGTACACCTTGCGCATGGGGGAGTCGGCGGAGAACTGGGCGTTCTGCAGGTTGCGGGGGATCGAGATCAGCAGCGACTTGCCGGTCTTGGCATCGACGGAAAGCAGCGACATCGAGTCGGTGCGCACCCCCTCGCGGTTCCCGGCCGAGTCGGCGCCGAACACCGCGATGTTGTAGCGCCCGTCGACGGGCTTGAAGGCCGGTCCGGCGGAGAAGACGCTGGAAATGGTCTCCCGGCCCTTGTTCAGCACGAAGGCGCCGTAGCCCAGGGACCCGCTGATCGCCAGGGCGAGCACCAGCAGAGTGGCGGTGAGCCCGATCCGCGCCCCGGGGGCCAGGTACCTGGGTCGGATGATCGCCAGGGTGTTCAGGAACATCAGCAGCCAGCCGGCCGCCAGGACGACCAGGAGCAGTGCTGCGCCCAGCTGCACCCAACCCTGCGCGAAGAAGCCCAGCAGCCAGTCGCGCTTGAGCAGCGCGAGGGCAAGCACCACCAGGAGCAGTGCCCAACAGGTGATGGTGACGCGCATGACGAACCCGCCCAGGGCGCGGTTCCCGGAAACCCATTGGGCGCTGCCGGGGAAGAACGTGGTCAGCAGCAGCAGGAACAGTGCGCGCTTGGAGCGCACCGGTGCGGGAGCCGAGACGGGATCCGGGAGCAGGTCGGGGTTGCGGGACGAACGGCGGGTCGGTGTCATAGGAGTCCTTAGGTGCCGGGGGTTTCGGAGGCCGCGGCGGCCCGCAGTGCGGCGCCCTTCCCGGCCGCGACCTGGCGCAGCTCGGCTGCGAAGGCAATGAGCTTTTCCTGGAGTTCGGCGGCGAGCCCGTCCGTGCCGGTGGCGAGCATGCGCACCGCCAGCAGGCCGGCGTTGCGCGCCCCGCCGATGGAGACGGTGGCGACCGGGACGCCCGCGGGCATCTGGACGATGGAGAGCAGCGAGTCCATGCCGTCGAGCGTCTTCAGCGGCACCGGAACGCCGATGACCGGCAGCGGGGTGACCGAGGCGAGCATGCCCGGCAGGTGGGCTGCGCCGCCGGCGCCGGCGATGATCACGCGGATGCCGCGGGTGTGGGCTTCCTTGCCGTAGGCGATCATGTCCTCGGGCATGCGGTGCGCGGAGACGACGTCGGCCTCGAAGGGGATGCCGAACTCGCGCAGGGCCTCGGCCGCCAGCTTCATGACGGGCCAGTCAGAGTCGGAGCCCATGACCAGGGAAACCAGGGGTGCGGGGGTGCTCACGATGTTTGTCCTTCGGTGGTGGAGGTGGTGGATGCGGGTGCCGCGGAGGGCACGCCGTCACGGATCATCGAGGCCACGGTGTTGGCGCGGGCACGCAGCGAGTCAACCGATTCGCCGGGCTCGGAGACCACGTTCACGTGCCCGATCTTGCGTCCCGGACGCACCGACTTGCCGTAGGCATGGACCTTCACCCGGGGCTCGGCGGCGAGTGCCGCGGCGAAGGCGCTGTACAGGTCCTGGTTGGCTCCGCCGAGGAAGTTCTTCATCACGGTGGTCTCGGCCAGCGCGTCGGTGGCGCCCAGCGGCAGGTCAAGGACCGCACGCAGGTGCTGTTCGAACTGGCTGGTGATTGAGCCGTTCATGGTCCAGTGCCCGGTGTTGTGCGGGCGCATGGCAAGTTCGTTGATCACGAATCCGGCGCCGGAGCCCGGGGTTTCGAAGAGCTCGGCCGCCATCACGCCGGTGACCCCGAAGGCCTCGGCGATGCGCAGGGCCGCCTCCTCGGCGGCTGCCTCGACCACCGGGTCCAGGCCGGGTGCCGGTGCAAGGACCTCGTCGCAGACGCCGTCGACCTGGATGGTGTGCACCACCGGCCAGGCCTTAGCCTCGCCTCCGGGATTGCGTGCGACCAAGGCGGAGAGCTCGCGGGTGAAGGCCACCTTGTCCTCGGCCAGCAGGGCGCCGTTGCCGAACCAATCGGCGGCGGCGCGTGCCTGGGCGGCGTCGTCGATCATGCGCACGCCCTTGCCGTCATAGCCGCCGCGCGGGGTCTTGAGGACGACGGGCCAGCCGATCCGCTCGCCGAAGGCCAGCAGTTCCTCGACGGTTTCGACGGCTGCCCATTCAGGGTTGGGAAGGCCGAGGGCCGCGATGGCCTCGCGCATCACCAGCTTGTCCTGGGCGTGGATGAGCGCCTCCGGTCGCGGCTGGACGTTCACGCCCTCCGCGATCAGCGCCCGCAGGTGCTCGTTGGGCACGTGCTCGTGGTCGAAGGTCAGCACGTCCACTCCGCGGGCAAATTCACGCAGGGCCGCCAAATCCGTATAGTCACCTACCGGGGCGGATGCAACGCTGCGCGCGGCAGAGACATCCGGGCCCTCGGCCAGGATGCGTAGTTCGATGCCGAGATTCAGGGCCTCGGGAGCCATCATTCGGGCAAGCTGGCCTCCGCCAACAACGCCAATCACTGGAAACATCACCCGCCTAGCCTACCGAACGCGCGACCTAACCTAGGGTGTCCATGGCGAGTTTGGACACCGTTGGCGGTGAACATCCAGTGAACCGCATTAGAATAGTTTGGTTGGCCGTCTGAGCAAATGACGGTTCAGCCGCACCGACTGCACCGCTAGCCCGCCATGTGGCGGTGTGGTGCATAGATACGAATCCATGGAGGATCATGCTGCAACAGATCTGGCGCAAACTCATGGGCCTGGCGTCCATGCTGTGGCGCGAAGTCGCGAAATTCGGCGTGGTCGGGGGTGTCGCGTTCATCATTGACTCCGGCATCTACCTGTGGCTGCTCGAAGGGCCCATGCATGATTCCGAGGTCAAGGCGAAGATCGTGGCCGGCGTCGTGGCGACGATGTTCTCGTGGGTGGCCAACCGCTACTGGACCTTCCGCCACCGCCGCCAGGCGAACGTGGTCCGCGAGCTCGTGATGTTCCTCATTATGAACGCCATCGGGCTGGGAATCGCCGCGGCCTGCGTGTTTGTCACCAAGTACTGGATCGGCCTGACCGACACCACCAGCGTGTTCATCGCAGGCTCCGTGGTCGGACTGGTGCTGGGCACCATCTTCCGGTTCTTCGCCTACCGCTTCTGGGTCTTTGGCGCGGAAATGGACGCCGAAGAGGAATTCGCGCACGACCGCGAACTGCTGCGCGTCGGCCCCGAGCCCGTTGCGGCCGAGCGCAGGGCCGCAGGTCCGGAGCAGATGGCCGACCCGGCCCCGGACGGCCCGGCCTAAGGGCCCTAGGCGCTGGCTGTTGAATGCTTGTCGCCCCGGCATGTGCCCCCGTTTCCCGCTTCACCCACGGATGAAAGGAACCCAGGGAACGTGTCGGGGCTTTTTCGTGCCCGCGGGGCGGGCGGAAGGGGAGGCGCCGCCTAGGACTCCTGGTCCAGGCGCGTCACCACGCGTTCACCCTCGAGCAGGGACTTGCTGATCTCCAGGCCCTCCTCCACCAGTACCACCGGGTACCCGCCGCTCCACAGCGACACCAGTGCCGGAAGAATGCGTTCGAGCGGCCACGCGGTGCTCAGAAGCGTGGTTCCGGCGGCCTCGGGCAGTGCGCCCGGGGCAAAGAGCTGGGTGTAGCCAAGCGTGGCGGCAGCGGAGTGCAGTGCGGTGGCAGCGGTGTCGATGGGGGAGCAGTTGAACGAGTCGGCGTAGGAGCGGACCTCGGAAGCGTAGTCGGTGGCACCCACCGGCAGGGGGCCGCCGAAGGCCATGGCCAGTGCCGGCAGGGGGACGGCGATGACCTCGACCGAGCCGTTGACTGCTAAGGTTTGCGGGTCGGCGGTAATGAATACGTCGACATCCCCGGGGTCCGTTCCGGGGGCCACACAGCGCACCTCGGCACCCAGGTGCCAGCAGGCCAGTGCCAGTGCCGCGGACTTCCAATGGCCGGGCATGTCGGTGGCGACAACGCTGCCCGGGGCTAAATCAAATTCTTCGTGCAAAAGATTTGCGCTCTTGGCGACCCAGTTGTCAAACACCCGACCACTGAGTTCCACGCGCTCCCCGCTTTTGGCATACCAGGTCAAATATGGGTGGGTGGAGTGGCGCACCGGAGCCAGTAGGGATTCGACGGGAGATAACGAGTTGGTATCAATGGTCATGTGAAGCTCCTTGTCAAGCCTGTGAATTCCCCGGGAATCCGCGGGCGGGCATATTTCTGTACGATCACGGCGAAGTCTCGGGCGTGGCGTGACTCTAAATCTACGACATGTGTGGCTAAAATCGACGACCGCACTTGACGCGACCGGAGTTACACCAGTGTAATTAGATAGTGCACCGTCACGGAGAGGGAAATTGTCTCGCGACGGCTTTTTATTGAGAGGCCGCCGACGTCGCTCTTTTAGGGTCATTTATAGGTATCTAGTTCGTAACGGCGGAAGGTTAGTAAACCATGGGGAACGTGGATCGAAGCTTCAACGAAGCCGCAACGACGGCACCTACGCCAAATTACAGCGGGTCCCGGGATGTGCCGGCCGACTGGTTTGTGGACCCGGCCGAGACCGGCCGGGAGCAGGACGCCGATCGCTCGCAGGTTCTGACCCCGGCGGAGGAGACAGCGGCATTCCTGTTGGCGCACGACGCCGCCAACGACCTGGCCGCGGACCCGACTCCTTCATGGGCACCGAGCATGGACGCCATGCTGGACGGCAAGAGTCCCGCACAGGCCATCTGGATCGGCCTGGGGGCCGAGGACGAGGACGGCGAGCTGGGCTGGCAGTCCGAGGCACTGTGCGCGCAGACCGACCCCGAGGCGTTCTTCCCCGAAAAGGGCGGTTCCACCCGGGACGCCAAGCGCGTGTGCGGTGCGTGCAATGTGCGCTCCGAATGCCTCGAATATGCACTGACCAATGACGAGCGGTTCGGAATTTGGGGCGGACTGTCCGAGCGCGAACGCCGTCGCTTGCGGAAAAGAGCAGTCTAATTCTCCCCACGATCCACGTCACCGCCATTGTGGCTGCCCACAATGGCGCCGCTTTTTTACCCCGGACGCTGGCCGCGCTGCGCGACCAAACGCGACTGATCGACCGCTTTGTCGGCGTCGACGCGTCGTCCACCGACGGTTCCGCGGACCTCTTGCGCAAGCAGCTGCCCTCCGACTCCACGCTTCTGGAGGTTCCCGAGCACAGCTTCGGGCACTCGGTGATGGCCGCCGTGCAATCCCTCGGGAAGCCCCGACCAGGCCGCACCGAATGGCTCTGGCTCATCCACGACGATTCGGTTCCCGAACTCAACGCCCTGGAAAAGCTGCTCACCGTGGTCGAGGCCACCGAATCGGTGACCATTGCCGGGTGCAAGCAACTTGACCTTGACTCCCCGCGCCGCCTGCTGGACGTGGGCCTGGGGGTGAACAAGTACGCCGAACGGCTGACGCTGATCGAGATCGACGAGGTCGACCAGGGCCAGTACGACGCCCGCACCGACTCCTTCGCCGTGACCAGCGCCGGCATGTTGATCCGCCGCGACGTCTTTGAGGCCCTGGAGGGTTTCGACCCGGCGCTGCCGGGGCTGGGCGACGACATGGACCTGTGCTGGCGCAACCGCCTCATGGGCAACCGCGTGGTCATTGTGCCCGCGGCCAAGATCCACCACAAGGCCGCGGTGGTGCGCGCCGTGGCCGGACCGGCGGAAACCCGCCGCGCCGAGGTGTTCATGCGCCTCAAGCATGCCCCTGCCTGGGCCATCCCCTTCCTGGTGGTCGGGGCGGTGCTGGGCGGGATCTACCGCTTCCTCCTCTCGGTGCTGGCAAAGGACCCGGCCTACGCCTTTGGCCAGCTGGGCGCCACCTTCAGGGCCGTGGGCAAGCCCGTGAAACTTTCCAGGTCCCGTGCCACGGCCGCAGCCACCCGCCGGGTCCCGCGCAAGTCGATCTCCCGGCTGCTCACCGACCAGGACCTGGTGCGCGAACACCGCAAGAACATGCTCGACTCGCTCGACGGCGAGAGCGTCTACGGGGACGGCACCGGAGCCACCGCCACCCAGGACCCCAGCGGGGATGCCCGCAACGACTTCGCCGCGCTGGCGGCACCCAACCGGACCTCCGCCTTCGTCAGCGCCATCATCGCCGTGCTGGCCACCCTGGCCGTATCGCTGGTGGGGCTGCGCGCCTTGTTCGGCGCCGGCGCCGTGGCCGGCGGGGCGATGCTCCCGATCTCCGCCAAACCCTCCGAGATCTTCGCCAACGCCACCTCGTGGTGGGCCAACCTCGGGGCGGGCAGCCCGGCAGGCGGGGATCCCATCGACTACCTGTATTGGCTGGCGTCGCTGGCCGGCGGCGGAAACGCCAACGCCGTTGCCGTGGTGCTGACCCTGCTGGCGATGCCGCTGGCCGCGTTGGGGGCCTGGCTGGGCCTGGCCGCGGTCACCCGCTCGCGCGCCGCACGCATGCTCGGCGCCCTGCTCTGGGGACTGGCCCCGTCCCTGCAGGTCTCCCTGGCTTCCGGGCGTACCGGCAGCGTGCTGGTGCACGTGCTGGCACCGCTCTTCCTGCTGGCCCTGCTGCGCTCGGTCGGCGCCGGGGTCGACTTCCGGGCCGGCCGCGGGCGGGCCTCGCGCCCGGGCGTCGGGGCCGTTCCGTCCTGGACGGCTGCTGCAGCCGCGGCCCTGCTGTTGGTCCCCATCTCCGCGGGATCCCCGGCCGCCGGCCTGGTCCTGGTCCTGCTGATCCTCCTCGCGGCGATCGTGCTGCGTTCGCGGGCCAAGACGCTGTGGTGGGTGCCGCTGCCGATGCTGGTCTTCCACCTGCCCCTGGTCATTGCCTCGCTGGGCAACCCGCGCGTGCTGCTCACCGATCCGGGACTTGCCCTGCCCTTTGCCCCGGCTCCGCTGTGGGCACAGGGGCTTGGCTTCCCCACCGCCTTTGATCCGCTGGGCACCCCCGCCGGATTCGGATTCCTGCCCGCCGGGCCCTGGGCCCTGGTGCTGGTGCTGCTGGTCGGGGCCCCGCTGCTTGGCTTCGCGCTCACCGGCCTCTTTGCCGGGGCGCGGAGCGGCTCGACCCCGCTGGCCCGCATGCTCTGGCTGGGCGGGGTGCTGATGCTCGCCGCCGGGTACGGCGCCTCGCTGGTGCCCTCCGCCGTGGCCGGGGACAACTTCGTTGCCGCGTTCAACGGCCCCTTCGTTTCCTTCTTTGTCCTGGCGCTGCTCTTCGCCGCGGGCCTGGGGATCTCCGTGTTCCGCGGCGAGCGGGAGCCGCTGGCCCCCGGCGTGCCGGGTGCTCGCCGGGTTGCCACCGGCACGCTGGCCTGGGCCTCGGCATTGCTGGGCGTTTCGGTCCTGGTGGCGGGCGGCAGCTGGATCGCCGCGCAGATCCCGGCACCTGCCGGGGCGGCCGCGCAAAGCGACCTGGGCGCCACCAGCGCCCTGCGGCCCGTGTCCGCCCGGACCCTGCCGGCCACTGCGGCTGACCGCGGGCTGGGTGCCTATGAGGACCGCACGCTGGTGCTGGCCCAGAACGGCGACGGGGCGGTGAGCGCGGCACTGATGAACGGTGCCGGCACCACCGCCGACTCCCTGTCCCAGACGGTGTCGGCAAACCGGGTCGTCGGCAACCTGCTGGCCCCGGCGCTGCGCGAATCCGATGACGCCGAGCGGCTCATCGAACAGACCGTGGCCACCCTCGTCTCCGACTCCGCGCTGGACCCGCGCGAGGAACTCGCGGCGCTCGGCACCGGTTTCGTGGTGCTGCAGGATTCCCGGGCGACGGCCTCGGCACTGGTCGCGCGCCTGGACGCGGTGCCGGGCCTGGTTCCCGTGGGACAGACCGAGTCCGGGTGGCTGTGGCGCGTGGAACCGCGGGCCGCGATCCCGGGCGTGGACAACGCCACCGACTCCACCTCCCGCGTGCGCATCGTGGCGGGGGACAAGACCGTGGCGTTGCTGCCCTCGCACCGCGGGGAGGTCTCCGGGGCGCGCATCGAGCCCGGCGAGGCCGGCCGCGTGCTGGCCATGGCCGAGCGCGCCGATGCCGGCTGGAGCGCAACCCTTGACGGGGTGCCGCTCAAGAGCCTGGCCGTGGGCGCCGATGCCGGACAGGCCGAAGACGCCACCGGCACCGGTGTCGAGACAGCGCAATGGGCGCAGGGCTTTGAACTGGGTGCCGCCGGCGGCACCCTGGAACTGCACTACCACAGCCCCTACAAGGTGCCCGTGGCCATCGCCCAGCTGGTGGTGCTGCTGCTGGCCCTGCTGCTGGTCATTCCCATCCCGCGCAGCCGCCGCTTTGCCGCGCGCCGCCTGGATGAATACCGCACCCGCGGCAACGCCGAAAGCATCGACGAGCTCGACCGCGGAAACCGTCCCGCGGACGCCAAGGAGAAGAAGTGAAAAACGATTCCCGCAAGGCACGACGAGAATCTGAACGCGTAGCCCAGGCCGCCCGCGAAGCCGCGGGACTGGCCCCGGGGACGGCACTTCCACCGGCGGGGGAGCAGGTCCCCGGCCCCGTGTCCGCCGCGCCACAGGCCGCGGCACCCGGTCCGACGGACCCCTCCGCCGGGTCTGCCGCCCCGTCCGCGCCCGCAGACCCGGCGGAACCCGCCGCGGCCGCAGGGGCGGAGAACGAAGCAAAGGCCGAACCCGCGGCCCGCGCCGGAAGCCGACGCACCAAGGGACGCGGCAGGGCGCTGGGCGTGCTGGGCTCGGTCGGGGTGCTGTGCCTGGGCGCCGCGGCCATCGCCGCCGGATCGGTGTTCCCGCCGGCCACCGCCGCCACCGGTACCGACATCGCCGTCACGTCGCTGCCCGCGGGAGACGCGCTGGCAAGCTGCCCGTCGACCATGAAGCTGTTCACCGGCGCCGGATCCGGGGTCGACCCGGAATTCGCCCCGGCATCCAAGAACGCCAGGACCGCGGTGCGCGCCGCGGTGCTCTCCGATTCCGCCGGCCGCATCCCCGGGACCGAAATGCTCAGGAACGATGCGGGCGTCGAAAAGACCATCGCCCCGCGCCTGCCCGCCGCCGAGGCCGAGCGGGCCACCGGTGCCGGCGCGGACGGAACCTCCGAGCGCAAGGGCGCCCCGGGGCCGGTGACCAACTACGCCGAGTCGCTCACGGTGCACTCCCAGCCGCTGGGCGGGGTCCAGTCCCTGGTCTCCGCCGTGCGGACCTACTCCGCCGCGGACGGCGACCTGGCCGGGCTCGCGGCCGCCGGCTGCACCCCGCCGACCTCCGAATCCTGGCTCACCGGGGCGGTGACCACGCCCGGCTCCACCGCGGTGCTGAACCTGGTGAACCCCTCGGCCTCCGTCGCCCAGGTGCGCGTTGACCTGCGCGGTGCCGACGGCATGGTCTCCGCACCCAGCCTCTCCGCGCTCGCGGTGGCCCCTGGGGAGTCGAAATCCGTCATCCTGGCCGGCTACGCCCCCAACGAAAAGGCGCTCTCGGCCAAGGTCACCTCCTCCGGCGGGCGCATCAACGCCACCATCCAGCAAAGCACGCTGCGCGGGCTGGTCCCGGGCGGCCTTGACTACCTGGGGGCGGCAGCCACCGCCAACAACACCCAGGTGATTCCCGGGGTCGCGATCCTGGACCCGAAGCTCGCCGGGGCGCTGGGCAAGCCCGCCGCCAACGCCGATGCCGCCGCCGAGGTGGTGCTGGCGGCCACCTCCGCCGAGGGGGCCACCGTCAAGGTGCGCGCGCTGGGGCCGGCCGGCGAGGTCCCGATCCCCGGCGGCGGGGAAGTGGTGGTGGCCTCCAACGCCACCGCACGCATGCCGCTGGGCGGGCTTCCGGCCGGGAACTACACCATCGTCGTCGAGGGCGACTCGGCGGTGAGCGCAAGCGTGAAAATGGTGCGCGGCACCAAGGCCAACGAGCCCATCGACCTGGCCTGGGCCGGTGCCGCCAACCGGCTGGGCAGCGAGCACCTGCTGGTGCTTCCGGCCCAGGGCCGGGCCACGGTGGTGCTCAATGCCCCGGAGGACACCGCCAAGGTTTCGGTGCGTTCGATGGGCGCCAACGGCAGGCTTTCGGCGGCGCGCACGGTCGAGTTGGCCGGCGGCAAGTCGGTCGCGCTGACAGCCTCCGACTTCGGCGCCGGGGCCACCGCCCTGGTGCTCTCGGCCACCGGCGCCCCCAGCTACGCCGCAGCAGTGCTCCATGACGGCGCCTTTGGCGTCGCCGCGGTAAAGGTCAGCGACGCGGCCCTGGGACGCGAGGGCGTCCAGGTCGTGCTGCGCGACTAGTCGTTCGGGCCGGTGCCCCAGACCCCGTATTCGGGGTCAATTGACTGCGGGTCCATGGCCCACAGGTCCGCCAATTGCTCCACGATCGACATGTGCACCAGCTCCGGCAGCAGGTCGGGGCCGCGGACGCACGCCTCCTCGATGGGGCGGCGGTAGAGCGTGATGCGGTCGGGGCGCCCGGGACGCGCCGAGCGGTTGGTCGCCCATGGCACCCGGGTCCCGGCGGCCTGCGCCCGGGCCAGCACCTTCGCATTGGGGACCAGCATGATGCGGAAGTCGATGGCCGTCACACGGTCGCCCCAGCGGTCGGCCAGGCGTTCGGCGGACTCCACCAGGAGGTCCTCGAAGCGCTCTGCGCGGGTCCGCGCCCCGGGCAGCGGCGCCATGATCATCGGGCCGCGCCGGCCGCGTCCGTGCCGGTTGCGCTTGCGGGCCGCGAAGCCCCGGGTTTCCCCGCTCTGCAGCGAGGCCGGATCGCGCCCGTCCAAATCGATCGACAGTTTTCCGGACATAGTATCTAGCCTATGCCACCTTGGGCCCGTGGGATCCGCCTGCCGCTCGGCGGTGCGCCGCCGTGCCGCCGCCTGGCTGCGGTAGTCTGTGTAACCGTGGGATCATCCAGACTTTGTTCACGTTCGGCGTGCCGCCAGCCGGCCATCGCCACCCTGACCTATGTGTACGCCGACTCGACGGCGGTGCTCGGTCCCTTGGCGACCTTCGCGGAACCGCATTGCTACGATCTGTGCACCCTCCACGCCCAACGCCTGACGGTGCCGCTGGGCTGGGAAGTCATGCGCCTGGCGCTGCCGGAACAGGGGCGGTTGCGCAACGACGACCTGTACGCGCTGGCCAATGCGGTGCGTGAAAACGACGCCCAGCCCGCGCCCGCGCCGGCCCCCGAGGTCCCGGCGCCCCGCACCTCCCCGCCGGCCATCGAACCGGGCCCCGGGCAGGGCATGACGCGGCGGCACCTGCGGGTGCTGCGCGAAGGGAACCAAGAGCCCTAAACTGGGTTCCATGTCGAATCTTTCAACCCAACTCACTGCCCAGCTCCGCTGCCCCGTCACCGGCTCCGCCCTCGTCCAGCACGGGGACACGCTGGTGTCCACCGGCACCGGGGCCAACGGGGAAACCTACAGCTACGACATCGTCGAGGGCATCCCGGTCATGCTGGCCCCCGAGGCCACCGTGATCCCCGCCAGGGCCCAAGGCTAGGCACAGCCGCGATGGGCATCGACCACCGGGTCGCGGACCTGTCCCTGCACGAGGCCGGCCGCCACCAGATCCGGCTTGCCGAGCACGAGATGCCGGGATTGATGTCGCTGCGCGCGCAGTACGCCGCGGCGCGGCCGCTGGCCGGTGCCCGCATCGCCGGTTCCCTGCACATGACGGTGCAGACCGCGGTGCTCATCGAAACGCTGGTGGCCCTGGGCGCGCAGGTGCGCTGGGCCTCCTGCAACATCTTTTCCACCCAGGACGAGGCCGCCGCGGCCGTGGTCGTGGGCGCCGGCACCCCGGAAAACCCCGCAGGGGTCCCGGTGTTCGCCTGGAAGAACGAGTCGCTGGCGGACTACTGGTGGACCGCCGAACAGATCCTTTCGTGGCCGGGGGCCGGGCAGGACCCGGGGCTTGGTCCGAACATGATCCTGGACGACGGCGGGGACGCCACCATGCTGGTGCACCTGGGCGTGCAGTTCGAGGCCGCCGGGGCAGTGCCCGGCCCCGAGGCCGCGACAAGCCACGAGCACTCCATCGTGCTGGAGACCCTGCGCGCCTCCCTGGCCCGGGACCCGGAAAAGTTCACCCGCATCGCCGCGAGGATCAAGGGCGTCAGCGAGGAAACCACCACCGGGGTGATGCGGCTGAACCAGATGGCTACCGCGGGCACCCTGCTCTTCCCGGCGATCAACGTCAACGACTCGGTGACCAAGTCCAAGTTCGACAACAGGTACGGCATCCGCCACTCGCTGCCCGACGGGATCATGCGCGCCACCGATGTGCTCATCGGCGGCAAGGTCGTGGTGGTGTGCGGCTACGGGGATGTGGGCAAGGGCGCCGCCGAGGCCATGCGCGGCCAGGGCGCCCGGGTCATCGTCACCGAGATCGACCCGATCTGCGCGCTGCAGGCGGCCATGGACGGCTACCAGGTAGCCCGCCTGGAAACCGTCCTGGAACAAGGCGACATCTTCGTGACCACCACCGGCGGCAGGGACATCATCACCGCCGCACACATGCAGGGTATGAAGAACAAGGCTATCGTGGGCAACGTCGGGCACTTCGACAACGAGATCGACATGGCCGGGCTCGCGAAGGTCCCCGGCGTTCGAAAGGTCGAGATCAAGGCGCAGGTGCACGAGTGGACCTTCGAGGCCGGAACCGCGGGGGAGCGCTCCGTCATCGTGCTCTCCGAGGGCCGGCTGCTGAACCTGGGCAACGCCACCGGCCACCCCTCCTTCGTGATGTCCAGTTCCTTCACCAACCAGGTGATCGCGCAGATCGAGCTGTTCACCAAGGCCGGCACCGGCGAATACGCCACCTCGGTCCACGTGCTGCCCAAGATCCTTGACGAGAAGGTCGCGCGGCTGCACCTGGACGCGCTGGGCGTGGAATTGACCGAGCTGTCGGAGGCGCAGGCCCGCTACCTGGGCCTTGACGCTGCGGGCCCGTACAAGCCGGAGATGTACCGCTACTAGCCTCCCCGGGGGCCGATGCCGGGGCACCGCCGGCACCCCGCCCCACCCGGGGCAGGGGCCCGCCCGCGCGTCTCGGGACCGACACGCGGAGCGAAAACGCGCTGGTGGGCCCCGGGTGAACCCTCGGCTCGATAGGCTGGGGACTGTGTTTGGCAGTGGGCGCTGGCGGCCCGCCGTGCCCCGCACCGCAAGCGCACCGCATGTCAGAGTTTTGAGGGAGAAGCATGGCTGAGCAGGACGAACCGCAGACCGGCAAGCCGGGAACTCCGGCCACCGCACCGGCGGTGCCCGGTGCCGGGGCCAAGACGGATTCGGCTCCCGGCCCATTGAGCGCTGCCGCCGCGTCGGCCGCCGCCAAGATCGAGGCCTCGCTGATTGCCTCCCGGGCGGCCGCTGCGCAGAAGGCAGCCGAGGCGAAGGCCGTGAAGCCTGCCGCGACGACCGGGCCCGCACCGGCGGGAGCACCGGCCAAGCCGGCACAGGCCCCGGCCGCAACCACAACGACGGCCCCGGCCAAGGCCGACCCCGCGCCGCCGAAGCCCGCCGACACGGCGAAGACAGCCCCGGCGCCTGCTTCGTCCGCCGAGGCGGGCGGCGCGAAGGACGTCCCGGCCAAGCCCGCGGCGCAGCCCAAGGCGGAGGAACCCGAGGAGGTCGAGGACATCATCGCCAAGATCCCGGTGGAACCACATGCCGAAACCACCAAGCTCGACAAGCCGGCGGCACCGGCCGGGTCCGACGCCTCGGCCGCGCAGGACAAGACCCGTGCCATGCCGCGGCCGGTGGCCCCGGCCACGCCGCAAACCGCCTCCGCGATTGCCGAGGCGCGCAGCAGGGTCTTCGGCGCCTACACCCCGGTTCCCGAGCCGACCCCCGCCGCCCGCGAACGCCGGGCGGCCCGCGAGGCTGCCCTCGAGGCCAAGCCGCCGCTGGCCCGCACCCTGCAGGTGCTGCTGGCCATCGCCTACCCCTTCGTGCTGCTGATCCTGGCGATCCGCCTGGTCGCCAGCCCCGTCTTCCTCTGGATCGCCTACCAGCGCCCCGGCTTCCCGGCCGACGGCTTCGGGTTCACCACCGCCGACAGGCTGACCTACGGCTCCTACGGCGTGGACTTCCTGAACAACGTCGCCGACAACCGGTACCTGGGCGAGCTGCGCGATCCCAACGGCAACCCGCTCTTCCTGGGCACCGAGGTCCAGCACATGGCCGACGTCAAGCTCGTGATGTCATTCACCTACCTGGGCGGGGCCGTCCTGGGCGTCATCGCGCTCATCGCCCTGGCCTACCTGGGCAAGCGCTATGCCGGCGGCATCCGCCGCGGGCTCTTTGCCGGATCCGTGGCCACCCTGGTGCTGTTGGCCGGGCTCACGACCCTGGCGATCCTGGGCTGGGAAAGCTTCTTCACCACGTTCCACCGGATCTTCTTCGCCAGCGGCACCTGGACGTTCAACTACTCCGACACGCTGATCCGCCTCTACCCGCCGCAGTTCTGGATCGACGCCGCCATCGGCATCGCCGGCCTGGTGGTCATCACCGCCCTGGTGACCCTGTTCGCCACCTGGCCCACGGCCAAGCGCCGCGAGGGCTCGCGCCTGCGCCAGGAAAAGCGGGTCTTCGGGCTGTAGCCTTCCGGTGCACCTGGTTCCCGGGTGTTTCCCGCCCCGTTCCGGGGCCGGGAAACGCCCGGGAATCGCTGTTTGTGCGGCGTTTTCAGCGGGAGTAGAGTTCGTCGATCCGGGCGCGGAAGTCGTGGGCGACGCTGGCCCGCTTCACCTTCAGCGACGGGGTCAGGTGCCCGGATTCCTCGGTGAACTCAGAGTCCAGGACGGCGAACTTCCGGATGCCCTCGGCCCGGGACACCGTGGCGTTGGCCGCGTCCACCGCCGCCTGGAGCCCGGCGAGCACGGCCGGGTGGACCGCCGCCTCGGCGACCGAGAGCGCCGGCAGCGAGTTGGCCCGGCACCACGGGGCAATTTCGTCGGGGTCCAGGGTCAGCAGCGCGGCGATGAACGGGCGGTTCTCGCCCACCAGGACCACCTGGGAGACCAGGGGCGAGGAGCGGATGATTTCCTCCAGCGGCCCGGGTGCCACGTTCTTGCCGCCGGCGGTCACCAGGATGTCCTTCTTGCGCCCGGTGATGCGCAGGAACCCCGCCTCGTCCAGCGTCCCGGTGTCGCCGGTCCGGAAGAAGCCCTCCCCGTCAAAGGCCGCGGCGGTGGCCCGCGCATTGCGGTGGTACCCGGCAAAGACGCCGATGCCCCGCACCAGCACCTCGCCGTCCGGCGCGATCCGGATGGTGGTTCCCGGGATGGGGACGCCCACGGAACCCACGCGCGGGTTTGCGGCCATGTTCACGGTGGCGGGGGCGGTGGTCTCGGTGAGCCCGTAGCCCTCCAGCAGGCCCACGCCGGCGCCGCGGAAGAAGTGGGCCAGGTCGGCGTTCAGCGCGCTGGCGCCGCAGATCGCGTAGCGCACCCGGCCGCCCAGCACCGCCCGCAGCCTAGGGTAGAGCACCTTGTTGAACAGGGCATGCCTGGCCAGCCGGACGGGGGAGCGGCGGGAGGCGAGCCCGCGGGCGCGGGCGTCGGCGCTCCTGGAGTATTCGATGGCGGCGGACTCGGCCTGGGCGAAAAGCCGCTCCTTGCCGGCCGCCTGGGCCGTGGCCGCGGCGGTGGCGCGGATCTTTTCGAAGATCCGGGGAACGGCCAGCAGGAAGCCGGGCCGCACCGCGGCCAGGTCCTGGACCAGGGTGGAGGCCGAGGGCGTGTGGGCAATGGTCGATCCGGCGTGCACGCAGACCTGCTGGACGGCACGGGCCAGGACGTGTGCCAGCGGCAGGAACATCAGGGTCCGCTCACCGGTGCCCAGGACCGGGGCCATGTGCGGGGTCAGGTTCACGGCAATGAGGGAGAAGTTCGCGTGGGTCATCATGCAGCCCTTGGGCCGTCCGGTGGTGCCGGAGGTGTAGACCAGGGTGGCCAGGTCCCGCAGGCCCGCGGCGGTCCTGGCGGTTTCCACCTGTACGTCGCCGACCTGGCTGGCCGCGCCCGCGGCCACCAGCTCCCGCAGCCCGGCCGCCGGGATGCAGGAATCCGCGGGGGAGGCCTCCTGCTCGAAGCTCCACACAGTGACCTCCTCGCCCAGGGATCCGGCGGCCTGGCCGATGACCCGGGCACACCCCGGATCCTCGGCGAAGACATGGCGTGCCCCGGAATCCTCAAGGATCCACGCCACCTGGTGCGGGGAGCTGGTCTCGTAGATGGGCACCGACACCGCGCCGGCGAACCAGATGGCCTGCTCGGCCAGCGCCCATTCGTAGCGGGTGCGGGACATGATCCCGACGCATTGTCCAGCGCCGATCCCGGCGGCCAGCAGCATCTTGGCCAGCGAGCGGACGTCGGCCACGAAGTCGGCGGTGGACACGTCGATCCACGACCCGTCGCGCTTGACGCTGAAAAGCGGGGCGTCGTCTTCCCGCGCCAGGCGGTCGACCAGCAATTGGGTGGTGTTGAATTCCGGGGGCAGGTCATGGATCAGAGCGGTGCTGGCTTCGCGCATGGTGTGGTGGTTCCCGGTGGTGGTCGGCATGTGGTCTGGGCCATAGTCTATGTTACTTGCCGGTAATCTAGGGTCTATCCCCAGCTGGGCATCCAGATGTGGCTGCGCCAGTTCCCGTAGGTGACCATGTCCCCGGTCCACACCGGCAGGAAGAATGCGGAGACGGCAACGACCAGGGCAAGGAAGATCCCCACGCCCCACAACGTCCGGCGGGCGTGCCATGGCGCCTGGCGGTCGCCAGGCAGGAACCTGCCCAGCACGTAGCACAGCGCCAGGACCATGAACGGGGCGAAGGGCAGCGTATAGAAGAAGAACATGGTGCGCTCCGGGTAGGCGAACCACGGCAGGAATCCCGCGGCCAGGGCCGAAAGGATCGCGCCTGCACGCCAGTCGCGGGCGCCGATCCAGTAGAAGAGCACCAGCAGCAGGCTCAGCGTTGCCGCCCACCACATGACGGGGTTGGGCAGGTCGGTGATCGCCTGCACGCAATGGGCCGAGGTGCACCCGTATTCGCCGTTGCTCCGCGACTCGTAGAAGAAGAGCACTGGACGCCCGGCAAAGAGCCAGCTCCAGGGCGATGATTCCCAGCCGTGCGGCGAGCCCAAGCCCTCGTGGAAGGCATAGGCGGCCCGGTGGTATTCGCCGAGCGAGCGCAGCGCCTCCGGGACCCAGCCCCAGGCTTCCGAGGGGTTCTCGGCGCCCCACCGGCGGTAGCGCCCGTCGGCCGAGAGCAGCCAGCCGGTCCAGGTCGCCAGGTACACCGCCACGGCCGTGGGAATGATGAGCAGGAACGCCGGGATCCCGTCGCGGGTCAGCCCGGCGAGGACCCAGTGGCGGATCCCGGCGCGGCGCCGGGCCGAGAGGTCCCAGAGCACCGTCATCAGCCCGAACACCGCAATGAAGGACAGCGCCGACCACTTCACCCCGGCCGCGCACCCGAGCATCACCCCGGCCACCAGCCGCCACGGCCGCCACCACAGCCACGGGCCGTAGGCCAGCAGCCGGTCCGCCGGGCGGGCACCGTCCGCGGTGGCCAGCGCCCGCGCCAGCTTCGCGCGCCCGTGGAAGCGGTCAAGGAGCAGGGCGAGGAACCCGGCCAGGATGAAGAACATCAGGAAGATGTCAAGCAGCCCGGTGCGGGACATGACCAGCTGGTGCCCGTCGATGGCGGCCAGCAGGCCCGCGACACCGCCCAGGAACACCGAGGAAAACAGCTTCTGGGCCGCCAGCGCGCACAGCAGCACCGCGAGGGTGCCAAAAAGCGCGGCGGAAAAGCGCCAGCCCAGGCCGTTGTCGCTGCCGAAGAGCCACATGCCGCCGGCGATCAGCCACTTGCCCAGCGGGGGATGGACCACAAAGGAGGCGCCGTCCCGGGGTTCCGGGTGCCCGGCAATGAACGCGGGGTTGGGGTCGTCGCCCCATTCGAGCTCGTAACCCGCCTGCATCATGGTGTAGGCGTCCTTGACGTAGTAGGTCTCGTCGAAGATCAGCAGGTGCGGGTGTCCGAGGTTGGTGAATCGCAACACCCCGGCGAGCACGGTGACAGCAAGGGGAACGATCCACCCCCAGATCCCGCTCCGGTGCAGCGGGCCCACCAGACGGTCCCGCAGGGCCTCAAACCCGAAGGCGCCGGCCGGCGGGAGGACCCAGCGCCGAAGTCTCTGCGTGGATGCGGTAGTCACCGTCAACACTCTACCGGCGCCCGCCGGCGGGATCCGGCGGCACGCGCGGGCAGTAGGCTTGGGGCGTGGAAACTCAAGAAACCCCGGGCCAGATCGTCCTCGCGGCGACCCCCATTGGCAACCTTTCCGACGCGTCCCCACGCCTGATCGAGCTCATGAAGAGCGCAGACATCGTGGCCGCGGAGGACACCCGGAGATTCCTGCACCTGGCCACCGGGCTGGGCGTCCGCGTGCCCGGGCGGCTGATCAGCTACCACGAACACAACGAAACCCACCGGCTCACCGAGCTGCTGGAACTGGTCGCCGGCGGCGCCACGATCCTGGTGGTCTCCGACGCGGGCATGCCCGCGGTCTCCGATCCCGGCTTCAAGCTGGTCGAGGCGGCCGTGGCGGCAGGCGTCACGGTCACCGCGGTTCCCGGCCCCTCCGCGGTGCTCACCGCGCTGGCCCTTTCCGGGCTGCCCACCGACAGGTTCACCTTCGAGGGCTTCCTGCCCCGCAAGGCGGGGGAACGCTCCAAGCGCCTCGAGGACCTGGCCACCGAGCAGCGCACCATGGTCTTCTTCGAGGCACCGCACCGGCTCGACGCGATGATCCGCGCGCTGCGCGACGCCTTCGGCCCCGGGCGCAGGGGTGCCATCGCCCGGGAACTGACCAAGATGTACGAGGAGGTCATCCGCGGGGACCTCGACGAACTGCTGCTCTGGGCCGAGGGCGAGGTTCGCGGGGAGATCGCCGTGGTCATCGCCGGCGCGCCCGCCGGGGAGCCTGCCCGCGCCACCGACCACGTGGCCCAGGTGCAGCAACTGGTCTCCGAGGGCCTGCGGCTCAAGGAAGCGGTGGCGGCGGTGGCCGAGACCGAGCGCGTGTCCAAGCGCGAACTCTATGCGGCGGTGCTCGAGGCCCGCGCCTGAGACCGGGGCACCGAAGCGGCGCCCCGAATCGGCGTCGAAGCGCCCTTGGGGTACCTGCACAAAATGGGGGCTGCGTCATAGTGCAGATAGAAATTTACAGCAACTTGCCGCGGCACTAGCGTGGAGACCAACAAGATCCTGTAATTCTCGCAACACCCCACTGTTCAAGGGAGAACGCCCCAATGACCATTACCCCCGAACGCGAAGCCGAGCTACTGGCCTCCATCCCGACCGGTTTGCTGATCAATGGCGAATGGCGCGACGCCTCCGACGGCGGAACCTTCGACGTCGTTGATCCGGCCACCGGCAAGGTGCTTGCCACCCTGGCCAGCGCAACCTCCGAGGACGCGATGGCGGCCCTCGACGCCGCGGATGCCATCCAGTCAAAGTGGGCCCTGACCGCACCGCGCGAGCGCGCCGAGATCCTGCGCCGCGCCTTCGACCTTGTCACCGCGCGCGCCGAGGACTTCGCGCTGCTGATGAGCCTGGAAATGGGCAAGCCGCTGGCCGAGGCCCGCGGCGAGGTCACCTACGGCGCCGAGTTCCTGCGCTGGTTCTCCGAGGAGACCGTGCGCGACTACGGCCGCTACCTCACCACCCCCGAGGGCAAGAACAAGATGATCGTGCAGACCAAGCCGGTCGGCCCGTGCCTGCTGATCACCCCGTGGAACTTCCCGCTGGCCATGGCCACCCGCAAGGTCGCCCCGGCCATCGCCGCCGGCTGCACCATGGTGCTCAAGCCCGCCAAGCTCACCCCGCTGACTTCCCAGCTCTTCGCCGCCACCATGATGGAAGCCGGCCTGCCGGCCGGCGTGCTGAACGTTGTCTCCTCCAAGAGCGCCTCGAAGATCTCCGGCCCGCTGATGCAGGACGACCGCCTGCGCAAGGTCTCCTTCACCGGTTCCACCGCCGTGGGCAAGATGCTCATGAAGGACGCCGCGGACAAGGTGCTGCGCACCTCCATGGAACTGGGCGGCAACGCGCCGTTCCTGGTCTTCGAGGATGCAGACCTGGACGCCGCCGTCGAGGGCGCCATGGCTGCGAAGATGCGCAACATGGGCGAGGCCTGCACCGCGGCCAACCGCTTCCTGGTCCACGAGTCCGTGGCCAAGGAATTCATCGCCAAGTTCTCCGCCGCCATGGGCGCGCTGAAGACCGGCCGCGGCACGGAGGCCGCCACCAACGTCGGGCCGATCATCGACTCCGGTGCCCGCGACGACATCCACGCCCTGGTTTCCAAGGCAGTCGAGGCCGGCGCCGTTGCCGAGACCGGCGGCGCCCCGATCGATGGCCCCGGCTACTTCTACGCACCCACCGTGCTCTCCAACGTCGCCAACGACGCCGAGATCCTGCGCCAGGAAATCTTCGGACCAGTCGCCCCGGTGACCACCTTCCGCGACGAGGCGCACGCCATCGAACTGGCCAACGCGTCCGAGTACGGACTGGCCTCCTACATCTACACCCGCGACCACAACCGCCTCTTCCGCGTCGCGGAGCAGATCGAATTCGGCCTGGTCGGCTTCAACGCCGGCGTCATCTCCAACGCCGCCGCCCCGTTCGGCGGCGTGAAGCAGTCGGGCCTGGGCCGCGAGGGCGGCGCCGAGGGCCTGGCCGAGTACACCACCACCCAGTACATCGGCATCGCCGACCCGTACGCGGCACGCTAGAAACACCGGCACGCACGCACGGCGCCCCCTGCTCCGCCCGTCCCCCTCGAGGGGAGGCGCGGAGCAAGGGGCGCCGTGCGTTTTTCCCTAGTGGTAGGGGTCCTCGAAATCGTGCCCCAGCAGCGCATGCAGGTAGTCGCCGTAGCCGCTCTTGCCCAGCTTCGCCGCGCACGCCTCCAGCGCCTCATCGTCGATCAATCCGCGGCGCCAGGCAACTTCCTCGGGGACCCCGATCTTCAGCCCCTGCCGCGCCTCGATGGTGCGGATGAAGTTCGAGGCGTCGTTCAGCGAGTCGAAGGTCCCGGTGTCCAGCCAGGCGGTGCCGCGGGCCAGCACGTTCACCCGCAGCGAGCCCTCCTCGAGGTATTGCCGGTTGATGTCCGTGATTTCCAGCTCCCCGCGCGCCGAGGGTGCCAGCTCCCTGGCCCGTTCGATCACGGTGTTGTCGTAGAAATAGAGCCCGGGGACCGCATAGTGGCTCCTGGGGTTCGCCGGCTTTTCCTCCAGCGAAATCGCCTTCCCCTCCTTGCTGAATTCCACCACCCCGTAGGCTCCCGGGTCCTTGACCCAGTACCCGAAGATCGAGGCCCCGCCGTCGGCATGGAAATCGCCCAGCTGCGTGCCGAAGCCGGGCCCGTAGAAGATGTTGTCGCCCAACACCAGGGCCACCGGCCCGTCGCCGATGTGCTCCGCCCCGATGAGGAAGGCCTGCGCCAGCCCGTCTGGCGACTCCTGGACGGCGTAGTCGATCCGGATCCCGAACTGCGACCCGTCGCCCAGCAGCCCGCGGAACTGGTGTGCGTCGGCAGGTGTGGTGATGACCAGGATTTCGGTGATGCCCGCGAGCATCAGCGTGCTCAGCGGGTAGTAGATCATGGGCTTGTCGTAAACAGGCACGAGCTGTTTTGAAATCCCATGTGTGATTGGATGCAGGCGCGATCCGGTTCCCCCAGCAAGTATGATCCCCTTCATGGGGCCCATAGTAGGCACATCTAGCCGTGGTTGGGGAGGGGCGCTAGCCTTGCAACCATGAAAAGAATCCTGGTAACCGGGGGTGCGGGATTCATTGGGGCCAACTTCGTGCGCTACTTGATCGAGCACTCCGACGCTGGAATAACCGTCCTCGACGCCTTGACCTATGCGGGCAACCTCCAATCGCTGCACGGGCTGGACAGGTCCCGGCTGCACGTGGTGGTCGGGGACATCACCGATGCGCCACTGGTCGACGGGCTGGTGGCGGACGCGGACGCGGTGGTGCACTTTGCCGCCGAGTCGCACAACGACAATTCGCTTTTCGACCCCCGGCCGTTTTTGGACACCAACGTCGTGGGCACCTACACGTTGCTGGAGGCGGTGCGGCGGCACGAGGTGCGCTTCCACCACATTTCCACCGACGAGGTCTACGGGGACCTGGAACTCGACGACCCTGCCCGCTTCACCGAGACCACCCCCTACAACCCCTCCAGCCCGTATTCCTCCACCAAGGCGGCATCGGACATGCTGGTGCGGGCGTGGGGGCGCTCCTTCGGGGTCCGCGCCACCATCAGCAATTGCTCCAACAACTACGGCCCGTACCAGCACGTGGAGAAGTTCATCCCGCGGCAGATCACCAACATCCTGCACGGGGTGCGGCCCAAGCTCTACGGCACCGGGGCCAATGTCCGCGACTGGATCCACGTCGAGGACCACTCCTCGGCCGTGTGGGAAATCGTCAACCGCGGAACCCCGGGCAAGACCTACCTCATCGGCGCCGACGGGGAGAAGAACAACCGCGAGGTGCTCGAGCTGATCCTGGGCCTCATGGGCCAGGACGCCGCGGCCTTCGACCACGTCACCGACCGGCCGGGCCACGACCTGCGCTACGGGATCGACTCCACGATGCTGCGCGAGGAACTCGGCTGGAGCCCGGCACACCGGGACCTGGCCGCCGGACTGGCGCAAACCATCGACTGGTACCGGCAGAACCCCTGGTGGTGGGAGGGGGCCAAGGCCGGGACCGAGGACCGCTACGTGCAACAGGCCGCGGCCCGGGGCACCGAGGACGCCGGAACCGCAGGAGGCGGGGCATGAGCGGACCCGTGGTGCAGCAGACCGGGATCCCGGGGCTGCTGCTCATCCAGCTGCCCGTCCACGAGGACGCGCGCGGCTGGTTCAAGGAGAACTGGCAGCGCGAAAAAATGGTGGCCGCAGGGCTGCCGGATTTCCGGCCCGTGCAAAACAACGTCTCCTTCAACCGCAACCCCGGCACCACCCGCGGCATCCACGCCGAGCCGTGGGACAAGTACGTGGCGGTCGTGGGCGGGGCGGTCTTCGGCGCCTGGGTCGACCTGCGCGCCGGGGAGGGCTTCGGGGCGAGCTTCAGCACCAGGCTGGGCCCGGGGCAGGCCGTCTTCGTCCCGCGCGGGGTAGGCAACGGCTTCCAGACCCTGGAACCCGACACCGGATACAGCTACCTGGTCACCGAGCACTGGAGCGCGGCCGCCGCCGCCAAGTACACCTTCCTGAACCTCGCCGACTCGCGGGCCGACATCCCCTGGCCCATCCCGCTGGAGCGGGCCACCGTCTCGGAGGCCGACAGGACGCACCCGCACCTGGAGGCGGTGGTGCCCGTGGTGCCGCCCAGGACGCTGGTGCTGGGGGCCAACGGGCAGGTGGGTCGGGCCCTGGCCGCGCTGGCGCCGCCCGGCGGCGGATTCGACTTCCGGACGCGGGCGCAGCTGGACATCGCGGATCCGGCACAGCTGGCAGCCGTGGACTTCTCCGCCTATGCAACGGTCATCAACGCCGCGGCCTACACGAAGGTGGACGAGGCACAGACGCCAGCGGGCCGCCGCGAGGCGTGGGCCACCAACGTCACCGCCCTGGCCGCCCTGGCCGCGGCGTGCACCGCACACAACCTCACCCTGGTGCACCTCTCCAGCGACTACGTCTTCGACGGCGAACGCACCGTGCACCCCGAGGACGAGACCCCCAGCCCGCTGGGGGTCTACGGGCAGACCAAGGCCGCCGGGGACGCCATCGTGGCGGGCGTGCCCAGGCACTACCTCGTGCGCACCAGCTGGGTGGTGGGGGACGGAAAAAACTTCGTGGCCACCATGGCCCGACTGGCCTCCGGCGGGGTGGACCCGGTGGTCGTCGATGACCAGGTCGGGCGCCTGGGGTTCGCCACGGACCTGGCGGCCGGCATCCTGCACCTGCTGGAGACCGGGGCTCCGGCAGGCACCTACAACCTGAGCAACGCAGGTGAGCCGGCTTCCTGGGCGCGCCTGGCCGCCGAGGTCTTCACCGTGCTGGGCCAGGACCCGGGCCGGATCACCCCGACCTCCACCGCCGCCTACTACGGCTCCCGGCCCGGCATTGCCCCGCGTCCCGCGAACAGCACCCTTGACCTGGCCAAGATCGGCGCCACCGGGTTCACGCCGAGGGACCAGTTCGAGGCCCTGGCCGACTACCTGGCCGAGGCGTAGCCCGCCGGTTCCAGCGGGCGCGGGGCGAAGAGCGAACGGGGCCACAGGCCGCGCCCCAGGCGCTCGCCGGCCCCCATCGAGGCGGCCAGGGCCCGCCTCGCGTCCGCCAGCGCGGCCTCCAAGGCCGCCGGGTCGGGGCCGGGCCTCGGGCGCGCGTAGCGTTGGAGCTCGTAGGCGCCGGCCAGCAAGGCCAGGGGGTCGGTGGCCGCGGGGAAGGTGCGTGCCAGGCGCCGGGCATAGTCCCCGGCCGACTCGTCAAGGCGCATGGGCCAGGAGTAGTCAATGCCCAGGGCCACGAGTTCCGCCCAGGCCGCCGCGGGCCCGGTTTCCTTCCCGCTGCGAACCTCCGCGTGCCCGTGCCGGCGCATGCGTGCCAGGCGGTTGGTGCGCTGGATCCGGCGCAGCGCCCACGGCACGGTCCCCGCCAGCAACACGACCAGCGCGATGCGCGCCACGTCCGGGGCCGGGGTCCCGGTGCCGGGTCCGCCGCCCGGTGCCGCGGCGGGTGCGTCGGAGGATGCCTCGGCGAAGGCGGTATTCGACGCGGAATTGGCCGGGTTGGTCGGGTTCGACTCCAGGGCGGAGCCGGCGCTGGGTGCGGGCAACGCCGGCGCATAGGCCGGCGGGACCCCGCGCCCGGGGGTCGGCTCGAACGCAATCCACCCGGCCCCGGGGAAGTAGAGCTCCGGCCAGGCATGGGCGTTGCGCGAGCTGACGGTGAATTCGCCCAGTTCCGTGCCGTCCTGCCCGGTGATCGACACCCCGGTGGGAGTGCCGGGGGCGTAGCCGGTGACCAGCCGGCTGGGGATGCCCAGCTCGCGGGACATCAGGGCCATGGTGGAGGCGAAGTGCACGCAGTAGCCTGCCTTTTCCTCCAGGAATGCGTCGATGACGTCCATGCCGCTGCCGTCGTAGCCGTCCTGGACCGGGGTCTGCTCCGAGTACGTGAAGGCCGCCGAACGCAGGTAGTCCTGGATGGCGACGGCCTGGTCATACGGGTCCGCCCCGGCATTTTCCGTCGCCGCCTCCGTGGCCCGCGCCAGGGACCGGGGCACGTCCCCGGGCAGCTGCAGGTATTGCGGGTCCACCTCCGCGAAGAAGCCGCGCGGGATCGAGGAGGACAGGTCCGCCAGCATCCGCGCGCTGATCTTCGGGTTCACGCTCATCACGGAGTAGTCCGCGGCCTGGGGCTCCTGGTCCTCGGCGGCCAGCAGGGTGCCGGTGTCGGGGCTCCACCCCCAGTTTCCGCCCAGGCCGTTGAGCGTGATCGCGTTCCCCGGCAGCGGCATCCAGGCGCCGCGGTACCTGTCGGTGAGAACCCGGGTGAAGACGGGTTGCGCCGACTCGAAGGCACTCGGGAAGGCGCGGGTCACCAGGTTCTCGGTGGCCGGGACCCGGTAGGCGTCCGGGTCCGGCAGCCAGCGGTCGGCCGCCAGCTGGCCGATCACCGAGGTGCGCAGGTAGGTGGGGGAATCCGAGTCGGTGAAGTAGCGCAGCACGGTGCCGGAGGAACGGCTGCGCAGGTCGTTGCCCAGCGAGACCAGGGGGTCGATGTTGGTCGCGAGCCTACCCCAGGACGGACGGGTGCCCTCGGTGAGCATGCCCTTGGAGAACCCGGGGATGGCCGCGGGCAGCACCAGCAGCGTGATCAGCGCACCGGCGACCAGGGCGCCGCCCTGCAGCAGCGCCCCGCGAGCCTGCGGCGCGGGGGAGGGCCGCACCGAGGATTCCCCTTGCGGGGCCGCAAGCTCGACGGCACGGCGCTTGCCGGTGCGGGCACCTGCCGAAAGCCACCGGGATGCGGCCAAGATCAACAGGTAGCCCACCGCGGTGACGCACACCGTGGCGATGCCGGCCCCGTGCGGCTCGAAGAGCGAGGCGATGGACAGCAACAGCGCCAGCGGGATGCCGGAAAGTGCGGCGGCGTTGATCTCGAAGGCCAGGGTGTCCACGGCCAGCGCCACCGCGGCGGCCCAGACACAGATGGAGAACACGATGACCCCGGTGGTCTGCACCGGCGGCACCTGGGAGCCCATTTCCTCGTTGGCCAGCGCCCAGACCTTCAGCAGGGCGCGGTAGGTCGATCCGGTGGGAATCACGCCCAGCCAGGCGGTGTTGGAGAAAAACAGCAAGGTCAGCGACATGACCGCCACCGCTGCCCCCGCAAGCGTAGCCAGGTAGCGGCGGGTGGTGAGGCACCGCACCAGGTTGGTGGCAAGCACGATGCACGCCACGACCACGAACACCTGGAGCATCCACCCCCAGCCGCTGATGACCCCGTGCAGTGCGGCGGTGGCCCCGAGCATCGCCACGAGCGTGGCCAGCGCCGCGAAGGCGGCCGCCGGGATCCCGGAAGCGGGTCTCCGGGGTGCCGCGGCGGGGCGCGCCGGTTCCGGGGTGCGGGTCCGGGGCAGGGTCGCTGTGCTCATGTCTGCCGCCCCAATTCGCCCCAGGCCTCGGTGAGTGTGGTTTTCGGGTTCACCGCGACGGCGGACCAGCCGGCCTGCCGGAAGCGGGAGATCACCGGGTGCAGGTGAGCCTCGCGATTCGCCACGCACAGCACCGTCACCCTGCTGCGCGCGCCGACGACCTCGAGCCAGGCGTCTGCCTGCTCCTCGGTGGGCTCGCCAAGGATCAGCACCAGCCTGTCGCCGTGCTCGCGCATGCGTTCCTTCAAGGCCGCGGCGAGCGTGGCCCTGGCCGTGTCCTGGCGGACCGCCCCGGCGTCCTCGAGGCCCAGGGCCGCAAGTGCCTGTTGCATCCGGGCAGTGGCGTGGGGCCCGGCAAAAAGCTCCCCTGCTTCCTCGGTGCCCGAGGCGGAGACGTCGTTGACCCCCTGGCCGCGGTGGTCGATCAGGTCGATGCCGAACCCCGTCTGCGCCAGGTAGGCGCCGACGCCGAGCGCCGCGTGCAGCGCCCACTCGAATCTCCGGCTGGAGTCCTTGGGGGCGGAGGTGAATTGCGGGATCGACAGGGTCGGCTCGGCGCCCACGCCCTGGGCCAGGAAGGCCGCGCGGGAGCGGTCAAGCATGATCACCGCCCGCGGGGTGGCCCGGTAGTCCTCCTGGCGCACCATCAACGAGCCGCGCCTGGCGGTGGCGGGCCAGTGGATGCGCCGCACGGTGTCCCCGGGACGGTACTCGCGGGTCATCACCTCGAAGGAATCGGGGGTCAGCCGGCGGTTGGAGGCGGCCTGCCCATGGGAGCCGTGTTCGCCGGGGATGCCGGTGGGCTCGAGCGCCTCGCACACCGGCAGGGCAATCAGGGCGCTGGGCGCATCGAGGGCGGCGGGGCGGGCGGCGAGCCCGAAGACGTCGGCCACCTGCGCCCGCACCGGTCCGACGGCATAGATGCCGCGGGTGGCGGGCCGCAACCGGTATTCGTACCAGCTGCCGGAGCCCTGCACCGCATTGCGTGAGGGATAGCTGAACCCCGGGCCCGTGCCGAAGTCCTCGGGCAGGGTGTCGGTGAGCGGAATCGAGGCGCCGGCCCGCCCGGTGTGGGTGATGTGCAGCCGCACCCGCACCGGGGAATCGGTGGTTGCCTGCGGCGGGTTGAAGGTGCGGGCCACGTTTAGCGCGGGGTTGCCGAAGCGCAGCAGGAAGGCTGCCAGCAGCGGGGTGAGCAGCAGGAACAGGGACACGGCCAGCAGCTCGCGCCGCCCCAGCATGAACGCGAGCAGCAGGGCGATGGCGCCGGAGGCGAAAAGGCCCCAGCCGCGCGCGGTGAGGAATCCGAGGTGGACCTTTTCGCGCAGCGTCGCCGGCCGTTGGGCTATGGCAAAGCGGCCGTGGGAAGGGGATTCGCGGAACTCGCCGGGTTCCGCGGAGTTGGTGCTCATGCGTGCCTCATGCGTGTCTCTGTCGCGCCCGCTGCTAGCCGCGGGCCCCGGCGCGCACCGGTATCGCGTTGAGGATGGCCACGAGGATGGATTCGGGGTTGGCGCCGGCGGCCTCGGCCCGGCGGTGCAGGATCAGGCGGTGTCCGAGCACCTTGGAGGCGATGTTGCGCACGTCCTCGGGCAGCACGTAGTCGCGGGCGTTGAGCGCCGCCTCGGCCTTGGCCGCCCGCAGCAGCTGCAGCAGGGAACGCGGGGAGGCGCCCAGCCGGATGTCCGAATGCTCCCGGGTCGCCCGGCCCAGGGCCACGACGTATTCCTTCACGGGCTCGGAGACGTAGACGGCCGCGACGGTGTTGATCAGCGTGTGCAGGGCCTCCAGGTCCAGCACCGGGCGCAGGTCATCCAGCGGCGAGGTTGACTGGTGGGTTTCGAGCATCGCCATCTCCGCGGCGGCATCCGGGTAGCCCATGGAGATCTTGGCCATGAACCTGTCGCGCTGCGCCTCGGGCAGCGGGAAGGTGCCCTCGAGCTCGATGGGGTTCTGCGTGGCGATCACCATGAAGGGGGTCTCCAGCCGGTGGGTGATCCCGTCGACGGTGACCTGTCCCTCCTCCATGCATTCGAGCAGGGCCGACTGGGTCTTGGCGTTGGCCCGGTTGATCTCGTCGCCGATGACGATGTGCGCGAAGACCGGGCCGGGCCGGAACTGGAACTCGTGGGTGTTCTGGTTGAAGATCGACACCCCCGTCACATCCGAGGGCAACAGGTCCGGGGTGAACTGGATGCGGTGCACCGTGCAGTCAACCGACTTGGCCAGGGTCTTGGCCAGCATGGTCTTGCCGACCCCCGGCACGTCCTCCAGCAACAGGTGCCCCTGGGCAAGCAGCACTGTCAGGGCGGTGCGTGCCACCTCCGCCTTGCCGTCGATCACGGTGGCAATCCCGGCCAGCACTTCTTCGCAGACCCGGCCGAATTCGTCGGCGGGAAGAACCTGGGACTCGGTGGAAAGCGACATGCAACGTCCTCCTGGAGCGCATCCGATTGGCGGGCGGTCAAAGCCCTTCATCCCCACGATACCGCCAATGCTGTGCCCTGCATCACGCAAATGCCGCCGAGTCGCCCATCCGCGTACGCTGGATGGGCGAGTGCTCATTGCCCCGGGAGGCCGGGGCACGTATTGAAGGGGACGTGGCATCCATGTCAACGGCAAACCAGCAAGTGGAAAACTCACGGACCCGGGGGGTGCCCGATGCCTACCTGCCGGCCCCGGCGGCGGGCGGATCGGGAGCGCCGGCCCGGAGCGCCCAGGACGAGCAGGGCAAGAAGCGCGACCTCTCCTACCCTCCCGCCCCGGCACCGTTGCCCTTTGGCGTGCCGGACAACCACACGCACCTGGATTTCCGTGACGGCTCGATCCATGTCACCGTCGCCCAGGCGCTGGATGCGGCAAATGCCGTGGGGGTGCCAGGGGTCATTCAGGTCGGTTGCGACGTGGAGTCCTCCGAATTTGCCGTGCGCGCCGCCGCCGGGGACCCGCGGGTGCTGGCCGCCGTGGCCATCCACCCCAACGACGCCGCACGCCTGGCCGCGACCGGGGACCTGGAGGGCGCGATAGCCCGGATCGAGGAGCTGGCCGCCCATGAGCGCGTGCGTGCCGTGGGCGAAACCGGACTTGACTATTTCCGCACCGGCGAGGCGGGCCGGCCGGCCCAGGAGCACTCCTTCCGCGAGCACATCCGCATCGCCCGCGAGCACTCCAAGGCCCTGCAAATCCACGATCGTGACGCACATCTCGATGTGGTGCGCGTCCTGGGAAGCGAGGAACTCCCCGAGCGCGTGGTCTTCCACTGTTTTTCCGGGGACGCGGAACTGGCGGAGATCTGCAACGCCAACGGCTGGTACCTCTCCTTCTCCGGCACCGTGACATTCAAGAACTCGCATGACCTGCGTGATGCATTGTCGGTGGCCAACCCCGAATTGGTGCTGGTGGAGACCGACGCCCCGTTCCTCACGCCGCACCCCTACAGGGGCCGCCCGAACGCCAGTTACCTGATCCCGCAAACGGTGCGCTTCATGGCCGAAACCATGGGCGTCGACCTGGAGGAGTACTGCCGGACCCTGGCCGCAAACACGCGGCGTGTCTACGGGGACTTCTAGCCCATTTCGTGCACAAGGCAAGCACGAAGTGCTTGCGGCCTTATTACGATTCGGTTACGGTTGGTTTTTAGTAGCCGGGATCGGGGAAGGTTCCCGGGTGCATTTGATTCTGCCTGCGGCGGGGAAACCCGCGCCGGGCGCGACATCGACAGATGACAAGAATTGGATTGTGCTCGCACCAATCAATGGGCACACGGCGGGCTGCGTCCGGGTTTTTCCGGGGGGCAACCGTTCACCCGCCGTGTTCGCATCGATCTGCCCCCGTGCCCGGGTTGAACCTAAGTTTGGAATCCTGTGCAGAATGCCCTTAAGAATCGTTGGGTGAAGATCGGCGCGCAAGCAGCCGTTTTGACCGCGTTGATCCTCGGTCTTGTCATGTTCGTCGGCGGCAGCAAGACCCTTGCGGTGGCCGTCGATGGCGAAAGCCAGAGCATCACCACTCGCGCCGCCACCGTGGCCGATGTCTTGGAGGACTCATCGATCACACTCGATGAGCGCGATGTCATCACCCCGGCACTGGACGCACCGGTTGCCGACGGAGCCGTCATCGACATCAAGCGCCACAAGGAAGTCAACGTGAGCATCGATGGCGTGGACCGCGTCGTGCACACCACCGGACTGACCGTGGCAGACGTCGTGGACCAACTCAACCTTTCCGAAAAGGCGCAGATCGAGCAGGGCCGGGCACTGTCCCTCGCCGCGCTGGTCACCCCGATCGACATTTCCACTCCCAAGGACGTGTCCATCAAGGCCGATGGCAAGACCAAGAAGCTGAACACCACCGCCGAGACCGTCGGCGCCGCGCTCAAGGAAGCGAAGCTCTCCCTGGGCAAGGACGACGAGCTCAATGCGAACGAATCCGACGCGATCACCCAGGACATGGAACTGAAGATCGTCCGCGTGAAGACCAAGACCGTCACCGAGACCGAGGTCATCGACCACGGCACCGACACCGTCAAGGATTCCGACGCGCTGGTCGGCACCAAGAAGACCCTGGAAGAGGGCAAGGACGGCGAACGCACCCTCACCTACACCGTGACGCTGCGCGACGGCAAGGAATCCAAGCGCGAACTCGCCAGCAACAAGATCACCACCAAGGCCGTCGACGCCGAGATCTCCGTGGGCACCAAGCCCAAGCCCAAGCCGAAGGCGGAGCCGAAGGCCCCGGCGACCTCCGGCAGCGTCTCGAGCACCTGGGCCGCCCTGGCCAAGTGCGAGTCCGGCGGAAACTGGTCGATCAACACCGGCAACGGCTACTACGGCGGACTGCAGTTCTCCGCCAGCAGCTGGCTCGGTGCCGGCGGCGGCAAGTACGCTCCGCTGCCGCACCTGGCTTCGGCCTCCGAGCAGGTTGCCACGGCCGAGGTGCTGCGCCGCAGCGGCGGCTGGGGCCACTGGCCGGCATGCTCCAGCAAGCTGGGCCTGCGCTAGGCTCCTCCCGGGCCCACCGGCCCGACGCACCATCGCACAGGTGCACCTGATGTCACGATGAACCATGGGTTCCGCCTTCTACAGGGCGGGACCCATTGTTCATGGCGGCAATTTCCCGCCGTGGCCCCGCCGCAGACGACGCCCCGGTCGGCGGGCCGCGGGCCCCTGAACTAGGATTGAGACGTGACTTCCGTAGAATCGACCCCGCCACCACTGCTCGGCGCCACCGAGATCCGCCGCCTTGCCGGTGAACTCGACGTGCGCCCCACCAAGACCCTGGGGCAGAACTTCGTCATCGACGGAAACACCATCCGGCGCATCGTGGCCACCGCCAAGCTTGATCCGGCCGAGACCGTGCTCGAGGTCGGGCCGGGCCTCGGCTCGCTGACCCTGGGCCTGCTCGATGCCGCCGCCCGCGTCGTGGCGGTTGAAATCGACCCGAAGCTCGCCGCCCGGCTGCCGCAGACCGTCGCCGAAATGCGCCCGGAAAAGGCGCAGAACCTCACCGTCGTCCTTTCCGACGCGATGAAGGTCACCGAGCTGGAGCACCCGCCAACCGCCCTGGTGGCGAACCTGCCGTACAACGTGGCGGTGCCCGTGGTGCTGCACCTGCTCGAGCACTTCCCCTCGCTGCGCCACGGCCTGGTCATGGTCCAGGACGAGGTGGCCGACCGCATGGCCGCCGGCCCGGGCAACAAGACCTACGGGGTGCCCTCGGTCAAGGGCGCCTGGTACGGCACCATGCGCAAGGCAGGTGTCATCGGCATGAATGTCTTCTGGCCCGCGCCCAAGATCAACTCCGGGCTGGTCAGCTTCGAACGCGGCACGCCGCCGGAAACCACCGCCACCCGGCGCGAGGTCTTCGCCGTCATCGATGCGGCCTTCGCCCAGCGCCGTAAGACGCTGCGGGCCGCCCTGGCCGGCTGGGCCGGATCCCCGGCGCTGGCCGAGGAGGCCCTGCTGGCAGCGGGCATCGACCCGCAGGCCCGCGGGGAAAAGCTCGGCATCGCCGAATTCGCCGCGATCGCCGAGGCAAAGGTCGCGCACGAGCCGGCAGCCCCATGACCCATGCCGTCGTTGCCCGGGCCCCGGGCAAGATCAACTGCTACTTCAGGGTCGGCCCGCCCCGCGAAGACGGCTACCACTCGGTGGCCAGCCTTTACCTGGCCGTCTCGCTCTACGAGGACGTCTCGGCCACGGCCCGGGAGGACCAGGAAATCCAGGTCTTCCTGCACCCGGATTCCACCGCTGTCTCGGACCCCGAGTCCTTCCCGCTGGGCCCGGAAAACCTGGTGGTCCAGGCGGCAACCCTGCTGCGCGAACACACCGGCCACTACGCCGGGGTCGATTTGTGCATCACCAAGCGCGTGCCGATCGCCGGGGGAATGGGCGGGGGATCGGCGGACGCCGCTGCCGCGCTCGTGGCCTGCAACGCCCTGTGGGGCACCGGGCTGAACCGCGAGGAACTGGCCCGCCTGGGCGCCCGCCTGGGCGCCGACGTGCCCTTCGCCCTGCAGGGCGGCGCCGCCGTCGGCCTGGGCGTGGGCGACGAGCTGGCGCCGCTGCTGCTGCGCACCCGCACCGACTGGGTGCTGGTCCCCGCCTCCTACGGCCTGTCCACCCCGCGGGTCTACGGCATGCTCGACCGGCTCCGGGCCAACGAACACGTCGAAACCCCCACCGAGGTCGACCCGCGCATGGTCGGGGCGCTGCTGGACGGCGACCTTGACGCGCTGGCCCCCCTGCTGGTCAACGACATGACCCGTGCCGCCCTGGCGCTGGCCCCCGAACTGGGCGTGGTGCGCGACGTGGGCGAGGCGGCCGGTGCGCTGCACGCGCTGGTCTCCGGCTCCGGCCCCACCCTGGCACTGCTCGCCCGCGACCAGGCGCACGGCGCGGAAATCATCACCCAGCTCTCCGACGAAGCGGGCGTTGCAACCCTGCAGGTCCACGGCCCGGTCCCCGGCGCCGGCATCCTGCCCACCGTCATTCACACCCCTTAACCAAAGGAGCACCACACCGTGGCCCACCTGCTCGGCGCCGAGAACGTTTCCATGTCCTTCGGCACCCGTACCGTCCTTGACTCGTTGTCCCTGGGGCTCGAGGACGGGGACCGCATCGGCATGGTCGGGCGCAACGGCGACGGCAAGTCCACGCTGATGCGGCTGCTGGCCGGACGCATGAGCCCGGACGAGGGCCGGGTGACCAAGCGCGGGGACGTCCGGGTGGCCTACCTGGACCAGTCCGACGTGCTTGACGGGGACCTCTCCGTGGGCGCGGCCATCGTCGGGGAGGCCGCCGACCACGAATGGGCCTCCAACCCGCTGGTGCGCGAGGTCATGGGCGGGCTCGTCGGCGAGGTCGACTGGCACGCCGAGGTCAACTCGCTCTCCGGCGGGCAGAAGCGCCGCGTCGCCCTGGCCAAGCTGTTGATCGGCGAGCACGAGGTCATCATGCTCGACGAGCCCACCAACCACCTCGACGTCGAGGGGGTCGCCTGGCTGGCGGCGCACCTGAAGAACCGCTGGCGCGCGAACGCCAACGGCCTGCTCGTGGTCACCCACGACCGCTGGTTCCTCGACGAAATCTGCACGCGCACCTGGGAAGTGCACGACGGCACCGTGGACCCGTTCGACGGCGGCTACGCCGCCTACGTGCTGGCCCGGGCCGAGCGCGACCGCACCGCCTCCGTGGTGGAGAACAAGCGCCAGCAACTGGTCAAGAAGGAACTGGCCTGGCTGCGCCGCGGAGCCCCGGCCCGCACCGCCAAGCCCAAGTTCCGCATCGAGGCCGCCAACACCCTCATCGCCGACGTGCCGGCGGCCCGCGACACCGTGGAACTGAACAAGATGGCCACCGCCCGCCTGGGCAAGGACGTGCTCGACCTCGAACACGTGACCCTGGACTTCGGCACGCCCAAGCCCTTGTTCAACAACATCACCTTCCGCCTGGCCCCCGGCGAACGCGTGGGCATCGTGGGCGTCAACGGCGCGGGCAAGTCCACGCTGCTGCGCCTGCTCAACGGCCAGATCGAGCCCACGTCCGGGGTGATCAAGCGCGGCAAGACCGTGAAGACCGCGATCCTCACCCAGGAGGTCAAGGAGCTCGACGAGGTCGCCAACATGCGCCTGATCGAGGTCATCAAGGCCGAACGGATGTCCTTCGAGGTCGGCGGCAAGGAGGTCTCGGCCGGGCAGCTCGCCGAGCAGCTGGGCTTCGGCACCGACAAGCAGTGGACCACGGTGAAGGAGCTCTCCGGCGGTGAGCGCCGCCGCCTGCAGCTGCTCCGCCTGCTCATCGGCGAGCCGAACGTGCTCATGCTCGACGAACCCACCAACGACCTGGACACCGACACCCTGGCCGCCATCGAGGACATGCTCGACGGCTGGCCCGGAACCCTCGTGGTGGTCTCCCACGACCGCTACCTGCTCGAACGCGTCACCGACCACCAGGTCGCACTGCTGGGCGACGGCAAGCTGCGCGGTCTGCCCGGCGGCGTCGACCAATACCTGGAGCTGCGTGCCGGTGCCCAGAGCGGCGGCAACACCGGTGCGCCCACCGACAAATCCGGCCCCGCCGCGGCACCCGAGTCCACGGGCCCCAGCGAGGCGGAGAAGCGCGAGGCCCGCAAGGAACTGAACCGCATCGAGCGCCAGATGGGCAAGCTTGAAACGCTGGTCGCCAAGCTCCACGCCCAGATGGCGGTGGCTTCCGAGGCCATGAAGTTCGACGAGGTCTCCACGCTCAATGCCACCCTGCGCGGCGTCGAGCTTGAAAAGGAAGACCTTGAAATGGCCTGGCTTGAGGCCGCGGAAACCGTAGGCGAATAGCCTCGGATTTGCCCCGCCACCGCCCGCTGCCGGCCGCGAACCTGCCATAAGTGCCGCGGACGCTGGCGCACCCGCGCCGGCGGGGCCAGGCACAAACCGGGCGAACCATCCACTGGGTGCTACATCGACTGGATGGTTCCCCGGGTGCGCCGCGCCCTGGCCAGCACGGCGGCCTGCGTCAGCAGCACACCGGATGCCGCGCCCAGGGCGTTGCAGATAACGTCGCGTACGGAACCCACTCGGCCATCGAGCAGGAAGTGCTGAACCACTTCGATGCCGATTGAAAGCGCCACGGCGCAAAACCACCCGGCAATCGGGCTCCGAGGGGCAAAGGCCAGCGGCAGCAGCAGGCCCAGGGGAACGAAGAACAGGACATTGGCGGCGGCCTCGACGTGCCCGAAACGCACGCCTTGCAACATGCCTCGGCCCTGGAATGCCCCAAGGAGCCCGCCCACGGTTTCCGGCAGGCGCATGTCCCCGAGGCGGAGCATGAACGCCACCATGAAGACGATCGCCAGATAGGCGGCAACCGCCGTGGCGGCTCGGCGCCGGACATTCGATCGCGATGTCATCGTTCGCTCCGGGGGATGCCCGGCGGGATACGGCGGCCCGCTGCCGGTGATTCCCTGCGGGTCGAGCGCGTGAAGCAATCTTCACCGGTCACGGTCCGGGCGCACCCGGAACATGACGATCCTGTCTGCGTCCATGGCATTGCCCCACACATCCCTCTGCCACGCCGGTCGAATGGCCCGTTTGGTCAACTGTGCACGAGCCCGCCGGGCGTTGGCAAGCATCCGCGCCAACCAATCGAGGCGCGTATCGGTCGGGTCGACAGGGCGTCCGGAACGACCCGGAGCCGGTGCCGCCGGTACTCTTCGGCTGCTACCCCTTGTGCAACGGGGGACCGCGCGGGAGACTTTGAACTGAAGGAAACGGACGGTGAAGCAGCGACTACCTCGGATCGAGTCGGATTCGGTGGGCATCGGTGGTTGCCGCCATGGGGGATAGGAGCACCAAGGAACACTTCATGCGGAGTGCTCTTGCCGGCTGGGGGGTCGGTAAGGCCAACAACTAGTGATTTCTCGACGCTTGCCGTCTAAGATGGCCATCAACGCCGATGCATCTGGGCGTACTTGGGGAAAGAACCGATTTTGGGGACGGTTTTGACGATGCAGTATTCGCTATTTTTAACTAAAAATCGCTTTCGAAATCCAACTGGGCTCTTGGGGGAGACCAGCATTTCGTTGGCGCCGGACGACCCGGCCGAAATGATCCACGCGATTCTCACGGACCCCGAGGGCGGCGGGGCCGTATTGATCGGGCCCGCGGGCAACGGGCGCCAGGATGCCTTCGAGGCAGGGTTCTCCCGCCTCGAGGTCAAACCGGAACTCATCAGGCTCAACGGCACCAGTTTTGCAGCGGGCGTGCCCAGGGGTGCCCTCGCCTTCCTGCTGTCGCGCCTGGACGTCGGCATCGAAGCCACTCGGCACGAAGTCATCCACGGTATTGCTGGAATTCTCTGCCCCTTGGGGCATCCGGCGGTGGTGCTTCTCGGGCGGCCCGAGCTCGTCGACGAGCAGTCGGCATCGATTCTGGCGCAACTGGCCGCCATGCGGAAGATCGTCCTGGTGGTGATGTGCGAACGTCTTCAGGACCTTCCCCAGGACGTCCTGTCGCTGTACCGCTCCGGTCGGCTGGCCAGGATTAGCTTGCGCAGCATGGACATGGGCGAGACGCGCACTTTCCTGGAGCATGAACTTGGCGGGTCCATGTCCATGCTGGCCGCCGCCACGCTGCGTTATCTGACCGACAACAGCCGCGACCTGATGTTAAAGCTGTGCCGCATCTGGGTCACCGACGGGCAACTGCAGCAGCATCGGGGCGTATGGGTCCTGAGGCTGGGAGGGCTCGGTACCGGGCCGGCATTGAACACCCTGATGAACTCGATGCTCTCCGGTCTCAAGCAACCCGAGCGCCAGTTGCTGCAGGTCCTGGCCATCGGCGGTCCGATAGCACTCGACGTGGTGCACCGAAACGGGTCGGCGCAGGAACTGGACGCGTTGTGCAGAGGCGGACATGTCCGCATAGTCCAGGGACCCATCGACCAGGTGCAAATCGGTGTTCCGTTGCTGTCGATCCTGTTGCGCGAAAGCCTCGACGAGGATCTGCGACTGAACGTTGAAGACCGCCTGAGCACCTTGCACACCGATCCGGCCGCCGCGCTGGCGCGTACTTCGATGCGCGCATTGCTGGACACCGGAGCCGTCCAAGAGATGGTCGCCGTGGCCCAGGACTTCGGCGTGGACGGTTTTGCCGCCGAGGCCTGGCCGCGCGACCCGGAGCACCGGATCGCCATCCTGAACCTGCACGTGAAGGCGCTGCTGAGGCTCCGTCGAACCGACGAGGCCGCAACCGTGTTGGCACGCGCCCAGGCAGGATTCAAGGAAGCACCTCACGGGAACGGCCTGGGCGACCGAATGGCTTCGGCCGGACAGGAACTGGAGCTTCTCAGAAATCGAATTCTCATGGGCGTGAATGGCGGGCGCCCGGACAGCGACAGGCAAACGGACAGAATCCTGGACGAATGCAACGAGTGGCACACCGAATCGTTGCACTTCCGGGCATTGACGGTGCAATCTCTCGAATGGGCATCCCGCACACGGCAAGGCGACGCCCTTAACGCAGTCGAACAGATCAGCGACGACCTGGCCGGGCTAAGGATCAATGGTCAATTTGACGAGATCTTCCCCGCAGACGAAGCTGCCGAGCTCGAAGCCATTCTGCTGCAGACCCAGTTGATGGCGGGGGATTGGAGGGGTGCCGCACACCGGGCAGGGGTGTTGGCCAGCGGCCAATACAGCAACCCGAGGGTCACCGCCTACGCCGATGCGGTCCAGGGCATCCTGTTCGGTCTTTTTGACGAGGCCGAACTCGCCCTGAAGGCACTTAATCCCGCCATGCAACAGTTCGTGTTCACTCCGGACGTGGCCGAACGTGCAGCTGTGGAAGCTGTCGCGACTTTTTCGCTGGTGTCCATCGGGCAGAGTGCCGAGGCCACCGAACTCCTGCTCCAGGAGCAGGAACCCGCACCGTCCGCAATGCCGCTGAACTTCTTTTCCTGGGTGGCTGAGGTCTTTGCGTCCCTTTCGGTGGCCCGCATCAATGACCCGGGCTCGGGGCAGTCCCGGATCGCGGCCTTTGCCGACAAGGTCCATGACGCCGGATACGCGGGATTGGAGATGCACACGCTGGCGTTGGCACTCAGGTTGGGGCATTTTGGGGTTGCAGATCGTCTCCACCGAGTCGCCGGGGACTGCCAGGGTTCGGTTGCGCTGAACTATGCGCGATTGGCGGCGGCAGTTTGCAACGAGGAACGCAGCGGAATCCCCAACGTCCTGGAAGAGCTGGGACGATCCGGCCAGGTGCTGTTGTCGGTCCCTACCACCAATGCGTTGGTCGAATTCATGGACCCCAAGGAACAACGCAGATTGGCGACCTACTTGTCCCGTCTGAGGCGCCAATATGCAGGCAACCAAAGCGAGGACCTAGCCGCGGAAAAGGCACCGGGGGAGAAACTGCCCAGCTGGATGAAGGAACTGACCAAACGAGAGTCACAGGTGGCGCTTCTGGCCATAGACGGCCGTGGAAACTCCGAGATTGCCCGCAGCAGCGGAGTTTCGATCCGTACCGTGGAAGGCCACTTGTACCAGGTGTATTCCAAGCTGCAGGTACGAAATCGACAGGAGCTCACCGCCCTTGACAGAGCCACCAGGCGTGCATCGGGTAAGAGATGAGCAAGCCGAGCCACAGGGGCAGGGAAAGCTCGGTCGAATACCGGGAACTGCTCAACATTGTCACTAGTCCGGAGCCCAGTGGCGCCATCGTCCTTGGCAGCATGGGCATGGGCAAGACAAGCCTGGTCGAGGCGGTGCTGGCACACCCCGATGCGCCCGCGCCGGTGATGAGGCTTTATTGCAGCCCCACCCTCTCAGAGGTGCCTTATGGCGTCCTGTCACCATATTTGGGTTCCCTGCAACGCATCGAGGGTCCTGTTGAGGTTCTCCGCGAAATCAACACGGCACTCGAGGCCGCCGCCACGGGGGACGTGAAACCCGTCGTTGTGGTGGAGGACGCACACCACCTTGACACCGAATCCGCATTCGTATTGTCGCTCCTGATGGAAAACGCTGCCCTGAAATTGGTCGCCATCGGCGCCGGCGTCATTGACAGCGGTTCCGCGCTGGCGGCGCTTTCCGATTCCGACGCACTATCCACCATCGTTGTGCAGCCGCTTGGCCTCGAGGGCGTCCGGGCACTCGTTGAGGAGCAGCTTGGCGGCAAGATCAGCGAGGGAACAGCAAGGATCATCCTGGCCACGAGCGGAGGGAATCCGAGTTTCGTCCGGGCCAACGTGGAATCCTGTCGTGAGCAGGGAATCCTGTTCAACGACCGGGCGTTTGCCCACGACAGCGGAGATGCGCCATCCATCTGGATCCTTGCGCGCCCATTGCCGGCGGTGGACGACCGGTTGACGGACATGGTGACGGAAATTCACGGACTTACCCCTCATGCAGAACAGGGCACGCTCGAAATGCTGGCCCTCGCAGGTCCCTTGCCGAGCAAGCTCTTGTCGATTTGCGATATGCCCTACCGACACCTGCTCGACTCCGGGGAACTGCGGCAGACCACGAATTCCACGATGCGCATCAACTCCGCGCTGCATGAAACCATGTTGCGCCAGCTCGTCCCGGCGCAGCGGAAGGCCGAGCTGTTCGCCGTGTGGGACAGGGCGCGCGCAGACCTAGGCCTACAACCCACACCCACGCAGGTGCTGTGGGGAATCGAAATCGGCGTCGAAGCCGAAACCGACGTGGTGCTCCGTGCCGTGCAACAGGCAGCGGACGCCTTGGACTTCGAGCTGGCGTGGAAGTTGTGCGTCGCCTCGGACATCGCGGCGCGAAATGAGCGGGGAACGCTACTGGAAGCCGCCGTGCTACTGGGAATGGGTCGATATTACTCGTCTCGGTCGCTGCTGGTCCGGCTCCTGGACCAGGCCAGGGATGCCTCCATGCTGACCTCGGCATATATGCAATTGCTTATTGTTCTGAGCAACCTCGATGTCGAGGCCCATGACAGGCAAGCCATCGAGCGACTGTGGGAAGCCCGTGCCAGTGAATTCGATGACAACTCCGGCCGTGGCGAAATCCTAAGAGGACATCGAACCGCGGAGCTGCTCCTGGAGCGCTGGAGCTCCTTGAACACCCCCGACGCGGAACGCCCGTCAACGGCCGAGCTGGAAAACCTTCTTGAGGATCCCGACATGACCCCCGAGGGGTGCCTCGTCGTGCTGTCCCTGCTCAGTGACCTCAACAGCATCGAGGGACGCAACGAGACTGCGCTGGATCTTGCACGTCAAGTGCTCAAGGGTCTGGGACAGAATCCTCGGCTGGAGGGAACCTACCAGTCAAAGACAGTCTTTCGGGTGGGCTGGAACCTGATCATATGCGGTCGGTACGTCGAGGCCAATGAGTTCATCGATTCGTACCAAGGCCAATCCATTCATTTGATCGTCCATCGCCAGGGCATGCTCGCCCTGCTTCATGGGCTGGGTGACCTGTTGCAAGGCCGGAAAGCAGCAGCCACTGAGGAACTTGCCGAAGCCGTCATGGAACTCCGCCTTAGGGACCCCGCCCAGTTGTTGGCGCTGGCATTGCGCCTGTATCAATGGACCTCGGGACAAACCGGTGTTGCCGTGTCCGACCGAGGTGCACGGCAACGTCGAGATCCCGCATCGAATGACCGGCAACGAGCAGAAGCCCTGGCCGAGACCCCTTCCAGCCGTCGCCTCTTTGCCAGGGCAGTCGCCGCGGGCATGGGACATCCCCTGGGGCACGAAAAGGTTTCCGACTTTCCGCTCGTCGAACGCGAATTGCTGCTATGGAAAACAGCGCAATTGGACCACGAGGAGCTGCAAAGCGATCCCGCCCAAGAGCGGCTGGCGTACCTGGTCCGAGGCCACGAGGGACCCCGGGCGACGCTGGCAGCACGCCTGGTCTCTTCACGGGGAATGAACGACGCCGAGGCCCTGGAGAGCCTGGGGCGAGATGCCCTGCATCAGGGCGATTTCCGCATCGCGACCGAGGCGTTGACCAGAGCAGCACTTAGATACCTGGCCGAAGGGGAACCGCGCGTCTGCGGTGCAATCCTGCGCCAGGTGGGGCGCATCATCGATGAGCAGGGCCTGGTGGCCGAAAACCACATTGCCCGGGCCTTGGCCTTCACGGAACTGACGGCACGGGAAAAGGAAATCGTGGATCTGGCACGTTCGGGGATGAATAATGCGCAGATTGCCCGGGCGTTGACCGTTTCCCAACGGACAGTGGAAGGACATCTCTACCGGGTGTTCTCCAAGTTGGGTATTTCCGAGCGCTCGGAACTGAACGACATGGACCGCGAGTCGGGTAATGGCGGCAGCTGAGTAGACGCAATCCACGCAATGTTGAAGTAGTGACCACGCGTGTCAAGGAATGTCGGGGCTACGTAAGCTCTTTTACAGGGAGAAACGCAGGAAAAATGCGATTAAGTCCTGTCCGAACGAGTTACCTCTAATTCCCGTCGCTTGCGACGGGTTTGGACTCATCCCTAGGGCGGGACCGGCGGCCAGCGGACCCTAAAAAGTCCACCCCCCAGCGACCGTCGGTCCCCTATCCGATCCGGCCCCATGCCGAGCGCACCACGCGCCAGGCATGGGGCCTGATTGTTTCTTCGGCCCCGCAATCCGAATTAGGTGTGGCGCTGGTATTGACCGAGTAGCGACCGAGTGTCCTTTTCGTCCGGTACGTGGATAAACGAGTGTCGGGTCACTCGTGCCTGACTTTGGCTCGCAACTTACGATCGGTGTTGACCGGGGCGCATGACCACTCGCGTGGGAACTTGGGGGCCCCGGAATTGTCACAGCATCATTGGGGAGATTGCACAGATGTGTAAAGAACGGGCTGAACACTTTGCCCTTTTCCACGGTGCCGATCCAGGTCGCACCGTGGGGGCAAGTCATGACGCAAATTAGTGGAAAACTGGATGGGCGCAAGCTTGGCATCATTCGGGCCTGGACGTCTTCGACCCTGACGACCACCTCTTCGGTTGCCGGCGCCAACACCGGAGTCGGCGGTCGAAGCTATCGCCGCCGCTTGCTTCTGACCGACGTCTTGATCATCTGTCTGGCTTGCGTCCTGCCGGCCGCGGTGGCGATGGGTGCGGTCCCGGATGCCGGGGGAGGCGGCCGTGTACTGGCCCAGAACCTCGGATTGACGAACCTTGCCGCCACCCCGCCGCATAGTCTGGCCCTGGCCGGTATCATCATCGGCGGATGCTGGATCCTGAGCCTGAGGTTCTTTAGGACCCGTGCCATTGGCCGAATCGCCGTGGGGATGCAGGAATACAAGTTCCTCGCCTATGCAACCGTCGCGCTGGCCGGGGCCATAGGGAGCCTGGCACTTGTCACCGACAGCACCGACCTGCGAATTTTCGTCGTCCTCAGCCTGCCTGTGGGTCTCGGCGCACTCCTGATCGGGAGGTGGGGATGGCGCCAGTGGCTGGCAGTCCAACGGGCGCGGGGCTTCGCATTGAGCAACGTCCTGATTTACGGCCAAGCCAAGGACGCCCCCTACGTGGTGCGCCAGATATCCCGAAAGTCGGGCCCCGCCTACCGCGTGGTCGGGGTTCTCCTTGATGGCGAACCCGACATCGACGCGGAGAACAAGATCCGCGCGGCGGACCCGACCTTGCCGCTGATCTACGACTCGGGCCGAATCGAGGAAGAGGTGCGGCGCCTGGGCGCCGACGCGTTGGTGGTGGCCGGCCCCCTGACCGGGGGAAACCGCGCCATCCAGGAGTTGGGCTGGCGGCTGGAAACTTGTGCCACCCAGCTGATCCTCGTGTCCTCGCTGACCAACGTCTCCGGCCGCCGAGTGCGCATGAGCCCGGTGGACGGCATGCCGCTGCTGCACGTTGACCTGCCCGCGTTTACGGGCTGGCGCTACGGACTCAAGCGCGGCATGGACGTCGCGTTCTCGGCCGCCGTGCTGTTGATGCTCTCTCCGATCCTTTTGGTCATTGCCTTGGTCATCCGCCTGGACAGCCCAGGGAAGGTCTTTTTCAAGCAAGAGCGCGCCGGCCGCGACGGCACTCCGTTCAAGATGTACAAGTTCCGCACCATGGTGGAGGACGCCGAGGCACAACTGGCCATCCTGCAGCTGCACAATGAGGGAGCGGGCCCGCTGTTCAAGCTCAAGGACGACCCCCGAGTCACCCGCGTGGGGAGCTGGCTGCGCCGGCACTCCCTGGACGAACTGCCGCAGTTCCTCAATGTCCTCAAGGGCGACATGTCGGTGGTGGGTCCGCGCCCGCCGCTGCGAAGGGAAGTCGCCGAATACGAGGGGCACACTTACCGCAGGCTCTACATCAAGCCCGGGGTCACAGGACTGTGGCAGGTCAGCGGACGCTCGAACCTGGACTGGGAGGAAAGCGTTCGGCTGGACCTGTACTACGTGGAGAACTGGACGGTCCTCAGCGACCTGCGCATCGTGTGGCGCACTTTCAAAGTCATGATTCAACCGGAAGGGGCCTACTGATGAGCATCGCACCCGAAACGAGCGTCTACCCCGCACTGCGCGTTGCCGTGATCGGCGCCGGCTATTGGGGACCCAACCTCGCCCGCAACTTTGCAATGAGTTCCGACTGGGAATTGGTGGCCATCTGCGACATGGACCTGGAACGTGCCGCCGCACTGGCACGCAAAACGGGAGAGCCAGCCGTTGTCTCCTCCGTCGAGGAGCTGCTGCGGGACCACGCGATCGATGCGGTTGCCATTGCCACGCCGGCGCGGACCCATCACGGCATCGCCATGGCGGCCCTCGCCGCGGGCAAGCACGTCGTGGTGGAGAAGCCGCTGGCCGACAACAGCGTGCGCGGTACCGAGATGGTGGAAGCTGCACGTGCCGCCGGGCTCATCCTGATGGCCGACCACACCTACTGCTACACCCCGGCGGTGCTCAAGATCCGCGAGCTCCTGGAAGCCGGCGAACTCGGCGAGATCCTCTACATCGACTCGGTGCGCATCAACCTGGGCCTCGTGCAGCCGGACGTGGATGTCTTCTGGGACCTGGCCCCGCACGACCTGTCCATCCTGGACTTCGTGCTTCCCGGCGGCCTCAACCCGCTGTCGGTCACCGCCCAGGGCGCCGACCCGCTGAACGCCGGCAAGGCCTGCGTGGGCTACATGAACATGCCGCTGGACAACGGGGCCCTGGCCCACATCAACGTCAACTGGCTCTCCCCGACCAAGATCCGCCAAATGGTGATCGGCGGCAGCCGCAAGACCCTGGTCTGGGACGACCTGAACCCGCAACAGCGCCTGAGCATCTTCGACCGCGGGGTCAACCTTGACCGCCAGGCGATGATCCGGGCCGATGCCGAGGACCGCAAAGGCGCCACCATCTCATACCGGCTGGGCGACACCTGGTCGCCCGCACTATCGGAATTCGAGCCCCTGGGCTTGATGGTGGCCGAGCTGGCCTCAAGCATTCGGTCCGGCAACGCAGCGCCGACCGACGGGCTCTCGGCGCTGCGCGTGTTGAAGGTCCTTGAAGAGGCAAGCGCAAGCCTGGCAACCGGTTCGTTGCCGCAAACCCACAATCCTGATTCCAGTTTGGAGACTGCATCATGAACGAGAACCTGAAGTCATTGGCGGGGGGTCGCTATCTGGTGACGGGCGGGGCCGGAACCATCGGCTCGGAGATCGTCGACCAACTGCTGGCGGCCGGTGCGGCGCGCGTCGACATCCTGGACAACCTGGTGCGCGGGCGCCGGAGCAACATCGCCGAGGCGCTGGCCACCGGAAAGGTCAACCTCATCGAGGGGGACATCGCCGACAGGGCATTGGTCAGGGAGCTCGTGCAGGGGCGGGACGCGGTGTTCCACCAGGCCGCGATCCGCATCACCCAATGCGCCGAGGACCCACGACTGGCGGTGGACGTGATGGTCAACGGAACGTTCAACGTCCTGGAAGCTGTCGTCGAGGCCAGGGTGCCCAAGATCGTTGCGGCCTCCAGTGCCTCGGTGTACGGCATGGCGGAGGAATTTCCCACGACCGAGCGCCACCATCCGTACAACAACGACACCCTCTACGGCGCGGCCAAGACGTTCAACGAGGGAATGTTCAAGAGCTTTCGTGCCATGTACGGCCTGAACTACGTGATGCTGCGCTACTTCAACGTGTACGGGCCCCGCATGGATGTCCACGGCGCCTACACCGAGGTGCTGGTGCGGTGGATGGAACGCATCGCCGACGGGCTGCCGCCGCTGATTTTCGGTGACGGAAGCCAGACCATGGACTTCGTCTTCTCGAAGGACATCGCACGCGCCAACCTGCTCGCGGCGGCCGGCGGCATCAACGAGGGCGTGTACAACGTCGCCAGCGGGACCGAAACCAGCCTGCGGCAACTGGCGGAAACGCTATTGGTGGCCATGGACTCGGACCTGGGCATCGACTTCGGCCCCGAGCGGGCGGTGAACTCGGTGGTACGCAGGCTGGCCGACACCTCCGCGGCCCGACGCGATCTGGGATTTGAGGCAACCACCGGGCTGGAGGAGGGGCTGGAAAAGCTGGTCGAATGGTGGGCCCCGCTTCGCGAGGAAGTGGCCGCCGGGCGCAACGCTGGCCACAAGGTCGGCACCAGAACCTAAATGGACATCGGGACTTCCTTGGGGGGAAGAACAATGAATCGCATCAGTGTCATGAAACCGTGGCTGGGCGCGGCCGAATCCGAGGCGCTCGCCGAGGTCGTAGCCTCCGGCTGGGTTGCGCAGGGACCACGGACCGCCGCCTTCGAAGGGGCCTTCGCGGAACACCAACACGTGCAACACGCGGTGGCAACCTCCAGTTGCACCACCGCGCTGCAGCTTGCCTTGATCGTGGCGGGCGTGAGGCCGGGGGACGATGTCGTGGTCCCATCCTTCTCCTTCATCGCCACCGCTAACGCACCCACCTACCTGGGTGCCCGACCCGTGTTCGCCGACGTCGAGGAATCGACGGGAAACCTCTCCGCGGACACCGTTGCGGCGGTGCTGACCGGAAAGACGACGGCAATTATCGCTGTGGACCAGGGCGGCATGCCCCTGGACCTGGAACCGCTGCGGCACTTGTGCGACGAACGCGGAATTGCCCTGGTTGAGGACGCCGCCTGCGCCGCCGGATCCACCTACAGGGGAAACCCGGTGGGGGGAGGTGCCGACGTGAGCGCGTGGTCATTCCATCCCCGGAAGCTCCTGACCACAGGGGAGGGCGGGATGCTTACGACCAACAACGCCGAGTGGGCGGCCCGGGCCCGGCGCCTGCGCGAACACGCCATGGACGTCTCCGCGGCCGAGCGCCACGGCTCGACCCTGGCCCCGCAGGAACACTACGGCGAGGTCGGTTACAACTTCCGGATGACGGATCTGCAGGCGGCGGTCGGGCTGGTGCAGTTGGGCAAGCTCGATGCCATGGTGCAACGCCGACGTGAACTTGCCCAGCGGTATCGCGAGGCATTCGGGGGAATGAGTGGACTGCGCTGTGCCCGGGACCCGGAGCATGGCACGTCGAATTTCCAGTCTTTCTGGGTGGAGGTCCTGCCGGAATTCCGGATGGACCGGGAACAGCTGATTGAAAAGCTGGCCGCGGATGAAATATCCGCACGCCGCGGCATCATGGCGGCGCACCGGCAGCCGGCGTATGCGGGACACCCGGGCATGGTCTCACCCTTGCCTGTCACGGAGCGCCTGACCGACAACACGCTGATCCTGCCGCTGTACCACGAGCTTGCCGAGCATGAGCAGGACCGCGTGATCTCCAGCGTGCTCACCGCCGGAGGTGGATGAAATGGCGCGGGTGCTCTTGATTGCCGCTGGCGGGCTGGCTCGCGAGGTGATCTCCTCCATCAGGCAAACCGGAGACCATGACGTCGTCGGTCTGCTCGACGACGACACGTCCCTGCACGGGCGCTTGGTCGGCGGCGTCCGCGTCCTGGGAGGGCCGGAACTGGCGGCAGGGATCGATGCAGGACTGCTGGTTTGCGCGGGCCGGGGCAGCGCACGCGCCGCCGTCGTGGATCGACTCGAGGCGCTGGGCATCGGAGCCGCCCGCTACGCCACACACGTCCATGGCTCCGTGGGCCTCGGCGCGGGTTCGCACGTGGGCGGCGGCACCATCCTGTTGGCCGGTTGCGTCGCAACCAGCGATGTTCTCGTCGGCCGGCACTGCGTGCTGATGCCCCGCGTCACCTTGACCCACGATGACAGGCTTGGGGACTTCGTGACGATGGCCGCAGGCGTGGCCTTGGGCGGGCGCGTCACCGTGGGTCCTGGAGCATATCTGGGAATGAACGCCTCGGTGCGCCAGGACCTGGCAATCGGGACCGGTGCGGTGTTGGGCATGGGGTCGGTCCTCCTGCAGGACCTTCCCGCCGGTGAAGTCTGGGCGGGAAACCCCGCCCGGATGCTGGCAAGACATCCCGGCGGCAAGGCGAGGGGCGACGCGCCGGCCCGGCGAACTGTCAACGAAATGTATCCGGAGCAACAGGGGGCGAACCCATGAACACCGTCCCAGTGGACGTACAACGGATCCCCTTGGTGGATCTGCAGGCACAGCAGCGCGAAATCCAGGAAGTAGTGGATGCCGGACTCGCCAGGATCTTTGAAAGCACGGCATTCATCGGAGGCCGGGCGGTTACCGAGTTCGAGGACGCCTACGCCGGTTTCCTGGGCGCCAGGCACTGTGTGGGGGTCGGCAATGGGACGGACGCCCTTGAGCTGGCCCTCCGTGCCAGCGGGGTCGGACCCGGGGACGAGGTCATCCTCCCGGCGAACACCTTCATTGCCACCGCGGAGGCGGTCAGCAGGGTGGGAGCGGTCGTCGTGCCCGTGGACGTGGACCCGGAGTACCTGCTCATCGATCCGCTGGCCGTGGCCAGGGCAGTCACGTCCCGGACCCGTGCCATCATGCCGGTCCACCTTTTCGGACAGACCGCCTTTGTGGAGCAGTTAGAACCCATCGCAGCGGCCTGCGGCGCGGTCATCATCGAGGACGCGGCCCAATCCCAGGGTGCCAAGCGGTTGGGCCGCAGCGCCGGTACGTTGGGGGTCGCCGCCGGAACCAGTTTCTATCCGGGCAAGAACCTGGGGGCCGCGGGGGACGCCGGCGCGGTCCTGAGCAACAACGAAGAACTCGCCGATCGCGTGCGCATGCTATCGGCGCACGGAAGCCGGGAGAAATACCGGCACGAGGCGGTCGGCGTGAATTCCCGGTTGGACGCGGTGCAGGCGGTGGTGCTCAGTGCCAAGCTGGCACATCTGGACCGCTGGAACGGCTTGCGGCGCGAGGCGGCCCGACGCTATGGGCACTTGTTGTCCGAAGACCCAGCAATCCTCTTGCCGCGGCAAGCCGAAGGCAACGAGGATGTCTGGCACCTGTATGTGGTTCGGGTGCCGGAGCGGGACAGGGTCTTGGCTCAACTGAATGCCGGCGGCATAGGTGCAGGCATCCACTACCCGACACCGGTGCACCTGACCGAGGCGTTCTGGCACTTGGGCCATGGGCCGGGATCTTTCCCCGTGGCGGAACTCGCCGCGCAGCAAATACTCTCGCTGCCGCTATATCCGCACATCTCCGAGGCCCAGCAGGAATCTGTAGCGCGCTTCGTGCGATCGGCGCTGTACGGCAAGGGGGAGCAATGATGAAACGCATGCGCGTGATCGTCTGTCCGCATGAACTTGCCATGGGCGGCAGCCAAATCAATGCCATAGAACTTGCCGCCAAATTGAAGGCACGCGGACACGACGTGATTGTCTATGCTCCCCCGGGACCGCTCGGGAAACTCGTGACGGAGCTCGGGCTAGAGCATGTTGCCAGCCCGGATGGCACCCGGATGTCCCTTGCATGGATGCAGGGGCTGGGACGCCTCGTCAAGGACCACGGGGCGGATATCGTTCACACCTATGAGTGGGCCCCCAGCCTGGGAGCAGCGTGGCGACTGTTGCCGATCGCGAAAACCCACTTGGTGATGACGGTGCTGTCGATGGACTTGCCCGACTTCCTGCCCACGCACGTGCCGTTGATCGTGGGGACCGAGGCCTTGCGCCGTCATGCAACCCGGCGCAGGGCCCCGGTCCATCTCATGGAACCGCCTATTGACACGGACCTAAATAGCCCCGGCTCCATGCCGCCGATGCCGTTCAATCACGCCGGACTGGTCGTTTCAATGGTCTGCCGCATTACGGACGAGCTCGACAAGGCCGATGGGGTGCTGCAGGCGATCGAGGCCGTGGCCGGGCTCGCAGTCGAGCACGACATCCGCTTGGTCATCGCGGGCGACGGCGAAGCCATGGGAAAAGTCAGGATCTTGGCCGATGACGCCAACGGGCAGTCCAACCGAGAAATAGTACGACTGCTTGGAACCCTGCCCGATCCCCGAGCGGCGTACCACCAATCCGACATCTGCCTTGGCATGGGAAGTTCGGCACTCAAGGCCCTGGCCTTCGGAAAGCCATTGATCGTTCAAGGAGCCAGCGGCTACTGGAAAACGCTGACTCCTGAAACCCTTCCGGAATTTGAACTACAGGGATTCTATGGGCGGGGAGGCAGCGGCGCAGCAGGGCTCGGCCAGGAGCTGGGCAGGCTTTGCCTTGATGACGAGCTGCGGCAGCGCCTGGGGACTTGGGGGCGGGAAGTCGTGGAAGAAAAGTACAGTCTCTCCAGCGCCGTCGTTGCCCTCGAAAAAATCTACTTGGAGGCCATGGCAGCGCGCACAAACCGTTTCATCGGTCCCGCAAGCATGACCAAATCCGCGTATGACTTTGGAAAATTCATCATGGCGAGAAGAATCCGTGCCGGGGTGGCGTCATGAAAACCCTCCATCCCGATGCCGGGCCCACGTGGGAGAATCCACGTTGCGCGTCTGCCGGGTCCGAGGCCCGGCAGCCTACCGCTTCGCGTGAATCCTCGCGGTTAATGGTGGTTCCGCGACACCAGAGCAGACCCGGAGTTGGACATGCTTCAAGTTGACCTTGGTATGGGGGTTCGCAGGGGGCTCGTCTGGAGTTCGCTGAATGCGGTGGTGCTCCGGATTGGTACCTTCGCCATGGGAATCTTTCTTGCCCGCATTCTGGCTCCCGAGGAATTCGGGGTGTTCGCCATCGCCTTGACCGTGCAGGCGGTCCTGATGACCTTGGCAGATTTTGGCCTCAGCACGGATCTGATTCGTTCCAAGAACCACCAAGCCAAGAGCCCCACGGTCGGAACACTGGGCCTGATCATGGGCACACTGCTGTTCGTTCTCATGTGGTCCAGTTCCCAGGCGACGGCCAATTTGCTGGGGAGTCCCGAAGCCGGACCCGTGATTGCCGTCATGTCTGGATCGCTCCTCCTTGCCGGGCTCGGCGTGGTGCCCTATGCAAAGCTGCAGCGGGATTTTCAACAGAAACGCCTGTTTGGAATCAGCCTTCTGGATTTTGTTGTGGTTAACACCTTGACCGTTGTTCTGGTGCTGTTGGGTTGGGGAGTCATTTCCTTGGCCATCGCTCGGTTGGCGGCCCAATTTGCAACTCTCATTGCACAATTTGTCCTCGCCGGGGTGAAACCCAGATTTGGCTTCAACCGCGTGCTTGCTCCGGAGGTCATTTCCTTCGGGCTCCCGGTGGCCGGGGCAAACATGCTCTCGTGGATATTGCTCAATGTGGACAACATAGCGATCTCCAGCATGGCGGGTCCTGTGAGTCTTGGCTTCTACTACCTGGCATTCAATGTCTCAAATTGGCCCATGAGCATGCTTGGCCAAGTCGTCCGCTCCATTTCCCTGCCCGCGTTCGCGCGAGTGGTGGGTGGCCAAAAAGATCGGAGCCTCGCGCTCGCCCTTGGCCCGGTTTGGGCAGTGGCGCTGTTTGCCGGTTTCATGCTTTCGACCCTGTCGGAACCCTTGGTCAGGGTCGTTTATGGGGAACGCTGGTTACTCTCGGCGGGAATCCTGGCGTTCCTGGGAGTGTTTGGAGCGCTTCGCATGATTTTCGATCTCTTCGTTTCGTACATGCTTGCCAAGGGTCATTCGACCCGAGTCCTGATCGTGCAGGCAATATGGATCGTCGGGCTCGTGCCCAGCTTGGTATTGCTGGTGCGCCAACAAGGTGCTTTGGGAGCCGGTCTGGCGCATGTGATCGTGTCGACTTGCCTAGTGCTCCCTGCCTACCTCGTCGTCCTACACCGGAGCCAAGCGGATATCAGGCTGATACTCCGAAACCTGGTTACTCCTGCGGTGGCCGCCGTACCAGCCGTTTGCGCCGCGTACTTGGTCGGGACGGCAGTGGACGCGGATCTCATGAAACTTTTTCTCGGGGGAATGGCCGGATCTGTGGTCTACGCCTGCGCCATATTTCGGTGGTTTCGGGCCAGAATGCACGACCTGACGAACTACGCGGGACAAGTCGGGCAGGTCGGAGGCGATGTTCCCGAATTCGCCCCCAACGATACCGCGACGGCCAGTCGTGGCGAGAAAGGGGGAACAGCATGAGGCATGGACGAAGAGGTCGATTCACTGCAACGCGAAGTGCGCTTGACGGCCCGATGGCACGGGTCAGTGTTGTCATTCCCTGCTTCAACTACGCCGCGTACCTGCCAGCTGCAGTACACAGCGTGATCGGCCAAGCCGGAATCGACCTACAAATAATCGTCGTCAACGATGCGTCCACGGACGATAGCTTGCACGTCGCAAACGAGCTTGCGCACAAATTTGCCCAAGTCACCGTTCTGCACAACGAAAGGAATCGTGGCCCCGTGGAAACGTTCAACCGCGGTTTGGAACGTGCCACGGGTGAATTCCTGGTGCGCCTTGACGCCGACGACTTGCTGACTCCAGGGTCCCTCCATCGGGCAGTGGCCGTCGCCCGCTCGGACCCCATGATAGGCCTCGTTTACGGTCATCCGATTCACTTTTCCGGCGACAGCCTCCCCAAGGCAAGAGACAGGGTCAAGGGGTGGGCCGTCTGGGAAGGCTTGCAGTGGCTGGAGGACCGGTGTCGAACGGGCGTAAACGTCATTACTTCGCCTGAGGTGCTCATGCGGATGTCGGTGGTCCGGCAGGTCGGCGGGCAACGGGACCTTGCGCATTCCCACGACATGGAAATGTGGATGCGAATTGCGTCTGTTTCCCGGGTCGCCTATATCCGTGGCGCGGACCAGGCATGGCATCGCGATCATGCGCTGAGCCTATCTGCCAGGAAAGTCGATTTCACCACCGATTTTGAACAAAGGTGGCTGGCCTTTGAAACCCTTTTCGACCATTGCCAGCCGGCAGAACACCGGTTCTCGGCCTTGCGCCTTCTGGCTCGGGAGACATTGATTGAAGAAGGGATCAGATCCGCTCGGGTGGAACTTCAGCTCGGACTGCCCGACCGGGAACGTTTTGCAGCGTGGATGTCAATGGCTAGGCGCATTGGCCCCAACGAGTCACAGGCGGCCAGACTAGCTCGCCTGGAGAACCAGGCCCATGGTCCCCAAGCATCGCCGTTCCGGCGAGCGGACACATTCCTGAGGCGAGTCTACCGACGGATGATGCGTGAATATCGGCAGAGGCATTGGGCCAGCTATGGCATCTACTAAACACGAAACGGTTTATCGGAGGTTCATGAAAAATCAAAGCGAAACTGAATTTTATTGAATATCAAATAGCTAAACTAGGGGGTAAAATGTCCAGTTCAAGGCAAGCTGCCGAACAATTGATCCGCGGTCTACAGCGATTTGGGGTCGAAGGGACCAAACGTCGCATTGCCCGGAAAATGTTTCGGCTTGCGGATTCACGCATGAATTTCGCTGAACTTGATTTTCCGCTGCGCAACGAAGACATAGTGGACTTGGCAAAGTATGCATACGCGCATCCGCCGCAGGTGGCAAAGGAAAAGCTTCGATTGGGGTGGGTGTGTGTCCCCCCGAGCGTGGGGTCCGGTGGCCACACCACGTTATTCAGAATGGTACAGGCGGCACAGGATGCCGGACACGACTGCAGCGTCGTGCTCTATGACCGAGATGATGACGACGTGACAAGGCACCACGAGGTGTTGCGGCGGGGCTGGCCATGGCTGACGGCCAAGATTGTCAGCAGTTCTGTCATTGACGGACATTTCGACGCCTTCATTGCGAGCTCCTGGCCAACCGCCCATGTAATCGCATCTCGTGCGCCAAGCTCCGTGCGGCGATTCTACTTCGTTCAGGATTTCGAGCCTTACTTTTATCCGCGGGGCTATCTCTACCAGTTGGCCGAAGACAGCTATCGGCTGGGGTTCCATGTACTAGCACTTGGCGACATGGTGGCGTCCGAATTGAAGTCGAATTGCGATCTGACGCCGAACGCAGTGCTTCCGTTTGGCTGTGACCGAAGCCTTTACCGCATCTTGCCCGCCCCCAAACAGGGCCGGCCGCGCTCGGGCGTTGTCTACTATGCTCGCCAGGATTCGGACCGTCGGGGATACCTGCTGGCCAAGGCCGCCCTGGAGAAGTTCCATGTGCTGTGCCCCGACCAGGAGATCCACTTGTACGGCGATCGTGTTCAGGGGTGGTCGATTCCCGTGACCAACCATGGAAACCTGCCGCCGGAATCACTCAACGATCTCTACAACCGAACTATCGGCAGCATCGCGATGTCATTCACGAACATTTCTTTGGTGGCCAGCGAATTGTTGGCCGCAGGCAACATCCCGGTCCTCAACGAATCACGAACCGCTCGGCAGGATGCCTCGTTTGCCGTGTGGGCGCCGGCGACGCCCTCAGGACTGGCCGAGGCGTTGGCCAAGGTCGTTCGGTACCACGATATTGAAGGGCGGGCGTTGGAAGCGGCCCTTCAGATTCCGCCCAGTTGGGGTGTCACCGAGCAGCAAATTGTTGTCGAGATCTCGGACGCGTGTCGACGGCTGAACAAGGAAGAGGGAACTCGAGTGGGTGAAATGACATGAGCGTCGGGACGAGGAAACCCGGAAGTGGCCGATCGCAGGTGGCCTGGAAACTGCTTGCCGTGTTGGCGCTGCTACTTAGCGCGTGCACGGCGGGGCCCCTCACTCAAACCCCGCCCCAGAGCGAGCCGCCGAAGGTCGGCGGCCCGCTGGGACTCCCAACAATCCCTTGGGAAGGTGGTGGCGAGTATTGGAATGCCTTTGACGCGCCTCGCGAGGCCGGGTGGACGGATGACTCGTTCTTTCCCATCACGTTGTGGTTCAACGCAATCATGTCGAACGAAGAAGTCCAGTACGACAAGAAGCTCGGATTCAACACCTATATCGGACTGGATCCGAGTACCCCGTACGAGCTCTTTGCCGACAACGACGCATATTGGATCGGTGGGCCGTTGAATGACTCCTTCACCGCGGACAGCAAGAACTGGGTGGGAGACTTCCTGGGCGACGAAGTGGACGGAAGATTTGACGTCGACACCGGACAACAAATGATGCGCGAGGCCTCTGACCTCACGGAAGGCACCGGGCGATTCAGGTATACCAACTACACGCAAATAGTCATGGCACAGTATATGAAGGACAAGGACACCGAAACGTACGTCAATGACTATTCGGACGTGGTTTCCATTGACATGTATTGGTACACAATTCCTTTCTGCAGCCAACTGCCATTGCAGCATGCCTACCTTTTCACCCTGACTGAATCCAATTGCAGGACGTCCAGTAGCTACGGGAAGACGATGCAAGCCTTGCGCGAGAGGGACGTAGTTGATGGCAAACTGCAACGCCTGTGGCAATTCGTTGAAATCCTGAATGGCGGCCCAGGCCAAGATGCGACGTACATTGAGGAAATATCTCCCGGGCAACTGAAGGGAGCCGTAATGAATTCCTTGATCCACGAAGCGCGCGGAATCGTATATTTCAACCAATCGCTCAGCGGAGACTGCCTCGCCGGTTCTGTGGTTCGGCAGAGCCAAGTGGTGGAAGACTACTGCGGCAAGAAACAGGTGGAAGCCGCTGGAGAGATCAACTCCTTGGTCCATTCCTTGGCGCCGGTCTTGAATTCTCAGTCCTATGTCTTTGACTTCGGGGAGGGACTCGACACGATGCTGAAGGTCAAGGGCGATACCGCATACGTCTTTTCGATGCTCGATGATTCCCACCAGACGGGGGAACGCAATTTTACGGTTCCGGAACAACTCCGTGGAAAACCCGTCGAAGTCATCGGTGAGAATCGAACCATATTGCCAAATGCCGACGGGACCTTTACCGACACCTTCGAGCATGAGTACACCTACCACGTCTACAAGGTCATCCTATGAAAACGGCCGTCGACCACGTAATCCTGACTCGTTTCAACCTTCCATCGAAAGGCCCCGAGAGTTTCATTCGGGCTCGAGAAGGGTGGCTTGTCGATCGGGTAAAACTATTCGAGCAGTATTGTCTTCCCTCTGTCCGCATGCAGACCTCAAGCAACTTTTCCTGGATCATCTATTTCGATCCGGAATCACCAGATTGGTTGCGCGAGAAGATTCAGGAGTGGAATCAAAATCCGCTGTTTTCCGCGATTTACCGTGAAGAGGTTTCCCGCGACGAATTGTTGACCGATATTCGTTCGACTACCGGGGCAAGCCGACAAAGACTGCTGACCACAAATCTTGACAACGACGACGGCCTTTCACGGGACTTCGTCGAACGATTGCAGTCGGTGGAGGCCCCTCCCCGACGCCTGGCCATCTACCTTAGCCACGGGCTCATCAAAAGCGGCAACGCGTTGTATTGGCACCGGGATAGAGAAAATGCCTTTTGTTCCGTGCTGGAGAACTGGGACGATCCAGTCACCTGTTGGGTTGACTGGCATAACAGGTTGGCGGATCATATGTCTACAACCGAAGTGACGGATGGGCCGGCATGGCTGCAGGTAATTCATGAACGAAATGTGAGTAACAGGGTTCATGGACGGAGAGTGCCAGCGGGGAAATTCATCCTTAACTTCGGACAATTGATTGGGGATATAAATGACCCGAGCTGGTACGAAACGGCACTAGATCGGTATTGGGGCGCACCACGGCGATTCGTCTACGAGACGACACGTTCTGGTGTCAAGAAAGCGACCATGCTCGTCGGCGGCAAGTCGGCGTTGGACAGAATGAAGATTCTGCTCCAGCAGGGTCAAACAGGAAAATAAAGTCCACTGTCACTGGGGGTTAGGCAACATGGACAATAATTCACGTTTAAGCATGGTTGGAGAAAAAAATTTACCGCGGCAGATGGCGGTGGAGTAGATGTTTCTTCAAGACTTAGGTTTCGCCTTACTACGTCGTTGGTATTTTGTTTTGTTCGGAGTGTTGGTCACGGTTGCCGGGGTGTTTGGCATTTATCAGGTTGTGCCAGTCAGCTACCAAGCAACTGCGAGCCTCGTCTTGGTTCCTCCGCAAACCGCGGTCATCGAGGGGGAGAACCCCTACCTCTACATGGGGGCACTGGACCAAGCCCTGAGCGTCCTCGTTGTCAAAATGAACTCGGCGCAAGTTTCTGAGCCAATTTTGCAAAAGGACCCGAATCTCAGTTACGCACTAACTAAGGACGTTGCCACGACCGGGCCGATTATTCTCATTGAAAGCGAAGCACCGGTTGACACCACGGCTCTGTCCATCGTCAACCAAGTGTTGAAGCAGGTTCCACCAAATCTGGTGGAAATCCAGGACGCATTGGGAGTGCCCAAGGACGCGCGCATCACGGCGATGACAATTGTGCAGAACCGCGAAGCCGAAGAAGTAACCAAGAAACAACAGCGAATGATGATTGCGGGCGCCGCCGGCGGCCTTGCCCTGACAGTGTTGGTAACTGGCCTTATGGACAAGCTCCTGACGCGGCGCAAACAAAAACGGATGGCCAAGAGAAAGGTTCGAGCGGTCGCCGAGGAACATCCGATCGAAGCTATTCAAGAGTCCCGCAAGGGCATTCAACCGGCGCGTTCCCATTCTGCCGGAGGGCCTGAAATCAAGACCACTGATGACGGGAACGATCCGGAACGCGACGTAGCGCATCCGGCGCAGGTCACGCAAAGTACACTAATTGAGTCCTGAGGATTGCAGCCATGGACCATTCGGCAGGCCCTAACCAGCCGTTGAGGGTGAAAACCCCGACGTCCTGGGATGCTGTTACCGTCCTCAAGGGTTTCGTGTTGGTTCAATACGTGATTCCATCGGACCAGCGGATCTTGGCACTAGGCGCGGCAGGTTCCCCGGCAATCATTTATGCCTTGGGCGCCATGCTGTGGTGGGTGTGGCATAGAATCCGGTATACGGCACCGGAACGGTCATTTCGAGCCCGAATGCTCAGGGGTGCCCTCTATTGCTTCTTGGCTGCCATGATTTCCGGTTATGCGGCTGCTAACGTCACCGCTCTGCCGCCGTCCGAGTCCAATATGGCGGACATGGGCGCCATCAAGATCGTCGCGATGATTGGACTGGTTCTTGTCGCCAGCGATGGAATCCCGAGTATCCCGCGCCTCATCAATTTTGTGCGATTCCTGAGCACGGTGGGAGGGCTCTATGCCACCCTGGGATTGTTCCAGTTTTTCACCGGAATCAGCGTTATTAACCTCATCAGCATTCCCGGGCTGTCGAGTATTGGGGGTTCCGGTGTCGATGAGCGAGGTGGATTCGTCAGGGCTGTCGCTACAGCCATGCACCCCCTGGAATACGCGACCGTTTTGTCGATGCTTCTGCCGCTATGCCTGACCCTTGCTGTATTTGACCGGAGGAAGTCGGGTCTTGTGCGGTGGTATCCCGTGGTGGCAATCTCCGTCTGTTCAATGCTCTCAGTGAGTCGGTCTGCCCTCATTGGTGCTGCGGCTGTTTTTCTCATCCTTCTTCCGACGTGGCCGCGCCCATTGCGCCAAGGAGTGGGCATCATGATGGGCTTCGGATTTGCGGCCATGTACGTAGCCGTCCCGGGCATGGCTGGAACGATTCTGGGTCTATTTTCAGGCTCTGACACCAGCGTCAGCTCCCGCACGGGAAGTTACGGAGCGGCATCCGAATTCCTGGCCGTTTCCCCAATATTCGGACGTGGCCTGGGAACTTTTCTTCCGAGCTATCACATATTCGACAATCAATATCTTTTGCTGGTGATTGAAACCGGAATCTTGGGCCTCGTGGGTTTCTTGGCCCTCTTGGTAGTCACGATGTACGGGGTCCTGAGAAGCCGCGCGAAGTTTTCCGACGCTGTCGTCCGCGGTCTCGGGATGGCCATATTTGCCGCGTTGGTCGCGGGCGCCCTCCTATCTGCCTTTTTTGATAGCTTGTCGTTCCCGCAAGCCGGCAGCCTCATTTTCCTCATGATCGGCGTTGCGGGCGCCTATGTGTCCCTAGCGGCGTCCGATCCCGGAAAAGTCGGGAAAGAGGTGACCCGATGGCAAGAGACAGGACAAGCTGGGGGCTAAGGGAACGGCTGAGGAAACATAAAAATGTTCTGGTCCGGCGCTGGTACCTGATCGCTGCAACCACGTTGGTGCTCATGCCCGCGCTAATCGCCGTGCACAATGCGACAGGGGTCTATTACTCGACGGCGTCCGTCTTGTTCCTGCCGCCTGCCTCGGCCGTGGAAGGCGGCGGAAATTCATTGCGCGCCGATCCCGGGAGCACCGTGTATTTCGCGGCCGTCGTCGAACGCCATTTCAACCAGGGGGCTCATGCCTACGAAGTGCCTCGACCAACGAGCGCCCCACTCTACGCGACGGGAGTTCGCCATGGTTCAGCCGTGTACCTTCCCGACCAAGGCGGACAATGGCAGACCAACTTCAATAAGGCAGAGATACGCATAGAGGTTGTTGGCACTTCAGAGGAGGAAGTTCTGACGAAAATGAGCGAAACCATTGAGACCTTGAGAGTGCTGGCCATCAGGCCGCAGGAAGAGATGGGAATCTGGCCGGAGTCTCGCATCACCACCGAAACCTCGCCCGAAAAGCCCGCCGTAGCATATGCCTGGATCCGCAATAGCCGCGCTGAAATGACTGTCGCGGCACTGATCGTGGGGCTGAGTATTGGTGTGGCCAACATCGGTGACTCGGGGCTCAACGCGCGTGCGCGCAGGCGCGCTGGACGTGAGGGTGCAAATGCGCCACGGCCAGGATCCCGTGATCGAGTCGGGTTCGGTGTCGGTTCCGAGGCTTCGTAGCCCCGAACGGACGCGGTTGGACAAGGACGATTCTGGACGGTCGGTTGAGAGCCTACCGACTCGATTCGTCCCGTTCCCAGCGCTGATCCTGCATCCTGCTCGCGTTGCGCGCCTTGAGTCTTCCTCCGATGGCAAGGACACCGTAGATCCCGGCATCCACTGCCGTGAACGGACCAGAAACCGATGCCAGCAGCTGCTCGAGCGTTCGCAAAGAATCCGGAGCGTGTTTCTCAGCCATGGCCCCGGCACCAGACCGAAGTTCATCTTGCCCACGGTAGTTTCTGCGCAGCACCGACATGAGCGATGCGACCGATCGGGGCGTTGAGACCTGAACCGGCGGCGTGGGCAGAATTTGCTTTTCCTCGACTGAAAACTGCAGGTCCACGTACAGGTCATCGGCCGTGACGTCCGGAAACGAATCAAAACGCCGACGTCCGATTTCGCTCATGCCGTAGGCGCCGGCGCCCCACAGCGCCTCGTTAGTCGCGGGCAACCGGCGGCGGGCTCGGTAGAACGCGCGCACGGGCCATGACGCTCCTGCGGTTACGTACTCAAATGCCGGTCGTGCCGACAACGCCCCGGGCCGAGACAAATAATCGAAGGTCATGCGCAGGGCGGATGGCGTAATGACGATATCGGCGTCCAAATACAGTCGTGGATACACCGTCGTCTCACCGTCGGCCAAGTTGAGGGCGGCAACCTTGGAGGGGATTTGGGACTCCAAGACTCTGACACCTGCAAAGCCCCTTGCAATCTCCGCCGTGTCGTCGGTGCAGCCGTTGCAGGCGACAATCACCTCGATGGCGCCACTGGCGGCCAACCCGGCCAGAGGCGCCAAGGTCCGCGCGATGACCGAAGACTCGTTGTGTGCAGGAATGATGACAGCTCCCGGCGGAAAGCCAAATGTGCAGCCGGGTTCCTGCGTTGCGCGGGGTAGTTCGCTCCAGCGTTGTTCGTTGGAGACAAGGCTGAAGATCCCGCGGTGGCCTGGCCTGGCGGAACGCAGCGCCTCGTGTAGGACCACCACGGACTTGAACGCGGAGGCGTACCGGGCAGACCGGTGCTTGCGGACGTATCGGACGCGGTTGGCCGCCATGAGCGCATTGAGGGCGACCGAGGCACCGGAGCCTCCCATATGGTGCGTCATGACGGCTTCGGGTTCATACCAAATGGTTGCACCGGACTCCCTGGCACGCCGGAAGTAGTCTGTCTCCTCGGAGTATAAGAAGAACTGTTCGTCCCAGACGCCTAGACGCCTGTCCAGCCCGGCATCGATCAACAGTGCCGCGCCAGTGGCCCAGTCGACCTGGTGCGGGTGGGCGTAGCACTCCGGATTGAATTCCATCTCCGACGTCCAGACTGGGCGCTGCGGAAGCCGCTCGCCCAGGAGCGCATCGCCCAGGGCGCGGCCAAGGGAAGGCTCCCGGCGAAGGGAAGGATAGGTCTTGCCGTCGCCCTGCAGGAGGCGTGGAACCACGATGCCGGCACCCGAGATGACGAGCCGCTCCAGCATTGCGGCGATGGCTCCGGTGCCCACTGTCAGATCGGGATTCAGGACCAGCACGGCCGAGCAATCCCCGGCAAGGAACCGAACCGCATTGATCCCCCCGGCGTAGCCCAGGTTCGATTCCGTGGACACCGCAATGACATCCGGATGGGCTTGGAGACGTTCCAGCGTTCCGTCCACGGAACCGTTGTCGGCCACGACAACGCGCAGGGCCAATGTGAGCGCCTCCCGGCGAAGACTGAGCATCAGGTCATCAATCGTGTCCTCGTTGTTGTAGGTAACCACCAGGACGGTCACATCGGCGCTGTCGTGACGACCGACGAAACTGGCCAGCGGAGCGTGGGACCGTATGGTTTCCACCTGCGGCTGGACACTGTCGATGACTGGCTCATCGTCTGCAAGAACGCTGCTGTCACGACGGATCTTTAGCAGGCCGGGCGGGTCGTCGACCAGATAGCGGCGGGCCATCCGCCGGGGTTCCGCGGCTAGCCTCCAAGCCCACTCCAGCCCCCTGTCGCTAACCCAGGTTGGTGCACGCCTTACCGCCCCGGCCAGGAAATCCACCACGGCACCGAAAGCGAGGAGGGTCTGTGCTCCGGTCAGCGTCCCGTAGGCGGCCATCCATAATTCCTGGCGCGGCTTTCCCAACCCCACGACCAGGATGTCGGTGTCGGTTCGGTGGATCGCATTGGCCAGCGCCACGGAGGCATCGTGGTCCTCCAACTCGGTGCGTGCCGGCGCCCAGAAGCCGCTGACCTGAAGCCGCGGTCGGTGCTCCGCCAGGGTGCGCGAGAGTTCGTCGTGGATTTCGGCCGATCCTCCCAAGAAGCCTACGGACAGTCCGGTCCGCTCCGCCTCGTTCAATATCGGCCCGATCAGGTCGCTGCCGGCCAGACGCGGCCAGCTGCCGCCGGTGAGACGGTTGGACTGGGCAACCAGCGGCGCACCGTCCAACAAGGTCAGCCACTCCATATCGGGCGTCCTGTCTCCGGAAGGGGCATTGGCCTGCAGGAGGCGCAGTGGCTGCGTGGGCCTGAGGGAATCGCCTAGCACCCCATGCCAACGGCCGCCGGCACCGAACTGGACGACGTGGTCGAGATTGGCCGATACAACTGACAAGGGCCTCGTGCGGTCCTGTCCGGCCGAGCGGCCGGAAGTTGAATGGTCGATGATCCGGGCCACCGCGTCTTGCCGCTGAAGCAGGTCGACGACTATGCCTGCCAGATCTACGCGTCTGTATTCAGATGACATGGTCCTGCCCTTCCAAGTCCGGGGTGCGGCGTTCGGTTCCATGGCCATGCGGAAGCCGCGCCCTCGAATGGCCTAGTGCGCGAAGCCGGCGTCCGGGACGTCCGCCTGAGAGATTCGTTCCAAACCGTCCGCGGCCACGCGATAGCGACTTCCGCTGATTGGACATACCCAATGGTCGCCATCCGGATGCAAGGGATGCCCCGCCTCTCCGACCCAGCCGACTTGGCGTGCCGGGACCCCCACGACGATGGCGTGGGCCGGCACATTGCGGTTCACCACGGCACCCGCGGCGACCATAGCCCAAGGCCCGACGGTCACCGGAGCGATGCACACCGCCTGGGCGCCGATCGAAGCCCCCTTGCCAACGGTCACGCCGACGGATTCCCAGTCGTTGGGGCTCTTGAGCGAGCCGTCTGGATTGATTGCCCGTGGAAACAGGTCGTTGGTCAATACCGCCGCCGGACCGATGAAGACGCCATCGGCCAAGCGGGCGGGTTCGTAGACCAGCGCGTAGTTTTGGACCTTGCAGTTGTTCCCCAGCCTGACCTCGGGCCCAATATACGCCCCGCGCCCGATGTTGCACCCCTTGCCCAGGACTGCGCCTTCGCGCACTTGAGCCAGATGCCAGATCTTCGTGCCAGCGCCGATTACCGCTTCCGGCGATACATCGGCGCTGTTTTCAATGCGAGTCATTTATTTTTCCCCCCCAATGCATGGGCCCGAGATCAGGCTCACGAAGTATCCCCCCAAAAAGCTATGTGACACTTCTAGTAGTGACGTTAGGGGCGGTTAGGGGTGCTTTCAATATCGATTGCCCAAAGTGAGTGCTAATTGGGTGGCCCCTGAATCCTGAACGCGTAATTTACGAGTGTCGTGGCGGTTGCCCCCGGTCGAAGGCGGACTTTGCCGCCCGTTGACCCTCAACGGCAGCCTCGGGGCAGGCCTTGTCTGAAAGGTTGAATAACCCGCGGACGGCGGATAGTCTCAATCTCACTCGGGCCATGGGGGACCGGGGCTTGCCGTGAATTTGGGGAAATTACGTCATGGGGTTCTTACGTCGCAGCGCTAAACGAAAAATCATCGCAATAGTCGCGTTCCTGGGTTTGGCGGTGCTGACCGGCGGTTCTCTGGTCTATGCACAGGCAACACGCGGAGCGGAAATCGTTTCACATTTCCCCCGAGATGGCGCGGAATCCGTTTCGCATGCAGCCGCGGTGGTCGCATGGCTGGATAGGCCGATAGCCAGCGAGCCCGGCGGGCTGGACCTGATGTTATACGACCAGCGGGGAATGTCGGTTGAGGGCGATCTCGAATTGGGCGGTGACCGCAAATCCATCATTTTTGAACCGTCGAGGGCCTTGGAGCCAGGTAAATATGTGGCTTCGGTACGGGACAAGGAAACCACCAACGAGTCAACGGATCTGAGTACATGGTCCTTTTTCGTGCCCGACAAGACCCCGATTTCCGAGGGCCCCGGCGGCTCGATCCTGCTGATCCTCGATGAAGATCATGAATTCTCCGCGAACCTTTCCGAGGTCCTCCGCTCCGAGGGGCTGAACACCTTTGAAACCATTTCAATTGACGACGTGTCGCCAGCGATCCTCAAATCCCACGAACTGGCAATTCTGGGTGCCGGGACAGTGGCAGCGGAAAAGGAGGACATGATCGCCCACTGGGTCGAAAATGAACGCGGAAATCTCGTTGCCATGAGCCCGACGGGGAGGATTGCCGATCTTGCTGGCGTGACGCACCTGGGTCCGGGCCCGCGCGATGGATATGTTCAGGTGGACACGGCGCAAGCACCAGGCTTGGGCATTGTCGCCGAACCCATTCAATTCCACGGAGACTCGGTGATCCTTGGGCTGGAGCAAGGTACCCGCGCCATCGCCTGGCTCAGGGAAACGGAAAACGATCCGGGTGGACCGCCCGCCATAACCCTGAAATCGGGAAACGACGACCGCGGCTCCGTTGCCGCGTATTCCTTCAACCTTGCCAAATCCACGGCGCTCACGAGGCAGGGAAACCCTGACTGGGTGGGGCAAGAACGCGACGGCATTGCGCCCATCAGGTCCAACGACTTGTTTTTTGGTTCCAAGGGCAAGGACTACCTGGACCTGTCGAAGGCGCACATCCCCCAAGCCGACGAGCAAATGCGGCTATTCTCCAATTTGATCGGCTACATGAACCAAGACAACGGGCCGATGCCCAAGTTCTGGTACTTCCCGAAATTCGCCAAAGCCGTCCTGGTCATGGCATCGGACGACCACGGAACGCCCAACGGGACAGCGAAGACTTTCGAGCGGTTGAACGAGCTCAGCCCCGAGGGCTGTTCCGTTGAGCATTGGGAGTGCTTTCGGGCGACCTCGTGGTTGTATTCAAACTCCGGCCTCGGTTCGGAGGCTGCCAAGACCTACACCGACCGGGGATTCGACATCGGCGCCCACGTCACCACGGGCTGCACGGACTGGAACGCTCGGTCACTGATGCTGGCCTTCTCGCAATCCCTGGGTGAGTTCCGAACAAGATATCCGGAACTTCCGCCACAAACGGGAAACAGGATGCATTGCATCGCGTGGAGCGACTGGTCTTCGCAGGCAACCGCCGAGCGCAGCTGGGGTATGCGCATGGACATGAACTACTACTACTGGCCCGGCGACTGGGTCCGGGGGCGAGCCGGCTTCATGACCGGGTCCGGGATCCCCATGCGCTTCAGCGACCCCGAGGGGCGGCTAATAAATGTCTACCAACAGGAAACTCACCTGGTCGATGAGGTCTTTGCATCGAATCCACGGGCGGTGGAGCGGCTCCTGGCTCGGGCAACGGGGCCCGAAGGGTTCTACGGGGCGTTCGGGACCCACTACGACTTCAGCAACGAATTCGATGTCGAGCTGATGGACATCGCCATCCGCAACTCCATTCCAATGGTTTCGGCCAAGCAACTGCTGGAATGGGTGGATGCCCGCAACGCATCGAGTTTCACCAACACGGACTGGAACGGAGGAAAACTTTCGTTCGAACTCGACGTTGACCCAGGGACCCACGGAATGCTCAAGACCATGATTCCGACCGGTTCCGCCGACGGCTCGCTGACCGGGATCCGGTCCCGGGGAGAAGACATCGACTTCATGGTCGAAACGGTCAAGGGCGTCGAATACGCAGTCTTCGATGCGGCCAGTGGGTCCTTCGAGGCGACCTACAAATAGCCGCGGCGCACCGGGAACACTTGGAAAACCGTCATGCGACGGACGGGCCCGCTACTCGGACGGCGCGTCGGCCTGTCCCTCGCGGAGACCCGGTTCCTTGCGCAGGCCGGTCAGGCCATACCAGGCCAGGTTCACCACATGGGCGGCAACCGTTCGCTTGTCGGGGTGCCGGGCATCCAGCCACCACTGGGCGGTCATGGCGACCATGCCCACGAGCATCTGTGCGTATATCGATCCGTCCTCGGAGCTGAACCCTCGGCGGGAAAACTCGTCGGCCAGGATGTGCTCGACCTGCTCCGTCACCTTGGTCAACAGCGTGGAGTACGTGCCTTCGGGCTGGGACGGCGGGGCATCGCGCACCAGGATGCGGAAGCCCTCGGTGCTGTCCTCTATATAGGTCAGCATCGCAAGCGCGGCCTTCTCCAACAACACCCGTGAAGAGTCGTCACCGGAAAGCGACTCCGTGATGCGGCCCAGCAGTTCCCGGTATTCGTTGGTGACCACTTCCATGTAAAGCGCTTCCTTGGAACCAAAGTGCTCATAGACAATGGGCTTGGACACACCGGCCGCGCGGGCGATTTCCTCGATCGTGGTTCCGTCAACGCCCCGCAAGGAGAACAGCTGGCGGGAGATATCGATCAGCTGGAGTCGTCGTTGTACTCCGGTCATTCGCGTGCGCGGGCGTGCGGTGGGGCTCATAGGCATCATGGTAAGCACAGGAGCGGCATAAACCATGCCAAGTCACCGTGGTGTGAACGGAGGATTAACGCGCCGCCGTCCCTGAAGTCGCATCGATGCCTCCAGTCGTGGCAGAATAGTTCACTGTGCCGGTGAGGCAAGCTCAGCGCACATTCCGCCCTGGTGTAATGGCAGCACCCCAGCCTTTGGAGCTGTGGAGTATAGGTTCGAATCCTATGGGCGGAACGCACCACTCATTGAAAATCCCGGTGTTCTCCCGGGATAGAATGATGAGGCCTGGCCCGGCCGGTCCGGCTAGCCAAAGTACAGGGGAGTACCAATCTTGAGCGTTCACGCCAACGCACCAGCCGCTGTCATCGTTCTCGCCGCAGGCGCGGGAACCCGAATGAAATCGGCAAAACCCAAGATCCTGCATGAAATTGGCGGCCGTTCCATGGTGGGGCACGCCCTTGCCGCAGCGGAGGGCCTCGAACCCGAAACGCTCGTGGCCGTGGTCCGCTTTGAACGCGAACGCGTTGTCGAGCACCTCCTGCAGGTCAAGCCGAACGTCGTCATCGCCGACCAGGATGAAATTCCCGGCACCGGACGAGCCGTGCAATTGGGTCTCGAGAAGCTGGACCCGGCCCTTGAAGGCACCATCGTTGTCACCTACGGCGATGTTCCGCTGCTGACCACTGAACTGCTCTCCGAATTGGTTGCAACCCACGACGCCGAAGGCAACGCCGTCACGGTGCTCACCGCACTGTTGGATGACGCCACCGGATACGGTCGCATCCTGCGCGCCGAGGACGGCACCGTCACCGGCATTCGCGAGCACAAGGATGCCAGCGACGAAGAGCGCGCCATCCGCGAAGTGAATTCCGGCATCTACGCCTTTGACGCGGAGGTCCTGCGCTCGGCACTGGCCGAGGTCACCACCGACAACGCGCAGGGTGAAATGTACCTGACCGATGTGCTGGGCATTGCCCGGTCCACGGGGGGCCGCGTGGCGGCCGTCGTCACCGAGGACGCCTGGCAGGTCGAAGGTGCCAACGACCGCGTCCAGCTGGCCGCGCTTGGCAAGGAAATGAACCGCCGCATCCTGGAAAAGTGGATGCGCGCCGGGGTCAGCATCATCGACCCGGACAGCACCTGGATCGATGTCGAGGTCGCCCTGTCCACCGATGTCACCATCAAGCCGGGCACACAGCTGCATGGGACCACCGCCATCGGCACCGATGCCGTCGTCGGCCCGGACACCACGCTGACCAACACCCAGGTCGGACGCGGCGCCAAGATCGTCCGCTCGGATGTCACCGACTCGGTCATTGCCGACGGCTCGTCGGTCGGCCCCTTCGCCTACCTGCGCCCCAAGACCAACCTTGGCCCGGACGCCAAGATCGGCGCCTTCTACGAAACCAAGAACATCGTCGTGGGCCGCGGCTCCAAGCTCTCGCACCTGGGCTACGCCGGGGATGCCGAAATCGGCGAATACACCAACATCGGCTGTGGCAACATCACCGCCAACTACGATGGCGTGAACAAGCACCGCACCGTCATCGGCTCGCACGTACGCACCGCCTCCAACACCGTGTTCGTCGCCCCCGTGAGCATCGGGGACGGCGCATACACGGGAGCGGGAGCCATCGTGCGCAAAAACGTTCCGGCGGGGGCCCTTGCGCTTTCCGTGGCTCCGCAACGCAACACCGAGGGCTGGACGATTTCCAAGCGTCCCGGTTCCCCGGCCGCGGAGGCCGCATTCAGGTCCGCACTGGATTCAGGCGCAACCGCCGAATCCGCGGACCAGGTCAAGTAACCCTCCACATCATTTCCGATCCCCGTCTGAGCGAGAAAGCGATCCCATGAGCGAACTGAGCCATAACGTAGATAAGAAGCTGGTGCTGGCTTCCGGGCGTGCCCACCCCGAGCTTGCCGAAGAGGTGGCAGCGGCCCTCGGGACCGAGTTGCTTCCGATGAGTGCCTACGACTTCGCCAACGGCGAGATCTACGTCCGCTCCGGCGAATCGGTGCGAGGCAAGGATGTCTTTGTCATCCAGGCCCACCCGGCGCCGCTGAACAACTGGCTCATGGAACAGCTGATCATGGTTGACTCCATGAAGCGCGCCTCGGCCCGTCGCGTCACCGTCGTGGCCCCGTTCTACCCCTACGCCCGACAGGACAAGAAGGGCCGCGGGCGCGAGCCGATCTCCGCTCGGCTGGTTGCCGACATGTTCAAGGTGGCAGGCGCCGACCGCATCATGAGCGTTGACCTGCACACCGCGCAGATCCAGGGCTTCTTCGACGGCCCGGTCGACCACCTCTTCGCCATCCCGCTGCTGGCCGACTACATCCGCAAGGTCGTCGGGGACGACCCGGTCACAGTGGTTTCCCCCGATACCGGCCGCGTCCGCGTTGCCGAGCAGTGGGCCGAGCGCCTCGGCGGCGCGCCGCTGGCCTTCGTGCACAAGTCCCGCGACCTGACCGTCCCGAACCAGGCGGTATCCAAGACCGTCGTCGGCCAGGTCGAGGGTCGCACCTGCGTGTTGATCGATGACATGATCGACACCGGCGGAACCATCGCCGGAGCCGTGAAGGTGCTGAAGGACGCCGGCGCCAAGGACGTCATCATTGCCGCCACGCACGCCGTGTTCTCCGACCCGGCCGCGCAGCGCCTTGCTGAATCGGGAGCCCGCGAGGTCGTGGTGACCAACACGCTGCCGATCCCGGAGTCCAAGCGCTTCGACTGCCTGACCGTACTATCGATCGCACCCTTGCTGGCCCGTGCCATCAAGGAAGTCTTCGAAGACGGCTCGGTCACCAGCCTCTTTGACGGAGACGCCTAGGAGCCCGTCCCACGGGACCTTGGCTTGATGCCGGGCGCCGCTGCTGCTCCCCTGACGGGAGCCGCGGCGGCGCCCGCTTTCATTGGGGCCGAAACGGTGGATCGCCGACGATTTCCGTCGGGCACCCGGGCCCTGCTAAAATATTGACTTGTGCCCAGGCGAGGGAACCCCATGAAAATGGGGGTCCGTTATCGACGAGGCTAGAAACGCACTACGCGTCCTTCTCCTTAGAGGGAATCGGATGATGTTGCTTCTAGGCCCGAGCGGGGCAGGAACCAATTAATCATCTTCCACAAGGAGAACACCATGAGCAACATCATCACGCTTGACGGCGAACTGCGCACCGACTTCGGCAAGGGCGCCGCACGCCAGGCCCGCCGCGCCGGCAAGATCCCTGCAGTGATCTACGGCCACGGCACCGACCCGGTCCGCGTCCTCCTGCCGGCCGCCGCCACCACCCTTGCAGTCCGCGGCTCCAACGCCCTGCTGAACATCTCGGTTGACGGCGAAGACACCATCACCCTGGTGAAGGACATCCAGCGCCACGCACTGCGCCAGACCGTTGACCACCTTGACCTCCTGATCGTCAAGAAGGGCGAAAAGGTCATCGTTGAGGTTTCCGTCCAGGTCCAGGGCGAACTCACCGCCGGCTCCACCCTTTCCCTGGACCACGCGGTCATCGCCGTCGAGGCCGAGGCAGTTGCCCTTCCGGAGCACGTTGTTGCCAACGTCTCTGGCCTGGCCGCAGGTACCCAGATCCTGGCCTCTGACCTGGTTCTCCCGGAGGGCACCGCCCTTGCCATCGACGGCAGCGTCGTCGTTGCAACGATCGATGCCGCTGTTTCGGAGACCGAAGAGGAATCGGCAGCTTCCGCCGAGTAATTTCTTGAATTTGGTTGTCGCATGACTAGCGAAACCTGGCTCGTAGCCGGGCTCGGAAACCCCGGGCCCGGCTACGCGCATAACAGGCACAATGTTGGCCAGATGGTCGTCGACGAGCTTGCCTCCCGCATCGGGGGGAAGTTCAAGACCCACGGCTCCCGGGCGCAGATCCTCGAGGGACGCATGGGTATCGGGGGACCCAGACTCGTTCTGGCGAAGCCGATGACCTACATGAATCTTTCGGGCGGCCCCGTCGCCAATCTGGCAAAGTTCTTCGGTATCGATCCCGCACACGTCATTGCCGTGCACGACGAGATCGACATTCCCTTTGACACCGTCAAGGTCAAGCTCGGCGGCGGCGAAGGCGGCCATAACGGGCTGCGCGACATCTCCAAGGCCCTGGGCACCAAGGACTACCTGCGCGTGCGCGTGGGCGTGGGAAGGCCTCCCGGACGCATGGAAACAGCGGATTACGTGCTGAAGGACTTCTCCAAGGACGAAAAGAAATCCCTTCCGTTCCTGACCGATGCGGCGGCTGACGCCGTGGAGGAATTGATGAACCACGGGCTGGAAATCGCGCAACGCAAGTTCAATCTCTCCTAGCGGGCTCTTCACGCCGCGGGCTGCTGGCGCCGATGAAGTTCGTTGGCGCTTGGTTGCGCACGCCATGTGTAATTTGTTCAACAATCAAGCGCCTCATACAATGATCAAGTGCCAGTTGGCCCCAAGACCAGGGGCCGGTAGCGGGCGGCCTCCGAGACTGGGCCACCCCCATCCCGCTATCGGCCCCTTTTTTTGTGCCATTTCCCTGTCGAATTCGAATTGGTAAGGGTCGACTTATGTGCCACGGCGGCCCGAACGTGGGAGAATTAGCGAAGCAAATGATGCCGTAATCACGAATCGCACCATGGAATATGCCGCAGGTTGCGCGGCGGAGAACCAATGCGGCGTGGTCGGCATGAAACGAACTTCGGAGGTTCCCAACGTGTCCAGTGCATTGCCCACGACGCAAGATACCCTTCCCAAGCGCCTGGATGACGTCGAGGTCGCGCGGTTGCGGGCAGACTTCCCCATTCTGGGTCGCAATGTCAACGGTGTCCCGTTGACGTATTTGGATTCCGGGGCCACCTCGCAAAAGCCCAGCTGCGTGTACGAGGCCGAGCAGCACTTCTACGAGAACTTCAATTCGGCAGTCCACCGCGGTGCTCACTCCCTGGCCGTAGAGGCCACCGACATCTTCGAGCAGGCCCGTACCGACGTCGCCGGGTTCATTGGCGCCAAGGACAACGAGGTCGTATGGACCTCAAACGCCACCGAGGCGCTGAACCTCATCACGTACTCCTTCGGCAATGCCAGCGCCGGCCTTGGGGGAGAGGCAGCACGACGCTTCGCGCTCGGCGCGGGGGACGAAATCGTCGTCACCGAGCTTGAGCACCATGCCAATTTGATCCCATGGCAGGAACTGGCGCTGCGCACCGGCGCGACCCTCAAGTACATTCCCGTCGACGAATCAGGCGCCCTGCGCATGGATCTTGCCGACTCGATCATCACCGCGGCCACCAAGGTCGTGGCCTTCACGCACGTCTCCAACGTGCTGGGTACGGTGACCGATGTAGCGGCGCTGGTGGCTCTGGCCCGCAACGTCGGGGCGCTGACGGTCCTTGACGGCTGCCAGTCGGTTCCGCACCTTCCCGTTGACGTCAAGGCGCTCGACGTCGACTTTATGGCGTTTTCCGGGCACAAGATGCTCGGCCCCACGGGGATCGGCGGACTGTACGGCCGCGCCGCGCTGCTCGACGCGATGCCGCCCTTCCTCACGGGAGGCTCGATGATCACCTCGGTGACCATGGAGAAGGCCGAATACCTGCCTGCCCCGATGCGCTTCGAGGCCGGCACCCAACGGATCTCGCAGGCCCATGCCCTGGCTACCGCCGTTTCCTACCTGCGCGAAGTGGGCATGGACCGCATCGCGGCCTGGGAAGAGCACTTGGGGGATCGCATGCTCACCGGCCTGGCCGGGATGCCCGGAGTCCGTGTTCTGGGCCCGGACCGGGGTGTCGCGCGTATCGGCACCGCACCGTTCGTGGTCGAAGGCGTGCACCCGCACGACGTGGGACAGTTCCTGGATTCGCGCGGCATTGCGGTGCGCGTGGGCCACCACTGCGCCCAGCCGCTGCACCGGGCATTGGGCGTTGTCTCCAGCACCCGGGCAAGCAGCTACCTATACAACACCACCAGCGACGTCGACACCCTGCTCAATGCGGTGTCGGATGTGCGCGGATACTTTGGAGTCGGCAAGTGAACGATCTGGACCAGCTGTACCAACAAATCATTCTGGACCATGCCAAGGCCAGGCACGGCGCCGGGCTGCTCGAGGCGCCGGACGGCGTGGCTCACGGCGAATCGATGCAGCACAACCCCGTGTGCGGGGACCACATCCAGCTGCGCGTCCAGGTCGAAGGCAGCGTCGTGAAGAACGTTTCCTGGGAAGGCGACGGCTGCTCGATCTCCATGGCCTCCGCGTCGGTCCTCAGTGAACTGGCCACCGGTATCGAACGCGAGGAGTTCATGGCCATCCTCGACGAATTCCGCGAACTGATGCGCTCGCGCGGCGCCCGGGCCGGGGACGAGGAAATCCTGGGCGACGGAGCGGCCTTTGCCGGGGTGTCCAAGTTCCCCGCGCGCGTCAAGTGCGCGATGCTCTCCTGGGTGGCCGCCGAGGCCGCCCTGCTGGCCGCCAACGAATAGCGGAACGCACCCATAAACAACAGAGCCGGATTGGCTTGCCCGGGATTTCCCGGCCAAGCCAATCCGGCTCTTCTGGTGTGCGGCGTCCCCGCTAGCCGTTGTTTTCGGGCTGCTGGAAGATGTCGGGGACGCCGTCGCGGTCCTCGTCCCTGGCCGCCCGCTCGTTCACGAGGCGGTAGCGGCGGTCGCGCGGCCGCAGCCAAATCGTGCCGAGGATGGCGGCCACCACGGAGGCGGTCAGGATCGCGACCTTCGCGTGGTCGTAGTGCGGTGAGGCCAGGCCGAAGGAGAGCTCGGAGACCAACAGGGACACGGTGAATCCGATGCCCGCCAGGAACGTCACGCCCAACAGGTCGCCCCACTTGGTGTCAGGATCCAGGTTCGCCTTGGACGAGCGGGTCACCAGCCAGGTGGCGCCCAGGATGCCGATGGGCTTGCCGAAGACCAGGCCGAAGACGATGCCCCAGAGCACCGGGTCGCCCAGGGCCGAGGCGAAGCCCTCGGCGCCGCCGACGGCAACGCCGGCGGAGAAGAAGGCGAAGACCGGGACGCAGAAGCCGCTGGAGAGCGGGCGGAAGCGGTGCTCCAGCTGCTCGGCCAGGCCCGGCCTGTCGATCTCGTCCGTGTTCTTGCGCAGCACCGGGACGCAGAAACCCAGCACAACGCCGGCAATGGTCGAGTGGATGCCCGATCCGAAGACCAGTGCCCAGGCCGCGATGCCCAGCGGCAACAGGATGACCCAGGGCGCCCAGAGGCGCGCGGCGAAGAACTTCGGCCACTTGTGGGTCACGAACGCATAGAGCGCAATGGGGGCCAGCGCCATCAGCAGGTATGGCGGGTTCAGATCCTCGGTGAAGACGAAGGCGATGATCACGATGGCAATCAGGTCATCGACGACCGCGAGGGTCAACAGGAAGATGCGCAGCGGGGAGGGCAGGTTCGAGCCGATGACGGCCAGCACCGCAACGGCGAAGGCGATGTCGGTGGCGGTGGGGATGGCCCAGCCGCGCAGGGTTTCCCCGCCGGTGGAGGCGTTCAGGGCGACGAAGATCAGCGCGGGGACCAACACGCCGCCAAAGGCGGCGGTCACCGGGACGATGGCGCGTTTCATGTCGCGCAGGTCCCCGGCCACGAATTCCTTTTTCAGCTCCAGGCCGACCAGGAAGAAGAACACGGCCAGCAGCCCGTCGGCGGCCCAGTGGCCCAGTGACAGGTTCAGGTCGATGCCGAACACCTCGAAGCCGAGGTGGAAATCGCGAAGGGCGAAGTAGCTGTCGGCGGCGGGGGAGTTGGCCCAGATCAGCGCGATGACGGCGCCCACGATCAGGACGAGGCCGCCAACGGTTTCCTTGCGCAGGATCTCCCCGATGCGCAGGTATTCGGTGTAGCTGCCCGGGCCGAAAACCGTCTTGGGTTTCGGCGTGGGTGTGGGGGCTTGGTTCATGGTATTTCTTCAATTCTTTCGGGGACGCTGAAGTTATCGCCGACCAGACTTCCCGGCACACCAGAGACCACACTATCGCCTAAACGTGTCCCGGTGCACATCCGGAAGCCACATGAAGCCGGTGGCCGCCGCGTCTTGACCGACCCGGCAGTGCGCCTGCGGCGGCCCGCCTTAAAGGCGAAGGACCGGCACGAGGTCCGCCCTCCGGGGCATGCACGTGCCGGCCCTTTGGCCAGGGACTGGCGCCCGCCGCAACCACGGCGGGCCAAGCGTCGGTATTTAACCGCGTTCGATCCAGGCAGAGACCTTGGCAGCCTGCAGCGAGAGCGCCTTGGAGATGAATGGCTCGGCGGCCGATGCGATCTTTCCGCCCACAAACGGGATGGAGGAGGACACGGTGGCCTCCACGCCCAGGGCCGAGCCGGCGTCGGTGGCGCGCAGCGACTCGGTGCCGGACACCGAAACCGGCAGCGAACCGACGGTGACCTTCAAGGTGGCCTCGCGGGAGCCGTCGGCGGCCGGGGACGACCAGGACTCGACCTGGGTGACTTCCACGGACTGGCCAACGAACTTGCGGGCGATTTCCGGGGCGCGGTCGGTGGGCAGGGTGCGCACGGTGGTCAGCGTGAAGGCCGCGGCGGTGTCGCCGGCAACCTCGAAGCTCTTGAGCTCTCCTCCGACCAGGCCGGTGAGGTGCTCGGCGAAGTCGCGATCGGCAAGCGTGGCGATGACGGTGTCGGGGGCGTGCGTCAGGTCTGTGGTGGCGTTAAGTGCCATGGGGCAGGACTCCGTAAAGTAGATCGGCCGGGATACAACCCCACCAGCGTACCGGGCATGCGCGCGCGCGGCGGTACGCTTGAAAGGCGCACCCCGGGATCCGGCATGGATCTCGGGTAATTGTGTTGTGCGCGTACCAGTCTTCGGAAAGGACCCCACCCGATGGCGCTTCACGGCCTGCGCACTGCATTGCGAACCGACACCTCCTTTTCCCGCGTCAGATCCAATGCCGCAACCGGGTACGCCGCCCGCGCCAACGAACTGGAGATCGCCGCCCCGGCCGGAATGCGCGCAGTCATCACCGCCGAAACCGTCGAGGCGCTGCGCTCCAAGGTCGCCGACGGGCTGGTGCTGGCGGTGACCGCCACCGGCCGCGAGACCGAGGAACTTCTCGCAGCCCTGCACAGCTACCTCCCCGAGGACGCCGTGGCGGAATTTCCATCCTGGGAAACGCTGCCCCACGAGCGCCTTTCCCCGCGCTCGGACACCGTGGGCAGGCGCCTGGACGTGCTGCGCCGGCTGGAGACCAAGGACCCGACGCTGCAGGTCATCGTGGCGCCGATCCGCGCCGTCATCCAGCCCCTGGTCGCCGGCCTGGGCAAGCTGGAGCCGGTTAACCTGCAGGTGGGCGACGAATACGAGTTCTCCGCCGTGGTCAGGGCGCTGGCCGATGCCGCCTATGCGCGCGTTGACATGGTCACCCACCGCGGCGAGTTCGCGGTGCGCGGCGGCATCCTGGATGTCTTCCCTCCCACCCTGAACCACCCGGTGCGCATCGACTTCTTCGGCGACGAGATCGAGGCCATGCGCTTCTTCTCCATCGCCGACCAGCGTTCCCTGGAGCACGAGGCGCCCACCCGGATCCAGGCACCGCCCTGCCGCGAACTGCTGATCACCCCGTCGGTGATGTCGCGGGCGGCAAAGCTGCAGTCGGAGATGCCCGCGGCGAGGGACATGCTCGCCAAGATCGCCGGCGGCCTGGCGGTGGAGGGCATGGAGTCCCTGGCCCCGCTGCTGGTCGACGCCATGGTGCCGCTGCTCTCGGCGCTGCCGGCCGAATCCATCGCACTGGTCATGGAACCGGAACGGGTCCGCGCCCGGGCCCATGACCTGGAAGCGACCAACGCCGAGTTTCTGGCCGCCGCCTGGGCAACCGCCTCCGACGGCGGGGCCGCACCCCTTGACCTGTCCCAGGCGCAGGCGCAGGCCGCCGCGGCCGAGCTGGAGGCCGGGAACTTCACCTCCCTGGCCACCACCCGCAACGACGCGCAGGCCGCCAAAGTCTCCTGGTGGTCGGTGACCTCGCTGGGCACCGACGCCGAACTGTTGCCCGAGGCCGACTCGATCCGCATCAATGCCCGCGAGCCGCGCGGCTACCAGGGGGATGTGGCCGAGATGCTCGGGTTCATTTCCGGGCGCATCAAGGACGACTGGTCGATCGTGGTGGCAACCGACGGCCCCGGACCCGCCCAGCGCCTGGCCGAGCTCTTCCACGACGCCGACATCCCCACCCACCGCATCAATTCGCTCGACGAGGCACCGACCCCCGGGCTGATCGAGATCACCACCGCGCAGGCCGGGCGCGGCTTTGCGCTCGATTCGCTGAAACTCGGCTTCCTCACCGAGGCGGACCTCCTGGGCCGATCCAGCGCCTACGCCCCGAGCGGGGCCAAGCGGCTTGCCGCCAAGCGGCGCAATGCCGTTGACCCGATGACCCTCACCGAGGGCGACTTCGTCGTGCACGAGCAACATGGCATCGCCAGGTTCGTGGAGCTGATCGCCCGCAAGGTCGCCGGCGGGGCCGACGCCAAGCGCGAGTACCTGGTCCTGGAGTACGCGCCGGCCAAGCGCGGGGCGCCGGGTGACAAGCTCTTCGTGCCCACCGACCAGCTGGACCAGGTCACCCGCTATGTCGGCGGCGAGGCCCCGACGCTGTCCAAGATGGGCGGCTCGGACTGGGCCGGCACCAAGTCCCGGGCGCGCAAGGCCGTCAAGGAGATCGCCGGGGACCTGATCCGGCTCTACTCCGCCCGCATGGCCTCGCGCGGGCACGCCTTCGCAACCGACACCCCCTGGCAGTCGGAGCTGGAGGAGGCCTTCGCCTACGTGGAGACCCCGGACCAGCTGACCACCATCAACGAGGTCAAGGCCGACATGGAGCGCGAGATCCCGATGGACCGGCTGGTCTCCGGGGACGTGGGCTTCGGCAAGACGGAAATCGCGGTGCGCGCCGCGTTCAAGGCCGTGCAGGACTCCAAGCAGGTCGCGGTGCTGGTGCCCACCACGCTGCTGGCCTCCCAGCACCAGCAGACCTTCACCGAGCGCTACTCCGGCTTCCCGGTGCGGGTGAAGACGCTCTCGCGCTTCCAGAGCGCCAAGGAGTCCAAGGACATCATCGAGGGGCTGAAGAACGGCACCGTCGACGTGGTCATCGGCACCCACCGGCTGCTCTCGGACACCGTGCAATTCCGTGATCTCGGACTGGTGATTGTCGACGAGGAGCAGCGCTTCGGCGTCGAGCACAAGGAACAGCTCAAGAAGATGCGCACCAACGTGGACGTGCTGTCCATGTCCGCGACCCCGATCCCGCGCACCCTGGAGATGAGCCTGACCGGCATCCGCGAGACCTCCACGCTGGCCACCCCGCCGGAGGAGCGCCACCCGGTGCTCACCTACGTGGGCCCGCGCACCGACAAGCAGATCTCCGCGGCCATCCGCCGCGAGCTGATGCGCGACGGGCAGGTCTTCTTCGTGCACAACCGCGTCTCCTCCATCGACAAGATCGCCTCCGAGCTGCGCGAGCTGGTGCCCGAGGCCCGGGTCGAGGTGGCACACGGCAAGATGAGCGAATCCCGGCTGGAGAAGATCATCCAGGACTTCTGGGAGAAGAAGTTCGACGTGCTGGTCTCCACCACCATCATCGAGACGGGCCTCGACATCTCCAATGCCAACACGCTGATCGTGGACCGGGCCGACAACTACGGCCTGTCCCAGCTGCACCAGCTGCGCGGGCGCGTGGGCCGCGGACGCGAGCGCGCCTACGCCTACTTCCTGTGGAACGCCGAAAAGCCGCTGGGCGAGGTCGCCCTCGAGCGGCTCAAGGCCGTGGCCGCGCACAACGAGCTCGGCTCGGGCTACCAGCTGGCGATGAAGGACCTGGAGATCCGCGGGGCCGGCAACCTGCTCGGCGGGGAACAGTCCGGGCACATCGCCGGGGTCGGCTTCGACCTTTACCTGCGCCTGGTCGGCGAGGCGGTGGCGGACTTCAAGGGCGAGGCCGACGAGAAGACCGCGGAGATGAAGATCGAGCTGCCGGTCAACGCGCACCTGCCGCACGACTACGTGCCAGGGGAGCGGTTGCGCCTGGAGGCCTATCGGAAGATCGCCGCCGCCACCGACTTCGCGGCGCTTGAGGACGTGCTGGCCGAGCTGGTTGACAGGTACGGGCAGCCGCCGGCGCCGGTGGTGAACCTGTTGGAGGTCGCGCGGATCCGCATCAGGGCCCGCGCGCTGGGGCTTACGGATGTGGCGATGATGGGCAACACGATCAAGTTCGCCCCGGCGGCGATCGCCGACCTGCCGGATTCGCGCCAGCTGCGCCTGGCCCGGATGTACAAGGGCGCGGCCGACAAGCCGGCGCTGGGTGCCATTGTGATTCCCAAGCCGCAGACCTCCGCCATTGGCGGACGGGACCTGGTGGACGAGCAGATCCTGGAGTGGGTCTCGTCGGTGCTTTCCAACATCTTCGAGGTCGAGGCCCCGCGCGCCAGGGTCTAGCGGACATCTACCGCAACGCAAGGATGCCCGGTGGCGGCCCCGACATGGGGGCAGCCACCCGGCATCCGCATATCGGTGGTTGTCAGGCGGCGGCGGCTTCTCCGTGGTGGATCAGCACCGGGCACTTGGCATGGGCGGCCAGCGAACTGGACACCGAACCCAGGAGCAGGCCCTTGAAGCCGCCGCGCCCGCGCGTGCCCAACACCAGCATGGCAGCGTCCTTGGAGGCCTCGATCAGGTTGGGAGCAGCGGGGCCCATGACCACCCTGCGCTCCAGGCCGGCGGGAATGTCCTCGCCGAAGGCCTGTTCGATGGACTTTTCCAGCGCGTCGCGGGCGTCCTGCTCGGGCGCCCAGTCCGGGGTGTAGTCCTCCAACGCGATGCGCGGCAGCCACGAGGAAAAAGCCACCAGGCCGTGGCCCAGGGATGCTGCAAGGGTGGCTGCGTAGCGAAGGGCGCTGATGGATTGCGGCGATCCGTCAATGCCGACAACGACGTTGCTGCGCGGAGTGTTTTCCATGGTGGGGCGCTCATTTCTTCAGGCAGAGTCGGCTGGTCCAACGAAAGCCTTGGGTTTCCGTTGGACTTCATCCTACACGCGACCACCTGTAGTTTTCTACGACTTGTAGAAGTTTTGGCGAGGGCTCCGCGCCCGGTCTCCCGCGGGCCGGAGACGTGCCGGAAAGCGGCCGAAATCGGCATGCAAAAAGGGAGGCGGGCACCGCGTGCAACGCAGGTCCGCACGGGGTGCGGATTGCGGATGCTGCGCGGTGCCCGCCTCCCTTTGCGGGAGACGCAGCTGGCGTCTAGTCCTGCTTCGAAGCCGTCTTGGCCGGGTCGCGGTCGGACATGCCCAAGATGTGCTGCGGAATGGCGAAGGCCAACATGGCCAGCACGAGGCAGGCAATGCCCGGGATCCAGGCGTTGTCCAGCGACCAGTACGAGAGCGCGAAGATGGCTCCGGCGAACATGACGAAGAACACCACCAAAGCGATGACGTTCCCGGCCAGTCGGCCCTGGCCCGAGTGGGCTACGTTCTTGCCGTTCGAGTACACAGCGAATCTCCTAAAAATGATCTGGTTTCAATGCGCGCGGGATACGAGATCAGTAGCCCTCGGCGCCTTGTTCACCCTCCACAATAGCAACTCCGGAGCTGGAACCAAGACGCGTGGCGCCCGCGGCGATCATGGCGTGCGCCGTTTCCAGCGAACGCACCCCGCCGGAGGCCTTCACGCCCGTCTCCGGGCCCACGGTGGCCCGCATCAGCGCCACATCCTCGAGCGTTGCCCCGCCGCCGGCAAAGCCGGTGGAGGTCTTCACGAAGTCGGCCCCCGCCCGCACCGAGGCGCGGCAGGCAAGCACCTTCTCCTCGTCGCTGAGCAGCGCCGTCTCGATGATGACCTTCAGGATCGCGCCGCCGGCATGCACCGCCTGCGCGACGGCGGAGATGTCGGCCACCAGGGCTTCCTCGTCCCCGGCCTTGGCTGCGGCGATGTTGATGACCATGTCCACCTCGTTGGCGCCGTCGGCCACCACCGTGTTCGCCTCAAAGACCTTGGCGGCGGTGGGGATGGCGCCGAAGGGGAAGCCGATGACCGAGCAGGTGAGCACGCCGGAGTCCGCCAGCGCGGCACTCACGGTGGCCACCCAGATCGGGTTCACGCAAACGGACTTGAACTTGTACTGCACGGCCTCGGCGCAAATGCGGGCGACATCGGAGGCCGCGGCGTCGGGGTTCAGGATGGTGTGGTCGATGTACGAGGCAATGTTGGGGGTGCTCATGGCGTGTTCTGTGGCTCCTGGTCGTGATCTGGATGAAAAGGCGTGGGGGAGGGGGACGCGCCCGGCGGATTGGCCGCCGGCCGCCACCTAGCGGCCCAGCAGGCCGGCGAGTTCCTGCTTGATGGCCTCCAGCCGTGCGCTGCCGGCGGCGCGGGCCGCCGGCAGCTCGCCGGGGCCGGTGACCGGCGCGATGACCTCGAGGTAGCACTTGAGCTTCGGCTCGGTCCCCGAGGGCCGCACGATCACCCGGGTGTGGGCGGCGGTGGCGAAGAGCAGCCCGTCGGTCGGCGGCAGGTGCGCCCCCAGAGACAGGTCCTCGAAACCGGTGACGGCCTCCCCGCCCAGGGTGGCCGGCGGGGCTGCGCGCAGCGACTCCATCATGGTGTCCAGCAGGGCCAAATCCGCCACGCGCACCGAGAGTTGGTCCGTCTGGTGCAGACCGTGCGCCAGCGCCAGGGCATCGAGCGCCGCCGGCAGGGAGGAGCCGGCGGCCTTGAGCTCCGCGGCGTAGTCGGCAAGCATCAGCGCGGCCGACATGCCGTCCTTGTCGCGCACCAGGTCGGGGGCCACGCAATAGCCCAGTGCCTCCTCGTAGCCGAAGGCCAGGGAGGGCACGCGCGAGATCCACTTGAAGCCGGTCAACGTGCTCTCGTGGGCCAGCCCATGCGCCGCGGCGATTCGTGCGAGCATGCGCGAGGAGACGATGGAGTTGGCCAGCACCGCGCCGGGGGCCGCTGTCGCGGCGGCGCGGTCGCCCAGCAGCCAGCCGAGCTCGTCCCCGCGCAGCATCCGCCAGCCGGTGTCGGGGAACCTGACGGCGACGGCGCAGCGGTCGGCGTCCGGGTCGTTGGCGATCACCAGGTCGGCGTCGGTCCCGGCGGCCAGGGCCAGGGCCAGGTCGAGGGCGCCGGGCTCCTCCGGGTTGGGGAAGGAGACGGTGGGGAAGTCCGGGTCCGGCTCGGCCTGCTCGGCCACCAGGCGCACCCGGGAAAAACCGGCGCGGCCCAGCGCCTGGGCCATGGTGTGCCCGCCGACCCCGTGCATCGGGGTCAGCACGATCCTCAGGTTCTCGCGCGCCGCGGTGATGGCGTCCCCGTCGGTCACGCCGGCCGCCGGTACGACGCCGGCGATGGCATCCAGGTACCCGCCCTCGATGTCCCCTGGCTCCCCGGCGCCGGGCAGCACGGCCCAGCCCTCGGCGGCCAGGGCGATGTCAGCCATCGGTTCGCCGTGGTTGATCCGTGCGGCGATCTGCGCATCCACGGGGCTGACGATCTGGACGCCCTGCCCCCACCCGCTCTCGGCGCGCCCGCCGAGGTAGACCTTGTAGCCGTTGTCGGCCGGCGGGTTGTGGCTGGCGGTGACCATGATCCCGGCCTCCGCGCCCAGCTCGCGCACGGCCCAGGCCAGCACCGGGGTGGGCAGGGCCGAGGGCAGCAGGTGCACCTCGAGCCCGGCGGCGGTGAGCACGGCGGCGGACTCGCGTGCAAAGACGTCGGAGTTGTGCCGGGCATCGAAGCCGATGACCACCCGCGGTCTGTAGGCCCCCTTGGCCGTGTCCAGCAGGAAGCGCCCGATCCCGGCGGCGGTGCGCCGCACCACCATGGAGTTCATGCGGTTCGGGCCCGGCCCCAGCTCGGCACGCAGCCCCGCGGTCCCGAACGCCAGGTTCGCCGCGAAGCGGTCCGCCAGCTCGGCGGCGGCCGGTCCGTCACCTGCACCGGCGGCGTCGCACAGCTTGCGCAGCGCCGCGGCGGTCACCGGGTCCGGGTCCTGGGCGGCCCAGGCCGCGGCGGTCTCAAGCAGGGCGGCGTCGATCTGGTGGGTGGTCATCTGCTGTGCTGGGTCCTTCTGCTGGGCCGGGCTGCCGGGTCTGGCAGGCTCCGGGATCGGGATCGGTCGCTGGGGATCCACCGGGGCGGACGCTTCGGGGGCCTAGAGCTTGGCGACGATGTCCGCCAGCAGCGCGGAAATCCGCGGGCCGGCGGCCTGGCCGGCCTCGATGACCTCGGCGTGGCTGAGCGCGGTCTCGGAGATCCCGGCGGCCAGGTTGGTCACCAGTGAGATCCCGAAGACCTCCATGCCCGCGTGGCGCGCGGCGATGGCCTCCAGGGCGGTTGACATGCCCACCAGGTCGGCGCCGATCACCTTGGCGTAGCGCACCTCGGCGGGGGTCTCGTAGTGCGGGCCGGTGAACTGCGCGTACACGCCCTCGTCCAGGGACGGGTCGACCTCGCGGGCCAGGTCCCGGATGCGCGCGGAATACAGGTCGGTCAGGTCCACGAACGTCGCGCCTTCCAGCGGGGAGGTGCCGGTGAGGTTGAGGTGGTCGGAGATCAGCACCGGGGTGCCCGGGCTCCAGGCCGGGTTCAGCCCGCCGCAGCCGTTGGTCAGCACCAGCGTCTTGGCGCCCGCCGCGGCGGCGGTGCGCACGCCGTGGACCACCGAGCGCACGCCCTTGCCCTCGTAGAAGTGGGTGCGCGCGCCGAGCACCAGCACGCGCCTGCCGCCCGTGGTGAGCACCGAGGAGATCGTGCCCACGTGCCCGGGCACCGCGGCGGCGTGGAATCCGGGCAACTCGGTGGCGTCGATGCGGTGGGTGGTTTCACCGATGAGGTCCGCCGCCTCGCCCCAGCCGGAGCCCAGCACCAGGGCGATGTCGTGGTTCGGGATGCCGGTGAGTTCGGCGATCTTGGCGGCGGCGGCGTTGGCCAGGTCAAAGGGGGCAGATTCGTTGTCGATCACGGGGTTAAACCTACCGGCGGATCCCGGCGTTGTCAGGTGGGGTGCCCCCGGGCACCCCGGGCGCGGGCACCGGGCGGCAGTTCGCCGCCACTGCGGAGGACCCCCGCCCGCGTGTGCGGTGTGCACTTGGCTGCCCGGTAGGGAAGAATGAGTGATCGTGAGTGCACAACGCGATATCAGTTCCCCCAGGCTAGTAATTCTCGGCGGTGGCCCCGGTGGCTACGAGGCCGCGATGGTAGGTGCCCAGCTCGGCGCCCAGGTGACCATCGTCGAACGCGCGGGCATGGGCGGCTCGGCGGTGTTGACCGACGTCGTCCCGTCCAAGACCCTGGTGGCGACGGCCGATGCCATGCGCCGGGTCTTCGGCGCCCGCGAGTTCGGTGTCGAGGTCGGTGATGCCGGCACCGAGGCGGTGGCCGACCTCTCGGTCATGAACGCGCGCCTGTTGGAACTGGCCCGCGAGCAGTCCTCCGACATCCACATGGGCCTCGAGCGCGTGGGAGTGCGCGTGGTCATCGGCGAGGGCAGGCTGCTTGACGCCTCCACCGTCGAGGTCGCCCGCACCGACGGCAGCACCGAGACCATCCCCGCCGACGCCCTGCTGATTTCCGTCGGGGCGCACCCGCGCGAGCTTCCCACGGCGATTCCCGACGGCGAACGCATCTTCAACTGGACCCAGGTCTACAACCTGAAGGAAGTCCCCGAGCACCTGATCGTCATCGGTTCCGGTGTCACCGGTGCCGAGTTCGCCTCCGCCTACAACCTGTTGGGCACCAAGGTCACCCTGGTCTCCTCGCGCGACCGCGTGCTGCCCGGCGAGGACGCCGATGCGGCCGAGGTCCTGGAGCAGGCCTTCAAGAAAAACGGCGTGAACGTCGTGGCCAAGTCCCGCGCCGAGGCCGTGGAACGCGACGGCGACACGGTGCGGGTGACCCTGGGCGACGGACAGGTCATCGAGGGCAGCCACTGCCTGGTGGCCGTCGGCTCGATCCCCAACACCGCCGGCATCGGCCTGGAGGAGGCGGGCATCAAGCTCAGCGAATCCGGCCACATCCAGGTCGACGGCGTCTCGCGCACCACCGCCACCAACGTCTACGCGGCCGGGGACTGCACCGGTGTCTTCGCGCTGGCCTCGGTCTCCGCGATGCAGGGCCGCATTGCCATGGCCCACCTGCTGGGCGATTCGGTGAAGCCGCTGAAGCTCACCGAGGTCTCCTCGAACATCTTCACCTCCCCGGAGATCGCCACCGTCGGGGTCACCGAGCGCATGGTCGAGGAAGGCAAGTACCAGGCCGACATCATCAAGCTGGACCTCGCCACCAACGCGCGCGCCAAGATGATGAACGTGAACCAGGGCTTCGTGAAGATCATTTCGCGCCGCGGCTCCGGAACCATCATCGGCGGCGTCGTGGTGGCGCCGCGTGCCTCCGAGCTGATCTTCCCCATCGCGCTGGCCGTGCACAACAAGCTGCACGTCGATGACATGGCCGAGACGTTCTCGGTCTACCCCTCGCTCTCGGGCTCCATTTCCGAGGCCGCGCGGCGCCTGCACGTCCACCTCTAGCCTCCGTGGGGCGCCCAAAGGCGCCGCCGAAATCGCATCGCACATGGCCGCCGCCCCCGACCCGGGGGCGGCGGCCATGTGCATCCGTGCCCCCTCGCGCGCGGGGCACGGTGGACTACCTGTTTGGCTCCACGTTTTCGAGTGGGAACTACGTGAATTGCTGCGTCCCGGCGGGAGTACCCTGTTTGCACATGCGTTGTTTGGGGGCGGGGTTCCATGGCAGGGGAAAGTGCGAGATTCGGTTCGCTCGACGGGTTGCGTGGAGTGGCGGCGGCCGTCGTGGTCGTCTTTCATATCGTGGTTTCGAATGACCGGGCCGGTGCGATCTACAAGCTGACCGAGACTGGCCCGCTGTCCACCTTTGAAACCCTCATGAATTACTCGCCGCTGCGGATTCTCTGGGCGGGATCGGAAGCGGTGGTCGTCTTCTACGTGCTCAGCGGCTTCGTCCTGGCGCTGCCCTTTGCCCGCGGCGCGGCGGTGCCGTGGAAATACTTCTACCCCCGCCGGCTGCTCCGCCTCTATGTGCCGTCGATCGCGAGCCTAGTCTTTGCGTATCTGACGACGCTGGCCATCCGCCGGGCGGAGATCCCCAATGGCAGCCCCTGGCTGAACGACCATGCGGCGGCCCCCAACGGGCCGGTGCAGGTGCTGCTGGGCTCGTCGCTGATTGCCGGCTGGGGAGGGCTGAACACCTCGCTCTGGTCGCTGCGCTATGAGGTTCTCTTTTCGCTGCTGCTCCCGCTCTTCCTCTGGGTGGCCTTCACCTGGAAAAGGCTGTTGTGGCTGAAGGTCGCGGCGGTGCCCCTGTTCTGCATGCTGTGGCCCTTGGCGGGCTTCTTCTACCCGGATCTGGTGTACCTGAGCGTCTTCCTGCTCGGCGTGCTGATGGCCTACAACATCGAGGCCTTGCGGGCCCGGGCCGCCAGGATCCGGGGATGGGGGTGGACGCTGATCTGCGTCGCGTCGATCCTCCTGTTGTGCTATTCCTGGCTGGTGGCCGGCGTCGACCCGGAATCCCGGTGGCGGCAGTCCTGGATCGGCTTTGCGGCGATCGGCGCGACGCTGTTGGTTTTTGCCGTCGCCTTCTGGCGGCCAAGCGTCAGGGCGTTCGGCTCGCGCCCGATACGCTGGCTTGGCAGAATTTCCTTCAGCCTCTACCTGACCCAGGAGCCGGTGGTCGTGGCCCTTGCCTTCGCGACCCACGGGCTGGTTCCGCTGTGGGTGCAGATTCCCGTGGGGTTTGCCCTCTCCCTGTTCGTCGCGTGGCTGTTCTATTTGGTCGTCGAGCGGCCGTCGCATCGACTCTCCAGGAACTTTGCCCGTGCGCGCCAGCAGCGGGAATTGGCCGCAGTCGCCGTGCCAGTGGGCGCGCCCCGGGCGGACCTGGGGTCCTCGAAGAAGTAGCCACCGCCGGAACGGGTCGATTCCGGGTCCGCGAAGTGCCAAGTCGAATCAAAAATATCGGGCTGCGCGACAGTCATGCGCGCGGGATCGCTGTGGCTTGTATTACAGTTGTCCAAATAGTGGAAGGACTGTCCAATAGATGGACGTCCAGCATAAACTTGTCACTTAGTAATTTTAAGGCACCACCTAGAGAATCACGAGCCCATGTCCAACAAGACCGCGGTCGTTGCACCGAAAGAAAACACGCGCGGACGCGTGCTGTTTGCCAGCCTCATCGGCACCACCATTGAGTTCTTTGACTTCTACGCCTATGCCACGGCATCGGTGCTGGTTTTCCCGACGCTCTTCTTCCCGAACGCGTCCAACGTCAACGCGATCCTCTCCTCGTTCGCGATCTTCGGCGTGGCCTTCGTCGCCCGCCCGGTCGGCTCGGTGCTTTTCGGGCACTTTGGCGACAAGATCGGCCGCAAGGGCACCTTGGTGGCTTCGCTGCTGCTCATGGGCATCGCCACCTTCCTGATCGGCTTCCTGCCCCCGGCGCAGGGCAACTTCGTGGTGCTGGCACCGCTGATGCTGGTGCTGCTGCGCTTCGCCCAGGGCCTGGCCCTCGGCGGCGAGTGGTCCGGCGCCGCCCTGCTGGCCACCGAGAACGCCCCGGCCAACAAGCGCGCCATCTACGGCACCTTCCCGCAGCTGGGCGCGCCGATCGGCTTCATCATCGCCAACCTGATGTTCGTCGGCCTGCAGCTGGGCCTGTCCCCGGAGCAGTTCATGTCCTGGGGCTGGCGCGTGCCGTTCATCCTCTCCGCCGTGATGGTCGCCGTGGGCCTCTGGGTCCGCCTGAAGCTGGTCGAGTCCGTGGCCTTCACCAAGGTCGTGGACCAGAAGAAGGTCGCCAAGTCCCCGTTCAAGACCACCATGAAGTACCACTGGCGTCCGGTGCTCGCCGGCACCTTCATCATGCTGGCCACCTACGTGCTCTTCTACCTGATGACAGCCTTCACGCTGACCTACGGCACCGCCCCGGCCACCGTCGAGGCGGCCCGCGCCGCGGCCGAGGCCAAGGGCAAGGTCTTTGACGCCGCCGCCGAGGCAGCCTTTGCGCCGGGCCTGGGCATCGCCCGCCCCGAGTTCCTCACGATGCTGATCATCGGCGTGGTCTTCTTCGGCATCTTCACCATGGTCTCCGGCCCGCTGGCCGAGAAGTTCGGCCGCCGCAAGTTCCTGATCTATGTCACCAGCGGCATCCTGGTCTTCGGCCTGGCCTGGACCCTGATGTTCGGCCCGGGCAAGGGCGCCGCCATGGTCGGCCTGGTCATTGGCTTCACGCTGATGGGTGCGACGTTCGGCCCGATGGCCGCCTACCTGCCCGAGCTCTTCCCCTCGAACGTGCGCTACACCGGTTCGGCCGTCGCCTACAACATGTCCTCGGTCATCGGCGCGGCACCCGCGTCGTTCGTGGCCATCGCGCTGTGGCAGTTCGGCGGCGGCAACACCGTCTGGGTCGGCGCCTACCTGGCACTCGGTGCGGTGCTCACGCTCGTCGCCCTGTTCCTGACCAAGGACACCAAGGACGTCGACTACGAGAACAACGTCGCCTAACTGAAATTTCGCACCGGGTCCGCCTCTGGCGTTTCCCGGGACCGGACACCGGGCGCCCGCCACCCC
>NZ_JAHRED010000030.1 GCF_019084045.1 Paeniglutamicibacter quisquiliarum
GATCTTGCGATCCGTCACATCCGTGCGAACTAGGGAGTCCGGGCAGGTGGCCCGGAGGACCCTCATTGAATAGTCAGATCTTGAGTTGATCCAACATTCTTGGCCTGAACCGAGGCAAACGTCCCCGAGATCTCCTGGGCCCTACGAATTTCGAAACTTCGTTTCCAAGGCCAGTGGACGCCACTTACTGGCTAACGGCACACCGGGAGCCAGAATCTTCCGAGTGAAAAGGGATAACAACCAGGCCTAAAGCAGGCCGGCGTCAATCAGGAACATGATGAACTACTCCTTAGACGTGGAGGGTTGCCACGGCCTCCTTGGAATCCATGTTTGCAGCCAGTGAGCTATCCACTCGCAGATACGGACCGGTGGACCCGGAGCGCAAGTGCAGAAATGCTGGCCGGCCGCAAAGAGTTCTTTCCTTGGGCGGACTGGATGCCACCCGTGGCCAAAGCTAGGCACCGTACCTCTCAAGTTGCGGCAACACATGGTCCCGTCGCCGGCGGATTGGAATACGCTTGTTGTCCCGAATGGGGGGAAGGGATCCAGGGCGTACAGGATCACGAGGATCAACCTGCTGAATCGATTGCCGGGTCATGGCAACGCTAGATGAAGCGAGCGGCGGAAGGATGGACTGAGCTCATGTGTGGGAGTCGCCGCGCTTGGATATTGGCTGAAAGAGATGAACTTCGGCTTGTTGTACCCGAGGCAAACTTGCGACAAAGCTCGAGAGCTCGGACTGGCTGAACCAGGGTCTTCAGCTGCAGTGGATCGGAAGAACCAGATCCACGTGTTTGCAATCCAGATCGGAACTGCCGCAACTGCATGCACATTTCATCCAAGGACATGGTGCGGATCACTTTCGTTGTTTCATGCCAGACGTGGTCAAAGATCCCGTCATGAGGGGCAACTTCCCTTTGGTTCTGGGGTTTTTGGCCACGAGAGGCCGGGTGGTCGCCGAT
>NZ_JAHRED010000031.1 GCF_019084045.1 Paeniglutamicibacter quisquiliarum
CTTCTGGTCGTCCTTTTCGGGGATCACGCACTGGATGCCGCGGTCCCGGAGGTATTTCCGGTTGCCCCTCGAGGAATAGGCCTTGTCGGCCATGGCCCGGACGGGACGTCTCCGGGTGGCCCCGGTGGCCGGGTTCTTGACCTTCAGGGCGCCCAGGAGGTTTTCGAACATCGGGGAATCCCCGGCCTGCCCCGGTCCGACCATCACCACCAGCGGGCGCTGCTTGCCGTCGACCAGGGAGTGGATCTTGGTGGTCAGCCCGCCGCGGGACTTGCCGATGGCGTGGTCAGGGGGCTCTTCGAGAAGATTCTTGTAATTCGACAGGTCCCCCTGTGTGGCGCGGGAGGTTGGTGCCGTGCTGGTGGGCACGGTTGATCGTGGAGTCCACCGACACCTCCCAGTCGACCAGGCCGCGGCTTTCGGCGTGGCCCAACAGGGTCGCCAGCACGGCGTCCCAGGTGCCGTCGGCGGCGTAGCGGCGGTGGCGCTTCCAGACGGTCTTCCAGGACCCGAAATGCTCGGGCAGGTCGCGCCACGGGATGCCGGCGCGGTAGCGGTAGATGATGCCCTCGACCACGAGCCGGTGGTCCTTGAACGGGCGTCCGGCCCTGCCCGTGGAATCGGGCATGAACGGGGCGATCAGCTCCCACTGGGCATCGGTGAGGCGGGCGTAACGGGAATTCACCCGTTAATCCTGCCAAACCGAACCACCAGCGATTAGGAGACACGCCCTAG
>NZ_JAHRED010000032.1 GCF_019084045.1 Paeniglutamicibacter quisquiliarum
GTTGACCTCATGTGGGAGGGCGGCATCGCCAAGCAGCGCTGGAGCGTTTCGGACACCGCCGAGTACGGCGACTACGTCTCGGGCCCGCGCGTGATCACCCCGGACGTCAAGGAGAACATGAAGGCTGTTCTCGCCGACATCCAGACCGGTGCATTCGCCAAGCGCTTCATCGACGACCAGGATGCCGGCGCGCCGGAGTTCCTGGAACTGCGCAAGAAGGGCGAGGAGCACCCGATCGAGGAGACCGGCCGCGAACTGCGCCAGCTCTTCTCCTGGAAGACCACCGATGACTACACCGAAGGTTCCGTCGCCCGCTAAGGT
>NZ_JAHRED010000033.1 GCF_019084045.1 Paeniglutamicibacter quisquiliarum
ATATGCCTTGGCCTTCACCGTGGTGAACGCCTTGGTGTAGTTGTATACCTTGGCCTTGGCAGGTGCCTTGACCACTGCGTTGGAAAGCTTGCTGGACTGGATCCAGCCGATGCCTGCGCTCGTGCGCACCTGCTGCCACGAACCCGAGGTCCGCAACCACTGGATCCTCGTGTTGTTCGAAAGGGTGGCAATCCTCTTGCTGTTGGTTCTCGTGCTCTGGAAGACGG
>NZ_JAHRED010000034.1 GCF_019084045.1 Paeniglutamicibacter quisquiliarum
TTGCCGGGGTGCGGAAAGGTGTGTATAGTTTTCTAAGTCGCCGCGAGGGACGCAGCGGGTAAGCCGCTGAGGGAATCGCCGGGCGACCGAATGTTTTACCAAAACCCCCACCCATGTTTTGCTGGTTGCCTTGTGCGCCGTGAAGTTGGTGGGAATCGCATGTTAGATCAGGTCGGGCCGGAAACGGTGGATTTGCTTCGGGACACGCGGTGGGGTAAGGTAGTC
>NZ_JAHRED010000035.1 GCF_019084045.1 Paeniglutamicibacter quisquiliarum
ACAACAAGCAACCACTATTGTGGTCGTAACCCCAGATTCACCACACCCGGACCCCTGGTCCGGACGCGTGGTACTAGAGTTACGGCGGTCATAGCGTGGGGGAAACGCCCGGTCCCATACCGAACCCGGAAGCTAAGACCCACCGCGCCGATGGTACTGCACTCGGGAGGGTGTGGGAGAGTAGGTCACCGCCGGACAACACGTCCCGGAACCCC
>NZ_JAHRED010000004.1 GCF_019084045.1 Paeniglutamicibacter quisquiliarum
CGCAGCTTCAACGCCCTGAAGCAGTGGCGCGGGATGGCGACCCGCTACGACAAGCTCGCCCTGACCTACCGCTCGGCGGTGGCGCTCCACGCGGTGGTCATCTGGAGTGCCGCCCTCGAGAAATCACCATTGGGAGACACGCCCTAGGGGCTAGTGATCCGGGTCCGGGCCGGGACATTCTCATGAAGAGTTCTTTCCGATGTTTGGCGCAGTTTCCTGGGTCCAACGCGAAGGTGTCGACGGGCAGGCCTATGCTGGGCACAGGACACTTCGAGGAGGAACCGATGGCATCAGACGCACTCCCAAGGACTACTCCGGCCGAAGGTACGCCACCGGCGGGCGATGCCCGCCGGCAGGCCCCGCAAGAACCCTTTGACACCGAGCCGGTGCCCGATGTCTGGCGAATGCCCTCCCGCGGCATTGAGTGGTGTGACTGCGGGCAGCATCATGACGTGGACCGGAAGATTGTGCTCGATTTTGCCGAGGCCGCGGTCGAAGACCGGGAATGGATGACCCACGACGAAGTTGTCGACACCGCCATGGATCTGTGGAACTACGAGTCGGTTTGCGAGTTCTTCTTCATGGCCATCCGCCGGTCGGCGAGCGCCGTGAACGGCGGACCCGCCCGGAAATACCGCTTTGAGCGCGGGCTGGAAATCGTGGCGTACTTTTCCAAGAGCTGGCAGGGGTGCCCGGAAGAAATTTGCTCCGTCGTGCGTGAACACCGGGGTTAAGCCTTCACCACCGGGATTTCCGCCCAGTCGGTGGTGAATTTGGGCGAGGAGTAATCCCTTTTCATTGACCAGCCCGGTTCCACCGCCAGTCCCCCGGAGCCCAGGCCAATGGACTTGTTCCCGAATCTTGCCTTGACCGCACCCAGTACGTCGCCGACGTGTTTTGCCGCGATGTCCTCCTCGAAGAGCGTGAAGGCGGCTTGTCCCGGTTCCGGTTGCAGCCCGGAGAGCACCACCCCGCCGCGTACGTATGAAGCGCCGGGCTGCATGATTTCACGCATGGCACCGACGGCCAGACGGGTGAGCAGGATCGGGTCCTGGGTCGGTGAGGGAAGTTTGAGCGTCACGGAGGGGAACGAGGCTTCCCCTCCGGCGAAGCGGCTCGTGCCGGCGGTGACGGTGAGCAAAGTGGCCCAGAGCCCGTCGGACATCAGCCTGGCCGCACCACGCTGGGCATAGATGGACATGACCTCGACCATGTCCTCGATGGTGGTCACGGGGCTGGAGAAGGACCGCGAGTACATGATTTGCTGTTTGTCGGCCCGTTCCTCGTTGTGGGGAATGCACGGGGTCCCGTTGAGTTCCAGGACCGTTCGCTGGAGCACTACGGAGAACTTCTTGCGGATCTCTGTCACGTCGGCCGCCTTGAGGTCGGCGATGGTGGAGATGCCCATGCCCGAAAGCCGTGCTCCGGTGCGGGCTCCGACACCCCACAGGTCGGTGACCGGAACCCGGGATTGGATGTCAGCGACCAGGCGCGGGTCCATTGAATCCATGGAACACACGCCTCCCAGGTGCGTGTTGTGCTTGGCCACGTGGTTGGCGAACTTCGCCAGGGTCTTGGTCGGTGCCACGCCCACGCAGACAGGAACCCCCACCCCTCGCCCGATGGCCGTGCGAATTCGCGTCGCGAGCTCCCCGAGCTGGTCGGGATTTCCCTGGACGCCGAGGAAGGACTCGTCAATGGAGTACACCTCCTGCCAGGTGCCAAAGCGCGAGAGCACCTCCATGACCCGGGCGCTCATGTCCCCGTAAAGTTCGTAGTTGCTCGAGCGCACGGCCATGCCGTGGCTTTGGATGAACTGCTTGACCTGGAAGAAGGGTGCACCGGTGGTGATTCCCAGTTCCTTGGCCTCCTGCGAGCGCGCCACCACGCAACCGTCGTTGTTGGACAGGACGACAACGGGCTTGCCGATGAGCTTCGGATCGAAGACCCGCTCGCAGGACACGTAGAAGTTGTTCACGTCCACCAGCGCAATCCGCTCCGTCATGGCGTCCCTTGGTGGTGCAGTCGCGAAACAACGGCCGATGGCACGCACGGTTCCACAAGCGGGACCCTCAAGTTCCCTGGTTCAGAGCGGCCGCCCGTAGGGATAGTCCACCCATTGCCCGGTTCCTTCCTCAGGGCATTCCCTTTCGGCGCCGTGGCGTACGCACCATGCGTCTGCGGGGTAGCGCCACCCTTGAAGCACCGCGTCGATCTTGACGTCTTGTTCTTCCCGGCCATCGGCGAATCGTGCATCGAACCGGATGCTCCTGTATCGGGTCCTGGGCCAGTGGCGCCGGCGCTTCCAGGAGGCACTGGCCCGAACGGCAACGGGCAGCTCCGGGTTTTCATCCCGTTCCTGCTGTGGCTTCATGTGGAGGGGTCCTCTTGTCGATGGCAGGGGTTATCCAGTGCGGCGATTTTCGTTCCCGGGTTTGTCGCAGCACCGGGGATTGCTGTCTGCAGATGCCGTTCCCGCGTTTACACATGGTGCAGGCAGCGGGTGACGACGCCCCAGATGGTGGTTTCCTCGGCGACGGCCTCGGCTTGCTCAACCGGTTCTTCGTCGCTGGACAGGACCGGGGTGCCCCGGCGGGAGACGAGCCGACGGATGACCAGTTCCCCGCCCTGGACGGCGATGACCACCGAACCGTCGCGCGGGGCCACGGCCCGGTCCACGATGACCTCGTCGCCGTGGCTGATCCCGGAAGATGCCATGGAATTGCCCGAGACCCGCATGAGGAAAGTCGAGGTCCTGTCCCTGATCAGCAGGCGGTTCAAATCTATTCCGCCGCCGTAGTAGTCTCTCGCCGGGGACGGGAAGCCCATGGCTTCGACCGCGCCGACCGGTCCCTGGGATTCCGGCGGCGGGGCGGGCGGCTGCGGCAAGTCAATTCCAAACACGGCCCCCACCTTTCGTAGAACATAGATTCGACTCCAAGCCTACCAGCGGAGGCCCCGGATCCGGAGTCTCGCTACTGTTTTTCGAAAGTGCCATTCCCGCGCGGGATCTCGCCGGCCTCGGCGTTCTTCACTGTTCCTGCAGACGCATGCCCGCCGGTGCGGCGCACTGCGGCACGGAGCCACCAGGCCAGCAGGAATGCGCCGACCAAGGCGGTCCAGGCCCACGATGGAACAGCTGCGTCCAGTTGCCTGCCCACGTTTTCCACCGCCGCAATCATGTTCCTGGGCAACAGCTCCGGAACGGCCGCCATGCCATTGGTGAAGATCATCAGCCACCCGACGACCACGGTAATCGCACCCATCAACAGGGAAGTCGTGTGCAGGCGCAACCTGCCGACCGTGAGCTGGCGTCCCCTCATCCAACCCACCGAGCGGTGGCCCAGCCTGCGGATCACCAAGGCAATCAACATGATCGGCAAGACCATCCCCACCCCGTAGAGCCCCAAGAGCGTCCCGCCCCGGGCCGGGCTCGAGGAGGTTAGCGCCAGGGTGAGGATCGCACCCAGCACCGGGCCGGTACAAAACCCTGCCACGCCGGAGACCGAACCCAGGACGAAGGTCCTGGCCAGGGACCCGACCGCGGGGCGGGGTTTGCCCGGCAGAAGCCGGGTGAAATCGATTCCGCCGCCCCCGGCTGTCAGCAGTCCCAGGGCAATGAGCACCCACCCGGCGCCGTTGAGCAACAGCCCGCGGTCGAGAACAATGGTTCCGCCCAGCCACCCCAGCCCCAGTCCGAGCGGTACCAGTGTGGCGAGCAAGCCAGCCAGGAAAGTGGTGCCCAAGCCCAGCAACCTAGCACGGGAGGTGGAGATGGTGGCGAAGAACGCGGGCAACAGCAATGCGTTGCAAGGGCTGAAGACCCCAAGCATTCCGCCAATCAGTGCGTATCCGAGCCCGACGTCCATCGTTTGCCCCGCCCTGGCCTAGCGGGCGAGTTCTTCGTCAATGGTTTGCACGAAGACTTCCAGCGGCTGGGCGCCGATCAACGGGCGGCCATTGACGATGAAGGTCGGGGTTCCGGTGACGCCCAGGGCGCCGGCCTCGTCGTGGTTCTTCTGCACCAGGGCCGCGGTGTCGGCGTGCGCCGCGTCTGCCGTGAATTGCTTGGCTTCGACTCCGATGCGCCCGGCCAATGCCGCAATGCCCTTGGCGGAGTAGTCTGCGTCCTTCGCGGTGGCCCCTTCGGCGAAGATCGCGTCATGGAATTCCTGGTACTTGCCCTGCTTGCCGGCCGCGACGGCCAGCTCCGCGCTCTGGCGCGAATTCTCACCGAAGAACATGATGTCGCGGTACTCAATGCGAAGCTGTCCCCCGGCCACGTACTTGTCCAGGAGGGTGGGCAACGATTCGGATGCCCACTTGGCGCAGTAGCCGCATTGGTAGTCGGAATAGGCGACCATGACAACCGGTGCCTCGAGCTCGCCGACCGCCGTGGGGTCATTTGCATCCCGCCGTTCCACGTTGATCCGCTGCTGGGCCTCCGCGGGTTCAGCCTGGACCGGGCTCGGGTCCTGCTGCGCAACAGCGGCCGCCGGGGACGCATCGCCCGGTGCGGCAATTTGCATGCCAATCACGATTCCCAGTCCCAGGGCCACCGGGATGGGGAGGATCCAAAACCACGGCAGTCTCGGCCGGGTGGGTGTTGCAGGGGATTCCGTCATGTCCGAGACACCGGTTCCTTCCCGGTCGGGCCCTCGTTTCCCCGTCATGGCCCGTCGTTCACTTGGGGCGGGACGGATTGACGGTGCGGATGATGGGCGGGGGTGGCTTCCTCCCTCGAACGTATCGAAGTGAGCGGCACTTGGCGAATTGGTGTCGGTGCATCATCGGCCGGCTCCCACTACAGGGCGCGGGCGGCACCCGGAAGGCAAATGTCCACGGTCCCATGGAACAGGTATTTTCCGTGATCCCGCTTCGAGGTCACCCGCCGCGGGCCAGGGTTATTTGTTGGCCCGGGAAGAGGAGATCTCCGCGTGGATGTGGTCCATGTGCCGCGTGGTGTCGTTCCATCCGCGGGAGGATGCCAGGTGCTTGCCCCAGCCGCTGGTTGAATACGGTCCCCACTGGCCGTCCTCGGCCAGCCACAGCTTGTCCCGCCAGATCAGGTAGCTGATCCCCATCCGCTCGTGGTTTTCCACCAGGTACTGGGCAATCCGGTCGCCGGCCTTGATGCCTGCGTCCGAGGAATAATCCTTGATCATGAAGTCCGCGGCCAGCCCCGAGCTGTGCCCGACGGAGCCGGCGCGCGAACCGCCTACGCTGCTGATGTCGTCCCCGAAGCGGTCCCTCACGTCGCTGATCATGGACCGGGTCATGGGCTGCAGCTCCTTCGGCTCCCGGTACTCGACGCTGGTCAGCAGCGTGTTCTTGATCCAGCCCGTTCCCTTCGACGACTTTACCTGCGACCATCCCTCGGCGGTCTGCACAAAGGCCATTTTTTGGTTCGCGGGGATGATGCCCAGGGTGCTGAAGGAGGTTGAGGGGCCGGTGCGTACGTTGGCGGCGTAGGCGGTCCACCGATACGAGGTGGAATTGCTGCTCGGCTCGCTGGTGGCCAGTGAAGAACTGGGAATCCAGCCGTGGCCGCTCGGTGTTTCGATGTAGGACCAGTTTCCGGAGCTCTTGATCAGCCGGACCCTGGTTCCGCCGGTTTGCACCGCCAGGCGGTTGGAGGAAAGCGAGGCCTCGGCATAAATCGGTTGGGTGCCGTCCACCCAGCGGTTGGCGCCGGCGACCGCGTTGGATTCGGGTGCCTGGCCGGAGACCTTCGTCAGGTAGTCGGAACTCACCCACCCGGTCCGCGAACCGGCCTTGACCTCCCACCAGGCACCGCTGGACTTCCCCGTCCGGGCGACCGCGGTGCCCTTGGGGAGGACCACCAGCGACCTGTAGTGGGTGCCGGGGTTTTCCCGGAGGTTCAGGTTCGCACTCGTTCGATGGGTCGCAACCGCCGTGGGGGCAGGGGCCGTAGGCGCCGTGCCGCTGGGCTTCGTCAAATAGTTGGAACTCACCCACCCGGTCCGCGATCCTGCCTTGACCTCCCACCAGACACCGCTGGATTTCCCCGTCCGGGCGACCGCGGTGTCCTTCGCGAGAACCACCAGCGACTTGGAGTGGGTGCCGGGAGCCTGCCGCAGGTTCAGGTTCGCACTCGTTCGATGGGTCGCAACCGCCGTGGGGGCAGGTGCCGTAGGCGTGGGCGCCGTGCCGTTGGACTTCGTCACATAGTTGGAACTCACCCACCCGGTCCGCGAACCTGCCTTCACCTCCCACCAAACACCGCTGGACTTCCCCGTCCGGGAGACCGCAGTGCCCTTCGCAAGAACCACCAGCGACTTGGAGTGGGTGCCGGGGTTTTCCCGCAGGTTCAGGTTCGCACTGGTTCGATAACCCGCAACCGTCTGGGGCGCGGGAGACTTGTCGGCGGTCTTCGCCAGATAAACGGAACTGACCCATCCGGTCCGCGAACCGGCCTTCACCTCCCACCAGACGCCCTTGGCATGCCCTGTTCGCGTGACCGCGGTGCCCTTCGTGAGCACGGCCAACGAGTCGTAATGGGCACCGGCGTGCTGCCGCAGGTTCAGGTTTGCGGTCGTTCGAAGGGTCGTGGTGGCTTGCGCGCGCGGGGCAACGGGCTTCTTCGCGACGACGAGATGCACCGGAGGCACCGCGGTGGGTATCGGCGCTGCCGTCACTGCGGGGGCAAGGCCACCCACGGCCATCGACGCACCGAACGTCGCCGCTGCTATCCGCAGGGAAAGTAGTGGTTGGGCGCTCATGGTGGTTACTCCTTCAACAGAGGAATTGACCCGTGAGACATCAATCCCTGTGGATAAGTACTCGCTTGGGTACACCCTATGTGGCTAGAGTTGCTAATGTCACGGGTGTGACAGTCGGGATTTAAAAAAACCGGCCGCCCCGGTGCCACTTTTACCGGGACGGCCGACTGCGGAAACGCGCCAACGCGCGGCTTCGCTAGGCGTTTTGCCGCAGCACGTTCTTTTGCACCTTGCCGGTGGAGGTGCGCGGCAAATCCTGTGGGAAGTGAATCGCCTTGGGAACCTTGAAGCCCGCCAGTTGCGTGCGGGCGTGGGCCTGCAGCGCCGCCGCGTCGATCTGCGAGCCGCTGGCCCGAATCACGTAGGCCACCGGGGTTTCGCCCCATTTTTCGTGCGGCACGCCGATCACGGCCACGTCAAGGACCTCCGGGTGGCTGGCGAAGGCCTGCTCCACCTCGATGGTCGAGATGTTCTCCCCGCCGGAAATGATGATGTCCTTGGCGCGGTCCTTGAGCTGGATGTATCCGTCGGGGTGCATGACGCCCAGGTCCCCGGTGTGGAACCAGCCGCCGGCGAATGCTGCGGCGGTGGCTTCCTCGTCCCGGTAGTAGCCGATCATGACGTTGTTGCCGCGCAGCAAGATTTCCCCCATGGTTTCCCCGTCCGCGGGCACGTCGTTCATCTCTGCGTCCACGATGCGCGCCGATTCGGCCTGGACCATGCCCACGCCCTGCCGGGCGACCTTTTGGGATTTTTCCTCGTCGTCCAGTTCGTCCCAGGCGTCCTGCTGTTCGCAGATCGTATAGGGCCCGTAGACCTCGGTGAGGCCGTAGACGTGGACGACCTCGATGCCGAGTTTTTGCAGCTTCCGGATGATCGCCGGCGAGGGCGGGGCCCCGGCGGTGGTGATCCTGAGGCCGCGTTCCAAAACATGGGCACGGGCCGAGTCGGCGATGATGGAGCAAACGGTCGGGGCGCCGCACAGGTGCGTGACGCCGAATTCGTCGATCGCGTCCCACACCGATTCCTCGCGCACCGCGCGCAGGCACAGGTGCGTTCCGCCGGCGGCGGTCACCGCCCACGGCGTGCACCAGCCGTTGCAATGGAACATCGGCAGGGTCCAGAGGTAGCGGGTGCGGGCGTCAAAGCCCTGATGGAAGGCCTCCCCCAGCGAGTTCAGGTAGCTGCCGCGGTGCGAATACAGCACCCCCTTGGGCTTGCCGGTGGTTCCCGAGGTGTAGTTCAGCGTGATCGGCGCCCGCTCGTCGGCAACCGCGTAGCCGATCTCAGCCCCGGTGCCCCCGGCAATGAACTGCGCGTACGTTCCGTCCACCGCAACCTCGGGCCGGGTGCCGGTGAATTCGGTGTCCTGGATCTCAAGGAGCGCCTCAAGGGTCGGGACCTCTGCGCGCAGCGCCGCCGCGGCGCCGAGCAGCTCCGAGTCGGCAAAGAGCAGTTTCGCGGCCGAGTGCTCCATGATGTAGCCGAGCTCGCGGGCCGACAACCGGGTGTTCAAGGCCACGAGTACGCCCCCGGCCAACGGGACGGCATAGTGGGCGATGAGCATCTCGGGAATGTTCGGTGCCAACACCGCGACGCGGTCCCCTGGCGCAATGCGTGTGGCCAGCGCCTTGGCGAATTGCTGCACCTCCGCCCCGAATTGCGCATACGTGTAGGTTCGCGCCCCGTGCACGACGGCTTCCTTGCCCGGGTACACCTCCACCGAACGCTGCAGGAATCGCAGGGGCGTCAGTTCCGAGTGGTTGGCCAGTGGTTGCACGCCCATGTGGTCCTCATTCCGGTCTTCATCGATTTCCCCGGTCGCAGCTGCCATGGCGGCGTGTGACGCGGGCGACATTTGCCATGCAACAGACTAAGGTTTCGGAACCAAGTTTCACAATCCGACACCGGGTTCCACCGTTTGTGTCGTTTCCCCTGCACCTTTGGCGGGAGCGGGTCGGCTCCGCGATTCCTGGAAGGCCTGGAAGTGCAGGTAGCGGATTCGCGGCACCAGCTCCTCGGCCGGCCCGTCTACCTGGAGGCCGGGCACCACCATGTTCACGGGCAATGCGGCCAAGGGCCCGGGAGCCACACCCCATTCCCGGTGCCAGGAATCAAGCATGGCCGCCGAGGCGGCGAAGACCACTCGGCCCAGCCCGGCCCAGCCGTGGGCTCCGGCACACATCGGGCAGTGCTCCCCGGAGGTGTAGACCGTGGCCGCGGCCCGGCGCTCCGGCTCCAAGTTCCCCAGGGCCCACTGCGCAATGGCCAGCTCGGGGTGCGCGGTGGAATCACCGCCTGCAACGTGGTTCCTGCCCTCGTACAGGACCTCGCCGTCGGCGTCGACCAGGATGGACCCGAAGGGCTCGTCGCCCGCCTCGAGGCCCTCCTCGGCAAGCTCAACACAGCGGGTCAAGTGGTCAATGTCCAGGCGCGTCAATCCCATGTGCCCATCATGCGACACGGTCGCGGGATTGCCCACCCCGGCATGCCGGTGAAGGGCGGAATGCGCGCGGCTGGTAATCGGCGTAGGCTCAACGGGAGGGCGAAAGGTGAATAATGAGCCAATCCGAGTACTTTGAAGAACAGTTGAGCAAGGTGGAGGACGATTCCGTCGCCGAACTCACGGCACTATGTCGCAAGCTGCAGGACCAGCAGCCCGGTTCCCGGGTTCCGCTCATCGACCCGGTGCACGACGTGGATGAGGCTCGGGTTATCTCGCTCCAAATCGCGCCGGGCCCCGGATCGTCTTCGGGTTTCCTGTCCCTGCGCAACGACGATCCCACCGCGGCACGACTCGCTGCAGTCTATGAGGCTGCCGGGTTGGAGCCGCGTTTTGGCATCCCGTGGAACGTCTTTCCGTGGGAGTTGCCCGATGGCGGCACCAAGCTGACCCCTGACCAGGTGAAGGCCGGGATCCGACCGCTCAAGGAGCTCATGCGCATCGCGTACCGCACCTCGGCGATCGTGGCCCACGGGACCGAGGCCAAGCGCCTGGTCCAGGCCTGGATCAAGGCCGGCGGCCAGCAGGTCATCAACCAGCGCGGCATCAAGATCTATGAAGTGCGCTCCACCGCGGACCGTGCCTTCCTGGGTTCGGCCGAAAAGCAGCAGGCGTGGTTCGACGAAATGGTTGCGGCCTACGCCGACGCCATGGCGCGGGCCGGATTGCGTCCAGCCGCCAAATGAAGGTCCTCGTTCTCGGTGCCGGGGATCTCGGCACCGAGGCGGGCCTGCGCTTCCGGGCCGCCGGTCACCACGTCACCGCGTGGCGCCGACGGCCCGAAGTGCTGCCCACTGACTTTGCCACCCGCCGGGTCGACCTGTCGGATGACGCCATCGCGTTGCCGGCGATTGACCCCGACACCGACATCGTCGTGTTCACCCCCGCGGCGCCCGAGCGCAGCGAAGCCGCCTACCGCCGCACCTATCTGGATGCGGCACGGCGCGCGTTCGACGCCCTGGCGCGCGACGGGGTTTCCCCCCGGCGCTTCCTGCTGGTCTCCTCCACCGCCGTCTACGGCGATGCCGCCGGGGGCTGGGTCGACGAGGACACCGCGATATCCCCCGGCACGGCAACCGCCCGGATCCTGGCCGAGACCGAGGAACTGGTGCGCGCAAGCGCCGCAACGCCCGTCATCCTGCGCCTGTCCGGCATCTACGGGCCGGGCCGCAACCACTTGATCACCCAGGTGCGCAGCGGCAACGCCCGCACCCCGGAGAAAACGGTGTGGACCAACCGGATCCACCGCGACGACGCGGCCGCAGCCATCGTGCACCTGTGCACGATGGACCCCACGCCCGCGCAGCTATATCTGGGTGTCGACCATGAGCCGGCGGGCCTGGCCGAGGTCCAGGAATTCCTCGCCGAAAGCCTCGGCGTACCCCGCCCCGGGACCGGTGCCGCCCGGGTGAATCGCGGCGGCGACAGGCGGTTGTCCAATGCCCGCCTGCTCTCCACCGGCTTTGAGTTCACGTTCCCGACCTACCGCGAAGGCTACGCGAGCGTGCTTGCGGGCCAAGGCGTGCGCCACCCCTGAGCCGAATTCGGACGCCGTCGACACCCGGGCATCGATGCCCGGGGAATCGCTGACTGCACCAGAAATGGTCCACGCGCGGGGCGTCATTGGCGCCGCCGTCGCTGTCTGTCGCCTGGCCGGTGGTGTCCGTGTTTTGCCCGACCGTCGGGCGCGCAGGCAGGCCAGCTGGCGCCCCCCCCTGCGGTGCCGGGCGCCTCGCTCGCCATGTGGCTGGTGACCGTTCCGGGGCCACCGCGTTCAGCAGGATTCAGGCCTCGGCTCCTTGCCCTCAGGCCTTCCCTATTGGCCAGTCTGCCCCGCTCACGCCGGAACCCCGACGGTCGGTGCGGGGCCGAGCCCGCACCGACCGCCGGGGTTCCGATGGTTTTGCCGCTTGCGGGACTAGAAGCCCTTGCGCAGGGGGTCGAAGTGGCGTGCCACGGAAGGCTTTTCCTTGCCGAGGATGCCTGCGGCGATCAGCTTTCCGGTCAGCGGGCCCAGGGCCACGCCCCACATGCCATGTCCGCCGCCGACGTGCACGCGCGGGGAACGGGTGGCGCCGACCAGCGGCATGCCGTCGGCGGTGCAGGGGCGACCGCCGACCCACTCCTCCTTGCGGTTTTCCCAGTTGATGCCCTTGTAGACCGGGGCGGCCGCGGCCACGATGGCCTCGATGCGCTTGGGCTCCAGCGGGTGGTTGGCGTCGCGGAATTCCATGGTCCCGGCGATGCGGAACCGGTCCCCGAGCGGGGTGCAGGCCACGCGCTGGGACGGGAAGTAGATCGGGTGGGTCGGCATGACCTCGGGCTGGACCGTGAAGGAGTAGCCGCGGCCGGCCTGGACGACGACGTTCACGCCGAACTTCTTGGTCAGGTCGTTCAGCCAGGCGCCGGTGGCCATGACCACGTGGTCGGCAGTGATCGAGCGTCCCTCGGAACCGATGACGGTGACGGAGCTTCCGTTGTCGCGAATGTCGGTGACGTTGAAGGACCCGACGATGTCGCCGCCGCGCGCGATCACTGACTCGGCCAGCGAATCCATGTACTTCGGCGGGTTCAGGAAGCGCTGGTTCTTGATGGCCACGCCGGCAGCCACGTCATCGGAAAGGGTCGGCTCGATGGCGCGCAGTTCGTCGCCGGTGAGCAGGTCGAACTCGACGTTGCCACCGGTCTTGCGGATCATGTCGAACTCGTGGAGCAAGCCCTCGCGGTCCTTGAGGGTCTTGAATCCGGTCAGGAACGGGTCGGCGGGCTTGGTCTTCTCGAGAACGCCCGGTCCTGCATTGGTGCCTTCGGCGATCTCGTCGAACGCATCCAGGCCGGTGGTGCCCAGTTCCGAGTAGATGCGCATGGCTTCCTGCCACTTCTTCGGGGTGCTGTGCCAGGTGAACCCGATCAGGAAGCGGAGCAGGTTGGCATTGGCCTTCAGCGGAATATACAAGGGGGAGGCCGGATCCATCATCATTTTCAGCCCGCTGGAGAAGATGGAGGGCTCGGCGATCGGCAGGGTCAGCGCCGGGGTCAGCCATCCGGCATTTCCCCACGAGGCGCCGGAGGCAACGCCACCGCGGTCGACCACCGTGACCTTGACGCCTTCTTCCTGCAGGTACCAGGCAGCGGACAGCCCGACAAACCCGGCGCCGACGATTACAACATGCTCAGGCGTCGCTGCGCTGGCCATGGTTCACACTCCGTTCAAGAATTTCCAACTCTGGATCTCAACTTTGGCGTTGAATGCCACGCGAAGCAACGGGACTTCACTTTTCATCGGTGACGCAGGCCACTACACGCCATGGATTGCATTAAATGCGGCCGATTGAGAACTATTCCGTTTTTTCTGCCCCAAGCCTTGGCGAGTGCGGGTTTCTGACCCGTCAGCAGGGGTAAGCCGTGCCTACATCCTCGATCGAATCGATCCTCTGGGCAAGGGCCAAGGCCGAGACCGGGGCGAATCCGTGTACATCGACTCCGACGTTGATGCCCCGGCCCGAGGCCAGGAAGGCGCCGTGAACATGCCCGTGCAGCAGCCATTGCCCCTCGTCAGGCAGGCGGAATTGCGAATAGCGGTCATCGCCGTGCGACCCCCCGGTACGGGAAGTGGCTCAGCAGCACCTTGCGCCCCTGCGCGTTCTCCCCGGTGGCCGGAAGCTTCACCCGGGCGAATGCGCCGACACTGGCAAAGCCCGCATCAAGAAATCTCTTCACGTACTTTTCCGCCCCGATCCTGCCGGGCCAGCAGGCGTCATGGGTACCCGCAACGAGGTGCTCGGTGCCTTGGAGCTCCGAGACGATTTCAAGCCCGCGGGCCTTGTCGCCCAACGCCCAGTCCCCCAGCACCCACACGGTGTCCGCCGGTGCCACGGCAAGATTCCACCTCCGGATGAGTTCAACGTCCATTTCAGCGCTGTCGGCAAAGGGCCGGCTGCAGGTCTCGATGATGCGCCCATGGCCGAAGTGCGTGTCCGCCGTGAACCAGGTTTTCCGCATGCCTGTCCCTACCTTCCTCGACCACCCGCCGGTCGGGCCGGCGGGTCTCTCTCCGGCACCGCCCTGCGCATTCAGCCGACAGGTGCACAGTGGCCGTTTTGGCTCCGATGCATGGTCGGCCCCCTTTAGACTATTTCCATGCCTCCCGTTGCTCCAGTGCTTTCGTCGACCACGCTGATCCGGGAGCTTGTCGGCCCCCTCAGCCTTGACCGCGGAGCTGCCTACGCCACCCAGGGCAGGGTGCTGGACGTCAGCTGGGTGGCCCCGATGAGCATTGTGCGCGCCAGCGTCCTGGGATCGGGCGGCATGGTCTACCGCACCGCGGTCCACTCCCAGGTCCGCCACGGCTTCCTCATGCCCCAGCACGGGATTTGCACCTGCCCCGTCGGCGCAAATTGCAAGCACGCAGCCGCCGCCCTGTTGGCCTATATGTGGGATGAAACGAACTTCGAGGAACCCGATACCCGCGCCCCCTGGGAGCGCACACTGGACTCCCTGATGGGCGACGGCATCGCAGCACCCGACCAAACCGAGGAACGCAACCTGGGCGTCCAGTTCGAGCTCCGGCCCCGGACCCTTCACCGGTACCAGGCCGCGGCACTGCAGAAAATCAAGAACGGGGACATCCCGCATACCTCCAAGCTCGAACTGGTACTGCGCCCGGTCCAGCTCAACGACAAGGGCCGCTGGGTCTCCGGCAACCTTGCATGGCAGCACTTCCGCTACACCCGCGCCGGCGGCGTGCCCGTGCTGCCCTTCGACTACACCTACGACGCGGACCAGGTGGAATGGTTCTGCACCCTGCTGCAGCTGAACTCCTTTGCCGCCTGGAACGGAACGCACCTGTCCGCCGGTGACTTCCTCAGCTCGATGCTGTGGAACCACCTTGCCCAGGCCCCCGGACTGGGCATCGAGTTGCGCGGCCCGTCCGCAAAATCCGCGGTGAAGGTGCACGAGCCCGTCACCATCCGCACCGACGTCGCCTCCGAGGGCGGGAAGTTGCGGATCCGGCCCTCCCTCGACGTCCTGCCCCCTGACTTCAACACCGACTTTATCGGCGCAGTCTCCGACCACGGCGTCTTTTGGTGGGACGCCACCGAGGGGATGAAACACCTCAACCTGCACCTGGCACCGACCCGCGCCAAGATCCCGGCGCTGGTCACCGGCCTGCTCGGAACCGACAAGAAGGTCGTGATTCCGGCCAATGGCCGGGACAGCTTCGAACAGGAGTACCTGCCCAGGCTCGCCAAGGCCACCGAGCTCTCCTCCCTCGACCGCTCCGTCGAGGTGCCGATGTCGCTGGCGCCGAAGATGCAGCTTCGCATCAAGCACATCCTGAGCAGGCCGGAGACTTCGCGCAAACGCAAGGACGAATCGGCGGGCGTCCCCGGCCTCGAGCTGCGGTGGTGCTTTGCCTACGGCGACACCAAGGTCCCCCTTGTCGCAGCATCGGGCTCCGGCATCGAGCGCGACTCCAAGGCCGAATTTGCGCTCCAGCGCGAGGCCGGTGCGGCCCTGGCCGATTTCCCCGGAGCCCTGGGCACGGCCTTCGGCAGCAGCCAGTACCAGGTGCGGAACGACGACAGCCCCATTGTTATCTCCGGCGTCGACGCCGCACGCTTCACCGCCGCGGCGCTGCCGGCGCTCCAAGCGATGGAAAACCTGGAGGTGGCCATCGAGGGCGAGGCGCTGGACTACGAGGAGCTCACCGCCGACCCGCTGATCACCATCTCGGCCGGGAACACCGAAACCAACGACTGGTTCGACCTCGGCGTGGAGGTGCGGATCGACGGCAACAACGTCCCGTTCACCGAGCTCTTCCAGGCCCTGGCCCACGGCGACGAATACCTGATGCTCCCCGACGGCAAGTACTTCGCGCTCGACCGCCCGGAATACGAACAGCTGCGCCGGCTCATCGAGGAGGCCCGCGCCCTCTCGGACTCCACCAGCGATGGCACCATCCGGATTTCCAAGCACCAGGCCTCGCTCTGGGAAGACCTCAAGGACATAGCCACCAATGTCGAGGCCTCCGAGGCCTGGAAGGCCTCCTCCGAGGGATTGAGCAACATCCTCACGGTTGCCCACGCACCGCTGCCCGCCGGCATCGACGCCACCCTGCGCCCCTACCAGCGCGAGGGCTTCGAATGGCTCTCCTTCCTCTACGACAACGGGCTCGGCGGGGTGCTGGCCGATGACATGGGACTGGGCAAGACGCTGCAGACCCTGGCCCTGATCCAACATGCCAAGGACAACCACGATCCGGCCGCGGGCAAGATGCCGCCGTTCCTCGTGGTGGCCCCGACCTCCGTCGTCTCCAACTGGGAGGCCGAGGCCAAGCGCTTCGCCCCGGACCTGCGCAGCGTCTACATCACCGAGACGGTGCGCCGCGGCGGGGTCCCCGCCCACGAGATCGCCGCCGAGGTCGACATCGTCATCACCTCCTACGGACTGTTCCGCATCGACCAGGACGAGTACGCCGCCACCAGGTTCTCCGGGCTGATCCTGGACGAGGCGCAGTTCGTGAAGAACCCCGCCACGCAGGCATCCAAGCAGGCCCGCGACTTCCCGACGCCCTTCAAGCTCGCCATCACCGGCACACCCATGGAGAACAACCTCTCCGAGCTCTGGTCGATGTTTGCGATTGCCGCACCCGGACTCTTCCCCACGCTCAAGCGCTTCGACGAGACCTACCGCAAGCCCATCGAGAAGGACGGCGACAACGAGGCGCTGGGGCGCCTGCGGCGCCGGATCCGCCCGCTGATGCTGCGGCGCACCAAGGAACTGGTGGCCACCGACCTGCCCGAGAAGCAGGAACAGGTCCTGGAGCTGGAGCTGAACCCCAAGCACCGGGTCATCTACCAGCGCCACCTGCAGCGCGAGCGCCAGAAGGTGCTGGGCATGCTCGAGGACATGGACAAGAACCGCTTCGCGGTGTTCTCCTCACTGACCAAGCTGCGCCAGTTGGCCCTTGACGCCTCGCTCATCGACGACGAGTACGCCTCGGTTCCCAGCAGCAAGCTCGACGCCTTGCTCGAGCAGCTCGAGGACCTCACCGCCGAGGGCCACAACGCGCTGGTCTTCAGCCAGTTCACCTCGTTCCTGTCCAAGGCCAGCGACCGGCTCACCGCGGCGGGGATCGAGCATGCCTACCTGGACGGCTCGACGACCAAGCGCGCCAAGGTCATCGAGTCCTTCACCTCCGGCAAGGTCCAGGTGTTCCTGATTTCGCTGAAGGCCGGCGGATTCGGGCTGAACCTCACACAGGCCGACTATTGCTTCCTGATGGACCCGTGGTGGAACCCCGCCTCGGAGAACCAGGCGGTCGACCGCGCGCACCGCATCGGGCAGAAGCGCAACGTCATGGTCTACCGGATGGTTTCCAAGAACACCATCGAGGAAAAGGTCATGGCGCTGAAGGACAAGAAGGCCAAGCTCTTCACCGCGGTGCTCGATGACGATGCTGCCTTCGCCTCCGCGATCAGCGCCGACGACGTGCGCTCGCTCTTTGCGGAGTAAGCCTGCACCGGCGGAAAGAATTTTCCACAGCATCCACGGATTTCCAAGCATCAAAGGGGGACGACACCAATATGTCGAAATCGAAGCCTGCCAGCAACAAGTCGCGCGGAGGGCACCCCGCCCGTAGTTCGGGCGCGGGCGCATCCAAGTTTGAGAACCAAGTGCGTACCGCGATGCGTCCGTATCTGGCCCAGTTGCGTGCCTTCTTCAACCAGCGTCACGACGCGGCCGACACGGAGGCCGGCATCGAAGGGCTCGTGACCCTGCTGACCGTCCACTCGCGGCTGCGCGGCAAGGTTGCGGCATCCGAACTCGACCACGAGGCGCTGGCAATCCAGTTCGGGGACCTGCGCGCCATCGGTGACGAGGTTGCCGTTGCCTGCGCCTCAATGCTGCGGGAATTCGTGCTATTCCTGGCCGAAAGTGGCCGCTGGTCCGGCTCCGTGGAGGGATTCAAGTCGGTCTTCGACTTGATTTCCGCCCAGGGCGGCGAGTCCCCCGTGGTGGTCCCCGAGCTTGATGAAGCCGGCGCGGATTCCCGCTGGGCCAAGTTGCCCATGGTTTCCACCGCTCGGGCATTGCTGGCCTGGGTTGGCGAGGGCCGCGAAGTGCGGCCGGATGGCTCATTGTTGGATGCGGACCTGGTCGCGGCCGCCGCGGCCGTGGGCCTCAAGGTCCAGCACGACCCCGGGGCCGAGGCCGTGCGGCTGCCTTGGGAACCGGAGGCCGAAGCCGCTGTCGCCACCCTCGCGCAGCTGCCAAAGCTGGATGCCTACTGGAATGCGTTGTTGCGGGCCGGCCTGCTGACCAACCAGCGGGGCAAGGCGGTGCCGACCCCGGTGGTGAGCGAGGCGCTGCATGCCGATTCGGGGTTCAGCGCCCGCGGAGTGAAGGACCTGATTGCCGAAGGGCTCTACGCCCACATCCTGCTCCATGCGGTGGGACCCGAGAACGACAACACCGTGACGCAAATGGCTGCCGCGTTGCTGGGCAAGGCCGGATCGGCGAATCCCCCGCGCACCGAAGTCGCGTTCGCGGTTCCTGCCCCCGGGGAGCTTGAGCCGGAGCAAGCCCATCTGCAGCCGCTCTTTGCAAGGACCGTCCCCGCTGCCGAGTCGCTGCTCCGCGCCGCGGAATCCGAGGGACTGGTCCGCATCGGCAAGCACGTTCGGGTGCCGCGCGTCTTGCGTGCTCCCCTGGAACGTGCGCTGACACGGGTGGCCGAGGAAATCCTGGCCTAGTCTTTCCGCTTAAGACGCCGTTGGGTGGGGACGTGCCATGCACGTCCCCACCCAACGGCGAATTGCTATTTGGAAATGGAGGCGACCTAGATGCTGGTTGTTGCCGTTTCGATGTCGAGGCGCGGCAGACGGTCGAACCAGGGGTTCTCGCCCGGGGTGCCCACGTTGACGATCAGGAAGGCGTGGTTGGCGGTGTCCGCGTTGATGACGGTGTCCACGCCGGCGGCGTTGAAGCCGCCCATGGGCCCGGCGTGCAGGCCGGCGGCGCGGACGGCCATGATGAAGTAGCCGGCCTGCATCCAGGCGTTGTTCTTGGCGACTTCGGCGCGCATGGCCGCATCTTCGTCAAACATTGCCTTGCGTTCGGATGCGTGGGGGAAGAACACCGGGAACTGCTCGTGCCAGTCGGCGTCGTAGCTCAACACGGCCAGTGCGGGGGCGGCCAGGGACTTGGGCCGGTTCATTTCCATCATCTGGGCGACGACTGCCTCGCGGGCCTCGGCACTCTTGATCCAGGTAATGCGCAACGGCTGGTTGTTCATCATCGTCGGACCCATTTTGGTGAGCTCGTAGATGGCGTCCAGGGTCTCGTCGGAGACGGTCTCGTCCGAGAAGGTGTTGGCGGTTCGCGCTTCAAGGAATAGCTTGTCGGCGGTTTCTGCATCGATCGACAGTTGTTCGTACACGGTCGAGGCGGTCTCTACGCTCATGCGGGGGTGTGCTCCTTGCGGCTTGTCAGTGGTTACCTACTAGGGCAAAACCACCACGGCCGGCGGCGACATTCCCCGCCGTCCCGTGAGCCGCATCACGGGAGATGGCCCGGAAAGCCCGCAAGGGGGCCTTTCGTGCTTAAACATCAGCACGCCCGACGACGCCGATGGTGGCTACTCTTGGGGTAGTAGCGACCGCGGAATCTTGATTATCAAATGCTCCTTGGGGGAAAGCATTTGACGCGATTCCTGATGCTGACCAACTTGGGGGCTTGGTCTGCGGGGCTGGCGTCGTCCGGCGTGCTGGAAATGAGTCCCTGAAACGCCACTCGCAAAACGCTCCGAGAACTCATCAATCGGCTATGCAGCCGATGTAGTACCTACTGTATCCATGAGAGCAGTCGCTCCACATTAGACCTTTGACCATACTTGGTGAGGTAGCCTCACTAATGATCGGAAGGTTCGGATACTTCCTCGGGAGACTTCTGGCCCCCGTCGATGATGGCGGCCGGCAGCTCGGCGCGAACCACCCAGTCGCCGCGGACGCGCTTGGCAGAGAGGGTCCCCCCGAACGCCGCCATGCGGTCTGACATGCCCACGATTCCGGAGCTGTGCCCACCACTGTCAAACCCCTGGTCCACAACGTGTCGGGGCAACTTGTTGGCGACTTCCAGCCACACCCTGTCACCGACGACGAGGGCCTCAATGCGGCACGACGCATCCCGTTCGGCGTGCTTGACGATGTTCGTCGTGGATTCCTGCAGGACCCGGTAAAGTGCGGCCTGGGCAGACTGGGGCAAGCCGGCAAGCTTCGGGTCGGCCATGGTCTTCGTTGGATGGCCAAGGTCGACCAATCTCTCGGCAAAGATTTCAACGCCAATGAGAATTTCCAGGCTACTGGCAGCATTCTCCGCAGGATCGACGAGCGAGCCGTCCACACGGGTCGTCGGACCGTCGGATCGCAGCACATTGAGCATGACGCGCAGGTCCTGGAGGGCCTCTTTCGACGTGGCGCCGATGACCTTGAGCGCGGCCTGGGCAACCGCCGGGTCCCCGGAAAAGCCGGCAGCCTTGGCCTGCATGGAAATCACCGTGATGTCATGGGCGACGATATCGTGCAGGTCCCTGGCAATGGCCTTGCGCTCGGCTTCGACGGCTTCCTGCTGCTTGCGGCGCAGCTCCTCAATGCGTTTCCTGTCGGCTTCGCGCTGTTCCTGGTACTTCCGCGCGAAAAGGGCTACGAGGTAAGCGGCGGCGACCAAGGGAATGATGATGATCAAGAAGCCCACGTCGTAGGACCTGACGACGACGATCAGGATTGGCCACAGGCCAGTGATGCATAGATACCGGAACGAGAACTTACGAGTCTCCGTCAGGGTAACTATTCCAACCAAGAGAGGAACAATAAGAAGCGCGACCAAATAGGCGCCGGTGAAAGCCGCCAGCGTCATTGCCACGATGGAAACAAAGACCGCATATCGCGTGCGAACCCACAAAAGTCCGAGCGCAAGAGCGAAAGCCGCATTGACGAAGACTTCGATTGCACGATCATGGAACTTTACGGGATCGGACTCACTGATCAAGCTGACAATGTCCGTAATTAGCAATAACGCGACAACGCCGCTCGCAACTAGGAGAATCTTCCTCCCCAATGTGGAGGAAGATTGCTCACTAGTAGCGTCGGGGGCAGAAACGAATCGGTTCACCGATCCATTCTCACCCATAGAGAGGACTCATTCTTTTGAGTCCCCCTTTCTACCTAGGGCATGCTGCACCGAAGTATCGGCACAGCCAGTCGTTGAACGCATCTGAAGCGCCAGCAGGTGAAGCAACTGGCATTGAGCTGCCCTGGGACAGAGAACCGGGAGCCGTGGCTGCCTGGGCAGGAATGGCGGCCGGCAGCAACAAGGCAGCGGACATGGTAACAGCGGCGAAAATACGAGTTTTGCGAGTCATGAGGCCTATTCTTGCATCTATTTCATTAAGTCAACAGATACTTTTAGTGAAACTTTTGAAGTCGGTCAGCCCCTGCGCCGATTTCGCCAAAGGTCACTAGACTCGAAACCGTGACTGATATCCAAGTTCTCGTGGTTGATAACGAACCCCTCATGCGTCAAGCCCTCAAAATAATTCTTGAAGCCGCCCCGGGGTTCCACTGGCTTGGGGACGCGACAAACGGCATAGAAGCCGTGGATTTCTGCGCGGGCAACAGCCCTGACGTCATACTCATGGACATGCAGATGCCTCGCATGGACGGGGTTGAAGCGACCGCAATCATCACCACGAACTACCCGGATATTGGCGTGCTGGCCATAACCGCGTTCTCCTCGGAAGAATATTTGGTCCCGGCCCTACGCGCCGGGGCCGCTGGGTACTTGGTCAAGGACGCAGAACCCACGGAAATCCTTGCTGCAATTCGGGCGGTGCACGACGGCAGCGCCGCCATTTCGGCGTCGGTATCGCAGGACCTCATCCGCGCAGTCCGAAATGGCTACGACATTAAACCGACTAGCGCTAGCCGACAGAGCCCCATGCCCTTGTCCGAACGAGAATTGGAAGTCCTGCAACTGCTCGCTCGAGGTTATAACAATCCGGAAATTGCTGCCGAGTTGCATGTCTCCGAGGCCACCGTCAAGGCCCATCTGAGCCGTGTGATGGCAAAATTTGGCGTCCGGGACAGGGTTCAGGCCCTAATCCGAGCAGCACAGTACGGCCTTGTCGAACTACATATGGATTGACCGCCGGGCCACCCCCTTCCAATCGACCCGATTGGGTCCTCGCAGCCGGCACGTGGACCTTGGTCGACGACCTCCCTTGAACGACACTGTCTTTCCCCGCCGAACGTTGGCTTGACGTCTGGACCGAACAGTGGAGGCCTGTACCGCGAATGGCGAAAACTTGTATGTTTTAGTAAATGGTGTCGCTTTCACGGATCGGCAATCATTTGCAAACTAGGTGGGAATACCCACCTTTTTTGCTAATCGCCCCCGCCTATCGAATAGGCTCGGAAAATGACAACTGAACTGACGAAGGCGAGCGCAACCCCCAGGGTTCACCGATGGGTCTTTTGGCCCGCGGCCATCATCATCATTGTTTTTGCCACCTTCGCGATGACCATGCCAAGCCTTGCCGAGGCAGTCTTCGCTTCCGTCCAGTCCAAGATCATTGGCTACTTCAATTGGTACTACGTCCTGATCGCCACAGGTTTTGTGGTGTTTAGCCTCTGGCTCGGGTTTGGGAAGTTTGGCGAAATCAAGCTCGGCAAGGACGACGACGAGCCGGAGTTTTCCCTCGGTTCATGGTTCTCGCTGCTCTTTGCCGCCGGCATGGGCATCGGGCTGGTTTTCTACGGCGTCTCCGAGCCGCTGAGCCACTTCGCCTCCCCCAAGCCCGGCGCTTCGGGTTCTCCTGCAGAGCTCGCCCAACAGGCCCAGGCCCAAACATTCCTGCACTGGGGCGTCCATGCCTGGTCGATCTACGTGGTCATCGGTTTGGCACTGGCCTACGCGATTCATCGACGTGGCCGACCCATTTCGATCCGGTGGACCCTTGAGCCACTGCTGGGCCGCAAGGTCCATGGCGGACTCGGAAACCTCATTGACGTCGTCGCCCTGGTTGGAACGATCTTCGGCGTGGCAACCTCCTTGGGGTTGGGCGTCCTGCAGATCAGCGCGGGCCTGCAAAGCGCCGGATTGATCCAGGCCTCACAGTTCATCGACCTCGTCATCATCGCAGTGGTCACTGCATTGGTGCTCTTCTCCGTGCTTTCGGGAGTCGGAAAGGGCATGAAGTGGCTCTCGAACACCAACCTGATCCTGGCCGGTGTGATGGTGGTCTTCCTGCTGATAGTAGGACCGACGCAGTTCCTGCTGAGAAACTTCGTGCAGTCGGTCGGCAACTACCTGCAGAACTTCCTCGCGATGTCCTTCAACGTCAGCGCCTTCACCGGCACCGAGGGTGAGATCTGGCAAGGCACGTGGACCACGTTCTACTGGGGCTGGTGGATTTCCTGGGCCCCGTTCGTGGGAATCTTCATTGCCCGGATTTCGCGGGGGCGCACGGTACGCCAGTTTGTTGCCGGCGTCATTCTGGTCCCCACAGTTGTCACGATGATCTGGTTCTCCGTCCTGGGCGGGATCGCCCTGCATGGCCAGCTGGAGGGCACGGGGAATCTTATCGCCCCGGACCGTTCAATTGACACCGAGGGCGCACTATTCGCCATGCTCGATCAATTGCCCGCCGGCTCCGTGCTGACGGTGGGTGCGATCATCATGATCGTCATCTTCTTCGTCACCTCTGCCGACTCGGGTGCTCTGGTCATGGGGATGATTGCCACCGGCGGGGACGTGGAGCCGAAGAACTGGATCCGCATCTTCTTCACGCTGGCGACTTCCCTCTTGGCAGCTTCCCTGTTGCTCTCCGGTGGCCTTGAGGCACTCAAGACGGCAGCGATCATTATTGCCTTGCCCTTCAGCCTCGTGCTGATCCTAATCTGTTGGGCGACGTATCGGGCGTTCTCTCGTGAAGTGAAAGTCTACGAAAAGGCTCGACGAATGGCGTTCGTCGACCACATCGGCGATTTCTACGGCCTGGAAGTCGAAGCCCCGAACCAGGATTCACAGCTGATCAATCTGCGGAACTTCACTGCGCGGCTGCGGCGGGCCGTTCCGACAGCACACCGAGCCGATCCCCGGGTTTCTGCAGGCCGGGTACGCACGGAAGCGGCCCCTGACGCTGGTGGGCCAGGAATCGATGGCAGCCAACCAGAGCAGCCGCCGAGCGGCACCAGCTAGCCGTCTCGGCCTTTGCAAATTCGAGGTGTTGGGTTCCCATCCATGGATGGGAACCCAACACCTAGAATGCGTTTCAAGTCATGCAGCGGGCGGCTGCGGGTATCTACTGCCCTTGCTGATAGGCAACACCCGACAGCTCATTGCAGATGTCTTTGAACCTTGCCTATGCATCCCTTGCCGTCTGCCCTTCACAGTCTCCCCTGCCGTGCAGGCACATGCCACAGGTCCCCCGGCCTTGCGCCCTCTGGGCAAAGATCGGCCGTCAGGAACCGACGCGCAGCCGAACGGCGCGATAGCCGAGGCCCACCGCAAACATGACCAGTCCCCCGATGACCGCGCTGGGCGGAAGCGTGGCAACGAGCACGACGCAGCCAATGGCCCCGGCTATGCCCAACCAGACAGGGCTCAGACGCTCGTCCCGCGGCTGCTTGACCGCCGCGATGTTGGCGATCAGGTAGTAGACCAGCACGCCGAACGAGGAGAATCCGATGGCAGTTCGCAGGTCGAAGAACATGATCAGCAAAACCACCGCGACACCGACGGCCAACTCGGCGCGGTGCGGCGTGGCGAACCTCGGGTGGATGGCAGCCAAGGGATGGGGCAGGTCGTGCTCCCGTGCCATGGCCATTGCAGTGCGTCCGATTCCCGCGATCAACGCAAGCAACGCCCCGAGGGATGCCAACGCCGCGGCGATCTGGACCAGCGGCAGGGCCCAGGAATCCCCCAGTGCGGTCGCCAGCGGCTTGGCGCTCTGCGCAACGCCGCCGGCGCCCAGGACAGTGAGGAGCACCAGGGCGACCGCCGTGTAGAGCACCACGACTATGCCCAGTCCGATCGCAATGGCACGGGGAATACTCTTTGTCGGGTTCCGCACTTCCTCGCCCAGGGTCGCGATGCGTGCATATCCGGCGAAGGCGAAGAACAGCAGCCCTGCTCCCTGCAGGACGCCGAGGAGGCCCATGCTGTCCCCTGCCGCATAGGCCGGTGGCACATGGGTGCCGGCCAGGATCACCACCAAGACCACGGCCAGGAGCGCCAACACCGCGGTGACAATGACTCTTGCAGCGGCCGCGGTGCGTGTAACTCCCAGATAGTTGACTCCGACAAGCACCGCCACCGCCAGCGCGGCAACGGGCTTCACCCAGGGTTCGGGAACCGTGTATGTTGCGAAGGTCAATGCCATGGCCGCTGCCGAAGCCGTCTTGCCGACCACGAAACCCCAACCCGCGATGAAACCCGGCCACGGGCCGAGCACTTCGCGTCCGTAGGCATAGGTGCCGCCCGAGGTTGGGTAGCGTGCCGCGAGTTGGGCGCTGGACCGTGCGTTGGCGTATGCCAACGCAGCGGCCAAGAACAGGGACACCAGAAGGGCTGAACCGGCGGCGGAGGCCGCGGGGGTGAACGCGGAAAAGATCCCGGCTCCGATCATGGCACCCAGCCCGATCATGACGGCGTCTTTGGTGCCTAACCGACGTTGAAGGCTTGGACTCACTTCTTCTCCACTCAGGCTTCGCATTCTCAACTCTTACTCCATCGAGATTAACGTTGGGCGACGCCCCAACAACATCGGACGCGCCCATGCACGCGCTCCCGCCCCCGGAAACCTGCACGAACCCGGCGATTTCGGCGGCAAGGGTGGCTGTCCACAACACGTCGTTCTCCTGTACATGATCCAAGGGTGGTTCGCATAGTCTCAGAAGGGATCGTTGGATATGGCAAGATTCGGGGAATCGCATGGCGTTGGGACATTTCGCAGTAATTGACACGGAAACCACGGGACTTTTCCCGGGAAACCACGACCGCATTGCAGAGATTGCGGTGATTACGATGGACAGGTCCGGCACGATCCTGGATCGATGGGAGACATTGATCAACCCGGAGCGTGATCTGGGCAAGCAATCTATCCATGGGATTCGCGCCAAGGACATCCTTGGTGCGCCGCGCTTCGGCGACATTGCGCAGGAACTTGATTGGCGTCTTTCCGGAACCCTCGTTGTCGCCCACAACCTTCGCTTTGACGCGCGATTCCTCGGCGCCGAGTTCCATCGCGCGGGGCTTGCACTTCCTGGGTTCTTTCTACCCCGCGGACTGTGCACGATGCAGATGGCGCACGAGTATTTGCCCGGCGCCGGGCGTTCCCTGCAGGATTGCTGTGATTCATTCGGTATCGAGCTGCATCACGCCCACAGCGCCGGGGACGACGCCGAAGCCGCGGCGGTGCTTCTTTCCCGATACATGGAGCTGGACCCCGATCTTGGCGACTGGGACTTCCTGCTGTCGGAGGCCGCGACAACAGCTTGGCGGCCGTCTCCTCCGTCCGGACTTCTGGCACCGGCGCTTCGCTCATCCGCGGATTCCAGGGAGACGCACTTTGTTGAGCGTATTGTGGTTCGCCTGCCGGAAGTCTCCGGGCCCGTCGAGCATCAGGACTACTTGGCGCTGCTTGACCGGGCGCTGCTTGACCGATACCTTTCCGCCCACGAACAGTCAGCGCTGGTTGCCCTGGCCGATGAACTGGGAATCAGCCAGGCCACCGTCCGGGAATTGCACGCGCGCTATTTCGCTTCGGTGTCGGAAGTTGCATGGTCCGATGGCGTTCTCACCGATGAGGAACTCAATGACCTGACAACCATCGCGGAGGTGCTCTGCATTCCTGGCGAACAGCTCGAGGCCGTCTCCCAAAGGAGACAGGAAACGACACCGCATGTTCCTGGATCGGAGGCCGCCTCCACGGCGTTCCTGGAACCCGGCGACCTAATCGTGCTGACCGGAGACATGAGCCGGCCGCGTGACGCCATCGAAGCCGAGCTGGAATCAGCCGGGTTCAGGCCGCACGGAGCCGTAACAAAGAAGGTCAAACTTCTGGTGGCGGCCGATCCGGACAGCCTCTCGGGCAAGGCACGAAAGGCACGCTCCTACGGCATACCGGTCGTCGGCGAGGATTACCTCTGGGGCCGCCTGCTCCACATACCGGACAACTGACAGCGCTTCAGAAATATTCGCCAACTGTACTCTCGATCTGGGCTCGCTAGTATGCTCAAGTCATCAGCGGCGATGCCTTGGTTGCAGGCACCGCCAAGAGGCTCAAACTGTGCGGAAAAAAGATGTCTCCCAAAGATCCGAAATCAGCCGACAAGGTCGAACCGTCAACGGGCGAGGCGGCCGATTCATCAGTTGTGAGCATCGACCGGCTTCGGATCCGCCGCGAACTACCGCGCGTCCTCCCGGCGTTTGACGCGTGGTGCGAGGAACGTCGGTTCGATACCCATGGTTCCGAGCTCCGGGAACGGATCGTTGCCTTTCTGGAACACTATGCGCGCGTCAACAGCAGTCGTGAAATCACGTTCCTGAACCTTCCGGCGTTTGCGGCAACACTTGATGACTTGATGTTTGGCAAGAAGACCAACGATTTCCTGGAAATGACCCATGTCTTGGGTGCCTACCTTGAGTTCTTGCACGCCACGGGAACATGGACGGGCACCCATGAGGAATTCCAGCGGGTCGAAACCTACTTCAGCTGCTTCAACTTCCCCAAGTTCGAACCGGATTATTCCGCGATCCCCGAATTGCAAAGTGTCTTGATCAGGGTGCCGAGGCTCACCCGTGAAGAAGCCATGGCGGGGATCAAGGACCTGGCGCTCGCCGGCAGAGTGCAGTCCTTCTTGCGGTGGTTCGGTCCGAAGCGTGGAATTACAGGTGCGAAGATCTTGAACCGGAAGCATGTACAAGAGGCAGCCGCAGCCCTCGACATCCATGCTATTTATGACGATTCGCCGACACCCATAGGTGGACCGTCCAAAAACGGGCCGGTTCGGTTCAGATCGGCACGGAATGTGGCCCGGCTGGGCCTGTACTGGGATGCCCTGGTGGGTGCGGGACTCATCGAGTTGAGTGCCACTCGCGCCTACCCGAGCAAGGAGGCCATCGACTTCCTCGACGATCCTGCCGCAAATCTGGTCAATGTGGTCCGCCGCGTCGCGCAACAGATGTACCGAGCCGTATCGGTGGAAGTCGACGATCGCTACATCGACCCGGAGATGGGTTACCTGACCCGCTATTTCCTGCTGGAGGCAGCCGTCGAACCGATCAGTGTCGAGGTTCTTAGGCACCCGATCCGCGGCCTGAACAACTTCGATCCGCGGGGAACCCCCGACACCATCGAGGTTGCCTGGCAAAACCTGGAGCAACTTCGCGATGAAGGGCTCGTGAGAATCGACGCAAAGCTCACGATCCCGCCGGTGTTATGCAAGCCGTTGGTTCTGGAGCTCGCGAACGCTTCCGTGGTCGAGTACACCTTCGAGGACCGAAATGACGAGGACCCTGAATTTACGGGGAATCCCCCGTCGTGAACCTGGCGGCCCCGGCTATTGGCCTTCGAACATTCTGGGGTTCCGCGGGTGGTCCCGTTGGCTGGCCATCGACGTGCGTCCATCCCGAGGCCGAGGGACTAAGGCTGGATACCCAGGTACCTTGAAAGCACATGCTCGGCAATCGCCATGGAGGAGGTTGCCGCCGGCGACGGGGCATTGCGCAGCACGGTGACCGGACCTACCTGGTCCACGGCAAAATCATCCAGCAAGGACCCGTCCCTGGCCCAAGCCTGGGCGCGGACGCCCGCGGTGGTCCGATGCGTCAGGTCCGAAGGCCTCAGCTCCGGGATGAAGGCCTGGGCCGCCTTGAAATACAACGGCTTGTAAACCGAGGCCGCGATTTCCTTTCCGCCCATTCTCCAGTGGTCCCTGGCCAGCTTTCCTGCCCCGGGCCAGCGCAAGGACTCCCAGGTATCGCGAACCGAAATCCTGCCCCAGGAGTATCCCTCGCGGGCCAGTGCAGGTACGGCGTTGGGCCCCACATGGATCTCGTCATAAACCCCCCGGGTGAAATGAACCCCGAGGAACGGAAAGGCCGGATCCGGAACAGGGTAGATCATGCCCCTGACCAGCTCATTTCGTTCAGGGGCCAACGACCAGTATTCGCCCCGAAATGGCAGGATCCGGGGCGAATCCGAGGCGCCCACCAACTTGGCGATCGTATCGGAATGCAGGCCGGCGCAAACCACCAGCCGGTCAAAGGCGTGCGTGGTTCCGGCGGTTGAGACCAGGCACGCGCCGGCGGAAGTTTGAACGGCCGTGACTTCCTGATTCAGCAGCACCCTGCCGCCGGCCTTCCGGATCTGGTTGGCCATTGTTTCGGCAATGGCCGCATAGTCGACCACGGCGGTATGCGGGGAATGCAGTGCTGCCACTCCCGCGGCATGCGGTTCGATGTCGCGCAGCCGCTCCACGGATAAGCGGGCCAGGCCGGGCACGGCATTGAACCGGGAGCGGCGTTCGATCTCGTCAAGACGAGGCACCTCGTCACCATTCAAGGCAACGACCAGTTTTCCGGTTTCCCGATACGGGAGGGAGTGTTCCCGGCAATACTCGCGAATCTGGGCACGACCCCTGGCACAGAGTTCGGCCTTGAGCGAGCCCGGTTGGTAGTACAGCCCGGCATGCACGACCCCGGAGTTGTGTCCGGTTTGGTGCGTGGCCACCCGTGCTTCCTTTTCCAGGACCGTGACGTCAAAATCCCCGGTGCGCGCCAAGGCCTGCGCAATGGCAAGTCCAACGATGCCGGCACCGACAATCCCGATTCGTTCAGTCATCGAATCGGCCGCTCCCCCGCGGCTCCGCGAATTTCACCCTGGCCTTCATCTTCGAATCGTCTCATGTTGCGATTCAGCTGACCACGGCGATTTGAAACAATTTCCCGGCAACGGCTGCGGCCGGCCGCGAGCGGGTCGGTTACTGGGCGAGCGGGGATCCAATCGTTTCCCCGTTGACGCTGCGAACCGTCCATGGACCGTCGACATTGTCGCTCAGCGAGACGGAGCCATTGAGAATGCTGTCGAATTGGACTCCGGCGAGCGCGGAGAGGGTGTAGCGGATGATCGTTCCGTGGCAAACGACGGCAACGTTCTTCCCCGGAAAATCGGCAGCGATCTGGTCGATTGCGGCACGGCCGCGGGCCACGACGGATTCCAGGGGCTCTATTCCGCCGCCGTCCTTGTTTGGCCACAGCTTTTCCCATTCGCCGTCCTGCATGCCCTCGGCCTGGCCGTAATCGCGCTCGATGAGCGCGTCATAGCTTCGTCCCAACTCGATGCCCAGGCCGGCGGCGATAATCTCTGCCGTTTCGCGCGCCCGGGACAGCGGGGAGCTCACGATCGCATCCCAGGTGTCCGTGCCCAGCACCGCCACGGCGTCGCGGGCCTGCTGGCGTCCCACGTCGTTGAGCGGGATGTCGCTGGAGCCCTGCAGGCGGCCTTCGGCGTTCCAGTTGGTTTGTCCATGGCGAATGAATCCGAGTCTCATTCCTCCATTCTCGTGTGTGCATGCCCGGACCGCCTACTTATGACTCCCGTTTCGGGAGGTTGTCGGCCACCCTCGAGGCACGGAGCGGTGGCGCCTCAATTGCCGGCCCTGTCCAAGGGCCCTGTTTCCGTGCGATCCTCTAATGGTTGAGAGGTGTGACACATGGGCGCATATCGGCTGGAAGCCGCACTGGCTGCATTCGAGGATCCGGCAGCCAAAGCCCGGTCCCTGGTGCCCCTGCACCGGACCTGGGCCAGCACCGAGACCATCCCCGGACCGGTGCGTCCCGTGGTGGCCCGCTCGTGGCAGCGGCAATCGCTGAAGAACCCGGCCATCCGGCCTTTGGGCTCCGAAGACATCGGAGACCGCAGGGAACGCGCGGCGGTGCTCTCCGGCCTGGTGCCGATGCTTGAGGACCGCCTGTTGCAATTGGCCGCGGATGCCGGCAACGAGCTGGTCATCAGCGATGACGAGGGGTACGTCCTGTGGGTTGCAGGGCCCTCCCCCATTCGCCGGCGCAGCGAGGACATCGGTTTTGTTGCCGGGGCGCGGTGGAGGGAATCCGACGTCGGCACCAACGGGCTGGGTGCCGCCATGGCCGAACGCACCCCGGTGCAGATTTTCGGCCCCGAGCACGCCCGGGAGGAACAACACACCTGGGTGTGCACCAGCGCCCCGATCATCGAGGAGCGCACCGGCCAGGTGCTTGGCGCCATCACGCTCTCCGGGTCCTACCGCACCGCCCATCCGCACACCCTGGCACTGGTCAGCGCAACCGCGCGGGAGGCAACCGGCTTGCTGGCCGCGCGGCACGACCGCGAGTTGCATCTGCTGGCGGGCTCGGTCCCCGCCCCGGCCGGCCGCCATGTGCTGGTCGATGCGCAGGGCTGGGTGGCGCATTCGGCGGGCTTCGGGGTGGGAACCCGCCTGCGGTTGCCCGGGACGCTGTGCGCGGGAGGTGCCTGGCTGCCCGAACTCGGGGCGGTGGTGGCCGCGGAGGTCCCCGGGGGTTGGCTGCTGCACGGCGGCAACCGCGACTCCGACGCCCGACTGGAATTGTCTCTCGCCCCCGCGCCGGTTGCCGTCGTCGTCCAGGACGGGCAGCGAACCGAGATCCGCCTCAGCGAGCGGCACGGGCAGATCCTGGCGCTGTTGGTTGCCAACCCCTCCGGCCTGGACGCACACGGCCTCATGGAGCGGCTTCCAGGGGTCACCACCACCGTCACTGTGCGTGCCGAGCTGTCGCGGCTGCGCGCCAGGCTCGGCGGCCTGGTTGAGTCCAGGCCCTACCGCCTCGGCCTGCCGGCCGGCTTCAGCGCCTGAGGCCGCCAGGCGTTGCAACCTCTTGCAACCCTCGCGGAACTGTGACCCAGCTCATAGCATCATCTCCATCGCAACACGCTTTCGAAGGAGACGGACATGACTGAAGACAACGCCGGCACCGTGGCAGGGCAATGGCTCGGCGAGCTGGAACGTGCACTGGAGGCAGGCAACACCGAAGCGGCGGCTGCCCTCTTCGGCGAGGAATCCTACTGGCGGGACCTGTCCGCGCTGACCTGGAACCTGCACACCTCCGAGGGCCGTGAACAGATCAAGGACATGCTCGACGGGGTCGGGCCCGACGCCTGGCCGCGGAACCTGGCCGTGGTCTCCGCCACCGAGGGCGACGGCGTGATCGAGGCCTGGTACACCTTCACCAACAAGTCGATCGACGGCAAGGGGCTGCTGCGGCTGCGCGACGGCAAGTGCTGGACGCTGCTCTCCACCGCGCAGGGCCTGCGCGAGTTCCCCGAACCCGCGGGGGCGCTGCGCGAACGCGGGGCTGACCACGGGTCGGAGATGTCAAGCGAGAACTGGCTGGACAAGCGCACCCGCCGCGAGGCGGAATTCGGAATCGCCGAACAGCCCTACGTGCTGGTCATCGGCGGCGGCCAGGGCGGCATCGGCCTCTCCGCCCGGCTCAAGCGCCTGGGCGTCCCGGCGCTGGTCATCGACAAGCACCCCCGCCCGGGCGACCAGTGGCGATCGCGCTACCACTCGCTGTGCCTGCACGACCCGGTCTGGTACGACCACATGCCCTACATTCCCTTCCCCGACCACTGGCCGGTGTTCACCCCCAAGGACAAGATGGGCGACTGGCTGGAGCACTACACCCGGCTCATGGAGCTCGACTACTGGTCCAACACCGAGGCCACCTCCGCCACCCACGACGCGGCCACCGGCACCTGGACGGTCCGGCTCATCCGGGAGGGCCGCGAACACACGCTGAATCCCGCGCACGTGGTCATCGCCACCGGCATGTCCGGGATCCCCAACATCCCCTCCTTCGAGGGCAGCGACGCGTTCGCCGGGGAACAGCACCACTCCTCCACGCACCCCGGGGGCGAGGCGTACCGCGGCAAGGACGTGGTGGTCATCGGCGCCAACAACTCCGCCCACGACATCTGCGCGGACCTGGTGCACAACGGCGCCAGGCCCGTGATGGTGCAGCGCTCCAGCACCCACATCGTGCGCTCGGAGTCCCTGATGAACACCGTGCTGGGCCCGTTGTACTCGGAGGAGGCGCTGGCCAACGGCATCGACCACGAGACCGCCGACTTGATCTTCGCCTCCATCCCGTACAAGGTGCTGCCCGAATTCCACCGCCCCGCCTTCGAGAAGATCCGCGCCGACGACGCGGACTTCTACCAGGGGCTCGCCGACGCCGGGTTCGACCTGGACTTCGGCGACGACGACTCCGGGCTGTTCCTGAAGTACCTGCGCCGCGGCTCGGGCTACTACATCAACATCGGCGCCTCCGAACTGGTCGCCGACGGGTCCATCGCCCTGGCCCACGGCGACGTGGCGCACCTGACCGAGGACTCGGTGGTGCTTACCGACGGCACGGTGCTGCCGGCGGACGCGGTGGTCTATGCCACCGGCTACGGGTCCATGAACGGCTGGGCGGCAAAGCTCATTTCCCAGGACGTGGCCGATGCGGTGGGCAAGTGCTGGGGCCTGGGCTCGGACACCACCAAGGACCCGGGCCCGTGGCAGGGCGAGCTGCGCAACATGTGGAAGCCGACGCGGCAGGAAAACCTGTGGTTCCACGGCGGGAACCTGCACCAGTCCCGGCACTATTCCAAGTACCTGGCGCTGCAGCTCAAGGCAAGATTCGAGGGAATCGACACCCCGGTCTACGCGCTGGCCGAAACGCACCACACCTCCTGAAGACGGTCCCGGTGCCCCGATTTCCCGCGGACTGTCGGGGCACCGGGGCACAATGGTGGTGTGAGCCCCACGCAACGCGATCCAGCCCAGCCGGAGTTGCCGCTGGATGTTGAATCGGTCCAGGGCGCGGCACCGGCCGACACCCACGCCCACGACAGCTCCCGGGAAGCTGCCGGCGTGCGGCGCGAGCTTGAGCAACTGCGCATCGACAACGCCCGGCTGCGCAAGCTGTTGTCCCTGGGTGTTTCCGAGGCGCGGGCGGCGGCCCCGGCCCAGGGGGAACTCGCGCTGCGCCCCTCGGGCCCGGTCACCGCCGGTTCCCCGGAAGCCGAGAAGATCCGGCTCTACATGGATCTGTTCCGCACCCGCACCGACGTCTTTGCGCTGCGCTGGGAAAATGCGGCCGAGGGAAAGGCCGGCTGGGTGCCGGCCGTTCCCGGGGGCTGGCGCAAGTGGATGGACCGGGAATCCGCCGCCTACACGAAGTTGACCCCGAGCGAGGTCGAGGGCCACCTGCGGGGCAGGCAGCACATCGGGCTCTACCCGTTGACGGCGCGGGACACCTGTTTCTTCGTGGCCGCCGACTTCGACGGGGACGCCGCGATGCTCGATGCGCTGGCCTACCTCAAGGCCGCGCGCCACCGGAACATCCCCGCCGCCCTGGAGGTCTCCCAGTCCGGGCGCGGCGCTCATGTGTGGATCTTCTTCGCCCAGGAGGTTCCGGCCGAGTCCGCGCGGGGGCTGGCCAGCGCGCTGCTTCACGAGGCCATGGGCATCAGGGGCTCAATGTCGCTGCGCAGCTATGACCGGCTCTTCCCCTCCCAGGACAGGCACACCGGCAAGGGCATGGGCAACCTGATCGCCGCCCCGCTCAGTGGAAAGCGCCGCCGGCACGGGACCACGCTCTTCCTCGACACGGCAACGCTGGAACCCTATGAGGACCAGTGGGCCTATCTCTCCGGCCTCGGGCGGGTGAGCGCGGGCGAGTTGAAGTCGCTGTTGCGGGCCCTGCCGGCACCCGTCACCGGGCGCAAGACGCGCCTGGAGGTGCCGGCCTCCTCCAAGATCTCCCCCCGCCCGGCACCCTTGGTCAACGCGGTGATCGGTGCCCGCATCACGCTGCGTTCCACGGACCTGGGCCCTGCCATGGTCACCGCGCTGAAGCACGCGGCGGCCCTGCCCAACCCCGACTTCCACGAGCGCCAGCGGCAGCGGCGCTCCACCTGGGGCATCCCGCGCTTCCTCACCAGCTACGACGAAACCCTCGAGGGCGACCTCATCCTGCCCCGCGGGCTGCTGCCCATGCTGGAAAAGCTGGTGGAAACCGCCGGCAGCCGCCTCCTGCTCACCGACAACCGCGTCGCCGGCAAGCCCGGGGATTTCGCCTTCACCGCAACCCTGCACCCCGAGCAGCAGCGGGCGTTCAACGCGCTGCGGGCCCGCACCCACGCGGTGCTGGTCGCGGCACCGGGCAGCGGGAAGACCGTCATGGCCTGTGCCCTGATCGCGGCAAAATCGGTCTCCACCCTGGTGCTGGTGGACCGCAAGGCGCTGGCGGACCAGTGGCGCGGAGAGATCCTCACGTTCCTCGGCGAGAAATCCGGCCAGATCGGCGGCGGTAAGTCCAAGACCACCGGCCGCATCGACGTGGCGCTGCTGCCCACCCTGGCCCGGCGCAAGAACGTCGCCGAGCTGACCGCCGGGTATGGGTTCGTGGTCGTGGACGAGTGCCACCACGTGCCGGCCGCCGCCTTCAGCCAGGTCATGAACCAGATCCCCGCGCGCTCCTGGCTGGGGCTCACGGCCACCCCGTACCGGCGCGACGGGCTGGAGGAGCTGATCTTCCACCAACTGGGCACCTTCACCCATGAATTCGCCGCGCCGCGCCACGGGGAACTGCCCCAAGGCGCCGCCGAACACCCCGCCCCGGCCCTGCGGCTGCGCCTCCACGACACCGCGTTCGACTTTGCCGGGGACATCGACCCGAGCGCGCCCGGCGGCATCGCGCAGATCTACAAGGTGCTGATCGAGGACGGGGCACGCCTGGCTCAGGTCGTCGGCGACGTCGCCGAGGCCCACGCGCAGGGCCGGCAGATCCTGGTCCTCTCCACCTGGAAGCGCCACCTGCAGCTGCTCGCCGACGGGCTGCGGGCCGCCGGGCTCGAGCCCATCGAGCTCACCGGCTCGCTGAAGACCGGGGAACGGCGCGAGGCGATCGCCCGGATCAACTCCGCCCCGGCCGACCAGCCCCTGCTGGTGCTGGGCACCGGGTCGCTGATCGGCGAGGGCTTTGACTGCCCGCGGCTTGACACCCTGTTTTTGGCCGCGCCGGTTTCCTTCAAGGGCCGGCTCGTCCAGTATGCGGGTCGCGTTACCCGCCCGTACCCGGGCAAGGATACCGCGGTGGTGCACGACTACATCGATGTGCTGACCCCGGTGATCGCCCGTGCCTACGACAAGCGCTCCGCCGGATACCGGGAGCTGGGGTTTTCCGCGGCGCCCGGCACCGGGAAGGCGTCCGGGTAGGTGGGCGGCGCGCCGGCCATCCCCGTCACCAAGGGATGTCCGGCGCGCCGCCGCCGTCGTTGCGCCGGGTCGCCACCTAGCGCAACGGGTTGAAGTGCCGCATGACGGCCGGGGTCGATCCCCCGGTGATCGAGGCGGCAAGCATCTTGCCGGTCAGCGGGCCCAGCGCCACGCCCCACATGCCGTGGCCTCCGGCCACGTGCACGCGCGGGGAGCGGGTGGCGCCGATGAGCGGCAGGCCGTCGGTGGTGCAGGGCCGCGACCCTACCCATTCCTCCTGGCGGTCCTCCCAGTTGATGCCGGTGAACAGCGGGGAGGCGGCCGCCACGATGGCCTCGATTCGCTTGGGCTCCAGCGGGTGGTCCGCGTCGCGGAACTCCATGGTCCCCGCCACCCGGAACCTGTCCCCCAGCGGGGTGCAGGCCACGCGCTGGGCGGGGAAGTAGATCGGGTGGGTCGGCATGACCTCGGGGACCACGGTGAAGGAGTAGCCGCGCCCGGCCTGCACCACGCGCCTGACGCCGAACTTCCGCGCCAGCTTGCCCAGCCAGGCGCCGGTGGCAATGACCACCGCATCGGCGCCCTGGATCCGGCCCTGTCCGTCCACGACCTCGACGCCGTGGGCGTGTTCGCGGACGTCGGCCACCTCGAAGTCGGTGACGATTTCTCCGCCGCGGGCAATGACCGAATCGGCCAGGGAGTCCATGAACTTGGGCGGGTTGATGAAACGCTGGTGGTGGATCGCGACGCCGGCCTTGACCCCGTCGCCCAAGGTGGGCTCCATGGCCCGGATGTCCTCGGCGCCCAGCAGGTCGAATTCGACCTCGCCGCCGGAGGCGCGGATGCCCTCGAATTCATGGAGCAGCCCGTCTCGGTCCTTGAGGCTCTTGAAGCCGGTCAGGAAGGGCTCGGCCGGCCGGGTGGGTTCCACCACGCCGGTGCCCAGGGTGGCGGTGCCGCCGTCGTTGCCCGGGGCGCCGGGCCCGTTGACCGAGCCAGCCTTGCCGATCCTGCCGATGGAACTGGCCTCGGAGATCTCGTCGAAGGCGTCCAACCCGGTGGTCCCGATCTCGCTGAAGACCGCCATGGCCTCGCGCCACTTGCCCGGGGTGCAATGCCGGGCGAAGCCCAGCAGGAAGCGGATCAGCGAGGGCTTGGCGGAGAGCGGAATGTAAAGCGGGGAGGCCGGGTCGAACATGGTCTTCAGGCCATAGGTGAGCACCGAGGGTTCGCTCAGCGGAAGCGTCAGCGCCGGGGTGAGCCACCCCGCGTTGCCCCAGGAGGAACCCGCGGCCACGCCGTCGCGGTCCAGCACGGTGACCTTGACCCCGCGTTCCTGCAGGTACCAGGCCGTAGACAGGCCCACCATGCCCGCACCGATGACAACCACGTGTTCCGGACTCGTTGTGCTCATTTCACGCTCCACTCTCTTGCTTGCCGCGCCCCCGGGGCGGACGTCGCTGTCCGCGGGGGTGCCCGGCCGAATTGCCGATGTTCAATGTCTGGGGGGTGGCCGGGAGTGCGCCGGAGGGTGTGCCCACCCTCCGGCGCACTCCCCCCGGCCACGGGGGGTCGTGCGGATGGAACTGCGGTTTAGACGTAGTCCTTGTACTTCTCCAGGTGGCGGACCGGGGTGGAGAGCGCGTCACGGCGGAACGGGTCGCCCAGTTCGCGGGTGCACATGATCTCGATGACGGTGGTCTTGCCGTCGACCATCTGGTTGTTCAGGGCTTCCTTGAGTGCCGACCCGACGTTTTCCAGCTTGTCCACGACGATGCCCTCGGCACCCATGCTGCGGGCCATCTCGGCGAAGGACTCGCCGTTGTCCAGCTCTCCGGCGATGAATCGGCGGTTGTAGAACTCGACCTGGTTCTTCTTCTCCGCTCCCCACTGGCGGTTGCGGAAGACGATCGCGGTGACCGGGAGGTCGTGGCGGACCGCGGTGAGGACCTCGCCCATGCTCATGGCCCAGGCGCCGTCGCCTGCGTAGGCGATGGCCGGGCGGTGCGGGGCCGCGGCCTTGGCCCCGATCATGGTCGGCAGTGCGTAGCCGCAGTTGCCGAAGGACATGGGTGCGAAGAAGCTGCGCGGCTTCTCGAAGCGCAGGTAGCTGTGCGCCACGGAGTTGATGTTTCCGATGTCGGTGGAGATCATGACGTCGTCCGGCATGGCCTTTTCCAGTTCGCGCAGCACCTGGCGCGGGTGCAGCCAGTTGCCCTCTTCACCTTCTGCCTCGGCGATCACGTCGAGTGAGTACTCGTCCTGCTCGTGGGTCCACTCGGAGAGCTCCTGCTCCCAGGCTTCCTTTTCGGCCTTGATGTTCGCTGCGCGTTCGGCCTTGGTCGCATCCGATGCCAATTCGATGCCCTCGAGGCGCTTGGAGAGCTCAATGGCAACCGCCTTGGCATCTCCGGTGATTCCGACCGCAATCTTCTTCACCAGTCCGAGCTTGGTGTGGTCCGCATCGATCTGGATGATCTTGGCCTCGGTCGGCCAGTAGGCCTGGCCGTACTGCGGCAGGGTGCCGAACGGGCCAAGCCGGGTACCCAGCGCGATCACGACGTCCGCCTGGGAGATGAGCTTCATCCCGGCCTTGGATCCCTGGTAGCCCAGCGGGCCCGCCCAAAGCGGGTGGCTGGCCGGGAAGGAGTCGTTGTGCTGGTAGCTGTTGACCACCGGTGCGCCGAGGCGCTCGGCGAGGGCCTTGGCTTCCTCGACGCCGTCTGCCATGACCACGCCGCCGCCGGAGACAATGACCGGGTTCTTGGCGGTCTTGAGCAACTCGATGGCCTCGTCGAGGGACTTGGTGCCGCCGGCGCCGCGGTCGACGCGGCGCGGGGCGGGGATCTCGGTGATGGACTCGCCGTAGAAGTAGTCGCGCGGGATGTTCAGCTGGGTCGGGCCGTTTTCGCTCATCGCGCGGTCGAAGCAGCGGGCGGTGAATTCGGCCATGCGGTTCGGGTGCGTGACATGGCCCTGGTACTTGGTGAATTCCTGGAACATCGGCAGCTGGTTGGCCTCCTGGAAACCGCCCAGGCCGATGGTGTTGGTTCCGGCCTCCGGGGTGATGATCACGACCGGGCTGTGGGCCCAATAGGCGGCGGCGATGCCGGTGACGCAGTTGGAGATGCCCGGGCCGTTCTGCCCGATGACCACGCCGTGGCGGCCGGAGGCGCGGGCATAGCCGTCGGCCATGTGGGCAGCGCCCTGTTCGTGCACGACGGGCACCAGGCGGATGCCTGCCGGGGCGAAGATGTCCATGGCGTCCATGAAGGCAGAGCCCATGATGCCGAAGATGTCGGTGACATCGTTGGACACCAGCGTCTCAACGAAGGCTTCCGACGACGTCATCTTCTGCGCGCCCTTGACGACCTCGCGGGATGTGGCCTTTTCAGTCATTACTAGTCTCCTTCGGGGATCAAGACGTCGCGATCACGCAAAGTCTCAAAAAATGATTCAAACTGCTCCCAAAAACGGGATTGATGTCAAAGCTATGCGACACATCTCACATCCGTCAAGCTTCTATTCCATTTATTCTTCGTCCTGATACGATTTAATGAAACTTCGCACATCGGCAGATTGGATCGATCATGGAAAATCTCACGGAACCGGATCTCGGGCCCGCGGGCGCTGTCCAGGGGGAGACACCGGCCCTGCGCCTCTTCGCCCTGCTTGAGCTGATCACCACGCGCGACCAGCTCTTCACCCTGCAGTCGCTGGTGGACCAGACCGGCCTGCCCAAGCCCACGCTGCACCGCATGCTCCAGCAGCTCGAGGGCGCCAATCTGCTCACGCGGCAGTCCGACGGCCGGCACTACGGCACCGGTTCGCGCATGCGCCGCATGGCAGAGGACGTGCTGCTCAACGACACCCGGCACGGCACCCGGCACGCCATCCTTCGGGGACTGGTCGACGAGATCGGCGAGAGCTGCAACATCACCGCGCTGTCCGGAAACGAGGTCATCTACCTTGACCGCGTCGAGACCAACGAGCCCCTGCGTGTGCACCTGGGGCCCGGTTCCCGGGTTCCGGTGCATTGCTCGGCCAGCGGAAAGCTAATCCTTGCCCAGTTTGGGCCCACCCAGCGCGAACGCGTCCTGGCCACCGGGCCGCTGCAGCGCTTCACGGCCCACACGCTGACGGACAAGGCGGAAATCGAGGCCGAACTGGCCCGGATCCGGATCGACGGCTACGCCGAAGACCGCCAGGAATACCTGGACGGGCTGGTCTGCCTCGCCGTGCTGGTTCCCAACCCTGCGGGGCGCTCGAACCTCTGCGTCGCGGTGCAGGCGCCCATGATGCGCAAGAGCTCGGCCGACCTGCTCAAGCTGCTGCCTGCACTGCGCCGGGCCGCCGAGAGCATTTCGCGCATCGAAGACCATGCGGACTTGGGTTCCCCCGAGTCCGAGCCCATGGCGGTGGGGTGGTGAGGCAGATGAACCATGAAGCCGCCGCCCTCCCGCAGCAGGAGCTGGTCCCGGTCCGCGAGATCTTCGGCATCGACAGCGGCCTGCGGGTCCCCCGATTCACCGAAACCTCCGAGCACGTCCCCGTCCTCGACCCCGCCTACCGATTCAACCCGGATGCCACCCTGGCCATCCTGGCCGGCTTCACCCACAACAGCCGCGTCATGATCCAGGGCCTGCACGGCACCGGAAAGTCCACGCACATCGAGCAGGTTGCCGCCCGGCTGAACTGGCCGCTGATGCGGGTGAACCTCGACGGGCACATCAGCCGCCTGGACCTGGTCGGCAAGGACACCGTGGTGATCCAGGACGGCTCCCCGGCCACCAGGTTCCAGGAGGGCGTGGTCCCCTGGGCCATGGTCCAGCCCATGGCCCTGGTCTTCGACGAGTACGACGCGGGGCGGCCCGATGTCATGTTCGTGATCCAGCGGCTGCTCGAGCGCGACGGCGGATTCACCCTGCCGGACCAGAACCGCGTCATCCGCCCGCACCCGCACTTCCGGCTCTTTGCCACGGCAAACACCGTCGGACTGGGAAACCTCAACGGCCTCTACCACGGGGTGCAGCGCCTGAACCACGCCCAGCTGGACCGCTGGAACATCGTCGCCGCCCTCGACTACCTTCCGGTGGACGAGGAGGTCGCGATCGTTGCCGCCCGCGTCCCCGCACTGGCGGCAACCCCGGAAGGAGAGGACCTGATCCGCTCCATGGTGGAGGTTGCCAACCTGACCCGCGACGGCTTCGCCGCCGGGGACATCTCCACCCTGATGTCGCCCCGCACGGTGATCACCTGGGCGGAAAATGTCTCCATCTTCCGTGATCCGGCGCTGGCCTTCAGGCTCTCCTTCGTCAACAAGTGCGACGAGGCAGAGCGCTTTATCGTCTCCGAGTACTACCAGCGCGCCCTGGCCACCGAACTCGACGAGTCCTACGCGCTCGTTCCCGTCGGGGCCTAGGACAGACCCGGCACCCCGTGAGTGCAGCCCAGGCCACTGAACGCCGCGCCCAGGAAATCAGGGAGCTGTGCGCCGCGTCCCTGCGTGCCCTCGGCGCCGATCCGCGGCTTGAATTGCTCGGTTCCCGCCCCTACCGCGGCACCGACGTGCTTCCGTTCAATGCCCCGCACCTCTTTCCGCCGGCAGCGGGGGCAGCCTTCGAGTCGTTTCGCGGCGCCGCCGACGGGATGGCCCTGCGCGCGCTGCATTCGGACACCGCCGCGCATCTGGCCCTGCTCCCGCATTCCCCCAGCGCCCGGCTGGTTTTTGAGGTGCTGGAACAATTCCGCTGCGAATCCCTGGCCACCCTGCCCGGGGTCACCGCCAACCTCCGGGCCCGGCACGTCGCCTGGTCCAAGGAATACCTTGCCTCCGGCCTCACCGAAACCGCCCTGGGCATCCTCCTCTACACGATCTTCCAGGTGACCCGCTCGCGGATCAGCGGCGAGCCGGTGGTCCACGAATCCGAGGACCTGATCGAGGCGACCCGCGCGAACCTGTCCTCGACCCTCGGCCCGTTGCTCCCGCCCCTTCGCCGGCACAAGCGCAGCCAGGCCGACTTCGCCCCCCACGCACTGCTGGTCGCCGATCTCGTCGCCGAGGCCGTCAGTGCCCTGGAGTCCCGGGCACCGGCCCGCACAACGGCCAGGGCCAGGCAATCGACGGCAGCCGACTTCTCCCTGCTGGTTGACGTCGAGCACGATGCCGCTGCCATCGGGGCCCTGGGAACCGGAACCAGCAGTACGCTGGCCAGAGCCGCAAACGGCTACGCGGTCTTCACCTGTGCCCATGACAAGGTGTCCCCGGCCACCGCGCTGGTGCGCGAGGAGCTGTTACGCGGCTACCGCGAACGCGTCGCCGAGCGGGTGCGCACGGAGGCGGTGAATGTGGCGATGCTGGCCCGGAAACTCCAGGGACTGCTCTGCGTTCCGGAGCGCTCCGGCCACGATTCCGGCGCGGAGGAAGGGCTGCTCGACGCAACCCGGCTGGGCCAGCTCATTGCCTCCCCCACCGAGCGGCGGCTTTTCAAGACCGAGCGGTTCGAACCCTCCGCCGCGGCGACGCTGACGTTCCTGGTGGACTGCTCCGGCTCGATGAAGGAACACTCGGAGGGACTTGCGGCGTTCCTTGACGTGTTGGTGCGGGCGCTGGAGCGCATCGACGTGCCCTGCGAGGTGCTCGGCTACACCACCGGGGCGTGGAACGGCGGCCGGGCGCTGAAGGACTGGCGCCGCGCGGGAAGCCCGCAGCACCCCGGGCGGCTCAACGAACTCAGCCACCTGGTCTTCAAGGATGCAGCGACCCCGTGGCGCACCGGGCGCCTGGGGCTTGCCGCCATGCTCAAGTCGACCCTGTATCGCGAGGGCATTGACGGGGAGGCCGTGCGCTGGGCTCTGGGCCGCCTTGAGGCCGGAAGCGAAGGGCGCAGGATCCTGGTGGTGGTCTCCGACGGCAGTCCCGCGGATGGTGCCACGGCAAACGCCAACGACGAAAACTACCTGCAGCACGATCTCGCAAACGTGCTCCACGAGGCCGAGGCGGCCGGTCGGGCAACTGTCGTCGGGCTGGGCCTGGGGCTGGACATGAGCCCCTATTTCAGGCGCAGCACCATCCTGGATGCGCAACGGCTGGGCGGTTCGGAAACAGTGCGTGACCTCCTGGTCCTGCTGGAACATTCGCTGCGCGCCACGCGCTGATCGCGCGAGAACCAAGCAACGCGCACCGGCCAACGCCACCACTCTCCACGGCCGGCGGCCTTGGGTGCCTGGCCGCCGCGGTCCGGGGGGCGCCGGCACTGGGGGTCTTCACCGGGCCGGCGGTACGCTGGGGTTGTCCACCACCATCGCGAGGAGACCCATGGCAGCGAAGCCGCCCGCAATGTCACCGTCGGACCTTCCTGTTGCCCAGGTGCTTGACCGGACCACGGGGCCACGTCGCGCCGAGGCCGAGGAACTGCTCGAGCTGCTCGGCGAGATCAGCGGCGAGCAGCCCGTCGTGTGGGCGGGCCGCATCATCGGCTTCGGAGAGTACGAGTACCGCTACGAGAGCGGACGCGGGGGACGCTCCCCCGTGCTCGCCTTCGCGCCGGGCCCGACGAAGCACACGATCTACCTCGTCAACGATTTTTCACAGCGCTGGCCCGACCTGATGGCCCGGCTCGGCAAGCACCGTGCCAGCAAGGTTTGCCTGTACCTCACACGGTTGACCGGGGTGGATCGCAGCGCACTGCGCCAACTTCTGGAACACTCACTCGCCGAGACCCGGCCCCCGGGGCGCTGAACACCGGAAGATCCCCAACGGCCGCGGCGCTCGGAACAGGAACCGGCCACGGGCTGCCTGCCCGTGGTCCCGCCGTGGCCATGGGCCTATCCTGAACCATGGGTGTCTACGTTCTTGTTGCCTTTGTCGTTCCGGCGCGGGCCGGCTTGGTCTTCCCCCGGTCCGGCTGGCCGCTGCATATCACCCTGGTTCGCTTCGACACGCGGGAAAGCGCCGAGGTCGTACGCGCCCGGCTCGATGGCGTGCTGCCGGCGCGGCTGGGCTTTGGCGTGCGCGTGGGCCCGGACGCGCAGTTCGGCCGCGACGGGTCGGTGCCGGTCTCGCTGGTGGAACCGGAGCCGGCCCTGCAGCGGCTTCACACCGCCGCGCTGGAGGCCCTGGGAGAGCAGGTCCACCTGCCCGGGGCACGGCACAACGGCCCGAATTACCGCCCGCACGTCACCCATGCCGACACCCGCCTGCGGCCCGGGGACCGGGTCCAGATCCGGCAGGCAGCGCTGGTGGACATGCGTCCGGACAATGATCCTCGGCTGCGGCGGGTACTGGCCGTCTGGGAACCGGCGTAGAACAGGATCCGCCGCGGCCCGACGCCACGGCATTGAGCCGGGGCATGACCGGTATGGTCCGCCTTCAGGCTCAGGTTCCGCAGAACGTCCGGTAGGGGCCGAAGCCCTCCGGGGCCGCGGCGGCGAACCGCTCGAGGCCGGGACGCTCCTGGAAGGGTGCCGTGAGCGCTGCCAGAAGTTGCGAGAACGGCTCCTGGTCGCCGTCGACGGCGGCAGCGAGCGCCTCCTCGACGAGGTGGTTTCGCGGGATGTAGACGGGGTTTCTCCGGTCCATCAGGTCCGCGTCCGGTTCCAGTGCCCGCCAGCGCTGCGCCCAGGCGTCGAACGCTGCCGGGGAGGGGAACATGGAGCGCGCGGACCCGGCGTCACCCCGCGCGGCCCTGCCCAGGCTCAGGAAAAAGGACGTGTAGTCCACGCGGCCTTCCTGCAGGAGGGTGAACAATTCCCCGGTGAGTGAGGTGGCTGATTCATCGTCGAGACCGTCGGCCAGGCCGAGCTTGGCTTTCATTCCGTCCAGCCACGCGGCGCTGTACCGGGTGTGGAAGGTGCCGAGGGATTCCTGTGCCAGGGCAACGGCCTGCTCCTGGTCCTCGTGGAAGAGGGGCAGGAGTGATTCCGCGAGTCGGGCGAGGTTCCACTGCGCCACGAGCGGCTGGTTGCCGTAGGCGTAGCGCCCGGTTTCGTCGATCGAGCTGTAGACCGTGGCCGGATCGAAGACGTCCATGAAGGCGCACGGGCCGTAGTCGATGCCCTCCCCCGAGATGGTCATGTTGTCCGTGTTCATGACGCCGTGGATGAACCCCACCAGCATCCATTGGGCCACCAGCGCTGCCTGTGCCGCGAGCACCGCCTCGAACAGGGCGAGATAGGGGTTCTGCGCCTCCGCCGCTCCGGGATGGTGGCGCGCGATCGCATGGTCTGCCAGTCGACGCAGCAGGGCCTCGTCGTCCATGGCCCGGGCATATTGGAAGCTGCCCACCCTCAGGTGGCTGCTGGCCACCCGGGTCAGCACCGCTCCGGGCAGCATGGTCTCGCGGCTCACCGGCCGTCCCGTCGCCACCACGGCCAGGGAGCGCGTGGTGGGAATGCCCAAGGCGTGCATCGCCTCGCTGATGAGGTATTCACGGAGCATCGGGCCGAGGGTGGCAAGGCCGTCACCGCGGCGGGCAAACGGCGTGCGCCCCGAGCCCTTGAGGTGGATGTCCCGCAGGCGGCCCTCGGCATCGGCGATCTCGCCGAGCAGGAGCGCACGGCCATCGCCCAGACGCGGCGAGTAGGAGCCGAACTGGTGGCCGGCATAGCCCTGCGCCACCGGGGTGGCGCCATGGGGCAGCGCGGTGCCGATCAGCAGCCCAAGGCCCTCGGCATTGCCCAGGGACTCGGGGTCGAGGCCCAGCTCGGCGGCCAGCGGCCCATTGAGCACGACCAGTCGCGGATCCGGAGCCTGTCCGGCCTGCCACGGAACGGCCAGCTCGGGAAGTTCACGGGCAAATTGGCCGTCCAGGATGACGGTTGATGTTGCGTCGACGCTCATCTTTCAAGGGTACCTTCGACATCTGGCCGCAGGTGCGGAAAGACCGATGGTTGCCACCACCGAGCGCTGTGCCCAATGCGGCCCCCGGGCGCTCGGCAACGGCGCGCCACCACACCGGAAAACGGGGAAGGACGCCCCCGCCGGCAAACCGAGCCGACGCACGCGCCCTTGCCTCCCTGTCCCCGCGGCGTGGATCGAGCCGCAGCCCGTGCCCTACATCTGCAGCAACAGGACTCCCGCGTAGCCGAGTCCGGCAATCAGTGCCCAGGAGCTCAGCGCCATAAGCAGGGAGGCACCCCTCGAGGCAAAGAGCTGGCGGATCCGCACCGCCGAGCCCAGGCCGAAGAGCGCGGCGGCCAGGACCACGTCCTGCACGATTGTCGCCACCTCCAGAACTTCCACCGGCACGTCGAAGATCGAGCGCACCGCCACCAACGCCACGAAGCCGATGATGAACAGCGGGACGATCGGTGGCAGCTTCAGCCCCTCTTCCCCGCCGTCCGCCCGGCCCTTGCGCCTGCCGATGATGCCTGCGGCGGCGACCATCGGGGCCAGCGTCAGCACGCGGGTGAGCTTGATGACGATGGCGATGGCCAGTGCCGAGGTTCCTGCGGTCTGCGCGGTGGCCACGACCTGTCCGACGTCGTGCACCGAGGCGCCGACCCATTGGCCGAAGGCCTCCGGGCCCAGGCCCAGCGGACCTGCGAGCAACGGCAGCACGGCAATGGCCAGCGTTCCGCACAGGGTCACCAGCGCCACAGGGATCACGGTGTCTTCGTCCCGCGACCTGCGCACCGCGCTCATCGCGCCGATGGCCGAGGCGCCGCAAATGGAGAAGCCGGTGGCGACCAGCAGCGGCTGGTCCCCGGGAAGCCGGAACGCCTTGCCCAGCAGATAGGTCCCGCCGAAGGCCAGCAGCACGATCAGCACCACCACCCCGAAGGTCGCCCAGCCCAGCTCCAGCACGTCGACGATGCTCAGTTTCAGCCCCAGCAGCACGATGCCTGCGCGCATGAGTTTCTTCCCGGCGAATCCCAGCCCCTTCTTCCAGGGGCCTTCCACCAACCTGCCGGTCCCCGGGAGGTTGGCGGCCAGGATGCCCAGCACCACGGCCGTGGTCATCACCGGGATCGAGGGCACAAGCAGGTGGACCAGGAAGGACAGCGGGACCACCACGGCGCAGGCGGCCAATCCTGCCCAATGGCTAGAGATCCCGGCGCGGATGCGTCCGGAGGGCGCCGCGGAACCGGTCTCGACCGGGGGCTGCACGGCAGGCTCGTGTGTTTGATGCACCATGAAGGTGGCTCCTTCGAAAATTTCCTTGCCGCGGTGCGGCCGCGGGCCCCGGGTTCCTGCCGCCGGGGAGTGCGGCCGCACCGCGCACAAGGTGTTGGGTACGGTTCCTATTCTGCCCTCTTGTCAGGCTCCCGGCGTCGCCGCCCGGCTCCCGGACTTGAGCTTGGTGCCGTCCGGGCGCGGGGCCCCGAGCACCAGGATGTCGACCTGCTCGTCGGACAGGGTCTTGTTGTGCCTGCGGCGCATCAGGAAGAACACGACGCCCAGCAGGGTCCAGACGGCCAGCGCCGTCATGGATTCCTTGCCCAGCATGCCCGGGGACCCGGGGACGAGCAGCAGCGCCATGAAGACCAGGGCGGTGATGGCGCCCAGCGCACTGAGCACCTTCTTGGAGGTCGAGCGGGTGCCTTCGAGGTCTCCGGGGCGCTCGATGGAGTTGGTCGGGCGGAAGATCTTGAACGCGCACAGGCAGGTATAGAGGTAGGCGACCGTCACACCCACCGCGGACATGTCAACGACCCAGGTCAGTGCCGCGCGGCCGAACCACGGGCTGATCAGGCAGACGGTTCCGACGAAGATAACGCCGACGTACGGGGTCTTGTACTTGGGGTGCAGGCGAGCGAACATCTTGGGGACCATCTGCGCCCGGCCCATTCCCAGCAGGATGCGGCTGGCGGAGACGTAGAAGCCGTTCAGGCCGGTGCTCACACCCATGGTGATGCCGATGGTCAGCAACAGCAGGCCGGACCCGCCCAGCACTCCTGTCAGCGCGTCCGCGGTGCCCCAGGCCGAATCGCCTGCCACGAGGGCCTCCCACGGGGCGGCCATGGCGACCGCGGCGATCATGGCCGCGTAGAGCAGTGCGGCGGCAAGCAGTGCCAGCACGATCAGCTTCATGGCCTTGGCCGGCGGGAAGTCGAATTCCTCGGCCGCCTGCGGCACGTTGTCGAACCCAATGAAGGCCCAGGGGGCGATCGCGACGATCGCGGCAATCGCCGCGACCGGGTTCACGCCCTCCGGGAAGGCAGGAACCGCGTTGGAGAAGACCACCTGCGGGCTGGCGACGACGGCCACCAGGATGCAGGCCACCGCGACGAGCATGATGACGCAGGCAATGAACTGGATGCGGCCCGAAAGCGCAGTGCCTCGGATGTTCAGGTAGGCAAAGACCGCCAGCGCGGTCATGGAGATCAAGATCTCGACGATGTACACGTCCCAGCCGGCCACCGTGTAGAGGTAGCCCTGCTGCACGACGTCGGGCATGAGCTTGCGGAAGAGCAGCGCCAGCGCCGAGGCGTTCAGCGCCACGATGCAGGTGTAGCCCAGGGTCAGGAACCAGCCGCAGAAGAAGGCGTGGGTGCGCCCAAAGCCGACCAGGGCGAAGGCGAGCTCGCCGCCGGAGACCGGGAACGACTTGATCAGGAAGCCGTAACTGACGGCGATCAACACCATCAGTGCGCCGCCGATCAGGAAACCGGAGATCGCTCCGAGCGGCCCTCCCATGGCCAGCCAGTCGGTGGGCAGGATGAAGGCGCCCCAGCCCACCGCGGAACCCAGGGCAATGGCCCAGACCCAGTGGGCCTTGAGTGTTTTTTCCATGCGCTCGGGCTGGCCGCTGTCCGGACCTGGCGTTGCCGCTGCCATGGGCGTTACCACCGTCTTGTCTGTTGTGGCTTTCATTTTAACCTCGTTCTCGGGTGGTGGCGGCGATGCCACCGCTTGCGAAGACCTGTCACCCCGGAAGGGGGGCGGACCGGTGGGTCAAGATTTTTGGGACTGCATCATGCTGATGAGTGAAACGTTGACGATGTCCGCGACGCTTGCGCCGCGGGACAGGTCGTTGACCGGGGCGGCCAGCCCCTGCAGGATCGGTCCGTAGGCCTGGGCGCCGCCGAGCCTCTGGGTGATCTTGTACCCGATGTTTCCGGCCGCCAGGTTGGGAAAGATGAAGACGTTTGCGTGTCCGGCCACCGTTGAGCCCGGGGCCTTGGATGCGGCAACCGATTCCAACAGGGCGGCGTCGAATTGCAGTTCCCCGTCGATGCTCAGCGTCGGCTCGGCCGCCCGGACCAGGGCGGTTGCCGCGCGGACCGTGGAAATGGTTTCGTGCTCCGCGGACCCGGCGGTGGAAAAGGAGAGCATGGCGACCGCCGGGTCCTCGCCGGTGAGGATCCCGAAGGTCCGTGCCGTGGCGCGGGCGATGTCCGCCAGTTGCCCGGCGTCGGGGGTCGGGATGACGGCGCAGTCACCGTATCCCACATAGCGCCCGTCGGCCAGCCGCATCAGGAAGGAGGAGGAGATGGTGCCGTTGCCCGCGTCCGTGCCCACCACGCGCAGTGCCGCACGCAGCACGTCGGCGGTGGGGCGGGTGGCCCCGGCGACGGCGGCCGCGGCCAGTCCCGCCGGGACCGCCGCGACCGCCAGGAACAGCGGGTCCTCCATCCACCCGGCGGTCTTGGCGGGGCCGAGGCCCGCGACCCTGGCCGCCAGGTGGGCCCCGGCGGCGCCCTCGCGCAGTTCGGCCACGTCCATGACCGTGGTCGCACCGGTGAGCGTGAGGCCCTCCCGGACCGCCATCACCTTGATGCGCTCGTGCCCGCCGACCAGGATGGCGGGCACGCCGATCTCGTTCAGCACGCCGGCGGCGGCGATGGCCCGCGGATCATGCCCATCGGCAAGGATGACAGGTCCGCGGGAGCCGGCGGCGGGGCCGGCCAGGAATCGGGCCAGGATGTTTTCGTCGACGCCCGCGGGTCTCACCGTTGCAATGGCCATGGGACGGTTTCCTCCCCGGATCCTAGACCGCGGCCAAGGTGACGGCTGGCGACTTGAGGTAGCTGTCGGCGGCGCCCATCACGTGGTCGACCTTCTCCAGCAGGTCGTCCAGCACGTCCTGGTCCGCGACCAGCGGCGGGGAAAGCACCAGCATGGTGGCGCCGCGGTTGTCCGGGCGGGTGATCAGGTTGACCTCGCGCATGGCCTTGGGCATGACCCGGGTCAGCAGGTCCTTGGATTCCTCGGCTGTGAGTTCGCGCCCGGTTTCCCGGTTTCCGGTGAGCTCGATGGCGTAGAAGAACCCCGTCCCGCGATATTCCTTGATGCTGGTGTGCGCCGAGACGATCTTGTCCAGGCCGTTCTGGAAGTACGGTTCCAGGCTCCGGACGTTGCCGACGACATCCTCTTCCTTGAGCGCCGTCATGTTGGCCACCGCCACCGCGGTGGAGACCGGGTGGCCTCCCCAGGTGGCGCCGTGGGTGAACATGCCGGCCAGCGGCGAGGCAAGCATGGCGTCGGCCAGCGGCTTGCGGATGATGACCCCGCCCAGCGGCGCGTAGCCGGAGGTGGAGCCCTTGGCAAAGGTGATCAGGTCCGGGACCACGCCGTACTTGATGCTGCCGAACCACTCGCCGAGGCGGCCGAAGCCGGTGATGACCTCGTCGGCAACGAGCAGGATGCCGTGCTCGTCGCAAATGGAGCGCAGTTCCTGCCAATAGCCTGCCGGCGGGACCAGCGCGCCGCGGGAGTTCTGCACCGGCTCGGCGAAGAGCGCGGCGATGGTGTGGGCGCCTTCGCGGGCGATCACCTCGCGGATGGCCTGGATGGAGGGCAGGTCCGCGGCGGAGCCGCCCTCGGGGACGACCTCGCCGAGGGTGTTGGGAACGTGGAAGACTCCTGGCATCAGGGTGCCGAAGGCCTCCTTGTAGGCGGGGATCCCGGTGACGGCCAGGGCTCCGAGGGTGGTGCCGTGGTAGGCCATGTTGCGGGCGATGATCTTGGTGCGCTCGGGTTCGCCCTGGCCGCGGTGGTACTGGCGGGCGAACTTGATGGCCGACTCGACGGCCTCGGATCCGGAGTTCACGAAGAACACGACGTCGAGGTCGCCCGGGGCCAGCCCTGCGATGAGCGTGGCGGCGTCGACCGCGGCCGGGTGGGCCGAACCCCAGTTGGTCCAGTAGGCCAGACGCGACATCTGCTCGTACGCGGCCTTCGGGATGTCCTGCCGGCCGTGGCCGATGTTGGCGCAGAAGAGCCCGGCCAGCCCGTCGAGGAACTTGTTGCCGTCCTCGTCGAAGAGGTAGCTTCCCTCGCCCCGGGTGATGATCGGCAGGTTCGGGTCGTTCCACACCTGGCCTGCGGTGAAGTGCGGGTAGAGATGCCGCTGTGCACGATTGCGGATATCTGAGTTGGTCACGAGACCCCTCCATTCAAAGTTTTCCTGTCAGGGCCCCGGGTGTCTTCTCGACCCGGGGATCCCCGCACCATCCGACGATGCGGTGTGGTGTGTATCACTCTGCCCTTGTGCTGGGCCCTTTCCCAGACCCAAATTGGCGTCACTTTCTAGGTACCAGATGCGCCCCTACACGTAGATCCGCGGCACTCTGGTCCCCACGCGCGTCAGCACCTCGTAGGGAATGGTCCCGGAGGCCTGTGCCCACTGCTCGACATGCGGCTCCCCGGCGTCCCCGGGGCCGAAGAGCAACGCGGCGTCGCCGGGCGCGACGTCGTCGTCGGCCACGTCGATGACGAACTGGTCCATGCAGACCCGGCCCAGCACCCGGTAGCGCCCGGCCCCGACCTGGACGGGGCCGGCGGAGCTTGCGCTGCGGAAGACCCCGTCGGCATAGCCCAGCGGGACGACCGCCAGCGTCGTCTCGCGCTGCGTGGATTCGGTGTGCCCGTAGGAGATCCCGGCATCGGCCGGGGCGCGCTTGGTCTGCACCACCGCAGCGCCCAGGGTCATGGCCGGGCGCAGCGCCGGGCAGGTGCCGCGCTCCGAAACCGGCAGCGGGTTCACCCCGTAGACGGCGATGCCGGTCCTGACCATGTCGAAGTGGGCCTCCGGGGTCGCGAGCGTGGCGGCGGAGTTGGCGATGTGGCACAGCCCCGGGTCCAGCCCGAGGGACCGCGCCGCGTCGATGGCCTGCCTGAAGACCCGCAGCTGCGCCGCCACCGAGGGGTGTCCGGGCTCGTCGGCGCAGGCCAGGTGGGACCAGATGCCCGCCACCCGGATCCGGCCGGCGGCCTCCAGCTCCCGGGCCGCGGTGCACAGCGCGGGCCAGTCCCCGATGGTGGCCCCGCCGCGCCACATGCCGGTGTCGATCTTCAGGTGGATCCGGGCCGCCGCCCCGGCGTCCTGCGCGGCGGCGGCGATCTCCCGCAGCTGCGCCACCGAATACGCGGCAAGCTCGATGTCCTCGGCGATGGCCCGGGCATAGGGGGCGCCGGGGGCGGCCAGCCAGGAAAAGAGCGGGGCGCTGATTCCCGCGGCGCGCAGCGCGAAGGCTTCCTCGAGCACCGCGGTGCCGAGGTAGTCCGCTCCCCCGGCCAGGGCCGCGCGGGCAGCGGGCACGATGCCGTGGCCGTAGCCGTCGGCCTTGAGCACCGCCAGCAGCCTGGCGCCGTCGGCGACCTTGCGCAGCGCCCGCACGTTGGCGGAGATGGCAGCGGTTTCAATGTAGGCGGCCCGTTGCGGCACCGTCCCGGGTGCGGCCAGCGGGCCCGGTGCGTGGTTGTTTTCGAGCGTGCCGGAGAGATTCATGGCGACTTCCTTGTCGTGGGGATGGGTGCGCGCGGCGAGGTGCCCGCGTTAGGTTCTACTGTTGTGCAGGGACGCTGCGGGGCACAGATCCAGATCGGGTGGGGTTCAATGGGTCCACCGGCCGGGCTGGAGGGGGACGGCGCTAGCCGGCGAGCCTGGCGATGACGCGGCCCAGCTCCTTGATGCCCGGGCGGATGGCCTCGAGCTTGATGGCGGCAAAGCCCAGGCGGAAGTGGTTGCGGTTGGCGCCGGGGTCATCGAAGAAGACGTCCCCGCGCTCGATGACGACCCCGGCCTCCAGCGCCCGGGCCGCCAACTGCACGCAGTCCAGGTCCGCGGGTCCGGTGATCCAGATGCTGACCCCGCCCGGGGGCGCCACGACCTTCCAGGGCACGAATTCCTCCAGCGCCTCGGTGAGCACCTGCCACTTGCGCTGCAGTTGGGTGCGGCGCCGCGAGATCGTGCGGTGGTACTGGCCCGATTCGATCAGCAGCGCCATGGCGCGCTGCGGATGGCCGGGGATGTGCCGGATCTTGTAGCGCCGCTGGTTGCGCAACTCGGTGATCAGCTCCGCCTCCGCGACCAGGTAGCCCATGCGCAGCCCGGGGGCCAGGAACTTGGTGAAGGACCCCAGGTAGATCACGTGCCCGGAGTTCGGCAGGGCCTTCAGCGCCGGGGTGGGCTTGCCGCGGTAGCGGAACTCGGAATCGTAGTCGTCCTCGATGACCAGTGCGCCGGCCTCGCGGGTCCCGGCCAGGATCTGCTGGCGCCGGCTGCCCGAGAGGGTGACGTTGGTGGGGCTGTGGTGGCTGGGCGTGAGGTAGAGCAGGTCCAGGTCCCCGAACCGCTCCGGAGGCACCAGCCCGTGGTCGTCAACCGCCAGCGGACGCAGCGTGGCCCCGGTGCGCGCGAAGGTGTGCCGGGCATCGACGTACCCCGGGTTCTCGACCCCGACCACGGTGTCGCGGCCCATCATGGTCTGCGCCAACAGGTCCAGGCCCTGCTGGGAACCGGCGGTGATCAGGATGTTTTCCGGCCCCGCCTGGATGCCGCGGGCCGGCAGGACCCGCTTGCACAGCACCTCGACCAGGTACGGGTCGTCCTCGTCCACCGAGTCGCGCAGCGAATAGAACAGGTGCGGTGGATCCAGGGCGTCGCGCAGCGCCCGCGACCAGGCCAGGCGCGGGAAATCGCGCTCGTCGACCTGCCCTGCCACAAACGGGTAGGGGTAGGTGGACCAGTTGCGGACCTTGGTGATCTCGGGCATGCCGGCGTCCTCGCGCGGGCGGATGTGCCGGGACCAGTCGACGGACGTCCCCTCGGCCGTGGCGGCGGCGCCGTCGAGTGCGCGGTTGTGCAGCATCCGGGTGTTGATGAAGTAGCCGCGCCGCGAGCGGGACTCGATCATGCCCGAGGCGAGCAGTTCCTGGTACGCGGAGTTGACGGTGTTGCGCGAGAGCCCCAGTTCGCGGGCCATCTCGCGCGAGGAGGGCAGCGGCTGCTCGGGCACCAGGGTGCCGACGAGGATCTGGTGCTCCAGCGCCTGCCGCAGCTGCCGGTAGAGCGGTTCGCCGGACTCCGTGGAGACCGCAATGGGCGCCCGCACCCCGTCGCGCGCTTCCGGCCGAGGCCGCCGGGTTTCCCGGTTCGCGGGGGGCCGGGCCCTAGACGTGCCCATGGTTGGCGCCCGCCGGGACCTGGATATGGAAGCGCGGGACGACCACGATGGGCACCGGCAGGGCGCGCAGCATCTTGTTCGCGGTGGATCCCAGGAAGATCCGGCTCCGCTCCGCCAGCCGGCTGGAGCCAAGCAGGACGATCTCGGACTCGTCCCAGTCGAGGGCGTCGACGGCGGCTTCGGTCGAGCGGCCCTGGGCGACGTCGGCGGTGACGATCGTCCGGTTCCGCACGCCCGCGACGGCCGTCTCCAGTGTTTGCCGGGCGTGGGCGCGCGCCGCCTCGATGCGGTCGCCGTGGTGCTTCTCGCCGTCCATGGCCACCAGGGAGACCAGCCGCAGCGGAACGTGGCGGATGGCGGCGGAATCCACTGCTGCCTCCAGCACCGAATCCGCCCCGGCGCGGGTGCCCAGGGCACAGGTGATGCGGGTGATTTCCCGGGGCGGGAGGTAGCCCGAGGGCGCCAAGGCCACCGGAACCGGCGAGGAATGCAGCAGGGCGTTGGCCACGGAGCCCACGGTGAACCGGCGCAGCGGCCCGGTGCTGGCGGCACCCACCACCACCAGGTCCGCCTTGAACGCTGCCACCGCCTCGAGCAGGCCCTCGGCCATCGAGGCGGCAAAGCGGATGTGGGTCCGCGCCACCATGCTGGAGGGCACGAGCGCCAACGCCCGGTCCATCCATTTTTGGGCGGCCTGCTGGAGAAACTCCTGGTACACGCGCTCGTTGCGGGTGACGGCCTGGGCAGGCGGGACGCCGGGGATGATGTGGACCAGCTCGATCTCGGCGCCCAGGGGTGCGGCCAAGGACCGGGAGAGCGCCAGGGCCAGCGAGATGGCCTCGCGGCCGCGCTTGTCCTCGGTGCATCCAACGACATACCTCATGGCGTGGGTTCCCCCTTTACTGGGAGTCGGTGCGGGATGTTCACCTCATGACTACCAGTTCGCGCGGCGGGGGCAGAAAGAATGACGCCCCTGTGACGCGGCACACTATTTGTCCATCGAGTGCTGCGCCAGGAAGGAATACACTTCGGTCTCGTCCACGCCCGGGAACGCCCCCTGCGGCATGGCGGCCAACAGGTGCGTCTGGGCACGGGCACTGGGCCATGCCTGCCCCGCCCACTGCCGTTGCAGCTCCAGCGGCGGGCGGCGGCAGCACGATTCGTCCGGGCAGGTGGAGGTCGAGCGCTCGGTGGTGTCGCGCCCGCGGAACCACTTCACGTGCACGTAGGGAACCCCGATGCTCAGCGAGAACTTGCCGGTGTTTGAACGCTCGGTCCGCGCGGTGCACCAGAAAGTGCCGGCGACCGTGTCGGTGTACTGGTTGTAGGCGCTGAACTGGTCGGCCACGTCGAAGACCTCGCGGCTGGTCCAGTACCTGCACACCGACTGGCCCTCGATGGCGCCCATGTGGTCCATCGGGAAGTTCACGCCGTCGTTCTCGTAGGCCTTGTGGATGATGCCCGATTCGTGGACCTTCTGGAAATGCACGGTGATGCCCAGGTGCTCGGTGGCCAGGTTGGTGAAGCGGTGCGCGGCGGTCTCGTAGGAGACGGCGAAGGCGTCCCGGATGTCCTCGACGGCCAGCTCGCGGGCGCTCTTGGCGCGCTGCAGGAATTCCACCGTGGCCTTTTCCGGCATCATCAGGGAGGCGGCAAAGTAGTTGGTGGCCACGCGTTGGCGCAGGAACTCGGCGTAGTCGCCCGGGGTGGCATGGCCCAGCACGTGGTGGCCGAAGGCCTGGAGCAGCACCGAGCGGGTGGAATGTTCCGAGCGCTGGGACTGGGTGAGGTAGACCCGCATGTTCTTCAGGTCGGTGACCGAGCGGGTGGAGTGCGGCAGGTCCGAGACGTTGTGCAGGGAAAAGCCCAGGTGCGAGGCGATGTCGGCGACCTGGTGGTGCGAGAGCGGGCCGGACGCATGGCCGATGGCCTTGAGCACGCGCGCGGCCTCCTTCTCGATCGCCGGGAAGTAGTTGTTGCGCGCCTTCATCTCGCCGCGCAGTTCCGCGTTGGCGCGGCGGGCCTCTTCGGGCGTGGCCGACTGCTCGTTGAGCCGCCGCTCCAGCTCGCCCTGCAACCCGACCAGGGATTCGAGCACGTCCATGGGCAGGCGGGAGGAGATGCGCACCTTGGGCAGTCCGAGGGATTGGTAGAGCGGACCGCGCTGGGCGCGTTCCAGCTCGATTTCCAGGGCCGCGCGCCGGGTGGGCGGCGCGGCGCCGAGCAGCTCGTCCAGCCCGACCCCGAAGATCGCGGCCAGGGACTTGAGCATGCTGAGCTTGGGCTCGCGCTTGCCGTTTTCCATCAGCGACAGCTGGCTGGGCGCGGTCCCGACGGCCTCGGAGAGGTCATCGAGGGTCATCGACTTGGCCTTGCGCAGGTGGCGGATCCGCCGGCCGAGGGAAATGATGTCCAGCTGCTCGGCGTCCTCCGGCGACAGTGCGCTCTTTTCCGGCGTAGCGGGCCGGCTCCATGTGGGGGTGCTCACGTTTTCAGGGTACGCGAAGAAGTAAAGATCTTCCCAGCACTATGTCCGATCAGAAGGATCCGGAAACGCCAAACATGCGCTTTGGGCAATTTTCAGGTTCGTGGTCTTCGCCCGGGGTTGCGCCGAATACACGCCGCTGACAGCATGAAACCGGTGACCGACCACGCGAAGTACCTCAAGGCCTACGACGACCAGCTCCGCACCGACGCCGAAACGCCCAGCGCTATCCGGGTCGCGAGGCTGGAGACCCTGCGGCTGGTGACATTCGCCGGCGGGCGCGGCTTCATCACGTACCGGGATCTGGGATCCCTTGACGAAGACGGGGTCGCCACACTCGTTGGCCGGGCGCTGGACCATTACCGCAAGGATCCGAAAATCGCCGGCGTCGAGTGGAAGAGCCGGGGACACGACCATGCGCCGGGGTTGCACGAGGCGCTGCTGGCCCATGGATTCCTGCCCGGGGAAACCGAATCGATCATGATCGGGGCCCTGGAGGGGTTATGTGCCGACGTCCCGACCCCGGCCGGGGTGGGACTGCGGCGGATCACCGGCGAAGCTGATGTTCGCGCCATGTGCACGATGGTCGAGGCGGCATTCGGCAACCCCGCCAACACCCGGCTTGCCGATGCCCTTCTTAACCGCCTGGCACGCAACGACGGCATGGAGCTGTGGGTGGCCGAGACCGATGGGCGCATGGTCGGCGCAGGCAGGCTCGAGCCCGTCCCGGACACCGACTTCGTGGGCGTCTGGGGCGGCGCCACCCTCGCGGCCTACCGCGGGCGCGGCATCTACCGCGCCCTGACCGCGGCACGGGCGCGGTCGGCGCTGGCCCAGGGCAAGACGCTGGTCCACAGCGACTCGACGGAGTACTCGCGGCCCATCCTCGAACGCTCCGGCCTGCTCAAGGTCTCGACAACCACCCCCTATAACTGGTCACGCTGAGCCGGCAGGCCACTGCTCCCGACTACGCCTTTTTCGAGGCCCCGATGGCCCAGACCCGCGGCAGGGCCACGCCGTTGACGGCGCTGTCGCCCACCAGCCGGGCCTTGTAGACCCAGGGGTTGTGGTTGCCGGCGGTGCGGGCGTTGCGCCAGTGGCGGTCCAGGTTCTTGGTGGTGCTGGTGGCCGAGGCGGCCAGGGCGTCAAAGGCGTGGGTCACCGCGTTGAGCACCAACGGGGTGAGCGCCACCTGCGCCTGGGCCGAGGCCAATTCCGCGGCATCGTTGGCTGCCTCGTCCTCTTGCCCGGTGACGTCGCCGGTGTGGATCCCGACGGCGGTATCGTGGGCGCGCTGCAGGGAGGCGGCCACACGCTCCACCGCACCGGCAGCGACGAATGCCGCGGCGGACACCTCGCCGACGATTTGCAGCAGCTGCGGGTCCTGGCCCGCCACCTCGGCCGCCGCGTGGCTGAAGGTGCGCTTGCGTGCGGCCAGCTCGGCGGCGAACTCGCGTTCAACGGCGCGCGCAGTTCCCGCCAGCACCGCCAGCAGCACCTCCTGGTAGAAGGCGGTCTGGTACTTGAACCGGGTGTCGAATTCGATGAGGTTCTCGGGGGCAACCACAGCGTTGGTGAATGTGGAGGTTCCGGTGCCGGTGGTGCGCTGGCCGAAGCCGTCCCAGTCGTCCTCGAGCCGCACGCCGGGCTGGTGGGCGTTGACGGCTGCAATGACCCGGGTGCCGGTGTCGGCACGCTGCGCGTAGGTGTCGATCCAGTCGGCGTAGATCGACCCGGTCGAGTAGTACTTGGCCCCGTTGACCACGAACCCGCCGTTGCCGTCCGGAGTGACCTTGGTGTTCACCTCCCCCACGGTGACGGTCCCGACCTCCGTCCAGGAGTTGCCGACCAGCTCGCCGGCGGCAAAGCGCGCCAACCAAATGTCGCGATTCTCGCCGGGTGCGGCGACCAGCCGGTCCTCCACAAAGGCGAAGTGCGCACGCAGCGCCTGGGTGATGTTGGGGTCGGCTGCAGCCAGTTCGGTGAGCAGTTCGAAGAGCTCCGGAAGCGTGGCACCTGCCCCGCCGTGGGACTCGGGCACGCGGACCGCCCCGAACCCGGCGGCGGCCAGCGCCGCCACCTGTTCGCGGGGTAGCGACTGGGTGCGATCGCGTTCCGAGGCACCGGCGGCGATGTCGGCGAAGAGCGGGGCGAAGCGGGCCGAGAGCTGCTCGAGCCGGCTGCGGGTCAGGGACGTCGTGGTCATGTGTTGGCTCCTGGTGGTGTCGACGAATGGATGGAAATGGATCGGGTCGGCCGCGGAAAGCGACCCCTCACCTATTTCGGCGGGCAAGGACTGCGCGAAGCCGCTTCCCGTCGGACATGCAGGGCCGTCGGAATCGCGAAGCCTCCATCGTTCCTGGCCGAAGCACTATCCACGGATTGCTCCGTGGACTTGCTGCGGCGTCAACAAGCCAGGTCTCTCGGCCGCTCTGGATGGGTACCCGTTGAGTCAAACAGCCGACATGATCGGGCGGAACCCGGCTGTCACATGAGGACCAAGTACCGACGCCCAAGGTCACATTCCGGATTTCCCGCGGCGCGGGTCCGGACCCCAGGGGATATTCGCCAGGGCAACGCGTCATCGACGGCAAGAAACCTTTATCTTTCGACACGAACTTGGAACGGGGCCGGGCAGGTGCACCGGATGTCGGGCCCCTGGGAAGGGCAGGTCCACAGCCAAAACATCTTGCCGGATTTCATGCCACGGACCGCAGAAGAAAACTAGAATTGAGGTACGGACAAAGGACCCGGTGATGACGATGAAAAAGATGTTCCCCCGCCCGGAAGGCGCCCAGGGCAGGACCTCACGGATGGGTCCTGCCGCCCTGCACGGTTCGGCGTCAAGCCCCGGCCTTCCAAATCTCGCGGGTGCCCAGATCCCCGGTCCCGGCACCAGGCACCTGCTTTACGGCGAGGACGGCCGGTTGTCCGACGCGGCCGCCGACCCCTGGGAGCTTGAGGGACATTTGGGGTCCCGCGGCGGGCTTCGCCGTTTCCTGGGCCGCGTCCTCGGTCGCTCGGCGCGCCGCCAGGAATCCGATCCGATGAATCCCTGACACATCGGTCAACCCAGGCGCAGGAAACCACTTCCGTGGTTCCTGCGCTTGATGTTCCCACGGCCTTGTCACGAAAGTCTCCCGAGCCCTCCCGGTCTGGTTACATGTAGCAAGGGAACGAGTGTGAGGGGGCGAGCGCCTACGTGGCCAAGGAATCCACCGGCGCGGCCGGGACGATACCCGACCCGGTGCTTCGATCCGTTGGCTTCCTGGCATTTTTTGACCGCTTCGCCACCCCGCCGATGCTCGTCGCCCTGGCCACGTTCACCGAACTAACCCTTGCCCAGGCAGTCCAGTTGGTTGCCGCCTATTCGCTGTTCTACGCGCTCGGGCAGCCGTTGTGGGGCTTGCTCAGCGACCGGTTCGGCCGGCTGACGGTGCTGCGGCTCGCCTTGGCCGGTGCCGCGCTCGGCGCCGTCACGAGCGCCCTATTCGTTGCATACGGGCCGCTGCTCGTGGTCCGGGCATTCACGGGCTTCATGTTCGGTGCCCTCTACCCGACCCTGCTCACGCTGCTGGGCGACACCCGGAAGGGGACCGACCGCGCACGGGGGCTCTCTGACCTGCAAATCTATTCCTCGCTGGGGGCAACCCTGGCCACTTTGGGCGCCGGAGCCGTTGCGACCTTTGTCGATTGGCGTCTGGTCTTCGGGCTTCCCGCGCTCGGGGCCGCGGCAATTCTCGTTGCGTTGGCAAGGGTGCGAGTACCGCCGGCGGTGCGCGGTCGATTCCGGCTGCGGCTGGCCTTCACTCGCGCGGCGGTTGGCCTCTATGCCATTGCCATGCTGGAAGGCATGGTGCTGCTCGGCACCCTGACCTACATCGTGCCGGCGCTCCAGCACGCCGGCGTGGGGATCGGTTTGGCCGGGCTGTTGGCCACCGGCTATGCCGTCGGGGTGATAGTCGGTGCCCGCGCGATGAAGGCCCTGGTGCACCATTTCTCCCGGACCCGGCTGATCTGTGCCGGGGGCTCGGTACTGGCGCTGGCCTGCGGGATCTCCATGCTGTGGCCCGTCCCGGCGGCGGTCACCGCCACTGCGACCCTGATCGGGGTGGCCAACGCCGTCATGCATTCGTCCATGCAGGGCTGGGCAACCGACGTGTCACCACGGGCCCGCGCGACAACGGTATCGATGTTCGCCGCATCGCTGTTCCTGGGCGGATCGCTGGGAAATTTCGCCACCGCCGCGCTCGCCGAGACCGGTTCCTTTGCCGTCATCTTCGGATTCGGCCTGCTGGCCAGCGCGGTGCTGACAATCGCCGCGACGACCGCCCATGCCGGATGGAGCCGCGGCCACGCGGATCCCGCAACCCGGGGATAGCCGCCACGACGCTTTCGGGTGTTCCGCCCGTGCCACGTTACCCGGCGGTCCCCACCGGCCCGTGGTCGTTGCCGTTTCGGAACCGACGCCGGAACACCGGGGAAACATTGCCCGCGACCTCGTTCACCAACCTGTGGGCGAGTCTTTGCCGACAGGCCCCCTGCCCGGACCCCAATCCCGGTGTCCCATTCACCCGGGCTTGGAATGTTGGAGGTGCCCACGAAAAGGTCGGCAGGTATTCCCCCCATACCCGGAGGTACGTCGTGCAGTCGTTCACCAAACCACCCAAGAAGCATTCATTGCGCCCCATCGGGCTCACCGCCGGAACCCTGGCTCTTCTGGCCGCGGCAGCCCTGGTCGCTCCCGCCGCCAGCGCCGCACCGGCGGCCGGCGATTGGGACGCGGCCGCCTACCGCGGCGCCGTCGATGTCGTGAAGTCGGCAGGCGACACCGCCGGGCAGGCCATCGACGGAATCGTCTTCGATGACACAAACAAGAACTCCAGGCAGGACGCCAACGAGCGCGGCGTCAACGGCGTGACCGTGTCAAACGGGCGCGACGTCACCAAGACCGATTCGAAGGGCCGTTACGAGCTGCCTGCCTTCGACAACATGAGCGTGTTCGTCACCCAGCCACGCGGCTACCAGGTGCCGGTCGACGAAAACAACGTCGCCCAGTTCTCCTACCACCACCTGCCCGCAGGTTCCCCGGAGCTGAAGTTCGGCGGCATCGCCCCGACCGGCGCCCTGCCCGAGGCAGTGAACTTCCCGCTGGCCAAGAGCAAACTGACCCAGTCCCCCGAGCAGCACTGCCTGATCGGCGGCGACATCCAGACCTACAACCAGGACGAGGTCGAATACGCCCGCAACGGCGCCTTCGCCGACCTGGCCCAGCGCACCGACTACGAGGGCTGCGGCGCCCTGTTCATTGGAGACGTGGTCGGCGACGACCTTTCCTTCTACCCGCAGACCCGCGAGCTGGCCAGCGTCCTGAACGGCCCGGCGCGCTTCCTGCCCGGCAACCACGACCTGGACTTCGACTCGGCCACCAGCGAGCACGCGTTCGACACCTTCAAGGCCAACCTCGGCCCGGAGTACTACTCCTACGACGCCGGCAAGGCCCACGTGGTTGCGCTTAACACCGTCGAGTACCCGACCAAGCAGCCCGCCGCGAAGGGCGACTACACCGGTTCCCTGGACAAGCAGCAGCTCCAGTGGCTGCGCAACGACATCGCCCAGGTGCCGATGAACAAGGTCATCGTGCTGGCCGCGCACATCCCGCTGCTTGACTTCGCCGACCAGGGAAGCGCCAAGCACCAGGTCAAGCAGGTCGCCGAGATCTACGAACTGCTGAAGGGCCGCGAGGTCGTGGCATTGGGCGGACACACCCACAGCATCGAGAACATGCGCGAGGGCGACAAGCTCGAGGGCTGGAACGACATCTTCGGCATCGACGGCCTGCCCTTCACCCACATCACCGCCGGCGCCATCTCCGGCGACTGGTACTCCGGACGCGACGGCGAGAGCGGCTACCCGCTCGCCCTGCAGCGCGACGGCGGACGCCCGGGCGTGCTGACCCTTGACATCAAGAACACCGATGTCGTCGAGCGCTTCACCGTCCGCGGCGAAGAGGACTCCGTGCAGATGGCCCTGGGGCTGAACACCCCTGCCTACCGCGACTGGTACGCCGCGAACCTTTCCAACAAGGGCAAGGCCCCCGAGTTCGAGAACCCGCTGTCCGTGCCGAAGGCCGACCTGGCCAACAACACGTGGCTGACCACCAACTTCTGGATGGGTTCCACCGGCTCCACCGTCAAGGTGAGCATCGACGGCGCGGCATCCACCGAAGCGACCCGCACCCAGGCGATGGAAGGCGAAGCCCCGCTGGTCGGCGCCGAGTACTCCGACCCGGTGGCAGTGGCCGAGCAGCTGGTCAACGGCGGCAGCGTCGCTGACCGCTCCATGCACCTGTGGCGCCTGGAACTGCCCTCCGGCCTCGCCGTCGGCGAGCACACCGCGGAGGTCACCGCGACCGACGTGCACGGCCGCGAATTCACGCAGACCCTGACCTTCGAGGTCACCGAGTAGCATCCCGCTTCACACAATCCAGCGCACTGGCGGTGCGTCGCGGCTTTCGGGCCGCGGCGCACCGCCGTCGTTTGTTCGGCTGCCCCGCGGCCGTGCCCGGTGGCACACGGTCGAGGTCAGGGGCGTTGTGTCTGTGCCAGCATGAACTCCCGTGCCGCGCGAGCCTGCTCCGCGGTCGGCCTTATGCCGGTGTAGAGCACGAATTGCTCCAGGGCCTGCAGTGCCGCAACATCGGTGCCTGTCACGACCGGCTTCCCGGCGGTGCGCGCCGCGCGAATCAGCGGCGTTTCCGCCGGGACGGACACGACGTCGAACACCGCCTGCGCGGCAGCCACCTGTTCCGGCGGGAACGGCATCTGGTCCGCCTCGGGGCCGCCGGCCATCCCAATGGGGGTGACGTTGACCAAAAGCTCCGCACCGTCGAAGGTCTCCGACGCCCAGGTGAACCCGTAAGTCTCGGCCAGTTTCCGTCCCGCCGCCTCGTTGCGGGCCACCACCACCACGTTTTGGAAGCCGACGTGCCGCAGCGCCGCCACCACCGCCTTGGCCATTCCGCCGGAGCCCCTGACCATGGTCCGCAGGGTCGCGGGAAGCTGGTGGACCCTCAGCAGCTCGACCACCGCCGAAAAATCGGTGTTGTGGGCCGTGAGGACGCCGTTTTCATTGACGATGGTGTTCACCGAATCGATGGCCGCGGCGGAGGGCGCCAAATGGTCGACGAGCGGAATCACGGCTTCCTTGTAAGGCATGGAAACGGCGGCGCCCCGGATGCCCAGACCACGGATCCCGGCGACGGCCTGGGCCAGGTCGGTGGGGGCGAATGCCTTGTAGATCCAGTTCAGGCCCAATTGCCCGTACAGGTGGTTGTGGAAAAGTGTCCCGTTGTTGCTGGGTCGCGCCGCCAACGAGATACAGAGCGTCATGTCCTTGTTCAAAATCGGCATGACCTCAGTCTATTCGGCGGCCGCGGACCTAATTTCTGGACGTCCAGAAAAACGGTCCGGAGGCAACGGCCGGCCCCGAACGGGAATCCGAACAGCAAACGGCGAGCGCTGACGGTGAAGAACACCAACCCCGGTGAGGCCCGGATAGCCGCCGGCCGCGCTCGCTGCCATCGTCGGGCGGTCCGCGCGGAAAAGCCACCAGGACGAACGCGCTCCCACGCAATGGCAGGCTTCGGAGGCGCACGGCGCCAGATCCTGCCCGGGTACCGTCGTCATGGCCTTCCGGCCGGCTGCGGCCCCCGTTGCCTGCCCATGGTCGTTTACGGGAGGACAATGACGCCGGTACCGCAGGTGAATTTCTTGCCTGGTCTTGTTGTTCCGCCGTTTGGCGAGTCTTCACGAGCCTGACCTCCTGCCGGTCCGCGATGGCGGCCTTCCATTCACCGGAGTTTGGAAGGTTGGTGGCGGTCGGCCAACCAGCCGGCCGGTTTTCCCCAAACCGGAGGTAAGTCATGCCCTCGTCCACCCAACCGCCGAAAAAACTCCGCGCTCGGCCGCTCGGCATCTTTGCAGGAACCACTGCCGTGCTCGTTGCTGGCACCCTGCTGTCCTCTTCCGCCGGCGCAGCGCCGGCCCAGGGCGACTGGGACGCAAATGCCTACCGCGGCTCCGTTGACGTCGTTGAATCCAACGGCGCCAACAACCAGGATGCCCTCAGCGGCGTCGTTTTCGACGACGCGAACAAGAACTCCGTTCTTGACGGCAACGAACGGGGCCTCAATGGCGTGGCCGTATCCAACGGGCGCGATATCGCCACGACCGATCCGAACGGCCGCTACGAGCTCCCGGCCTTTGACAACATGACGGTCTTCGTCACCCAGCCCCGCGGTTACCAGGTTCCGGTCGATGAGCACAATGTCGCCCAGTTCTTCTACAACCACCTGCCCGCAGGCTCCCCGAAGCTGAAGTTCGGCGGGATCGCACCCACCGGTGCCCTGCCGGAGGCGGTGAATTTCCCGCTGGCCCAAAGCAATCTCACCCAGTCCCCCGAGCAGCACTGCGCCATCGGCGCCGATATCCAGACGTACAACCAGAAGGAGGTCGAATTCGCCCGCAACGGCGTATTCGCGGACCTCGCCGAACGCCAGGACTACGCGGGCTGCGGGGCGCTCTTCATCGGGGACGTGGTCGGCGACGATCTTTCGGTCTTCACCCAGACCCGCGAACTGACTTTCATGCTCAACGGCCCGGCACGGTTCCTGCCCGGCAACCATGACCTGGACTTCGATGCGCTCGACGGCGAGCACGAATTCGACTCGTACCGAGCCCAGTTCGGTCCGGAGTACTACTCCTACGACGCCGGCAAGGCGCATGTGGTGGCCCTGAGCAACATCGAATACCCGACGAAGGTGCCCGCAAAGAAGGGCGACTACACCTACGGGCTCGGCGAGCGCCAGCTCGAATGGTTGCGCTCCGACATCGCGAAAATTCCCAAGAACAAGGTGATCGTGCTGGCCGGCCATAGCCCGCTGCTCGAGTTCTACTACAGCAACTCCCACACGACGAAGCAGCTGCAGGAGATCTACGAGATCCTTGAGGGCCGCGAAGTCGTCTCGCTGGGCGGGCACACGCACATGGCGGAAAACCTGCGCAAGGGCGACTTGATGGCCGGATGGCGCGACGAAGTCGGCGAGGCCGGCCTGCCATTCACGCACCTGACCGTGCCCGCCGTGTCGGGCCATTGGTACGGCGGCCGGGTCCTCGAAAAGGGTTACCCGACATCCGTTCAGCGTGACGGCACCCCGCCCGGCGTGCTGACCCTCGACATCAAGAACACGGAGGTCACGGAACGGCTCACCATCCGCGGCGGCGACGGCTCCGAGCAGATGTCAGTTGGCCTGAACACCCCGAAGTACCGGGCCTGGTACGCAGAGAACATCTCCGTGCCGCGTGGGTCGGCTCCGGAGCTGGAAAAGCCGTTGGCGGTTTCCCAGGCCGATCTGGCGGGCCAGACCTGGCTGACGACCAACTTCTGGATGGGTTCGACCGGTTCCACGGTCGAGGTCGAAATCGACGGCGGCGCGCCGCTGGTTGCTTCGCGGACCCAGCAGCTGCGTGGCGAGACCCCGCTGGTCGGCTCCGAGTACTCCGATCCCGTTGCCATCGCGGAGCAGTTCGTCCATGGTGGCGGCTTGGCCGACAGGTCAATGCACCTGTGGCGCCTGGCGCTGCCCGCCGGCCTCGTCGTCGGCGAGCACACCGCCGAGGTCACCGCGACCGACGTGCACGGCCGCGAATTCACCGAAACCCTGGACTTCGAGGTCACCGAGTAGCTCCCGGGTTCACCCGTTCACACACACCGACGGTGCGTCACGGCTTTGCGGCCGCGGCGCACCGCCGGCGTTTTGCGGCTACCTCCCGGGCATCCATCCCATGCAATAGTCGAGGTTCGCGATGACGGTGCGCACCGCGGCCTCGCCGTCCCCCGCCTCGATCGCCTCGAGCAGCTCCTCGTGGCCGGTGGCAAGGCAACCATCAAACCCGGCCTCGAGCCGCTGGACCATCTTCGTCCCATGGAAGACGTCGCCGAAGCTTTCGTAAAGCTCGTGAAGCAGCGTGTTCCCCGAGGCCTCCGCCACGCGCAAGTGGAATTCCCAGTCCGCGGCCGACCAGGCTGCGTAGTCCCCGGATTCCCACGACTCGCGCCGTCGCGCCAGAAGCGAGCGGAGTTCGGCGACCACTGCGGTGTCGGCCGAGCCCGCGGCGAGCCTGGCGGCTTGGGTGTCCAGGGCGAAGCGCACCTGGAGCACGTCCTCGTCCGCGTGTTCGCGAAAGACCCGCTGTGCGGTGCCGCTGATCTCGCTGGTGGCCCTCACATAGGTCCCGTCCCCGCGCAGCACCTCGAACAATCCGGCATGGGCCAACGCCTTGATCGCCTCGCGCAAGGTTCCGCGGGAGACCCCGAATTCGGCAATGAGCTCGGGTTCGGACGGGATTTTCTCCCCCACGCCCCAGCGGCCCGACGCGACGGCCTCGCGCAGCCGGGCAACAACCTCGTCGGCCAACGGCGGCCTCACCCCTGGGACGTTCATGCCCGCACCTCCACGGGGACGTTCGGCTTCCGCCCGATTCCGCCCAGCCGGTACCCCAGGACGAACTGCACCAAGGTGATTCCGACGAGGATCGCCAGCGGAACCGTCCAGGAACCCAGTACACCCTGCAACAGTCCGAGCCCGAACGGTCCGGCGGCGGCCACCAGGTAACCGACCGATTGGGCAAGGGTCGACAGTGCAGTGGTTTCGGCTGCGCTCTCGCCGCTGCGGCTGATCATCAGCATCAACAGCGGGAAGATGCCGAGCCCCATGCCGGTGAGGATCGCCGGGATCACCGAGAACGCGACCGGGAGCAGCAGCAGGGAGGTGAACCCGGCGACGGCGCACCCGCAGGTCAGGATGAATGCGGCACGCAACAGCCGCGGCTTCGAGGCCATCCACAGCATGAGCAACACGGTGGGGATGCTGACCGCCTGGACCAGGCCCAGCATGAAGCCCGCGGTGGCGGCGTCCGATCCGCGCGAGATGAGGATGTGCGGCAGCCAGCTCAACAGCGTGTACACCAGCATCGACTGCACGGCGAAGGTCGAGGTGAACAGCAGGCCCCTGCGGGTGGCCAGCATGGGCCACGGGGAGACGTGTGGTCCCGCGGGTCCGACGGTGCGGCTCCCCCGGATGGCCAGCGGCAGGAAGACCAGCAACGCGAGTGCCGCGGGGATCGCCCAGGCCGCAAGCCCGAGCGTCGGCGAGCCCAAGCGCGCGGCGACCGGCACGCTCAGGGCAGCGGCGGTGGTTGCGCCCACCGACATGGTGACGGTGTAGGTGGCGGTCATGGCCGCGGACCTGCTTGCGTGGTGCTCCCGGATGAAGGAGGGCATGGCCACGTTGCAGATGGCCAGCCCGGACATGCCGAGCACGGTGCCGGCCAGTAGCAGCCAGGTGGACTCGAAGGCACGCACGGCCAGGCCCAGGGTAAGCAGCAGCAGGGCCAGCCCGATCGCCCGTTCGAGTCCGGTGTGCTTGACCAGCCAGGCGGTGCCGGCCCCGGCGAATGCAAAGCAGAGCACCGGGATCGTGGGCAGCAGCGAGGCCACGACGGTTCCGTAGCCCAGCAGTTGTTCGAGGTCGTGGAAGAGCGGCGCCGCGGAGGCAATCGCCGCGCGCAGGTTCAGGCCGACCAGGACCACCGCGGCCACCGTCAACGCCCCGATGACCCAGCGCTTTCGCGTCGCGGGCACGGGTCCTGCCGCCGGCGCGCCTGCGGCTGACTCGACCCCTGCCAATGCGCCGGCGGCATCTTCGATGGCCTGCGGTGGAAGGGGCGGGTGCCGGGTGGTCTCTGAACTCATGATTAAACATTAGACGTCTGATGTTTGTTACGGCGAATCCCGTGGCCTTAACCACGGACCGGTACGGCCGTCGAAGGCTCCGATAGGCTGGCTGCGGGACCTTGGCGCGCATTGGCCACAGCGTCCCGCAAACCAAAAGGAGCCCGCCACGCATCGCCACCCAGCACTGCCCGCGGCACTGCCGTGGGTCATCGCCGGCATCGTGGTCGTGGCGTTGAGCCTGCGCGCGCCAATCATCGCGCCCACCGCGGTGATCACGGACATCACCTCCGACACCGGGCTGACGGCCGTCGGGGCCGGCCTGCTGACCGGGCTGCCGGTGCTGCTGTTCGCGCTCGCGACCCCGCTGGCCACGCGGAGCATCCGCCGCTTCGGCCCGGAGACCACCATCATCCTGTGCCTGGCCGGAGTGCTTGCCGGAACCGTTCTGCGCTCTCTCGGCCCGGCCTCGGTGGTGCTGGCAGGAACCGTGCTGATCGGCGCCGCCATGACCCTGGGGAACATCGCCGTCCCCGTCCTGATCCGCCGGGACGTGCCCTTCAAAAGAATCTCCGCCGTCACCGGCGCCTACTCGGCCACCATGAACATCGGATCCATGGCCACGCTGCTGGGCACCGCGCCGCTGGCAGCACTGCTTGGCTGGCGCTGGGCAATCGCGGCCTGGGGGCTGGTGACGGCCGCCGGGCTGGCCTACTGGCTGTTGCGCCAACGCCGGGCGCGCCAGGTGGCCGCCCCCGGGCCCGCACCCGAGGCACCCCGCGAATCCACGGCCGGAAGCTCCCGCATCGGCCCCGGGGCGACCGCGGCCACGGTACGCACTTCCACGGACCGGGCGCACTTCCGGCGCGTCGTCGCCCTGCTGGTGCTGGCCTTCTGCGGCCAGTCTGCCGCCTACTACGCCACCACCGCCTGGCTGCCCCTGCTGCTCTCCGACACCCGGGGGTTGGCCCCGACCTCCTCCGGCGCAACTGCCTCGCTGTTCCAGATCGCCGCCGTCATCGGGGCGTTTGGGGTGCCGCTGCTGGCCGCGAGGACAAGACTTTGGATAGCCACCGCCGTCGTCGCCCTGTGCTGGGTCACCCTGCCGATCGGTCTCCTGGCTGCCCCCGAGGCCTTCGTGCTCTGGGCCGTCATCGGCGGCATTGCGCAGGGCGGCGGGTTCACCGCAATCTTCTCGATCATCCCCCGCGTCGCCCACAACAATGCCGACACTGCCTCCGCCTCCGCCCGGATCCAGGCCGGCGGCTACCTCGCCGCGACCTGCGCACCGCCGCTGGCCGGCTGGCTCAACAGCAGCACCGGGTCCTGGACCGCGCCGCTGTTCCTGGTGCTCGCGGCGACCCTCGCCTTCACTGTCGGGTCGTTGTTGGCCGTGCGGCTCGCGGACCGGCGCTGACCCCCGGCACCCGACGCCAAGAGGCTCCACACCACCTCGGCCTGCACCCAGCGTTGCCTGTCAGTCCCCCATTCCCGGACCTCCATGAGGAATACAAACCGCGCCCGCCGCGTTGGCCACCCGTGTGAAGAACATCGGATTCCTGTCCTTTGGCCATTGGACCGACCACCAGCAGTCGGGCACCCGCAGCGCGTCGGACGCACTGCTGCAGGCGATCGACCTTGCGGTTGCCGCCGAGGAGCTCGGCGCCGACGGCGCCTACTTCCGCGTCCACCACTTCGCCCAACAGCATGCCTCCCCGTTCCCGCTGCTTGCCGCGATCGGGGCGCGGACCAGCCGCATCGAGATCGGCACCGGCGTCATCGACATGCGCTATGAGAACCCGCTCTACATGGCGGAGGATGCCGGCGCGGCCGACCTGATCTCGGGCGGGCGGCTGCAGCTGGGCATCAGCAGGGGTTCACCCGAGCAGGTCATCGACGGATGGCGCCACTTCGGCTTCTCCCCCGCCGAGGGCGAGTCCGATGCGGACATGGGCCGGCGGCACACCGAACGCCTGCTCGAGGTGCTCACGGGCGAGGGCTTCGCGGAACCGAACCCCCGTCCGATGTTTCCGAACCCTCCGGGCCTGCTCCGCGTGGAGCCGTACTCGGCCGGCCTGCGCGAGCGCATTTGGTGGGGCTCCGGCTCGAATGCCACTGCCGTGTGGGCGGCGAAGCTGGGCATGAACCTGCAAAGCTCCACGCTCAAGGACGACGAGAGCGGCAAGCCGTTCCACGTGCAGCAGGCCGAGCAGATCGAGCTCTACCGCCAGACCTGGAAGGAGGCGGGGCACACCCGTGAGCCTCGGGTCTCGGTCAGCCGCAGCATTTTCGCGCTGACGGAAGAGCGCGACTGGCAGTACTTCGGCCGCGACCGCCACAGCTCGGACCAGGTGGGCAACATCGATGCCAAGACCCGCGCGGTCTTCGGCAAGTCCTACGCCGGGGAACCCGACGAGCTCGTTGCGAAGTTGGCCGAGGACGAGGCCATTGCAGCGGCGGACACCCTGCTGCTCACGGTCCCGAACCAGCTTGGCGTCGAGTACAACGCCCACGTCATCGACGCGATCCTGACGCACGTGGCACCGGAGCTCGGCTGGCGCTGACCCCCTGGCCCCCCGGCCCCGTGCCGGCGAAGGTGCGCGTGCGGAACAGGTTTTCCGCACGCGCACCTTCCTCTTTCCAAGTCCGTAAGGCCTTCACGGGAGGCATCTTCCGCCTCCGCGCGCCGACTGGCCAAACGGCTCCACCCGATGCACAATCAGGCATGGCTGCAAACATGAATACCATCCAGGGGCTTTCGCAGGGCCAGGAAACACTGCGTTACCTGCGGCTCATGCTGCTGGTCGTCCCGTTGCTCCTTGTGGTTGCCATCCTTGTCTACGGGCTGACGACCGGGCGGGTCGAGGACTCGATCAGCTCCTACTACCTCGGGCCCGCCAGGGACCTCTTCGTCGCGATGCTGGTGACCATCGGAGTCTTGCTGGTCGTCTACAAGGGCCCGCCGCTGGAGAATTACGCGCTCAACCTCGCCGGCTTTTACGCGGTGTTCGTGGCCCTCGTGCCCACCCGGCTGGACGAAACCCTCGCCGGGCTCGCGCCCGCCGATCGCGAGGCGCTGGTTCGCTCCATTCAGGTCGCCGTCATTGCGGTGGTTGTCGTTGCGGCGGTCTTCATGTGGCTCGACTGGAAGACCATGACCTGGGCACCGGCGATTCTGCTGCAAAGCGGGTGGACGCGGGCCCTGACAATGGCGAGCTCGGTCCTGCTGGCGGGATTCCTGGCGCTGCTGGCGTGGCGGACGTGGGAGGGCAAGGAGTTCGTGGGCGTCCACCTTGCTGCAACACTGCTGCTGATCGGCAGCATGGCCATCGCGATCGCCAGTCACCTGGGCAGCGACCGGCTGGGAAGCACCGACACCAGTGGCGGGCGCGGGCGCCACTATGGCGGGCTGCTGGTCCTCATGGTTCTCGGTGTCGTCGCGTGGCCGGTGCTCTCGGCCGTCGGGATCAGGCAGGCGGCCTTTCTGGTCGAATGGTATGAGATCGCGTTGTTTGCCTACTTCTGGTATCTCGAATCACGGAGGATGTGGACTCCGGACGCCGAGTAGCTCGGAGGCCGATGGCGGCAGCCGGAGCAGCGTTTCCCGCGCGGCCGGATAGTTGATCGCCGCGAGATTCCCGCCGGGGGGGGACGAGCGCGGTTCGGCTCAGAACCGCCCGGCGACGACCTGGGATAGCTGGATCCAGGCGCGCTCGCGGTTCGCGCGCAGCTGTTCCTCCTGCAGCGGCGAGGTGCGCCAGAGAGTGGCGGCCATGCGGTGCCGCGGGGCGGCATGTGCAGCGGATCGCGCCGTCCTCCTGCGGGCCAGGTGCCTGCCCTTGGCAGGATTGTCGAAGAGTGGTCGGGCAGTGAATGTATCGGTTGAGATGCTCATGCGTCCATCCTGAAACCGCCGGCGCCGATCGGCCACCATTCGGGTATTTCCGAATCCTTACCCCGGGACGTCCGCGAGCCTAGACTGATTGACATGCAGATCAGCCTGTCGGCCGAGGACCTGACCCGGGTGCGATTCACCATCTCGCCCCTGTGGGAAACGGTCACCAGCGTGCGTGCCCTCCAGCTGGGCACCCGGATGCACCGACCCTGGATCAGCGATGCCACCAGACGCATTCTTGCCTCGCGCGATCCGCAGAAACAGGACCATCTGCGGTTGCTGACAACGTTGATCCGCCCCACCGGCTACATCGCCGATTCCCTGACCCCCACTCCCCTGCGGCAGGACACCTTCGAGGCTGGCCTCGCCGCGGTTGGCGCCGTTCCTCCGGAGTTGTGGGTCCGCGACCTCGACTACCTGTTCGCCACCGGGTTGGAAGAAAACCGCATGAAAACGGTGCGGGCAATCCGTGACGATCCGGTATCCGAAATCGCGCGCATCGTTGCGGCCCTGCGCTGGTACTGGGAAACCGCCGTTGAGCCGTTTTGGCCGCGACTGCGCGCCATGCTGCTGGCGGACCTTGATTACAGGCTGGCCCTGTTGGCCGAGCACGGCATCCACCAGGTCTTCAACACCTTGCACCCCAATGTGCGCCTGACGCCCGACGGCATCGAGGTCACCGCCAACTGCGACGGCAGCCACCACGCCTCCCCGGGCAACGGGCTGATCCTGGTTCCCAGCGCATTCGTCTGGCCGCGCACCCTGGTGCTGGACGTCGATCCGTTTGTCCCCACGCTGACCTACGCCCCGCGCGGCGTCGGCCGGCTCTGGGAAAACACCCGCGAGGTCAAGGACTCCCCGGTGGCACAGCTGCTCGGGCACACTCGGGCACAGATCCTGGCCCAGCTCGACCTGCCCATGACCACCACCCAGCTGGCCTGCGTCCTGGACCTGGCCGCGGGAACCGTCAACGGGCACCTGAAAGTGATGGCCGCCTCCGGTCTCACCGACACCATCCGTGCGGGCCGCGAGGTCTTCTACCGGCGCGCCGGCCTGGGCGAGGACCTGCTCGCCCGCGCGTAGCCCCGCCGCAACGCCCTCACTGTCCCCGCGGCTGGGTAGGGTCGGGTCATGATCGATTTCAACAACGCCTCCGTGTTCAAGCTCAGCCCCTGCAACCCCGAGGACGTCGCGGGGGAGGTGACTCCCCTCTTTGTCCAGGGCGAGGAGCTGCTGGCCGCCTTCAAGGGCGTGCGCGACTACGTGGTTTTCACCAACAAGCGGCTCGTCGCGGTGAACATCCAGGGCCTCACGGGCAAGAAGCGCGACTACACGTCGCTGCCGTATTCCAAGGTCCAGTCGTTCTCCGTGGAAACCGCCGGAACCTTCGATCTCGACGCCGAGCTGGATTTGTGGTTCAGCGGCCTGGGCAAGGTCCGCCTGGAGTTCAAGGGAAAGGTGGACGTGCGCGCCCTCTCGCAGCTCGTCGCCTCCCACGTCCTCTAAGCCAACAACAGCCGGAAAGGCCTCGGGGCCACCCTTTTGGGGGCGGCCCCGAGGCCTTTCCGGCTAAGCTGGCGCCCGGTGGCGCCCGGCGTCATCGCCCGGCAGGCTCCTTCAGCTCCGCCTCGACGGTCGGGCCGGCGTTGAACGACGCGGCGAGCATGCGCTCCTGGGCGACCTTGGCTCCGTGCATGGCACGCAGCTCGGCGTGCTTCGGCTTGCTGCGCAGGATCGCGTAGCCGATCCCCAGTCCCACAAACCAGATCGGGGTGAAGAGCAACGCGGAGAAGGTGTCGGCCTGCGTGGTCAATGCCCAGAGGATGAAGCCGAAGAAGGCCAGCACCACGTAGGGCATGAACGTTCCGCCGGGCATCTTGAACTTGCTGGCCGCGTGCAGTTGCGGGCGGCGCTTGCGGTAGACCAGGTAGCTGATCAGGATGATCGACCAGACGAACATGAAGCACAGGGCCGAGATGGTCGTGACCAGGGTGAACGCCTCGGCCACGCCGCCCTCTGCGTAAAGCAGCGCCACGCCGGCGAGCAGGAACATGCAGGAGAACAGCAGCGCGTTGCGTGGGACCTTGGTGCGGGAGAGCTTCGCGAAACCCTTGGGGGCGTCGCCTTCCTCGGCCAGCCCGTGCATCATGCGGGAGGTCGAGTAGATCCCTGAATTCGCGCTGGAGGTCGCGGAGGTGAGCACCACGAAGTTGATCACGCCTGCCGCACCGGCCAGGCCGGCCATGGCGAACATGCCCACGAAGGGGGATTCCGCGGCGCTGAACAGCTTCCACGGCTGCACCGCCATGAGGATGACCAGGGCACCGACGTAGAAGAAGAGGATGCGGACCGGGATGGAGTTGATCGCCTTGGGCAGGGTCTTCTCCGGGTCCTTGGTCTCGGCGGCGGTGGTGCCCACCAGCTCGATGCCGACGAATGCGAACACGGCGATCTGGAAGCCGGCGACGAAGCCCATGAAGCCGGTCGGGAACATCCCGCCGTCGCTCCAGAGGTTCGCGAAGGAGGCGGTGGCGCCGTTGTTTTCGAATCCGACGACGATCAGTGCGCCGATGGCGACGATCTTGACCAGGGCGAACCAGAACTCGGTTTCGCCGAAGTTCTTAACGCTCGGCAAGTTGAGCGCCACGAGCAGCAGGATGCAGGCCACGGCGGGGATCCACAGCGGCAGGTCCTTCCACCAGAACGCCACATAGTGGGAGATCGCCACGACGTCGGCGATGCCGGTGACCACCCAGCAGAACCAGTAGGTCCAGCCGGTGAAGTGCGGCCCACGGGCCCAGGATGTCCCCGGCGAAGTCGGAGAAGTTCTTTTAGTTGGTGTTGCTCAGCAGCAATTCGCCCATCGCGCGCATCACGAAGAAAAGCATGAAGCCGATGATCATGTACACGAAGATGACAGACGGCCCGGCCACCGCAATGGTCTTTCCGGAGCCCATGAACAGGCCGGTGCCGATGGCCCCGCCGATCGCGATCAGTTGGATGTGGCGGTTGGAGAGCCCACGTTCGAGGTGGGGCGCGGAACTGTTCTTGCTCATGCTGTTGCCTTCCAGATTGGTGCCGGTGCTTCGGTGGCGTGCCATTGACGACTCCCTAACGGATGTCGCCGACGGTGGCGAGGCCCTGGAGTGGGGCCTTCACGGTGTTCTCCGAGGCAACCATTCCCAAGCCGGCGCACTTGCAGGAGGGCCATTCGGCGCGGCGCACGGCAAGCCGGTGATTCCGCTGCGCGGATTCACGGGACAGGCCGGCGGGCGCGCCGAAGGGCGACCGGGCAGTGGCGTGGGTGGTTGGCGTCATGGAGGAACTCCCGAATCGAGCGCGGCACAGGCCGCACTGTTCTTGGATCCTCCCCAATCTGTTGACGTACCTGAGAGTTTCCATCCCGGCCCGCAAGGGGTCGGGACTTGCTCCTTCGGTGAGCACGAACGTAACCGTGCTTCTTTCCAGATTCGCCTCTTCGTGGCGGTACGGGTGCCTGAGAGTTTCCTGGGGAGGAATTGCTCCTACGGCGCCCGTCCATGGTGTGAACGGGACTCTCCCGCCACGCGTCAACGGCGATTTTGTTGTGACTGCTGTCACAATCTACGTGAAAGTTCTCCCGTGGTGCAAACCGCAGAAACTTTCATTACAGCGCAGGGTCGAAAAATGTCATTCTGACGTGGGCCGGGTACGCCAACGGGGATTCGTCATCTTCATGGGCGAGGCCGACGGCGCGGTCCTTGACGGATTCCTTGATGGTTGCGACCGCCGCACCGGCGGAATCGGGCGCTGCTTGCGGCCTGGTTGTCTGTGTCATGTGTGCCACGCTAACAACCCGGAATGCCGGGCCATTTTCGTTCGCGTTTCCGCCCTGTAACGGTCGTCCAGCACGTGTTTCGTGCACGTTTCACGAGACGGCGATCCTCAAGAAGAAGAGTTCCACGTGGGCGGACACAAAAGGACCGTCTCCGGGGAATGTCGGCTCCGTCCCCTCAGGCGGGCAGCCGGGACACCGCGTCGTTCGCTTCGGTTACCTACGTATCGTAGGGTCTTTCTCATCGACGTGGTTTGGTAAGTCATAGGTGGAGCCGCCTCGGTCAACGGGGCGCAATGATCGCGCCATCCTCGGAACCGAGCGCAAGATACCTCCAAGAGACGAGGCCCAAACCCTGTTCACCTCCGTGTGCTTGGCTAAGTACATGACAGTCCCCGAAGTCCTGATCCAGACCTTTCACCGCTGGGATCTCGCTGGCCGACCAACGCAGGCCCAATCACGCTGGAACACCGAATCTTGGTCCCGGCATCTCCCTGAATATGCGTCATTCCTGGCGTCCTTAGGAACAGACCGCATGGACCGAACTCAGGCCATCGCGGCGGCCCCGGATGTCGTCGACGAGGACACAGCGGTGCAGGTCTTCTTGCTCTCGATGCTCTGGGGATATGGTCCCGTCGGATACGGACCGTTTCGGACTCGACGAGTCCTAGAGCGCGCCGAGGCAAAATCAGAGCTCCTTGAGGTAGCTCAGGAAGCGAAGCAAGCTGGCGGTCTCGCTGCCTTCGAACTGATCGCCGACCGTCGGCGACAGTCCCGCTCCTATTTGAAATGGCTTGGACCCGCGTTCGGGACGAAATACATCTATTTTCTTACCGCGCAAGACACAAAACACCGGCCAGCACCGGTAATGGATGCCGTCGTGTACCGGTGGTTCCGGACCCATGTACCGAATCGCCCGCTGATCGTCGATTTCTGGCATGCCCCGAGCTACCGCATGTTTCTGGAGAGTCTCAATGAATGGTCTGCCGGACTCGGTGGCGAACCGGGTCAAGAGCTACGCGTCGACGACGTCGAGTACCTAATCTTCGCGGAGGGCAACCGGTTCGAGGACAATGCGGAATGGCGGGAGTCTTGGGACGCGGAACAACGCGTACTTCAGCTCCCCCTGCTCTTCGACCAGTTGCGTTCACAGGCCGGCGCGGGCACTCAACCGGAACGCGCAAACCAGCTCATTTCCGAGCTCGAGTCACTTTTCAACCCCGCGGATGACACTGAAGAGGGCCGCACGCCCTACGTCTTGTAGAGCAATGCACAGGGCACCGCTCCGCCGGCGCGAGGTGGGCGTACCTGCTGGGGGCTTCCGCTACCAGGCGTCGCGCGGGCTCAGCCGGGCCGCCGCCATGGATGCACCCAGGATGATGGTGCGCATGAAGCGCTCGGCCGCCTCGATGAGCAGGCGCTCCCCGTCGTCCACGGCCTCCTGCAGGGTCATCGGGATCGGGACGATGGAGGCGATCGCGTCGATCCCGATGTCGTGGACGTCGCGGCAGCCCTTGCCCAGCGTCCCGGCCAGCGCCATCACGGGCACCCCGTGCAGCGCCGCGCGGCGCGCGACCTCGGCGGGGACCTTGCCCCGGGGCGTCTGGAAGTCGATGGCCCCTTCGGCGGTGATCACCAGGTCCGCGCCGCGCAGCAGCCCGTCCAGGTCGATGCCGGCCAGGCCGGAGTCCAGGATCGCCTCGAAGCGCGGCATCAGCACCGCCCCGAGGGCGGCAAGCCCGGCGCCGAGCCCGCCGGAGGCGCCGGTTCCCGGGGCGTTCGCGAAGTCGGTGTCCCGGGCGGAGTCCAGGGCATCGCGGCGGAGCACCGCCGCCCAGTGCTCGAATCCGGCGGACATGGCCTCGACCTGCTCGGGGGTGGCGCCCTTCTGCGGGCCGAAGACGCGGGCCACCCCGCGCTTTCCGGTGAGCACGTTGTGCTGGTTTAGGGCCAGGGTGATTTCCACGGTGCCCGCGGCAATGGCCGGGTGCAGTCCGGCCAAATCCAGCCGGTCGATGCGCGACAGGTGGTTGCCGCCGGCCGGGACCTCGCGCCCGGCGGCGTCAAGGATCCGCACGCCGAGTCCCTGCAGCGCGCCCATGCCGCCGTCGGAGGTTCCGGAGTCGCCGCAGCCGACGAGCACCTTCTGCGCGCCGGCATCGATCGCCGCGGCGATGAGTTCGCCGACGCCGCGGCTGGTGGTCACCCCGGGGTCGCGCTGGTCGCGCGGGACCAGGCGCAGCCCGGCGGCCGCGGCCATCTCGACCACGGCCGTGCCGGCGGCCTCGCCCCCAAGCATCGCGTAGTGGGAGTCGACCGGTTCCCCGACGGGGCCGGTGACCCGGGCCGGGACCAGCCTGCCGCCGGTGGCGCAGGCGAGGGTCTCGGCGGTGCCTTCCCCTCCGTCGGCGATCGGGACGGCCTTGACCACCGCGCCGGGCAGGGCGCGGCGGACGCCGGCGCCGATGGCCTGGGCGACGGCGGCGGCGTCGAGGGATTCCTTGAATCCGGAGGGGGCAACGAGGATGCGGCGGGGCAGGGCGTTGGACATGGTGGTTCCTTAACTATTGGGGAAGGTATTGGGGGTGGGTGTGTGGCTAGAGGAAGAGCGGCAGGCCCATGGCCGGCCAGATCCAGAGGGCGAAGACCAGCACCAGGGCGACCATGACCGGGCCCAGCACTGCGCTGAGCCGCAGCAGGTCCGCGGGTTCGTAGGTCGTTACTCCCTCGATGTCGGAGAACAGGTTGACGGGCTTCGCACTGCTGGTCAGCGTGTGGCAGAAGCCGGCCGCGGCGGTGGAGGCGAAGGCGATCGCGACCGCGTTGACCCCCAGGCCCGGGGCCAGGGAGACGACCAGCGGGATCAGCACCGCGGAGCGGGCCGAGCGCGACTGGATGACCAGGTGCGCAGCTGCGGACATGGACACCACCAGCACGGTGAACAACCACGGTGCTGCGGCGCCCAGCGAGTCGACCGGGCCCAGCACGCTGCGCGCCAGCCAGGCCGCCGCCCCGGTGCCGACCAGCGCGGTGCCCAGGGTCAGCGTGGCGGCCATGAAGATGAGCATCGACCAGGGCACTGCCTTCAGCGCCTTGGCCAGGGGCACGGAGCCGAAGCCCGGGCTGGCCACCAGCAGCGAGCCGAGCAAGGCTACGATGGCGGGGTGCAGGTGGTGCAGCGGCTCGGTGCACCAGAGGACCACGACGCCGCAGACCAGCAGGGCCGCACGGGACTGGGCGACCGTCAGCGGCCCGGACAGCGGAACCGGCGAGTGTTCCTGCAGCTGCCCGATGCCCACGGCCAGTGGCAGCCGCCGGTCCGCGGGCCGGGTGAAGAGCCGGAGCACCAGCTCGGCACACAGGTGCGAGGAGACGAAGGCCAGCGGCAGCCCGTAGAGCAGCCACCCGGCGAAGGAGAAGCCCTCATACCCGGAGGCGGTGAGGATCTGGCTGGTGATCAGGTGTGCCCCGGCGCCCAGGTAGGAGGCGACCGCGGAGAGCAGGATGACCGAGGGGAACACCAGGGAGAGGGCCAGCACCACCCGGCGGCGCTCGTGCAGGGCGCGGGCCAGGGCGATGAACACCGGGATGGCCAGGGCCGCCCGGCCGGAGGTGGAGGGCACCGCGAACGCGGTGGCGACCAGCACCCCGGTCGTGAGGTGGACCAGCTGGCGGGGGCTGCGGGCACCGGCAACGATGTAGGCGGCCGCCCGCGTGGCCAGACCGGTGGCGGTGATCCCCGCGGCAATCACGAACGCCGCCAGCAGCAGCCAGATGGTGTCCTCGCCGAGCGAGGCGAAAAGCACGTCCTCGGGCAGCACTCCCATCAGCACCAGCACCAGTGCGGCACCGAGCGCGACGTAGGTGTCGCCGACCGGGGAAAAGATCCACAGCCAGATCGCGACGGCGAAGACCGCCAGCGTCAGCGCGCCCTGGGCCGGCAGCGCGTTTCCGGCCCCGGCGGCCGGGCCGAAGGCGCTGACGGCGCACCATATCAGGAAGACGGCCAGCAGCGCGGCGGCGAGCAGGCCAGCGATCCGGTGGCGGTTCCAGCGCATGGGCCGGGGGCGGGCCGCGGGGGCCGACTCCGGTGAGGCCGGGGCTGCCGTTGCATGGCGGAACCGGGCCGGGGCGGCGGTGCCGGCCCGGGTCTCGGCGGTGTCGGTGGATTTCATGATTCCTCCCCCAGCGTGGTGGCGATCCGGTCGGCGAACGCGTCGTCGGCGCCGCGGGCGGGCACCAGGGCGTCGAGGGGCACGGTGAGCCCGAAGCGGGTCTGGGCCCCGTCCCCGGATTCGACCCAGGCGATGCCCCGGTGGGCCTCGGCAACGGCCTTGACCACGGCCAGGCCAAGGCCCATGCCGGGGTCCGTGCCCTCGGTGCTGCGGTAGCTTTCAAGCAGCGCGCGGGCCCGCTCGGGGTCCAGCGGCGGGCCCGGATTGGCGACCCAGAAGCTGGCGGCCCCGTCGGCGACCGAGGATCCGATGCCGATGGTGTCCCCCGGGGAAGTGTGCGCCACGGCGTTGTCAACGAGCTGGCGCACCGCATCGGCGATGCGGGCGGCATCCAGCCACGCCTCGGCCCGGCCCGTCTCCTCGATCCGGAAGTGCCTCCCGGGGTGGGCGCCGGGCGTGGACGCCTCGGCGGCAACGTCAGCGGTCACCTCTGAGACCGGGACGCGGGCTGGCTTCACGAAGCCCGGATTCCCGCTTTGGGCCAGCACGTCGAGGTCTGCGAGCGTTTGTCCCATCCGGGCGATCAGCTGCTGGGCGCCGCAGGCGATGCGGGCGCGATCGGCCCCCGGCATATCCCCGTCGACCAGGTCCCGCAGTGCCGCGGCAAGCAGGCGCTGGGGTTCGTTGAGGTGTTCGCGGGCCTCGGCGATGAAGTGGCGCTGCGCCAGGTGCGAGCCCTCGATGCGGTCGAGCATGGCGTTGAGCGTCTCGGCCAGACGGGCCAGGTCGTCCCTGCCCTGAACCGGGATGCGCGCGGAGAGGTCGTGGGCGGTGATTGACTCGGCGGTTTCACGCACGGTGCGGATTGGCCGCATGATCTGCCGGGCGACCAGCCAGGCGATCCCGGCGGTCAGCGCCAGCCCGCCCACCGCGACGCCGAAGAGCAGCACTGCCTGCCGGTTTGCCTCTTCCTGCGCTGCCCCGGTGAACTGGGCGACAAGAAGGTGCGCCCGGCGTTCCGGCGCGATGGTGGCCGGTTCGCCGGCGGCAACGGCCTCGGCCTTGCCCCAGCGCACCGTCCCGTGGGCACTTTCGTAGACCCCGGCGGTCCGCGCATCGCGCAGGATCCGGTCCACCAGGGCGGCGTCGCCGGCCAGGATGTCGCCGGAGCCATCGGCCAGGCCCTGCGCGGCCAGCACCCTGCCGCCGGCCACCCCGACGATCGCCTCGCCGGCCAGCGGCTGCTGCCGGGCAAGATAGCGCTCCATCAGCGCTTCCATCGAGGTGAAGGGCCGCGCGGTGCGCGGGTCCAGTCCCTCGGCGGCGAAGGTGCGAAATTCCTCGATTTCCTGCACGACTCCCACGTTGGCGGCCTCGGCAACCTGTCCCGACATGACCGAGCGCATGGTCACGGTGACCGCGAGCAGTGCCAGGGCGGTGGTCAGCACGATCCAGCCAACGATCCTCCAGCGCGCCGACACGGCCGAACCCTGCCGCTCCAGGTTCTCAGTCATCGCCATGCTCGTGCCCCCTGGACTGGGCCGGAGCGGTCGAGGTCGGCGGGGATGCCAGCTCGACGACGATGGGATGCTGATGTGGCAGCGGAGGGTTGGCGGTGTTGGCCAGCGCTTGGCTGGCGGTCGCCAGTCCGGCCGGAACGGCCAGGACGACGAGCAGGAGAAGAATGCGGCGGATCATGCTCCCAACATTAGAAATGCCTTGTGAGAGCAGGATGATGTAGCTGTGAGAGGCAAATGAGAGCGGTGCGGGGTCCCACCGGGGCGCTCCGGGTGGCGTGCCGGTGGGACCCCTCCGTCGCGGAAACGGCGTCCATTCACAGGCAACGCACAGTGCGGGGTTGGCATCGATTCGTCCGGCCCGGCCGTTGAACCGGGTAGAGAACCCGGCCAACCGACCCCTGGAGCCCATTGCCAGCCATGTCCCCCGCAACGACCACGACAACCGACACGCTACCGAATCCGCGTCATGCCGATGCCCACGCGAACGAACGGTCGCGCCCCCGGACCGTGGTGTTGCTGGGTATCGACGGGGCGGGCAAGACCACGGTCGGGACAACGCTCGCGGCCGAACTACAGGCATCCGGGACGCAGGCGCAACTACTACGCAACCCGGCCGGACGCCGCTGGATGTCACGCGTGGCCGGACGCTTCGGAACCGCACTGACGCCGGCGTGGGCAGATCGCCTGGAGTCGGTTGTGCGCCTGGCCAACGTCCTGGCCTCCCACGCCCGGGCCTCGGGATTTGCCGGCACCACCGTCATGGATCGCCACGTGGCGTGCCAGCTGGTGCTGCGCTCGGTCCGCGGACTGCCCCAGGGGGTCCTGCTGCCGTGGCTGCTCTCCCGACTGCCGGAACCGGATGCGGTCATCCTGATTGATGTCCCCGCCGAGGTCGCCCACGCCAGGATCCTTGCGCGCGGGGAGGACAGCGAAACCCTTTCCTATTTGCGGTCGGCGCGCGAGGCTTATCTGGAGATTGCGTTGGCCAGGGGCTGGCATATCATCGACGGCACCGGTACGCCGCGGCAGGTGGCCGCCAAAACGCGGCGGGCCGCCACAGGCAACGACTGAGACCGCTTCACCGGCCGCACCCCGGCATGGACGGGCCCTAGCGGCCCCGGGGGCATTGCTTCCCTCAGAACATGCACGAATGGCATGGCGCCCGCCTGCCTGTTTGCCCATCAACAAATGGCAGGTTCTTGCCGTCCCTCGAATATCGCCGGCTTCTTCGGCGTCTTCCACCCGCGCCGGTGGCATTTTTCGTTTAACGGCCTCGATTGGTGTGCGCGATGCCACAAATTTAGATTTCGCGAAGAAACGCAAATCTTTCCATCAATACCCTCTAGCTGGCTCTGGAAAAGTGCGGAAATGTAGTTCCTACGCAGAAAGAACGCCGGAACAACCTACCGGGATCACGAAGACGATCCAGGCCCGGCAACCGGCAATCCAGCAAGGAGAAGGCAATGACCGAGCAAAACTCAACCGAGAACCGCATCGCAGCAATCGAAGAGGATTGGGCAAGCAACCCGCGATGGTCCGGCACCACTCGTGATTACTCGGCAGCCGACGTCGTCAAGCTCCAGGGCTCCGTGCAGGAAGAGCACACTCTGGCCAAGCGCGGCTCGCAGAAGCTCTGGAAGCAGCTCACCGAGGAAGCGCCGTCCGGCGGATACACCAACGCATTGGGCGCCCTGACCGGCAACCAGGCAGTGCAGCAGGTCAAGGCCGGCCTCCGCGCCATCTACCTTTCCGGCTGGCAGGTCGCCGCAGACGCCAACCTCTCCGGCCAGACCTACCCGGACCAGTCCCTCTACCCGGCCAACTCGGTTCCGCAGGTGGTGCGCCGCATCAACAACGCACTGCTTCGCGCCGACCAGATCGAGCACGCAGAGGGCATCAAGTCCGTCGAGGATTGGCTCGTCCCGATCGTGGCCGACGCGGAAGCCGGTTTCGGCGGCCCGCTGAACGCCTACGAATTGATGAAGTCGATGATTTCCTCCGGCGCCTCCGGCGTCCACTGGGAAGACCAGCTCGCTTCGGAAAAGAAGTGCGGCCACCTCGGCGGCAAGGTCCTCATTCCGACCCAGCAGCACGTTCGCACCCTGAACGCCGCCCGCCTGGCAGCCGACGTCGCCGGCACCCCGTCGGTCGTCATCGCCCGCACCGACGCCGAGGCAGCCACCCTGATCACCTCGGACGTCGATGACCGCGACAAGCCGTTCATCACCGGCGAGCGCACTGCCGAAGGCTTCTACAAGGTCACCAACGGCATCGAACCGTGCATCGCCCGGGCCAAGGCCTACGCACCGTACTCCGACCTCATCTGGATGGAGACCGGGACCCCGGACCTGGAACTGGCCCGTAAGTTCGCCGAGGCGGTCAAGGCCGACTTCCCGGACCAGATGCTTTCCTACAACTGCTCACCTTCCTTCAACTGGAAGAAGCACCTGGACGATGCAACGATCGCCAAGTTCCAGCGCGAACTCGGCGCCATGGGCTTCACCTTCCAGTTCATCACCCTCGCCGGCTTCCACGCCCTGAACCACTCGATGTTCAACCTCGCCCACGGCTATGCCCGTGACGGCATGAGCGCCTACGTCGAACTCCAGGAAGCGGAATTCGCCTCCGAGGCACGCGGCTACACGGCCACCAAGCACCAGCGCGAAGTCGGCACCGGCTACTTCGACGACATCGCCACCGTGCTGAACCCGAACGCCTCGACCCTGGCCCTGGCCGGATCCACCGAAGCCGGACAGTTCCACTAGATATCCCCGGGCGGTTTCCCGCCCTCGGCACCGGTGGGGCCGACCAACCACGGTCGGCCCCACCGGGCCACACCCCGCCTTGGCCCACCGGCATCAAGGCACACTTCCCACCCACACACTTTTGATTCAAGAAGGAGTCACAGCCATGAACGATCCAATCACCCTGAACGGTATTACTTTGGTCGCTGCCCCAGTCCGCCGGCAGGAAGAGATCCTCACGCCCCAGGCGCTGGACTTCTTGGCGCAGCTCCACAAGGCCTTCGACGGACGCCGTGCGGAACTCATGCAGACCCGCCAGCTCAACCGCGCGCGGATCGCCAACGGCTCGGACCCGAAGTTCCGCCCGGAGACCAAGTCCATCCGCGACGACGCGTCCTGGAAGGTTGCACCCATCGCCCCCGGGCTGGAGGACCGCCGCGTGGAAATCACCGGCCCCACCGACCGCAAGATGGCCATCAACGCCCTGAACTCCGGCGCCAAGGTCTGGCTGGCCGACCTCGAGGACTCCTCCACGCCCACCTGGTCCAACGTCATCAACGGTCAGCTGAACCTGCGCGCGGTGCTGGACCGCGCCATCGATTTCACCTCTCCCGAGGGCAAGGAATACAAGCTGTCCGGTGAGAAGCTCACCGACCTGCCCACCATCGTGGTCCGCCCGCGCGGTTGGCACCTGCCGGAGAAGAACCTCCTGGTTGCCGGCAAGCCGGTCTCCGGTGCGTTGGTCGACTTCGGACTGCACTTCTTCCACAACGCCCAGCGCCTGATCTCCCAGGGCCGCGGACCGTACTTCTACCTGCCGAAGATCGAAAACCACCTGGAGGCGCGCCTCTGGAACGACGTCTTCGTCCTGGCGCAGGACCTGGTGGGCATCCCGCAGGGCACCATCCGCGCCACGGTGCTCATCGAGACCATTACCGCTGCCTTCGAAATGGAGGAGATCCTCTACGAGCTGCGCGATCACGCCTCCGGGCTGAACGCCGGCCGCTGGGACTACATCTTCTCCATCATCAAGAACTTCCGCTCCCGCGGCCCGCGCTTCGTGCTCCCGGATCGCGGCATGGTGACCATGACGGCCCCGTTCATGCGCTCCTACACCGAGCAGCTGGTCCGTGCCTGCCACCGACGCGGCGCCATGGCCATCGGCGGCATGGCTGCCTTCATCCCCAACCGCAAGGACGAGGCAATCAACGCGGTGGCCTTCGAGAAGGTCCGCGCCGACAAGACCCGTGAGGCCAACGACGGCTTCGACGGCTCGTGGGTGGCACACCCGGACCTGGTTCCGGTGGCCCGCGAGGTCTTCGACTCGGTCCTGGGCCGCAACCCCAACCAGCGTGAGCGGACCCGCGAGGACGTCATCCCCGACGACAAGGAGCTGCTGAACATCGCCGGCACCGAGGGCAAGATCACCGAGGACGGCATCCGCAACAACATCGAGGTAGGCATCCGCTACATGGAAGCCTGGCTGCGCGGCAACGGCGCCGTGGCCATACACAACCTCATGGAGGATGCCGCGACCGCCGAGATCTCGCGTTCGCAAATCTGGCAGTGGATCCAACAGGCAGCCATTACCGACACCGGTGAACTGGTTTCCCGCTCCTGGGTCGAGTCGATGACCGAGGAGGAATTCGAGAAGCTCTCCCGCTTCGAGGGTGACCGCTTCGAGGATGCCCGCGAGATCTTCGAGGCATGCGCCCTGCGTGAGGATTTCCCGACCTTCCTCACCGTCCAGGCGTACAACCGCTACCTGCGCGAGGCCAAGTCACTGGAAAAGGCCGCAGCGTAACTGATCTTCGGTGGCGGGGTCGAGGGGCCAGCGCAATGACGCGACCACCCCTTGGATCCCGCCACCAGGAATCAACCACATGGATTTCGACCTTCCCCAAGTCAACGGAGAAGGCCACCGAATAATTGATCTTCGGTGACGGGGTCGAGGGGCCAGCGCAATGACGCGACCACCCCTTGGATCCCGCCACCAAGAATCAACCTCACAGACTTCGATCGTCCCCACCGGCAGAGCTGTCTCAGGCGGGGACGATCGTTATTTAATGTCGCGGCCATCCAAAAGTGGTTCATCCCTCCCCCTGTTGTCGGCAATGGCACCGCTGCCGACGTCGCCAAATGCCGAATTCGGCTCGTTCGACGAACGATAATGGGAGATGGGTCCGCCTCGGGGCCGGACGCAGTAGAACCCCCAAAAGGAGCCAGGTGAGCCAGCCACACGATCCGCCAACGAAACTCTTCACACGGGATTTCCTGCTCGCCGCCGTCGCCAACCTCTTTATTTCCATGGTCTTCTACCTGTTGATGACCTCCATGGCGCTGTATGCGGTGGACAGGTTCCAGGCCTCCGACAGCGCCGCGGGGCTGGCCTCGAGCGCCTTCGTCATCGGTTCGGTCGTTGCCCGGCTCTTTGCCGGAAAAATGCTGCAGGTCATGGGACGAAAACGGCTTGCCGTCCTCGCCCTCGGCCTCTTTGCCCTGTCTTCAGTCTTCTACCTCCTCAGCAGCACGTTGTTGCTTCTGCTCATCGTGCGCCTGGTCCATGGCATGGCTTTCGGCATGGCCAACACCGCCATTGCCACCGCCGTCCAGTCGCTCATTCCCCAAGCGCGGCGCAGCGAGGGAACCGGCTACTTCGGGTTGTCCACCACGCTGTCCACCGCTGTTGGACCGTTCCTGGCGGTACTGCTTGCCGGCAGCGGCAACTACACCTCCGTCTTCGTGTTCTGCACCATCTTCTCGGCTTCGGCGTTGCTCTTCACGCTGCTGGTCCGCATGCCCGAACCGCAGCGCCCCACCCACCTCTCCACGGCACATGCCCGGCGCGGCAGCTTCATCCGTTCCATCATCAGCCCGGCGGCACTTCCCATCTCCTTGGTCATCCTGGTCTGCGGCATCGCCTATTCGGGCATCATTTCGTTCCTGGCCCCGTTCCTGATCTCGAAGTCCATGACGGAGGCGGCCAGCTGGTTCTTCATGGTCTACGCCGTCACCGTGCTTTTATCCCGGCTCTTTGCCGGACGCATCCAGGACCGCCGCGGCGACAACGCCATCATGTACCCCCTGCTGGTGGTGTTTGCCCTGGGCATGGCTGCGCTTGCATTCGACCCGAGCAGCCTGACCGTGGCTTCCGCCGCGGCCTTGACTGGTTTCGGCTTCGGCGCCTTGATGCCCTGCGCCCAGGCCATCGCCGTGTCCTCGGTGCCACCGGCCGAACTGGGGGTGGCAACCTCAACGTTCTTCCTGATGCTTGATGTCGGGATCGGCTTCGGGCCCGTGGCGCTGGGCCTGCTCATCCCGCACCTGGGATACACCGGCATGTTCGGAAGCCTCGCCGTACTTGCGGTGCTCGGCATCGTCCTCTACTTCCAGGTGCATGGGCGCCACGCCCGCGGGAATCGTCCAGGGGCAATCTAGCGCGGGATCCCGAAGATCCGGCCCGGGCTGTCGCGCACGAAGGCGACGACCGTCCAGGCCACCAGGGCCACAGCGGCGAGCCACAGCACCGGAAGGCCCACCTGGAGGTAGAGGAAGGCGCCGACCAAGGAGCCGAGCGTGATCATCGCCCAGAGCGCGCCGTACGGCAGCCAGGCCCACTTGGGGCCGCCGGCCAGGGCCGCGGCGAGGTGCTGCCCCATCTTCACCAGGGCGCCGGTCATGTAGGTCAACCCGACGCTGACCTCGCCGCGGCGCGTGTATGTCGCGTTGATCGCCCCCATGGACATGGCCATCAGCACGGCGGTCCATGCCCCGCCGGCCGATCCCAGCGTGGTGAGGGCCGAGGCCAGCAGGAACGCCGAGGACACCGAGAGCACCGCCCCGCGCCGGTGCACCGAGGGGACCTGGCTGGCCAGGCTCGCCGCGACGACTCCCAGCACGAAACCGAGCACCAGGCCCATGGCCAACCCCCACTGCAGCAGGTTTCCCTCCGCCAGTCCTGCGCTCGAGCGGGTCGAGTTGCCGCTCATGAAAGAGACAAAGTACCCGCCGAAGTGGATGAACGCCACTCCGTCCACGAACCCGGCGACTGCCGTCAATCCACTGGCATAGGCAATTCCCCGCCATCCCAATGAGCGTGCCACGTAGCTTCTCCCCCATCCGCGCCCGGGCGAAGCGGCGCTCCGCCCGGGGCACCGTCTCGATTGCCGGTGCCGGATGCCCCTGGAAATCGGCACCCGGTTCCGTCCCCAGTCTAGTGAGCAGGCCAAACGGCGCACTTACCGCCCGCGCGGCCGACATCCCCGGTTCGCCGGTGAGTGGCTGCGGGCCACGCACCGGCGGCAGGTGATACGCGCCACGGGATCATGGCCGAATCATTCCCCCGACTTACCATTGAATGACCCCCTTCCTACCAAAGGTTTGTTTTCGTGCCCCAATTTGCCCAGGCGCTTGCCCGCGGACTCAACGTCCGCCACGTCCGGTTCATGGCCCTCGGTTCGGCCATCGGTACCGGCCTGTTCTACGGTTCCGCATCGGCCATCCAGGCCGCGGGACCGGCGGTCCTGCTGGCCTACATGATCGGCGGCGCGGCCGTTTTCATGGTGATGCGCGCGCTGGGTGAGATGGCGGTTCGCCACCCGGTCTCCGGTTCATTCGGCCAGTACGCTTCCAAGTACCTCGGCCCCTTCGCCGGGTTCATCACCGGCTGGACGTTCGCCTTCGAGATGGCGATCGTGGCGATTGCGGACGTCACCGCATTCGGCATCTACATGGGCTTCTGGTTCCCGGACGTCCCCCGCTGGATCTGGATCCTGGCCGTGGTCTTCTTCATCGCCGCGCTGAACCTGATGAAGGTCAAGGTCTTTGGCGAGACCGAGTTCTGGCTTTCCCTGATCAAGGTCTCGGCGATCATCGCGATGATCGCCGGCGGTGTGCTGATCGTGCTTTTCGGCTTCGGACTTCCCGCCGAGGCGAACCCCGGCATCGGCACCATGCTTGCAGCAGGAGGGTTTTTCCCCAACGGTTTCTGGGGCCTGTTGGCTTCCTTCTCGATCGTGATGTTTGCCTTTGGCGGCATCGAGACCATTGGCATCACCGCCGGCGAGGCAGAGAACCCCAAGTCAGTCGTGCCCAAGGCGATCAACACCGTGCCGGTGCGCATCCTGCTCTTCTACGTCTGCACCCTGGGCATCCTGATGATGATCTACCCGTGGAACCAGGTCGGTTCCGAGGGCAGCCCCTTCGTGCAGATCTTCGACAACCTGGGCATTCCCGCGGCGGCACACATCCTCAATGCGGTGGTCATCACCGCAGCCATCTCGGCGATCAACTCCGACATCTTTGGTGCCGGGCGCATGATGTTCGGGCTGTCCCAGCAGGGCCACGCCCCCGCCTCGTTCGCCAAGATCTCCCGCAACGGTGTCCCCTGGATGACGGTGCTGACCATGGGCATCGTCCTGCTGACCGGAGTGGTGCTCAACGCACTGCTGCCCGAGTCGTTGTTCCTGATCATTGCCTCGATCGCCACCTTCGCCACCGTGTGGGTGTGGGTGATGATCCTGCTCTCGCACATCTCCATGAAGCGGACCATTGCGCGCGAGAACCTCCAGGCCTCCGAGTTCCCCTCTCCCTGGTGGCCCGCGGCGTCCTATGCCGCGCTGGCATTCATGGGCTTTGTGATCGTGCTGCTGGGCATCATCCCCGCGACCCGCGTCGCCCTGGTGGTCGGGGTTGTCTGGATCGCGCTCCTGTTTGTCGCCTACAAGGTCTGGGTCCGCGGCAAGGGCCATGTGCGCGCCGAGTTGGTCGACGAAACCGGGCGCGACTACGTTCCCGCCGAAACGCGCTAGCCGGTCCAATCCCGCGGGCATCCCGATGACAGGACCCCCGGCCGCTTCGCGGCTCGGGGGTCCCTGTCAAGTTTCGTCCCATGCCGCAATTGGCATGGAACACCATGTGCGGCCGGCTGGCGATCGGGCTTCGGCACCAAGGCCAGCCTGCACAATGCGGGACATAAACCGGCGGAAGAACGCACCCTTGCGCCTGTCGTCCGCAGTCGTCCCGTGGACGAATTCCCTAGCCCTTGGTCCACTGGCCGCGGGTGGCCACATACGATGCCGTTGCGCAGGGATCGGGCGCGTCGTCCACTGCCTTGCACGCGCGCACCCGGAAGCCGTCGGCTCCCGGTTGCCAGCTGTAGATGAGACCGTAGGAGGCGTTGGAGAACCTGTCGCGGTTGCCGTAGCCACAGACGTTTTGGGTAAACCGCGTCCACACGGTGTCGGGCGCGTTGTTGCGGACTGCCTGTGCCTGGTAGTAAACGCAGTGGCCGTCCCTGGCGTCATCCGTTAGATACAGGTTGTAGCCGAAGTGGCGGTTATCGTCTTTCCACACCTTGCCACTGCTCTTGGCCCATGAATTGTCCATCGAGTAGGTTTCGTATGCCTGGGCCGGGGTGGCCAAGGTCAGTGACGCCAGCACAAGTGCTGCGGCGGCCGCGAATCCGCGGAATATGTGTTTCATGGTGTTCCTCAACTTTTCGACATTGAAGGGTTTCGGATGGGTTCTGACGCGAGCGAGACTACCAGCGGGCATCATCTCAGCGGTAGGTCTAACGCGTAGATTTATTTAATCCGTTTGCCCGCAATCCGCCGCCACGCCATTCCCCAAGGCCGGCAGAACCCGTCGTTTCCGGACGGTCGTGGCCGTTCCCCGCCGCAAGGGATCACATCGGTTCCCGCATTACGCGGGGAATACGCACCCCGGGCTCGCTGTTGCCCAAGATATGACTGAAACCCGCTTGAGCGTTGATATTTTTTCCGACATTGCCTGCCCATGGTGCTTCATCGGCAAGCGCCGCTTCGAAACGGCACTGGCCGCCCTGCCCTTCGGCGAAAAGGTCGATGTGAAGTGGCATGCGTTCCAGCTGGATCCCTCGCTGCCCGAGCATTTCGAGGGCAGCGAAATCGATTACCTTTCCCAGGTAAAGGGAATGCCCAGCGAACAGGTGGTCGGCATGCTCGAGCACGTCACGACCCAGGCCGCCGGCGAGGGCCTAAAGTACGACTTCGATGCCCTACACGTTGCCAACTCATTCACCGCGCTGCGACTGCTTGCCCTGGCCAAGGAACGCGGCCTCGGCAACGAGATGAAGGAAGCGCTGCTTTCGGCCCACTTTGAGCAGGGCATCAACACCGGCAACAGCGATGCCCTGCAGGGCATCGCCGATACCGTGGGCCTGGACCCGGCGGAAACGGCCGAGGTGCTCGCCGGCGACAAGTATGCCGACTCGGTGCGGGCCGACGGCGTCCGCGCCCGCGAGCTGGGCGTCAGCGGCGTGCCGTTTTTCGTCCTGGACAACAAATACGGGATTTCCGGTGCCCAGCCCTCGGAGGTATTTGAGCAGGCGCTGAGCCAGGTCTGGAAGGAAATCGGCGGCGAGAACCTGCAGATGCTCGGAACGCCGTCTGCCGACGGCGCGGTCTGCGGCCCCGAAGGCTGCAACTGACGCCTAGTTCTCCTTCGCATCCGTCGACGGTTCCGGCTTGGCCGGGGCCGTCGACGGTTTTGCGCCTGCCTTTGGCTTCGGCGGGGTGCAGCCAAGCTTTCCCGGCTTCTTGTTGACGGAGCCCTCCTTGACCAGGTCCTTGTACTTGGTGCCGATGACCACGTCCACGGTCTTCCCCGGGCGCTTTGCATCGTAGACATAGGTCAGGCCCTTGATGTGCCGCTGCAGCGTCATGGCCTGGGCGTAGCCATCGGGTCCGGAGGTCACCGCCCCGACCACCTGCACGTTGGACAGGTTTGCGTTGCCCACGTCGCCCACCTTGAATCCGTGTTTTTTCAGTTTCGTCGCGGTGGCCCCCGCCAGTCCGTAGATCTGGGTGGCGTTCAGGACGTTCACCGTCATCTTGCCCGGGTCGACGTAGTTGAATTTCCTGGTGGGGCATGCCTCGTTCACGGCAACGGGAGCCTCGGCAACCGGTTTGGGCTCAAGGGCGTCGATGACGAGGGTGCGCGTGTTGACCAGGTAGGCCAGGACAAGGGCGGCGGCCAGCATCAGGACCACGAAGATCAGGATGACGCCATGGCGGATGCGCCGTCGGCGCTTGATCCGGTCCTCCGTGGTGAACTCGGGGCTCGCCAACTCGTCTTCGGAGATGATGTGGTGCCCGTGCCAATCGTTCGGGTCCTTGCTGCGTGCCAACCTGTCCCCTAGTCTTCCAACACGAGCACACGTGCGTGCAGGATTGAACGCTGGTGCAGGGCCGTGCGGACGGCGCGGTGCAATCCGTCTTCCAGGTAGCGGGTACCCTTCCATTGCACAACGTGCGGGAAAAGGTCGCCGAAGAACGTCGAGTCCTCGGCGAGCAGTGCCGCAAGATCCAGGGTGCTCTTGGTGGTCACCAGCTCGTCCAGTCGCACTTGCATGGGCGCGACGGAGGCCCAGTCCTTGGGAGTCACGTAACCGTGTTCCGGATATGGCCGGGAATCGCCGACAGATTTGAAGATCACTTGACCAGCTTAGGAAACTTCGAGCACCTATTGGGGCGATTGGCCGATATTTGTGCGCGTCGCGCCTCGGGTACGTGACCCTGGGGCCCGCGTCAAGGGGTAGGACGCATGGATTCACAGTACGGAACGTGAAGTAACTTTCGCTGTCACAAACCGGCCACCCGGGTGCATTCTTGAACCATGAGTACAGTTCTCACCACCGTTCCGGTCCTAGACATGTCTACCGCACGTCGCGCCGATGGCACTTTTGATGAAGACTTCATTACTGCATTGCGTGACGCGGCCCACCGTGTGGGCTTCTTCCAGATCACCGGCTTTGGCGCCGGCCCGGGCACGACACAGAACCTGCTCAAGACCCTGGCCGATTTCTTCGCCCTCCCCGTGGAACAGAAGCTGAAGCTGGACAACCGCACCTCGCCCCAGTTTCGCGGCTACACCCGGCTGGGGGCCGAAATCACCCGCGGCCGTGCCGACTCGCGCGAACAAATTGATTACGGACCCGAACGCGAGGTCCTCACCGACGTCCCCGCCGACGCGCCCTACCTGAACCTGCAGGGGCCGAACCAGTGGCCGGAGGATTTCCCGCGGCTGGAATCTGCGGCCATGGACTGGGCAAACCTGATGAACAAGGTGGGGGCCGAGCTGCTCTCGGCCCTGGCCGTGGGCCTGGGCCTCCCGGAGGAGTACTTCGATGAGCCGTTCGCGCAGAGCCCGGCGTGGATGGGCAAGCTCGTGCATTACGTCGGCGGCGGCATCGTCCCCGAGGCGGGCACCCAGGGCGTCGGTGCCCACGCGGACTACGGTTTCATCACCCTCCTGCTGCAGGATGCCGTGGGCGGCCTTGAGGTCAAGCCCTACGGCCAGGACGAGTGGATCTCCGTGGATCCGATCGAAGGCGCGCTGGTGGTCAACATCGGTGAAATGCTCGAGGTCGCGACCAACGGCTACCTGATGGCCACCATTCACCGGGTCATCGCTCCCCCGGCCGGCGTGGACCGCTACTCGGTGCCCTTCTTCTACTCGCCCCGCCTGGATTCGGTCATCGGCACCGTGCCGCTGCCGGAGAAACTCGCGGCCGATGCCCGCGGCGTCTCCGACGACCCGCACAACCCCATGTTGGCGTCCTACGGCGCCAACGTCCTGAAGGGCTGGCTGCGCGCCCACCCGCAAACCGCCAAGGCGCACTACCCAAATCTGGTGAAGTAGCGCGTCCGCCCACGGGGCGGGGTAGGGCGGTCCTGGGACCGCCTTGCCCCGCCCCGTGGCATTTCGATGCTGATCAGGCAATCAGTCACTAAGCTGGTGTCCATGAGCGCCGCACGAACGGGCCACCAGCACCATGCAATTGGTAGGTTGTCGTCGTTATTCCCCCGCATCATCACCAAGGGAGTGCCATTTTCCCAGTTGCCCTTGCGTCGAAAGGTCGGGTGGTCGCAGGCGCCGATGCTCATCGCCGTGGCCACCGCATGCCTGCTGGCACTCGTCACTTCCCCGACGGAGATCTTCGGGGACCGGCTCTTCGTTGCCGGGGTGCTGCTGACGCTTCTCAACAGCGTTCTGGCGTGGACCATCCCGTGGAAGTCCATCGGGCCGGAACAAACGTATCTGGTCATTCCGGCCTTGGGACTGATTTCGGCCACCTTGATGGCTACTGGCGCCTACCCGTGGCTCAACGGGGTGTCCCTGCTGATTGCCTTCCCGGTCTTTTGGTTTGCGTGGTCGGGTTTTGTCCCGCGGCTGACGCTCGTGCTCTCTTTCCTGGTGCCGCTGGCGGCCATCTGGCTGCAACTCTGGCACCGCGGCATCCCGTTCTCCCTGGACGCCATGGCCAAGCCCCTGCTAATCCCGCTGACCATTCTCGCCCTGGCCACGACCACCGTCATTGTCGAGCACAACTCCGCGCTGGCGGAACGACAGCTGCGAGCCACGCTGGCCACCAGCCGACGCCAAACCCGTCTCCTCAATGCGGTGCTCAACGCGGCCAACGTCGGCGTTGTGGTGGTGGACCGCGACGGCCACGACTTGTTCATGAACGATGTCCAGCGCTTCCAGCACCGCCACGCCACCCCGCCCGGAATCCCAGACCCCGATGAGTCCCAGCTTCTCGTTCGTGCCGTATCCGGAGCCTACGAGCCGATACCGGAACTACTGGACCCCGAGTACCGGCCGGTCGTCCGTTCCATTCGCCAAGAGGAATTCACCGACGAGTTGTTTGCCCTGGGCCCTCTCGACGACCCGATGTACCTCTCGACCTCTGCCCGCTCGTTCTTTAACGAGGACGGTGAATACGACGGGGCCGTGACCATGTTCAAGAACATCACGCCGCTCATCGAAGCCTCAAAGACCAGAAACCGATTCCTGGCCAACGTTAGCCATGAACTGCGCACTCCGCTGACCTCCATCCTCGGCTACCTCGAATTGCTCGAGGACGACCCGGGACTCACCGAGGACCAGCGGCAATCAATGGATGTCCTTTCCCGAAACACCGAGCGCCTGCTGCACATGGTCAACGATTTGCTCACCGCGGCGGCCGGCCAGCACCAGGTCAATATCGCCACCATCGACCTGGGCTCGGTTATCCACGGCCAGCTCCAATCCATGCGGCCGCGTGCAGCATCTGCCGCCATCGAGTTGATCGAGGGGAACATGTGCCACGAACCGGTGCTGGGCGATGCGCTGCGACTGGGCCAGGTGATCGACAACCTCGTCTCCAACGCCATCAAGTATTCCAGCGCCGGGGATTCCGTCACTGTGGACATGAACTGCAACAGCAAGGAAATCTCGGTGCGGGTGGCCGACACCGGGCGCGGCCTGTCCCCCACCGACGTGAAGAGCCTCTTCACCCGATTCTTCCGCTCGGAGGAGGCCCGACGTTCCGGCCTTCCGGGCGTCGGGCTTGGATTGGCGATCAGCCATGAGCTAGTCGAGGCCCACGGCGGGCATATCGCGGTCGAAAGCGACCTGGGAAAGGGAACAACAATGACCGTCATCCTGCCGCGCAAGGACGCTGGCGGCGACTCGGAGCCTTCCTCCCGGCGCCTCGGTTTCCCGACAATGCATCCGGACTCGCGACGCTGACTGCTTGCGTTAAGGGCAAAGTGTGGGCTCCCGGTGCACCGGAAACCCACACTTTGCCTGGTTCGTCATGTCCACTCACGCCCCCATGAAGCGAGTGAAGAACCCTGTATTGGCATCCGGTCTGGCCGCCTCCCCCTCGTCCCGTCGGCGGAGACTGGTGGATTCACTTACCGGATAACGAACACTATTCCCTGCCGACATCAATTTTCCATCCAATCGAAAACAATATTGGCGCAGACTATCCTCAAGATTCCGCGGCATTCCTTGAGGCTCCCTTGAGCATATTTGGGGCCGGATCGTGAGCTTCGCACGTCATGATGATGTTATGAAGCTGGAGCCCGTTTCCCCTGACGCCGCAGTGTGCGCGCAAACCCTGGGAAAGCTGTGCTCGGAAGTCGGGCCGGAGTCCGTCAACGAATTCATCGCCCAGTTTCGTTCGCTATGGCCCACGCGTATCGAACGGCTCAGAAAGGCGCTCGCGTCCAATGACGCGGCAGGTGGCGAGGATGCGGCACTCTCCTTGAAATCGGCGGCGACCATGGCCGGCGCCCACGACCTGGCAGCGCTGACCGTCCAGCTGCACTCGGCATTCCGGGGTGGCGACACAACTCTCCAAGGCGAACTTATTTGCCGCATTGAGCATGCCGGCAACTCAATCCTGATGGTGTTGACCGAACCCGGCTTCGCCGAGCATGCCTTGGGTGCCTACCGTCAGTCCGTCTAGCGCCTAGCCACCGATCGGTACCCCACGCCGCGCACTGTTTCTATCCAGCGCGGTTCCTGGACGGAATCCCCCAGCTTGCGCCGAAGGTTCCCCACGTGCACCTCCACGGACCGCTCGTCCGCCGCCGAGACGAAAGTCCCGGCGTCCGAGTCCTCATCACGCAGCCGCCTGACCAATTCGGATTTGGTGCGAATGTGCCCGCGGGCTCCCAGGAGCAAATCAAGCAGGGTGAACTCGGTCGGCGTGAGGTTTACCGTTTCCCCGCCAACGTGGACCGAATACGTGGCAACATTCATCTCCAACCCATTGAGGGTGCGCACATGGTCGGTGTCGTCGGGGGCACCGGTTTCGGCGCCCGATGGGTTTTCGACCGGCACTGTACCCTGGTGAACCGTGGGGAGCGCCGTGCGCCTGCGCATGATCGCATCAACCCTGGCGCGAAGTTCGCGGGGGCGAAATGGCTTGGTGACATATTCGTCGGCGCCGGATTCCAGACCCAGAACAGTGTCGATCTCATCGGCCCTCGCCGTCAACATGAGGATGTGCGCATCCGAGATCGTGCGGATCCGGCGGGCGGTTTCGAATCCGTCAATGTCCGGCAAGCCGATGTCCAAGGTCACCAGATCGGGATCGTGGAACTCAACCATTTCCACACCCGAAACCCCGGAGTCCGTGGAGTGCACATCAAATCCTGATTGCTGCAGGACGACCTCGAGCAATCCGCGGATGTCGGCGTCATCCTCCACGACAACTGCGGTACGGGGTTTGGTCACCACATTCACCTCTTAAGCTGAGTCCAATCGGCGAATCAGGTGGCTCGCCCAGGGCATATTCGTTAGTCTAACGATTTTCCGGCTTATAGGCGTTGCTTAAACGAAATCGGCCTTGACGAGATTTCTCAAGTCAAGACCGATTCCGTATCCGCGGAGGATGGGGGATTTGAACCCCCGAGGGCGTGAACCCAACACGCGTTCCAGGCGTGCGCCATAGGCCGCTAGGCGAATCCTCCAGCTTGCTCCAAAGAGCAGGTTCCAGCATAGCGGACATTTTCGGTGACAACTAATCGATGCGTGAGGAGCGGATCGATTTGGCCGTTCCGTGTCACTGAAGCACTCATCCGCACATCCCTGGGCCAGGGACGCCCCCGATTCACAGGCGGCACTTGACCCGGACCGCCCATGGCTTCGCCGGGCTGTACTTGATTATGGGAAAGTTCGCGGCTCATCAGAGCAATATGGGACCCGAGGGCGGTGGCGTGCCGCAGGCGGGGTTACGCTATTACGCCGGATTGGACGGTGCCTGGACGGCCTGCGTGGAAGGCTTTCTGGAGCGAAATCCCCTCATGAGGGCCGTTACGAAGCTCACATCCTCCCAGTGTCCCCGGACCCCGGCGCAGGGACTTGGACAGCTCCGTGAGCTCGGCCGGATCAGGGCCATGATCGACGGGCTGGAATCCACGCTGTTGGCAGACACCAGCGAAATGGTGCAGCGCGGAATGCCCACCCCGCTTTCGGAGGAAAACCCCACGCTCTTTGACTACAAGCGCGAGATCGAGGAGCACGGCTTTCCACTCTCCCGGGCGGACCAGGACTTGAACCGCTCCTCATTTGTCGCAGAGGCCGCCCTGGTCACCCGAACCTCCGAGCGCTCGGCGTTCAACCGCCTGGCTATTGCCGAAGGCCTGCGGTACGTGCATGAGGAATCCCTCTTCGCCCTGTACGCCGGCAACATCACCTCACGAACCGCGGCCACACTCGTCAAACAAACTCGCGGCATCCCACGGGCGACCGCCCGGCAAATCGAGGCGAGCACGCTGCCCACGGCGACCACGGCCTCCGATGCCTCGATGGCCTTGCGGATCAAGCGGGCACGGGAGCGACTGCACCCCCAACCGGCCGCGGACCGCCGCACGCGGGCCGAGATGGGGCGTTCGCTGATGTGGTGGCCCGAAGAGGACGGGATGGCCGTGCTGCAGGCCTACCTGCCAGCCGAGGACGTGCTGTCGATCTACAACACCGTCTCCGCCCACGCCAACCTGCTGCTTTCCGGCGAACAGGAACGCCCCTTGGGCCAACTGCGGGCCGACGTCTTTCGGGACTCGTTGGTCGACGGCTGGCCGGGGCAAATCAAGAGGAAGCCCCCGCTCTTTGTTGGGCTGACGATTCCGGCGCTGGAGCTCCTGACAAACCCGGAACGCGGCGTTGCCAACCTCGAGGGATACGGCCCGATTCCGTTGGGGATTGCCTTGCGCCTTGCCGCCAGGGCGCCCTCCCTGAAGCCCATTCTCACCGATCCGTGGACGGGTTCGATCCTCGACCTGGGCCGCAGGCGATACAAGCCCTCGAAGGCATTGCGTGATTTTCTGCGGGTGCGTGACGAGCATTGCCGCTTTCCCGGTTGCCGGCGGGCCCCGGAGCTGTCCGAGTTCGACCACATCGACGATTGGGCGGCCGGCGGTGCGACGTCGGTGCAGAACGCGCAGCTCTTGTGCAAGAGGCACCAGATCTACAAGCACGTGCTGGGCTGGCAGGCGGTCTATCTGGGCAACGGATCGCTGCAATGGCGCACTCCCCACGGGATGACCCAGCTGGAATTGCCCGATGGGCTGCTTTTCCCACGCCCGCTGGGGCCCAATCCGCCCCCGGTCCAGTTGATGCTGCCAGGAACCTCAATCGACGCGCAGACCAAGAGGTTGCTGGGCTGGGACGATTCCGAAGGCGTCCCGGGGTTCCCGGACAATTCACCGGAGACGTGATCCGGCCAGGCGGGCGGACCACGGGGCGCGGATTTCGGGCCAAGGCCCTACCTCGGGTAGACTACTTGTCGGCCCCTCATGTGGTGTCATCCTGTTGAACTCCCCCAGGACCGGAAGGTAGCAAGGGTAGATGGGCTCTGGCAGGTGCATGAGGGGCCTTTACTATTTGCCCGGGGATCGTTGACCCATTCACCTCGGATCCGGGAGTCGAAAGGGAGTATTCCATGGGTGCCGGTCGGTTCGCCCCAAGCCCCTCGGGGGACCTGCATCTGGGAAATCTGCGCACGGCGATCCTGGCTTGGCTCTTTGCCCGCTCCACCGAGCGGGCGTTCCTCATACGGGTGGAGGACCTTGACCGCGCACGTGCCGGCTCCGAGGAGCTCCAGCTTGCCGACCTCGCCGCCATCGGCCTCTCATGGGACGGCGACGTCGTAAGGCAAAGCGAACGATCCGGACACTACGCCGGCGCGCTTGACGAATTGCGGGACCGCGAGATGCTCTATGAATGCTTCTGCACTCGGCGCGACATCGCCGAGGCTGCCAGCGCGCCGCACGCCGCCCCCGGGACCTACCCCGGAACCTGCAGGAATCTCACCGGGACCGAACGCGCCGCGAAGCGCGAACTGCGCCCCGCGGCGTTGCGGCTCCGGACCGAGGTGGGATCCTTCGCCGTCGCCGACCAGTTGCACGGCACATACACCGGGGCAGTTGACGACTTCGTGGTGCTGCGCAACGACGGGGTTCCCGCATACAACCTGGCAGTGGTGGTCGACGACGGACTCCAGGGCATCGACCAGGTCGTCCGCGGCGACGATCTGCTCTCCTCTGCCCCGCGGCAGGCGTACCTGGCGCAACTGCTCGGTTACGGCATCCCGGGTTACGCCCATGTCCCGCTTGCCCTGAACTCGCACGGCAAACGCCTGGCCAAGCGGGACGGCGCGGTCACACTGGCCCAACTTGCGGCCCTGGGCATCGACGCCGATGGGGCGCGCAGCATGATCCTGGCCTCGTTGGGACTGCCCACCGCCTCGCTGGACGCCGCACTGGATGCCTTTGAACCAACATCGCTGCCCACCGACCCGTGGGTATTCACAACTGATCCGAATGCGCTTGGCACCGGAAAAACGATAGGGTGGCCATCGTGAGTACAGCTCTTTACCGTCGCTACCGTCCAGACAATTTTGCGGACGTGATCGGGCAGGAACATGTCACCACACCGCTGATGACGGCCCTGGAAAAGAACAGGGTCAACCATGCCTACCTTTTCTCGGGTCCGCGCGGCTGTGGCAAGACCACATCCGCCCGCATCCTTGCCCGCTGCCTGAACTGTGCCCAGGGACCGACGCCGACCCCGTGCGGCACCTGCCCCAGCTGCATCGAACTGGCCAGCGGCGGCCCGGGTTCCCTTGACGTCATCGAGATTGACGCGGCTTCCCACGGCGGCGTCGACGACGCCCGCGACCTGCGAGAACGCGCGACCTTCGCACCGGTGCGCGACCGCTACAAGATCTTCATCATCGACGAGGCCCACATGGTCACCTCGGCCGGCTTCAACGCCCTGCTGAAGATCGTCGAAGAGCCGCCGGAACACATCAAGTTCATCTTCGCCACGACCGAGCCGGACAAGGTCATCGGCACGATCCGCTCGCGCACCCACCACTACCCGTTTCGGCTGGTGCCGCCCGAGCCGCTGATCAAGTACCTCGAGTACCTGTGCACCGCCGAGGGCGTCGAGGTGGCACCCGGCGTGCTCTCCCTGGTCATCCGGGCCGGCGGCGGGTCCGTCCGCGATTCGCTGTCCGTGCTCGACCAGCTGATTGCAGGAGCAGGGCCCAACGGCCTGGACTACGAGCTGGCGGTTTCACTGCTCGGCTACACCCATGCCTCGCTGCTTGACGACGTGGTTGACGCCTTGGGCGCCGGCGACGCCGCAACGGTGTTCGCGGCGGTGGACCGCGTGGTGCAGACCGGGCACGACCCGAGAAGATTCGTCGAGGACCTGCTTGAGCGCTTCCGCGACCTGATCATCGTGCGTGCGGTGCCCGAAAACGCCTCCCAGATCATTCGCGGCCTGCCCGAGGACCAGCTCCAGCGCATGCACGCCCAGGCAGCGGGGCTTGGCCAGGCCGAGCTCAGCCGCTGGGCGGACGTCACCAATGCCGGACTGACCGAGATGACCGGCGCTACGTCGCCGCGGCTTCACCTCGAGCTGCTCTGCGCCCGCCTGCTGCTTCCGGCATCCGATGCCACGGAGCGCGGGTTCAATGCGCGCATGGACCGGGTCGAGCGTCGTCTGGCCTATGCCGGCGACGATCTTCCGCCGGCGACGTCCGGCGACGGCGAATACGCACACGGGGGTTCGCCGGGCGCCTCCGGATTCGAGGGGGAGAACGCCGGTCAAGGTGCGGCGGCAGTGCGCGAGGCGCTGCGTGCGGCCCGGGCCCAAAAGGAGGGCGGCGCACCCGAGGCACCATCCGCACCCGAAGCAGTGCCTGCCGCCTCGACGGCCCACGAGCCGGAGGCCGCCCAGGCATCCGAACCTGCACCCGAACCGGCCTTGGCCGAGCCCGAGGTTGCCGAGGCATCCGTCCCGGCCGCCACAACGCCGTCGACAGCCGTCGAGGAAACCCCCTCCGTGGAGGAATCCACCGGGCACTCCGCCGATTGGGGCGGCACCTGGGGACCCGTTCCCGACGCCCCGGTCAACCCCGTCACCGAGCCGGTGTCCCCTGCCCAGGGCTCCCCGGTGCAGCCTCCGGCAAATGTTCCGCCGTTCAGCATCCTGCCCGATCGTGCCGCCGAGGCAGAGGTCGAGCCCGCCGCCCCCGCGACCGAGCCGGCACCGATCCAGCAGAACCAGGCCATGGCCGACTTCGCCAGGAAGGTCAAGGAGGAGCAGGCCGCCAAGGAGCGTGCTGCCGCCGAGCAGGCAGCTGCCCAACGCGCGGCGCAGGAAAAGGCTGAAGCCGAACAGCGCGCCGCCCAGGAACGCGCGGCGCAGGAACGTGCCGCAGCCGAACAACGGGCCGCGCAACAGCAACAGGCCGCAGCCCGGCCGCAGCATGCGCAGCAATACGCCGCGCAGCAGCAGAACCAGCCACCGCAGCAGCAAGCCCCCGGCCAGCAAGGCCAGCAGCCACCGGTGCAAGCCCGGCAACAGGGGCAGACCCAGGGCCAGATGCCTCCGCAGCAGCAGGCACCACGCCAACAGCAACCACCGGCGGCACAGCCGCAGCAGGGCCAGGCTCCGGCGGCGCACTCCGGCGGCACCGGCTCGGTGGAAATGTTCCGCCGGGCATGGCCCGACATCCTGGAAGAACTGAAGAGCAACAAGAAGTTCGTCTGGATGATGGTCGCGCCAAATGCCTCGGTGACCGGGTTTGACGGCCGCACGTTGACCGTCAGCTTCGCGCACAGCGGCGCACTGACCGCGTTCACGGCGCGGCAGGAAAATGTGGCAATCCTGGGGCAGAGCATCAACAAGGTACTCGGCGTCAACGTTGAGTTGGCCATCGCAGCGGGAGGTTCCGCACCGGCGGGTGGTTCTGGCCCAAAAGTTGATCGCCGGCCCGAGCCGGCGGTGACCAATGGTCCAGCTGAAACCGCACCACTGCAGCACACCGCCCCCTCCCCCTCCAGTGCGCCCGCTTCCACCCAACCCGGACACGGCAGCGCACCGCTTCCGGCGACCGTGACGGATGCGGCACCGCCTGCCTCCCGACCCGAACCGGTGGCACCGGCACCCCTGGCGGAACCGGCTGCACCGCGGCCCGCCGCCCCAAGGCCCGTCGTCCACCAAGCCCCGCCGCAGGCAGCCGCGCAGCCCGCGGCCCCAAGACCCGCCGTTCGGCAGGAATCCGCGCGACCGCCGGCCGAAATCGTACGCAGGGAACCTGCGACGGAACCGCCGGTCCAGGTGCCGGCCCCGTCGGACGAGGATCCGGGCTTTGGACCGGAACCCACCTGGGATTCGGAGCCGTGGGACGACGGCGGCGGCGACTGGGATGCTTCCTCGGTCCCCGTGCCCGACTGGGAGGCCGACCTCGGCACCTCCACGGCGGAGCCTGCCCGCGACGCAGGCCCGGCGGCACCCGCCCCCGCGTCCGGCGAAGTCCCGCGCCCGGCCGCCCCCGCCGCCCCCAAGGGCTATGTGGCACCGGCGCCGTCGCTGGGCGCTGCCGATCGTCCGGTGGCCCCGCGCCCCGGCGCCTCGGCCGCAACGTGGGGGATGCCGGTTCCGGCACCCGTGGCCGAAACCGTCGAGGTGTCCGGCGCACCCGCCGGTCCCGTCGCCGGGGCCAACGGCGGAAAGCTCAGCCGCTACCAGCGGCTGATGAACCGTGCTGCGGGGATCACCGGCCAAGGTCCGTCACCCGTGCCCGCCCCCATCGCCACGGACCCGGCGGCCGGGGCGTGGGGCAACCCCGACGACGCCCCGGACTTCGCCCGCCCCCGCCCCGCCGCACCCGAGGAAAATTCGCGCGCCCCGGAACCGGCCAGGGCCGTAGAATTGGATGACACGGAGTTCGTCCCCAGCGACGACGACATCGCGATCGAGGATTCCTCGCTGATCGGGGTCCCCGCCATCGAACGCATCCTCAATGGCCGCATCATCGAGGAACGCGACGCCGCCGGCAACGTGATCGAGCGGCCCAACCGGCCCCGCTGACCGCCGGGCCCGGGCCCGGTATCTAGCGTGGGAGCGGGCGTGTAGTGTCTGGTGCACGCAAACATAGTTGCAGCGAACAGCAAGATTAGGCAGTGTGAATCCAAGTGTACGAAGGCGCAGTCCAGGAACTGATTGACGAGTTGGGAAGGCTTCCGGGCATCGGCCCCAAGTCTGCCCAGCGCATTGCCTTCCACATCCTCGAGGCGGATCCGGAGGACATGAAGCGCCTGGCCCAGTCCATCTCCGTGGTCAAGGAGCGGGTGAAGTTCTGCACCGTGTGCTTCAACGTCTCCGAGTCGGAGACCTGCTCGATCTGCCGGGACGAGCGCCGCGACGATGACATCATCTGCGTGGTCGAGGAGTCCAAGGACGTCGTCGCCATCGAGCGCTCCCGCGCCTTCACCGGCAGGTACCACGTGCTGGGCGGGGCCATCAACCCGATCAACGGGATCGGCCCGGAGCAGTTGCACATCCGCGAACTGATCGCCCGGCTGGGGGATGAGCGCATCACCGAGATCATCCTGGCCACCGACCCCAACCTGGAGGGCGAGGCGACGGCCACCTACCTGGTGCGCACGCTGCGCCCGCTGGGCATCAAGATCAGCCGGCTGGCCTCCGGGCTGCCGGTGGGCGGGGACCTCGAGTACGCCGACGAGGTCACCCTGGCCCGCGCCATCGAGGGCCGCCGCAACACCGCGCCGGCGGCCCCCGCCGCACCCCTGGTGCGCACCGCGCTCCCGGCCCAGGAACCGGTGTCGGCCTCCTAGCCGCGCAAGCGCTCCATCTTCGGATCGAAGAGCGGATCGGCGGCCACCGTCGCGGGAATCCTGCGGCCAAAGTACTCGATCTCCACCTGGTCGCCCTCCACCGTGGAGGCCGGCAGCCAGGCGTAGGCCAGCGGGGTGCGCACCGTGTAGCCGTAGGCCGCCGACGTCACGTAGCCGGCCGGGGCGCCGTCGAGGTACACCGGTTCCTTGCCCAACACCATTGACTTCCCGTCGTTGACGGTCAGGCAGCGCAGGGCGCGCGTCGAGGGCTTGTTGCGCAGCACGTCCACCGCCTCGGCACCCACAAAACCCGTCTTGTCCTTGGCGATGGAGAAGCCCAGGCCCGATTCGAACGGGTGGTGCTCCGGGGTCACGTCGGTGCCCCAGAGCCGGTAGCCCTTCTCCAGGCGCAGGGAGTTGAAGGCCCCGCGCCCGGCGGCGATGATCCCGTGCTCCTCACCGGCCGCGAAGAGCACGTCCCAGAGCCGCTGCCCGGTCTCGGCGCTGGCGTAGAGTTCCCAGCCGAGCTCGCCCACGTAGGACAGGCGCATCGCGGTGACCGGGATCCCGCCGATGACCACCTCCTTGCTGCGGAAGTACCTCAGCGACTCGTTGGAGAAGTCGTCCGCGCTGACCTTGGCCATGACCTCGCGGGCCAGCGGCCCCCACAGCCCGATGCAGCAGGTGGACCCGGTGATGTCCGCGACGTGCGCCCACGTCGCCGGGTCTTGTGCCGCCTGCCGGCGCGCCTCCACGGTGAAGTAGTCGAGGTCGATGTTGCCGTTCACGCCCAGCTGGAAGCGGTCCTCCCCCAGCCGCGCAATCGTCACGTCCGAGCGGATCCCGCCGTCGGCGTTCAGCAGCAGGCAGTACGTGACGGCGCCGGGCTTCTTGGCGATGTTTCCGGTGCTCAGCCGCTGCAGCAGCGACAGGGCCCCGGGGCCGGTGATTTCCAGGCGCTTGAGCGGGGTCATGTCGTACATGGCCACCGCGGTGCGGGTCCGGTGGGCCTCCGCCGCGGAAATCTCGGAGTGGAACTGGTTTGACCAGGCGTCGCGCTCCGGGGAACGCCATTGGTCGGGCAGCGACTGGAGCAGGTGCCGGTTGGCCTCGAAGAAGTGCGGACGCTCCCAGCCGGCGGATTCCAGGTAGAAGGCGCCCAGCTCGTCCTGCCGCGCCCGGAACGGGGAGGATCGCACGTCGCGCGGGGAAGTCCGCGGTTCCAGCGGGTGGCGGATGTCGTAGATCTCCACGAAGTTCTGCTGGGAGGTTTCGCTGACGTATTCCCTCGTGGTCTGCACGGCCTCAAAGCGGGTCACCTCGCCCTCGTGCAGCGAGATCGAGGACTGCCCGTCGATGAGCAGCTCGGCCACGGCCCGCGCGATGCCCGCCGAGTGGGTCACCCAGACGGCCTCGGCCAGGTAGAAGCCCTCCAGCTGCGGGGCCGCGCCCACCAGCGGGCCGCCGTCGGGGGTGAACGAGAAGATGCCGTTGAAGCCGTCCTCGATCGACCGCTCCCCCAACGCCGGAAGCAGCGCCTTTGAGTCCTCCCAGGAGGGCAGGAAGTCCCCTTCGGTGAAGTCAAGGCGCGAGGGCATCTCGTGCTCGCTCATCCGATCCGCCGGCACCTTGGCCAGCGTGTCGAGCTCCACGGGCATCGGGCGGTGGGCGTAGGAGCCGATGCCGATCCGCTCGCCGTGCTCGCGGTAGTACAGGTCCTTGTCCTGGTGGCGCAGGATCGGCAGGGAGGCGCCGTTGGGCGCCGGGTTGTGCCCGGCCAGCTCCGGCAGTGCGTCGGTGGTGACGTATTGGTGGGCCAGCGGCAGCAGCGGCACGCGCATCCCGATCATGTCCCCGATGGCGGGGCCCCAGAACCCGGCGCAGGAGACCACTATGTCCGCCTCGATGACCGTGTCGTCCCCGATCCGCACCCCGGTGACCTTGCTGGCATCCTGCTCGATCCCGGTCACCGTCGTGTCCCCGAGGAACCGCACCCCGGCGGCGGTCGACTTCTCGATGAGCAGCTGCACGGCCCGCGCAGCGGACGCCAGTCCGTCGGAGGGAACCAGGAAGCCGCCCAGCACGGCATCCTCGTCCAGCAACGGGTAGAGCCGCTTGCATTCGGCGGCATCGACCAATCGCGACTCGAGTCCCCACGAGGTGGCGAATCCGTGGCGGCGCTTGAGCTCCTCCAGGCGTTCGGGGGTCGTGGCGATTTCCAGCCCGCCGACCTGGTTGAAGCAGGAGGTGCCGTCCTTCTGCAGGGAAAGCAGCTTTTCGACGGTGTAGCCGGCGAACTCGGTCATCGACTTCGAGGCGTTGGTCTGGAAGACCAGGCCCGGGGCGTGCGAGGTGGAGCCGCCGGCCAGGTGCAGGGGCCCCTGCTCGATGACGGTGGTGTTTGCCCAGCCGCGGGTCGCCAGCTCGTCGGCAAGGTTCGCGCCGACGATGCCGGCCCCGATGATGACGACGCGGGGTGCTTGGTTCATGGAAATGCTCCTTTTCGGGGGGTGTTTAGCGGAAGACGACGGTGCGGGTGTTGTTGAGCAGGATGCGGTGCTGGCAATGCCAGGTGATGGCACGGGCCAGGGCCTGCGCCTCGGCGTCGCGCCCGATCCGTGCCAGCGCGTCTGCGTCCGGAACGTGGTCGACCCGGAACACCTCCTGTTCGATGATCGGGCCCTCGTCGAGGGACTCGGTGACGTAGTGCGCTGTGGCCCCCACCATCTTCACGCCGCGGGCGTATGCCTGGTGGTAGGGCTTGGCGCCCTTGAAACCGGGCAGGAAGGAGTGGTGGATGTTGATGGCCCGTCCGTGCAGCGCGGCGGTCAGCTCGTTGGAGAGGACCTGCATGTAGCGGGCGAGCACCACCACGTCCGCCCGGTGGTCGGCGATGACCTCCTGGAGCCGGGCCTCGGCGGCGGGCTTGGTGTCGGCGGTGACCGGGATGTGGGTGAAGGGCAGCCCGGCGGCCTCGGCCATGGGACGCAGGTCCTCGTGGTTGGAGACGACGCCGACCAGTTCGGCACCGAGCGTGCCGGTCCGCCAGCGGTAGATCAGGTCGTTGAGGCAGTGCCCGAACTTCGAGACCATGACCAGCACCCGCTGGGCGCGCCCGTCGTGGAATGCGAAGTCCATGTCGAACTGCCCCGCCAGCTCCCCGAATGCCGTTTCCAGTTCCCCGGCGGTGACCTCCGGGTCCCCTCCGGCCAGCGCGGTGCGCAGGAAGAGCCTGCCTCCGACATGGTCGTCGAATTGCTGGTGCTCGGCGATGTCAAAGCCGGCATCGTCGAGGAATCCCGTCACGGCCCGCACGATGCCGGGCTTGTCGGGGCAGGAGAGGGTGAGGACGAAGCGGACGCTGCGCGGGTGCGTGGCGTCGACGGTCACTGGCTGCTCGTGGGTCATGGTGGTCACGGTGTTTGCTCCCTTGGCTCGCTGAAAGGTGGATTGAGGTGGGTTGGTGGTGGTGTGTGCCTCGTCGAAGAGTGTCACGAGTCGGCGCCCCGGCCCGGACACTGGTCCCCGGAGGCACAGGCGTCGGTGCAGTCGTGCCTGGTGACCAGCTCGAAGGGCACCCCGCCGTGTTCGTCGACTCCGCTGCGGATGGCCCTCTCGACCACCGAGTCGGCCAGCTTCTTGCGCAGTGCCAGCGGGTCGCGGCGCAGGTCCTTGACCAGGGCGATGCACAGGATGAACATGACGACGGCGAAGGGAAGCGCGGAGACGATCGTGATGTTCTTCAGTCCGTTCAGCGCCTCCCCGGGGTCGTCCCCGCCGGCCAGCAGCATGATGGCGGCAACCGCACCCGTGAGGACTCCCCAGAACACGATCACGCGCTTGGAGGGTTCCAGGCGCCCGTTGGTGCTCAGCGAGCCCATCACGATCGAGGCGGAGTCGGCCCCGGTGACAAAGAAGATGCCGACCAGGACCATGGCCAGGATGGCGATGGCCAGGGTGACGCCCGGAGATGCGCCCAGGTGGTGGATCAGGTCGAACATGGCGCCCTCGAAATCGATGGAGGGTTCCCCGTCGACCATGTCCACCATCGAGCCGGTCGCACCGTTGGAGGCCTCGGCCTTGAGCTGGACGTCGAAGGCGGCACCGCCGAAGATCGAAAACCAGATGACGGAGACCAGGGACGGGACCAGCAGCACGCCGGTGACGAACTGGCGGATGGTACGTCCGCGGCTGATCCGGGCGATGAACATGCCCACAAACGGGGCCCAGGAAACCCACCAGGCCCAGTAGAAGATAGTCCAGCCCGACATCCACTCGCGCACCGCTTCATCGCCGGCGGACTCGGTGCGCGAGGCCATGGAGGGCAGGTCGCGGACGAAGTCGCCGATGGCCGAGGGAACCAGGTTCAGGATCAGCAAGGTCGGACCCAGCACGAAGACAAGCACCGCCAGCAGCAGGGCCAGGACCATGTTGATGTTGGAAAGCCATTGGATTCCGCGGGAGATCCCCGAGACGGCGGAGATCACGAAGCAGGCAGTCAGCACCGCGATGACGCCGACCAGCACCGGCGAGGCGACATGGCCGACCCAGCCGTTGAATTCGATGCCGCTGGCGATTTGCATGGCTCCAAGCCCCAGCGAGGCGGCGGTGCCGAAGAGCGTGGCGAAGATCGCCAGGATGTTCACGATCTTGCCTGCGGGTCCCTCGACGCGCGGGCCGAACAACGAGGTGAAGGCGGAGGAGATCAGCTGCCGGCGCCCCAGCCGGAAAGTCGAGTAGGCCATCGCGATGCCGACCACCGCAAACATCGCCCAGGGGTGGATGCTCCAGTGGAAGATGGACGTCGCCATCGCCGTCTGGATGGCCTCCGGAGTGCTCCCGTCGACGGTTCCCGGCGGCGGGGAAACATAGTGGTAAAGGGGTTCGGCCACCCCGTAGAAAACGAGTCCGATGCCCATGCCGGCGCTGAACATCATGGAGATCCAGGAGACGGTGCGGAACTCGGGCTTTTCCCCGTCGCGCCCCAGCGGGATGTTTCCGAACCGGCCCAGGGCCAGCCAGAGGACAAAGACCACGAAGAACGAGGCCAGCGAGACGAAGAACCACCCGGTGTTCTCGGTGACCCAGGAGAGCGCCACGTTGGAGGCCGCCGAGAGCGAAGCGGTGTTGGCCAGACCCCAGACCACGAACCCCAAGGCGAAGGCCCCGGCAACGCCGAAAGTGACCTTGTCCAGCCCCTCGGGCAGGCGTGCGATCATCCGGGTGGATTTCCGCTCCGACTCGCTGTCCTTCAGCTCCTGCAGGATCGCGGTGTCGTCCGGTGGCTGGTGCAATGCGTCAGGGTCCTCGGCCAGGTAGGTATCCGGCCCCTCCGGTTCTTCGGACAGGGTTTCGTCGGTGTTCACTGCCATGGGGTAATCCTTTGCCTGGGGGATGCGAATCGTCAGTGGAGCCAGGTGGTGCCGTGGGCCGAGGCGGTGTGCCCCTTGCCGGACGCTATCCGGGGCGGAAGCTGCGCGAGGGAAAGATCCGGCGCCGAGGGCGGATGTCGGGCACTCCCGGCCGCATCCTCGACTTCGAGTCGAACAACGGGAACAGGGCATTCGCGGATGCGCTATCCGGGCGAAGGCCGTCGGCAGGGACCGCATGGCTCAAGGTGCAGGCTTCATGCATCGCGCGTCCATCCCCGTTCGGTGGTTTGTCAGGTGGTCCAGATGACGAAGAGTGTCTCGCAATGATCAACAGACTGCGTCCTGAGCAACAACAGTGGCGCATCTCACTTTGTAAAGTCAAGGGTTTCGTTCACGCGGCCTACCCCTTGAATCACTGCCTTGGGCGCCAAATGGGGCCCCACGACTGCCTTCGGGCCCCCTGCTCCGGGATTAACGCAATGGCGTAATACGTGTGAATTGCGCTAAATGACGCTTGTTGCGCCTAGCGCAATCCAAACCGTTGGCCTCCATTGCAGCGCGTTGCGATTCCTGCGGGATGGTCCAGGCGGACCCGGCCAGGTCCGGAAGTTGGCCGCAACGATCCGGGCGCCTGCCGGATCCGGGGCAGCACAGAAGGTGCGTCGGGGCCCATGCACGGGGGACGCCGGGCACGAATGCCATCGAAGTCAGATCACGCGGTCATGCCGGGCGCACTCGCGACGTCGCACGGGTGGCAACCGGGCCGGAGATTCAGCCGGAGGTGTATCCCAGCGAAGCGCTGACCTCTAGCCCCGCCCTCTTGAGTCCATCGATGAGGCCCTGATCCTTCTCGGGGTCGAAGCGGAACGTCGGGCCCGAGACGCTGAGGGCCCCGACGACCACACCGAGGTGGTTGCGCACCGGCACCGCAATGGAATTGATGCCCATCTCGAATTCCTCGCGGGCCTGGGCATAGCCGTTCTTCACAACCTGCAACAGATCTTTCTCGAGCGCCGCCCGGGTGCGAATGGTGTTGGCGGTGCGCTGGGGAAGCTTGGTGGCCTTCAATATCCGGCCGCGTTCATCGGCGCCGAGGGCCGCCAGCAGGACCTTGCCGCTGGAAGTCGCATGCAGAGGAGTGAGGCTGCCCAGCCAGTCGTAGGTAGCCAGGGTCGAGGGGCCCATGGCCTGGTCGACGTTCACCGCGTATTGCTCGCGCAACACCGCAAGGTTGACCGTCTCCTTGTAATCCTCGGCCAACGACTCGAGGACCGGGCGGGCCGCGCCCACCAGCGAAAGCCGGCCGGGAATGGTGCTGGCCAGCTTCAGGATGCCGAAACCCAACTCGTATTTTCCCCGGTTGGTGTTTTGCAGGACCATGCCGCGGGCCAGCAAAGATGCCAACAGCCTGGAGGCCGTCGACTTGTGGATCTGCAGCTCCTCGGCCACCTCGCCAACTCCGGAACTTCCGTCTCGCCCGAGGATTTCCAGAATCGCCAGAGCCCGGTCCACCGATTGGACACCGCCGGGCACGGTATCGTCGTCGTCCGCTTCCAGGCCGGGCGCTTCATCGACTGACAAGGGGCTTCCAATCTTCGAGTGCTTCTTTGAACTTGCTGGTTTTCCTCCAGCATAGGCGGTGGCCCGGGGCCGGGCCGCCTGCCTGGCCCCGGGCCGCCTCGGTTAGGCGATCCGGGTGCCGGAGGCGAGCTTGCCGGCGGGGGTCTTCAGCCGGTTGCGGCCGGCGGCCAGGATACCGCCGGCCAGCAACGCCTGGATTCCGAGTCCCAGCGGCCACAGGGGGTCGGGGGCCGGCGGCAGCTCGGTGTTCTTGACCCCGTTCAGGCAGGCCACTTGGTAGGCGGGACCCGCCTGCGAATAGCGCACGCCCGTACTGATCCCGCCCATGGGACCGATCCCCGAGATCATCGCTGGATCTTCCGCCACCGGCGCCCGCGGCACGGCGTCGGCCACCACGACGAAGGGGTTCGCCGCCAGAAGCCAGGTGATTCGATCCGTGGCGAAGGTTTCCTGCGGGTAGGTCCGCGCCTCGCAGGTGTAATTGTTCTCGTCCCACTCGACATACGAATTCTCGGACACGTACTCCTCGGGCCAAACCTGGTTGGACACCTGGACTTCGGTCCTCACCAGCTGCATGCTCAGCCCGTAGGCGATCAGGGTGCCGATGCCCAGCATTGCCACCAGCAGGTAGGTGACCATGACGGCGAACAGGGTGCGGTTGGCCAGTGCCGAAACCCCGACACCGAGTGCGCAGACCACGGCCAATTGCAGTGCCAACATACCCAGCATCACCGGGACCGCCGGCAGGTAAACGTCGCCATACGTCATGGCCCACGCGATCAGCGGGATCGTCACGACCAGGAAACCCAGTGACGCCGCCCATGAGGCCAGCCACTTACCCCAAAGCAGCTGCCCCGGAGTGAGCAGTGTGTTCTGCAGGACCGCCAGGGTCCCGTTGGCCCGGTCCCCGGTGACCGAGTTGGCACTCAGTGCCGGAGCGATGAGCATCCCAAAGAACAACACAAACGCGATCACCAGCTCGAACATCACCTGCCCGGGTCCGAATTCGCCCTCCGCGGCGCTCAACGCGGCGAGGCCCACGACCGCGGCAACCACCACAAACCAAATGCCCAGCATGATGTACCAGCCACGATTACGGAGGCGCTGCCGGATTTCCAGTCCGAAAACGGTGCCGATGCCGGCAAAATATCCCAAGACAGGTGCGGGGGCTGCCGTGGGCGTGGGGGTGAAGGTACTCATGGCATTTCATCCTCAAGGCTCAGGTAGGTCTCCTCGAGAAGACCCGACGACGGTGCGAAGGCTGTAATGGGGACGCCGGCGCCGACCAGCAAACCCAGCAGTGCTGCGGCCTGCATTTCCCCGGGGAGCTTTACTTTGGCTAGTCCGCCGGTGTTTTCCATGTTCGGTTCATATGAGGCGTCGAGGCTGTTTGCCTCCAGCCCGCGTCGCAGGGCATCGAGGTCGAGACTCGAAATGGTGTATCCGCGTCCCTGGGGCGAAACCTCGGCGAGCCTCTGGCTGCGCACGGTCCTCCCCTTGGACAGGAACACCGCTGCATCGGCCATTTCATCGAGTTCCACCAGGACGTGGGAGCTAATCACCACTGTCTTTCCGCTGTCGGCGAGCTGACGCAGGAGCGTGCGTAGCTGAACGCGTGCACCGGGGTCCAGCCCACCAGCGGGCTCGTCAAGTAGCAGCACCGCCGGATCATTGATCAGCGCCCGTGCCAGCGAGAGCCGCTGGGCCTGTCCGCGTGAGAGAACTCGGGCCGGGGTGTCCGCCAGTTGCCCGAGGTTCACCACTTCCAACAATTCGGCGGCCCGCATCCTTGCCTGCGTTTTGCCGATGCCGTAGAGCGCTGCGACGGTGGTGAGGATCTCCCTGCTGGACAGGCTCTCCCAAACACTCAGAGTGTCGGGCATCCAGCCCAAAAGGGCGCGCACCGCCCGGGGGTCACCCGCCGGGTCGAGGCCCTGGATCCTGATGGTTCCGGCATCCGGCCGCAAAAGCGATGCCAGCATCAGCAACAAGGTGGTCTTGCCCGAACCGTTGGGTCCGATCAGCGCGGTAACCTCTCCCGGCGCGGCACGGAAGTCGATGCTCTGCACGGCCTGCACGGTTCCAAAGGAGCGGGCAAGGCCCTGCGCGATGATCCCCGTGTCAGATTCTTTTTGCTGCCCCGGCGTCCCGCCCGGGTCCGATATGACGGTATTCATGAGTTCCCCCACCGTAAGTAGTTTCGAAGTCCCCACCCAATGTCTTCACGCTACGTAGCCGACTCACCCGTGTCACGCTTTTATCCAACGTGTTACCAAATAGTATTCTCCCAGTGTCAGTGCTGGCCCCGCGCCCATCCAAGGTGACCTCGACGACACCCAACCGAGCAAATAGACCAGCCAAACCGTTCTTTATGACCTAGAACGGTCACGCATTGGGCTTCCTGTGCATCACAATGGCTAATATGGGTTCGGCGCCAATAGCTGCTGCGCCCATCGAAGTCCCACCTGTTCCCGTCCCATGGAGTGTGCTGACGCATGAGCCTGATTGTCCAGAAATTCGGCGGATCTTCCGTTTCAGATGCCGAAGGCATCAAACGTGTTGCCCGTCGGATTATTGACACCAAGTCCGCCGGCCACGACGTCGTCGTAGTGGTTTCCGCCATGGGCGACACCACCGACGAGTTGCTCGACCTTGCTGGACAGTTGACCGAAGATGCTCCCGCCCGCGAGATGGACATGCTTCTGTCTGCCGGCGAACGCATCTCCATGGCCCTGCTGGCCATGGCCATCGACGGGCTGGGCGCCAAAGCCGCTTCATTCACCGGCTCACAGGCCGGAATGTTGACCGATGCCATCCACGGCAAGGCCCGCATCATTGAGGTTTCCCCGCAGCGCGTGCGCCGCGCCATCGACCGCGGCTACGTTGCCATCGTCGCCGGCTTCCAGGGGATGAGCAAGGAATCCAACGACATCACGACCATGGGTCGCGGCGGTTCGGACACCACCGCAGTGGCGCTGGCCGCCGCCCTGGGCGCCGATGTCTGCGAGATCTACACCGATGTCGATGGCATCTACACCGCCGATCCCCGCGTGGTTCCGGCGGCCCGCAAGATCGATACCATTTCCAGCGAGGAAATGCTGGAGATGGCGGCTTCCGGCGCCAAGATCCTACACCTGCGTTGCGTTGAATATGCGCGTCGTTTTGGGGTTCCGCTTCATGTGCGATCCTCATTCAGCACCAATGAGGGAACCTGGGTCCTGCCCAGCCCCGATGACCAGATCAAGATTCAAGAGGGAGAACCCTTGGAACAGCCCATCATTTCCGGTGTCGCCCACGACCGCTCCGAAGCCAAGGTCACGATTGTCGGCGTGCCCGACATCCCGGGCAAGGCCGCCCAGATCTTCCGTGTCATTGCCGGCGCCCACGCCAACATCGATATGATCGTCCAGAACTTCTCGACTTCCGGCTCCGGCCGCACCGACATTTCCTTCACGCTTCCCATGGTCGATGGAAAGCACGTGAAGGAGGCGCTGCGTTCCGCCCAGGCGGAAATCGGCTTCGAGGACATCTCCTACAACGAGAACGTTGGCAAGCTCTCCCTCATCGGCGCCGGCATGCGTTCGAACCCAGGCGTTTCGTTCACCTTCTTCGAGGCCCTGCACCAGGCAGGCGTGAACGTGGATATGATTTCCACTTCGGAAATCCGCATCTCCATCGTCACCGACGCCAACAAGCTCGACGCCGCGGTGCGTGCGATCCATGCCGCATTCGACCTGGACGCCGAGGACGAGGCTACCGTCTACGGTGGCACCGGCCGCTAGGGCCGACACCCCTTAACGCCACGCGGTCCGTGGCACCGAAGACATGCAGATGCGCGTGTCTTCGGTGCCACGGACCGTTTTTGGTAGTGGGCGTGGTGCCGCGTTGAAAAGCGTGGCGGCACTTAGCCGACGGTGCCGGGCAATGGCGGGGCAGTGGATGTGTATTGGGCCCCGGCGGGGGTAGTGATCAAGATCGTGTGCCGCCCGCCGGTGTCCACCACCTGCTCTTCCCAGCCGTCCTGTTCCTTGGTTTGGTTGCAGCTGGCACATCGCCCTGCCCCATTGGCCTCACTGGTCGGTCCGCCGCGGCTGTGTTGGACCACGTGGTCGAAGTTCTTGATCGGCGCATTGCAGTAGGGGGTGCGGCAATACTGGTCACGGATGCGGATCAGGTCCTTGAGCGACTTGGGGAATTGGCGGGACCTTGAATCCATGCCCACCAGGGCCCCTGTGTCAGGGTGGGTGTAGAGCCGCTTCAGCGACACCTGTGCGCGACGGCGTTCCCGGTCCTGCGGGTCGCGTCCGCCGACCATGATCCTGGCCCAAGTGGAAGGAACGGTGCCGTAGCCTTCCAGGAAAGCCGGTTCACTTCCACCCTGGAACAGGGTCCGATCGGTCATCACCACGTGCACCATAAGTCTGGTGCCCTCGGCGCGGGACCTGCCGGTGATCCGGTCCACCGCGACATCTGCCATGATCTGGGATCGTGTTCGTTCGTCGCCGGCCGATTTGAGCCTCTCCACTTCGGCAGTGAGTGCTTGGCGGATCGCCAGCCCGTCCTCAACCGAGAGCATCCCAGCGACCTGCATCATCGCATCCCGGGCCGGGAAAACCGCCAAGTACCGGCGGGATTTGGCTTCCTCCAGGCGCGTCAGCGCGTCGGAACTGTCGTACTCGTAGGCGAGCCGACGGACCCGGTCAATGACTGCACGCACGCACAGGCCCTTCAGACCTTCCGGATCGCGCAGCAAGGCAGCATCGATCTCACCACGCTGCGCCGAGGGCAGGTTCTCAGTTTCACGGTCAATGTTCCGTGCTTGGGCCTCGCCGATTTTGCCGCGAGTCAAGGCGATGAGGGTGAAAGGCAGATCTGCGATCAGGCGGCCGGAGAAGCCAAGGAATGCTCTGCCCTGTTCCGGTGATTCGCGCCGCGCCAAGGCGACTTGTGCCCCGACCCCATAGGACGGGTTGTTTTCCCTCACCCCGGCTTCGGTCCGCCGGGCCACGACGTCCGCCTCGAGCATCGTCGCGGCCATGACCTGGGCCCCGGCCGCAGCGCCCTTGACCTCCTCGGCCAGGGCGATCTTCTCGTGATGCTCCTTGGCGGTGCCACCCGTATCGAGGGCGGCCAATCCGTCGCGCACATATCTCAAGAACGCCAGGTCATCCTCGTGGCTTCGTCCCGGAACCGGCGGGCGACCGCTGCCGGGTAGATTCGGAAAGTATTCGTCGGGAGGTTCGCCTCTGGAAGCTCCACTTGGATATTCATCGAACATACCTCCATTCTACGCTCGAAAATCTTCAAAAAGAAGGGCGAAAAACAAAGACATTTTCTCCAAACGAGCACGTCAACAACACTTTACGGTTATCCACAATGCTGCGTGGAGGTCTTGACAAAGTTCGTTCCATAGTTTGGTTTAGTCCGAGAATTAAGGCTTTCCCGGCCAGCCCGGCGATAATGATTGGATGCTCCCTTCCCCGCTTGACTGGCTCCCCGAAGAGCAGTGGCTGCCGCTTGCCGCCGCCCATCAGGCGCGCGCGAAGCACTTTGGCGAGCCGTTCACCGAGCGCCGGATGAAACGCCAGAAGCACCCGATCGAGGACTTCCTCTTTACCTATTACACCCAGAAACCCGGACAGCTTTATCGTTGGCATCCGGGTCCCGGAGTGGTGCTTTCAGGGGACAGCGCCAGGGAGCGCGAGAACTGGAAGTTCTATCGCGAGGTGCTGCATCCCGAGACCGGCCAGCGCGGCTACACGGTCGACCTCGAGGCGTTTGCGCAGGCCCGCACCGAGGCCATCCGCTTCGCCAATGTCATTCTGGCCGGGACGGCCGCCCGAGCCGCCAACTTCGCCTGCTTCGGCCTGCACGAATGGGCAATGGCCTACAAGTCGGCAGACAACGGGATCCGGCACGAATACCTGCCCCTGCGCCTGGGTGCCGCGGGGACCGACGCGGTGGTCGAGGAACACAAGATCCGTTGCACGCACTTCGACGCGTTCAGGTTCTACACGCCGCAGGCCGTGCCGCTCAATGAATTGCAGCCGACCCGCGAGACCCAGCGGGACCTGGAGCAGCCGGGCTGCCTGCACGCCAACATGGACCTGTACAAGTGGGCCTACAAACTCACCCCCGCGGTGCCCAGCGACCTCGTCATGGACTGTTTCGACCTGGCGTGGGACATCCGCACGATGGACATGCAGGCCTCGCCCTACGACCTGTCCGATTGGGGGCACCGGCCCATCGCGATCGAGACACCCTCGGGCAAGGCCGAGTACGTGCGGCTCCAAAAGGACTTTGCCGACCGGGCACAGGTGTTGCGCGAGCGGCTTTTGGCCGTTGCCCAATCCGTGCCGCTGCCACAGACTTAAGGCAGACCGCCGCCAGCAGGCCGCGGCACGGCACCGGATCGGTGGAGCAAGTATGCGGCAACGCAAGAGGTTGATCGTCCCGGCGATGCTGTTTGGCGCGGGCGCCGTCCTCGCCGGATGCGCCGATGCCGGCGGGCCCGGCGGGTCGCCGGGCTCGCCGTCCTCCAGCCAGGCGCCGACCGCCGACCTGCAGATCTCGATCCGGGCCAACGGCACCGATGAAAGCGCGCGCTACCACCTGCTGTGCAACGGACCCTTGGCCCTGGAACAGGGCGAACATCCGCGCGCCGCGGCGGCCTGCGCGCTGCTGGACGCCAGCCCCCAGCTCCTCGTCCCGCCGGCGGCCAACGCCACCCGGATGTGCACCCAGCAATACGGCGGCCCCGCCGTTGCCCAGGTCAGCGGCACCCTTGGCGGCCGCGCCGTGGCACGCAACTTCGACTTGCGCGACGGCTGCGGGATCTCCGACTGGACCGCCGCACTGCCCCTGCTGGTCGACCAGCCGACCGGGTCACTGCAATAGGGCGCCCGGTTCAGTCCTGCGCCAGGTAGCGGTGCTCGGGCCTGCCCCGGCTGCCGTAGGCCAGTTCCAGGCGCAGCGATCCAGCCTGGACCAGGTTGGCCAGGTAGCGCTGGGCGGTGGCGCGGGAAATCCCCACCGCGGTGACCACCTGCATGACGGTCGCGGGCTCCCCCGCGGCCGCGACCGCCGCGAGCACGGCCTGTTCGGTGGGCGTCGCCACTGCGGAACCGGCCTCCTCACCGGCCAGCAGGGTGCGCTGCGCCCGGTCGATGGCCTGCTGGTCCAGTCCGGCGGCGGTGTCCAGCTGCCGGCGGTAGCGGGCATAGGCCCGCAGCCTGGAGGCGAGCACCTTCGGGTCGAAGGGCTTGACCAGGTACCCCAGCGCGCCGCGCCGGATGGCGGTGCGCACCGCGTCGACCTCGGTGGCCGCCGAGAGCACGAAGGCGTCCACGTCGAGACTCGCCAGCAGGTCAAGCCCCGAGCCCTGCGGCAGGTAGACGTCTAGCAGCAGCAGGTCCGGCTTCCCCTCGGCTACCGCGCGGGGCACCATGCGGGCGTCGTGTACCGGAGCCAGCGCGCGGAATCCCGGCACCTCGTCGACGTAGCCGGCATGCAGCGCAGCCACCCGGAAGTCGTCGTCGACGACCAGGACCTTGTAGTCGGCGTTCTCGTTCATCGTGCATTGGTCCTTTCGGGAGATCCCGCATCGGTGGACAGCACCCCGGGCAGGCGGGCGGCAAAGACCGCGCCGGCGGCGGGATGTTCGGTTTCCCCGGGTGCCGCGGCGTCCGCGCGGGCGCCCCCGGGGTCGGCGATCCAGACCTCGCCCCCGCGGGTGCGGGCCAGGCGGCGCACCAGCGGCAGCCCCACGCCCTGGCCGCGTTCCGGGGAACCGGGCAGGGCCCCGGTGCTGACGCCTTCGGCGAAGACGTCGAGCCCGGGCTCGACCCCCGCCCCGGAATCGGCGACCGCAAGGTGAAGCGTGGTGCCCTCGGAGAGCAGGTCGACCTCGACCCAGCGCGGGGCCGGGCCCTGGACCGCGGCACGCAGCGCGTTGTCGATCAGGTTTCCCAGCACCGCGGTGGCGTCCTGTGCGTCGATGAGGCTTCCGTAGAGCGCGCTGGCATCCCCCACCCGCAGCACCACGCCGCGCTCGTACGCCTGGACGCCCTTGGCCCCGAGGAAGGCCCGCAGGTAGGTGTCCTCGATGGCCTCGAGGTTCTGCACCGGCTCGCGCACCGGCCCGGAGGCGATGACCTCGCCGAGGTAGTCCCGGGCCTCGGCCACGTCCCCGTGGTGCAGCAGCCCGGAAATGGTGTGCAGCCGGTTGGCGAACTCGTGGCGCTGGGCGCGCAGGGCCGAGGCCATGGTCTCCACCGCGTCAAGCCGCGAACCGAGGGTCTCGATGGTGGTCACGTCGCGCAGCAGCACCACCTGCCCCAGGTCGATGCCGTCGCGCCGCACCGGGTGCACCGTGGCCACCAGCGCCGCGTGCTCGGTTTCCAGGCGCAGCGTGGCGCCGTCGCAGGTGCCGATGGCCGCAACCAGCGGCGCGGGCAAGCGGGCCCGCGTGTACGGCAGCCCGATGATGTCGGCCGATTCGTGGCGGTGCGGCAGCCCCAGCATGATCCGCGCGGCGCGGTTCCGCACGCTCACCCGGCCGTCGGGGCCGATGCCGATGACGCCGTCGGCCACCCCGTAGAGCACCGCGTCGCGGTCCCGCAGCAGCTGCGCCATTTCGGCCGGTTCCAGTCCCAGGGTCTGGGCCTTGAGCCGGCGCACCAGCCAGCGGGTCGACGCCGCGGAAAGGCCCAGGGCAGCAAGCCCGAGCCCGAACACCCAGATGCCGGCGGTGCGCAGCCGCGCCGCCAGTTCCTGCACCCCGACCCCGACGCTGACCTCCCCGACCACGGTGTCCGCCTCCGGGGCGAAGACCGGCACCTTGGCGCGCACCGATTCGCCCAGCGTCCCGTGCTCGCGGGAAACCGACTCCTGGCCCGAGAGCGCGACGGGATCGGTGGAGACCCGCTGGCCCAGCTGGGAGGGGGTCGGATGCGCCAGCCGGATCCCGCGGTCCTCGGTGACCACGACGAAGAAGGCGCCGGTGCGCACGCGCACCGCCTCCGCCGCCTGCTGCACGTACCCGGCGCGCAACGCCCCGGCGTCCAGCGAGCCGTCTTCGGCGTAGCCCTTGACCTGCGCCCGGATCTCGGGGTCGGCGGCCAGCGTGCGCGCAATGGCCAGGGCGCGCTCCTGGGCCTGCTCGTTGACGCGCTCGACGGTGACCCACATGGCACCGGCCGCGGCGGCGAGGATCATCAATCCCACCACCGCGAACTGCAGGCTCATGATCCTGGCGGCGAAGCCGCGGGAGGGCTTTGGCTCTTGGGGCATGCAAACAGTTTAGGACCCCGGTGGGCTTTATGAGCAAAAAAGGATTTAGGGGAAGAACGGCGCTTTGTGGGCACAACCACACCGGCGTGATGCGCACCACGTAGCGTGTATATCCGCGGTGCATCGGGCGGCCAACGCTTCCGGCCCCCACAGGCACCGACTCCCCTCACTCGCGTAATTCGCAACACCCTAGAAGGAGACCCCCATGCTGGTAGCACTCGGGTTCCTGATGGTCGCCACGTTCATGGCGCTCATCATGACCAAGCGCATGACCCCGTTGTTGGCGCTGATCATCGTGCCAACCGTCTTCGGCCTGTTCGCCGGCGCCGGCCTGGGACTCGGCGACATGGTCATGGACGCCGTGAAGTCCATGTCCGGAACCGCCGCCCTGCTGATGTTCGCCATCATGTACTTCGGCATCATGATCGACGTGGGGCTCTTCGACAAGCTGGTCGACGGCATCCTGAAGCTGGTCGGCAACGACCCGGCCAAGGTCGTCATGGGCACCGCGCTGCTCACCGGCCTGATTTCGCTGGACGGCGACGGCTCCACCACCTTCATCGTGGTCACCGCCGCATTGCTGCCGATCTACCTGCGCCTGGGCATGAGCCCGGTGGTGCTCACCTGTGTGGCCGGGTTGACCAACGGCACGCTGAACATCGTCCCCTGGGGCGGCCCGACCGCCCGCGCCGCCGCCGCCCTGCACGTGGATGCCTCGGACGTGTTCGTCCCGATGATCCCGGCACTGGCAATCGGTCTGGTTGTCGTCTTCGGCTTCGCCTGGGCCATGGGCATCTCCGAGCGCAAGCGCCTGCAGCGCGAGGACCCGCTGCGCTGGGGCCCGGGTTCGGTCATGGCCGGCGGCACGTCCGGCACCGGCGATTCCGCCAGCACCAAGACCCCGGCCGGCGGCCGCGGCGTCGCCCTGCTGGAGAAGGTCGCGGTGCGCGGCGACGGCACCGAAACCGCCACCATGAACGGCACGGTCCTGGACCCGACCCGCGAGACCCTGCGCCCGAAGCTGTTCTGGTTCAACCTCTCGATGACCGTGGCCATCTTCGTGCTGCTGATCCTGGACCTGATGCCGCTGTCCTACCTGTTCATGATCGGCACCGCCGTGGCCCTGCTGGTGAACTTCCCGAAGATCTCCGACCAGGCCAAGATGATTGCCTCCCACGCCTCCTCGGTGATCGCCGTGGTCTCCATGGTGCTTGCCGCCGCGGTGCTCACCGGCGTGCTCTCGGGCACCGGCATGGTCGATGCGATGAGCGCCTGGCTGGTCGAGGTGATCCCGACCTCGATGGGCCCGTACCTGGCCATCCTCACCGGCATCATCTCGATCCCCGCCACGTTCTTCATGAGCAACGACGCGTTCTACTTCGGCATCCTGCCGGTGCTCACCGAGGCCGGCGCCCACTACGGCATTCCCGCCGTGGACATGGCGCGCGCCTCGATCACCGGCCAGCCGGTCCACATGCAGTCGCCGCTGGTGCCCGCGATCCTGCTGCTGGTCTCGATGGCCAAGGTCGACCTGGGCGACCACCACAAGAAGGTTCTCTGGCGCGCCCTGGTCGTCTCCCTGGTGATGCTCTGTGTCGGCGTGCTCGTCGGCGCCATCGGCATCGGCTAGGAAGCGCGGCACGAGAACAAGGCAACACGCCACACAGGGGGCGGGGGGCCGGGAAACCGGTCCCCGCCCCTTGTGCGTGCGGGCACACACGTGGCGCTTAACCTCGCTGAAACCGAGTTGTGAAAAACTTGGGGCAACACGAAAGAGCGAGGCGACACCCATGGAATTCCTGCTGCTGCTGGTCGGCTTGCTGTTCGGGACGGTGCTGGTGGTCGGGCTGGGCGAGCGCATCCGCCTCCCCTACCCCATCCTGATGCTGCTTTTCTCCGCCGCGGCGGCGTTCCTGCCGTTCATCCCCGAGGTCCACATCGACCCGGAGCTCATTCTTCCGCTCTTCCTGCCGCCGCTGCTCTATGCAGCGGCCCAGCGCAGTTCCTGGTCGATCTTCCGGCTGCGCTGGCGCTCGCTGGTGCTGCTGGCGGTGCTGCTGGTGGTGGCGACCACCGCCGCCGTTGCCGGTGTCGCCTGGCTCATGGTGTCGGCCATGGCCCTGCCGCTGGCCATCGCGCTGGGCGCCATCGTCGCCCCGCCGGACCCCGTCGCGGTGGAGGCCATCGCCAGCAAGGTCAAGATGCGCCGCCGGCTGGTCACCGTGCTGCAGACCGAGGGCCTGTTCAACGACGCCATGGCCATCGTGATCTTCCAGGCCGCCGTCGCCGCGGCCACGAGCGGGGGCGAGGTCGGCTGGGACGTCGTGCCGAAGTTCCTCATCGGCGCGGCCGGCGCCATCGTGCTGGGCCTGGCCATGGCCTGGGGCATCGGCACGCTCAACCGCTTCGTCCCGAACCTGGTGGCCCGCTCGGCCGCCACCCTGGTGGCGCCCTACGCCGTATACCTGCTGGCCGAGCAGGTCCACTTCTCCGGCGTCGTCGCCGTGGTGGTCACCGCGCTCGAGCTCGGGCGCCGGGCGCGCCCGCAGGACTCCGAGGAGCGCCTGACCCGCACCGCCTTCTGGGACGTGGTGGAGTTGCTGACCACCGGCGTCGCCTTCGGCCTGGTCGGCATCGAAATGCGCTACATCATCCAGGACGAGGGCAAGAACCTGCTGACCTTCATCCCGGGCATTGCCGCCATCTGCGCCACCGTCGTGCTGGTGCGCTTCATCTGGATGATGGCGATGTACAAGATCGGCGGAACCGAGCGCCAGTCCAGGACCCCGGGTTCGCTCAAGGAGGTCCTGGTGCTGTCCTGGTGCGGCATGCGCGGCCTGGCGACCCTCGCCCTGGCCCTCGCGCTGCCGACCACCATGGCCGACGGGCAGCCGCTGGAGGGCCGGAACTTCGTCGTGGCCACCGCCTGCGCCGTGCTCATCGTGACCCTGGTGCTCCCGGGGCTGACCCTGCCGGCGCTGATGCGCTCGCTGAAGCTGCCCAACGACCACGCCGCCGAGGAGCGCCGGCAGCGTTCGCTGGCGCGCCGCGCGGAAAAGGTCGCCCTGGAGACCATGAAGCGGTCCCCGGCCGCGGCCAAGCTGCCGCAGAAGCGCCGCGACGCGCTGGCCCGGCGCATCTCCTCCCTGCACACCATCCTCGAGGCGGACTTCGAGGCCGACCCGGAGAAGATGCTGCGCCTGAAGCAGATCCTCACGGTCATGGACGACGTGCAGCGCGAGGCACTGGATGCGGCCCGCGGGGAAATGCTCAGGGCCCGCAACGAGCCGGGCAACGACCCCGAGCTGGTGGACCGGGTGCTGCGCCGCCTGGACCTGCGCACCGTCACCCTGGACCAGTAGACGGGACTCGGCGTCACCGGGCGTCGGGCCAGATCACGATGGCTTGGGCATTCATGGCCCGGGAGGGGTTGCCAGGCCCGCCCCGGGCATGGAAGCCTGAAGCATGGCCTCCCATTCTTCCGGCGCGTTCTCCCGGCGTGCCTTGCTGTTGTCCACGGCGGTCGTCCCCTTGGCCGGGGGCGCGCCGGCGCGGGCATCGACACCGACCTCGCAGGCACCGCCGGGTTCGTTGGACCGTGATTCCGGGTTCAGGGAGCTGGAAAACCGGTATGGTGCACGGCTGGGGATCTACGCCGTGAATTCGCGCACCGCCGCGTCGGTGGCGTTCCGGGCCGATGAGCGCTTTGCATATTGCTCCACGTTCAAGGCGCTGGCCGCCGCCGCCGTGCTCGGCCAACGCAGCGTCCCGGAGTTGGAGGAGGTCGTCCACTACACGCGCGGGGACCTTGTGGAGTACTCCCCCGTCACGGAGAACCACGTCAAAGAGGGAATGACGATGCGGGCGCTGTGTGACGCGGCCGCCCGCCGCTCGGACAACACCGCGGGAAACCTGCTCTTCGACGCCCTGGGCGGGCCGGAGGGGTTGAACCGGAAGCTGCGGGACCTTGGCGATACCGTCACCCGGATGGACCGTGTCGAGACGGCGCTCAACAGCGCCATTCCGGGAGATCCGCGTGACACCAGCACGGCGCGGGCCCTGGCCGGCAGCCTCGGGCGGTACGCCCTCGGGGACGCCCTCCCGGCAGACAAGCAGAGGATCCTGAACAATTGGCTGGCCGGGAACGCAACGGGTGACAAGTTGATCCGCGCGGGCCTTCCCGCAGGGTGGACGGTTGGCGACAAGTCCGGCGCGGGGGCCTATGGCACCCGAAACGACATCGGCATCGTCTACCCGCCGGCGGGCCACCCCATTTGCATGGCAGTTCTCTCCACCCGAGCCACACCGGACGCCGCGCACGATGACACCCTCATTGCCGAGGCAGCACGCATTGCCATTGAACACCTCGTCCCCTCGGCATACCGGGGAACGTAGGCGCGGGCGAACCGGACAAGCCGGGGCTCCGGGGCTAGCTGGTGAACTCCGTCAACACGATCTTGCCGCCCGAGTGTCCCCCAACAGGCCTGCTCAACAAATCATTCTCCGCCGGGTCCTACTCCGCGGCGTCGACGTAGTACCAGCGGCCGGCCTCGCGCACGAATTGACTGACCTCTCGCTGGGAACCCGACTGGTTCAGCAGGCGGTAGTGTGCCTCGAACTCGACGACGCCGCGGGTGTCGAAGGGCCCTCCGGCCTCGGTGCGGATGATGTCCAGGGCACCCCAGACGATCGCTTCGTCCAGTTCCAGCTCGTCCGGACGCGTTTCCGGGTGCCACGTTGCCAGCAGGAATTCGTCAAGGCCCAGGGCGAAGGCGCTGAAGCGCGAGCGCATCAGCGCCACGGCGGTTCCCGGCCACGCGGGGGCGTTCGGATCAGCGAACCCCCGGTGATATCGGCCACAGCAGGATTCGTAGGTTTCCCCGGAATTGCAGGGGCAACGCGTATCTTTTTCCATTGAACAAGCTTAATGGCACTTGGATCGACGGATTAACGGGAGGCAGCCTGCCCTCCAGGGCCGGTGGCAACCCGACACAAAACCAGTGGAAGCACCCCGTGCCGGTAGACTGGGCAGGCAAGCTCGCGGAGCGCCCCCACCCTTGGCGTGAGACGGCACGTCCGCGGGCGATTAACCACCCCTCGCGCACAGGAGAACCCGGATGCCCCGGATCGTTGTTGATGTTATGCCCAAGCCCGAAATCCTTGACCCGCAGGGCAAGGCCATCGTCGGCGCACTTCCCCGCCTTGGCTTCACCGCTTTCAGCCAGGTTCGCCAGGGCAAGCGCTTTGAACTGACCGTTGACGGTGAGGTCACCGAGGAGATTCTGGCCCAGGCCCGCGAAGCGGCCGAAAAGCTGCTCTCGAACCCGGTCATCGAGGACGTTGTCAACGTCGAGGTTGTCGCAGACTAATGAGCGCAACCGAACTTCCCCTGATCGGCGACTATTCGACGCCCGTCGCCGCGCTGTCCGGCGCCCGCATCGGCGTCGTCACCTTCCCGGGCACCCTCGATGACCGCGACGCCGCCCGCGCCGTGCGCCTGGCCGGCGCCGAGGCAGTGTCCCTGTGGCACGCCGATGCCGACCTGGCCGACGTCGACGCCGTGGTCATTCCCGGCGGCTTCTCCTACGGCGACTACCTGCGCGCCGGCGCGATCTCCCGCTTCGCACCGATGATGTCAAAGATCATCGACGCCGCGAACTCGGACGCCAAGCTGCCGGTCCTGGGCATTTGCAACGGCTTCCAGATCCTGACCGAATCGCACCTTTTGCCGGGCTCCATGATCAAGAACGATCACCTGAAGTTCCTGTGCCGCGACCAGGTCCTGCGCGTGGAAAACAACGCCACCGCCTGGACCAACCAGTACGCGAAGGGTGAGGAAATCACCATCGTGCTCAAGAACCAGGACGGCCAGTACGTGGCCGACGAAAAGACCCTTGACGCCCTCGAGGCCGAGGGCCGCGTGGCGTTCAGCTACGTGGGCTGGAACCCCAACGGTTCGCGCCGCAACATCGCAGGCATCACCAATGCCGCGGGCAACGTGGTGGGCCTCATGCCCCACCCGGAGCACGCAGTGGAGGCCGGATTCGGCCCCGACCACACCGGAACCGACGGACTGGGTTTCTTCACCTCCGTCCTGACCCACCTTGTTGGAGGCCAGAAGTGAGCGCCGCAGAGCAGACCACCGAGCAGAAGAAGTTCAACATGGACACCGTGGCCAACGCCGCGGCCACCCCGGAGACCGAACTGCCCTGGGCCGAGCTCGGCCTGAAGCAGAACGAGTTCGAAGAGGTCGTCAAGGTCCTGGGCCGCCGCCCCACCGCCGCGGAACTGGCCATGTACTCGGTCATGTGGTCCGAGCACTGCTCCTACAAGTCCTCCAAGAACCACCTGCGCCAGTTCGGCGACAAGGTCAGCGAGGAAATGAAGAAGGACATGCTCGTGGGCATCGGCGAAAACGCCGGTGTGACCAACCTGGGCGACGGCTGGGCCGTGACCTTCAAGATCGAGTCGCACAACTCCCCGACGATGATCGAGCCGTACCAGGGTGCAGCAACCGGCATCGGCGGCATCGTGCGCGACATCATCTCCATGGGCGCCCGCCCGGTCGCCGTGATGGACCCGTTGCGCTTCGGCGCGATCGACCACCCGGACACCGCACGCGTGATCCACGGTGCGGTCGCCGGCATCGGCGGCTACGGCAACTCGCTGGGTCTGCCGAACATCGGCGGCGAAATGGTCTTCGACTCCGTCTACCAGGGCAACCCGCTGGTCAACGCGCTGGCCGTTGGCGTCATGCGCCACGAGGATATCCGCCTGGCCAACGCATCGGGCAAGGGCAACAAGGTCGTGCTCTTCGGCGCCCGCACCGGCGGCGACGGCATCGGCGGCGCCTCGATCCTTTCCTCGGAGTCCTTCGACGACACCAAGCCCTCCAAGCGCCCCGCGGTGCAGGTCGGCGACCCGTTCGCCGAAAAGGTGCTCATCGAGTGCTGCCTCGAGCTCTTCAAGGGTTCCCTCGTCGAGGGCATCCAGGACCTCGGTGCCGCCGGCATCTCCTGCGCCACCTCGGAGCTTGCCTCCAACGGCGACGGCGGCATGGAGGTCGAACTGACCTCCGTCCTGCTGCGCGACCCGACCCTGACCCCGGGCGAGATCCTGATGTCCGAGTCGCAGGAACGCATGATGGCCGTGGTCTCCCCGGAGAACATCGAGGCCTTCGAGGCGACCATGGACAAGTGGGCCGTGGAGTACTCCTGGCTCGGCGAGGTCACCGACACCGGACGGCTGATCATCAAGTGGGACGGCGAAGTCATCGTCGACGTCGACCCGCGCACCGTGGCACACGACGGCCCGCTCTACGACCGCCCGTACGCCCGCCCCGAGTGGCAGGATGCGCTGCAGGCCGACACCTTCAAGTCCTCGGAAGCCGGAGCGAACCTGCCTGCCACGGGAGATGAGCTGAAGGCCGCCCTGGTCGAGCTGATGGCCTCGCCGAACATGTGCGACAAGTCCTGGATCACCAACCAGTACGACCGCTACGTCGGCGGCAACACCGCGCTGGCGGCCCCGGACGACGCCGGCGTGATCCGCGTTGACGAGGAAACCGGCCTGGGCGTGGCCCTGGCCACCGACGCCAACGGCCGCTACACCTTCCTGGACCCGTACCACGGCGCGCAGCTCGCCCTGGCCGAGTCCTACCGCAACGTCGCCACCTCCGGCGCCGTGCCGATGGCCGTCTCCGACTGCCTGAACTTCGGCTCCCCCGAGGACCCGGATGTCATGTGGCAGCTCGCAGAGGCCATTCGCGGCCTCTCGGACGCCTGCCTTGAGCTCGGCGTCCCGGTCACCGGCGGCAACGTCTCGCTGTACAACCAGACCGGATCCACCCCGATCCACCCGACCCCGGTCGTGGCGATGCTGGGCAAGTTCGACGACGTCGAGCGCCGCACCCCCTCGGGCTGGCGCGCGGATGCCGACGGCCAGGCCATCTACCTGCTGGGCACCACCTTCGACGAGCTTGACGGCTCGGAGTTCGCCAACATCCGCGGACACCTCGGCGGCCTGCCGCCGAAGGTCGACCTGGCAGCGGAGAAGACCCTGGGTGCGATCCTGATCAACGCCTCGCGCGATGGCATGATCGACTCGGCCCACGACCTCTCCGAGGGCGGCCTCGGCGCGGCCCTGGGCGAAATGGCGCTGCGCTACGGCGTCGGTGCCCGCGTGGCACTGGATGACCTGTGCGAGCGCGACGGCGTCGACGCCTTCACCGCGCTCTTCTCCGAGTCGCAGGCCCGCGCCATCGTCGCGGTTCCGCGTTCCGAAGAGGTCCGCTTCAACGACATGGCCACCGCACGCCAGTTCCCGGTGGTTCGCCTCGGCGTGGTTGACGCCGCGAGCACCTCGCTGGAAATCCAGGGCCAGTTCAACCTGGACCTGGCCGAGCTGCGCGAGGCCCACGAGGCCACGCTGCCGAAGTACTTCGGCTAGGCACGTCCAAAGGCTGCGGGGCGTCGGGGATTTTTCCCCGGCGCCCCGCAGCTGCTTAAGCCCCTTGGCAAGTCCCTGCTCTCGGACCAGTCGAGGTCCGCGAGTCCCCGCGCACCCAACGGTGCACGGGGTCTTTTGCGTTACCCGCCACCGGCACTTGTGAGCTGCGACGCCTTTGCCGTAGAGTTCTACATCACAGGCCAAAGTTCGACTATAGAATCCAGTGTTCAAATATAGAACACGGTGCGGCGGCCGCAGACAGAACTCGACGAAGTGAGGAAAGCCCGTGCAGTTCCACCACCACGGTTACGTATCCGGTGACCCGCGTATCAAGCCAGCAGCCGGCGTCGGCATCAACCGTCCTGAGGAGCTGCCCGAGAACATCGACGTGCTCATCGTGGGCTCCGGTCCCGCCGGAATGCTCACCGCCGCCCAGCTCTCCCAGTTCCCGGACATCACCACGCGGCTGGTGGAGCGCCGCGGCGGCCGCCTGGAGATCGGCCAGGCCGACGGCATCCAGGCCCGCAGCGTCGAGACCTTCCAGGCCTTCGGCTTCGCCGAGGCCATCACCGCCGAGGCCTACCGGATCACCGAGATGGCGTTCTGGCGCCCGGACACCGAGAACCCCGAAAACATCGTCCGCGGCGGCCGCGCCCTGGACGACACCGTGGGCATCAGCGAGTTCCCGCACCTGATCGTCAACCAGGCCCGCGTGCTCGACTACTTCGCCGAGGTCGCCCACAACTCCCCCACCCGGCTGGTGCCCGACTACGGCTGGGACTTCCAGACGCTCGAGGTCGCCGAGACCGGCGACTACCCGGTCAAGGTCACCCTGGTGCGCAGCGCCGGGCCCGACACCGGCACCACGCGCATCGTGAACGCCAAGTACGTCGTCGGCGCCGACGGCGCCCGCTCCAAGGTCCGCGCGTCGATCGGCTGCACCCTGGCCGGGGACCAGGCCAACCATGCCTGGGGCGTCATGGACGTGGTGGCTTCCACCGACTTCCCGGACATCCGGCTCAAGTGCGCCATCCAGTCCCACGACGGCGGCTCGATCCTGCACATCCCGCGCGAGGGCGGGCACCTCTTCCGCATGTACGTCGATTTGGGCGTCGTGCCCGAGGACGACAACGGCGCGGTGCGCAAGACCACCATCGAGCAGGTCATCGCCAAGGCCAACAAGATCCTGCACCCCTACACGGTCGACGTGCGCAACGTGGCCTGGAGCAGCGTGTACGAGGTCGGCCACCGACTCACCGACCGCTTCGACGACGTGCTGCCCGAGGAACGCGGCACCCGCAACCCGCGCGTCTTCATCACCGGCGACGCCTGCCACACGCACAGCGCCAAGGCCGGCCAGGGCATGAACGTCTCCATGCAGGACGGCTTCAACATCGGCTGGAAGCTCGCCCACGTGCTCGAGGGCCGCAGCCCCGAGTCCCTGCTGTCCACCTACTCGGCCGAGCGCCAGGTCGTGGCGAAGAACCTCATCGACTTCGACAAGGAATGGTCCACGATGATGGCCAAGAAGCCGGAGGACTTCGAGAACCCCTCGGACCTCGAGGACTTCTACGTGCGAACCGCCGAGTTCCCGGCCGGGTTCATGACCGAGTACGCGCCCTCCATGCTGACCGGCGAGGCCACTCACCAGAAGCTGGCCGCCGGCTTCCCGGTGGGCAAGCGCTTCAAGTCGGCCATGGCCTCGCGCGTCTGCGACACCAACCCGATGCAGCTGGGCCACCACGCGACCGCCGACGGCCGCTGGCGCATCTACGTCTTCGCCGATCCCGCCGCCCCCGGGGCCGATTCCCCGGTGGCGGAGCTGGCCCAGTGGCTGTCCACCGCGCCGCAGTCGCCGCTGGCCGCGACCCCCGAGGGCCTCGATTCCGACGCATGGTTCGACGTGAAGGTCATCTACCAGCAGAAGCACGAGGACATCGACATCAACGCCGTCCCCGCGGTCTTCAAGCCCGAGGTCGGCCCGTTCAGTCTCACCGACTACGAAAAGGTCTACGGCACGGTTCCCGGCGCCGACATCTTCGACGAGCGCGGCCTGTCCCGCGAGGGCGTGATGGTGGTCGTGCGCCCGGACCAGTACGTGGCCAACGTGCTCCCGCTGGGGGCCACCGAGGAGCTCGCAGCGTTCTTCGAACAGATCCACTCCGGGGCGCCCAAGACCGCCACGGCCTGACCCAAACCCGTACCGGCCGATCGTCCCGGGACGGCCTCCCGGTGCAGTTCCCGCAACCCATGACCGCGGGAACTGCACCTTGGCCGGGCGTGAATTTCTTCGGATACCGCATAGACCTGTCGCAAGGGAATCTTCCGGCAGGTCTATGCGTTTGCATGTATATGGGCGGTTATCCCCGCCAGATCCACCGAAAGGAATACCCAAATGCAAAGGTTCGAGGAAAAGACAGTCATCATCACCGGCGCAGGCTCGGGCCTGGGCCGGGCGGCCGCCATCCAGATCGCCAAGGAAAAGGGCAGGTTGGCCCTGGTCGACCTGAACGCCGCCGGACTGCAGGAAACCGAAAAGGAAATCCGCGCGGTTGCCCCGGACACGGAGATCCTCTCCCTGACGGCAAACGTCGCCAACGAACCCGAGGTCCAGGACTACGTCGCCGCAACACTGGCGCGCTTCGGCTCGATCGACGGCTTCTTCAACAACGCCGGCATCGAAGGCAAGCAGAACCCCACCGAGGACTTCGGCTCGGAGGAGTTCGGCAAGGTCGTGGGAATCAACCTCACCGGCGTCTTCTACGGGCTCAAGCACGTCCTGAAGGCCATGCGCGAACAGGGCTCCGGCGCAGTGGTGAACACCGCATCGGTCGGCGGCATCCGCGGCGTGGGCAACCAGTCCGGCTATGCCGCGGCCAAGCACGGCGTGGTGGGCCTGACCCGCAACTCCGCCATCGAATACGGCCAGCACGGCATCCAGATCAACGCCATCGCGCCGGGCGCCATCATGACCCCCATGGTCGAGGGGTCACTTAAGCAGATCGACCCCGAAAACTGGGAACAGGTCGGCCAGGCGTTCGTCGAGCCCAACCCGATGAAGCGCTTCGGCAAGCCCGAGGAGGTCGGCCAGCTGGTCGCCTTCCTGCTTTCCGGCGATGCCGGCTTCATCAACGCGGCCGTCATCCCGATCGACGGCGGCCAGTCCTACAAGTACTGAGTCCGGCGGCCGGGTCCGCCGGATGACGGCCCCGCGGTGGTTTCACCGCGGGGCCTTGCCTTGTCCGCGGTCCCACAACCCGTGCTCGAGCGCGAAGAGCGTGGCCGACACGCGATTTGATGCCCCGATCTTCAGGTAGATGTGTTCAACATGGTTGCGCGCGGTCTTCGGGGCGATGACCAGCGCCGCGGCAATCTGCCGGTTGTCCATGCCGCGGCAGAGCAGGCGCAACACCTCGATTTCCCGACCGGTCAGACCCTCCGGGCCGGCGGAGCGCCGCCGGCGTGCCAATGGCGTGCCGGCGGCGGCGAGCACCGCATCAACGGCCGACGCATCGAGCCTGCCTGCCGCGGCCTCGGAGCGGAGCCGCTCACCTGCCGCCCGCGGGCCCAACGCCTCCCGGTGCGGCCGCGGCTCGAGGTAGGTCTGATGGGCCTCGGCGGCGGCGAGCAGGCGCTGGGCCGGATCCAGCTCCGCCCCGGTCCTCCCCTGCGGGTAGCCCGAGCCGTCGAGCCGTTCCCGGTGGGCGCCGGCAACCTCTGCCACCCGGCGCATGCCGGGCACCCGCGCCAGGATCCGTTCGGTGAGGAACGGGTACATGGCCAGGTGCTCCAGGTCCACCGCCGAGAGCGGACCCGGCTTGTCCCACACCGCGTTGGACACCCCCATCCGGCCCAGGTCGTGGACCCAGCCGGCTCGGCGCAGCACCACGGTCTCCGCCGGGCCCAGGCCAAGGCGGCCGGCGGCCCCGGCGGCGAGCGTGGCCACCGCCCGCGAGTGCCCCGTCGTCCACGGGGATTTCAGGTCGGCAAAATCTCCCATGGCCTCCAGCACTGAATCGAGCCCGGCGACATCCAGCGGCGCATCGGCCGGGGCGGAGGCCAGCACGGCGGGCCAGGGATCGGAGAGCATCAGGCCCCGGGACAGTTCCGGGGCCCGTGCGCAAAAGAGATCGGCGATCTCCGGGTCGAATTGGGTGCCGCGGCGGGCGGCAACCATGGCCACCGCCGCGTCGATGCCGCCGGTGCGCAGGAAGACCTCGGCCGCGTCGGCGAGCTGCGCGATGCGCATCTCCAGCGGGATCTGCGCCCCGGATCTCCCCGCGGGAAGGCCCAGGCCGTCCCAGCGCTCAAAGGTGTGCGCGAGGATCGAGGGCAGGTTCCCGTCCAGCCCCACCCGCGCCGCCAGCTGGCCGGCCGAGGTGCAGTGCGAGGCAATGAGGTCCCTGACCGCGGTCTTCGCCCCGATCGCGAACCGCGCACGATCCAATGCCCGCTGCGCGCCGGCATGTCGGGAACCGGTGTGGCGCAGCATCAGCGAGAGCATGGGCAGGCCGTGTGCATCGATGAGGTAGTAGTCGGAACGGAAGGCGATGTCGTCCTCGAAGAGCGCGGCAAGTTCGAAGGAATCCGCGTGGCAGCCGATCCAGGCCAAAAGGTTCGCGTGGTAGATGCGCTCGCGCGTGCTCTTGTCGACGCCGAGCAGTTCCGCGATCCGCAAGCCCAGCAGCGTCGCGCGCATCATGTGTTCCATGGGCTGGCCGAGCCCCAGGTCGATGGCCAGTGAGAGTGCGGCGAGCAGTTCGCTGCGGCGCGGGGCTCCTGCCCCGGCCCGCGGGCCCGAACCCGCGGACCCCGGGCCCGCGGGAATCCGGTCGAAGCCGCGCGCGCCCTGATCCGCCACGCCTTCATTCTACGGCCGCAACCCGCACCGGTGCCGTAGAGGGGAAGACGAGACTGGTGTCGGCCACGAACACGCCGCGCTGCGGCAGCCAGGCGTCGGCGAGATGCTCCTGGACCGGGAGCGGCCGCGGGACCCCGGCGTCTACCCCGTCAATGGTGGCGACCGACGCGCGGACCATCCACACCCGCATCGGGCGTGCACGGAAGGACTGCCCGTTGGGCACTCTCCCGGCCAGTCCTAGCCTCCCGGCGCGCAACACCGGTCCCATGGCCCTGCCCATGGCACCGAGCAGTCCATCGCTGCGCCACAGCGCGTCGGGCATGGCACCGGCCACCGCCCCGAGCAGCTTCGTGGCCGGGGTGGAGGCCAGCTCCAGCTGCCAGTCCAGCACCCCGGGAACCGAAACCTCCAGGCTTGCGGGCCCCGTCCAGCGGGCGGATACCGGTGCGAGCACCGCCTCGTCCACGGCCGCCCCAAAGAATCGAGCGCAACTGGTCTCCGGCGAGACGTCGGCGTAAATGCTCCACGTCCCGCCCGGCCGGCGCAGCCACACCGACCGGTAGCCGGGCCCGAACGAACTGTGCGGGAAGCGCCGGTAGGCCAGATAGTGCCCGCTGCTGAAGGGCAGGCCCATGAGCGCATAACCCGCCAGGCGTTCGGCATCACCCGGCGGCAGCGTCGCGTGGGTTTCGGCGAGGTGCGCGTAGTGCTGCGGTGTTTTGTCTTTCACGGCGGTCTCCTTGGTCTGCTTTCCACAGCCTATGAACCCCGCGTCCGCGGCGCATGGGGCCACTGCCCCATGTTTTGCGCGCGCTCAGCCTTCCTTGCGGCGAACCATCTCGTTGATCCAGGCCGGCGCGAAGGGCGAGGTGCAGTTCGGCGGCGTCGGGTAGTCCTTGAGCACCTCGAGGCGTTCGCCGATCTGAAGCGCCCGGGCACGGAGCGCGGGATGCTCGATCCCGATCGTGGCCAGGGCCTGGTTCATGGCCCACTGCAGCCGTTCCGGGGCGTCCTTCATCTGCGCCTCGATGACATCCAGCAGCCCCGGCAGGTCAAGGCCCCCGGGCTTCTTCGCGATCCGCTCGCTGGTCAGCGCCCAGCCGGCGCTTGCCACCACGGGATCGGCGTCGGCCATCCAGGCCGTGCGCAGCTCCTCGGCGTGGGGGCTCTTCTTCACCACGTAGTTCACGAGCCAGTCGTGGACCTTCGGGGCGCCTGCCTCGCGCAGCATGGTGTCCAGCGTCTCGCGGCCGAAGGCCCTGGGCCGGCAGATGAGCAGCGCCAGCAGCCGCGCCGCCGTCTCATCGGTTGCCCAGAGTTCCACGGCCAGCTCCTGCTGGGTTTTCAGCCGCTTGGCCACGGCCCGCAGCTTGGACAGGTTCACCCCGTGGTCGTCGCCGCGCTTCTCGTTCACCGCGCGCATCTTCGGGTCCTCGAGCGCCGCCAGCTCGGCCAGCAGCCCGTCCACCGTCGTTTCCGACATCCCAACCTCCAGCTGTTCGTGTGTGTGGCTTCCAGTCTACGAAAGTTGATCCGCCAGACGCGTCCGGGCCGGCTTGCTCAGTTGCCGCCGGCGAGCCTCCGGGCCGCCGCCACGTAGCGGTCCGTGACCATCGACTGGGCGGCCGCCGTCACCGGGGATCCCAGGCGGTAGATCCCCGGCGAGGGCCGCGAGACTGCCTTGAGCTCCAGGCACACCGCGCCGTCGGGCTCCAGCACCGCGGCGAAGGACTCCTCGCCCGTCTCCGGGTGCCCGGCCAGGGTGCCGTAGGCGAATCCGCGCCGGGTCTCGGACTCGATCAGCCGCACGACGCGGCAGGGAGCCTCGATGCGCACCGGCCCGAAGCCGGCGCCGAGCCGGACGCGGCTGGCCGGCTGGACGGACGGGGTGTCGGCGCGCACGCGCAGCCCCGCGCCCTCGTGCAGCTTCCAGGACATGATCCCCGCGGCCAGCGCATCGAAGGCCGCCGCGCCCTGCCCCACGCGCTCGCGCACTTGAAGCGTCCGGTAGCCGGCGGGTGCCGGGACGGAGTCGGTGATGCCGGGATCCGGATAGCTCAGGTCATTGAGAACGCCGAGGCGGAAAAGCCTGCGGCGTGCCGCCAGTTCCGCAGGGCCATGCTTGGCCAGCGCCAGGCCCGCCATCCCGAGCGCCGCCTTTCCGCCGAGGCGGGCCGGCAGTTGCACCGGTCCCACGGACGGCCGCCGGAGCCCCAGCATCCGCAGGTGGTTTTCGGGCAGGGTGGCAACCACCGCGGCGAAGAGCAACTTGTAGCCGGGCAGCACGGCGGGATCCAGCGGCGGGCTCTTCAGGAAGGAGACGACCTGCTCGACCCTGGGCCCGCCGGCCAGTTCGCCGCGGTCCTCGTATCCGGCAATCGCCTCGCGCAGTTCGGCTTCGCTGCGCGGCGGGTTGGCCACGCCCATGAGTTCACCTGCCTTGGCCCACTCGCGCACATAGGCGTCGGCGCCCTGCGGAACGGGGCCGGAAAAGATCTCGTGGCTGCGCAGGAAGGCGTCGGCGAAGGCCAGATGCACCCAGGCCGCGAGGCTGGGGTCGTTGGCCGCGTACTCGCGTTCCTCCCCGGTGCCGGCGGTGTACCTGCCGGTGACGGGTTCGTGACGGCGGGCCACCCAGGCGCAGGCGGCATCGGCCGCAACGGTGTCGCCATAGGTGAGGGTGAAGATCCACCGGATGGTGCCGGCAAGCCGGGCCAGCGGATCGCTTTGGTAGTTCGAGTGTTCGGCCACCCCTGCCAGCGCCCCCGGGTGGAGGGCCTGGGTGAGCAGCGCCCGGATTCCGGCGGCGATCGGGCTCATCCCGCCGTGCACCACCCAGACCGCGGAGTCGTGCGGGAAGTATCCCGCATCGTCCCCGCGGTCCAGTTCGCGTTCCCACACCGGATCGTAGTGTTCCTGGGCGGAGAAGGTCTGCTGCAGCTTGCGCCTCAGTGGTTCGAACAAGGCGGGAGCTAGCCGATCTGCAATTCGCCCATTTCGCCCCAGGAGTCGCCCTCGACCTTGCGCGAGACGATCTTCGGGGTGGCGACCAGGGCAGGGCGCATGGCTTCGAGTCCGGCCTTGAAGTGCGCGGAGTTCACGTGGGTGCCGGCCGCCTCATCGTCCAGGAACGCCTCGACGAGGACGAACTCGCTGGCATCCTCGACGCTGCGGGACCAGTCGAACCAGAGGTTCCCGGGCTCCTTGCGGGTGGCTTCGGTGAACGGGGTCACCAAATCCATGAATTGGTCGGTGTAGTCGGGCTTGGTCTGGAATTTTACGACGATGAAGTACATGCTTCCGAGCCTACCCAACCGCCGGATTAGCCGCGACCGACCAGGCCCTTCCAGTTGAGAACCTCACGTTCCCCGCGCGGCAGCGAGGCGACGACCAGGTCGTAGGAATCCTCGATCATCGCCAGCATGGTTTCGGCATCCAGACCCGGCACCACGGTGTTCCAGTGCTTTTTATTCATGTGGTAACCAGGGGTGATCTGCGCGTTGGCTGCGCGCAACTGCTCGGCGAGCGCCGGATCGCACTTGAGGTTCAGGTTGATCGTCCCGCCCCGGTGCATCAGCAGCCCGAACATCTTGGCACGGTTGCGGTCCCTGCCCGCGACCTTGAACACCGCTGCGTCCTCGCCGAAGGGGAAGTCCTCGAAGGCACCGGGCATCGAGAGCAGCATCGAGCGCCATGATTCGTATTCCACGCTGCCCATCCTAAGCCCGGCGGGCAGAAAAAATGGCCGGTCCCGCCCGCTGGGGGGTATGGCAAGACCGGCCGGTCCATGGGGGTTCGCGGCCGGCCACTCTCCCCCAAGTAGCGAGCGGCCGACCGCGAACGTCATTGTTTCCTGTGGTTAGTTCCCCTCGCCCTTGCGGCGGCGCGCCACTGCCACGAATGCCGCGCCGAGGAGCATGAGCAGGGCCCCGGATCCCAGGACCCACAGGGTGGAGTCGGGGGCGCCGGTGTCGGCCAGCGTCGCCACCGGCCTGCGCGGTGGCAGCACGGCTGCAGGCCGGACCGGGACGGGGGTCTGGATGACCTGCACCGGGTTCCGTGGCGAGGGGTTGGACTGCTTGACCAGTACCGGAGTCCGGTGCGTGGTCTTCGATTCCGGGACGTCCCCGCTGCCGGTGGCCACGTTCACCAGGACCGCGTCCCAGGCCCCGTCGTTCACGGTGACGGAGTAGGAAAGCGTCTTGGCCTCCCCGACGGCCAGGTCCCCGACGGTCCAGAGAAGCCGGCTGCCCTCGAGGGCGAACTCGCCGCCACTGGCCTTCAGGCTGCCTTCGTTCAGGGTTGCCGCCTGCTGCCAGCCGGCCATCTGGTCGGTGACCACAGCCCCGGTGTACACGAACTCGCCGGTGTTGCGCACCGTGAGGGTGTAGGTGATGGTGTCACCGGGCCAGACCACGGCGCCGCTGGCCGGATCGGCGGTCTTCACCAGCGAGTAGCTGCGCGGGTTCTTCACCGGTTCCACGCAGTCCCGGGAATGGCTGGTCTTGCCGTTGGCGCTCAGCGTGGCCTCGTTCAGGAAGCCGCCGTCGGCGTTCCCCTCCGCGGACGGGCAGCTGTCCGCGGCCGATCCGATCACGCCGTCCCGCAGGGTCGCGAGAACATGCACCCGGTAGGTGTGGGAGTCGCGGGCCTCCAGGGTGCGGTCCGCGGCGAGCACCGTGCCCGGTTCGCTGCCGGGGTCCGCCCAGCTGCCCCTCTCATCCGTGCCGTCCATGCTCCAATCGGCGCCGGTGGCGGTGAGCCCCTCGCCGAAGCGCAGCGTGTCGGTGAGGTCGTAGCGGGTTGCCACGTCCGAGGTGTTGTTCACGACGACCGTGTAGTTCACGTCCCAGCTGCCGTCCGCGTTCTCCACGGCGCTTTCGGCGGTCTTGACGACGTTGCTGCCCGGTGCCGGGATCTCCAGGCATGCCTGCCCGGTGGCGGATTCGTTGCCGGAACCCACTTCGCCGGCGTTCAACAGGCCGTGCCCGTCCTCGCCGCAGGTGCGGTCCGCGTCGGTGATGGCGGAGGCGAGGCGGAGATTGAGCACCACCGTGAAGGTGTGGACTTCGCCGGCCTCCAGCACCTGGCCGGCGACCACCACGTCATCTGCGGGGTCCGCGCCGCTCCAGCCCGCATTGACCGCCACGTCCGCGGAGCCGGCCGTGCGCTCGTTGACGAGCACGCCGTCCGCGAAGGCCGGAGTGTCGGAGAGCGTATAGAAAACGTCCTGCCCGTGCGTGCCCGGATTGCTGACGGTGAGCTTGTAGCTCGCGTCCCAGGTGCCGTCCCAGTTCCCGTCTGCGTCCTCATGCTGGATGAGGTCAACGGCCTGCTTGTCGAACGTCGGGGCGACCGGTGCGGCACAGGCCGCGACCTCGCTGTCCCGGCCGTTGGCGGTGAGGGTCGCCGTGTTCAGGAACCCGGTGCCGTCCTCGCCCTCGGCGAGCTCGCAGTCCCCTGCCGCGGACCCGATGACCCCGGTGGCCACGTTTGCGGTGGCGCTGACCAGGTAGGTGTGGGTCTCCTTCGCGTCGATCGGCGCGTTGGTGGCCAGGACCTCGGTGTGGTTCGTTGTCTCCAGGTCCCATGCATCGCCGTCACCGGCCTCCGGGCCGGTCCACGAGGCGTCGGCGACCTCGATGCCGCCGCCGAAGGACAAGGTGTCGCTCAACGAGTAGCGGCCCTGGAATGCGTCGTCGTTGGTTACCTCCAGCTTGTAGGTGATCTCCCAGCTGCCGTCCGCATTCTGCCGGGTGCCGGTGACGGTCTTGGCGACCGTCGGGGCGCCGACCCTCACACAGACCTCGACCGATGCACTTGCATCGTCGGTCGCAACGCTGGTTGCCGTGTTCTCATGTGTGGTGCAGGTGCCGTCCAGGGCATCCGGGTTCGGGTTCCGGTAGATCACCTGGTAGGTGAACTCGGTGGGCACCGAATCGGCGTTCCAGTCGGCGGTGCCCAGCTTCACGGGCTGCGGAACCGTTGCGGCCTTGTCGTCGAAGACCTCAAGGTCGGCATTCGCGGAACCCACCTGCTCGTAGAGCACCTCGGCCGAGGCCGTGGCGGAGGCGTCCCCGCCCTGGACGGTTGCCCAGGTGGCGGTGACGGTGTGCTCGCCCGCATGGTCCCCGTTTTCCGGGGTCCCGGTGCAGGTGTATGCAAGGGTCACGGTGTTGGCCGTGCCGTTGGCGCCGGCGGGCACCAGGACCTGGAACCCGTCGCTGTCCGGGTCGGCGTCTGTGGCATCGATGGCGCACGTGACGCCGGCAATGTCGACCCCGCCGGTGAGCGTGGCGGTGATGTCGCCGCCGGCAAACCGGTTGGGGTTGCCCAGCGTGATCGTGCCGGCCACCTGGTGGTTTGAATCCACGTAGCCGTTGGGCGTCGCGGTGACCGTGTAGTCGAACGTCGCCGTTGAGTCCAGGCCGATGTCGGCCCCGGCGCGGTCAACGTCCTTGTCCAGCTTCCACAGGTATTCGCGGTCGAAGGTGGCTTCGGCGGGGTCGGAAACCTCCAGTCCCGCCTTGGCGCACACTTCCACGTCCGCCGTGGCGGTGTTGTCGGCCTCGTCGGTCCCCGTGGTTTCCCCCAGGACCGCGCTGTTGGTGTATGTGGTGCAGGTGCCCGCCCGACCCGCCAGCTCCACCTGGTAGGTGAATTCCTGCGGCGGCTGGCCCGCGGTTGCCGTTCCCAGCTCGTGGACCGAGCCGGGTGCCGTCTTGTCGTCGAGCACCGTCACTTCCCCGTCGATGTCCTTGGCCCGGTCCCGGGTGAACAGGACGTCGGCGACGAACTCGGCGCTGCGGTCCTTGCCGTCCGCGCCACTCCAGGTGACGAGGGCGGTGTTGGTGTGGCCTTCGTAGTCGTCCTCGGTGAGCGGCTCGGCCAGCACGCAGTCGTAGCCGACCGTGGCCTTGCCGCTGGTCACGATGCCGTCAACGACGGTTGCCGCCGGGACCACGACGTCCGTGCCCCCGCCGGCCACGGTGCAGGTGGCGCCGGGAACGGTGGTGGCATCGGCGATGCCGACGCTCAGCTCGCCCTGCCGGTTCGGGTTGAACACGTCGATCGATCCGGACATCGTCCAGTCCTGGTCTTCGTGTCCCCCCTGCGTCGCGGTGACCCTGTAGTTGGCGGTCGCCTTGCCGTTTTCATCGACGGTGAACTTGGCCTGGTCCACCGTCTTGTCGAGGTTCCAGTCGTAGTCGCGGGTGAATGCGGCTTCGACGGTCTTGACCACGGTCAGGCCCTTTTCAACGCACACCTCGATATCGGCGGATGATTCGTTGCCCGCGGGGTGGTTCGCGTCGCCGTCGATCACGGCGGTGTTGGTGAAGGTGGTGCACTTGCCTGCGGCAGCCTCCCAGTCGACGTCGTAGCTGAAGGTCTTTGGCGACTCGTCCAACGTCACCGTCCCCAAAACATGCCCGTTCCCCGTGTACCTGTCATCGGTCACCGTGATGTGGGTGTCGGTTTCCGTGGCCATCTTGAAATCGGCGGCAACCGGGCCGCTCGAGGCACTGCGGCCTTCACCCCAGGTGGCCGTTGCGGTGTTCGTGATGGCGCCGGTGTAGTCGGACTCGTCCACTCCCGCCGCAACGTCACAGCCGTAGCTGAGCTCCAACGTGTCGCCCGCGGCGATCTCTACGGCCTTGCCGTCCGCAATGGTGCACAGCACGCCGTCAAGGTCCAGGGTGTCCTCGACGTTGGCCGTGATGGAACCGAAGTCGTTGGGGTTGTGCACGGCGATGGTTCCACCGAGCTGCCAACCCGAATCCGTGTGCCCGATCTTGGTGGCGGCCACCTTGTAGCCCGCCGTGACCTTTCCGTCGCCGTCGACATTGAAGGAGGCATTGTCGGCGACTTTCTCGATCGTCCAGTCGTAGTCGCGGTCGAAGCTCGCGGTGACGTCCTGGGTGACCTCCAGGTCCTGCTCAACACAGAGAGTGACCTTCCGGCTGGCCGAATCCAGGGTCGCCTGGTTCCAACCGTCTTCGGTGACAATCGCCGTATTCGTGTACTCCGCGCATGCTCCGGGGGTTCCCGTGTACATCAGGTCGTAGGTGAACTCCGTCGGGTCCTTTTCCTCGTTCCATGCTGCTTGGCCCAACAGCTCCGGGTATTCCGTCTCGAAGACCTTGTCATCAAAGACCAAGACGTTTTTGTCGTACTCGGTGTCCAGCACGTACTCGACCTCGACCGAGGCCGTGGCGGTCCGGTTGGTGCCGGCGGCGTCCTTCCACGTGGCATCAACGGAGTTGGTGCCCGTGTAGGTTGCCGGGACACCGGTGCATTCGTAGTCCAGGACCACGCTGCCCGGGTTGCCGCCGGTGCCCGCAGGCACCCGGACCTGGAGGCCTGCCTTGTTCGGGTCGATGTCCGTGGCCCGGATCTCACAGCTCAACCCGGCGATGTCCACCGTGTCGGTGAGGGTTGCGGTGATCGCCCCGGCCTCGAATTGGTTGGGGTTCGTCAAAGTGATCTTGCCGTCCAAGGTTTCGCCAAAGTCCTCAAAGCCGTTTGGCACTGCCGTGACGGTGTAGTTGAAGACGGCCTGCCCCTCCGGTGCAACCGTCTGCTCCGTCCTGTCGACGTCCTTCGTGGCGTTCCACTTGTACAGGCGGTCGAAGGAAGCGTTGGCCGTCTTGGAAACCTGCAGCCCGGCCTGGTCGCAGACCGTGACGGTGGCTTCGGCAGACGGATTCGTCCCGTCGCCACCGAGTTCGACCCAGGCCTTGTTGGTGAATGGGGTGCATTCGCCAAGCGTTGCCGCATGGGTGATCTCGTCCTTGAACGTCTTGGACCAGGTGGCCCAGTCGCCGTTCGGGATGTCGGACCACGAAACCGTGCCCAGGTTCCTGGGCGTTGAATCCGGATCGATCAACTGGTCGAGGACCTCGACCGTTTCGTCCGTGGCTCCCTTGAGCCCGAAGGCGATGTCGACAGGTTGGCTGCTGGCCTGGCCACCGTTCCAGGTGATGGTTGCGGTGTTCTTTTGGCCGGTGTAGTTGGCCTCGGTCACTGAACCGGCATCGCAGTTGTAGGCGACCTTCTTCTTGCCATTGACCCAAACTTCTCCGGACACGGTGGCCTGCGGAACGAGGACCTGGACGCCGTCGGCATCCGGGTTGGTATCGGCCGTTTGATCCACGGTGCAGGCAACGTCCGCGAGCGTGGTGGTGTCCCCCACGGTGACCTCGACGTCGCCACCGAACGTGTTCGGGTTGGTCACGGTGATCTCGCCGTTCAGCGTCTTGGCATCATCCTTGTACCCCTTGCTGGTGGCGGTGATGTCGTAGTCGACCACGGCCGTGTGGTCGGCCCCGGTGTTGAGCGTGTCGGGACCGACCGCCGTCTTGGCAATGTCCCAGAGGTAGGTGCGGTCGTATCCCGCATCGACGGTCTTGTTGACACTGAGACCGGCCGGGCGGCACGCCTTGATGGTGGCTTTGTCCGAGACGGCGAAGTCATGGGCGCCGGCCGCGGTTGCGGTGTTGGTGAACGGCACGCATTTGCCGGCAGAGGTTTCCGGAACGGTCCACTTGGCCGTGTAATCGCGGGTCTGTGCGCCCATCCCTTCGGTCCACGTGATGGTCCATGCCGGATCGAAGGCGTGGTGGTCATCCTTCACTGTCACCACGTTGTTCAGGGGCGTCTGCGTCCAGGTGCCCATGGTCACCTCGGCGGTCCCCGTGGATTCCGCTTGGGCTGTGGAGGCCTTCACGGCGTCCCACGTGGCCTTGGCGGTGTTGATGCCCTCGTAGCTTGGGAGGGATTCGAAGGTACAACTGTAGGCGAACGCCTGAACCGAGTCCCTGGGGATGACTGCCTGGAACCCTTCGGTGTTCGGATCTGCGTCGCCTGCGGGATTCGTCCCCGCCGCACCGGTCACGGTGCATACGGCGCCGCCTCCGACATCCACGGTGTCGCTCAGGGTGGCGGTGATGTCCTGCCATTTGTTCGGGTTCCTCACCGTCATGTCTCCCGACATGGCCCAGGCACTGTCCGCCGGGTCCTTCGGCTTGACCGTTACCTTGTAGTCAACGAGGACGTCTCCGTTGGCATCGGTGGTGTACGGGCCGGCACCATTCACCGGAGTCTTGTCGATCTCCCACAGGTAGGAGCGGTTGAAGCTCGCGACAACGTTCTTGGTGACGACCAGGTCCGCGCCGAGGCAGACATCGACGGTGGCGGTATCGCTTGCCGTTCCGCCGTCGCTCTCGGTGTATTTTGCCGTGTTGTCATAGGTCGTGCATTCGCCCGCAATGCCGGGCCAGGCAATGGCGTAGTCAAACGTCCTTGGCGCCTGCCCGGCCACGACGACGTTGCCGCCGGGCAGCGTGGCGAGGTTGAACTTGCTGTCGGTGACGGTCACCGATTCATCTGTCACCGTGGGCTGCACGCCCGCGAAGGTGAAGGCCTTGGTGGCGCCGGCGCTGCCATCGGTCCCGTAGTAGGAGGCTGCGTTCCACGTCGCGGTGACGGTGTTGGTTCCCGTGGAGGCCTCGGTGGTTCCGGCCGGCATCTCGCAGGTGTATTTATACGTCGTGGTTCCGGCAGGGACCGAGACGGGGCCCGTTACTGCAGTGCCCGCGGAGGTTTCGATGGCACAGACGGCCCCGGGGATGCTGGCGGCCAGCGTCACTCCACCGATGGCGCTGTCGTTTCCGTTCACCGCTGTCATGACACCGTCAACGGCGAAGTTGCTGTCCTGCGGGGCGCTGGCATCGACCAGCACGCTGTAGTTGACGGCGACGTTACCGGTGGACGATGTGACGGTGGCGGGCTGGCCAGCGGCCAGGTTCTTCTCGATGCTCCAGTCGTAGTCGCGGTCGAACGTGGCCGCTGCGGTCGTGGTGACTTCGAGGTCCTTGTATGTCGTCTTGCCGTTGGTGAAGGTGCAAGTGACCTGGGCGTTGTCGGCCAGCATGAAAGACGCGTTGCGTGCCGAGGTGTCGATCGACGGTGTGACACCGGTACAGGCCAGGTTTGTGAGGTTCCATCCCGCCGGAAGTGCGTTCTCGGAAACTGTTACCCCGCCCGGTGCGACCGTGTAGGTCAGGCGGTCTGCAAGGTCCGCGCCGGCGTTGGATCCGGCGCTGTCATCCAACTGGAAATTCACGGAATCTTCGGTCGTGCCGGATCTCAGTGTGAAGTCGAAGTCGGTGCCGTCTGCCGGGGTGGCGTCCTTGATGATGGTCACGGAACCGGCCTGGACGTCGCTCGCCGAGACCTGGTTCGCACGGTTCCCCGCGGTCGCGCAATTCAACGACACCAAGGTCACGTGATATGAGGATCCGCTGATGGCGGAGGCTCCCGCGCCCGGCCCATGGTCCAGTTCGGAGGCTACATGGACACTGAAGTAGAGGGTTACGGAGGAGGCCGTCGCATCAAACGTGAGCTTGACGGTGTCCTCGCGGTCACTGCCCGATCCCTCGATCACCTCGGTCTTGGTGATCGTTCCGCCTGTCATTGAGTACTGGTCGATGAAGTCATAGGCCCATTTGCCGGCAGTGCGCACCCGGTAGTTGAAGACGAATTCGTTCTCGCCCGGCTGCATGTTGCCCATCTGCACACGTTGGTCAACATAGCCGCCCTCGTAGATGCCCGAGGAAAGGTTGCCGTTGGCGAAGGAGGCGTCGCCGGCCCGCTGCATAAACGAGTCGACCTTGCCCTTGCCGATGTTCGTGTCGCAAACGCCTGCCACCGCCGCAACGACGGGCTCGTCCTTGGCCACGGCAGAATTCGGCTCACTTGCCGACGCTTCCGCTGGTTCCCCGGTGGTTTTCTCTTCGGACTTCGTAGGGGCTTCGGCACTCGGGGTCGCCGGCTTCCTTGAATCATTCGACTTGCTCGTCGACGGAGCTTCTGACGTGGGGGCCGCCGACTCCTGTGCCGCTTCAAGCTCTTCGTCCTCGGACGGTTCGGTGCCCTGGAGAGGTGCTTCGGCGGCCACTTCTTCCGGAGTTGCGGTCTTCGCCTTCGCCGTGTTCGATCCGGCGCTCGCTTCGCTGCCCTCAACAGCATCCAGCAGCGCCTGCTCCACACCGGTGTCTTTGTTGTCCGACGGTGATGCCGCGGCGGGATTGAATCCACCGCCGCTAAACATCATCGTCGCGACGAGCGCTGTCGTCGCGCTGGCAGCCACGCTTGAACGGACAATTCCGTTCCTCCAAATGGCTTCCAAAAAGGAGTTTCGGCGCGCAAAGCGACGACCTCTTAATTGATTCCGTGCAGCATTAACCCCAATTTTGCCGAACACTTTAGCTACCCCAATTACCCCAAGGGGGCACGGCAACCACGCAATAAGCGCTGTTTACGAATCGGTCCCACCCGATCCGTCAGTTCAGTTCAAACCCCAAGTTCGAACCACCCCCAGCAATTATTGGGGCCCCAGCACCCAATTTGTATTGCTTGTAATGCGGTCAGTTTAGCCACAGGTCGTGAACCGCGTCCATACCGGACGGTGAAATAGTTTTGGGCGTTCAGCGTCTACCGGTAGGGGTACTCAATTTTCGGACAGGTGTCCATGACGACATCAAGCCCGGCGTCCTTGGCCCGTCTGGCTGCAGCCTCGTCGATGACACCGAGTTGCAGCCAGACGGCGTCAGCACCGACGGCAATGGCCTGGTCGACAATGTCACCGACTTTTTGCGAATTCACAAAACAGTCCACGACGTTGATGTGTCCGGGGATTTCGGCCAGGAGCTTGTACCCGTCGTTGCCCAGGACGCTTTCGCCACTCAGGGACACCGGAACGATCTCCATGCCCAGTTGGTTCTGGAGGAACCGTGAGACCCCTGGTGCCACGCGGCCGGGATTGTTGGTCAGTCCCACCACTGCCCACCGTCCAGGGGTTTGCAGGAGCCGGCGAATCACTGCCGGGTCGTTCACGTGCCGCTGGCCATGTTCGGAGCTCATACCCACACGCTACCGCCACAATCCGGGGCTTGTCCCGAAAACCGCGTTGGCTGAGCAACGACCCGGGGAGTCGAGGCATCATTTGACCCTTCGACTCCCCTACACGTCGGTGCCGACCTGTGGCCGGCCAATCTAGAGTGCGCGCTCCAGCGCTTCCTCGGTGTTGGCCGCCGAGTACTCCGTGAAGGCCCCGCGGAAGCGCGCCGCCGGGTGGGTCTCTTCGAGACGGGCTCCTCGTCCGAACACCTTTTCGCGCAGGGACCCCGGGGCATATTCGGTCTGCGCAAGCCCGCGGGCGCGCAACTCGGGCAGGATTCCGTCGATGAAGTCCGTGTAGGAGCCCGGCAGGACCTGGTTCATGATGTTGAGTCCATCCATTCCGGCGTCCTGCCAGCGCTCGATCTCGTCAACGATCTGCTCGGGGGTTCCCACGATCTGCTGGGCCTTGGCACGGTAGCGGGCCAGGTCGCCGATGGTTGGCTTCCCTCCGGGCACCGATGCGATGGCCGCTTCGAGGACGCCACGTGCGCCTTCCGTCTGGACGTCGCCCAAGGGCGTGTCCAGGTCCAGTCCGCCCAGATCGATCCCGATCCCGCCACCGATGTGGGCGATGATCGCATCCAGGTCCAGATACTCGTCGTAGTCGGCCTCCTTGGCCTTGGCTTCGGCCTCGGTGCTTCCCACGACAAATGACAGGCCTGCAAAGACCTTGACGTCTCCCTTGGCGCGTCCTGCGGCGGCCTCCAGCTCGCGGATCTTGCCCACCTGCTTGGCCACATACTCCGGGTGCGGAGCAAAAAGGAAAGTTGCCTCCGCATGTTCCGCGGCAAACTGGCGCCCGCGGGCGGACGATCCGGCCTGGAACAGGAACGGCGTGCGTTGCGGGCTCGGCAAGGCAAGGTGCGGGCCCTCGATGGAATACCGTTTTCCCTGGTGGTGGATCTTGTTGACCTTGGCAGGGTCGGCAAAGACGCCGGTTTCCTTGTTGGCCAGAACCGCGCCATCCTCCCAGGAACCTTCCCACAACTTGTACGTCGCCTCGACGTATTCCTCGGCCCAGTCATAGCGGTCGTCGTGGGCGGTCAGGCCGGCCGCACCAAAGTTTCGGTGCGAGTTCTCCAGGACGCTGGTCACGATGTTCCATGCGACGCGGCCGTTGGAAAGGTGGTCCAGCGTGGAGAGCTGGCGCGCAAACTGGAACGGAGCGGCCTGCACCACGGAACTGGTCATGGCCAGTCCGATGTCGCTGGTGGTTGCTGCAAGGGCCGAGAGCAGCACGAGCGGGTCGTGGGACGGAACCTGCATGCCCTTGCGGACCATCGAGGCCCAGCCGCCCTCGTGGTTGCCGTAAAGCCCCACGACGTCGGCAAAGAACAGGTTGTCGAACTTGGCGTCCTCAAGCTGCTTGGCCAGGTCGACCCACAGTTGCAGCTCATTGAAGCGGTGCTGCTGCGCTTTAGGGTGGCGCCATTGGCCACCCAGGATGTGGCTGGAGGTGTTCATCAGGAATGCGCTCAGCAGCAGGCGCGGACGAACGTCAAAAGTACCCATTTACTTGCTCTCCGATTTCGTGTCCGTGGCTTCACCGATCGAGTGCAATCCGGTGGGAATGGTGCCATTGATGTAGTAGTCGCCCACCGAACGGGCCTTGAAGGCGACCGGGTTGTGGGTCGCGACGGTGCGGGCGTTGCGCCAGTGCCGGTCAAGGGATTTTCCGCGTGAAACGGACGAGGCGCCGGTGACGTCGAAGAGTTCGCTGGTTGCATCCAGCACCAGCTTCGGGACCGTCACGTGGGCCTGCTGCACGGCAATTTCCGCGCGGATGAAGGCAGCGGTCGGGTCCAGGCCCAGGGACTGGTCCACCGCGGCATCCAGGTCGCGGGCGGCGGCAGTAACGATCGAATCCGCCGCGTAGACGGCCGCTGCGATGCGGCCGACCTTTTCCTGGATCAGCGGGTCGTTCCGGAAGAGTTCACCTGATCCGGTGTTGAAGGTTCGGGTGCGGGTGCGCACCAATTCGGCGGCGTCTGCCAGTGCCGCACGCCCGATCCCGGCCAGGACGCTCAGGAGGGCCATCTGGAAGAAGGCCGGCTCGAGGGTGGAGGAGACCTTGCGCTGGATGATGTCTTCGAACGGGACCACAACATCGTCGAAGATTGCGGTGCCGGTGCCGGTCAGCGGCTGGCCAAAGCCATCCCAGTCGTCAAGGATCCGTACCCGTGCGTCATCGGCGCGCACGATGGCGTACTGCCGGCCTTCGACGCCCTCGGTGCTGGCCATGACAACCACCCAGTCGGCGAAGATGGAGCCGGTTGTGTAGTATTTTTCCCCGTTCAGCAGCCACTGCCCGGATTCCTCGCGAAGCTTGGTGTTGGTGGTGCCCAACGCATTGCCGCCCCGTTCGGTGGCCGCGTTGCCGAAGATCTCGCCGGCGAGCACCCGCGGGAACCAACGGAGCTGGAATTCCTCCGGTTGCAGGGCGATGGTTTCGACAAAGGCGAAGTGGGAGCGGAGCAAGTGGCCGACGTTGGAATCCGCGGCGGAAAGTTCCACGATCAACCGGAAGAGATGTTCATGGCTGACCGGGTCCCCGCCATGCGCGGCCGGGACGCGCAGCGTGGTGAAGCCGGCTTCCTTGAGCCATTTCACGGGTTCGAAGGGCAGCACATGGTTGTTTTCCCGGTCCACGGTGCCTTCGGCGATCCGGCCGAACACCGGTGCAAAGCGTGCACTCAATTCCGCGTAACGGGCTTCTTCGGTTCGTTCCTGCACGTGCGTTGCACTCATTTTTCTTCCTTTGCATCCATGAGTTTCAAAAGTTTGTTGGCGGGATTTAGCGGTTTGCCATCTCGCGCAGCAACTGTCCGGGGTTCGAGTCCAAAAGCAATTTGGTGTACTCGCTGGAGGGGTTCCCGAAGACCTGTGAGGCCGGGCCCACTTCGACGAGCGTCCCCTGTCGCATGACTCCCACGTCGTGTGAAATGCGCTCGACGACGTGCAGGTCGTGGGAAATGAAGAGGTATGACAGCCCCTGGTTGACCTGGAGGTCTTCCAGCAGCGCCAGGATCTGCGCCTGGGTCAATACATCGAGTGCGGAAAGGGCCTCATCCAGCACCAACGTCTTGGCGCCGAGGGCCAAGGCCCTGGCGATTGCCACGCGTTGCCGTTGTCCTCCGGAAAGTTCCTTCGCGCCGAGGGAGGCCATGCGCGAGGGCAGGTTGACCGCGTCCAACAGCTCGGCCACCCTGATCTTGCGTTCGTTCCTTGACCCAACCTTGTAGTTCTCCAGCGGTTCGCTGATGATCCGGGACACCGAATAACGCGGATCCAGTGCCGAATCCGGGTTTTGGTACACCAATTGCAGGCTGCGCCAGAGGTCGCGCTTGCCGGCTCCGCGCACGTGGGTGACATCTTGTCCGTGGATCTTTACCGTCCCGGCGCTGGGCTCAAGCAGGCGCATGATCATGCGCGCGGTCGTGGATTTTCCGGAGCCGGACTCCCCGACCAATGAGAAAGTGGTTCCGGGGCGGACTGCGAAGGAAACGTTGTCCACCGCTGCTCGTTCAGCTTTTCCGTTGCCATAGATCTTTGTCAGGCCACGGACCTCAATGGCCGGCATCTCGATGGCGCCTTCAGGCCCGGTGGTTTGTGCGCCCTTGCCCGTGGCAGTGGCCTCGGTAAGCAGCATCTGGGTATAGGCATCTTCCGGGGCATGCAGGATTTCACGCACCGGGCGATCCTCGCGAATCCGGCCGTGCTGCATGACCACGATGCGGTCGGCGATGTCCGTGGCCACGGCCAAGTCATGGGTCACAAAAATGACTGCGGTTCCGAGTTCCCGGGCGAGCTTGGTAAATACCTCGAGCACCGTCTGTTGGACCGTGACATCCAATGCGGATGTTGGCTCATCGGCAATCAGCAGCTCGGGTTCCAGGGCAAAGGCTATGGCAATGAGCACCCGCTGCTTCAGCCCGCCCGAGAGCTCATGAGGGTACTGTCCCAGGCGCTGTTCCGGGCGATCGATCCCGACCAGTTCCAGCAGCCTGAGGACTTCCCGGCGCAACTCCGCCTTGGTGCGCTTGCGCCCTTGCGGGTGCAGGCGGAAAACCTCGGATACCTGGGACCCCACGGTCTTCACCGGATCGAGGGAGGCTCCGGGATCCTGCGGCACCATGCCGATGCGCCGTCCGCGGATGGCTTCCAGTTCCTTGGCCGAATGGTTCAGGAGGTTGTCGCCGGCAAGGTCGATCGTTCCGCCCAGGACCTTTGCCGATTCCGGCAGCAATCCGATGATGGCCTTTGCCAGCGTGGACTTGCCGGAGCCGGATTCGCCAACCAGTGCAACGATTTCGCCGGTCTTGAGCGCGATGTCGAGGTGGTCTGCGGCGATGACCGATTCATCGCCGGTGCCGTATTGAATGCTTAGCCCACGAATGTCCAGCAATGTGGGTGCCGAGTCGATGGTGCTCATGCTGTTCCCCTGACTAAAAACGGAAGATCTTGTGAAGCTGTCGGCCAAGACCGGCGAGCAGGATGACCACGACGACGATGACCACGCCCGGCAGGGTCGTGAGCCACCATGCCGAAGCGAGGTACTGCCGTCCCTCGGAAATGAGCAGACCCCATTCAGGGGTCGGAGGCGGAGAGCCGAATCCGAGGAAGCCGAGGCCCGAAATCGCGAGGATCGCCACGCCGAGGTCCACCGCCAGAAGGGCCAGAACGGGGCCGCAGGAGTTGGGCAGGATGTGCTTGAAAACGACAGACCAATACGTGCCGCCGTTCATGAAGGCGGCTTCCACGTAGTCCAGGCTGCGAACGCGCAGGACCTCGGAACGCACCACGCGTGCAAACGACGCAATGGAGGCGATGCCCACGCCGATTCCCAGGGAAATCGGACCGGGGGCAAATGCCGTGACGATGATCAGCGAGACCAGGAAGCCCGGGACAGCGAGCAAGACATCGATCAGGCGCATGGTGACGGCGTCGGCCGCCCGGCCTGCGGTTGCCGCCAGCAGCCCCAGCCCGGTCCCCGCGACGAGCCCGATCGTCACCGCCAGTCCCGCGGTCAACAGCGTTTGGCTGGTGCCGTGAACCACCCGGGCAAACACGTCGCGGCCCAAGTGGTCGGTGCCAAACCAGTGGGCGAACCCGGGCGCCTGGAATTTCTCGGCCGGGACGCCGCTAATGGGGTCCAGTCCGCTAAACAGCGAAGGGACCAACGCCCACCCCAGGACCATGATCAGTGGGGCGCAGGTCAGCCAGAATACGGGCGAACTAAGCGCTCCCGATTTCTTCTTGGAAGATGGCACGATCTCCACCGGCGCAAGAGTGCCGGCCGGGGCGGACTGCTGCACGGCAACCTTCGTCAACGGTTCCTCTAGCTTGATGCTCATGGATTCTTCTCCGTTCGTTCCTAGGCCACGAGTGCGCGCGGTGCCCCGTGCGTTCCACTCTTGAGGATCCGTGGATCCAATAGCGGGTAAAGCAGGTCAACAACCAGGTTCACGACAACGAAGGCCGTGGCGGTGATCAGCACGAGTCCCTGGACCAGCGCCACGTCCTGCGCGGTGACCGACTGAAGCACCACCTGGCCCAGGCCGGACCGGGCAAACACAGTCTCGGTGATGACCGAGCCGGCCAACAGCGTTCCCACGGTTATCCCGCTGATGGTCATGGCCGGTGCCGCAGCGTTTTTGAGGGTGTGGCGAAAGAAAATCCATGACGGCGAAGCGCCCTTGGCACGCAACACGTCCACGAATGGCTGGGCGTAAACGTTGTCCACACTCTTGAGCAGCACCTGGGCAATCGGGGCAGAGACGTGGACGGCCAGGACCAGGACGGGGACGGCAATCGAGGCGAACGAACCATCCGGGAAAAGCGACATGACGCCGAGTTGGATGGAGAGCAGCTGCAGGAGCACCAGGCCCAGCCAGAACACGGGAACTGCCGCGAAGAGCGGCGGCAGGTTGATGATGAGCCGCTTCAACCACGTCCGACGTGCCAACGTGGCCGAAGCGACCAGCAGAACCGCAAACACCACGGCAGTCACGAAGGCACTGGAAGCCAGCACCAAGGTCGACCCGGCCACCGCACCGATGCGTTCTGCAACGGGCTGGCCCGAGGCCAGCGAATATCCGAAATCACCCCGGAAGAGACCGGCCAATTGGCTGAAATACTGAATCAACAGCGGCTGGTCGTATCCGTATTGCGCCTTCATGGCCGCGATGGTTTCCGGATTGGCCGCAGCATCCGCTGACAGGAAGATCGTCACTGGGTCATTCGGGAGCAGCTGCACGGCCAGGAAGACCAGGGTGTAGGCAAGCCAAATGACCAGCAAAGCTTGTCCGATGCGTCGCGCGATGTAAGCGGCCATGGGGTTGCTACTTTCCGGTCTTCCAGGCGCCCTGGAAAATCGGGGCGGTGCCGGAGGTGAATTCCACGTGCGCATCCGAGTTGCCGCCGTAGACCTGGACTTCGTCCCAAAGGACCAGGGACAGGGCCTTTTCGCTGACCAGCTGGCGCTGTTCCTCGGCAACCAGTTCCTTGTGCTCCGCCTCGCTGGTGGCCGAACGTTCCTTGGCGAACAGCGCGTTGAGCTCGCTGTCGGCGTTCAGGGTCTGGGTGTTGTTTTCCGGGCCGAAGACCGGTCCCAGTCCGCCGTAGGCAAATTGGCGGGTTCCGAAGAACTCGATGTTGGGATCGATCATGGCCGTGGTCAGGAACGTGTTGTCGGCCGCACGGTTGATGAGCTTGACGCCGATTTCCCGCCATTGCTGCTCGATGAGTTCAAAGGCCGGTTTGATGACCACGGAGTTGTTGGAGCTGGTGATGGTGATTTCCAGCTTCTGCCCACCCTTTTCGCGTACTCCGTCGGCTCCGACAACCCAGCCTGCCTCGTCGAGCAACGCCTTGGATTTCTCCGGGTTGTAGCCCAGATCCGCGGACAGGTCGATGAACCCGGGGGCCGCGTGGTTCAGCACGGAGTCGGCGATGACGTAGCTGTCCGACAGCACCGTGTCCTTGATGGATTGGCGGTCGATGCCGACCTGGAGCGCCTGGCGCACCTTGGTGTCGGCGAGCTTGCCGCTGCCGATGCGCACTGCCGCCATGTTGGTGGTCAGGTCAATTCCCTTGGCCGGCAGCACCTGGTCGCCGCTGCCCGCGAGGGTTTGCTCGTCCACGGGCTGAAGTCCCCGGACCAGGTCGACCTGGCCGGTTTGGACCGCTCCGGCACGGTGCGCCACCTCGGGCAGGTACTTCACCACGAGCTTGTCCAGGTATGCGGCGCCCTGGTTTGCCGCTGATTCAGGCGCCCACTTGTAATCCGCGCGCTTGGCGAAGGTGACTTCTTCATCGGTCTTCTCGGATTCGAAGACGAACGGTCCGGAGCCGACGATGTTGGCGATGGCCGACTGGCCGGCATTGTCCAACGTCAAGGTTTCAGGGGAAACCAGGCCCGAGGTGACCGACGATGTGGCACGCAGGAAGTTGGCGTCGGGGGTCTTGAGCGTGACCTTGACCTGGTTTTTTCCTACGACCTCGGCGGACTTGAAGGCGGCGAAGTCGACGTTGGGTGCGATCTGTGCGCTCTTGATGCCCTTGCCCAGGGCGTCCAGGTTTTCCTTGACGGCCTTGGCATCGAGCGCCGTTCCGTCCGAGAAACTCACGCCGTCACGAATGGTGAAGGTGAACTCGGTCTGGTTCTTGTTGGCGGTGAAATCCGACGCTATCCAGCCAACGAGCTTTCCGGTTGCCGCGTCGAAATAGGTCAGTCGGTCCAACACGCTATTGAGCACATTGGCCTTCTCGTAGAAGCGTGCGGCCTGGGTCTGCCAGTTGTTGATCGGGGTTACTTCCGCATACACGAAGGTTCCGCCCTGGACGGGATCGTTGCTTACCGGGCCGGCTGCATTTCCCGCTGTTTGGGTTCCCGATCCGCAGGCGCTGAGTGCCAGCGTGGCCACGGAAAGCACGGTAAGGATCTTGACGCCGAGGCCGGCGCGAAGGCGTCGCTTCGCAGGTGGTTTGGTGTTGCCCATGATTCATTCCTTCTCGGTTCACCCGAGGAACGCCGCGACATGGCTAATCAGTCGAATACCTGTCCAAGACATGACAGCATTCGGCGGACCGCGCAGAGTTTGGCTATCTCCATCGGTCCTGGCGGTAGCACCGGATCCCCATGAGGGGAGTGGTTGCTGCGGCGTCAACGAGCCAGGTCTCTCAGCCGCTCTGGATGGTGTGCGTCCGTGGGGGCGCTTCCCGCCCTCGAACAATTCCAGTGTGTCGCAGAATCTTCGACAGAACCAACAGAATGCGGCTCACCATGAAACAAATCGACGTAGAGAGCTGCTCAGGTGTCGTTTTTGCTTCACGGAACGTCATAAGACTGAATGTGAAGCGCAAAAAATCCTGGCCTTGCTTCACCGGGGCGTCATGTTGATAATGTGCACAAATTCATGCCCCGGAACTCATCGACTGGGCAAATGGCGGCTGACTCTCTTTCCTGGTCTCAGGCTGCCGGCCGTCCCGAACGTTCACGGCCCCTTAAACGGCCCGGGCGGCGGCGCACCTCATGGTGCGCCGCCGCCCGAAACTCGTGCGGGAGTTACTCCCGGCTACTTGACCTCGGCGTTCGAGAACCGGTAGTTCGCCGCGCGGTGGGAGTCCTGGACGCGGTCGCCCTTGCCGAAGAGCTTGTTGCGCAGCGTGCCCTCGACGTATTCGGTCGGGTAGGCGCCGCGTGCCTGCAGCTCGGGAACGATGAACTCCACGATGTCCTCAAAGGTGCCCGGGGTGATGGCGTAGGCCAGGTTGAACCCGTCCACGTCGGTGTCCTCGACCCACTCGATGAGCTTGTCGGCGACCTCGGTCGGCGAGCCGACGGTGATCGGTCCGAAGCCGCCAACGCCCACCCACTCGGCCAGCTGGCGGATCGTCCACGGGTTGCCCGAATCGCCGCTGGCCTGCTGGAACATCGACACGGTGGACTGGATGGCGTTGGACTTCACGTTGTCGCCGATAACGTCGTCCGGGCCGTAGGTCGACAGGTCCACGCCCATCCAGCCGGAGATCAGCGCAAGGGCGCCGTCGATGTCGGCGTAGGACTTGTAGTCCTCGAACTTGGCCTGCGCGGCGGCGGAATCCACGTCCGTGATGATGGTCTGCATGGTGTAGATGCGCACGTCGTGGCGTCCACGGCCGGCCGCCTCGGCGGCGTCGCGGATCTTGGTGACCGTGGCCTTGAGCATGTCCTTGGTGGGGCAAGTGACGAAGACTGCCTCGGCATTTGCCGCGGCGAACTGCATGCCGCGCGAGGAGGTTCCGGCCTGGAAGATCACCGGGGTGCGCTGCGGGCTGGGCTCGGTGATGGCGATGCCCGGGACCTTGAAGTACTTGCCCTCGTGGTTGATCTCGTGGACCTTGGCCGGGTCGGTGAAGACACCGCGCTCGGCGTCGCGAACCACGGCGTCTTCTTCCCAGGAACCCTCGAGCAGCTTGTACACGACCTCGAGGTATTCGTCGGCGTGGTTGTAGCGCTCGTCGTGCTCAAGCTGGTCTTCCTGGCCCATGTTCCGGGCGGCGGAGGGCAGGTAGCCGGTCACGACGTTCCAGCCGATGCGGCCCTTGGTCAGGTGGTCAAGGGTCGCCAGGCGGCGGGAGAAAGGGTACGGGTGTTCGTAGGAGGTGCTGGCGGTGACGCCGAAGCCGAGGTTCTCGGTCACGGCGGCCATCGCGGAGACAAGCATGAGCGGGTCGTTGACCGGGACCTGGGCGCCGGTGCGCAGCGGCACCTCGTTGGAGCCGCCGAAGACGTCGTAGGTGCCCAGCACGTCGGCGATGAAGATGCCGTCGAACTTGCCCTTTTCCAGGGTCTTGGCCAGGTTGGTCCAGTAGGACAGGTCCTTGTAGCTGGCGGACTGGTCCTTGGGGTGCTTCCACAGTCCCGGGGACTGGTGTCCGACGCAGTTCATGTCGAAGGCGTTGAAGCGGATCTGGCGTGGGGCGGGAGTCGTGCTCATGTTTATCCTTCGCGAGGTGTTGGGAGTTGCGGATCCGGTGTTGTGCGGATCAAGTTGATGTGGGGCTCGTGTTGTTCTACGGGATGCCGGTTGCCTGGGTGGCACCCACGTCGCCGATGGCGTTGAGCTGCTGGGGCGCCGTGCCGTTGACCTCGTAGTCGCCGATGATGCGAGACTTGTAGATCGCGGGGTTGTGGGTGGCAACGGTGCGCGCGTTGCGCCAGTGCCGGTCCAGGTTGCATCCCTTGGCGGTTGCCGAGGCACCCAGTCCGTCAAAGAGCTTGGTCGCCGCGGAGAGCACCAGCGGCTGGACGACCGCCTGGGCCCTGTCCGCGGCGAGTTCACACACCGCGAACCGCTCGGCCGGGCTGAGCGATGCATCGGCCAGCGCGACCTCGATCTCCGCCACGGCGGCCAGGACGATGGAGTCGACCGCGAATGCGGTGCCGGAGACCTCTCCGACCAATTGCAGTACCTGGGGTTCTTCGCGCACCGGAACACCGGTCCCGGTGCTGAAGCTTCGGGTGCGGGCCTGGACCGAGGAGCGCATGTCGTTGAGCACGGCGCGCGTGATTCCCGCCTGGACCCCGAGGAGCACCAATTGGAAGATGGCGGATTCCGGGTCGTTGACCTGCTGCTCGTCGGGAAGGATCGTGTCCACCGGGACATTCTCGAACGTGGTTGAGCCGGTGCCGGTGAGCTGCTGCCCGAATCCGTCCCAGTCGTCAAGGATCTTGACGCCGGAATGCTGCGTGGAAACCACGGCGATCTGCCTGCCGGCACGGGCGGGGTGCGCCACGGCGACTGCCACCCAGTCCGCGTAGATCGTGCCGGTGCAATAGTATTTTTCGCCGTTGAGGATCCAGCGCTCGCCCTGCTTGGCGATGGTCGTGTTCAGGGTGCCCAGCCGGTTTCCGCCGCGCTCGGTGTAGGCGTTGCCGACAATTTGTCCGGCCACGATGCGCTCGACCCAGCGGTGGCGCAAGGCATCGTCTTCCAGCTGCAACACGGATTCGACGAAGCCGATGTGCGAGCGCCACAGATGTGCCACCTGGGAATCGGCTTCTGCCAGTTCGATGAGCAGGCGGAACAAGTCGGACACGCTGGCACCGTAGCCGCCCTCGGCGACGGGGATGCGCAGCGCCCCGAACCGCACCCGGTTCAGCCAGCCAACCGGTTCGAAGGGCAGGGTCCGGTTGGCGTCGCGCTCACTGGCCCCGGAGGCGATCCTGGCGAAGACCGGGCGGAAGATCGCGGCCAACTCGTCATAGTGCCCATTACGGGGAACGCCCGGAGTGAGCTTGAGCAGGTGCCGGGCCGGGGTGTCGCCGGTAAATGCGTCGAGGTTGACGGCACCAAAGATGTTGGGGTCCGCTTCGACAGCGTGTGCATGTGCAAAGGAATCGACAGCCATGAATTCTCTCCATCGGTTCTGGCGTGAGCACCTACCGCCCAATTAAGGGGAGGGGTTGCTGCGGCGTCATGGAGCCAGATCTCTCGGCCGCTCTGGATGGTTGTTGGTCATATTTCTACACGCCTCGGCGAAGCGGTGACAACCCGCTTCGTCACAATTGACGGTTGCGTCACAGGGCAAAAGGGGATTCGCTGCCCGCCGGGGCAGGGGCGAAGCACCGGCGCACCGGCATTCCACCAGCCATTCGTTCGACGACGGTGGGTGCACGGTTGGAGGCCGCGGAACCAAATGACCCACACGACCCTTGGCAAGCATGTGCGCGAGATCCCGGGGTCCACACGGACGATCCCCAGACCGGATCCGATTGCCCGAAACCTCCAAAGCACCACAAGTTGAATGATCGAAAGTCCCGTAGATTTCCGTAGATAATTCGACGCATGGTCATTAAATTCCACCTCGTCGAACATTCGGTTACATTACGGCGGGCTTGCTCCTATGACGCCGCATCGACTTTGATGGAGGTCATAACCCATCCCGAGCGGCCGAGAGATCTGGCTCTATGACGCCGCAGCAACCACCTCGTCGAGGCCGGTGCTACCGCCAGTCCGATGGAGAGATCATGACTTCCACGCTTGACCACCCGACGTTTGTCGCACCGACAAGTGTTTCCAGCAACGCGCTTCGCGTGACATTCCAGGGCGTTGGCCGCAGCTTCGGCGGTCGCGAGGTGCTGCACGATGTCGACCTCGAGGTCACCCCGGGAGAAGTCGTGGCAATCCTCGGCCCAAGCGGCTGCGGCAAGTCCACATTGCTCCGATCCGTGTCCGGGCTGGACCAGCCATCCGCCGGGCAGGTCCTGATCGACGGCACCGCTGTCAACGGACTGGACACCCGCTGTGCGGTGGCGTTCCAGGAGCCACGCCTGCTGCCATGGAAATCCGTGACCAACAACGTTTCCTTGGGCCTTCCGGCGGGCACCGACCGCACCACCGGTGCGGCACGCATCGCAGAGCTGCTCGAACTCGTGGAACTCGATGCCTACAGCGATTTGCGCCCGAGGGAAATCTCCGGCGGCATGGCCCAGCGCGTCTCGCTCGCCCGGGCCCTGGCCCGACGCCCCGGCGTCCTGCTCCTGGACGAACCGTTCGGCGCCCTGGATGCATTGACCCGCTTGAAGATGCAGGATCTCCTGCTGGACATCCACAGCGCGTACCCGACCACGGTCTTGCTGGTCACCCACGACGTTGACGAGGCACTGCAGTTAGCCGACCGCATCGTCGTATTGGGACGCCCGGACGGCGCAACAGCCGCAACCGTCACCCAGCTCCTCACGGTCCCGGGGTCACGTCCGCGAAACCGCAACGATGAAAGCCTCGGCCGAATGCGCAGCTCACTTCTTGCATCGCTCGGCGTTGACGCACACCGCCACTAAACCGGCACCCAAGCACCGTCACTTCACACCACTCGCATCTTCTGAACGAGCGTCCTTCTTGTCGTGCGTTCACCCATTCAAGGAATTCACCCATGAACCGAAACCTTTTCTCACGCCGCACTCTCATTGCCACCTCCGCGCTGGTTGCCGCCACCGCGTTGCTGACCGGTTGCGCCGGCGAGGGCTCGGGCGCTGCGGAAGCCACGACCCTCAACATCGACTTCGCCACCTACAACCCGTTGTCCCTGGTGCTCAAGGAAAAGGGATGGCTGGAAGCCTCGCTGAAGGAACAGGGCGTCACCGTCAACTGGGTGCAGTCGGCCGGTTCGAACAAGGCCAACGAAGCGCTTCGCGCGGGGGCAATCGACGTGGGATCCACCGCGGGTTCCGCCGCCCTGCTGGCCCGGTCCAACGGTTCCCCGATCAAGACCATCGACATCTACTCGCAACCGGAATGGGCCGCCCTGGTTGTTGCCAAGGACTCACCCATCAAGGACGTGAGCGAACTCAAGGGCAAATCGGTCGCCGCCACCAAGGGTACCGACCCCTACTTCTTCTTGCTGCAGGCCCTGGAGCAGGCAGGTCTCGGCCCGGATGACGTGACCGTGGAGAACCTCCAGCACGCCGATGGCCGCGCCGCCCTGGAAAACGGTTCCGTGGATGCCTGGAGTGGATTGGACCCGATCATGGCCGGCGCGGAGGAGAACGGCGCCAGCTTGATCTACCGCAACCTGGATTTCAACACCTACGGTGCCTTGAACGCCAACGAATCCTTCCTGGCGGAGTCCCCGGAAATCGCCCAGGTCGTGGTGGACTCCTACGAAAAGGCCCGCGAATGGGCCGCCAAGAACCAGAAGGAAACCGCGACAATCCTGGCCGACGTGGCAGGGCTGGAAGCACCGGTTGCCGACAAGGTGATCCTCGAGCGTTCCAATCTTGATGTCTCCGCGGTGCCCGGCCAAAAGTTGGTCGACGTCCTGACGGTCGTGGGACCGATCTTTGTCGAGACCGGCGATGTCACCAGCCAGGCCAAGGTCGACACGGCTCTTGATTCCCTCATCGATGATTCCTTCGCCAAAAAGGCCGACGCTTCGAAGGTCAAGGGTTCGTAATGTCTGCCGATTTTTCCCTCAACACCAAGGAAACGACGCCAGCCAGTGCAAGCGGGCCCCGGATCCCGGGCTCGACACTGGGCCGCATCGGGCTCGGCGCACTGGTGCCGCTGCTTGTCCTCGTGCTGTGGCAGAGCGCCACCTCCCTCGGCTGGGTCACCTCCGCACAGCTCCCATCCCCCACGTCGGTGTACTCGGCCGCAGTGGACCTGATCGGGCGCGGGGAACTTGGCACGCACATCGGCATCTCCACCCAACGCGTCCTGGTGGGCTTCGCCATTGGCGCGGTGCTTGGGCTTGGATTTGGCGCCTTGGTTGGACTGTCGCGGCTCGCCGACGCATTGCTGGGCCCCACCATTGGAGCCATTCGTGCGGTGCCGTCGCTGGCCTGGGTTCCCCTGCTGATCTTGTGGATGAAGATCGGTGAAGATTCGAAAATCACGCTGATTGCCATCGGCGCCTTCTTCCCGGTGTTCACCACCGTGTACCTGGCGCTACGCCATGTGGACAAGAACCTCATCGAGGCCGGACGTGCCTTTGGCCTCAAGGGGATCAAGTTGCTGACCACCATCCAGCTGCCTGCCGTGGTTCCTGCCATATTTTCCGGCCTCCGGCTCGCCCTGGCACAGGCTTGGCTTTTCCTGGTGGCTGCGGAACTGATCGCATCTTCCATGGGGCTTGGCTTCCTGCTCACCGATTCACAGAACAACGGCCGGATCGACAGACTGATTCTGGCAATCATCCTGCTGGCAGTGATCGGCAAGGCCACCGATGCACTGGTGGGCCTGGCTGAACGCTGGGCAGTCAGGCGCTGGGCCTAAGGGCAACCAACCACCCGTTTCGAGCGGCCCAGATTTCTGGCGTCACGACGCCGCAACAAGCACCTCCCCGAGACCGGTGCTACTGCCAGGAGCAATGGAGAAAACAATGACTGAAACCCTGCACCCCGTCACGACTGACATCGCCAACGAAGCCTCCCTGACCGAAGCCGAACGGCTCGCATTCTGGGACGCCGCCGCGCGGCGCCTGAGCTGGTCCGAGGACTGGCACACCATCCACACCAGCACCGGTGTCGACCAGGCGGCCAGGCGCGGCCCCGAACTGCGCTGGTTCGAGGGCGGCAAGCTCAATGCCGCCTACAACTGCGTTGACCGGCACGTGGAGGCCGGCCGCGGCGACAAGGTTGCCCTGCACTTCGAGGGCGAGCCCGGGGACAGGACCACCGTCACCTACCAGGACCTGCAGGACCGTGTATCCCGGGCCGCCAATGCGCTGGAGGCACTCGGCATTGGCAAGGGCGACCGCGTGGTCATCTACCTGCCGGTGCTCATCGAAACCATCGTCATCACCCTGGCCTGCGCGCGCATCGGCGCGGTTCATTCGCTGGTCTTCGGCGGCTTCTCCGCCGAGGCGCTGAAGTTCCGTGTCGAGGACACCGGCGCCAAGCTCCTGGTCACCACCGACGGCCAGTTCCGCCGCGGCACCTCGGTCCCGGTCAAGGCGCACGCCGACGAGGCCGTTTCCGGGGACAACGCGATCGAGCACGTGCTGGTCATCAACCGGACCGGGCACACCGACATCAACTGGGTCGAGGGCCGGGACGTGTGGTGGCACGAGACTGTCGACACCGCGAGCACCGAACACGCCCCGGAGGCCTTCGACGCCGAGACCCCGCTGTTCATCATGTACACCTCCGGCACCACCGGGCAGCCCAAGGGCCTGGTCCACACCACCGGCGGCTACCTGACGCAGGCCTCCTGGAGCCACGAGTTCCTCTTCTCCCACCCGGATCCGGCCAAGCGCGAGGACGATGTCCACTGGTGCACGGCCGACCTGGCCTGGGTCACCGCGCACACCTATGAGATCTACGGGCCGCTGTCCAACGGCGTCACCCAGGTCATCTACGAGGGCGTGCCCAACGCCCCGCACCCGGGCCGCCACTTCGAGATCATCGCGCGCTACGGGGTCACGAGCTACTACACCGCGCCCACCCTGGTGCGCTCGCTGATGGGTTGGTTCCCCGAGGGGATCCCGGCCGACTACGACCTGTCCTCGATCCGGCTGGCCGGAACCGTGGGCGAGGCAGTGAACCCGGAGGCGTGGCGCTGGCTGCGTGGCCAGATCGGGCGCGACACCGAGTCCGGCATCCCGATGGTCGACACCTGGTGGCAGTCCGAGACGGGCGCGACGATCCTTTCCCCGCGCCAGGACGACACCGCGTTCAAGCCCGGCTGCGGCACCCGGGCGCTGCCGGGCGTGGCGGTGGACATCGTCGACGATGCCGCGCAAACGGTGGAGAAAAACCTGCAGGGCTACATCGTGCTGACCAAGACCGGGCCGTCCATGGCCAGGACCGTTTGGGGAAACCCCGAGCGCTACTACACCTCCTACTGGGAGAAGTACGCGCAGCAGGGCTGGTTCCTGGCCGGGGACGGCGCGCGCTTCGATGCCGACGGGGACATCTGGATCCTGGGCCGCACGGACGATGTCATCAACATCTCCGGACACCGGCTCTCCACCATCGAGATCGAGTCCGCCCTGGTCACCCACCCGGCGGTTGTCGAGGCCGGGGTCTGCCCGACCGCCGACGCCAAGACCGGCCACGCTGCCACCGCGTTCGTGGTGCCCTTCGACAAGTCGGTGGTTGGAACGGACCTGGCCGGCGAGGCGCTGGCCAGGCAGCAGGCCCTCATCGCCGAGCTGCGCAACCACGTGGCAACCCAGATCGGGCCCATCGCCAAGCCGCGCGACATCGTCTTCGTTCCCGACGTGCCCAAGACCCGCTCGGGCAAGATCATGCGCCGGCTGCTGACCCAACTTTTCGAGGGCAGCACCCTGGGCGACACCACCAGCCTGCAGAACGAGCCGTGCATCGCTGAAATCAAGGAAATCTGCGAGCGTTAGGCAACTTTCGCGCGCCGGGAAACGCAGCGGACTGCTGCGTTTCCCGACGTGCTTCGAGGCCCGGGCCCCGTTCGCCGCCGCCCTCTTTCCCCCTGCCGGGGAAGGGGGTGCAGCCATTCGGCGCCACCGCGCCGCTGTAGCCGTAGCGCATGGCACGAGTGGCAGTTAGGCTTGTTGGTGGGTGCCCCGCCCGCCCGGACCGCACGCCGTGATGCGGGGTTCCACGAAATAATTCAGTCCGAAACCGCTCCCGTCGGGGCCAGTTGAAGACCAGCGGAAAAGTTGAGCATGACAAGACCGGTTGAGCTCGAGCCAGTGTCGCGCGAGGCGTCCATGAACATGATGCCCCTGCGACTCGCCGCGGTCTGCGCCAAGCCTCGTGCCAATGCCGATGCCGTCCTCGTTGCCGACCACCGGGAGCGCTGCCCGGAGCCACGCCCGGCCGCGTACGGCTCCTTGAAGCGGGCGCTCCACCTTGGTGCCGTGCTGGACTGCCAACGGCACGGGAACACCAGCCGCCACCGTACCTGCATGGGCGACAACCACCAAGCTCCTCCGGCGATGCCTAAGCCGCCTGCCGGGGCCCCGGTACCCCAACCCGACAAGTCAACCTAAGAAGGTAGCCATGTCTGAAACCACGAGCGACCAGTGCCCCGTTCCCCACGGCGGCGCCCACACCATTCCCGGCAACGCGAATGCCCAGTGGTGGCCGAACAGGCTCAACCTGGGGATCCTGGCCAAGAACACCCCGGTCTCCAACCCACTGGACGCGGATTTCAGCTACGCCGAGGCCTTCGAGGCCCTGGACCTGGACGCAGTGAAGGCGGACCTCGCCGCGGCCATGACCACGTCGTACGACTGGTGGCCGGCCGACTACGGCCACTACGGCCCGCTCTTCGTGCGCATGGCCTGGCACTCGTCCGGCACCTACCGCAGCCACGACGGGCGCGGCGGCGGCGGGTCGGGCCAGCAGCGCTTCGCCCCGCTGAACTCCTGGCCGGACAACGTCAACCTGGACAAGGCCCGCCGCCTGCTCTGGCCGGTCAAGAAGAAGTACGGCCAGTCCATTTCCTGGGCCGACTTGATCATCCTGGCCGGCAACGTGGCCATGGAGACCATGGGCTTTAGGACCTTCGGCTTTGCCGGCGGTCGGCCCGACGTGTGGGAGGCCGACGACGACGTGTACTGGGGCCCGGAGAAGGTGTGGCTGGACAACGAGCGCTACACCGGTGACCGCGACCTTGCGGCCCCGCTGGCGGCGGTCCAGATGGGCCTGATCTACGTGAACCCGCAGGGTCCGGACGGCCTGGCCGATCCGCTGGCCGCGGCCGTCGACATCCGCGAGACCTTCCGCCGCATGGGCATGAACGACGAGGAGACGGTCGCGCTGATCGCCGGCGGGCACACCTTCGGCAAGGCCCACGGTGCCGAGGCCGAGTCCCACAAGGGTCCCGACCCGGAGGCCGCACCGCTCCAGCTGCAGGGCCTGGGCTGGAAGTCGGGCCACGGCAGCGGACACGGCGACGACACCATCGGTTCCGGGCTTGAGGTCACCTGGACCTACCACCCGACCCGCTGGGACAACGAGTTCTTCGAGATCCTCTTCGGCTACGAGTGGGAAATGTTCCTCTCCCCGCCGAAGCCCAGCAGTGGCGCCCGAAGGACGGTGCCGGCGCAGGCACGGTCCCGATGGCCCACAACCCGGAGCAGCGCCGCGAACCGCGCATGCTCACCACCGACCTTTCCCTGCGCCTTGACCCGATCTACGGCCCGATTTCCCGGGACTACATGGAGAAGCCGGAGAAGTTCGCCGACGCGTACGCCCGCGCCTGGTTCAAGTTGACCCACCGCGACATGGGCCCGAAGTCCCGCTACCTGGGCAAGGAGGTCCCGGCCGAGGACCTCATTTGGCAGGATCCGCTCCCCGCCGCCCCGGCCGCGACGCTGGGCGACGCGGAGATCGCGGCGCTGAAGGCACTCATCGCCGACTCGGGGCTGAGCGTGAGGCAACTGGTCTCCACCGCATGGAAGGCCGCTTCCACCTTCCGTTCCTCCGACAAGCGCGGCGGCGCCAACGGCGGCCGCATCCGCCTGGAACCACAGGTGTCCTGGGCCGTGAACCAGCCCGCGCAACTCAGGGACGTCATCGCCACGCTCGAGGCCATCGTCGACCGGTTCAACGCCAGCTCCATGGTCAAGACCTCCTTCGCCGACGTGGTGGTGCTGGCGGGCAACGTGGGCGTCGAACAGGCCGCGCGGGCCGCGGGACACGAACTCACCGTCCCGTTCACCCCGGGCCGCGTGGATGCCAGCCAGGAACAGACCGATCCGGAGCAATTCGCGTGGCTTGAGCCGGTCGCCGATGCGTTCCGCAACTACGACTCGGGCCTCCTGAAGATGCCCAGCGAGTACCTGCTGATCGACCGCGCGAACCTGCTGGGCCTCTCCGCCCCGGAGATGACCGTGCTGCTCGGTGGCCTGCGCGTGCTGGGCAACAACTGGGACGGCTCGAACCTTGGCGTCTTCACCGACACCCCGGGCGCGCTGACCAACGACTTCTTCGCGAACCTCCTGGAGCTGGGCCTGGAATGGACGCCGGACGCCGAAGAGAAGACCTTCTCCACCACCGACGGCCGCTATAACGGCAGCCGCGTGGACTTGGTCTTCGGATCGAACTCCGAGCTGCGCGCCCTGGCCGAGGCCTATGCCTCGGACGACGCGAAGGGGAAGTTCGCGCTCGACTTCGCCGCTGCCTGGGCCAAGCTCATGGACGCCGACCGCTTTGAGCTGAGGAGGTAGTCCCCCCGCGCCGGCCGGTCAGCCGGCCTCGACCATCTCCCGGACCAGGTGCGCGGCATCGGCGCCGACCCCGGGGATCACCGACGACGGCTCGGCATGCAGCCACGGCAGCCCGATCACGTAGAGCCCCGGCTGGACGGTGACGCCGCGCCGGTGGAGCGGGTAGCCCCAGTCATCGAGGATCGGCAGCCCCAGCCAGGAGAAGTCCAGCCGGTAGCCGGTGGCCCACACCACCGCGGAAATCCCTTCCGCGTCCAGATCCACGCTGGCTTCCCCCTCCGGAACCGGCCCGTGTCCGGTGTCCGGCGGTTCCTGCGGCAGGTCAAGCCCGACGGCAGCTGCATAGGCGTCGAACATCGGCCGGAAGCGGACGTCGAAGTCTGCCTCGGCGAAGGCCACCTGCCCGGCCACGTCCTGGGCGAACCGCACCGTGGAACCCTCAACCCCCCGGACCTTCCCGTGCAGCACCGCACCGCGTTCGGCCAGGCGGCGCGGGGAATCCTCGACCAGGTGCGGATGGCAGCCGAAGCGGGCGGCCGGGGTGGGCAGGTCCTCCACCGTGGGCACCTGCATGCCGAGCTTCGGGCCCTGGATCAGTATCTGCATGAGCCACCAGTACAGGTTCCGGCCACGATAGCTGCGCGGGGCGGCGGCGCAGGAGGACACCGCCACGTGCACGCGGCGGCCGGCTGCCAGCAATTCGGCGGCGATCTGCGTTCCGGACTGCCCGCTCCCGACCACCAGCACCGCGCCGGCGGGCAATTGGCCGGGTTCCCGATAGCCGTTGCTGTGCAGCTGCAGGACGGTGCCGGGGAACGCCGCCGCGACCTCCGGCAGGCGCGGCACCTGGTAGGGGCCGGTGGCCAGCACCACCCGGCGCGCCGCAAACGCGGTTTCAGTGGTTTCGACGCGGAAGCCGCCATTGGCCACCGCCAGCCCCGTCACCTCGATGCCCAGCCGCACCGGTGCCTGAATCCGTCCGGCATAGCCGCGGAACAGCTCGATGACGGCATCACGGCCCAGGTAGGCGTCCGGGTCCGGCCCCTCGTACGGCATGCCGGGCAGTTGGAGAGCGAAGTTCGGCGTGACCAGCCGGAAGCTGTCCCAGCGGTCCTGCCACGCGCCGCCGAGGGTTTGGCGGCGGTCAACCAGCACGTGCCCGATGCCTGCCTGGTTGAGCCAATAGCTGGTGGCGAGCCCGGCCTGGCCTGCCCCGATCACCAGCGTGTCAACTGTTTCGGTGCCCATGACGTCCTCCTGGGTTTGTTCCCGATTGGTCTTGGTACCGAGGCTAGACGCGCGAGGGGGTGGACGGCTTCGGCCGAATCACCCATCCCGGCCAAATGGGTCGTTCTGTGTAGTGCCCAGGCGCAGGTAGCGCGGTGTGCGGGCCGCATAGTCCGCGTACAGGCTCCCGAATTCTTCGATAAGCCGGCGTTCCTCGCCAAGGATCTCCCGGTGCACCAACAGCGCGGCGGCCGGGAGGGTCAGCGCTGTCCAGCCGCTGCCCGCCGCGGTGCCGATGCCGGCGTGGAGCAGCACCCACGCGAGGTACATCGGGTTGCGGCTGTGGCGGTAGGGCCCGGAGACCACCAGCGCCTGCGGGTGTGCCAACTGAACCGGGCGTGCCGCCCGCCAGGCGGTCACGGCAAGCAGCACGCCCGTACCTGCCAGCACCACCCCCGCGGCCCTTGCCCGGAGAGGTGTGGGATGCCGCCCTGCTGCCGCACCTCTCCGGCCCAGCAGCAGGGCGGCACCCAGACCCGCCACATGCTGCGGGGGCACCGGGACGTTGGACAGGCCGCGGTGCCCCCGGGTCGCACAACGGCCCGCCGCGCTAGGGGTTTCCATGCCTTCCGCCGTCCGTGGCCCGTTTCCTCCCGGCGCCTGCGGCAATGCCGCGGTCATAGGCGTACGCGGTGGCAGCTGCCCGGTTCGCCACCCCGATCTTCGTGTAGATGTTGCTCAGGTGCCGGGCGACCGTCTTCTCGCTGAGAAACAGCGTCTCGGCCACCTTGCGGTTGGTCATCCCGGTGGCAACCAGGCGGAGCACCTGGGTTTCACGAGCGGAAATCCGCCCGCCGTTCCCCCGCGCCGATGCCTCCGACACCCCGGGCCCGGCTGCAGGATCGACCTTCATCGCCTTGTCGAACCGGACTGTCGCGGCGACGGCACCCAACTCGCGCATGGCCGCACCTGCGGCACCCAGCTCCATCCGGGCACCCTCGGCGTCCCCCAGCAACCGGCAGGCCTCGGCCATCGGCAGCCGCGTGAATGCCACCTCCAGGGGCATGTCCAGTGCCGACCACTGCTCCCGCGCGCGGCTGAGCAGCGCCAGTGCCTCCTCGGGACGCTTTCGTGCCAGCAGGATTCTTCCCTGCAGGCACAGCGCCTCGGCCTGCAACTGGACCGATCCGAAGGAGTGCGAGATTCCGGCCAGTTCCCGGGCCACCTCGGTGGCACGGTCGAGCCGGCCGACCGCCAGCAGCGCTTCCCCGGCCGCGGGAAGCAGCCGCGCCCGGTCGGTGGCGGCCGAGGACTCGGCCAGGGCGCGTTCCAGTGCCGCAGCGGCTTCCCGACCCCGGTCCTGGGCCAGGCGCAGCAGTCCCAATCCGGGTTGCGGCGAGACGCCGAAGCCGTGCGCCAACTCGTAGTGCTGTTCTGCCTCCGCAGCCGCGCCGCGAATCCGTTCGAGTTCGCCCAGCTCGTAGTGGGCAGTGCCCAATGCCGGGTGCCGGGGCCGGGCCAGCCGGTCCGCGGCCCGGGCTGCCTCCGCCGCTGCACTCTCCAGCTCCCCGCGATGGCGCAACAGCTGGGCACGGTGCACCATGCACTGCCCGCGGTACGGGACCAAGTCGGGCTGGCGGTCGCACCAGGCGCCCAGGGCATCGGTCCACTCCCGGGCCCGCGGCACATCGAAGATCCTCCGGCACTCGGAGATCACGGCGCAATAGACGATGCCCACGGCGATCGGGCACACCGCATCGCGGGTGACCACCAGCATGGCTTCGTCGATCAGCGGCAGGGCCTCGGCAATCCGTCCCAGCCGGATCAGGGCCTGGCTTCGCGCGAGGGTGCCGAATGCCAGCAGGTCCGCGTCGCCCAGCCGTTCCCCGGCCTCGAGCACCGTGGTCGCCCCGGCGAGCGCGGACCCGGGATCGGATTCCAGCCGGAAAAGGGTCTCCGGGACCAGCATCAGCACCTGTGCGGCGCAGTCGGGCGGGCAGCGCGGCAACAGCCGCCTGGCGCTGGCGATCCACCCGTGTGCCTGGGCTGCGCCGCCGCCGAGGACCAATTGCAGCACCAGCCAGAATGCGGCCTGGACCGCCTCGGAAAACCGTCCGGCGGCCACGTGGGAATGGTATGCGCGTTCGAGGCTTTCGCGGCTTTCCGCATCGCGGCCCAGCAGATAGGCGACGATGGCCAGCTTCAACAGGTCTGATCCGTCCGGCTGCGCCTCGTCCAGCGCCGCCGCAAGGTACCCGTGCGCGGCCTTCCATTCCCGCCGCGTAAAACTCTCACGGCCCTTCTCCAAGGCCCCGTTTTCCCTCACGCTGAACACCTCTGCGGCCAGAATACCGCAGTTCAGCGGCGCGGCGTCCGCGGCTTCGGTGCCGGTTTGCGCCGCCCGATCCGACGCAGCTAGCGCGAAATCTCCACGTAGGCCATGGACCCGCGCCGGGACAGCGTGACCGGTCCAAGCCCGCTGGCGCGCACCTGGTCAAAGAGCTCGTTGGCGGTCCGGATGCACGCGATGTCGCCGTGGGCCTTCAGCAGCGCAAGGTAGGCGTTGGACCGGGCCGACCCCTTGACCAACGAGGCCAGGAACAATTTCCCGTGTTCCTCGAGTTGCCGCCCCAGCGCACCGACGGTGGCGGCGACGTCCGGGACAAGGTGCAGCAGCCCCAGCCCCAGAATGGTTTCGTAACGGCGGTCCGCGCCGGGCGCGAGCATGTCCCGGCATTCCAGGGTGATCCGCTCGGGCAGCGTGCCGCCGGCGGCACGGGCGATTGACTCGCCCGCCAGCTCCAGCATCGGGGCGCTCATGTCCACCAACGTCGTCTCCCGTGCGCTGGCCACGTGAAGCGTCGCGGTGGCCTGTGCGGTGCCGGCCGCCACCTCCAGCAGCGGGCCTTGCCCGGAGCCGATCGCCTGTGCGGCGAAGATTGAATACTGCCGGGGGTCGGTGCCCCAGAAAACCTTGTTGTAGAGCCTTGAGCCGATCATGGCGTCGTAGGTCTTCGCGCATCGGGCGTAATACCCGGGGTTCCCAAGAAACGATTCGCTCATGCACACATGGTGCGCCTCGGCGGGCAGGGGTTTCTAGGCCTAGTCCGCATGGATTTTCAGGCGGCCTCCACCAGAAGGACTTGCCCCGTCGGCACCGGCGTCCGGCAGCTCACCGGCGGCACGGCGTCGGGGGTCGCGTGGTCCTAGACTTCGTCCTCCAGCCGTTCGGTGAGGATTCGCTTTGCCCGCCGCTGCAGGATACCGAGGGATTCCTTGATCAGCGGCGAGGAGATGCTGCCCTTGCGCACGGCGGCGACGATTCTGCGCGAGGGCTGTCCCTGGCCGGAGATGCGCAGTCGCGTCACATTTTCCGTGCTTCCCAGGGGCGCCAATCGCGGCAGCAGCCCCACCCCCATCCCGGCGCCGACGAAGGCGATCTGGGTTTCCCACTCGACGGCCTCGTGGGCAATCCGGGGTGTCACCCCGACTGCCGTGAAGGCCGCGGTGAACAGGGAGTGATAGGTCGACCCGGGGGCTTCGGTGATCCACGGTTCAGTCGCCAGCTCTTCGAGCGTCACCGTTGCCCGCGATGCAAGCCGATGGTCGGAGGGGAGGATCACGTCCAGGGGATCGTTCAGCAACGTGGTCTGCTCGAAGCGCGGGTCTTCTTCGACATAGGTCTGGGACTGCATGGCAACGATGACCGCCAGGTCGATGCGCTCGGCGACCAGCAGGTCGAAGCACCGGTCCGGGTTCGCCTCCAACACCTGCACCTCCACCTGCGGGCGCGAGGTGCGCAGCGCCGCGGCCAGCGGCGCGAGCAGCTGGGCGGCCGCGGTGGAAAATCCGCCGAGCCCGAAGTGGGACTGCACCTGGTCCCCGGCCTGAAGCGCCGCGGCCCGCAGCCGCTCCCATTCCGTCATCAACGCGTCGGAGCCCGTCACGAGGAACCTGCCGGTGGCCGTCAGTCGCACCCCCCGCCCGTCCTTCGTCAGCAGCTGCATGCCCAGCACGCGCTGCAGCTCACGCAGCTGTGCCGACACCGCGGAGGGCGAGTATCCGGTGAGTTCCGCGGTTGCCCCGACGGTGCCGGTCCGGGCAAACACTCTGAGCGTGGTGAGTCGCGGGTCGATCATGCACCCATTCTGCATCATTATCCCCAAAATATTGCGCTTTTATTGCAGAGCGACAATCCCTACCCTCGTGATTAAGAAGATTTCAGCATTTCGGTGACATGGATCACCATCCGGATCCGCGACCCCGCATGCCACCCCATTCCTCCGAGGAGTAAACACATGTCTGCTTCAGTGAACGTGCCCCTGTCTTCACGCGGCAAGCTCGCTTCGTCATTGCCTGCAGAGCAGCTGGCCGAGATCGCCGAGTTGTTCGACTTCCGGCGCGAAGGGTATTCCCTTGACGCGCCGTTTTACACCGATCCGGCGATCTTCAAGATCGACATGCAGGCCATTTTCGGCGAACACTGGCTCTTTGCCGCAAGCGTCGCGGAGCTCCCGGAACCGGGCGACTACGTGACGGTCGACTACGGACCCTACTCACTGATCGTGCTGCGCAACGACGAGGGCGGCGTGAATGTCCTGCACAACGTGTGCCGCCACCGCGGCGCGCGGGTCCTGACCGAGTCGGCCGGGACCACGGGGAACCTCGTGTGCGGCTACCACTCCTGGACCTATGCCCCCAGCGGCGACTTGATCCACGCCTCCGCGCCCGGGGAAACGAAGTTCGACAAGGGATGCTTTGGCCTCAAGCGCGCCCACAGCCGCGTCAACGCCGGCCTCATCTTCGTCTGCATTGCCGAGGAAGCACCGGCCGACTTCGACGAAACCGCGAAGATCTTCGAGCCCTACCTGGCCCCCCACGACCTCTCGAAGGCGAAGGTCGCCTACCAGCAGAACATCATCGAGGAGGGCAACTGGAAGCTCGTCATGGAGAACAACCGGGAGTGCTACCACTGTGACGGGCACCCGGAACTCGCCTGCTCCCTCTTCCCCACCTGGGGCCTGACCGAGGGCCTGATCCCCCCGCACCTCGAGGAAGTCTGGGACCGCAACACCGAGGCCCAGGCCGCGCTCGAAAAGCGCTGCCAGCGCTATGGCATTCCCTACGAGGTCGTCGAGGAGCTCGACACCCGCGTCGCGGGCATCCGCATCTCGCGCGAGTCCCTCGACGGCGACGGCGAATCATTCTCCCCCGACGGACACCGGCTCTCCAAGAAACTGCTCGGGGACCTGCGCGACTTCCGCCTCGGCCGCTGCTCGATGCACCTGCAACCCAACAGCTGGTTCCATTTCCTCGGCGACCACGTCGTCACGTTCGCCGTGTTCCCGGTGAACGAGCACCAGACCCTGGTGCGCACCACCTGGCTGGTGGCCGATGACGCCGTGGAGGGCGACGACTACGACCTGGAGAAACTCACGCACACCTGGAAGCAGACCAACCTGCAGGACAAGGCGTTCGTCGAGCTGTGCCAGAAGGGCGCAAACAGCCCCGCCTACGAGCCCGGCCCGTACATGAAGAGCGAATACCAGGTCGAGGCATTCATCAACTGGTACGTCCAGCGCGTGCAGGAGCACCTGTCGTGACCATGACCACGACCGAGCCCACCACCGCAACCATGACCGAGCCTACGACCGTGAGCGAGCCCACGACCACGACCATTACCGCGCCCCACCAGGAGCCACAGCGCATTCGCGGCCTGGAAATGCCGTGGAACCGGGTGCTGGGCAGCACCGAGGGACCTGCCAGTGCAGCCCGCGCACTGGGCCCCTGGCATCCGCAGGAGTTCCTGGCCGAATGCGTCGAGATTGTTCCCGAGGCCGGGGGCATGCTGACCTTCGTGTTCCGCCGCGCCGACGGCGCGCCCCTGGCGTTCCGTCCGGGCCAATACGTGAACATCGCCTTCCCCGTGAACGGCGAGGGCGGGGACCCGGTGGACCGCAGCTACTCCTTGTCCAGTTCGCCCACGAAACCGTGGACCTTCGACATCACGGTGAAGCGCGATCCCAAGGGCCGGGTCTCGCCCTGGGTGCACGAAAACATCGGACCCGGCACGGTGCTCGAGATGCTCGGGCCCGTCGGCGCCTTTCACCTGCCCGACGCCGACCGGCGGGCACGCTACCTCCTGCTGGCCGCGGGAGCCGGAATCACCCCCATCATGTCCATGCTGCGGACCATCCACTCACTGCCCGGACAGGCCGACGTGGTGGTGCTGTACCACGGGGCCGAACCCGGGGGCTTCGCCTTCCACCAGGAATTGGGATACATCGCCACCGTGGACTCCCGCGTCACCGTCCACTTCTCCCTGGGCGACCGCCTGGTACCCGAGGACTGGGAAGGCCTCACCGGACGGCTGTCCACCGCGATGCTCGACGAGGTGGCGCCCGACGCCAACGGACGCCAGGTCTACGCCTGCGGGCCCGAGGGCTACCTGAACAGCGTGTCCGAACTGCTCGCCGCGGTCGGCGTCGACGACACCTCCATCCACATGGAATTCTTCTCCGGAGACCGCCAGACCATCCTGGAATACGAGGCCGAAGTCGCCCTGGCCGGAGAGATCGCCGAAGAGATCGCCGAGGAAATCGCCGATTCCGCGGAGGACTACTACGAAAGCCAGCCCAGCGCGTTCGGTCTCTACGAACCGGCCTACGACGACGAGGGAACCCTGGAGGCCACGGGACTGCCGCTCGAGGCGGCCGACCCCGACTTTGCCGCACCAGAACCCGTCGATTCCGAGGTTCCGGCCACCGAGGCAGAGCCCGAGGAAACAGCGGAACCCTCCGCCCCCGACGCCTCTTCGTTCGACACCGTCGGCACCGGAAGCCTCACCCTGTCCTTTGTTCGCACGGGCATCAATGTCCTGATCAATCCCGAGGAGAAGATCCTCGGCGCGGCCAAACGGGCGGGTGTCAGGATCGGCGCGAACTGCCAGGAAGGCATGTGCGGCTCCTGCAAGATCGTCAAGCTTTCCGGGGACGTCGAGATGAACCACCAGGGCGGGATCCGGGCACGGGAAATCGAGGCCGGAAAGTTCCTGCCGTGCTGCTCGACCGCGCGGACGGACCTGGTGATCGACGCCTAGCCGGGGGTGGGTCGGGCAGGCTCAGCGCGCGATCGCCGGCGCCAGTTCCCGCACGAGTTCCGCCAGCCGCGCCGGATCGATGTGGACCACTTCCCCGTTTTCCACCTTGGTGCCCAGCGGTTCGCCGGCGAGCGCGTCGCGCACGATCCGCATCGTGGCGCCGTGGCTGACAACCAGGATGCGGCGCCCGGGATTCGCCTCGAGAAGCCGCTGCAGTGCCGGCACCGCACGGCGCAGCACGTCCTGCCTGTCCTCGGTCCGCTCCGCCAGCAACCTGGCCTCCGCGTCGGGAATCTCGGCCATGATCCGGCCCTCGAGCGGGCCAAAGCCGCGCTCGATCACCTCGGGCACCGGGTCGCCGGTTTCGGCCTGAAGCTCCTCGGCGATCAACTGCGCGGTCCGGGCGGCACGGGAAAGCGGCGAGCCGAGCACTAGGTCCCAGCCCTGGCCCCGAAGTTTCCGTCCAACCCCGCGCGCCTGTTCGCGGCCCGTCCCGTTGAGTTCGATGTCGGTGCGCCCCTGCAGGCGCCCGGCGAGGTTCCAGTCGGTTTGCCCGTGTCGTACCAGTGCCAGCGCGGTGTCCATGGCTCGAGCATAGGCGCTGCGCGGCGGCGGCCGGGAATCGCGCGGGCTGTGCCTCGCGCAACGTAAGGACTCAAACTTGGGTCACAATCGGACATATTGAGAGACTGTTACAACCATCCCGAGCGGCCGAGAGATCTGGTTTGATGACGCCGCAGCAACCTGCCACAGCCGGTGGTTACGGTGCTACCGCCAGAAACGATGGAGCTGCTTTCCGCCCGAACCCGGACGGGTAAGCGACATTGATCCCGGGATTCCTGCCGCGATGGCCCCACGCATGCGCGGGGCCGAAGAACCAGTCGACAAGGAGTCGCAAGCCACCATGGCCGAACACCAATTTGGATTCCGCACGCGTGCGCTGCACGCCGGCGGCACCCCCGACGCCGAGCACGGCTCGCGCGCCGTTCCGATCTACCAGACCACCTCGTTTGTCTTCAAAGATTCCGACGACGCAGCCAACCTCTTTGCGCTGCAGAAGTACGGCAACATCTACTCGCGCATCGGCAACCCCACGGTGGCCGCATTCGAGGAGCGCATTGCGTCCCTCGAGGGCGGCATCGGCGCGGTGGCCACCGGCTCGGGCATGGCCGCCGAGTTCATCACCTTCGCCGCGCTGGCCGGGGCCGGGGACCACATCGTGGCCTCCTCCAAGCTCTACGGCGGCACCATCACGCAGCTGGACGTGACCCTGCGCCGCTTCGGGGTCTCGACGACCTTCATCGACTCCACGGATCCGGCCGAGTTCGCCGCCGCCATCCAGGAGAACACCAAGGCCGTGTACACCGAGGTCGTGGCGAACCCCTCGGGCGACATCGCCGACCTCAAGGGCCTGGCCGAGGTCGCCCACGCCGCTGGCCTCCCGCTGGTGGTCGACTCGACGCTGACTCCCCCGTACCTCCTGCGCCCCATCGAACACGGCGCCGACATCGTGATCCACTCCGCCACCAAGTTCCTCGGCGGACACGGCACCACCCTGGGCGGGGTCGTCGTGGAGGCCGGCACGTTCAACTGGGGCAACGGCAAGTTCCCCGCGATGACCGAGCCGGTGGCCTCCTACGGCAACGTCTCCTGGTGGGACAACTTCGGCGAGTACGGCTTCCTGACCAAGCTGCGTTCCGAGCAGCTGCGCGACATCGGCCCGGCGCTCCCGGCCCAGTCGGCCTTCCAGCTGCTGCAGGGAGTCGAGACCCTGCCCCAGCGCATGGACTCGCACCTTTCCAATGCCAAGGCCGTGGCCGAATGGCTCGAGGCCGATGAACGCATCAGCTACGTGAACTATGCCGGGCTGCCCTCGCACCCGCACCATGAGCGCGCCAAGGAGCTGCTGCCCCTGGGCGTCGGCTCGGTGTTCAGCTTCGGCGTCAAGGGCGGCCGCGCCGCCGGCACCGCCTTCATCGAGGCGCTGCAGCTGGCCAGCCACCTGGCCAACATCGGCGACGTGCGCACCCTGGTGCTGCACCCCGCTTCCACCACCCACCAGCAGCTCTCCGCCGAGCAGCTGGTTGCCGCCGGCGTGCCGGAGGACCTGATCCGCTTCTCGGTGGGCCTGGAGGACCTCGAGGACATCCTCTGGGACCTGGACCAGGCGCTGACCGCCTCGCAGCAGGTGGCCGAGGCCCCCGCCGGGGAAAGCTACGACGGGGCCGCCTGCTCCATCGACGCCGCCCGCGCGGCCGCCGTGACGGGAGCCAAGTAATGAGCAACGCAGTCCAGATCCGCACCTGGGAAGGCCCGAACGCGGCCGAACGCCTCGAGATCCTGCGCAACACCAAGTCGATCGCGATCGTGGGCGCCTCCAACAAGCCCTCGCGCGCGAGCTACTTCGTGGCGACCTACCTGCTGTCCTCCTCCAAGTACAAGGTCTACTTCGTGAACCCGGTGCTCGATGAGATCCTGGGGCAGCCGGTCTACAAGTCGCTGGCGGACCTGCCGGAGACCCCGGACCTGGTGGAGGTCTTCCGCAAGCACGACGACCTGCCCGGCGTCCTGGACGAGTCGATCGCCGTCGGGGCCAAGACCCTGTGGCTGCAGCTGGGTTCGTGGCACGAGGAGGTCGCGGCCAAGGCCGAGGCCAACGGCCTGAACGTGGTGATGGACCGCTGCGTGAAGATCGAGCACGCCCGCTTCCACGGCGGGCTGCGCCTGGCCGGCTTCAACACCGGCGTCATCTCCTCCAAGCGCCAGCTGCTCGCCTAGCCCGGCACACTGCGCAACGCAAAGGGTCCGTTCCCGAAACCAAGTGGTTTCGGGAACGGACCCTTCGTCGTCGGCGGGAACCCGCGGGATCTCCCGCCCGGTCTCCGGTGCCGGCCCGACGCTCAGCGGCGGGCCATGGCTGTCTTTACCACTCGGTGTCGTCGTCGTCGTCGGCCTCGGAGATCCCAAGGTCCGGCTGCTGGTTCGAATCGAACTCGGCCCAGGCCTCGGCAAACCCGAGGATGTCCTCGAGCGCCTCCTCCTCGTCGTCGTCCAGCAACTCCAGGGCCTCGGGGGTGTCGAGGATGATTCCGATCGCCGAGGCAGGGTGTTCCTCGAAGTAGTCGATCGGCGAGTAGTCGGAGTTGAAGGTCATGTCCTTGCTCTGCCCATACAGTTCAATGAAGGCCCGCACCGCCTTCGGCACACGGGCCAGGTCCAGGCCGGACAATGAGTCGTTGTAGGCCTGCGCCGTTGCCTCGGCCCATTCCTCGATGATGGCTTCATTCATTTGTGTATCGGTATTGCCCACTGCCCTGTCCTGCCTAATTGGAGTTACATCGAGCACCAATAGTAGTGGGCGGAGCCCGAAGCGTACATGCCGGAAAATGTGAAATTCGTTGGTCTAATACAGGCGCCTCGCTTGCGCCGATCCGCCGGCCCCGGGGGAAGGCAAAAGGGAACCCGTGCGGGCACCTGGACGGCGGCGGCACGGGTTCCCCGGGCAGTGCCTTGTTACAGCCGGCGGTTGGCCAGCACGGGCAGGAACTCGCGCACCTCGTCGATGCGCCGGCGGGTGACGTCGGTCGTCACCAGGCCCTCGGCGTCGTCGCCCAGGTACTCGATGGGCACGCCCATGGGGTCCAGGATCGCTGAGTGCCCGATGGTGTGGCTCGAGCTGGTTCCGGCGGCCGCGACCCAGACCGTGTTCTCGATCGCGCGGGCTCGCAGCAGCGTTTCCCAGTGCTCGATCTTGTGCTCGCCCTTGAACCAGGCGGCGGCCACCAGCAACAGCTCGGCACCCTCGTTGACCAGCCTCCGGGCAATTTCCGGGAAGCGCAGGTCGTAGCAGGTGAACACCCCGACCTTCATGCCGGCGATCTCGAACACGGGGACCTCGGCGACGTCCCCGGCCTTGATCGACTTGGATTCCTGGTAGGAGAAGGCGTCGTAGAGGTGGATCTTGCGGTAGGTGCCCAGGATCTTCCCGTCGTCCCCCAGCACCGCCAGCGTGTTGTAGGGCCGTTCGTCGCCGCTCTGCTCATAGCCGCCGGCCACGATGGCAACCTTGTGCTCCGCTGCCATGAAGGAGAGCTGCTGGACGAACTTCGTCCAGTTCCCTTCGATGGCGGCGTTCAGCGGACCAGTCACCTGGGAAACGGCGAGCATGGCCTCTTCGGGAAACAGCACCAGGTCGGCGTCTTCGGCCTTCGCCTTGGCAACCAGTCGTTCCATGGTTTCCAAGTTGTCGGCGACCGACCCGGTGGGGGCAAATTGACCAACGCTGACCTTCATGGCGATTCCCTTCGTCGCGGAGTGCTTTCACCCAGCCTAGCGACAATCACCCATCCGGTGGATCGGCTGCACCTATTTTGGCCCCGGCCCGAACAATGTGACGGGAAGGCACACGCAAGGGCGGCTGCGCGTCCTTCCGCCGCGGGTACGGCAGGATGCCGGGGATACGGCGAGGGCGCGGCACCGGCCGGTTCAAATGAACCCGGCCCGCACCGCGCCCTCGCGCGTGCCCGGACTTAGTCGTTGATCAAGTCGTGGCGGACGATCGTCTGCTCGCGGTCCGGTCCCACGCCGATGGCGGAGAAGCGGGTGCCGCTCATGGCCTCAAGCGCCAACACGTAGTCGCGGGCGTTCTTCGGCAGGTCATCGAGCGTGCGGGCTCCGGTGATGTCCTCAGTCCAGCCCTCGAAGTACTCGAAGATCGGCTTGGCGTGGTGGAAATCGGTCTGCGTCATCGGCATTTCGTCGTGGCGCACTCCGTCCACGTCGTAGGCCACGCACACCGGGATCTTCTCGATGTTCGTCAGCACGTCGAGCTTGGTGACGAAGTAGTCGGTGAAGCCGTTCACGCGCGAGGCGTGGCGGGCCAGGACCGCGTCGTACCAGCCGCAGCGGCGCGGGCGGCCGGTGTTCACGCCGAACTCGCCGCCGGTCTTCTGCAGGTATTCACCCATCTCATCGAACAGTTCGGTGGGGAACGGACCTGCGCCCACGCGGGTGGTGTAGGCCTTGATGATGCCGATCGAGCGGCTGATGCGGGTCGGGCCAATGCCCGAGCCGACCGACGCACCGCCGGCGGTCGGGTTAGAGGACGTCACGAACGGGTAGGTGCCGTGGTCCACGTCCAGGAATGTGGCCTGGCCGCCCTCCATGAGCACGACCTTCCCGGCGTCCAGCGCGTTGTTCAGCTCGAGGGTCGCATCGATCACCAGCGGACGCAGGCGCTCGGCGTAGGAGAGGAAATACTCGACGATTTCCTCGATCTCGACGCTGCGGCGGTTGTAGACCTTGACCAGCAGCTCGTTCTTCTGGCGCAGGGCGCCCTCGACCTTTTGGCGCAGGATGGATTCGTCGAAGACGTCCTGCACGCGAATGCCCAGGCGACCGATCTTGTCCATGTAGGCAGGGCCAATGCCGCGCCCGGTGGTGCCGATGGCACGCTTGCCCAGGAAGCGTTCGGTGACCTTGTCCATGGTCTGGTGGTACGGGGCCACCAGGTGCGCGTTGGCCGACACGCGCAGTTTGGAGGTGTCGGCACCTCGTGCCTGCAGGCCCTCGATTTCTTCGAAGAGCGCCTCGAGGTTGACCACGCAGCCGTTGCCGATGATCGGGATGGCATTTGGCGAAAGAATGCCGGCGGGAAGGAGCTTGAGCTCATACTTTTCACCGCCAACGACGACTGTATGACCTGCGTTGTTGCCGCCGTTTGGCTTTACAACGTAGTCAACCTGGCCACCCAATAGGTCAGTGGCCTTGCCTTTGCCTTCGTCGCCCCACTGGGCGCCGACGATCACGATTGCTGGCATGGGATCCTCCCCCTTGCTCGATTCAGCGCGGCCGGCAAAAATGCCGGGTCCCGGCGGTGCCGGGCGCAGAAATGCCCCTCGCTCTTCGAATGGCCCAAGCAGGATCAGGAAGAACAGTAAGGGGCTCTTACGTCACGAGTTTACCCGATGCAGCATCAATGGGTTGATTTATGCTTCCCGCGGCTGGTCTTCTGCGTCGATCGCGGCCGACAAGGCGGCCCGGGCCAGCGTTTCCCAATGCTCGATGGAGCTTTCCGGAACCGACACCCAATCGCGGAAGGGCCGCCCCTGGCCCGAGGGGTCGAAAAGTTTGGCCCCGGGATGCTTCAGGGCCTCGAGCATGACCTCGCTCTCGCGGCCCACTTTGAATGCCATGGTGTCCTCGAGCAGGCAGGCGATGGCCTTGGCCTCGTACTTCAAGGCATCCTTGCCAAACATCTTTCCGGCAGCAACTCCCTCGCCAAGCAGGGCACGGGTGAGCCGCTGAAACTCTTTCATGGCCTCGGGTGTAGGAAATTGCATACTCATGTCCCCATCAAACCCCGCCACTGCCCCTTGCGTCGAGTGATCGGCGAAAAGACTTTTCGCGAGAACCTGTCGCAGCATCCGGCGCAGAATTGATGACGCGGAGTATTTGCGCATATTCATACTTGCGAGAAGCGCCGCCTAGACTGGGATCCATGGCCCTGACGCGTGAACAACTCATTGATGCCGCCGTGGGCGTGCTCTCGGAGTTTGGCCTGGCCGATCTCTCCATGCGCCGTCTGGCCCGGGAACTCGACGTGCAGGTCGGGGCGTTGTACTGGCACGTGAAGTCCAAGCAGGAACTCCTCGTGGATGTTGCCGCCCGGCTCCTCGACGCCGTGCCCCGGCCCGATTCCCCCACCCCGGCGTTGGCGCCCATGGCAATTGCCGCGCTGCTGCGCCAGCTGCGCACCGCCTTGATCGCGGTTCCGGACTCGGCCGAGGTCATGCAGCTCGCCCAGTCCATGCGCCCAGAGTCCCTGGACCCGCTGGGCTGGCTTTTGGATTTCCTGCGGATCGCGGGCGTCCCCGAGAGCGATGCGGCCTATGCCCGGCACGTTCTGGTCAACCACCTGCTCGGGTCGATCGGCGCCCATCAGGAGGCGCAGGCACTGGCCGCCGGCGCCGAACCCACCGAGGCGTCAACGGCCTGGGGTGACGAGGCCTTCGACTACGGCGTGCGGGTGATCCTGCAAGGGATGACCCTGGAGCACAGTAGCGCCTAGTTGCCCAGGCGACCGTTGGAGGCGTCCAGATAGCAGGCGCCACAGAGGGATTCGTACCAGACCTCGTCACCGTCGATGGCCACCTGGTCTCCGTCGAAGATGATCTCGTTTCCGATGCGACGGGTGTTGAACACCGCTTTCTTGCCGCAGCGGCAAATCGTCTTGAGTTCCTCAAGGCTGTGCGCGATCTCCAGCAGGCGCCGCGACCCGGGAAAAGCATGGGTGCGGAAGTCAGAGCGGATCCCGTAGGCCAGCACCGGGACGTTGTCCAGGATCGCGATGCGGAACAGGTCATCGACCTGTTCCGGCGTCAGGAACTGGGCCTCGTCGACCAGCAGGCACGCCACCGGCGGCGCATCCACGTGCTGCAACAGGGCATCCGGGTCGTCCCCGGCGACTTTAGTGGCAAAAAGCTCCCGGGCATTCGCTGACGGCGGGATGAGGAAATCCACGTCGCGGCTCATTCCCAGCCGGGAAACTATTGCCGCGTCGCCCTTGGTGTCGATCCCCGGCTTCGCCAAAAGGACCCGCTGCCCGCGCTCTTCATAGTTGAATGCGGTCTGGAGAAGACCCGTGGACTTGCCGGAATTCATTGCCCCATAACGGAAGTACAGCTTCGCCACATCGTTCCTTTCGAGTTGGACGCCGTGGACGATTCTATGCGCAACCGAACCCCTGCCCCTTCCGGCGCCTGCCCTTTCGACGAAGGCGCCCGGCCTCGCCGAACGGTCCTTTGGACGAACCGTCCGGCGCTGCCGGGCATTTTCAACGTGCACGCAAATCTACTTGTGAGTTATGCCAAGTCCTCCACGAGAGCCAAGTCCTGACGCTCCTCCCCGACAGGGACCATGCGTTTGCGCAGCAGAAAATAGAGCGCCCCGACGACAAGGGCGAAAGGGACGCCAAAAACAAGCGTCATCGTAAATTCGTCGGTAAACAGCGTGGTGACCAGCAGGGCCGCCATGAGCAACGCCCCCAATAACGAGCCCAGGGGATAGAAGGGAAGCCTGTAGGCAAGCTTTTGGCCGCTGCGCTTATGGTGGCGACGGAAATACAGATGGGTGACAAAGATCAGCATCCAGGTGGCCATGGCGCCAAACATTGACAAGGCCATCATCACGGTGAATCCGGTTTCCGGATTGGCCGCATAGATCAACGTCGCCACGGCGATGCCTCCTGCCGAAAGCAGAAGTGCGTTCACCGGGGCGCCGTTCTTGCGCACCTTTCCAAGAACCCGCGGGGCTTGGCCACCGCGCGAGAGCGAAAACATCATGCGCGTGGAAATGTAGAGCTGCGAATTCATGGCCGACAACGCCGCAACAATAACCACGAAATTCAGGATGGAATCGGCATATGGGATGCCGATGACCTGCATGACAGTGACAAAGGGGCTCCCGCCCTCCAGTATCTTGCTTACCGGCGCGATGGCAAGAATCAGAGACAGGGTCAGGATGTAAAAAAGGAAGAGGCGCAGCAAGGTGACCTTGAAGGCCTTCTTGACCGCCGTTTCCGGTTCCTTGGCTTCACCGGCCGCGATGGCAATCATTTCGATGCTCAGGTACGAGAAGATCGCGACAATCACGGCGAACCACACTCCCTTGAAACCGCCAAGGAAGAAGCCGCCGTCGGCGTGGTAGTTTTGCATCCCGAAGTCCGGATTTGTGCCGCCGAACACCAGTGCGGCGGCAACAACGATGAACCCGACAATGGCGAAGACCTTGGTTGCGGAGAACCAGTATTCGAGGGTGCCGAATGCCTTGACGTTGAACATGTTGACAGCGATGAGCAACGTAGAGAATCCGAGGACCCAAACGATCGGCGGGACGGCCGGGAACCACATCTGCATGTAATCCCCCACCGCGGTGACTTCCGTTCCCACCGCCAGCACGATGCACGACCAATACAGGTATTTGATCATGAACCCCGCCAGGGGGCTGATGTAGTGCTCTGCAAAAGCACCAAAGGATCCGGTGGTTGCGTGTGCAACCGTCATCTCCGACAGTGCGCCCATCAAAAGCAGGGCGATAAGGCCCCCGATGACGTAGCTGATGATGACGCTTGGGCCGGCAAAGGAGATGGCAAATTTGCTGCCCAGAAAGAGGCCTGTCCCGATGGCCCCGCCCAAGGCAATCATGCCCAGTTGGCGGGAGGTCAGCTGCCGGGACAGCCCGGCTTCCCGTTTCTTGATGCTATCCAACGACGAACTCATGAATTACCTCGAATCATTGTGTACGAGTGAAGCGGAGCAGTAGTTTTTGGGTACGACAAACCTGTGGGCGGTCCGAGTGCCTGTGGGCCGCCCACCATGAAGACTTGTAAAGGAGTTGTCCCTTTAGGTGACAGCCTGACGCGTGCGGTAGGCCGGGACGTCCCAGGCGCGGGTTTCCAGGATGTCGCGCAGGATTTCCACTGCGTCCCAGATATCGGTGAAGGAAAGGTAGAGCGGCGTGAGTCCGAAGCGCAGCACCTCTGGCTCGCGGTAGTCGCCAATGACGCCCCGGTCAATCAATGCCTGGATGATGGCATAGCCCTCGGGGTGGCGGAAGCTGACATGGCTCCCGCGTTCGGCATGGTTTTCCGGCGTCACGAGCTCCAGCCCGAATTCCCCGCAGCGCTCGCGCACCAGGGCGATGAACACGTCGGACAGTGCGAGTGACTTGGCCCGAACCAGGCCCATGTCGGCCTCCAGCGACACGTCCAGGCCGCATTCGATCATGGCCATGGATGTGATGGGCTGGGTGCCGCACAGGAAACGGCGAACATCGTTGGCGGCCGTGTAGCTGTCGGCCATGGCGAATGGCGCGGCATGCGACCACCACCCGGTGAGGGGCTGCCAGAAACGGCCCTGATGGCGGGCATTGACCCAAATGAAGGCCGGAGAACCAGGTCCACCGTTGAGGTACTTGTAGGTGCAGCCAACTGCATAGTCGGCGTTCGCACCGTTGAGGTCCACCGGGACGGCGCCGGCGGCGTGGGCGAGGTCCCAGATGACCAGGGCACCGGATTGATGCGCGGCAGCGGTGACCGCGCCCATGTCCCACATGGCGCCGGTTCGGTAGTTGACGTGTGACAAGGCTAGTACGGCGACGGAGTCATCCAGCGCCTGCTCCAGGGATAGGTTCTCGTCGATGAGGCGCACTTCGTAGTGATCGTTGGCTGTGGCGTTGACCGAGTTCAGGAAGTCACTGATGCCCTCGGCAATGTAGATGTCGGTGGGGAAGTTGTCCCGCTCGGTCAAGATGACGCGGCGGGACGGGGCATCCTGCTGCTGGATGCGCACGGCCGAGGCGAGCGCTTTGAACAGGTTCAGGCTGGTCGTGTCGGTGACGACGGTCTCGCCGTCGTTTCCGCCGATGAGCTTGGAAAGCTTGTCGCCCAGTCGGCTGGGGAGCTCAAACCAACCGGAGGTGTTCCACGAGCGGATCAGGCCCTGGCCCCATTCGTTGTTGATGACTTCGGCAGCCCGTTCGGCGGCACCGCGCGGCAGCGGGCCAAGCGAGTTTCCGTCAAGGTAGATCAAGCCCTCCGGGATGGAAAAACGTCCACGGAAAGACGCCAGTGCATCCACCGCATCCTCCGCTTGGAGACTTGCGCGATCCGTGTGGGTGGGTGTTGTCATGATCGGATTTATGGCCTTTCGGGAATCAATGGCGTTCCCCTGCCGCGGAATTCGTGCCACGGCGAGGAAAACCCATCATAGAATTATTCACGATGCACTGGATAGGACCTTGAACAAGTGCTCAAAATAATGGGAGTTTTTCGTGCTAAATTCTGAATCCATCAGGAATCATGACAGCCAGCGAAATGCTGTTCGGCTCGATGAAGTGGATCTGCGGATACTTCGCGAACTCAGCACCGACGCGCGCATCCCCAATAACCTTCTGGCCTCACGTGCGGGGGTCGCCCCGTCCACCTGCCTGAGTCGCGTCCGCGCACTCCAGGAGTCCGGGGTGATTCGCGGGTTCCATGCGGACCTGGACCCGGCAAAACTGGGCTTGCGCATCGCCGCCATGGTGTCCGTGGTGGTCCGCTCCGACTCCCGCGATTCCATGCTGGAATCCGCACGCACCCTGCGCGGGCTCCCGGAGGTCCAGGACGTGTTTGTACTTGGAGGAACCCCGGACATCTTGGTTCACGTCGTCACCGATTCCATCGAGTCACTGAGGGATTTCGTGGCCAAGAATCTCGGAGCGAATGCCGCCTTTTCGTCCACGCAAACCAATATCGTCTTTGAGCACCTGTCCCCCGCCAAAAAAGCCTGACGAACACAGGGAAAGCCTTTGGGCACCTACGGGGCTGCTTCCGCATAGGCGCGCAACGATTTCAAGGTATCGGCCTCGGAACCGGCAATAGCGGCCAGAAGGTCCCCGACCTCTTTTCGAAGTTTCTTGGCCGCTTCGACGTTGATCGTCAGCCGGACCCGAGTCTGTGCTGATTCTCCGGCGAGCGCATACCGGTAGTGCACGCTGATGTCTCCCCCGCCGGAAGTCAGGGTAATGGCCTTCTGCTCGACCAATTCCGAAATCACCAACTGACGTTCATGGAATCCGGAACGGTAGTCCAGGACTGTCCCGAGGCTCGTGAGTTGCTCGGCCTCCATCGAATCAACGCCGGGCATCCATTTGGGCGCGGCCACCCAATCGGTAAGCAGTTCCCACACTCGCGGCACCGAGAGGTGAATCAGCTCCTGGGAATCCAAAGCCTGAAACTGTGTCATAGCCGAATCGTGTCACGCCGCAGCCCAAAATGAAACGCCTACAGACCCTTTTGCCTCTTGCGCATCACGAGGGTCAAGGTGCCGCCCAGCAGTAGTGCCAACCCGAGACCACCCATGACTACGGTGCCGTTGCTGCCGGTATTTGCCAGTTCAGGCCGTTGGGATTCGACAAGGGGTTTGACGACTGCCTGGGCAACTTGCTTATTCTGGACCACGGGCTTGGTGACGGTCGCAGCGGGCTTGATTTCAATATCTCGCTCTTCTGGCTGTTGCGTCGGCGTGGTCGGCTCCGGCGACTCCGATTCGGGGAAATCCCATTCGCCGAAGCCCGCCAGAATCCCGTCAAAGGCTTCCTGTGCCCACTCGGGGTTGTCGGGGAAGAGCTCATTGAGGTACTCCCACAAATCGTCCAGGTATGCTTCGTCACCAGTGGCCATAAAGCCCGTCAGGATATCAACGATTTCAAGGAATGGGGGCCACACCATCAACGCCTCGACGTACTCTTCGATGAAAACCGCGCCCTCGTCGGAATCCAGGAAGTCGTTCCACTCGTTTTCGTCCCAGGTCTCGGAGCCTTCCGGCATCGTAATGTTCGGCAGGTCTGGCTCCTCGGGAAGTTCTTCGTCCATCAGTGGCGGGGCTGTCTTACCAACGGCTTCGCTTGCACTTGTTTCCTCCGCGGCCCGTTGGTCCGTGGTTTCCTCTGGAGTGGTTCCCGGGTCAACGACTCGGATGTCCGTGTCGACCGTTGCGTCGGAGTCGGATGGCGCGGCATCTGCCTGCCCTGGATCGTCCGCCGCGACGGAGCCATCCTTCACAGGCAGCTCCATGCTCTCCACAAGCGACGAGTCGTTTGGCTCGGTTCCCCCGATCGGGTCAGGGCCCTGCGTTTCGGTGGTGGATGAATCATTTCCCGCCGATTCTTCCGGCACAGGCTGCCCATCGACCGGCGCTTGTCCCGCCTCCGTGCTGCCGGCGTCGGCATCACCAACCGTGGGCTCGGCCATGGGAGCACCGGCCGGCTCCTGGCTGCTAACCTGCACTCCCCCTGCGTTTGCGGCTGCCTCTGAACCGGCATCAGGGGCCGATTCGGCCGTCGATACGAGCTGCGCGGGTGCGATCGAGGTGTTGGCGCCTTCTTCAGGAGGCAGCGCTTGAGCCACCAGGGGGCTAAGCATCAGGCCCGAGGCCATCACCGTTCCGAGCAACGCAGTACGAATTCGAGGTGCCATGTCAGTCCTGTCCCAGAGATTGGTGCGGTGGAAACAGGATCCGGTGCCACGTGACGTCCCCTTGACCCGTGCCCTGCAGTCAACGTGGAAGGTGCGCCACGTGTCAGATCAATCTATGGCAATGACAGGGTTTCACCTAGTCACGATTTGGAATCGGATTCCCCGCTACCCGGCCCCTAACCCACCCACGCGGCTGAAACCCCTCAGATTCGAGTCGGCTCCAACGGTCGCATCAAAATGCCGCGCGGCTGCCTCTGTTTCCTCCAGGTTCGTGGTTTCCTTCTATGCGAATGAAGCCTTCGACCTGCGGACCAGAGCGTCGGGCGGACAGCTTGCGCACCGAATGTCCTGAGGAAACGTCTCAGGTCTTTGTGATGGGCATTCGGAGAGAATCAAACCACCATTCACGAATCCTCATCTCGAGAGCCGTCCCTGCTTTCCGCAGCGTCCTGCGACAGCTTGCTGCCGGTCGACTCTTGAACGCGAAGGCCTATGAGCCGCCTGGCACCGTGCCACCGGTATTTTTGCGGTCCGCGAGATACCGGACATGGGCGCCAATGATGGAACCGGCGATTCCGCTGAGCAACCATGTCGGAAGCCCAAGGACCAGTGGGCTTTGCGCTGAAATGAGAACTGCCCCAATCACAAGGAAGCCAAGGACCAAGACAGCGCGGGCGGCATTCGGAGGCAACACAAAGAAGGCGGTAGCACCGTACAAAATCCCTAACGTCACTGCGAGCAAAACGATGGATAGGGCCGGCAGGCCAGTCGTTCCCAACGTCAATATGGCAGCCGCTACCGGGCCAATTACGGCTACACCCCATTGAATCGCGTCAGCGCCCTTTGGGTACCGGCGATTGTTCGATTCACGTTTCATCGTCCACGGGCACCATTCCGTTTGCCGATTTCACGAGCGGCAGTCCATTGATCACTGGATTCGTTTCCCGCCATGGATCAGGACGGCCGGGAGCCATGCGACCAGGCAACATCGAGCGAGCGAGATCCCGTTACCGCGAAATATCGTGCTGCCAATTGGGCGCGGCGCAACGACTCACCCTCCGCCTGACCTGGCGATTGGGGCGTGATTTTGTGGTTTACCTGCGTCGTTGGTTGCGAAGCAATGAGGGTATGCCACGCGGCGGAGTCGACGTCATCGGTCTCATATACTTCAACGGCGTCCGCTGTGAAACCAACCGCGTCCAGTCGGGCTGACCCTCGCCGCAGGGTGAGTATCGAAAAGTTCTCTCCCAGCTGCGACAACAATGCATCGATCTTTTCCCCCGTCGGATCGAGCTCCTCGAAGCGGTCCGTGCCGATTGCCCAACTCGCCACCGTTGTCCCAGGAACGTCCATGGGTTCCGTCGCCGGATCGGGAATAACCTCTGGGCCTTGCTTGGCCGCCCGACGGGTGCGCCCAAGAGTTGCTCCGAGGAAGGCGCAGCCGGCCAACGCGGCGATCATCCAGGTGACAGGCCCGAAATTAAGCAACAGCGGAACGCAGAACGCGAAGACCAGCGGATAGACCATCACTCGCTTTCGGGGGTCCCGGTGCGCGCTGGCCATGAAAGACAGCACCAAGACCAATGTCGAGAAGGGCACGACGAGTACCGGCGGCGGACCAGCCATCAAGGGGATCGCCAGGCCCGCGACGGCCGAAACCACGGCAAGAGGGTATCTTTTCGGGCTGGGAGCCGTCACCGGGGCCACTCGCGTCAACCGGCGCTGACCGGTCATCACGAAGCCAATGGCCGTCGTTCGCACACGTCCTCTGAGGCATACCACGTCAGTGTCGGATCTGCTTGACCCGTGGAAGCAAAATGGCGCGCAGCGGCAATCGCACGCTCCACTGTTGTCGTTTCCCAGTTCTCGAACGAACCTTCCAAATCCCCGATCGCGACCTCGGTCTGGCCGTGCTCGGACCCTGGCGTTGTCATCATGTTCCACAGCCGGTCATCCGATGTGTCGGGAGAGAAATAGACAACCATCGCGCCTTCCGCACCCCCACAGAAGTCCATCCGCGCACCGCCACGCATCGCGCTGACAAGCGTCCGTTTCTTGCCATCCAAGGACCGCACGCTCCCGACGAGGGAAGTTGCGGACGGGGCGTCATCCTCGAACAGCTTTCTCCCGTCGTTCCCGGTGAGCAGAAGTGCACCCGAGGCTAGTTTCTTCGCCTTCTTCTTTTTGTCAGGTCGAAAATTGGCGCCAATAATGGTTCCGGCAATTACGCATGTGAACCAGGTCAGGCCGAGGCCACCGGTTCCTCCCTGAATGCTTTGGATATTCCGGAACCACAGCAGAACCCCAAAAAAGACGACGAAAAAAAGCAGGATTGGCAACCTGCCTTTGGCGAACATGAACGTACCCGCGCCAGCGGCGAAGCCAACCAACAAAACTATGAGGACGATGGAAACATTGGCGTCCCACCAGATAACCGGGAGCAAGACACCACTCAGGACACCGATCCCCGCCATCGCCATTCCGACGAAATCAGCGTTCTTTGAGGAACTACGCGCCACGGTTGAATTCACCAACATGCCGTGCCGCCCACGGCCGCAGCGACCGCAAGGACACCTGTTCGCGGCGTTGGCACGGCCACCAGCGCAACGGTCGTCAGCCAGCGTTCCCCGGAAATCATGAGGCCAACGTCCTCCAGTCAGCAATCGTCGGCGAACTGAACCACTTCATTTGGGGATCAGCCCGGCCCGTTCGCTGGAAGTGTCGCGCCGCAACCAGCGCCTTCTCCAATGTCGTGATTTCCCAAGATTCATGCGCCAGCGACATGTGTCCAATCTTCACATCGACCTGTCCGGGATCGCTACCGGTCGATGTCAACACGCTCCACTTGTCCTCCTCCGAGGTGTCGGCAGAGTAGAACACCATCAGGGGGCCCTGCGCATTGCCCGCAACGGTGAGGCAGGCCTCGCCACGGACGGCACTCACCAGCGAGCGCCGGTCACCATCCAAAGACTGGATCTTGGCAACCAAGGCAGCCTCCGAGAACCCGGCCTCGCGGAAGGTCTTCCGGCCAACGCGCCACTCCAGGGATTTCCCCGTTCCCTGCCGGGAACGATCCTTTGCCGGCGTCCCGCGGCCCCGGCGCCGATCCCACTCGGAACGCAACATCGAGCCCAAGACCCAACCAACAAAGGTGCAAAGCAGCCACGACAGAAAGACCGGGGAGAAGTTGGGGACAAACCGAGAAACGATGTACGGCGCAAGGAAAAGCGCGGCCAACAACGTAATCGGTGCGCCAACGGCCACGAATGCCAACGTTGCGGCAAGGACCAACGAGCCACCAACGGTACCCAGCAAGAGGCCCATGTCCCGCTGCCCGCCGATGAGCGGTCCCACCACCGCCACCGCGAGCACTATCGGCACCACGATGCATCTCGCGATGACATCTGACCGGCTCAAGGGTGCATATCTTGCTGTCCCTGCGCGTTTTTTAGTCACTCACAACATCCCAACTCGTACCAAGTGTGGATCCGATGACACCACCGATTCCGGCAGAACCCCACAGTGCAGTGGTGTTCCTCTGACCCAAGTTTACGAAAGTTCCCTGGAACGTTCGCGGTTGCTGGTACGGGAGCCGTCGCAGTACATCGAAATTGGTCTGTGTCACCGACCCGGGCAGGCGTATGAGCGGCATGACCCCGCCTGCGCCCGCAGCCACCGCCAGGTCACCCCAGGAGGTGTCTTCGCCGGCAACAAGATTCGTTGCGGCCACGCCACTGACATTGGCGGCCGCACTGACCCCGGACGACGAGAGGGTGGAAAACAGCGACGAAGTTGGTTTTCCCAGACGCTCGGCTATCGAACCTCCCGCAGGTCCGGCGAGGCCCCCGGCGGCACCGCCAACGAAGCCGCCCACGAACGCCCCAGCCAGTCCTCGGCCGGTCATCTCCTCGCCCTTGATCGCCTGCGCTACACCGTAGCCGCCCGAACTGGCCACCGCGCCAACGCCGCCGTTTACACCCATATTCACCGCTAAAGACTTGACCACGTTCGCGGTGGGAGCGACCCGCATGGAGGCCTGTGTTGCCATGCCACCGACCCTCGTGGCCCTCAGCAGCATCGGAGCGGCCCCACCAACCCCGCCGAGGACCGTTGAGGCAGCAGCTTGCGCCCAGTTCACGTCCCCGGTCGTGGCCTTCTGGATTATGACGTCGGCACCACCGGCCATCAACGCCATGCCGACCGGCCCGCCGACGCCGGTGAACATCAACGCACCGCCGGCGACCACCATTGCGCCACCGACGACGTATTCCCAGTTCTCTACAAACCAGTCGCCCGCCGCGGCCATGGCGCCGTTGTTGCCGTCGCGGTACGCCTGCAGTTCGTCCTCGGTGACCGGACGCAGGCCCAAGGGATCGATCGCGTGCAGCGGATCGTTGCCGGCATAGGAATACGGGTTTCCGGACCAACCGGAACCCACCACCGGATCCAGCGGATCAACCGACAGGAACCCGCGCGTCATCGGGTCATATGCCCGGGCGCCGAACCAATCCATCCCGCCCACCTGCAACCCGCCGGACGCACCCACGCCCAGCCCGGCAGGAAGGCCCGGGAGCGCGTCCGATGCCATGCCCCACGGGCTGCCCGCCTCCGTCGGATGCGCACTGCGCCACCCGGCGGAGAGCACCGTACCGCCAATCGCCGTCACGCCGCCGGGCAGGGCCACCACCGACTGGTCACCGACGGACATCACCCGGGGGGCAACCTCCGCAGAATCCCACCAGACCTCGGCGCCGTCTACGTCCGCCAACTCGCCGAGCGCGTCCACCCACAACTCGCTGCGGGAGGATGCCCCGGATGGACCCTCCGTTGCCACGGCGGACAGCCAACCGCGCGGGGACCATTCAAAGGACCGCACCGAGCCATCTGGCTCCACGGTCTCGGTCCGGCGACCCAGCCCGTCGTAGGCATACGTGCTGGTCCCGGCCGCGTCGGTGCGGGAACGCAACTGGCCCGCGGCGTCATAGGCGAGCTCCGCGGCAAGCCCTTCAACCGCTTCGTCCACCAAGCGGCCGGACAGGTCATAGCGCCACCTGGACACCACGCCGTCTTCGCGCTCCGAACGCTCCAGCTGGCACGCGGCGTCATAGAAGAAGCGGGTTTCGATGCCGTCGGCAAGGATCGCGGCGATGCGCCCGTCCCCGTCCCGGCGAATCACCGTCTCCTCAACGCCGTCAATGGTTGTCCTCGCGTGACGCACCAGCGCGCCCTCGGCATAGTCCCAGTTCTGCACCGCATGGCTGGCGACTGCGCCGACCAGGCGTCCGGCTCCATCGCGCTCGTAGGAAATCCGTCCGAGGACCGGGTGCTCGACAACAACCACGTGTCCGGCGGCGTCATGCCCGAACTCCGTGCGCGTCCCCTGCGGGTCCACCATTGCGGTGCGGTTTCCGTCCGCGTCGTATTCCCATGACGGGCCGCGCCCGTCACGCAGCCGCTCGATGAGTTGCCCGCGGCGGTTGAAGCGCAACAGCTGCTCGACCTCGACACCGTCTTCCCGGGTGAGGTCGGTGATCCGCACGGTGCGAGAGCGTGCATCGCGACCGATCTGCATCAGCGTCTGCCCGTCGACGCCCAGGGATACCTGGCGCCCCGCCGCGTCATAGGTCCACTCGGTGCGCCGGCCCTCCGGGTCGCACTGCCACAGCTGGCGCCCCGCCGCGTCAAAGCCCGCGGTGATCGTCCGGCCCAGCGGATCCGTTTCCGAGACGACCTGGTCGGATTCGTTGTAGGCCCGGCGCGTGGTGGCACCCAGCGGGTCGGTGACCGTGGTCAGGCGTCCGCGCGAATCGTATTCGTAGCGGGTCTTGCCGCCCAGGCCGTTGACGGCCTCGATGAGTTGCCCCGCCGCGTCGTAGCGGAACCTGCGCCGCCCGAATGACGAGTCGACGGCACGGACCAGGCGCCCGGCCAGGTCGTACTCGAAGCGCGAGGTGCCGCGCCCCGGGGTGTAGCGGGAGACAACGCGGCCGACGGCGTCGTATGCCAGGCGCTCCGTCTCCCCTCCCGGGAAGACGCGGGCGACGACGCGGGACTCGGCGTCGTATTCCAGGGTGGTGCGCGCACCGGTCGGGTCGATGCTCGCGGCCGGGCGGCCGGCGGCGTCGAACTCGAACCGGGTGACGGCCCCGCCCGGTGAGCGGTGTTCGATGACCCGGCCGGCGGCGTCGCGGCGCAGCAGGGTGAGCCCGCCGTCGGCGTTCACCAGCTCCACGGGGCGCCCGCACGCGTCGTAGGTGGTCAGCTCTGTGCTGCCGTCGGCACGCTCGGAGGCCACGGGGCGGCCAAACTCGTCGCAGCGCACGCTACTGCGCTCGAACGCGTCCCGGACCGTGACGGTTCCCGTGGCCGCGTCGGCCGAAATCTGCTGGCGCACGCCCGTGGGGTCCACCACCGCGGTGAGTTCGCCGTTTTTGTTGTACTCGCGCGACCAGGCGTGCCCCGCGGGGTCGGTGACCTGCGTCAGCCGGGCCAGCGCATCGTGGACGAAGCTCCACCGGGCGCCGTCGGGAAGCTCGAGGCCGGACACGTTGCCCAGGTCGTCGAAGCTGCGCGTGACGGCCCGTCCCAGCGGGTCGACGGTGCCGGTGAGCTGGCCGTGGGAACCGTAGTGCATCTCGGTGCGGGACCCGAGCGGGTCGATGACCACGGCCAGGGCTCCGCCCGGGGCGTACTCGAACTTCCACAGGGCGCCGTCGGCATCCCGGCGGGAGCGCAGCTGCCCGTTTGCGTCATACAGGTAGGTGGTCCGGGCACCGCCGGGGGACACCGCCTCGGTGACCCTGCCCGCTGCATCGCGGTGCAGCGTCGCGGTGTTCCCGAAGGCATTGGTGATGGTCGCCAGGTCGCCGTGTGCGTCGTGGCCGAAGCGCACGGCCACGCCGACCGGGTCGACGATCTTCTCCAGCAGGCCCTCACGCCAGTGCAGCTGCGTGCGGCCGCCCTCAGGGTCGATGACCAGGGAGGGGTTGCGGGAGGAGTCGTCGGCATATTCGTAGGTCACCAGGGCGCCGGACTCGGTCACCACGGTCACCGGCCGGTCGGCGTGGTCATAGCCGTAGGTGATGTCGGCACCGCTCGGGGTGCGGGTGCGGACCTTCCGGCCACGCTGGTCGTAGGCGTGCACCGTGAGGGCACCGTCGCGCTCGGTGACGGAGACCAGGTTGCCGTAGCGGTCATAGCTCATGGACTGGCGCGCGTCGTTGGCGTCAATGACGCCCACCAGGCGGCCCCGGGCATCGGCGATCCAGGCGTTGGAACGGGTCCCGTCCGCATCGGACACCACCGTCAGGCGGCCCGGCAGGTAGGCGAACCGGGTCACGCGGCCGAAGGCCGAGACCTGGGTGAGCACCCGTCCGTGCTCGTCATAGGTGTTGACTGCCTCTTCGACGCCGGCGGCGTCGGTGACGGCCTCGATCAGGCCCGCGTCGTTCCAGCGGTAGCTGCGCACCCCGCCCGGCCCGGCGGCGGAGAGCAGCTGCCCGTTCTCGTCGTACTCGAACTCCACGCGGCGCCCGTCCGAGGCCATAAGCACGGCGATCCGCTCGCCCGCGAATTCGGTGCGCACCCAGCGACCGCGTTCGTGCCTTAGTTCGGCGATGCGGCCCTCGTCATCCCGGCTCACCAGCAGCGCTGTCCCGGGGCCGGTGTCCGAAGACAGCCAGGTACCGGCCGCGGTGAACACCCAGCGGGCTCCGGCGTTGTCGCGCACCACGAGAACCTCGGCGGAATCCGCCGCGTATTTGTCGAGCTCCTCGTCATTCAGGGTTTCGCGATTAAGCCAGGAGCTTTCCCCGTCGGCCCGGTCCCAACCCTCGCCGAGGCGGGGGAACCACAGGTGGCGTCCATCGGCCAGCACCATCCAGGCGCCCTCGTCCTCCAGCTCGAGGCGGGTGTCAAACACCGAGGCCCAGCCTGTCCCGAAGGAACCGACCCGCTCGTCCAGGCAGTTGTATGTGCGAGCGGCCGACAGTGACGACGCCGCACCCGCGAATCCGAGGTCCACCTCGGTTTCCAGGAAGTTGCCGGTGGAGGTGTTGACCGGGTCGTTGGAGTAGCCGGTCGTCGGAGGGGCGCCGAGGGCAAAAGCAGCATCGATGGCGATGTCCTGGCGGGTCGCGCCGACCCCTTGGGCGGCGAGGGCGGCCAACAGCGCCGAGTCGGCGATCCGCGAGACGTTACCTTCGCCGCCGGCGGCGGCGAAGGCGTTGGCAATCGTCAGGGCCCACGCCACGTCCTGGTCGTTGGCCTCGAGCCACTTGTCGAAGCCGTTGACGACACCGCTGGCGTTCAGCGAGCCATGGCTGCAGCGGGCGGCAAAGTCCGCGAGGTGGCTGCGCAATGATGCAGGCTTGCCGGCAAGTTCACTATTGAGGTTCGCCGATCCCGTGGCGAAGGAACGCAAGTCGCTGGGGCGTGCAGCGGAGACGCCGGCATTGGAACCGCCGCCCGGGGCGGGCGTTTGCCTCACGCCGGTCACGGGGGTCGAGGCCTGGATGCTCACTTCCTGTGCCGGCGGCCCGACTGGAGGGTCCTCCTCACCGAAGACCATGTCCCATCCCTTGAGGAGGATGTTGTCTTGGCGTTCTTCGCGGCGCTGTTTCCATTCGCGGGCCAGCCGGCGGCGTTCGTTTTCCTTGCGGGCTTCTTCCTTCAGCGAATTGGCGCCGGTGGCTGCCTCGCGCAAACGTGCCGCGAGCTCGTTCGCGTCCGCGGACGCGACGCGTGCATTGTCTGCAAAGAGCTTTGAGAAATGCCCCTGGAACTCGGCTCCGGCCGTCGCCACCAGGGAGGACCGGGAACCTGACTGTCCCTCAATCTTGGATGCGGCGAGGTTGAACGCCGAAATCAATGCGTCTGCCGTCCCGTTGTCAAACACAACGTCATGTTCAAAGACACCCAGATCGGCCACGCAGAAACTCCCTCATCAGACCAATGGGGCCCGGAGGTCCCGAAAAACGATCCGAGGCACCGTCGAAACCTCGGTAAAGGATGGAAAACGCCCCCGCCGCCACGGCGGCACCACGGCCGGCGGCAACGGGGGCGAACCGAATACCTGCTAGTTGCCGCCGCCTGCGGTGAAGATGTTCGTCGAGATCTGGTTCAGCTGGCCACGCAGCTGCTCCAGCTCGGTGCGGGCCTTGTCCAGAGCGGCCTTCGTCTCGGGCCACGTTGAACCGCGGAACTGGGAAGCCAGGGGGCCATCCCACACGTTCGGGTCCGACAGGACCCGTCCCTGGGCGTCCAACTGGCTGATCTGGTCGGTGAAGCCACCGTTGATGATCGCCTGAATCTGCTGAATGGCAGTCTTTGCCTGCTCCGTTGATAGGACACGCGACATGAAATCCTCCAAGAATCTTGGTGATGTCCCCGCGCAAATGCGCTACTAGGAGACTCGAACGAGAATAACTCTAACAAGATGACATGCCGCGTTCCAAGTAATGAGCCCATAAATTTCTCGTGTTCGCTAGAAATTTGACTTCCGGCCAGCGGCACGGGATGCGGCTGCTCAACGGGGACATCAGGCACGGCCTTAAGCACTCGGTAAAAGATGCTTACAAATGGCAGTCATCATTGAACGCGGGGTAGCCGATGGCCCATATGGCCACCCGACGCCTCGTTTCGAATCAACGCCTACCCGCGAGCGCGGCCAGTGTCAGTGGCAGCCATAAGATTCGAGAGCCACTGGACACCGGATTGCCGCGGGCACTCACCGCCGCGAATGGGCTGCGCAGGGCCTCCTGGCAATCGGGAAGTCGGCCCGATCTATGCTGTTCAGACCTGATTTAAGCTCGCCGCTTGAACCGGCAGGGCGGCTGATCGCATGAGGCCAGCCAAGGATTCTGCACGGATACACCGAAAAGATGCTCAATCCATGGAAAGTCCAACAACATGAGTTAGACGGCTCCAAGGAAGCCGAAGCGGGTCCCCAAAGGGCGCTCTCCGCGGCGCGTTTGGAGGCCACGCCCAGTTAACGACATGTCGGCGATCGGGTTTCGCCACGGCGCAGGTTTATCGATTCGGACGGTGTACCGCCTATTATTCAATAGGAATTTGAATCACGAAGGGGAGCAAGTGGCCAGCACACGACCACGTAAGACGAACGCCGCACGAACACCGAGCTCGAAGCTGGTCCGAACTGCAGGCGCGATCCTGACGGTGGCCGCCGTGGCATTCACGGCCTCGTGCACCAACGCACCCAACGTCGTCGGCACGCCGTCGCGCGTGCTGCAGTCGGTGAACGTGGCCCTTGCCTCCAACGGATCGATCTCGGCGGTCAACGGGACAGCCATCTCCGTGGACGACACCACGGGAGAATCCTCGAGCGCCGATACCGCCTATGTTCCGGGCGAGGTCGCCAACGACCTTCCCGTCCGGGTGAGCGCGCAGTACCGCACCGCGGAGAAGACGGGCACCAACCTGGAGGAGCTGGCCGGCTACACCGGCCGGGTCGAGATCGGTTTGACCGTGGAAAACCTGACGGTGGCCCCGCGCGACGTGACCTTCGATGTGGCAGGCCAGTCACGCACCGAACCGGTACTCGTGGGTGCTCCGATGACGATCGCCGCCTCGACGGTGCTCTCCGGCGTCTCCCCCGGCAACATCGTGGGCGAATCCGGGCCCGGCTCCGCCGGGACCAACGGCATCATCAGCGCCTCTCCCGAAGGCGAGGCCGTCATCCAGTGGGCAACTCTCCTCGCCCCTCCGGCCACGGGTGCCAGCACCACCATGCGCCTGGTCGCCGACGTCACCGAATTCGCCGCTCCGAGCATCGATCTGGCCGTCCAACCGGGCATGTCCACCGACCTCTCGGTCGATGGAGTGCTGGCCTCCGCGTTCGACACCAGCCCCACCTCCGAGCTCGCCCTGCAACGGCGCACCATCGACCTCATCGCCGAAGTCAACGACGTGCTAAGCCGCGCGGGTTCCACCATCACCGACGTGCGCGGCAACCTCGAGAGCACCTCGAAGACCCTGGGCGTCAGTACCGCCGCCCACCTGAAGGAGAGCAGCGACTCGCTGGCCGGAACCCTTAGCGGCCTGAAGGACCAGCTCGGCTCGCTCAAGACCGACCTGGATTCCACCGTCACCGGGGCCGAGACCACGACGCTCGCGCAGCTCTCCCAGACCGTCAACACCGTCGACGCCATGCTGGGCGACACCTCGGTCGGCGTGCCGAAGGCGACGATCAAGGGCAACGGCTGCGCCGCAATCGTTGCACCCGCTGGCGAAACCGCGACCGTCTACTCCAGCCTCGTGCTGATGTCCGCCCAGCTGGACGGCTACGCCCGCTCGACCGCAGGCTGCCGCGACGAAGTTGCCACCGCGCTGCAGAAGACCGTTGGCCCCTCTGAGCCCAACGCCGAGAACTGCACCGTGGCATCCCTGACCTGCGCGTTCCACGCGTCCTCGATCACCGTGACCGGTGCCCTGCTGAAGCTTGTGGACCAGGGCGACAAGCTGGTCGCAACGCTTCAGCCCGAGGTCATCACCGGCGCGCGGGCACAGCACCGGCTCCTTTCCGACGGAATCGACGAGCTTGCCCTAAAAGTCGACGCTTTGGACGAGGCGGCGGCCACTGGCGATGCCAACAAGGAACAAGAAGCCAAGGCTACCAAGGTTGCATTCCAGGAACTTAGGGACACAGTCAAGAACGTTGAATTTCCAGTTGATGAACTGAAAACGGCAATCGACAACCTGGTCACGGACGAGCGGGCTAAAAACGAGAAGATCAATACGATCGCTACAGAAACGATCAAGCTCGTCGAGGACCAGAACTTTCCGTTGAATCTGAAAAATCCATGGGTCTACGAGCCAATTGAACACACGAACACGCTCGACTCAATGACCAAGCAAAATGACAACCTTGCAGCCGAAATGTGCGACCTGATACCCGCGGATGCCGACGCTGAGAGCTCGCCATCCGAAGCGGACATCGACAAGGCTCCCTCGCGTGAGGACATCGAGGAGCTTCGGTCATACCTGACCTCGATTCCGTGCCGCGGCACGGACCCCGAAACTTTTGAGGACCTCGCGAAGGACCCTGAGCCACTACACGAACGGATGCAAAACTTAGCCGATGACCTAGACGATCAGGCTACTGAGCAAACCGAAGCGTGGACAAAATGGGCCGATAATGAGACCGCGACATGGGACGCCCGTACCGAGCGTCATGCAGCGACGCAAGTCGCGGCGTGGGAAAAAGTTGCAAAGCTGGCCACCGAACCAGTCTCGGACGGCCCCGTGTACGATGCGATCGACAAATCCAATTCGAGCCTGACAGAGAGCCTTGAAGCCGTCAGCACCAAGGTTGAAGAACTAGACGGCACGTTGAAAGTCGGCGGCAGCCTCCGAGACGAAATCGAAGTACTTCGCAGGACCGTGGATGATGCCAAAGCAAGCCGGGACTCCATGGGTGAGGCGCTCCTGACCCTGCAGAAGCAGCAGGACACACTCGAATCAGGCATCACGCAGGCCTTCGAGAACACCCAGATGGCGATGACCGAAGAGGTCACCGCGCTGATCAACAGCCAGATTCGCGTCGTCTCCGCCCAGGGCGCGGAGGGCAGCGATGCAGTCGTGAAGGCATTCGACCGCTCGGTCGCCGGTTTGTCCTCGACGGCCGCCGACGTGGAAGCCAACGCCAAGACCACGGTTGACAAGCAGCACGACGAACTTGCCAAGCAGGATGCCGGCTTGACCGAGGCAGTCAGCAAGCAGACCGCCGCCTCGCTCGAGGGCATCGCGCAGAGCACCGGAGCCTCGACGCGGGATGTCGAGGGCGCCTCGAAGCTTCTGGCTGCCGGACTTTCCAAGGTCATGCTCGACCTAGGCGACCGCAAGGTCAACGGGTCCGGCCTGCTCGGATCGATGGCCACCAGCGCTGCAAAGGCCGACACGGCCGACTACCAGCTGGCGCTGGCCACCAAGAACGCCCAGGGCTACGCGAACGTGCGGGCCGAGGACGTTGCAGGGATCCTGCTGCGCCAGGCGCAGTTCAAGGCCTCCCTCGAGGCGGTGTCGGCACTGCCGACCTTCCACCTTGAGGTGCCGGCGGGCACCGCGACCCAGACGCTGTACTCCTTCCGTCTGGGAAGTGCCAAATGAGTTCCCTCGCCACCCGCCGAAACCTCATTTCGGCAGGCGTGGTGGTCGTGGCAGTCGCCGCGATCATTGCGCTGTCGGTCTTCCTGTTCCGCCCGGCCGATGCGGCCAAGGGCGATCCGGTGGAGGCGGGCGTCCCGGTGGCGCTCTCCGCCGCCAACGTCCCGGCCGACACCAGGCTCGGCGTCGTGGTGACGCTCGGGTCCGGTTCCGGCGCCGCGTGGAAGGATGCGGCGCAGGGCGCTGCCGTTGCCGCACACCGCTTCACCCTTTCGGGAACGCCCATCGCGCTATCCACCGCAGATGACCGCGGAACCGCCGAGGGCGCCCGCAAGGCCGTGGAAAAGCTGGTTTCCGAGGGCGTTGCCGGAATCATCGTGGCCACCGACGGCGAGCAGGTGGACGGAGCACTCGAGGCAGCCGCCGACGCAGGGGTCCCGGTGATCCTGCCCTACTACGACGGCAAGATCGAGGCCGAGGGCGCGGCCTGGCGCACCGCACCGACCGGGGCACAGGTGTCCAAGGCGCTGGCAGCCGCCCTGGCGGGCGCAAAGCGCCCGCTGCTCATCGATGCCGGGGGCGGCGCCCCGGACTCCGTGGACGTCGACTCGAGCATCTCCTTCGCTCCGGGTGCCGATCCGGAAGAGCTCGCGGCCGATGTCGCCCGCCGCACCGGCGTGGCGGAACCGGCGAAGGCCGACGGCACGCCCGGCCGCACCCCGGTGGCGGACCCCGCCGATGCCATCCTGCTCTCCGGCAACCCGACCCAGCAGGCAACCGTGGTGCACGCGCTGCAATCCGCCAAGGTCACGGTCCCCCTGGTGCTGACGCCCGGGGCCACCAGCCCCGCGTTCGCCTCCGGGCTCGCACAGGCCGGCGGCACCGTCTCGGGCCGGCTCTCCACCGTCGGCGCCAACGCGGGCGACGCCGCGGCCCTGCGCCCGGATGACTCCGGCCGCGCCATGTCCGGATTCCTGGCCGGCCTGCGCGTCCTGGCGCAGGACAAGGAAGCCAAGAACCTCACCGGCGACATGGCCTTCAGCGAGGTCGCGAATGCCGCCGACTCGCGCAGCCACGACGCCGTGGTGGCCCTGGTGCGCGCGGTGTCAACCGCCGGCAGCAACGACCCGGCCAAGGTGGCCAAGGCGCTCGGTACGCTGAAGCCGGGCCCTGCCGACGGCATCGCCGGTCCCGCACTTGACTTCACCCGACCCGACGCCATGGACGGGGACCCGGTGGTGCTGCACTTCTCGGCGCAGGACCTGGGACTGCGCCCCACGGCCACCGGGGACGGCGCGACCGCCTCCTGGTTCGCCCGCCCCTCCGCCGACTGACCCCCACTGCCCGACGACGAAAGGAGCGCGCGGTGCGCGTGCTGATCCGGCTGGATGGCCAGCGACTTGACCGGGAGCTGGGCAGCTTCGCTCCCGGCACGACGCTCGCGCAACTCGTCGCCGCCGCCGGCGGCAGCGCCCCGGCACCGGGCTCCACGCTGTACGTGGACGCCGCCGCGGTGCCCGCCGACACCCCGCTGGAGGAGTTGCTGCTGCTGGAGGGCAGCACCATTTCCCTGGCTCCCCTCCCGCGCCCGGAACCGGTGCGCGGCTGGAGCGCCACGCTCTCCGGCGGGATGGAGGCCGGGGACCTGGTTCCGCTGCCGGCGCACCGGCCGCTGCTCATCGGCCGCTCCCCGCAGGCGGACCTGGTGCTGGGAACCGAAAGCGCCTCCTGGAACCATGCAAGCCTCGAGCTCGAGGACGGCGGCGTGCGCGTCAGGGACGCGGGATCGACCAACGGCACGCTGCTCGCCGGGGAGCCTGTCGACGCCGACGGCGTGCTTCTCACCTCCCCTGCCACCCTGGTCATGGGCGGAACGACGGTGCTGCTGCGCCCGGAGATCACGGAGAACCGCGCCCCGGAACCCGGCTCCCTGCACAACCTCACCCCCGCCGCCACCGCGCCCTTCAACCGGCCCCCGCGCCCGGGAAACCCGCCGGAACCCGACCCCTTGACCCCGCCGGTGCGCAAGGACGTCCCGCCGGCCTCCAAGTTCAGCTACATCACGGTGCTGGCCCCGCTGCTGCTTGCAGGGGCCATGGTGATGATGCTTGGAGATGCCCGCTTTGCGATGTTCGCCGCACTGAGTCCGGTCATGGCCGTGGGCATGTGGTTCGAGCAGAAACACCGCCGCGCCAAGAACCTCAAGGAAGAGGACGAGCGGTTCACCGCCGCCCTGGCCGACTTCTCCGCCGAGGTCGCCGAGGCCGCCGCCGCCCAGGCCACGCGCCGCCACGCCGAAATCCCCGACCCCGCCACCGCCATGCGCATCGCCGCGCTGCCCACGACCGGGCTGTGGCAGCGCAGGGCCGGTTCCAAGGGTTTCCTGGCGCTGAATGCAGGGATCGGCGACGTGCCCTGGGCACCGGGGCTCGATGACCGCTCCGCCCCGGTGCCCGACCCCCTGGTGCGCGAGGCACTGGCTGCCAGCCGGATCCCCGCGGCCCCCTTGCTGGTGGACCTCACCGACGCCGGCGTCGTCGGCATCGTCGGGGACCGCGCCGGGGCCCTGGCCCTGGCCCGCTCCCTGCTCGTCCAGGCCGCCGTGCATGCCGGGCCCGCCGACCTGTCCATCGCGGTGTTCTGCGACCGCGGGCGCCACGAGGAGTGGGCCTGGGCCTCCTGGCTGCCGCACACCCGCCGGCTCGGCACCGGCACCTCCGAACGCTGGCTCTCGGACGACCGGCGGCGCAGCGCCGCCCTGCTCCGCGCCCTGCGCGAGGGCATCGACGATTCGGCCGGCGGCACCACGCTGCTGGTGCTCGACTCCGAGGTGCTCACCGAGGGCCGCGACGCCCCGGCGCGCGAGCTCTTGGGCCACGGCCGCTCGGTCCCCGGGCTGGGCGGGCGCGGCCCCGGGCAGGGACCGCGGGTCTCGGGCATCGTGATTGCCGCCTCCGAGCAGCAGCTGCCCGCCGCCTGCACCACCGTCATCACCGTGGGGGCGGACGCCGCGGCGTCGGTGCACGACCTCGGCGCACTCACTGACGTGGGCGACGTGGTGCTGGCGGGCATCGGCATCGAGGCCGCCGAGCGCTGCGCCATGGACCTGGCGCGCTTCGACGACCCGGAGCTGGTGGTGCCCGGCGCGGCGCTGCCCTCCCTGGTCCGGCTGCCCGAGCTGCCTTCCATGCCCTCCCCCGATGCCGCGTCGATCCGCGCGGCGTGGGCCAAGGCCAAGGGGTTCTCCGCCCCGATCGGCACCTCCGAGTCCGGGCCGATGTCCCTTGACCTGGTCAAGGACGGGCCGCACGGGCTGGTCGGCGGCACCACCGGTTCGGGCAAGAGCGAGTTCCTGCGCTCGCTTGTCGCCGGGCTCGCTGCCCGCAACGACGCCACCAGGCTGAACTTCATCCTCATCGACTTCAAGGGCGGCGCCGCGTTCGCCGCCTGCGAGGCGCTGCCGCACACCATCGGCACCATCTCCAACCTCGACGAGCAGCTGGCGGACCGCGCGCTGCGCTCCCTCGAGGCGGAAATGGCCCGCCGCCAGCGGATCTTCGCCGCCGCCGGGGAGGACATCGACAACCTCGACGCCTACCTGGCCACCAACCCGGACGAGCCCATGCCGCGGCTGCTGCTGGTGGTCGACGAGTTCGCGATGCTCGCCAAGGACTTCCCCGAGGTGCTCTCCTCGCTGGTCTCCGTCGCGGCCGTGGGGCGAACCCTGGGCGTGCACATGATCCTGGCCACCCAGCGCCCGGCCGGCGTGGTCAACGACGACATCCTGGCCAACACCAACCTGCGGGTGGCGCTGCGCGTCCAAAGCCGCGAGGATTCCTCCAACGTCATCGGCGTGCCGGCGGCCGCCGGCATCACCCGGGCGCAGACCGGGCGGGCCTACATCAAGCTGGGGCAGGACGAGATCACCCCGGTGCAGACCGCGCTGGTCACCGGGCGCGCCTCCCGCGCCTCCGCCACCGAGCTGGTGGTCGAGGAGACCGGGCACTTCGGGCTCCCGCGCCCGCCCCGGGCCCCCGCCCCGGGCTCCGAGTCGGACGCCAGCGACCTCGACGAGCTCATCGAGGCCATCACCGAAGCCCACCGGGCCGCAGGCTTCGGGGTGCCGCGGCCGGTCTGGCCCGTGGCGCTGGGCGAGCGCGTCAGGCTCGCCGGCTTCGACGCCCCGGACCCCGCCGGCGGACCTGCCCACCGCGCCTCGGAGGTGCCGCTCGTGGGGGCGGTGAACGGGCGCCGCATCGAGGTGGCGCTGAGGGACGAGCCGGAGGCCCAGCGCCAGACCCCGGGCGGCTGGGATCTGGCCAAGGGCAACCTGCTGCTGCTGGGCATCGCCGGATCGGGCACCAGCACCACGCTGGCCTCCCTGGCCCTGGCCGCCGCGGCCGCCAAGGACCCGCGGGAGCTTGACCTGCTGGTGCTTGACACCGGTTCGCGCGCCCTGGCCCCGCTGGCCGCGCTGCCGCACACGAGCGCCTACGTGGGCACCGGGCCCGGCGCCCGGGAGCAGCAGGCCCGCTTCCTGCGCCACCTGCGCACCGAGCTGGCGCGCCGGCGCGCGGATCCGGGGGCCCGCAAGGAGACGCTGGTGCTCATCGACGGGCTTGCCACGCTGCGCGACGAGTTCCAGGACTACGACGGCCAGGGGCTGCTGGACGCCCTGAACCGGGCCTACGCCGACGGGCCGGCCCTGGGCCTGTACTTTGCCGTGTCCACCACCCGCGCCAAGGCGGTGCCCTCGGCCATCGACGAGGTCACCATCCAGAAGTGGCTCTACCGGCTCGCTGACCCCTACGACTACTCGGCCCTGGGCGTGCGCGGGTCCAACATCCCCGCCGCGGTCCCCGGCCGCTGCGTGGACGCCGGCTCGCTGCGCCAGATGCACGTGGCCACCCCCGGCACCGACCTTCCCGCCGCGGTGGCCACCGTGGCCGCGCGCTGGCCCGATGCCGAACCGAAGCCCGCTGCCATCGGCCGGCTGCCCGAGGAGCTCACCGTCGGGCAGCTCGGCGTGCCGGCGCAGCTTGGCGGCGAGCCGTGGCGCTTCCCGGTCGGGTTGCGCGAGGAGGACCTGGCCCCGGGGGTGCTGGAGGTCTACGAGGGCGAGCACGTGCTGGTCTCCGGGCCCGCGCGCTCGGGCAAGTCGACGCTGCTGCTGGCGCTGGCCGAGTCGATCCGCGGCTCGGCCGCCGCCAGCGGGCAACCTGTTGCCGTCTGGGGCGCCTGCGACAGGCGCTCCCCGCTGGCGAACGCCGACCTGGACAAGGTGGCGGTGGGCGCGGAGGACCTGCCGGCGCTGCTCGCCTCGATCCGGCTCGAGCGCGGGCCGGTGGTGCTGCTGATCGACGACGCGGAGCGCTTCGAGGACTCCGACCAGGCCCTGGCCAACCTGCTGGCCTCCTCGGCGCAGGTCTGCGTGATCGCCGCGGGCCGCTCGGCGGACCTGCGGGGTCTCTACGCGCACTGGACCAAGACGCTGCGCAAGTCGCGCTGCGGCGTGCTGCTGGTTCCCGACGTCGACTACGACGGCGAGCTGCTGGGCGTGACCCTGCCGCGCCGCGCACCGGTGGCGGTGACCCCGGGCCGCGGCTACCTCTGCGTCGGCGGGGTCCCGACCTTCATCCAGGCCATGGGCCCGGGCGCCGCGGCCGGCGCCTGAACCGCCGCCGCCCGGCGACGGGCGGCTACTCGCGGGTGGTGATGCCGAAGGGGTCGCTGGCCAGGTCGGTGAAGTTGCCGACCCCTGCCCGCAGGATGCAGCTCGGGGAGACCGACAGCGCCGTGACCACGAGCCCGTCGGCGGAGACCGCCAGGGAACCTGAGCAGCCGTCGGAGAACCGCACGCCCTTCTCGCCCCCGGCCACCGCGGCGAGCATCGCCGAGGCCTTGCCCGTGGACGGGGAGGTGTACAGCGGGTTCAGCACGTCCGGCCCGCCCGGCCACACCGGCACCAGCGTCACCGGCAGGGCCGTCTGGCTGACCGTGCGCGCCGGGGTGACGACCTGGATGTCCCGCAGGCGCTGCACCGGGTACGCGGAGCCGCCGGCTGCGGGGTCTGCCACCGCGGCGGTGGTTGCCGCGGCCGCGCCCTGCAGCCACTGCTCCAGGGCGTCCTCGCCCACCAGCTCCACCGGGATCTTCGCGCTGGCCTCCACGCTGCCCTTGGCCGGGACGGTGATCCCGCCCAGGCTCCAGCCGCATGCCGCTGAAATGCCCGTCAGGCTCGGCTGGTTGCGTGTTGCCGCGACCTTCTCCCAGGTCGCCGGCGGGCAGGAGGCCGCTGCGGACGCGCCGGGGAGCACCTCGAGGAACGGCCCGGCCAGCGGCGCCTTCTGCGCCGCATAGGTGATGGTCAGCCGCACTTCCTTGGCCTGCGCGTCGTATTGGGCGCTGCGGGCGATGGACAGGCCGCTGGGCAGCGGGGCGTCCTGCTGGCTTGCGGTGGAATCGGCGGCCGGCGCCGCGGCCGGGGCGTCGGGCTTTGCCAGCGCCATGGCCCCGAAGACAATCGCAACCGCCGCCACAAGCCCGCCGGCGATCAACGCGACGGCCTTGCCGGTCAGCCAGGTCGGCCGCCAGCCGGCGCGCACCGGCTCCGGTGCCGGCCGGGACCGGGGGCGCAGCTCGGGCCGCGGCATCGAGCGCACCACCGTGTGCTGGGCGGCCTCTCCCAGGTCGGGAAGGGCGGAGGCCGGGAACCCGGAGTCCGGTGCCGGTGCGGACCCGGCATCCGGCGTCGTTCCCGCGCCGCGCAGCACCGTCGCCGGACGCTCGAGGGGCGCAAACGCCTCGGGTTCGGCGGCAACCGGCAGGGCCGGCAGGTCGGCGTACCGGGCGGCCAGGCGGCGCAGCCGCGCCGCGGCCTCGGGGGCGCCGGGCCGTTGCCGCGGGTCCTTGCCCAGCAGCGCTTCGACCGCCTCCCACACCTCGTCGGGCACCTCCAGCCGCGGCGGAATGGTGGTCACGTGGCGGTAGGCGAGGGTGAAATCGGTGCCGGTCCCGGCGAACGGGGTCCGCCCGGAGAGCAGCTCGTAGAGCATGATGCCGGTGGCGTAGAGGTCGGCGGCGGGCCCCACCTCGCCGGTGCTGAGCAGTTCGGGCGGCATGTAGGCGGGGGTGCCGACCATGCCGGTGGTGTGCCGGGCCCGTTCGTGCACGACCGAGGCGATGCCGAAGTCCGAGACGCGCACCGCCCCGGTGAGACCCGGAGCCCAGGGCTCGGTGAGCAGCACGTTGTCGGGCTTGATGTCCCGGTGCGTGGTGTTGCGGGTGTGCGCGTACGCGATGGCGTCGAGCATCTCGGCGCAGATGGCCAGGGCGTCGGCGGCGGGCAGCGTGCGGCGCTCCTGGAGCAGGTCGCGCAACGACCCGCCCGGCACGAGGTCCATGAGGATGGCGAGCCGTTCGCCCTCGACCACGAGGTCCCTGACCGCGACGATGTTCGGGTGCCGCAACCCCAGCAGCACCGAGCGTTCCTTCACGAAGCGTTCAACGAGGGCGGGGTCGTGCGCGTGTTCCGGGCGCAGCACCTTGGCCGCGAGGTCGGGACCGCCCGAGATCGCACTGACCCGCCAAACCTCGCCCACCGCACCGGAGCCGAGGGGCTCGACGAAGCGGTAGGAGGCGCCAAGCGCGTCACCGGGCTGCACGTTTGCCATTCTTCTTTGCCTGCTCCTTGGTTAAGCAGCAATTGTTCGTGCCGGACCCGGGGGTCGGCACGAACAATTGCCAGCGGGGCCTAAGGCGGCCCGACGGGATTACTCGGCTTCGAGCGCTGCTGCCGCGAGCGGGTCCGAGTCGTTGAGGAAGCGGCCAATGCGCTCGACTTCCTCGGCCTCGCCGATGGCTGCGGCTGCACGCTGCAGCGCATAGAGCGAACGCAGGAAGCCGCGGTTGGGCTCGTGCGCCCAGGGCACCGGGCCCTGGCCGCGCCAGCCGGCCTTGCGCAGGGCATCGAGTCCGCGGTGGTAACCGACGCGGGAGTAGGCGTAGGACTCCACGAAACGGCCCTCGGCATGTGCCTCGTTGGCCAGCAGTGCCCAGCCCAGCGAGGATGCCGGGAAGGCCGCGGCGATGTCCACCGCTTCGTCCCCGGCCTCCAGCCGCGACTTGACCTCGGTTTCCTCAGGCAACAGGGTTTCCGGGATGCCGAGCAGGTTTGCTCCAAGATCTGCCATGTTTACTTCAGTGCCTTTCCGGCGGAACCAAGCTGGTTTGCAGCCTCGACGATGCGGGCGGCCATCGAGGCCTCGGCGGCGGCGCCCCAGACGCGCGGGTCATAGGTCTTCTTGTTGCCGACCTCGCCGTCGATCTTCAGCACGCCGTCGTAGTTGGAGAGCATGTGGCCTGCAACCGGGCGGGTGAAGGCGTACTGGGTGTCGGTGTCGATGTTCATCTTGATGACGCCGTAGGACACCGCGTCGGCGATCTCCTTGTCGGAGGAACCCGAGCCGCCGTGGAAGACCAGGTCGAACGGGTTGGCCTTGCCGATTTTCTGCCCGACCTGCGCCTGGATGTCCTTGAGGATCTCCGGGCGCAGCTTCACGTTGCCCGGCTTGTACACGCCGTGCACGTTGCCGAAGGTCAGTGCGGTGATGTAACGGCCGTTTTCGCCGGCACCCAGGGCCTCGATGGTGGCCATGGCGTCCTCGACGGTGGAGTACAGCTTGTCGTTGATGGCGTTTTCCACGCCGTCCTCCTCGCCGCCCACGGCGCCGATCTCGACCTCGAGGATCTGCTTGGCTGCGGCGGTGCGCGGCAGCAGCTCGGCGGCGATGCGCAGGTTCTCCTCGAGGGTCTCGGCGGAGCCGTCCCACATGTGCGAGTTGAAGTACGGGTTGCGGCCGGCGGCGACCTCGGCCTCCGAGGCTGCCAGCAGCGGCAGCACGAATTCGTCGAGCTTGTCGGCCGGGCAGTGGTCGGTGTGCAGGGCGATGTTCACGCCGTAGCTCTTGGCGACCTCGCGTGCGAAGGCGGCGAAGGCCAGCGAACCGGTCACCATGTTCTTGACAGAGGCACCCGACCAGTAGGCTGCGCCACCGGTGGACACCTGAATGATTCCGTCGGATTCGGCTTCCGCGAAGCCGCGAATGGCGGCGTTCAGGGTTTGCGACGACGTCACGTTGACTGCGGGGAAGGCGTAGCCGCCGGCCTTCGCAGAATCAATCATGGCGTTGTACTGTTCCGGGGTTGCGATGGGCATACTGACTCCTGTGTAGATAAGGAATTGTGGGGAGTAGACCTCGTTGGCTGCCTCCATCCTATCTACATGTGTGCTGGATCGCTTACGGGATGACGCAAGGCCCCGGCCGGGGACATGCCAAGGGCGCCGGTTCGCGGCGCCCTTGGCTTGCCTTCTACTTGTCCGTGTCGCTCGCGCTCCCCGCAGCGGCGGCCGCTTGGCCCGTGGTCGGGGCCGCTGGCTTGGCCACCGGCTCAACGACCTTGGGCTTGGCAACCACGATCTTCTTGACCGGTGCCGGCGCTGCCACCTTCTTGACGGGTGCCGGCGGGGCCTTCACAACAGGGGCCTTGGGCGCCGGCGGCCGAACGACCTTCGGCTTGGCCACCACCTTGGGTGCCGGTGGCGCGAAGACCTTCTTCGGGGCCACCGCTTTGGGCGCCGATGGCGCGATGGCCTTCGGCTTGGCCACGGCTTTCTTCGGGGCGACCGCCTTGGGTGCCGGTACCGCAACGGCCTTCGGCTTGGCCACGGCCTTCCTCGGGGCCACCGCCTGGGGTGCCGGTACTGCAACGGTCTTCGGCTTGGTCACGGACTCTACTTCAACGACCTTGGGTTGAGCCAGCGGCAACACCTTCGGCAACTGGACCGCCGGCTTCTCTTGCGTTGCCTGCGAATCGCTGTCGGTTTCCCGCGGGATCGAGCCCCCATTCCCTGTGTCCGCCTGCGGCTCCTGGACAGGCGCATCGTCATCGGCGTCGGTCGGCTCGGGGGCCACTTGCTCAGGCGATTGCGGCTCGTCGTCGGGGGTGGCCGGAGGATTCGCCGGATCCGTTGAAGGTTCCTCGACATCGGGTACCGGCAAAGTCGGGACCTCGATCGGCTCCGGGACCGTGGGCGGCGGCGGCTCGTTGGGTTCCGGACTTGTCGGATTCGGTGACGATTCCGCCGGTGCCGGCGACGGAGTCTGAGGCACCGGCGGCTTGGTCACCGGCGGCTTGCTCGGTGCCGGGCTCGTAGTGGTCGGCGCGGGCTTCGGCCTGGGCTCAACCTTTGGCGGCGGAGTTGGCTTGGCGGTCGGCTGCTCCTTGACCTCTGGTGCCGGCTTGGCGGTTGGCTGCTCCTTGACCTGTGGTGCCGGCTTTGGCTTCGTTGCCGGCGCTTGCTGTGGGTTGGCCTTAGGTTTTGCGCTCGGCACGTGCATGCTTGGCGCGCCCTTGGAAACGTAGGACCTTGGCGCCGGTACCCAGTGGTCCGGAACGTCCCCCGCGCCGGTCGCATGCCAGTGAGGCGCCTCGCTGTTGCGGATCGGCTCCGCCGCGATGGTGGTGCGGCGCGAGTCGATCTTCGGAATTGGTTGGCCGGGGATGACCGGCAGGAAGTTTCGCGGGTCGTTCCAGCGGCCGTTGATGATGACCTCGAAGTGCACGTGGCAGCCGGTCGAGTTGCCCGTGGTACCGCTCAGCGCGATGACCTGGCCCTGCCTGACGGTGTCCCCGACCCTGGCGATGAGCCTCGAATTGTGGCTGTAGCCGGTGCGCACCGAGGAGCCGTGGTCGATCGTCACGCGCATCCCGGAGTGGCCGGCCCAAGCGGACTGGACGACCACCCCGTCCGCGGTCGCGTACACCGGGGAACCACAAGGGACGGCATAATCCTGCCCGACATGGATCTGCGTCCCCGGGCCGGTCGGGTTGTTCCGCCAGCCATACGGGCTGGTGATGTGCAGGGAGGCAACCGGGTGGATCAATTGGATGCCGCCGGGCAGTGCCCCAAGCACGCCCAGCCGCTGACCCGCGAGGTTTCCCGCGACATTTTGATGGGTGGCAATGCCCGGAACGAATCCGGCATGCGTCACATACGAAGGCCCGGTGCCCCCATATCCCGAACCGGTGCTGGTGATGCCCAGCGGTCGCGACGCGATTGCGTCGACATCGCTGAACAAGGAGACCCTGACCGGCTGCACATTGGCAGCGGCCTGGCGGCTCAATCCCCCGTCTCGTTGCGGTGCCAGTTGGTCCTGGGCCAAGCCCAGTCCGGGTGCACCTGAAATGGCCACGACCGCGGCCATGGCAAGACCCAACGCAGAAATTTGTGGAATCTTGTTTTTTGCATTGCCGAGCTGGCTCGACACATTTCCCCGATTATCTTGATGTTTTTTCATCGGTAACAGCCCCCTGTTTAAGTCACCATGAAGTTTTTGCGCAGCCAAAAATGAGGTCGGCTTTCTGGTAATTAACCAGCGAGTTGTCCGTGTCACCCCAAGCAACTGAACACTTAGGGATCACCTTAACGCACAGCCGCCGCGGAAGAAAGAGATATTTGCAAGACATTGTTGTTAAGTTCTGTGATGCCTCGGGTTGTTGGCGGCGGCTCCCCGCCTGGACATCGATGGCACTTGAAATCTCGGGCCATCGGTGACGATTCTTCTGGTGGCCGCCTGAATCCATCGGCCCTGCAGCGACTTGCTGTGCTGACTCGGGCGAGGCGGAATGACTACCGGGATTCCGCTGTGGTCCCGGACGAAGACAGCGTCTCTCCCGTGCCGCCATCGGTAGTCGCCGCGCCACTTGACGATTCCGTGTCCGGAGTCCCGGAACTCGAATCCGACAAGTTGCTCGTCGACTCGGTCGACGCACTGGTCGACGACTTGGTCGGCATGGTGGATTGAGTCTCTGCGGACGAACTGCTTGGCGCGTTGGACGGCGAATTGGTCGGCTCGACGGACGGTGAAACAGTCGGTGTCGCAGCAGTCTGGGATGAACTGGGCGAAGGCGTTGGTTCTTCGCTTGGCTCCGGCGTCGGGCTCGTTTCGGGCGCCGGCGTCTTCGTGGGCGCCGTGGGCGAGGGCGCAGTAGGTGAGGGTGTGGGGCTTGGCGTCGGCGTTGGGGCCTTCGTTGGTGCCGGCGGAGTCGTCTTTTCGGGCGTGGCTTCCTCACTTGTTTCAGGTCGCGGGGTTTCGCTCCTGGGGGGCGTTGGCTTCGGTGTGGCCTTGGGTGGTTTCGGCAGTTCGACCTCGATGTCGTGGCCGTTCCTGCTCTCGGTCCTTGGCTCGCCGGAATTTCTGATGGGTTCCGCCGCGATGGTGGTGCGGCGCGAGTCGATCTTCGGAATTGGTTGGCCGGGGATGACCGGCAGGAAGTTTCGCGGGTCGTTCCAGCGGCCGTTGATGATGACCTCGAAGTGCACGTGGCAGCCGGTCGAGTTGCCCGTGGTCCCGCTCAGTGCGATGACCTGGCCCTGCCTGACGGTGTCCCCGACCCTGGCGATGAGCCTCGAATTGTGGCTGTAGCCGGTGCGCACCGAGGAGCCGTGGTCGATCGTCACGCGCATCCCGGAGTGGCCAGCCCAGGCCGACTGGACGACCACCCCGTCCGCCGCCGCATACACCGGGGAACCGCAGGGCAGGCCGTAGTCCTGCCCGACATGGATCTGCGTCCCTGGACCGGTCGGGTTGTTCCGCCAGCCATACGGGCTGGTGATGTGCAGGGAGGCAACCGGGTGGATGAATTGGATGCCGCCGGGCAGGACTCCCAACGCCCCCACGCTCTGTCCGACGAGCTGTCCGGTGAATTGACCGGCCTCCCCGCCGGAGCCGATCGCGCTGCCGGGCCCGGATGCATCTGCGACTTGGACGCCTTCCGCGGCGCTGGTGATGTTTTCCATCTCCCAGGCAATGGCGTCGACACCGCTGAGCAACGAGACCTCGACCGGCCGGCGATAGGCAGCCGTATCGACATCCAGCGGGGAGAAGGCCACGGGAACGGAATCAATCTGGCGCCCGGCCAGGGTCGGCGCACCGGAAACCACGAGTGCGGCCACGACCGCGATCCCCACGGCAGCGGACCTGCCGACCTGCGGTTGCCTATGCCTCTTGCGCGGCCTGGGCGACGGGAGCGGGTGGTTGACGTGATGCTTTTTCACCAGTGGCCCTCTCCGTTCCCAGTGTCGACACCATGGCCATTCCCGGCGCGCGGGTTTGGCGTCGCTTCGCAGGGCGACCGGCGTGTACCAAGCCGGACCCGTATCATTCACGCTAACCGACCGGCCCCGGGGATAGAAGGGCTATTCGCCAGACGTTCGGCTTTCTGGCTGGACGGCTACCTGCGACTAGACCGACTGGTCGAAAACATGCCGACGGATCCACGCATGCATGGCGATTCCGGCGGCCGAGGCGGCGTTGATGGAACGGGTCGAACCGAACTGCTCGATCGACAATGTTGCCTCGGCGCTTTGGTGGACTTCCTCGCTGAGGCCCGGCCCCTCCTGGCCGAAGACCAGCACGCAATTTCGCGGCAGCTCATAGGTTTCCAGCTTCTGGGAGTCGGGAAAAATGTCGATCCCGATGATCGCCAGCCCTTCCTCGCGGGCCCAGGCGACAAAGTCCTCGACCGTCGGGTGGTGGCGCACGTGCTGGTAGCGGTCGGTGACCATGGCCCCGCGCTTGTTCCAGCGCCGGCGGCCGATGATGTGCACCTCCTTGGCCAGAAAGGCGTTCGCGGTGCGCACCACGGTGCCGATGTTCATGTCGTGCTGCCAGTTCTCAATGGCGATGTGGAAGTCGTGGCGGCGCTCGTCGAGGTCGGCGATGATCGCCTCCATGGACCAGTAGCGGTACTTGTCGGCCACGTTGCGCCTGTCCCCGAGTTCCAGCAGCTCACGGTCAAAGTGGTCGCCGGCGGGGAATTCGCCCTCCCACGGGCCGACACCCACCTCGGGGCGTTCCTCATGGACGGGATCGAACTCGGTGGGCTCTGGTGCGGGGGATTCAACGGCGGAAGTCACTCCTCAAGGGTAGTCGCCAATGGTCCTGCACCGGATTCCCGCACTAAAACACCAGGTCGGGAAGGCACGCGCGCACCGGCCTGCGGCCGGTTGATGGCAAACTAACCTAAGGCACGATTCGCCCGCCGGGATTTCCTGCCCGGCCCTACATGCAAGGAGGGGTCCATGCCCATCATCGACAACGCGATTTACGTCAAGGGCAAGCGCGTGATCCATCCTCCGGACCTCAGCTCCACGTTCGAGTCCATGAAAGAGTCCGGCGGCATGGCCTGGCTGGGACTGTACCGACCCGACCAAGCGGAAATGCGGGAAGTCTCCGAGGAGCTGGGCCTGCACGAACTGGCGGTGGAAGACACGCTCTCCGGCCACCAGCGTCCCAAGCTGGAGCACTACGGCGACCACCTCTTTGTGGTGCTTCGACCGGCCCGCTACATTGACGAATCGGAAAAGGTCGAGTTCGGGGAATTGCACGTCTACGTCGGTGCCGACTTCGTGGTGACGGTGCGCCATGCCGAGTCTCCCAAACTGGCGCAGGTGCGCCACCGGCTCGAAGACGAAGCCGGACTGTTAGCGATCGGCCCCGAGGCCGTCCTCTACGCGGTCGTTGACCAGGTCGTGGACGAATACGAGCCGGTGTTTGCGGGCCTGAGCAACGACATCGACGAGATCGAGGACCAGCTCTTCTCCGGGACCCCGAATGTCTCGCGGCGCATCTACGAGCTGTCCCGGGAGGTCATTGAATTCCAGCGCGCGCTCGCGCCGCTGGAGGACGTGCTCACCCGCTTGCGCAGGGACTTCAGGCTCAGCGACATTTCCGAGGACGACGCCCTGGAACTTGACCGCAAGCTCATCGACGTCCAGGACCACGCGATCCGGCTCACCGAGCGCATTACCTCCTTCCGCGCCCTGCTGACCAACGCGCTGTCGCTGTCCTCGACGCTGGCCTCGCAGCGGGCCACGGAGGCGGGACTGGCGCAAAACGAGCAGATGAAGAAGATCTCGGCGTGGGCCGCCATCCTCTTTGCCCCGAGCCTCGTCACCGGCGTGTACGGCATGAACTTCACGCACATGCCTGAATTGGACTTCACTTTTGGCTATCCGGCCGCGGTCGGGCTGATGGTCGCCCTCGGGGTGGGACTCTTTGCCATCTTCAAGAAGAACAATTGGCTCTAGGTCCGCCCGGGGCTTCGTGCAATGCCGGGAAACCTGAAAGACTAGTGGCAGCAGGTAACCTCTCGAAAGGAACACCCACACGTGTCAACGCATGAACCACGCAACGTCCACGACATTGAATGCTGGCTCACGGACATGGACGGGGTGCTCGTCCACGAAAACCAGGCCATCCCGGGCGCCGCGGACATGATCGCGCATTGGGTCTCTTCCGGAAAACGCTTCCTGGTCCTGACCAACAACTCGATTTACACCCCGCGGGACCTGCGCGCGCGTTTGCTTTCCTCCGGGCTGGACGTGCCCGAGGCCAACATCTGGACCTCGGCCATGGCAACCGCGGAGTTCCTGCGCCGCCAGCGGCCGGGCGGCCGGGCCTTCGTAATCGGCGAGGCGGGGTTGACCACGGCGCTGCACGATGCCGGTTTCATCCTGACCGACCAGGACCCGGAGTACGTGGTGCTGGGCGAGACCCGCACCTACTCCTTCGAGGCCATCACCAAGGCCATCCGGTTGATCGCCGGCGGCGCCCGCTTCATCACGACCAACCCGGATGTCACCGGCCCCTCGCCCGAGGGCCTGCTGCCTGCCACCGGTTCCGTGGCGGCGCTGATCACCCAGGCCACCGGCAGCGCCCCCTACGTGGTCGGCAAGCCGAACCCGATGATGTTCCGCTCGGCCCTGAACCGGATCGACGCACATTCGGAAACCACCGCGATGATCGGGGACCGCATGGACACCGACATCGTCGCGGGCATGGAGGCGGGATTGCTGACCATCCTGGTCCACACGGGAATCACCCGTCCCGGCGACGTGGCATCGTTCCCGTTCCGCCCGGATGTGGAACATGATTCGGTGGCCGAGATCCTGGCCGAGCTTCGCGAGGGACGCATCGGCGAGGATTCGTTCGTTGCCTCCGGGCCGCACGAAGACTGATCCGTAGCCAAGTCACGGTGGCAGTGCCCGGTTCATCCGGGCACTGCCACCGCTGCACCGGCGACCCCGGCTAGGCAAGCTCCAGCTGGTCCGCCACCACGCGCCCATCGTGGATGACGGTGCGGTCGGACCCGCGGTCCATGACGGCGCTGGTCACGGTTTCGCCCGCGAGCAACACCAGGTCGGCGCGATCCCCCACGGCCAGGCCCGGGCGGTCGGTGGTCGAGCCCAGCCGGGCCAGGCCCCGGTCCATGATGCCCGCCCCGCCCCAGGTCGCAATGGCCGCGGCATGTTCGATCAGTTCGTCCTGCCGCAACCCGTGCGTAAAGGCCAGCTGCCAGGTGCGCGAGAGCAGGTCGCAGTCCCCGTAGGGGCTCCAGTAGTCGCGCTGGCCGTCCTCGCCCAGCCCCACCCGGATGCCCGCCGAGGTCATCGCGGCCAGGTTGAACTGCCTGCCCGAGGTCGCCGGGGCCACTGTTGCCCAGGAAATGTCCAGGTCCCCCATGCCCTCCATGACGCGGGCCGTGGCCGCCTCCGAAATATTGCCCAGCTCGTAGGCGTGGGACAGCGTCACCCGTCCCTCCATGCCCAGTGCCCGGGTGCGTTCCATGACGAGTTCGGTGCTGAAAAGCGCCAGGTGGCCGGGCTCATGGAGGTGGATGTCGACGTCCACCTGGTATTTCTCCGCCAATCCGAACACGATGTCCAGGTGCCGCACAGGGTCACGGTCCAGTTGGCAGGGGTCGATGCCGCCCATCACGGTGGCCCCGAGCCTCAGTGATTCCTCCAGGTAGAAAACGGTTCCGGGCTCGAGCAGCAGCCCGGCCTGCGGGAATGCCATGATCTGCACGTCGGCGCTGGCGGCAAGTTTTTCCTTGGCTGCAAGCACCGCCTCGAATTTTTCCAGCTTGCAGTCGACATCGATCTGCGCGTAGCTGCGCACCCGGGTGGTGCCGTGGGCGATCATGCGCCGGAGGGTCCCCTCGACCCTCTCGGGCAGCGGAACCTCGGCGTGGCGCCAGTTGTTGCGGTCGTTGAGCATCATGCCCCAGACTCCCGGAGCCCCGGTGTGTTCGCGGAACGGCAGCCCGATCCGGGTCGAGTCCAGGTGCACATGGACATCGGAGAACGCCGGAAGCGCCAGCCGGCCCCGGCCGTCGATTCCGGCGGCCGCGGGGAGATCCGGGTTGTGCGGGGCGATGCCGCAGATCCGCCCATCGGCGAGCTCAAGGTCCACCGGGGCCCGGCCCCATGGCCTCACGTTGCGCACGAGCATTGCCCATTCCCCTTCGTCCGGTGGCCCGCCGGCGTCCGGCGGCGCGCCACCAACTCTTCCATGCCCGCGTGCCGGGGCCAAGCACCGGTTGGAAACGGCGAAGGGCACGGTGCCGGGGACTTCTCCCCCGGCACCGTGCCCTTCGGGCCGCGGCGGCCTAGGCCTAGGCCCGCGCGTCCAGCCAGGCGGCGGCTTCCTGCGCCAGCTGTGCGGGCGTGGCGGCGATGTCCAGCACCACTCCCGCCTCGTCGCTTTCCAGCGGCTCAAGGGTGGCCAACTGGGATTCGAGCAGGCCCACGGGCATGAAGTGCCCGGGGCGGGCGCTCATGCGCTCGGTGAGCAGTTCGACCGTGCCGTGCAGGTGGATGAACACGGTACCCGGCGCCTCGGAGCGGATCAGGTCGCGGTAGGAGCGCTTGAGCGCCGAACACGCGATGACCATCGACCCGGGTTCGGCCGAGCCGAGGCGTTCGCCCACCTCGCGCAGCCACGGTTCGCGGTCCGCGTCGTCCAGCGGGTGCCCGGCGGCCATCTTGTCGATGTTCGACTGCGGGTGCAGGGAGTCCCCGTCGAGGAACCCCGCCCCCAGCTCGGCGCCCAAAAGCTCGCCCACGGTGGACTTGCCGCAGCCGGAGACGCCCATGACGATGACCCGGTGCAGCGTGACTGCCGCGCCGTTGACGGCGGTGTCGGTGGCGGCTTCCATGGTTCCGGCGCTCACCAGTCGTGGACGGTGCCGTCGATGAGACGGTTGTAGGGCAGGTAGGCCTGCTGGTACGGGTAGGACAGCGCGGCTTCCTCGTTGAACTCGACGCCCAGGCCCGGCTTGTTGCCCGGGTGCAGGTAGCCGTCCTCGAAGGTCATCGACTGCTCGAAGACCGTGTTGGTGGCGTCCGAGTGCTGCATGTACTCCTGGATGCCGTAGTTGTGGATGGCCAGGCCCACGTGCAGCTGGGCGGCGAAGCCCACCGGGGAGATGTCGGTCGGGCCGTGGAAGCCGGACTTGACCTGGTACTGGGCTGCGTAGTCCATGACCTTCTTCAGCGGCGAGATGCCGCCGAAGTGGGTGGAGGCGGCGCGCACGTAGTCGATGAGCTGTTCCTTGATCAGCGACTGGAAGTCGTAGATCGTGTTGAAGACCTCGCCGATGGCGATCGGGGTGGTGGTGTGCTGGCGGACCAGGCGCAGCGCCTCCTGGTTTTCGCCCGGGGTGCAGTCCTCGAGCCAGAACAGGTCGTAGGGCTCCAGCGACTTGCCCAGCTTGGCGGCCTGGATTGGGGTCATGCGGTGGTGGCCGTCGTGCAGCAGCGGGATCTCGGGACCGAATTCGTTGCGCACGGCCTCGAAGACGGTGGGCAGGTGGCGCAGGTAGGCGCGGGTGTCCCAGTCCTCTTCCACCGGGTAGGCGCCGCGGCCGGCCGGCTCGTAGTCATAGCGCTCGCCCGAGGCCTGGGTCTGGGCGGCAACGCCGTAGACGGCCTTGATGCCCGGGACGGCGGTCTGCACGCGGATGGACTTGTAGCCCAGTTCCAGGTGCTCGCGGATCGAGTCGAAGAGCTGCTCGGTGTCGGTGCCCGAGGCGTGGCCGTAGGCGCGCAGGCCGTTGCGCGAGGCGCCGCCCAGCAGCTGGTAGACCGGCATGTTCGCGGCCTTGCCCTTGATGTCCCACAGGGCCATGTCCACCGCGGCGATGGCTGCCATGGTGATCGGCCCGCGGCGCCAGTAGGAGGAGCGGTAGAGGAACTGCCAGGTGTCCTCGATGCGGTGCGCATCCTTGCCGATGAGCAGCTGGGCGACGTGGTCCTTGAGGTAGGACGCGACGGCAAGCTCGCGGCCGTTCACGGTTGCATCGCCGATGCCGACCAGGCCGGATTCGGTGGTGACCTTGAGGGTCACGAAGTTGCGTGACGGGCTGGTCACAAATACTTCTGCCTTGATGATTTTCATGGCAATCCTTTCAAATGCCCGGTGCTACGGTGCACCGGTGGTGGCGGGGAGAAAAGTCAGTTGGTAAAGCGCCCGCGCAGGGCATGGATCGAGGCGATCGTGTCGGCGTCCCGGGACAGCTCCGCATCGACGACGGCCACCAGTGCCGCGGTCTGCTGCGGGGTCCCGGCGCCGATCGACGAATCGGCGAGAACCGCTTCCAGCGCGGCTGCGTTCGCATCGGCAACTGCGGTGCCGGAGGCGTGCTGCGCGGCCAGCTGGTCGCACCAGGCGGCCAGGAGGCGCAAGGCCGCGATGCCGTCGCGCCCGGCTTCCCGCTCGGCGCGGAACACCGGCAGCGCCCGGGCGGCGAGCTTGATCGATCCGTCGGTGGCGATCTGGGCCAGGTTGTGGGCGATGCGCGGGTTTTCGAAGCGTTCGCGCAGGGCCTGGCGGTAGGCGGGGACGGCGAGTTCCGGCTCGGTCAGGTGCGCGGAGGCGGCGTCCCAGAATTCCTCGACCCATCCGGAAACCGCCGGGTCGGCCAGGGCCTGGGCGACGGTGGCGTGTCCGCGCAGCTGCCCGGCGAAGGACATCAGCGTGTGGGCGCCGTTGAGCAGCCACAGCTTGCGGCGCTCGAAGGCCTCGAGGTCCTCGACGAACTGCGCGCCGGCCTTTTCCCAGGCCGGACGCCCGGCCGGGAAGTCACCGGAGAGCACCCAGGAGGAAAACGGCTCGGTGACCACCGGGGACACGTCGGCGAAGCCGGTCTGCTCCGCGACGGTGGCGCGGTCGGCGTCCGTGGTGCGCGGGGTGATGCGGTCGATGGAGGTGTCGACGAACGACACGTTCGCGTCGATCCAGCGCGCCAGCTCGGCGTCGACGGACTGCGCAAAACCCAGGATGCCGGCGCGGGTGACGGCGCCGTTGCCCGGCAGGTTGTCGCAGGAGACGATGGCCAGCGGCCATCCGTCCCCCGAGCGGCGGGCCGCCAGGCCCACCAGGATCCGCGCCGCCGGGGTGGAGAGCCGCAGCTGCCCGAAGTCCGCCGCCGAGCTGGCGAAGAGCCCGGCGTCGTAGCGCTCGCGCAGCACCGCCAGGTCGGAGAGCACCGCCGCGTCGTTGAGGTCAAGGGCCGGTTCGCCGGCGCCGGCCGCCATCTTGTAGCCGGCCTCGGTGATGGTCAGGGTGAGGATCGCGGTGGAGGGGCTGGCCAGCAGCGTGGTCAGGGCAGCCATGTCATTGCCGTCGTGCGCCTCCACGATGGAATCGATGACCTCGAAGGTGTCGCCCTCGGCCTCGCGCCGGATCAGCGTGAACAGCCCGTCCTGCGCGGCGAGCTCCTTGGCGGCGGTGGCGCTGCGTCCGGTGAAGGCCGCGATCCCCCAGCCGTCGTTCGCCTTGGCGGTGTACCAGGCCTGGTGGGCGCGGTGGAAGGCGCCCAGGCCGATGTGCACGATGCGGACCTCGGCCTTGGCGGCCGGGTGGGTGGTGCGGTTCAGTTCGCGGGTTGCCACGGTTCCGGCGCTCACAGCTTGAAGGCCCGGCGCGGTGCGGCGTCGACGATGTCAACGATGATCTCGTGGGCGCTTTCCTCGGTGATCCGGTGCTCGGCGACCAGGCGGGCCAGGAAGGATGCCTCCACGCGGCGCGAGGCGTCGTGCCGCGCCGGGATGGAGCAGAAGGCGCGGGTGTCGTCGATGAAGCCCGAGGAGCGGGAGAAGCCGGCGGTCTCGGTGACCGCGGAACGGAAGCGCATCATGGCATCCGGCGCATCCAGGAACCACCAGGGGGCGCCGATGAACACCGACGGGTAGAACCCGGCCAGCGGGGCGATCTCGCGGGAGAACACCGTCTCGTCGATGGTGAAGGGGATGAAGTGGAAGCCCTCGGCGGTGCCGAAGTCGTTGAGCAGCGGCTGCAGTCCGGTGGCGAAGTCCACGGCGAAGGGGATGTCGTGGCCGGTGTCCGGGCCGAAGGTCTTCAGCGTGGCGGAGTGGGTGTTGCGGTGCACGCCCGGGTGCATCGTCATGACCAGTCCGTCTTCCACTGCCATGGCGGCCTGCTGGTACATCATGTGCGCCTCGAAGGCGAAGGCCTCGGCGGTGCTGGCGGTGCCGGCCATGCCCTTGGCAAAGAGCGCGGCGGCCTCGTCGCGGGAAAGCTTCAGCGTGGCGGCCGAATGCGAACCGTGGTCCGAGGACACCGCCCCGTGCTCGACGAAGTACGCGCGGCGGTTGGCCATCGCGGCCAGGTAGCCGTCGTATCCGGTGGCCCCCTGGCCGGCGGCCTGGATCAGCGCGTCGGCCTTGGCGGCGAAGTCGGCGCCCCAGAACTTGATGTAGGCGTCGGGGCGGAAGGTCGGCAGCACGCGGGAGGCGAAGGACGGGTCGGCCGCCAGTGCGCGGTGCGCCGCCAGGTCATCGAGCGGGTCGTCCGTGGTGGCCATGACCTCGATGTTGAAGGAGTCCATCAGTGCGCGCGGGCGGAAGCCCGGCTCGTCGATCTTCGCCTGCAGCGCCTTGAAGGTCGCCTCGGCGGTTTCCTCGCGGATGTCAAGGTCGTCGATGCCGAAGACGTCGACGAATTCCTGGCGCAGCCAGTACCCCGATGCGGTGCCGTCGAAGGCCTTCCAGTTGGCGCAAAAGGTGCGCCAGGCATCCAGTGCGCCGACCTCGGAGGTGCCGCCGACGCGCAGCTGCTGAAGCGGGACGCCGTTGGCGTGCAGCAGGCGCGTCACGTAGTGGTCCGGGCTCAGCAGCAGGGCGGTGGGGTCAGGGAACGGGGTGTCGTTGGCGATCATCGCCGCGTCCACGTGGCCGTGGGGCGAAATGATGGGCAGGTTTTCCACGTCCTTGTGGAGCGACCGGGCTATCTCGCGGACACCGGGGTCTGCGGGCAAAAGCCGATCGGGGTGGTTCGCAATCGAGGAAGGCATGTAATGATCGTCCGTATCTCTGGCAGGTATTGGCAACAAGTTGCCATGAGTTGCACCACTACCGCGGAGTCGCGGTTTTCCCCTAGCCGCGGGGGCGTGCCGTGGAGCCGCGCAGCACCAACCTCGTCGGCAGCACCACGGCCTGTTCGTGCGTGGAAACCGCGCCCCGCGAGATCGCCAAAAGGCTGCGCACGGCCGTGGCCCCCAGGGCGTGCAGGGGGGCGGCCACGCTGGAAAGTCCCGGCACGATCAACGAGGCGCCCGAGGAGTTGTCGAAGCCGATGATCGAGAAGTCCTCGGGAACGCCGAAGCCGTTGGCCTGCAGCCTGCGCATGAGCCCGAGCGCCAACTGGTCATTGTAGGCAAGCACCGCTGTGGCCTTGCCCGTGGCGACCTTGTCCGCCGCCCGCGCCCCGCCGTCCATGGTGGGTGCGGCGGATTCGACCTTGGTGATCCGCACGTCGAGCTCCAGGCCCGCCTGTTTCACGGCCCCCCAGCGCATGGAGTCGGCCCAGGAGGCCTCGGGGCCCGCGAGGTAGGAAACCTCCAGGTGTCCCAGCTCCCTGAAATGCTCGATCGCCCGGCGCACCCCGCGCACATTGTCGGTGATCACGCTGGCCACGCCCTTGACCCCGCGGTTCATCACCACCGTGGGCTTTTGCTTGGCCATGGCGCGGATGGCCGCGTCGGACATGCGCGAGCTGCTGAGCACGATCCCGTCCACGATGTCCATGGACCGTTCGATGGCCTCGCGCTCAATGACCCCGGATTCCCGGGTGTGGGCCAGGAGCATGGTGTAGCCGTTCAGGGCAGCCTCCTCCTCGGCGCCGCGGATCATCTCGAAGTACACCGGGTTGGAAATGTCGGCCACCACCAGGGCAATGGTCCCGCGCCGGCTTCGCCCCTGGGCCATGGGGCGGCGCACGCTCACCGACTGGTAGCCGATCTCGTCGGCGACCTTCCGGATGCGTTCGGCCGTGGCGAAACTGACCCTCCCCGGTCGGGCAAAGGCCCGCGAAACGGTCGATGCGGAAACTCCCGCGATGCGCGCAACATCGTAGATGGTTGCCGGACGGGGTTCTTCGGGTCTGGGGGTCACACCCCTATCCTTGCGCGCCCGGCCAATAGTTGAAAGTCTGTGGCAACTAGTGGCAACAATTGGCTCCCCGCGCACTGTGGCGTACATCATCAATGCAACCGTCAATGTGGCCGGGAGATGCCTTTGCAGGCATCGCCTCGCAAGGGCAATGGGGCAACGTGGCCCCCTCGCCGGCCGGAAAGTAGCCTCCAGAGATGAAACTTCGCTTATTGCGAGCCGTCGCCCTGGCATCAGCAGCCGTACTTGGCCTAAGTGCGTGCACCGCTGGTATCTCGGGCACCGCAGAGGAGGGGAAGACCATGGTCCTTTCCCTCAACCAGTCAGAAACCCACCCGTCCTACATTGCCCTGACCGGCTTCGGCGAACGACTGAAGCAGGCCACCGACGGGCGCTGGGACATCAAGGTCTATCCCAACGAAACCCTCGGTGCCCAGCAGGAAGTCATCCAGCTCGTCTCCGACGGCGCCGTCGACATGCTCATCGCCTCGGGCACCCAGCTGGAAAACCTGAACCCCGAGTTCGCCACGCTGAACCTCCCGACGGTCTTCAACAGCATCGACCACCAGATCTCCGTGCTGCGCAACCCGCAGATCGTTGGCGAGCTGTTCTCCTCGCTCGAGGAATCCAAGAACCTCACGGTCCTGGGCGGGCTCACCCAGGGCGACAGGAACCTCTACACGGCCCAGGGCCCCATCAAGAAGCCGGAAGACCTGGCCGGCATGAAGATCCGCGTCCAGGAATCCGACATCCACATCGCGATGCTCAATGCCATGGGCGGCTCGGCCACCCCGATGTCCTACGGCGAGGTCTACACCGCCATGCAGTCGGGCGTGCTGGACGGGGCCGAAAACAACGAGGTCTCGTACACCACCCAGAAGCACAACGAGGTTGCCAAGTACGTGGCCCGCACCCGCCACCTGGTGGGCCTTGACTACATGCTCATCAACTCGGAGCTCCTGGAGAAGATGAACCCGGAGGACCGCAAGATCCTGGAAGCCGAATGGCAGAAGACCGTTGACGAGCACGTCAAGCTATGGCTGACGGACACGCAGGGGGCCATCGACAAGGCAACCGCCTCCGGATCCAAGTTCAACGACGTCGACGACGAGGCATTCCGCAAGGCCCTGGCCCCAGTGGTCGAAGGCGCCCTGAAGGGCGAAAAGGCACACGCGCTATACGAGGACATCAAGGAGGCCGGCAAGTGAACGCAATCAAGGCAGTTCTTGATGTCACGCTGAAGTGGCTGTGCGTCATTCTCTTCAGCTTCCTCGTGCTGGTGGTCTGCTGGCAGGTCTTCAGCCGCCAGGTCCTGCACGACCCGGCCACCTGGACCACGTCGCTGGCCCAGTACCTCTTTGTCTGGCTGGCCCTCTTCGGTTCCGCCTATGTCTTTTCCGACCGCGGCCACATTGCCGTGGACTTCCTGGTGCGCGCCCTCAAGATCAACGAAAAGCGCACCACCGAGGTCTTCGTCCAGGTCGTCATCCTGCTCTTCGCCGTGTTCGTCCTGGTCTATGGCGGAATTCGCGGTGTGGACCTGACCTGGTCCCAGAAGATTTCCGGCCTCCCCCTGAACATCGGTGCCATGTACCTGGCCCTGCCGATCTCCGGGGTCGTCACGGCCTTCTATGCCATCTACCACCTGGTTGAGGCGCTGCACGGACGCGGCCTGCCCAACGACAACGACGAAGAAATCCGGGAGGCGATCTAGCTTTGGATGCAGCACTTGTAGCAGGCATTGTCCTGGTTGTCGGCATCGCCGTGCTCTTGCTGGCACGCGTCCCGATCGCCGTCGCCGTCGGCATCTCGGCCTTCCTGGCCGTGGCCGCGGTCATCGGTGTGGAAAAAGCAGCCTTCGTTTCCGCGCAGCGGATGTTCACCGGCATCAACTCCTTCACCCTCTTGGCCATCCCGTTCTTCATCCTGGCCGGCGTGCTGATGAACAACGGCGGCATTGCCGGGCGCCTCATCGATGCGGCCAAGGTCCTGGTCGGCCGCACCCCCGGCTCCCTGGCCCAGACCAACGTCGTGGCCAACGCCCTCTTCGGCTCGGTCTCCGGTGCCGCCGTCGCCTCGGCCGCAGCGGTCGGCGGGGTCATCGGCCCGCGCCAGCGCAAGGAAGGCTACGACAGGAACTTCTCCGCGGCCGTCAACATCGCCTCGGCACCCTCGGGCATGCTGATCCCGCCGTCGAACACCCTGATCGTGTACTCGCTGGTTTCCAGCACCTCGATCGCCACGCTCTTCGTGGCCGGCTACATCCCGGGCATCCTGTGGGCCCTGGCCTGCATGCTGGTGGTTTGGCTCTACGTGCGCAAGCGCCCGGAGCTGAAGAACCACACCAAGGTCGCGCTGCCGGTGGCACTGCTGACCATCTGGCGCGCGGTGCCCTCGATCCTGATGATCGTCATCGTCATCGGCGGTATCCTCGCCGGCGTCTTCACCCCGACGGAGTCAGCGGCAATCGCCGTGGTGTACTGCCTGATCCTGGGCTTCATCTACAAGGCCATCAAGGTCGGTGACCTGCCGCGCATCCTCATCGATGCCACGCTGACCACCGCCATCGTCATGCTGCTGGTCGGCGTATCCACGATCATGGCCTGGGTCATGGCCTTCTCCGGCATCCCGGCCGCGATCTCCTCGGGGCTGCTCGGCCTGACCGATTCCCCGACCATGATCCTGATCCTGATCATGGTGATCCTGCTGATCGTCGGCACGTTCATGGACCCGACCCCGGCAATCCTGATCTTCGTGCCGATCTTCCTGCCGATCGTCACCACCTTCGGCGTGGACCCGATCCACTTCGGCATCATGGTCACGTTCAACCTGTGCCTGGGCACCATCACCCCGCCGGTGGGCAACGTGCTCTTCGTGGGCGCCCGGGTGGCGGGGCTGCGTGCCGAGCCGGTCATCAGGGCCCTGGTGCCGTTCTTCCTGGCCTTGGTTGCCATGCTCTTTGTCGTCACGTTCATCCCGCAGCTCTCCATGTGGCTGCCGGACGTACTGGGTCTGCTGGCCGAGTAGCGACGGCCTGCCCCAAAGCCACGGCCCGATGCGGTGCCGGAACCATTCACTGGTTCCGGCACCGCATTTACTTAAGCCCGGCGGCGGGTTCTCCACCGCCGGCCCCGTGCGGAACCGGCGGTGGAGAACCACGTCGAGGCCGCTTTTCCGGGGCCCTCGGCAGGCAAAAAGCCCCAAATCGGGGGCAATATATGGCAACCACGTGCACTTTGGCCGTGGTTCGCGTCACAGTGGATCTGCATCCCATGGCGGGCGTCACACTGGTCCCGCCATCGAATCTCGCACCAAGACTCAACGGAGAGCCGACCATGACCAGATTGTTCCCGCCAGCCTCGAAACGGCGCCGCACCGCGGCGGCCCTGGCGCTGCCCCTGATCCTCACACTGGGGGCGACCTCCGCAAGTGCACTGCCCCCGACGGAAAGCACCGCCCAGGGCGCGCCGGCCGCAGCGCAAAAGAACGAAGGCAACCACGGCAAGCCGCCGACGCTCGGTGTCCGCGTCAAGGACACCATCACCGTCAAGGGCCGCACCTTCAAGGACCTCAACGCCAACGGCAAGCTCGACGCCTACGAGGACTGGCGGCTTTCCGCCGGCGAGCGCGCGGCGAACTTGGTGTCGCTGATGACGCTGGAGGAGAAGTCCGGCCTCATGCTGATCGACACGCTCAATGCCGCCTGCGACCCCGTCACGAAGAAGCGCGGCGCCCTTGACCCGGCGGCGGCCGGCTACATCAACGACCAGAAGATGCACCGCTTCATCTTCCGCAACACCGTCACCAGCGAGGACAAGGCCGTCTGCGGCGCCACCGGCGGCGGCTTCCGAGCCAGCACGTCCCTCACGCCGCAGGAAGCGGCTACGTACATGAACTCCGTCCAGGAGCTCGGCGAGGCCACCCGCCTGGGCATCCCGATGCTCTACAAGTCCAACGCGCGCAACCACATCGACCCGAACGCGCGGGCCGGCATCAACGAAGCCGCCGGTGCCTTCACCGCCTTCCCCAAGGAGGCGGGCATCGCCGCCGCGGCCCTGGGCGAGGAGGCTGCGCGCACCGGCCAGGCGCCGGTGGCCGGCGACATGTCGGTGGTCGAGGACTTCGCGAATGTCATGGGCGATGAATGGGAGTCCATCGGGCTGCGCGGAATGTACGGCTACATGGCCGACCTGTCCACCGAGCCGCGCTGGTACCGCGCCCACGAGACGTTCACCGAGGACGCGGACCTGAACTCCAACATCATGACCACGCTCGTTGAGTCCCTGCAGGGCCCGCTGGATGCGGCGGGATCCTCGCTCAGCCCCGAGACCTCCGTGGCGCTGACCATGAAGCACTTCCCGGGCGGCGGGCCGCAGGAGCTGGGCCTGGATGCCCACTATTCATTCGGCAAGACCCAGGTCTACCCGGGCGACGGCTTCGGCTACCACCTCAAGCCCTTCGAGGCCGCCATCAAGGCCGGCGTCTCCTCGATCATGCCGTACTACGGAGCACCGGTGAACGTCACCCACGAGGGCGTCACCTACGACCAGACCGGCATGGCCTTCTCCAAGCAGATCGTCAACGACCTGCTGCGCGACAAGCTCGGCTTCGCCGGCTACGTCAACTCCGACACCGGCATCATCAACGACCGCGCCTGGGGCCTGGAGGACAAGTCCGTCCCCGAGCGCGTTGCAGCGGCCATCAACGGCGGCACCGACACCCTCTCCGGCTTCCACGACGTCAAGACGATCACCGACCTGGTCGATTCCGGATTGCTGAGCGAGGAGCGCATCACGCTCGCCGCCACGCGGCTGACCGAACCGATGTTCAGCATGGGCCTGTTCGAGAATCCCTACGTCGACGCGGCCGCTGCCGGCCAGACGGTGGGCAACGCGGCAAACCGCGAGGTGGGCCTGGACCTGCAGCGCAAGTCCGCGGTCCTGCTGCAGAACAAGGAAACCGCCGACGGGGACAAGGTCCTGCCGCTGAAGCCCGAGTCCGACGTCTACGTCCTGGGAGATATCTCCGCCGAGAAGGTCGCAGAGTACGGCTACAACGTCACCAACGGCAACACCAAGGACCCCGCGGCCCGGCCCAGCGCCAAGGACAGCGACGTCGCCCTGCTTAACATCACGGTGAACAACGCCAACACCGGCTCCTACACCAGCAACAGCCCCGAATCCGGCATGAACCCCGAGCACATCAACCCCTCCGTGTTGGACGGCGTGGCAGGGCTCGACGGACAAAGCCCCTACGGTGCAGCAGACGCCTGCGTCACCCAGGGCGCGGCCGAATGCACCGACGACGGTCTGCCCTTCGGCGGGTCGCTGCCGTGGGAATCGAGCATCCTGGACTTCACGTCCATGGCCGAGTCCGAGTCGTGGAAGATCACCCCGTCGCTGGACACCATCAAGCAGGTCATGAGCGAGGTCGAGGATCCGTCCAAGGTGGTCCTGCACGTGTACTTCCGCCAGCCGTTCGTCATGGACGAGGCCAGCGGGCTGCGCGACGCAGGGGCGATCGTGGCAGGGTTCGGCATGACCGACACCGCGCTGCTCGACGTGCTCTCCGGCAAGGTCGCCCCGCAGGGCAGGATGCCGTTCGCGCTGGCCGGAACCGCCGAGGCAATCCGCGAGCAGTACAGCGACCTGCCGGGCTACGAGGAGACCACCGACGGGGAACTCTACCCGTTCGGCTTCGGCCTGGGATATTGATTCCCTCCGCGCGTTTCTGAGGCAATAGCGAAGGCACCCGCCAACGGCGGGTGCCTTCGCCATGTCGCGGCCGGGCCGGGCCGGGACCGTACAAGGTCGAATCCGGGTTTTTGCCGCTACCCCTACTTGGTGAGGGCCGGCGCCACCTGCTCGCTGAATGCGGGCATGACCTGCCCGATGAACAGTTCCAGCGAGCGCTTCTTCTCCTCGTGGCTGAGGGTGTTGTCGGCCCAGAAGCTGTACTCGGTGATTCCCAGCGCTTCGTAGCGGCGCAGGCGCTCAATGACCTCGGCGGGGGTGCCGATCATGGCGGTCCGGTGCAGGGAATCCACCGAGAACTCGGGGCGGGACTCGAACTTCTCGACCGGGCTGGGTTCCAGGAAACCATTTTCCGGGACGGTCTTGTTGCCAAACCAGGCATCGAAGGTCCGGTAGAACTTCTGGATTCCCTCGGCGGCCGGACGCCAGCCCTCGGCGTCGTCCGCGGAGTGCACGTGGGTGTGGCGCAGCACCATGATCTCCGGGCGGCGTTCGATTTCCGGGTGGTCGGCAATGGCGGTTTCATACTTTTCCACCAATGACTCGACTTCCTCGTCCCCCTTCATCAGCGGAGTGACCATGACGTTGCAGCCGGTGGCCACGGCGAAGTCGTGGGATTCGGGGCTGCGGGCGGCAACCCAGACCGGGAGCTCCTTCTGGACCGGCTTGGGGACGCTGGTCGAGGTCGGGAACTGCCACACCTTGCCGTCGTGGGCGTAGTCGCCGGCCCACAGGGCCTTCATGGCGGGGACGATCTCGCGCAGGTGGTCACCGCCGTCCGCGGCGGACATGCCGCCGGACATGCGGTCGAACTCGAACTGGTACGCCCCGCGCGCCACGCCCACTTCCGCGCGGCCGCCGCTGATGACATCGAGCAGCGCCATTTCCCCGGCCGCACGGATCGGGTTCCAGAACGGGGCGATGATGGTGCCCGAGCCGAGCCGGATCTTCGAGGTCCGTGCCGCCAGGTAGGCCAGCTGCGGCAGCGGGTTCGGCGAGACGGTGTAATCCATCGAGTGGTGCTCCCCGATCCAGATCGTGCCGAACCCACCCTCCTCGGCCATGAGGGCAAGCTCGACGAGATTCGCCCAGTGGTCCTCGTAGGAAATGGAATCGTCATAGCGCTCCATGTGAACAAACAGCGAAAAACGCATCAGGCGTCCTTTCAGAAATTAGTGGCTTGCAGCGGAGGCGTCGCGCTCGGCGATGGTCACGTTGTGGCGTGACCACTGTGCGCGTTCGACTTCCCTGACGATTACGGTGACGTTCTCGGGCGCGGCATCGACGGTGGTCACCGCGGCCTGGTGCAGCGCGTCGATGAGGGCCCGCAGCTGTTCCGGGCTGCGGCCCCGGGCGATGGAAACATCGATCAGTGGCATGGGGGTCCCCGTCCTAGCCGCGCATGACGAAGGGGTCGGCGACCGGCCCCTCGTCGGTGTTGATCCAGATGCTCTTGAGCCGGGTGTACTCGTACATCGACTCGATGCCGTGTTCGATGCCCACGCCGGAGTTCTTGAAGCCCTGGCGCGGCGACATCGGAGACATCGCCCGGTAGGTGTTGACCCAGACGGTGCCGGCGTCAAGTTTTCGCGCGACGCGGTGCGCGGTGGCCAGGTTCTGCGTCCACACCCCGGCTGCCAGCCCGTACTCGGTGTCGTTGGCCAGGGCGAGCAGCTCGTCCTCGTGCTCGAAGGGCATGATGGCCGCCACGGGGCCGAAGATTTCCTCCCGGACAACGCGCATGTCGTTGTCCACGTCGGTCAGCACCGTGGGCTCGTAGAAGTAGCCGGGCAGCTCGAGGCCCTCGGGGCGGCCCCCGCCGGTGTGCACCGTCGCGCCCTCCGCGGCGCCGATCTTCACGTAGGAATCGACCTTCGCCAGCTGGTCGGCGAAGGCCAGCGGGCCCAGCTCGGTCGCATCCAGCAGCGGGTCGCCGATCTGGATCGAGCGGGCGCGGTCGGTGACGCGTTCCAGCAGTTCGTCGTACACGGACTTGTGCGCGAAGACGCGGCTGCCGGCGATGCAGGTCTGCCCGGCCGCGGCGTAGATGCCCGCGACGACACCCATCGCGGCGTTGGCCACGTTCGCATCCCCGAAGACGATGTTCGGGCTCTTGCCGCCGAGCTCCAGGGTGCATCCGATGAACCTGGCCGCCGCCTGGGCGGCGATGTGCGACCCGGTGCCGGTGGAACCGGTGAAGGAGATCTTGGCGATCTGCGGGTGGCTCACCAGCGCGGCGCCTGCCTCGGCGCCCAGTCCGGTCACCACGTTGATGGCGCCGGCAGGGAAACCGGCCCGGTCCGCGAGCTCGGCAAGCAGCAGCACCGTGCGGGAGGTGTATTCGCTGGGCTTGATGACCACGGTGTTGCCCGCGGCCAGGGCCGGTGCGATCTTCGATGTGGTCAGCGTCAGCGGCGAGTTCCACGGGGTGATCGCCCCGACCACGCCGAGCGCCTCGCGCTGGGTGTAGTTCAGGATGTCCGGGTTCGTGCTCGGGATCTGCGAGCCCTGGATCTTGTCGGCCAGCCCGGCGTAGTAGTAGAAGTACTCCGGCAGCATGCGCATCTGGCCGCGCATTTCGCGCAGCAGCTTGCCGTTGTCCAGGCTTTCGCACATCGCCAGCTGCTCGGCGTTCTCGCCGACCAGGTCGCCCAGGCGGCGCAGCAGGTGGCCGCGCGCGGTGGCACCGAGCCGCTTCCAGGCGGCGGATTCGAAGGTGCGGCGGGCGGAGTTGACGGCCCGGTCCACGTCCTCGGCGTTGCCGCGGGCGGCCTCATAGAGGACCTCCAGGGTCGCCGGGTTGTTGCTGGTGAAGTAGGTCCCCTCGGACGGGGCCACGTGCTCGCCGTCGATGAAGTGGTTGAGGCGTTCAGTCACGGTTCATCCCTTTCGGGTTGTCGATCAATGTGGTCAGTGCGTCGGCCAGGGCCGGTGCGTTCTCGATGGGCAGCATGTGCCGGGCGTGCGGTACGACGACAACCCGGCAGTCGGGCATCGCCCGTCCCAGCCGGTGCGACATCTGCGGGGTGGAGCCCGGGTCGTTTTCGCCGGTGATGGCCAGCGCGGGTGCGGTGATGGCGCCGAGCTCGGGTCCGATCTCCCGGTCCCCGTGCGCGAACACCCGGTAGGAGTGCAGGTAGGACTGGATGTCGTTGCCGGCCAGGACCTGCCGGACTGCCGCGATGCTCTCGACAGGCACGGTCGTCGTGGCGTGGGGGAACCAGCGCTCGATGGCCAGGTCCACCCCGGCGGCGAACTCCGTTCCCGCGGTGTCCAAGCGGCGGGCAACCGCCTCGGATTCCTCCGCGGTGCGCTGGCACACCGAGTTGACGGAGGTCAGCGTGAGGACCTTGGCCGGGGCGAAGCGTGCGGCATACTGGGCGATGAGTGCCCCCAGCGAGAACCCGACGAGGTGCACGGGCCCTTCGGGCAGCCGTGAGATCACGTCCCGGGCCAGGCTCGCCAATGTCTGCGATTCCCGCAGGGGCGGCTGCGCGCCGTGGCCCGGCAGGTCCAGCGCGAGCGTCGGGCGGTCGCAGATTCCCTGGAATGTTTCCCACATGCTCCGGTCCAGGCCGACGCCGTGCAGGAGCACGATTCGTGGTTCGAGGGCACCCATCACTACCAGTCGCTCCTAGAGCTCGGTCGAGAGCGCGGCCAGGCGCTGCTGCGGACGTCCACCGGTGGCCGCGGCCAGGGCGATGATGATTTCTCCCGGGTGCGGGGCATCGGGAATGCTGACCTCGATGCTCTGGTGGTGCGAGCGAATGGTCGCATCGGTGAAGTGCTTTAACGGGATGTCGAAGTGCACCCCGGCCGGGCCGCGCTTTTCCACCGCAGGCAGCAGGGTGGTTGCCTGCGCGGCATCGCGGAAGTGGTTGCCGAACTTCAGGGTGTGGATCAGCGCCGAACCGTGCTCGATTTCCCCTTCAAGTCCCACGATGGCCGCCTTGCCGTAGGCCTCCAGCGGCGCGCCCAGCGCCTCGATGACCTTCGGCGCCAAGAGCGCGCCGAGGTCGGAGGCGACGGCGTCGATGCCGGCGTTCAGGTCCTCGACGAAGCCCTGGCCGGCCCACGGGTTCTCAAAGATCGCCGCCACGACGGCAACACGTGCGACGGGGTCGACGTCGCGGCCTCCCTCACGGGCGGTTTCCTCAACGATGGTCACAAGCTTGCGGTATTTCACAGTGTAATTTCCTTCAGGATCTCGGAGGTGACGGGAATATCGGTGTTGCGGTCCCCGATCCGCGCGAACGGGCGGGGGCCGGTGGAAGCTGCGGCGACGACGGCGATTTCCGCTGCGCTCGGGGCATCCGACAAGAATATTTCAATGGTCTGGTAGTGGCTGCGGGTTGCAGGTGCGGTCTTGTGCCACATCGGGATCCGCAGCCGTTCGCCCGGCTGGCCGAATCCGTCGGCGAAGCACAGGATGGAAGTGCCTTCCAGCGCCTCGCGCATCAGGTTGCCGAAGTACGGGGTGTGGATCAACGCCCCGGCGTGTTCGATTTCCCCGCCGGCCCCAACGAGGGCGGCCTTGCCGAAGGCCTCAACCTTCTCGGCGCCTCCCAGCGCGTCCAGCAGGCGGTCGGTCAACAGCTTCGACAGCAGCGGGGCGATGCGCTCGGCTTCCGGGGCGAGCTCGAAATCGGTGCCGGTGCCCTTCCACGGGTTGGCGATCACCGCGGTCGAGGTGGCCCGCAGGATCGAACCTCCCTCGGCGTGCGGGATCTCTTCGCTGAATGTGGAGATCTTGCGAAGTCCAATGGCAGCGGCAATGTCGTCATAGTGGCTCAGGGTCGAACGCGTGCTGAGATCCACAACTCTCGTCGCCGCTAGTGGGGTTGTTGTCATGATCTGGAGCTTTCTGGTCTATAACGTCGTTGGTTCGCTCTTGGCTTGGTTGGAAAAGGCGTGATCGGCCGCGGCCCGCCACCCCATTCCGAGCCCTGACTGGCGTGGAGTGTCTCCGCAGCATGGCGGCATCCGATGCGGCGCCGATCCGTGCGCGCCATTGATTCCAATATCGGCACCGGGGCCTCAGGAGCAATGACGCCCAAATCCAATGCGTTGCATACAAGAACTGTAGTCTTTTCGATGCCGGTGTGCAAGAAGTCACTGCGGATATGCTGATATTCAGCGAAATGTACGTTAACTGTTGCGCACTTCACATCAAGTGCTAATATATGATGCATGCAACAAATACAGGACTTTCTTCCGGCCTCGGGGTTCCCGGGCACCGGTCGATACGGATCCAGCGGAGCGGGCGGCTTGCCTGCCGCGGCCTCCGCCGGCCGTTACCGCGGCTCGCGGGGTATTGCTGGCCGGAAATCCTGTTTCGACGAAGGCCGGCCGTGGATGATCTCCAGAACCGGTCCCGGGAATTCGGTGGGCCCGCTATGCGGTACCAGCACGAATCCACGTCCGCAGTTCCCGCACCACCCATTCGGTGCCGGGGCCGCGACGCAAGCTACAGGTCACCCGCCACACCCAGATCCAAGGCTCCGGAAGGCAGTCCCTCCCGCGGCCCGCAGGCAATGCATGGACCCCTGCCACCCGGAACGCACCAGGACGGGGAACAACCAGCGGTCGCTGGCTTCGCACCGGGATCACTGATCAACCGACGCCGAGCAATCAACATGGCGCCGACCGAACCGGGGATGCCACTGGCGCCATCCCGCCGATCAAGGGCACTTGCCGGTGCGACCCAACCCGCGAGGGTCGCACCGGCGAGTGACAATTTCGCATTCACTCTCAGACAAAGGACAAAACGATGTCACAGTACGATGACTCGCAACCTGCGTACGGCACGTCGCTTACCAAGGCAGAGCCATTCGCAACCGAGGAAATCCCCGACGGCGAACGCCACGGCCATTCCCGCAACCAATTCACCCTGTGGTTCGCCGCCAACATGGTGCTTGCCGTCATGGTCTCCGGGTTCTTCTCCTCGATGTTCGGCCTTTCGGTGTGGCAGGGCCTGAGCGCCGTGGCAGTCGGAACCCTTTTGGGCGTTATCGTCATGGGCGTCCTGGCCGGGATCGGAACGAAGCTTGGGGTTCCGCAGCAGGTCCAGGGCCGGGGGCCCATGGGTTTCTACGCCAACTTCGCGCCCATCACGTTGCTGACCATCGTTTCGGCCATCGGCTGGACCGCCGTCAACACCGTTTTTGCCGTGATCGCCCTGCGGATGCTCGTCGACGTCCCCTTCTGGCTCGCGGCAACACTCATTTTCGCGGTGCAGTCGGTCTTCGCCATCTGGGGCCACAACCTGGTCCACCTCGTCAACAAGATCGCCACGGTCGTACTGGCCATCCTGTTCGCCGTCATCACGGTCCTGTCGATGCGCGAGGCCGACTTCAGCGCCGCGGTCAACGTCGAGGCTCCGCTGTACATGGGAAGCTTCGCCGGATGGGCAACCTTCGCCGGCTTCTTCTTCGCCTACGTGATGACCTGGACCCCGTTTGCCTCCGACTTTTCGCGCTACCTTCCGCGAAAGACCTCACACATCAAGGTGATGGCCTACACCGCGGGCGGAAGTTTCGTCGCCATGACGTGGCTGGGCAGCATCGGCGTGCTCGTGTCGAGTTTCGCCGGCGAGCTCGATGCGATCGCGGCACTGGCGGAGTTGACCGGTTCCTGGGCGCCGGTGGCCATGCTCACCGTGGTGCTCTCCACGCTGCCGGTCAGTGCCATGAACCTCTACGGGGGATCCCTGTCGCTGCTCACCATCCGCGTCCCGGTCAACCGCGTCATCGGAGTGATCCTGATTGCCGCAGTCAGCCTCGGGATCACCTTGCTGATGCAGACCAATCCCTACGGCAACTTCTACGACTTCCTCTCGGTCCTGGCCTATCTGGTCGTTCCGTTCAGCACCATCCTGCTGCTGGACTACTACCTGCGCATGCGCCATGACCTCGCGTCGGCCGTCAAGGAACTGTTCGACTCCCGTCGTTCGATCGAGTGGGGCTTCGTGGCATGGATCGTCGGCTGCGTGGTCTCCTCCCTCTTCTGGAACACCAGCTTATGGACCGGGCCCCTGGCCAATACATTCGTGGCCTGGGGAGACCTCGGGTTCGTCACCGGAGCCATCGCTTCGACGGCTGCATTCCTGTTGCTGTACCGTCTTCCCGTACTGCCCTTTATGCGCACCGCCGGCCGAGGCCAGACGGCGAGCGTTCCACGTTCCGAGACTGCGGAGGCCAAGTAACATGACCGGCAATGCACCGGGGAGCATCACCCATGCGAACACGGCACTCGTGGTCATCGACATGCAGGTGATCTTCCAGGACCCCCACAGCCAGTGGCACGTATCGACGTACGAGCAGGTGGCGCCAAGGGTTGGCGAGCTGGTTGCCCAATTCCCCTCGAACGTCATCTGGACGAAGTTCGTCCGCGACCCCGGGGAACAAGGCAGCTGGGGTGCCTACTACGACAGGTGGGGCACCTGCCGGCTGGCGCCAGACGCGGCGGACTGGGACCTGACCATGCAGGTGCGGGAAGACGATCAGGTCTTGACCCTGCCAACGTTTTCGAAGTGGGGTCCGGAGCTTGCCTCGATGACCTCAGGCCAGGAACACCTGATCGTGTGTGGCGTCGCCACGGATTGCTGCGTACTGTCAACGGTGCTGGCTGCCGTCGACGCAGGCAAGCGCGTCACCTTGGTGGCCGACGCTTGCGGCGGGGCGACACCCGAGGCCCATGACCAGGCCATCGGCCTCATGAACCTCCTGTCCCCCATGGTCCAAGTCGTGGACACCGCGGAACTGTTGGATGGCGCAGCCTTGAAGGCGGAAGCAAGCTGCTAGGCCTGCCTTCGGGATCCTGAGCCGGAGCTGGAACGGACAGAAACGGCCGTGCCGGGATGACCAATATTGGTTCATCCCGGCACGGCCGTTTCCATGCCGCCGGCATGGGATTAGGTGGGGCAGCGTTGGACGGCGAGTGCCTGACCCTTCAACTCAAGCCCAGGCGCTAGGGAGTGTCTCCTTATCGCCGTGCCAGACCATCCGGCTTTATGTCTTCTGCGGCGGCGGCACGACGTGCGACGATTACCTTGCCGGCCTCCACCGGCCTCGCTCCGATCGGAGAAGATCATGATCAAGGCGCTGCTGTGCAAGCTGAACATTCGGCACGATTGGCATATTGAACACACCGACGATGGCGCCTTATATAGGCGCTGCAAGCGTTGCGGCAAAGACGACGACCGCGGACGCGGCGGTCCCGCCGACTGGGCTGCTCCGGCTGGGATGGGCTAGGCGTCAATTTGTAGTGAAACGCTTCCCGAGCCCAGGGACCAGATCGCCAACCGCTAATGCCGTGGTCGAGCAGTCCTTCAACGCCCTCAAGCAGTGGCGCAGCATCGCCACCCGTTACGACAAGCTCGCCGTCACCTACCGGTCAGGGATCACCCTCTACTCGATCCTGATCTGGCTACGCCAATAGGGAGACACGCCCTAGGCGTCGCGGTGGCCGCCCAGCAGTTCGCGGGCCGATGCATAGACGTGGTTTCGCATCGCGGCCTCGGCCCCGAAGTGGTCCTTGTCCTGGATCATCTGCAGCACCAGACGGTGCTCGCCACTGGACGCCGAAATCCGGAGTGGATTCTCGACAGTCTTGAGGACAAGCCTATGGAAGGCCAGCTGGTTCATGAGCAGCTTGTAGTGCTCCACCAATTTGGTGTTGTCGGAACCATTGACCAGGGCCCAATGGAACTCGTGCACCAGCTGGGCGTACCGTTCGGAGTCGCGGGCAGCGGCGGCCGCTTCCGAGGCCTTGACGTTCTTCTCCAGGAACTCAAGGCTGGGCGTCCTGCCCCGCCTCGCCATCAGGCCTGCGGCCAGGCCCTCCAGGCCTTCCTTGAGCTGGAAGAGTTCCACGATTTCACGCTTGGTGGGTTCCCGGACGTAGGTTCCGACCTTTGGCCTGATTTCAATCAGGCCCTCTCGCTCGAGCTGCTTCAAGGCCTCGCGCACCGGGGTCCTGCTGACGTCGAACTGCTGCGCCAGGAAAATTTCGGAGAGCGGCTCACCAGGGGAGTACGTTCCCCCAAGCACCAATTCACGTATCCGGGCGAGCAATGAATCGTCCGAGGGGGGAGGTGCCCCGAGATTGCTGACTTCCGCTATTCCTTGCATACAAGAACACTACGATGCATGCAAGATCAAGTCAATTTGCATCAAAGTTTTCGAAGAAAACCCGCACGATTACGTGGATTATTGGGAATTGTCACGAGTCGGTTGACGGAGATGGTGACGAGCATTACAGTCTCTAGTATGCATCAGTTATTTGAAGACACTTTGAAGGAAGCTTGGACCGCCGCTTGGGATCGCGGCGAAGTTGAAGCACTTAGCGCCATCTCCACCACCGAGTACACCCGCCACGGCAAGTCGGGCGGCTCCTCGATGAACCTGGACCAGTATCAGGAGGAGATTCGCGCCATTCGCCGGGGTTTTCCTGATTTGACCACCACCGTTGAATCGATCTTGGTCGACGGCAATCGGGCGGCCATCTTCTGGAAGACCACCGGCACGCACACCGAAACGTTCCTCGGGGTGCCAGCCACGGGGAAGTCGGTGGTGACCCAGGGTTCGAACCAGATCGAGCTGCGCGACGGTCTGGTTCACCGTGAAACCGTCACCTGGGATGGGACCGAGCTGCTCAATGCACTGGGAATCCGTTCGCTATCAGACGCGATCGCCGCGGAGAAGGCCCCGGAATCGGAGGTCGTCATGGCCGACCTGTCGGGCGAACCCGACCTGGATGCCATGAAGGCGTTCAACCGCCAGTTCGTCACCGGAGTGACGGTTGTGACCACCATGGAGGATGGCAAGCCCAGGGGCCTTGCCGTCAACGCGTACTCCTCGATCTCGCTGGAACCGCCGCTGGTCATGGTGTGCGTGCAGAAAACCTCGTCGACGTATCCGGCACTGTTCGCCTCCACCCACCTGGGAATCAACATCCTCTCCCGCGAACAGAAAAACACCGTCTCCACCTTTGCCTCGAAGTCGAGTGACAAGTTCGCGGATATCGAGTGGCACCAGGGCCCGGAAGGCAGTCCGTTGATCGATTCCTCGTCGGCCATGATCGAGGCGGAAATCCGTGAGCGGTTCCAGGCCAAGACCCACACGATCTTCGTCTGCCGCGTTCGCCATGCGGAGGTCACCGACATCGAACCCATGGTCTACAAGGCGGGACGCTTCTACGACGGGGCAAACCTCGCCTCGCTTTAGCACCGGCCAGAGCACCACCACCTAAGCGGACCGCACGTTCCGGCGGACGAGAACAGAGAAGTAGGAGACCAGCATGGTCGAGAAGACACTGATCCAGAAGTCGAGTCCTGGTCCGCCGCTGCCGATTCCAGCGTCGCGGCGCCCCGACAAGCCCCGGGTGGGCGCCGTGTTCTGGACGTCACTGGCCCTTCTCGCCGGGTTCTTGGCCTGGGCCAGCATCTCGCCGGAGAGCCTGGGCAACCTCATGACCGGCACCATGGACTGGATAGCGCGATCCGTCGGCTGGAGCTATCTGCTGGTAACGCTGGGATGCATCGGCCTGATGGTCTACTTGGGTGCGAGCCGCTACGGCAGCATCCGGCTCGGCTCCAATGAAGACAGGCCGGAATTCTCCACGTGGGCCTGGCTCGCGATGATCCTCTCTGCCGTCATGGGGATCGGCCTGATCAGCTACGGCGTCGCCGAACCGATCACCCACTTCATGGCTCCCCCGCATGCCCTGGAAGAGCCCGGGACCATGGCTGCCGCAGTACGTGCGCTGCAATTCAGCTTCTTCGACTGGGGGCCCCACGCTTGGGCGGTATTCGGCGTCTTCGGCCTGGCCATCGGTTACTCGACACACCGCAGGGGGCGCCCCGGGCTGGTGTCTCCCATGTTGCGCCCAGTGCTGGGACGACTGGTGGATGGCTGGTTCGGAAAGCTCGTCGACGTATTGGCAATCCTGGCCACGCTGTTCGGGACCACAACGTCTCTGGGGCTGGGTGCGGCGCAGATCGAGGAAGGGCTGAACCGGGTATTCGGCCTGCCCACCGGAATCAGCGTCCAGGTCGTCATCATCGCCATCATCACCGTCTTGTTCACGCTTTCGGCGCTATCGGGTGTTGACCGAGGCATCAAGTACATCAGCCAGGCCACGATGGCCCTGTCGGCCGGCCTCGCGCTCTTCGTGCTGCTGATGGGTCCGACCAGCTTCGTCGGGAATATCTTCTTCCGGTCCATCGGCCAGTACGTCAGCGACTTCTTCCAGGTTTCCCTGATCACTCCAGCCACCCCGGACGACCTGCAGTGGATGCAGTGGTGGACCTACTTCATGATGGCCTGGTGGCTCAGCTGGGGCGCATTCGTCGGGGTGTTCCTGGCAAAAATCTCCAAGGGCCGGACCATCCGCCAGTTCGTGGCGGGCGTTCTGGGCGTTCCCAGCCTGGTGTTCTTCGCGTGGTTCACCATCTTCGGCGGTACCGCCATCAAATTCGAGATGGACGGGGCCCCCATCGCCGCGCAGGCGGCGGAGAACCTGAATTCGGCTTTCTTCGCCATGCTCAATGAGCTGCCCCTGGTTGGGCTCACCTCAGTGATCACCATGGTCCTGGTGGCGCTGTTCTTCATCTCGGGCGCCGACGCGAACACATATGTCCTGAGCATGATGTCCAGCAAAGGCCATCTGACGCCGACCCGGCCGGTATTGACGCTCTGGGGCGTGCTGACCGGGGCCAGCGCAGCGCTTCTGCTCCTGGTCGGCGGGCTGGCCGCCTTGCAGCAGGCAGCAATGCTGTCCGCGTTGCCCTTCACCATCATCGTTGCACTGCTGGGAATATCGTTGACCATGGAATTGCGGAAGGACCCGGAGTTCGACGTGTTGCGGAAGTCCAGGTTCGACTTGCGCAAGACCGTCTACGGGCAGGAATAAAGGCAGGAACCCTGGTCGCCGGGCGAATCGAACGAAAGCCGCCTCGGCGGCAGCGAAAGCTGCCACCGAGGCGGCTTTCGCGGTTCCGCTCCCGGCCGGTGAACGGTCCGGTCAGGCCCGGATCCGGCAGCGCGGGGCCTCAGTGCTGCGGGTGCTCGGGGTGCAGCGGCGAATGCGGCGCCTGCATCTGGTGCAGCAGCCGGTGGACCTCCGGATGGGTCAGCGTCCAGCGGCGGTAGCGGCCGTCGGCACGCACGCTCACCACTCCGGCCCTGTGCAGGGTCGCCAGCGCCTGGGTGACCGTGTTGGCGCCCAACGCCGTGGCGGTTGCCAACTGGCTCACCGAGGAGTCCGGCGCCGCGTGCACGGCAATGAGGATCTTCATCCGCGTGGCATCCGCGACCAGGGCAAAGACGTCGATCCACTCCGGCATGTTTTCCTCGGAGGCGGCCACGGCGTCGGCCCCGATCTTGCTGTGTTCGGTTTCCGGCATTTGCTTCCGTCCCCTCCCGTTCCGCTCATTGGTGCGTGATCTCACCGGGTCTTTTCACCCGTCGCGTCATCTGTCCAAACAGACAGATGTAAAGTAGGGGCAACAGCAACTTCCCCCACATGCCCGGTGACACAGTGAAAGGCCGAAACCCCGAAAGTGCGCAAACCACAACGCCTGATGCGGCTGGCCCTTCTGTGCTCCATTCTATTGGCCGGAACCGGCTGCGCACCCGTGGCACCGGGGGCCGGCGGTGCCGAGTCCTCTTCCTCCCTTGCCCTGCTGACCGCGGCCCTGCCCGAGACGCTGAACCCGCTGGCGGGGTTCGACAGCAACGGCACGGGCAAGATCAACGAATCCCTCTTCACCCTCGAGGGATCCCCGGATGCCTTGCCGGGGATCGTGCCGCTGCTGGCCGCCGCCGAACCCACCGTCTCCAAGGATGCGCGCACCTGGACGATCCGGCTGCGCACCGATGCAGGGTTCAGCGACGGAACCGCCCTTGATGCCGAGGATGTCGTGGCCAGCTACCGGGCCGTCATGGACCCGGCGAGCGCCTCCCCCATCATGGGCACGCTGTCCAACGTCGCGGCGGTGAGGGCCCTGGATCGGCACACCGTGAGGTTCACGCTGCGCGAACCCCAGGTTTCCTTCAAGACGGCCCTGCTGATCGGCATTGCCGCTTCCGAGGCCATCGTGCCCGGCGTTCGGGTCGAGGACTCCCCGCTGAACCGCGCCCCCGTCGGCACCGGACCGTACCTCGTGGAGTCGTTCGGCCCCTCGCGGCTGGTCCTTGCCGCCAACCCGGATTTCCGTGGCGGGGAGGTCGCGCCCAGGCGCGTCACCTACGAGGCCGCGCCCGATGACAACGCACGTGCCCAACGCATGCTGGCCGGGGAATTCGATGGCACCGTCCTGCCGCCGCGCTTGGCGCAGACCTTCTCCGGCAAGCCCGGCTTCGAGCTGGTGAGGGCCACTTCCGCCGACTGGCGCGGCCTTTCCCTTCCCGCCCGGAACCCGCTGACCCGCGATCCCAGGGTGCGGTTGGCCATGAACCTTGCGGTGGATCGGCAGGCAATGATCGACGGCGTGCTGGCCGGATCCGGGCGCCCGGCGCACACCTTCGTGTCGGCCGAGTACGAGGATGCGTTCAACCCCGCCGCAGTCTTTGCCCATGACCCGCAGCGCGCCGCACGGCTGCTGGACGAGGCCGGATGGGTTGCGGGCGGGGACTCCATGCGCTCCAAGGACGGCATCCCCGCGGCATTCACCCTGATGTACAACCCCGGCGACCAGCTGCGCCGGGACCTTTCCCTGGCATTCTCCGCGCAGATGAAGCAGTTCGGCATCGACGTCGCGGTCGAGGCGGCGACGTTCGACCAGGCCGAGCCGCGGATGGGCACCGACGCCATCATGCTTGGCGGCGGCGACACCCCCTACGACGTGGACACGCAGCTGTACAAGTTGCTGCACTCCTCCTACCCTGCCGCCGGCGCCTACTACGACAACCCGAGCCGGTACTCCGACCCGGCCATGGACCGCGCCCTGGAAACCGGGCGCACCACCCTGGACCCCGCCAAGCGGGCCGCCTCCTACCGCGAAGTGGCGCGACTCTACGTCGAGGAGCCGTCCATGGTCCTGCTCGCCTTCATCGACCACAGCTATGTCCAGCGCTCCGCCGTCTCCGCCCGATGGCAGGGAACCGGGACCCTGCTCGAGCCGCACGACCACGGCACCGCGTGGGGACCGTGGGTCAAGATCGGGCAATGGGTTCCACGGCAATGAGCCGGCGGACGGCGGAACTCCCGGCGCGGCGGCGCTCGCGTGCCCGGGAAGCCTGCACCCTGCTGGGGCGCCGGGCGCTGGTCGGGGTTCCCGCCACGGCCGGGATCACCGCCGCCGTCTTTTGGCTGGCGTCCCTGGCGCCGTTCAACCCGCTGGCCCTGTACATGGGTTCGCACTACGAACACGCCACCGAAGCCCAACGGGATTCCCTAGCCCGGGAGCTGGGGCTCAACGATGCCTGGTACGCGATCTGGGGCCGCTGGGTTCGCGGCGCGCTGCACGGGGACTGGGGGGTCTCGCGCATCTACGGGCAACCGGTGGCACAGGTCGTCTCCGAACGGCTTCCCTTCACCGTGCTGCTGGCAGGGCTGGGGTTGCTCGTGGCGATTGCCCTCTCCGTGGTCCTGGCGGTGGGAGCCGCCCGGCGTCCAGGCTCGCCCGTGGATGCCGCGGCGCTGGGCCTGGTCCACGTTGCCCAGGCCATCCCGCCCTTTGTCCTGGGGCTGGTGGCCATCGCCGTCTTCGCGATCGGGCTGGGGCTGCCGGCCGGCGGTGCCGCCGCGGGTGGGGCGGACCCCACGCCGGCGGGCCTTGCCCTGCACCTGGTCCTGCCGGTGGCCGTGATGGCGGTGACCCTGTTGCCCTGGCTGGTGCTGAACCTGCGGGCCTCGGTGCTCGAGGCGCTCGAGGGAGACGCGGTGTTGGCGGCCCGCGGACGCGGACTGGGCGATTCCGCCATCATGCGTTCCCACGTGCTTCCGGTGGCGTTGTTGCCGTTCATGACCGTGGTGGGTTCCCGCCTGGGCGAGCTCGTCACCGGTGCCCTGCTCATCGAGGCGGTGTTTTCCTGGCCGGGACTGGCCTCGGCAACCGTCGCCGCCGCCACCGCGGGCGATTTCCCGCTCCTGGCTGCGGTCACGGCCCTGACCTGTGCGGCGGTGTTTGCCGGTTCCGCGCTGGCCGACGCCTGTTACCTCCTGCTGGATCCGCGGGTGAACGATGTCTAGGCCCCGCCCGCTTCCGGTTCTCCTGCTGGCCCTGGCCGTGCTCTATGCCGTGCTGGTCCCCTGGCTGCAGCCGCTGGATCCGCGCGCGGTGGATCTGGATGCGGTGCTGCGGGCTCCGTCCGGCGACCATTTCATGGGAACCGACCAGCTGGGCCGGGACGTGTGGATCCGGTCCGCCCAGGCGCTTCGGATGTCCCTGCTGGTGGCGTTGCTGGCCTCCGCGTTTTCGACCCTCCTGGGCGTCGGGGTGGGATTGCTGGCCGCGTGGCGCGGCGGGCTTGTCGACCGCATTGCCATGCGCCTGGTGGATGCCACCAACGCCCTGCCGCACCTGCTGCTGGCCGTGGTCATCGTGGCGTTGTGGCGCGGCCAGTGGTGGGCCATCGTGCTGTCCATTGCGCTGACCCATTGGACCCAGGTGGCGCGGATCGTGCGCGCGCGGCTCCTGAGCGAACGCACCTCCGACTACGTCCGGCTGGCCCGGGCCTCGGGCGCGGGAACGGCATTCATCTGGTTCACCCACCTCCTCCCGGCGGTTGCCCCGCAGGCCGCCATTGCCCTGGTGTTGCAACTGCCCCACGCCATATGGCACGAAAGCTCGCTGTCCTTCCTGGGCGTGGGGCTGCCCCCGGAATCCGCATCGCTCGGCCTGCTGCTGGAGGATGCCCGCGGCGGGTTGCTGTCGGGCGCCTGGTGGCTGCTCGCCTTCCCCGCCGGGCTGCTGGTGCTGGTCAGCTGGTCCACCACGTCCCTCATCGACTCCGCGGGCACGGTGCGGCCGCGCCGCCGGCCGGCGCCCTTCCCCGCGAAGGCCACCGGCTCCGCCCCGCAGGAGACCGCCGCCGAGGCGGACCGGGCTTCCGCCGCGGCCATCGCGGTTGCGGACCTGAGCCTTTGGTTCCCTTCGGCCACCGGTGCCGGGGCGGACACCCAAGTGCTCAAGTCCCTGGACTACCGGGCCGAACCCGGGTGCATCAACGTCATCCTTGGAAGCTCGGGGGCGGGCAAGTCCCTGCTGCTGCGCACCCTGACGGGGCTGTTGCCAGGAGATGCCCGCTTCACGGGAAACATCGCCGTGAACGGACGCACCCTCGACGCGGCGGGACTGGCGGCGGCGCGCGGCACCGAAACCGTCCTGGTTCCGGGGTCGGCCGGCACCGCGTTGAACCCCGTGCGGACAATCTCCGCGCAGATGCGGCAAACGCTCAGGGCCTCACGGCGGCCCGCCTCCCCCGCCGATGCCCTGGAAGCACTCGAAGCCGCGGCCATCGACGAGTCGCTGGCCGCGCGCTACCCCCACGAGCTCTCGGGCGGGCAGGCGCAGCGAGCGGCCCTCGCCCTGGGCATCGCCACCGGTGCACGGATCCTGCTGGTCGACGAGCCCACCAGCGCGCTGGACGCCGCCACCACGGGGATCCTTGCGGAACTTCTGCGTGCCCAGGCCGCGTCCGGAACCACTGTCATCATGGTCACACACGACCTCGAGCTTGCCGGTGGCATCGCCGACCATGTGGCGGTGCTGGAGGACGGTCTGGTCGTCGAATCGGGGCCCGCCGCGCGCGTCCTGGCAAACCCGGCCCATCCGGCAACCGGTTCGCTGTTGGGAACACCGGCATGAGCCTGGAACTGGCAGGGGTTTGCTACACCCACCCCGGTGCCGCACCCGGGACCCGGCCCCTGCTTGAGGGCGTCGGCCTGGAAATCGGCGCGGGCGAAGTGGTGGGCCTGGGCGCCCCCTCGGGGGCCGGCAAGACGACTTTGCTGGGTCTTGCCGCATTGATGGTTCGGGCGGACCGCGGCACGGTGTCCATCAACGGACGGACATTCGCACCCGACGCCGCGGTCCCGCGCCGGGTGCGCCATGGCGTGGGCGTGGTGCTTCAGTCTCCCCGGGCGGCCGCCGATCCGCGTCTGCGGCTTGAATCGCTGATCTGCGCCCCGATGTCCATCCGCGACGGCGCCCTGCGTCCGCAGCCGCGGCGCTACCCGGAGCGACTGGCCGAGCTGGCGGAGCTGGTGAATTTGGAGCCGTCACTGCTGCGCCGCTACCCGCACCAGGTCTCGGACGGACAGCTCCAGCGGGCCATGGTGGCACGCGCGCTCGCCCTCGACCCCGCGGTACTGATCTGCGACGAGCCCACGGCCCAGCTGGACGCGCGAAACACCGCATCCATCCTGCGGTTGCTGGCGGACCGCGCCGCCGCGGGGTCCGCCGTCCTCATTGCCTCGCACGACGGTGCCGCGCTGCCCAGGATCGCCCATGGGATGGTCGATCTGGCGCGGATCAACCGCCCCGCAGATCCTGCCGGGCGCGCCTAGGGCCGGCATTCCGTCAGGTGGACGTGTCCCGGACCGGAACGCTGCTCAGGGCGGGTCGGCGACCTGTGGCGAGACGCCCATCCGGGAACCGGGCCTTGCCGCCCGTACCGCCAGAGGGGCTTGCCACGTGCGGAAACCACGCGTGGCACCGCCGGCGGGGTTGCCGACCGCCTTCAAATGGAGCATCACGTCGGCGCTCAGGGTTTCGTAGAACGGAACCTCGATCCATCGCCGCACCGCGCCCAGCGCACTCAGGACAACGAAGCCGGTCAGGAGTTTGTCGGCCAGGGAATGAACCACATTCGATCCCAGGACGGCCACGGACAGGGGACTGCCCATCTCCGCGAGGTTCCGGGTCGTGGCCTCCGAGGCATGGCCGGTTCCTCCGTTGAACAGCAGGACCAGCAAGGTGGTTGCGACCACCGAACAGCTGAGTGCGACGAGGACATTGAGCAACAGGTATCTGGGGAAGGTCTGGCACAGTCGGAGGCAGCGCGCCCCGTATCCCCACACCAGGGCACCGACGACGTTGACGAGCGCGAAGGCAATCGACGAGGAGTCGGTGATGGCCAGCCCAATGGCGTTGGTTGACAATCCCACGGCCACCCCGGCCCAGGGACCCAGCGCTATCGCCGCTATCGCCGTGCCCACCATGTCGAAGTACAGTGGAAGCCCCAACCCGGCCACGAGGCTGAACCCCAGGACGTTCAATCCGACACATGCCAGAATCAGCATGAGTTTTCGGCCCCTGGCCAGAGCCGCCGCTTTTTCCGCCACGGGCCGGGGTGCCGGGGGTGCAGGTTCCAGCAAGGGGGCCGGTGCCGCTGGCTGGTTCCTTCTGGCGTGGAGGCACCGCTCCTGCAATTGTGCGGCCTCGGTTTCGGAGGCCCCCAGGACGCGGGCGATTTCACCGACAAGCTGGGGATTCACCCGCGTCCGCCCGGTTCGGAAGGCGTCGTAGACGGTGGTTCGGGCGGGGCGGGCATTTCCGGCGTCCACGCCGTGGCGTTCCCGGTGGGCGGCAATGCGTCGAACGATCTCGGCGTAGGAGACATCGCCTGCGGCAAAGCGCAGTTTCTGCAGGTCCTGCGCGATTTCGTCATACGATCCCGCAAGGCCGTCCACAGCGCGGGGTTGATCAGTCATTCGGTCCTCTTCGGCCAGGGCCACGCGCATCCTGCGCAATGCATCAGCTGCAATCATAGGCATCGGGCGACCCCGCCCGGAAAGTGGTGACGACCCGTTCGGAAAATTCGGCCTTGTTCGGGGTTGTTCGAGAATCTGTGGACCAGCCATTTTCACTTGCCGCGTCAGCTATCTTGATATTTGGGCTGCCGCCAACGCCCGGTTTCCACCGGCCGGGACAGAAAAGCCGCGGCCCCACCGGGCCATCGAGCCCTCGGGCCGCAGGCATATTCCTCACCTGGAATTTAATGCCAGAATCATGGCTGGCCTCCTGGCGCCCGGAAGCGAAGGCACTGACGGTATCAGGACCGTCGCCCGTGTACTCGGCACGACCAAACTTGGGGGCGTGCCGAGCACAGGGGCCTGTCCGCCCCGCTGAATGGGATGCGCCGCGGGACGGCGCGAAGCAAGTTCCCGCGCAGGCCTGCCGTCGCCCGGGCCATGGGCTGCCGGTGATGGCGCGTGTGGCGCGGGTCCTAGTACTTGCGCAGGTTCAGCGGCCTCTGGCCCCGCAGGTGGTGGCGCAGTTCGTCGACGACGGCCATCAGGACCGCATTGATTGCCTCGGTGGAGTTCGACAGCGCGCGCACCGCGACCCCGGGCCCCGGCACCTGGCTGATGCCCAGGTGCACCGGCGTGCGCTGGGCCTGCCCGACGCGGTAGGCCAGCTCGCGGATGCGCTCGACGTCGCCGGGCGCGATCTTCGCGTCGATGGCCAGCAGCATGCCCACGTGCGTGTAGTCCTGCAGGAAAAGCAGTGAATCCAGCGAATCCTCCCCGGGCCGCACCAGCAGGTTGTCCAGCACCGCCAGGCGCCCGCCCACCGAGACCTCGGTGCGCAGGCGCACCTCGTCGTAGCGGAAGAGCTTCCCGTCCGGGCTCCACCCGGGGGTGAGCACCTCGCAGAACAGCAAGCTGGAGTCTTCGTGCATGTCGACGCTCGTGAACTGCCGGTAGCTGGCCCCGCGGTAGGCGATGAGCTGGTCGGGCACGTATTCGAGCACCGCACCCGGCCCCAGGCGCACCACCATGTCCTGGCGGGCAAAGGTGCCCGGGGTCTTGTAGACCTTGGTGGCCGACTGGGTGGTCAGCAGCAGCGAGGTGTCCTCGTCCACCGAGACCTCGATGCCGTAGTTGTCCCCGCCCAGGTACCCGCCCCCGGGGTTCACGATGGTGTAGCAGACCTGGGCGGTGTCATCGAGGTAGTGCGGGCGCAGGATCCGCAGCGCGCCCTGGTGGTACTGCCGGGTGGCGATGGCCTTGCCTGCCCGGGTTCCCACCTGCAGGCGCAGCTCGCCCACGAGCTTGGTTCCCGCAAAGGGCGAGGGGCCCAGCTCCCGGATTGCCGGAGGTTCGGCCATTGTCGGTGCCATTGGCCCTAGCCCAGATCCAGCATCAGCACCTCGTGCTTGAGCCAGTCGATCACGGTGTCCAGTCCCTCGTCGGTCTTGAGGTTGGTGAAGCAGAAGGGCTTGTCCCCGCGGAACTCCTTGGAGTCGCGTTCCATCACCGACAGGTCGGCGCCCACGTAGGGTGCCAGGTCGGTCTTGTTGATGATGAACAGGTCGGACTTGATCATGCCCTGGCCGGCCTTGCGCGGGATCTTCTCTCCCTGGGCCACGTCGATGATGTAGACGGAGAAGTCCACGAGTTCCGGGGAGAACGTCGCGGAGAGGTTGTCTCCCCCGGACTCGACGAAGATGACCTGCAGGTCCGGGTGCTTGGCCTTCAGCTCCTCGATGGCCGCGGAGTTCATCGAGGTGTCCTCGCGGATCGCGGTGTGCGGGCAGCCGCCGGTCTCGATGCCGACGATCCGATCCAGCGGCAGCACGCCGTTGGCCGCCAGGATCTTGGCGTCCTCGATGGTGTAGATGTCGTTGGTGATCGCGGCCATCGACACCTCGTCGTTCAGCCGCCGGGTGATCCGCTCGATGAGCTGGGTCTTGCCGGCACCGACGGGCCCGCCGATGCCAATCTTGATGGGTTCCATCATGCACTTCCTTAATCTCATGGGTTTCCCGCGCCGCGTGTCCGTCCGGTCAGGACATGAACATGCGGGCGCGCAAGTGTTCGTGGCGCATCTGCGCTATTTCCAGGCCCGGCGCCGCCGCGCCCAGGTCTTCCTCGTCCAGGGTGAAGATGGTGTCCACGGCCGCCAGCACCGGGGCATGCATGGCCCGCAGCACCCGCTGCCCGGCGTTCTGCCCGATGGGGATCCCGCGGATCGCGTTCTGCGTCAGCGAGGTGACGGTCGAGAACAGGTAGGCGGCCACGGTGTCCGCGCACGGGGCGCCGGCACCTTTCGCGCCCAGGGCGAAGGCGATGCCCGGGTGCCCGGAGCATGCCCCGGATTCCACCTGCAGGCGGTACGCTTCCAGCTCGGGCGTGGGGAAGACGCTGGTGGCCACGTGCAGCATGCGCGCACCCATCTTCACCCCGGCCTCGCGGATCTGCCGCGGCACCGCCGCGGCAGTCACCAGCGCATCGATGCGCGCCAGCTCCTTTGCCCCGGCGGCCTCGTGGGCAAGGCGCACCGCCAGCCCGTCGGTATAGGCCAGGGACTGGGCGATGAACCTTTCGAGCCACAGCGTGAAGCTGGCCTCGTCGTGCACGGTCCGGGCGTCCAGGTAGCTTTCCAGGCCCATGGAGTGGCTGAAGGCGCCGGTGGGCAGCGCCGAGTCGGTCAGCTGCAGCAGCGTCAGCAGGTGGCCCGGCCCGGGGCTAGTGGGTGTGTTCGGCATGGCGGAACGGCACCGGCATCACGCGCTCCCGGCGCCGGTACGGTGTTCCGTGGTGCTTGAGGAAGTCCTCCACGGTGTGGTCGTACTGCACCACCATCACCGCGGCACCATAGTCGGAATCGGCGTCGAAGAACTGGGCCTGCAGGTGGCGGTTGCCCAGGGCGTGCGCCACCTGCCCCATCTCGAAGATGCTGCCGGGGGCAATGACCAACACGTCGGTGGGCAGCACCGAGATCGTGATGATTTCCTTCTCGTTGCGGAACAGGATGTCCCCGTCGACAAGGTCGGGTCCCGGGGCCAGGCGGATGCCCAGCTCCCGGCCGTGGTCGGTGGTGACGCGCTGGATGCGCTTGACCAGGGCCGAGGAGGGCAGCACGACTTTTTCTTCGTGCAGCTTTGCCAGCTCGGCCTCGGGAACATCTTTCTTGTTCCCCGTCAGCTGCTCGATGATCATGAAACTCCTTGTGGTTCTCGCCGTCGGTTTAGAAGAGGAAGTAGCGCTGGGCCATGGGCAGCACGCTGGAGGGCTCGCAGGTGGCCAGCACGCCGTCGACGGTGACCTGGTAGGTCTGCGGGTCGACCTGGATGTCCGGGGTTTCCCCGTTGAACTTCATGTCGGCCTTGGTCAGCGAGCGGATCCCCGACACCGGGCGGATGACCTTGCGCAGCCGCAGGCGTTCGGGCACGCCCTCCTCGATCGCGGCCTGGGACAGGAAGGTGATGGAAGAGGAATGCACCGCTGTGCCCAGCGCACCGAAGTTCTCGCGCAGGGTGCGCGGCTGCGGGGTGGGGATCGAGCCGTTAGCGTCGCCCATGAGCGACTGAACGATCAAACCGCCCTTGATCACCATGTCCGGCTTCACGCCGAAGAACGCCGGTTCCCAGAGCACCAGGTCGGCGAATTTGCCTTCCTCGATGCTTCCGATGGAATCGGCGATGCCGTGGGCGATAGCCGGGTTGATGGTGTACTTCGCCACGAACCGCTTGATCCGGAAGTTGTCCCCGACCTCCGGGTCGCCCTCCAGCTTGCCGCGCTGGCGCTTCATGGCGTCGGCGACCTGCCAGGTGCGCAGCACCGTCTCCCCGACGCGTCCCATGGCCTGGGAGTCGGAGGAGGTCATGGAGAACACGCCCATGTCGTGCAGCACGTCCTCCGCGGCGATGGTTTCGGCGCGGATGCGCGAGTCGGCGAACGCGACGTCCTCGGGGATGTCAGCGTTGAGGTGGTGGGCCACCATAAGCATGTCGAGGTGCTCGTCCACGGTGTTGTTCGTATACGGCAGGGTCGGGTTGGTGGAGGCCGGCAGCACGTTGGACAGGCCCGCCATGCGGATGATGTCCGGCGCGTGTCCGCCGCCGGCCCCCTCGGTGTGGAAGGTGTGGATGACACGGCCGTCGATGGCCGCGATGGTGTCCTCGACGAAGCCGCATTCGTTCAGCGTGTCGGCGTGGATGGCGATCTGCACGTCGAATTCGTCGGCGATCTTCAGCGAGTTGTCGATGGAGGAGTGGGTTGCACCCCAGTCCTCGTGGATCTTCAGGCCGATGGCGCCGGCGCGGATCTGCTCGGCCAGCGGTGCACGCGCGCTGGCGTGCCCCTTGCCCAGGAGGCCGATGTTCATCGGCAGGTTTTCCACGGCCTGCAACATCCGGGAGATGTGCCAGGGCCCGGGCGTCACGGTGGTGGCCTTGGATGCGTCCGAGGGCCCGGCGCCGCCTCCGATCATGGTGGTGACTCCGGAGGCCAGTGCCACCGGGATCTGGTCGGGGCTCACGAAGTGGATGTGGGTGTCGATGGCCCCGGCAGTGAGGATCTTGTGCTCGCCGGCGATGATGTCGGTGGCCGCGCCGATGGTGATGTTGACCCCGTTGGTGATGTCGGGGTTTCCGGCCTTGCCGATCTTGAAGATATGGCCGTCGCGCAGGGCGACGTCGGCCTTGTAGATCCCGGTGTAGTCAAGCACCACCACGTTGGTGATGACGGTGTCCGGGATGTCCTGGTCGCGGGTCATCTGGCCGTTTTGGCCCATGCCGTCGCGGATGACCTTGCCGCCGCCGAAGACCACCTCGTCGCCGTAGTTGGTGTAGTCGTGCTCGATCTCGGCCAGCAGCTCGGTGTCCGCCAGGCGAATGGCGTCCCCCGTGGTGGGGCCGTACATTTCCGCATAGTGCTTGCGGCTCATCTCGAAACTCATTTGGTGCCCTCCGCTTCGGGATCCTCATTCACGGCATCCTTGGAACCGGCTTCCTCGCCTTCCTCGCTGGCGCGCCGGACCTCATCGGGGTGCGGCGGCAGGGATTCGTCGACCTCGTCGACGCCGAAGTCGGTGTGGAAGCCCACGGATTCGCGGCCCAGGTTGGGCAGGTCGATGTCGTAGTCGGCGACCAGCTCGGCCTCGGTGATCGGGTTGATGCCGGCAGAACCGCCAATGGCCTCGGTTTCGACCGCGGGGATGGTTTCGCCCACCGGTCCGTTCACGCGGTCCTGGAATCCGTAGACGTGGCGGCGGCCGGCGAATTCGACCAGGTGGACGGTCTTGGCGTCCCCGGGTTCGAAACGCACCGCGGTGCCGGCGGGAATGTCCAGGCGGAAGCCGCGGGCCGCGACCCGGTCCAGGTCCAGCTGCGGGTTGACCTCGGCAAAGTGGTAATGCGATCCGACCTGGATGGGGCGGTCCCCGTGGTTCACCAGGTTCAGGATTCGGGTTTCGAGCTCCGCGTTGCAGAGCACGGGCTCGTCACGCAGGATGTATTCTCCCGGTTTCATGGTCTTCTCTCCCTTAGGCCTAGCGAATCGGGTTGTGGACGGTGACCAGCTTGGTTCCGTCGGGGAAGGTCGCCTCGACCTGCACGTCGGGAATCATGTCGGCGACCCCCTCCATGACCTGCTCGCGGGTCAGGATGGTGGTTCCGTAGCTCATCAAATCCGCCACCGTGCGCCCGTCCCGGGCACCCTCAATGAGTTCGTAGGTAATGATGGCTACGGACTCGGGGTGGTTGAGCAGCAGTCCGCGGGCCTGGCGTCTGCGTGCCAGGTCGGCGGCAACAACCACCATGAGTTTTTCGTGCTCACGCGGGGTCAAATGCATCTAGGGCTCCAGTTCTCAACAGCGGTAATGAAATACGCCACCCGTTATCTTCAACCGGCGGGTAGATGCGCCGGGAGGTCCGTGGATAGGGCAAGAATAGCAGAAGAAAACCGGCAACCATCTTGCGCGTGGGCTGGCGCGCCAGCACCTTGGCCCGTGTGCTGATTCGCGGCTCCCGGGGTGGCGACGAGAGACTTCCAACCATTGCCTGACCTCGGACAAAGACAGAACGTCCCGCCGTTTCCACTGTGGGTGGAACCGGCGGGACGCCCTGGCGTTTCCCTCGCGGCGTCGGGTCTCCTAGAGACCCAGCTCGTCCTTGCCGTAGGCGTAGAGGTAGGGCACGCCGGCCTCGGCTTCGATGCGCTCCTTTGAGCCGGTGTCGCGGTCAACGATCACTGCCACCGCCACGACATTGCCGCCTGCCTTGCGCACGCCCTCGACGGCGGTCAGCGCGGATCCGCCGGTGGTGGAGGTGTCCTCGAGGACCACGACATTGCGTCCCTCGACCGAGGGGCCTTCGACCTGGCGGCCCATGCCGTAGGACTTCTGCGCCTTGCGGACCACGAACGCGTCGATTGCGCGCCCGGAGTGTCCGGCTGCGTGCATGAGCGCGGTCCCCACCGGATCCGCACCCATGGTCAGGCCGCCGGCATTGGTGAATTCGATCCCCGCCTCGTCGAGCATTTCCAGCATGACGGAGCCGACCAGCGGGGCAGCCTCGTGGTGCAGGGTGATGCGGCGTAGATCGATGTAGTAGTCGGCCTCCTTGCCGGAGGAAAGGATGACCTTGCCGTGGACCACGGCGAGTTCCTTGATGAGTTCGAGCAGGCGGGTGCGCGCGGCAGTGTTGGTCATGGGTTCAATTCTAGTTTGGCCGATGGCATACCTGCGATCGCAGCGGCTATGTGTCATCGTTTGGCCGGCACCGGCGGCCCCGCCACACCCCACCCGGGGCGCAGCCTCCCCGACTACAGACAGGCAGGTGGTCCCCGGGTTAGGGTGGGGTCATGACCGATTCTCGCCCATTGGGTTACTGGCTTAAATTGGTTGACTCGCTCATCTCCGAGCAGTTCGCCAACTCCCTCGAAGAGCACGGCGTCACGCGCCGGCAGTGGCAATTGCTCAACGTCCTGTCGCGCGGTCCTGCCACCGGCGGCGAGCTCACCGCCGCCCTGGCTCCCTTCTTTGGGGAGGCCCAGGCGGAGGACGAGCCCGCCAGCCCGTCCGAGCACCTGGCCGAGCTGGTTGAATCGGGCTGGGTCGCCGAGGAGGGCCACACCTTCACACTCACCGAGCGGGGTACGGTGTCATTGGACCGACTGACCGAGATCGTCGACTCCATGCGCGAGGAATCAAGCGCGGGGATCACCACCCAGGAATACGCCACCACCGTTGAGTCCCTGAGGAAGATGGCCGGCAACCTTGGCTGGGACCCCAACAGGCCACCGGCAGACGCGTAGGGCATTTCCATCACGGCCCGGTCCCGGTGACAGGCTAGGCTTGGCACATGCGCGAACTACAGGCTGCCATCATCAAGGAAATGGGTGTCAAGCCCCGGATCGACCCCGCCGCGGAGGTCCGTGCCCGCATTGATTTCCTCAAGGAGTACCTCACCGCCACGCACACCAACGGTTTCGTGCTTGGCATCTCCGGAGGGCTGGATTCCACCCTGGCCGGGCGTCTGGCCCAGCTTGCCGTCGAGGAGCTCCGCGCGGCGGGAACCGACGCCAAGTTCGTTGCCGTGCGGCTCCCGTACGGAACCCAGCTCGACGAGGACGACGCGCAGGCCGCCCTGGATTTCGTGGCCGCCGACGTCGAACGAACCTTTAACGTCAAGGCCGGCGTCGATGGCCTCGAATCCGCCTTCCACAAGGCCGTGGGCACACCGATCTCGGATTTCAACAAGGGCAACATCAAGGCGCGCATGCGCATGATCGCGCAGTACACGCTGGCCGGCGAGGAGAACCTCCTGGTGCTCGGCACCGACCACGGCGCCGAATCCGTCACCGGGTTCTTCACCAAGTTCGGAGACGGCGGTGCGGACCTCCTGCCGCTCTTCGGATTGAACAAGCGCCAGAACCGCGAGCTGCTGAGGCACCTGGGTTCCCCGAAGCAATTGTGGGAAAAGGTCCCCACGGCCGACCTGCTCGACGGGCAGCCGCTGCGCACCGACGAGGACGAGCTGGGCATCACCTACGAGAACATCGACGACTACCTGGAGGGCCGCGAGATCCCGGAAGCCGCCGCGTCCCTGATCGAGGGCAAGTTCCTGCGCACGCGCCACAAGCGCACCACCCCGGTCACCATCTTTGACACCTGGTGGAAGGCCTGAGCGGTGCCGGAACCGCATAGGCTGGACCCCGTGGAAAGCACCCTTAACGAACCATCCCCACGTCCCGAGGCACCGGAAAATCCGGAGGCGGAATTTCCGGAGCCGACCGGCGAGCTGGTCCAGCCCATCATCCTGCTGGTGGACCGCGAGGAACCCTGCCCCGAGGACGAGGGCATTGCCGTCGCGGCGCTTGCCTCGGTCGGCGCACTGCTCGCCAACCCGCGCCACCCATATTGGCGACCGTGGGCGCAGGGCGCGTTTGCCAAGAGCGTCCGCCGGGCCGACGCCAAGATGTTCGCCAAGGTCGCCGGGGAATTCCCCGGACACACCCTGGCGCAGATCGGGACGGCCCGGGCCATGGGATTCGCGCCAATGCAGGCAGACTCGCTGCCCAAGCGCCTGGCCAAACTCCAGGTCTCGGGAACGACCCTGCCGCCGGGTTCCCCGATGGATCCGACGGCGGTACGCATCACGCTGAACGACTCATTGGGGATGAGCACCGGCAAGGCCGCCGCGCAGGCGGCGCATGCGCTGTTTGCCTGGGTACTGGAGGGAAACCCGCAAGACCTTGATACCTGGCGTGCGGCCGGCTGCCCGCTGTCGATCGAGCGCCTGGACTCCAAGGCATTCAGGAAGAATGCGCGCTCGGCCAGCGGCCCGGTCATCCATGATGCCGGCCGCACCGAGATCACCCCGGGCTCCGCAACGGCGTTCGTCAATGTTGGTTGACGAACGCCGAGATGCCGGTGACGGCCCGGCCGACGATCAATGAATTGATTTCGTAGGTTCCCTCATAGGTGTAGAGGACTTCAACGTCCCCGAAAAGCTTGGCCATCTCATAGTCGCTGGTCACGCCGTTGCCTCCCAACAGCGCACGTCCCTTGGCCGCGGATTCCCGGGCCAGGCGGGTGGTGGTCGACTTGGCCAGGGCGGCCTGGACCATTTCGAGGTCCCCGCTCCCCTGGATCCTGGCCAGGTCCGCCATGAGTGAAAGACTCGCCATGGCGTTGCCCAGGATCTCGGCCAGCGGCAGCTGCACCAATTGGAAGCCGGCAATGGGTGCACCGAACTGCGTGCGCGCCAGGGCATAGTCCCTGGCAATGTCGAAGATCCCCAGCTGCACGCCCGCTGCCTGCCACCCCACCCAGGCGCGCGAGTGCTTGAGCAGTTCGTTGGCTGCCGCGAAGTTCCTGGCGCCGGGCAGCCTGTTGGATTCGGGAACACGGACCGCATCCAACCGGATATCCGCATTTTGCATGACCCTCAAGCCGATCTTGTTGGAGATCTTGGTCGCGCTGAAACCGGGGCGATCCGATTCGACGATGAAGGCCTTGATCGCCTGGTCCTGCGTGTCGCGTGCCCACACCAGGGAGAAGTCGGCCATGGTGGCCGCACCGATCCAGCGCTTGGCCCCGCTGATGACCCATTCGTCGCCGTCGCGGGTGGCCGTGGTGGCCAGTCCCCCGGCAATGTCGGAGCCGTGCTCGGGTTCGGTCAGGGCAAAGGCACCCAGGGCCGTGAATTGGGTCAGTGCGGGCAGCCATTTCTCCTGCTGCCCTGCCGATCCCAATTCCCGGATCATGCCGACGATGAGTTCGTTGTGGATGCCAATGAGGGCCGAGAGGGAGACATCGGCGCGTGCGGCCTCGACATAGACCAGGCCCTTGAAAAGTTCGCTGCTGCCGTCCAGCTGGATTCCGCCGAGCCCGTGGGCTGCCATTTCGGGCAGGAGATGGTGCGGGAACTCCTCGCGGTTCCAGTACCCGAGGGATTCGGGGCGCACCCGGTCCTGCAGAAACGTGCGGATTTCGCGCAGGCGCCGACGTTCGGACGGCTCCAGCTGCTGCCAAATGTGCATCAGGTCGACGTCCGGAAACGGCAGCCCCGCGGCGTTTCGCTCAATGCCGGCTACGGCGGTGGTTGCCTGGTTCTCACTCAATGGCATGAGAGGGTGACTCCTTCTGTCCGGTGAAATGTTTGGCTCGATGTTTGCAAGCCCTTCCAAACCCTTGGATATCCAAGTATATTTGCAAGTGATTCAAATCACTAGGGCTTCCTACTAATTGGGGTCCGGGCGAAAGGACGGCAATGACGGTTACCGAAGAATTCCGTGCAGCACGCGACCGGCTTTTGGAATTGCGCACCAATTACACCGGCGCCCGCCAGGAATTCAGGTGGCCCGAGTTCACGGAGTTCAATTTCGGCCTGGACTGGTTCGACCAGGTGGCCGGGGACCCGCTGCGCGCAAACACCGATGCGCTGGTCATTGTCGAAAAGGACGGTACGTCAACGCGCCGCACGTGGGCCGAATTGTCTGCCCGTTCCGGCCAGGTCGCCAACTGGATGCGCTCGATCGGCATGAAGCGCGGCGAGAAAATGATCGTCATGTTGGGGAACCGGGTGGAACTCTGGGAGATCATGCTGGCCGGCATCAAGTTGGGGATGGTCATGATCCCCACGACCACGCAGATGACCCATCTGGACCTGCAGGACCGGGTCGAACGGGGCGGGGCGCGCTGGGCCCTGGCCGGTCGCGGAGACACCGATAAGTTCGACCGGGTCGCCGGCGACTACACGGTGGTCCACGTCGACGGCGACGCACCGGCGGGCGCCGTGGACTACACCGAGAGCACCGGGCATCCCGCGGAATTCGAACCGGAAGTCGCAACCAAGGCAGATGAAACCCTGCTGCTGTATTTCACCTCCGGCACCACGTCCAAGGCCAAGCTGGTGGAACACACCCATACCTCTTACCCGGCCGGGCACCTGAGCACGATGTTCTGGATCGGCCTGGAGCCCGGGGACGTGCACCTGAATGTCGCTTCCCCGGGCTGGGCCAAGCACGCGTGGAGCAACTTCTTCACCCCCTGGATTGCCGAGGCGACGGTCTTCCTCTACAACTACGAACGCTTCGACGCCAAGGCGCTCATGGCCCAGATGGACGCCGAGGCCGTCACGAGCTTCTGCGCCCCGCCCACGGTGTGGCGCCTGCTCATCCAGGCCGACCTGACGGCGCTGAAGAACCCTCCGGCCAAGCTGGTGTCGGCCGGCGAGCCGTTGAACGCCGAGGTCATCGACCAAGTCAGCCGCGCCTGGGGACAAACGATCCGCGACGGCTTCGGGCAAACCGAAACCACCGTGCAGATCGCCAACCCGCCGGGAATGCCCATCACGATCGGCGCCATGGGCCGTCCCATGCCCGGCTACGACGTGGTCCTCATCGACCCCGCCACCGGGGAAGCCGGCAACGAGGGGGAAATCTGCCTGCGGCTGGAGCCACGTCCACTGGGGCTGATGAAGTCCTACTACGGGGATGCGGAAAAGACGGCGGATGCCTTCCGTGACGGCGTCTACCACACCGGCGACATGGCCGAAATGGACGAGCAGGGGGTCATCACCTACGTGGGTCGCGGGGATGACGTGTTCAAGTCCAGCGACTACAAGCTCAGTCCCTTTGAGCTGGAATCGGTGCTGATCCAGCACCCCGCGGTGGCCGAGGCAGCCGTGGTGCCCTCCCCCGATGAGCTCAGGCTGTCGGTTCCCAAGGCCTTCGTGGTCACGGCCGCGGGCCACGAGCCCTCGGTGGAGCTGGCCGAAAGCATCCTGGGTTTCTGCCGGGAACACCTGGCTCCCTTCAAGCGGATCCGCCGGTTGGAGTTCGCCGAGCTTCCCAAGACTATTTCGGGAAAGATCCGGCGGGTGGAGTTGCGCAACAGCGAGGTGGCACGCCACGAGGGCGCCGCGGGGCTCCTGCCCCAGGGGGTCGAGTACCGCGACGACGATTTCCCGTCCCTGAAATCCTGATGCCCGAGGTGGCTTGGATAAGCTGGGGCACGAGTTCTATCCGGAGGGAACATTGAGCCAACCACTACCGCGCGACCCGATCCTGGAAGCGCAACGCAATTGGGAACGCCACGGGTGGCAGGACGTCGCCGAACCCATGGCGGCGATCACCGCGCTGATGCGGACGCAGCAGATCCTTTTGCAGCGCGCGGAAACGGTGCTCAAGCCATTCGGGCTGACGTTCGCCCGGTACGAGATGCTCGCACTGCTGAGCTTTGCCCGCGACGGCGAGCTGGCCATGAATCGGGCCAGTGCCCTGCTGCAGGTGCATGCCACCTCGGTGACCAACGCCGTGGACCGGCTGGAGGGCGCCGGGCTGGTGGCACGCACCAAGCATCCGACCGACAAGCGCACCACGCTCATTGCCCTGACGCGGCAGGGCAGGGAGCTGGCCGCGGCCGCCACCGTCGAGCTCAACGCCCAGGTCTTCGCGGACTCCGGTTTTTCCGACCGCGACATTTCCACGTTGATCCGGATCTTCAGCAAGTTCCGCCGCGAGGCCGGGGACTTCTCCGCGGACGAGCCGGCTCCCAAGTAGGGCGAGGCCCTTCCCCGACGCCATGGCCTTGGGCCGTCTAGGCGTCGACAAGCTGCGCGAGGCCGAGCCTTCCGTCGCGCATGGTGGCGACGGAGTCGGTGAGCGGGATGAATTCGGTGTCGTGCGTGACCATGACGGTGGCCACCGAAAACTCCTTGGTCACCTGGGCCAAAAGCCTCACGATTGATTCGCTGCGCGCATGGTCAAGCGCGGCGGTGGGCTCGTCGACCAGCAACACCTTCGGCTGTCCCATCAGGGCGCGGGCGATGTTGACGCGCTGGCGCTGGCCTCCGGAGAGTTGGTGCGGGCGCTTCCCGGCGGCGTCTGCCAGCCCCACGATGTCCAGCAGCTCCAGGGCGCGCGACCTGGCGGGCTTCAGCGGCCTGCCGCGCAGGTGGTCGGAGATCATCAGCTGTTCGACGGCGGTCAGCGAGGCCAGCAGGTTGGGTTGCTGGAAGATGATGCCGACCTTCTCGCGACGCAGAGCGGTCACCTGTGCATCGTTCAGGTCGCTGGCGGTGGTTCCGTCGATGATGACCAGGCCGCTGGTGGGCCGGATCAGCGTGGCGGCGGCGGCCAACAGCGAGGACTTTCCGGAGCCCGAGGGGCCGATCAACGAGAGCATCCGGCCTGCGCCCACACCGAGGTTGACGCCGTCCAGGGCCTTGAGGGTGCCCTGCCCGTCCGGATATTCCAGGGTCAGGTCGATCAGTTGCAGGGGCATGGTGGTGGCAGGGGTGCGCATGGGAATCCTTTGCGGGGAGGGCGGGGAAAGGGACGGGAAAGGGACGTGGGCCGCGGCCTGTCGAGGGGCTAGTTGCCACCCAGGGCGATCAGCGGATCGACCTTGGTGACACGGGAGACGGCGAGCGCCGCCCCGGCCAGGCCGAGCGCGAAGACCCCGAGGATGGGCAGCAGCGTGGTTGCGGGGCCCAGCAGGAAGGGAGCCGCGTTGGCGGCGAGGGAGCCGCCGAGAATGCCGATGCCGCCGCCGATCCCGGCACCGAGCAGCAAGACGATGCCGGCCTGGGTGATGGCGTCCCGGAGCACATAGCGGCCGGAGCCGCCCAGGGCCTTGAGCACGGCGATGTCGCGGGTGCGCTGCACGGTCCAGACCGTGAGGAAGGCAAGGATCACCAGGGCCGAGATGCCGTAGAGGAAGCCCTGCATCATCAGCAGCGAGCCGTTTTCGCTCTTGTAGGACCCGAGCGCGGCATAGGAGCCGGTGCGGGTGGTGCTGGCGGTGGCGGCAGCGGTGTTCGCCGCGTCGGTGTCAACGGAGGACCCCTCCTGGTTGGTGACGGCGATGACGGTGCCGGCCTGGGTGTCGTCCCCCAGGTGGGCGAGCCTGGCCCAGGAGTCGAGGTCGGTGTAGACCACCGAGGTGTGCGAGTACCAGTTGTCCGCGGCAATCCCTCCGACGACCAGGTCCACCCCGGCCATGGAGACGGTGTCGCCGGTCTGCAGCGACAGGTCCTCGGCCACGGACGCGCCGATGACGACTTCTCCCCCGGCCACCGGCAGGGGTGCAAGGGAGCTGCCCTCCGGGAGGCCGAAGACCGCCACGTTGGTGGTTCCGGTGCTGGTTTCCGAGCCGGCGGCCGAGCCCTGGAAGCGGGTTTGGGTGATGCCGAGGGCCTCGGCCGACGCGACGCCCGGACGATTGCCCCACGCCGCGACCTGGTCCGCGGTGACCTGGCTTTCGGTGAAGGAGGCCTTGGGGTCGTTGCCGCTGGCGGCACCGAAGGCGATGGTGTCAACGGGCGTGGTCGCCGAGCCGAGGTTTTTCAGCGCGGAGGTGGATTGGTCGCCCAGGCCGGCGGTGAGCCCGGAGAGCATGACCAGCAGCAGCGTGATGAGGGCGACCACCGAGCCCATGAGAGCGAAGCGGCCCTTGGCGAAGCGGATGTCGCGGATTGCGAGGAACACGGCGGGAGGTTCCCTTTCGGTGGATGGTGCGGGGGTCTTGCCGGCGGCAATGTCCCCCTTCTTATCTCCCATCCTCCGTTTTCCCGCACCCGTGCGCATCGACCATATGGTCGATTGGTGCCGCCCCTGCCGCTACTCGGGCATCTCCCCGTTGACCCACGAAATGTACCGGCGCAGCGTCCGTTCGACCGCGGTGTGGGCGTCCTCCTCCAATACGCCGAAGGCGCTGTACATCCGGGTGAACTCCAGCGGCATCACGATGTCAAGGATGCGTTCTATGGCACTGGCGGGCAGCGGGATGTTGTTGACGTAGCTGCGCATGGCGTTTGCCGATGTCCTGTCGCCGCCCACGGCAATGGTGTCCCCGCTGACCAGCACCCCGGCACCCTTCCGCCCGGCCGGCCAGTGCACGACGCTGCTGCCGGCGAAGTGCCCGCCGCATTGGTACATCCAGAGGCCGGGGAGCATCTCGACCTTTCCTTCCCATAGCCTGATGACAGGATCCGGGCGCCGGATCCACTGCTCATCTGCCGCGGCAACGTACACGGGGACGTGTCCGAAGCGATGGCTGTACTGGATGGACGAGCCGGTCAGGTGCGGGTGGCTCGAGGCAATGGCCGCCACCCCGCCGAGCTCGTCGATGCGCCGCGCACCGGCCGCATCGATGAACCCGGGCGGCTCGAAAAGCAGGTTGCCGCCGGGGGTGCGGACCAGCAGTCCCCGCTGTCCAATGCCCAGTTTCGGTGTCGTGGTAATGGCATGGAGGTTGGGCTCCAGCTCCCGGACCTCCATGCTGTGGCCCCGGGCTTCGAGCTCGTCCCGGGTGGTCCAGGACTGGCCGGACGCGGGAACCCATTGGCGTTCGTCCTCGCAGATCTCACAGCGCCCGGGCGACTCCGGGGCATCCGCGTGCTCGATGGCGCAGGTGGAGCAGCTGAAGATGGTCATCAAGTCCCGCTTCCCTCGATTTTCAGGGCGTGGCCACAGCGAGCGGGCCCCAACGACCGTCCAGGACAAAACCTGTCATGAACGTCGCTGGTCCCAGGCCTGCCCGACTGGATTGAAACGCTGCCTTGCCTAGCTTCCGGATCTGTCCCGGATCTCGGTGATGATGCCGGAGAAGTCGCGGCCGGCCCCGCCCTCGTCGGCGAACTTGCGGTAGATCTGTGCGGCCATCGGGCCCAGTTCGGCCGCGACCCCCGCATTCTCCACGGCGTTCAGTGCCAGGCCCAGGTCCTTGGCCATCAGCGCCCCGGCGAACCCCGGAACATAGTCGCGGTTGGCCGGCGAGGTCGGCACGGGACCGGGGACCGGGCAGTTGGTCGTCACCGACCAGCATTGTCCCGAGGCCGTGGAGATCACGTCGAACAGCGCCTGGTGGCTCAGTCCCAGCTTTTCACCCAGCACGAAGGCCTCGGCGGCACCGATCATGGAGATGCCCAGCAGCATGTTGTTGCAGATCTTCGCCGCCTGCCCTGCCCCGTGCCCGCCGCAGTGCACCAGCTTCTTGCCCATGACCTCCAGCAACGGTGTGATGTGCCCGAGGTCTTCCTCCTCGGCGCCGATCATGAACGTCAGCGTTCCGGCCTCGGCTCCGACCACGCCGCCGGAAACCGGCGCGTCGGCGGAGCGGTGCCCGGCGGCCAGTGCGAGCGCCGCGGCCTCGCGGGCCTGGGCCACGTCGATGGTGGAGCAGTCAAGGAACAGGGTGTTCGGCTCGGCGCTTTCCAGCAGCCCGGGTGCGCCCACGCCGCGGTAGGCGTCGAGCAGGATGTCCCCGGAGGGGAACATCGTGAGCACGATGTGTGCGCCGGTGGCAGCCTCGATGGCCGAGGCAGCACAGGGCACCCCCGCCTTGGCCGCCGCGTCCATGGCCGCGGGGACGACGTCGAAGCCCACCACGTCGAAGCCGGCCTTGATGAGGTTCACGGCCATGGGCTCGCCCATGTGCCCGAGTCCCAGGAATGCTATCCGGCCCGCTGCCGCGGGCGATTTTTCAGACATGTTCTTCCTCCAGCGTTATTCGACCGCGTCGCTCAGGGCGCGTGGGTTGAGTTTGAGTTCGCGTTCCCCGAGCGGGGCGAAGCAGGCGTCGATGTCTTCCTGCCGCACCTTTGCCAGGGTGGCGGGATTCCACGCCGGGGCGTAGTCCTTGTCGATGACCTGGGCGCGTATTCCCTCGGGGAAGTCGCTGGATCCGAGAAGGCGCAGCCCGACCCGGTATTCCTGCTCCAGCGCCTCTTCGAGGGAATCCAAGTCCCTGGCGCGGCGCAGCGAGGCCAGGGTGAGCTTCAGCGCGGTCGGCGACTTCTTGGCGAGCGTCGCCACGGCGTATTCGGCTTCCTCGTTTCCACCGCGTGCCAGGTCCTGCAGCGAGGAAACGATGCCCTCGATGTCGTCCAGCCCGTAGGCCCTGTCAAGCCAGGGCCGCCAGGATTCCAGGTTCGAGGCGGGTGCGGGAAGAACGAATCCCGGCAGCGCCTCGTGCACCGGCGTGGACTCCAGCGCCTCGAAGAGCTCCTCCGCGCGGGAGAAGTCGATGAGGTGGTCGGCGAGCCCCAGGTACAGCACCTCGGCAGCGCCCAGGTGTTCGCCGGTGAGCGCCGCATGGGTGCCGGTTTCCCCGGGGGCGCGGGAGAGCAGGTAGGTGCCGCCGACGTCGGGGACGAAGCCGATGGTGGTCTCCGGCATGCCGCTGCGGGTCCGCGTGGTGACGAGCCGGTGGCTTCCGTGCGCGGAAATCCCGACTCCCCCGCCCAGCACCAGGCCGTCCATGTAGGCGATGTAGGGCTTGGGATAGGCGTTGATGAGCGAATTGAGCCGGTATTCGGTCGCCCAGAAGGCCTCGGTCTCCGTGCCGCCGGCCGCGATGTCGCGGTGGATGGCCACGATGTCGCCGCCGGCGCACAGCCCCCGTTCCCCGGATCCGCGCACCAGCACCTGGCTCACCGCCGGGTCGGCGGCCCAGGCGGTCAGCGTCTCGAGCATGGTTGCCGCCATGGAAGCGGTCAGGGCATTGACGGCGCGTGGCCGGTTCAGCGTGATGACGCCGAGGGTGCCGCGCACCTCGGAAAGGATCTGTGGTTCGTCCACGTCGCCTAGCTTCCTTCCGGCATCACGAAGCTGGCGCCCTCGCGGATGCCCGAGGGCCAGCGCGTGGTCACGGTTTTCGTCTTGGTGTAGAAGCGGAAGGCGTCGGCGCCGTGCTGGTTCAGGTCCCCGAATCCCGAGGCCTTCCAGCCGCCGAAGGTGTAGTAGGCGATCGGGACCGGGATGGGCACGTTGACCCCGACCATGCCGACCTGGACGCGCGAGGTGAAGTTCCGGGCGGTGTCGCCGTCTCGGGTGTAGATGGAGACGCCGTTGCCGAACTCGTGTTCCGAGGGCAGGCGCAGGGCCTCCTCGTAGTCCTTGGCCCGCACCACGCAGAGCACCGGGCCGAAGATTTCCTCCTTGTAGATCCGCATGTTTTCGGTGACGTTGTCGAAGAGGGTGGGGCCGACCCAGAATCCGCCTTCGCGGCCCTCGACCTTCAACCCGCGCCCGTCGACCAGCAGCGAGGCCCCCTCGTCGACGCCGACCTGGATGTAGTTCTCGATGCGCTCCCTGGCGCTTTGGGCCACGACCGGCCCGAAGTCGGATTCCTTGTCCATGCCGTCGCCCACCTTGAGCTGCGCCACGCGTTCCTTCAGCTTGGACACCAGGGCGTCGGCGGTGGCCTCGCCGACCGGGATCGCGACGGAGATGGCCATGCAGCGTTCGCCGGCAGAACCGTACCCGGCGCCCATGAGGGCGTCGGCAACCATTTCCAGGTCGGCGTCGGGCATGATCACCATGTGGTTCTTGGCCCCGCCGAAGCACTGGGCGCGCTTGCCGTTGGCCGCTGCGGTGGCGTAGATGCTCTGGGCGATCGGGGTGGAGCCCACGAAGCCGATGGCCTTCACGCGCGGGTCCTCGAGCAATGCGTCGACGGCTTCCTTGTCCCCGTTCACGACGTTGAAGACGCCGTCCGGCAGCCCTGCCTCGGTGAAGAGCTCGGCCAGGCGCAGCGGCACGGAGGGGTCGCGCTCGGAGGGCTTGAGGATGTAGGAGTTTCCCGCGGCCAGGGCCGGGCCGGCCTTCCACAGCGGGATCATGGCGGGGAAGTTGAACGGGGTGATTCCGGCAACCACGCCGAGGGGCTGGCGCAGCGAGTGAACGTCGATGTCGGTTCCGGCGCTGTCGGAGAATTCGCCCTTGAGCAGGTGCGGGGCGGCGGCACAGAACTCGATGACCTCGAGTCCGCGCTGGATGTCACCCTTGGAATCCGGGAAGGTCTTGCCGTGTTCGCTGGTCAGCAGCGCCGCCAGCTCGTCCATGTTTGCGTAGACGAGTTCGACGAACTTGTTCAGGATGCGGGCCCGGCGCTGGGGATTTGTCTGCCCCCATTCGACCTGCGCGGCCTCGGCGACGGCGACGGCCGCGCCGACCTCGTCGGCCGAGGCCAGCGGAAGCCTGGATTGAACCGCACCGGTGGAGGGGTTGTACACGTCGGAGAAGCGGCCGGAAGTTCCTTTGGCGTGGGCGCCGCCCACGTAGTGGGTCAATTCGCGGGTCATGTGATGGATGCTCCTAAGCAAGATTCGCCTGAACGCGGCAGCGGCCTGTGATGCGCACCACGCCTGTTACCCAAAAATATACTCGGACTTCCTACTAAATTGCTAGGTCTTGCCGCACCCGGGCCTTGCCCATGGCCGCACATTGCACGTGCGCCGCGGCACGGAGCCCCCACCCGGCAGGTGGGCAACCGGCGGCTGCGCAAAACTGACCGCGGTGATGAGAGTTGATAGGTTGGGAGGGTGAAGATTGCTACTTGGAACGTGAACTCCCTTCGTGCCCGTGCCGACCGCGTCGAGGACTGGCTGCGCCGCGCCGACGTCGATGTCCTGGCGATCCAGGAAACCAAGTGCAAGGACGAGAACTTCCCGTGGGAGTTGTTCGAAAACAACGACTACGAGGTCGCCCACTTCGGCCTCAGCCAGTGGAATGGCGTGGCAATCGCCTCCCGCGTGGGCCTGGACGACGTGGAACGCACCTTCGTTGACCAGCCGGCCTTCGGCAAGGGCGGCAAGGACGCCGTCCAGGAAGCGCGCGCGATCGCCGCGACCTGCGGGGGCGTGCGCGTCTGGAGCCTGTACGTGCCCAACGGCCGGGCCCTTGAGGACGAGCACATGCCCTACAAGCTCTCCTGGCTCGATACCCTCAACAAGCAGGCCGCCGGATGGCTGGCCGAGGACCCCCAGGCGCAGGTCGCCCTGATGGGCGACTGGAACATCGCCCCGCGCGACGAGGACGTCTGGGACATCGACTTCTTCCTCGCCAATGAACTCACCCACGTCTCGGCCCCGGAGCGCGCCGCCTTCGAGGCCTTCCTCGAAACGGGCTTCACCGATGTGGTGCGCCCGTACACCGACACGCCCAAGACCTACACCTACTGGGACTACACCCAGCTGCGCTTCCCCAAGAACGAGGGCATGCGGATCGACTTCACGCTGGCCTCCCCCGCGCTGGCCGCCCGCGTGATCGGTGCCGAGATCGACCGCAACGAGCGCAAGGGCAAGGGTGCCTCCGACCATGTCCCGGTGATCGTGGAGCTGGATTAGCCATGGTGCAGGTCAGCGGAGCTAACCGGCGGGCCCTCCCGCCGACCTCCTACCTGCGCATTTTTGAGCCGCTGCGGGCCTTTTCGGATTCCGACCAGCGGCTGGCGGTGGCCAGCGGCCGGACCAACCGCGAGGCCATGGAAGACGCGAGCGCCGCCGCGGCGCTGCAACGCCTCACCCGGCCGGCCTCCGACCCGTTCCCGCACCTGCACAACGAGACCTTCCGCAAGCTGGTCACCACCTCCTGGGACGGGACCGTCAACACCCTGTACTGCCCCGACCAACTGGCCACCCGCACCATCCTTGCCTCGGAACAGCTCGACGGATCCATGCGCCCGGCACTGCTGGAACTGCTGGTTCCCGACGCCGCCCGCGCGGCAAACGCGCTGCGCGTGGACCGGCAGCGCTTCACCGACGACCTGGCCCACATGCATACCCGCACCGCGACCTGGGGCATCCCCTTTGGCTGGTTGATCCTGGTGCACGAGGACGACGAGGTGGATGTCATCGAGGACGGCGAGGAGCTGCTCGCCAGCCGGATCTACACGCCCCTGCCCCAGGCCCTGGACCGGGTCCGCTATGCGGCGGCGACCCTGGCCATCCATGCACCGGAAATGGACCTGCTGGACGAGCTTGCCTCGCTGAGCGAATGGCTGCAGCTCTTTGACCAGGAATCGGTGGTCGAGCTCGACTACGGGCGCATCGCGGCGCTGGTCTGGCCCGACGATTCACCGCACGACCTGCGTCTGGGCATCGAGTCGCTGGCCGAATCCGACCTGACCGGGGCCGCCGCGTCCTACCGCCGGCTTTCGAACCGGTGGCTGGCGGTTCGCCAGCTGGCGCGCGCCAACTAGTCCGCGTCCCGGGCCGGGGTGCCGCCCGCGCTTGATAGTCTCGGACGGTGTCGTTCATCCCCGCGTTGCTGCTCTTTGCCCTGTATTTCCTCCTGCGCCGGCGCGACCGCCGGATGCTGCGCAACGGGGTGGTGCTGGTGGCCGCCTGCTACCTGGCCCTGATCGAGATCGGCAATCTGCTCTCCCGCTGGGTTCCGGGCATGTCATACGTTTTTCTGGTGGTCCTGGCACTGGCCCCGCTGGCAATCCTGGCGCTGGCAGCCACCCTGCTCCGCAACGGAGCGGTGATGCTCAAGTCCGAAGGCAGGCGGCTGGGCAACCTGTTGTCCCTTGTGGCGGGGCTGCTGCTCGTCGCGTTACCGCCCCTGGCGCTATTGCTGGTGCTCACCATGAGCCCCCTGGGGATCGGGCTGGCCGCCTTGCTCTTTTTCCTCTGCAGCTATTTCGGCGTGGTGTTCGTGGTCTTCCTGGCCTATGCCGTCGTCTACGGGCGCATGCCCTTCAAGGAATCGCCGCAGGGAATCGTGGTGCTGGGCTCGCGGCTGGTCGATGGCGGGGTCCCGCCGTTGCTGCGCAGCCGCCTGGACAAGGCGCTGGAGATTTACCACCGCACCACGCCCCGCCCGCTGCTGATCCCTTCCGGCGGCCAGGGCCATGACGAGCCCCTGCCAGAGGGCGTGGCCATGGCGGACTACCTGGTTGGCGCCGGGGCCGCGCGGGATGACGTCGCGGTGGAGGACAAGGCCGTGAACACGGAGGAAAACCTCATGTTTTCCACGAAGCTCTTTGCGGAAGCCGGGCGCAGCGGGCCGCTGCTGGCTGTCACCAACAACTACCACGTGCTGCGGGCGGCCCTGCTGGCCCGCCGGCTGGGAATCGAGGCCGAGGTGGTGGGCTCGCCCACCGCAAAGTACTACCTTCCCAGTGCATTCCTGCGCGAGTACGTGGCGGTGCTGGTGGAGCACAAGTGGCTGCACGCGTTGCTCTGCCTGCCCTTCATGGGGTTCACCGCCTTGCTGGTCATGGCGGTCATCGCGAACCAGGGCTAGCCGAGCCCGGCTACAGGACGCGCTCGACCCGGGCGAAACGGGAACGGGTGCCCACCGCCAGGTACACCACCACGGGCCCGCTGACACCCAGGGCCTGTTGGACCACCTGCGCTGCCCGGGCCACGTCCCGGCCCAGGGGCCCGGGAGCGGTGCCCTTGCGCGGCTGGACCTTGATCCGCAGGCCGGCGGCCGGTTCCAGCTCCCAGACACTGACTCCGATCGAGATGACGTCGTTGCGCCGCCCCAGGACATGCCGCAGCGCCTGCTCAACCGCGGTTTGGGAGATCTCGACGCGCCCGGGCATGGGCTCGTCGTCGAAGTACGCCGACACGTAGTCGCCGCCGCGGCCGCGGCCCTGCACCGCGATCCACCACAGCACCAACAGGATCAGGCAGAGCAGCAGGGCGGCGATGAGGATCCACAACCAGGATTCCCTCTGCCCCGGAAGGGTGGTGGCCGCAAGGACGTCGTTGGCCCGTGCACCCACGTCGGCCGCGACCCGTCGCCACCCGCCGGCGTAGACCGGCGAAATGCAGGCCAGCAGTAGGTGTGCGCCGCATGCCAGCAGCGCCAGACCCAGGATGGAGAGCAGGATCCGGTTGAGGAGTCGCGGAGTGCGGTTCATTGGCCGATCACCCCGCGTTCGGCAACCCTGATGTGGACCTGCGGCAGCGGCTCGACCAGGTTGGTGCGCAGCTCGTCCTCCAGGCCGGCCACGACGAGTGCCGGGTTGATGGGCGTGCCGGAGGTCGGGCTCAGCTGCACGTCGACACGGTCGCGGTTCACGGTGACAAGTGCCTGGCCCGGCCCCACGCCCGCCTCGGCGCGTGCGCGCCTGGCCAGCGACGCCGCAAGCACCTGGTCGTCGACGACGAGGACACCGTCCTCGCAGGCAAGCGCGTGGCGGGCGTGGCGCCCGCGGCGCAGCCCGTGCAGCAGCAGCACCAGGCCAAGGAACGCGGCACAGAGGCCAATGGCCACCTGGGCCGCGGGCTCCAGGCGCCCGGGCAGCGTCGAGCCCCAGTGCCACCAGGTGTCCGGGGCGGCCAGCCATGCTTCCTGGCCCAGGGCCCTGAGCGCCACCTCCAAAAGGGCGTATAGGCAGCCCAGCAGGGCGAGCAATGCCACGGCGATGGCGGCCGGTGAGCGGCCGCTGGTGAGCTCTCGTTCCCTGATGCCTGCGTTGTCCTCCCGCATTAGCGCCTCCGTTCCGCGGCGGCGTCCACGATTCCGGTGACCCGCACGTCCACCCGGCTGACCAGGGAGCCGGTCAACTCGCTGAACTGCTTGCCGATCTCGCCCCGCCGGCTGCGCACCCGGTCAAGGACGGTAGATCCGGGGGACACCGTGGGCCCGGCCAACGGCAGTGGCAGGTGGACGGTCAGCGCCAGGTAGCCGGCATCGTCGCGCAGAAACGCCCGAACTAGTCCGGGGCGCACGCCAAAGACGCTGGCCGCCACCGCCCGCGCGGTGCCGGTGAGCGCTTGTGCGCTGACCCGGGTGTGCCCGGCGCGGGGAACACTCGCCGCCTGCTGCACCGCCGGTGGGACGCCCTGGCTCATGACGAGGATCGTCGCCCGGTCAGGGCGTCAAGGATTGCCCGCATGTCGACCCGCCCGCCGGCGACCCTGGACAGCAGGGCGCCGATGGACATGAACAATGCCATCAGGAGGAAGCCTCCCAGTCCGTGCTCAAGTGCGGCCCAGGCCAGGATGGCCCCCACGAGCGCGCCAATGAGTGTTGCTTTCATGCCAACCCTTCCGCCGCCGCGTTGCGCCGTTTTTCGGATACGGGCTCGGGGGCGGGAATATGCACGTCCCCGATTTCGATGTTTACCTCAATGACTTCGAAGTCCGTGAGGTCCTGGACGGCGCTGAATACAGCCTCGCGCACCGCCGTCGCCAGGTCGTGCAGGCGGTACCCGTACGTCGCGGTGAGCATCATGTCTATCGCGACCTGGCGTGTGCCGACTTCCACGCTGACCCCATGCGCGGGCTCGGTGGCGGAACCCACCGCGCCGCGCAGGGCGCCCAGCGCCCGCGAGGTTCCCAGCCCCAGGGAATGCACCCCGGGAATGGCGCGCGCGGCGGCCGCTGCGACCTTGGCGACGGCCAGGTCGGTGATTCTCGTTGTTCCGCTGGCTTCGGTTTCGGGCAGGTTGTGCACCGAAAGTTCACGATCCATGGGTCCGGTCCTTTCTGCGCTCGCCTCGCCATGCTCGGCGTACGCCCCCAGCCTACAGCCGATTGTGATGGACATCGCAAGAATTGGCGGGTGGGTTGGGGTTCCGCGGACGCCGCCGGCAATTTTCCGGGGACGCTGGGGCGGCAGGGGCGAACGATTCCGAACATGATTGGTTAAAGCAAAAACCCCCTTGAAAACAAGGGGGTTTTAGATGGTGGCTCCGACCGGCGTCGATCCGGTGACCTTTCGATTTTCAGTCGAACGCTCTACCAACTGAGCTACAGAGCCTGGCATCATCAGGCTAGATGATCACCCGATCTTCCGGCGAACCGGAAAACCTAAGCGACCCTGACGGGACTTGAACCCGCGACCTCCGCCGTGACAGGGCGGCGCGCTAACCAACTGCGCTACAGGGCCTTATTCGCGAAGTCTCCCTCGCTCACAAGACAAGAACTCTACCAGAGCTTTTCGCTCCAACAAAATCCAGATTTCGTGCGTACCCCCAACGGGATTCGAACCCGTGCCGCTGCCGTGAAAGGGCAGTGTCCTAGGCCGCTAGACGATGGGGGCCAGGAACCACCGCGTTGGATTACTCCGCCGCAGTGGACTCAAATAACTATAGAGGTAAATTTCCCACCGCGCAAAACGGGGCGCGCGTGACGATCGGCACAGTTGCCTATGCCCCGGCTTCCCGCCCTTCACCTCGTTGAACTGCCTTCGAAACCCGGTCAGGCAATAGGTAGAGTGCAAAGCATGGGGTACGAAATGTCTGATGACGAGTTTGAGCGTGTGGCCGAACGCGCCCTGGATGAAATTCCCGGGGCCCTGTTGTCCATGATGGAGAACGTCGCCATCTTCATCGAGGATGCGTACAAGCCGTTGCCCGGCGAGGATCCCGCAACCAAACTGCTGGGGCTTTATGAGGGAATCTCCCTCACCGAACGCGATTCGGGATGGGACGCAGGGGCAATGCCCGACCGCATCACCATTTTCAAGGACGCAATCCTTGAGATCTGCTCCACCGAGAAACAGGTTGTCGAAGAGGTTGGCATCACGATCGTTCACGAGATTGCCCACCATTTCGGCATCGACGACGAACGGCTGCACGATCTCGGGTGGGGCTAGGCCAGCGGCCCGGGCGGAAAGCGCTCGCGGCCAACACGGGATCCCCCGTTGCCCGCCAACGAACGTCATTTCCGGGTTGTCGGCATGCATTGGTCCGGCCCGTTCCGATATCCACCACGCGCCCCCGATAGCCCCCATCGGCCGGCGTCGGCGGACGTCCGGCTAAAAGGCGAGGGACTCGACACTCCGCCCTGACCTATGGCGACCCGTTCCAGGGAGGCTGGGCCATTTCGAAAATTCGCCAAAAAACCGAGAAAATTACCGAATAATTACACCGTTGTAATTGTAGTTATTGATGTGACTGGTGTTGCCAGTGTGAATAGTTTTCCCATAAGGTGCTAGAGGAAGCAGCGATCAGGCCGCACCGTTCCGGCCATATTTCCCGCATCTGTTGCGGGACTTGCACAACGATCGCCGAGGTAAGGAACAACACGGCATGGCAATCAGGGAAACACTGGGCGTCGCCGCCTGCTCAATTGCATTGGCCGCCACGTGCTTTTCGGGCGCGTTCCCGGCAGCAGCGGCAACGCCTACAGCACCAAGAACCCTTAGTGTCGTGATGGAGCCCAGCTCTTCCAACACCGCGCTCCCCACCCAGGCACAGTTGCAGAGCGCCAAGTCCGATCCGGAGGCGCTCAAGGCGCTGGTCGAACAGCTAGAGGCCCGCATCGAATCCGGGCGCCAGGGCATCATCACCGCCGAGGCCGCCGCCCTGGACGCCCAGGACAACTTGCTGGCCGCCGATGAACTGCTCGCCGAACGCACCCAGGCCGCCACCGAAGCCGCCACCGAGGCGGAAAAGGCCACCGAGTACCTGCTCTCGAGCAAGAAGGACGTCGGGGCGCTGGCCTCGGACCTGTACCGCAACGGTGGCATCAATCCGGGCGTTGTCACCTTGCTGGAAGACTCCAAGGACAACGACGTCCTGTACAAGGCCTCCACCATGGACGCGTTGAGCGCCAACCGCACCCTGACGGTCAGCAACGCCGAGGACGCCGCAGCACTGTGGACCGCATGGCAGGACTATGCCGCTGCCGCGGCCAAGGCCGCCGACGAAGCCACCGCCGCCCAGCAAATCGCCGCGGCAGACGCCTCGTCGACGCTTTCCAGCTACCAGGCCTCCGTTGCGCCCCAGGAACAACTCCGAGAGGAGCTCATCGGGCAACTGGCCTACCTGCACGAGGTCGACGCCAGCGAGGAAGCCGAGCGCATTGCCGCCAAGGAAGCGGAGGCCGAGGCCAGGAAACTCCAGGAACTGATCGAGAACGCACCCCAGGCCAAGCCCCTTGAGGCCACGCGGAGCCAGGCACCCGAGATCAAGCCGCTGGCTGCCCCGCCCAAGGTCCCCACCGAACGCCCGCAGAACCAGTCACTGGTTCCCAAGCCTGCCGCACCCAAGGCCCCGCAGCTCACCGTCGCGATTCCGCCGACCGAAGAACCGGCACCGGCCAAGCCCGTCGAGGAGAAGCCCAAGGCCACCCCGAAGCCAACTCCCGCGCCCGAGCCGCCACGGGAAACCGTCAAGCCGAAGCCCAAGCCGGCCCCGGAGCCCGAGGCCCCGAAGGAAACGGTCAAGCCGAAGCCCAAACCCAAGCCGGCTCCCGAGCCCGAGGCCCCGAAGGAAACGGTCAAGCCGAAGCCCAAGCCGACGATTGCTCCGCAGGCCCCGAAACCGTCAATCAAGCCCAAGCCCGAGCCCACCCAGGAGCCCGAGGCGCCGCAGTCGTCCGGCAACTACAACGCCGCCTTCTCCTGGGGCCGCATGATCGCCAACGATGAATCCAAGCAGTACAGGTACGGTGCCAACGGCCCCGACTTCTACGACTGCTCGTCCTTCACCAAGGCGGCATACGCCAAGTCAGGCATCTACCTGCCGCGGACCTCGTCGCAGCAGTATGCGGCCGCTCCGACGAAGGTCCCGCTGAGCCAGCTGCGCCCCGGCGACCTGGTCTTCTCCTCGTCCAATGGCGGGAACTCGTTCTACCATGTCGCCATCTACCTTGGCGGCGGACAGGTCCTGCACGCGCGGAACCCGAACAGCGGCATCTCCGTGACGCCGCTGAGCTACGTCAACAACCTGCACTCCTACGCGGGACGCTACTAGGAAACACACCGCACCAGGGACTTATGCGTGAGGGCGTGGCAACCAATGGTTGCCACGCCCTCACGCATTGGATAGCTCGAAAGGCCTAGAGGCCGTTGGCCCTGTCCTCGAATTCCTGGCGGGAGGCCAGACGCGGGTCGTCCCCGTCGGGGACCACCATGACCGGGCCCTTCGAGTGGTGCAGCACGCCCTGGCTGGTCGAGCCCAGCAGCATCCCCGCGAAGCCGCCGCGGCCGCGCGAGCCGGTGACCAGCAGCAGTGCGGACTCGGATTCGCGGATCAGGATTTCCACCGGGGCACCGTCGATGACGTCGGTTTCGATCTCGAGGCCCGGGAACAGGCTCTGCAGCCAGGCCTTGCCGATCCCCATCTGGTGGCGCACGTCGGCGGTGACGGCCTCCTGGTCAACGGTTGCCGGCATCCAGGCCAGCGCTCCGCTGATCGGGGCCAGGGCACACACCACGCGCAAGGCCAGGCCGCGGGAGGCCGCGAGCTCGGCGGCAACCAGCACCGCCAGGCGCGCCCGGTCGGATCCGTCGACACCGACGACGATCCGGTCCTGGACCATCGTGGCATCCTCGTCGCGCTTGGACACGCACAATGGAACCACGACCGTGGGGCACTTTGCGTGTGCCGGCAACGCGCTGGAAACCGAGCCGAGCAGCCTGCCCACGAAGCCTCCGCGACCGCGGGTTCCGACCACGACAAGTTCGGCCTGGCGGCTCAGGTCCAGCAGTACCCCGGCGGGATCGCCCGACTCGATGTAGGTGCGCACCGTGATGTCCATGTCGGTGATCGTGGCCCGTGCCTGGCGGACGACCTCCTCCGCGCCGTTGCGGATCAGTTGGTCATCCAGCGTGGCATAGCCGGCATCCATGGAGGACGCGGCGAAAACCGGGATCGTGTACGCGGTCACGATATTCAGGACGCTTCCGCGCCGCTTGGCTTCCTGTGCCGCCCATTTCAGGGCGCAAAGGCCTTGGTCCGAACCGTCGACGCCGACAACGATTCCTTCGATGACCTCGGCGCCACCCTGGGACTTGGTGTTTTCGCTCATCGTCTTCACTCCTACGTGTAACGGTCTGAGTCCTCCCGGGCTTCCCCCGTACGAGGTCCCGTACTCCCATTGTTCACCACAGTGTGACGTGGGTCTATCCGCAATCGAGCGTGGCGCATTTCTCCCCGGTTTTTTCGCCTAGCGGCGTAAACCCGCACTATAATTCCCACATGCCCCCTCAGGAAAAAACCCTCCCCCAAAGGACCGACCTGTCGCGTTTGGACCGGTATTTCAAGATCACCGAACGCGGCTCGAACTACTCGCGGGAGATCCGCGGCGGCTTCGCCACCTTCTTCGCCATGAGCTACATCGTGGTGCTCAACCCGCTGATTCTTTCCGGTGCCGACTCCAACGGCGACGCGCTGGGCTCGGCCCGTGTCGCCGCCGTCACCGCGCTGGTTGCCGGCATCATGACGATCCTCATGGGGGCCTGGGCCAAGCACCCGTTCGCCATGGCCGCCGGACTGGGCGTCAACGCCTTCATCGCCGTCACTGTTGCCGCCAACCCGGGACTCACCTGGCCCGACGTCATGGGTCTTGTCATCATTTCCGGTGTCACCATGCTGGTGCTGGTGCTCACCGGTTTCCGGACCGCCGTGTTCAACGCGGTCCCCACCAGCCTCAAGTCGGCCATCGTGGTCGGCATCGGCATGTTCATCGCCCTCATCGGCTTGGTCAATGCGGGTTTCGTGCGCCGCGTCCCCGACGCCGCAGGAACCACCGTCCCGGTGGGCCTGGGCTTTGACGGCTCGCTGGTAGGCTGGCCGATCCTGGTGTTCATCGTTGGCCTGCTGCTCACCATCGCCCTGGTGGTGCGCCAGACCAAGGGCGCTATCCTCATCGGCATCGTGGTCTCGGCGATCCTGGCAAACATCCTCGAGGCCGTCTTCGACATCGGCCCCTCCTTCGACGCGGCCACCGGCACGGCGGACCCGCAGGGCTGGTCGCTGGTGGCCCCCTCGATGCCCACCTGGGCGCTTCCCGACCTGTCCCTGGTGGGCCAGGCAAACGTCTTCGGCGCCTTCAGCACCCTGGGCGCCACCTCCGCCCTGCTGCTGGCCTTCGTGATCCTGCTGTCGATCTTCTTCGACGCCATGGGCACCATGGTGGGCCTGGCCAACGAGGCCGGCACGGTGGATGAGAACGGGAACATCCCGGACGTGGACAAGGTGCTGCTGGTTGACGCCATGGGTGCGGTCGTCGGCGGCGGCGCCTCGGGCTCCTCGAGCCAGATCTACGTCGAATCCGGGGCCGGCATCGGCGAGGGCGCCCGCACGGGCCTGGCCTCCATCGTCACCGGTGTCCTGTTCCTGGCCGCAATGTTCCTCACCCCGCTGATCCACCTGGTGCCCTTCGAGGCCGTCGCGCCGGCCCTGGTGGTCGTCGGGTTCATGATGATCTCGCACGTGTCCAAGATCGACTGGAGCGACTGGGGCGTTGCCATTCCGGCGTTCCTGACGTTCGTGCTGATGCCGTTCACCTATTCGATCGCCAACGGCATCGGGGCGGGCTTCGTCGCCTACGTCTTCATCCGCTCCGTCCAGGGCCGGGCCCGCGAGGTGCACCCGCTGATGTGGGCCGTCGCAGGCGCCTTCGTGCTGTTCTTCGGCATCGGCGTCATCGAGCAGGCCATCGGCATCTAGGCACGCCAACCACGCACAAGACCACGGAAGCGGGCAGGGGACTCAAGTCCCCTGCCCGCTTCCCCTTTGCCCCGCGACCCGGAGGGGCGGCTACCTCACGCCGAGTTTCCACAGCGAGGTGACCTCGCCGGAGCGTTCCACGTGAAACGGGTCCGAGGCATCGGCCGCCCGCCCGTGGGCGGGGACGGTGTCGTCGCGGCCCAGCACCACCAGGCCTGCGTCCTGGATCCATCCCAGCAGTTCCCCGCGGGTGCGCAACCCCAGCCGCTCGGCCAGGTCGGAAATGACCAGCCAGCCCTGCCCGCCCTCGGCCAGGTGGTCGGGCAACTGCGCGAGGAAGGCGCGCAGCATCGCCGACTTGGGGTCGTAGACCGCGTAGTCAAGCAGTGTCTGCGGGGTGCCCGGCAGCCACGGCGGGTTGCACACCACGACGTCCGCACGGCCCTCGGGGAACATGTCCTGCTTCACGGCCCGCGCCCGGTCCCCCAGGCCCAGCGCCGCCAGGTTCGCCTGCGCGCAGGCCACGGCCCGGTCCTGCGAGTCGGTGCCGATGACCTCGGCAACCCCGCGCCGGGCCAGGATTGCCGCCAGCACCCCGGTTCCGGTGCCGATGTCGAAGGCCAGCCCGAGGCCGGGAAGTTCGGCGCGCGCCACCAGGTCCAGGTATTCGCCGCGCACCGGGGCGAAGGTGCCGTAGTGGGGGTGGATCCTCGCATCCAGCGCCGGGACGTGCAGCCCGGTGCTGCGCCACTGCTGGGCGCCGATGGCACCGAGCAGTTCCTGCAGCGAAACCACCACGGGTTCGGCCACGGGCCCGAAGGCGTTGGTCCAGGCCTCGGTGACATCCGGGGCGCGGCGCAAGGTAACGGCGGGTCCGGGGCCCACCGGGACCAACAGCATGGACAGGATCCGCGCCCGGTGCGTGCGTGCCTGGCGGTACTTGTAGAAACGCTCGGCGGTGGTGGGGGCCGCCGCGTTGCGCTTGGCCTTGGTCCCGGCCGGGATGCGGCGGGCGATGGCGCTCAGCAGCTGGCGGGCGTTGTGGTAGTCCCCGGTGAACAGCATGCCGGTGCCATTGGTGGCCATCCGGTAGGCCTCGTCGGCCCCCAGGGAGTCGTCGACCTCGACGATGTTCTTCGGCGGCGGGGCGGCGTTGGCCGAGGACCACAACGCCGTCCGGTCCAGGCCGCTATGTGTCCAGGTAACTGTTGCGGGGGTGTTCATGGCGGTGCTGGCGCTCCTGCTCAACGGGGGTGGGATGGGTGCCGCGAAACGTCGGCGCAGTGGATCCAAGCCTATAGTGGGCGGCGGGCCGGCACCCGCTGCCGGGCCTGGCCCTGCCGCATCGCTACACCGCGGTGGCGTGGCGCGCGAAGGTGCGCACCGTGGCGTCGTCCCAGTGTTGGGCGGGGACGCCGCCGCCGAGCAGTTCGCGGATGAACTCCGGGCCCGCCGGGATCGGCGCGTTGGAGCCGGCAATGATGACGTTTCCGTGGCGCCTGCCCTTGAGCATGGTCGGGTCCGCCACGATGGCCACGTGCTTGAAGACCGCGCCGATGGTGGCTGCCTCGCGCCGGGCGTTTTCCAGCGCCGGGGTGTCCCCGCAATTGACCACATACAGGCCCGTCTCGTCCAGCACCCGGGCCGCATGCGCGGTGAAGGCCAGGGTGGTCAGGTCCCGCGGCGTCTGGTCCCCGGCGAAGACGTCGCGGATGACCAGGTCGCGCGTGGCGTCGGTGAGCGTTGCAAGCACTGCGCCTGCCTCCCCGACGCGGATGCGCAGCAGCGGGGCGCGCGGCAGGTCGAACCAGGCCCGCACCAGGGCGGCGAGCTTGCCGTCCAGCTCCACCACGACCTGGCGGGCATTGGGGTAGGTCACCGACGCCCAGCGCGCCATGGAACAGGCACCGCCGCCCAGGTGCAGGGCGCGCAGCTTGTGCCCCTGCGCCTCGACCTGCGCCGGGTTGAAGCGGGAGCGGATGAGGGCCGCGATCCAGCGCATGTATTCGAAGTCCAGGTGCCCCGGCGCGGCAAGGTCAACGTGCGAGGAGGGGACGTCGTTGATCCGCAGCAGCCAGCCGGTGGGCGAATAGTGGTCGCGTTCCAGTTCGGCGGTGCCGGTGTCGATGGGGTAGATCCCCTCGACGGGGCCGTCCTGGGGCGCCGCGGGGGCGTCGGCCTGGACAGCGGAGGCGTTCTTGGCGCGCTTGTTCTTGCCCTTAGCCACGGTGTGCGCCACGGCGGACCATGCGGAGCTCGTTCAGTCCGCTCCAGTCGTCGGCGAGTGCCTCGACCCTGCCGTCGGCGGCAAATCCGTGCTTGGCATAGAAGGCGTGGGCGCGCGGGTTGTGCTCGAGGACCCAGAGCACCGCGGCACGGTCCCCCAGCACGGCCTCAAGCAGCTGGCCGCCCAGCCCGGTGCCGTGGTGGGCGGCCAGGACGTAGAGCAGCTGCAATTCGATGCCGATCCCGGTGTCCGCGTCGTCGTCGGCTGCCGGGCCGCCGCCGGCGACCCCGACGATGTCCCCGGCGGTGTCGGTGGCAATCCACAGCTCGGCACCCTGGGCCAGCCCGCGGATCCACCAGTCGGCCTGCTGTTCAAGGGCGGCGCGGGCATTGGCAAAGAATGATGCGGGCCGTTGGCTGCCATAGGCCTCTTCCCAGGCCTTCAGCTTCATCTGAAGTGCGGCAGGGATGTCTTCGGGCACGGCAAGGCGAATGGCATAGGGCTCTGTAGTCACAGGGGCAAGCCTATGTGCTTCGGGGGCCGGGCGACGAAAGCCGTGATGCACCTCAACGGGTGGCCGCGGTGCGGCGGGCGCACCTGGCGCCGCTAGCGGACGACCGCCATGGCAAAACCGTCCCAGCCCTTGACGCCCACGGTCTGGAGCGCCGTGGCATCCACGCGCGGGTTGGCACCCAGCGCGTCGATCCCGCGCCGCACGCCATTGACCAGGCGGCCGGCATCGGTGAGCGGATCCCCGTCCTCCAGGACCGCTCCCTCGCGCACCACGTTGTCCACCACGATGACGCTGCCCGGACGTCCCAGCATGATCGCCAGGTCGATGTAGTGGGCGTTGTTTTCCTTGTCGGCATCGATGAAGAACAGGTCAAAGGGTTCCCCGTCCTCGGCCAAAAGCGCGTCGAGGGTGTCGAGGGCGGCGCCAATGCGGATTTCCACCCGGTCCTCGACCCCGCAGGCGGCCAGGTTGTCCGCGGCCACCCGGGCATGCAGCGGCTCGAATTCGCAGGTGGTCACGTGCCCGTCGGGGCCCACCCCGCGCGCCAGCCAGGTGGTGGAATAGCCGCCAAGGGTTCCGATTTCCAGCACCCGCTTGGCTCCCGCGATCTGCGCCAGCAGCATCAGGAACTTGCCCTGCACCTCGCTGACCTCAATCCGGGGAAGCCCCGCCTGGTGCGCGCGCTCGCGGGCCGCCGCCATTTCCGGTTCCGGGGCAAGCAGCTTTTCCACAAGGAATCTGTCGACGTCGACGGGGCTGGCGGAGGTCGCCGAGGTGTCCATTGTTGCTACTCCTGCTCGCTAATGGCCTTTTCCAGACGCTCGATCTTTCCGGTGATCTCCCCGCTGTAGCCGGGCCGGATGTCGGCCTTCAGGACGAGCGAAACGCGCGAGCCATAGGCGGCAACGGCCTCGGTGGCGCGCTTGACCACATCCATGACCTCGTCCCACTCGCCCTCCAACTCGGTGAACATCGAGGAGGTGGAGTTGGGCAGGCCCGACTCGCGGACGACCTTGACGGCGGCGGCCACTGCATCGTGGACCGATCCATCGGAGTTGTCGGTGCTGGGGGCTACGGAAAAGGCAACAATCATGCTTCCACTTTGCCACCGCCGCCCCGACATGTCACTTGTCGGCATCGCGAAAAAGACTTGCGGCGCAAACCCTTGGCATTTTCCTTGCCAAGTGCCAAGGGCTCTGCGAAGCTCGATCCACGTGACAAAGTTTGGGGGCGGGAACTTGGGACAGCTCATACGGGTCGGCGCGGCACTTGGCCTGGCGTGTGCCATGTGCGGGTGTGCCGCTTCGACGCAACCGCCGGCGGTCTCCTCCTCCGCGGCCGTGCTGGAGGACCTCTTGACCTTGGTTCCCGGCGATGCCCAGGTACTCATGGGCATGGGATCGGACGACCACGCCCAGGTCATGGCAACCGCTGAGCTCGGCACCTACCGGGGAACCCGGCTGACCGTGGTTGCCGTCTGCCAAGGCGAAGGCAATCTGCGACTTTCCCTGGACCACGCGGACGGTCTGGTGGTCCCCTGCGACAGGAATATTGCCACCGTCGACATCCCCGTCACCGCCGAGGTGCGGCCGAGCAAAGTGTCAATGGCGCTCGAGCCCGGCAATACGTACTCGACGCTCGTCTATTCCACGGACCCCGGAGCAGCGGGGCCGCAGAAGTAGGAATCGGGCGCACCGCGGCCGGTTCAGGCCCAGCCCAGATAACGCACCAGCGCGGCCGCCCCGGCGCCGGCAATGACCACCACCAGGAAAGGTGCGCGCAACAGCAGTGCGACTGCGGCCGCAGCCAAGGCCGCAAGCCTGGCGTCGAATTCCACGCTGCTTCCGCTGGCGACCGTGTTGACGATGGTCAGGGAGGCAAGCAGCCCAATGGTCAGGGCGCCCGCGGCGCGGGTCGCCCGCTCGTTTTCGAGGATTTTCTCCGGGACCAGGTACCCCAGGAGCTTGATCCCATAGGCCGCGGCGCAACCGGCAAGGATCCACCACCACAATTCACTCATCGGTCACCCTTCGGGATGTTGTGCGGCTCGACATCCGGTTCGAGCCCTTCGGTGGCCGGTCCCCGGCCGAAGAAGCCCCAGACCCCTGCGACGACGGCGGCCACCAGGATCGGCACGCCCGGTGGCACCAGCGGGATCGCCAGGACCGTGGCAAGCGCGCAGACCGAGGCGATGGCAACCGGCTCTGCGGATTTCAGGCGAGGCCAAAGGAGGCCCAGGAAGGCGGCCACGGCCGCTCCGTCGAGGCCCCAGGCTTTCGGGTCCCCCAGCGCGTCGCCCAGCAGCGCGCCCACGACCGTAAAGATATTCCACAACACGTATACGCCGATCCCGGCAACCCAGAACCCGAGCCTTTGCTCGCCGGGATCGCTCTGTCCGGCGGCGGTGGCCGTGGATTCATCGATGGTCACCTGCGCGGCGGCAAGCTTCTTGAGCCCGCGCGGCCTGAGCATTGCCTTGACCTGCATGCCGTAGACGGCATTTCTCACGCCCAACAGCGTGGCCGCACCGAAGGCCGCTCCGGGGCCGCCGCCACCGGCAATCACGCCAATAAAGGCAAATTGCGAGCCTCCGGTAAACATGAGCAGGCTCAGCGCCACAACCTGCCAGAGGTTCAGGCCGGCGGCGATGCCCAGGGCGCCATAGGAAATGCCATACAGTCCCGTTGCGACGGAGATCGAGAGGGCCGTCTTGATGGCGGGAGTCATTTGCAGTGGCACGTCGTCAAGCTTAGTGGTGGGCGCGGCGTTTCAACGCCCCGCGCCTGCCGTTGCGCAGCCCGGGGGCACGGGTCAGTCGTGCGTTGCCTCGTATCGCACCTTGAGCGCTCCGCGCTTGACCTTGGCATCCAGGACCCGGGCGCCCCGCAGGGCGCCGAGGTCGCGGACGTGGGTGCCGCCGCATGCCTCCGCGCTGACCCCGGCGATCACCACGGTGCGGACGCCGTCCTCGTCGAGGCTGCTCGTGACGGGAGCCTTCGTTGCCACCAGGGCATCGAGCCGTTCCTGGATCCCGCCAACGACCAGCTCGCGCGCCTGCGCCGCAACGAGGTCCTCGGCGACGGACTCCGGGTGGAAGTCCAGTCGCGCCTGGCCCGGGAAGTGGCTGTGTCCGCGGTGCCGCCACCCGCGTTCCTCTCCCAGGAAACCCAGCAGGTGTCCGGCAGTGTGCAGGGCGGCGTGCAGGAGCCGCGTGTCCGCGTCTACCGCCGTGCGCACCATGGATCCCACCGCAGGCTTCCCCGCACCGGTGAGTACCACCAGCCCGTCATCGAGGCGGCCTACCGCAACCTCGCGGCCATCAACGGTGCCGGAGTCCTCCATTTGTCCGCCGCCGCGCGGGTGGAAGATGTTCGGGCTTACCGCAATCCACGGCTCGCCCCCGTCGTCATGCCCGGCGGCAATGACGGTCGCGTCGGCCTCGAACAGGTAGGTGTCGAAATAGTATGCGTTCAGTTGTTGCTCCACGCGGCGAGTCTACGCCCGCACGTGCCCCGCGCCCGGCGCATCCGCGCGCATGTCCTAGTCCAGGCCGAGGTGCGCCTTGATGAGCGCCGGGACGTTGCTGGTCAGCTGCGTGACGCCGCGGCCAACCAGGTAACTGGCGTCCTCGGGGTCATCCACCGTCCAGACCCGGAAGGTTGCCCCGCGGGCCAGCCAGCCATCGACTACCCGCGGATGCTTGCGCATGTAGGCGACCCCCGGACCCGCCAATTGCGGAACCCCGGAATTCAACAACTCCACACCCTCTGTCATGGCACTGGCCAACACCGCAGCCACCCCGGCGCGGTCGCTCTCCCCTGCCTTGACCAGTTCGTCGATCCATTCCTCGTCGACCTCGGTGACCAGCTGGCAGACATGCACCGGATCGATCCGTTCCATCAGGTAGCGCACCGAGCCGGGGTCAAAGCTCATGAACGAAACGTAGATCTCGCCCAGCATGGAGGTTTCCGGCTCCCACCCCATGGCCCGCAACTCGGCGATCATTGCCTCTTCCAGCTGCCGGCCATAGGGACTGGGATGCTTGACCTCCACGGCCAGGCCCACGGGGCGGCCTGCATCCTTCAGGAGCGCCACCAATTCGCGCAGCGTCACCAATTGCTCCCGAAGCTTCCCGTAGGCAGGGGGTATCCGGGGGTTCTTCCAGGAGGAGAAATCAAGCGACTTCAGCTCGGTCAGGGTCTTTTCCCCCACCCGTCCGCTGGAGTCCGAGGTCCTGTCCACCGTCGGGTCATGGTGGCAGACCACAAATCCGTCGGAACTCAGGTGGATGTCGCATTCGATACCGTCCGCCCCGTCCACCAGGGCCTGCATGTACGCGGCGCGCGTGTTCTCCGCGTAGGCCTTGGAGGAACCACGGTGGGCGTAGACAAGGGTTCGCATGCCTTTTACGCTACCGCCGTGCCCGGAGCCCGCGCCGCTTGCCGCGCCCGTTGCTGCGTGAACTATCGTTGGAACCTGTTCCATCCGCATGTCCAGGCCAAGGGAGCCGCAGACCATGACGTCAACCGGGTTCAGCCTTGCCCCCGTCAACGACGCAGCCAAGATGATCGCGCTGCGCAAGATGAAACGCCTTGCCACCGGGTTGCTGGTCATCATGGCGGTGATCTTTGCCGTGGCCTTCGCCCTGCAGCACAACTATCCCTGGCTTGAATACGTGCGAGCGGCCGCCGAGGGCGGAATGGTCGGCGCCCTGGCGGACTGGTTTGCCGTCACGGCTTTGTTCAAGCACCCGATGGGGCTGAAGATCCCGCACACGGCGATCATTCCGCGCAAGAAGGACCAGATCGGCGAAAGCCTGGGGCAATTTGTCCAGGAGAACTTCCTGTCCCGGGACGTCGTCGGCACCAAGCTGGAGCAATTCGACGTCTCGCGCAGCGTCGGCGGCTGGCTTGCCAAGGAGGAATCTGCAACCCGGGTTGCCCAGGAGGTCTCCACCGTCATCGGGGCGGCGCTGGAGGTCCTGGATGACGAGGATGTCCTGGCGCTGCTGGAGTCCCTCGCCAAGAAACACATGCTGGCCCCCGAGTGGTCATCGACGCTGGGCCGGATCATGGAACGCGTGATTGCCGACGGGCACCACAAACCGGCCGTGGACCTGCTGGCAGAACGGGCCGGGCAATGGGTGGCAGACAACCGCGGGATGGTCGTTTCGCTGGTTGCCGAGCGCTCTCCCACCTGGGTCCCGGCGATGGTTGACACGCTGTTGGGCGAAAAGCTGCATCGCGAATTGCAAAAATATGTCCAGTCGGTGCGGAACGACCCGCATCATTCCATGCGCCGGAGCATCGACCGGTGGCTGGAGAGGTTTGCCGCCGACATGCAGTCCGACGAGGAAATGATTGCCAAGGTCGAGGCCATGAAGCATTCCCTGTTCGGCGATGCGCAATTGCGTGAATTGGCGGCCACGAGCTGGTCCTCCATCAAGGCCGCGCTCATCGACGCCATGGAGAACCCGGGGTCCGAGCTGCGCAGGTCGATGATTGCCGCGATCCGCGACCTCGGCGCGCGGTTGCGTGATGATGCCCGGCTGGCCGCGAAGGTCAACGGCTGGGTGGCAAACGCAGTGGTCTACGTCGTGGAAAACTACAGCGGCCAGATCACGTCGTTGATCACCGACACCGTCGCCCGCTGGGACGGCAAGGAAACCAGCGAAAAAATCGAGCTCCAGGTCGGACGGGACCTGCAATTCATCCGGATCAACGGAACCGTCGTGGGCTCCCTGGCCGGGCTGTCCATTTTCGCCGTGGCCAACGCCCTGCTGCGTTAGCTTTTCTCGCCGCCTTCAAGACTGGTTCCGCGGCGCCGCCGCTCTGCCTCTATTCCGGCTTCAACCTCGGCGAGCGCCTCCAGGCGCTCTCCCTCGCTGACCAATTGCCCGGGGATGGTGGTCGGCAGGGTGCCAAAGGCAAGCGACGCCGCCTCGATGACCTTCTTGCCCAGGAACCGGTTGCCGAATCCGCCAACCGCCGCACCGATGCCAAAGGGAACGACTCGCCCGAGCATCGAAGCCCCCTGGGTGGCAAGCATCTTCTTCAGGAACGTGCGTTGCATGGTGCCCTGCATGGTCGCCCACAGGGTGGAAGGCTTATTGGCCCCGAACATTGCCGCCCACCCCTGGACGGGCCCTGCACCGCGTCCGGCGACCTGGTGCGTGAGGGCGGAAATCATCGAGCTTCCCTCGTCGCCCATGAGAATCGCCATGACCAGCAGCCGGGCCTTGTCCGGGTCCTCGGTGGTGATGCCGTGCAGTTCGGCCAGCGACTGGGCGTAGAGGGCACTGGCCTCAAGGAAGCCAACGGTCGCCGCCGCCGAGAACCCCAGGGCGGCAACGGTTCCGACGCCGGGGATGGCCGCCGTGGCTCCAACCGCCGCGCCGGATCCGGTGATGGCCAGCAGGTAGTCGCGTTCGACCAGCTTGGCCAGTTCCGCCGCGGTGCGGTCCGGATGTTTGCGGCGCAGGCGGCGCAAGTAGGCCAAGACCAGGGGTCGCTGGACGCTGACGGCCTTCATGACGGCGCTCTGCACCCCGGGCTTGGGCTTGCCGTCCGGGCCGATGACACTGGAGGTAATGGGGTTCTTTTTCATCCTGGTCCCACTCTATGGGTACAGCGCTGTCGACGTAAGCAAATCGCCGCTGGGCGTATGCCGTCAGAAAGAATAAGCCAAGGCTTCCTGCGGAAAGGGGAAAGTTTGGGAGACCGCGTTTGCACTCCATTTCCGCGGCCTGGCGGCGGATTGCGTTCATGCTCGATGCAGTTCAAAATCCGGAAGACCAAGGCCCTGTCGTATCGGTCTCTCGGTATTTGAGGTCGCATGGGGGGGCTGGGGCGTCCAGTCATGGCGTGTCGCTGAGCAAGCAGTAAATATTCCATAGCGCCCCGGGCGCCGCAGCCCGTCTTATTTCGGCTAGCGGCCGGCGAGCGCCGGCGCGGACGCCCCGGAGGATTCAGCGGTCTTGAGGGCAGCCCGCAAGGCAACAAACAGGACGATGACCGCAGCGGTCAACGAGATGTGCCCCAAACCGGCAATCCCGGCGAAGGCGGCCGAGCTCGCATCCTTGCCCACCACCACGAGCGTCCCCTTGATGAGCATCATGCTTCCTGTCACCGCGACGCCGACAGTCCAGAGCCAGTAGAAGCAGGCGAATGCGCGCGGCGCGGCAGCGGAAATGGCGAAGAGCCGCTCCAGCGCCAACACGATGAGCAGGAACACAAAGCCGAGCACCAGCAGGTGGGTGTGAACCAGTGGCAACTGGGAAGCCGAGCGATCCGCGAGGTCGTTGATCTTGGTCAGTTCGCGGTAGTAGAGGCCCGAGAGCACCCCGGTGATTCCAAAGACAAATGCCGTGTACATCAAGCGCATCATGGCGGTGTGGTTCCTTTCGCTGGTGCCCGGGAAAATGATGGTCATGCAGGCAAGCCCCTCGGGCCCGGACCTTGCCGCATCTCACCATCCACTTTGCCCGGACGCAGCCCCGCCCGGATCAACCATCCGGTTGATTGCGGCTTCCGCCGCCCGGAATCACACGGTGCGATCGGCAGCGAGGTAATGCCCAAAGAAGCTGCGCACGTCGCGCCGCTCCTCGGCACCGAAGCCGTGGCCCATCTCCGGGTAGGTGCGCGACGTCAGCGCGGTGTATTCCCCGAGCCACTGCCCCGTGTATGCGACGGCATCCGGGTTGATCACCAGGTCGTACGGATCCCGCCCCCAGAAAAACGGGACGGCCTTCCCGGGCTCCGGGGCAACATCCGTGAGGGAGAGCAACTCGTTGGAGAGGACGAAGCCGCTGAGTCCGGTGATCGTGGCGTAGCCTCCGGGACGCAGCCGGTGCAGCGTGGTGGCCATGGCCATTCCCTGCGAATGGCCCAGCAGGCTGATCGAGCGGTAGCCCCTGGCGTATTTGTCCTGCCAGTCGAACACGAGCTGTGCGGCGGAGACGACCCGGGCAAAGTCGTTGGCCAGGAAGTAGTCCAGCAGGAACCAGCCCCGGTCCCCGCCGACCTCCATCGGCCCCCGCAACGCGACCCCGGTGGCGTGCGGCGGAAGCTCGCCGAACCAGCCGGTCATCCGCTCGGGATTGGAGCCGTAGCCATGCAGCATCATGACCAGGTCTGTGCCCGCCCTCCGGCCCTCCGGCCGGGAATAGATTCCCTCGTCCATGGGCCCACCCTAGCGCGTGCGGGTGGCGGGCCGATTAGCGCGCATGGCCGCCGGAGTCGCATACTGGGGCCCATGAGAATCGATTCGTTGGACGTGTCGCTGATCGAGTTGTTCACCGACTTTCCCGGCATCGGGGTCATGGAGTGCTCCAAGCGGCTGGGAGTGGCCCGCGGCACCGTGCAGAACCGGTTGAACCGGCTGCATGAATCCGGGGTGATCACGCGCATTGCCCCGCAGATCGATCCTGCGGCAATGGGATACCCCGTTGCCGCATTCTGCTCGCTGCAGATCCAGCAGAACCTGGGCCACGACGGCATGGCCGAAAAGCTGGCGCAGATCCCCGAGATCCTCGAACTGCACACCGTCTCGGGGTCAAGCGACTTCCTGGTGAAGATCGTGGCGCGCTCCACCGCCGACCTGCAGCGGGTGATCGACGCGATTTCCGCGACCGAGGGCATGGGCCGCTCCGCCTCCTCCATCGTGTTGGCAACGCACTTCGAGAACCGGGTCATCCCGTTGGCGCGGGATGCCGCGACCCTTCATCCCGAGGTGCCAATTGAGCCCGGCAAGCGCTCGCGCAGCAGCTCCCTGCGCAATGGCGGTACGCTGAATGCGGCGAGATAAAACATTGGGCACAATGTCCAGTGATTCACGACACGCACCGGCCTTTATGTACATCTTGTGCGGTGTTTTGCCGGGCAGTTGACCTGCCGGAGCTCATTTTCGTAGCTTTTGTGAGTCACGTCACCGGCGATGTGCGAGCAGCTTATTTTTTCGGAGGCACCCCCATGACCCTTGTCCAGCGCAGTTCCCTGAACTCGATCCCCGCCTACAAGCAGGGTGCGACACCGGGTGCGGCAGAGAAGGCATTCAAGCTCTCCTCCAACGAAAACCCCTATCCGCCGCTGGACTCCGTCGTTGCGCAGCTGGCCTCCGAACTCGGCGCCATCAACCAGTACCCCAACGCCGCGGCCCCCGAACTGGTGGGAGCACTGTCCGCCCGCCTCGGCGTTGACCCTGACACGATCGCCCTGGGCGCCGGGTCGGTGGAGGTTGCAGGCCAGCTGATCCACGCGACCACCAATCCCGGCGACGAGGTCGTCTTTGCCTGGCGTTCGTTCGAGGCCTACCCGATCCTCACCCACGTTGCCGGGGCAACCCCGGTGATGGTTCCCTTGGATCCCAACGGGGGCCACGACCTGGCAGCCATGGCCGAGGCCATCACCGAGCGGACCGCACTGGTCTTCATCTGCAACCCCAACAATCCGACCGGAACAGTGGTTGACTCAGCGGCCGTGGACGCCTTCATGGCCAGGGTCCCCGCCCACGTGCTGGTCGTCATCGACGAGGCCTACGTCCACTTCAACACCGCTGCCGGTTCGGCCATCGGCCTGGACTTCTTCCGCCGGTATCCCAATGTGGCGGTGCTGCACACCTTCTCCAAGGCCTATGGTTTGGCCGGGCTGCGCATCGGCTACGCCGTGGCGCCGCCCGAGGTCGCGGCGAACCTGCGCAAGACCGCCGTCCCCTTCGGCGTCACCGCCCTGGCCCAGCGCGCCGCGGTGCTCAGCCTTGAACACGAGGACGAGCTCCAGGTGCGGATCGACGAGCTGGTTGCCGGCCGCGAGGCCCTGCTGGCCACGCTGCGCGACGCCGGAATCAAGGTCACCGATTCCCAGGCCAACTTCATCTGGCTTTCCACCGGAGCGGACACCGGGACGGTGGATGTGGCGCTGCGTGCCGCGGGCATCTGGGCCCGCGCATTCCCCGGGGAAGGCATCCGGATCTCCATCGGGTCCGCCGAGGCCAACGAGGCCATCGCCACCGCCGTCATCACCGCACTGCAGGAAGCCCCCGCCCATGTCTAGCAACGCCGCGGCCCCCAAGACCGCGAGCCTGAACACCCGCCAGATCACCATGATGGGCCTGGGCGGCGCCATTGGCGCCGGCCTGTTCATCGGCTCCGGGCAGGCCGTTGCCGTGGCCGGACCGAGCGTCATCCTGGCCTTCGCGCTGGCCGGCTTCCTGGTCATCCTGATCATGAACATGCTCGGCGAGATGGCTGCGGCGAACCCGTCGTCGGGCTCCTTCTCCGTATATGCCGCCAAGGCCATGGGACCCAACGCCGGGGCGATCATCGGCTGGCTCTACTGGATCCAGGGGGTCATCGTCATCGCCGCCGAGGCCACCGGCGCCGCGGCCATCATCGGCGGCTGGTTCCCCGGGGTCTCCCAGGGCACCTGGTCGCTGGTCTTCGTGGTGCTGCTGACCGCCGTGAACCTGGCGAACGTGGCGCGCTTCGGACAGTTCGAGTACTGGTTCTCCTTCCTGAAGGTCGCCGCGATCGTGGCCTTCCTGGGCATCGGCGTGGCGATCATCGCCGGCCTGGTGCCGGGGGTGGCGGCCACCGGGCTTTCCAACCTCGTCGCCCACGACGGCTTCCTGCCCAACGGCGTGGTCGGCCTGTGCGCCGGGCTGCTGATGGTCATCTTCGCCTTTGGCGGCATCGAGATCGTGGCCATTGCCGCGGCCGAAAGCGACGACCCGCGCACCTCGATCCGCAAGGCCGTGCGCGGCGTGCTGTTCCGCGTGCTGGTGTTCTACGTGGGCTCGGCCCTGGTGATGGTCTCGGTGCTGCCCTGGTACTCGCCGGAGCTTGCCGCCTCGCCGTTCGTCGCGGTGCTCACCTTCGCGCATATCCCGTGGATCGACTCGATCATGGCCCTGGTGGTGGTCATCGCCCTGCTCTCGGCCATGAACGCGAACATCTATGCCGCCTCGCGCATGTTGCTCTCGCTCTCCGAGCGCGGGATCGCCCCGCGGGTCATCCAGGTGCGCAACCGGAACAAGACCCCCTATGTGGCGGTGACCGCGTCGGTGATCCTGTGCACGATCGCGGTGGTCATGAACTACCTGGCCCCGGACCTGGTGATGCCGATGCTGCTCAACGCCGTGGGTTCCACGCTGCTGGTCACCTGGGGATTCATTGCGCTCTCGCAGCTCATCCTGCGCGTCCGCGCGGACCGGGACCCATCCATCCACCTTCCGGTGCGGATGCCGTTCTTCCCGTATCTCTCGATCCTGGCGCTGGTGATGCTCGCCGGCATCGTGGTGCTGGCGCTCTTCGACCCGGCCAGCCGCACCCAGCTGCTTGCCACCCTGGGGCTCACCGTGGCCATCGGCGTGCTCAACGCCCTGGCCCAGCGCCGCTCCCGGCGCCTGAGCGCCGCCGGCGCTCCCGCCGCGGAGGAACAGCCGTCGGCGGGCGCCGAGGAGTCGCGGCCCGACCACCGCGTTTCCTGACAAACCCGCTCACACGCGGCAACGGCCGGACCCCCGATCTTCGTCGGGGGCCCGGCCGTTGCCTGTGGTCAGTCGGTTGCCGTGACGTCGACCCAGACCAACCGGTGGTCGCTGCTGGCCGGTGGCCACCCGGTGACAAGTGCGGCACCTTCCTGCCCGGCCCCTGGCCAAAAGACACCCGAACCCCGCACCGGCAGCGTTGCCGAGGGCAGCACGTAGTCCACGCGCAACACCCCTGCGCTTCCGCGCCCGAAGTCCGCGGTGCCCAGGGCGTTGCGGGTGATTCCGGCAATGCCCCGGAGTTCGGGATCCCCGGGGTGTTCCGCGGCGGACGGCAGCGGGTCAACCAGCGCCGGGTTGCCCAGCAGCTCCGAGATGGCCGCAGGGTTCGACTCCCCCGAGGCAGGATCGGAGTTCAGGTCCCCGAGCACCACGAAGTCGCTGCCCGGCTCCAGGGCGCCGCGCCTGCCCGCATCGTCGTAGATGTACTCCCCGCGCCCCGCGCCGCCGAGGTAGTCGTTGAGCAGCCGGATCTCGTCGTGGTTGCGCGCCCGGTTGCGCTTTTCCGGGCCGCCAAAGACCGGCGGGGTGGGGTGGGCGGCGATCACGTGGATCGTCTTCTCCCCCACCGTGACCGGCACGTCCCACATGGACTTGCTGGGCAGGCGCAGCACGCCGCGCACCAATTCGCCATGCTGCAGGGTCGGCAGCTGAGAGTCGGGCATGTCCTTCCACAGGAACGTCTGGAAGGTGCGCGCGTTGGCGGCATCGATGGGGTGCTTGGAGAAGAGCACCATGCCGTACTGTCCCTCGAAGTCCCCGTAGCCCAGCGCGTCGGCGGGGCCGCCAACGATGCCGTCGCCGTCCAGGTCGGCGCCGCTGGGGATCCCGGTGTTGGACGGGGCCAGATACATGTACGGGTAGTCGATGGGAGGCTGGCCGCCCTGGGAGCGGGCCAGGTAGTTGCTTTTGAACGCCTCCGCGGCTGCGCCGTCCGGATCGTAGTCGAACTCGTTGAGCAGCAGCACGTCGGGCGCGTTGCGCTGCACGATCTCGGCCACTGCCTGCGCCTGCGCGTCCAGGGGCGTGGAGAGGTCCACCGCAAGCTGCCCGGGCTGCGGGCGGTTCAGCGAGGCATTGAAGGTCGCCACGCGCAGCGCCGGTGCCACCACCTCGCGGCCTTCGGCGTAGGGAATGGGGGCTGCCGAGTGCGGGTGCACGGAGATCGACCTCGCTTCCATCACGGGCTGCGCGGCAGCCGGGAGGGTCCCGGCTGCCGCGAACGCGGTGAGTATTGCGGCGGCCAGGGCCGTCCGGATCGAATGTCGCACGACTCCACCCTAGGGGCGGAACCTACGTTCCGGTAGGTCTGCATTTTATCCAGTCAGCGGTTTTTCTTCAGGCGAAACCGCCGCCCGCCCGCGCGGGGCTCAGCCCCGCACGCCGGCGGCCCTGCGGTTGGCCTCCAGGACTTCCTCCATATAGGGGGCGCGCACCTCCGGGGAAATGCGGCAGTCCACCAGAAATACGCCGCCGGCACCTTCGGCGACCCACTCCCGCAGCCCGGCAAGGTCTTCCAGGGTGCGGACCTTGGTGGCCTTGGCACCGAGCCCGCGCGCCACAGCGGCAAAGTCGACCTCCGGGATCAGCATGGGGCCCTCGTGCAGCCCGATGGACCCGTATTGGTGGATCTCGGCCCCGTAGGCGACGTCGTTGTAGATGACAATGATGCCGCTGCGCACGGAGCGGATGACCGATTCGAGGTCGGCCAGGCCCATGAGGAAGCCGCCGTCGCCGCTGGCCAGCACGATGGTGGATTCCGGTGCCGCGGCGCCGGCGCCCACGGCCGAGGCCAGGCCCAGCCCGATGCTCTGGTAGGCGGTGCCCACCAGGTTCAGCGCGTGCGGCCCCGGGACGTCCCAGTACATGGGACCCCACCCGATGAAGTGTCCGCCGTCCTGCACCACCACGCGGTCCGCGGGCATGATCGAGTTCAGGGCACGTGCCACCGCCCGCGGATCGAGCAGGCCGTCCGGCGCCGTGTCGTCCCCGGGGGCGTGCTCGTTGACCCGTCCGAGGCGGTCGACCGCCGACTCCACCCAGCGCCGCGCGCCGTCGCGCCGGCGAACCATGGGAAGCAACGCATCGGCAACCGCGGCCACGTCGGCCTGGATAAACACGTCCACCCGCGGGCTGGTCGCCGCGGGGGCGACATCGACCTGGATGACCTGCGCGCCGCCGTTGAAAAGCTCCCCAAAGCGGGTGGTGAATTGGTTCAGCCCCGCCCCGAGCACCAGCACCACGTCGGCCTCGTGGATGAGGTCAGCGGTTTCCTCCGAGGAGAACCCTCCGGTGATGCCCAGGTCCCCGTGGCGGCCGGCGAGCAGGTTGGCCGCGAGCACCGTGCTTGAGCTCAGCGCCCCCAGCCGGTCGGCGAGCGCGGCAATCGCCTGGCCGGCACCGGCCAGGCGCGCCCCGCGGCCATACAGCACCAGCGGGCGCTTGGCTTCGTTCAGGGCCGTGGCCGCCTGGGCGAGCAGCCGAGGTGCCGCGGCGGGGTACCCGGGATCCAGCTCGAAGTCCTCCAGCGTGAGCGGGCCCTCCTCGGCCGCCTCGTCGGCGACCAGGTCGTAGGGAATCGACAGCACCACCGCGGTGCGTTCGCGCAGGGCGTGGGCGACGGCCTCGAAGGCGATGGCCATCGGACGCCGCGCATCCACCACGAAGGTCTTGGCGCCCACGGCCGCGTTGACGGCGGCCTGGTCGATGTCCCAGGGACGGGGGCCGGCGGAGGGTTGGTCCCCGGTCAGAAGCACCAACGGGACCCTCGCCTTGGCGGCCTCCGCCAGCGGGGTGATCGCGTTGCTGAAGCCGGCACCGTAGGTCGTGGTGGCGATGGCAGGTTTTCCGGTGATGCGGAAGTAGGCGTCGGCGGCGGTGACGGCGGCGGACTCGTGGCGCACGGCGGTAAAGCGGAACCCGGTGCGGAGGGCGGCGTCAAGGAAGTGGGCATTTCCGTTCCCCATGACACCGAAGATCTCTGAAGTGCAGGTTAAAAGGGCGCGGGAAACGGCAGCGGAAACAGTAGACATTTTTTGTGACTTTCGAATGCAGCAAAAAGAAATAAGGCCATATTCGTCTTCGGGCAACGAACCCGGATTTCGCCCATTTTTAGAGCGACGGCAGGAACTTCAGAAACGTTCCGCCTGACGCTGCAACGATAACCGCGACACTGTGTGCTGCGCAACATTTCGCCCGGGTTGCCCAGGCAGCGCCCGGTGGCGGGCCCGCCGGGCCGCGTCCCCGCGGGCACCCGACCGGGGATCGGGGCCTATAGGATTTAGATGAGAACGATTCTCGCCTAAGGGCGGCGGGCCGCCGCGGAGAAGGAGAGTGCATGGCAGCCAAACAGGTCCCGGTGATCGCGCTTACCGGCCATTTAGGTGCCGGAAAGACAACGGTGCTGAACCACCTGCTGTTGCGGCCGGGCGCCCGCGTTGGCGTTGTGGTCAATGACTTCGGTGCCGTCAATGTCGATGCGGGGCTGGTGACGGGACAGGTCGACACCGCGGCCTCCATTGCCGGAGGATGCGTCTGTTGCCTGGAGGACTCCGGAGGGCTGGACGAGGTCCTGGGGAAGCTGACGCATCCCCGCCTGCGTCTGGACGCCGTGATCGTGGAAGGCAGCGGCGTGGCAGAACCCCTCGCGCTCGGCAGGTTGATCCGCTACAGCGGGGCGGAAAACGTGCGCCCCGGCGGGCTGGTGGATGTCGTCGACGCCAGCGCCTATTTCGACACCGTTGACACCGGCGTCGAGCCCCCGGCGCGATTCGCTGCGGCGAGCCTTGTGGTCATCAACAAGACGGACCTTCTGCCCGCCGCGCGGCGGGAGACGACCATCGATCGGATCAGCGAACGCGTGCGCGAGCGCAACCGGCGCGCCCACATTCTTGTCACCACCCACGGCCGCATCGATCCCGCCCTGGTCTTCGACGCGGCGCGGGACCACGACCCCGAGAACGAGCTGCCGCTGGCCGAGCTCAGCCGCCGGCAGCACGGCCGGCCCGGCCACCGGCACGCCGAGGCGGTGTGGGTGCCGGCGGCCGGACCGATTGATCCGGGCAACCTGGTCGACCTCCTCGAATCCCCGCCCGATGGCGTGTACCGGCTCAAGGGCACGGTGCATGTTGACAATGGCCGCACCAGGCGCGGCCTTACCGTCAACCTCGTCGGACACCACATCCACATCGCTCCGAATCGGGCCGCGACCGAGGAAGGACTCGTCGCGATCGGCGCGCAGCTGGACGGGGACGCGGTGGAGGACCGCCTGAAACTGGCGCTACTGCCCCTCCGCGGGGCGCCGCCGGCACGCTCCATGCGGCGCCTGGCACGCCATTTGCGCCTGAGCAAATAGCGAAGGATGGCCGCGGCAACATGCCACAGACCGCGTCGCCAGGGGAATCAGCGGATCTTGCGGCGGTACTTGGCTATCGCGACGCCGTAGGCGATGAGCAGGATGCCGAGCAGCCAGGCCAGGGCGACCCAGATGTCGCCGCCAACCGGTTCCCCGGCGAACAGGGCCCGGACGGTGTCCACGATGGAGGTCACCGGCTGGTTCTCGGCAAACCAGGCGACGGGGCCGGGCATCGAGCCGGTGGGCACGAATGCGGAGCTGATGAACGGGAGGAAGATCAGCGGGTAGCTGAATGCGCTCGCCCCGTCCACTGTCTTCGCCGAGAGCCCGGCGATCACGGCGATCCAGGTGAGCGACAGGGTGAAGAGGACCAGGATGCCGGCGACGGCGAGCCACGCCCCCGGCGACGCCCCGGTGCGGAAACCCATGGCCAGCGCAACGCCGAGAACCACCGCAACGGAGAGAAGGTTCGCGGTCAGGGACGTGAACACGTGGGCCCAGAGCACGCTCGAGCGCGCAATGGGCATGGAGGCGAAGCGCTCGAAGATGCCGCCCTGCATGTCGAGGAACAAGCGGTACGCGGTGTACGCGACGCCGGAGGCGATCGTGATCAGCAGGATGCCGGGGAGCATGTAGTTGACATAGGACTGCCCCGATCCGGTGTCGATCGCGCCACCGAATACGTACACGAACAGGAGCATCAACGCGACCGGGGTGACCGCGGTGGTGATGATCGTGTCCGGGCTGCGCAGGATGTGGCGCAGCGAGCGCCCGGTGAGGACGCCGGTGTCGGCCAGGACGTGGGTGGTCATCGGATTTCCTTTCCTGCGGGCGCGGTTCCGCCTCTTGGGGCGGTTGCGGCCTCTGCGGTGTCGCCAACCAGGGTCAGGAAGACCTCTTCGAGGGATGGCTGCTTCTCGACATACTCGACCCTGGCGGGCGGAAGGAGCGCCTTGAGCTCGGCGAGGGTTCCGTTCTGGATGATCGTGCCCTCGTGCAGGATTGCGATGCGGTCGGCGAGCTGCTCGGCCTCGTCGAGGTACTGCGTGGTGAGCAGCACCGTGGTGCCGCCGGCGGCGAGTTCCCGGATCGTCTGCCACACCTCGATGCGCGCCTGCGGGTCCAGGCCCGTGGTCGGCTCGTCCAGGAAGATGACCGGCGGGTTGCCGATCAGGCTCATCGAGATGTCCAGGCGGCGGCGCATGCCGCCCGAATAGGTTGCCGCCCTGCGGTTCCCGGCCTCGGTGAGCGAGAAGCGGGCCAGCAAGTCGTCGGCGATCGCAGCGGGGTCCTGCAGGTGACGCAGCTGGGCGATCAGCACAAGGTTCTCCCGGCCGGTGAGCACCTCATCGACGGCGGCGAACTGGCCCGTCAGGCTGATGGACTCGCGCACCTCCCCGGGCGCCTCGGCCACGTCGAAGCCGTTGACCCTCGCGGTGCCCGCGTCGGCCTTCAGCAGCGTGGACAGGATCCGCACCAGCGTGGTCTTGCCCGCGCCGTTCGAGCCGAGCAGTGCAAGAATGCTGCCGGCGCTCACGTCGAAGTCCACGCCCCGAAGCACGGGCAGGTCCTTGAACGATTTCTCGATGCCCCGCACCCGGATTGCGGGCTCTGGCACTTGGTTGGCGGTCATGTCGGGTTCTCCGTATCCGGGCGTGTTCAGGCCTCGTCGACGGACTGGTCAATGGCATCGTTCAGGCGCTTGCGCTCCTTGTTGATCCACTGGCCGTCCGAGTAGTTCTGGATGAAGGTGTCCGCGAACTCCACCGGGTCATCCCCGACGATGTCGCGGATCGGGGTGCCGTCGGTCGCGGCACGCTCGATGAGGTCGGCGAGGTCCTCGAGCATCTGCATGAGGACATCACCCTTGACGATCGACCCGGCGTACATGAAGTAGCGCTCGATCCCGTCGATCGCGGTTCGGTAGCTCACCGGGAGCTGTTCCTTGCGGGCCTTGTACTGGCGCCAGCGCTTCTTGTCTTCGAACGATCCGGTGACCAGTTCGATCCATTTTGCCGCCATGGCTACTCTCCCTTTTCCTGTGTGTTTTCGATGTGGTGCTGGAGCTTGTCGATCCGTTCCGCGAGGAAGCCCCAAGTCCCCCAGAACTCCTCGAGGTACTCGCCGCCCGATGCGTTCAGCGAATAGACCTTGCGCGGCGGGCCCTTTTCCGACGGGACTTTCTCCACGTCGACGAGGCCGCGCTTTTCGATCCTGATCAGCAGTGCGTAGACGGTTCCCTCGACGATGTCGGAGAAACCCTGGTCGCGCAGCCGGGCCGTGATCTCATAGCCGTAAGCCGGCTGCACGGCCAGGATCGCGAGGACAATTCCCTCGAGCGTTCCCTTGAGCATCTCGGTCATTTGCTTGCCCATGAAACTCTCCCCCTAGGTACTCTGCATAACTAACTACCACTAGATAGTAGCACTGAATAGCGATGGCGCAAGGGGTGTGTTGTTGCACGTTTATCCCGCCCTCAATCGGGGCTCGAAATGCCTTGGACAGACAATCCCGGCCGGGACTCTAACGGTGAATCTCCGGCCTCGCCGTGCTCGATCGGCGGGGGAAATAGAAACCCTCGGGGTGCAATCCACATCACCGCAACGGACTTATAGGACGGAATGCGTGTCCGGGAGGAGCCTGCTTGCCAACGACTGAGCGGCAAAACGGCGTCACCTACCCCCGGTGCCGCAAAATCTGGGCCGCTCGGGAAATCCAGGGATCGGCCCCAGGTTGTGGAATCATCGGAGAAACAGAAAATCCCCATTCTCACGAGGAGAACGGGGATCAATCTGTGCGCCCTGCGGGGGTCGAACCCGCGACCAATGGATTAAAAGTCCAGTGCTCTACCAACTGAGCTAAAGGCGCGCTTGGCACTTAGCCAACACCATATTAGCGGATAATCCGGCGCCGCTTGGACAGGCCGGCCCGATCCAACAGGTTCCCGACCGCCCAAGGTTCGCAGCTCCAGCACCCAGCGCGGGCATGCTGCCTGCCGGCCTGCCGGGACGCAGGCACCCTTCCGAACGCTCCGCCGGCCAGAGGATGAGTAAGTATCCAGCCGGGCAGAGTATCCTCTAGCCCATGAAGGGCCACCCAGCATTGACTCCCCCGGCAACCACATTCCGGCACCACAAACCCAAACCGTTCGCACCCATGGATTTCGATCCCTTTGAAGGCGGCGCCGACCCGGCGCGCGTATCCGAGGCAGCGCACCTCTCTGCCCACGCCCTGGTGCAGGCCGGAAAGCTCAATGAGGACCCTGCGGTCCGCGAGCGACTCGTGAGGCTCGCGGAGGACGAGGGCCTGGAAGTCATTGCCGAGCTCTGGTCCAAGGCACCGGCACGCTCGCTTCCCGGGGCCCTGTGGCGGCTTTACGCAATCCGGGCGGCGACCGTCAACAACCCCGAAGCCATGGCTTCCTTCTTCGCCGCAGGCGCCCGCCAGGCGCAGGTCGAACGATTGGTTGCCGGTGCAGCGGAACCGCCGGGCGCAGAAGAGCTGTGCACCATGACAAGCTCCATCCTCACCGGGGCCTTTGAAGGCGAGTTCGACGTGGCCCTGGAGCGCACCGCGGCCTATTGCCGTGTCATTGCCCTGGGACAGGCCGAACAGGCGGACGCCGCCGAACCTTCCCATCCGGACAGGGCCACCCTGATGACCAGTCGCGCCCACGCCCTGTTGAAGACAGCCGAGGACCTGGAATCGGCCGCTGCCTCGTGGAGGCGCGGGGAACTGGACTGAGAGTTCCTTCACGCCGAGCGCGAATACGGCGCCATCGTGTTGACAGGAGGGCCGGTTTCCTAGAAAACTGGACTCACGGTGCCGGACCGCGGCAGCCCCGGGCTCCAACTTTCAGCCGCTACGAGCGGCCTTCCGCCGAGAGGCGCTCCCGGTTCGGCACCGCCAAACTTCACCAGCTCGCCCCGGCACGGGGATGCACTTCACACCGCCCCGGGCGGGCTTGTTCACCTTCGATGCGTAAACTGGGCACCGTCCCGCTTTTTCCTTTTTCATCCGGTGGTTTCTTCGTGAAGTTTAGATTGTTCCCTTCGGACATGCGCGGCCTTGAACTCCTGCGGGATCTGGCCTCCGAAGTCAACCTATGCGTTGGGGTTCTTTCGGAAATGCTGGGCTCCAGCGACGACCGAACCCTGCAGCTGGAAGCGCTAAGCGCGTCAGAGGTCAGATCCACCGACCTGCATTACGCGGTGCTGACGCATTTGCGCACCAGCTACGTCAACCCCTTGCCGCGTGAGGACGTCTACACGTTTTCGCGGCTGCTCCACGAGGCGGTAGAGCAGCTCAGCGGCGCCGGAGTGCTCATTGCGCACCTGGGCAATCGGCACCTCTCGCACCGTGCCGCCGAGCAGCTCGAACTCATTGGCCGCCAGACCGAGCTCACCACCGAGGCGTTGGGACAGCTCCAGCGCCTGGACGACCTGGAAGACGTCTGGCTTGAATTGGTGCGCATTTCCAAGCGGGCGCACCGGACCCACCAAACCTGGCTCGGCGAAATCGGAGAGCTGAACAAGGCCGGAACCATCATTCGCCACCGCTCGGTCGCCGACCAGTTCCATTCCTGCGCCCAGTCCCTGCGAGCCGTGGCCGACCACCTGGGACGCGTCCTGGTCAAGGAATCCTGAGTCGGGCGTGGTTACGGGCCAATCCTTCATGATGCTCGTGGTGCTCGTGTTCACCTGTGCCTTCGCGTTCCTCAACGGGTTCCGCGATGCCTCGAACTCGATTGCCGTCGCAGTGCGCAACCGGGCGCTCAGCCCCACCTACGCGGTGCTGGTGGCGGCGTTCTTCACCTTCCTTGGCACCATGCTCTCCACGACCTTTGGCGTCTACCTGATCTCCGCCGTCGAGCTGAATGTCCCCTCCGGGGTCCCCGGCCTGGCGCTGCTCCTGTCCGCGCTGCTCGCGGGCGGCTCCTGGGCGTTGTATTGCTGGTGGCGCGGGCTGCCGGTGTCCTCGACGCACTCCCTGGTCTCCGCACTTGCCGGCGCCGGAGGCGCCGCTGCACTGCTGGGCGACGACGGGGTGAACAACGCCTGGCGGATGCTTGCCGGCGGCGTGCTGTTGCCGCTGCTCTTCACCCCGGTCTTTGCCTTCGTGGTGTCATACGTCCTGGTCATCCCCGCCACCTGGCTGGTGCGCCATTCGACCGCCTCGGACGTCAGTGGGGGTTCCCGTGCCGGGCAGGCCATTTCGGCATGTGCGGTGGCCCTGGGCAACGGAATGCAGGACGGACAGCGCACCGGTGCCATGCTGACCCTGGCCCTGGTGACCGCCGGAGCGGCACAACCCGGAACGATCATGCTCGGCCCCCAGCTGCTCGGCGCCACCGCCCTGGCGGCAGGCGTCCTCTTCGGCGGCTGGCGCATTGCCCACACCATCGCCTACCGGCTGGTCAATCTGGACCCGCTGCGCGGCATGGTGGCCCAGTCGGTCTCCGCCGCCATGCTCTTCGTGGGTGCCATGATGATCCACCTGCCGATTTCCACGACCCAGGCGGTCACCAGCTCGATCGTCGGGGCGGGAACCAACCAGCGATTCGAGTCCGTCACGTGGCGGCAGGTCAAGCGCGTGCTGCGGCACTGGGTGGCCACCCCGGTGGTGTGCGCGCTCCTCGGCGGAATCCTGTGCCTGGCCATGCACCCGCTGGTGAGCTGACCGGCTAGCGTCGGCATGCCGGGTTCGGCGTATCCGCCGCCCGGCTCCGCCCGCGACCGACCGATGCCCCGGCCGCGCCCGCCCCTCAACTGCCCTGCCGCGTCGCCCCGGACGGCCAATCCTCCCCGGCGACCTGCACTTGTCGATTCCGATGCGTCCCCGGGCCCGGACACGCACCGCTCAGGTGCCTTGCGAACCGTCGGCTGCCAGCGGGGTCGTCGGCTCCGCCCGCCGGTCGCGGGAATCCCCGCCCCGGGGCGTTAAACAAGGCAACGGCGGAACCCCGAGCACTAGTCGTGCGCGCGGTTCCGCCGTTGCGATCCCCCTCCAGGGATCCCCGGAAGATCCCCCTTCCGGTACCGCCCCGGACCTGTTCGGTCCCGGGCGAATCTTACTGCGGCGAGTGCAGTCAGGAATTATCCGAAGCGGCCCGAGACGTAGTCCTCGGTGGCCTTGACACCCGGGTTTGAGAAAATCGTGGTGGTGTCGGCGTACTCGATCAACTTGCCCGGCTTGCCGGTGCCCGCGATGTTGAAGAAGGCGGTCTTGTCGCTCACGCGAGCGGCCTGCTGCATGTTGTGGGTCACGATCACGACGGTGAATTCGTTCTTGAGCTCGTTGATCAAGTCCTCGATGGCAAGCGTGGAGATCGGGTCCAGGGCCGAGCACGGCTCGTCCATGAGGATCACCTGCGGCTTCACCGCGATGGTGCGGGCGATGCACAGGCGCTGCTGCTGGCCGCCGGAGAGGCCGGATCCGGGCTTGTCCAGGCGGTCCTTGACCTCGTTCCAGAGGTTGGCGCCGCGCAGCGACTTCTCCACCAGCGCGTCGGCGTCCGAGCGGGAGATCTTCTTGTTGTTCAGCTTGACCCCGGCGAGCACGTTGTCCTTGATGGACATGGTCGGGAACGGGTTGGGGCGCTGGAAGACCATGCCGATCTGGCTGCGGACCGTCACCGGGTCGACACCGGATTCGTAGAGGTTGTCCCCGTCCAGGAGCACCTCGCCTTCGACGCGGCCGCCGGGGATGACCTCGTGCATGCGGTTGAGCGTGCGCAGGAAGGTGGACTTGCCGCAGCCGGAGGGACCGATGAAGGCGGTCACCGACTTGGCTTCGATTTCGATGCTGACGTCTTCCACGGCCAGGAAGTTGGTGTAGTAGACGTTGAGGTCCTTGACGTCGATGCGCTTAGACATGTGATTTTTCCTTAGGAAGTTTGTGCGTCTGGGGGTCCGGAGCCTTTAGGCTCAACGGCCCTTCTTGGGGGCGAACAGGCCGGCGATCAGGCGGGCGCCGAGGTTGAGCACCATGACCATGGCGATCAGCAGCAGTGCGGCGGCCCAGGCACGCTGGATCGAGGGATCCACGTTGGTCGGCGAGGTCGGGGTGAGGATCTGGTAGTAGATGAACGTCGGCAGCGTGGCCATCCAGTTGCCGAAGACGTTCACGTTGATGTTGTTCGCCAGGCCGGCGGTGACCAGGATCGGCGCGGTCTCGCCAATGACGCGGGCGATGGCCAGCGTGACGCCGGAGGCGATGCCGGAGATGGCCGTGGGGATGACGACCTTGGCGATGGTGCGCCACTTGCGCACACCCAGCGCGTAGGCCGCCTCTCGCAGCTCGTTCGGGACGATCTTGAGCATTTCCTCGGTGGAGCGGACCACCGTGGGGATCATCAGCACGCTCAGGGCCACGGCCGCGACGATGCCCATGCGGGCCGTGGGGCCCATGATCACGGCGAAGAGCGCGGTGGCGAAGAGGCCGGCGACGATCGAGGGAATGCCGGTCATCACGTCGACGAAGAAGGTGATGCCCCGGGCGAGCGGGCCGTTCTTGCCGTACTCGACAAGGTAGATGGCCGTCAGCATGCCCACCGGCACCGAAATCAGGGTGGACCAGAGCGTGATCAGCAGCGTGCCGAGCACCGCGTGGTAGGCGCCGCCGAGGACCGGGGTGCCGTCCTCGACGCTGGCGTTGTCGGCCGCGCCGGTGATCCCGTTCATGGAGTGGAACAGGAAGTGGGTGTTGATGCCCGGCAGCCCCTTCTGGAGCACGGTGAACAGCACGGAGGCCAGCGGGATGAGCGCGAGCAGGAAGGCCGCGTAGACCAGGTGGGTGGCCAGTGCGTTCCGTCCGCGGCGCGGTCCCTCCACGAGGGTGGTGATGATGGCCGAGGCCACCACGAAAATGACGGCGGCGTAGATGGCAAAGCTTGCCACGGAGAAGCCGCCGAGGGTGGATGCCGCGGCGCCCAGGATCAGCGAGCCGACGGCGATGCCCGGGGCGGCCCAGCGCGGCAGGAGGCCCTTGGACAGGGAGTTTCGCTTGCGTGCGACCGGAGGCTTGCCTGGCTGCTGGCGCGAATCGTTGGGGAGTTTGTTGGCGGTTACGGCGTTCATCAGTTGGCTCCCGAGAATTCCTTGTGGCGGGCGATGATTGCCCGGGCGATCAAGTTGACGACCAGGGTGATCACGAAGAGCACCAGGCCGGCGGCGATCAGCTCGGAGAGGCGCAGGCCGAAGGCCTCGGGGAAGTTCAAGGCGATCTCGGCGGCAATCGTCTGGTTGCCGGACTTGATCAGCGACGGGATCAGGCTGCCGGTGGAGAGCACCAGGGCAACGGCCATGGTCTCGCCCAGTGCGCGGCCCAGGCCAAGCATGACGGCGGAGATGATTCCGGGGCGGGCGAAGGGCAGCACCGACATGGTGATCATTTCCCAGCGCGTGGCGCCCAGGGCGAGGGCCGCTTCCTCGTGCAGCTTCGGGGTCTGCAGGAAGATCTCGCGGCTCAGCGAGGTGATGATGGGAAGCACCATCACGGCCAACACGATGCCCGCGGTGAGGATGGTCTTGCCGGTCTGCGAGGCAGGGCCTTCAAAGAGCGGGATGAAGCCGAGGTTCTCGGCCAGCCACTGGAAGCTGGGAACCAGCGCCGGGGCCAGCACCAGGTAGCCCCAGGCGCCGTAGATGACCGAGGGGATGGCAGCCAGCAGGTCGATGACGTAGCCGAGCCCGGCGGCCAGGCGGCGCGGTGCGTAGTGCGAGATGAAAAGCGCCACGGCGATGCCGACCGGGGTGGCGATCAGCAGGGCGATGGCCGCGGCGATCACGGTGCCGATGACAATCGGATAGATGTAGCTGAAGAAGCCTTCGCCGCCGCTGACGAGGGTCGGGTCGGCGGTGAAGGTGGGCAGCGCCTGGATGAGCAGGAAGACCGCTACCGCAAGGAGGGTTACGAGGATCAGGATGCCCGCGCCTAGCGCGGCTCCGGAGAAGATCTTGTCTCCGGCCTGTCCCTTGGATCCGCTGCGCCGGAGCGCGTTGGTAGTCATATGGGTGAGCCTTAGGGAGTTGAGCGAGCGGCAAGGGGGATCATACGGCCGTTCGCGCTGGGATATGGAGGGGTCAAATCAGATGCTACTGCGCCTTCGGGGGAATATCGAAGAAAAGTCTTCGACATTCCCCCGAAGGCCTGGGTGCAAAGTTAGGACGCGACCTTGATGGAGTCGACGGCCTTGATGGCGGCTTCGCTCATCTTGGCGGACAGCGGGGCGTTGCCGGCGGAGCCTGCAGCCTGCTTCTGGCCTTCCTCGGAGAGCACGTATTCGCCGAAGCTCTTGACGAGGTCAACCGTGGCCTGGTCCTTGTAGGTGGAGCAGAACACGTGGTACGAAACCAGGATGATCGGGTAGGAACCCGATTCGGTGGTGTCGCGCTTCAGGTCCAGGGACATGTCCAGTGCGCCGCGGCCTTCGACCGGGGTGGCTGCCTCGACGCCCTTGGCTGCTGCCTCGGGGGAAATCTCGGTGAACTCGTCGCCGACCTTCACGTTTACGGTGCCGAGCTTGCCAACGGCGGAGAAGTCCGCGTAGGTGATTGCACCCTCGGTGGCGGTGGTGGTTGCCACGACGCCGGAGGTGCCCTTGGCGTTCTCGCTGGCAAGGTCCTTGGGCCAGTCGCCGGAGACTTCGTAGTCCCAGACGTCCTTCGCGGCGGCCGCGAGGTAGTCGACGAAGTTCTCGGTGGTGCCCGACTCGTCATTGCGGTGCACCACGGTGATCGCGGTGTCCGGAAGGCTCACGCCTTCATTGGTCGCGGCGATGGCCGGATCGTTCCACTTGGTGATTTCCAGCTTGAAGATCTTGGCGATGGTGGCTGCATCAAGGTTCAGGGTCTCAACGCCCGGAAGGTTGAAGGCAACGGCGATCGGGGAAACGTAGGCCGGGACGTTGAATGCGCCCTCGGGGCCGCAGATTTCCTTCGAGGATTCGACTTCCTCGTCCTTCAGGTAGGCATCCGAGCCTGCGAACTGCGCGCCGCCGGCCAGGAAGGCCTTGCGGCCGGCGCCGGAGCCATCCGGGGAGTACTGGACCATGGTGCCGGCGTTGGCCTGCTCGAAGCCGGCCTTCCAGGCTTCCATGGCGGACTTCTGCGAGGAAGCGCCGCTACCGGTCAGGGTGCCGGAGACTGCCGCTGCCGACGAGTTGCCGGCGTCGCCGGTTCCGGCCGTGGCGGTCGGGCTGTCCGAACCGCAAGCGGTCAGGGCAAGTGCTGCCACGGTAAGAACTGCAGCCGCGCTGCCAATGCGATGAAGCTTCACGAGTTATCCTCTTTCACATGCCTGTCGTTGACGAACCGTGTCGTCCTGGTTTTTCCCAAGGATGCGCACGCAGGCACATCGCTTCAATACGAAACTAGGCCCCGGAAGTAACCAGCGGTTCCGATGAAGGTAAACGCAAGGTGAACAAGGCCGCCACGGCCCCGTGTTTCGCATCACTTTTCACACTTGTGAGCGGTGGGCCCGGGCCATGACAGACTGTTGTCCATGGGTATCGGATCATCGGCGGGGAGCGCGTGGACGTTCGTCATGCGCCGCAACCGGGTTGGCGTGCGCCGGGTGGGAACCTCGTTCCCCAAGATCATCCAGATGACCGTCTCCGCGGTGCTTGCCTACTGGATTGCCGAGCAACTTCTGGGGCACGTCGACCCGATCTTTGCCGCGACCAGCGGGCTGCTGGTGCTGGGATTCGGCGCGGCGACCACGGTCCGCCGCTCCCTGGAGGTCGCCATTGGCTGCACCTTGGGCGTGGCGGTTGGCGATTTGCTGTTGACGCTGCTCGGAAGCGGCCTGTGGCAGGCGGCCCTGGTACTTTTCCTGTCGCTGGTGATCGCCAGGTTCCTGGATTCCGGCCCCATCTTCTCCACACAGCTGGGCCTGCAGTCGGTGCTGGTGGTGCTCCTGCCCATCGGTGCAGCGGGTCCGTTCAGCCGCTCCATTGACGCGGTGATCGGGTCCCTGTGCGGCCTGCTGATCATGATGGTCTTTCCCCGCGACCCGCGCCGCACCCCCATAGCCGAACTGGGCAAGTTGTTGGGCGAGCTCGCAGGCATCCTGCACGAATGCGGGCGCGCCGTGAGCACCTCGGACACCACCCTGGCCTTCCACGCGCTGGTCCGCGCCCGGGGGACCCAGCAGCTCATGGATTCCCTGCCCGCCGCCCTGAACATGGCCCGCGAGGTGGCCACCCTGGCCCCGGCGCACCGCCGGCACCGCCCGGATCTTGAGCGGCTGGCGGTCGCGGCGGAAAAGACCGACCTGGCGGTGCGCAACTCCCGGGTACTGGCCCGAAGGCTGACCACCGTGATCACCCACGGCGCCCTGACCGACCACGGGGTCGAGTCCGTGGCAAGCCTGCTGACGGAGCTCGCGGAGGCGGTCAACGCCCTGGGTTACGCGGTGCTCGAGACCAGGGAGTCCGGATACCGAAAGGCCGTGGGGCGCGCCCGGCGCGAGCTTGCCGAATGCGCGTCCCGGCTGGATCCCACGGCCCTCCAGGTCAGCGGCCTGCAGGGCGAGGGAATGGTGCTGCTCTTGCGCCCGCTGGTCGTTGACCTGCTCGAGGCCACCGGCACCAGCCACGAGGAAGCCGTGGCCCTGCTGCCGCGCCTGTAGCGTAACGCGCCGCCGCGTGCCCAAAGCGTGGGTGCCGGGCGCTAGCATCAAAGGCATGGCCAAGAGCACCCGCACCAAATCCACCCCCGCCTACCGCTGCGCGGAATGCGGGTGGAGCACCGTCAAATGGGTGGGTCGCTGCGGCGAATGCCAGGCCTGGGGCACCGTGGAGGAAATGGGCGCCGTCTCGGCGAAGACCACCGCCGCCACCAGCATCGCCGTCCCCGCCCAGCCCATCGGCGAGGTCGACGCGACGGCCGCGTCCTACCGCACCAGCGGCGTGGACGAACTTGACCGGGTGCTCGGAGGCGGGCTGGTGCCCGGTGCCGTCATCCTGTTGGCCGGGGAGCCCGGGGTCGGCAAGTCCACGCTGTTGCTCGATGTCGCGGCCCGCGCCGCCCGCACCGACCGCAAGGTCCTGTACATCACGGGCGAGGAATCGGCCGCCCAGGTCAAGGTTCGCGCCGAACGCATCGACGCCATGGCGGACACGCTCTATCTCACCGCCGAAACGGACCTGGGCATCGCGCTGGGCCAGGTGGAAAAGATCGACCCGGAACTGCTGATCATCGACTCGGTGCAGACGCTGGCCTCCGCCGAGGTCGATGGAACCGCCGGCGGCATCTCGCAGGTCCGCGAGGTCGCGGCCTCCCTGATCAACGCCGCCAAGCGCCGGAACATGACCACCATCCTGGTCGGGCACGTCACCAAGGACGGCTCGATCGCCGGGCCCCGGCTGCTCGAGCACCTGGTGGATGTGGTCTGCCAGTTCGACGGCGAGCGCCACTCACGCCTGCGCCTGCTGCGCGCCCTGAAAAACCGGTACGGGCCCACCGACGAGGTCGGCTGCTTCGACCTGACCGAGGGCGGCATCGAGGGCCTGGCCGACCCCTCGGGGCTCTTTGTCACCCGCACCAAGGACCCCGTGCCCGGCACCTGCATCACCGTGACCCTCGAGGGGCGCCGGCCGCTGGTGGCCGAGGTGCAGACCCTGCTCTCGCGTGCCGCCAGCGCCATCCCCCGCCGGGCAACCAGCGGCCTGGATGCCGCGCGCACCCAGATGATCCTGGCGGTGCTCCAGTCCCGGGCCCGGATGGAACTTGGCGGGCTGGACTCCTACGTGGCCACCGTGGGCGGGGTCAAGCTCAGCGAGCCGGCCACCGACCTGGCCACCGCCCTGGCCCTCGCCTCCTCCATGCACAACCACCCGCTGCCTCCGCAGTTCGTTGCCTTCGGCGAGGTCGGCCTGGCCGGCGAGGTGCGCCCCGTGCCGGAGATCGGCCGGAGGATCATCGAGGCCGAGCGGCTCGGCTTCCGCTACGCCATGGTGCCCGCGTCCCCGCATCCGCCCAAGAACATTCCCGACTCGATCCGCGTCTTCACCGTCTCCTCCGTGCACGAGGCGCTTGACATCGCCTTTGAGCAACGCGTCAAAACCGGGTAATCCCTGTTCTTTCGGTAACAAAGGGGTACCGAAGTCGCTCCCCCAAGCGGCTTTCCGGCGGTGGCGGGCCTTCCTTGGCCATACCATAGGTAGTAGTCACCCCTTGGAAGGAACTCGCCCATGTCGAAAAGCCCCGAAGATGCGCTGCGCGCCACGCTGGCCCGCGTTGCACCCGGAACGGAGCTGCGCGACGGCCTGGAACGCATCCTGCGCGGCCGCACCGGCGCGCTGATCGTGCTGGGGCACGACAGGGTGGTCGACTCGATCTGCTCCGGCGGCTTCGACATCAACATCGCCTTCTCCCCCACGCGCCTGCGCGAGCTGGCCAAGATGGACGGGGCGATCGTCTGCGACAGGGACGGCTCCAACATCCTGCGCGCCGGCGTGCAGCTGGTCCCCGACCACTCGATCCCCACCCAGGAGTCGGGCACCCGCCACCGCACCGCCGAACGCGTGGCCATCCAGACCGGCTTCCCGGTCGTCTCGGTCTCGCAGTCGATGCACATCATCGCCCTGTACGTTCAGGGCATCCGCTACCTGCTTGAGGGCTCCGAGCCCGTGTTGGCCCGCGGAAACCAGGCCCTTGCCACGCTGGAGCGCTACCGCTCCCGCCTGGACCAGGTCACCAGCGCGCTGTCCGCGGCGGAAATCGAGGCCGTCGTGACGGTCCGCGACGTCGCGGCCGTGCTGCAGCGCCAGGAAATGGTCAGGCGCATCTCCGAGGAGATCGCCCAGTACGTGCTCGAGCTGGGGGCCGACGGACGCCTGCTCGCGCTGCAGCTCGACGAGCTCTCGGCGGGCCTGGGTCCCGGCGCGGACCTGCTGCTCAAGGACTACTCGACGCTGGGCGGGGAGGAACTGGACATCGAGGCCGCACTGCGGAAGCTGCAGACCCTGGATTCCACCGACCTGATCGACCTGGGCAAGTTCGCCGCCATCCTGGGCATCAGCCCGGGCATCGATTCCCTCGAGGCCGTCGTCGCACCCAAGGGCCACCGGCTGCTGGCCGGCATCAAGTCAGTGCCGCGGGCCGTGGCCGACCGGCTGGTCAACAACTTCGGCGGCCTGCAGCGGCTGATGGCCGCCAATATCGAGGACCTGATGGCGGTGGACGGGATCGGCGAGCAGCGGGCCCGCACGGTGCGCGAGGGCCTGTCCCGCGTCGCCGAATCCTCCCTGCTCGACCGCTTCCTCTAGAAGCCGTCCGTGCGCCGCCTGGCCGACGGGGCTACCGCAGCTCGAACCGCGCGGTCTCGCTGCTCACGTCCCCCAGCTTCGCGGTGAAACCGTAGGTTCCCGGACGCGGCTTGGCCGCCACGAACTTGCACCCCGGCGCACTGCGCACCCGGGTCCAGGTGAAGCGGGCGGTCTCGCTGGCGCCCGGCTTGACCATGATCTCGGTGTCGGTGGGATCGTCCACGCAGTCCGAGGTGGAGAAGATCCGGTCCGCGCCGCTGGTGACGGAGAAGTCCTGCTGGCTGGTGCCCACGTTGACCATGCATTCGGTCGTCCCGGCGTTCTTGATCGTCATCACCAGCACCGGGTCCTCCGCCGGTCCGTGCGTCGCCTGGGCGGTGGACGCCGTGACGACCACATCCTCCGCCGGGCACCCCGAGGGCTCGGTGGGTTCCGGGGACGGGACGGCGGATGCCGGCGGGGACCCGGCGCCCGGCTGGCTTGCCGCCGGGCCCGCGGCGGGGACGGAGGGACGCAGCAGGGACGCGATTCCGAATCCCGCCCACGTCAAAAGCCCGACCACGACAAGCGTGGCGATGAGCACCGCGAGGCGGCGACGCCGATAAACCCGTGCGGAGGGACGGGAGGAACGGACCTGCTTTTGTGCCATACCTCAAGGCTACGAAGCCATTGCTTCCGCGGTCGACTCCCACGCCGCCAGCTAGAGTGATATCGCCAGCATTTACCCCGAAACACAAAGGATCGCCCCCGCCGTGCCCCACCCCGACCTGGAGAAGATCCACCACGAGATCACCGCGTGGTATTCCGCGAACGCACGCGAGCTGCAGTGGCGCGGCCCGACGGCCGACCCCTGGGCGGTGATGGTCTCCGAATTCATGCTGCAGCAGACCCCGGTGGTGCGCGTGCGCCCGGTCTGGGAGGCCTGGATGGAGCGCTGGCCCACCCCCGCGGCGCTGGCCGCCGAGCCGGTCGCCGAGGCGGTGCGGGCCTGGGGGCGCCTGGGCTACCCGCGCCGCGCCCTGCGGCTGCATGCGGCAGCGGTGGTCATCACGCAGGAGCACGGCGGGAAGGTCCCGGGGACGGAGGCGGAACTGCTCGCGCTGCCGGGCATCGGCACCTACACCGCCGCGGCCATCGCCTGCTTCGCCTTCAACGTCCCCACCGTGGTGGTGGACACCAACATCCGCCGCGTCCACGCCCGTCTGGTCAGCGGCAAGGCGCTGCCCGAACAAAGCCAGAACGCCGCGGAACTGGCGCTGGCGGCGCGGCTGCTGCCCGCCGCAGACCAGGGCGATGCCGCGGGCACCGCCCTGGCCAACAACTGGAACATCGCGGTGATGGAGCTCGGGGCGCTGGTGTGCACGGCGCGTTCGCCGCGCTGCGAGGACTGCCCGGTCATCAGCCAGTGCGCCTGGATCGCCGCCGGGCGGCCCGAGCCGCACTACAAGCCCAAGGGCCAGCCGTGGCACGGCACCGACAGGCAATTGCGCGGGGCCATGATGGCGGTGCTGCGGCATTCCACCGCCCCGGTCCGGCGCGGCGACCTGCTCGGAGCCGTCGACCTGGCCGCTGTTGCGGGGGAAGGCCGGCCGCTGAACCCGGCCCGGGAGGCCGGCGACGAGCACCGCGCCTGGGTCGGCCTGCACGCGCTTGACGCGCCCGCCGAACAACGCGAACGCGTGCTGGCCTCGCTCTTGGCCGACGGGCTGGCACAGGACACTCCCGAGGGCGTCGGCCTGCCGCACTAGCGAACGGCACCCGCGGTGCCGCGCGGGCTAGAGGTGCGTGATCATCCGGGTGTTGCCCAGCGTATTGGGCTTGACCCGCGCGAGGTCCAGGAATTCGGCCACGCCTTCATCGGTGGAACGCAGGAGCTCGGAGTAGACCTCCGGGTCGACGGCGCTTTGCTCGGCCATCACCGTGAACCCGTTGCGCAGGAAGAAATCGACCTCAAAGGTCAGGCAGAAGACCCGGGCGACGCCCAGCTCGCGCGCCTCGTGGAGCAGCTTCGCCAGCAGCCCGTGCCCCACGCCGCGGCCGCGCCAGGCCGAGTCCGTGGCAAGGGTGCGGACCTCCGCGATGTCTTCCCACATGACGTGCAGTCCGCCGCAGCCGATGACATTGCCGTCGGCGTCCTCGGCGACGAAGAACTCCTGCAGGTTCTCGTAGTAGGCGACAGCTTCCTTTTCCAGCAGCACGCGGTCCTCTGCCAGCGGCCTGACAAGGTCACGGATGCTTTTCACATCGCTGGTCTTCGCACGCCTGACGGTAAAGGATTCCATTCTTGTATCCTATGCCCGGCCACGGCACCGTCCGCGAATTGTGTAGCCGGCCCGGGGGCTCCGGCGCAGGAAACGCCAGGGGCCGGCATCCTTGTGGATGCCGGCCCCTGGCGTTGTTTTCCTGGTGCTTCTAGCCTTCGATGGCGACCGGTGCGGGCTCGCCCTCGATCTGCGGGGTTCCGCCTTCGCCGTGGAAGGTGAACGTCGCCTCGTCGCCTTCGCCTTCGACGTCGACCTTGATGTGCTGGCCGGCAACCAACTCGCCGAAGAGGATCTTCTCCGAAAGCTGGTCCTCGATGTCGCGCTGCATGGTGCGGCGCAGCGGTCGGGCGCCCATCGCCGGGTCGTAGCCGCGGGTGGCCAGCAGGACGCGGGCGGCCTGGGACAGCTCGATGGTCATGTTCCGGTCGACCAGGCGCTTCTTCAGGCGGCCGAGGAACAGGTCCACGATCTCCACGATCTCGTCCTGGGTCAGCTGCGGGAAGACCACAACGTCGTCAACACGGTTCAGGAACTCGGGGCGGAAGTGCTGGCGCAGCTCTTCCTGGACCTTTGCCTGCATCCGGTTGTAGCCGGTCTTGGTGTCCGCGGACGACTGGAAACCGGTCATCACGCCCTTGGAGATGTCGCGGGTGCCAAGGTTCGTGGTCATGATGATCACGGTGTTCTTGAAGTCCACCACGCGGCCCTGGGAGTCGGTCAGGCGGCCGTCTTCCAGGATCTGCAGCAACGAGTTGAACAGGTCCGCGTGGGCCTTCTCGACCTCGTCGAAGAGCACGACGGAGAACGGGCGGCGGCGGACCTTCTCGGTGAGCTGTCCGCCCTCCTCGTAGCCGACGTAGCCCGGAGGGGCACCGAAGAGACGGGAGACCGTGTGCTTCTCCGAGTACTCGGACATGTCCAGGGTGATCAGTGCGTCTTCCTCGCCGAAGAGGAACTCCGCGAGAGCCTTGGCCAGCTCGGTCTTGCCGACGCCGGTTGGGCCGGCGAAGATGAACGAGCCGCCGGGGCGGTTCGGGTCCTTCAACCCGGCACGGGTGCGGCGGATGGCCTGGGAGATCGCCTTGATTGCCTCGTCCTGGCCGATGACCCGCTTGTGCAGCTCATCTTCCATGTTCAGCAGTCGCGTGGACTCTTCCTCGGTCAGCTTGACCACCGGGATGCCGGTGGAGTTGGCCAGGACCTCGGCGATCAGGTCGGCATCGACCTCGGCGATCTCGTCGAGCTCGCCGTTCTTCCAGGCCTTTTCCTTCTCGGCACGAGCTTCCTGGAGCTTGCCTTCCTTGTCGCGCAGCGACGCTGCACCCTCGAAGTCCTGTGCATCGATGGCGGCTTCCTTCTCCAGGCGAACCGTGGAGATTTCCTCGTCCATCAGCTTGAGCGCCGGAGGGGCGGTCATGCGGCGGATGCGCAGGCGGGCGCCGGCCTCGTCGATCAGGTCGATGGCCTTGTCAGGCAGGAAGCGGTCGGAGATGTAGCGGTGCGCCAGCTCGGCGGCGGCCACCAGGGCGCCGTCGGTGATGGAGACGCGGTGGTGCGCCTCGTAGCGGTCGCGCAACCCACGCAGGATCTGCGTGGTGTGCTCCACGGAGGGTTCCTTGACCTGGATCGGCTGGAAGCGGCGTTCGAGGGCCGCGTCCTTCTCGATGTGCTTGCGGTACTCGTCAAGCGTCGTTGCGCCGATGGTCTGGAGTTCGCCGCGGGCCAGCATCGGCTTGAGGATGGAGGCCGCATCGATGGCGCCCTCGGCCGCTCCGGCACCGACAAGGGTGTGGATCTCGTCGATGAAGAGGATGATGTCGCCGCGCGTGCGGATTTCCTTGAGGACCTTCTTCAGGCGTTCCTCGAAGTCACCGCGGTAGCGCGAACCTGCAACCAGGGAACCGAGGTCAAGGGTGTAGAGCTGCTTGTCCTTGATGGTTTCCGGGACGTCTCCACGCACGATCGCCTGGGCCAGACCCTCCACGACGGCGGTCTTGCCGACACCCGGTTCGCCAATGAGCACGGGGTTGTTCTTGGTGCGGCGCGAGAGGACCTGCATGACGCGTTCCATCTCGAATTCGCGGCCAATGACCGGGTCGAGCTTTCCTTCGCGGGCAGCGGTCGTAAGGTTGCGGCCAAACTGGTCGAGCACTGCCGAACCGGCCGGCGTGCCTTCACTCTGTCCAGCGGAGCTGACACCGGCACCCGCGGTTTCCTTGCCGCCCTGGTAACCGGAGAGCAGCTGGATGACCTGCTGGCGCACGCGGGACAGGTCCGCGCCGAGCTTCACCAGGACCTGGGCGGCGACGCCCTCGCCCTCGCGGATCAGGCCGAGCAGGATGTGCTCGGTGCCGATGTAGTTGTGGCCCAGCTGCAGTGCTTCGCGCAGCGAGAGTTCCAGAACCTTCTTGGCGCGCGGCGTGAAGGGGATGTGACCGGAAGGGGCCTGCTGGCCCTGTCCGATAATCTCTTGGACCTGCTCACGCACGGCACCAAGGGAGATGTTCAGCGACTCAAGGGCCTTGGCCGCTACTCCCTCGCCTTCATGAATGAGGCCGAGCAATACGTGCTCGGTTCCGATGTAGTTGTGGTTGAGCATGCGCGCCTCTTCTTGGGCAAGCACGACAACGCGACGGGCACGGTCGGTAAATCTCTCAAACATGCGGCACACTCCTAGCTAACACGTATTTCGATGCTACGCATCAAATTAGGGCTCGTGTTGGATGTTCGCCCAAGGGATAACATTGTTCACCCTCGGCGTTCTTCTTCGCATTAAACAACGGCAGGGGATCGGCTCCATTCAATGGAGCCGATCCCCTGCCGTTTATTCCTTATCCCCACAGCGGCCGGGAGCCCGCGGGCTCACCGGGAGTATCAGGCGTCGAAAGTTCTACTTGGACTTGGAACGCGACTTTTTCGCCTGCGCAGCGTGGTAGGCGGCAATGACATCGGCCTGCAAGCGACCGCGGGCGTTGACCTTGACGTTGTTCTCCTTGGCCCAGGCGCGGATGGCCGGGGCTTCCTTCGGAGTGAACTGCTTCGAGGTGCGTGCAACCTTGATGTACGGCTTGAAAGCCTCTCGGAACGCCTCTGCATTTTCCTCGTTGAGGTCAATTTCATAATGCTGTCCGCCGATGCCGAATACGATAGATTCGCTTGCCTCGGAACCGTCGATATCATCAATCAATGCAATTTGGACCTGACGTGCCATTAGCTTCTCCTTGCCGTGGTGGGAATTCACATGAACACATTAACGGTTTGTGCCCTTGCGTGTACCCATATCATAATCACAACTACGGATCATCCAGCAAGTGGGAATTCAGATATTAGGCTAATTATCAGCTTTCGGGCTTTTGTTGTCCTTACGCTGCTCGGCTAATTTAATTTGCTCGTCCACTTTGGCTTCCGCAGCACGTTCACTGCGATCCACATTGGATACCGCGCGAATGACAAACCAAAAGACCAGCGCAACAACAATTGTCGGAACAAGGGCCTCGATATATGGCACGTTATGCCTCCGGCTTGAGCAGTGGGAAGAGGATGGTTTCTCGAATACCGGTGTCGGAAAAGAGCATGACCAGACGATCAATGCCTAAACCAATGCCGCCCATTGGCGGGGCACCGTATTCCAGCGCGCGCAGGAAATCTTCGTCCAACTGCATGGCCTCGTCATCGCCGTCGGCGGCCATGCGGGACTGCGCAGTCAGGCGCTCGCGCTGGATCACAGGATCAATCAGTTCGGAGAATGCGGTTCCGCGCTCCATCCCGCCAATGACCAGGTCCCAAGCCTCGATAATGCCCGGCTTGCTGCGGTGCGGACGCGCAAGCGGCTGGGCAGCTGGCGGATAATCGTAGACAAAGGTGGGGTTGATGAGAGTCGGTTCAACGATTTCGCCAAACAATTCAATGACTAGCTTTTCGGCTTGCCATTTTGGATCGACTTTAATGCCGTGCTTTTCAGCAACTTCACGGAGAATTTCAACATCGGTGTCTGGAGTAATTTCCTGGCCCACAGCTTCGGAAAGCCCGGGGTAGACGCCCAGCCAGGCCCATTCACCATCCAGGTCGATCGTGCCCTTTGACGTTTCGATTTGCCGTCCGGCGCCGATTGCGTCGGCGGCGTTGAGGATGATCTCCTTGATGCGATCGGCCATGACGAATTGGTCCGCATATGCCTCGTAGGATTCCAGGGTCGTGAACTCCGGGGAGTGCGTGGAATCGACGCCTTCATTGCGGAAGATCCGTCCCAATTCAAAGACGCGGTCGATGCCGCCGACGACTGCCCGCTTGAGGAACAGTTCGGTGGCAATACGCAGCGTCATTGGCTGGTCAAAGGCATTCAAATGCGTTTCAAAGGGGCGGGCAGAGGCGCCGCCATGGACCAGCTGCAGCATCGGGGTCTCAACCTCGACGTAATCGCGCGCGTGAAGGGTATCGCGCACTGCGCGGGTGATCGCCGCCCGCTTGTAGACCATTTCCCGAGCCTCATCACGCACGATCAGGTCAGCGTAGCGCTGGCGTACGCGGGTTTCCTCGTTCAGTTCAGCGTGCAGCACCGGAAGCGGGCGCAGCGCCTTGGAAGCCATCTGCCAATCGCTTGCCATGACCGAAAGTTCACCACGGCGCGAAGCAATGACTTCGCCGGTGATTAGGACGTGGTCTCCGAGGTCGACTAGGGACTTCCAGTCGGCCAGTCGTTCCTCTCCCACGTTGGCGAGAGAGAGCATGGCCTGGAGCCGGGTTCCGGTGCCTTCGGGGCCGCCTTCCTGCAAGGTGGCGAAGCACAGCTTGCCGGTATTCCGCATGAAGACGATACGTCCCACGATGCCAACCTGAATGCCTGTGGCTGTGTCAGGAGCCAGGTCCGGGAATTGCTCGCGGATCGCTTGCAGCGAGTGAGTCCGCGCGACACCCACTGGGTAGGCTTCTTCTCCACGGGCCAACAAGGCGGCACGCTTGTCCATGCGCACCTGGCGCTGGTCGTTGGTCTCGGGGGCGTTGGCTACTGGGGCAGTTTTTTCGGCAGTCACAATATCCAATTCTAGTCTGAATAATCTTCGCGCGGGCTGAGAGGTGTGGAGCAACACCCCAAGGTCTTTTTCGAACCCGGAATAGGATGGAGTGATTATGGAAGAAAGCATTCTGCAAACACCTGACGGTGGATCACTGGCCCTGTATTCATATGGCAACCCGCACGCGCCTGGGCACCGCCGAATCTTGGTTGTGGGAGGAGCCTTCCTGACCGCGTTGATTTATCGGCCGTTCGCTTCGGCCCTCAGCAGTCGGTTGGGCGATGACTGGACGGTGGACCTCTACGATCGCCGGGGGCGGGGCAATTCCACTGATCAACCTGCCGACTACTCCATGGACACGGAGATCGCAGATGTGGCCCTGATGCTGGAGCACACCGGCGCGCAAAACCTTTTTGGCCATTCCCTGGGTGGCGCGGTCGTTCTCAACGCCGTCCGGAGCTTCCTGGATTCCGGCGACCCACATTGCACCGGCCGGGTACCGCAGCGTCTGGCTGTATACGATCCAGCCATTAACCTCGATAGCTCGATCGACACGGAGTGGCTGAAGGCGTTTTCAGAGGATGTGGAAGCGGGAAGGAGCAGCCGCGCATTGGCGCGCATGCAACGAGGCATGAAGTTCTCCCCGACGCTCAGCAAGGTCCCCTTGCCAATGCTTGCGGCCTTGCTGGCCGGAACCTCACGGACCAAGACCGGCAAGCTGGCGCGCACCATGCTGCCCAGCGGGGTGGGCGAGCTTCGGGCGGCCCTTGAGGAACCACAGCCCGCGAGCAGCTTTGCGGTTCTTCCACCCAATACGCATTTCATGGCCGGCTCCAAAAGCGCGGAGTATTTCCGTTCGACGGCTCGCAAACTGCATGAGGTGGTGCCAGGATCCACATACCTCGAAACGCCCAAGGGAATCCACGGGTCGGTTCCGGTCGCTTTCAAGGCGTTGCTCGACGATATCGGCGACTATTTCACACGGCCATAACCCCAGTGGCATGGCGCTTTTGCCGGCCCTGTCCCTCGCAGGCGGGGCCGGCAAAAGCCGTCGTAATCACCAGATCTTGACGCGGTCTTCGGGCTCCAGCCACATGCCGTCACCGGGCTTGGTCCCAAAGGCTTCATGGAAGGCATCCATGTTCTTGGGTACCTGGTTGCAGCGGAATTCGCCGGGTGAGTGCGGGTCCGTGGTAATGCGGGTGACCATGGTCTCCGGACGGGTCAGTGTGCGCCAGCATTCGGCCCAGGAGTAGAAGAACCGCTGGTCACCATTCAGCCCGTCGATCACTTCATCGACTTCCATGCCTCGGGCCGCCAGATCCAGCTTGTAGGCGGTGTAGGCAATGCCCAGGCCGCCTAGGTCGCCAATGTTCTCGCCGAGTGTAAGTTTTCCATTGACGTGGTGATCCGGCGCCTCCGGGGGCACCAAGGCTTCATACTGGTCAACGAGCTTGCCGGTGAGCTTTTCAAAAGCAGTCCGGTCCTCGTCGGTCCACCAGTTCTTCAGCTCGCCGGTGCCGTCAAACTGGGATCCTTGGTCATCGAAGCCGTGCCCGATCTCGTGCCCAATCACGGCACCGATGGCACCGTAATTGGACGCGGCATCCCGGTCTGCATCGAAGAAGGGTGGGCGCAGGATTGCGGCAGGGAACGCAATCTCGTTCAGCAGCGGGTGGTAGTAGGCGTTGACCGTTTGGGGGAACATGAACCACAGTTCCCGGTCCACACCATCGTCAATCTTTTTCAATTCCCGCAGGAATTCAAATTCGTTTGATGCGGCGATATTGGAAATGACGTTGTCGGCCACGGTGGAAATGGTGGAATAGTCGATCCACTCGTTCGGGTAGCCGATCTTGGGCCGGAACATGGACAGCTTTTCCAGCGCCTTTTCCTTGGTATCCGGGCTCATCCATTCCAGCTCGCCGATGGACTGTCGGTATGCGTCGATGAGATTGGCGACCAGTGCGTCCATCTCGTCCTTGCTGCGCTGGGGGAAATGCTCGGCAACATACAGCTGGCCGATGTCCTCGCCCACTGCACCCTCCGTAAACGCCACGCCACGCTTCCAGCGCTCGCGTAGCTCCTGGACCCCGGAAAGCTTTGCGGAATAGAAGGAGAAGTTTTCGTTGACCAGCGCGCTGGACAGGTACGGTGCGTAAGAGCGGATCAGCTGAACTGCCAACCAGTGCTGCCAAGACGCCAGCGGCTCGCTATTCAGCACCTGCTCGAGTCCCTCGAGGTAGCTTGGCTGCCAGACGTCGACCTCGGCGAAGTACTTATCCTCAATGCCGGCTCCGGCAAGCCATCCAGCGAGGGAAGGAATGTGTTCGAGAAGCGTTGATGCGGTCATGAGGTTGTAGCGGGCCTGGGCGTCCCGGCACTTAACCCGGTCCCAGTGATGGGATGCCAGGGCGCTTTCCAAAGCGATGACGTCGTGCGCTGCAGCCTCGGTGTCGGCCAGTTCGCCAAGCGCAAGCAAACGACCGAGGTGCTCCTCGTACTCGCCAAGGAGTTCGGCGAACTGCTCTTCACGGTAGTAGGACTCGTCCGGAAGCCCAAGTCCGGCTTGGATGAAAGTTAGCAGGTTCCGTTCAGGTGCTCCAGCGTCCGAACTGGCACCGGCTTGAATGAATCCGGAAACGCCACGGCGGTAGAGCGAACCGCTGAGGCTGATGAGTTCGGCAATGGTCGTGGTGGCATAGATGGATGCCAGGTCAGCGCGGATCGGATCGACTCCGCTGGCCTCGATTCGTTCCTCATCCATGAAACTCTCATAGAGGTTTGCGATTCGTTCCTTGCGTGCATCAGCGATGCCGGAGGCACCCCGCCGGTGCTCTTGGGCGGCCTCGATAATGGACCGCACCGCTGCCTCGGAATCATCGCGCAACGCCATGAAAGAACCGTAGCTGCCTTGGTCTGCTGGTATATGGGCGGTCGAGAGCCATGCACCGTTGGCGTGCCGATACAGGTCGTCCTGCGGCCTGACATTGTTATCACGGTGGTTGGCGCTTGCCGTCGGCTTCGCGGTGTTGGTTGCAACTGACGAATCGGTGCTCATATTTGTCCTATCCATTCATCCGCGCGGACGCCATGTCCGCTTCTATCTTTGCGGGCCGGCTCGCGTCGACACCGCGGGAAGCGCAGGCATACGCGTCGTGTTCCACGTCTCAACGATTCACTGTACGCGTGTGAAGTAAAAATTTGAGGCTATTCTCGTCGGTTACTCCAGCGGTGAAACGCAGTTGGCAGGGGAGCGCGACTTTCGCGCCTCGGCACCATAATCACGACACGGCCGATTACCCCAAGCATTCAGGAGATGCACAACGTTATCCACAGACTGTGGATAGCGGCAATGTTTCCACAGTCTGTGGAA
>NZ_JAHRED010000005.1 GCF_019084045.1 Paeniglutamicibacter quisquiliarum
ATAGGGGTGCGTCACGGTGTATTGCTGGCCCGCGACGATGTTCTCGATGATGAAGCGCAGCCGGCCAAAGCCCATCTGGCCCCCGTCCTGGACGATCTCGTTGGCATGCGCTGCCTCCAGGGCTGCCTCGTAGAGGCGCAGGTTCCCGCCGCTGGCTTCCGCGGCGAACCAGAAGGCCTCGTCGGGGAAGTTGTCCGGGTAGGACGCGGGAAGATCGGGATTCGGCGGTTCCATCAGGCAGCCGGTGCCGGCCGTGTAGCACAGCTGGAGTTTCGCGGTGCCGTCGGAGAACCAGGTCGGGAAGCCATTTTGTGGATCGACCGGTCCATTGCCTGCGGTGTTGGCGGATGCTGCGGTTCCTGCCAATGGAACCAGTGCCGCGGCGAGCAGTGCCGCTGACGCCGCACCTGCCAACACCGAGGAGCGGGTTCTTTTGAGGTCGCGCTTTCCCGTCATTTTGGTGCGGGTCTTCTGAAACATGATGACTCCTACTACAGGGTGTGCCCCCCACTGGGCAGGAACGACATGCCCCGCCGCCCCATGACGCTCATTAGTAGTCCCCTCAGCTTGTAAAAACCTAGGGCCCGGAATCGTGCGCGCGCTCGGACTGCGGCCGATGGCGTAGGGCCCGGAGGTTGCCATTGGGCGCAAGCTTTTCGCAGGGTATGTCCGCGAACGTTGTTTCACGGTTGACCTGTGGTTCGAAGCCAACGCAGGATCTGTGACGGCGCTGATCGGAGCCTGCCTGGAAGGCCGCCCGCTCCGGATTTCGGGGGTGCAGCCGCGCCCGTGCAATCGGGATCGGAACTCGCTATGGAGCGGTGCACGCGGGGATACTGTTTCCCCAGACAAGTCCTCGCGTGCGCTTCCCGAAGAATGCCATCGGGTTTCCTCGTCGGCGACTTCGTCCCTGGTCGGCAACCCTGGGCCGGACTGGGCCGCAGGCGCGCGAAAAGCGCCCGCTCGGCCAACGGCAGCAGAGTGACCCTGATGGCTGGGTACCGCTTGGCGCGGCGAGTCACACCACGTGGCCAGTCAGGGAACATCCCGTAACGAATCGATAACGAGGTTTGGTAGCGTTGGATGCCCATGCCCAACGTTCCGGGCATGGGACGCTGTCGATTTTCCAGGATGTACTGATGTCGCTTTCCTTACCTGCGCAACGCGTGGCAGGGCGGAGTCCATTTGCCGCGAACACCGCATCCGCTTTCAGGCCCGAGCTCCAGGGCCTGCGGGCGCTGGCCGTTGTGCTGGTCATGGTCTACCACGTGTGGTTTGGCCGGGTTTCCGGCGGCGTGGACGTGTTCCTTCTCCTCTCCGCGTTCTTCCTCACCGGTGCCTTCATCCGCAAGGTCGAGGGCGGGCGGCCGGTGGGCCTGCTGACCTACTGGCTCAACGTCTTCCGCAGGCTGTTGCCCGCGGCGGTCCTGGTGCTGCTGGCCACCATTGCGGCGAGCGTCGCCCTGCTGCCCAAGGCGCGCTGGAACTCCATCATGGAGCAGATCACCGCCAGCCTCTTCTATGTGCAGAACTGGCAGCTGGCCCGCGAATCGGTCGACTACTACGCGGCCGAGCACGCCACGGCCAGCCCGCTGCAGCATTTCTGGTCGCTGTCCATCCAGGGACAGGTCTTCATCCTCTGGCCGCTCTTGCTGGCAGCGGGCATGCTGCTGTGGCGGGCGCTGGGCGCCAGGATCCCCGCGCTGAGCTACCGGATGACCCTGGGCGCGCTCTTCGGCGTCGTGTTCGCGCTCTCCCTGGCCTACTCGATCCACGCCACCGCCACTGCACAGGAGTGGGCCTACTTCGACACCGGTGCCCGGCTCTGGGAATTTGCGCTGGGGTCGCTCGTCGCCATCTTCCTGCCGCTGCTGCAAAGGCTTCCCGCGGCACTGACCGTGCCGGCGGGTTGGCTTGGCCTGGGGGCGATCCTGTCCTGCGGCGTGCTGCTGCAGGTTGACCACGAGTTCCCCGGCTACCTGGCGCTGTGGCCCACGCTCGCCGCGGCATTCGTCATCATCGCACCAAGCCACCGGCTTGGCGTGCAGCGGGTCCTGTCGGTGCCGCCCCTCGGCTGGCTCGGGAACCTCTCCTACGCGCTGTACCTCTGGCACTGGCCGGTCATGGTCTTCTTCCTCGTCGAATCCGGAAGCGAGCGCATCTCCCTCGGCGCCGGGCTGGGCATCATGGTGGTGTCGTTGCTGCTGGCCTGGGCCACGACGCGCATCGTCGAATCGCCCATGCGATCCTGGCACTGGCTCTCGGCCAAGCGCCGGCGCGCGGGGCTGAGCATTGCGGTGCTGCTCTCGCTGGTGCTGGTGCCGCTGGGAGGGTGGGAGCACCGGGTCGTCGCCGAGGAGACGCGCGCGGCGTCCCAGGCCCAGGTCGACAACCCCGGCGCGGCGATCCTGGATCCCGGTTTCGGGCACGAACCAAGTTCCGCCGCCGTGATGGTCCCGCTGACCACGAAGCTCGACGAGGAATGGTCGAACTTCGGTGCCGAGTGCACCGGGCAGTGGGCACCGGAGTCGCCGGCCATCGAGTACTGCCAGCAGGGCGGGAACCCGCAGGCGGAGAAGACCATCGTGCTGCTGGGGGATTCCCACGCCCAGCACTGGAGCGGCGCGGTTGACGCCATGGCGCAAAAGCACGGGTGGCGCTGGATCCTGCTGACCAAGCCGTCGTGCCGCTTCGGCGGGCCCTCCGATACCCGCGGCCAGGAGTGCGGGGCATTCAACGCCGCCGCCGGCGAGTATGTGCTTGGGCACGGCCCCGACGCGGTCATCACCCTCGGGAGCTTCACCGCGCTGGGGCCGGACCGGCACGGGCGCACGGCGGGGGAGCAGGAGCGGGTGGTGCCCGACTACGAGGCCGGGATCCGTCCGCTGCTGGAGGCGGACATCCCCGTGGTGGCCCTGCGCGACACCCCGCGATTCCCCACCGCCGCCCCGGAGTGCGTGGACCGCTTCGGCGCCGAGGCGGAGCAATGCAGCGCCCCGGTGTCCGAGCTCATGGCCGAAACCTCGCCGCTGGAGGGACTGGCGGCCGGCGGCACGCTGGGCAAGGGGTTCTCCACCATGGACATGACCGACCAGCTCTGCCCGGACGGAATCTGCCGGCCGGTCATCGGGAACGTGTTGGTTTACCTCGACGAGTCGCACTTGACCAGCACCTTCGCCCGGACCACTGCGGCGGAATTCGAGAAGCGCTTCCTCGCCGCCCTCGCCGGTCCACGCTGATTTCCCCCCTGCCGGGTGGCGGTCCGGTGGCCCGCCCCGGAGGTGGTCTTGGCGTAACCAAAGTGCCGCGCAAGCGTGATATTTCGGTACTTTCCGGGGCAGCCGGCGCGGCGTAATGTTGCCTCCGAGCGGCCGAACGATCCAGCGCGGCCGTGACAACTCGCGCACCATCGGAGTCACCGCCATGAAAACGGAATTGGCCTCATCGTCCCCGTCGCTTGCCAATCCCGTGAGCCGGCGGGCGGTGCTTTCGGCGGCGGTGGCAACACTTGCCGGCGCAGCCCTGGGTCCCGGGCTCATGGCGGCCCCGGCCGCCGCGGCCGTCATCCGCAACCACGTCTACACCGTCTCCTCGCGAAACACCTTCACGTCCGCCACCTACCCGCGCACCGAATTCCGTGCGCTGTGGACCGCCAGCGTGGTGAACATCGACTGGCCCTCGAAAACCGGGCTGTCCATCGCCGCCCAGCAGGCGGAATTGCGCTCCATCCTGGACCTGGCGGTGTCGCGGAACCTGAACGCGGTGATCCTTCAGGTGCGCCCGGCCGCTGACCGCATGTGGAAGTCGACCCTCGGGGAGCCCTGGTCAAAGTACCTCACCGGCACCCAGGGCAGGGACCCGGGCTACGACCCGCTGGCCTACGCGATCTCCGAGGCGCACAAGCGCGGCATTGCGCTGCACGCCTGGATCAACCCGTTCCGCGTCTCGATGGATACCTCCCTCACCTCGCTGGTGTCCAACCATCCCGCGCGGCTGAACCCTTCCTGGTCCTTCGCCTACGGTCCACGGCGCTACTACAACCCGGGGATCCCGGCGGTGCGCACCTACATCCGCAACGTGGTCATCGACCTGGTCAAGCGCTACGACGTGGACGGGGTCCACTTCGACGACTACTTCTACCCCTACCCGGTGTCCGGCCAGTCGATTCCGGACTCCTCGACCTACAACACCTACAAGGGCTCCTTCACCTCGATCTCTTCCTGGCGGCGCAACAACATCAACGTGTTCGTCCGCGACACCCACAACGCCATCCGGGCGGCCAAGCCGCGGGTCGTGTTCGGCATCAGCCCCTTCGGCATCTGGGCCAACAGGACCTCGAGCACGCTGGGCTCGGCCACCAGCGGGCTGGAAAGCTTCTATGCCCTCTACGCCGACACCCGGCGCTGGGTCAAGGAAGGCTGGGTCGACTACATCGCCCCGCAGCTCTACTGGTACCAGGGGTACTCCGTGGCCAACTACAACGTGCTGGTCGACTGGTGGGCCAAGCAGGTCGCCGGGACCGGCGTGAAGCTGTACACCGGGGAGGCCGCCTACAAGGTGGGGGACCCGAACACCGCCGCCTGGCAGGATCCCAACGAGCTGCGCGACCACGTGACCAAGTGCCGTTCGGTGCCCGCGGTGCGCGGCCAGGCGTACTACAACACCACAGCTTTCCGGGCGAACAAGCTCAACGCCATCGGGATCCTCAAGGCCCGCCACTACGCGCGGCCGGGCCTCCCGGTGCCCTACCCGGAGCTTTTCGCCACGCGTCCCTACACCCCGACCATCACCAGGGCCGTGCGCGAGGGCACCGGGGTGCGGCTGAGCTGGACCTCCAGCTCCAGCGGCGAGCCGATCAAGCTCATCGCGATCTGGCGCTGGGAATCCACCGGCTCGGTCGTCCCGTACATCCAGTCGACCGCCACCTACCTGCGCGCCGTGCGCCGGCGCACCACCTCGGCCCAGTCCTGGCTGGACACCGGCGTGGTGCTCGGGCACTCCTACTGGTACATGATCCAGTCGATCAGCCAGACCGGGGTGGACTCCTCGCGTGCCACCGCGATCTACATCAGGGCGTGACGAACACCACCTCCGGGGTCTAGAATCCGATCATGGCATTGGGGGATGTTGGGGAATTTGCACGGGTCACTGCGGCGAGCGTTGCCGCCGGCACAGACATGGCCGGCACGGGCGCCTCGCCGCCCACGCGATCGCGGCTGGCGCTGCGCGGGATCGCCGTGTCGCTCGCCGCGGGGGCGATGTTGCTCGGACCGCTGCTGGCCACCGGCGGCGAGGGGCCGCAGCGCTTTGGCTGGAACATGTACGCCCGGTATGTGTCCCTGCCCGAGGCCGAGGTGACCACCGTCGACGGGGAAAAGGAACAGGTTTCCCTGCGGGATCTGGTTTCCGGGCTGCGGATCGAGATCGACTATTTCGCCCCTTCGGCCGAATTTCTCTGCCGCACCCGTGAGGACGTCCTGAGCGTGCGCGTGTGGAATGAAACCCCGGCGCGCGAGGAGGTCTTCGCATGCTCCGGCTTCTGAGTCGCACCATCGACGCCCGGCCCCTGGCCGCCGGCAGGATCCTGCTGGGCCTCGCCTCGCTGATCGTGGCCACCGAATGGTTCGAGACGCTCGGCCGGGTTTCCACCGGCACCCGATTGCAACTGCCCTACTTCGACGCGCTGCCGGACCTCGGCCCCTCGATGGTGCTGGGGATGTTCGCCGTGGCCATGGTGGCAGGCCTCGGGGCGGTCCTGGGCATTGCCGGTCGGCTCCCGATGATCCTGGTCTGCGCCACCTCGGTGGCGGCACTTGCCGCGGACGAGCAGGCGTTCAGCAACCACTTGGTGCTGCTGGCCCTGCTCGCGTTCTACCTCTCCTGCAGCGGGTCGGGCCTGACCCTGAAGCCCGGGGCGTGGAACCGAAAAGTGCAGGTGCAGTACTGGCCGGCGTTCCTGGTGAAGCTCCAGATCACCACCGTCTATGCCTGGACTGCCATCTCGAAGGTCAACGAGCAGTACCTCTCGGGGGAGGTCATCGGACACCACCTGCGCGACTGGGTCCCGGTCTCGCAGCAGCTGCTTCCCCTCCTGGCGGCCGGCAGCGTGGCGGCGGAACTGTTCCTCTCGGTGGCCCTGTGGATCCCCGCGCTGCGGCCGATCGCATTCCTGGTCGGTGCCGGACTGCACCTGGGCATCGTGGTGATGCTGAACACCGCGATGCCGCTGATCGCCTTCGCGCTGATCATGCTCGCCGGGTACGTGCTGTTCGCCCACGACGCCCTGCAAGGACACCGTCCCAGACAGGGGACCGGGGCCCGCCGCCGGGCGCTCGCCGGGTAGCCGCAAGCCCGCGGGGGCCCGCTTTGCGACGTTGCGTTCGCCACACCAACCATGCGGGAATGTCGCTTGGCGGTGAAGCGTTCTAGGATGTAATCAATCCCCGCACCGGCGTGAAAGGTCCCCCGTGACTGAGTTCAATCCATTTGCCTTTGAAGGCCTCACCTACGATGACGTTTTGCTGCTTCCCGGCCCGACGGATGTGATCCCCTCGGAAGCCGACACGACCACGCGCCTGACCAAGCGGATCAGCATCAACATCCCGCTGCTGTCCGCTGCCATGGACACCGTCACCGAGGCCCCGATGGCCATCGCCCTGGCCCGCCAGGGCGGCATCGGCATCATCCACCGCAACCTGTCGATCGAGGACCAGGCCAACCAGGTGGACCAGGTCAAGCGCAGCGAGTCGGGCATGATCACCAACCCGGTGACGGTCAACCCGGGGGCCACGCTGGCCGAGTGGGATGACCTGTGCGCGCACTACCGCGTCTCGGGCCTGCCGGTCGTGGACGAGAACCGCAAGCTGCTGGGCATCATCACCAACCGCGACACCCGCTTCGTGCCGCGCGAAAACTACATGACCACCAAGGTCTACGAGGCCATGACGGCCATGCCGCTGATCACCGCCAAGGTCGGGGTGTCCCGCGAAGAGGTCATCAACCTGCTGGGCAAGCACCGCATCGAGAAGCTGCCGCTGGTCGACAACGACGGCCTGCTGCAGGGCTTGATCACCGTCAAGGACTTCGACAAGGCAGAGCAGTACCCGCTGGCCACCAAGGACGACGAGGGACGGCTGCGCGTCGGCGCGGCCGTGGGCTTCTTCGGCGAGGGCTACGACCGCGCCATGAAGCTGATCGAGGCCGGCGTCGACGTGCTGGTCGTCGACACCGCCAACGGCCACTCCCAGGGCGTGCTGGACATGATCGCCCGCCTGAAGAAGGACCCGGCGGCAGCGCACGTGGACGTCATCGGCGGCCAGGCCGCGACCCGCGAGGGCGCCCAGGCACTGATCGACGCAGGCGCCGACGCCATCAAGGTCGGCGTGGGCCCGGGCTCCATCTGCACCACCCGCATCGTCGCCGGCGTCGGCGTCCCGCAGGTCACCGCCATCTACGAGGCAGCCAAGGCGGCCATCCCGGCCGGCGTGCCGGTCATCGCCGACGGCGGCCTGCAGCACTCCGGCGACATCGGCAAGGCCCTGGTTGCCGGCGCCGACTCGGTGATGCTCGGCTCCCTGCTGGCCGGCACCGCCGAGTCCCCGGGCGACCTGGTCTTCATGAACGGCAAGCAGTTCAAGGCCTACCGCGGCATGGGCTCGATCGGCGCCATGGAAACCCGCGGCAAGAACACCTCCTACTCCAAGGACCGCTACTTCCAGTCGGACGTGCCCTCCAACGAGAAGCTGATCCCCGAGGGCATCGAGGGCCAGGTCCCGTACCGCGGCCCGCTCTCGGCCGTGGCACACCAGCTGGTCGGCGGCCTGCGCCAGACCATGTTCTACGTCGGCGGACGCACCATCCCCGAGCTGAAGAACCGCGGCAAGTTCGTCCGCATCACCGCGGCCGGGCTGAAGGAATCGCACCCGCACGACATCATGATGACCGTCGAGGCCCCGAACTACCGTTCGCGCTAAGTCACCGCCAGCTGCACAGGGCCCCGGAAACCTCCGGGGCCCTGTGCCGTGCCGCCCCGGGCGGCGCGCCGGGCAGGACGCCGGCACCAATGGGCCGGCGATAGCCGCTGAACGTCCGTGTGACTTCGGCGGTTGCGTAAGTTAACTCCCGGTAGGTTAGACTGGTCCCCATGGTCCTGTCATCCCCCCAGAGCAGGACCATTTTCGGAAGAAACTGGCCACCCCCAAGTGCCACTTTCTTCCATGGGAGAAACGCCGCAGACCCCAAGCTGTGGGCACTCCGGGCAGGATTTCATCGGTAAACGATCAAATCCTGCCCTTTTCCTTTTCCTTTTCCGGCTCCCTGCCGCGGGCAGCGGACCGTGTCACCGCGGGACCGAACGGCGCCGCTTGCACACCGCTGCGCCATCGACCTCGGCTGGCCGCCCGTGGCCGTCGGCAGCTAGCCAACAGGTGTGTGCGGGCGGGACTGGCGCTGCCCGTCGATGAGAAAATCGGTGCGCTCGTTGTAGAAGGCGACCAGCCCGGCCAGGGCCGCGGACTCCGGCAGTGGCTGGGCATAGCTCCAGGCCACGTTCCTGCCCCCGCTGGCGGGCGCCCAGTAGTTGGCGGTGCCCTTGTAGGGGCACATGCTGCTGGTTTCCGTGGCCACCAGGGCATCCCACCTCACATCCGCCGGCGGAAGATAATAGCGCGGCGGAATACGCGTCTCAAAGAGCATGAGCGGGTGCCGGGAATCCGCCAGCACCAGGCCCTCAAGCTCCACCCGGACGTGCCTGCCCGAGGGGATGATGTCGACCCGGCTGAACGGGTCGCGCGGGTGCGCATGGATGGGCTGTTCTTCCTCCATCCAGTCAAAGGCCCAAAAATCAAAGAGCACGGCACCACCCAGGTCCGGATCCGCCAGGCGGAAGGCCGCGGCCTGCGCCGCATGCCCGGGGACCTGGACGTCAAGTGCGGTTCCCTCGGCGGTGTGCAGGGCAAAGGCGTCGTTGGGTGTCAGCACCCCGGCCGCGTCCGGCACCCTGGACACCTCCGCCCGGGACGCGGTGAGCTCCGCCAGCACGTCGTTTTCCGGAACGGCGTAGATCGGCACGATGCGCCTCGGCTCCCAGAGCAGCAGCGCGTGCGTGGTGTCCAGGACCGGTTGTCCGCCGAGGCCCGCGCGGACCCGTTTGCCGGTTGGCTCGTACCTCAGGGCGGACAATGACTGGTTCAACAGGTGTGAGATTCGGGTGGCCACGGCGCCAGTATGCGCCCCGCCGGGCCCCGGGTCAACGCCGGTGCCGGCGCCGTTCCCCGTCCCGGCGGGGCCGGTCGGTTGCCGGTGTGCCCCAACCCTGCCCAAACAGGCCGCATGTTGGTATGTTCGGGTGAACATCACGGATGCAGCGCATCGGTCTTGGGGACCGCGCACGGGGGAATGGGGACGTCATGGTCCACGATGGACGCGTTGGGACGGGCGGAGCCGGACCATGAACGGGACCAACCACTACGCGGTGCTCGGGGTCGCTGTCACGGCCCCGCTGTCGGTGATCAAGGCCGCCCACCGCGCCCAAATGCGCGAACACCATCCCGACGCGCCCACCGGAAGCGAGGCGATGGCCCAGGCCCTGAACGAGGCGCTGCGGGTCCTGCAGGACGGGAAGCTGCGCGCAGCCTACGACGCGAGCCTCGGCCTGGGGATCGCCGCGGCGTCGGGGAACCGCGCCGAGCCCGCCCGCGCGGGCGCCGCCGCGGACGGTGCACGAGGCGCCTCGTCGGCCGAGGCCGAAGTCCGGGAGCGGTCGGCCCGGGTGCGGGACCGTGAACGTGCCGCTGCATCCGAGGCGATCGCCCGGGAGCGCGAACGCGACGCGGCCAGGGCGCGCCGGGAAGCCGCCGCCCGGGCCGGCGCCAGGTGGTCCGCCCGGCAGGAGCCCGCGCGCCCGGCCGACCTCGACGTCTTTGCCCGCGGCGACATCGACGTATCGACCATGCGCTGGCACCAGCGCGAATACCCGCCATTGCGCCTGCGCCCGGCGCCGCCCCGCCGCGGACCGGCACCCCGGATATTCGCCTGGCTGGCGCTGGGTCTGCTGGCCGCGCTGGCCTGCGTGCCGGCCGTCCTTGCCGCGAGGGGCGGACGGGCACCGGTGGCAACCGCGCTGTTGCTGCTGTTCTTGGTTCCCCTGCCGGCGCTTTTAGGCGGATGGGCGCGGGCCCGCGGCGCACCGGGCACCTGGCCGGCACTTCCCCTGGTCCTGTTCCTCTCCTATGCCGGCGGCCTGCTGGTCCCGGCGCTCGCCGGCGGGCCCGCTGCGAACCCCGTCCCGCTGGCGTGGCTGGGCGGCTACCTGCTGGTGATCGAGACCTTCCGGGCGACCGCGCGCCGGGGCCGCCGCCCGGCCGCCCGGGCCCTGCTTGACCCGCGGGAGATCCGTGAGCGCACGCTCTGGGAACCTGGCCCGGGACCTGCGGCGCGTCCGGTGCCCGAAGCCGGGGACAACGACGGCGGCCGGTGGATCGCCGAAGTGCTGACCGGGCAGCTGCTGGCGCGACTTGACCACCTGCCCGGCAGCCGCACGATCCACCCGGCGGGATCCTCCCGCGACGGCCTCCCGCGGGTGGGGCACGCGGTGCTGTGCGGCGACCGGCTGGCCCTGCTCGAATCCGTCCGCGGCCCCGCCGGCCGGGGTTCCCGGCCCGAGGACATTCCGGCAGGGACGGCTTCCGGCCGCGTCCCGGAGCGGGCCCCGGAGCGCCTGTCGTGGGCCGTGGCCGAATACCGCCGGCGGTTCCCCGGGCTCCAGGTGCGCGGCTGGACGGTGCTGCACCCCGGCGACGGGGCCGAAATCCCGGCCGGCAACCGGGACGCGCCGGGGCAGCCGCGGCTGGCCACCGGGCAGATGGCCCTGCGCGAGGTGGGGGACTGGCTGGCCGCCGGGGAACCCCACGTGGTTGACCAGGCCGCGCTCTCGGCCCTGGTGCTCGGCCCCGGTGCGGGGCGGGCGGAACGGGGTGCCGGGCACCGGTGACTCCGGGTGGTCCCGGGCCTATCATGGGGACAAGCCATGGATGCGCGACGCCGCGGGAAGCGGAGGGTGCGCCCAGCCGCCGCGAGGAGACCGTGATGAGCGACATCGACCAATCCATCAGCCGGTACACCACCGGGGACCTGCGCGGGCGGCTGCATGCGGCGTTGCGGGACGCGGGGCTTGAGCCCGAGGTGCTCCGGCCCGGGGACCTGGAGGAGGCCGACCAGTTCCACACCGGCGGCAGGGCTGCCACCCAGGAGGTGGCGCGGGCGGTGGGCATCGGGCTGGGAACCCGGGTGCTGGACGTGGGCAGCGGCATCGGCGGCCCGGCCCGGTACTTCGCGCAGCTGGGCGCGGTGGTCACCGGGGTGGACGTGACGCCGGAATTCGTTGACCTGGCCCGGGAGCTGAACCTCGCCTGCGCCATGGCCGGGTCGATCACCATGGTGCTGGCCCCGGCGCAGGACACCGCGCTGCCGACGGGCTCCTTCGACGCGGCAACCATGCTGCATGTGGGCATGAACCTGGCCGACAAGCAGGCGGTGTTCGCCGAGGTGCACCGGCTGCTGCGCCCCGGGGGAGTGTTCGGGGTCTATGACCTGATGGGCACCAACGAGCTGCAATACCCGGTGCCGTGGGCCGATGCGGCCGCGGCCTCCTACGTGGAGCCGGACGAGGCCTACGCCAACCACCTGCGCGCCGCGGGGTTCATCGTCACCCAGGACACCGACCGCAGCGCCGCGGTGCTCGAGGCGGCGGCTGCCGCCCAACTCGCGTCCGCGGGGCCGCTGGCCACCGCGGTCCTGCTCGGGAAGGACGCCCGGGACCGGATGGGGCACGCGGTGGCGGCGGTGAAATCCGGCGCGCTGGCGCCCCGGCTGCTCATCGCGGTGCGCCCGGTCTAGCCCCGGTTCCCCTCGCGGGGCGCCGATGCGCACGCGCGGGCGCGGTGTCGGCCGGTGCGCCGTCCCCACGTAGAATGTGTCACTGGCGCTGCCTCCCCGGCGTGCGGGAAAAACCCGCGCCTGCGCGCACACGCAACACATAAGGAGCACACCGTGGCCCAACCGAAGAACCTGAAGAAGCTCGTCCGCACCCGCATGGATCGCACCGGGGAAAGCTACACCACCGCCCGCAAGGCAATCCTCTCGGCGAAGCCCCACCGCCCGGCCAGCGCGGAGGACGCCGCCGCGGCAGCCGCGGCAGCCGAGGAGGCGGAACTGCCCGAGTACCCGGCCCCGGAGAACGTCCTGCAGTACGACGCCGGGCTCTGGCACCGCGTGCTCACCCAGGCCGGGGTGACCCACCCGCTGACCGGCAAGCCGATGAGCGAGGCGCTGCTGGCCGGGCTTGCGGGCGGCATCGGCTTCATGGCCTTCACCTTCGTCTACGAGGAAGTCACCACCGCCACCGTGGTCACCCGGGCGCACCCGGAGCCGTACACCGCGAACCTTTTGGCCCGCTGCGGGGCCACGCTCAGCGAGCGCACCACCGGCAGCGCGCGCCTGGCCGCCGACTACCTGGATGCCGGGCTGGATGCCGGGCGCGCCGTGGTGGTGCGCGCCTCCGTCGCCGCCCTGCCGTGGATCGACGCCGACGCCGTGGAGGACTCGGACTCCATCGACCTGGTGGTCGTCGGCGAACACGGCGATGACCTGCTGATCGACGACGGCTCCGGCTCGCTGACCCCGATTTCGCCCGAGGACCTGGCCTTCGCCCGCTCCCGGCGCAAGAAGGACAAGCACTGGCAGGCCTGGGTGCCCGAGCCCACCGGCCCCGACGCCGACACGCTCGCGGCCAATGTGCGCGCCGCCGTCGCCCAGACGACCGGGCGCCTGCTGGGCACCAGTGAACTGGAGGGCATCCCGGCGCACTTCGCCAAGAACTTCGGCGTGGCCGGCATGAACAACTGGGCCGAGAAGCTGCGCGACACCACCACGGCCAAGGGCTGGACGCGGATCTTCGAGGATCCGGCCCGCCTGGAATCGGGCCTGGGCCAGGTCCTCGGCTTCCTCACCGACACCCGCTTCGGCGGGCTGGGTGCGCTGCGCGGGCAGTACGCCGATTTCCTCACCGAGGCCGCCACGCTGCCCGGGCTCGCGCCGCTGGCCGCCCACGCCGGGGACTACGCGCACCTGGCCCAGGACTGGATCGTGTTCACCGACCTGGTCGACCCGGCCATCGACCCGGCGGCCCGCTCCGCGCACTTCGCCGAGCTGGCCGACCAGCTCGAGGTCATTGCCGCGGCGGAGGAACGCGCGGCCACCGCCCTGGCCGCCACGCTGGGTACCCTGGGCGACTGAAGCCCCCCGCCGGGGCCGCGCGCGCCAACGCGGCACGTCACGCAGGAGGGGGACGGGTTCTTCCGGGAACCCGCCCCCGCCACCGGGCTGATAGGGTGGTGCGGTGACTTACGAGATTGAAATCGGGCGCTCCAAGCGCGCAGCCCAGGCGTACTCCCTCGACGACGTGGCGGTTGTCCCCAACCGGCGCACCCGCGATCCGCAGGACGTCTCGGTGGCCTGGCAGATCGACGCCTACAAATTCGAGACCCCGATCCTGGGCGCACCCATGGACTCGGTGATGAGCCCGGCCACTGCCATCGCGCTGGGCAAGCTCGGCGGCCTGGGCGTGCTGAACCTCGAGGGGCTGTGGACCCGCTACGAGGACCCGGCCAAGGTGCTCGAGGAGATCGCCGCCCTTCAGTCCGCCAACGGCGGGCACTTCGACCCGGCCATCACCGCGCGCCTGCAGGAGCTCTACGCCGCGCCGATCCAGCCCGAGCTGATCACCAAGCGGCTGGCCGAGATCCGCGACGCCGGCGTCACCGTGGCCGGCTCGCTGACCCCGCAGCGCACCCAGGAACACTACAAGACCGTCGTTGCCGCCGGCGTCGACATCTTCGTCATCCGCGGCACCACGGTCTCGGCCGAGCACGTCTCCAAGACCCAGGAGCCGCTGAACCTCAAGCAGTTCATCTACGAACTCGACGTCCCGGTCATCGTCGGCGGGGCCGCCGGCTACACCCCGGCCCTGCACCTGATGCGCACCGGCGCCGCCGGCGTGCTGGTCGGCTTCGGGGGAGGCGCCTCGGGCACCACCCGCCGCGCACTGGGCATCCACGCGCCGATGGCCACCGCCATCTCCAACGTCGCCGCTGCCCGCCGCGACTACCTGGACGAGTCCGGCGGACGCTACGTGCACGTGATCGCCGACGGCGGCCTGGGCACCAGCGGCGACATCGTCAAGGCCATCGCCATGGGCGCCGACGCCGTGATGCTCGGCACCGCCCTGGCCCGCGCCGAGGAGGCCCCGGGAGCCGGCTGGCACTGGGGCATGGAGGCCACGCACGAGAACAACCCGCGCGGGGACCGGGTCAAGGTCGGCACCGTGGCGCCGCTCGAGCAGCTGCTCTTCGGCCCCTCGCACCACACCAACGGCACTTCCAACATCGTCGGCGCGCTGCGCCGCTCGATGGCCACCACCGGGTATTCGGACCTGAAGGAATTCCAGCGCGTCGACGTGGTGGTTTCCCCCTACGAGGCCGACTAGCACCGCAGTTCCGCCACGACGACGGCCGGGAACGATCCGCCCCGCTTCCCCGGAAGCGGCGGAACGCGCCCGGTCGTTGTGCATCCCCGCCGCAGGCGCCCGGGCCGGTCGGCCCCGTGTACGCTACAAGGCAGCGGCCCCCGCGCCGCCCTTCCCGACAGTTTCCCCCACCCCCGCGAATCGATGCCATGACTTCCACCCAGCCGATGACCGCCGGCGATGCCACGCCGGAGCTGACCACCCCGGCCATGGTGCTCCTTGAGCTCGGGGCACCCACCCGCGAGGAGGCGGTTGCCGCCCTGGCCGAGCGGCTGCTGGCCGCCGGCAGGATCGCCGAGGTGCCCGGATTCCTCTCCGAGGTCCACCGCCACGAACACCAGCTGGCCACCGGGCTTCCCGGCGGCATCGGCCTGGCCCATGCCCGCAGCTCATTCGTCCAGGCTCCCAGCATCGCCGTGGGCGTGATGGCCTACGGCCAGGGCCTGGACTTCGGCGCCAAGGACGGCCCCGCGCACGTGGTGCTGTTGCTCGCCACTCCCGCAACGAGCTACTCCGGGCACCTGATGATGCTCGCGGCGCTGGCCCGCTCGCTGGCCAAGCAGTCCTTCCGCGAGTCCCTGCGCCGCGCCAACGACGCCGGGGTCATCGCCGAGCTGATCAACTCCACCGTCGACTTCTCCACCGTCTGACCCGCCGGCGCCCCGCCGCCCGCCGCGGGTGTGATCCCCGACATGTCGGTGTCCTGCGCCGGCCCCCGCTCGGGCCTCCGCCCGGAGCGCCTGCACCCCCGGGCCGGGCCGGAAAAGCGCCCCCGGGCCAGCCGCCCACGGCGGCGGGCGCCGGCGCGAACGGCCGGCGGCCCGGTTTGGTTCCATTGGCTCTTCCATGTCGAATCGAAGTACGGTTGTACTGTGCTGAAAACTGCCCTCAAACCCCGTTGGATCCTGACCTTGGTTGGCGCCCTCGTTGTTGCCACCGGCTTCGTCCTGCTGAGCCAATGGCAGTTCAACCGCTCGCAGACCGAGGCGCCGCCCCCGGTCACCACCACCGAGCGCGTCGTGCCGCTCACCGGCCACCTGAAGCCCGCCACCGACCTGCTGGCCCGCGACGCCGACCAGATGGTCTCGGCCGCCGGCAGCTTCCTGCCCGGCAAGCAGGTCCTGGTGGGCAACCGCCTGCAGGACGGCAAGAAGGGCTACTGGGTCGTCGCCGCCTTCAAGGTCGACGGCGCCCCGGCCGGAAACACCATCCCGGTGGTGCGCGGCTGGCAGGCCGAGGACGCGGCCCCGGCCCCCGCCCCGGACGGCGCCCTGGAAATCACCGGCCGCCTGCTGCCCACCGAGGCCCCCATCTCCCGCGACGCCGGCCAGGTGGCCTACGACTCCCTCTCGGTGGCCGAGCTGATCAACGTGTGGGACGTGCCCTCCTACAGCGGCTTCATCGCCGCCACCGCGGTGACCGGCGCAGACGGCGCCGACCGCTCGGCCGCCGCCACCGGGCTCGTCCCGGTCCACGTCGGCCCGCAGCCCCAGGAACGCCAGCTCAACTGGCTGAACATCTTCTACGGCATCGAGTGGGTGGTCTTCGCCGGCTTCGCGGTCTTCCTCTGGTATCGGCTGGTGGCGGACGACTTCCGCCGCAAGCAGGAGGACATCGCCGATGCCGCCGCGCTGGCCGCGGGACTGGACCCGGTGGACGTCTACCGGCGCCAGCTGCACCACGAGAACCCGAGCACCGAGACCCCGAACCCCGCATCCCGACCCAAGGACCAGCCGTGACAGACGTCAACCCCGCCCCCAAGGTGCGCCGCTTTGCCGGCACCCCCGCCCAGATCCGCAGCGCCTCCACCTTCTACAAGGTGCTTGCCTACGCCACCGGCGTGATGCTGCTGCTGCTCTGCGCCGAAATGATCGTGAAGTACTTCTGGCACCTGGAGCTGTTCATCGGCGGCACCCTGCTTGACGGCGGCTCCAACGCCGTGGGCCTGGTCAACCGCGCCGACATCGCCGGCGGCGTCAACGTCTCGCTGGCCATCCTGATCATCCACGGCTGGATGTACGTCGTCTACCTGCTGGCGGACTTCCGCCTGTGGTCGCTGATGCGCTGGCCCTTCAGCCGCTTCATCACCATAGCCCTGGGCGGCGTCGTGCCGCTGCTCTCCTTCTTCATGGAGAAGAAGGTCCACGGCGAGGTCGACGCCGAGCTTGCCTCCCACCCGCAGGCAGCCAAGCGGTACTGAGACCCAGTACGCCGCCAGGGGGCGGCCCGGGACGTGCCACGGCGCGCCTCCGGGCCGCCCCTTCGCATTTGGTCCCGGTTTTGGCTCCGCCGTTGCCCCCTGGCTTTTGGCCCCGCCGCTGGCTCCGGTCCCCGCATCCGCACTTTCCCGCACCAGGCCTATCCCGATGCGGGGCCGTCCCCAGATGCCCGGGCCCCGGCTCGCCGCAGGGGACCGGGTGGCGCAAACTCGATGGCATGAGCACACCGGCAGCCGGCACCCCGAGGGGGCAGGAGATCACCAACACCGCGGTCAGGGACCTGGCCGCCGCGGTGCTGGGGCTGCGCGCCGCCGCACGCAGGGCCGGCGGCCTCGACCTCGACGCCGCCTCCGGCGCCCTGGTCCTGGGCCTGCTCGAGCACGGACAACGCACCATCGGCTACGCCCAGCTGCAGGCGACCTTCCAGGCCGACGCCACCGACATCCACCGGCTTGACCCGGACACCGCGAGCACCATCGACGCCCTCGCCGCGGATCCCCGGCCCCTGGCCGAGTGCAGCGCCACCGTCCCGCCGGAGCGTTTCGTCCCCGGCATGGCCGTGCACCGCAACACCTCCGAGTACCTGCAGGCGCACCTGCACATCTCCGCGACCGAGGCCCGCCGCCGGCTCACCGGCGCCCGGCTGCTCATCGCCCCGGCCCCGCCGGCACCGAACCCCGCCGGCGAAGCCGCCGATCAGGTCACCGCGGTCCGGGCGCCGAGTTTCCCGGTGCTGGCCGGCGCCGCGGCCGACGGCAGCGCGGACGTGGGAACCCTGGCACAGCTCGCCGGTCGCCTGGAGTCGATGCAGCCGCGCATTGCCGCCCGGCCCGACGCCGCCAAGCTGAACTTCGCCATCGAGGAATCCCTGGCCCACGAGGCCCGCACCGCCGCACCCCGGCACAGCCACAAGGCCCTGGCCGACTGGGGCGCCTTCCTGACCGAGAACGGCGCTCCGATCACCGACGAGGAGATCCGCGCCAAGCGCGGCATGGTCTACCGCGGATTCCGCGAGGGATGCGACGAGTTCCTGCTGCGCTGCGACCCGATCGACTCCGAAACGATCCTCGCCTTCGGCGAGGCCTGGACCAACCCGCGCTCCGACAGGCTCCCGCCTGCCTCCTCCTCGACGTCCCCCGCCCCCGCGGCCCCCGCGGCCCCCGCGGCCCCCGCGACCACGGGCGTTCCCGCCCCGGACTGGGCCCTGGACCCGGGCGCCGACCCGGCGCTGGCACCCGTCAGCGAACTGGACTGCGGCGTCCCCGCCGGTACAACCGGCGCTTCCGGCACCCCGGGGGACATGCTGCGGAACCGGGACCCGCGGACCTCGCCGCAGCTGCTGCTCGACGCCGTCCTTGCCGCACTCACCGGGGCCCTGACGGGCTCCTCGCCGCTGCAAAGCGGCGGGATGCCGGTGAAGATCGGGGTACTGATCGGCTACCGCGCCCTGCTGGGCCAGTGCGAGGACGCCGGGATCACCGCCCATGGGCGCCCGATCTCCGCGGCGAACATCCGCCGCCTGGCCTGCATCGGCGGCATTCTGCCCGCGCTGCTCGGCTCCGAGGGGGAGATCCTGGACCTGGGACGCGAGGTGCGCAGTTTCACACCCGCCCAGCGCAAGGCCATCGCCCTGCGCGACCGCGGCTGCGTCATCCCCGGCTGCCACCGCCCGGCCTCCACCTCCGAGGCCCACCATGTGAAGCCATGGACGGAGGGCGGTCCGACCAGTGTCGACAACGGCGCCTGCCTCTGCCAGCACCACCACCTCATGGTGCATGCCGGACTGATCACCCTGAAGATGATCAACGGGATTCCCTACGTCATCGCCCGGGCCGGCCAGCCCCGCGGGGACCCGGAACGAAACCTGTATTGGCACCCCGAGCTGCGCACCGCCGGATACGCCCCTCCGCTCTTCGCCGATTGAGCGGCCGGGGGTCGACTGCTGTTCCACCCACCGTTCCATCCGCCGTTCCAGCAGTCGATCGGCCTGCCGCATTGCGCGCGGTCAACCGGTGGATGGCATCCGCGGATACCGCCTCACCGGCCAACATGACGCGGCCCGGGCCACGGCCAAAGTAGTTTGCGTCACCCTCGGCCCGTTGAAGATGCAAGCGGGCTCTCCGGGCGGCTAAGCTTAGGCGCGTGACCAACACTCCCAGCACCCCAGAGCACCAGCCGGTTCTGGTCGTCGATTACGGGGCCCAGTACGCACAGCTGATTGCTCGGCGTGTACGCGAAGCCAACGTGTATTCGGAGATCGTCCCGCATACCTTCACCACCGAACAGATTCTCGCCAAGAACCCGGCGGCAATCATCCTCTCAGGAGGCCCCTCGAGCGTTTACGCCGACGGTGCCCCGAGCGTCGGTGCCGACCTGTTTGAGGCAGGTGTGCCGGTCCTGGGCATCTGCTATGGCTTCCAGGCCATGGCCAACGCCCTCGGCGGCGTCGTCGCCGAAACCGGGTTGCGCGAATACGGCGCAACCGACGCAACCTCCTCCGGAACCGCACGCTCCATCCTGGCCGGCATTCCGGAGAGCCAGAACGTCTGGATGAGCCACGGCGACTCCGTCTCGGTCGCGCCCGAGGGCTTCGAGGTCCTGGCCACCACCGCAGGCGCACCCGTTGCGGCCTTCGCCAACGAGGCCAAGCGCCTCTACGGCGTGCAGTGGCACCCGGAGGTCAAGCACTCGGCCCACGGCCAGCAGGTGCTGGAGAACTTCCTGTACAAAGGCGCGGGCCTGAGCGGCTCGTGGACCGCCGCCAACATCCTGGACGAGCAGGTCGAGAAGATCCGCGCCCAGGTCGGCGACGGCCGGGCCATCTGTGGCCTGTCCGGCGGAGTTGACTCCGCCGTGGCCGCCGCACTGGTGCAGCGCGCCATCGGCGACCAGCTCACCTGCGTGTTCGTGAACCACGGACTGCTGCGCGAGGGCGAAGCCGAACAGGTCGAGATGGACTTCGTCGCCGCCACCGGCGCGAAGCTCTACATCGCCGACGAGCGCGAGCGCTTCCTGACCGCGCTGGACGGCGTCACCGACCCGGAGACCAAGCGCAAGATCATCGGCCGCGAATTCATTCGCGCGTTCGAGGCCGCGGAAACCGCGATCCTTGCCGAGGCGGCCGACTCCGGCCAGCCGGTGAAGTTCCTGGTCCAGGGCACCCTGTACCCGGACGTCGTCGAATCCGGCGGCGGCGAGGGCGCCAGCAACATCAAGAGCCACCACAACGTCGGCGGACTTCCCGAGGACCTGGACTTCGAGCTGGTGGAGCCGCTGCGCGCGCTCTTCAAGGACGAGGTCCGCGCCGTGGGCAAGCAGCTTGGCCTCCCGGCCGAGATCGTCATGCGCCAGCCGTTCCCCGGCCCGGGCCTCGGCATCCGCATCATCGGTGCGGTCAACGAGGAGCGCCTGGAACTGCTGCGCAAGGCCGACGCCATTGCGCGCGCCGAGCTCACCGCCGCCGGGCTGGACGAGGAAGTCTGGCAGATGCCGGTCGTCCTGCTGGCCGACGTGCGCTCCGTGGGCGTGCAGGGCGACGGCCGCACCTACGGCCACCCGATCGTGCTGCGTCCGGTGTCCTCCGAGGACGCCATGACCGCGGACTGGTCGCGCCTGCCCTACGACCTGCTGGCCCGGATTTCCAACCGGATCACCAACGAGGTCGACGGGGTCAACCGCGTGGTGCTGGACGTGACGTCCAAGCCGCCGGGAACCATCGAATGGGAGTAAGCCCGACGGCGTAGACGCGCCGGCGGCAAAGTTCAGGGGGAAGCCTACGCGGGCTTCCCCCTGAACTGTTTTCCGGGGGCAAGCCCCGCCCCGGGCCGCGGGTTCCCCGGGGCAAAGCGGCGCCGCCATGATGGATCGGGCGCGCAGCGTTCACCCGTCGGACACCCATGGTTCACCCGAAAGCGGCCCCGACGTGGCCCGGGCGGGCGCGACCTGGCCCCGCGGGCCGGCGGCAGGCGCCCGGATGCGCAAGAGGCCGGTGTCCAACGTGTTTTGGTTCGGCATCGCGGGCCCGTTTTGGACTAGGTTGGTAAGGGCTGAATGTATCCACGCGGCAAGGCGTCACGCGGGTGCGGCAGCATTCAGGCAAGAGGTGAAGGGACGGTATGGTGACAGAGCACCAGCAGCACGCAGATGAATTGGTCTCCACGTGGGTTGACTCCCTGGGCCCAGGGGTGGGGACCGACACGTTGCTGCGGTTCGCCCCCTCGGTGTCCAACAGCATCGACATCACCCATGCCCACCCCTCGGGACTGGCCCAGTTCCTGGCCGGGCGGCGCACCCGCCTCTCCACGCTGCTGCGGGACTCGGACCAGTACGATTCGGCCCGCCGCACCGCCGACGCGCTGCGCGGGAAGATCCGCGAGCTCTGGGACGAGCGCGGCATCGACGTCGGCTACCTCTCCGCGGGCCAGGCCAACTGGCGCGCCGTGCACGAGGGCCGCAGCGAGCAGTTCAACGCGCCCATCATGCTCGGACGCATCGTGCTCTCCGTGCGCGAGGACCAGGACGACTTCGAGATTCAGCTCATGGGCAGGGCCGAGTTCTCGCCCGCGCTGCTGCGCTACCTCAGGCGCCAGCACCACCTGGACATCGACGTGACGGCCATCAATTCCGCGGCCTACTCCATCGCCCGCTTCGACCCGACCCGTGCGATGGACGCGCTGCGCACCCAGGTCGCCGACGTCTCCGGCATGGTCATCGCCCACCGCCTGCTGATCTCCACCTTTGCCGACCTCGCCGACCCTGCCGACCCGGGCAGCATCGACATGCAGCACCCGGTGCTGGAGAAGCTCTTCGAGGCCGAGCTGAACCGCGGCGAGCGCGGACCGGGCGCCGCCGCGCGCCCCGGCCAGAGCCGCCCCGCCCGCAGCAGCGACGAACGCAACCCGGCCGAGGAATTGCTGCTGCTGGATGCCGACGAATCCCAGCAGGCCGTGCTGGACCTCGTCGAGGCGGGGGAGTCGGTGGCCGTCAGCGCCCCGGCCGGCAGCGGACAGACCCAGACGGCGCTGAACGCCGCGGGCGTGCTCGCCTCCGCGGGCAAGCGCGTGCTGGTGGTGGCCGAACGGCGCTCCAGCGCCGAGGAATTCGTCACGCGCTTCGCCGGGCTTGACCTGGCCGGGACCGCGCTGCTGCTTTCCCCGGAGGACGACCCCGAAGCGCTGCGCGAGTTGCTGACCCGGGCGATCCTGCGCAACGAGCGCGCCACCGAGCCGCAGCTGGGCAAGCTGCACGCCTCGCTGCGCGAATACCGCCACGCGCTGCTTGACCACGTCCGCTCCCTGCATTCGACCCGCGCCCGCTGGGGCTGCTCGCCCTACCGGGCGATGCAGGAACTCGCCCGGCTTTCCGCCCTGTCCCCGGCCCCGGCCACCACGGTGCGGCTGAAGCGCTCGGTGCTTGACTCGATCACCAGCCGCACCTCCACCGCCGAACAGCTCAAGCGCGCCGCCGAGCTCGGCGCGTTCGTGCGGGCCTCGGCCTCCAGCCCCTGGTACGGCGCACGGCTGCGCAACAAGCGCGACACCGACACCGCGCTGGACCTGGTCACCGGCCTGCAGCGCGACCTGCCGATCCTGCGCGAGCACATGCTCAAGGTCGCCGCCCACTCCGAGATCCGGCTCGCCGACTCCTACAACAAGTGGGGCGAGCAGCTGGACCTGCTGGTCGCGGTGCGCGGCTCGCTGGACAAGTTCGAGTCCGACATCTTCGACAAGTCGGTCGAGGACCTCATCTCCGCCACCGCCTCCTCTTCCTGGCGCCGGGAACGCGGCATCGAGATGAGCTCGATGACCCGCTCGCGGCTGCGCAAGGTCGCCAAGGACTACGTGCGCCCCGGCGTGCACGTCTCGGACCTGCAGGCGGCGCTCGAGGCCGTCCAGGAACAGCACCTCGCCTGGCACCACCATGCCACCTCCCAGCGCCACCCGATGGTGCCCGCCGGGCTGCTGGACGTCAACGCCGGCTACCAGGATGCCGGATCGCGCATCGACAAGCTGGCCACGCTGCTGCCCGAATCCGTGGGCAGCTCGCTGCGCGACGAACCCGTCGCCACGCTGCAGGGCCGCATGGACGAGCTGCTGGCGCACCAGGGCGAGCTGGAACAGCTGCCCGAACGCACGCTGCTCACCGAGCAGCTCGCCGAGCACGGGCTGGGCGAGCTGATGGACGACTTCCGGGCGCGCAACGTCGCCCCCGAGGCCGTCGCCGCCGAACTCGACCTGGCCTGGTGGCAGTCGGCGCTGGAGGCCATGATCTCCGGCGACGACTTCCTGGCGATGAGCGACGGGGAAAAGCTGCGCCGCCTGGAGGCCGACTACCGGCTGGCCGATTCCGCGCACGTCTCCTCCGGCGCCGCGCGCCTGCGCTGGGCGCTGGCCAAGGCGTGGAAGGCGGCGCTGGCGGACCACCGGGCGGCATCGCGCGAACTGCGGGCCATGCTCAAGGACGGGGAACCGTCGGTCGCGGACCTCGCCGCCCTGGGCGACTCGCTGCTGAACTCGCTGTGCCCCGTCTGGGTCGGGTCCCCGCTGCTGGTCCCCGCCACCGTGCCCGCCGGGATGAAGTTCGACGCCGTCATCCTGCTGGATGCCGACTCGCTCTCGCTGCGCTCGGTGCTCGGCTCCATCTCCCGCTCGACGCAGGTCATCGCGTTCGGCGACACCATGATGGGCGCCCCGAACCCGTTCGAGGTCTCCGTGGATCCCACGGCGCACACGCGCATCGAGTCGGCGCCGATCTCGGCGATGGAAACGCTCCAGGAGGTGCTCCCGCTGATCCGGCTGTCCACCGCCTACCGGGGCATCGACGAGGGGCTCACCGAGTCCCTTTCGCACGACTTCTACGCCGATTCGCTCTCCCGGCTGCCGGCCGCCCGCTCGCTGGGCGCAGGCACCCCGGCGCTGAAGGCCGAGTACGTGATGGACGGGACCGGGTCCCTGGGCTCCGACGGCGAATCCGTCGAGACCACCGTGGCCGAGGTGCAGCGCGTCGTGGACCTGGTCTTCACGCACCTTTCGCGCCGCGGCGAGAAGACCCTGGCCGTCATCGCCGGCAGCCGCCGGCACGCCGCCGCGATCGCCGAGGGCATCCGCGTGCAGCTGCCCAACCACCCCTGGGCGACCAAGTACTTCCGCACCGCGGAGGAACGCTTCCTGGTCACCAGCGTGGACCGCCTGGCCGGGCTGCAGCGCGATGCCATCATCCTCTCGCTGGGCTACGGCCGCACCACCCACGGCAAGACCGTGCACGACTTCGGCGCCCTGTCGCAGCCCGGCGGCGACGAGCTGTTCGTCAATGCGGTGACCCGCGCCCGGGAGTCGATGGTGCTGGTCTCCGCGCTGCGCCCGCAGGACATGGACCTGGCGCGCATGCGCTTTGGCGCCTACCGCTTCCTGGAGCTCTTCGGCCGGGTGCTTGGCGGGGACTCGGGCATGTCGGCGACCGCCACGCCGCTGCAGGACCCGCTGGTCACCGACCTGATGGCCCGCCTGGCCGAGCGCGGGGCCATCGTGACCCAGCACTACCGCGGGGTGCTGGACATTGCCGCGCACGCGCTGGATGTCACCGGCTCCGGCACCGCCGCACCGCTGGCAGTGGTGTACGACGGCACGCAGGGCTACCGCGAGCTGTCGGTGCGCGAGCGCAGCCGCCTGCGCCCGCAGCTCTTCGAGGCCCTGGGCTGGCGCTACGTGCCACTGTGGACCATCGACGTGTTCTCCGACCCGGACAAGGTCGCCAACGAGTTGGCCGGCTTCCTGGGGCTCGACGCGGCCGGCGACGACACTGCCCGCGGCGCTTCCACGGGACCCGGCCCGTCGGCAACCGGTTCGCCACAGGCCGCGCGCCGGGAGTCCGACCTGGCCGATGCATAGCCATGGCAGCTGAACCGGGAGCCCCGCGGCCCAGGAAGCCGCGGCGCTTCACCGCGCCGCCGCAACAGGTCAGCGACTCGACGCTGGTCGGTGTCTTTGAGCTGCCCCACGGCGCCGGTCGGCCCGCGCCCGGCCCCTCCACGGACGCCGATGCGGCACCGGGGACCGCCGCGGCGCCGGGGGAGTCCGACGCCGGTTCCCGCGCCGCGGGGGACGACGCGGCCCAGGCGCCCCAGGAGCCCAAGGCGCCCAGGGCCGGGAAGCCGAACCAGGTCCTTGACCAGCAGGCCGCGGAGGACGACCCGCGCCGCTGGGGCGATGTGGACGACGACCTGGGCGACTGGCTGAAATCCCAGCGCCCGCCGCACTGGGACTGAGCCACCCGCCGGGTCGCGGCCGCCGGGTCCCGGACGCAGGTTCGCCCGCACCCGCACGGCGGCGCTGCCCGTGCCTAGGGGTTGACGAGCACCACCGACACCTTGCCCCGCTGCGATGCGGTCGAGAGCTGCTCGGCACTGCCTGCCCCGGCCCCCACCACGATCAGGCCGCCGGGCCCGGACCCGGTGGAAACACTCCACGGGCCCTGCCCGTCGGGCTGGTCCTGCGCCCCGGTCCACAGAATCGGCACCGCCCGCGCCAGCACCCGTGACGCCAGCTTGGTCTCAAACCCGTTGCCCTCGGTGAGCACCACATCGACGCGCTGCCCGGCGCGCACCAATGACGCGGTCTGCTCGTCGTCCAGGCGCAGTGGCACGGCCACGGACCCGGGCTCCAGGCCCGCCAGCAGCCCGGGGCCGATGACCATCGTGGGAAACACCGGGGTCCCGGCCAGTACGGGAATTGCCAGCCGCGAGCCGGCGGCCGGCGGCCGGTTCCCGTAGGTGCCCTCGGGCGCCAGGGATCGGGGAACCGACTGGCTGCGCAGGTCCTCCGGCCGCAGCAGGGAGCCGACGGGCAGATCCCGGCCGGCCACCAGCACCTCGACGCGTTCCTCGGTCGCGGGGGCGAGGAACGCCAGGGACAGGGCCAGCGAGAGCATGGCGAGCGCCGCGGCCAGGTGCCTGCGGTACTTGGCAAACAGCTCCCTGCCCGAACGGCGGGGAGCCCGCGCGGAGAAGGCCTGGCGCGGAGGATCGGTACGACGAATTTTGGACATGGCTTAAGCAACTCATGGGCCCCACCCAAAAGGGTGGGGCCCATGACGGGACGGTCATGCCCAAGGCCCGGGCGCAGACTGTGCGGGGAGGCGCGCCGCCCGGCTCCTCCGCGGCCGCAGGCCCCCGCCGGGACCGGTCGGCCGTCGGCCGGCAATCGCCGATCGACGCGCGAACCGCCCGCGGGCAAGCCCTAGGCGGAGGTCGACGCCGGGGCGGAAACCTTGCTGCTTGACGCGGCCGGGGTGCTGGAGCTCGTGGTCGAACGCGAGTCGTTGCGGTAGAACCCGGAGCCCTTGAACACCACGCCGACGCTGTTGAACTTCTTGCGCAAGGCACCCTGGCACTCGGGGCAGATGGTCAGGGCCTCGTCGCTGAAGGACTGGACCACCTCCAGGGCATGGCCACAGTCCTTGCAGGCATAAACATAGGTAGGCATATTGATCCTTTCGCACGGGCGTTGCGTGCCTGGCCGCGGGGAGGAAGCGCCACGCGGCGCGGCCGGTCACCCGGGCAAGCGACTGTCGGAGAGGTGGTGGGTGCGGGCGCCGAAGCGACCGCCTGCACCAATTCTAACGTACGCTCCCGCCGCTACCCGGTGAGATTGCGCACCCCGGAGGGAAGCGCCACGGCATCGACCCGCTGGTCGAAGGGTTCGACGGGGAAACGCCCGGCGGCCACGAACTCGTGCTCGAAGACGATGCTCAGCAGCTTCGGACGCGGCCCCGTGTCCGCCAGGGACTCGATGAAGCGGTCGTAGTAGCCGCCGCCCTGCCCCAGCCGGTCCCCGTTTTCATCGACCGCCTGTGCCGGCACCAGGATGACGTCGACGTCCTTCATCAGTTCGGGGCCGAAGCGCTCACCGACCGGTTCGTCGATGGGCCCGACGGCGCTGCGGGCCATTTCCACCCCGGGGAACCAGCGGGTCCAGGACAGTCGCCGCAACGGCTCGCAGATCGGCACGTAGATCGTGTAGCCGGCGGCATGCAGCCCGACCAGCAGGGCGGTGGTGGGCGGTTCGGTCCCGTAGGACAGGAAGAAGGTCAGCGTCCGCCGCGGCGCGTTTTGACCCAGCCACGGCAACAGGTGCCCGGCGAGCCTCGCCATCTCCGACTCGCGCCGGGCGGGTCCCATCTCCCGGCGCTGGGCGCGCAGCTCGTTCCGGGCCTCGTCCTTGGGGTTCATCTCGCTCACGTCCAACAGTCTAGACACCCTGGGGCGAAGGGGCAGGGGGAGACCCGCGGCGCCGCGGCCGGTGCGGGGCCCGGCGGGCGCCACGGCGGCAGGGCGCGGCCCTCGGGCCCCGGCGGAATCGCTAGGATTGGTGACATGTCCGAATTTGATCGCCAATGGCCTGTCAGCGTGCAGGGACCGCGGCTGGTGCTGCGCCCCCTGCGCCGCCGTGACAAGGCCGAATGGATGCACCTGCGCCGCGCCAACGACCAGTGGCTGGCTCCCTGGGATGCGACGCTGCCCGAGGGCGCGGGGTACCCGGCGGACTTCGGGCAGATGGTCTCGACGCAAAACCGCGCTGCACGCCTGGGGCAGTGCCTGCCCTGGGCCATCACCCTGCCGGCCCTGCATGCGAGGCATGCCCCGATCGTGGGGCAGCTGACGGTCTCCTCGATCGTGTGGGGAGCGGCCCGCAGCGGCTCCATCGGCTACTGGGTAGACGCCGGACACGCCGGTACCGGCATCGCGCCGGAAGCCGTCGCGATGGCGGCTGACCACTGCTTCAAGGCCCTGGGGCTGCACCGCATCGAGATCAACATCCGCCCGGAAAACGGCGCCAGCCTCCGCGTGGTCGAAAAGCTTGGCTTCCGCGACGAGGGTGTGCGCAAGGACTTCCTGCACATCAACGGGGCGTGGGCCGACCACCGCAGCTTTGCGCTGACAGCCGAGGAGGTCCCCGAGGGGATGCTCAACCGCTGGCTGGCCAGGACGCCATAGGGTCGGACACCGGGACGAAAAGCGGCAATATCCCAAATTTGTCCAGAGTATTGCCGGACACACCGGGTTGAATGCGGCATCGTGTGCACAAGCATGCTTAATGTGGTTGACGTGGACGTTTCACATTGACAACAATTTTCGGCGGCGGACCCGTCCGCCGGCAAGGTTGCACGGCAATGGAATCACCACGACGGGGTAAATCGGCCTTTTTCGAGCAGGGCCGGGCGGATCCGCAGCAGAAATCAGTCGCCAGCCGACGGAGGAGCAAAATGGCACCGGTAGCATCCAACGCTTCAGTCGCGTCCAACTCGACGGAGCAGCCGCCCTTGCGCATCTTTTACGACCGTCTGGCCGTTGCCCTGGTCGGAAGCCTCGCCGTGCTGGCCTTGCCCATCGGCGGCGTGCTTGCCCTCGCGGGCGTGTTCTCCGGCTGGGTGCCGCTGGTGGCCCTGGCCCTGGCCATTGCATGCTTTTCCACCCTGCGCGGGCTGGCCGTGCGGGACCGGCGCGGCAAGCTGCTCGCCCGGCTGGAAACCACGCGGACCCGTGCCATGGAAACCGGCCGCGCCCCGCACCCGGAACCGGTGAAGAAGTCCGCGGCGGTCTTTGACGCCCAGCCGGACTCGAACAAGCGCGCCCCGCGCCTGACCGTCCAGGAATTGCGCGCCGAGGCGCTGCGCATCGCCCACAAGGGAGCAGCCGTCCAGCGCCCCGAGGGCTGGGAACCCAAGCAGATCCCGCTGCCGCAGTACGTCGTGGCCAACGCCGCACAACGTCCGGCCCCCGCCCCGCTTCCGGCAAGTGCCGAGCTGAAGGCTTCGACCAATGCGACCCTGCGTTCGCAGGAAGCCGCCGCCCGCCTGGCCGAGTCCGTCGGCACCGCCGCGCAGGAGGTTGCCACCCTCCCGGCAGTCCCCGAGGCCCCAGTAGCCCCAGTCTTCCCCGTCGCCCACGCAGCCTCCGCCGCCCCGGCTCCCGTCGCCGGCACGGACGACCACGTGGCGAAGCCCGCCGCCGCGGAGGCAAACGCAGCCCGCGCGGCACGCACCGGAGCCGCCGGGGACCGCATCAATCTCGACGATGTCATGCAGCGCCGCCGCGCCTAACCGGCCACCGCCTCCCGTTTCGATGAGCGCCGGCGCACCGGGTCCTGCCGATGCGGCGCAGCTAGCCGCGCTGGCGGCCGCGATCCCGGACCTGGTGCGCCAACTCGGTGGCAGCGTGCCCCGGGGGACCTGGGACTACGAGGCGAATCGGGTGGGCATCCAGCATCGGCCCGGCGCCGGGATCAGCGCCATGTACCGCATGCCCGCAGGCACCGGATTCAACGAGCTGGGCGCCACCACCGAGAAGATCACCGTCCCCGGCGTCGCCGCCACCGCGATCGGCGCGGGCGCAGAGGCGCCCGGAATCACCGTCAGCGGATGGATCCACCCCCACGACCCGCTGCTGCCCGATCTGGAGCTGGCCGTGAACCGGGCGCTGGTGCGGCAGACCTGGGGCGAGGGCGACCTGCTGACCGGGCTGAAGACCATCGCCTACCGGCCGCTGCGCCGCGCGGTGCTCCGGGCCACGTTCACCACGCGCGGTCCGCTGCACATGCAACGGACGATCTTCCTGAAGGTGGGACGCCCCGACGCTATCGCCGGCCTGCGCCTGCGCCACGGACTGCTGGCCGGGACCGGGATTCCCGTCCCGGCCGTGCTGGGGCCCGCAGCCCCCGGGGTGCTGGCGCTGGAGGCGGGCAGCGGCGAATCGCTGGCGTCGGCCATCCGCCCGCACGCGGGAGCCGACCTGGACCCGAAGGACTTCACCGCCCTGCTCGATGCGCTGCCCGCGGGCGTGATGCAGCTGCAGGCCAGGGGCGCCTGGAGTGATTCGATCCGACGCTACCTGCAGGCAGCCACGCTGGCCCTGCCGCAGCGGGCCGGCGAGCTGGAGGAATTGGCGGCCGGGATCGAGGCCCACCTGTCGGCCTCCGAGCGCGGGGAGCCGGTGCCCGCGCACGGGGACTTCTACGACGCGAACATCCTGCTGAGCTCAAGACGGATCAGCGCCCTGCTCGATCTTGACTCCTTGGGGCCCGGATACCGGGTCGATGACCTGGCGTGCCTGCTGGGGCACCTGGCGATCCTGCCGTCGCTGGGAGAGAAGAACCGGGGTGCCGCCGAAGCGCTCGGGCATTTCGCCCGTGTCTTTGAACTGCATGTCGATCCGCGCGCGCTGTGGGCGCGGTCGGCAGCTGTCGCGCTGACCCTGATCGCCGGGGCCCGCGGCCTCGGCAGTGACCGGTGGGAGCAGGTGGCCGAGGCCCGGCTGCGCGCCGTGCACGAGCTGGTGCGCCGCGCCGACGCGTTCGCCTGATCCGGTCCGCCCCGCAGCCCCACCCGGCCGACCCGCGAATCCGGAACGCGGTCCCGGACCGGTGCGCCTAGTTCGGCAGGTTCTCGGGGATCGGCCCGCCCAGGCCCTTGTGGTGGCCGAAGACCAGGGTCGTTTCGGTGTGTCCCACGGACTCGTCGGTGGCCAGGTAGTCCAGCACCCAGTCGCGCAGCGCCTCGGTGGAGCTCACGGCGATGTGCAGCAGGTAGTCGGTGACCCCGGAGGTGTGGAACATCGAGAGCACCTCCGGCAGCTGCGGCATCTTCTGCGTGAACTTGTCGATCTGCACGCGGTCGTGCACCCGCAGCCGCACCGAGATCAGCGCCTGCACGCTGCGTCCGACCGCCGGCAGGCTGACCTCCGCGTGGTAGCCGGTGAGCACCCCGCGCTCCACCAGCGCGCGGGTACGCAGCAGCGCCGTGGACGGGGCGATGCCGGTGCGCTGCGCCAGCAACGCGTTGCTTATGCGCGCGTCATTGACCAATTCCTGAATAATCCGACGGTCAACGGCGTCAAGTTCAACCGGTTGTTGCGGAAAAGTTGAAGGTGCCATGCTGATATTCCATCACAGTTGTGGGCGCATCGGGAGATTTGGACCCCGGGGAAAGGCCGTGCACACCCTAAAATGGACTCATGACTACCCCCGAACCCCAGGCCCACCGCGGCTTCGACACCCGGCTGGCCGCCTATTGCGTGGTGATCCGCGACGGCGAGATCCTGCTGGCGCTGTGGGACATGCGCGGGCGCGACGCCGGATTCGTGCCGCGCTGGACGCTGCCCGGCGGCGGCGTGGAGCTCGGCGAGGCGATCGACGCCGGCGCCGTGCGCGAGGTCGAGGAGGAAACCGGGTACCGGGTGCGGATCGACACGCTGCTCTCCGTGGACTCCGGCCTGATCCCGGCGCACCAGCGCTACAGCGGCACCGAATATCCCATGCAGACCGTCGCGGTCCTCTATGCGGCCAGCGTGACCGGCGGGGAACTGCGCCACGAGGCCGAGGGCACCACCAGCCAGGCCGCGTGGTTCCCGCTGGAGGAGGTCGCCGCGCTGAACCGCATCCAGCGCGTCGACGCGGCCATAGCGCTCTACCGGGAAAACCTTGACAAGGAAAGCGCCCGATGATGGAGAACAACCGGCCCCGGCGTGCCGGAGGACTGCGCGTCCTGGGGCTCGGCGCCCTGTTGCTGGCCCTGGCGGGGTGCACTTCGGGCACCGAGGTGCCAACCTCCCAGGCGCAGACGGAACGCGAATTGCTGCTCGTGCAACGGCCCGACGCCACCTCCCAGGCCCTGGGCCACGCCTACAAGGACATCCTGGCCGATGCGGGCGTCAGCGCGCGCCTGGCCCCGCCGGCCGCCGATCCGGTCGCGGAGGTCCTGGCGGGCCGGGCGGATCTGGCGGTGGCCGGGTCCAGCGACCTGCTCGCCGCCCTGGGCAAGCTGCCCGGCGCGCAGGGCGCGGCGGACGGATCGGCAAGCACCCCGACCGAGGGCGGGGGCGCGGCGGGGCCATCGGACGCCGCGGACGGCCCCGGGGACCTGGACGCCGCCACCGTCACCAAGCAATTGCACGCGCTGAAACCCGCGGGCTTCGCGGTGCTGGACACCGCCGAGGCGGAGCGCACCGGGACCCTGGTTGTCACCGCGGCCACCAGCGCCCGGGAAAAACTGCTGGACATCGACCAGCTCGGCGCGCTGTGCCCGCGGCTGGAATTCGGCATCTCCCGCGCGGCCAGGGCCTCGCTGGTGCCGGCGCTGGCAACCAAGGCCTCCTGCACCCCCAAGTCCGTCGCCGAGCTCACCGACGAGCAGGCACGCGGCGTCATGCCGGTGATCAGCGACGCGGTCCAGGTGCAGGCGACCACCCTGGAGAACGCCGGGATCCCCGACAACGCCCTGGTGGTGCTGCAAAGGGCCGGAACGCTCTTCGCCCCGCAAGCGGTGACCCCGCTGATCACCACCGACGGGGTGGGGCAGGACGCGATCAAGGCCATCAACAAGCTCAGCGCCGCGCTGAAGCAGGAGGACCTGCTGGAGCTGAACCGCATGGTCTCCGGCCGCGACGCGCTGGAGGCCCACAAGGCCGCCGCGGACTGGCTGGCCGACAAATCGCTGGTCAGCGCCCCATGATGACGCGCGGGCTTCACACTCGGCGCACCGACCGAGTTGCCTTGCTCACAGTGCGCGCCCGCCCCCGGCCCCAAATGAGAAAGTAAGAGCATGCCAGAATTCAAGCAGTCCACGAAACTCCACAACGTCCTGTACGACATTCGCGGGCCGCTGCTGGAACACGCCCAGCGGATGGAGGCCGAGGGCCACCGGATCCTGAAGCTGAACATCGGCAACCCCGCGCCCTTTGGCTTCGAGGCGCCGGATGCGATTCTCGTGGACATGATGCGCAACCTGCCGCAGGCGCAGGGCTACTCGGACTCCCGCGGCATCTTCTCGGCGCGCACCGCGGTCTCGCAGTACTACCAGACCCGGGGCATCCAGTCGATCAGCGTCGATGACATCTACCTTGGCAACGGCGTCTCCGAGCTGATCACGCTGTCCCTGAACGCGCTGCTGAACAACGGCGACGAGGTGCTGATCCCGGCCCCGGACTACCCGCTGTGGACCGCCTCGGTGTCGCTGGCCGGGGGCACCCCGGTGCACTACCTCAACGTGGAGGAAGAGGGCTGGCTGCCGGACCTCGAGGACATGGAAGCGAAGATCACCCCGCGCACCAAGGGCGTGGTGATCATCAACCCGAACAACCCCACCGGCGCGGTGTACCCGAAAGAGACCCTCGAGGGGATCCTGGAGCTGGCGCGCAAGCACAACCTGGTGGTGTTCTCCGATGAGATCTACGAGAAGATCCTCTACGACGACGCGGTGCACATCAACACCGCCGCGCTGGCCGACGACGTGCTGGTCCTGACCTTTTCCGGGCTCTCCAAGGCCTACCGGGTCTGCGGCTTCCGCTCCGGCTGGATGGCCATTTCCGGGCCCAAGCACCTGGCATCGGACTACATCGAGGGCATCAACCTGCTGACCAACATGCGCCTGTGCGCCAACGTGCCGGGCCAGCACGCCATCCAGACGGCGCTGGGCGGCTACCAGTCGATCAACGACCTGATCCTGCCCGGCGGGCGGCTGAAGGAACAGCGCGACACCGCGTTCGAGATGCTCAACGCGCTGCCCGGGGTTTCCGTGCAGCAGGCCAAGGGCGCGCTGTACCTCTTCCCGAAGCTGGACCGGGAGATCTACCCGATCCACAACGACGAGGCCTTCGCCCTGGAGCTGCTCAAGCAACAGAAGCTGCTGGTGTCCCACGGCACCGCGTTCAACTGGGTCGCCCCCGACCACTTCCGCCTGGTCACCCTCCCGTCGGTGCGCGACCTGAAGGACGCGATCGGGCGCATCGGCGAGTTCCTCGAGGACCTGCGCGAGGGCAAGGTCTCCGTCTAGCGACGCCGCACGGCCGCCCCGGGGCGCGTTCCCTTCCCTGCCACCGGCGGGGCAGGGGACGCGCCCCTTGCGTGCCCTGCCCCGGGCCGCGTCCGGGCACGCGGCGCCCGTCCGCCTGCGCCGATTGTTAAGGCCCATGCCGTACGCTGATCTCCACAAGTCCCGAGGATGAAGGTTGCAGCCATGAGCAAGAAGCAGAAGTCCAAGTCACGCCCCGTTCCCTTTGCCGATGCCGTGGGCCCCGCGCTGGCGGCCTCCGCGGACTTCGAGCTGGCGGGCGTCGACCCGTCCTCGACCCCGGGCTACACCGGGGACAAGGCCGGCGGCGCCCGCGACCTGGCCGTGGTGGGACGCGAACTCGGCGAGCTGCAGGAGCGCTTCTATGCCGCCTCTCGCGCCGGGGCCCCGGCCAAGGTCCTGCTGGTCCTCCAGGCGATGGACACCGCGGGCAAGGGCGGCATCGTGCGCCACGTCATCGGCGCCGTCGACCCGCAGGGCGTGCAGCTGAGCGCCTTCAAGGCGCCGACGGCCGCGGAGGCCAAGCGCGACTTCCTCTGGCGCATCAACAGGGCGCTGCCCAAGGCCGGCTTCATCGGCGTGTTCGACCGCTCGCACTACGAGGACGTGCTGATCCACAAGGTCAGGGGCCTGTCGCCGGCCGAGGAGATCGAGCGCCGCTACGGCGCCATCAGGGAGTTCGAGGCCGGGCTGGCGGACAAGGACACCACCGTCGTCAAGGTCATGCTGCACATCTCCAAGGACGAGCAGCGTGCGCGCCTGGCCGAGCGGCTGGAGCGGGAGGACAAGCACTGGAAGTTCAATCCCGCCGACATCGACGAGCGCGAGGTGTGGGACGAGTACATGGAGGCCTACCAGACCGCCATCCGGCGCACCCACACGCAGGATGCGCCGTGGTTCGTGGTGCCCGCCGACCGCAAGTGGTACGCCCGGCTGGCGGTGGCGACGCTGCTCGCCCAGGCGCTGAAGGGCATCGATCCGCAGTGGCCGGCCGCCGACTTTGACGTGGAGGAAGAAAAGCGCCGCCTGGCCGCTTCCTAGTTCCGGGCGACTATCCGTCCCCGGGCCGCTTCCCGGCCTCGGCGGCTTCCCGGCGCCCGGGCGGGGAGACTACTCGGACGCGGGCCCGCGGGCCGCATCCAGGCGGGCGGTGGCGCCCTGCAGCCAGGCCTCGCAGCGTGCAGCCAGCGCCTCGCCGCGCTCCCACAGGGCCAGGGACTGCTCCAGCGTGGCGGCGCCGGCCTCGAGCTGCGCGACGACGGCCACCAGCTCCTCGCGTGCCTGCTCGTAGCTCAGCGCGGCGATGTCGTGGTTTGCTGCTTCGGGGTTCATGGGGTGTTTCCTTCTTCCGGGGTGTGGCTGTGGGTGACAGTGGCGGAGAGCTGGCCGCGGGCCAGGCGGACCTGGATGCCGCTGCCTTCCGGGGCGTCGGCGGCCGAGCGGACGATGTCCCCGGAATCCAGCTGCACCACCGCGTAGCCGCGGTCCAGGGTCTGCTGCGGGGACAGCGCGCGGACCTGGGCGCGCAGGTGGGCGATGGAGTCGTGGCCGCGGGCCAGCGAGGTGCGCATGGCCAGCGTGCTGCGCCTGGCCAGCCGGACGACGTCCTCGCGGCGGCCCTGCACCATGGTCTCCGGGTTGGCCAGCACGGGGCGGGCCCGCAGCGCGGAGATGCGCTGGGTCTCGCGGTCCACGTTGGCCCGCACCGCCCGGTCCAGCCGGTTCCGGGCCTGGGCCAGGTTGGCCAGCTCCTCGGCGAGGTCCGGCACCACCCGCTTGGCCGCGTCGGTGGGGGTCGAGGCACGCACATCGGCCACGTCGTCAAGAATCGGCCGGTCGGCCTCGTGCCCGATGGCCGAGATGACCGGGGTGGTGCAGGCCGCGACGGCGCGCACCAGTTCCTCGGAGCTGAACGGCAGCAGGTCCTCCAGGGCCCCGCCGCCGCGGGCGATGATGATCACCTCGACGTCTTCGTTGGCGTCCAGCGCGCGCAGCGCGGCGATGACCTCCCCGACGGCGTTGACGCCCTGCACCGCGGTGTTGCGGATGTCGAAGGCGACCGCCGGCCAGCGCAGCGTGGCGTTGCGCACCACGTCCTTCTCCGCGTCGGAGTCCCGGCCCGTGATCAGCCCGATGCGGCCCGGCAGCAGCGGCAGGGCGCGCTTGCGCGCCGGGTCGAAGAGCCCCTCGTCAAAGAGCGAGCGGCGCAGGCGCTCCAGGCGGGCCAGCAGGTCGCCGAGCCCCACGGGCCGCAGGTCCGAGGCGTTCAGGGACAGCCGGCCGGTCTTGGCGTAGAAGCTGGGCTTAACCCGCGCCACCACCCGGGAACCGACCTCGGGCGGCGTGTCCAGCGAACGCATCACCGAGGCCCAGACGGTCACCGAAAACGAGTAGTCGACGTCCACGTCGCGCAGCGTCAGGTACGCGTGGCCGTTGCGGACGTTGGCCTCCAGCAGCTGGCCCTCCACCCAGGATTCGGGGGAGTTCTCGATGTGCTGTTTCAGTTTTTCGCTCAGGACCCGCAGCGGCCAGGGGTTCTGCGGGGTGGTCGCCGCGGCGGTGCGCGGCAGCGACCCTTGTGCTTCTTGTGCTTGCTCCACGTGGGTGCGCGCCTTCCTTGGTGCTGAAATTCGAAACTACACCAACACCATTGATACCAGTAACGTGGGACAAAACGCTGATGCCGGGCACGCACGCCCCGCCGCACGGGCACCAACATGCAGGAGCAACGTGAGAATATCAACACCTTTGCGCAACATCGCCGCCAGCGCCCTGCTGGTGCTCGCCGTGCTGCTGGGCACCGGGGCTCTGCTGGGGTCAGCCGCCACCACCCTGGCCGACACCCCCGGGCCGCTGGGGCGCATCCTGGGCCCGCTGGCCACCGACCCCGAGCTGCGCCGGGTGCTGCCCGCGGAACTCGGCGCCGCGCTGGGGGACCGCATCACCCGGGACACCGCGGTGCCGCCGCAACTGGCCGGCCCGCTGCAAAATGCCATCGCCACCGCCGGCGGGGCACTGCTGGACGACCCCGGTTTCCCCGAGGCCTGGGGCACGACGATTGAGTCCGCCCGCGCCGACTTCACCTCCCGGCTGGCGGAGCCGGCACAGGGCGAACAGGTCACGCTGCGCCTTGACCTGGCCCCGCTGCTGGGCAGCGGATACGGCACCCTGCATGCGTCCCTCGACGGCTCCGCCCTGGGTGCCCTGTTGCCCGCGACCCTCTCGATGCCGCCCACCGTGCTCGACACCGGCTGGCCTGATGCGCAGCAGCTCCGGGCCGCAACCCTGAACGCCTGGCTGGAGGTGGCGCGGGCCTGGGGCTGGATGCTCGCCGGGGCCGTGGTGGCCGCCGCGGCTGGACTGCTGCTGGCCACCCGGGGCGGGCGGCCATGGGCGGTGCTCGCCGGCGGGTCCACGGCACTGGCATTGGGCGGCGCCGCGCGGCTGTGGTTCGGCAACCTCGGGACGGGGAATGCCACCGCACAGGCCTCCGGCGTGGAGAGCTTGGTCACCGGCCGGGTGCTTGCCGCACTGGGGGAGGAAGTGGGTACACTCGCCACGATCCTGGGCGGCGGCGGCATCGTGCTGGTGATCGCGGGGATCGGGTGGGCCATCTGGGCCGCCCGCGGGGAGCGGACCCCGAGACGCGGCTAGGCCGGTGGCGGAATCCACACCGCCGATTTTGCCCGCCCCAGTAGACTTGGACCCATGGCTACCAGTTCCACCGTTCAGGTCTCCCTTCCGATGCCCAAGATCCCGCGCACCCGTCGCAGCCCGGCGGAAATCGCCGCCGCGGCGCCGATCCAGGGCGAGCGCAACGTCCTGCTGGCCGCCCCGCGCGGCTACTGCGCCGGCGTCGACCGCGCGGTCATTGCGGTGGAAAAGGCGCTGGAGCACTACGGCGCCCCGGTCTACGTCCGCAAGCAGATCGTCCACAACCTGCACGTCGTTTCCACGCTCGAGGCCCGCGGCGCCATCTTCGTGGAGGAAAACGAGGAGGTGCCCGAGGGCGCGCTGGTTGTCTTCTCCGCCCACGGCGTGTCCCCGGCCGTGGTGCAGTCGGCCGCGGACCGCGGCCTGCGCACCATCGACGCGACCTGCCCGCTGGTCACCAAGGTGCACAAGGAAGCGGTGCGCTTCGCCAAGGACGACTACGAGATCCTGCTGATCGGGCACGAGGGCCACGAAGAGGTCGAGGGCACCTACGGCGAGGCCCCGGAGCACACGCAGATCGTGAACAATCCAGACGAGGCCGACACCATCGAGGTCAAGAACCCCGACAAGCTGATCTGGCTCTCGCAGACCACGCTCAGCGTCGACGAGACCATGGAGACGGTGCGCCGCCTGCGCGCCCGCTTCCCGAAGCTGCAGGATCCGCCCAGCGACGACATCTGCTATGCCACGACCAACCGCCAGGACGCGATCAAGGCCATCGCCCCGAAGAGCGACCTGGTCATCGTCGTCGGCTCCTCCAACTCCTCGAACTCGGTGCGCCTGGTGGAGGTTGCCCTGGAATACGGGGCGAAGGCCGCCCACCGCGTGGACTATGCCTCGGAGGTCGACGAGTCCTGGTTCGAGGGCGTGGCAACCGTCGGGGTGACCTCCGGCGCCTCGGTGCCCGAGGTCCTGGTCCGCGACGTGCTGGCACTGCTCGCCGAGTACGGCTACGGCAGCGTCGAGGAAGTCACCACGGCGCAGGAAGACATCCTCTTCTCACTACCCAAGGAGATCCGCGCCAAGCTCAAGGAGGCCGGGGACGACTCCCGCGGCCCGGGCGGGCGCATCACCAAGTCGGACATCAGCAGCTAGGCTCCCGGAGCGGCACCCCCACCGGGGACCGCACCTGCTAACCGTGGCGTGGCGCCCTCGCAACAGGCGGGCGCCACGCCACTGCCGCCTGGACACGCGCGGGCGCCGCCGGGACCCTCGCGTCCACCGCAAAACGGCGCCAGCAAGCACCGACACTTATTGGACGGTAGACTCTACTTCCGTGGCTCTTACAATCGGAATCGTCGGACTGCCCAATGTCGGCAAGTCAACAATGTTCAATGCTCTTACCCGCGCGCAGGTCCTCGCGGCCAACTATCCGTTCGCGACCATCGAACCCAACGTGGGTGTCGTGCCCTTGCCCGATGCCCGGCTGAAGGTGCTCGCGTCGATATTCGGCTCCGAGCGCATCCTGCCGGCAACCGTGTCCTTCGTGGACATCGCCGGCATCGTCAAGGGCGCCTCGGAGGGTGAAGGCCTGGGCAACAAGTTCCTGGCCAACATCCGCGAGGCCGAGGCGATCTGCCAGGTGACGCGCGTCTTCTCGGACCCCGACGTGATCCACGTCGACGGCAAGGTCGACCCGGCCTCGGATATCGAGACGATCGCCACCGAGCTGATCCTCGCCGACATGCAGACCATCGAGAACCAGCTGCCGCGCCTCGAGAAGGAGCTGCGCGCCAAGAAGATCGAGGCTTCCTTCATCGACGTGGTCAAGGCCGCGCAGAAGGTCCTCGAGGAGGGCAAGACCCTCTACTCCGCCGGCAAGGCGGCAGGCATCGACATCGAAGAGCTGGCCCCGCTGCAGCTGATGACCACCAAGCCCTTCATCTACGTCTTCAACACCGATGAGGAAGGCCTGGCCAACACCGAGATGCAGGCCGAGCTTTCAGCACTGGTCGCACCGGCCGAGGCCATCTTCCTTGATGCGCAGTTCGAATCCGAGCTGGCCGAGCTGACCGAGGAAGAAGCCGAGGAAATGCTGGAGGACGCCGGCTACACCGAGTCCGGCCTCGACAAGCTGGCACGCGTGGGCTTCGACACCCTGGGGCTGCAGACCTACCTGACCGCAGGACCGAAGGAAACCCGCGCCTGGACCATCCCCAAGGGCGCCACCGCCCCGCAGGCCGCCGGCGTCATCCACACCGACTTCCAGCGCGGCTTCATCAAGGCCGAGGTCTTCGGCTTCGAGGAATTGGTCGAGGCCGGATCCGTCGCCGCGGCCAAGTCCGCCGGCAAGGCGCGAATCGAAGGCAAGGAATACATCATGAAGGACGGCGACGTCGTGGAGTTCCGCTTCAACGTCTAGTTCCCGGCATGGAGAAATGGCGCAACTCGAGAGAGTTGCGCCATTTCTGCGTTCAGGCGGTTATCCCGCGAAGCGACCTGCGGCAGGGACGGCATCGGCTGGCCATCATGCCATACTCAGGAGGACAAGTACCTGATCCAGAAACACTTGGTTCGTGGCGCAGATCCAACCAAACGGAGCATCTGTGCCATTAGCCACCCATGATTCCGGTGATTTCGCTGCATTGGGTTTCATTGTCCGCTGAAACCGCAGGATGTCCATCGCAACCATTGGTTGTTTTAGTGTCCCGAAGCATGTTTCCTATAGTCAGCACTCTATTCGGAAAGGACAGCAGTTCGCAGGCACGTTTTCTCCAAGTGAAGGATTTCTCATGAACATGGAAAGTTTCGATTGGACGGGCATGGCACAAAAAGTTGCCATCGCCGTAATAATCCTGCTGGTGACTTGGCTGTTGGCCAAGTTGGTCAAGTGGGCCATTGGAAAACTCGTGGGGCGGGTTAAAGGGTTGCAGCGTCAAGGCAACGACGGACAACAACTGGGGGAATCACTCGGCAAAATTGCGGCACTGATCATCTGGCTCTTTGGGCTCGTTGCCATCCTGCAAGTCTTTGCACTCTCCGAGGTCTTGACCCCGGTGCAGGATCTGCTCGGCAAGGTCATGGCCTTCATCCCGAACCTCATTGGTGCGGGAATCATCTTCTTCATCGGGTACATGATCGCCAAGATCGTGCGGCAACTGGTGACCACGGCATTGGGTACCATCGATTTCAGCAGAATCACTGCCAGGTTCCGGCGCGGGACGGAAGAAGTCGACCCCGTCGCGACACGTGAACAGAACGCCAAGATCATCTCGGTCATTGGAAACCTGCTCTTTGCCATCATCATCATCGTGGTGGGCATTAGTGCCCTCCAGGTTTTGGGAATCGCTGCCATTTCGGATCCGGCCCAGCAGATGCTGACGATGATCATGAACGCGATCCCGCAAATCATCGCCGCGCTGATCTTGCTGGCCATTGGTTATATCATCGCCAAATTTGTCGGAACGATCCTGGAAAGCACACTTCAGGGAATCGGAACCGACTCGGTGGTGCACAGGTGGGGAATTGTCCCCGCCGACCGGAGTGCCTCGGGCATCATCGCGCTGCTGGTGAAGATCGCCATCATGTTGTTCTTCGGCATCATGGCGGCACGGCAGCTGAACTTCCCTGAAGTCACCAATATCCTCAACCAGATCCTGGCCCTTGGCGGCAGCGTGCTGTTCGGCGGGTTGATCATCGCGGCGGGATTCCTGATCGCCAACATCGTGGTCAAGATCGTCGGACCGGGAACGGCCGCCACGGTGATCCGTTGGGCCACCATCGCACTGTTCATCGCGATGGGCCTGAAGTACATGGGCATAGCCGATTCCATCATCAACATGGCCTTTGGCGCGGTGGTCATCGGCGGAGCGTTGGCCGCGGCACTGGCCTACGGCCTGGGTGGACGCGAAGCTGCCGCCCGGTCGCTGCAGAAGCTGGAAAACAAGCAGCCGCCGCCGGTTCCTCCGGCCCACGCCGGACCGGTCAACCCGATGGGCTAGGCATCGACAACAGGTGACGGCGGCGCAGGTTCGCCGTACGGCACCGGCAGGGCGGTTTCGGGAATTACTTCCGAAGCCGCCCTGCTTTATGCCGCGGGAGAGACGCACAGCGCGTGCCTGCCCATTGTGCCGCGCCGACCAAAACGGGGCCGCTCGGGCCCACCGCAAGTGCCGCAGCCTAGACCCGCCCGGTCTGGCTCGACCAAGTGTTCATGCGTGAGATAAGGCACGTTTAACACCAGATTTCCCAATAGGACTAGAATGGTTAATTGGGTCAGTCGTGGCCCCGACCCCCGAGACCCAAATTCTCTAGAAGAAGTGAGCCTTTTCGCATGTCAGATACCACCATCATCGCTCGTGAAGACCTGCGCAACGTAGCCATCGTTGCGCACGTTGACCACGGCAAGACCACCCTGGTCAACGCAATGCTCCAGCAGACCGGTGCGTTCGACAGCCACGGTGAAACCGAAGACCGCGTGATGGACTCTGGCGAGCTGGAACGCGAAAAGGGCATCACCATCCTGGCCAAGAACACCACCGTGTTCTACGAGGGGCCGGCAGCCAACGGCCACAAGATGACCATGAACATCATCGACACCCCCGGCCACGCCGACTTCGGCGGTGAGGTCGAGCGCGGCCTGTCCATGGTCGACGGCGTTGTGCTGCTCGTGGATGCCTCCGAGGGCCCGCTGCCGCAGACCCGCTTCGTGCTGCGCAAGGCACTCGTTGCCAACCTGCCGGTCATCATCGTGGTGAACAAGACCGACCGTCCCGATGCCCGCATCGACGGCGTCGTCTCCGATTCCATGGACCTGCTCCTCGGCCTGGCCTCCGACCTGGCCGACGAAGCCCCGGACCTGGACCTGGACAAGATCCTGAACGTCCCGGTCGTCTTCGCCTCGGGCAAGGCCGGCTTCGCCTCGGTGAACCAGCCCGCCGACGGCACCATGCCGGACAACGAGGACCTCGAGCCGCTGTTCGAGACCATCATCAAGCACGTCCCCGCCCCGACCTACACCGAGGGCGAAGTTCTTCAGGCACACGTCACCAACCTTGACGCTTCCCCGTTCCTGGGTCGCCTGGCGCTGATGCGCATCTTCAACGGCACCTTGCGCAAGGGCCAGCAGGTTGCATGGGCCCGCCAGGACGGCGAGCTCAAGACCGTAAAGATCACCGAACTGCTGGCCACCAAGGGCCTGACCCGTGTTCCGGCCGAGTCCGCTGGACCGGGCGAGATCGTCGCAGTTGCAGGCATCGAAGACATCATGATCGGCGAGACCCTCACCGACATCGAGAACCCGAAGCCGCTGCCGCTGATCACCGTCGACCCGCCGGCCATCTCGATGACCATCGGTATCAACACCTCGCCGCTGGCCGGCAAGGTCAAGGGTGCCAAGGTCACCGCCCGCCAGGTCAAGGACCGTCTTGACAAGGAACTGATCGGCAACGTTTCGCTGAACATCCTTCCGACCGAACGTCCGGATGCCTGGGAAGTCCAGGGTCGTGGCGAATTGGCACTGGCCATCCTCGTGGAGCAGATGCGTCGCGAAGGCTTCGAGCTGACCGTCGGCAAGCCGCAGGTTGTCACCAAGATGATCGACGGCAAGCTGCACGAGCCGATGGAGCACATGACCATCGACGTGCCCGAGGAATTCCTTGGCGCCGTGACCCAGCTGATGGCTGCCCGCAAGGGCCGCATGACCAACATGGCCAACCACGGCACCGGCTGGTGCCGCATGGAGTTCATGGTTCCGGCACGTGGCCTGATCGGCTTCCGTACCCGTTTCCTCACCGACACCCGCGGTGCGGGCATTGCCGCTTCGCTGGCCGAGGGCTACGAGCCTTGGGCCGGTCCGATCGAATACCGCACCAACGGTTCGATCGTGGCTGACCGCTCCGGCGTCGTCACCCCGTTCGCAATGATCAAGTTGCAGGAACGCATGTCCTTCTTCGTGGCACCGACCTCCGAGGTCTACGAGGGCATGATCGTCGGCGAGAACTCTCGCGCAGACGACATGGACGTGAACATCACCCGCGAAAAGCAGCTCACCAACATGCGTGCAGCTTCCTCGGACACCTTCGAGAACATGACTCCGCCGCGCAACCTGACTCTTGAGGAGTCCCTCGAATTCGCCCGTGAGGACGAGTGCGTTGAGGTTACCCCGGAGGCAATCCGTATCCGTAAGCTCATCCTGAACGCCGGCGACCGCGCCAAGTCCAACCGTGCCCGGGCCAAGAACTAATCAGGCACCAGGCTCCGTAGCCACCACCGTGTACAGCGTCTTGGCCGCATTTGCGGCCGGGGCGCTGGCCGCGGTGGTGGGTACTATCCTTCACGCTTCGATTAGCTACGCCGGGGACGTCCCGATTCCCTGGGGCGCCGCCCTGGCTCTGCTGCTGACCGGGGCCCTGACCTACTGGGTGGGGCTGCTGCGCGGCAAGCTGTGGGTTAGCGCCCTCGCCGGCTTGGCGACGTACGTGTTCGTGGCATTGATCGCGACCGACTCGAACAACCAGATGATCGTCTCGACCCAGTACTTCGAGCTGCTTCCGGGCCCGGCACTGGCCGGCGGCATTTGGGTGTACGGCATCATCGTGCCTGTCATCGTTGCGATCCTGTTGGCTTCCCGGCATTTGCGCAATGCTGCCCGGTCGCGCGGCTGATCCCCGGATTGGGACTGCCCGCAGCGCAATAAAACGCAATAACGGATTACTTCAGGCAAGGCCCCCGCAGTTCTGCGGGGGCCTTGCCTGATTTCCGGGACCTATGCGGTGCGGGGCTCGGACTTGCTTGACTTCATATCCAGGTGATGTGCCAGAAAGAGGGAGGTGGCCACCCCGTCGAACTCGGCATCGCGCATGGCGTAGTCCTCGATGACGGCGTGGATGCGCGACATCATCTCCTTCTGCGTGGCCTCGCTGAGCTTCAGGCCGACGCGCATGACCTGGATTTCCTGCGGAGCCAGGCCGTCGATTTCCTGCAGGAACGTGTCGACGAGCAGGGGTGCGGCGTCCGGCAGCTTGGTGCCCCACGAGAGTTTCGTGCTGCGGTAGGGCACTTCCTTGGCCCCTCGGTTGCCCCGGCGCGTCTCTTCGGCTGCGAGGAACCCGTTGGAGAGCAGGGTTCGCACATGGTGGAGCGAGGTCGCCGGATTGATGTCCAGCATGTCCGCTATTTCCTTGTTGGTACGCGATTCGTGCAAGCAAAGTCGCAGGATGCGAAGGCGGAGCGGGGAGCTCAACGCCCTGGCACGGGCCTGTACCTCTTCATCAGTGGCCATGTTTTTAGCATACGGGAAATCACGCCACTGATTGAAACTTTCAAATCGCTCGGCGTGTGGCTGGCGGCCGTGCGGGTCAGCCGCGCTGCCGCCGGGGCGGCGGGGGAGGGACGGCCTTGGCATGGGTGATTCCGGCGCGGTCGATGTGCACCAGTCCGCCGCGGGTCTCGATGAGCACCTGGGTCTCGGTCACCGAGCGCACGTGGCCCAGCGCGTCGGTGAATTGCTCTCCGGCGTTTCCCCGCTCGTCGGGTGCCAGGCGATAGCGAATGACCACGCGGGCGCCGACCTGGATCGTGGAAAGGAAATCCGGACTCATGTCTCGAGTCTAGGCCGGGATGCACCCCGGGACGGCCCCTCCGGCCTTGATGTGTCCGAGGCCACATTCGGGTCCCCGGGCGCTGTTCGACGGGGCAAAGCGGCCCCAACGGTACTAAGCTATTGGAGAGCATGCATAGCCGCGTGCCGCATGACCAAACAGTTCATGATTCGTTGTAAAGGAAGGCCCCGGGTACCGTGACCTACATCATCGCCCAGCCGTGCGTCGACGTCAAAGACAAGGCGTGCATCGAGGAATGCCCCGTGGATTGCATCTACGAGGGCGAACGCTCGCTGTACATCCACCCCGACGAATGCGTTGACTGCGGCGCCTGCGAACCGGTGTGCCCGGTGGAGGCCATTTACTACGAGGACGACGTCCCGGACCAGTGGGCCGACTACTACAAGGCCAATGTGGAGTTCTTCGACGAGGTCGGTTCCCCCGGCGGCGCGGCCAAGCTCGGCAACATGGGCATTGACCACCCGATCATCTCCGCCCTCCCGCCCCAAATCCAGGACTGACCGCCGCCACCATGCTGACGCTTCCTGACTACCCCTGGAATGCCCTTGCCCCGTACGCGGCCCGCGCCGCCGAGCACGAGGGCGGGGCCGTGAACCTCTCCATCGGCACCCCCGTTGATCCGACCCCCGAGGTGATCACCCAGGCCTTGCGCGAGGGCGCAAATGCCCCGGGCTACCCGACCACCCATGGCACGGTTCAGCTGCGCGAGGCCATCGTGCATTGGTTTGCCCGCCGGCGCGACGTGCGTGGCCTGGCCGCCGACGACGTCATGCCGACCGTCGGCTCCAAGGAGCTGGTGGCCTGGCTGCCGCTGCTGCTGGGCCTGGGTGCCGGCGACCTGGTGGTCCGCCCGCTCGTCGCCTACCCCACCTACGACATCGGCGCGCAGCTCGCAGGGGCCGACTCGATCGCCGCGGATTCGCTGGAGGACCTCTCCGAGGCCGACCGCGCGCGCGTGAAACTGGTGTGGGTCAACTCGCCGGGCAACCCCACGGGCATCGTCCGCGGTGTTGCGGAACTGAAGGCGCTCGTCGATGACGCTCGCTCGCTGGGCGCGGTGGTGGCCTCGGATGAATGTTACGCCGAACTCGGCTGGGGCGAACACGAGTCGGGCGTTCCGAGCGTCCTTCACGAATCCGTCTGCGGCGGGGACTTCACCGACCTGCTGAGTGTGTACTCGTTGTCCAAGCAGTCGAACATCGCCGGCTACCGGGCCGCCTTCGTGGCCGGGGCCCCGAACCTGATGCCCGCGCTGGTCAACAACCGCAAGCACGCGGGAATGATCGTGCCGGCTCCGGTGCAGTCCGCCATGATTGCGGCACTGAACGACGACGACCATGTCAGGACACAAAAAGATCTTTACCGGGCACGCCGCGAGGCGCTCGTCCCGGCACTCGGGGCATTCGGTTTGCGCATCGTTGACTCGGTCGGCGGGCTGTACCTGTGGTGCACCGCGGACGAGGACTGCTGGACCACCCTCGGTCGGCTTGCCGAGCTGGGCATCGTGGCCGGTCCCGGCGCGTTCTACGGGACCGCCGGGGAGAACTTCGTGAGGATCGCGCTGACCGCCAGCGACGAGCGCATTGCAAGCGCCGTCGAGCGGTTGAATGCGGCAGCCTGAAAGACAAGCGTGACCAACCAATTGGTGCCAATCGCCTACTAAAAGGTAGCGTGACAGTGATTACTGACCATCGGATTCATCTGCATTCCGGTTAGGAGAGACAATGACGGATAACAATTCTGCTCAGCTCAGCTTCGGCGGCAACAACATCGAACTCCCTGTTGTGCCCGCGGTAGAAGGCAACAATGGCTTTAACATCGCACCCCTGTTGAAGGCGACAGGTGGCGTGACATACGACCCCGGCTTCATGAACACTGCGGCAACCAAGTCCGCAATCACCTTTATCGACGGCGACGCGGGCATCCTGCGCTACCGCGGCTACCCGATCGAGCAGCTCGCCGAGAAGTCCAGCTTCCTGGAGACCAGCTACCTGCTGATCTACGGCAACCTGCCCTCGGCCACCGAGTTGGAAAACTTTGACCAGAAGATCCGCCGGCACACCCTGCTGCACGAGGAGCTTAAGGGCTTCTTCGGCGGCTTCCCGCGCGACGCGCACCCGATGCCGGTGCTGTCCTCGGCCGTGTCGGCGCTGTCCACCTGGTACCAGGATTCGCTGGACCCGTTCAACGAGGAGCAGGTCGAGCTCTCGACCATCCGCCTGTTGGCCAAGATGCCGGTGCTTGCAGCCTACGCGCACAAGAAGTCCATCGGCCAGGCACTGCTGTACCCGGACAACTCGATGAACCTGGTCGAGAACTTCATGCGCCTGAGCTTCGGCCTGGCCGCCGAACCGTATGACATGGACCCGGTCATGGTCAAGGCCCTTGACCAGCTGCTGATCCTGCACGCGGACCACGAGCAGAACTGTTCCACCTCCACGGTGCGCCTGGTCGGTTCCTCCAACGCGAACATGTTCGCCTCGGTCTCCGCCGGCATCAACGCCCTCTTCGGCCCCGCCCACGGCGGCGCCAACGAGGCGGTGCTGAAGATGCTGCGCCAGATCCAGTCCGACGGACTGAAGCCCGCGGACTTCATGGAGAAGGTCAAGAACAAGGAAGACGGCGTCCGCCTCATGGGATTCGGGCACCGTGTCTACAAGAACTACGATCCGCGCGCCAAGATCATCAAGAACACGGCCCACGAGATCCTGGGCAAGCTCGGCGGCAACGACGAGCTGCTGGACATCGCGATGTCCCTCGAAGAGCGCGCACTGAACGATGACTACTTCATCTCGCGCAAGCTCTACCCGAACGTCGACTTCTACACCGGCCTGATCTACAAGGCCATGGGCTTCCCGGAGAAGATGTTCACCGTGCTCTTCGCCATCGGCCGCCTGCCGGGCTGGATTGCCCAGTGGCGCGAAATGATCCAGGACCCGGAAATGAAGATCGGGCGTCCGCGCCAGCTCTACATCGGCGAGTCCGAGCGCAGCTACCCGAACAACTAGGGACGTCCGGCAGGCGTCGCAGGGAGTCATTCCCGCGGCCCTCGGCCGGCAGCATTGCATCCCCGGGGGTCGGTGCCGTCGCAGGAGTAAATCTCCTTCGACGGCACCGACCCCTTTTGCATGCGCGGCCGGCTGCATCAGGTCTCCGGAATTTCGGGGCAAACCTGCGATTCCGGGCTTATCCTAGAGATAGGCGAGCGATTTCAAGGAAACGGGTGTGCACACATGGTGCTGGAGTCTGGTTCGGGTTGGAAGGTTTCGGCGGATATCGACAAGGAGATGTTGCTGGCGCTGTATTTCCGGGATCTGGCGGCCATCGAGCCCGTGGATGCCATGTTCCTCGCGCCGCTGACTCCCCGGGTCAAGCCGGCCGCCGCACGCGAGGGAGCGGTGATTGCCGCCGGCGAGCTGCGCCAGGAATGGCAGAGCTGGTGGGAGAGGATCCTTGCCGATGACCATCCGACCATCGACATCGACGCGGAACCGGATTTTGCGGGCTTCTCCGATTCGCCGAGCCTGCAGCACCTTCTGCGGGCCCACTACGGCAATGCCTACACCTGGACGCAGAACCGGCTGGGGGAGTACCGGGAATACTGCCAGGACAATACCAAGGAGCGGCTGGCGCTGCTGGCCCATCTCTTTGCCGAACGCGAGCTGGAGGGCAGGAACGTCGATGACCTGCACCTGAAGCTGGTCGAGCTTCCGCTGTCCGAACGCCGTGCCTGGTTCGTGGAACCGAACACGGTGATCCTGAGCCAGGAACTGATGCGGGACGCGACGCTTTTCCGCAGCTACCTGCAGCCCATCATCGAACTGATGACCTAGGCGCGCAGGCTGGGCGTCATTTCGGGGAACCGGCCAGGGAGATGATGACGTACCCGTCGGTGGTTGCCGCCGGCACCCAGCGGCCCTCGGCGCGGTTCCACACGAGCCCGGCGTAGGAGACCGATTCGATGTTGTGCTTCTGCGCGTTGGCCACTGCCCACTGGGCGGTGGCCCAGCCCTGTTGCCCGCGCACCGGAATCCGCACGTTGTTTCCGGACGGCTCGTCGGCATCCTTGCCGGTGGCCGCCAACAGGTCGGCCGCCACCGACTTCGCCGAGCCGGCGGCCTCCGCCGGGCGCAGCGTGCAATTGAGCGTGGAGGGGGAGGCCCCGGTCAGTGCCGAGGCAAAGGCACTGGCCTTCTCCTCGTGCTGGGCGTAGGCCCCGGGGTACGCCGAGCGCTGCACCTTCTGCGCCGCATCGGTCAGTGCCATGGACTGGTAGTCGAAGGTCTCCAGCTCCTGGAAAAAGCGGTTCGCCGCATAGACCGGATCCTGGACCTGCGCCTCGGTGCCCCAGCCCATGGACGGACGCTGCTGGAACAGGCCCTTGGAGTCGGGGCCGGCGTTGTCGCCGTAGTCGATGTTGGTGAGCTTGGATTCCTGGATGGCGGTGGCGATCCCGATGGTGGCGGCCCGCGTGGGCATGCCGCGCTTGCCGGCGACCCCGGCGATCACCGCGGCATTCGACGCCTGGTCGGGGGTCAGGGTGTGCAGCGTGGAACCCACCAGGGCGGTGCATTTCTGGCGCACCACCGTGGCATCGATCCCGATGAAGTTCACCGCTGCGTAGAGCCCACCCGCGATGAGCCCCAGGGCAAGCACCAGGGCCAGCAGGGTGCGGCCCCAGCGTCGGGGCCCGCGGTGCCGGCCGTGGTGCTGCTCGGCGCCCCGCGAGCCCAACGCGAGAACGCGTTGGTGTGCGTTAGTTGGCATGCAGGACGCTGTTCAATTCGACGTGTTGGCCGGCGCGCGGCAGTGCCTCCACGGCGCCGGTAAGGGAGTTGCGGCGGAAGAGCAGGTTGGAGACGCCGGAGAGTTCCGAGGCCTTGACCACCGCGTCCCCGAGCTGGACGCGGGTCCCGGCGGTGACGTACAGCCCGGCCTCGACGACCGAGTCGTCCCCGATGGAAATGCCCACGCCGGAGTTGGCGCCCAGCAGCACGCGTTCGCCGATGACGATCTTTTCCTTGCCGCCGCCGGAGAGGGTGCCCATGATGGAGGCGCCGCCGCCCACGTCCGAGCCGTTGCCCACCACGACCGAGGCGGAGATCCGGCCCTCGACCATGGAGGCGCCCAGGGTGCCGGCGTTGAAGTTCACGAAGCCCTCGTGCATGACGGTGGTGCCGGGGGCCAGGTGGGCACCGAGGCGGACGCGGCCGCCGTCGGCAACGCGCACGCCGGCGGGAACGACGTAGTCGAGCATGCGCGGGAACTTGTCGACCCCGTACACGGTCAGCGCCCCGCGGGAGCGCAAGCGCAGGCGGGTGCGCTCGAAGTCGGCCACGGCGCAGGGCCCGAAGTTCGTCCACACCACGTTCTGCAGCAGGCCAAAGGCCCCCTCGAGGTTGACGTTGTTCGGGGTCACCAGGCGGTGGGAGAGCAGGTGCAGGCGCAGCCAGACGTCCGCGGTGTCGGCGGGGGCGACGTCGAGGTTGATCTCCAGGGCGATGACCGCCTGGGTCGTGCCGCGCTCGGCGTCGTCGCGGGCCGCGGCGGCCAGGTCGCCGGAGATCTGTGCCGCGTCGTCCAGCTCGCCCATGACGGGCGCGGGGAACCAGGCGTCCAGAACCGCGCCGTCGGCGGCATAGGTGGCCAGGCCGTGGGCCGAGGCGATCCTGAGGTCTTGCGCGGAAGCGGGCGTTGCGTTGGTGTCTACCGAAGTCATGAATCAATCCTAGCGCGGGCACCGTACTAACCTTGGAATGTGCACAGCAAACCCAGCCCCGAGTACCCCGCCGTCCCCGCCACGCCCATCGACCTGGACCTGCATGGGGACGTTGCCGACCTGACCGCCCGCCTGATGGACATCGAGTCCGTTTCCGGCAACGAAACCGCACTGGCCGATGCCGTCGAAGCCGCGCTGCGCAGGGTTCCGGGCCTGTCGCTGCACCGTGACGGGGACGCGATCGTGGCCCGCACGATGCTGGGCCGCGCCGAACGGGTGATCCTGGCCGGGCACCTGGACACCGTGCCGCTGCCCACGACCCCCGGTGCCCGGGGAACCGTGCCGGTGAGCTGGGACGGGGAGACGCTCTACGGCCGCGGGGCGACCGACATGAAGGGCGGGGTGGCGGTCCAGCTTGCCCTGGCCGCGACGCTGGCGGACCCGAACCGCGACGTCACCTACATCTTCTACGACCACGAGGAAGTCGAGGGCTCGAAGTCGGGCCTCGGCCGGCTCTTCCGCAACAGCCCGGAATTGCTTGGCGGCGACTTTGCCATCCTGCTCGAACCCACCAACGGCACGGTGGAGGGTGGCTGCAACGGCACCAGCCGCTACAAGGTGCGCACCCGCGGCGTCGCAGCCCACTCGGCCCGCGCCTGGATGGGCGAAAACGCCATCCACGCCGCCGCGCCGATCCTGGCGATCCTGGCCGACTACGAACCGCGGACCGTGGACGTTGACGGACTGGAATACCGCGAGTCGCTCAACGCCGTGCGGATCAACGGTGGCATTGCCGGGAACGTGATCCCGGACTACTGCGAGGTCGAGGTCAACTACCGCTTCGCGCCGGACAAGGACGTGGCGGCCGCCGAGGCCCACGTCTTCGAGCTCTTCAAGGGCTTCGAGATCGTTCGCACCGACGGCGCCCCGGGTGCCAGGCCCGGGCTGCGCCATCCGGCGGCGGCCTCCTTCGTCGCGGCGGTGGGACAGACGCCGAAGCCGAAGTTCGGCTGGACCGATGTGGCGCGGTTCTCCGAGCTGGGCATCCCGGCGGTGAACTTCGGGCCGGGCGATGCGCTGCTGGCCCATTCGGACGACGAACATGTCACCCGCACCGCCATCCACGACTGCCTGGGCGCCCTGCGCCGCTGGCTGGGCGGGGAACCCTCCGCCCTCCCCGGCGGCGGAGCCTAGCCGCGGGGCCTTCGGGCCGTGCCGCCAACGCGCAAGGGCCGGGCCGCGGTCGGTTCTCGTGGAAAACGAGAGCGACTGCGGCCCGGCCCCTAAACGTGCCGTGCGCGGGGCCGAGGCACCCGCAGCGGATCAGGTGGCGGATCCTCCGGGCAGCTTGGTGTTGAGGTCCGCGACCACGACGGGCACCGCCGGGTCCTGGGGCTTGCCCGCACTGATGCCGCGGCTGCTCAGGCGACGGGCGACAACGGAGGCCAGCTTCGAGAGCGCGAAGTTGATCAGGATGAAGATGGCTGCGGCGACAACGAGTCCCTGCAGCACATTCGCGTTGCCGGTGCCGATGAGCTTGGCGTTGAAGAGCAGCTCGTTGAAGTTGATGATGTACCCCAGCGCGGAGTCCTTCAAGATGACCACGAACTGGCCGATCAGTGCCGGCAGCATGGCAATCAGTGCCTGCGGGATCTCGACGTTGCGCAGCGACTGCCCCCGCGTCAGGCCGATGGCAATGCCCGCCTCGCGCTGGCCCTTGGGCAGGCCGAAGACGCCTGAGCGGATGAGTTCCGCGACGATCGAGCCGTTGTAGAGGGTCAGGCCCACGACGACCGCGACGAACGGCGAATCGCTGGGGGCCACCATCCCGGAGCGCGCCAGGATGATCCAGAGGAAGATCATCATCAGCAGCACCGGCACCGCGCGGAAGAACTCCACGACGATCGAGCTGATCCAGTTGACCACCTTGTTGGTGGACAGCCGTCCGATGCCGAAGATGAAGCCGAAGAGCATCGAGGTGACGATCGCGACGGCAGCCGCCCGCAGCGTGTTCAACAGGCCCGGGAGCAGGTAGTTCTCCCAAATGGAGCCCTTGCCGAAGACCGACCACTTCTCTGCGGTCAGCTGTCCGGCATCGTTCAGGACCTTGTAGAGGTAGTAGACCAGGGCAAGGGCCAGCAGCACGCCGATGACGTTGATGACGACGACGCGGCGCCGCGCCTTGGGCCCGGGGGCGTCAAAGAGTACGGATTCGGAGACTTTCATCGTGCCACCGCCAACTTCTTGGATAGGTACGTGGTGAGCAGGCCGACGGGGATCACGACGATCACGAAGAACACGGCGATGGTGAGGAAGATCAGGATTCCCACATCGGCGCGGAACTCAAGCATGGTCTTCATGAGGCCCGAGATCTCGGCCACCGAACCGGCCACGGCGACGGTGGTGTTCTTGATCAGCGCGATCAGGACGTTGCCCAGCGGGGCAATGGCTCCGCGGAAGGCCTGCGGCAGGATGACCAGTCGGGCGGCGGGCATGAAGCTCAACCCGATGGCGCGGGCCGCCTCGGCCTGTCCCAGGGGGACGGTGTTGACGCCCGAACGGATGGCCTCGCACACGAATGCGGAATGGTAGATCGTCAATCCGAGGATCGCGATCTGGAAGAAGTTGAGATTGAAATCCGAGCTGAACTGGACCTGGAACACGCCGAACAACACCAGCACGCCAAAGGCCATGATGATGGTCAGCGGGGTGTTTCGGAAAATGTTCACGTACGAGGTGCCGAAGGCACGGAAGCTGGGCACCGGCGAAATTCGCATCAGAGCCAGGATCGTGCCCAGGACCAACGACCCGATGGCTGCCCAAAAGGTCAGCTGCAGGTTGCCCCAGAAGGCGGACACCATTTGTCCGCCGTATTCATCCCACAGGGAAAGGTAGCCTTGCATGGCTTACTCCTTTAGGGTGCGATTGGTTCGGGACCCACCCAGCGCGGATCGCGCGCCGGATGGGTCCCATGGAGAAACGGTCAGCGGCTAGGCGCAGGCCTCGGGCTTCGGGGGGTTCAGCTTCGCGTTGGGCGAGTAGCCGGTGCCCTCGGTGTTTGCCTGGAGCGCCTTCTCCCATTCGCCGGAGTCGATCATCTTCGTGATGGCAGTGTTGATGTCGGCGCAGGTGGTGGCGTCCTTGCTCAGGCCAACCCCGTACTTCTCCTCGGAGAACGTGTTGCCCACGACCTTGAACTTGCCCTTGTTGGCCTCGGTTGCAGCCAGGCCGGCCAGGATGATGTCATCGGTGGTGACCGCGTCGATGCCGCCGGTTTCCAGCAGACCCAGGCAGTCGGCGTAGCCGCCCTGCTCAACCAGGCTCACGCCGGGGTAGGAATCGGAAACCTTCTTGGCCGACGTCGATCCTGTCACGGAGCAAAGCTTCTTGCCGGTCAGGGTTTCCGGGCCGGTGATGGAGGTGTCGTCCTGGCGGACCAACAGGTCCTGGCCGGCAACGAAGTACGGTCCGGCGAAGGCGACGCGCTCCTTGCGGGTGTCGGTGATCGAGTAGGTCGCGAAGATCATGTCGACCTGCTTTGTCTCGAGCAGGGTTTCGCGGTTGGCCGACGGTGCCGAGACCCATTCGATCTTGTCCTCGGCGAAGCCGAGTTCCTTCGCCACGTACTTGGCAACATCGACGTCGAAGCCCTTGTACGCTTCGCCGTCCTTGAACCCGAGTCCTGGCTGGTCGAACTTGATGCCGATCTTGACCGTGTCGCCGTCACCGGCATCGCCTCCGGACCCGCCGCAACCGGTCAGGGCCAGGGCCGCGGCTGCTGCCATGGCTGCTACTGCTGAAATGCGAGACTTACGCATCGTTTCTCCTTGTTGTGATCAAGGATGAGAGCGAGTTTCTCATCCATCGAACTAAGAACGTCGTGAAATGGCTTTAGTGGGTGATGAGCTTGCCGAGGAAATCCTTGGCCCGCGCGCTCTGGGGGTTGGTGAAGAACTGCTCGGGCGTGGATTCCTCGACGATCTGGCCGCCGTCCATGAAAATCACGCGGTCGGCGGCCTTGCGGGCGAAGCCCATTTCGTGGGTCACCACGATCATGGTCATGCCCTCCTTGGCCAGGCCGATCATGGTGTCGAGGACCTCGTTGATCATTTCGGGGTCCAGTGCGGAGGTCGGCTCGTCAAAGAGCATGACCTTCGGACGCATGGCCAGGGCACGGGCGATGGCCACGCGCTGCTGCTGCCCGCCGGAGAGCTGTGCCGGTAGCTTGTCCTTCTGGTTGGCAACGCCAACACGTTCCAGCAGGGACATGGCGAGCTTGTCGGCCTCGGCCTTCTTCATGCCCTTGGCCTTGATCGGGCCAAGGGTGACGTTCTCCAGAATGGATTTGTGCGCGAAGAGATTAAATGACTGGAAAACCATGCCGACATCGGCACGGAGTTTGGCCAGCATCTTGCCTTCCTCGGGCAACACCTTCCCATCGATTTCGATGGTTCCGGTGTCGATGGTTTCGAGGCGGTTGATGGTGCGGCATAGGGTCGATTTGCCCGAGCCGGATGGGCCCAGAACGACGACGACCTCACCCTTGCTGACTTCAAGGTTGATGTTCTGTAGAACATGGAGTTGGCCATAGTGCTTGTTCACCGCGGAGAGCCTGACGATGGGAGTCAGGTCCGACTTAGCGCTATTCGAGTGGGAATCAGTGCTCATGACAAGAACCCTATCCGAAGTGACGCGCTTCACGACCATAATTTGAACAGCCGATGCCAAATCTTTGCCTAATTGCGCCACGACGCGGCCAGTCGGACGCGGTATTGCCGTTACAGTGGAGGGCATGCATCGCCAGAATTCGCACTCCAAGAACTTTGATTCACTGCCCGACCCGGCGCGCCGAAAAGGCTCGGTGGTGTTGCGCCGCTCGCAGGCCAAGACCGAGCAGTCCGACGCCTATCTGCTCGATACGCGCGAGGACGAGGATTTCACCCATTCGGATCCGTGGCGCGTCCTGCGCATCCAGAGCGAATTCGTTGAAGGATTTGGTGCCCTTGCCGGTCTGGGTCCGGCCATCAGTGTGTTCGGTTCGGCTCGTACCCCGCGCGGATCCGAACGTTATATACAGGCCGAGAAGATCGGCGAGCTGATTGCCGCCGCAGGGGTGGCCGTGATCACCGGTGGTGGTCCCGGGGCCATGGAGGCCGCGAACAAGGGGGCTGTGGCTGCCGGGGGCATCTCGGTCGGATTGGGCATCGAGCTCCCATTCGAAACCGGACTCAACGAGTGGGTGGACCTGGGGATCAATTTCCGCTACTTCTTCGCCAGGAAAACAATGTTCGTCAAGTACTCCCAGGGCTTTATTGTTTTGCCCGGTGGATACGGAACCTTGGATGAACTCTTTGAGGCGCTGACCCTCGTGCAAACGGAAAAGGTCACAGGATTCCCCATTGTTTTGGTCGGCATCGCGTATTGGAGCCCGCTTCTGGAATGGCTTCGAAACACCGTTGCCGTGGACGGTGCAATTTCCGTTTCGGATCTCGACTTGATTCACGTGACGGACGATATCGAAGAAGCCGTGGATATTGTCGTCAATTCAGCCAGGCCCAATGGCTTTGTCGTGGCTGAATAAATTCCCGATACGGATCGAAAACAGCAGGGGAGCACGCGTTGGTCTACATGTTGCTGGTGGTCGCCATCGTAATCCTGGGCACAGCAGTGTGCTTGGGCATCGGCACCAGGCGGAGCCGGACCGGTCGGGACGGGCGGCGCTTTGAGCCGATCCGTGGTCCCGTGCAGGGGCTGGTCGAACCTGTGGCCACCCTTCCTCCGGTGCTCCTTCCCGAGCAGCCGAAGGCCGAGGATGTGGAGAAGGTGGGCTTTTCACTGGCGCTGCGTGGATATCGCTGTGATCAGGTTGACGAGGTCCTGGATTCCCTTTCCGCCGAGTTAAGTCGGTTGCATGAGGTCATCGCGGCACACGGAAAAGAGCCTGTGATTAGCAACACGAGCCATTCTTCGGAATAATAGGACGTAGCAAGTTGAAAGCGGATCACGATTATCCAGGTTCGCCGATTAACTCACCACCGGGTGGGGCCCAAAAGGCCTTTACCTCAAATGAAAGGGAACAGCGCTAATGGCTGCGATGAAACCACGTACCGGGGATGGTCCGATGGAAGTCACCAAGGAAGGCCGTAGCCTGATCATGCGTGTACCGATTGACGGTGGCGGGCGTCTGGTTGTTGAACTTAATGCCGCTGAAGCCGCCGAGTTGCGCGATTGCTTGGTAGGCGCCACCGAGTAAGACTCGGTGTCGGAACGCCGCGGGGCGGGGACTTGGCCGGTATGGCCGGGTGCCCGCCCCGTTGTTTGTTGCGCAGTTTCAATCTTCCTGGAATCCGGGCGATTCCGGGGGAGTGAGCTAGCCGATCCGGGCGGCGAGCTGCAGGCCAAGTCCTGTCGGGACCAAAGAGCTGACAAAGCGTTCGTCCTCGCGCAGCAACCGGGTTGCATTGCGCGTGGCCACGGTGCTGGGCTGGCGCACGGCCGGCTTGGGGACGCGGTGCTGGTCGAAGGCGTCGTGCACGATGACCAGGCCGCCGACCTTGACCAGGCGGATCCCCTGGGTGACGTACTCCAGAAGGTGCGTCTTGTCCGCATCGATGAACACCAGGTCGTAGGCGCCGTCGGTGAGACGGGGCAGCACCGCCTGGGCGCGGCCGGAAATGGCGCGGGTGCGGGAGCCATCGACCCCGGCGTCGTGGAAGGCCGTCCGGGCCGCGGCAAGGTGGTCGACATCGATATCAATGGTCGTCAGCGCGGAGTGCTTGCCCGCCCCACGCAACAGGCTGGTACCCGAGACCCCGACGCCGGTGCCGATTTCGACCATGTTCCTGGCCCCGGAGATCGCGGCGAGGACCGCAAGGAAATTGGCAGTGGCCGCTCCCACGGATTCCACGCCAAGTTCGCGTCCGCGTTCGCGGGCGCGCTCAAGCACCGCATCCTCCTGGGCCTGGGCCTGTGCGTATGTCCAGCTGCTAAAGATGTCCAGGTTCATGGGTGTGCGGCAAATCCTTTGAGGTGCGGTGCGTTGCGGGTTGGTGCCATGGCCAGCCCGGTGAAGGCGGCAGGGGCAGGCGGCGGCTTCCCTGATGATGCCGCTAGGCCCATCCTATCCTTGTCCCGGGCGCAGTCAGGGGAGAAAGCAAAACAATGAAGCGACACAGCTTGCTTTCAGCTTGTGCTCAGGAGCCTGAGCCAGACTTGTTGACGTGAACGCAATGAATCTGTCCTTGACCAGCGACGTACGCTCCCTTGACGAGCCTGCGGAGTTCGAAGTTCCGAGTTGGGACGAGATCGTCAGGGACCATTCGCCGCGGGTCTACCGGCTGGCCTATCGCTTGACCGGCAACCGGCAGGACGCCGAGGACCTGGCCCAGGAGACGTTCGTGCGGGTCTTCCGTTCGCTTCACACCTTCACTCCCGGCACGATCGGCGGCTGGCTGCACCGGATCACGACCAACTTGTTCCTTGACCAGGCGCGGCGCAAGTCCCGGATCCGCTTTGACGGCCTTGCCGAGGGTGCCGAGGCGAAGATCCCCGGGACCTCGCCGGGCCCGGAACGAAGCTTCGAATACAACAACCTGGACGTCGATGTCCAGGCGGCACTGGACGCGTTGAGCCCCGAATTCCGGGCGGCGGTGGTCCTGTGCGACCTCGAGGGCCTCTCCTATGAGGAGGTCTCGGAGGCGCTGAACGTCAAGCTCGGCACGGTTCGGTCGCGCATCCATCGTGGCCGGGGAATGCTGCGCGAAAAGCTGGCCCACCGCAACCCGGCCGTCAGGCCCGCGGCAACCATGGCGTTGCCCAAGATCCGGCGGACGATCCCGGGAGTGCGCTAGGGCATGCATCGTTTTGAACGTTGGATGGGCCGATACGTGGACGGCCGGCTGGACCCTCGCCGTGCCGACGCCCTGGAAAGGCACGTGCGGAACTGCGCCGCGTGTACGGCGGCTCTTGAATCGACGCAGCGCGGCCACGGGAGATTGGCCACGCCCCCGGGCCGCCCCCCGGTTCCGCTAAATGCGCAGACCCTGCTCGGTGCCAACTATTCGCTGCCGCGTGAGCACGGTGCCGGACGATCCCGGACGAACGGATTCGTGCCGATGGCCGTGTTGCTGCTGCTCTTCGCCCTGGTGGGCTCGATCGCGGCGATGTCCTGGTTCCTCGGTGCGCCGGCCGCGCTCGGCGCCCCGGAGCGAGATCCGGCCGAATCCTGGAATGCCTCGGCCCGCAGCCTGGATGCGGAGGCCCTGAACCAGTTGCGCCAGGCCGGCTGGACATGCCCGGTCATCGAGGCGGCGGGGTTCAGCCTTACCTCGGCCACTGGGGTTACGGACAAGGGCGAGTCGACGGTCAGGCTGGTGCTCAGCGACGAAGTGCACACCGTGGAGCTGGCCGAGACACGCGCGTTGGGCGGGAGCCAAGGCGCCCCCCTGCAGAAGTCCATGGCCGCCTCGGCGAGCACCGATCCGACCTCCGGCATGCTGACCGAGCTGGGACACCGTTTGGGTGCCAAGGCCGCTGCCGCCGTCACGTATGCTGAGGGGACCGCCACGTTGAACATGGAGGGCGTGCGCTACGAGGTCTCCTCGGACCTTTCCAAGGCGGACGTGGAACGGGTCCTGCAGCGGCTGGTGGTGGGCGAACACACGCGCATTGTGTCGCTGGATCCCTCGACCGAGAAATTCTCGCAACGCCTGCTGCGAGGCTTTTCCCGCCTCATGGTGTTGGACTTCAAATAGGCGATGGCCTCATCGCAGCGCGAAAGCAGGTAGTCTACAAAGGTGTTTTTGGGAATCAATGGCAGTGAACTGCTGGTGCTTGCGGTGCTCGCGGTGGTTATCCTGGGCCCCGAGAAACTTCCGGAGTACGCCGCGCAGTTGGCGCGCCTGGTCAGGGAGCTGCGCCGCATGGCCACCGGTGCCAAGGAGCAGCTGCGTGAGGAAGTCGGCGACGACATCGCCGACATGGACTGGCGGAAGCTTGACCCGCGCCAGTACGACCCGCGCCGGATCATCAAGGACGCGCTACTCGAGGACTTCGAGGACGCCGTGGTGGCCGCCAAGGAGGCACCTGCCGTCCAGCAGCGTCCGGTGGCGATCGCCAAGATCGCCCCGTTGGCCCCGCACGAGCCGGCACCATATGACAACGAGGCGACCTAGCCACCGCGGGGACCACACCCCACCGACGGGTTCAGCAGGCGGCATCCCCTTGGGGATGCCGCCTTTGCCATGTCCCGGACGTTGCCGGCGAAGTGGCCGCGGCGACGTGCCGGTGCGCAGAGGTGCCCGCTGCGGCCCCCGGCGAACCGCCACGCGGCCCGGGGCAGCTAGCGCGGGGTGACGCCCAGTTTCAGGCCGGCCAGGCCGCGTGGGCGGCGCGTGAGGCCGCGGGCCATGTCGATGACCTGCGCGGCGGCAGGGGAGTCCGGGTGGGAGAGCACCAGCGGCATGCCGGCGTCGCCCCCGGCCCGCAGCAACGGATCGAGCGCGACCTGCCCCAGCAGCGGGACCTCGGTGCCGAGGACCAGCGACAGGCGTTGCGCCAGCTCGGCGCCGCCGCCGGATCCGAAGACCTCCATGGTGGACCCGTCGGGCAGCACCAGCCAGCTCATGTTCTCGATGACCCCGACGACCTTCTGGCCGGTCTGCACGGCGATCGACCCGGCGCGCTCGGCGACCTGTGCGGCCGCCGCCTGCGGGGTGGTCACGACCACGAGCTCGGAGCCGGGCAAAAGCTGGGAGACGGAGATGGCGATGTCCCCGGTGCCCGGGGGCAGATCCAGCAGCAGCACGTCCAGGTCCCCGAAGTGCACGTCGGTGAGGAATTGCTCCAGTGCCCGGTGCAGCATCGGGCCGCGCCAGATCACCGGCTTGTTGTCGGGGACGAACATGCCGATGGAAATGACCTTCACCCCGTGCGCCACCGGCGGCAGGATCATCTCATCGACCCGGGTCGGGGTGGCCCCGGGGATGCCCAGCAGGCCGGGGATGGAGAAGCCGTGGACGTCGGCGTCGATGAGCCCCACGCGCAGCCCGTCCGCGGCCATGGCGCAGGCCAGGTTGGCGGTCAGCGAGGACTTGCCGACCCCGCCCTTGCCGCTGGCGATGGCGATGACCCGGGTCAGCGAGGCCGGGTCGGAAAACGGGATGGAGCGGCCCTTCAGCGACTCGCGCAGGGCCGCGCGCTGCTCGGGGCTCATGACCCCGAGGGCGACCTCGACGCGGGCGACCCCGGGCACCGCGGCCAGGGCGGCTGCGACGTCGGTTTCGATGGTGGAGCGCATCGGGCAGCCGGCGATGGTCAGCAGCACCGTGACGCGTGCTGTCCCGTCGTCGAGCTCGGCGGATTCGACCATGCCAAGTTCGGTGATGGGCCGGCGCAGTTCCGGGTCCTGGACGGCGGAGAGTGCTTCAAGGAGCCGAGGCTCGAGGGTCATGGCGTGTCAGTCCTCCGGGGACGCTGCCCGCGGCCCGGCGCCTTCGGGGGTACCTGCGGGATGAGTCCAGTGTTGGTCGAGGTGCGGTCCTTGCGCTTGGAGGGCTTGGCCGGCTTGGCGCGCAACTTCAGTTCCTCGCCGTCTGCGGTTTCCAGCAGGTCCTCGAGTGCCGAGCGCAATTCGGAGCGCACGTAGTCGCGGGTCGCCACGTCGCGCAGGGCGATGCGCAGGGCGGCGAGTTCGCGGGTGAGGTACTCGGTGTCCGAGAGGTTGCGCTCGGCGCGCCCGCGGTCCTCGGTCAGCGAGACCCTGTCGCGGTCGTCCTGCCGGTTCTGCGCCAGCAGCAGCAGCGGGGCGGCGTAGGAGGCCTGCAGCGAGAGCATCAGCGTCAGCGCCGTGAAGCCCAGGGCCGCGGAGTCGAAGCGCCAGCCCTCGGGCGCCAGGGTGTTCCAGATCAGCCAGAACACGCAGAAGATCGTCATGTAGAACAGGAACTGCGGGGTGCCCATGAAACGCGCGAACTTCTCGGTGCTGGAGCCGAACCTGTCCGGGTTGGGGGAAAAGCGCGGGAAGAAGCGGTTGCGGGCGGACATGGGGGTGTCGAGGCCTGTCGAGACCTGGCGCTTCTCAGCCATGGGAACCTCCGTTCAGGGGTGGTGGTGCGGTGCCGTCGGATGCGGCCTCGTTGCCGGCGGCGTCGTCGGGATGGTCGTCGTGGGTGCGCCAGTCGTCGGGCAGCAGGTGGTCGAGCACGTCATCGACGGTCACCGCACCGACCAGGCGCCCGTCGTCGTTGACCACGGCCAGCGAGGTCAGGTTGTAGCTGGCCAGGGTGCGCGCGACCTCGGCGACCTCCGCCAGGTCGTCGATGGGCTCGACGTCGGAGTCAAGGATGTTGCCCAGCGACTCCGGCGGCGGGGTGCGCAGCAGTGCCTGGATGTGCACGGCTCCCAGGTAGCGGCCCGTGGGGGTCTCCAGCGGGGGCCGGGTGACGAAGACCGTGGAGGCCAGCGCGGGGCTCAGTTCCTCGCGGCGCACCGCGGCCAGGGCCTCGGCGACGGTGGCCTCGGGGGAGAGGATCACCGGGACCGGGGTCATCATCGACCCGGCGGTGCCCTCGGCGTATTCGAGCAGGCGGCGCACGTCGCGCGCCTCCTCGGGTTCCATCAATTCCAGCAGCGCGTGCTTGGTGTCCTCGGAGAGCTCGCCCAGAAGGTCGGCGGCGTCGTCGGGGTCCATTTCCTCCAGCACGTCCGCGGCGCGCTCCATGTCCAGGGCGGAGATGATCTGCACCTGCTCGTCGTCGGGCATTTCCTGGAGCACATGGGCCAGGCGTTCGTCCTGCAGTTCGGAGGCTACCTCGACGCGGCGCTTGTCGTTCATCTCGTGCAGCGCGTCGGCGAAGTCGGCGGGCTTCATCTCGTCGTGGGCGGCGACGAAGGTGCTGGCGGCCTGCGGCTCGTGCAGCGCGGTGTGCACGATCGCGTCCCAGGGCACCAGCAGGCGTTCCCCGCGGGCACGGCGCAGCCCCAGCAGCCCGGAGGCCGGCTCGCCGCGCCTGACGTAGTAGTCGGAGATGATCCAGTCCCCGTTGCGTTCGCGGGCCAGCCCGATGTCCTCGACCACCGCGTTGCCGCTGCCGTCCCCGAACACCACGCGCCGGTCGAAGAGCTCGGCCGCCACCATGATCTCCGCGCCGCGCTGCTGGAAGCGGCGCATGTTGACCAGTCCGGTACAAATGATCTGCCCCGACTCCATGGCCTGGATGCGCGTCATGGGCACGAAGACGCGCCGCTTGCCGGGCACCTCGACGACCACGCCGACGCACTGGGCGGGCTTGGTGGCCAGGCGGGAAATGACCACGACGTCGCGCAACCGCCCGAGGCGGTCGCCGAGGGGGTCAAAGACGTCAAGGCCCAGCAGTCGTGCGATGAAGACCTTCGTAGAATTGCTGCTCACGCTCTCTAGGCTACTGCCTGCGGTGCACCGGGCGCCGGTTTGGGCAATGTGTTGAACGCGACGGTGCCAAACGCCGGTCTTCGGGCCGGTGGCTTTCACCTTCAGCGATCAAGTCAGGTCTTCGGGCCCGGCAGCGTGCACAATGGATATATGTCATCCCCACTTGGTGCATCCCCGTCCAACCCGAATTTGCCCGGCTTGCCGCGCGGCGAGCTTTTGGGGCGCTACAGCACCTACCTGGATGCCCAGAAAGTGGTGGACTACCTGGCGGACAACGACTTCCCCGTCGCCAACCTCACCATCGTGGGCAACGACCTCAAGTCGGTGGAGCGGGTCACCGCCAAGCTCAGCTACCCGAAGGTGGCCGCAGCCGGCGCCGCCCAGGGCGCCATGTTCGGCGTCTTCGTGGGCCTGGTCCTGACCATCTTCAGCCCCGGCTCCAACGCGCTGGCGCAGATCCTGTCCTCGGTGGGCATCGGCATGGCCATCTGGATGGTGGTGGGCGTGGTGAGCTATTCCTTCCGGCGCGGCAAGCGCGACTTCGCCTCGCAGTCCCAGGTCCTGGCCACCAGCTACGACGTGGTGGTCGCGTTTTCCCACGCGCATGCGGCCCGCGCCCTGGCGGCCAAGCTGCCCATGAGCCGCACGGCCGCCGACAACGGGGTCGGTGCGCACGGACAGCCGGTGCAGCCCCCTGCCCCGGTCCAGGCCGCCGGCCAGTCGGCCCCCGCCACGCCAACCGAACCGGGCGCCCCGACTTCGGGCAGCTATTCGGACCTGCCCGATGGACGCCCGCAGTTCGGCATCCGGATCCAGGACAACCAGCCGCCGGCCGCAACCCCCGCGCCGCAGGCGCCAGCGGCAGCACCGGCCTCGGAAGCGGCCAGCACGCCCGAGGAGGCAGCCGATACCGAACCCGGCGTCTCGGCCGGGGCAGGGGAAGCCACGCCGGAGGATGCAAACCACCAGGAACACGGCAAGCACCGTTAGCCACCGGCCCGGCACCGGCGGGAGGGATCCCGTGGGCCACGCCGAGAAGTCATGAAACGCGAAGGCGGCCTTCATCCGTGAGGATGAAGGCCGCCTTCGCGTTATGGCCGGCGGGCGCGATTAGCCCTTGCGAACCTGCGCCATCCATTCCTCGACCTCGGCCGGGGTGCGCGGCAGCGCGGCGGAGAGGTTCACGCAACCGTCCGCGGTGATGAGCACGTCGTCCTCGATGCGCACGCCGATGCCACGGTATTCCTCGGGCACGGCCAGGTCCTCGTTCTTGAAGTACAAGCCCGGCTCGATGGTGAAGACCATGCCCTCCTCAAGGATGCCGTCCAGGTACAGCTCGGCCTTGGCCTGCGCGCAGTCGTGCACGTCCAGGCCCAGGTGGTGGCTGGTGCCGTGCGGCATCCAGCGGCGGTGCTGCTGGCCCTCGGGGGAGAGTGCCTCCTCGAGCGGCACCGGAAGCAGGCCCCAGGCGTCGAGGTTCTGCGCCAGCACGGTCACCGCGGCGGTGTGCAGGTCGCGGAACCTGGTGCCGGGCTTAGCCACGGCGAACGCTGCGTCGGCGGCATCGAGCACCGCCTGGTAGATCTTGCGCTGAACCTCGGAGTAGCTGCCGTTGACCGGCAGGGTGCGGGTCACGTCGGCGGTGTACAGGGACTCGGCCTCGACGCCGGCATCGAGCAGCAGCAGGTCGCCGTCGTTGACGGTGCCGTTGTTGTTGATCCAGTGCAGCACCGTCGCGTTGTTGCCCGAGGCGGCGATGGTGTCGTATCCCAGGTCGTTGCCGTCCTCGCGGGCCCGGGCGAAGAAGGCGCCCTCGACAACGCGCTCGCCGCGCTCGTGCGCGACCGCCCGGTCCAGCGACCTGACCACGTTGTGGAACCCGTTGACCGTCGCGGCCACGGACTTCTTCATCTCCGCGATCTCCCACTGGTCCTTGACCAGGCGGATCTCGCTCAGTGCCTCGGAGAGTTCCCCGTCCAGCGAGTCGGAAACCTCAAGGTCCACCCCGGTGTTGATGCGGGAGGTGTCGACCAGGGCGTCGCAGTTCATGTCGACGTCGCGCAGCAGGCGGATGCGCATGCCTCCAAGTTCCACCACGCCGGCGTCCTTGGTGATGGCGACCTCGAGCCCGGACAGATCGGCGGTGGGCAGTCCCAGGCGCGCCTGCAGCAGCGGCAGGGTCGGGCGCGGGCCGATCCAGAATTCGCCGGTGCGGGCGCTGGAGTAGAACTCCTCGGAGTCGCGGCCCGCCATGGGCGAGAAGTACAGGGTGGAAACGTGGTTCGACCCGTTGTCGCCGGCGCCCGCCTCGGTGGGCTCCAGCACCAGGACGGCTTCCGGTTCGTGGTCAAGTCCCAGCCCGGTCAGGTGCGCGAAGCCGGAATGGGGCCGGAAGCGGTAGTCGGTGTCGTTTGACCTGACCTTGTGTGGTCCGGCGGGAACGACCAGGCGTTCGCCGGGGAACCTGGCCGAGATGGCCGCGCGGCGGGCGGCCGCGTACGGCGCGACCTCGTCCGCGCCCGGAAGCGTGGAGGTGTCGGGCGCCCATGACGAGGCCATGAACTTCTTGAATGCCTCGGAGTTGGGGCGCTGGGAACGGTTGTTCACGCGCTCTTCGAGGGGCTGGTCGCTGCCGGTGGTGGTGGTTGCATCAGTGCTCATCGACCAATCGTCTCAAAGCCCGGGCGTATACGCCAAGGCGCCCTCCAAGCGAAGCGGTTCCCGCACCGTCCATGGCATGGTTGTGCGCGCCAACCGCAAGGCTTCGGGGGCGACGTCCCCTGATCATCGGGCTGCCCATCGGACTGTCGTGTTCGTCGGGGGAAGAACCCCGCGGGGCGCTGCCGACGGCACCGCGCCGAGGGACTACCCTGAGAGCTATGCGGATCGACCTTCATACCCACTCACATGTCTCCGACGGGACGGAGCACCCCGCCGAATTGGTTGCGGCGGCCAAGGCCGCAGGCCTGGACGTTCTGGCGTTGACCGACCACGACCAGACTGCAGGCTGGGAAGCGGCCGGAGAAGCGGCACTTGAAGTCGGAGTTGGGCTGGTCCCGGGCATGGAAATCTCCTGCAAGACCAAGTCCGGGGTCAGCGTCCACCTGCTTTGCTATCTTCATGACCCCGCACATGCTGGCCTGATCGAGGAAATCGGAAAGGCCCGGGATGCGCGCATTACCCGGGCCCGGCGCATGGTCGAGTTGCTCGCAGAGGACTATCCGGTGGATTGGGACATGATCGCCCGCCATTCGATCCCCGGCGGGACGATCGGCCGTCCCCACATTGCCGACGCCCTGGTTACCGCCGGCGTGGTTCGCACCCGAACCGAGGCGTTCGCGGAGGTGCTGACCGCCCGTTCGCGATACTACGTCGGGCACTACGCCATGGATCCGGTGACCGCGGTCAAGCTGGTACGCGATGCCGGCGGGGTCCCTGTCTTTGCGCACCCCGTGGCTTCTGCCCGAGGCCGGGTTGTGGGGGAAGAGACATTCGAGCAGATGATCGACGCCGGATTGCTTGGACTGGAAATCGATCACAGGGACAACCCCGAGGAAGGGCGCAAATTCCTCCGTGCGCTAGCGCGAAAACATGACTTGATCGTCACAGGATCCTCGGACTACCACGGTGCCGGCAAGCCGAACCGTCTGGGAGAGAACACCACCAGCACGGAAATGCTGCAGCGGATCCTGGACGCCGGGACCGGAAGCGCTCCGGTGGGAATGCCTGACCTGTTCTAGCCGACCGGCTGGAGCGCACCGCCACCGTCCCGACCGGGGTGCTGGCGGTGCGCTTTTTTGATGCCCTGACAGTGGTCGACAAAGTCGCTAATGCCGTGGTCAGGTACCTATTGTTTCCACTCGTGCGTTCGGTGGTCGAGGCATTCGCAGGCGGCGCAAAACTATTTCTCTCTTAACGACAATTAAGTTGTGAACTGTTATTTGAGACTTCTAATTGACGTCATATGGGCGGGCAATTTGCCCCGTTTTCGGGTGCGTCTTTCCTGACGTCTGCACCGGATCAGATTCGCTGCTGGGGGAGTGGACGCCGGACACCTGCTACTATCGTTCTAGTTGCTTCGCTGTTTGAAATGTTTTTGTTGAGCTTAGTTCCAGCGTTTCACGAAGCAACTCGCAGCCACGGCGGTAGGAATTTCACCGTCAATTTGGATGTATATCGGTGTCGCGCACGGGTGAGGAAAACCTCCCTGCGACCTAAGTCCGATGTCCAAGTGTCCGGCATGAAGCCCGGGTGGTTATGCGCGCTCAGAATGCGTCCACGCCGGATGCCTGCTCGATTCGTGTATGCGAAGTCGATTAATTGTGCCCTAGTCGGCCAGCGCGCAACTATAGGAATTGTTGCCGGCGGCATTCCTACGTAGAGAGGATGGATATGGATCTCGAAACCGGGGACTATCAACTTCTCGCAGGATCGGTTGTCCTGGGATTGTTGGTGCTGTTTTACGGGGGGACATTTGTTATGTCCCTTTTTATTGGAAAAAAGAAGGAAAATGCCGACGGTTATATGACAGCCGGAAACAAAATTGGTTTCGGCGTCTCTGCGGCCAGCATGACGGCAACTTGGATTTGGGCATCCTCGATGTACGCCTCGGCGACTTCGGGCTATACCTATGGCATTTCCGGGCCGATTCACTACGGTCTTTGGGGTGCGTTGATGATTCTATTCATCTACCCCTTCGGCCGGAGGATCCGTGCGGTAGCGCCAAAGGCACACACCCTCGCGGAGGTCATGTACGCCCGCCATGGTCGTTCCAGCCAGCTCATGCTGGCAGGATCCAATATCCTTGGCAGCGTTATCTCCCTGACCTCAAACTTCATTGCCGGTGGCGCGCTTATCGCATTGCTCTCGCCATTCAGCTTCCGGCAAGGCATCATCGCCGTGGCCGCAGGCATCCTGCTCTACACGCTCTGGTCAGGGTTCCGCGCATCGGTGCTTACCGACTTCGCCCAGGTAGTAGCGATGCTTGGCGCGGTGGTGATCATCATTCCGGTGGTCTTCTTTGCCGCCGGTGGTCCGGGGCTCTTTGAAACCGGAGCCTCAAACCTTTCGGCACAGCAGAGCAATTTCTTCTCCTCCGACGCGTTCATGAACCAGGGTGCCCCGTACATCGCGGCCGTTCTTGCGTACGCCATCGGAAACCAGACGATCGCCCAGCGCCTCTTCGCGGTGCGTGAGGACCTCATCAAGCCGACCTTCATCACCGCGACAATAGGCTATGGCGCCACGATCATCGGATTTGGCATGCTTGGCGTCATAGCACTGTACGCGGGGATAACCCCGATTGACGGTGACACCAACAACCTGATTCCGCAGATGGCCGTCACTTACCTTGGACCGGTCCTGTTGTGCGTCTTCTTCATCATGATCCTGGGTTCACTTTCCTCCACGGCCGATTCGGATCTGGCGGCGCTTTCCTCGATCGCCATGGCCGACATTTACGGCCAGTCGGTGGGCAAGAAGAACGCCAATCCAAAGACGATGCTCCTGGTCGGCCGCATCACCATGATTCTCGCCACCGCCGCGGGACTGTTCTTTGCCACCGGGCAGATGAACATCCTTGACTTGTTGGTCTTCGTCGGCGCGCTTTGGGGTGCGCTGGTGTTCCCGGTCATTGCGAGCTTCTATTGGAAGAAGGTCACCAACATGGCCTTCACCGTTTCGACGCTTGCCGCGCTGGCCTTGTTCCTGCCCGTGCGCTTCGAATGGATTTCCATGTCCGGCGCGACCGGCTACATCGTTGACATCATTTCCATCGTCGGCGTCGGTGTGGTCCTTGGCCTCATGAGCTTTGGATTCTTCGGGCTCAAGATTGCCCGGATCATTGGAATTGCGGCCGTCGTAATCGTGGCGCCGTTCGCATTCGGCACCCTTCACGAATACGCAGTGCTTAGCGGTTCACTGGTCGCTTATTCGGTATCGACCGTCGTTTGCTACCTCATGTCCGTGCGTTCGAAGCAGGACTTCGATTTCAGCACCATCAAGGACCGTGTCGGTGACTTCGACCCCGTCGAGACGGTCACGAGCGACGTCGACCCCGTGGTCACCAGCAAGTAGAGACAAAGAAACAGGAGGCTGTCATGGATATTTTTTGGTTGACCGTATACGTCTTGATCTGGCCCGTCGTTGTTGGCGGTACGCTTTTCGTGATTGTGCGCGCGTTCTATCGTGAATGGCGCCAGGCACGTGCCGAGGGCCGGGGCATGGTCTAGGCCGCAGAGGGGCGGCAAGCAGGCCAAAGGCCAACCGTCGTCCCGATTGCTGCAAGAGCATGGAGTCTGCCTGTCACACAGGCAGACTCCATGCTCTTTTTGAGCCACGCCGGCATTGTGGCCCAGTCAGCCGCTTCGAGCGCCAGGGGCCGTTCGCCAACGTCCAGTCGGACGTCGGTGTCATGCTGCAATTGGCCGAACCGCCTATCGAATTTCCCCCGCAGCACCACGCGTTCCTGATCGATGACGAACAATTCGACCGAACCAACGCGCTGATACAGGAACGCGGGGTCGAGCGGACCACTACATCGAATTCATTACTCGCCCGTACCTGCAAAGGGATTCGGCGGCTGGTTCGGCAGTTCTAGTCCTCGAAGAGGGAATCGCAGCCAGGGGCGCTGGTTCCCTGGTTGCAGTTATCCGCCACGAGGATCTTCTTGGTCCGCCACACGCTCATCGTGATGGGCTGGCTCGGGACATTGGCAACACCGGGGATCGGTGTCCACGGGCCGCCCTCCGTCGAGTACTCCCCGCGGAACCGGGTGGTCAGCCCGACCCCGAAGTCGCCGGTGTCCTTGTAGACGTGGCTGGTGCTGGTCGGCTCGTCAAAGCCGCGCTGGGCCATGGGCGCACCGGGAAAGTTCAGGCTCCGTGTTGTCCCGTCCCCGTATGACCACACATAGGTCACCGGTATCGCCCGGACGCGGACGGCTTGGTCGAAGAGCTCGATGTTGAAGTTCTGGGTTTTGGACTCCGCATACATGTGGGCGTGTCCATTGCGCAGCGAAAAGCTCTCCGGCTGGCTGAAGATTGTGGATGCGCTGATCGGCATCCGTCGAAACTGTTCCGGCGTGACTCTGGCAATGTCTTGTTCAGCACCGGGGACTTCGATCGTTGGCTCAACGGTGCAATATTGCCGCATAGAAAGGACCCTTCCAACGCGGGGCCCATTGAGCGCCTTGATTAATCTAGTCAAGGTGTAACTGCCGTCCGGGCATGAAGGGTCCGTGTTGGCCACACAAACTCTAATCAGCGTCATCGCCGGACTGCATTCCTGATAGTAAGTAACTTCGTAACGAATTTTTGGTCCGTTGCTAATGGTCCGCGTGCGTCCAGTCTTTTTGTCCCCATAGGTACGGCCGCCGTTGCTGAAACTACAGCCGGGATTCTTGGCAATAAATTCACTCCCGTTTGCTGAATATCCGGCCTCGTGACAGGCATAGGCAATATTTGCAGATATAACTACGTTGAATGAGGCCAGCAGGAGGGCCAACGCGCTCAATATTGCAAATTTCTGGGCTTTCATATCCGATCATTCCGAGTCAAGCCACTGAAGATCGATGACTTGCCAGCCCTTGTCGTATTCCATTCCAAGGGCTCCAATATCAGGCTTCTCTGTTCCCGGCAGCTTTCCGTAGTATTCGGCTTTTTTGTCGTAGACCAACAGCTCTTCTCGCTCCAATCGAAAATTGGCAACACCAGAGTGCCCTTCTGCAATGGCAAGGGTAACTGCTGCATCGAGTTGTCCACCCACCGACCACGCGCCATTTTTAGCCAGTCCGTCGGCTGGGTCAATGAAACTTCGAACACAAATTTCACATTGCGGCCGCGTGACTGCTTTTATGGGGCGGGTGTCGTTGGTGACGTACATGTATTCGAGAAGGTCAAACCAGTGCATTGTAAATGCCGCGATTCCTACATCGGACTTTTCTTTTGCAGCCTCGGGCATCTTTGGCACCGGCCAGTTCTTCGCGGGGCCCTTTGAGCTCGCTGGTACTGGTGTGGGCGTTGGCTTCGCAGTTGGACTCGGTGACGGTGCAGGAGCGGAGCTGGAAGCCGCAGGGGTTGAAGCCGAAGTCGAACCGGTGGGCTCGGCAGGAGTCGCATCCCCGGTGCATCCGGTCGCCGCGAGCAGTAGGGCACCCGAGCAGCAAACGACAATGACTTTCTTGATTTTCGTAAACATGCCAGAGGCCTACGATTCGGTCGGAGTCAATTAGCTGACATCCTAGCCCCGTTCCCAAGACTTCGGGAGCGTTTTCCACAGGGCATTGCTAGCGGCAGCATCGTTCGTGTTGCCGTTGAGACACTCTGGACCGCCATTGGGCGAGGAAAAGATCGGGTGACCTATGCATCGACGATGGCCTGGATCTGGGGCTCGACGCCAAGAGGGTTGCCGATGCGGCAATTATCGATTCCGGTGGGGAACTTATTCCGGCCGTGGCAGCGTGATCCCGCCAGATAGCAGGAAGCCCCGTGTTGCCTTGGGATATCGAGGCAACACGGGGCTCAGCGCGTCAAAGGTCTTGGCTCGTGGAAAGGGCCAAGGGGCGCCACCGCGAACGTGGAAACAACACCCCGAGGAAGGGTCAGTCTTCCAGGGCCTGAAGCAGCGTTGCCTTCGGGATGCGCTTGGTCATCACGGCAATGGACTGCGGGTTTTCGTCCACGCAGACAAATCGTCGGCCCAAGGCCTGGGCAACGGAACCGGTGGTCCCGGAGCCGGCGAAGAAGTCCAGGACCCAGTCGCCCTCTCGCGAGCTCGCGTTGATGATCCGGCGCAGGATGCCCTCGGGCTTCTGCGTCGGGTATCCGGTTTTTTCCTTGCCGGTGGGCGAGACGATGGTGTGCCACCAGACGTCGGTGGGCAGCTTGCCGCGTTCGCGCTTCTCGGCGGTGACCAAACCGGGGGCCATGTAGGGCTCGCGGTCGACCTCGGCGTTGTCGAAGTGGTAGGTCTTGGGGTTCTTGACGTACACCAGGATGTTGTCGTGCTTGGCCGGCCAGCGGGACTTGGCCCGTGCGCCGTAGTCGTAGGCCCAGATGATCTCGTTCAGGAAGGACTCGCGGCCGAAGATCGAATCGAGCATGACCTTGGCGTAGTGCACCTCGCGGTAGTCAAGGTGCACATACAGCGTCCCGTCGTCGGCCAGCAGCCGCCAGGCCTCGCGCAGGCGCGGCTCCAGGAAGGACCAGTAGTCGTCGAACGCGTCGTCGTAGCTGTGCAGGTCCCCGCGCAGGGTGGAGTAGCTCCGGCCCTGGAAACCGACCCGGTCGCCCTCGCCGGCGGCCGTGCGGACAGACGTCATGACCTGGCGCTTTTGCGTTCGGCCGGTGTTGAACGGCGGATCGACGTAGATCAGGGTGAAGGATTCATCGGGCAGGGTAGGCAGGAACGTCGCGTTTTCGGCATGGACGATCAGGTTGGGTCCTGCCGGATCCCAGGCGGTGGCTGGGGATGCAGCGGCGGGCCCATCGGCGTCCGGTGAGGGATCGGCGATGGGCCCGTCGGGAATGCTGGTCAACGTCATCTAGTTGCTTGGCGTCAATCTACTCGGCGTCGGTGCGGTTCACGACTTCGCCGTCGCGGCGGCGGGTGCGGCTGCGATTGGGGCGGGTGCGTGCCGGGCGCTCGGCCTTCGGGGCGCCCTGGTCCGCGGACTCGGAACCGGTGGCGTGCTCGGAGGCAGGGGCGGATTCGCGGTGGCGCTCGCCCTCGCGGGCCGGACGGTCGGAGCGGCCGCGGGAATGGCCGTGGCGTCCGCCGCGCTCACCGCTGTTGCCGCCGCGCTCACCGCTGTTGCCGCCGCGCTCGCCGCCGCGTTCTCCGCGACGCCCGCCTTCGGAGGAACGCGAAGCGTGCTTCTTGCCCGTCTCGCCCAGGTCCTCGAGCTTTTCGCCGGCCAGGCCCTCGAGCTTGCGCGCGTGGCGCGGCAACCGGCCCTTGGTCCCCGCGGGGATGTTCAGGTCGGCGTAGAGGTGCGGCGAGGAGGAGTAGGTTTCCACCGGCTCGGTGACGTTCAGGCCCAGGGCCTTGTTGATCAATCCCCAGCGGGGTACGTCTTCCCAGTCCACGAAGGTCACCGCGGTGCCCTTGTTGCCGGCGCGGCCGGTGCGGCCCACGCGGTGAAGGTAGGTCTTCTCGTCCTCCGGGCACTGCAGGTTGATCACGTGGGTGACGTCGTCCACGTCGATGCCGCGGGCCGCGACGTCGGTGGCGACCAGCACGTCGACCTTGTTGTTGCGGAAGGCGCGCAGCGCCTGCTCGCGGGCACCCTGGCCCAGGTCGCCGTGCATGGCGCCGGCGGCGAAACCGCGATCGATCAGCTCGTCGGTCAGCTTGGCCGCCGAGCGCTTGGTCTTGGTGAAGATGATGGTCCGGCCGCGGCCCTCGGACTGCAGGATGCGGGCGACGACCTCGTCCTTGTCCAGCTGGTGGGCGCGGTAGACGACCTGGCGGATGTCCTTCTTGGTGATCGAGTCGTCGTCCGGGTCGGCGGCGCGGATGTGCGTCGGCTTGGTCATGTAGCGGCGCGCCATGGCGATGACCGGGCCGGGCATGGTGGCCGAGAAGAGCATGGTCTGGCGGATCGCGGGGGTCGCGGCCAGCAGCGTCTCGACGTCCGGGAGGAAGCCCAGGTCAAGCATCTCGTCGGCCTCGTCGAGGATCACGATGCGCACGTTCTTCAGGTTCAGGTGGCGCTGGCGGTGCAGGTCGATCAGGCGGCCGGGGGTGCCGACCACGATCTCGACGCCGTTGTTCAGCTGCTCGATCTGCGGCTCGTAGGCACGTCCGCCGTAGATCGTGGCGATGCGGGCGTTGCGCTTGGTCGAGGCCTTCTCGATGTCGGCTGCGACCTGCACGGCAAGCTCGCGGGTCGGGGCGACGATCAGTGCCTGCGGGGCGCCGGGGGCCGGAAGCTTGTCGTAGCCCTCGTCGTCCGGGCCGACCACGCGCTGCAGCGCGGGGATGCCGAAGCCGAAGGTCTTGCCGGTGCCGGTCTTGGCCTGGCCGATGATGTCGTGCCCGCCCAGTGCGACCGGGAGGGTCATCGACTGGATGGGGAAGGGGTGCAGGATCCCGGCGTCCGTGAGGGACTCGACAATGTCGGCGCGCACGCCGAAGTCGGCGAAGGTCAGCTGCGGGATTTCGTGCGGGGTTTCATTGGTGGACAGGGATTCTTCGATGTCCACTGCCTCGGACGCCGAATCGGCGGTGAGCAGGTGTTCTGTATTCGACACGGGGGGTCTCATTCGTTTAGGCACTTGCGGAGTGCGGTGCTCGACGACCGTTCCCGGCAGGGCCGGGGAAATGGGGTCGGAGGTCCACCACAATCGAGGTGCTTCCAGCGGAGCCGATCGCAGGCTTAGCTAGCGGTCAAGTGGATCTGACCACGTGGGGCGCGGAAGTCGCTGGGTAATCCCGCATGAATTCTTTTCAAGGTACGCGACCGGGCATCCTTGTATACCCCTCAAGCATATCGTGCGACCGGGCAATTTCGGGTATTGCCCGCCCGCCGGGGCCCGGCGCAGCGCCCGGGTCCCGGCGCGTGGGGTCAGGGCCCGAGGATCCGGAAGAGCACCTTGCGGCTGGCCATGTCCGCGTGGACGAGTTCGACCTCCACCTGCATGCCCGCCTGCGCGGTGCCTTCGAAGGGTGCCATCACGGCCGGGTCCTTCACCTGCAGGGTGCCCCCGTTGCGGTGGTTGCCGTTGCCCGAATCCCCGGAGCCGGTGAGCGTCACCGCGGAGAAGCGCTCGCCCACGCGGTGGGCCAGCGAGGCGGCCTCCACGGTGTCGATGGCGGCACGCTCGACCTTGTTCACGATGCGGTTCGAGTCGTTCATCAACTCCGGCAGCTGGGGCAGCACCTCGCGCACGCCCGCCGGGACCTCCTGGCCGTGGACGGCGTAGGAACAGACCAGCAGCGCGAAGCGGTCCACGAGGCGTCGCAGCGGGGCAGTGGTGTGGGCATAGGGTGCGGCAATGGCGGCCTGGACGGTTTCCTCGGGCACCTCGCCGTCGAGCGCGGTGTAGGTGGCGCCGCGGAACAGGCTCGTGGCCTGGTGCATCAGGGCCAGCTGGCGGGTGTCGGACAGGTCCAGGGAGCGCAGGAACTCGCCGTAGGGCTGCTCCGGCTCCCAGGTGGTCCCCAGTGCCTTGGCCTGGAGGCGGAAGATCCGGATGTCCTTTTCGGCCGGTGCCGGCATGGTGCGCAGCAGACCCACCTTCGCCTCAAGCATGATGCGGGCGGCCTCCATCCCGGTCATCAGGGAGATCTGGGCGTTCCAGTCCTCCACCGGCAGCGGGGCGTCGTTCACGATCGTGTAGGTGCCGTCGACGCACTCGACTTCCTGGGAGGGGATGCGCAGGGACGCGCCGCCGCGGGCCCGCTCCAGTTCGATGCGCTTGAGCCCGACCTCGCGCAGCAGCTGCAGCATCGGGCTGGCGGTGCCGGCGTCGAGGGAAGCCTGGACCTCGACGTAGTTGAGCTTTTCCCGGCTGCGGACGATGGCCCGTTCCAGTGCGGTGTGGGTGACGGCCCCGGAGGCATCGAGGGTGAAGGCCCAGAGGTAGGCGCTGCGGTCCTGGTTCGGCAGCAGGGAACCGGCGTCCTCGCTGATGGCCTCGGGATGCAGTGCGATCCGCCGGTGCGGCAGGTAGACCGTTTGGCCGCGCAGCCTGGTCTCGGCATCGAGGCTGCCGCCCAGGGCGACGAATCCCGGCACGTCGGCGATCGCATAGTGGACCACATAGCCCTCGCCGCTGCGGGCCAGGTGCACCGCCTGGTCCAGGTCGGTGGACGTTGCCGGGTCGATGGTGACAAGCTCAATCTCGCGCCGGTCGATGGCGGGGCGCTCGAAGTCGGCAATGGCGCGCCGGGCCTCGGCGAGCACCTCGGGCGGGAATTCACTGCGCAGGGCGAACTCCGTTTCCAGGGCCTCGAGGGCCTGGGCCAGTGCGGTGCTGCGGGCCTCGGGTGTGAGGGCGATATTTTGGTGGATCACATCGCCAGCATAACCACCACGCGCGGGCCGGGACGATGTTGTGCCGCGTGTGTTGTGCCCGAGTACGCTGAAGCCATGACCAAATCACCCTTGACCTTTGGTTCGGCGGCCGCCGCGCAGGACGCGGAACTGGCCCTGCTGGGGCTTATCGCCTACCAGGAGCTCACCGCCTTCGAACACCTGTCCTCCGACGCGCGCCTGTCCCCGACGCTGGTCGACCGCGAAACCCTGGGCAGATTCGCCGTGACCGAGTTCGGGCACTTCGAAATGGTGCGCGAATTGATTGCCGCGCGCGGGCTGGACCCGCAGGAGGTCATCGAGCCGTTCATGGCGTCGCTGGACGAGATGCACCGGCGGACCAAGCCGGGGGACTGGTACGAGTCGCTGACCAAGGCGTACGTGATCGACGGGGTCGCCGCCGACTTCTACGCGCTGATCGCCTCCGGCCTGGAGCCGGAGGCGCGCACGCTGGTGGAGGAGGTCAAGACGTCGCAAACGAACACCGAGTGGCTGCGCGAGCGGCTGCAGCTGGCGATCTCCGACCATCCCGAGCGCGCCTCGCGCCTGGCCCTGTGGGGCCGCCGATTGCTCGGGGAGGCGCTGACCCAGGCGCGGGAGATCGGGGAGACCTATGACTTCTGGGGTGCGTTGCAGGCCGAGGGCCGCAACGACCGCGGACAGGAAATGACGGCGCTCTTTGCCCGGCTGGTGGAAAACCACTCGCGGCGCATGCGCCAGCTGGGCATGACCGCCTGAGAAGTGACCGGGGACCGTCGTCCCCGAACCAACAGAAACGAGAAGAACCATGGGCCTTGAGAAGGATTCACCCCTCCGTGTCCTGACCGCGTACGAGGTCGCCAGGGCGTTGAAGGAGCTGCCGTCATGGCGCGAGCGCCAGGGCGCGCTGGTGTGCGCCTGGAAGTTCCCGGACTCGCGGGAGGCCATCGACTTCCTGGCCATCGTGGCCGAGGCCGCCGAGCGCCAGGGACACCACCCGGACGTCGACTGGCGCTGGAACACCATCTTCCTGAGCACCACCTCCCACGACGTGGGCGGGGAAATCACGCTGCGCGACGTCGCCCTGGCCACGCTGCTGGAATTTGCGGCATCCGACTCGCCGGCCGTTGCCGTGCCCGAGCGCCACCAGGACGTGTCCCTGGGCATAGACACGGAAGACCCCGAGCGGCTGGAGGACTTCTGGATCGAGGTCATGGGATACCGCAAGGGCCGCGACGGGGACCTTGTCGACCCGCACGGGCGCAACCCGCGGATCTGGTTCCAGGAGACGGCAACGCCGAACCCCAACCGGATCCACCTCGACAAGCACATTTCCCATTCCGGGCTGGAACATGCCCGGGCCGCCCTGGAGCCGCGTGCCGGCCTGGGGGACAGGACCCACGAGCCGAGCTGGACCATCTACTCGGACGCCGACGGCAACCGGGTTTGCCTGTGCACCGAGCAACGGCAGGATCCGCCCGCCCTCGACTAGGTCCCGGCCGCTGCGCGGCGGCGGACCGGGGGTCTTAAGCGCCCGAAGGGGGGACAGTTTCCCGTCCCCCCTTCGGCCGCCGCTCGAAATACGCCTACTGGGCGAAGCCCACCCGGCGCGCTTCCTCGGCACCGATCTCGACATACGCGATGCCCGAAACGGGCACGAGCATGAGGCGGCCCTTGGTGTCGGTGAGGCGCAGTTCCCCACCGGCGGCCAAGGCGTCGGAGACGCGCTTGGCCAACTCCTCCGCGTTCTCTGCGGATTCGATTACGATCTCGCGGGCAACATTCTGAATTCCAATGCGAACGTCCATGTCGGCCTTCCTGGTTTGGTGCATGTGCCGGGGCCCGGTGGCGCCGACCTACATCTACTGTCGAATTTACGTCAGGATTCCTTGGGGAATCGACCGATTCCGCGCCAAGCTAAACGCGACACCAAGTCACTGGCCTCTTCCATGGACACCTCGTCGGCCATATCCACCCAGTAGCGGGCCGAGACCTGGGCCATCCCGGCCATGGCGCGGCCCATGAGCAGGGCCTGTGCCGGGGGAAGCTTGGTGTCCTCGGCGATGACGTCGGCAATGCGCCGGGCAAAGTTCGCGTTGAACGCCTCGATGCGCCCGCCGATCTGCTCGTCGTTGAGCAGGTCCGACTCGAAGATCAGCCTGAACCCCTGGGAATCCCTGGCGATGTACTCGTAGTAGGCGCGAATCGTGGCAGTCACGCGCAGCTTGTTGTCGGCGGTGGAGTTGATCGCCTGCTTCAACAGTTCGCTGAACTCGTCCATGTGCGTATCGAGCAACGCGACGTAGAGCTCCCGCTTGCCCGGGAAGTGCTGGTAGAGCACCGGCTTGGACACCTCGGCGACCTCGGCGATCTCGTCCATCGAGGCCCCGTGGAAGCCGTGGGCGACAAAGACCTGGTGCGCCGCCTGGAGCAGCTGGCGACGGCGGGCCGCGCGCGGCATCCGGGCCGTCCTTTGGGGCCGGCCGCCGAGGCTTGGGGGTATGGTCACGTCGGCCCTTTCGCGAAAGCAGGACGCCCGGCGAAAGCGGGCGACATTTCGCACAAGTCTACTCTTGGGTAACGACGGATGCCGGACCTGACGCATCGTGCCGCCCAAGCACTATGGTGAATACATGGATCACAGCACCGAGCCCATGACGCAGAACCGGAACGACGCCCCGGGCCGGCCACCGGCCCTCGTGCCGCCGGGGGATGAACTGCTGCCCGAGGAATTGATGCGCTATTCGCGCCAGATCATCATCCCGGAGATCGGGATGGCCGGGCAGCGCCGGCTCAAGAACGCCCGCGTGCTGGTCATCGGGGCAGGGGGACTGGGCTCTCCGGCCCTGCTCTACCTGGCCGCTGCCGGGGTGGGGACCCTGGGCATCATCGACGACGACGTGGTGGACCTGAGCAACCTGCAGCGCCAGGTCATCCACTCCACCGCCACCGTGGGGGAGCTGAAGACCGAATCGGCGGCCCGGCGCGTCCGCGAGCTGAACCCGCTGGTCACCGTGCGGCTGCACAACGAACGGCTGGACGTCGAGAACGCCGTGGCGCTCTTCGGGGAGTACGACGTGGTCCTGGACGGCACCGACAACTTCGCCACCCGCTACCTGGTCAACGACGCCGCGGCGCTCGCCGGAATCCCCTATGTCTGGGGCTCGATCCTGCGCTTCGACGGGCAGGTCAGCGTTTTTTGGGACGTCTACGGCCCGAACTACCGCGACCTGTACCCGACCCCGCCGCCTCCGGGCACCGTTCCCTCCTGCTCCGAGGGAGGGGTCTTCGGGGTGCTCTGCGCCCAGGTCGGTTCCGTCATGGTGGCCGAGGCGATCAAGCTGATCACCGGGGTGGGGCGCACGCTGCTGGGCCGCCTGCTGATCCTGGATTCGCTGGACATGACCTGGCGCGAGGTCTCGCTGCGCCCCGACCCCGAGGTGGAGCCGATCACCGCGCTGCTGCCCAGCTACGACGACTTCTGCGCGGTGCCGCAACTGGACGCTGACGGGCTGCGGCTCACGGCCGGGCACAGCATCCCGGCGTCGCGGCTGGCCGAGATGCTCGAGGCGCGGGCCCGGGGAGAGGAAGACTTCCTGCTGATCGACGTGCGGGAGCACGGGGAGGCGGAGATCGTCTCGATCCCCGGGGCCATCCTGGCGCCGCGCGGGGCGATCCTCTCCGGCGAGATCGAGCTGCCGCGGGACCGCGAGCTGATCCTGCACTGCAAGTCCGGTGGACGCTCCTCGGAGGTGATGCGCCACCTGCTGCGGCACGACTACACCCGGGTGCGCCACGTGGCCGGCGGCATCCTGGACTGGATCAGCGACGTGGACCCGACACTTCCGGCCTACTGAGGTCAACCGCCGCGCCGGGCAGCGAAGGGTACGGATTGCCTGGGCGCCGCGGGAGGCCGCGGTCCGGGGCTGCGGTGGCACGAAAAAGGCGCCGCGGGCAGGCCTGCTGCCCGCGGCGCCTTCGTTCGATTTCCCTGTGCCTAGCCGACCTGGCGCTGCAGGTCGGCCGACGGGGACGGGGTCCCGGCCTCGGGTGCCGGGTCGCCCGACGCAATCCCGGTGACGGGGCAGCGGGAGGCGTTCTTCACGGACGGGGCGCTCGGCACCTCGACCTCGAGCCCGTAGAGGGTCTCCAGCGCGTCGATGTACTCCCCGGCGCGGCCGGCGGCGGCAAGCTCGCGGGCGCGGACCGTGGGCACGTGCAGCAGCTGGCGCATCATCCGGCGCATGGCGAATTCGACTTCCTCGGCCGCGGCGGTGCAGCCGTGCTGGGCGCGGACCTTCTCCACCTCGGTCTCCAGCACCCGCTGGGTGTGCTTGCGCAGGGCCACGATGGCGGCATCGGCGGCGCGCTCGCGCTGTTCGGCGGCGAAGGCCTCGGCGGCATCGAGCACGATGCTCCGGGCCTGGCGCAGCGACTGCGCCTGCTCCTCGGGCGCGGCCATGCGCACCGATTCCAGGTTGATCAATTCCACGCCGTCCACGGCACCGAGCTCTGGGTCGAAGTCGTGGGTCAGCGCCAGGTCGATGGCCACCAGCGGGCGGGAGGCGCGGTCCAGGGCCGCGATGTCCGCGGCCATCAGCCGGTGGTCCGAGCCGGAGCAGCCGATGATGACATCTGCCTGCTCGAGGGCGGCCTCAAGGGTGGACTCGTCGAGGGCAGTACCTCCGCGGGTGGCGACGAAGGCCTCGGCGCGTCCGGAAGCGGAGAAGACCGAGACGTTGTGGGCGGCGCGTTCGCGCAGCAGCGACATGGTGGCCCCGGCGTAGGCGCCGGTGCCGAAGATGACGATGTTCTTGGTGGCCCAGTCCGGGTCGCGGCTCAGGTCGGTGGCCAGCTCCAGGGCAACGGACACGACGGAAAGGCCGCGCGATCCCAGCGAGGTGCGCGAGCCGACGTCCTTGGCGGTGCGCGAGGCGGCCTGGAAGAGGCGGACCAGCGAGCCGGTGGCGGTTCCCGCGGCCTGTGCGTCGTTCAGTGCGCGGCGGACCTGGCCGGCGATCTCGCGTTCCCCGATGACGGCCGAGTCGAGCCCGGCGCCGACGGAGAAGAGGTGCTCGATGACCTCGGTCTCGGTCTTGGAAACCAGCGCGGTGGAGATGGTGTCCTGGCTCAGTCCGGTGCTGGCGGCGATCTGGGCGATCACCTCCGACCGGGCGGCAACGACGTCCTCGGATTGCGGGACTTCGCAATAGATTTCGTAGCGGTTGCAGGTGGCCAGGGTGATGGCGCCGGCGACCGGGCTGGCCGAAGCGAGCACGACGGAAGCGACCTGGGAGGCGTCGGCACTGATCTTTGCCACGGTCTCGAGGTCGATGTCTGAATGGGAGGCAACGAGAGATAGTAAAACCACAGTGCCTCCCATGATAGCCCTTCTACGTGCCGTAGAGCATCAGTTGTGACCAGTTCGTCTGTCCCAATGCATGCCGCGTGTTCGCTGGGGGCGTGCGGATTACGATTCGGCGCAACATGTTGGCAGAATCAATTCCATGACGTTGAGCCAGAACCACCCGCTGATGGACGGTCGTACCGCCAATTCCCCGTTGATTTCCGCCTACCGCGGCCAGAAGCCCAGCCGCAGACCCGTGTGGTTCATGCGCCAAGCCGGCCGTTCGCTGCCCGAGTACCGCAAGCTGCGCGAGGGCACCGAAATGCTCGAATCCTGCCTGCGCCCGGAGATGGCCTCGGAAATCACCCTGCAGCCGGTGCGCCGGCACGACGTGGATGCCGGGATCTTCTTCTCCGACATCGTCATCCCGCTGAAGCTCGCGGGCATCGACGTGGACATCGTCCCGGGCGTCGGCCCGGTGCTGGGCACCCCGGTGCGCACCGCCGCCGACGTGCGCGCGCTGCCCAAGATGGACGACGCGGCCCTGGACCCGATCCGCGAGGCCGTCTCGATGACCGTGGAGCAGCTGGGCAACACCCCGCTGATCGGCTTCGCCGGCGCCCCGTTCACCGTCGCCGCCTACATGGTCGAGGGGCGCCCGTCCCGCGACCACATGGGCCCGCGCACCATGATGCACGCGGAGCCAGGCGTCTGGGAGGAACTGGCCAACTGGGCCGCCGACGCCTCCGGCGCCTTCCTGCGCGCCCAGATCGAGGCAGGCGCCTCCGCCGGCCAGCTCTTCGACTCCTGGGCCGGTTCGCTCTCGCTGGCCGACTACACCAACTTCGTGGCACCGGCCTCGGCCCGCGCCCTGGACCTCGTGCGCGACACCGGCGTCCCGCTGGTGCACTTCGGCACCGGCACCTCCGAGCTGCTCGGGGCCATGCGCAACGTGGGCGTCGACGTCATGGGCGTTGACTACCGCCTGCCGCTGGACGAGGCCAACCGCCGCCTGGGCGGGGACATCCCGCTGCAGGGCAACATCGACCCGGCCCTGCTGACCGCACCCTGGGAGGTCCTCGAGGCCCACGTGCGCGAGGTGCTCGCCGCCGGTGACACCGCGCCGGCGCACGTGGCGAACCTGGGCCACGGCGTGCCGCCGGAAACCAACCCGGAAACCCTGACCCGCGTGGTCGAGCTCATTCACTCGATCCCCGTGGCAGGGCGTTAAGCTAGAACCACCAGCAGTACCGCCGGGGTGCGGTGCGCGCAGCGCACCCCGGACCCACCAGTAACACCTTCGTTTTCCCGGAAAAGAGTTGATGGTGCCACACGTCGAAGAGCAGCCACGCCGCGGCTCGGCCAACGAGGCAGCCCCTGCCCAGCCCATTTCGGGTGGCCAGGACGGCTCCGGCGACGGGTCTCCCGCCGCCACGCCGCCGACCACGGACCATGCACCTGACACCACCCAGGCGGCGGCCACCGAGCCGGCCCCCGCCAAGGCCAAGCGCGCCCCGGTCGCCTCGAATGCCGCCGCCCACGCCCTGCGCCTGCTGCACCGGGCCCGGGGCACCGAGGCGCCGCAGCCCTCCGCCACCGCTCCCGATGCCCCGTTGGCGCTGGTCATCGGCGGCGGGATCTCCGGGCTGGTGGCTGCCCGCGAACTGGCAGCCAGCGGCCACCGCGTCCAGCTGCACGAGGCCGGGCCGGTGTTCGGCGGCTGCGTAGGCGCCCACGAGGTCGCCGGGCTGGTGCTGGATGCGGGTGCGGAGTCCTTCGCCACCCGGTCCACCGCCGTCGCGGACCTTTTGCGCGAACTGGGCCTGGGCGATGACATCGTCACCCCCGAACCCGGCGGCGCCTGGCTGTACCTGCGGCGCGGCGGCGAGAACGTCGCCCAGCCGCTTCCTGCCACCGGCATCCTGGGCATCCCCGGGGACCCGTGGGCCGATGAGGTGCGCCGCGCCGTGGGGCGTACCGGCGCCCTGCGTGCCGCAGCGGACCTGATCACCCCGGTCTCCAAGAAGATCCTCGAGGGGGAAATGTCCCTCGGCGCGCTGGTCCGTTCCCGCATGGGATCCGCGGTGCTGGAGAACCTGGTCACCCCGGTGGTCTCCGGGGTGCACTCGGCGGACCCCGACACCCTCGACGTCGACGCCATCGCCCCGGGGCTGCGCGCCTCGGTGCTCAAGCACGGCTCGCTGGCCCGCGCCGTCGCAGCGATGCGCGCAGCGGCCCCGGCGGGCTCCGCCGTCGCCTCGCTCTCCGGCGGCATGAACCGCCTGACCTCCGCCCTGGTCGCGGACCTCAAGGCCGCCGGCGTGCAGCTGCACGCCAACAGCCAGGTGGCGGGAATCGCGCCGCCCGCCGCCGGGACCGGCTTCCGCATCGAACTGGCCCCGCAGGCCGCAGCCGATGCGTCGAAGGACGCCAGGCACGAGAAGGAATCGCGGCACGAGCGCCATGGCCGGCTGGCCAAGGAGGCAGCCGCCGAGGCGGGACAGCCTCGCGAGCTGGTTGCCGACCGCCTGGTGGTTGCCACCGGCGGCGAAACGGCCGTTGACCTGCTGTGCGGGATCGACGCGGCATTCGCCTCCCACCGCCCGGCGCCGGGAGCCGGGATTTCCCTGGTCACCCTGGTGATCGACAAGCCCGAGCTCGACGACGCCCCGCGCGGCACCGGCCTGCTGGTCGCCCCCACCGTCGATGACGTCGGGGCCAAGGCGCTGACCCACGCAACCGCCAAGTGGCACTGGCTGGGGGACGAATCGGGCCCCGGGTCCCACGTGCTGCGGCTCTCCTACGGACGGCTCAACGACGTGGCCTCGGCCCTGGTCAACGCCGACGACGCCTCGCTGCGCAACGCGGCACTGAAGGACGCCTCGGTGCTGCTGGGAATCGAGGTCACCGCCGGGGACCTCCTGGGCTTCGACGTGGTGCGCTATTCCGGCGCGCTGCCCTTCGCCACCACCGGCCATGCCCGGCGCGTGGCGGCCATCCGCGAGCTCGCCTCCGCGCACCCGGGCCTCGACGTGGTCGGGGCCTGGCTGGCCGGCACCGGACTGGCCTCCGTCGTCGCCGACACCCGCAAACGGCTGCGCATCACCGCCAGCTGAGAATTCCCGCCCCGGGGGCCGCCAGCGCGGATGCCCCGGGCACGCAACAGACTTTCGTTTCACATACGAGAACCGCTTCGCCCACACACGCGAAGTACCGCAAAGAAAGCAGGAGAACCAACCATGAGTGCAGTGGAATCCAACTCACCCGTCATCCGCGACCGCGAAGCAGCGGGTGCCGACGCCACCATGTACTACACCCTGTGGACCGTCTTCAAGCGCGACTCGGACCTGGACCGCACCGAGGGCGTCGAGGCGTTTGACGCACTCATCGCCGAGCTCGCCGCCGAGGGCGTGACCCTGCGCGGCACCTACGACGTCTCCGCGATGCGCGAGGACGCCGACGTGATGACCTGGGTCCACGGCCCGACGCCCGAGTCCCTGCAGGCCGCGGTGCGCAAGATCCGCCGCTCCTACCTCTTCGCCGAGACCTCCATCGTGTACTCGACCATGGCCGTGCACCGCGAGGCCGAGTTCTCCAAGGACCACTCGCCGGCCTTCGCCCGCGGCGTGGCCCCCGAGGCCTGGATGACCGTCTACCCGTTCGTGCGCTCCACCGACTGGTACCTGCTGGACCCGAAGGAACGCGGCAAGATGCTGCGCGACCACGGCATCCTGGGCCGCGACTTCCCGAGCGTGCTGGCCAACACCGTGGCCGCCTTCGCCTTCGGCGACTACGAATGGCAGATCTGCCTCGAGGCCCCGGACATGATCGACCTCGTCGACATGATGCGCCACCTGCGCTACACCGAGGCACGCAACCACGTGCGCGAGGAAATCCCGTTCTACACCGGCCGCCGCATCTCCACCGCCGAGGTCGCCGAGGTCCTGCGATGAGCCAGGATTTTGATCCGCGCACCGGCTACGACGACAGCGGCGTGATGGCGCCCAAGGCCTACGACGCGATCCTGCTGGCCTCCTTCGGCGGCCCCGAGGGCCAGGACGACGTGATCCCGTTCCTGCGCAACGTCACGGCCGGCCGCGGCATCCCCGACGAGCGCCTCGAGGAGGTCGCCACCCACTACCGGGCCAACGGCGGCATTTCCCCGATCAACGCGCAGAACCGCGCGCTGAAGGCGGCTCTCGAGGCCGAGCTGGCCGCCAGGGACATCGCCGTGCCGGTCTACTGGGGCAACCGCAACTGGGCGCCCTACATCGCGGAAACGATCACCCAGATCCATGCCGAGGGCCACCGCAGGGTGCTGATGCTCTCCACCAGCGCGTACTCCGGCTACTCCTCCTGCCGCCAGTACCGCGAGGACCTGGGCGTCGCGCTGCGCGAGACCGGCCTGGAGGGCAAGCTGGAGGTCGACAAGGTGCGCCAGTACTTCGACACCCCCGCGTTCGTGACCCCGTTCATGGAGGGCCTGGCCGGCTCGCTGGCCAACGTCCGGGCCCAGCTGGCCGCGGCCGGGAAGCCGGAGGGGGAGATCAAGATCGTCTTCGTCACCCACTCCATCCCCACCTCCGACGCGCAGGCCGCCGGCCCGCGCGACCTGGTCGCGACGCTGGACACCGACCTGTACTCGGCCCAGCACCTTGCCGTCGCCGACGCGATCCTGGCCGGGGTGCCCGAGGCCGCCGGCCTGTCCCACTCCCTGGTCTTCCAGTCGCGCTCCGGCGCCCCGCACGTGCCGTGGCTGGAACCGGACATCAACGACGCGCTCACCGACTACCAGGCCGCCGGCGTCGCCGGGGTCGTGGTGATGCCGATCGGCTTCGTCTCGGACCACATGGAGGTCCTCTGGGACCTGGACACCGAGGCGAAGGAAACCTGCGCGGAACTCGGCCTGGCCTTCCACCGCGCCCCGACCCCCGGGACCCACGCCGACTTCGTCTCCGGCATGGTCGACCTGGTGGCCGAGCGCCTGGCCGGCGGCGACGGAAACGCGCTGAAGCCGGGCCGCGCCTCGGTGGCCGAGCTCGGCCCGTGGTACGACGTGTGCCGCCCGAACTGCTGCGTGAAGGTGATGCGCGACGGGACCACCAAGCCCACCATCGCGGCCGTCGACTCCGAGGTCGGGGTGCCTGCACCATGAGCAAGGAACGCTTCACCATCGGCACCCGCGGCTCCGCGCTGGCCACCACGCAGACCGGGCACGTCGCGGCGCAGCTGCACGAGATCGCCCAGGTCCCCTTCGACACCGTGCTGGTCAAGACCGAGGGCGACGTGACCACCGGTCCGCTGTCCCAGCTCGGCGGCACCGGAGTGTTCGCCGCTGCCCTGCGCCAGGCGCTGTACGAGGGCACCTGCGACATGGCGGTGCACTCGCTCAAGGACCTGCCGACCACGCAGCCCGACGGCCTGGTCATCGCCGCCACCCCGTTGCGCGCGGACGTGCGCGATGCGCTGTGCGCCCGCGACGGGCTCTTCCTGGCCGAACTGCCCGAGGGCGCCACGGTGGGCACCGGGTCCCCGCGCCGCGCCGCGCAGCTGCTGGCCTTCCGCCCTGACCTACGGATCGTGGACATCCGCGGCAACGTCGGCACCCGGCTGGGCCGGGTCAAGGGCTCGCCGGCGCAGAAGGACGACGGGGGAGTGGGGCGCACCGCCCAGGGCGACCTGGACGCCGTGATCCTGGCCGCCGCCGGCCTGGAACGCCTGGGCCTGGAATCGCACATCACCGAATACCTGGACCCGGAGATCATGCTCCCGGCCCCCGGCCAGGGTTCCCTGGCCGTGGAGGTGCGCGAGGGCGGCACCGGGCACCCGTCGGTGGACGCGGCGCTGGAAACCATGGACGATTCGGACACGCGCCTGGCGGTCACCGCCGAGCGCGCGCTGCTGGCCCGCCTCGAGGCCGGCTGCGCGGCGCCCATCGGCGCGTTGGCCACGGTGCGCGAGGACTCCCTGGTGCTCGACTCGGTGGCCTGCAGTCCCGACGGATCGGACACCATGCGCCGTTCGGCCACCACGCAGGTGCTCACCCTTGACGGCGCCCGCGCCCTGGGCGTGGCGCTGGCCGAGCAATTGCTGCGCGAGGGCGCGGCCGACCTGGCGGGACTCTAGGCGCAAGATGTCAGCTGATTCAGTGCTCGCCGGCCGCACCGCCCTGCTGCTGCGCGACCCCGCGCGGGCGGCGGACACGGTGGCGCGGCTGGCCGGGCGCGGCGCGTCCGCGGCCGTGTGCCGGCTCATCGACTTCGAGCTGCCCGCCGACACCGCCGACCTGGACGGGGGCCTGCGGCGGCTGCTGGCCGGGGAGTTCGACTGGCTGGTGCTCACCTCGGTGAACACCGTGGCCGCGCTGGGGCTTCGCGCCCGCGCCCTGGGCGTGGAGCTGCGCATCCCTGCCTCCACGCTCGTGGCGGTGGTCGGCGAGGCAACCGCACGCGCCGTGCAGGGCCTGGGCGCCGCCGTCGACTTCATGCCGGCGCACGACCACTCGGCCCGCGGCATGCTCGCCGAGTGGGAACGGCTGCGCAGCGGGAAGCCGGCGCGCGCGTTCATGCCGCAGGCCGACATCGCCTCCTCCACCCTGCGCGACGGGCTGGCCGCCCGCGGCTGGGCCGCACAGGTCGTGACCGCCTACCGCACCGTGCCCGCCCCGGCCGATCCGGGCCGGGCCCTGCACCCCGCGGCGCCGGACCCCTGGCTGCCGGAGGGAAGCTACCTGCTGGATCGGGAGCAGCTGCCCGGGGCCATCGGTCGGCTGGATGCGGTCTTCTTCCCGTCCCCGAGCACCGTCGACCAATTCCTCAACCTGGTCCCGGCACCTGCCGCGCACCTCGCGCTGGTGGCAATCGGCGACAGCACCGCCGCCCGCCTGCGCGCCCGCGGCATCGAGCCCACCGCCACCGCCGCCTTCCCGACCCCCGAGGGCCTCATCGGCGCCTGGGAGCAGTCCCGGCGCGCCGCGCCCCGCCCGCCGACCTGATCCCCGGGTGCCGGCCGGACATCCCGGCCGCACCCCATGCCCCGCTTCGAACCACCCCGCCACGAGCTTCACAAGGAGCCAGAATGTCATTCCCCGCCCGCAGGCCCCGCCGCCTGCGCACCACCCCCGCGATGCGCCGGCTTGCCGCAGAGCTCGTGCTGGCCCCGCAGCAGCTGATCCTGCCCGCGTTCGTGCGCGAGGGACTCACCGAACCCAACCCGATCACCTCGATGCCCGGGGTCGTGCAGCACACCCTTGACACGCTCAAGGCCGCGGCCTCCGAGGCCGTCGAGCTGGGCCTGGGCGGCATCATGCTTTTCGGCATCCCGGAGACCCGCGACGCCACCGGCAGCGCCGGGACGGACCCCCACGGCATCCTGAACCGCGGCATCGAGGCGGTGCGCGCCGAGGTCGGCGACGAACTGGTCATCATGTCCGATGTTTGCCTGGATGAATTCACCGACCACGGCCACTGCGGCGTGCTCGACGCGAAGGGCAACGTGGACAACGACGCCACGCTGGAGATCTACGGACGCATGGCCGTGGCGCAGGCCGAGGCCGGAGCGCACATGCTCGGCCCCTCCGGCATGATGGACGGCCAGGTCGCCGTGATCCGCCAGGCCCTGGATGCCGCCGGGCACCGGGACGTGTCCATCATTGCCTACGCGGCCAAGTACGCCAGTGCGTTCTACGGCCCGTTCCGCGAGGCCGTGGACTCCCAGCTCACCGGGGACCGCCGCACCTACCAGATGGACGCCGCCAACCGCCGCGAGGCGATGATCGAGGTCGAACTCGACCTGGCCGAGGGCGCCGACATGGTCATGGTCAAGCCGGCCATGAGCTACCTGGACGTGCTTGCAGACGTCGCGGCGATGTCCCCGGTCCCTGTCTCCGCCTACCAGATCAGTGGCGAGTACGCGATGATCGAGGCCGCCGCCGCCAACGGCTGGATCGACCGCCGCGCCGCCATCGAGGAATCCGTGCTGGGCATCCGCCGCGCCGGAGCCGACACCGTGTTGACCTACTGGGCCAGCGAGCTCGCCCAGTGGCTGAAAGAAGGAAAGTAATGACCAGCTCCGCCGAACTCTTTGCCACCGCCCAAAAGCTCATGCCCGGCGGGGTGAACTCCCCGGTCCGCGCCTTCGGCTCGGTCGGCGGGGTGCCCCCGTTCATGGTCGGCGCCAAGGGAGCCTACCTGCACGACGCCGACGGCAACTCCTACGTCGACCTGGTCTGCTCCTGGGGCCCGGCGCTGCTGGGCCACGCCCACCCGGCCATCCAGGACGCGGTCCACGCGGCCGTGGACCGCGGGCTGTCCTTCGGCGCCTCGACGCCGGATGAGGGCAAGCTCGCCGCCCTGGTCATGGACCGCTTCGGCGGGGTCGAGCGCATGCGCATGGTCTCCACCGGCACCGAGGCCACCATGACCGCGGTGCGCCTGGCCCGCGGCTACACCGGCCGCGACCTGATCGTGAAGTTCGCCGGCTGCTACCACGGCCACCTCGACGGCCTGCTGGCCGCAGCCGGCTCCGGCCTGGCCACCCTGGCGCTGCCCGGTTCCGCCGGCGTCACCGCCGCCACCGCCGCCGAGACCTTGGTGCTGCCCTACAACGACCGCGAGGCCGTCACCGCCGCGTTCGCCGAACACGGTGCGAACATCGCCGCCGTCATCACCGAATCCGCCCCGTGCAACATGGGCGTCGTGACCCCGGAAGAGGGCTTCAACAAGTTCCTGGCCGAGACCACCACCGCCAACGGCGCACTGCTGATCCTCGACGAGGTGCTCACCGGGTTCCGCGCCTCGGATGCGGGCTACTGGGGGCTCACCGGCCGCACCGAGGGCTGGACCCCCGACCTCTACACCTTCGGCAAGGTCATCGGCGGCGGGCTGCCCACCGCCGCGCTGGGCGGCCGCGCCGAGGTCATGGACTACCTGGCCCCGCTGGGCCCGGTCTACCAGGCAGGAACGCTCTCGGGCAACCCGGTGGCCATGGCCGCCGGCATCGCCCAGCTGACCAACGCCACCGCCGAGGTCTACGCACACATCGACGGGAAGTCGCTGCAGCTGCAGGCCGCCCTGGCCTCCGCGCTGAACGAGGCGGGTGTCGACCACTCGATCCAGCGAGCCGGCAACCTGTTCTCCGTCGCCTTCGGGACCTCGGAGCACGGGGTGCACAACTACGCGCAGGCCCAGGCCCAGGAAGCGTACCGCTACGCGCCGTTCTTCCACTCGATGCTGGAGTCGGGAATCTACCTGCCGCCGAGCGTCTTCGAGGCCTGGTTCCTCTCCTCGGCACACGACGACGAGGCCATGGAGAAGATCTTCGCGGCACTTCCGGCCGCCGCACGCGCGGCAGCCTCGGCGGTGCCCACCGCCTGAGTGACCCGGGCACGGTGAATGCCCCCGATTATCGACACGTCAATCGCTTGACGTTTCAATAATCGGGGGTTTTTCACGTTTTCGAGTGCCCAAATCCTTCCCGGAGGCGGAAATCGGTGAGGTCTAGGCCACTTTCGCCGCCTTGGCCATTCCGTGCCCCCGAGTCGACGACGGGCAGTGCCCCGGACCTGGTGGGAAACTGGCAGGGAAATGAAACGGCCACGTCAAAGCCGTTTTTCGGATCGCGTTTCCGGGCTGTGCCGAGGGGTTCGTGACCGCGTATCCATGCCTCCGGGGGAGCGCCGCGGAGCGATCGAATCCCAGCGGCTCCTAGTCAACGCGGCTAGGCTTGTCCGGTTAGTTTTCGTGTTTCATTGCCACCGAGGAAAACCGTGAGTCTTTTTCGTACCAAACCCGTGGAAAGTTTCCTGGCCGATGCCGCGGAACCTGGTCGACAGCTCAAGCGGTCCCTGAACACCTGGGACCTGATGATCATGGGCGTGGCAGTGGCCGTCGGCGCGGGGATCTTCTCCGTCGGCGCCCGCGCGGCCGCCGACTTCTCCGGGCCCGCAGTCACCCTCTCCTTCGTGATCGCGGCACTGACCTGTGCCATGGCGATCATGTGCTACGCCGAGTTCGCCACGGCCATCCCCGTCGCCGGGTCGGCCTACGTGTTCAGCTATGCCACCATGGGTGAATTCGTGGCCTGGGTCATCGGCTGGAACCTGATCCTCGAGTTGTTCACGGCTGCGGCAGTGATCGCCAAATACTGGGGAATCTACCTCACCGAAGTCTTCCAGCTTGTGGGAGTACACCTCTCACCCACCATTGAACTAGGCATCGTCACCATGAGCTGGGGGCCCTTCTTGATCGTGGCCTTGTTCACGATCCTCCTGGTCCTGGGCACCAAGCTCTCGGCCACCGTCTCGAACGTCTTCACCGTCATCAAGATCGCCGTCGTGCTCTTCGTGATTGTCGTCGGCTTCTTCTACGTGAAGGCCGAGAACTACGCGCCGTTTATCCCCGAGGCCGTGCCCGCCACCGGGAACGGCACCACCGAGGTGCTCAAGCAGTCGCTCTTTGCCTTCGCCACGGGTGCCGCTCCTGCGCAATATGGCCTGATGGGCGTCTTCGCCGGCGCCGCGCTCGTCTTCTTCGCCTTCGTCGGGTTCGACGTGGTCGCCACCAGCGCCGAGGAGGTCAAGGACCCCAGCAAGACCCTGCCGCGCGGGATCTTCGCGGGACTGGCGCTGACCACGCTGCTGTACATCGGCGTCTCCCTGGCGCTGACGGGCATGGTGTCCTACAAGGACCTGGCGACCGTCGACACCCCGAACCTTGCCACGGCGTTCTCGCTGGTGGGCAACGAGGGTGCCGCCTCGGTCATTGCCGTGGGCTCGCTCATCGGCCTGACCACCGTGGTCATGGTGCTGCTCATGGGCCTTTCGCGCGTGGTCCTGGCCATGAGCCGCGACGGGCTGCTGCCGCACGGGCTGTCCAAGACCAGCGCCAAGCGCTCCACCCCGGTGCGCATCCAGGTCATCTGCGGCACGCTGGTGGCCCTGGCCGCCGGATTCACCCGCGTGGACGTGCTCGAGGAAATGATCAACATCGGCACGCTCTCCGCGTTCGTCATGGTGAGCCTGGGCATCATCGTGCTGCGCCGCAAGCGCCCGGACCTGAAGCCCGCCTTCCGGGTTCCCTTCGGCCCGGTCATCCCGGTCGTTTCCGCGCTGCTGTGCACATACCTGATGCTGAACCTCGCCGTGGAAACCTGGATCTACTTCGTGTTGTGGCTGATCGTCGGCGTTGTCATCTACTTCGCCTACGGCCGCAAGCACTCGCGCCTCAACGAGAAGTTCGCCGCCCAGGTCGCCATCGTCGACGGCACCGGGAACGAATTGGTCGACAGCAAGTAGTCCACGGGCCGGCTTCCCGTAGGGACCAGCCGAGGTGACCCACCGCCCATCCCCTGTCTACGGGGAAAGGGCGGTGGGTTTTCTTGTGGGCGGGGCACGTGCCGGCGGCCCGGATCCTCAGGCGCCGCGCCCCGGCGCCACCATGTACACGTCCACCGGGTCCGCGGATTCGACGGTGAAGCCGTGGCGCAGGTAGAGCCGCTGCGCCGGGCTGCCGGCGAGCACGTTCAGGCGAAAGGCCCGTGAATCCGCCTGCCGGCCCATGACGTGCCCCAGGACCGCTCCGCCCAGACCCCGGCCCTGCCGGGACGGGTCAATGTAGAAGTGCTCGATCCATTGGCTCCCGGGGCCCGGGCGAAGGGCGATGCTGCCCGCCTCGATGCCGTCGGCCAGAATGACCCAGGTGTGTTCCGGAGCGAAGCCGTCAAGGAATCTCCGGCGCACGCGCAAGGGGTCGAAGCGGCCGAGGCGCTCGAGGTCTTCGCGCAGCACGGTGGCCCGCAGCTCGGCAATCCACGGGGCGTCTGATGCCGTGGCGGCCCGGAGGGTAAATGGCGTCAGCACGCCCACAGTCAATTACACGGTGCCGGTGGCATGCAAATCCCGCCCGCGGGGCAGGGCCCCGGTGTGCAAAAAGGCGCCGTTCCCTTCCCCTTACGGGGAGTGGAACGACGCCTTTTGACGGTTGCCGCGTGCGGGAACCGGTTGTGTCCTAGAAGGCAGGAAGAACGCTGCCGTCCTTCCACGTGGTCTTGACGTATTCGCGGACCTCGTCCGAACGCAGCAGCTCGTCGAGCTTAGCGATGGCGGCGGTCTGCTCGCCGGCACGCCAGGTCAGGAAGTTGGCGTTGGGGTTGTTCTCGGCCTCTTCCTGGAACAGGATCTCCTTGGGGTCCAGCTTGGCCTGCACGATGTAGTTGCCGTTCACCACGGCGATGCCCACGGTCGGGTCTTCCTGGTAGAACTTCGGAACCTGCTCCGAGTTGACTTCCTGGAACTTCAGCTTCTTCGGGTTCTTGGCGGCGTCGTCCTGCACGGAGAGTGCCGAATCGCCGTCGACAAGGCCGCTGAGCAGGCCGGCGGACTCCAGCACGCGCAGGCCGCGCAGCTGGTTGACCGGGTCGTTGTTCAGCACCACGAGGCTGCCCTCGGTGACGTCGGCGACTTCCTTGAACTTCGTGGAGAACGCGGTCAGCGGCTCGATGTGCACGCCGGGGCCGTGCTCGAACTTGTAGCCCTTGGTGGCCATCTGGTCCGCCAGGTAGGCCTCGGTCTGGAAGAAGTTGGCGTCCAGCGTGCCGTCGGCCAGGGCGATGTTCGGCGTCTGGTAGTCATCGATTTCGGTGATGTCCAGGTCGATGCCGTTCTTCGCGGCCAGGTTCTCGTCGATGTACTCGAGGATCTGGGCGTGCGGGATCGGGCTGGCGCCGACCTTGACGACCGTCGGGGCGGCCGGGTCGAGGGTTGCCGTCGCGCTGGGGGCGACGGCAGTACCGCCACCGCAAGCAGTCAGTGCGAACAGGGTTGCGGCGCCGGTGAGGGCAAGTGCGAGCTTCTTACGCATGGGCTGCGTTTCCTTTTCATCTGGACCCGATTGCGGTTGGCATCGGGTGGCTGTCGCAGCTAGCGGCTACTGGCTGCGCGCCGGCGGAGGGTGAACCGCCGGAAAATCACGAAGAAACACCGTGGTGTTTCGAGGGGATACTGCGGTGGAAAAGCCTGGGTGAAACGTTCCGCGGGCGATGTGGGCCCCGCGGGGTGGGTGGTGTGGCGGGCCGGTGCCCGCCACACCGGCGGTTGTGCTACACGGGGAGGTGACGCGTCGGCTGCCTAGAAGGCAGGAATGACATCGCCTTCGGGCCAGGTGGTCTTGATGAAGGAGCTGACCTCATCCGAGTGCAGCAGCTCGTCGAGCTTGGCCACCGCGGCGGTCTTTTCGCCTTCACGCCAGGCCAGGATGTTGGCGTTCGGGTTGTTTTCCGTCGGCTCCACGGCAAGGACCTCGTCCTTATTGAGCTTCGCCTGGACGATGAAGTTGCCGTTGACCACGGCCAGGCCCACGGAGGGATCCTCCTGGTAGAACTTCGGAACCTGCTCGGCGTTGACTTCCTGGAACTTCAGGTGCTTCGGGTTCTTGGCCTCGTCGGACTCCACGGTCAGTGCCGAATCGCCGTCGACGATGCCGCTGAGCAGGCCGGCTCCCTCAAGCACGCGCAGGCCGCGGACCTGGTTGGAGGGGTCGTTCATCAGCACCACGACCGCACCGTCCTCGACGGAGGCGGCGTCATCGTACTTCTTGGAAAACGCGGTCAGCGGTTCGAGCAGGATGCCGGTGCCGTGCTCCAGCTTGTAGCCCTTCGAGGCGACCTGCTCGTCGAAGAACGGAACGTGCTGGAAGAAGTTGGCGTCGATCGACCCGTCGCTCAGCGCGAGGTTCGGGGTCTGGTAGTCGTCGATCTCGGTGACATCCAGGTCGATGCCTGCCTTCGCGGCCAGGTTCTCGTCGATGTACTCGAGGATCTGCGAGTGTGGAACCGGGCTGGCGCCGACCTTGACGACGGTCGGGTTGGCCGGATCCAGCGTGGCGGAAACATCCGCGCTGGGGGCGGTGGCGGTGCCGCCGCCGCAGGCCGTCAGGGCGAACAGGGTTGCCGCGCCGGTGAGGGCGAGAGCGATTTTCTTACGCATTGGATGCGTTTCCTTTTCATGAAGTACCCGTGTGCGTGACACCGGGTGGCCAACGCAGCTAGCGGCTACTGGCTGCGCGCCGGCGGGCAAACCGCCGAAAACTTGTCTGGTGGAGGGCCATCGGCCCTCCACGGGGCTTAGCGGTGGTCGACCAAACGTGCGATCCAGTCGCCGATGATCTGCACGAGCTGCACCAGCAGCACCATGATGACGATGGTGACCACCATGATGGCCGGTTCGTAACGCTGGAAACCGTAATTGTAGGCAAGGCGCCCCAGACCGCCGCCGCCAACCAGGCCGGCCATGGCCGAGTACCCGATGAGGGTCACGATGGTGGTGGTCATGGCGGCGATGATGCCCGGGAGGGCCTCGGGGACCAGCACCTTGCGGACCACCTGCATCCGGGTTGAGCCCATGACCAGCGCCGCGTCGATCTTGCCGGCCGAAACGTCGCGCAGGGCGGTTTCCACCAGGCGGGCGAAGAAGGGAATGGTGCCGATGGTCAGCGAAACGGATGCGGCGATGGGTCCCAGCGAGGTGCCCACCAGCAGTGTCGCGAGTGGAATCAGTGACACCATGAGGATTGCGAAGGGAATTGATCGGGTGATGTTCACGATGATGCCCGAGAGCAGGACATTCAGTCCGCGGTTCGGCGTCAGGCCGCCGCGGGCGGTGTTCAGCAGCAGAATGCCGAGCGGCAGGCCGACCACCACGGTGAACAGCGCCGAGATGCCGGTCATCTGCATGGTTTCGAGGAACGCGGGCCACATGGCCTTGGTGATGCCGGGATTGGTCATCAGGTCATTGAAGAAGTCCATGGCTTACTTGGTCTCCTTGACGGTCACTGCGACGCCGTTGCCGAGCAGGTGTTTGGTGATGGCGTCGATGTCTGCTCCCTCGGGAAGCTGGATGCGGATGTGCGCGAACTGGTGTTCGCCGAGGTGCTCCACGGAGCCCGCCAACACGTTGACGTCGGTGTTGAACGTGCGGGCAATCGAGGAGATCACCGGCTCGGTGGCCTGGGTGCCCGAGTAGAGCAGGTCCAGAACGGTCCCTGCCGGAAGATCGTCGGGCAATTCGCCGGGCATCGGGAGCAATGCCTGGGAAAGGCGGCCCGCCGGGTCGGCAACGACCTTGGCGATATCCCCGTGCTCGACGATGCGCCCGGCTTCCAGAAGGGAGACCGAGTCGCAGGCCTGCTTCACGACGTTCATTTCGTGCGTGATGATCAGCACCGTGAGATTCAGGCGGTCGCGCACCGACTTGATGAGTTCAAGGATCTCGTCGGTGGTCTTGGGATCCAGGGCGCTGGTCGGCTCGTCGCAAAGCAGCACATCGGGATCCGAGCTCAGGGCGCGGGCGATGCCCACGCGCTGGCGCTGGCCGCCGGAGAGCTGGGACGGGTACGCATCGGCGAAGGGGGTCAGGCCGACGAGCTCAAGCAAGGCGGAGACTTTTTCGGCGACCTTGGCCTTGGGCGTGCCGATCAATTCCAGCGGGAACGCCACGTTCTGCGCGGTGGTGCGCGAATCCATGAGGTTGGCGTGCTGGAAGACCATGCCGATGCGACGTCGCGCGGTGCGCAAGTCGGCATCCGACACGTTCGCCAGTTCCTTGTTGTTCACTGAAACTGATCCGGAGGTGGGCCTGTCCAGCAAGGTCAGGCAACGAACGAGCGTTGACTTCCCGGCTCCGGAATGGCCGATGATGCCGTGGATTTGGCCGGCGTCGACGTGCAAGGAAACGCCATCCAGGGCGACGACTGTGCGGTCGCCCTGCTGGTAGACCTTGCGCAGGTCGGTGACTGTGATCAAAAGGGGTGTCCTTAGCAATCAAAAAGGAAAAGGGGTACTGGACATTCAATCACTATCGAATGAATGCAGCGCAATCGTGGCCATACCCTGCCATTTTTTGCAACCGATGTCCACCGCGGCGGGATTGCCTGTTGGATCCACGAGTAATTATGGGCTTTCTCGAAGAATTGGCCGATGTCCCCTTGCTGAAACCGGCAGTCGGGTTACCCGCCCGTAAGGTGAGCCGCGTCACCTTGCGCCACCCGGTGCCAAATATTGCCCCATGTTGCGCCGGTGGTGGGGTCCACGGGGCCGATTCCGGCCGAGATCCAAAAGCCGGAGGGGACCCCGATACGGGGTCCCCTCCGGGATGAAGCATCCTGCAATTGGCTAGGACTTGACCGGCCACTGGCCGTCGACGACGGCCGCGGGGTCCTTGCGGCGGAAGAATTCCTGCAGGCTGGCGGCCTGCTCGGCGGCCCACTTGACCTGCGAATCATGAAGATTCGCGGCATCAACCTGCAGGATGGGGTACTTGGCCGCCTGCGCGTCGGCAATCCCAATGGTCGCGGCGGCATCGGCCGCCGAGGTGTGGGCATTCACCAGTTGAACGCCATAGAACTCACTCATCACCGACAGGTTGCGCTTGCCGCGGCGGTACTTGTCGACCTGCTTGTCAAGGACGTACGGGTCGATGACCGGGGACGCAACGATCGGGTCCAGCAGGTGGCGCCTGGCCTCGCGATCCAGCACCGTGAAGTCGTAGGCGGCGTTGAAGGCCATGACAGGCATGGTCTGGAAGAGGTCGGCCAGGAACGCCGAGATTTCGGCGACCGCGGTTGCCGCATCCATGCCCTCGGCCTGTGCCTTCGCGGTGGTGACGCCGTGGATTTCCGCGGCCTCCTCGGGAATCGCCACTCCGGGATTCACCAGCCATTCCCGGGTCTGCAGGATTTCCGAGCGACCGTTGACCACGACGACGGAAGCGGTGACGATGCGGGCATCGAGCGGATCACGACCAGTGGTTTCCAGGTCGAATGCGGCGCGGGGGAGATTGTGCCAAGAATTCATGTCACCAACGCTACCGGGAATCGCAGACACTTTGGCCCACCGCAGCGCGCTTGTGGATGAACACCGTGCCCGAGACCCGATAATGGGTGGAGACCTGCGGGGGAACTAGAGGAGGAACCGTTGATGCAACCAAGCCAGGAACCGCAGCCGGGTTCCCTGGGCCCCGGCGACGGTGGGCCGGCCGGCGCCGGACTGGACTACGACGAAGCCGTCTTTGCAGTGGTCGCGATGATTCCCGCCGGAAAGGTCCTGGCCTACGGCGACATTGCCGAGCTGCTGGGTTCCGGCGGCCCGCGCCAGGTCGGCAAGGCCATGGGCCGCGGAGGTGCCGATGTCACATGGTGGCGGGTCATCCGCTCCAACGGGACCCTTCCGGAGGCACTCCGGCCTGTCGCCGCGGGGCATTGGGAACGCGAATCCACGCCCCACACCGCGTCGGGGGTTCGGATGAGGCAGGCCCGCTGGCAACCCTCCGAGGAGGACCACGCGCGCATCGACCGCGTGGCAGAACTGCTGCCGATTCCAAAACGTCACCCGCGAATGATCTGATGGAGTACATGGACACCCTTGCATCGACACTGGTCCCCGCGGCCGCCGCGGACCACGGATTGGTCGCAGATGCCGCCCAGCAGGAATTGCTGCAGCTGGGGCCCGGCCATGGTCCGGTGCTGGTGCTGGGCGGGCCGGGAACCGGGAAAACCACGACGCTGCTGCGCGTGCTCACCTCTCGCCTGGACACCGGGCTGGATCCGCAGCACGTGCTGGTGCTTTCGCCCACGCGCTCAGCCGCGGCCACGCTGCGCGACGACCTGTCGGCGGGCACCGAGAAGACGTTCTCCGAGCCGGCCGTGCGCACCTGGTCGGCCTATGCCTTCGACCTGATCCGCCGGGCACGGCTTGACGGGCTGCTGCCGGCCTTGCAGCGGCCTCCCCGGCTGCTGTCGGGGCCCGAACAGGACACGTTGATCGGGCACCTGCTCGAGGGCCATGCCCTGGGCATCACGCCCGCCCCGGAATGGCCCGAGTCCCTCGGCGAGGCCATCGGCACCCGGGGATTTCGCAAGGAACTGCGCGAACTCTTCGACAGGATTTCCGAGCACGGGCTGGAGGCCGGTGCCCTGCAGGACCTCGGCGAGTCGCTGGGCCGACCCGAATGGGTTGCCGCCGCGCAGTTCTACCAGGAGTACCGCGACCTCCTGGACCTGGGCAGCGCCGAGGCCTTCGACCCCGCCGGCCTGCTGGCCGCCGCCGCCGGCATCCTGGAACACAACCCCGGGTTCCTGGCCGCCGAGCACGAGCGCCTGCACCTGGTGATGGTCGATGACCTGCAGGAAGCCAACCCGGCACAGCATCGCCTGCTCTCGTTGCTGGCCCGCGGACGCGACCTGGTGGCATTCGCCGTGCCCGACAACGTGGTGCAGGGATTCCGCGGCGCACGCCCGGACATGCTGGGCGAATTCGACGCACGCCTGGGAACCGAGCGAAACCCCTCACGCATCCTGGAGCTGAAGACTTCCTACCGCCTGAACGAGGAGCTTGCGACGGCCTGGGGCAGGGTCGCCAGACGCATCCCCGTGGCAGCCGGCGGCGCCGGCAGGATCCTGGACTTCGCTGCGACCGAGGCGGCCGAGGCACACCCGGCCGCTGCCGAGGCCGGCGAAGCCGATGACCCCGATGTTCCGGCCCCCGGCAGCCTCGAGGTGCTGCTGGTCGACTCGCCCATCTACGAACAGCGCCTCGTCGCCCAGCGCCTGCTTGAGGAACACCTGATCCACCACCGGCCGCTGGATTCCATGGCCGTCATCCTGCGCAACGGATCCCAGGTCCGCTCCATGGCCAAGTACCTGGCCGGGTCGGGCATCGCGGTGAACACCCCGCCGGCGGAGACCCCCCTGCGCGAGGAACCCGCGGTGCGTCCGCTGCTGGATCTCATGGGGCTGGCCCTGGCGCCCGAGGCGCCGCAGGATCCGCTGCTGCTGCAGGAACTGCTGATGTCCCGCTACGCCAACGCCTCCGCGCTGGACGTGCGCCGGCTGCGCCAGGGACTGCGCCGCCACGAGGTCGCACGGGGCGGCAACCGCTCGAGTGCCGAACTGCTCACCGGGATGTTGGATGAGCTGGAACTGCTCGAGTCCATGGGCCGCGAGGCCGCCGGCGCCCGGCGCCTGGCCCGGATGTACCAGGCGCTGCGCACCGAGCTTGCGGGCAGCAACGTCAACGCCGAAACCGCGCTCTGGGCCCTGTGGGCGGCCAGCGGCATGGCCCAAAAGTGGACCGAGGCCGCGCTGGCCGGGGGCATCCTGGGTGCCCGCGCCGACCACGACCTCGACGCGATGCTGGCCATTTTCCAGTCCGCCGAACGCTTTGTCGACCAGCTGCCGGGTTCCTCCGTGGCCCAGTTCGTGGAGCACGTGCTGGGCCAGGAACTGCCCATGGACACCCTTGCCAGCCGCGGCGGGTCCGCCGCCTCCGTCCAGGTGCTCACCACCGCGGCGGCCGCCGGGCGCGAATGGGACCTGGTGCTGGTGCCCGGGATGCAGGAAGGCATCTGGCCCAACACCAAGCTGCGTGGCGAGCTGCTGGGCGGCGGGGCGCTGAGCGACGTGATCGAACACGGCCCGCAGATCCTCCCCGTGCGGAACATCGCCTCGCTCATCCGCGAGACCCGGGCCGACGAGCTGCGCACCTTCGCCAACGCGATCTCGCGCGCCAGGTCCAAGGTCGTCGCCATCGCCGTGGCCTCCGAGGACACCGCGCCCTCGTCGTTCCTGGACATCGTGGACCCCGACGGGGCAAACCAGGGCCGCCGGGCGATCTTTGTCCCGCGGCCCCGGACCCTGGGTGCCCTGGTGGCCGAGCTGCGCCAGGCCGCCGAGGCCACCGCACTGGACGAGGACCGCGGGCAGCTGCACCACGACGCGACCTCGGTGCTCGGCGCCCTGGTCGCTTCCCCGCACCCGGTCCGCGGGGCGCATCCGGCAAGCTGGTGGGGACTGGCCGAATCGACCTCCAGCGGGCCAGTGGTCCCGCCGGGGGACCCGGTGAAGGTTTCCCCCTCCAAGGTCGAGGCAGTGATGAACTCCCCGCTGAACTGGTTCGTCCAGGCCGCCGGGGGCGAGGCGGCGACCGACTTCGCCCGCTCGCTGGGCACCCTGGTGCACTCCATCGCCGAGGAACACCCCGAGGCCAGCGGCGGCGAATACCTGCAGGTGCTCGAGGGGCGCTGGGGCGAGCTGGAGATGCCGGAGAACTGGGAAGGCGCCCGGGACCGGGAACGGGCCGAGTCGATGCTCAAGAAGCTCGCCCAGTACAACGTCATGATGCGCACCGAAAACCGGCGCCTCATCGGCCGGGAGATCCCGTTCGAGGTCACGATTCCCGCGCCGTCCACCGCCGGCGATCCGGCGCCCGACCCCGCGGCGCTGCCCGACCCGCAGGCCCCGCGCGCCGCCTTGCTGCGCGGGGTCGTTGACCGCGTGGAGGCCGATGCGGCCGGCAACCCGTGGGTCGTCGACCTGAAGACCGGAAAGTCCCAGCCCAGCGGCAAGGACGTGGAAAGGCACCCGCAGCTCGGCGCCTACCAGGCCGCCGTGATCAACGGCGCGCTGGCCGGAAAGACCGCCGAGGAGCTCACCCGCGTGCCCGCCGGGGCGTCCCTGGTGCAGCTGGGCACGAGCACCAAGTCCCCGCGCGAACAGGCACAGCCCGCCATCACCGAGGAGGACTGGGCCACCCCCATGGTGCTGGCCGCAGCGCAATTGATGGGCGATGCGGACTTCCTCTCCCGCCACGACCCGGCCCGCGGGGGGCGCAGCGGCAGCAACTGCAGGCTGCCGGGCATCTGTCCATTGTGTTCCGAAGGAAGGCAGGTCACCGAGCCGTGAGCCGCACCGAAACAGCAATCCCGCCGGCCGCACCGCCGTCCGGCACCGACTCGCCCGCCGCAGCCGGGCGGGTCTATTCGCCCGAGGAGCTCGCGGAGATCCTGGGCCAGCACCAGCCCACGCCCGAACAGTCGGCCATCATCTCCTCCCCGCTGGAGCCCCTGCTGGTGATTGCCGGGGCCGGGTCGGGCAAGACCGCCACCATGGCCGACCGGGTCATCTGGCTGGTCGCCAACGGGAAGGTCCGCCCCGAGGAGATCCTGGGCGTGACGTTCACGCGCAAGGCCGCCGGCGAGCTGGCCCAGCGCATCCGCGGGCAGCTGGAGAAGCTGGCGCGCTCCGGGTTGCTGGAGCTCGAGGACGAGGGCCTGCTGGATCCCTCGGTGTCCACCTACCACTCGTACGCGAACACGCTGGTGAAGGAACACGGGCTGCGCATCGGGGTCGAGCCGGACACCGCGCTGCTGGGCACCGCCCAGGCCTGGCAGGTCGCCGCGGCAGTGGTCGAGGGCTACGGCGGGGACTACGAGCACCTGGCCTCCTCCAAGAACACGCTGATCGACGCCGTGGTGACCTTCGCGGGGGAATGCGCCGAGCACCTGGTCGACCCGGTGGACGCCAAGGAATGGATCGACGGGCTGGTGGGCCGGCTCGAGGCGCTGCCATACCGGACCGACAAGCCCGCGGCGCCCTCGCTGGATGCCCGCAAGCTGCTGGACAAGCTGCGCACCCGCTCCACCATCGCCGAACTGGCCGTGGGGTACGCGCGGGCCAAGGCCGCCCGCGGCGCCCTTGACTACGGGGACCTGGTGGCGCTTGCCGCGCGCATCGCCCGGGAAATCCCGGAGGCCGCGCATTCCGAACGCGCGCGTTTCAAGGTGGTGCTACTCGACGAGTTCCAGGACACTTCGCACGCGCAGATGGTGCTCTTCTCCTGCATCTTCGGCGACGGGCACGCGCTGACCGCGGTGGGGGACCCCAACCAGTCCATCTACGGATTCCGCGGCGCGTCGGCCGGCCAGCTCTTCCGCTTTCCCGTCGAATTTCCCGCCCGCACGCACGGCACCGAGGCAGACGGGGACGGCCAAGCCGGGGGCGGAGGGCTGCGCCCGGCCTCGGTGGCGTACCTGAGCACCGCCTGGCGCAACTCGATCAACGTGCTGGCCGCTGCCAATGCCGTCTCCGCGAAGCTGAACTCGGTCGCCCCCGCGGGCATTTCGGTGCCGTCGCTCAAGCCCAGCGCCTTCGCCGGAACCGGAAAGGTGGAGCTGGCCCGCTACGCCACCGGGTCCCAGGAAGCGGCGGCACTGGCCCGGCGCTTCATCGCCGAACGCAATTCCTTCGCCGCCGAGCACGGGCGCAACCCGTCCATGGCGGTGCTCTGCCGCACCCGCTCACAGCTGACCCCCATTTCCCGCGGGCTGGAGGACGCCGGCATCCCGTACGAGATCCTGGGCCTCGGCGGGCTGCTGAGCATGCCCGAGGTGACGGACATCGTCGCGACACTGAACGTGCTGGTTGACCCGAACCGCTCCGACCACCTGGTGCGGTTGCTCGCCGGCGCGCGCTGGCGCATCGGGCCGGCGGACCTGATGGCCTTCGCCGACTGGTCGCGCTTCCTGGCCCGCCGCCGCGAATTCGCGCTCAAGGACGGCGGGTCGGAGAACCTCGACGCGCCCGAGAGTGCCGAGGAAGTCACCCGCGGGGAGGCCCGGGCGGAACTGAACGACGCCGCCAGCCTGATCGAGGCCCTTGACCACCTGCCGCACCCCGACTGGGTCTCCGGGGACGGACGCGCCCTGAGCCCGGAGGCGCTGGCCCGGCTGCGGAAGCTGCGCGACGAGCTGCGCTACCTGCGTGGCTTCATCGACGATGACCTCGAGGCCCTGCTGCGCGAGACCGAGCGCGCCATGGGCCTGGACATCGAGGTGGCGGCGAAGCCCGGTGTCGGCATCCACGAGGCCAGGCGCCACCTGGACGCCTTTGCCGACATCGCCCAGGACTACGCCAGCACCTCGGCCCGCGTGGACCTGGCTGGCTTCCTGGCCTGGTTGGAGGCCGCCGCCGAAAAGGAGGGCGGGCTGGCGATCGTGCCCGGTGAATCGAACCCGGACGCGGTGCAGTTGCTGACCATCCACGCCTCCAAGGGCCTGGAATGGGACGTGGTGGCGGTGACCGGGATGAACGAGGGGATCTTCCCCAGCGCCAGCGATTCGCGCTGGACCAGCGGGGATGCGGCCCTGCCGTGGCCGCTGCGCGGGGACAGGCACGATCTGCCGCAGTGGGACACCGAGCAGGAATGCCTCTTCGACGTGGTCAAGTCCGAGGGGATGTTCAAGTCCGAGGTGCTGGCGCATGCCGAACTCGAGGAGCGGCGGCTGGCGTATGTCGCGCTGACCCGCGCCAAGTCGCTGCTGATCTGTTCGGCCACCGCCTGGACCGGCACGCGCACCAAGCTCACCGAACCCTCCAGCTTCCTGCTGGACATGCTGCCGCTGGCCGGGGAGCCAAACCCCTCGGCAACCACCACGACGTGGGTCGAGGACGAGGACGCGCCGGAGGCCAATCCGTTCCGCGAGGCGCCGCTGGAGGCCCGCTGGCCCTACGACCCGCTGGAGGGGCCCGTCGTCACCGGCGGCGGGGTGCAACGCCCCCGGCCGCCGGGACGCCGCGCCAAGCTGGAAGCCTCCGCGGCCGCCGTGCTCCGCGCCGCCGTGCACGCGGCGGAGGGCTCCGCGCGACCTGCCGGGACATTGGACGGAACCGCCGGCGGGGACCTGCTGCGCGAGGACGAGGGCCCGTGGCACACCCCGACGGGCAGGGGCTGGTTCAAGGAGGCGGAACTCCTGCTGGCCCGCAAGGCCCAGGAGGCCGCCGAGGAACGGACCACCGCGATCCCGAAGCATGTGCGCGCCTCGGTGTTCGTGGACCTGGCCACCGACGCCGCGGCCGTGATGGCCGAGCTGCGGCGCCCGGTCCCGCGGCGCCCGGGGACCGCCGCCCGCCGCGGCACGGCGTTCCATGCCTGGCTGGAGGAGTACTTCGACTCCACCGGAATGCTGGAGCTGGGGGACTACATGGAGGCCGCCGATGCCTACATCGACGACGCTCTTGACCTGGAGGACATGAAGAACGCGTTCCTGGATTCCGAATGGGCCAACCGCCAGCCGGCATTCGTGGAGGCGGCGATCGAGACCCGTATCGGCCCGGTCTCTGTCCGCGGCCGCATCGATGCGATCTTCCGGGAACCCGACGGGGCCTGGCTGCTGGTGGACTGGAAGACCGGGAGGGTGCCGCGCGGGGAGGAATTGCGCATCAAGGCCCTGCAGCTAGCCGTGTACCGGCTGGGCTGGGCACGTCTGCGCGGCATCGACGTATCCGAGGTGCGTGCGGCGTTCTACTACGTCGGGTCCGGCACCACCATCCGGCCGCACGACCTGGCCGACGAGGCGGAGCTCGAAAGCCTCATCGGCAATTCGATGGGTGCCCTGAACGGCTGAATTCCGGCCCGGAGCCGGACACGCAGTGGGCGGGGACGATCGGAGAATTTCCGATCGTCCCCGCCCATTGGCGTGCCGGTCTAGAGACCCGGAACGCTGACCACGTCGGACTTGGCCGGAGCCTCGTACGGCTTGACGGCGTTCCATTCAGTGAAGGTCATGGTTCCGGTTCCGGTTGATTCAATCTTCAACAGGTGGGGTTCGCCCTCGGCGGCAATCCAAAAAACTTCCTCGCCACCGGTGTACTTGAAGGCCTTGGTGCCGTTGAGGTCGGCGAGGTCCTTCTTGGTGATCTTCGCGGCTTCCTTCGTTCCGAGTTCTCCAGTGCCCATCGATTCAAGCAGGGAACCGATCTTTAAATTGCCGAACAGGCTGGCGTTCTTCGTGGAAATCCACTTGCCCGGTGCGACTGAGTCGAGCATCTTCGCGGCCTCGGCCCCTGCCTGTTCGGTCAAGAATTCCTTGTTGGGCTTCATGTACGCGACATTGTCGACTGTCAGCATTTCAATGGTGGAGTCGCCCCGGCTCATCATTGACTTGGAATTGGTGCCGTCGACGGTGCCTGAAAGCTCGAATTTGCCTTTTTGAGAATCAACGGTGAGGTCACCGACGATCGTTGCAGAGGTGGCCTTCTCAATAGCAGCGGAAGTCTTGGGGAAGATCTCCTTGGCCTCCGGCACCACGATTTCCGCCTGCACCGGGGCGGCTTCGGCTCCGGCAGACGACGCACCGGAAGGCTGTTCCGCGGCGGCCGAACATCCGGTCAGGGCGAGCAGGACCCCGGCCGTCGCCGACAGCAGCATGGCGCCGTTCTTAAAAGTTTTCATCAGGTTGTCCCCGCTTTGCATTGGAATGTGGAAATCGCTCGTCGACGTCAAGGAACGTTGAAGCGCAGTCCACACTCTACCAAATGGATTTAATGTGAAGCGGAAGCCGATCCGTGTCGCAGGAGTTCGCCAAAACGAGCTCCGGCATGCTACTTGGTGTCGGCAGACTGGATGGGGATCGCGGTGGTGTCTGTTCCGGCGGCGTCCTTGGCGGGCGTCTCGGGACTCTTCCCACCGGTCGTGGCGGTGTCCTTCTTGTCCGCATCGGACACCGAAGGGGCCGGGGTTTCCTCCGGGGCGTCGGAGTCCTTCCCCGCCCTCGAATCGTTCTCGGCCTGAGGTTCCTTTTCGGCGGCCTCGGCCTTGCCGACCTCGGCAACCGCCTCGGCCGGCGAGGCGACGGGCGTGGCCTGCCGGTCCGTCGACACCGGCGTGGTGCCGGTTGCCGATGGTGCGGTGGCCATGGGTGCATCGACGGGTTTCGCCGGGGAGGACGCGGGAACGGGTGGGGCCGCGGGAGGGATCGGCGCAACGCTGACGGGGGAGGGCACGATCTTGAGTGCCGAGGTTTCAGGTTCGGCCGGTCCCGAAGCATCCCGCGCCTCGGTCTCATCGTTTTCATCGGGGGAAATGCCCGAAACGGTGACGCGTTCGGCGGCCGGCACCGGAACCGGCTGTTTGCCGGCGTCCTCGGGGCGTGCCGCACGCGGGGGCTCGACGACGGAAATCGGCTGTCCGCCGTACTCGGCAATGTCCGAGTCAAGTTCCTCGAGCATCACCTTGGCCTCGGCAATGCGTTCGGCATCGCCGCCGGCGATGGCCTTCACTAGCCACTGGGCCAGGGCGAACTCGGCGGCCAGCGCGGCACGGCGCATGATGTGCGGATCGGCGCGGTCGCCGCGCACGGCAACGTAGCTTTCGAAGGCGGCCTCGGCGAAGGACTGCTCATGGACGGCCGCGAGCCAGGCAAAGTCATCGGCAGGGTCCCCGACCTGCAGGTCGGTCCATCCGGTGACGGCGACGACCTTGGCATCCTGGACCAAAAGCTGGTCCTCGTGCAGGTCCCCGTGAATGACGGTGGCGTTGAAGCGCCAGAGCGCAACGTCCTCAAGCGCGTGTTCCCACCGGCGCAGCAGCCGCGAGGGGATCATTCCAGTGGTCGCCGCGGCGTCAAGCTCGTTCAGCCGGCGCTGGCGCACCTGCTCGGCGGAGTAAGAGGGCAGGTCCGCACGGTCGATCGCGGAGGAGGGCATTGAGTGGATCGCGGCCATGACGGAACCCAGGTCGCGGGCGCAGCGCGAGCCCTGCGCCACCAGGTCCTCCAGCGAGTACTGCTTGCCGGGGACGTGGTTGTAGACGAAGGTCCGCAGCGGACCTTGCCGCACCGTTCCGGCGACGGAGGGCAGCTGGAAGGGCAGCGAGGCGCGGATGCCGGCGGAGAAGGCGCGCAGGGCGGCAAGCTCCGTTTCGAGGCGCACACTGGCTTCCTCATGGCGCGGGGAGCGCACGCGCCAACGGTTCTTGGCGGCGTCGACAATGAGCACCGAGTCGAAATCATTGCCGTCGTCCGGCAACGAGGCCACGCCCGTGGGCGCCAAGCCGGGGACCGCAGCGGTGGCGATGGCAGCGAGTTCCATGGGAGAGCGTTTCACATCCTCCACCGTAGACCGCATGCCGTGCCCGAGTCCTGCCGTGCGGCGGCGAGTCGCATGATTTGCGACCAATCACGGCCCGCTTCCGCCTCCCGGGGGAGTCAGGCGACGATGCGGCGCGGCACACTCCGGTGCGCCGATGGCCACAACCGGGGTCCTGAAGTAGGCGTTGGGCCGCAACGGTCAGTACGGTTGATGCTATGAGCGATACCGTGCAGAACCCAGTGACCAGCTTCCCGGCGCTAGGAGCCCTGCCCCTGGCCCGCGCCACCACCGATCGCGGCTGCGAACGGCGCACCGACGACGGCTGGCTCGAGGCTCTGCGTGCGGATCCGGCGACGCGCCACCTGGTGCTGGTGGGCGGGCGTGCCCGGGTGCTTGACGGCGAATTGGTGCTCATCGAGCAGGACCTGGTCCCTGCCGGCGGCACGGAGATCTACCTGGGTTTTGACGGCACCTCCGAGATCGTGCTGCATTCCTTCCACGAGGCGCCGCCTGCGGCAAACGGCCAGGAGGTTCCCGGCTCCACGGATCCCGAGCAATGGCTGGGACTGCGCGATGTCGCCGCCGGGCTTGGCGCCCGCGACGCCGGACTCTTCGTCGAGGCCGTCGCCATCGCCAACTGGAACCACTCGGTGAACTTCTGCCCGCGCTGCGGAGGGGAGCTGACCCTGCGCGCCTCGGGCTGGGTCAAGCACTGCGCCGCGGAGGATCTGGAACACTTTCCGCGCACCGACCCCGCGGTCATCGTCGCCATTACCGACGAGGACGACCGGCTGCTGCTGGGCGCCAACAAGGCCTGGGGCGGCACGCGCTTCTCGACCCTTGCAGGCTTCGTGGAGCCGGGCGAATCCCTGGAGTCCGCCGTCATCCGCGAGGTTGCCGAGGAATCGGGGGTCGTCGTCAGGGACCCGCGCTACATGGGGTCCCAGCCCTGGCCGTTCCCGCGCTCGCTGATGCTTGGTTTCACCGCCACGGCCGTGGGCACCGAATTGCTGCCCGACGGGGAGGAGATCATCGACCTGCGCTGGTTTACCCGCGACGAGCTGGCCGAGGCCGTCCGCTCCGGATCCATCGGCGTGCCCACCGGGACCTCGATCGCCAGTGCGCTGATCGAGCACTGGTTCGGCGGCGTGCTGCCCGAACCCGAACGACTGGAAAACTAGCCCATGAGCGAAACCACCGACCTGGGAGCCCTGGAGGAACGCATCCTCGGCGGGCTGGACGAGGAACAGCGCCAGGTTGCCACCACGCTGCGCGGCCCGCTGTGCGTGCTGGCCGGCGCCGGCACCGGCAAGACCCGCGCCATCACGCACCGCATCGCCTACGGCGTGCACACCGGGGTGTACAAGCCCAGCTCGCTGCTGGCGGTGACGTTCACCGCCCGCGCGGCGGCCGAGATGCGCTCGCGGCTGCGCGAGCTGGGCGCCGGGGCCGTGCAGACGCGCACCTTCCACGCCGCGGCGCTGCGCCAGCTGCAGTATTTCTGGCCGCAGGCCATCGGCGGGCAGCTGCCGTCCATTGTCGACTACAAGGCGCCGCTGATCACCGAGGCCGCGCGCCGGCTGCGCACCACCGCCGACCGCGCCACGGTGCGCGACCTGGCCAGTGAGATCGAGTGGGCCAAGGTCTCGATGCTTACCCCCGAGTCCTACGTGGCGGCCGCCGCGGACCGCGGGCAGCCCGGCGGGCTTGACCCCATCACCGTCTCGCGGATCTTCCAGTCCTACGAGGACGTGAAGACCGACCGACAGCTCATCGACTTCGAGGACGTGCTGCTGCTCACCGTCGCGATCCTGGAGGACGACGAACGGGTCGCCGCCTCGGTGCGCGGGCAGTACCGCCACTTCGTGGTTGACGAGTACCAGGACGTTTCCCCGCTGCAGCAGCGCCTGCTGGACCTGTGGCTTGGCGGGCGCGACGAGCTGTGCGTGGTGGGCGACGCCTCGCAGACCATCTACTCCTTCACCGGCGCCACCCCGCGCCACCTTTTGGACTTCACCGCCACCTACGAGCACGCCCCGGTGGTGAAGCTGGTGCGCGACTACCGCTCCACCCCGCAGGTGGTGCACCTGGCCAACCGGGTGCTTGCCGCCCGCCGCCCCGAGGCCGGGGTCCCTGACCGCGACATCAACTGGCCCACCCCGCTGGAGCTCATCGCCCAGCGCGAGAACGGGCCCGAGCCGACCTTCTTCGAGGCCAAGGACGACGAGGCCGAGGCCGCGGAGATCGCCCAGCGGATCAAGAAGCTCATGGCCGCCGGCACCCCGGCCGCGGAGATCGCGATCCTGTTCCGCACCAACGGACAGTCCGCCGCCTACGAGCAGGCGCTGGCCGCCGCGGGGATCGGCTACCTGCTGCGCGGCGGGGAACGCTTCTTCGCCCGGCGCGAGGTGCGCGACGCGATGCTGCAATTGCGTTCCGCCGCCCGGCACACCACCACCGAGGCCGACGGGGAAACCGTCCCGCAGCTGACCCGCGACATCCTGGTGTCGCTGGGCTACAGCGCCACCGCACCGGCGGCCTCCGGGGCGGTACGCGAAAAGTGGGAGTCGCTCTCCGCGCTGGTCGCGCTCGCCGACGAGATGGCCGCTTCCCGCGCGGGGGCCGAGACCCCGTTCACGCTGCACACCTTCGTGGCGGAACTGGAGGAACGCGCCGCCAGCCAGCACGCGCCCACCCTGCAGGGGGTCACGCTGGCCTCGCTGCACGCGGCCAAGGGCCTGGAATGGGACGCGGTGTTCCTGGTCGGCCTCTCCGAGGGGCTGATGCCGATCTCCTTCGCCGACGACCAGGCCGGGTACGACGAGGAACGCCGGCTGCTGTACGTGGGAATCACCCGCGCCCGCATGCACCTGGGCCTGTCCTGGTCGCTGGCGCGCACCCCCGGGGGACGCGCCAACCGGCGGCCCTCGCGCTTCCTGGACGGGCTGCGTCCCGCGGGCACCTCCCGCGTGGCCTCCGCGCCCAAGGCGGCCCGGCGCCGGACCCCCGCGGGCCCGCCGATGTGCCGGGTCTGCGGCACGCTGCTGACCAGCGCCACCGAACGCAAGCTGGGCCGCTGCGGCAATTGCCCGGCGGGCTACGACGAGGCGGTGTTCGAGTCCCTGCGCGCCTGGCGCCTGCAGGTGGCCCAGGCCAACTCGCTGCCTGCCTTCGTGATCTTCACCGACGCCACGCTGATGGCCATCGCCGAGACCAATCCCGACGGGCTCGCCGCGCTGGGGCAGGTCTCCGGGGTGGGCAAGGGCAAGCTCGAGCGCTACGGCGAGGCCGTGTTGGCGGTCCTGGCCGGTCGGGACGGCTAGCCGGCCCAGGCGCCTCAGGCTGCCAGCGGGTCCAGGCAGCCGCAGCGCGCCCTGGGCCGGGCGGGCACCGAGGTGACCGACCCGGTGGGCAGGTCGCACACGACCATGGATTCGGCCGCGGCAGGGACATTGATGCGGTCAAGGGCCATCAGCACCGCCATCGCGGCCAGGCCCGCCGCGACTGCGGCCAGCGAGGCCTCCGGGCGCAGCGCCGGGGCCTGCCCGGCGGTCTCGTTGGCGGCGAGCATCCGCAGCGTCGGGTCGCATTGCTCCCAGGCGCATGGGGCACACATGGTGAGCCCGTCGATGACCATCGGGCCCAGGTGCATCCCCGAATCGGTGAACAAAACCGGAAGCATCGCCGCATCGGCGGACAGGGAATCCAGCGGCGGCAGCATGCCGCCGGCGATCACCACCGCCATGTCCAGGGCCGGGGCGTCGGGGCTGCGTCCGGCGGCGTCGGCCACCACGAGGTGTGGGTGGATCGATTGCAGTGCGCGGGCGGTGACGCGGGCACGCGGGGCACCCACCCCGGTGATTCCGGTGGTCCCGGCGCCGAGGTCCCCGGCATCCATCGGGGCGCCGTCGCAGAGCATCAGCGACCCCACGCCCGCGCCGGCCAGGACGTGGGCCAGCAGCTGGCCCATTCGCCCGCAACCGTAGAGTGCCACCTTCGCCTCGGCACGGCGCTGCAGCACCGGCACCGCGTCCATCTGGTAGGCGGCTCCCCACTGCAGGGCATCGGGCACCAATCGCGCGCCCAACCCGTTGACGGCGCCCGGCCAGTTCCCCGGGGCCGAGGCCCGTGGGGGAGGCGGCTGCGCGGGGGACTCGAGCAGCACCGGGCCCAGCATCTGCAGGATCTCCCCGCGCCGCGGCTCGGCGGGAGGCTCCGGGGCGGGGCCGACAGGGCGCGGGCCACGCTCGCACAGGGAGAGCACGAAGCGCTTTTCGGCCTCGGTGAGCCCGGTTATCCACCGCGCGCGCTGCCCGGTTCCAATCTGGATGGCGCCCTCCACTAGGCTAAGTACCTGCAAGCCCGGGTTGATCCTCATGATGTTGCTCCTTTGGGGGAACGGCGGCACCGGTGCGATTTCCCATCGCCGGCGCCCTGCATGAACCCATCGTGGCACCGGCCGCGCGGGCCGCGCCGGCTATCCACACCCCGGAGCGGGAAAGTGCGCCGGCGCCGGGGACCAGGCACGGGGCACGGGCGGAAAGGACACGAACATGCGCACCCAACCATCCACCATCGAATACGTGGACGACGAAGGCACCCGCATCCGCGTGGTGCGCTCGGCCAAGCGCAAGAAGACGATCTCCGGGGCCTGGCGGCAGGACACCATGGTGGTTTCCGTCCCCGCCGGCTTGACGGAGCACGCCGAGCGCATGCTGGTGGCCGACATGGTCAAGAAGGTCATGCGCAAGGTCGCCCGCGGCACCGCCGCCGATCCCGATGCGATCCTGGCGGACAGGGCACGGGCCATGGACGCGGAGCTCTTTGGCGGGCGCGCCGACCCGGCCTCGGTGAGCTGGGTGTCCAACCAAAACCGGCGCTGGGGTTCGGCCAGCCTGCACAGCCGCCGGATCCGGCTTTCGGACAGGCTGCGGGCGATGCCGCAGTGGGTGCAGGACTACGTGCTGGCCCATGAACTGGCCCACCTGGTGGAGCCGCGCGACGGCCACGGCCCGCGGTTCAAGGCGGCACTGTCCCGCTACCCGCGGGTGCACGATGCCAACATCTTCCTCTCCGGGGTCAGCCACGGCTACCACGCCGCGGCCAGGCCGGGGACGCATCCACTCCCCGGGGACCTGCCGTTGGGCGGGGACGACGACTTCGACGATGTCGATGACTTCGACGCGGGGGACCCGGGGGAGCTGGGCCAAGCCGCCGGATAGCGCCTCCGCCGCGGTGCCCCGACGATGCCCTCCGCCGCGGTGCCCGTGCCACTCCGTCGCCCGCGGGGTCCGACGCAGGGCACCCAGGCAAGGACAGTCGGCAAAGGAAAAGGCGGGTCCCGCGCATAATTGCACGGGACCCGCCTTGCAGCAGACGCTGCCTACTTGTCCGTCGGGCCCTGCGGCTCGGTGCCCTTGCCGCCGTCGGTGGGGTTCTCCGGCTTCCCGGAGTCCTCCCCGGTCTCGGCGTCGTCGCCACTGCCGGTCGCGGGCTCGTCGAAGCCGCCGTCCAGCAACTTGCTCAGCGCCGCATCGATGTCGTCCATGCTGGCCTCGGCCAGCTGGCGGCGCGGGGTGAAGCCCTGCGGGTCCTGGAGGTCCTCGTCGGTGGGCAGCAGGTCGGGGTGCGCCCAGATGGCGTCGCGCCCCTCCATGCCGCGTTCCTCCAGCAGGTGCGCCCAGAGGGCGGCGGCCTCGCGCAGGCGCCGCGGACGCAGCTCCAGTCCCACCAGCGAGGCAAAGGCGTTCTCGGCCGGCCCGCCGGCGGCCCGGCGCCGGCGGATGGTCTCGCGCAGCCCGGAGGCGCTGGGCAGGTTCACCGCGGCAGCGGCCACGACCTCGTCGACCCATCCCTCGATGAGGGCCAGCACCAGTTCCAGCTTGGACAGCGCCGACTCCTGGGCCGCGGTGCGCTTGGGCATGAACAGACCTTCGCCCATCAGCGACTGGAAGGACTCGGGGTTCATCGGGTCGATGTCGCGCACGGCTTCCTCGATGCGCGACATGTCGATGTGGATGCCGCGGGCATAGGCCTCGACAGCGGAAATCACCGAGGAGCGCAGCCACGGAACCCGGTTGAAGAGCCGGACATGGGCGCATTCGCGCAGCGCGGCGAAGAGCAGGATCTCCTGTTCCGGGACCTCCAGGCCCTCGCCGAAGGCGGCGATGTTCGTGGGCACCAGTGCCGGGGCGGAGCCGGCCAGCGGCAGCCCGATGTCGGTGGCGCCCAGCACGTCCTTGGCCAGCCCGCCCACGGCGGTGCCCAGCTGCATGCCGAACATGGTTCCGCCCAGGGACTGGAGCATGCCCTGGGCCCCGCCCATCATGGGTCGCATCTGCTCGGGGATCTGCTCGCTCAAAGCGCTGGTGATCGCCTTGCCCACGCTCAGGGCGACGGGCGTGGTCAGCGACTTCCACACCGGCATGGTCTTTTCGACCCACTCGGCGCGGGAGAAGGCGCGGCATTCGCTGCCGTCGGCCTCGAACACGGTGGCGGCATCGAGCCACATCTCGGCCAGCCGGGCAGCGTTGGCCACGGCCGAGGCCCGGTTCGCGGACAGCGAGGGGTCGTCCCCGGCAATGGCCTGGCGGGCCGCATCGGTGGCCATCTTCCAGTTCACCGGGCCGCCATCGCCCTTGGACATCGCCGCCATCATGGCCTGGGCCTGCTGCATCATCTGCGCCATGGCCTCGGGGTTGTTGGACAGGCCCATGGCCTCGCCCAGGCCCTCGGGCAGGTTCTTGGGGTCGAATCCGCCGGCGCCGCCAAAGAGTGAGCCGAACATCTCGGAGAACGGGTCCTTCGCGTTCTCGTCGTCGTTGTCGGAGTCGTCGGGTCGGTTAGATGGGGGATTTTCAGCCATGGTTCAACGGTACCCCCGGGTCGCGGGATCGGCCCATGATCTGAAGTTACAGTTCGCTGTGGGCACATCGGAAAACACTGTGAGGACGGCGGGCGGGCAGCATGCCGCCGACGCCGGTGCCGGTGCGGGCTTGTAGGCTGGAGGTTGCCGCGGCGCACGGCAATTGCCTGCGCCCCGAGCCAGAACAACGGCAAGGAAAGAGGAACTCGTGCCAGCAGCGCATGAAGGAGCAGGGCCGGGGCACGGCCGGCACACCGACGTGGACCGGGGAACGCGCCCGGGGACGGACGGCGCCGACCACCGGCCGCTGACGCACCGCTGGCCGGAGGGCGATCCGCACGGTGCCGGGCTGCGCGGCAAGCGCGCGTGGGCAGGCTGGATCGCCATGGGGCTCATCGCGGTTTCCACCCTTTTGCCCACCCACTTCGTGGTCGAGTCCGCGGGCCCGACCCTGAACACCATTGGCAGCGTCGAGGGCACCCGGCTGCTGGAAATCAGCGGGGCCAAGACCTACCCCACCTCCGGGGAACTCGACATGACCACGGTCTACGTCCAGGGCGGCGGCCAGCAACGGCTGCCCTTCTTCAGTGTGCTCTGGGGCTGGATCAACCCCGACGAGGACGTGGTCCCCGAGGAGATGGTGCTGCCGCGCGGCACCACCACGACGGAACAAAGCGAACAAAACACCCTGATGATGGATGACTCCCAGCAACTCTCCACCGCCGCGGCGCTGCACGAGCTGGACATTCCCTTCACCAGCCACCTGGGCGTGGTCGGGTTCGCCACCGAACGGAATTCCGGCGTGCTGAAGATCTCCGACCGGCTCGAGACGATCAACGGGCGCAAGATCACCGACCTTGAATCGCTGAAGAAGCAGCTCGATGAGGCGGGGGAGGCGCCCAGCAAGCTCGGGATCACCCGCGGCGGGAAGTCGCAGACCGTCACCGTGAGCACCGAGGCGGGACCCCAGGGGCAGCGCCAGCTGGGGATCCTGCTCTCGGGCAGCTTCGACTTCCCCATCGAGGCGAAGTTCGGGCTGGAAAACGTCGGGGGCCCCAGCGCCGGGATGATGTTCGCCCTGGCGATCGTCGACCAGCTCACCGAGGGGGAAATGACCGGCGGCAGGCACTTCGCCGGAACCGGAGCCATCACCGCCGAGGGAAAAGTCGAACCCATCGGCGGCATCGCCCAGAAACTCGTCGGCGCCAAGGACCATGGGGCCAAGTACTTCCTGGCCCCGGCCGGGAACTGCGACGACATCGCGGGCCGGATCCCCGACGGGCTCGATGTCATCAAGGTGGCCACGCTTTCCGAGGCCCGGGCCGCGGTCGAGGGGATCGGCGCGGGCCAGGACCCCGCCGCCTTCCCGGCCTGCGGCTAGCCTGACCGCACGCTGAACGGGTGCCGGTTCGGGGCCGCGGGCCCGGCACCCTCCGGCACGGGTCACAATCGCCTCACATTTCCGCGACATCATCCTTTGGGGTGCTTCCCCGGGCGCCGCGGCAAGGCAGAATAGGGAACAAAGACACAATCCAGGCGCGTTTCCCGCGCGTCGAACGTTCCAACTGTGAGGTAAAAATTGAGTTTTGGCACAGGCAGCCCCTTTGAAGGCCCCCCGCGGGGCCCCGAAGGCCGTCCCGACCCGCAGCGGCCCCAGCGACGTCCGTCCCCGCTGATGCCCACGATCATCGTGATCGGCATCCTCGTTGCCGCTTTCGTGTTCGTCTCCAGCGTCTACGCCGACGTGCTCTGGTACAACCAGCTCGGCTTCGAGCGCGTGTTCTGGACCGAGTACCTGTCCAAGGCTGCGATCTTCGTGGTGGCATTCCTGCTCATGGCCTTCGCGACCTGGATCTCGCTGCGCCTGGCGTACCGCTCGCGTCCGGTCTACGCCCCGGACGGACAGCGCCAGGATGCGATGTCCAAGTACCAGTCGCAGCTTGAGCCCATGCGCCGCCTGCTGATGATCGGGATCCCGGTCGTCATCGGCGTCTTCGCGGCCACCGCCGTGACCTCGCAGTGGAAAGAGGTGCTGCTGTTCTTCAACCAGGTCAATTTCAATGAGACCGACCCGCAGTTCGGCCTGGACCTGTCCTTCTACATGTTCTCGCTGCCATTCATCGGCCTGCTCACCGGGTACCTGATCTCGGTCGTGCTCATTGCCGGGATCGCCGGCCTGCTCACCCACTACCTCTATGGCGGAATCCGCATCGAGGAGCGCGGCGGCGTTGTCATCGGCAAGCCGGCCCGCATCCACATTGCCGTCTTCGCGGTCGGCTTCCTGCTGCTGCAGGCAGTGAACTTCTGGGTCGACCGCTACTCCACGCTGCTCTCGCAAAACGGCCGCGTGGCCGGCGCCCTGTACACCGACGTGCACGCGGTGATCCCGACCAAGACCATCCTGGCCATCGCCGCGGTGCTGGTCGCGGTGACCTTCATCGTCGCGGCCATCATGGGCCGCTGGCGCCTGCCGATCATCGGCACCGCGATGCTGCTGGTGACGGTCATCGTCGCCGGGGGCATCTACCCGTTCATCGTGCAGCAGTACCAGGTCATCCCGTCGGAAAAGACGCTGGAACGCGAGTTCATCCAGAAGAACATCGACATGACGCGCAAGGCCTACGGCCTGGACTCGGTCGAGGAGACGGCGTATGACGTCCAGCTGAACCCGCAGAAGAACGCGTTGGCCAAGGACAGTGCCACCACCACGAACATCCGCCTGCTTGACCCGAACCTGGTCTCGGCCGCGTTCGACCAGCTGCAGCAGTTCCGCACCTATTACAAGTTCACCCCGACGCTGAACGTGGACAGGTACGAGATCGACGGCGTCACCGAGGACACCGTCATCGGCGTGCGCGAGGTGAACGTGGACACCACCGATTCCTGGGTCAACCAGCACATCACCTACACCCACGGCTACGGCCTGGTCGCCGCCTTCGGCAACCGCGTGGCGGCCGGCGGGCGCCCCGACTTCATGCTCAGTGGCATCCCGACCCAGGGCGTGCTGGCCAGCGACGAGACCTACCAGCCGCGCATCTACTTCGGCGAAATGTCCCCGGACTACTCCATCGTCGGCGGGCCCGAGGGCTGGGAGCCGCGCGAGCTTGACCGCCCGGCCTCCGGCTCGGGCAGCCAGGACACCCGCAACACCTTCGACGGCGACGGCGGACCCTCCGTCGGCAACTTCTTCAACCGCCTGGTGTACTCGCTGAAGTTCGCCTCGACGGACCTCCTGCTCTCCGACGCAATCAACTCCGAGTCGCAGATCCTCTACGACCGCAACCCGAAACAGCGCGTGGAGAAGGTTGCCCCGTACCTGACGGTGGACTCGAACGCCTACCCGGCGATCGTTGACGGGCGCGTGCAGTGGATCGTCGATGCCTACACCACCTCGAACAACTACCCGTACTCCAAGCAGCAGGCGCTGGCCTCCGCGGTCACCGACTCGCTGACCGGCGGCACCCGCGCCGTCACGCAGACCGGGCAGATCAACTACATCCGCAACTCGGTCAAGGCGACGGTTGACGCCTACGACGGTTCCGTCACGCTCTACGCATGGGAGCCGGAAGAGCCGCTGCTGCAGGCCTGGCAGAAGGTGTTCCCGACGAACATCAAGTCCTACAAGGACATGTCCGCGGAGCTGATGAGCCACGTGCGCTACCCGGAGGACCTGTTCAAGGTGCAGCGCGAGCTGCTTTCCACGTACCATGTGACCGATCCCGGCGGATACTACGACGCCAACGATGCGTGGTCGGTTCCCTCCGACCCGACGCAGTCCAACGCGAGCATCAAGCAGCCCCCGTACTACCTGTCGCTGAAGATGCCGAAGCAGGAGAAGGAAGCCTTCTCGCTGACCTCGACATTCATCCCGCAGACCGCCGCAGGCGGCCAGCAGCGCAACGTGCTCTTCGGCTTCCTGGCAGCGGAGGCCGATGCAGGCACCGAGGCCGGCGTGAAGGCCGAGGGCTACGGCAAGCTGCGCCTGCTTGCCATCCCGCGCGAGCTCTCCGTGCCCGGCCCCGGCCAGGCACAGCAGAACTTCGACTCCAACGCGACCGTGTCGCAGGCGCTGAACCTGCTGCGCCAGGGTGCCTCGGAGGTCAAGAACGGCAACCTGCTCTCGCTGCCGGTTGGCGGCGGCATCCTCTACGTCCAGCCGGTCTATGTGCAGTCCTCGGGCCAGACGTCCTACCCGACCCTGCGCAAGGTGCTGGTTGCCTTTGGCGACAGGGTCGGCTTCGCCGACACGTTGGCCGAAGCGCTGGACCAGGTGTTCCAGGGAACCTCGGGTGCAGTCACCAGCGAGAACGGCGAAGGGGGCGAAGCCGAGGAGCCAGGAACCCCGCCTGCGACCCAGACGGCCGAGCAGCAGCTCAGCGCCGCCCTCAGTGACGCCAATGCGGCCATCACCGCCGGCCAGGCAGCACTGGCCGAGGGCGACTTCGCCAAGTACGGCGAGGAGCAGGCCAAGCTGCAGGATGCGCTTGAGCGCGCAACCGAGGCCCAGGATGCACTGACGGGTGCCGCTGCACCCACCGATGCGCCAGCTCCATCGGCGCCCGCCTCCGAGGCCCCGGCCACGGAGACCCCAGCGCCGTAAGGCAAAGGGAGTTCCCAGGGGGATCAACCCGGTGTCGCACTGCCACGCATGTGAGCAGGGCGACACCACCAGGATTTGCTAACTGTTCACCCAATCGGCGATGATTGTTATATCGCCGCGGGGTGGAGCAGTTCGGTAGCTCGCCGGGCTCATAACCCGGAGGTCACAGGTTCAAATCCTGTCCCCGCCACGAATGAAGGACCCCGACCAGGGAAACCAGGTCGGGGTCCTTCCCTTTTGCCCGGTCGACATCGCCGGCGGCAGGTAATTTCACCGAAACCGTCAGGCCATGCAGAAAACGATCAAAGTGTCGCTGGAGACGGGTCGAACGCACTGCCCGGAAAGCGAACCATCGACGAAAACGATGCCCGATTAGGCACGACGGGAACACGCTGGTACTGTTGTATCTACCGACGCGGGGTGGAGCAGTTCGGTAGCTCGCCGGGCTCATAACCCGGAGGTCACAGGTTCAAATCCTGTCCCCGCCACAAAGAAATGTTCCGTGGTCCTGATTCAGGACCACGGAACATTTGTTTAAGGTCGGCGCCCGTACCAGCCTTCCAGAGGCTTCCCCAAAGGCCCCGGGACCACCTCGTGTGAGCACGCCAAAATCCGAGAAATGCCGGATGACGTAAGGTTTTACCTTCTCGTAGGGCTGAGGTCATAGACTTGCTTGGTAAGTGGTCAGCTCGCCGTAAGTCGAGCTTTGTCGAGTTCATGTGAGGTAAGGCCAACATGCCGGAGCAGCCAACGTCGAAAAACGGTGTGCCAGCGAAGAACACCGTCCCAGCCGACGTCACCGGTGATGCGACTGCCAAGACCCCTGGAACACCTCCGAACGCTTCCGCTAAGCCCGGTCCTCCCAGAACAAACCAAGTCACTCCGGCGGGCACGCAAGAAGAGTCGATTGGAAAGCCCTCAGGCAACAAGGGTTCCACGCAGGCACCCGGAGTAGCTGGTACGGCCGAACCAGACGTGGCAATCCCGCCGAAGCCCACTGTCCTCACCTCCAACAAAACCAAGCCGACGGCTGGTGCGTCTGCAAAGCCGGTGGTTCCTGCGCCTGTCCCGGGCGTGGTCAAGGCGGGTTCGCCCGCCAAGCCCGTGGCTTCTGCGCCAATTCCGGGCCCAGTCAAGCCGAATTCGCCTGCCGAGCCGGTGGTCCCTGCGCGAGCCCCAGGCCCGGCCAAGCCGGTCGTTGCGGGACCTGTACCGGGTTCCGCCAAGGCGGGTTCGCCTGCCAAGCCGGTGGTTTCCGCGCCGGTGCCGGGCCCAGTCAAGACGAATTCACCTGCCCAGCCGGTCGCTATTGCGCCCACTCCGGGTCCCGCCAAGGCCGGTTCTTCCGCCAAGCCGGTGGTTCCTGCGCCCGCTCCGGGCGTGGTCAAAGCGGGTTCGCCTGCCAAACCGGCCGCTGGTGGACCTATTCCGGGTTCCGCCAAGGCGGGTTCGCCTGCCAAGCCGGTGGTTCCTGCGCCCGCTCCGGGCCAGGCTAAGACCAGTTCCCCGACCAATGCGGCGCCAGGCGCCAAGCCCGATACCCCGACCGTCCGGCAACCGATTCCCACAGCGACAAATCGCTCGGGTGCCTCCACGCAGAAACCCGACGGCCGACCGGCACCGACAAAGCCCGAGACAGCGAAAAAACCAGATGCCGCCACAAGCGCTGGGAAGAACGTCACCGGCAAGACTCCGGCAGCCGTCCAGCAATCCACCGCTTCCACCCCACACAAGTCCGATAAGGCTGATGCGTCCGTCAACACCGGGACCGGCCCTGCCGCGGCCTCCGGTGCAATTCCGGTTGCCGGGCCCGCGCGGGGCTTGCAGGACGATGGAAAGACATTGGTCGGCGCTCCTGCGAATGGCCAGGCGCCCGCAATCACTGCCACAAGTCGGAAGACGGCAGGTGCTCCCGCGAAGGCGGTTGACGAACCGATAGCCAAGCCAGAAGCATCGATCCGCGAAGTGAACAGCGACACGGCGAAGCAAGCGGCCGAGGAAACATCGCCTGCCCATGCAGCTGGCACTTCCTCGACGCCCGAAAAACCCGAAGCCGTTCCCCTCACTGAATCGCCTGCCGACGTCAGGAAACCTGAAACAGCGGCTGTGACGCAGGAATCCAAGGAACCCGCCGCACCGGGCGAACCCAAGGCGAACGAGCCAAATGCCGGGGATCCCGCGGTGAATCCAGCTGCGGGCACCGGGGGACGGGTCAACGCCGAGCCGGCCTCCAACGGTGATCGCCCGAAATCGGAGGCCGAGTTCAAGGCCCCGGTGGAACCTGCCGCGTCGACCGTACCCGTCGAAGCGTCTGGGGACCCGCATTCCCTTTCCGCCCAGAAAAATGCCGGAGCAACAGGTGGCATCTTCGTGGCGTTGACGATCGTTTCGTTCGTCCTGGAAGTTGCGCTGTTGGGCGCGCTGGGTATTTGGGCCATGACAATGCTGCCCTTCAGCCCCGTCGTCTCAGTCATCATCGCCGTGCTGCCCGTATTCATCTTCTGGGCACTGTTCATGTCGCCAAAGGCAAACCTGCGCTTGTCCCAGCCGTATCATGCGGTCGTGGCCCACCTGCTATTTGCCGCCGGTTCCGGTCTGCTCGCCATCGCGGGGCAACCGGTGCTGGCAGTGTGCATGGGAGTTTTGACGGCAATCAGCCTGGCGCTGACCGTCGCGGTCCGGGGCCAGAACGTGGAAAGCCGCAAGAAGGCCACCGGACGTCGCTCAGCCCGCTGATAGGAGGCTTCCCGGACAGGAACGCCCGGGATCTCTCCCCGGGTGCTCAGGGCAGCAGCACAGCCACGAGTCCACCGAGGAAGCCTGCGGCCAGCCCTGCGCCGAGCGTCACGGCGAGGTAGTTGCCGGCCATGGCACGGGCTCCCGAGCGCCACAACGACACCACAGCCACCACGAAGGTGCTCATCGTGCTCAGTCCGCCGCCGATGCCCAAAATCAAGGCGATCACCAGCAGGCCCGGGATCCCGGCGAGGGAATCGGCTGCCCAGCCGATTCCGTGGCCCCCGGCCCAGGCCGCCGCGGCGCCAACCAGGAAACACGCCGCGGTGTTCGCGGCCAGGATGCCCAACGGGAAGACCCGGGCGCCCGATTGCGCACGACGATGTTGCCCCGCGGAGATGCGGATGTCTAGCAGATAGCGTCCCAGGGCGCCCAGGGACCCTGCCAGCGCAATGACCATGAACCCGCCGAGCCCCAGCTGGCTCATGGGGTCTCTCCTGCGTCAGGATCCCCGGCGCGGGGAAGGTCCTGGCCGGAGGATTTCGGATCCTTGCTGCCGGCCAGGGCACGCTCCACCCAAGACATCGAAGCCCAGGCGGCCACCGCGCAAATCAGTAGCGAAAGCAGCAGATTCAACAGGGCCTCGGCCGGGGTCGTACCCAGTGCAAAGAGGATCAGCGCCGAAAAGGTGGTGAAGGCACCGAGGAACCCGGTGCCGATTCCCGCGCGCAGCCAGCTTGGGCCGCGGTGGGTGATCTGCCAGTAGCTGGTCAAGGCCGCCAAGGCTGCAGTGCCGGTGACGTTGATGGCCAAGGTAGTGGCGGGGAACCCCGGGGCGTCGGGGAACCAGAGACCGAGTCCCACGCGCAGCGCGGCGCCGCAGAAACCGCCCGCAGCCACGGCCGCCAGGTTTCGGCCGGTGACACGCGGCGGCGCGCCGCGGGATGCGGTGTTGCCCATTCCAGGTGGCCCGTTGGGTGCGCCCAAGTCAGCTTGCCGTTTTCGGGGCTATGCGACCCGGGGCGCGGGAAGCACCCAGAGCATCGTGGCGTCGATGATGCCCAACTCCGGATGGGGCAGGGGGATGGTGCTGCCGGGGGAGATGCCCAGGTCCGTGCACCGGCGAAGCAGTGCCGGGTCTTCGTCGCTGATCCGGGACACGATTGCCCGGTTGGGGGAGCCTGCTGCCATGAAGCGGTCGAGGCGGATCGCCGGGGGCATGGCCAGTGTGCCGTCCGGGCCCGGGATCGGGTCGCCGTGCGGATCCGTGGCGGGGTGCCCCAAGCGCGCGGCCAGGGCCTCGATGAAGCGGGCCGAGACGGTGTGCTCCAGGAGTTCTGCCTCCTCGTGCACCTCGTCCCAGCCGTAGCCGAGCTCTTTGAGCAGGAACGTTTCGATCAGGCGGTGGCGGCGCACCACGTTCAGCGCCGCCAGCCGCCCGGCCGGGGTGAAGGTGATGGCCCCGTAGCGCGGGTGGACCAGCAGGTCCTTGCCGGCCAGCTTGGACACCATGGCGGTGGCCGAGGCCGGGGCAACGCCCAGCTGTGCGGCGATGTTGCCGGTGGTGACAGGGTCGTCTTCCCACTCGGTCAGCGCGTAGAGCGCCTTGAGGTAGTTTTCCTCGCTGGGGGTCAACGCTGCGCGGGCCATCAGCGGCCCAGGTTAAGGATTTCCAGTGCCGCGTCGTGGACCAGGCCGTTGCTGGCAACGGCGTTTCCGCCGTTGCAGCCCTCGACTCCCTCAACGGAAGTGAAACGCCCGCCGGCCTCGCGCACGATGGGCACCAGGGCAGCCATGTCATAGAGGTTCAGTTCCGGTTCGGCCGCCAGGTCGACGGCGCCCTCGGCCACCATGCAGTAGGACCAGAAGTCCCCGTAGGCGCGGGTGCGCCACATGGCGTCGGTGAGGTTGAGCATGTTCCCCAGCTGGTCGCGTTCCTTCCAGCCCGAGAGCGAGGAGTACGACAGCGAGGCATCCTCCAGCTTGGCCACGGAGGAGACCTGCAGCCTGTGGGCGCTGGCCATCGACCGTCCGGTGTAGGCGCCCATGTCCTTGGCGGCCCACCAGCGGCGGTTCAGCGCAGGGGCTGAGACCAGCCCGACAACGGGCTCCCCGTCGTCGATCAGCGCGATCAGCGTGGCCCACACCGGGACGCCGCGAATGAAGTTCTTGGTCCCGTCGATCGGGTCGATGACCCAGTGCCGGTTGGACTTGCCGGTGGTGCCGAATTCCTCGCCGGTGATGGCGTCGCGCGGACGAGCCCGGGAGATGTGCGACCGGATGGCTTCCTCCGCCGCCTTGTCTGCATCCGAGACCGGGGTCAAATCCGGCTTGGTCTCCACCACCAGGTCCACGGCGTTGAAGCGCGAGAGGGTCAGGGCGTCGACCGAGTCGGCAATGACGTGGGCCAGGCGCAGGTCATCGTTGTAGGTCATGACATCGGTTTTCATAACCTTAAACCTATCCCACAAGGCGGCGGCAGTCCTGCAAGATGTCGGGACGGCGGCGCCGGAGCGTGCCGGACAGCGCCCGGGTGTGCGCTTGCGCACACCCGGGCACCGGGCTAGGCGGTACCCAGCTCCTTGGCCTCGGCGGTTTCGTCCTGTCCCAGCAACCGGCGGAAGGAATCGAGCCGGGCGATGCCCACCGGGCCCGCCTCCCCGGAGGCGACCCAGGAATCGAGTGCGCACTGGGGTTCGGTGGCCTTGTGGGTGCAGCCGCGGGCGCACTTGTTGGCGATCGGGACCAGGTCGTCGAAGGCGTTGAGGATGTTTTCCGGGTCGACCAGGGCCAGGCCGAAGGAGCGGATGCCGGGGGTGTCGATGATCCAGCTGCCGGCGGGCGCGTCGTCGATGCGCAACGCCAGAGCGGAGGAGGAGGTGTGCCGGCCGCGGCCGGTGACGGCGTTGACGTTGCCGGTGGCCCGCTGCGCGCCGGTGAGGGCGTTGACCAGCGTGGACTTGCCCACGCCCGAGTGCCCGATGACGACCGAGACCTTGGAGGCGAGGTGCTCGCGCAATTCCTCCACCGGGGTGCCGGCCAGCCGGGCCGAAAGCCCGTCGGCGCTTCGGGCGTCGATGCCGGTGGCCGATTCGTCGGTGGTGCGCGAGACCACGATGTCGATGTCCAGGTGCCGGTAGTTCTCCAGGAACGGCTCCGGGTCCCGCACATCGGCCTTGGTGATGCACAGCAACGGGTGGATCCCCGCGTCGAAGGCGGCGACGATGGCCCTGTCGATGAACCCGGTGCGCGGCTCCGGGTTTGCGGCGGCCACCACGATGACCAGCTGGTCGACGTTCGCCACGACCACGCGCTCCACCGGGTCGGTGTCGTCGGCGCTGCGGCGCAGCAGGGTGCTGCGGTCTTCGATGCGCACCAGCCGCGCCAGCGTGTCGGGCTCCCCGGAGGTGTCGCCCACCAGCGCCACGAAGTCGCCGGGCACCACCGGATTGCGGCGCAGCTCGCGGGCGCGGGCGGCAATCACGATCCGCTCCTCGGGGGTGTCCTCGTCAAGGATGGCCCGGTAGCGGCCGCGGTCCACCGTGATGATCCGTCCGATGAGCGCGTCCTCGTAGGCCGGGCGGTCCTTGGTGCGGGGGCGTGATCCTTTTTTGTTGGGCCGGATGCGGACATCCGATTCGTCCCAATCCCGTGTGTTGCGTGTCATGTGCTTAGCGCGAGGCCTTCCCGCTGGCGGCCAGCGTGGTCCAAAGTGTGGGGAAATCCGGCATGGTCTTTGCCGTGGTGGCGATGTCGACGACCTTCACCCCGGGCACCGCCAGGCCGATGATGGCCCCGGCGGTGGCCATGCGGTGGTCGGCGTAGGTTTCGAAGCTTCCGCCGTGCAGCGGGGCCGGTTCGATCAACAGCCCGTCATCCAGCTCGGTGACCCTGCCGCCGAGGTTGTTGAGTTCGGTCACGAGCGCCGCGAGCCTGTCGGTCTCGTGGCCGCGCAGGTGGGCGATGCCGGTCAGCCGGGATGGGCCGGTCGCCAGCGCGCAGATGGCCGCCAGTGTCGGGGCCAGTTCGGAGGCATCGGCGTAGTCGATGCCGGAGATCTCCTGCGGTCCGGTCAGCTGCAGGGTGCCGTCGTCCAGGTGTTCGACGCGCGCCCCCATGCGGCTGAGGATACTGCGCCACTGGTCGCCGACCTGGGTTGTCACGCCGGGCCAATGCGGGATCCGCACGGTGCCGCCGGTGACCATGGCGGCGCCGAGGAACGGACCGGCGTTGGACAGGTCAGGTTCCATGGTGCGCTCGAAGGCGCTGATCTTCCCGGGTTCGACCTTCCAGCTGCGCTCGTCCGGGCGGGTGATGACGACGCCGAGCTCGCGCAGGGTCTGCACCGTCATCTCGATGTGGTCCGGGCTGGCGATGCGGCCCGGGGCCGCGACGATCTCCATGCCGTGCACGGTTCGCGCGGCGACGAGCATCAGGGCGCTGATGAACTGGGAGGAGCCCGAGGCGTCGAGCACGATGCGCCCGCCGGGCAGGGTTCCGGTGCCGTTCACGGTTGCCGGCAGCAATCCCGGCGCCCCGTGCTCGGTGACCGGGACCCCGAGGTCGGAAAGCGCGGTGAGCACCGGGGCCATGGGGCGCAGGCGTGCATGCGGGTCGCCGTCGAAGGTGAAGGAGCCGCGGGCCAGAGCCGCCAACGGGGGGACGAAGCGCATGACGGTCCCGGCCAGGCCGCAGTCGATGTCCACCTGGCCCATCTCGGCCTCGAGATCCATCGGGGTGATGCGAAGCTCTAGGGTGCCGTCGGGGGCGTCGATGGTTTCGATGCCGGTGCCCAGGGCGCGCAGGGCTCCGATCATCAGGTCCGAGTCCCGGGACGCCAGCGCGTTGGAAATGCGCGAGGGCCCGTCGGCCAGGGCAGCGAGCAGCAAGTACCTGTTGGTCAACGACTTGGACGCCGGGACGACGACGGTGCCGTCAACGGGGTGCGCGGGGTGCGGGGCGTCCCACGTGGTGTCCAGGGTTTCTTGGGTGCTCAACGGCTGCCTCCGGGTCTCAAGGGATGCCGCGGGTCGTGGCGCGGCGGTGATTTGGGGGAGTAGGGAATGGGGTCTGGGTCGCTGGCGGCGCCGTTGCCGCCGGTGGTGGCTTCCTGCCGTGTGCGGGAAACACCGATGGAACGGGGGCGGGTCTGTGCAAGCGGTGCGCGGTGTTGGGCCGTGCTCTGGAAAACGCTGCCCCCTGTGGCCCAATTCTAGCCGCAGCCGGGCGACACCGGTGGAATAGAGTCGCGTGCTTGCGTGTTACCCCCTATATGGCCCGCGCACTCCGACGGTGAAACACGGAGGACGGTGCCATAGGCAGGCGAACCAACCATGGCGACAGGCGGAGGACTTATGGGAGTACTGTTGGCGGAATCCCCGGCCCCGAGCGCGGCACGGCTACGCGTAGACTTGGCCGTGATGACCGAACATATACAGGGCACCGACACTGTACCGGTAGCCAATGAGACCGAAGCACAACGGCGCGAGCGCTTCGAACGCGACGCGCTGCAATATGTCGACCAGCTCTACTCCGCGGCGATGCGCATGGCGCGCAATCCCGCCGACGCCGAGGACCTGGTCCAGGAGGCCTACACCAAGGCGTATTCGGCCTTCCACCAGTACAAGCCCGGGACCAACCTGAAGGCCTGGCTGTACCGGATCCTGACCAACACCTACATCAACCTCTACCGCAAGCGGCAACGCGAACCGCTGCGCACCGGGACTGACACCGTCGAGGACTGGCAAATGGCCAAGTCTGCCGAACACACCCCCCAGGGGCTGCGCTCGGCGGAGGTCGAGGCCCTCGACCACCTGCCGGACTCGGACGTGAAGAACGCGTTGCAGTCGATTGCCGAGGAGTTCAGGTTGGCGGTGTACTTCGTGGACGTCGAGGGTTTCCCCTACAAGGACGCCGCGGAGATTCTCGGTGTACCGATCGGCACGGTGATGTCGCGGTTGCACCGGGGACGTAAACAATTGCGAGAATTGCTGGCCGACTACGCGCACGAGCGCGGGATCGGTCCAGCACAAAAGACCCAAGGGGCACCCACGCCCGGAGCGGAGAAGAAATAATGGGTGACTGCCATTCGCTGGGCGACTGCGACGACAATCGCATCGTCCGCCTCTACGAGTACCTTGACGGTGCGCTGTCGCTGAAGGATCTCAATGAGGTCAAGGCACACCTGGAGCATTGTGCCGAGTGCGCCGAGGAGTACGACCTGGAGTGCATCATCCGCTCCGTCGTGCGCCGCAGCTGCCAGGAGATTGCGCCCGACACGTTGAAGTCCAAGATCATCACGCGCATTTCCGAGATCCGCGTGGAATCGGGCCACGCCTAGGCCCGCCGAGCGCGGCCAGCACACGCGAAAAAGGGCCGGACCCCGGTTCGCCGTCTGACGACGGTTTCGGGGTCCGGCCCTTTTGCGGTTAAGCCCGGGCCCGCCGGTCCCGGTGTAGCACCGGGGCCGGCGGGCCAGTGGTTTAGGTGTTGGGGCGCTTGCCGTGGTTGGCGCCGCCGCGCTTGCGATCCTTACGCTTACGGGAACGTTTGCTCATGTGAGGACTCCTTTGTGATCTTGGTCCCAGGTTGGACTCCGTCCAGTCTGCCATACCGGCGGGACCGGACCCAATGCACGGGGCTCCCCGTGGCAAAAATGTCAGCTGGTGCCGGGCTCCGGCAACCCCAGCCAGGTGAACCAGCCGCGGTGCAGCACCAGCCAGGCCATCAGGCCGTAGCCGGCCTGTCCCGGCAGCCCGCCGTTGACCGAAAGGTCGTTGCGCCACTGGGCGTGGTTCTGCAGCGGCGTGAAGGTGTCCACGAAGTGGTGCTTGCGGCGCGTTGCAACGTCCGCGTACACGTGGGAAAGCTCGGCCAGGCGGGCATTGCGTTCGGGATCCAGCCCCGGGGCCGGACCCACGACGAGGGCCTTGATGCTCATTTGCGAGGCCGAGTCCAGGATGTTGGCCAGGTTCAGCCGCGAACGGGCCGTTGACAGCCCCAGGTCAAGGTCCCGGTCCGACAGCGCGATGACCAGGCGGTTGTCGACGTTCTCGCCGAAACGCCGCTGGGCCTCGTCGAACCAGCGGGTGCTCAGGGCCTCGGACCCCTCGCCGGGGGCGGCAAGCGTGTAGCTCTCGATGCGGACATCGGTGTTCGAGGTGCGTGCCAGCACGCGGCCGTACCAACCCAGGGCCCGCGGGTCGCCGTGTCCGGCCAGGAGTTCGTCGCCGATGGCGGTAAGTCGAATAGTGCGGTAATCCACGAATGACCTTTCTCAGGGCGCGTACCAACCAACACTAGCAGTCGGTTAAGCGACCTCGGGGCGGGACACCGTGGGTGTCCCGCCCCGAGGGCTGTTCACGCGGTCCGCACACCGAAGTGGGCGGACCGCGTGTCGCGGTGCCTTAGCGGCCGAAGGCGGCGGTGAGCAGGCGGGCCTGCTCGACCTCGTGGCGCTTGTGCGTGCCGGTGGAGGTTGCTGCCGATGCCTTGCGGGAGACCAGGCGCACGGCCTTGCCCAGCTCGGCGGGCAGGTTCAGACCGACGAACGGCCACGGACCCTGGTTGGCGGGCTCGTCCTGTGCCCAGACGACCTCGGCGTTCGGGTACTTGGCCACCTCTGCGGCAATCGCCTCGGCGGGCAGCGGGTAGAGCTGCTCGACGCGCACGATCGCGGTCTTGGTGTCGTTCGCCTTGGTGCGCGCGGCTGCCAGGTCGTAGTACAGGCGGCCCGAGACCAGCAGCACGCGATCCACGTCGGCCGGGTTCAGGTTCGCGGCATCCGGGATGACTTCCTGGAAGGTGCCGGTGGTGAAGTCCTCCACCGAAGACGCGGCGGCCTTCAGGCGCAGCAGCTGCTTCGGGGTGAAGATGACCAACGGCTTGCGCGGACGGGCGTAGGCCTGGCGGCGCAACAGGTGGAAGTGGTTGGCGCCGGTGGAGGGCTGGGCCACGACCATGTTGTTTTCCGCGCACATCTGCAGGAAACGCTCGATGCGGGCTGAGGAGTGGTCCGGGCCCTGTCCCTCGTAGCCGTGCGGAAGCATCATGACCAGCGAGGAGCGCTGGCCCCACTTCTGCTCGGCGGAGGAGATGAACTCGTCGATGACCGTCTGGGCGCCGTTGACGAAGTCGCCGAACTGGGCCTCCCAGAGCACCAGGGCGTCCGGGCGTTCCACCGAGTAGCCGTATTCGAAGCCCAGGGCCGCGTATTCGCTCAGCAGCGAATCGTAGATCCACAGCTTGGCCTGGTCCTCGGAGAGGTTCAGCAGCGGGTACCAGGTGCCGCCGTTGAGGCGGTCGTGGAAGACCGCGTGGCGCTGCACGAAGGTGCCGCGGCGCGAGTCCTGGCCGGCCAGGCGAACCGGCACGCCTTCCATGGACAACGTGCCGAAGGCGGCGATTTCCGCCATGCCCCAGTCGATCCCGCCCTCGCGGCTCATCTTCTCGCGGCGCTCCAGGAGCACCTTGAGCTTCGGGTGGACGGTGAAGTCCTCCGGGATGGCCAGGTGGGCGGCGCCGATGTGCGCCAGGGTCTCGGCCGTGATGGCCGTGTCCTTGGGTGCGGCGGCGGAGGCCTCGTCCTCGCGCTGGGCCGCGGGCAGCTCCAGGTCGTGGATGGCCGAGGTGCCCGGGGTGATCACCGGGATCGGGCTGGTCTGCGCCGCGTGGGTCTCGGCGAAGACGCGCTCCAGGCGTTCCTGGTAGTCGCGCAGCGCCTGGTCGGCCTCGTCCTGCGTGATGTCGCCGCGGCCGACAAGGGCCTCGGTGTACAACTTGCGGGTCGAGCGCTTGGCCTCGATGAGGTTGTACATCATCGGCTGCGTCATCGACGGGTCGTCGCCCTCGTTGTGGCCACGGCGGCGGTAGCACACCATGTCGATGACGACGTCCTTGTTGAAGCGCTGGCGGTAGGCGAAGGCCAGCTGGGCCACGTGGACCACGGACTCCGGCTCGTCGCCGTTGACGTGGAACACTGGCGCCTGGACCTGCTTGGCGACGTCGGTGGCGTACACCGAGGAGCGCGAGTCGGTCGGGGCGGTGGTGAAGCCGACCTGGTTGTTCACGATCACGTGGATCGTGCCGCCGGTCTTGTAGCCCTCGAGCTGGGACAGCGTGAGGGTCTCGCCGACCACGCCCTGCCCGGCGAATGCTGCGTCGCCGTGCACCAGGATCGGCAGGACGTTGAAGTCCTTGGATCCGGAGCGGTCCTGCTTGGCGCGCACGATGCCCTCGAGGACCGGGTTCACGGCCTCCAGGTGCGAGGGGTTGGCGGCCAGGTAGACCTTGGTCTCGTTGCCCGAGTCCGAGGTGTAGGAACCCTCGGTGCCCAGGTGGTACTTCACGTCGCCCGAGCCTTGCACGGAGCCGGGTGTCGCGGTGCCCTCGAATTCGCGGAAGACCTGGGAGTAGGTCTTGCCGGCGATGTTGGTCAGCACGTTCAGGCGGCCGCGGTGGGCCATGCCGATGGCGACCTCCTCCATGCCGGCGTCGGCGGCGTCGGAGATGATGCCGTCGAGCAGCGGAATCAGGGATTCGCCGCCCTCCAGGGAGAAGCGCTTCTGGCCGACGAACTTGGTCTGCAGGAAGGTCTCGAAGGCCTCCGCGGAGTTCAGCTTGGACAGGATGCGCAGCTGCTCTTCGCGGGTCGGCTTGGTGTACGGGTGCTCCAGCTCGTCCTGGAACCACTTGCGTTCCACTGGATCCTGGATGTGCATGTACTCGATGCCGATGGTGCGGCAGTACGCGTCGCGCAGCACGCCGAGGATGTCGCGCAGCATCAGGCGGTCCTTGCCGCCGAATCCGCCGGTGACCCATTCGCGGTCCAGGTCCCACAGCGTCAGGCCGTAGGTCTGGATGTCGAGGTCTGGGTGGCGGCGCTGGACGTATTCCAGCGGGTTGGTGTCGGCCATCAGGTGGCCGCGCACGCGGTAGGAGTGCACCAGCTGCTGGATGCGGGCGATCTTGTTGATCTGCAGGTCGATGTCGACCTGGTTGTCGACTGCCCAGCGGACCGGCTCGTACGGGATGCGCAGCGCCTCGAAGATCTCGTCGTAGAAGCCCTGCTCGCCCAGCAGCAGGGACTCGACGATCTTGAGGAACTCGCCGGAGCCCGCACCCTGGATGACGCGGTGGTCATAGGTGGAGGTCAGCGTGATGGTCTTGCCCACACCCTGCAGCGCCACGGTCTTTTCGCTCGCACCGCGGAACTCGGCCGGGTACTCGAGGGCGCCGACGCCCACGATGGTGGCCTGGCCCTTGGAGAGGCGCGGAACCGAGTGAACGGTGCCGATGCCGCCGGGGTTGGTCAGCGACACGGTGGTGCCGGCGTAGTCGTCGGCGGTGAGCTTGTTGGCCCGGGCGCGCTTGATCAGGTCCTCGTAGGTGTCCCAGAACTCGTTGAAGCTCAGGGTCTCCGCGGCCTTGATGTTCGGCACGGCCAGCATGCGCGAGCCGTCGGGCTTGGGCATGTCGATGGCGATGCCGAAGTTCACGTGTGCCGGCTGGATGGCCATCGGCTTGCCGTCGACCTCGGCGTAGGTGACGTTCTGCGAGGGGAAGAGCTTCAGGGCGCGGATCACGGCGAAGCCGATGATGTGCGTGAAGGAGATCTTGCCGCCGCGGGCGCGCTTGAGGTGGTTGTTGATGACCACGCGGTTGTCGATCAGGGCCTTGGCCGGCACGGCGCGCACCGTGGTGGCGGTGGGGACCGTCAGGCTCTGCTCCATGTTGGTGGCGATGGCCTTGGCCGGGCCGCGCAGCGGGGTGCGCTTTTCCTCGCCCATGGCACCAGGCGCGGCGGCCTTGGGAACCTGTGCGGGGATCGGCTGCGACTTGGTGGCCGGGGCCGGGTCGGCCGGGACGCGCGGGGCCGCGGCGTTGCCCGCGGCGGAGGATTCAGCGGAGGAGCTGGGCGTGCTGCCGGAGACGTCCACGACGCGGGCCTGGGTGGCGGCGCGCGGTGCGGCGGCGGGGGCTGCAGGTGCCGGGGCCGGGGTGGCCGCGACCGGTGCCTCTGCGGCCGGCGGCGCGGCAGCCTGTTCCGAACTGAGGGACGCGAAGATGTCCCACCACTTCTTGTCTACCGAGTTCTTGTCCTTGAGGAACTGTTGGTACAGCTCATCGACTAGCCATTCGTTCCCGCCGAACTCTTCGGTGAGTCGGTGGTGCGATTGATCTGGCACGGTATTACGCCTCTTCTCCCTGTATTTCCGTTTGTCCAAGCGCCGCCGAGGGGGATGACCACCAAGGGGCATAGTTCTAGACCTGCTTAGTAGTCTAGTGACTATTGGACCCCGGATGGGAACCAATGAGCCGGGTATCACATGCGCGTCGTCACGATCGGCCGCCGGAGCGCCGCGATGACGCCCCCGGCCGGTTTTCCGTCCCTCCGGCGGTCCCCGGGGCGCGGCGGCACCTCGTGCGCGCGGGATTGAAGATCGCATGTGCGCAAGTCGTAGTTCAGATACACTGAAAATGTTATGGACAGCCACTCTCTGTGCCGGCCAGTCGTGAAATCACGCGGTGCCGGCCACACATGTCATTGCCCGACCAATTCCGCTTCGCTATCGGAGCCTTCCAGTTGCGGGTACACACACCGTAGATTTCCGGGCCCCGGCACCGCCGCCTCCCGAAGCCGATCCGCCCGCGGGGCGGTGAAACACTAGATGGAATGGTTGCTGCTGGCCCTGGGCCTGCTGCTGATCCTCGGCACCGGCTTCTTCGTCGCCGTCGAGTTTTCCCTGGTAGCCCTGGACCAGGCCAACGTCCAGGAAGCCGTCGATGCGGGCGACACCAAGGCCATTGCCCTGCTGCAGTGCCTGAAGTCGCTCTCCACCCAGCTTTCCTCCTGCCAATTGGGCATCACGCTGACGACGCTGCTCACCGGCTACGTCATCGAGCCCTCGGTGGGCAAGCTGCTCCAGGAACCGCTGGCCGCACTCGGCCTGGGCGACTCCGCGGTCCCCGTCAGCCTCGTGGTGGCCATGCTGCTGGCCACGCTGCTCTCGATGGTCATCGGCGAGCTGGTCCCGAAAAACCTGGCCATCGCCAAGGCCTTCGAGATCGGGCGCGCCGTGGCCCGCCCGCAGCTGGTCTTCACCGCCATCTTCAAGCCGGCCATCGTGCTGCTCAACGGCTTCTCCAACAAGGTGCTGCACCTGTTCGGCCTCGAGGTCAAGGAGGAGATCTCCGGGGCGCGATCCCCGGCCGAGCTGGTCTCCCTGGTCCGCCGCAGCGCGGAAATGGGCACGCTGGACAAGGACGCGGCGCTCTTCGTTGACCGCACCGTGCGCTTCTCCGAGCGCTCGGCGGCCGACGTGATGACCCCGCGCACCAGGATGCAGACCATCGAGCACGACGCCCACGTCCAGGAGGTCATCGAGCTGGCCAAGCAGACCGGCTACTCGCGCTTCCCGGTCACCGACGGGTCCACCGACGAGATCAAGGGCGTCTGCCACGTCAAGACCGTCATCGCCATCCCGCGCGACAAGCGCGCCGGCAAGGAGGTCGGCGAGAACAAGACCCCGGTGATCTTTGTCCCCGAAACCGTGCACCTGGACACGCTGTTGGTCCAGCTGCGCAGCGCAAACCTGCAGATGGCCATCGTGCTTGACGAATATGGCGGAACCGCCGGAATGGTCACCTTGGAAGACCTGATTGAGGAAATTGTCGGCGAAGTCGCCGACGAGCACGACTCGGCCCTGCCCGAGGTCCGCCAGCTGCCCGACGGCTCCTGGCTGATCCCGGGCATGTACCGCCCCGACCAGCTCAACGAGCTCATCGGCGAGGTGGAGATCCCCGACGACGCCGCCTACGAGACCCTGGGCGGGTTCGTGATGGCCGAACTGGGCCGGATCCCGTTCCTGGGGGACGTGGTCGACACGGATGGCGGGATGTTCACCGTCACGGCGCTGGACAAGCGCCGCGTCGCGGAGCTGCACTTCGTGCCGCGGGAATCGAGCGCATCCAGTGCCTCCTCCGCCGCGAGCCCGGACGAGGCAACGGGGCGTGGGGCATGAGCGATATCGCCGGCCTGCTCTGGCTGATCGTCCTGCTGCTGGGCAACGCGTTCTTCGTGGCGGCGGAATTCGCCGTCATGTCCGCGCGCCGCTCCCAGATCGAGCCGCTGGCCGACGCGGGGTCCAAGAGCGCGATCCGCGCCCTGAAGGCCATGGAATCGGTGTCCATCATGCTGGCTGTCTGCCAGCTGGGCATCACGGTGTGTTCGCTACTGATCCTGAACGTCGCCGAACCCGCCATCCACCACCTCCTGGTGGTGCCGCTGGAACTGCTGGGCGTCTCGGAGCCGCTGTCCGGGTCCATCGCCTTCCTGCTGGCCCTGCTCTTCGTCACCTTCCTGCACGTGACTTTCGGCGAGATGGTCCCGAAGAACATCTCCGTGTCGATGGCCGACAAGGCGGTGCTGCTGCTCGCCGGGCCGCTGCTGTGGCTCTCGGTGATCGTGCACCCGGTCGTGGTCACGCTGAACTGGATTGCGAACCAGTTCCTGCACCTGATGAAGATCGAGCCGAAGAACGAGGTGAACTCCGCGTTCACCGCCGCCGAGGTGCAGTCGATCATCGCCAGCTCCGCGCGCTACGGCACGTTGGAGGCCGACGACGCGCTGCGGTTGCGCCGGGCGCTGGAGTTCTCGGACCTCACCGCCGCGGGGACCATGGTCGCGCGCGACCGCGTGGTGACCCTGCAGCGCGGCACCACGGTGCAGGAGTTCGAGCGCACCGTGGGGCGGACCGGCTTCTCCCGCATCGTCATCGCCGAGGCCGGCGAATTCGAGGGCTACTGGCACATGAAGGACGTCATGGCGCTGCCCGACAGCCAGTACCACCGGCCGGTCTCGGGCATCGAGCTGCGTCCCATGGGCGTGGTGGCCCGCGATGCGGAGATCGAGGACGCGATGGAGCAGATGCGGGCCGACGGCAAGCACCTGGCCCGGGTCGTCGACGAATCCGGCGCCACGCTGGGGATCCTGTTCCTCGAGGACGTGCTGGAACAGCTGGTCGGGGAAATCGACGACCAGAACCAGAAGCGCGGCATCCGCAGGGAGAACCGCAGCGCCCAATAATGCGAATGACTCGCAATGGAGATAGGCTGGTGTCCTGCATGTCCCCGAAAGGCCCCGCACACTCCGCATGAACAACCCACTTCGCGCCCCCGGCGCCGCCGCCCCGATCTCGCTGCTCTCCGCCCGCTCCGGCACGGAGCCGGAAGCCGCGGGACGGCGGCAGGCGCCGGCCGCCGGCGCGGACGCGGTCCGGGCCCGTGGCGGTGCGGCGTTGAACGTGCAGACCCCCGGCCCGCGAGGAAAGCGGGTCCGCTCCCTGGCCCGGGGCCCCGCGGCCGCGACAGCGGGCACCGCGGTGCCCGGTCCGACCGAAACCCTGCCCGCCGGGCAGGACCACATCTCCTGGATGGACTCCCACGTGCGACAACTCGAGGTGGCCCTTGGCCACTGACACCAGCCCCGCGGCCCCGGCCGCCGAACCCGTGGTCAGCATGCGCAACGCCTCGCTGCGCTTTGGCGACCGCCTGCTCTGGGACGGCCTGGACCTGGACATCGCCCCGGGCGAGTTCCTGGCCGTGCTCGGGCCCAACGGCTCGGGCAAGACCACCATGCTGCGCACCCTGATGGGCCTGCAGGAACTCTCCGGCGGAACCGTGAAGATCGCCGGGAGGCCGGCGACCCGCGGCTCGCGGCAGGTCGGCACGATCCCGCAGCAGCGTTCCTTCGACGACAACACCCCGTTGCGCGCCCGCGACCTGGTCGCCCTGGGCATCGACGGGCACAAGTGGGGCATTCGCCTCAAGCGCAAGGCCATGCGCCGGCGCGTGGACGAGCTGCTGGAACTTGTCGGCGCCACCTCCTACGCCGAGCGGCCCGTCGGGGTGCTCTCCGGCGGGGAGCAGCAGCGCCTGCGCGCGGCCCAGGCGCTGGCCGACGACCCGCGCCTGCTGCTCTGCGACGAGCCGCTGCTCTCACTTGACCTGCACCACCAGCAGGCCATCTCCGGGCTGATCCACCGGCAGGCCTGCGACCACGGGGCCGCGGTGGTCTTCGTGACCCACGAGATCAACCCGATCCTGCAATACGTCGACCGCGTGCTCTACCTGGCCGGCGGGCGCTTCCACATCGGGACCCCCGGGGAGGTCATGCGCTCCGAGGTGCTCTCCGAGCTCTACGGCGCACCCATCGAGGTCTTCGAGTCCAACGGCCGGATCGTGGTGGTGGGCATGCCCGAGACCGTGACCCACGCCAACCCGCAGCAACGCGCGCACCCGCTTCAAGGAGCCTAGGAACCATGGACCTATCCGAGATCTGGAGCACCGTCTTCAGCTTCGAAGACTACGCCGAGATCCTTCCGCTGGTCTCCAACTCGCTGATCGCCGGCGCACTGCTGGGCCTGGTGGGCGGGATGATCGGCATCTTCGTGATGCTGCGCGACATGGCCTTCGCGGTGCACGGCATCGCCGAGCTCTCCTTCGCCGGCGCCGCGTTTGCCCTGCTGATCGGCACCAACGTCGTGGTCGGCTCGCTGGTCGGGTCGGTGCTGGCCTCGCTGCTGCTGGGGATCATGGGCGCCGCGGCCAAGGACAGGAACTCGATCATCGGGGTGCTGATGCCCTTCGGGCTGGGCCTGGGGATCCTCTTCCTGGCCCTCTACCAGGGCCGCAGCGCGAACAAGTTCGGCCTGCTCACCGGGCAGATCGTCGCGGTGGACACCGTGCAGCTGGGCGTGCTGGCCGTGTGCTCGGTGATCGTCATGGTGGCGCTGGTGGCCATGTGGCGCCCACTGACATTCATTTCCGTTGACCCGGCCGTTGCCGCTGCCCGCGGGATTCCCGCCGCCCGGCTCTCGGTCGCCTTCATGGTGGTCCTGGGCCTGGCCGTGGCCCTGTCGATCCAGGTGGTCGGCGCGCTGCTGGTCCTGGCCCTGCTGATCACCCCGGCCGCGGCCGCCATCCGGGTGACCTCCAACCCGGTGCTGACCGTGAGCCTCTCGGTGGCCTTCGCGATGACCTCGGTGGTGGGCGGCATCCTGCTGGCCCTGGCCGGGTCGCTGCCGATCAGCCCCTATGTCACCACGATCTCCTTCCTCATCTACCTGGTGTGCCGGCTCATCGCCTGGCGCCGGGACCGCGTGCGGCACTCGGAGAAGATGGCGGCAGTCGCCGCATAGGCGCCGCCGACCCACCGCGGAAAACGCCGAAGGCGTGTGCACCTCCGAAATTCGGGGGCAGTGCACACGCCTTCGCGGTGTTTGGGGGCCGGTCTCCGGCGGGGCTCAGGCCCCGGCGCCGGCCGCCTTGGCCGCGGAGCAGGCGGGGCACAACCCGTAGATCTCCACGGTGTGCGTGGGTTCGGTGAATCCGTTTTCCTCGGCCACCCGGGCGGCCCACTTCTCCACCGCGGGGGCCTCGACCTCCACGGCCTTGCCGCAGTTGCTGCACACCAGGTGGTGGTGGTGGTGCTCGATGACGCACTGGCGGTACATCGCCTCGCCCTCGCTGTTGCGCAGCACATCGACCAGGCCGTCCTCGGCCATCGACAGCAGCAGCCGGTACACCGTGGCCAGGGAGACCTTGTCGCCCCCGTCCACGAGCCAGCGGTGGAGTTCCTGCGCCGTCACGAAGTCATCGACCTTCTCCAGCGCCGCATTCACTGCCAGTCGCTGCTTGGTCACGCGCTGTTCGGGACTGCGCCGCTCGGCCGCGGGATTCGTCATTTGTTGAAGCACTCCTTGTAGATCCGCACATTGTCCGTGGGTGCGTGCCGCGGCCACCGATTCCGGCGCCGCGCCGGGGCAACCGGTGTGGACACCTCGAGTTTACCAGCGGGTGCCCCGACCGCCCGGCTCCGTGAAGCGGGCGCGCGGGCACTGGTGCACCGGGTGCCCGCGTGCCTAGGCTGGTGCCCATGGAGATCATCAAGTTCAACCACGCCTGCATCAGGGTGCAGGAGTCGAACCGGGCCCTGGCCATCGACCCGGGCGACAACTCGCCCCTCGGCGAAGCGCTCGAGGGCATCGAGGCCATCCTGGTCACCCACGAACACGCAGACCACCTTGACCTCGGGCCGGTGCTGCGCGCGCTGGCCGGGAACCCGGCGCTCACCCTGCACGCCCCGGGCGCCCTGGCCGCCACGGTGCGTGCCGCCGCGGCGGCGGCCGGGGTGCCGGATGCGGAGGGGCGCATCCACGGGGTCGGCCCGGGCGCCACCTTCCGGGCCGCGGGGATGGAGATCTCCACCCACGGGGGAATGCACGCGGTGATTCACCACGCCCTGCCCGTGGTGCAGAACCTCGGGTACTTCATCGCCGGCAGGCTCTACCACCCCGGGGACAGTTACCAGGTGCCCGAGGGCATCGCCGTCGAAACGCTGCTGGTCCCCGCCCACGCCCCCTGGGCGAAGATCGGGGAGACCATCGAGTTCATGTCCATCATCGGAGCGGCGCAAAACTTCCCGATCCACGACGGGCTGCTCAACGAGCGCGGGCTGGCCCTGGTGGACGGGCACCTGGGACGGGTGGCCGCCGAACGCGGGCTGGACTACCGGCGCATCCCCAATGGACGGGCCGTGTCCCTGGGATCCTGAGCGCCGCGGCCCCGGGACGCTAGTCCCAGCTGCCGGTGGCCAGCAGCCGCTCGATCCGGCCGGTGTAGGGCGCCGGGTCCAGTCCGGCCGCCGCGAGCCAGCCGTCGTCGTAGTAGGAGGTGGCGTAGCGTTCCCCGTTGTCGCACAACAGCGAGACGACCGACCCCTTCTCGCCTGCGGCCAGCATGTTCGCCACGACCTGCCAGGCCAGCCAGAGGTTGGTGCCGGTCGAGGGCCCGGCGCACAGGTGCGCGAAGTCCTGCAGGTGGCGCATCGCGGCCACCGAGGCGGCATCGGGCACCGTGGCGAGGAAATCGATGACGCCGGGCACGAAGCTGGGTTCCGGCCGCGCCCGGCCGATGCCCTCGATGCGGCTGGGGGTGCCCGTGGCGGCGAGCGGGTCGCCGCCGGCGGTGGCCGCCTGCCAGGCCGGCAGGAACGCCGAGCCCTCGGGGTCCGCCACCGCCAGGCGCGTGGCATGGCGGTGGTAGCGGGCGTAGCGCCCGATGGTCGCCGAGGTCCCGCCGGTTCCCGCGCCCACCACGATCCAGGACGGCACCGGGTGCTCCTCCATGGCCAGCTGGCCGAAGATCGACTCGGCGATGTTGTTGTTCCCGCGCCAGTCCGTGGCGCGCTCGGCGTAGGTGAACTGGTCCATGTAGTGCCCCTGGGTGGCCGCGGCCAGCCGCTCGGACTCCGCATACACTGCCGAGGGGTCCTGCACCAGGTGGCAGGTCCCGCCCGTGGCCTCGATGAGCGCGATCTTCTCCGGGGAGGTGCCCGCGGCCATCACCGCGATGAACGGCAGGCCCAGCAGCTTGGCGTAGTACGCCTCGGAGACCGCGGTGGACCCGGAGGATGCCTCCACGATCGTGGTGCCCTCGGTGATCCACCCGTTGACCAGTCCGTAGAGGAACAGCGAGCGGGCCAGCCGGTGCTTGAGGCTGCCGGTGCGGTGCGTCGACTCGTCCTTCAGGTACAGGTCGATGCCCCACTCGCGGGGCAGGTCCAGCCGGTGCAGGTGCGTGTCGGCCGAGCGCATCGACTCGGCCTCGATGGTGCGGACCGCCGCATCGACCCACGCACGGGTTCCGGAGGGACGGGGCAGCGAAATCAGGGGCGAAGTATCCACCGTTCCACCCTACCCAAGCAACGGCCGGGGAACGGGCGGCGCCATGCCCGCCGCTCCGGCCCGAGGGATACTGGTCGAGCGGAACAACACCGGCGATCGCCGAAGAAGAAATCCGGGCGTAGGCCCTGTCCGGGATACCGACGCCACCCCCAAGAGCGGGGGCGGCGTCGGGCGCTTCTTCACCGGCGCCTCACGCCGGCCGCTAGGCACGAACCGAATCCAAACAAATGAGCATGGGATCCCTGGAAGAGATTCCGTCATGGGCCACCCATCGAAACCAACAGTTCACAGCCCGTCTCAAAGGCGCCTCATAGGCCGATCGACTTAAGTGATAACAGGCCGCCCTTCCCGGGCCGTGAATTAACGGCCGTTGGATTGCGGACACGGCCGTGGCCGTATCGCTAAGGGTGCCCGTCATACATGGAGAGGGGACACTGGCCGTGCCCGACGTGTGGGGCTGGAACGCCACCACGGGGACGTGGCAAGTTCAATTTGACCGCGTGGGGCGCCGACCAATACAGAGGCGCCGCTAGCGTCCCCGCACACACGACAGCAGATGCACGGGCCCTTGGATTCCCGCTCACATTTGCCGCAGACCCATACAAGAAACGGTCCATCTCAAGGTAAGCCAGACGCCCTCCCTGAACCCAGAGGAGGGTGTCGGGCTTAGCTTAACAAGACCGCGGCCGCCGCACACCAAGGTGAGGTTTCAGCGGTTGCGGAGTCCGCGGCAGTTACAGGTAAGGGGCCAGCCAGTCCTGCACCACGGGGATGTCCACTCGCTGATACCCACCGAGGTAACGGCAGTTCGAAGTGTACGTATAACTGGTCACTGCCACGAGATAGCCATTGAGAAAGACCGGACCACCGGAGTCTCCGAAGCAGGTCCCGCCGCCGCCGCGGCTATCGTTGGGGGTGCCCTGGAGTTGAAGGATCTGCGGCGTGAGCTTCTGTCCCGGAGATGTGGTGTAGCGGCGGATCAACGGGTAGGACATTGGCTGCGGCTTCTGCGGACCGGTCTCCGGCTTGCGCACCTCGGTGCCGTAGCCGACGACCTCGAAGATCGTCCGGTTCAAGACGGGCTGCCCAAACTGGTCCAGGTAATCCACCGGAGCGAGCATCGCCGGGGCGATGTTGGTGACCGGATCATCGAGCACGATGATTCCCACGTCGTTCCAGTTAGCCAAATCCGTAAAATCCGAATAGTCGGGATGCGCTATTGGTGTTCCCCACAGATAACCGGCCGCTTCGAGCTCTTCCGGGGTGTAGCCAATGCCCGGATCCGCTGCAACGGGTAACGGACTCGGGGGTTCCTCCGCGATCACTGATTCGAAGGTCACCAGCGTCACGCCGGCGGTTCCCTCGGTGCAGTGCGCCGCTGTGATCAGCACGGTCGGTGAAATCAGCGTCGCCGAGCACCGATACCGCAGGCCGTCCGCCAGGTCGTAGAAAACGATGAGACCGACGTTGGGGTGGCGGTTGCCGTCCGGCTGGCCGCCCGTGACCGCCGGTGCCGGCAACGCACCACCAATGACCAGTGTGAGGGTTGCCGCTACGACAAGCGCCAATCTTCTGAGGAGACGTTTCATCATCTTGCTCTTTCCATTGAGTAACTGGACAAGCTCATTGACGGACTGGCCTTAAGAACAGCACAGATCATCGAGTTTGGCGAGACTCTAACGGTTCGATCCAATGGGGAATCCACGAAGCGCGCGTCCTTGTAGCCAAATCCGTTGATTCGTCCGGCAATCGGTTTGTCCGGCTCGGAATTTCGAAGCGTTCCAGAAGGGGGTCCTTGGCCAGCGGTACATGCGCCGAGGACTTCGGAAATTTCCAAAACAGCTGCCATTGGCACAGTCGCTGCGCGGCGCCACGGACATAGACATTAAGTTGACTCGCCGCGAGGTCAGGCTCAGCACTGGCGAGTCGGATTTGAGCGTGGTGCGTACCAGGCAAGGGAATGGGCGTCGCCGCGGCAATTGGCAAGCTGCGCGGAAAGCAGGCCAAAGACTCCAACGCAGGATGCACACCTGGAATCCATTCACCGGGAGGGAAGGCACACTACTGTTGAAATTGCCGAACTCTTCGGCACAGGCCGGTTCGGCGTGTAGTGGGACAACAACCATGCGCGCCAAAGGGATGGCCGGTTGCGGCGTCGTTCGGCGTGCCGGAACCGTGCCGAGGAGCCGGGAGCCTCAAGGCCGTCGCCTTCGGGCAAGGACGACAGATACAAGGAGCGTGCACACGTGGGTGGACATCGGACATTGATCTCCGCGGGGGAACTGGCACGGTTGCTGGAAGCGGACAGCGACACAGTGCTGCTGGACGTGCGCTGGGCCTTGGGCGATGATCGGGGCGCGGAGCAACACGCGGCCGGGCATCTGCCCGGAGCCGTCTTCGTTGACCTGGAGACCGAGCTCTCCGGCCCTCCGGACCCCGCCGAAGGCCGCCACCCGCTGCCCGCACCGCAGGACTTTGCCGCAGCGGCGCGTCGCTGGGGCATCAACGCGCACTCCACCGTGGTGCTTTACGACGCCACCGGGGCGCTGGCCGCGTCCCGCGGCTGGTGGCTGCTGCGCCACGCCGGGCTCACCGACGTCAGGGTGCTGGACGGGGGTCTGGATGCCTGGATCGCCGGAGGGCACCGGCTGGAGTCCGGAGATCGCATCCCGGAGCCCGGGGACGCAAACCCGGGCTGGGGCCACATGCCGGTCATCGACATCGAGGCTGCCGCCTCGTTCCCCGACCATGGGATCCTGCTCGATTCCCGCGCCGCAGAGCGCTACAGCGGGCAGAGCGAGCCGATTGACCCGCGCGCCGGGCACATCCCCGGGGCACGCAACCGCCCGACGACGGAGAACCTCACAGCTGACAAACGATTCCTGGATCCCGCCGAACTGGCCCGCGCCTATGTGCAGTTGGGTGTAGGCACCGGACCCGGGGCGCCGGAGGTGGCGGCGTACTGCGGCTCGGGGGTCACCGCGGCCCACCAGGTGCTCGCGCTGGAAACCATCGGTGTGCACGCTGCGCTATTTCCCGGCTCTTGGTCCCAATGGAGCGCGGATCCCACCCGCCCCGGAGCGACAGGGTCCACCCCGTGAGCCGCTGGCCCGGTGCCGGCGGGCGCGGTAGGTTCGGATCATGATCGGACGTCCCAAGCCCCCGCCCCGTGATGCCGCCGCGCGGATCCGCGAGCATGCCGGCGCAGCAAGGTCCCCGGCGCCGGGCACCGCGCCGACGGTGGCCGCACTGGGCATCGCCGAACCCGGCGGGCTGCTGGTGCCGTTGCGGCTCCCGCACCGGGCCCCGGGTCCGGGTGAGGTGGCCATCGAGGTGAGGTACTGCTCCGTGTGCGCCTGCGACGTGCGCGCCGGCCGCGCGCAAGGGTCCACGGGCCTTCCCCTGGTGCCGGGCCACGGCATCGTCGGCGTCGTCGCCGAAACCGGGCCCGGGGTCCGAGAACTGGAACCGGGAACCCTGGTGGGCGTGGGCGCGGTGGTCGATGGCTGCAGCACCTGCGCCGCATGCCGCGGGGGCGCCGGAAGGGACTGCGTCCGGGCGGTGCCGACCTATGGGGCGCGTAACCCGCGCACCGGGGAGCACACCCGCGGCGGCTACGCCAAGCGCATCCTCGTGCACCGGGACTTCGTGCTGCACATCGCCCCCGAGCTTGAACCCGCGCGGGCCGCGGCCCTGTTCTGCCCCCGGACCCGGGCGCACGCCGTGCTGGGCCCCCACCCTGCGGGGGAGGGCACCGCGCCATTGGTAGGCTCGGAGGCGGAAACCCGCCAGCTGCCCGCATCCGGCGCGGAGGAGCTGCCGGCCGCCGACATCGAGCTGGTGGGCGCCGACGAGCTCAATGAGACGTGGGAGCGGATTGCCGCCGGCCCGGGACACCGCATGTTTGTACTGGACCTCGCCACATGGGGCGGGAACGACTAGGGAGGGTGCATGAGCACGCTGTTTACCAAGATCATCGAGGGGGAAATCCCCGGCCGCTTCGTCTGGAAGGACGAACACGCCGTGGCATTTTTGACCATCGGCCCGATCACCCACGGGCACACCCTGGTGGTGCCGCGCGAGGAAGTCGACCACTGGGTCGATGCCCCGGCCGGGCTGATGAACCACCTGCTCGAGGTGGCCGGGCACATCGGACGTGCCCAGGTGCGGGCTTTCGGCTCCGAGCGGGCAGGGCTCATGATTGCCGGGTTCGAGGTCCCGCACCTGCACGTGCACGTGTGGCCCACCAACTCGCTGGCCGACTTCGACCTGGCCCGGGCAGAGAGCAACCCGGACCCGGCAACGATGGACGCGAACGCGCAGAAGCTGCGTGAAGCACTGCGGGCCGACGGCCACGGGGAGCTGATCCCCGACGCCTAGACCCGGGGCCCGGACCCGGGGCCCGGACCCGACGCATGGACCGCGCCCCGGGCCCGGGAACGCCGGTTGCCCGGCCCGAACGCAGAACTGCCCGGGACGATCGCGAGATCGTCCCGGGCAGTCGTGCGTTGCCGGCGGGCCCGTGCCCCGGGAGCACCTACTTCGCCGCGGCCAGCCCCTCGCGCATCGCGGTGCGGATCCGCTTGGCGGAGACCGAGTAGGCGGTGCCCAGCTCCTGGGCGAAGAGCGAGACCCGGTACTCCTCCAGCATCCACTTCACCGCCGCCAGCGGGGCCGGGGTGCGCACCCCCGCCACCAGCTGCCCCAGGGCCGCGTCGTACTCGTCCTCCAGTCCCTGGATGTCCAGGGTCGCGGCGTTGTCGCGCGCAAGGTGCCCGGTGCCGAGCTTTTCCAGCCGCTTTTCGATGGCGGCGATGTAGCGCGGCAGCTGGGCCAGCTGCGCGTAGCCGGTGTTGGCCACGAAGCCCGGGTACACCAGCTGCTCGAGCTGGGACTTCACGTCGTTCAGCGCGTTGACCAGGGCCAGCGAGGAGGCGGACTTCAGCTCCTTGTTGATCCGCCGGGTGCCGGAGAGCACCTTCTCCACGATGGCGGTGACCGCGAAGACGGTGTCGATCAGCTCGGCGCGGACCCGCTCGTAGAGCGCATCGAAGCCGGCCTTGTCAAAGGGCAGCGTCTCGGGGACCAGCCGGTCCACCGCCGCCATGGTGCAGTCCTGGATCAGCGAGGCGACCGACCCGTGCGGGTTTTGCGTGAACACCAGCTTTTCCTGGTTGTTCAGGTGGTCAAGGACGTACCGGGCGGGGGACGGGACCTTGAGCAGCAGCAGCCGGATGACGCCGGTGCGGTGCGCGGCCAGCTGCTCGACGGGGTTGCGGAAGACCGTCAGGCGCACCGAGGCCTTCTCGTCCAGCAGCGCCGGGTAGGCGGTGACCTGCTGCCCGGCGACCTGCGTGACGACCTTGGGGGTGATGGAGCCGTTGATGCCCACCCCGGTGTCCCAGTCGGTCAGCCCGGTGCGTTCCCACACCGTGGTCGCCACCACCGGCACTCCGCCGGGACGCGATGCGGCGGCAGCGGGGGACTTGGGCCCCTGGCCCTTGGCACCCCGCCCCTTTTTCCCGTCGGAGGCCCCGGAGGTGCCGGCGGCCGGGCCTGTGGGCAGCGCCGCCCCGGGCTTGACGCCGAGCGAACGGGCCAGGGCCGAGCGGTTGGCCGCGGCAAGCGTCTGCTGCAGCACGGGCAGGTCCTGGGACTCGTCCAGGATCTTGGCATCTGAGTCCACGACGGTGAAGGTGAAGCGCAGGTGGGGCGGCAGGGCCTCCCAGTTCCAGGAACCCGGGGGGATCACCACGCCCTTGAGCCGGCGCAGCACCAGCTCCAGGGAAGCGGCAAGGTCGTCGGTCTCCGGGGTGAAGTCGGCCTCCAGCGCGGCCACGGCGGTGCGGGCGACGTCGGGGGCAGGGACGAAGTTCTTGCGGATCGCCTTGGGCAGCGACTTGATCAGCGCGGTGACCAGCTCCACGCGCAGCCCGGGGATGAGCCAGCGGAAGCGCACGGGGTCAAGCTGGTTCAGGAAGAGCACCGGCACGCGCACCGAGACGCCGTCGGATTCCCCGGCACGCGCGGCCGGGTTGTATTCGTAGACCAAATCCAGGTCAAGGGTGCCGTGGCGCCAGGTGCGCGGGAAGGCAGCCTCGTCCAGTTCGGTGGCATCGGCCTGGAGCATGTCCTCCGGGTTGAAGTCCAGCAGCGTCGGGTTCTCGTGCTGCGCGGCCTTCCACCAGCGGTCGAAGTGCCGCTCGGAGAGAACCTCGGGGCCCAGCTTCGAATCGTAGAACTCGAACAGGTCCTCGTCGCTCACGCGCAGGTCGCGCCGGCGCATGCGGGTCTCGAGTTCCTCGATGTCCTCGAGCACCCGGCGGTTACGGGCGAAGAACTTGTGGTGGGTCTTCCAGTCGCCCTCCACCAGCGCGTTGCGGATGAACAGCTCGCGGCAGAGTTCCGGGTCCACCTTCGAGTACTGGATGCGGCGGCGCGGCACGATCGGCAGGCCGAAGAGCGTGACCTTCTCGTACCCCATGACCGCGCCGGAGTTCCGCGACCAGTGCGGTTCGGAGTAGCTGCGCTTGAGCAGGTCCCCGGCGACCTCCTCGACCCACTTGGGATCCAGCCGGGCCACGGTGCGTGCCCAGAGCCGGGAAGTCTCCACCAGCTCGGCGGCCATGACCCACTCGGTGGACTTCCGCGACAGGGCGGAGCCGGGGAAGACGGAGAAGCGGGTTCCGCGCGCGCCGACGTACTCGCGCTTGCGCTCGTCCCAGGAGCCCACGTGCCCCAGCAGCCCGGTGAGCAGCGAAATGTGGATGGCGTCCTCGTTCGCGGCCGGGTCCACCGGCTCGGGGGAGATCGCGATGCCCAGCGGCCTGGCCAGTTGGCGCAGCTGGGTGAACAGGTCCTGCCACTCGCGAACGCGCAGGTAGTTGATGAATTCGTTCTTGCACAGCCGGCGGAACGCGGAGGAGGATAGTTCCTTCTGCTTTTCCTGCAGGTAGCGCCAGAGGTTCAGCAGCGAGGAGAAGTCCGACTTCGCGTCCATGAAGCGCTTGTGCATCTCGGCGGCGCGCTCGCGCTTGCCGGTTTCCTCGCTGGGCCGCTCGCGCGGGTCCTGGATGGACAGCGCGGCGGCGAGCACCATGACCTCCTTGGCGCAGCCGCGGGAGCCGGCCTCGACGATCATCCGGCCCAGCCGCACGTCCACCGGCAGCTGCGCCAGCGACTTGCCGACCGGGGTGATGGTGGCCTCGGCGCCGGTGTTCAGGGCGCCGAGCTCGCGCAGCAGCGCCACGCCGTCGTTGACCGACTTGGCATCCGGCGGCTGGACGAAGGGGAAGTCCGCGACGTCGCGCGCGGTGCGCACCACGCCCATCGAGCTCATCTGCAGGATCACCGCGGCAAGGTTGGTGCGCAGGATCTCCGGGTCGGTGAACGCGGGGCGCGACTCGAAGTCGTCCTGCGAATAGAGGCGGATGGCGATGCCGTCGGACACGCGCCCGCAGCGGCCCGAGCGCTGGTTGGCGCTGGCCTGCGAAACCCGTTCGATGGGCAGGCGCTGGACCTTGGTGCGGTGCGAGTAGCGCGAGATGCGCGCGGTGCCGGTGTCGATGACGTACTTGATGCCCGGGACCGTCAGCGAGGTCTCGGCGACGTTGGTGGCCAGCACGATGCGGCGGTTCTTCCCGGGGTTGAAGACCTGGTGCTGCTCGGCCAGCGACAGCCGGGCGAACAGGGGCAGGATCTCGGTCCCGGCCAGTCGCCGGTTGGTCTTCACCCGGGCGCGCAGCACCTCGGCCGCGTCGCGGATCTCGCGCTCGCCGGGGAAGAAGATCAGGATGTCCCCGGGCGGCTCGGCGGCCAGCTCGTCCACGGCCTCGGCGATGGCATCGAGCGGGTCGCGGTCCTCCGCCTGGGCGTCGGGGTCCAGCTCGTCCTCGTCCATGCCGTCGGCCGGGTTCAGCGGCCGGTAGCGCAGCTCGACGGGGAAGGTGCGGCCGGAGACCTCGATGATGGGCGCCGGCACCGGTTCCCCGCCCTCGGGCCCGGGCGCGGCGAAGTGCTCGGCAAAGCGCTGCGGGTCGATGGTCGCCGAGGTGATGACGATCTTCAGGTCCGGGCGCTTGGGCAGGATCCGGCGCAGGTAGCCGAGCAGGAAGTCGATGTTGAGGCTGCGTTCGTGGGCCTCGTCGATGATGATCGCGTTGTATTTCTTCAGCAGCTTGTCGCGCTGGATCTCCGCCAGCAGGATGCCGTCGGTCATCACCTTGACCTTGGTGGCGCGGGAGACCTCGCCGGTGAAGCGCACATGGAAGCCGACGTCCTCGCCGATCTTCGTGCCCAACTCCTCGGCGATGCGCTCGGCCACGGTGCGCGCTGCCAGGCGGCGGGGCTGGGTGTGCCCGATCATCCCGCGTTCGCCCATGCCCAGTTCCAGCAGCATCTTGGGCAGCTGGGTGGTCTTGCCGGACCCGGTTTCACCGGCGACGATGACCACCTGGTTGTCCTTGATGGCGGACATGATGTCATCGCGTCGCGCGGAAACGGGAAGGGCTTCGGGATAGGAAATCGTCAGGGCCATGATGACCCAAGTCTATGCCAGCGGCGCCGGGAGCCGGTGCCCGCCCGGCCTCCGGGGCGGACCGATGGCCGGGGGTCGCGGATCCCGCCAAGGGCCGCCGCTTTCCCGGTCCGTGACCTGTCAAAACGCGGTTTTGTCCACGGTACCGTCTGGTTCTCGCCACGAAGGGATACCAATTGTCCGTTTATCGATCGCAATTGACGAAAGATGCGTGGCAAGATGATCAAAGAACCACTTTTTGTCTTGCAATTCAGGGCAGATGGAAGAAATGTGAGTAGCTTCACATGTAGTATCGAAGCAATTCATGAGGAGAACATCCTGCCGATCGGCAGGGGATGTACAAATCCTGAAATTGCCCGGAATTGGCCATCACCGAACACCAGGCATGACACTCGCACGTCATGAAAGGAACACAATGAAAATCTTCAAGTCCGTCCAGATCGCAGCCTCGGTCGCAGCCACCGCCCTGGTGCTCACCGCCTGCGGCGGGTCCAGCACCCCGGAGGCCACCGGTTCCGCGGCCCCCGCCGGCCCGGTGACGATCGGCATCGCCCAGTACGTGTCCCACCCGTCGCTTGACGCCGTGGTCACCGGATTCAAGAAGGGCATGGCGGAGGCCGGCTACACGGGCGACGACAAGGTCAAGTACGACTTTGCCAACGCGCAGGCCGACCAGGCCACCAACACCTCCATCGTCGGCAAGTTTGCGTCCGACAACGACATGGACCTGGTCCTGGCCGTCGCCACCCCGACCGCGCAGGCGGCCGCCCAGTCGATCACCAACATCCCTGTCGTGTTCTCCGCGGTCACCGATCCGCTGGAAGCCAAGCTGGTCTCCAGCCTCGAGGCGCCGGGCGCCAACGTCACCGGCACCTCTGACAAGAACCCGGTGAAGGAGCAGCTGGAGCTGCTGAAGAAGATCAAGCCGGAAGCCAAGTCCGTCGGCATCGTCTACTCCTCGGGCGAGGTCAACTCCGGCGTCCAGGTCCAGTGGGCCAAGGATGCCGCGGCCGAGCTGGGGCTGACCATCGAGGAGAAGGCCATCTCGGCATCCTCCGAGGTCCAGCAGGCCGCATCGGGCCTGGACGTCGACGCGTTCTACGTCCCGACCGACAACGCCGTGGTTTCCGCCCTCGAGGGCCTGCTGCAGACCGCCCAGGAACGGAAGATCCCGGTGATCGCGGCGGACGGCGAGTCCGTCAAGCGCGGCGCCACCGCCACCTACGGCCTGAACTACGAGAAGCTCGGCGAGCAGACCGCGGCCATGGCCGTGAAGCTCCTCAAGGGCGAGGCCGAAGCGGCAACGATGCCGGTTGAGACCATCACCCAGGTCGAGCTGTACCTCAACACCGCCGCGGCGGAAAAGATCGGCCTGACCTTCCCGGAGGACATGCTCTCCGAAGCGGCCCAGACCTACAAGTAGGCCCGACCGCAATAGCGATCCATCCGGTGGCCGGTCGGCTTGATCCCGACCGGCCACCACCATTTACCCAACTCCCAAAACGCTAGGATCCACCATGATCACCGCGGTTGAACTAGGCCTGATCTACGCGATCATGGCACTCGGGGTCTACCTGACCTTCCGCATTCTCGACTTTCCCGACCTGACCGTCGACGGAAGCTTCACCACCGGCGCGGCCGTCGCGTCAATCTCGATCATCAATGGCGTCAACCCGTTCCTGGCAACGGCGTTCGCCTTCTTCATCGGAGCGGCCGCCGGTGTCATCACCGGGCTGCTGCACACCAAGGGCAAGATCGACGGCCTGCTGGCCGGTATCCTGACCATGATCGCCCTGTATTCCATCAACCTGCGGATCATGGGCAAGGCGAACCTCCCGCTGCTGGGCGAAACCACGGTGCTCACCTTCCTGCGCGAGAACCGGCTGCTGGGCACCTGGGTCTCCGTCGGCCTGATGTTCCTCGGCTGCCTGGTGGCGGTGGCGGTCATCGTGTGGTTCCTGCGCACCGACGTCGGCCTGGCCATGCGCGCCACCGGCGACAACGAGGAAATGATCCGCTCCCTCGGGGTGAACACCGACAACCAGAAGATCCTCGGACTCGCGCTCTCCAACGGCCTGGTCGGCATTTCCGGCGCAGTCATCGCCCAGTTCCAGGGCTTTGCCGACATCGGCATGGGCATCGGCGTCATCCTGATCGGCCTCGCGTCGGTCATCGTGGGCCAGGCCATCTTCGGCCAGAAGTTCATCTGGATTGCCGCCCTGGCCGTCGTCTTCGGTTCGGTCGCCTACCGTCTGGTCATCCAGCTGTCGCTGCAGGCCGGACTGGAAGTCAACGACATGAAGCTGATCTCCGCCGTGCTGGTCGTCATCGCACTGCTGCTGCCGCAGTGGAAGGGACTCGGGAAGTTCGCCAACCGCATCAGCATCCGCAGCAAGTCGATCACCACCGAGGACAAGAAGGAAGTGGGCGTCGATGCTTGAGATCACCAGCCTGAACAAGACGTTCTTCCCCGGGACCGTCAACGAGCGCAAGGCCCTGCGCAACATCAACCTGACGCTCACCGACGGCGAGTTCGTCACCGTCATCGGCTCCAACGGTGCCGGCAAGTCCACGGTGCTGAACATGGTCGGCGGCAAGCTGCGTCCCGACACCGGGACCGTGCGCGTCGCGGGCAAGGACGTGACCCGGCTTGCCGACCACTCCCGCGCCAGGTACATCGGCCGGGTCTTCCAGGACCCGATGGCCGGCACCGCGCCGAACATGACCATCGAGGAGAACATGGCCCTGGCCCTGGGCCGCGGGACCTTCCGCGGCCTGGGCTTTGGCGTCACCAAGCGCAAGCGCGAGCAGTTCGTCGAGGAACTGCGCTCGCTGGAACTTGGCCTGGAAAACCGGCTCAAGGCGAAGGTCGGGCTGCTATCCGGCGGCCAGCGCCAGGCGCTGAGCCTGCTCATGGCCACGTTCTCCGGACCGAAGATCCTGCTGCTCGACGAGCACACCGCCGCCCTTGACCCGCAGCGCGCCGCGCTGGTGGCTCGCCTGACCGAGGAAATCGTCGTGCGCCACCAGCTGACCACGTTGATGGTCACGCACAACATGGAACAGGCCCTGCGCCTGGGCACGCGGTTGATCATGATGCACGACGGCCAGGTCATCCTGGACCTGGACTCGGAACAGAAGGCGCAGATGACCGTTCCGGGCCTGCTGCACGAGTTCGAGAAGATCAAGGGCGCGCAGCTCGATGACCGGACCATGCTGCAGTAATCCGGCCCACGCCCCGGCGCCTGCCTCCCCGCGGAGGTGATGCGCCACCCGGGGGCGGTGCCGCCTGCGTCCAGCCGAACCCCTAAGCCGGGGAGGGCCGGCGCCGGCGGTGCCGCCCCCTTTGGCTTGCCCCGGCTACTGCAGGGCCGAGGTCAGCCGCGCCAGGTTGTCCAGCACCGTGGAGCGCAGCGGCTGCCTGAGCCATTCCTCGAGCGTCAGCAACCGGCTGACCTCGCGGTATTCGTCCTCGACGTCGCGCATCTGCGCCACGAAGCCGGCGTCGCGCACCAGCATCGAGACCTCCATGTTCAGGCCGAAGGAACGCATGTCCATGTTGCTGGAGCCGATCAGCGCCGTCTCGTCGTCGATGGTGAAGTGCTTGGCGTGCAGGATGTACGGGGCCGGGTAGAGGTAGATCCGCACCCCGGCGCGCAGCAGTTCCTCGTAGTACGAGCGCTGGGCGTGGTAGACCAGCGCCTGGTCCCCGACCTCCGAGACGAACAGGTCCACCGGGACCCCGCGCGCCACCGCGGAGGTGATCGCATACATCAGCGACTCGTCGGGCACGAAGTAGGGCGAGGTGATCACGATGCGCCGCTGGGCCGCGTGGATCAGCCCCAGGAAGAGCCGCAGGTTGTTCTCGCGCTCGAACCCGGGGCCCGAGGGGACCACCTGGGTGAGCATCGTGCCGAACTCCGCGCGGTGGTCGATCAGCGCGCCGCTGAGCCGGCCCAGCGAATCCCCTCCGGCCACCAGCTCGGCCCGCCGCACGCCCTCGAGGATGACCTCGCCGGTCTCGGAGTACCAGTCGGAGATGAACACCGCGTCCAGCGTGGCCACGCCCGGTCCGCGCAGCTCCACGACCAGCTCCTTCCACTTGAGCCCGCGCTTGATGTTCTTCTTCACGTTGTAGTCGCGCGAGATCATGTTCAGCGAACCCATGTAGCCGACGGTCCCGTCAACGACGAGGATCTTGCGGTGGTTGCGCAAATCGGGCCGCTGGAACTTGCCCTTCAGCGGCTGCAGCGGAAGCATCAGGGTCCAGTGCGCGCCCATCGCATCCAGCCGGGCCTTGGTGGCGGCATGGTGGGCCTTGCCGCGCGAGGCCCAGTGGTCAAGCATCACGTTCACGCGCACCCCGCGCCCGATCGCGCGCTCCAGCGCGTCGAAGAATCCGGCGGTGGCCGCGTCAAGGCTGAGGATGTAGAACTGCACGTGGACGTAGTCGCCGGCCGATTCGACGGCGTCGGTCATGGCCTGGATGGTCTGTTCGTAGTCGCCCAGCAGCCGCCCGGAATTCCCCGCCAAAAGGGGCATGCCCCCGTACCTGGTGTTCATCTCGACCAGCGAGTTGAACCAGGCGGGGTTGTTCCCGTGGGTTTCGTCGTGGCGTTCCTCGGCGCTCACCGCGCGCATGAACGTGTTGATCTCCTCCTGCACCTCGCGGCGCTTGCGCGGCAGCTTGGGGGACCCGATGAGCAGAAAGGCGATGACCCCGAAATAGGGGATCAGGAAAATGGCCAGCAACCACGCCATGCCGGAGGTGGGGCGGCGGTTGCGGGGAACGAAGATCACGGCAAGGACGCGGATGGCCAAATCGAGGACCACCAGGGCGGTTGCCCACCACCAGGCACCAGTAAACATGTAGCAACCTTCCCAGAAATCCGCTGTTCATTCCCAAGGTACGCTAGCCGATCCCCGCAACGGCGGCAGGCACACGGGCGCGCGACACGGGCGGCCGACGGCACCGGACGGACGGGGGAGGCGTCAGCCGATTGCCTCGGCCTCGTCGTCGCGCGGGGAATACACGACCTCGTTGCCCAGCCCGTTGAAGGTCTTCACCGGGCGGCTGATGTCCCAGGGCGGCCATTCGGCGATCCCCATGGTGGCAAAGCACACCCAGGCTTCGTGCATCGCCCCGGCCAGGGATTGCGGGGCCGCGTCGCCCACCAGGGTGGTTGCCCCCCGGACGGCAAGGTTGTCAAAGACGAAGGGCAGCTCGGTTCCGTGTGCCGCGCCCAGGTCGTTCACCGGGCTGTGCCAGGCAAATTCGTACACCTGGGTCTGGCCTCCGGCGTAGCGCCGGGCATCGGCCAGCGTGTACATCGGCACCCGCAGCAACTTGTCGGTGGCCAGGGCGGCGAGGATCTCGCCCGGGCCCGCGCCGGGGCGGTTGCGCCAGAAGAGCCGCTGCGCCTCCTTGGAGATTCCGGCCCGCCGCCGGGCCAGCGCCAGGCCGGTCCGGGAGACCTTGGCCCCGCGGCCCCCGGGCGCGTGCCACAGCCGGCACTCCTGGGTGGTGGTGCCGACCAGCAGCGGGATGTCTGCTCCGGCACCTCCAAGCATCGCGCGCAACGGGTCCTCGGGCACCAGCTGGGGCTCGATCGCCAGGCCGTAGGCCGGGCCGGAGTTCAGCGGGGTCGCGCCGGCGGCCATGCGGGCCTGGGACGCCAACAAGTCTGCGGGGGAGCGGGCTGCGAATTCCTCGCGGGTTGCCGCGATGCCCAGGTCCGTGGCGATGCGTTGGGTCATGCGCCTGGCCCGGGACACGGGCCAGGCCGAGAGCGGGGCGCTTTGGATGATGGCGCGCGCAAACAGGGACGAAGCGCGGGGGTGGGCCAGCAGCGCCGCCACCAGCGAGCCACCGGACCCGTGCCCCATGAGCGTGACCTGGTTCGGGTCCCCGCCGAAGGATTCGACGTTGACCCGCAGCCACTCCAGGGCGGCAACGACATCTGCAAGTCCCAGGTTCAGCGGGGCATCCTCCAGCACCGAGAATCCCTCCGCGCCCAGCCTGTAGTTTGCCGCGGCGAAGACCACCGCGTCCCGGGCAAACGCGGTGCCGTCATGGCCCGGCAGGGCGTTGGACCCATGCTGCAGCGATCCGCCATGGATCCAGAGCAGCACGGGGCGCAGCCCCCCGGGGCGCTTGGCGGGGGCAAAGACGTTCACGTTCAGGTACTCGTCGCCGGGGATGGCGACGGTGGGTTGCAGCCTGCCCAGCGCCCCGGGGTAGGGAACCTGCCCGGGGGTGGGCCCGTGGGCGGTGGCTGCCCGCGTCCGGGTCCACTGGGCAGGGAGCGTGGGGACGGCAAAACGGTGCGCGCCCACGGGCGCGGCGGCATACGGAATCCCCAGGAATCGTTCCACGCCGCCGCTGAGCAGGCCTTCCACCGGCCCGCAGGGCGTGTCGCGGACCAGGGAAATGCCATGCGGATCATTGCCGACGCCCATGAAGACCACCCCGTACTCAGCGGCACCTATGCCTAAGACCACATTAGCCGGGCAAGTGCCCCAACGGCAGGGGGGGAGGCCGGGGCACCGGGGCCAGGCATGGGGCGGAATGAAGCCAGGTCGATGTCCCCGGTGCCACCGGCGGGTCCGCCCGTCGAGAGCGCAAGGCAGCAGGGCAAAGATCACGGGGGCCACCCCGAGGAGTACCTCGGAAACGTGCCCGTCGAACTCCAGCCCCGGGCAAGGGCCCTGCACCGGGCATTGTGCGAGGCGTTGCCGCACGCGGGCGTCCTGATCACGTGGGGGCAGCCCGCCTTCGTGGACGACACCATCCTGGTTGCCTACGCGGTGTTCCCCAAGCACATCAACCTCTACACCACGCCCGGCTCCCGCGACGCGCTCGCCGGGGAACTGGCCGGCTACACCCTGGGCAAGGGTTCGATCCAGCTTCCGCACGACCAGCCGCTGCCGCTCGATCTCATCCAGCTAGTCGCCACGGCCAGGGAGCAGGAATTCCGGGAGCGCGGCGTGCGCTGGATGTAGGGGCCGGCCCCCCGTCGGCCAGCGCGGCGATGCTCACGCTTGCGGGGCGCGGTTAGCGCCCGGCCGCATCGGGTGCCATGGCGCGGGTGTTGAGGACACCGGACGTTGCAAGTTCCGTGGCCGGGTGGATGGACTGCAGCCCGCTCGGCACCACCGGCCAAGCATCCGGGGCCTCGTCCGCAACAGGTTTCAGGGCATAGGCGAGCCCGAGGACCGAGGCGGCAAAGACGGCCAACCCCGCCAGGGCAATTGCCAGGCGCATGACCTTGGCCCTGCGCGAGCGCGGGATCTGCGACGGGAATCTCATCATGACACCAAGTCTTCCCTCGATGGCCTGCACGCGCATCGGCCCCGGGGCCGTATCCGGACCCCGGCATCCGGTACCTGGGAATGGCCCTTCCGGTACCTCCGGGTGACGCCCCGGCGGGCCGGGCCGTCTACGGTAGGTAGCATGCACAATTGCGTTTCCCGCCCCGCGGACTGCCGGCGGGCCGGCATTCCTGCCCGGGGCGCCGGCGGCCTGCTCGCGCGCACGGCGCCGGATCCGGCACCGGCACCGGCGGGCACACGGTGAGCGCCAGGGATGACGAGTTCGAACCGGTCCGCTGGCGCGGGCGATGGGGCTGGCGCTCGGATGTGACTGCCGCCGCGATCTTCCTGGCCCTGGTGGTGGTTTGCCACGAATTCCTTCTCCTGGGCTCCTACTCGGGCAACTACCTCGGCGACACGTCGTTCTTCGTGCTGGCGGCCGCCGTGGCCATCGGCTGCGCCCGGGTCCTGCCCGGGGTGGCACTCGCGCTGATCTGGGTCGGCACCATGCTGCAGATGCTCCGCGGGGTCGACGTCGACCTCGCGCAGCTGGCGGCGCTGTATGTGGTGGGCATCGCCGCCAGGTACGGCACGCGGCTCTGGGTGTTCGTCTCCGGCCTGTCCATCGCCGCGGGATCGGTGCTGGGCACCATCTACATTGGCCGAATCGGGTCCTGGGTGTCCGAACCGCTCTTCCGCGCCATGGAGTCCAACGCCTGGCCGACCAACAACCAGGTCATCGCGGTCTTCGTGGTGGTCGCCTCGATGCTGACCCTGCCGTGGCTGCTGGGGCTGCTGCTGCGGCTCTTTGCCGGGAAGCAGACCGCCGAACGGGGCTCGGCCCGCGCGCGCGAGGAGGCCGACAGCGCCCTGGAACTTGCCCGGCTGCGCTCGGAGAATGCGGCCCTCGCGCGCGACGTGCACGACGTGGTGGGCCATTCGCTGGCGGTGATCATCGCCCAGGCCGATTCGATCCGCTTCATCCCCGACGGCGACGTGGCCCGCATCCGCGAGACGACCGGGACCATCGCCGACGCTGCCCGCCGGTCCCTGGGCGAGGTGCGCCAGGTGCTCTCGCAGACTGCCGAAACCCAGCCCCCGCACGCCAAGCCCGCGGCGGCCAGCGGCGCCGCGACCCCGGCCACGCGCAGCCTGGCCCTGGTGACAGCGCAAATGGGCCTGCTGCCACCTGCAACCTCGGAGATCTCCGCCATCCTGGAAAACGTGCGCGGCACCGGATACGAGGTCAGCGAGGAAACGCTGGGGGAGCCGGTGCCGTTGCCGGCGGACATCGTTCCCGCCACCCGCCGGATCATCCAGGAGATGCTGGCCAACGCGCTGCACCACGGGTGCGCCACCACGCCGATCTACGTCAGGCACTACTGGGGCGCCACCAGCTATACGCTGAGCCTGACAAACTATTTCGAGGCGTCGGCCGCGTCCAGGCGCACCGGAACCGGGATCGCGGGCATGCGCCAGCGCCTGGCCAGCCTGTCGGGCACCCTGAGCATCGACACCGAGGACGGTTCGGCCGGCGCCCCCGACCTCTTCACCATTGCCGCAACATTTCCCATCAACCACGAATGGACCACCCGTTGAACCAACCGCAGATCCGCGTGGCGCTGGTAGATGACCAGCAACTCTTCCGTTCCGGCCTGGCGGTGATCATCGGTGCCCAACCCGACATGGCCGTGGTGGCGCAGGCCGCCGACGGCACCGAGGCCCTGGGTGCCATTGCCGCCCACGAGCCCGACGTGGTGCTGATGGACGTGCAGATGTCGCCGATGGGCGGGGTCGAGGCAACCCGGAAGATCTTCGAGGATGCCACGGGGCGCTTCGGCAAGCTCCCGAAGGTCATCATGCTGACCACCTTCGACTGGGACGAGCACGCAGCGACCGCCATCCGGCACGGAGCCAGCGGGTTCATCCTCAAGGACAGCACGCCGGAATTCGTCTGCGAGTCGATCCGCGCGGTCAACGGCGGCAACGCCGTCATCGCCCCGCAATCCCTGGCCGCGCTGCTGCGCGACGAGCCGGCACCGGTGCCCGAGGTCCCGGCGCAATTCCTGGAGCTGACCGAGCGGGAGCGCGAGGTCTTCGAGGCGGTGGCACTGGGGCTGACCAACCAGGAGATCTCGGAGCGGCTCTTCCTCAGCGGGTCCACGGTCAAGACGCACATCGGGGCGATCCTGCGCAAGCTCGGGCTGCGCGACCGGGTACAGATCGTGGTGTACTCCTACGAGAACGGCATTGGCCGGTAGGCCGGATGCGTGCGCTGCCGGTGGCAATGTAGTGCGTATCACCCCGCGCCAATGCGGGCCCGGGGCGGCAATGGCTGTAGTGTTCATGGAAGCCAATGCACCTTTTCTCAAAGGGGCGGCGGTTAGGCCCCCACAGAGATTCGCCGTCACTGTGGGGGCTGTCTTAATTCCCCCGAAGTCCCGGTTTGAAGCGCCCCCGCCTTCGCCCGGAAGACCGCGCCCATGCGCTGGTTCCCGACGAGGGAGGCCGCCAGCCGGAATTCGGCAGCCGCCTCGGGTCCGCGGCCCAACCGGGCCAGCAACTCCCCGCGCACGCTCGGCAACAAATGCGAACCGGCCAGTGCCCCCTGCCTTGCCAAGTGGTCGACGATGCGCAGGGCCGCATCCGGTCCGTCGGCCATCGAGACAGCCACAGCCCGATTCAGCTCGACGACGGGTCCCGGCGCAAGGCTGCACAAGGCCCCATAGAGCAGCACGATCCTGTCCCAGTCGGTTTCCTCCACGCTCCGGGCCACGGCGTGGCATTCGGCGATGGCCGCCTGGAGGGCATAGAAGCCCCGACCGTGCCGCAGCGCGTCGGCACGTTCCAACGCCCGGCGCCCCCGCATGATCTGCGAGTGGTCCCAGCGCGAACGATCCTGGTCGGCCAGGAGGATCGGGCTGCCGTCCCGGGAGGTTCTGGCCGAAAACCGCGAGGCCTGGATCTCCATCAACGCCACCAGCCCGGCGACCTCCGGCTCCCGGGGAAGCAGTCCGAGCAGGACCCTGCCCAGGCGCAGCGCCTCGTTGGCCAGCTCGCGGCGGATCAGGTCGTCGCCGGCCGTGGCCGCGTAGCCCTCGGTGAACACGAGGTAGATCACCGCCAGCACCGCCGACAGGCGTTCGCCCCATGTCTGCGCCTCCGGGGCCTCGAACGGTATCCGGGCCGCGGCGAGCGTCTTTTTGGCACGCACGATCCGTTGCTGCACGGTGGCCACGGGCACCAGCATCATCCGGGCAATTTCCTCGGTCCGCAGCCCGCCCACGACGCGCAGTGTCAGCGCGACCTGGGCCTCACGGGACAGCACCGGATGGCAGGCGGTGAAGACCAGTCGCAACACGTCGTCGTCGATGGGCTCCCAAGCTTGCTCGGTCGATTCCCGGAGGTTCCGGGCCATCTCCCGATGGCGTTCATCGAGCCTGGTGCTTCGGCGCCACGCATCGATGGCCTTGCGCTTGGCCACCGCGGTGATCCACGCGGCCGCATTCGCCGGGATGCCCTCCTTCGGCCATTGCGCGAGCGCATCGACCAGGGCTTCCTGGGCCAGATCCTCCGCGAGCCCCAGGTCGCCTGTCACCTTGGCCAGGGTTGCGACAATGCGCGCACCCTCGATGCGCCAGAGCGCGTCGAGGGTGCGTTGGGTGTCTGCCATGCCTGCCTTCCGGGGGAGGACTGGGCTTCGGGGTTACGGCTGTCCGAGTTCCTCGCGCCAGACCTCTTCCTTCTTGAGGTATTCGTTGTCGGCAAAGTCCTCGAAATCCGACATGTCGGTGACGCGGCGGACCTCGAGCTTGGCGCCGGCGCCCAGCGGCGCCCGGCTGGCCCACTCCACGGCTTCCTCCTTGCTGGAGACCTGGAGGATCCAGAAGCCGTTGAACAACTCGTGGACTTCCCCGTAGGGGCCGTCGGTGACGATCGGGGTTTCCTCCGAGAAGTCGACGACGAAGGCCTCGCTGAGGTCATCGGACAGCCCCTCCCCGGCCAGCAGCACGCCTGCCTTGATCAGGGATTCGTTGTAGGCGCCCATTGCATTGATGATCTCGTTGAAGTCGGCCTTCTCGTAGGCTTTCTTGGCGGCCTGGGTCGAGCGCATGATCAGCATGAATTTCATGGTGTTCTCCTTGGGTTCGGGAAGGCGCGCAATTACGTCCTTCACCCATTACATCGAACGGGAGGGACCGAAATCGACAGGCGAGCGAAAAAACTTCCAGGAATTTCGGAAACCGGGCGCGACGCGGCACCGGGCGACCGGTGCATTGGCAGCGCGGTGCATCGGTGACCGGTGGTCTTCCGCTGGCCCGGCGTTTGAGGCTTGGTGGACTGGCCCGCCGGGGCTATCCGCTGGGAACAAGGGCGGTGCGCCGCGACGGCGATAGGCCAGAATTGCGGTTCGGGCACTGGGGCGCCTCAAAAAATATCCCAGAGCGCCAGGAGCTTTCGGAATAGGCCGAAAAACACCGGCCCAGGACCATGTCGACCGGGCATGGAGAAACCCCTCACATCCCGCGTGTTTACTGGGATGCAAGGGGTTTTCTGTGGTGCCCTCGAAAGGATTCGAACCTTCGACCTTCCGCTCCGGAGGCGGACGCTCTATCCCCTGAGCTACGAGGGCGTTGCCGGAATCCAACAACCAATTTAATGGTTTCTGAAACGTTTTCCGGCTGGGAACGTAGACGAGCTTAGCAGGTGGGATGCGGTGAATGACAAATTGGCGCTCAATGGTCGCCGCGGGGCCGCCAAATGCGCATCTGATGTGTGCGACGTCGCGCCGTCACATCGTCCAATGGCGCCCGCGCCCCCGGTTATCCTTGAGGGGTGACTCCTGAAGAACTCTCCACAGCCATTTCCGCTTGCCTCCGCGACGCAGTCGACGCCGGCCAGATTACCGTCGACGTGCCCGAAAATGTGCGTGTGGAGCGACCGAAGAGTCGCGAGCACGGGGACTGGGCCACCAACATCGCCCTGCAGCTGGGCAAGAAGGCCGGGATGAACCCGCGCGACTTCGCCCAGATCCTGGCCACGCGCCTGGCCGAGTCGGCCGGTGTTGCCGGTGTCGAGATCGCCGGACCCGGATTCCTGAACATCACCCTCGAGGCGGGCGCCGCCGGCGAGCTGGCGAAGACCATCGTCGAGGCCGGTGCCGAATACGGCAAGAACGATGCGCTGGCCGGCCATGAGGTCAACATGGAATTCGTCTCCGCAAACCCCACCGGTCCGTTGCACATCGGCCACACCCGCTGGGCCGCCCTGGGCGACTCCATCGCGCGCGTGCTCAAGGCCAGCGGCGCGACCGTCACCAGCGAGTACTACATCAACGACGCCGGCAACCAGATGAACATCTTTGCCCTGTCGGTCTACAACCGCCTGCACTCGCTGCCGGTGCCCGAGGGCGGCTACCCCGGTGCCTACATCAAGGACCTGGCCGACGCCGTGGCCAAGGCCCACCCCGACATCCGCTCGCTCACCCAGGAAGCCGCGCTGCCGATCGTCCGCCACGCGGCCTACGTGGCGCAGATGGCCGACATCAAGGAGACGCTGAACGACTTCGGCGTCGAGTTCGACGTGTTCTTCTCCGAGCAGGAACTGCACTCCGGCGGCGCCGTCGAGGACGCCGTGGCGCGCCTGCGCGAACAGGGCCACATCGACGACACCGACGGTGCGGTGTGGCTGCGCACCACCGACTTCGGGGACGACAAGGACCGCGTGCTGATCCGCGCCAACGGCGAGCCCACGTACTTTGCCGCCGACGCCGCCTACTACCTCTCCAAGAAGGACCGCGGCTTCACCGAGAAGATCTACCTGCTCGGCGCCGACCACCACGGCTACGTCAACCGCCTCAAGGCCATCGCGGCCGCCGCCGGCGACGACCCGAAGGTCAACATCGAGGTGCTGATCGGCCAGCTGATCTCCGTCAACGGTGCCCGCTTGTCCAAGCGGGCCGGCAACATCATCGAGCTGCGCGACCTCATCGACTGGCTCGGCGCCGACGCGCTGCGCTACTCGCTGGGCCGCTACCCGGCAGACTCGCCGATGACCATCGACCCGGAGCAGCTGAAGAAGAACACCAACGACAACCCGGTGTTCTACGTCCAGTACGCCCACGCCCGCTCCCGCGCCGCCTCGCGCAACGCCGTGGAGAAGGGCGTGGAACGCACCGACTTCGACGCCACGCTGCTCACCCACGAGACCGAGAACGACCTGCTCGCGGCCCTGGGCCAGTTCCCCTCCGTCGTGGCGCAGGCCGCCACGCACCGCGAACCGCACCGCGTGGCCCGCCACGTCGAGCTGCTCGCCGGCGCCTACCACTCCTGGTACGCGGCCTGCCGCGTGACCCCCGTGGGTGACGGAGCCGTCGAGCCCATCCACCGCACCCGCCTCTGGCTCAACGACGCCACCACCCAGGTCCTGGCCAACGGCCTGGGACTGCTGGGCGTTTCGGCCCCGGAAAAGATGTAAGGAACCATGACCTCTTCACCACTTGCCCCGGCCTGGCTCTCGCTGCCCGCCGATGTCAACGCGCTGCGCCCCGTCGAGTGGGCCGAGGGCGTCGCCCGCTCCGAATCCGGCGAACTTGCCGTCCAGGGCCTTTTGGTCAGCGACCTGGCCGAGGAATTCGGCACGCCGCTGTTCGTGCTGGACGAAAACGACTTCCGTGCCCGCGCGGCCGGCTTCAAGCAGGCCTTCGACGCCGCGTTCGCCGACTTGTGCGGCGGCGTGGACGTCTACTACGCCGGCAAGGCGTTCCTGAGCACCGAGGTGGCCCGCTGGGTCACCGCCGAGGGCCTGCGCCTTGACACCTGCTCCGGCGGCGAAATGGCAGTGGCCCGCGTCGCCGGCGTGCCCGCCGCCAACCTGTCGCTGCACGGGAACAACAAGTCGGTCACCGAGATCCGCACCGCGCTGGAGGCGGACCTGGGCCGCATCGTGATCGACTCGCTGGACGAGCTCGAGCGCGTGGCCCTGCTGTCCCGCGAAACGGGCAAGCGCGCCAACGTGATGCTGCGCCTGACCCCCGGCGTGCACGCCAGCACCCACGAGTTCATCGCCACCGCGCACGAGGACCAGAAGTTCGGCCTCTCGATGATCCCGGTGGGCCAGGACGTTTCCCCGGCTGGAGCCGCGGTCAGCTACGCGCTGGAACACCCGGAACTGAACCTGCTGGGCCTGCACGCGCACATCGGCTCGCAGATCTTCGAGGCGGAGGGCTTCGCCCTGGCCGCGCAGAAGATGCTCGGCTTCCTGGCGCAGGTCAAGCAGGACCACGGCGTCGAGCTGCCCGAGCTGGACTTGGGCGGCGGCTACGGCATCGCCTACACCGAGGTCGACACCCCGCGCGAGCCGGCCGTGCTGGCCGCCGCGATGGCCGAGGTCGTGGGGGAGACCGCAGCCCGGCTGGGCCTGGCAGTCCCGCGGATCTCCATCGAGCCTGGCCGCGCCATCGCCGGTCCCTCCACCTTCACCCTCTACGAGGCAGGGGTGCGCAAGTCCGTCCAGGTCGAGACCGCCGACGGCACCCTGGTGCCGCGCCGCTACGTCTCGGTGGACGGCGGGATGAGCGACAACGCCCGCCCGGTGCTCTACGACGCGGACTACACCGCGGTGCTGGCCGGCCGTGTGACGGAAAGTGAACCGATTATTTCACGGGTGGTTGGCAAACACTGCGAGTCCGGTGACATAGTCGTACGGGACGTTTACCTGCCCGAGGATGTCGCCGCCGGCGACCTTTTGGCCGTTCCGGGGACCGGGGCCTACTGCTGGGCACTGTCGAGCAACTACAACTACCTGGGGCGTCCCGGCGTGGTTGCCGTGCGCGATGGCGCCGCCCGCGCCATCATCCGCAGGGAAACCGAAGCCGACCTGTTGGCCCGCGATCTGGGAGCATAGAAATACACGTGAAAACACTGAAGGTGGCCCTGCTTGGCTGCGGCAATGTCGGGTCCCAGGTGGCACGCATCATCCTGAACGACGCCGAGGTGCTGGCCGACCGCGCCGGCGCGCGTCTTGAACTGGCAGGCATCGCCGTGCGCAACCTGGGGGCCACGCGCGACCCGGCGATCCCCGCGGGGCTGTTCACCACCGACGCGTCTGCCCTGGTCGATTCGGCCGACATCGTCATCGAGCTGCTCGGCGGCCTGGAACCCGCCGGGACGCTGATCCGCCGGGCCCTGGCCCGCGGCGCCTCCGTGGTCACCGGCAACAAGGCGCTGCTCGCGGCCCGCGGCGCAGAGCTCAACGCGCTGGCCTTCGAGTCCGGCGCCCAGTTGCGCTACGAGGCCGCCGTCGCCGGCGCCATCCCGATCCTGCGCCCCATCTCCGATTCCCTCTCCGGGGACCGGATCACCAAGATCATGGGCATCGTCAACGGCACCACCAACTTCATCCTCGACGCGATGGACACCACCGGCGCCCAGTTCGACGACGTGCTCGCCGAGGCCCAGGCGCTGGGCTACGCCGAGGCAGACCCGACAGCCGACGTGGCCGGGCACGACGCCGCCGCGAAGGCCGCGATCCTCGCCTCCCTGGCCTTCCACACCGACTTCGCCTACGCGGACGTGCACTGCGAGGGGATCACCAAGATCACCGCCGCCGACGTCGCAGCGGCCAAGGACGCCGGCATGGTCATCAAGCTGCTGGCGATCGCCGAACGCGGCGAGGACGGCATCGGGGTGCGCGTGCACCCGACGCTGCTGCGCCGCACCCACCCGCTGGCAGCCGTCCACGGCGCCTTCAACGCAGTGTTCGTCGAGGCCGAAAACGCCGGAGAGCTGATGTTCTACGGCGCCGGCGCCGGCGGGGCTCCCACCGCCTCGGCCGTCATGGGCGACACCGTGGCCGTGGCCCGCCGCGTCGTCTCCGGCGGCCCGCTGCCGGCCATCGCCGCACAGCAGCCGGTCAAGGCCCTGTCCTTCGACGAGATCTCCACCAGCTACTGGATCGGCCTGCGCGTCTCCGACGAACCAGGCGTGCTCGCCGCGATCGCCGCGATCTTCGCCGCCAACTCCGTCTCCATCGAGGCGCTGCGCCAGTCCGTCATCGAAGAAAACCACGGCGGGTCCGCCGAGCTGCGCATCGTGACCCACCGCTCCACCGAGTCCTCGCTGGCCGCCGTCGTGGCCGCCGTCTCCGACTTGGATGCCGTCCAAGAAGTAACCTCTGTCCTGCGAGTTGAAGGAAACTAAGTGGCCCACCAGTGGCGCGGAGTCATCCGCGAATATGCCGAACGCCTGCCCGTTGACGAAAACACCAAGGTCATCACCTTGGGCGAGGGCGGTACGCCCCTGGTGTTCGCCCCGGCACTGAGCGAGCTCACCGGCTCCGAGGTCTACCTCAAGGTCGAGGGCATGAACCCGACAGGTTCCTTCAAGGACCGCGGCATGACCATGGCGATGACCGCCGCGGTCGCCGCCGGCGCCAAGGCGGTGGTCTGCGCCTCCACCGGCAACACCTCCGCCTCCGCAGCGGCCTACGCCACCCAGGCCGGGCTCAAGTGCGCCGTGCTGGTTCCGGACGGCAAGATCTCCATGGGCAAGATGTCCCAGGCGATCGCGCACGGCGCGGACATCATCCAGATCGACGGGAACTTCGACAACTGCCTCGAGGTCGCCCGCAAGCTCAGCGAGAACTACCCGGTGTTCCTGGTGAACTCGGTGAACCCGGCCCGCATCGAGGGCCAGAAGACCGGCGCCTTCGAGGTCGTGGACTTCCTGGGCGACGCCCCGGACTACCACGTGCTGCCGGTGGGCAACGCGGGCAACATCACCGCGTACTGGAGGGGCTACAAGGAGTACTCCTCCGAGTACACCAACCAGGCCGGCGCCGTGCTGGCCCCGGTGTCCACCAAGACCCCGATCATGTGGGGCTTCCAGGCCGCGGGAGCCGCACCCATCGTGCTGGGCCACCCGGTGACAGAACCGGACACCATCGCCACCGCCATCCGCATCGGCAACCCCGCGTCCTGGAAGCAGGCCGAGGATGCCCGCGACGAGTCCGGCGGAATCATCGACTCGGTGACCGACGCGGAGATCCTGGCGGCGCACCGCTGGCTGTCCTCGCGCGAGGGCGTCTTCGTGGAGCCGGGCTCCGCGGCCGGCGTTGCCGGGCTCATCAAGCACCACGCGGCGGGCAATGTGCCGTCCGGCAAGAAGATCGTCATCACCGTGACCGGCCACGGCCTGAAGGACCCGGACTGGGCCCTGAAGACCGAGGACGGTTCCGCAGTCACCCCGACCAAGGTCGAGTTCGACGTCGTGGCAGTGGCCTCGGCGCTCGGCCTGGCCTAGTCCCCGCACCGGATACAAGGGGAACGAACACCTGATGGCGCAGATCCAAGCCGGCCAATCCATTGCCGTGCACGTGCCGGCCACGAGCGCGAACCTGGGGCCCGGATTCGACGTCCTGGGCATGGCGTTGTCGGTGTGCGACACCCTGGTGGTGCACACCGTGTCCGAGCCCGGCGTCAGCGTGGCGGTCACCGGCGAGGGTGCCGACACACTGCCCGCCGATGAAACGCACCTGATCGCCAAGACGATCCTGGAGCGCTGGGCGGAACTGGGCTTCGAGCCCTGCGGCCTGCGCCTCGAGGCGACGAACAACATCCCGCACGGCCGCGGCATGGGTTCCAGCGCCGCGGCCATGGTCAGCGCGCTGGCCGCTGCCAATGCGCTGCTTCCGGCCGACGCGCAGTCCGGCCCGGAGGAGATCTTCCAGGCCGCCTCGCGCTGGGAGGGCCACCCGGACAACGTCGCCCCGGCCGTCTACGGCGGGTTGACGCTTTCCTGGACCACCGATGCAGGATTCGGCACGCTGCAGGGCGTGCTGCATCCCGACATCGTCCCGGTCATTGCGATCCCCGACATCGAGCTGTCCACCGCCGCGGCCCGCGGGCTGCTTCCGGAAACGGTGCCGCACGCCCTGGCCGCGGCCAACGGGGGACGGGTGGGCCTGCTCATCCATGCCCTGGCCCACGAGCCGGCGGCGCTCATGGTCGGCACCGAGGACTTCCTGCACCAGGGGTTCCGGGCACCGGCCATGGCGCAGAGCGCCGAGCTGATTGCCCACCTGCGGGCCTCCGGCCATGCGGCCGTGGTTTCCGGTGCCGGACCCACGGTGCTGGTGTTGTGCGACGGCCAGGAAGGCGCGCAGCGGGCCGCCGCCGCGATCTCCGGGTACGCGGCAAGCCATGAAGAAACAAACTGGCGTGTCCGGATTGAGTCCGTACCGCCAACGGGTGTTAGAGTAGAAGTGCTCTAGCACCCGCCTGAAAAGAATTATCCGCATTCCAATGGATGATTCATTGCGTTTCGTGCAGCCATCAGTTCCTTCCCCCGCCGCGGCGGGCGGATCTTTGGGGATTCGATCACCACAAACCATTTTCGCTGGGCGAGCAGGCACACCCACACCATCCGATTGAAACCGTCAACCTTGTTGGTGACTAGATCCCTTGGTGTGTCTCACGATCGACCGAAGCATTTGCCTGGTCTTACCTGGCGGTGCACGGCCGAACCTTTTCCCGCATCTGACGCGGGAACAAGGGCTAGTCAAAAGTTGCGGTTCTCTCTGATGAGTTCCGCCCGACGAGGGGGAAGGAACCTTCGTGACCGAAACCACCAGCCTTACTGCAGGCGTGGAAGAAAACAACGCATCCAAGGGCGGCGGACTTGCCGGCCTGAAACTTGCACAATTGCAGGTGCTTGCGTCCCAGCTGGGCATCACCGGCGGGTCGCGGATGCGCAAGAACGATCTTGTCACCGCGATCTCGAACCACCAGCGTGGCGGTTCCGTGGCCGACCGCGACGCCAAGGCCAAGGCGGAGCCCAAGGCCGACGCCAAGACCGAGGCCCCCGCCAAGGCGGAGACCAAGGCACCGGCAAAGGCCGCTGCCAAGGCGCCGGCCCGTGGCGCACGGAACTCGGCCAAGCAGGCAGAGGCCCCGGCCGCCGAGGCCCAGGCCGAGGCCGCTCCGGTGGCCGCCGAGGCGAAGGCCGAGCAGCCCGCCCGCCGCACCCGCAACCGCCGTGCCGATTCCAGCGGAACCGTTGCACCGGCCGTTGAGGCCCCGGCAGCCGAGCCGAAGGCCGACACCGCACCGGCAGCCGCCGAAGCCCCCGCGGCCGAGGAGCGCGCACCGCGCCGCAACACCCGCAACCGCCGCGCGGAGTCCACCGGCACCGCCGAGGCCCCGGCCGAATCCGCACCTGCCGCCGAGCCGGCAACGGGCGATTCCGCCGAGTCGAACCAGGACGCCAACGAGTCCCGCAACGAACGAGGCGACCGCCACGAGCGCGGGGAGCGCAACCGCAACCGCCGGGACCGCAACCGCAACCGCCGCGAGAACAACAACAACGACTCCGCCGAGACCTCCGAGCCCGCCGAGGCACAGGAGGAAAAGCAGGTCGAGGCCAAGGCATCCGACTCGCGCTCGAACGAGAACAAGTCGAACGACCGCTCCGAGGACCGCAACCGCGAAGGCTCCGAGGACCGTGCGGCCAACCGCCGCGAGCGCAACCGCGAACGCAACGAGCGCAACCGCGAACGCAATGCCAACCGCAACGAGCGCGGCGACCGCCAGGACCGCGGCAACGACCGCAACGACCGGACCGACCGCAACAACCGCCGCGGCCGCAACCGCAACCAGCCGGACGTGGACGACACCGAGTTGAACGACTCGGACGTGCTGCTGCCGGTCGCCGGCATCCTGGACGTGTTGGACAACTACGCGTTCATCCGCACCTCCGGCTACCTTGCCGGCCCGTCGGACGTCTACGTCACCCTGAACCAGGTCAAGAAGTACAACCTGCGCAAGGGCGATGCAGTGGTCGGCGCCATCCGCGCCCCCCGCGAGAACGAGAACCCGTCCTCGCGCGCCAAGTTCAACGCCCTGGTCAAGCTCACCGCGATCAACGGCAAGACCCCGGAGGAGAACTCCAACCGCGTTGACTTCTCCAAGCTGGTCCCGCTGTACCCGACCGAGCGCCTGCGCCTGGAGACCGACCAGAAGCTGGTCGGCCCCCGCGTCATCGACCTGGTCGCCCCCATCGGCAAGGGCCAGCGCGGCCTGATCGTCTCCCCGCCGAAGGCCGGCAAGACGCTGATCCTGCAGTCCATCGCGAACGCCATCACCATCAACAACCCCGAGGTCCACCTCATGATGGTGCTGGTCGACGAGCGCCCCGAGGAAGTCACCGACATGCAGCGCACGGTGAAGGGCGAGGTCATCGCCTCGACCTTCGACCGGCCCGCCGACGACCACACCACCGTGGCCGAGCTCGCCATTGAGCGCGCCAAGCGCCTGGTGGAAATGGGCATGGACGTCGTGGTCCTGCTGGACTCGATGACCCGCCTGGGCCGTGCGTACAACCTGGCCGCCCCGGCCTCGGGCCGCATCCTCTCCGGCGGTGTCGATTCCTCGGCACTGTACCCGCCCAAGCGCTTCTTCGGTGCCGCCCGCAACATCGAGAACGGCGGCTCGCTGACCATCCTGGCCACCGCGCTGGTGGAGACCGGGTCCAAGATGGACGAGGTCATCTTCGAGGAGTTCAAGGGCACCGGCAACATGGAGCTGCGCCTGTCCCGCCAGCTGGCCGACAAGCGCATCTTCCCGGCCGTCGACGTCAACGCCTCGGGCACCCGCCGCGAAGAGAAGCTGCTCTCCCCGGACGAGGTCAAGATCATGTGGCGCCTGCGCCGCGTGCTTTCGGGCCTTGACACCCAGCAGGCGCTGGAGACCCTCACGGGCAAGATCCGCGAGACCTCCTCGAATGCCGAGTTCCTGATGCTGATCAACAAGACCACGCTGGGTTCCAAGAACGACGCCTAGCTGCCCTATACGCCCAGTTTCACCGTGCCCGGACACCCGGGCCGGTGAGGCTGGGCGTTGGCCGTTAACACCCAAGATCCCTTTTCGTTCCCTACACTGGGAACCAGTCGTAGTGAAAGAAGCTGAAAACCATGTTTGAGTCCGTACAGGGACTACTCGACGAGCACGCTGCCCTCCAGGCCCGGCTCTCGGACCCCGCCGTTTACCAGGACCAGGCCCTGGCCCGGAAGCTCGGCCGGCGCTCCGCCGAGCTCAACGGCATCGTTGAGGCCCACCGGCGGTGGAAGCAGGCCACCGAGGACCTCGAGACCGCCCAGGAAATGGCCGACGAGGACCCCGACTTCGCCGCCGAGGTCGAAGAGCTGAACCAGAAGCTCCCGGTGCTCGAGGAAAAGCTGCGCCGGCTGCTGATCCCGCGCGACCCCAACGACGCGCGCGACGTGATCCTCGAGGTCAAGGGCGGGGAAGGCGGCGACGAGGCCGCGCTGTTCGCCGCGGACCTGCTGCGCATGTACACCCGCTACGCGGAGACCAAGGGCTGGAAGACGGAGCTCATCTCCTTCAACGAGTCGGACCTGGGCGGCTACAAGGACGCCCAGATGGCCATCAAGGGCAAGTCGAACGACCCCGCCGAGGGCGTCTACGCGCACCTGAAGTTCGAGGGCGGGGTGCACCGCGTGCAGCGCGTGCCGCAGACCGAGTCCCAGGGACGGATCCACACCTCGGCCGCCGGCGTGCTGATCCTGCCCGAGGTCGACGAGCCCGAAGAGGTCGACATCCACCCCAACGACCTGAAGGTCGACGTCTACCGCTCCTCGGGCCCCGGCGGCCAGTCGGTGAACACCACCGACTCCGCGGTGCGCCTCACCCACCTGCCCACCGGCATCGTGGTGGCCATGCAGAACGAGAAGTCGCAGATCCAGAACCGCGAGGCCGCCATGCGCGTGCTGCGCTCGCGCCTGCTGGCCCACCAGCAGGCCATCATCGACGCGGAGAACTCCGACATCCGCAAGTCGCAGGTGCGCACCATGGATCGCTCCGAGCGCATCCGCACCTACAACTACCCGGAAAACCGGATTGCCGACCACCGCACCGGCTACAAGGCGTACAACCTCGACCACGTGATGAACGGCGAGCTTGACCCGCTGATCAACTCCTGCATCGAGATGGACGAGCAGCAGCGCCTTGACGCAATCGGCGGGGACCAGGCCTAGGCGCCGGGTGAACGAACCGGGAAGCGGCCGGCCGCTGGCGCGGGTGCTCAGCGAGGCCGCCGCCGTCCTTGAAACCGCCGGCGTGCCCTCCCCGCGGGTGGATGCCGAGCTGCTGGCCGCGCACGTGCTGGGCATTTCCCGCGGCCGGCTCGCCTCGCTGGTCATGATGGGGGAGTCCTTCGCCTCCGCGGACGCCGAAAACTATGCGCGGCTAGTGGACAGGCGCGCCACCCGCGTGCCGCTGCAGCACCTCACCGGCGTCGCCCACTTCAGGTACCTTGACCTGTCGGTGGGCCCGGGCGTGTTCGTGCCGCGGCCCGAAACCGAGTCGGTGGTGCAACTGGCCATCGACGCGGCCCGGGGCCTGGAACACCCGCTTATGGTGGACCTGGGCACCGGATCCGGCGCGATCGCCGGTTCGCTGGCGCACGAGGTGCCCGGCGCCCGGGTGCATGCGGTGGAACTTTCCGACGACGCGTTCCCCTACGCGGCGCGCAACCTGGCGCCGCTTGGCGTCAACCTCGTCCAGGGGGACCTGGCCCACGCATTTGCCGAGCTCGACGGCGCCTGCGACGTGGTCGTCTCCAACCCGCCCTACATTCCCGCCAACGCGGTGCCGCGCGAACCCGAGGCCCGGGACCACGACCCGCACATGGCGCTGTACGGGGGAGGGGCGGACGGCATGGTGCTGCCCCGCGCCGCCGCGGCCACCGCCGCGCGGTTGCTGCACCCCGGGGGCTTCTTCGTCATGGAACACGCCGAGGTGCAGGCCGCGGCCATGTCCGCGCTGTTTGCCGCCTCCGGCGACTGGGAACAGGTGACGACCCACCTGGATCTGACCGGCAGGGACCGGGCCACCAGTGGCATCCGCCGCTGAAGGTCCACGAAACATGGAAGAATGAAACACGTGACTTCACGTTTTGATGCCCGCAACAGCCAGGACCTAGAGACCGGACTCGAGGCCGCACGCGCCGCATTGGCCGCAAACCGATGCATCGTGATGCCTACCGACACCGTCTACGGCATTGCCGCCGACGCATTTTCCGCCCAGGCGGTGGCGACCTTGCTGGCCGCCAAGGGCCGGGGACGGAACATGCCGCCGCCGGTGCTGATCCCGCAGGCCGCGACGATGGACGGCCTGGCCGTGGACGTCCCGGGCTTCGCCCGGGAACTTGCCGCCGAGTTCTGGCCCGGCGCGTTGACCCTGATCCTGCATGCCCAGCCGTCCCTGACCTGGGACCTGGGGGAGACCCGCGGCACCGTGGCGTTGCGGGTGCCGGACGACGAGGTGGCCCGCCAGCTGTTGCGCAGCACCGGCCCGCTGGCCGTCTCCTCGGCGAACCGCACCGGCAACCCGGCGGCCGCCACCGCCGAGGAGGCCTTCGAACAGCTCGGCGAATCGGTCGAGGTGTATCTGGAGGCCGGGCCCCGCCCGATCTCCGGGGACGCACTGAGCTCGACCATCATCGACTGCACCCTCACCCCGCCGCGCGTGGTGCGCGAGGGTGCCCTCTCGCTCGAGGCACTGCGCGCGGTCGTTCCCGGCCTCCTGGACGCCGACGGGCAGCCGGACCCGGCCCTGGCCGATGACACCTTGCCGCAACCGGAGATACCGGCCGAAGAAGAGGCTCTGCCCGAATCGGGCGCGGACGCCGAGGAATCCGCCACCGAGGATGCCGATGCCGGGGATTCCGGCGACGCCATCGCCCCTGCCGTCCCCGGTGAAGCAGGAAATCGCGGTGCCACGCAAGGCGGGGAGTCCGCCCGGACGCCATGAGAAGCTACCTGCTGCTGATCGGTATCACGTTCCTGACCGCGTATCTGCTCACTCCGGTGCTCCGTGTCCTGGGTGTGCGCTTCATGCCCCAGCTCCCGGTGCGCGACCGCGACTTCCACCAGAAACCCACCCCCAAGTTGGGCGGGGTTGCCATCGTGGGGGCGCTGTACCTGGGAATTTCGGTGGCGGAGCAGATGCCGTTCTTCACCGGGATCTTCAGGTCTCCCGAACCCATTCGCGGAGTGTTGATCGCCCTGGGCATCATCCTGGTGATGGGCGTCCTGGATGACCTGATAGACCTGCGCTGGTGGGCCAAGCTCATCGGCCAGATCGCGGTGGGCCTGGTGATCGTCCAGCACGGGATCCTGCTCAAGGCCCTTCCCGTCGGCTCGCTGCACATTGATTCCCCGTCCCTGCAGGTCGCCGTCACGGTGCTGATCATCGTGGGCACGATGAACGCGATCAACTTCGTCGACGGCCTGGACGGCCTGGCCGCAGGGATCTCGGCGATCGGCGCGGCAACCTTCTTCGTCTACAGCTACCTGCTGGCCACGCGCGTCAGCGCTGAGGACTACGCAAACTTCTCGGCCCTGCTCTGCGCCGTGTTGCTCGGGGCCACGTTGGGCTTCCTGCCGCACAACTTCCAGCCCGCGTCCATCTTCATGGGGGAGACGGGGGTGCTTGCGATAGGGCTGCTCTTTGCTGTGGCAACCCTCGCGGTCACCGGGGACGTCCTGGGGGAGGACGCCTACCGCTTCCGCAACGTCCCGGCGTTCATGCCGGTGATCCTGCCGATCGCGGTGATCGTGTTGCCGTACCTGGACCTGCTGCTCTCCGTCATTAGGCGCACGGCCAAGCGCCGGTCCCCGTTTAGTGCCGACCGCGGGCACATCCACCACCGGCTGGTGGACCTGGGCCACAGCCCCCGGGCAGTGGTCCTCATCCTCTACCTGTGGGCCGCACTGGTCTCCTCGGGGGTCGTGGTGATTTCGCTCAGTGACCGGCGCATCGCAATTCCCCTCTATATTGCGGCCTTCGTTTTCGTGACCTTCGTCACCTGGTTGCCCATGCTGAAACGGGCCCGCGGCAAGATCGGGATGCTCGGCACCAAGTAGGCCCGGCATCCCCGCCGGCGCAGGGCCGGCCGCCGGGTCGAGCCCCGGTTCTATCTCATGTAGAATTCAAGGTGCCTCTTCACCGAGGAACATACCCCTCATCAAGCCTCCATGTCATGCAGGACCCATCATCGGTGGGTGCTGCTGCAGCAAGGGAACTGGACATACATGATCAAGCCGGGACGCGGTTCCAAGCCCAGCGGTGCGTTGGTTGCATCGTCGGCTCCGCGTTCCCCTTGGCTGGGCATCCTGAAGACCTGCGTTGCCTACACCGTTGGTGTCGGCGCCGTGGCGTCAATTGCCGCTTGGCCGATCCTGGGCGCGCAAGCGGCCGGTTCACTGGCCTTCGGGTGCGGACTGATCGTCGTGTTCTTCGGCATCAGCCTGCTCGTTGCCGAATGGGCCGGACGACATCGCGCAACCTGGGCGCTGCCGGCGTTCCTCTTCATGTACTTCGTCAAGATCCTGGGCATGGGTTTTCTGGTGCTTTTTTCCGGGCTGCCCGAATGGGTGCTCGCACCCTATTTCATGTGGGGGGCCATTGGTTCCCTGGTGCTGTGGCAGTTTGGGGAGATTCGCGCCTTTTCCCGGGCAAGGCTCCCCATTTTCGACCACGACGATCCATCGACGTCCCCACCCACCGGAGGGGATCATGGAAAACCCTGACTCCAACCCCGGTCAAGCGCCAATACAGGCTCCCGTCCGCGAGTACGTCAACTACATTGTTGGCGGGCTGATCGCGTGGGGTTTGATAGGCTGGGGACTGGATCTTTTGCTGGACACCCGCTGGATTGTTTTCCTCGGTGCGCTGCTAGGCGCCACCGCTGGATTGTTTCTGGCTCGCCATCATTTGCGGCATCGACGCCGCGGGTTTCCAGGCAGCGATGAGATCGACCATTAGAACTTCACACGGTGAGCGGTGCCTTGCGCCGAATCGCCGATATTGCCCCACGACCGAAACTGCAGAGAGGACAGCGCGTTGACCGCGTTTGCGCTTCCGACGGCCACAGAACCCTATGTCCCGCCGTCGATTTCCGACACCCACCTTCCCGAGGTGCTGCCATGGTTAGCCGAGTACGGGACCGGTTTCGGCAAGCAGATGGTCATGATCATCCTCTCGATCATCTTGATCGTGTGGTTCTTCAAGTCGGCCATCAAGAATCCGAAGCTGGTTCCAGGCAAGGCACAGTTCCTGGCCGAAAGCGCCTACGGCTTCGTCCGTAACAGCGTGGGCCGCGACATCATCGGCGAGAAGAACTTCGCCCAGTGGGTGCCGCTGCTCTTTGCGACCTTCTTCTTCATCCTGCTGAACAACCTCTTCGGGGCCATCCCGTTCCTTCAGCTTCCCTCGTTCTCCCACGCCGGCGCGGCTTACGCCATGGCCATCATCATCTACGGCACCTGGATCGCCGTCGGCGTGAAGAACCACGGCATCCGCTACTTCAAGCTGGCCGTTGTTCCCTCGGGGGTCCCGGGTTGGATCATGCCGCTGATGGTGCCGCTGGAAATCATTTCCAACTTCATCGTTCGCCCGCTGACCCACTCCTTGCGTTTGATGGCCACCATGCTTGCCGGCCACATGATCGTGATGCTTGCCGCCACCGGCGCCCGCCACCTGATCATGGTTCAGGAGTCGCTGGCCCTGAACGCCGTCGGCGTCCTGGTCATCGTCGGCTCGGTGGCGATGTACTTCCTCGAACTCTTGATCATGGTCCTGCAGGCATTTGTCTTCACCCTGCTGACCGCCATCTACATCCAGGGTGCCCTGGATGCAGACGCCCACTAAGCATTCCGGGCTCGCACCAACCAACTAAAGTTTTCCCCCTTGAATGGGGGAATGACCTCACAACCTGCCGACAAAGTGTCGGTATCTTGAAAGGAACGAAATGGAACTCCACGGCTCCCTCAACATGATCGGCTACGGCCTGGCTGCAATCGGTTCGGCCATCGGCGTGGGCATGATCTTCGCTGCCTACATCAACGGCGTAGCCCGTCAGCCGGAAGCTCAGCGCATCCTGCAGCCCATCGCCATGCTGGGCTTCGCCCTTGCAGAAGCACTGGCAATCTTGGGCCTCGTCTTCGCCTTCGTCGTCGGCGCCTAGTTCCCCTCGTAGTGGCCCTGCCACTTACGCAGGCGCCATTGCAACCGGAACTTAAGAGATAAGGAAGAGTGAGAATGATCAGCAACGAATTGATCCTCGCTGCAGGCGAGAGTGCCAACCCGCTGCTTCCGAACCCGTGGGAAATTCTTGTCACTGCTGCAGGCTTCGCTGTCCTGCTGTTTTTGGTGGTCAAGTACATTGCCCCGGCATTCGAGAAGTCCTACCAGGACCGTGTCACGGCCATCGAGGGTGGACTTGAGAAGGCAGAGGCCGCACAGGCCGAAGCCAACGCCACCCTTGAGCAGTACAAGGCACAGCTGCTTGAAGCACGCACCGAAGCCAACCGCATCCGCGAGGATGCGCGCGAAGAAGGTGCCCTGATTCTTGCGGAACTGAAGACCAAGGCAGCAGAAGAGTCCGCTCGCATCACCGAGCAGGCCCACCGCCAGATCGAAGCCGAGCGCACCGCAGCAGTTACCTCGCTGCGTGCCGAGGTCGGAACCCTGGCAACTTCGCTGGCCAGCAAGATCGTCGACGACGCTCTTGAGAACGACGAGCGCGCAGCTCGCGTGGTCGACAAGTTCCTGGCAGACCTTGAAACCCAGCAGAACGCAGGTGCATCGAACTAATGGCAGGTGTATCGAGCGAGTCACTGTCCGCGGCGCTGGCGTCGTTGGAAACCAAGCTTGCACACGCGTCCTTGGAATTGTCCGCCGAGCTATTTGGGACGGTTGACGTTCTGGATGGCAACGCAGGCCTGCGTCGCGCACTGACTGATCCGGCCCGCGGGTCCTCTGACAAGGCGGGGCTTGTTGCCCAGCTGTTGCACGGGAAGGTCTCGGCGGAAGCCGAATCCACCGTCGCGTCTCTGGCATCCTCGCGTTGGAGCTCGGCACGAGACATTGGCGATGCACTGGAGACCGTGGCGGCAACTGTCGCCATCGCGGTAGCCGAGCGTCAGGGCGGTTCCGCAGGACTGGAGAGGCTCGAAGAAGACCTCTTCGCGTTCATCCGTGTGGTTGGGTCCAGTCATGATCTGCAGCGTGCCCTTGATGATTCCAAGGCTACGGACGAAGCGAAGGGCGCCCTGGCGCTCAAGCTGGTGCCGAATGCCTCGGATGCAGCGGCACTGCTGATCCGCCAGGCCGTCGCTTCGCCGCGCGGGCTCAAGCCCGTCGCACTTCTGGAGCGCTTCGTGGAATTGGTGGCTAAACGCCAGGACCGCTGGATTGCCCAGGTGAGTGTCACCCGTGAACTCACCCCGGAGCAGACAGCGCGCCTGCAGGCAGGCCTGAACAACCTTTACGGCCGGGACTTGAAGATCAATGTCGAGATCGACCCGGCACTAGTTGGCGGCATCCGCGTCAAGGTGGGTGACGAGGTTGTTGACGCAACCATCGCCACCCGCGTCGCGGACCTTCGCCGCCAGTTGGCAAGCTAGGCAGCCCCCCCACTTCAACCCGGGGGGCCTGCCTTGCAGGCCAGTCACCATAGACTGAATCAAATTTCGGTTACCGCAACGATAGATCGCGGTAATCACAACTTAGGAGAGCAGGGACTGCAGATGGCCGAATTGACCATCAACGCCGACGACGTCCGCAATGCCTTGAATGAGTTCGCAGCGTCCTACGAACCGGGCAAAGCAGAGCGCACCGAGGTCGGCCGCGTAACCACGGCAAGTGACGGTATCGCCAAGGTGGAGGGTCTTCCCTCCGTCATGGCAAATGAGCTGCTTCGATTCGAAGACGGCACCCTGGGCCTGGCCCAGAACCTTGACACCCGCGAGATCGGTGTCGTCGTCTTGGGCGACTTCACCGGCATCGCCGAAGGCCAGCGCGTCGAGCGCACCGGCGAGATCCTTTCGGTTCCGGTTGGCGATGCCTTCCTCGGCCGAGTGGTTGACCCGCTGGGCGAGCCGATCGATGACCTGGGACCGATCGCGTCCTCGGGTCGCCGCGCACTGGAGCTTCAGGCTCCGGGCGTGACGCAGCGCAAGTCGGTTCACGAACCGCTGCAGACCGGCATGAAGGCCATCGACGCCATGATCCCGATCGGCCGTGGCCAGCGTCAGCTGATCATTGGCGACCGCCAGACCGGCAAGACCGCCCTGGCCGTGGATGCCATCATCAACCAGAAGGCCAACTGGGCTTCGGGCGACACCAACAAGCAGGTCCGCTGCATCTACGTGGCAATTGGTCAGAAGGCTTCGACCATTGCCGCCGTGCGCCAGACCCTTGAGACCAACGGTGCGCTGGAATACACCACCATCGTTGCATCCCCGGCTTCGGACCCGGCCGGCTTCAAGTACCTGGCACCGTACGCCGGCTCCGCCATCGGCCAGCAGTGGATGTACGACGGCAAGCACGTTCTGATCGTCTTTGATGATCTGTCCAAGCAGGCCGAAGCCTACCGCGCCGTTTCGCTGTTGCTGCGTCGCCCGCCGGGACGCGAAGCCTACCCGGGCGACGTGTTCTACCTGCACTCCCGCTTGCTTGAGCGTTGTGCAAAGCTCTCCGACGAGCTCGGAGCAGGCTCGATGACCGGTCTGCCGATCATCGAAACCAAGGCAAACGACGTCTCGGCCTTCATTCCGACCAACGTCATTTCCATCACCGACGGCCAGATCTTCCTGCAGTCGGACCTCTTCAACGCCAACCAGCGTCCGGCAGTCGACGTGGGCATCTCGGTGTCCCGCGTTGGTGGCTCGGCGCAGATCAAGGCCATGAAGAAGGTCGCCGGTACCCTGAAGCTCGAACTGGCCCAGTTCCGCGACATGCAGGCATTCGCCATGTTCGCCTCGGACCTGGACGCCGCTTCCAAGCAGCAGCTCACCCGTGGCGCACGCTTGATGGAACTTCTCAAGCAGGGACAGTACGCACCGTTCCCGGTTGAGGATCAGGTTGTCTCCGTGTGGGCCGGTACCAAGGGCTACCTGGATGATGTCCCGGTTGAGGACGTTCGTCGCTTCGAAACCGAGTTCCTGGCTCACCTGCGTCACCGCACCAACGTGCTCACCGTGATTGCCGAGACCGGCAAGCTCGAGGACGAGACCGTTGAATCGCTCAAGTCGAACATCGCCGACTTCAAGGCCGGCTTCTTCGGTGAAGGCGACGACAAGCTTGTCGCCGCCGGCAAGGAAGAATTCGACGCCTTGGCCGAGGGATCCGTCGACCAGGAAAAGATCGTCAAGCAAAAGCGCTGACATCACCTTTGATTAGGGGTTGCCGCACCCGAAGGTGCGGTGCGGCAACCCCTGCAAAGGGATAAGGAAAGGACAAACATGGGAGCCCAGATTCGGGTCTACCGCCAGAAGATTGCATCGACGACGTCGATGGGCAAGATCTTCAAGGCGATGGAACTGATCGCCTCTTCCCGTATTGGCAAGGCACGCGCGCGTGTCTCGGCATCGCTGCCGTACGCCAATGCGATTACCCGTGCTGTTACTGCCGTCGCGTCACAGTCAGAGGTTGATCACCCACTGACCACCGAGCCGGAGTCAATCCGTCGCGCGGCGGTCTTGGTCATGACCTCTGACCGCGGACTCGCCGGGTCCTACTCCGCCAGCGTCTTGAAGCAGGCAGAGCACCTCGTAGAACTGCTCCATGAAGAAGGCAAGGACGTCAAGACCTACCTGGTCGGCCGCAAGGCTCAGGCGTACTTCGATTTCCGTGGACGCGAATACGCGAAGGTGTGGACCGGTGGTACCGACGCCCCGGAGTTTACGACCGCACGCGAACTGCGCGAAGCCCTGCTCAAGGACTTCGCCGACGAATTTGAAGTGGGAGGCGTGGACGAGATCCACGTAGTCTTCACCCAGTTCAAGTCGATGGTCGTTCAGGAACCGACGGTCATTCGTTTGCTGCCGCTTGAGGTTGTCGAGGAGGAGTCTGAGACTCCTGCCGATGAGCTGCTGCCGCTCTACGAATACGAGCCGGAGCCGGAGCAGGTGCTTGACGCACTGCTTCCGCGGTACATCGAATCACGCATCTTCAACGCGATGTTGCAGGCGGCGGCTTCCGAGCTCGCAGCCCGCCAGCGTGCAATGAAGTCCGCAGGCGACAACGCCAAGGAACTCATCAAGAAGTACACGCGTCTTCGTAACAACGCCCGCCAGGCCGAGGTTACCCAGGAACTCTCTGAAATCGTTGCCGGCGCTGACGCGCTGAACGGTTAACGGGAACTTCCTACCCACACTTACATCCACGCCATCTACACAAGTGAAGTGAGAGAGAGATGACTGCCCAACTCAACGAGCAGGGTACCGCTGCCTCGACCGGTGCAATCGGTCGTATCGCACGCGTTATCGGCCCGGTTGTCGACGTTGAATTCCCCGCCGACTCCCTGCCTGCTATTTACAATGCTCTTTCCGCTGAGATTACTCTCAACGGCAAGACCACCACCATCACCTTCGAAACCAGCCAGCACCTCGGTGACTCCATGGTTCGTGCAATCGCCCTTCAGGCCACCGACGGACTTGTCCGCGGTACCCAGGTAGTCGATTCCGGTGCCCCGATTTCCGTACCCGTTGGCGACGTTGTCAAGGGCCACATCTTCAACGTGCTGGGCGAGCCCCTCGACGTTGCTGCCTCGGAGCTCGAGATCACCGAGCGCTGGCCGATCCACCGCAAGGCCCCGTCCTTCGCGAGCCTCGAAGGCTCGACCGAAATGCTGGAAACCGGCATCAAGTCGATCGACCTTCTCACCCCGTACATCAAGGGTGGAAAGATCGGCCTCTTCGGCGGCGCCGGCGTGGGCAAGACCGTGCTGATCCAGGAAATGATCACCCGTGTTGCACGTAACTTCGGTGGTACCTCGGTATTCGCCGGTGTTGGCGAGCGCACCCGTGAGGGCAACGACCTCTGGGTCGAAATGGAAGAAGCCAACGTCCTGAAGGACACCGCCCTGGTGTTCGGCCAGATGGATGAGCCGCCAGGAACGCGTCTTCGCGTGGCACTGTCGGCACTGACCATGGCGGAGTACTTCCGCGATGTGCAGAAGCAGGACGTGTTGCTCTTCATCGACAACATCTTCCGCTTCACCCAGGCCGGTTCCGAGGTGTCGACCCTGCTGGGCCGCATGCCTTCGGCCGTGGGTTACCAGCCGAACCTTGCCGACGAGATGGGTCTCCTCCAGGAGCGCATCACCTCGACCAAGGGCCACTCGATCACCTCGATGCAGGCCGTTTACGTGCCTGCCGATGACTACACGGACCCGGCCCCGGCCGCGACCTTCGCCCACTTGGATGCGACCACGGAACTTTCCCGTGAAATCGCCTCCCGTGGTCTGTACCCGGCCATCGATCCGCTGACCTCCACGTCGCGAATCCTTGACCCGCAGTACGTTGGTCACGACCACTACAACACCGCGGTTCGCGTCAAGCAGATCCTCCAGAAGAACAAGGAACTGCAGGACATCATCGCGATCCTCGGCATCGACGAACTCGGTGAAGAGGACAAGATCGTTGTATCGCGTGCTCGTCGCATCCAGCAGTTCCTCTCCCAGAACACCTACACTGCCAAGCAGTTCACCGGTGTCGAGGGTTCGACGGTTGCCATCAAGGACACCATCGAGGGCTTCAACGCGATCTGCAACGGCGACGTTGACCACATTGCCGAGCAGGCATTCTTCAACATCGGCGGCATGGACGACGTTGAGCGCCAGTGGGCCGACATCCAGAAGTCGACTCGCTAATCATGGCCGAACTCCAAGTCGAAATCGTTGCAGCCGACCACTTCGTGTGGTCGGGTGCGGCGAAACTGGTCAAGGGACGCACCAGCAATGGCGAGATCGGGATCCTTCCCGGCCACGTGCCGATGCTGGCCGTCCTGGCTGCCGGGGATCTGGAAATCGTTCCGGTCTCCGGGTCACGGTTCTCGGTCCAGGTTGATGGCGGGTTCTTCTCCGTTGACGCTGACCGCGTGGTGATCGTAGCGGACAACGCCGTCATGGCCGACTCCGTCCCGGCGGGAACTCGATAGTCCTGCCTTGAACGAACTCGGCATTCCTGTACTCATCGTGTTGGCAGCCCTGCTGCTTGTGGTGATGTTCTTGGGTGCCATGGGAGTGCGCCGCATTCAGTTGCGGCGCACTCTTGGCACTTTCGACGCTTCCATCTCCGCGTCCTCCGGGAAGTGGATGATGGCGATTGCGCGTTATGGCCCTGGAGAGCTTGAGTTCCTCAAGCTCTTTTCGGTCTCCCCGATCCCGGTGCATCGATTCCTGCGGACCTCCATCCGGCTCAAGGGCTGGCGGCGTCCCGCGGAAGAGGAAAAGCACCTGGTACAGCCCGGAAGCGTCATCGTGATGATGAGCTATGAAGGCCGAGAAGTATTGGTCGCCATGGATTACCAGACCTACAACGGCCTCTCGGCATGGTTGGAAGCCGGCCCCGTTGCGGGCGTCGGCACCTGGCGGCAAGACTGATCAAGCAAGACTGATCAAGCAAGATAAAGGTGTGGGGCGGGATGAATAAATCATCCCGCCCCACACCTTTTGCATCTTCTTAGGTTGACGCCTGCCCGGATCCGCGCCGCGTTGCGGTCGGTTTCCCCACAGGTGAAAAGTTCAAAGAGTCTGTGAAGTCCTTAGAGACCGACAACGCCGGTGGCCTGCGGACCCTTGGCACCCTGGCCAACTTCGAATTCCACGCGCTGGTTTTCTTCCAGCGTGCGGAAGCCGTTGGTCTGGATTTCCGAGTAGTGCACGAACACGTCGGCCTCGGCGCCATCGGGAGTGATGAAGCCGAATCCCTTTTCGGCGTTAAACCACTTCACGGTTCCCTGAGCCATGTATTTCTCCTCATTTAGTGCGAAAATCAGGCCGCTGCACTGTGCGACGACCATTAGGTGGTACTCAAGTGAGAAGAACACTGGCGACGGTTTGACCCCACCGCAGTCACTTCACACCCGCAGCACTGCTTTGGCGGGTATGACTAACCAACACAAAGACTGAGTCAAGCATCACACAATCGCGTGACTTGGGTCAATACCCCGAGCCCGGTTGCTCAGGGGAAACTTCACAATAGATTCCGGCCGTTGCGCACGACCTGCCGCAGGCCCAGGTCCGCGTCCAGCACCAGCATGTCCGCCACGAAGCCCTGGTGGAGCCTGCCCGCCTCGTCGATCAGCCCCAGCACGCTCGCCGGCACCGTCGTGGCGGAGATGACGGCGTCGCGCAGCTCCACCCCGGCGGCCACCGCCGCGCGAACCACCTCGAGCATGCTCGCCGTGCCGCCGGCGAGGGAGCCGTCCGAGGCCAGGCGGGCTTCCCCGTTGGCCACGGTGACCTCCGCCGGGCCCAGCGTGTAGCTGCCGTCGGCGAGTCCGGTGGCAGCCATCGAGTCGGTGACAAGGGCGATGGATTCGGCACCCAGCAGGTTGAACATGGTCCGGACCAGGACCGGGTCGAGGTGGACGCCGTCCGCAACCAGCTCGACGATGATCTTGCCCTGCGCTGCCAGCTCCAGACAGGCCGCGACGGCCCCGGGTGCCCGGTGGTGCATCGGCGGCATGCCGTTGAACAGGTGGGTCACGGTGGGGCGCTCGGTGAAGCCGTCGACGCCGGCGCTTGCCAGTTCCTCCCGGGCAACCCCCAGCGAGGCCGAGGTCATGGCGGCGTCCGCGTCGGTGTGCCCCAGCGAAGGGACCACGCCCTGGGAAACGAGCTGCTCGAGAAGGGCATCGGATCCGGCGCGTTCCGGGGCGTACGTCATGGTGCGCAGCTGGCCGGCCGCCGCATCGATCAGCTCATCGACGAATTCCGGATCCGGGTCCGAGAGGTACGCCGGGTCCTGGGCCCCGCAGCGCGTCACGGAGAGGAACGGGCCCTCGGCGTGGATCCCGGCGATGTCCCCACGCTGGGCGAATTCGGCCAGCACGCCCGCGGCGGCCAGCATGTCTGCGCGCGGGGCGGTGACCAGCGAGGCCAGGAAGGTGGTGGTGCCGGAGCGGTGCAGGTGTTCGATGGCGGTGGTGATCGACTCGGGATCCCCGGAGGGGAAGTCCCCGCCCCCTGCGCCGTGGCAGTGCAGGTCGATCAGGCCCGGGATGATGACGGTGCCTTCCGGGCTTTCGATCAGCTCGAAGGCCTCCGATTCGTCGAAGAACGAAAACTCGTGCGCATCGCCGGCGAAGGCGATGCGGTTGCCCTCCACGGCGACGATGCCCTCGGCGATGTCCCTTCCGGGAGTAACGAGTCGTCCGGTCAGCGCGTAACGTTCGGGTGAATCGGTGGCAGTCATGGACCCAGTCTAGGTCCGGGCACGGCGGCGATTCATGCATCCGCGCCGCAAAAGTTTCGCGGAAGGCCTTGCGGCGCCAACGGTCACCTGCGCCCGGGGTGGATGTTGCGCGGGATTGCGGGGCGGCCCAGGGGGAGCGAGGCGCGGTCGGGGCCTAGAAGAGCCGTGCCGCCACGTCATCGACGCCGCGCATCGCGTCGTAGTCGAGCACCAGGCAATCGATGCCGCGGTCGGTGGCCAGTGTGCGGGCCTGCGGCTTGATCTTTTGGGCGGCGAAAATCCCGCGCACCGGACGCAACAGCGGGTCGCGGTTCAGCAGTTCGAGGTATCGGGTGAGCTGCTCGACGCCGTCGATGTCACCATTGCGCTTGAGCTCGATGGCCACGGTCGCGCCATCGGCGTCGCGCGCCAGGATGTCCACCGGGCCGATGGCCGTCATGTACTCGCGGCGGATCAGGGTGTAGCCGGCACCAACGGTCTCGATCTGGTCGGCCAGCAGGCGCTGCAGGTCGCCCTCGACACCGTCCTTGATCAGGCCCGGGTCGATGCCCAGGTTGTGCTGGGAGTCGTGGATGAATTCCTTGATGTGCACCACCAGGCGGTCGTCGGACTTCTGGTGAGCGACGTGCCAGAGCTCCACGTCGCCCTCGGCCGCCTGCTCCTCGTCGGGGGCCACCACCCGCATGACCGCCGGGGGGCTCATCCAGTTCAGCGGCTTGTAGCTGCCGCCGTCGGAATGGACCAGCACCGAGCCGTCGGCCTTGACCATCAGCAGGCGGGTCGCCAGGGGGAGGTGGGCACGCAAACGGCCCTCGTAATCAACTGAACACTTGGCAATGACTAAACGCACAACAGGCACTCTACCGGGTTTCGCGCCCGGGCCGTGGCCGGACAGGCAGTGCCGCCGGTGCGTCCCGTACCGGGCGGACGGCGCATCTGGGGCAGAATTGGACCATGGCCCGCTCGAACCGTCCTTCTCGCTCCTCCGCTCCCAAGCCCCGCTCCGGCAGGGTCAACAAGTGGACGCGGGCCGACGAGGGATCGGATGAGCCGTGGCTGGAAAAGGCCCGCTACGGCGTGCAGCGCCTGCAGGACGCGCCGGACGGCCAGTGGCATGTGCGCCGGATATCGGCGGTCGGCGCGGCCAAGACCTACAAGTGCCCCGGATGCGGGCAGTTCATCAAGCCCGGGACCGAGCACCTGGTGGCGTGGCGGGCCGACCACTGGTCCGGCGACGACGCCTCGGCCGCGGCACGGCGCCACTGGCACCCCAAGTGCTGGGAATCACGCTCCTACCGGTACTGACCGGGCGGGGCGCCACGCCCGGGGCCGAATGCCAGGGGCCGGCGGGGAGTGCGGCTAGCGGTTGTCCTGCCGGGTGATGAAGACCTCGCGCAGGATCAACATGACGGCGGCCGCCGCGGGAATGGCCATGAGTGCGCCGACGACGCCGAGCAGCGAGCCGCCGGCGATCACCGAGATCACCGCCACCGCGCCGGGAACCGACACCGCCTTCTGCATCACCCGCGGGGAGATGAAGTAGGCCTCGATCTGCAGGTACCCGAAGTAGCAGATCGCGTAGATCGCGGTGGTCTGCCAGCCCAGGGTCAGCGAGACCAGGGACACCAGGATGCCGGCGATCACGGCCCCGACCAGCGGGATGAAGGCCAGCATCGCCACCAGCAGGGTCAGCAGCGCGGCGAACGGGACCCCGAGGATGCTCATCAAGACCAGCGCCACGGTCGCGTTCAGCAACGCCACGAACGCCTGGCCCATGACATAGTTGCCGACCGAGTGCGTGATGGTGTTGCCCAGTTCCTCCACGCGGACCCGGCGCGAGTGCGGGGCCAGCCGGTAGAAGAACGACTTCATCGCCGGAAGCGAGGCCAGGAAGTAGATGGCCAGCACCAGCACGATCAACACGCCGAACATGCCCTGGGCGATCACGCTGCCGACGCCCAGCACGCCGCCGAAGATCCCGCCCACGGCCCCGGTGTCGGAGAAGAACTTCCCGATCTCGTCGCTGATCCGGTCCGAGAGCTGGTACTGCGCGTCGAGGGTGACGAAGAATTCGGACTTCAGGAAGTCGTCGACGATCCGCGGCGCACGCTCGATGAACTGCGCCGTCTGCTCGGTGAGCGTGGGGATGATGGCGCCCATGAACCCGGCGGCACCGCCGAGCAGCGCGAGCATCGTGATCAGCACGCCGATACTGCGCGGGATCCCGTGGGTCACCAGGAAGCGCACGATCGGGTCCAGGCCTAGCGCAATGAACAGGGCGATGGCGATCCAGATGACCAGCGACCCCACATTAGTCAGCAGGAAGAAGCCCAGCAAGGCCAGGCCCACGCCCACGGTGAACAGGAAGCCGAAGGCGATCGGGTTGGACTGCGGGGAGACGTCGGCGTCCGGAAGCCCGTCCCCGGGATCGCGAACCGGAAGCGGCGGGAACCCGAAGTTCGCCGGCGGCTTGATCCGGGCATCCAGCGTCTGCTGGGCGGTGCCCAGCGCCCGGCGCCACCACCGGTGAGGTGCAGCAGGGCGGTGCGGTGCGGAATCCGGCGCCGGGGACCCCTGGACGCCCGAAGCGTCCCCGGGCAGCTCGGGGTGGCCCCCGGTGCCCGCCGGCGTTGTTGCTTCGTCCCCGTCTTGAGTAGTCACAATCCCGAGCTTAATGCCCCGGGGCCCCAGTTGACGACATTGGCGGGGCTGAGTTGCCCCGCCCAAAAGTGGTCGACACCTCAGCGTGTTTCGGCGTGGTGCTACCCACATTCCGGAACGCAGATGCGCTAGAACTCGTTAGACTTGTGAGCGTGTCATCCTGATAAATGATGTGGGTGGCACCCGAGGCCGAATCTCGACCCCCTCATCCGTTAGGTGTAATTGTGCGAAAGATCTTCTCAGCGATCGCTATCATTCTTGGGCTGGCAGCCCTGGTGGTGGGGATCGGCCAGCGAACCATATGGGCTCCGCCCGAGACGCTGACCGCTTCCTTTGCCCAGGCCCCCGCAGCAGCCCCGGTAACACTCATCGAGGCCGGGGCCGGAACCGTGGCCGGACACCCCACGGAAATCACCATCAATGCCGAAGGCAAGTTCACCGCCTCGCTGGTGCGCTCCGCCGATGCCAAGGCATGGGTCGGCAAGGCCGCCCACACGACCGTCACCGGCATCAACGCCGCCGACACGGTCCTTGAGTCCACCTCCGAGAGCGGCGAGGACCAGGTGCCCAACCCGGCCGGCGACGACATCTTCCAGGCGACCGAGAACGCCGACAAGACCATGACCTACCGCTGGACCAATCCCGACGAGGGATCCTGGACGCTGCTGCTGGCCGCCGACGGCAAGGCCGCCGCTCCCACCGACATCACCGCCACGTGGCCCGGCGACACCGCCACCCCGTTCTCCATGCCGCTGATCATCGCCGGTTCGCTGCTGCTCATCGCCGGCATCGCCCTGGCCGCAGTGCGCACCACCCCGCGCGGAGGATCCGGCGGCGGACGCCGCTCGGCAGACCAGCCCGATGCCCCGCGCACCGATGCACTGCCCACCACTGCCATGCCCAAGGGCGGAGAGAACACCGTGGCCAAGATCGTGGCCACCGCCTCCGTGCTGTCCCTGGTGCTGCTGCCCTCCGCACCGGCCCTGGCCGCCGGTTCCTCGTCGAGCCCGGCGGAAAGCTCCGCCACCGAGGAAGCCGAGAAGGTCTTCCCCGTGGTGCTGCAGAACCAGCTTGAGCGCATTCTCGGCGAGGTTTCTACCTCCGTGGCCAAGGCCGACAAGTCCCGGAACATCAAGGACCTGGATGCCCGCACCACCGGTGCCCTGAAGTCCCTGCGCGGCCAGAACTACGAACTGCGCAACGACGACGTCAAGATCGATGCCCCCGCGGCAATCGACACCAGCGTGATCCGCTCGGCCGCCGTGCCGACCGACGACGGGGCGAACTTCCCGCGCTCGATCATGGTGGTCACCGCCAAGGACTCCGGCGCCTCCACGATCCCCACCGCGATCACGCTGACCCAGTCGGGACCGCGCGAGAACTACAAGGTGGCCTTCGCGACCCCGATGCTCCCCGGTTCGACGTTCCCCGGCATCGCCGTGGGCGACCAGTCGGTGAAGATGCTCAAGGACGACGCCAAGGACCTGACCATGACCCCGAAGACGGCGCTCGAGCGCCTCGCCGCGTTCATGGACAACGAGAAGGCCAAGGATGCCGACAAGTTCGCCAAGAACGCCTTCCTGACGCTGAATGCCAAGGAGCAGAACGCGATGGTGAAGTCCAACAAGGACGCGACGATCACGTTCAAGCGGACCGTGAACGCCAAGGACACTGTCGTGTTGGCCACCCCGGACGGCGGGGCACTGGTGTCGGGCAGCTTCACCTCGACGACGACCGCCAAGCCCAAGGAAGACGGCGGGACCGTCGGAATGGACGCCACCACCGCCAAGATCGTCGGCGCCAAGGACACCAAGAAGGGTGTCGAGATCACCTACGGGGAACCGACGCTCATCTACATTCCGGCGGCCGACTCCAAGGACAAGATCTCCGTGGTTGCCGCCGAGGTCATCACCAGGGGAGCGAAGCTCCTGAAGTAGGACCCCCTCCCCGTGCGGGGAGCCGGGAACCGCACGGTTCCCGCATTGGAAGGCGTGGTGCCACAGGGCACGGGGCGGATCCCGTGGCCGCAGCGCCGCGCCTTCCGTCGTTGGCGCCGCGCCTTCCGTCGTTGGCGCCGCGTCGCCGCGCCGGCAGCGGCCCGGCGACGGGTTTTCCACCCGGGCCCGTTGCGGCCTAAAGTAGAGGAATGACCACCAGCATGCCTGAACCCACTGCTCCCTCCTCACGCGGCGCCATTGATCTGGCAGCCTTCAAACAGTCCCAGCCGGAGCCGGCCGGCGCATCGGGGGAGGCCCTTCCCACCTGGGTCCGCTCCGTCGACCAGGAGAGCTTCCCGGAGGTCGTTGCCCTTTCCCAGCAGGTGCCGGTGATCGTTTCGCTGGGCAGCCCGCGCGCCCAGGCCTCGGTGCAGCTCGACGGCACGCTGGCAAGCCTGGTCGATGCCAAGCGCGGCACCCTTGCCCTGGCCACCGTGGATGCGGAACAACAGCCCGCCATCGCCCAGGCCTTCCAGGTCACGCAGGTGCCCTCCGTCATCGCCCTGGTCAACGGCCAGCCGGTGCCGCTGTTCCAGGGCACGGCCGAGGCCGCGCAGATCCAGTCGCTGATCGACGAGCTGCTGGCCCTGGGCGTCCAGCACGGTGTGGCGGGGACCGTTCCGCCGCTGGGCACCACGGGGCCGGCCAGCGGCCCGGCACCGCTGCCGCCGCTGCACCAGGCCGCCCTGGATGCCATCGAGTCAGGTGACCTGCCGGCCGCCGAGAGCGCGTACAAGCAGGCGCTGAACGAAAAGCCCAACGACAACGAGGCATCCATCGGGTTGAACCAGGTGCGCCTGCTGATGCGCACCGAGGGCAAGGACCTCGCCGCCGTGCGCGCCGCAGGTGCCGCAGCCCCGGATGACCTGCAGGCGCAGCTTGACGTGGCGGACATGGACCTGGTCGGTGGCCACGTCGAGGACGCCTTCGCCCGCCTGGTCGCATTCATCGGCCGCAACGCAGGGGACGAGAAGGAAGCCGCCCGGGCCCGCCTGGTCGAACTGTACTCCGTGGTAGGCGTCGGTGACGCCCGCGTCGTGGCCTCGCGCCAGAAGCTGGCCCGCGTCCTGTTCTAGGAAAGCCCTCAGCGTCCCGTCCACGATTGCGGGCCTTGGGCCACGCAACGAACCTCGACGGGGGAGTGCCGCCGGGACCCGAAACGGTCCCGGCGGCACTCCCTTTTTCCGTGCCCGCAGACGGGGGATCGCCCATCGTGCGGGCCCGCCGCCGACCCGGGCATCATCCGAAAAGATGGCACTGGCGGCGGGATTAGTCCGCTGGGATGACGCCAAAACCGCGTGCCGACTGCTAATTTCGACTGCATGAGCTATTCCACTGCGGAACCCGGGACCCCGGCCCTGTCGATCCGATCGCTGGGCAAGCGGTTCGGCGAAAAGGTCGCGGTCAACGGCATATCCCTTGACGTCCCCGCGGGGTCCTTCTTCGGCCTCGTCGGACCCAACGGCGCCGGCAAGACCACCACGCTGTCCATGGCCACCGGGCTGCTGCGCCCGGATGCCGGCCAGGTCCTGCTGAACGGCATCGACGTGTGGGCCGAACCGCTGAAGGCCAAGGCCGCCATGGGCGTGCTGGCCGACGGCGTGCGGCTCTTCGACCGGCTCTCCGGGCGCCAGCTGGTCACCTACTCCGGCCTGCTGCGCGGCATGGACCGCGCCACGGTCCAGGAGCGCACCGAGGACCTGCTGCGCGTGCTGGACCTGGAGGACGCCGGGGCCAAGCTGGTCGTTGACTACTCCGCGGGCATGACCAAGAAGATCGCCCTGGCCACGGCGCTGATCCACTCGCCGCGGGTGCTGGTGCTCGACGAGCCCTTCGAGGCCGTCGACCCGGTCTCCGCCGCGAACATCCGCGAGATCCTCGCCGACTACGTCGCCCACGGCGGCACCGTCATCGTCTCCTCCCACGTCATGGACCTGGTCCAGCGCATGTGCAGCCACGTGGCCGTCATCGCCGAGGGCAACCTGCTCGCGGCCGGCACCGTGGAGGCTGTGCGCGCCGGCTCCTCGCTGGAGGAACGCTTCGTCCAGCTGGTCGGCGGCCGCGGCACGAACGAGGGGCTCTCGTGGTTGCGCACCTCCTAAGGCTCAAGCTGCTGCTGCTGGGGAACTCCTTCCGGCGCAGCCCCTGGCAGCTGGTCGGGGTCGGCATCGGGGCGCTCTACGGGCTGGGCATGGCCGTGACGCTGGTGGCCGGCACGGCGTACCTCTCCGGGGTGGACCCGGAGCTGTCCAACACCATCCTGGTCTCCGCCGTCTCGCTGGTGACGCTGGGCTGGGCCGTCATCCCGCTGGTGGCCTTCGGCGTCGACCTGACCCTGGACCCGGCGCGCTTCACCACCTTCACGCTCTCGCGGCCCAAGCTGGCCGCCGGCCTGCTGCTTTCGGGCTTCATCGGGGTCCCGGGGATCCTCACGCTGGTGCTGCTCGGCGGGCAGTTCCTGGCCTGGCGGCAGAACCCCGCAACCCTGGCCGCCGCCCTGCTCGGCGGCGTGCTCGGTGCGCTGATGTGCCTGGCGCTGGCCCGGCTGACCACCACCTCGATGACCCGGTTGACCGCTTCGCGGCGCTTCCGCGACGTCGCGGGGATCATCGCGATCATCCCGCTGATCCTGCTGGGGCCGATCATCGGCTCGGCGGCCGAGGGCATCGAATCGGTGCTGGACTGGCTGCCGCGGCTCGTGGGCGTGCTGGGCTTCACCCCGCTGGGCGTCTTCGCGGCGCTGCCCGGGGACGTGGCCGCCGGTGCCTGGGGGCTGGGCGCCCTGCGCCTGCTCCTGGGGCTGGCGTACCTCGGGGCGGTGCTCTGGGCCTGGGAACGCGGGCTGCACAGGTCCATGGAGAACCCGATGGCGCCGCGCGCCGGCACCAAGGCCGTGGGCATGGGCGCCCTGGGCATCTTCCCCGGCACCCCCGTCGGGGCGGTGGCCGCCCGCTGCCTGACCTACTGGCTCAAGGACCCGCGCTATGCCGCCTCCATCGTGATCGTGCCGCTGATGCCGGTGCTGATCTGGTTCACCTCCACCAACGCGGGGAACCCGCAGATCATGCTGGTGCTTGGTCCGCTGCTGGCGATCCTGATGGCCTTCGCGATTTCCGCCGACGTGTCCTACGATTCCACGGCGTTCTCGCTGCACGTGCTCACCGGGGTGCGCGGGGTCGCGGACCGCGCCGGGCGCGTGCTGGCCTGCGCCGTGTTCGCGCTGCCGGTGACGCTGCTGGCGGCCATCCTGACGCCGGTGTTCCTTGACCGGCTGGACCTGCTGCCGGCGATCCTCGGGATCTCGCTGTGCGGGCTGCTCGCCGGGCTCGGCGTGGCCTCGGTCGCCTCCGCCCGCTTCACCTACGCGGTCCCGCTGCCGGGGGAGAGCCCGTTCAAGACGCCGCCGGGCGCAGGGGCGCGCATGGCCGTCGTCCAGTTGGCCACGTTCACCGTGATGTCCGTGCTTCTGGTGCCGGGGCTCGGGCTGCTGGTGGCCCAGCTGTTCACCGGGGAGGTGCTCTTCGGCTGGCTGGCGCTGGTGGTGGGCATCGCGGAGGGTGCGGTGCTGTTGGTTCTCGGTATCCGCATCGGCGGGCGCTGGCTCGATGCCCGCATGCCCGAGCTGATGCAGGCGGTGATGGTGAACCGCTGAGGCAACGATGCGATGGACGGCACCCGGCGAATCTGCCGGGTGTTGGCCAATCCGTTGTTAGACTGGTGGACATGAGCATGCCCCTAGATCCGTTCCGAGATGACCCGCGCACGACCTCCGGCGGCGGTGCCACCACCATCGAGCGCACCGAGCAGGCCCAGGAAGTCGAGGCCGGCGACCACGAGCGCTTCGCGCACTACGTGCGCAAGGAAAAAATCATGGAGTCGGCGCTCTCCGGCGATCCGGTGATTGCGCTGTGCGGCAAGGTCTGGATCCCGGGCCGCGACCCGCAGAAGTTCCCCGTGTGCCCCGAGTGCAAGGAAATCTACGAGGGCCTCACCGGCGGCGGGGACAAGGACAAGAAGTAATCATCTTCCACGCATCGTAGGTTCACACAGAACCCCCTTGGGCGCGCCGGCCCGCGCCCAAGGGGGAAGTTTTTTATTGCCGTGGAGGTGTATGCATGACCGATACCTTGTTCTCACTTGCAGACAAGCTGCCCATGGAGGACCGTCTTCCTCCCGCCTACCCGGAACGGGCCGCCTGGGGCACCGGCCCCAAGCTCCGCGCCTGGCAGGCCGAGGCGCTGGACAAGTACTTCACCACCAACCCGCGCGACTTCATGGCCGTGGCCACCCCCGGCGCCGGCAAGACCACCTTCGCGCTGCGCCTGGCCAAGGTGCTGGTCGACGCCAAGACGGTCAACCGCATCATCGTCGTCGCCCCCACCGACCACCTCAAGAAGCAGTGGGCCGACGCCGCCGGGCGGGTGGGCCTGGCCATTGACCCGAACTTCAAGAACTCCGACGGCCGGCACGGCGACGGCTACATCGGCGTCGTCGTCACCTACGCGCAGGTCGCCTCCAAGCCGATGCTGCACCGCGCCAAGACCGAGGCCGCCCGCACCCTGGTGATCCTGGACGAGATCCACCACGGCGGCGACGCGCTTTCCTGGGGCGACGGCATCCGCGAGGCCTTCGAACCCGCGGCCCGGCGCCTGGCGCTGACCGGAACCCCGTTCCGCTCCGACACCGCCGCGATCCCCTTCGTCGAATACGCCGAGGGGCCCGACGGCATCCGCCGCTCCAAGGCCGACTACACCTACGGCTACGGCAATGCGCTGCGCGACCACGTGGTGCGCCCGGTGCTGTTCATGGCGTACTCCGGCTCCATGCGCTGGAAGACCAGCTCGGGCGAGGAAATGGAGGCCCAGCTCGGCGAGGGCTTCACCAAGGACATCACCGCGCACGCCTGGCGCACGGCCCTTGACCCGGCGGGGGACTGGATCCCCTCGGTGCTCCAGGCCGCGGACAAGCGCCTGACCCGGGTCCGCCGGACCGTTCCGGACGCCGGCGCCCTGGTGATCGCCACCGACCACGAGGACGCGCGCGGCTACGCCGAGCAGCTGGAGAAGATCTGCGGCGAAAAGGTCACCGTGATCCTGTCCGACGACGCGGGCGCCTCGAAGAAGATCGACGAGTTCTCCGCCGGCGATTCGCGCTGGATGGTCGCGGTGCGCATGGTGTCCGAGGGCGTCGACGTGCCCCGGCTGTGCGTGGGCGTCTACGCCACCTCGACCTCCACCCCGCTGTTCTTCGCCCAGGCCATCGGCCGCTACGTGCGCAGCCGAAAGCGCGGCGAGGTCGCCTCGATCTTCCTGCCCTCGGTGCCGGTGCTCATGGCACTGGCCAACGAGATGGAGACCGAGCGCGACCACGCCCTCGACCGCCCGGAGAAGCACTTCCAGGACCCGGACTACAACCCAGAGGACGACCTGGTCGCCGAGGCCAACCGCGAGGAAAAGGCCAGCGACGAGCTGAACAAGCAGAAGTTCGAGGCGCTGAACTCCAACGCCTCCTTCGACCGGGTGCTCTTCGACGGCGGCGAGTTCGGCACCGGCGGCGCCGTGGGCTCCGAGGAGGAGGAAGACTTCCTGGGCATCCCCGGGCTGCTGGACGCCGACCAGGTGGGCGTGCTGCTGCGCCAGCGCCAGGCCGAACAGGTCTCGCGGCGCAAGGTGCGCAAGGGTGCCGAGGAGGCGGCCGCTTCCCCGGTGGTCGACCACCGGGCGCTGATGGAGATGCGCTCGACGCTGTCCAAGAACGTCTCGGCCTGGAGCGCGCGCACCGGCACCCCGCACGGGGTGATCCACACCAAGCTGCGCGAGGTGTGCGGCGGGCCGGCCGTTGCCCAGGCCAATGCGGAACAGCTGCAAAAGCGGTTGAACAAGCTGCAGGGCTGGTTCATCGGCAAGAAATAGCTGCACGTAAAAGCCGGCGGCCCGCGCGCGTTGGAGGAGTTCCAATGCACGCAGGCCGCCGGCTTTTTGCTTCTCCCGCCGTACCGGGCAGGGCTTTTCGCGGCTGCTCGTCGTCGCTTCGGGTAGACGGCGCGGGGCCGGGAAGCGGCGCATGCCCGGCAACAAGTGGCAACAAGTGGACGGTTGAATGTGTCGCAGGACACGCTGGCCTAGGGGCGCCCGGGCGCCCCTACCGAACAACGTTGTTCCACCGAGGAGGGGGCTTATGCCTAATCAACCCAGAGGCCGCCGGTATCGTGCCGCGCTGGCCGCCGCGTGCGCCGGTGTGCTTGGCCTGGTCGTCATGGCGGCGCCGGCGGGTGCCGCACCGGATCGGGAACCGGAAGCGGCCGCCGCGTCGATGGTTTCCGTTCCCGACGTCGTCGGGCCGATCGCGGTGACTGCCGAAAGCTACCCGTTTTCGACCTTGGGGCGCGCCAGGGTGCCCGTCGACATCGCCGAACGCGGTTTCGTCGAGGAGGAGTTCTTCCTGTCCGGGACCGCGAACGTATACGACAACCCGGACGGGTCGCTGCAGGTCGTGGACGCGGGCGTGCCCTACACCAACCACGTCCTGGTGCGCCGCCCCGCCAACCGGGCGGACTCCTCCGGGGTCGTGCTCGTGGATATTCTCAACGCCTCGAACGGGTTCCCGGGGGAGGACCACCTGCGGCGCATGTGGGACTGGGCCATGGAGGAGGGACACACCATCATCGGCGTGACGTCCAAGCCCATCCAGGTGGACGCGCTGAAGAACTTCGACCCGGAACGCTATGCGGACCTGACGTGGGATGTTGAGGACGTCAAACGGGAGCCGATCATCGCCGACCCGGCGGACCCCGGCTCGTTCGACCCGTTCATGGTCGTTCCGGGCGCCGAGGAGGGGCTGGCCTGGGACATCATCACACAGGTTGGCACGCTGCTTGAGAGCAATCACGGCCGTGCGCTCCTGGGTGGACAGAAGGCGAAGACAGTCCTGCTCATGGGCCAGTCCCAGTCCGGGATCTACCTCAACACCTACGCGTCCAACTTCCACCGCGCGGTGACCGAAGCCAACCGCGGACCGGTGTTCGACGGCTATCTCAACACGGTCGGTGCAGTTCTTGAGCGGCCGCTGCGCCAGGCGGAGACCGATGGCCTGGTGGTGGTGCCCGGCACTGAACCGGCACTGGACGTCCCCTTCGTCACTGTCACCTCCGAGGGCGATGCCGGGCTGTTCGGTGCCGCAACGCTGGCCGAGAAGGAGCTTCCGGCAAATCGGCGGCATTGGCAGGTTCCCGGAACCCCGCACACCGACCTGCTCTCCGCGGTGATTCCGGCCGACGAAGAAATCCTCAAGGCCGGGCGCCTCCCGAACACCGCGGTCCACGACGCGTCGTTCCGCGAATCCCTCAACACCTACCCGCTGGAACCCGCCATCATCGCTGCCGCCGAGGCCGTTGTGGACTGGAGCAAATCGCACAAGGACGCGGCGCCATCGCAGTGGTTCGAGCAGTCCGATGGCGCGCTCTCCCGGACCGCCGACGGAAACGTCTCGGGCGGTGTCCGCTACGGGCTCATGGAGCATCCACTCGGGCAGTACCGCGGCGCGGCGGCTCCGGGCGCGGTCTACGGTGCCATGGAGCTGATCTCGGCAGAGGACTTCGCCACGGCCTACGGCACCCGCGCGGACTACCTCGCGCTGATCGGCGAGGTCGACGCCGCCCGGATCAGGCACGGCTATCTCACCGAGTGGGGCGCGGACTACTTCGTGGGAGTGGCCAACGGGCTCATGGACCGCATCGGGGTCCCTGCCGGCACTGCCGCTGCCGCCGCTGAAGAGCGGGGCGGCCGGGGCTGAGTTGCCGCACTGGCTCCCGTTGGGCGCACCATGCCGGGCCGGCCGTTGCCCAGGCCACTGCGGAACAGCTGCAAGAGCGGCTGCACTAGCTGCAGGGCTGGTTCATCGGCAGGATAGCCGCACGCCAAGGCCGGCGGCCCGCGCGCATTGGAGACGTTCCAATGCACGCAGGCCGCCGGCTTTTCCCGTGGCCGGGCAGCGCGCTCCCTCAATGCCCGGACCGGGTCCGAAGGGGGTGTGGGCTCAGCCCAGCGACAAGACCGTGACCTCTGCGTCGCGCAGTTCCTGCAGCACCGCGGGGGTGTTTTCCGGGTGAACGGCGGCGGTCAACGGCGCAATGACCGTGGTGGCCAGGCCCTGGTCCCTGGCATCCAGGGCGGTGGCACGCACGCAGTAGTCGGTGGCGATGCCCACGATGTCTACCGCGCCGATCCCCTGGCTGCGCAGCCAGTCGCCCAGCAGTGCCCCGGATTCATCGTCGACCTCGTCGGCGTCGGAGCACAGGCGTCCCTCGAAGCCCGAATACGCGGCGGCGAAGCGGCCCTTGCGGAAGTGGTGGCCGATGAAGCCGGCGGCCCCGGACAGCTCCGGGTGCAGTGCGGCGCCGTCCGTGGCTGCAACGCAGTGCACCGGCCAGGACTCGATGAAGTCGGGGGTGTCGGAGAAGTGGGACCCCGGGTCGATGTGCCAGTCCTGGGTCGCCACAACCGCGGCGTAGGTGTCGGCGCGCTCGCGCAGCACCGTGGCGATGGAGGCCGCCACCGCGGCCCCGCCCTCCACGCCGAGGCTGCCGCCCTCGCAGAAGTCGTTCTGGACATCGACGATGATCAATGCGCGTGCCGCGGGTTGCTCCGGCGCGCTGGTTGGTTCCTGGGTCATGATGCCTTACCTCTCGCAGTACTCAGTTCTCGTCAATGAAGCTGGTGGGGATGACCGGTTCGCCGCGCTGCAGGCGGCGGGAGCTGCCGGGCATTTCCATGATGGAGTCCCGGTGGCGCTTCACGGCGCGGCGCACGCCGGCGGCCCCGGTGAAGGCCTCGTCGACTTCCCCATTTGAGACAAATTGTGTCAGCAAGGCGCGGTCGTTGGCGTCGGAGGCGGGCAGCTCGCCGACGCCGATGAGCTCCTCGGTGGCGCGGCCGCGCTCATTGAGCCGGCGCACCGCAAACTTGCGCCCGCCCACGGAGGCCTTGTTCTTGGCGGCCTTGGCCACGTCGACGTAGTCCCCGGCGTCGTTCTGGCGGGACACCAGCTTGTAGACCATGGAGGCGGTCGGGTGCCCCGAGCCGGTCACCAGCGAGGTGCCCACGCCGTAGGCGTCCACCGGGGCGGACTGGAGTGCGGCAATGGCGTATTCGTCGAGGTCGGAGGTGACCATGATGCGGGTGTTCTCGTTGCCCAGGTCATCGAGCAGCACGCGGACCCAGCGGGCCTGTTCCACCAGGTCCCCGGAATCCAGGCGCACGGAGCCCAGGGCCGGGCCGGCGACCTCAACGGCGGTGCGGACCCCCTGCTCCACGTCGTAGGTGTCGACCAGCAGCGTGGTGCCGGCACCCATGGAGGCGACCTGCGCCTCGAAGGCCGCGCGCTCGGTGTCGTGCAGCAGCGTGAAGGAGTGGGCGGCGGTGCCCACGGTCTTCAACCCGTAGCGGTGCCCTGCCTCCAGGTTCGAGGTCGAGTCGAAGCCGGCGACGATCGCGGCACGGGCGGCGGCGACCGCCGATTCCTCGTGGGTGCGGCGGGATCCCATTTCCACGCAGGGCCGGGTTCCGGCCGAGGCGATCATGCGCGAGGCGGCGGAGGCGATGGCCGAATCGTGGTTCAGTGCCGAAAGGATGAAGGTCTCCAGCACGCAGGCCTCGGCGAACGTCGACTCGACGATCATCACCGGCGAGTAGGGGAAGTAGATTTCCCCCTCGGCGTAGCCGTGGATGTTGCCGCTGAACCTGAAGTCCTCCAGGTACTTGATGGTCGCGGCGTCCACGACCTTGGTGTCGGAGAGGAACCGCAGCTGATCGTCGCCGAAGCGGAACTCCTTGATGCCCTCGAGCACCCGCCCGGTCCCGGCCAGCACGCCATAGCGCCGGCCCTCGGGCAGCCGGCGGGCGAATGCCTCGAAGACGCTGGGGCGGTGTGCGGCGCCCGAGTGCAGGGATGCCTGCAGCATCGTCAGTTCGTAGTGGTCGGTGAAAAGGGAGGTGGGCTGCTGCCACATGGCCGGTGGGCTCCTCGCGACGGGGGACTGGGGGCAAGTCATTGCCGGACTGGTTTGCACCTTTGCCCGGCACCGCGGTGCCGGATCCGGTTCGCCGCCGGTGGCGGCCGGCGACCTGGTCGGCGGTGCAAACGCTAGTAGATACTCTAGACCCGGCGTCGGCCCAGCGCCGCGTTGGGGTGCGTGAGTCGCCGTTTGCCGCGTCTGGTTCAGTTGTGTCCACGGCCCGGTTGGCCCCGGTTCGCATCCCGCGTGCCCGGTCGTAGAATGGGAGGTATGCCAACCATGACTGCGATGCCCGATGTGCTTGAGCACGTGGAGCAGGCACAAGCACACGAACTCGACCAGCCCTACATCCTGATCGTCTGGAACGACCCGGTCAACCTGATGAGCTACGTCAGCTTTGTCTTCCGCTCCTACTTCGGATACTCCGAGGCCAAGGCGGAGAAATTGATGATGCAGGTCCACCAGGAGGGCCGCAGCGTGGTGGCCACCGGCAACCGCGAGAAGATCGAGGCCGACGTGACGGCAATGCACGGATTCGGCCTGTGGGCCACCCTGTCGAAGGCGGACGCGGCCTAGATATGGCACGAGCATTCAAGAGCACCATGCGCGGCTTCTCCGCGTCCCTGGAAGCCGCCGAACGCCAACTGCTCCGCGGCCTCTTTGAGGACGTCATCACGCTGCTGGAGCCCGAGCAGGTCCCCGACGAGGATCCGCTGTGGGCCATGGTCGGCCTGGATCCCAACGGGCACAAGGAGGACTTCGCCGCACCGAGCGACAGGGCCACCAAGCGCCTGCTGCCCGATGCCGATCCCGACGACGCGGCCGCGTCGCTGGAATTCCGCAGGCTCTCCGAGCGCGGGATCCGTGAGCGCAAGATCGGCGCCCTGCGCGAGGCGGCCCTGTTGATGGAGTCGGGTTCCATCCTGCTCAACGAGCAGACCGCCCCGCGCTTTGCCGCCGCCGTCAACGACGTGCGCCTGGTGCTGGCCGAAAGGCTGGGGCTGGAGAGCGAGGAAGACGCCGAGCGGATCCACGCACAGGACGACTGGTCCAAGGCAGAAACCGTCGACGAATACCTGGCGCTGGTCTACAACTTTGTCACCTGGCTGCAGGAATCCCTGATGCAGGCCATGCTCAAGTCCTTGTGAGCTGGGCTACAGTGTGTCGCGCTTGCTAGCCGTTGGGCGCGAAAACCACGTAGGCTTCGTACACCATGACAAGTGTGTCCACTAGCGGGAATCGACCATCCGAACGGCCCCACCCGAATGCCCCCTTGGGCATCTTCGACTCCGGGGTCGGCGGCCTGACCGTTTCCCGCGCCATCATTGACCAGCTTCCCGGTGAATCCACGATGTACGTCGGGGACACCGCGAATTCGCCCTATGGGCCGCTTCCCATCGCCGAGGTGCGTGCCAATGCGCTCGGGGTGATGGACGAACTCGTCGATGCCGGCGTCAAGCTGCTGGTCATCGCCTGCAATTCCGCCTCCGCCGCGGTGCTGCGCGATGCCCGCGAACGCTACACCGCCCGCTACGGGATCCCCGTGGTCGAGGTCATCCAGCCGGCGGTGCGCCGCGCCGTGGCGGCGACCCGCAACGGGAAGATCGGGGTCATCGGGACCCTGGCCACCGTCGGGTCCCGCGCCTACGAGGACGCCTTCGCCGCCGCCCCGCACTACTCCATCACCTCCGTGGCCTGCCCCCGCTTCGTCGAGTTCGTCGAGAACGGCATCACCACCGGGGCCGAGCTCATGGAGACGGCCGAGGCTTACCTTGCACCGCTCAAGGCCGCCGGCGTGGACACGCTGGTGCTGGGCTGCACCCACTATCCGCTGCTGACCGGCGTGATCTCCTACGTCATGGGCGAGGACGTGACCCTGGTCTCCAGCGCCGAGGAAACCGCGAAGGACGTGTACCGCGCGCTGATGCGCCACGACCTGGCACGCACCGAGGAACAGGCGCCGACGCACCAGTTCCTGTCCACCGGCGACTCCGACAGTTTTGAGATCCTGGCCAGGCGCTTCCTGGGCCCGGAAGTGCTCGCGGTCGAGCAAGTCGACCACGTGGCCGCCCATTACCCGACCGGCTCCATCGCGATGATTACCCCGCAGATGGTGGCTCTTTCGAAAGCGAGTGCCTCATGAAGCTGACCATCATCGGCTGCACCGGCTCGTTCCCCGGCCCGGGGTCGCCCGCCTCCTGCTACCTGGTCACCGCGTTCGACGGGACCCGCGACTGGAAGATCCTGCTGGACTTGGGATCGGGCGCCCTGGGCGTGCTGCAGCGCTACGCGGACATCAAGGACCTGGACGGGATCTTCATTTCCCACCTCCACCCGGACCACTGCATGGACCTGTGCGGCATGCACGTGGCCATCCGCTGGGACCCCAATGGCTGGAACCGCGACCGGATGCTGGTTCACGGGCCCGCTGCCACCGCGGACCGGATGGCCACCGCCTACGGCCTGCCGCTGGAGGAGGGCATGCACCCGGACTACGACTTCCAGCACTGGAAATCCCGGACGCCGGTGAAGATCGGTCCGTTCTCGATCACCCCGTACCCGGTGCTGCATCCCATTGAGGAGTCCTACGCCCTGCGCGTGGAGGCCACCGAACCGGTTGCCGACGGATCGATGCGCACGTCCGTGCTGACCTACTCGGGCGACACCGATGCCTGCCCCGAGCTCATCGAGGCCGCCGCCGGCGCCGACATGTTCCTCTGCGAGGCAGCCTTCGAGGAGGGCCGCGATGACGGGATCACCGGGGTCCACCTGACCGGGAAGCGCGCCGGCGAGGCCGCCGCCGAGGCCGGGGTCGAGCGCCTCCTGCTCACCCACATCCCGGTGTGGACCGACATCAACACCGTGGTCAACGAGGCCAAGGAGGTCTACTCCGGCGGCATCGCCGTGGCGGTCTCCGGGGTGACCTACGGCGTGTTCTCCGGCTCGCAGCTGGGCACGCCCAAGTCCCTGCCCACCGCTCCGGTCTCCATTGTGCGCTCGGCACCGGCCCGCGAGTGGCCGGGCACCAAGGCGAAGTAGCGGGCCCCCAACGGCCGCGGGCTGCCCGGCGGCGGCGGTGCGGTTCCGGGGGACACCGGAGCCGCACCGCCGCACTTTTTGCGTCTACGGCCGGAGCCGGCACGGCGACTAGACTTGAAGCCATGACTTCAGCATCAACCACAGCAGCAGTGCGCGCCGACGGGCGCGGCGTCGACCAACTCCGTGAGATCACCATTACCCGTGGCTGGTCCAAGCAGGCCGAGGGCTCGGCCCTGATCGAATTCGGCAACACCAAGGTGCTGTGCACCGCTTCCTTCACCGAGGGCGTGCCGCGCTGGCTCAAGGGGCAGGGCACCGGCTGGGTCACCGCCGAATACGCCATGCTGCCCCGGGCCACCAACACCCGCAACGGCCGCGAGTCCGTCAAGGGCAAGATCGGCGGGCGCACCCACGAGATTTCCCGCCTGATCGGCCGCTCGCTGCGCGCGGTCATCGACACCAAGGCGCTGGGCGAGAACACGATCGTGCTTGACTGCGACGTGCTCCAGGCCGACGGCGGCACCCGCACCGCGGCCATCACCGGCGCGTACGTCGCGCTGGCCGAGGCCATCGAGTGGGCCAAGGAGAACAAGCTGGTGCGCAAGAACGCCACCGTCCTCACCGACTCGGTGGCCGCGATCTCCGTGGGCATCATCGACGGGGTCCCGATGCTAGACCTGCCCTACGAGGAAGACGTGCGCGCCGAGACCGACATGAACGTCGTGGTCACCGGCACCGGCGACTTCGTCGAGGTGCAGGGCACCGCCGAGGGCGTCCCGTTCAAGCGCGCCGAGCTCGACTCGCTGCTCGACCTGGCGCTGGTGGGCACCACCGAGTTGGCACTGATCCAGCGCGAAACCCTGGGGCTCTGAGCATGGGCGCCACCCCGCGCCTGGTGCTGGCCACGCACAACCAGGGCAAGCTGCGGGAACTGCGCGAGCTGCTGCGCGGGCAGGTCCCGGGCCTCGACGTGGACACCCAGGTCGTCGACGCCGGTGCGGTTGGCGCACCGGACGTCGTCGAGGACCAGGTCACCTTCGAGGGCAACGCGCTGCTGAAGGCACGTGCGGTGTGCGAGGCCACGGGCCTTGTCGCCATCGCCGACGACTCGGGCCTCTCCGTCGATGTGCTCGGCGGGGCCCCGGGAATCTTCTCCGCGCGCTGGTCCGGGAAGCATGGCGACGACGAGGCGAACATCGACCTGTTGCTCGCCCAGCTGGGGGACATCGCCGACGAGCACCGCGGCGCTTCCTTCGTGTGTGCCGCGGCCCTGGCCGCCCCGGGCGGCCATGTCGCGGTGGAGATGGGCCACCTGGCCGGGACGCTGCTGCGCGGACGCAGGGGAAACGGCGGCTTCGGCTATGACCCGATCCTGCAGCCCGACGGCTACGGGATCTCCGTGGCGGAGCTGTCCGCCGAGGAGAAGAACGCCATCAGCCACCGAGGACGTGCGTTCCGCGGCTTGTTGCCGCAGATCGTGAAGGCCCTGGCGGACCAAGACTCCAGGTAGGCTCCGGCTCGCTATCGGTGAGACATCGATGGGCGGTCCTCGCCCGGATTTGTTCCGGGGAGGGGCCGCCCATTGCGGTGTCCGGACCGATTGCAACGGGGAACGCCGGGCAGGATGCGCGGCGGGCCAACGGCTTCCCAGCGCATAGGGTGGAGGCAAGACAAACGTACCGAGAACGAATGGAGCAAGTGTGGACACATTTATCAAGGGTCCCTCGAAGCGCGATGTTGCGGGCATGAAGGCGGCCTTCGCACTTGTTGGGGCCTCGGAGGTGGTTTCCGTCCTGTTCAAGAATGCGCGCTACGGCAACTTCCTAGTCACCGGCATGGCCCACCCCACCGTGCTCGATGACCTGATGGTCGGCGGGTTGAACGCTGCGGCCGCGGTGAAGGTGACAAAATCCGCGGACGGCGAGACGCTGCGGCAGCGCCAGCCGGACTCGGATGTACGGGCCTTCCCAGCGGTTTTCGAGGGCGAATTCGCCCCGACCCCGTATGCGGCCGACAAGGTCGTGCATGGTGATCTGGTGGTTGCCTCATTCACGCAGGCACCCTACGGCGACTTCGTGGTCACCGGAGTGGCCACCGCCGCCGAGGGCAATGGGGATTACCTCATGGTCGGGCCGTGGATCCTGAATGCCGCCGCCGGCCCGGCCCCGCGGTTGAACGAGGTGCAGCTCGTGGCGGTTGCCGGCGAGCATGTCGCCCCGGTCCCTTCGCGCCGCGGACAGATGGAGTTCGAATAACCCGTCTTGACTTCTTGGGGTCTTGGTCTTTCGAAGTTGTCACGGGAACGACCCTGCAGGCGGATCCAATCTGGATCCCACTTGCAGGGTCGTTTTCTATTCGCGGGGTTCTAGAACAGGGGTGGTGCAGGGGTGCGCCAGTGGGCGTTACGTCGAGGTTTTTGTTCGGGGTCCATGAACTTGGGCAGGATGACGGAGAAGAGCCCGTCGTCGGCCCGGACGACGTCGATGAGTCCGGTGTGCCGGGCATGGTGGTGCCCGGAACACAGGGGCCGGCCGTCCTGGATGTTGGTGGTTCCGCCGTTTTTCCAGAGTTCGTCGTGGTCGATCTCGCAATGCTCAGGGGGCACTGTGCAGCCGGGCATGATGCAGCCGCCGTAGATCCCCAGAATGATCTCGCGCATGTACTCGGGGAAAAAGCGTTCTTCCTGGCCGAGGTCCAAGATCTGGGACCTGCCGCCCATGACAGCTGGTATGACCCCGCCGTTGCACAGGCCCTGGCGAAGTTCTGCCGGGGTGAGCCTTTGGCCGCGTGAGGTGATGCCGTGGGTGTCGGCCAGTCCGCGCAGCTCGTCCAGGGTCGCGATGACCAAGGTCTTGGGGGAGGGCAAGCCGATGGTCTTCTTCCCGGTGCGCGGTTGGCCGGCCGCCCTGATCAGGTTGAGCAGTCCCTGCAGGTGCCGTTGGGGCGGGGTGAGCCCGTCGCCGCCATAGGCCGTGGAGTTGAAGGTTCCCGGATCGAACAGCTCGTTGCGGGAGCCGGCGCCGTTTCCCTCGATGCGGTCATTGGCTGCGGTTGCCGGGGTGAACAGATTGCCGAGGCCGTCGGGGTCCAGGGAGAGATTCCGGATGGTGGCCGGGTCGGTGAGCGGGGCGCCGGTGGCGGGGTCGGTGAGGAAATCGGGGAACCCGGCACCCGGGCCGGCGTGTTCGGCGGTGTCGGACGGGCCGCCGGAGGCGCTGCCGTCGGTAAGGGCAGTGTCTGCTGCAGCTGCATCGGTTCCCGTTCCGGTGGTGGACAGCGACTGGGCGAGTAGCCCGTCGCGGTCCCCGGCCTTGGTCCGGGGGTTGTCGGTGCTGGCGCACATGGCCAGCAGGGCCTCGGTGTCGCGGGGCAGGGTGCGCAGCAGGAATTCGCCCAGCCCGCCGGTGGTGCCGCGGTAGAAGAGCCCGGTCCGGGTGCGCAGCACCTCCTCGGGGAGGTCCTCGGGTCCCCGCTCGAGGGATGTCTGGATCCCGGCCAGGAGCTTGGCGGTGGTGCGGGGGTCTTGGGTGCGCACGGACTCGGCGACCCGGTCCTCGAGCGTCTCCGCCAGGGTGGCGGCGTCGGGGTGCCCGTCGATGCCGGGGGCGAGGGCCTCGAGCTTGCGGGCCGCGGCCCCGATTTGCCCGGGGTCGGCCGTCCCGTCGGCGAAATCCCCCGCCAGGACCGGGAACTTCGGACGGGTGGGAACCCCGTTGATGTCGGTGCCCGGCAGCAGCCGGTCGATGGAGCGGACGCGTTCGCGGGCCTCGAAGAAGGAGATGTGAAGGAACCCGGACAAAAAAGCCCTCGTGTCCTTGAAGACCGGGCGCCCGGTCGGAACCGTGCGGGGGTCCTGCGGCAGGGCCGTGGTGCCGGCGAGGTAGCCGGAGGGGTCGCGGTGGATGGCCGCGAGGGCGTCGAAGGTTTCCCCGGGCAGTTCGTGGGCCAGGGTGCGCCGGGCGGTGTCGGCGGCCAGCAGGCGGGTGTGGGCGGCGGCGCGGTGTTCGTCCTCGGCGGCCCGGGCGAACAGGGCGGCACGGACCGGGGAGTGGGTGTGTGCCGAAACGCGCCGGGCCAGGTCCCGGGCCAGGGCCTGGGCTTCGAGCAGGGCGCGCAGTTCATCGTCCGGTGACACGGGGTGTCCCGGGGTGCCGCGGGTGCCCGCGGTGAGTTTGATGAACCGGTCGGTTTCCATGTCCACCAGCATGCACCGAAGTCCGGGGCCGCGGGGCGGGAGGATAAATCTGTGGATAACTGTTGTCCGGGTCGCCCATCCGGGATACGCCGGATGAGCATGGCGAGGCCGGGGGAGATGCGGACAGTGCGTCAGGTGGCGCGGCCGTCCCGCGGGCCGAACACGGTGAGCGCCTCGACGTCGCTGGCGGCGGACCGGATGAAGTACTCGGCCCAGCCGCGGCGGTTCGGGTAGGTCGATTCGGCCACGATGCGTTCGATGGTCGCCTCGACGTCGATGACGGTGCGGTGCAGGGAGACCACCCCGTCACGCAGCAGGGCCCAGTTGCCGCCCGGGCGGCCGTAGGGCATGCCCACGCTGCCGGGATTGATGACCAGCCGCCGATCGACCAGCCGGACGAACGGCATGTGCGTGTGGCCGCAGAGAACGGTCCGGACCCCGTCGGGCAGTGAGGCGAAGACCTCGGTCCAGCGCTCCAACCGGGAGTCGACCAGCACGACCTCCTCGTCGTCGCGCGGGGTGCCGTGGCAGCACAGCACGGTGCCGAACCCCTCGAGTTCTAGGGTCACCGGATGAGGCAAACCCTCCAGCAGGGAAACCTGTTCCGGGGTGAGCTGCGCGGCGGCCCAGGGCACGACCTCGGCGGGAACCTCGATCGAGGCGCCCCGGGCCACGGCCGCCAGCTCCCGGTCCGCGTTGCCGCGCACCAGCACGGCCTTCTCGCCCAGGGCGGCCAGAAGGTCCAGCACCTCGACGGGTTGCGGACCCGAGGCGTGGTCGCCGGTGACGACGATGCGGTCGGCGGCCGCCACCTCGGGCTCGGCCAGGATCGACTCGAGCACCGGAAGCACCCCGTGGATGTCGGACAGGACGGCGGCGCTTCGAATCATGCCCCGAGTATGCCCGTCCCGCGGGACGGGAACAAGGTCGGGGGGGCGGTGTGGCAGCGGCTAGATGTCGGTGTCGTCCACCTCGCGGGTGGTCTTGGTGATTCCGTCGACCTCGCCCTGTGCGCCGACGGTCCGGCGCGTCGAGACAGTCCGGCGGCGGCGGAACGTGAACACGAGCCCAAGCACGAAGATCAGGACGCCGGCCCCCATGAGCAGGTTCCCGACCAGGGGCAGATCCAGCCAGCTCACTTCGACGTTCAGTGCGAAGCGAAGGACCGCACCAACAACAAAAAGCAATATTCCGGCACCGATACTCATAATGTTTCCGCCTTTCCGGGCGATCTTGCATTAGCGAACAACTTGATCCGTGATTCCAGCGTACTTATTTTCGCCTGTCATGGCACCCATTTGGCCTGCTGCCCTAGGCGTCAAGCAACTGGCGCAGCACGTATTGCAGGATGCCGCCGTGGCGGTAGTAGGCCTCCTCGGCCGGGGTGTCGATGCGTACCCGCATCATGATCTCCCGCGGTGTACCGCCCGACGCATCCGCGTCCGTCTCCACGGCGACCCGGACCTCGTCGGGCAGCGACTGGGTGCCGGCCAGCCCGCTGATGGAGTAGACCTCCTCGCCGGTCAGTCCCAGGGATTCGGCGGTTTCGCCGTCGCGGAACTGCAGCGGCAGCACACCCATGCCGATCAGGTTGGAGCGGTGGATGCGCTCGAAGGAGGTGGCCAGCACGGCCTTGACGCCCAGCAGCAGGGTGCCCTTGGCCGCCCAGTCGCGGGAGGACCCGGACCCGTAGTCGGAGCCGGCCAGCACCACCAGCGGCGTGTTGTCCCTTTGGTAGGCCAGCGAGGCATCGAAGATGGTGGTGGTCTCGGTGCCCGGCAGGTGCCGGGTGAAGCCGCCCTCGACGCCGGGCACCAGCTTGTTGCGCAGCCGAACGTTGGCGAAGGTGCCGCGGATCATCACGTGGTGGTTGCCGCGCCGCGAGCCGTAGGAGTTGAAGTCCGCCGGGGCCACGCCGTGCTCCTGCAGGTAGGCGCCGGCGGGGGAGTCCTTGCGGATCGCGCCGGCCGGGGAGATGTGGTCGGTGGTGACCGAGTCGCCCAGGTAGGCCAGCACGCGGGCGCCGGACACGTCCGCGATGGGCTCCGGGGTGCGGCCCACGCCCTCGAAGTACGGCGGGCGCTGCACATAGGTGGAGGACTCGTCCCAGGCGAACTGGTCGCCCTCCGGGATGTGCATGGAGCGCCAGTTCGCGTCCCCGTGGTAGACATCGGCATATCCCTTGGTGAACATCGAGGCCTCGAGGTTGGCGTCGACCACCGCCTTGATCTCCTCGCCGCTGGGCCAGATGTCCCGCAGGTACACCGGGTTGCCGTCGGTGTCGTTGCCCAGCGAGTCGTTGAGCAGGTCCACGTGCATGGAGCCGGCCAGGGCGTAGGCGATGACCAGCGGCGGGGAGGCCAGGAAGTTCATCTTGACCTCGGAATGGATCCGGCCCTCGAAGTTCCGGTTGCCCGAGAGCACCGAGGCGACGGAGAGGTCGTGGGAGTTCACCGCCTCGCTGATTTCCGGGATCAGCGGCCCGGAATTGCCGATGCAGGTGGTGCAGCCGTAGCCGACCAGGTCGAAGCCCAGGGCTTCGAGGTAGGGGGTCAGCCCGGAGCGGTTGTAGTAGTCGGTGACCACGCGGGAGCCCGGGGCCAGGGTGGTCTTGACCCACGGCTTGGAGCGCAGCCCCTTCTCCACCGCCTTCTTGGCCAGCAGCGCGGCGCCGAGCATCACGGTGGGGTTGGAGGTGTTGGTGCAGGAAGTGATCGCGGCGATGACGACCGAACCGTGGTCGAGCACCTCGGTGTGGTCCCCGAGCCTGACCTTGGCGGGCTTTGACGGCCAGGTGATGGCAGGTTCCCCGTCGTCGACGCCGTGGGGAGGCTCGTCGCGTTCGATGCGGGAGCTGACTGCCAGCGGGTCGCTGGCCGGGAAGGAGCCGGCCTCGGCGTCGTCCAGCCCGCCGGCGATGGCCTCCGCCTGGGTGTCCCCGGCCAACAGCCGGCGCACCGCGCCCTGGGCCGCCGCCAGCGGGATGCGGTCCTGGGGCCGCTTGGGCCCTGCAAGGGAGGGGACCACGGTGCCCAGGTCCAGCTCGATGACCTGGCTGAAGTCCGGGACGTGGGCGGGGTCGTGCCAGAGTCCCTGCGCCCTCGCGTAGGCCTCGACCAGCTTGACCTGGTGCTCCTCGCGGCCGGTGAGCCGCAGGTAGTCAAGGGTCTCGGCGTCGATGGGGAACAGCGCGCCGGTGGAGCCGTATTCGGGGGACATGTTCCCCAGCGTGGCGCGCGTGGCCAGCGGGACATTTGCCACGCCGGGCCCGAAGAAGTCCACGAACTTGCCCACCACGCGCACCTGGCGCAGCAGTTCGGCGACGGTGAGCACCAGGTCGGTGGCGGTGGTGCCCTCGGTGAGTTCGCCGGTGAGCTTGAGCCCGACGACCTGCGGGATCAGCAGGCTCATGGGCTGGCCGAGCATCGCCGCCTCGGCCTCGATGCCGCCCACGCCCCAGCCCAGCACGCCCAGGCCGTTGACCATCGGGGTGTGCGAATCGGTGCCCACCAGGGTGTCCGGGTAGGCCTGGCGCCCGTCGGGACCCTCGCGGGTGAACACCACGCGGGAGAGGTATTCCAGGTTGACCTGGTGGCAGATGCCGGTGTCCGGCGGGACCACCAGGAAGTCGTCGAAGGAGTGCTGGGCCCAGCGCAGCAGCTGGTAGCGTTCCTGGTTGCGCGTGAACTCGTAGTCGGCGTTGATGCCGAACGCGTCGGGGCGGGCGAAGACGTCGGCGATCACCGAGTGGTCGATGACCAGCTCGGCGGGGATCAGCGGGTTGACCTTCCGCGCGTCGCCGCCCAGCGCCGTCATCGCGTCGCGCATGGCCACCAGGTCCACCACGCAGGGCACCCCGGTGAAGTCCTGCATCAGCACGCGGGCCGGGGTGTACTGGATTTCGCCGGAGGCCTCGGCGGCCGGGTCCCAGGCGGCCAGGGCGTTGACTTGTGCGGCGGTGACCAGCCGGCCGTCCTCGTTGCGCAGCAGGTTTTCCAGCAGCACCTTGAGGCTGTAGGGCAGGCGGGCGGAATTGTCGATGGCGTCGATGCGGTGGATCTCGTAGCTCTGCCCGTCGACCTCAAGCCGTGAGCGGGAATTGAAGGAATTGCTGGACATGGAAGCGTCGTCCTTTCGGAAGGCCGCCGGCCACCGTGCCGGGGGCCGGGTTGCTGCGTGCTTGCTCGGTGTTGTCGGCGAGGGACTTGGGTCCGTCGCCACCTCGAATTCCTGGTGCGTGCCCGGGTAACATCCGCATGGTGCCTCCCGGCAGGAGCGGAGCGCCTGGCGTGGCGTCCCGGAATCGTGCGCCGGGTCTGCGGGGATGGCTGGTTTCGCCTGCGACGACGCCCGGCTACTGCCTTCAACCTACCGCCGGGGAGGGGATTTGGCCATGGTTGGCCCTCGCGCAGGCAAGGGGCGCGCGGGAAGCCGCCACGGGGTGGTTCCTTGACCCGCGCGGTGTCCCCGGGACATCCTTGGGCAAGAGGGTTTGCCGCAGGGAACGAGGAGCACATGAAGAAGTTTTCACTGACGGCCATCGCCCGGGCCCAGCTGCAGGCCGCCGCCGCGGCGTCGAGCGGGCGTGCGGCCAGCACCGTGTTCGGCGGGCACGAACAGACCCTGCGCCAGACGGTCATCGGCCTGGCCGCCGGCACCGAGCTGAAGGAACACATCAACCCCGGCGAGGCGACAGTCATGGTGCTCAGCGGCCGGATCCGCCTGGATAACGGCGGCGAGTCCTGGGAGGCGCGGACCGGCGACCTGCTGGTGATGCCCCCGGGCTTTTCGCAGATCACCGCGCTGGAGGAAACGGGCCTGCTGCTCAGCGTGGCCAAGACCGACAGGTAGGCGCCTCGGCTAGTCCTGGTTGCTGAAGGCCGCGTCGAAGTTGGTCTCCGGAAGCTTCCACAGCAAGGAGCGCACATAGTCCACGGCCTGGGCGGCCCCGTGCAGCCGGTCCATGCCGGCGTCCTCCCATTCGATGGAGATCGGCCCGGCGTAGCCGATGGACCTCAGCGCCCTGAACGCGTCCTCCCACGGCACGTCCCCGTGGCCGGTGGAGACGAAGTCCCAGCCGCGGCGGGGATCACCCCACGGCAGGTGCGAACCCAGCACCCCGGCCCGACCGTTGGGGGTGCGCATCCGGGTGTCCTTGCAGTCCACGTGGTAGATCCGGTCCTTGAAGTCCCAGATGAAACCCACCGGGTCGATGTTCTGCCACATCATGTGGCTGGGGTCCCAGTTGAACCCGAAGGCCTCCCGGTGGTCGATGGCCTCCAGCGTGCGCACCGATGACCAGTAGTCATAGGCGATTTCCGAAGGGTGGACCTCATGGGCGAAGCGCACACCGTGGTCATCGAAAACGTCGAGGATCGGGTTCCAGCGGTCCGCGAAGTCCTGGAAGCCGGCGTCGATGACCGAAGCGGGGACCGGCGGGAACTGGGCCACGTAGGGCCAGATCTTCGATCCGGTGAAGCCCACCACGGTATCGACCCCGAGCTTGCGGGCCACCCGAGCCGCGCGCTTCATGTCCTCGGCGGCGCGCCGGCGCACGCCCTCGGGGTCCCCGTCGCCCCACGTGTAGGGGCGCACCAGCGCCTCGTGGCGGAAGTCGATCGGGTCGTCGCACACCGCCTGGCCGGTGAGGTGGTTGGAGATCGCGTAGACCTTCAGCCCGTGTCGGTCCAGAATGTCCAGTCGCGATTGGGCATAGGCGTCGTCCTCGTCGGCCCGGCGCAGGTCGAGGTGGTCGCCGGAGGCGGCGATTTCCAGCCCGTCATAACCCCATGCGGCGGCGTGTGCTGCCACCTGCTCGAAGGGCAGGTCGGCCCATTGGCCGGTGAAGAGGGTGACCGGGTGGTTCGAACCGGTGGCGGTCATGGTGGCGATCTCCTTTGCCGGGCCGACCATGGCCCCTGGGTGTGGTGCTGAATTCGGGAAGGCGTGGGTGCGTGCGGCCGCTACCGGGAAACCGCGGCGGGCTGCGCATCGGCCCGCTGCTGGACCAACTCGTCAACCGCGGCGGCCGAGAGGACGTGTTGGATCACCAGCATGCTGGCGCCGCGCACCCCGGCCATTTCCCGTGCGGCCGAACCGACGATGACCAGGTGCTGGGTGGCCAGCGGCGTGGAGCGGAAGTAGACAAGTTCACGGACGCCGGCAATCACGTGCTCGCCGGCGTTGGCCAGGCGCCCACCGAGCACGATCACCGAGGGGTTGAGCAGGTTCACACACATCGCCAACACTGACCCGATGTCCCGCCCGGCCTGGCGCAACACCTGGATCGCTGCGGTGTTGTTGGCCTCGGCGAGCTTCCCGACCTCGGATGCGGTGGCCACCTCGATGCCGAAGTCGGCCAGGTTGCGGGCGACCGCCGGGCCGCCGGCCAGCGCCTCGAGGCAGCCGCTGTTTCCGCAGCGACACGGCGTGTTCGCGCCGCCCGGGACCTGGACGTGCCCGAGGTCCCCGGCCGATCCCTGGGCTCCGCGCTGCAGCTCGCCACCGCTGATGATGCCCACGCCGATGCCGGTGGCAACCTTCACGAACATCAGGTTCTCGGTGTCGGGCCAGTTGAAGGACTGCTCGCCCAGCGCCATGATGTTCACGTCGTTGTCCACCAGCACCGGCACGTCGAAGGTGCGCCGGATGGTGCCGGGAATGTCGAAGTCGTTCCATCCGGGCATGATCGGGGGCTTGGTGGGCCGTCCGGTGGAATGTTCCACGGGCCCCGGAACGCCGATGGCGATGCCCGAAAGCGTCGAGGCGTCGCGCCCGTTGCGCCGCAGCAATTCGCCGAAGCTGCGCACCACCCAGTCGAGCACCGGCACCGGGCCGCTGGTGATGTCCAGGTCGGCGCGCAGGTGGTCGACGACGTTCCCGGCCAGGTCGGTCAGCGCCAGGATCCCGTGGGCTGCGCCGAGATCGGCCGCAAGCACGGTGCGCGAGTCCGGGGCGAAGGCAAAGGTGGAGGGCGGGCGGCCGCCGGAGGAAAGGGCGGGACCGACGGCGCCGATAAGCCCGCTGTCCAGCAGGGCGTCAATCCGTGCGGCGATCGTGGAACGGGAAAGCCCGGTCTCGGACGCCAGCTCCGAGCGGGTGCGGGGCCGCCCGTTGCGCAGGAGCTGGAACAGTTCTCCGGCACCCGTGCCCGGGGTGGGTGACTTGGGGGGAATCATCGTCAATGCCATGGAACTAGTGAAGCATATTAGGCAGAAGGTGTAGCTGTCGTCACAGGATAATGACATTCGTTGCGCGACTTTTGCTCGACAATAATCATAAGTCGGTGTAACGTCCATCACCATGAGTGACGACGAAGCCACAGGCGCCGCCCCGAGCAGGGCGCACCTGCTTGAAATGCGAGGAATCGAAAAGCGATTTCCCGGCATCATCGCCCTGCAGGATGTCTCCTTCGAGGTCTCCGCCGGCGAGGTCCACTGCCTGCTGGGCCAAAACGGTGCGGGCAAGTCCACGCTGATCAAGGTGCTTGCAGGTGCCCACAGGCCCAACGAGGGCCAGATTCTGCTCGATGGCAAGGAAGTCGGTTTCTCCAGCCCGGATGATGCGATCAAGGCAGGCATCGGCACCATGTACCAGGAGCTCGACCTCGTCGAGACGCTCACCGTGGCGGAGAACATCTTCCTGGGCCATGAGAAATCCCGGGGCGGCTTTAGTTCCCGTCGGGCCGAGCAGCTCGAGGCCGCGCGACTGCTGGCCGGCCTGGGGCACCCGGAGATCTCGCCGGACATGGAGGTCGGCTCGCTCTCCGCGGCCGGCCAGCAGATCGTCTCCATGGCCAGGGCCCTGTCCCGCGAGGTGCGGCTGATCATCATGGACGAGCCCTCGGCCGTCCTGGACTCCGAGGAGGTGCGCAACCTCTTTGACACCGTGCGCAGGCTTACCGCCGGCGGGGTCGCGGTCATCTACATTTCGCACCGGCTCGAAGAAATCCGGGTGATCGGCGACCGCATTACCGTCCTCAAGGACGGTCGGGCGGTCGCCTCCAACCTCCCGGTCTCCGAAACGCCCAACGTGGAGCTCATCAAGCTCATGACCGGCCGTTCGATCACCAACGTCTTCCCGCCGGTTGCGGCCGTTGCACCGGATGCGGCCGAGGTCCTGTCAGTCACCGACCTGGTCGTGGCCCCGGGGCACGAGCCGATCTCCTTCTCCGTGCGCGCCGGGGAGGTGTTGGGGCTGGCGGGGCTGGTGGGCTCGGGCCGGTCGGAGATCCTCGGCGCCATCTACGGCACCACCAAGCCGGTCTCCGGAGCCGTCGGCATCGACGGCAGGAAGCTGCGCCCCGGCTCGACGGTCTCGGCGGTGAACGCCGGCATGGGACTGTGCCCGGAGGAACGCAAGAGCCAGGCGCTGCTGCTCGATGACACCCTGGTCGCCAACTTCACCCTGGCCAGCATCGGGCGCTATGCCACAGCCGGGTTTACCAGCGGCAAGCGCGAATACCAAGCCAGCATGGAGCAGGTCCGGAAGCTGGAACTGCGCCCCGCAGACCCGGCACGCGAGGCGCGCACGCTCTCGGGCGGAAACCAGCAAAAGGTCGTGCTGGGACGCTGGCTCTCGCACGGCTGCCGCGTGCTGCTGCTCGACGAACCCTCCCGCGGGGTGGACGTCGGGGCACGCAGCGAAATCTACAACCTCATCGCCGGGCTTTCCCGGGCGGGCATCGCCATCGTGGTGGTCTCCAGCGAACTCGAGGAGGTCCTCGGGCTGTGCCACGAGGTCTTGGTCGTGTCCGAAAACCGGATCGTGCACCGGGCGCCGGCCGGTGAATTGAGCGAACACCAGATTCTTGACCTCGTGATGGAAGGGACCACACTATGAGCACCTCGGCCGAAACCGAGCTCAAAACCGCGCCAAGCCCGCCTCGCCGGCGCAGCGCCATGAAATGGCTGTTGGATGCCGGGCTCCGCCGGAACATGGGGCTGATCCTGGCCCTGGTCCTGCTTGCCGTGCTGGGCACCGTCACCGCGGGGGACAGGTTTGCCGACTCCAACAACGTGATGACCATCGTGCGCCTGGCCGCGGTCACCGGGGTGGTCAGCATCGGCGCGACGTTCGTGATAACGATCGCCGGCATCGACCTGTCCGTCGGCGCGATCCTGGCGCTCTCCGCGGTCTGGGCGACGACACTCTCCGGGCAGGCCTTCGCCGATTCCACCTCCTGGATCTTCATGGCGCTGACCGCGATGGGGGTCGGTGCGGCCGCGGGGCTGGTCAACGGGATCCTGATCGCCTACGGCAAGGTCGTCTCCTTCATCACCACGCTGGCCATGATGGCCGCTGCCCGCGGACTGGCGGAGATCATCTCCGACAAGAAGACGCAAATCATCACCGTCGACGGATTCCTCGAGACGGTGGGAGGAAACCTCTTCGGCGTCCCGGTCATCGTGCTGGTCTTCGTCTTCGTGGCCGTGGGGGGCTGGGTCCTGCTCAACCGCACCACCTTCGGCCGGCGAACCTTCGCGATCGGCGGCAACCCCGAGGCGGCCCGCCTGGCCGGAATCAAGGTCGAGCGCCACACCATGGCCATCTATGCCCTGGCGGGGCTGTGTGCCGGCATCGGCGCGTTCATGCTCATGGCCCGCACCACCACCGGCAGCGCCACCCACGGCACCGGCCTGGAACTCGACGTGATCGCCGCGGTGGTCATCGGCGGGACCCTGCTCACCGGCGGGCGCGGCTCGATCTTCGGCACCGTTCTCGGCGTGCTGATCTTCTCCACGCTGACCAACATCTTCACCCTGAACAACCTCTCGCTCTCGGTCCAGCTTGTCGCCAAGGGCGCGATCATCGTGATCGCCGTGCTGATCCAGCGCCAGCTGGCCGCCCGGCAGTCCCGCACCTGACCCGCACCACACACACGCACCAAAAACTGTTTCAAAGGAGAAGTAATGTTCAAGCCCACCGCAAGCCCGAAGAAGATGCTCGGCGCCGCAGCCCTGCTGGCCACCTCGGCGTTCATGCTCACCGCCTGCGTCTCCAACGCCCCGGCGGAACCCGCGCCCGCCTCCGGTGCCCCGGCCGCCGCAGCCGCCGCAGCCGCCGCCGGCTCCAACGCCGCAGAGGGCAAGAAGGTCACCATCGGCTTCTCCGTGCCCGCGGCCGACCATGGTTTCATGGCCGCGATGACCGATCTCGCCGTGGAGACCGCCAAGGAATACCCGGACGTGGAGCTGAAGGTCGCCGAGGGAACCAACGACGTCAGCGTCCAGATCAGCCAGGTCGAAACCATGATCAACGACAAGGTCGACGCCATCGTGCTGCTGCCCTTCGACGGCGCCGCGCTGACCCAGGTGGCGCAGAAGGCCATGGACGCCGGCATCCCGGTGATCAACGTCGACCGCGAATTCAGCACCGCCCAGTCCTCGCGTGTCACAGTGCTGGGCGACAACTACGGCGTGGGCGTCTCCGCGGGCGACTTCATCTGCAACGAGCTCGACGGCAAGAAGGACGCAAAGATCGGCGAGATCCCCGGCATCGACTCGCTGCCGCTGACCCAGGACCGCAGCCGCGGATTCAAGGACGCGCTGGAAAAGTGCGGGCTTGAGGTCTCCAACCGGGTCCCGGCGGAGTTCACCGTGGAGTCCGGAGAGAAGGCCGCATCCAACCTGCTCCAGGCCGCCCCGCAGCTCGACGCCATCTGGAACCACGACGACGACCAGGGCGTCGGCGTGCTGGCGGCCATCAAGGCCGCCGACCGCAGCGAGTTCTTCATGGTCGGCAACGGCGGGTCGGCCAACATGATGCGCGAGATCCAGTCCGGCGATTCCGTCGTGAAGGCAACCACGGTCTACCCGGCCTACCAGGCCGCCGATGGTGTGCGCGTGGCCCGCCTCGTGGCCCAGGACAAGGCGCTGGGCGACCTGATGGACATCGAGATCCCGCGCCAGATCGTGCTCTACGCGGCAGTGGTGACCAAGGAGAACGTCGAGCGCTACCTGCCGACGGCCTTCGAGTCCTAAGCCCGCGCAGCACCAGCGATCCGCCCACCGGCAGCACCACCGCAAGGAGTAACAGATGTCCAGAACCGGCTCGGCCCTTGGCGTAGCAGTTATCGGCCACTCGTTCATGGGCAAGGCCCATTCCCAGGCCTGGCGCAACGTCAACGCCGTGTTTGACACCCCGAAGGTGGCCCTGCGCGTGCTCGTCGGGCGCAATGCCGCATCGGTCGACGAGTCGGCGCGGCGCTACGGATGGGAGAAATCAAGCACCGACTGGCGCGCGAGCATCCTGCGCGACGACGTGGACATCGTCGACATCTGCACCCCGGGGGCGCTGCACGCCCAGATCGCGCTCTTCGCCCTGGAGCACGGCAAGCACGTGCTCGTGGAAAAGCCCTTGGCCAACACCCTGGCCGAGGCGCAGGCGATGGCCGGGGCGGCCGCCACCGCGGCCGCCTCGGGCGTGGTCTCGATGCTCGGGTTCAACTACCGCAGGGTTCCTGCGCTCGCGCTGGCCAGGGAGCTGGTGGCCTCGGGCCGGCTGGGGGAGCTGCGGCAGCTGAACATCCGCTACTACCAGGACTGGCTGGTCGATGAGGCCTCGCCCATGAGCTGGCGGCTGCGCCGGGAAGAGGCGGGTTCAGGTGCGCTGGGGGACCTGGGATCCCATGCCGTTGACCAGGTCCATTTCCTGACCGGGGCTCGCGTCAGTTCGCTGTCGGCAACCAGCCGGACCTTCGTCACCCGGCGCCCCGGCGCGGCGGGGGACGAGGACGTCACGGTGGACGACGCGATCTGGTCGACGCTGGAGCTGGACAACGGGGCGGTGGCAACCGTGGAGGCAACGCGCATGGCCACCGGGCGCAAGAACTCCTTGCGGATCGAGGCCTACGGGTCGCGCGGGTCCCTGGCCTTCGACCTGGAATCGCTGAACCACCTGCAGTTGTGCGAAGCAGGTGCCCCGGCCGGGGAGCAAGGGTTCAGGACCATCCTGGTCACCGAGCCTCAACACCCGTACCTCGAGGGCTGGTGGCCGACCGGCCACGTACTGGGATGGGCAGACACCTTCATCCACGAGGTCCGCGACCTGCTGCTGGCCATCGAGGGCCGAACCCCTGCCTCGCCGTCCTTTGCCGACGGGCTCGAGGTCCAGCGAGTCCTGGCCGCGATCGAGTCCAGTGCCGCCGCCGGCAGCGCCAGGGTCCGTGTGTCCTGATCCCCATGTTCCCGGCTGTGCGGGGGACACGCGCAGCCGGGACGCCGCGGCTATTGCTCCGGGTTCCACCGATCGCCGGCGTGTTGCTCTTGCTGCCTGCCCCGGCCTTCGCGTGGCTCGAATTCCGTGCCGGAAAGCGGCGCGACGGCGCGCAACCCTCCGTCCTCGGCCAAGGCGGCACGTTCGGCGGCCTCTGCCTGCTCGGCTTCGCACAGCACGGCAAAGCAAGATGCCGACGCCGGATTCGCGGCGGCAAGCGGGCTGTTGAAATAGCGCCGCCTGGACCATCTCTCGTAACTGCGGAATTCGACGGCAAAACCGCTGCCGACTTCCGCGGCCACGAGGCCGGCCAGCCGGTTGCCTTCGGCGGTGTGGGCCCGCGCCAGTGCCTTGTTGCGGAAGGCGTGCTCCTCGTCGAGGGACTCGTAGTACGAGAGCTCCCAGCTGCGCAATGCCGCCACGAGCTGCGCACTGAGCGACGTGTCCGAATAGTCAACGGGATGACCGAGCCACAGGACGGTGTCGGCGTGGTCCGGAAAAAGTCGAATCACCGGTGGACGGGACGTGCGTTGAAGTGCCATCGGGCCAGCCTAACAACTCGGCCGGCCCGACAGGCGACCGCCGGCGCGGACGGCGCCGGGGCGGCCCCGGCGCGTCGCCCAACGCGTGAGGCATTGAACACATAGTGGTCTCCGTTCCTGTGGATACGCGGCGGCTTAAGAGACACTGAAAGACAATGACTACCTTGATTGCGCTACAGGCCGCGACCGCCGACACTTCCGGCGGAAGCCTGATCACGAGATTTGCCGACTGGGCGGTGCACCTGATGGAGGTCATCGGGGCACCCGGTGCCGCGCTGGCCATCGCGCTGGAAAACCTCTTCCCGCCGCTGCCCTCCGAGGTCATCCTGCCGCTGGCGGGATTCACCGCAAGCCGCGGGTCGTTTTCCCTCGTGGAGGCGCTGCTGTGGACGACGATCGGGTCGATCTTCGGCGCCTACGCGCTGTACTGGGTCGGCCGGGCACTGGGGCGCGAACGCACCCGGGCCATCGTCGGCTGGCTTCCGCTGGTTGACATCGAGGACGTCGACAAGGTCGAGGGCTGGTTCGAGCGCAACGGCGCCAAGGCGGTGTTCTTCGGCCGGATGATCCCGATCTTCCGCTCGCTGATCTCCATCCCCGCAGGCATCACCAAGATGAACCAGGGCAAGTTCCTGGGCCTGACCGCCGCCGGATCGCTGATCTGGAACTCCATCTTCGTCCTCTCCGGGTTCTACCTGGGGGAGAACTGGCACGTGGTCGAGGCCTATGCCGATGTCTTCCAGAAGATCGTCATCGTTGCGGTGGCATTGCTGCTGGTGCTGTGGGTCGTGCTGAAGGTCCGCAAGTCCAGGGCGAAGAAGCTGGCGACCCTGCAGGATGCGGACGCCGCCAAGTAGCGCGCGCCGCCGGACCGAGCCCCGGGGCCCGGCCGCACTTCACTGTTTTTCGCATCGCGCGGAGCACGGGGAGTGCTGCCGGGCTTTTTGCTGTCCCCAAGGGGGCCCGTGCGCCGCGTCGGCGATGTTCCCGCGGAGCCTCGCATTGCCTCTTGACATCCGCTTCATGCGCTCCTAGGTTAGTTACATGAGTAATGAACCACTGAACCAACCAAGCATCCGGGTTCGGTGCATGTCAAGAAAGGTTGGCCGTCGTGAGCGCCATTGATGATTCACGGCCGATCTTCCTCCAGATCGCGGAGCTGATCGAGTCCGAGATCGTCGCCGGCACCATGGCCGAAGAGGCCCAGGTGCCCTCGACCAACGAGTTCGCCGTCTACTACCGCATCAACCCGGCCACCGCGGCCAAGGGCGTGAACCTCTTGGTTGAAAGTGGAATCCTGTACAAGAAGAGAGGCATCGGCATGTTCGTCGCCACCGGGGCCCGCGACCAGTTGCTGGGAAAAAGGCGCAGCGCCTTCGCGGCCCAATACATCCAACCGCTGGCCCGCGAGGCCCGGAAGCTCGGCATCGACGCCGAGACGCTGGCATCGATGGTCCGCCAGTCACTGGCCGCCGAGTCGGCCGAAGGGAGCGTCCGCTGATGGCACCGACATCCGCGCCGGCCATCGAGGTCCGGAACCTGACAAAGACCTACCGCGACGCCAACGCGCTGGACGGGGTTTCGCTGGCCCTGGAGGAAAACCGGATCTACGGGCTGCTGGGCCGCAACGGCGCCGGCAAGACCACCCTGATGTCCATCCTCGCCGGCCAGGGCTACCCGACCGGCGGCCAGGTGCTGATCCACGGCAGGAACCCGTACGAGAACGACTCGACCCTGGCCCGGATCTGCTTCATCCGCGAATCCCAGAGGTACCCCGATGACTTCAGCCCGCACCAGGCCTTCAAGGCGGCCGCGCTGTTCTTCGCCAACTGGGACCAGGAGCTGGCCGAGCGGCTCATCGAGGACTTCAACCTGCCGACCAGGCGGCGCATCAAGAAGCTCTCCCGCGGCCAGCTCTCGGCCGTCGGGGTCATCATCGGCATGGCGGCGCGGGCCGAGGTCACCGTCTTCGACGAACCCTATCTGGGGCTGGACGCGGTGGCCCGGCAGATCTTCTACGACCGCCTGGTCGAGGACTATGCGCTGCACCCGCGCACCATCGTGCTCTCCTCCCACCTGATCGACGAGATCGCCAACCTCCTGGAACATGTCGTGGTCATCGACAAGGGCAGGATCCTGCTCGACGAGGATGCCGACACGCTGCGCGGCTCGGCCGTGGCGGTGACGGGAAACCAGGACAAGGTTGCGTCCTTCATCGACGGGTATCGCGTGCTGCACCGCGATTCCCTCGGCTCCCTGGCCTCGGTCACCATCCAGGCCAGGCTCGGGGCGACCCAGCGGGCCATGGCCGCCGAGATCGGGCTCGAGCTCTCGCCCGTTCCGCTGCAGCAGCTGGTCGTGCGCACCACCATGTCCGCCCAAGCCGAACCCCACGGGGATCACTACCAGGAGGCCCTCAAATGAACCGCGTCGTCAAGGTCGCCCGCATGCAGCTGATCAACAAGTGGCCATTCCTCGGGATCCCGATGGTGATCCTGGTGGCCTCCACCCTCATGACCTTCGGCATCTGGGCGCTGCTGCCGGCCAGTGCCCGGGAGGGGGAGCTGTACTCGGGCTCGGGCCAGGCCGTCATGTGGTATTTCCTGGCCCTGGGCATCCAGTCCCTGACCTACACCTTCCCGTTCTCGCAGGCCATGAGCGTCTCGAGAAGGAGCTTCTACCTGGGAACCCTTGGGCTGTTCGCCGCCATCGCGCTGGGCTTCTCGATCCTGTACTACCTGCTGGGGCTGGTGGAGAAGGCCACCGGCGGATGGGGCTTCAACGGGCAGGTCTTCGCCCTGGGATGGATTTCCCAGAACAACGCGGCGATCCAGATCCTGTTCTACTTCGTGGCCATGGTGCTGCTGTTCATGATCGGCTTCTGGGCGGCAACGGTGTACATGCGCTGGAAGGCATCCGGCCTGCTGGTCGCCGGCATCGGCTTCGCCGTCCTGGTGCTGGGCATGGTTGCCCTCGCGACGCTGAACGACGCCTGGCCGCAGGTCGGCGCCTGGTTCGCCGCGATGCAGGTGCTGGGCCTGAGCATCGTCCTGGGGATGCTCTGCGTGCTCCTGGCCGGCGGCTCGTACCTGACCCTGCGACGGGCCACCGCGTAGCCACCGCGTAGCCACCGCGGGGCCGGCGCGGCAAAACGGCCATCCGAAACCCCTGGCGGGTCGGCCCGGCCACGTGCGTCGCGGGGCCGGCAAGCCGGGGGTTTCGTGCGTGGCGGGCGGTGTCATTCGCGCCACATGCGGGCCCGGCGGTGCCCCGGCCGCGGGGGATCGGCGGTATCCTTTGGTTCGTGGCCCTGGACTTTACATCGATTGACTTTGAAACCGCCAACGGATTCCGTGGCTCCGCCTGCAGCGTCGGACTCAGCCGGGTCCGCAACGGCAAGATCGTTGAGGAGGCCTCCTGGCTGATGCGCCCGCCGGAGGGGTTTGACCACTTCGATGCACGCAACGTGATGATCCACCGCATCACCGCAGACATGGTGGCCAACGCCCCGCGCTTCGGGGAGCTATTCACCCCGATGGCCAACTTCATCGGCACCGACACCCTGGTGGCGCACAACGCCGCCTTCGACCTTGGCGTGATCCGCTCCGCCCTGGAGGTCTCCGAGCTGGCCGGCCCGGCCTTCGACTACGCCTGCACCGTGAAGATGTCCCGGCGCACCTACGAGCTCTCCTCCTACTCGCTGCCGTTCGTGGCCGAGGAGGCCGGCTCGCCCATGGAAAACCACCACGATGCGCTGGCCGATGCCCGGGCCTGCGCCAACATCATGATCGACATCGCCCGCCGCCAGGACGCCGGGGACGTGGCCGCCGCCGCCGAGCTGCTGAAGGTGAAGATGGGCTTCGCCCCTGCCTACGTGCCGGGCGACGCGCTGTCCAAGGCCACCCGCGACGCCCGGGGCTGGGCCGCCAGCGGCAACCCGGTGCCGGCGCAGCCCGAGTGGGCCGCCTGGCCGCAGGAAGGCGAGGACCGCACCGGCGACCCGCAGGCCGATCCGGCGCACCCGCTCTACGGCGAGATGGTCGTGTTCACCGGCAACCTGCGCATCTCCCGCCAGGTGGCCAAGGACAGGGCCGCCGAGCGCGGGGCAAACACGGCCAGCCGCGTCACCCGCGCCACCACGGTGCTGGTGGTCGGGGACGGGTTCGTGCCCGAGGACCTGTCCACCGGACGGCTCACCGGCAAGGCCAAGCGGGTGCTGCGCCTCCAGGAGGCCGGGCAGCCCGTCGCGATCCTGGCCGAGGGCGAATTCCTGCAGCTCATCGACGGCTTCGACGCCGCCTAGCCAAGCCAAGGCCCGGCCCGCGCAAGCGGTGCGGCCGCGTGCCGGGCGGCGCCCTGCCGAGAGGGCGCCGCGGAACTACTCCCCGACGGTGAGCTTGACCCAGCGGTCGTGCATGGCGTCCAGGATCGGGTCGATTTCCGAGGCCGGTCGGTGGGCCACCGCATCAGTGCCCTGCACCGCGGCCAGCAGCGCCGTGGCGTACGCGGCGGTCTCCGGGTCAGGATCCTCGCCGAGCGACTCGAAGAGCGCGTCGTACGCCGCCTTCGGTTCGGTGTTCGCCAGCGCGCTCGCCACGTAGGTCGTGGCCCGGAACAACCCCGCCCCGGCCGTCATGTCCAGTTCGGGGGCCTCGGCCTCGGGCGCTTCGTGCCCCTGGTCCGCCGGATCCTCGGCCTCGGGCGCCTCGGGTTCGAATTCGTTGACCAAGGCTGCCCAGCTGCCCACGGAGTCGGTCCCGGATTCCAGGGCCGCGCGCACCACCAGCGCGGCCGCGGCGGCGGCGCGGTGGGCGGAGGGGGACCCGTGGGTCAGCGCCGCGGCATCGGTGGCGAGCTTGGCCGTGGTGGCCTCGTCGACCCGGGGCAGCAGCGCCATGAACGCGGCGCGGGTGAGCACCCCGGTGGTGTCGGCCTTCGGGAACAGCGGGCGGCCGACCGAGGCCATGTCGGCGTTGTCCAGTGCCAGCAGGTTCTGGCTGTCGCCCGGGGCGAAGTCCGGGGCCCCGTCGAAGGCCTCGTCGATCCAGCGCGGCTGCGGCTCCGGAGCGCCGGCCGGGAAGGACTTGTTCACCAGCTTGTACCAGCGCAGCGCGGCCAGCCACATGCAGGCGGCCTCGTCGGAGGACACGCCCTCGTTCGCCCATTCCAGGGCCTCGAGCAAACCGTCGAGCAGGTAAAGGGCAAGGGTCTCGGTCTCGCCGGGATCGGCGCCGTCGCGCGCGTGGGCGGCACCGTCGGCGGCGGCCAGCAGCACGCCGAAGACACGGTCGGAAAAATCGGCGGGAAGCGCGTACTGATCAGTTGATTCACTCACCCTGCCAGTCTAGTTGTTTCGCGCCGGCGCCCGTGCTGATTCCAACCCGTGGCCCGGGCTGGCTAATGTTGATCCCATGCGTATCCTGCACACCTCCGACTGGCACCTGGGCCGTTCCTTCCACGGGGCCTCGCTGCTGGCGGCCCAGCGCGAATTCGTCGACCGGCTCATCGACACCATCGAGACCGAGGCGGTGGAGCTGCTGCTGGTCTCCGGGGACGTGTATGACCGTGCCCTGCCCGGGGTGGACGCGGTGCAACTCTTCGACGAGTCGCTGGTCCGGCTGCGGGCCACGGGGGTGCAGATGGTCATCACCAGCGGCAACCACGACTCGGCGCTGCGCCTGGGCTTCGGCTCCGCGCTGCTCGAGCATGCGGGGCTGCACCTGCGCACCTCCCTCGCCGACATCGACCGGCCCGCGGTCTTTGGCCGGGACGGCTACTCCGTGGCCGTCTACGGGCTGCCCTACCTGGAACCGCGCATGGTCGCCGACGCCCTGGACGTCACCGCGCCCGGGCACCCTCCCGTGGTGGAGGCCGCGCTTCAGAAGGTGCGCGGGGACCTGGCCGCCCGGCGCGATGCCGCGGGGACCCCGGTGCACGGGATCGTGCTGGCGCACGTGTTCGCCGCCGGCGGCGCCGCCTCCGACTCCGAGCGCGAGCTGAGCATCGGCGGGCTGGACATCGTGCCCACGAGCTACTTCTCCGACTTCACCTATGCCGCCCTGGGCCACCTGCACGGCCGGCAAAAGCTGGCCGAACACATCAGGTACTCCGGCTCCCCGATCCCGTACTCCTTCTCCGAGGCCGGGCACCGCAAGGGCGCCTGGCTGCTGGACATCGGCCCCGACGGGCTGGGGGAGGTGCGCGGCATCGACTGGCCCGCGGCCAAGGAGCTGCGCATCCTCAAGGGCAGGATCGATGACCTGCTCACCGACCCGGCCCACGCCTCCGCGCAGGACGCCTGGTGCCAGGTCACGCTGACCGACACGCACCGGCCCGCCGGCGCTATGGAGCGGCTGCGCGCCCGCTTCCCCGACACCCTGGTGCTGAACTTCGAGCCCGAGGACCGCGCAGAGGACCCGCACCACTCCTATGCCGACCGGCTCGCGGCCGCCGCCTCCCCGGTGGAGGTCTGCGCCGGATTCGTCGACCACGTCAGGCTGCGGCCGCTGAACGACGCCGAGGAAGTCCTGGTGGCCTCGGTGCTGGAGCAGGTCAAGAGCGAGAAGGTGCAGGCATGAGGGTCCATTCGCTTCAGCTGGAGGCCTTCGGCCCCTTTGCCCAGCGCGCCTCCATCGACTTCGACGCGCTCTCCGAGGCGGGGATCTTCCTGCTCAACGGGGAGACCGGGGCGGGAAAGACCAGCGTGCTGGACGGGATCTGCTACGCGCTCTACGGCTCGCTGCCCGGGGTGCGCACGGGCAGCAAGTCGCTGCGCAGCGACCACGCCGCGCCCGCGGCGGTCCCGGAGGTCATCTGCGAATTCTCCACCGGCGGCCGGCGCTTCGAGGTCACCCGTTCCCCGGCCTGGGAACGGCCCTCGGCGCGCAGCAAGAGCGGCTTCACCACCGCGCAGGCCCAGTCCCGGCTGCGCGAGCGCATCGACGGTGCCTGGGTGGAGAAGTCCACCCGCAACGACGAGGTCGGGCACGTCCTGGCCGAGATCCTGGGCCTGGACAAGGAGCAGTTCACCAAGGTCGCGATGCTGCCCCAGGGCGCCTTCGCCGCCTTCCTGCGGGCCAAGGACAAGGACCGCGAGGACCTGCTGCGCTCGCTCTTCGACACCAGCGAATACGCGATGGCCGAGCGGATCCTGGGCGAGAGGCTGAACGCCGCCCGCGCCGAGGCCGAGGACGCCGAGCGCGCCCGCACCGCGACCCTGCAGCAGCTGGCCGCCGACGCGGCCGCCACGCTGTACGCGGATGCCGGCGCCGAGCGGGACGGGGCCGATGGCGCGGAGGGTGGATTGCCGCCCGATGCCCGCGGGCACCTCGACGCCGGGGAGGACGCCGCACTCGGCGAGGTGCTGCGCGCCCGCGTGTCCGGGCTGCGGGCCGGTCTGGCCGAATCCCGCAAGGGTGCCGACGCGGCGCTCGCCGGTGCGCAGAAGACCCGCACTGCCCTGGAGGAGCGGGCCACCCGGCACCGGCAGCTGGCCGAACTGGGAGCCCTGCGCGCCGCCCACGACTCGCGCGCCGAGCAGATCGCCGAGCTCGGTGCGCTGCTGGAGGCCGATGCCCGTGCCGTGGGGCTGCGCCCCTACCACCAGCAACTTTCCGACGCCCGGGACAAATCCGAGGCGGCACACCGCAGGCTCGCGGCGGCAGCAGCCGCGGCGGACACCGGCGAGGCCCGCGAGTCCCTGGCGGCGCAGCACCCGGGAATCGACGCGCTGCTGGAACAGGCACGCGGCGCGGATCCCGATCCGCAGGGGCTTGCCGCGCTCGGCGCGCACGCCGCCGGAGCCGCGAAGTCCTCCCGCGCCGCCGCCGCCCTCATCGAGGCCGCGCTGCCGGAGGAAGCGGAACTGGAGCAGGTCCGCAACGACATCGAGAAGCTCGAGGCAGGCATCCAGGCGGGCACGGCGCGGCAACGGGACCGAGCCTCCCGGATCCAGCAGATCGGGGAGCAGCTCCCCGCCCTGCGCACCCGGCACGGGGAACTCGCGGCCCTGGCCGAATCCAGCTCCGCGCTCGGGGCCGCGGTGCACGCCGCCACCGGGCGCCGCGACGCGGTGCTCGCCCGCACCCGGGCCGAATCGGCGCAGGCACGTGCGCACACCACCTGGAATGCCGCACGCACCCACGCGCTGGAGGCCCGCGAAGAGGTCGCGGCGCTGATCACCCTGCGACTGGAGCAATCGGCCGCGGCACTGGCGAAGGAACTCGTCGACGGGGAAGCCTGCCTGGTCTGCGGATCCACGACCCACCCGGAACCGGCCACCCTTCCCGCGGGGGAATTTGTCGCCCCCGAGGACATCGAGGCGGCCCAGGGGCTGCTGGCCACGGCCGAAAAGGCCGAGGAGAAGCAGCGGGCCGCACTGAAGAAAGCCGACCAGGCCCTGGACGTGTCGCGTGGCGCGATCGGGGAATTGGGCGCCGAAGAAGCCGCCGCCGAACTCACGGCGGCAACCGAGGCCCACGCCAGGGCCGTGGCGTCGGGGACCGAGGCCGCAGCCGCGCAGCAGGCGCTGCACCGGTCTGAGACTGAGCTCGAATCCCTGGTGTCGGCCCAGTCAACGACCGCCACGGAGCTGGAAGTCGCCGCCGCGAAGCGGGACGCCGAGGAAGCCAGGGCCTTGAAGCTCGAGGCGCGGCTGGCCAAGCTGGGCAGGGACGGCCAGACCCTGGCCGAACGCCACGTGCTCCTGGGCGCGGCCGCCTCCGCGTTGGAGGCGCTTGCCTCCGCGGTGCAGGCGAGCACCGATGCGGCCGCCCACCTGGAGGCCACCGCGCGGCTGTGGGCCGGGAAGCTCGCGGACATCGGCGTGGCCGACACCGCCGCATGGAACGGGCTGTTGCTAGACGATGCCCGGCGCAGCGACGAGCAGCGGCGCGTGCGCAAGCACAACGACGAGGCCGTGCGCATCAAGACCCTCGCCGAGGCGCCGGGCATCGAGCTGGCCCGCACCGAGGTCGCCGACGGCATCCAGGCACCCGGCGAGGACGAGCACGCCGCCGCACGCCAGCAGGCGGACGATGCCGCCGCGGCCCGCGACGCACTGCTGGCCCGCGACGCGGTGCTCACCAGCTACGCCGGACGCCTGGACGCGGCACTCGAAAAGCTGGCAGACCTCGCGCGCGCGGCCGGGCCGGTGCTCGAGCGCTACGCCACGCTCAAGGCCATCGCGGAGCTGGCCCGAGGCGCGGGGGAGAACCGGCTGAAGATGACGCTGAGCACCTACGTGCTCGCGGCCCGGCTGGAGTCCGTCGCGCTCGCCGCCACCGCGCGGCTGCTGCTGATGACCGGGCAGCGCTATTCGCTGGTGCACGACGACACCCCGCGCGGGAACAACAAGTCGGGGCTGGGCCTGCAGATCCTGGATGCCTGGACCGGGGTCAGGCGCGACACCCAGACCCTCTCGGGCGGGGAGTCGTTCATGGCATCGCTCGCCCTGGCGCTGGGCCTGGCGGATGTGATCCAGCAGCAGAGCGGCGGCATCGACATCGAGACGCTCTTCGTGGACGAGGGCTTCGGCTCACTGGACGGGGAGACGCTGGAGCAGGTCATGGACGCCCTGGAAACGCTGCGCAGCGGCGGGCGGGTCATCGGGGTGGTCTCGCACGTGGCCGAGATGAAGCAGCGCATCGCCACCCGGTTGAACGTGCACAAGGGCCGCAACGGCTCGACCGTGTCGCTGCAGATCGGGGTGTGAGCAGGGCCCTTGCGGGCCTCGGATAGACTGGACGATGTCTGCAAAGGGTTCTGTGTAGCGGGAGGCAGGGACGCTACACGCATGTATGTGGAGTACCCGGCATCGCCATGACCAACACTTTCCCGAACAAGTCCGCCACCGCCTCCTCGCCCTATGCGGCGCTTCCGCCGCTGGTGGGCTGGGCCTTCTTCCCGCTGGGCTTCTTTGCCCGACTGCCGCTGGCCATGCTGACCATCGGCTCGATGACATTGCTGATCGACTCGACCGGATCCTACGCCGCCGGCGGCATGGCCGCCGCCATGGTCGGCCTGGGCTCCGCCGTGGGCGGACCCACCATCGGCTACCTCTCGGACCGGCTCGGCCAGCGCCGCGTGCTGCTGCCCGTGGCCGTCCTGCAGTCCCTGCTCATCACCGCGCTGCTGTGGTTCGGCGGCGCCGGGCCCCTGGCCCCGCTGGGTGTCATCGTGCTGCTGGCGGTCCTCGCCGGCGCCACCGGCCCGCAGGTCGGCCCGCTGGCCCGCGTGCGCTGGATGGCGCTGACCCGGAAGCGCGAAACCGGCGGGCGCGAGCTCTCCGCGGCGCTGAGCTACGAGTCGATGGTCGACGAGCTGGGCTTCGTGCTCGGCCCGGCCGCCGTGGGCCTGTTCGCCGCGCTGGTCGCCCCCTGGCTGCCGCTGGCCATCGCCGCGGTCCTCACCCTGGTCCTGGTGCCGCTCTTTGCGCTGCACCGCACCGAACGGGCGGTGGTGCCGGCGGTGCGCAACGCCGTGAAGGTCAAGCTCACCGCGCACCAGCTGGGCGGGATCGGCCTCGCGGTCATCGGCATGATCGGCATGGGCACCTTCTTCGGCTCCAGCGCCGCCGGCACCCTGGCCTTCGCCGGCGCGCTGGGCAACGCGAACATCGGCGGGCTGCTCTACGCCGCCGTCGGGCTCACCTCGGCCATTGCCGCACTGTCCGTCGCGTTCTGGCCCAGCGGGTGGCCGCAGGCGAGCCGCTGGCTGGCCGCGGCGATCTTCATGGTCCCCGCCGCACTGGCCCTGCAGCTTCCCGGGGAGCTGGGCCCGATGATTGCCGCGCTGCTGCTGGTGGGCATCCCGGTCGGCCCCATCCTGGTCACCGTGTTCACCCTCGGCGGGGAAATCGCCCCGCCCGCCCGCCTGTCCACGGTCATGACCCTGCTGTCCTCAGGGATCGTGGTGGGCACCGCGATCGGCAACTCCCTGGCCGGACTGCTCGCCGACGCGCACGGCTATGCCGGCGCCTACGCGGTCGCTGCCGGTGCCGCGGGCCTGCTCCTGGTCTCGGGGATTGCGATGGCGATCCTGCGCACTCTCCAGCGCCGCACGATGATGGGCGGTTCCGGCCCGCGCCCCTAGCGGGGCTACCCGGCACCCAAAACGGGCGGTGGTTCGAAAGGGATGATTCCCCGAACCGCCGCCCGCCTGCTTGTGGCACCGGGGACTTAGCCGAGCTCGGCCTCGATGGCGCGGGCGGCGGCCTGCAGGCGCGCACCGATGGCGGCAACCTCGTTCGTCCGGGATCCGGTGCTGTAGACCACTGCAACGGCCGCCGGGAGCTGCCCCGGCACGGTGATGGGTGCCGCGACCGAGGAAAGGCCCGGGATGACCTCGTCGATGCTGGTGGCGTAGCCCAGGGTGCGGGCCTCGGAGGCGATCTGCCGGTACGGCGTCTCGTGGTTCAGCGCTTCCCACTGGGCCTGGGTGAGTGTTGACTGCATGGCAATGCCGGGCGCGCCGTGGCCAAAGGGGTGACGCGAGCCCGGGCGCTGCACCACCGCGGCGTGCACGTGGCGCGGTTCCACGGTGACCAGCGTGGTGCAGTCGGGTTGGTCCCATACGGCTATGAAGGCACACATCTTCAACTCGTTGGCCAGCAACGTCAGTTCCGGAAGGGCCGCGCTCTGCAGGTCCCGCTGCACGCTGCTGGCCAGCACGGCCAACCCCGGGGCGCCATGCACCCGCCCCGATTCGTCGCGGGTGACCAGCCGGTGGGATTCCAAGGTGCGCAGGATCCGGTAGGCGATCGAGCGGTGCACCCCCAGGTCCTCGGCAAGTTCGGCAATGGTCATCGGCCCGTTGGCCTCGGCCAGGATCTCCAGCATGCGGATGCCGCGCGAGAGGGTCTGCGAGGCCGGGGCGGTGGTGCTGGTGGCAGTCATGGGGGTTGGTGCCGTCCTTCGATGGATTCGCGCATTGGGGCACGGCCCGCGGGGGTTGTGGGTCACCCCGCGCTGGGCTATGGTGCAAATACAATTCTCTATTGGAACTGCTCGTTCGATATTAGAACATTTTTCGCGTGAATGCGAGGGACGGGCGGAAGGGAAGCAGGGGCACGCCATGATTGTCCCGGGCCAGCACGAAGTCGCAGAGGGCGGCGTTCCGCGCCGGATCGATGCCTCCACGTTGCCACATTTTCGCGGCAGCCTGGGCCGATTTGCCACCGGGGTGGCGATTGTGACATTTGACGGACAAAGCAGGCGGCACGGCATCACGGTGAACTCGTTCACCTCGGTCTCCATGGACCCGCCCCTGGTGCTGGTCGCCATCGCCCGCTCCACCAGGGCCCACGACGAACTGGCCAACCGCGCCTTCACCGTGAACATCCTCGGCGCCGAGCAAAAGGACCTCGCCTTGCACTTCGCCGGGCGGCCCTCGCACGATCCCGCCTGGATCGAGGGTCCCACCGCCCCGCGCCTGGCGGGAGTGCTCGCCTACTTCTCCTGCACCCCGTGGGCCGCCTACGGCGGCGGGGACCACACGCTCTACCTGGGAGAGGTCCGGGACTTCAACTACCGCCGCGGAGACGCGCTCGCCTTCGCCAACTCGTCATTCACCACCATCCCCGAACGCCACCTGGGCGTCGAGGAGTTGCTCTAGGTCCGAGACCGCAACCGAACAAGCGCCACCACTCAAGAGGGGTATTCACGATGGGCATCCGAACCGGGGCACAGTTCCTAGCCAAGCTGGACGCGATGCGCCCGCACCTGGTCATCGACGGGGAGGTGGTCTCCGGGAATCTCACCCGGCACCCCGCGTTCAGGCAGCTCGCGCTCACCTACGCCAAGCTCTACGACATGCAGCACGACCCTGTGCACCGCGAGGCGCTGACCTATGTCTCCCCGACGTCGGGGGAACTGGTCAATGCCTCCTTCCTGGTGCCGCGCACCGTGCAGGATCTGGCCCGGCGGCGTGCCGCGACGACCACGTGGGCCGAGTATTCCAACGGCTTCCTGGGGCGGACGGCCGACTACATGAACTCCGCACTTACAGCTCTGGCCACCGCCAAGACGTTTTTCGGCCAGGCGGACCCGGTGTTCGGGGAGCGCATCGAGGCCTACTACGAGTTCGCGCGGGAGAACGACCTGCTGGCCACGCACACCCTGATCCCGCCGCAGGTGAACCGCTCGGTCTCCGGTTCCGAGCAGATGGGCGGACAGCTCACCGCCCGCATCGTCGAGGAGCGCGCCGACGGCATTGTGCTCCGTGGCGCCCGCATGCTGGCCACCGTCGCCCCGATTGCCGACGAGTTGCTGGTCTTCCCCTCCACGGTGCTGCGCGGAACCCCCGACGACGCCCCCTATTCCTTCGCCGTGGCCGTGCCCAACGACGCGCCGGGGCTGCGTTACCTCTGCCGCACGGGGCTGCACAACGGTGGGAACACGCACGACGAGCCGCTTGCCGCCCGCTTCGACGAGATCGACGCGGTGGTGGTGTTCGACGACGTGTTCATCCCCAACGAACGCATCTTCATGCTCGGGCGCCCCGAACTCTGCAATGCCTGGTACACCGAGACGGGTGCCGGGGCGCTGATGACCCACCAGGTCGTCACGCGCACCGTCGCCAAGTCCGAGTTCTACCTGGGGCTGGCCTCGGAGATCGCCGGCGCCATCGGCATCGACGGATTCGCGCACATCCAGGAGGACCTGGCGGAGCTGATCCGCAATGTGGAGATCGGCAAGGCGTTGGTCGTCGCCGCCGAGGTGCAGGCGGCCCCCAGCGCCGACGGGGTGCTGCTGCCGCACTGGGCAACGCTGAACGCGGCGCGCAACTGGTACCCGAAGATCTCCCAGCGCTTCCCGGAGATCATCCGGAAGTTCTGCGCCTCGGGCCTGATGGCGCTGCCCGGCCAGGCGGACCTGGAGGTGGCGGGCGATGACATCGCCACGTACCTGCAGGGCAAGTCCCTGACCGGGCCCGAGCGCATCCGGTTGTTCAAGCTGGCCTACGACGCCTCGATCACCGGGTTCTCCGGCCGCCAGGCCCTCTACGAGTACTTTTTCTTCGGCGATCCCGTGCGCATGGCCGGGGCGATGGTCAACGGCTACGACCGCGAGCCGGTGCGTGCCCGGGTGCGCGAATTCCTGGCGCGGGAGGATTGAGGGGCGCCGCCCCAAGCGCGCGGCGCCGGTGGCGGGCGTTCCCGGCCACATGCGGGGAAATGCCGGTCGCCCGCAGACGTGAGCCAACTCACGGGCATGGGTTATCATTGTCAAAGCACTTTACCGTCCGAACGGTCGGTATGACGTGCCGACACTCGTCCACCGCGCGAAGCGCCGAACGCTGGAGTTCTCCCATGGCTTCCTTACCCCTGGCCGCAAGCAGCAAACGTTCCGAGGAACGCCGCGTGCTTGCCGGCACCCTGGTTGGCACCACCATCGAGTGGTATGACTTCTTCATCTTTGCCCAGCTCACGGCAACGCTGCTGACCCCGCTCTTCCTGGCGCCGTTGGGGCAGTCCAACCCCGGATTGGCCCAGATCCTGGCCTTCGCCATGATCGGCATCTCCTTCCTCTTCCGCCCGCTGGGCGCCATCGTCGCCGGCCACCTGGGTGACAAGTACGGACGCAAGCGCGTGCTGGTTGCCACCCTGATCCTGATGGGCGCGGCCACCGCACTGATCGGCCTGCTGCCCACCTACGCCTCCATCGGATTGTGGGCACCGATCCTGCTGGTGCTGCTGCGCATCATCCAGGGCTTCTCCGCCGGCGGGGAATGGGGCGGCGCGGCCCTGATGGCCGTGGAGCACGCCCCGGAAAACAAGCGCGGCTACTTCGGCGCCTACCCGCAGATCGGCGTCCCGATCGGCATGATCATCGCCACCGGCATGCTCTACCTGCTGCGCACCTCGATGACCCCGGAGCAGTTCGGCACCTGGGGCTGGCGCATCCCGTTCCTGCTCTCGGTGGTGCTGATCGTGGTCGGCTACCTGATCCGCAAGGCCGTGGAGGAATCCCCGATCTTCAAGCAGCTCGCGCTGCGCAAGGCCTCCGAGCACACCCCGCTGAAGCAGCTCTTCCAGACCAACACCAAGGAGGTCATCCAGGCCGCGCTGATCTTCATCTCCAACAACGCCGCCGGCTACCTGGTCATCGCGTTCTTCATCGCCTACACCACCAAGGTGGTCGGCATGCCGGCGGCACCGGTGCTCCTGGCCACCACCATCGGCTCGGTCGGCTGGCTGATCTTCACCCTGGTCGGCGGCTGGCTCTCGGACCACCTGGGGCGGCGCAACACCTTCCTGATCGGCTACGGCATCGTCTTTGTCTGGATGATCCCGATGTTCCTGATCATCGACACCGGCAGCGTCTTCCTCTACGGCGTCTCGATCTTCATCCTGACCATCGGCCTGGGCCTGTCCTACGGGCCGCAGTCGGCCATGTACGCCGAGATGTTCCCGGCGCACATCCGCTACTCGGGCATCTCGATCGGCTACGCCCTGGGCGCGATCCTGGGCGGCGCCTTCGCCTCCACCGTCGCCGAGATCCTGCTCCAGCGCACCGGCTGGTCCGGTTCCATCGCCATCTACATCATGGTGCTGACCCTCATCTCGATGGCGGCAGTCATCTGGGTCGGCGAGACCAAGGGCAACAACCTGCACGTCGAGGACGTGGACCCGGACCTGCAGGCAGCCCACGACGCGAAGCACGGCGGCCGGCACGCCTAGCAAAAAATCCCGGCGCACCGCATGAAAGAAGGGCCTGCCGGTTCCGTTTCCCCGCAGCGGGGGAGCGGGACCGGCGGGCCCACTTTTTTGGTCCTGGCGGCGGGTGAAGGCCCGCAGGTTGCACCTAGCGGCGGGGGACCAGGGCGAGGATCTCGTAGTCGGCGAGTGAGTCGAAGCGCGAGTAGAAGGCGCTGACGGTGTGGAACACCCTGGGGGTGATGGCGCAGAGAACCTCGTCGACCAGCGGCTCGATCTGCTTGAGGGCCACCGCAGGGGCCACCGGAACGGCCACCACGATGCGCCCGGCGCCGGCCCCGCGCATCAATTCCACGGCGGCCAGCATGGTCGCCCCGCTGGCGACCCCTTCGTCGACCAGGATGACGGTGCGGCCGGCGACCGGCAGGACCCTCTCGCCCACGAGCAGAGCCCGCAGCTCGTCCAGCTCCCGCCGCGCGGCGGTCTCCACCGCGTCGAGGGTTTCCCGCTCGAAGCGCAACTGCGCCGAATCCCAGACCCCCTCGATGTACTTCAGGGAGGTGTGCTCCCCGTAGGCCGCCAGCGCCGCGAAGGCGATGTCGGTGCGTTCGGGCATCACCAGCCGGCGCACGGCCAGCGCGTCCAGCTCAAGGCCCAGCCGCGCCGCGATCTCCGCCGCCACCGGGATCCCGCCGCGCAACAGGCCGAGCACCAACGCGTTGGGATCGTGGGCGTACTTCTGCAGGTCGGTCGCCAGGAATTCGCCCGCGGCCGTGCGGTCCGAGAAGCGGGTGGGGGCGATGTGTTCGGGTGTCATGTTCCCAAGTCTGCACCAGCGCGCGGCGGCTTGGGGCCCCAGCCACGATCCCGCGCCACTTTGCGGGCCAAAAGCGCACAATTGCGGCTACCATGTGGGCATGAAGCGAGCTGCAGCCCTGGTCCTGGTTTCGGCGATGGCGCTGGCCGCATGCGCCCCGGGCCCGGGTGCGCCGGGCAGCGAATCCGCCCGCCCGGAAATGCACGGCCCCACCACCGGAAGCGGTGCCCCGCCGGGCTCTGCCTCCGCTGTCCCGCCGGAGGCCACCTCCGGCCCGGTACCCAGCGCAACCGATGCCGGGGCGAGGCTCATCGGCCAATGGGGCGGGGCCACCGAGGGATCCCCGGTGCTGTGGTTCGCGGACGGTGGACGCTTCAACGGGCACGACGGGTGCAACTCGCTCAGCGGCAGCTGGGCGCAGTCCGGGCAGGGATTCGCGCTGCGCGACGTGGCCATGACGTTGATCGGCTGCCCGGGTATGGACACCTGGCTCTCGCGCGGAGCCTTCGTCACGGTGGACGGCCAGACGCTGAGGGTCGCGGACCAGGACGGCAAGAACATCGGAACGTTGCCGCGCCTGAACGTGGCCGGCTGATTCGGGCAACGGGAAATGGGCCCGGACCCGGGCCCTGCAACCGAACCTTCGCGCTATTCCACGAGCATCCCCTGCTCCAGGTGGATCCGCCGCCCGGGGAACCCGGCTCGCAGCGCCCTGTCGTGGCTCACCACCACGACGGTGCCCCCGAAGGAGTCCAGCGCCCGTTCCAGGTCATCGCCCAGGGCCGGGGACAGGTGGTTGGTGGGTTCGTCCAGCAAAAGCAGTGACGCCGGCCTGGCGAACAGCCGCGCCACATCGAGCCTGCGCCGCTGCCCCAGCGACATCTCCGACATGCGCAGGGTCAGTTCCTCCGGCCGGAAAAGCCCCAGGGACAGCAGCTGCCCCAGGTCCTCGGCGAGCTCCCGGCCCGAGCCGAAGCAGAAACCCTGGGCCGCCATCCAGTGCCCGGGCCAGTCGGCGGGTTCCTGGCGCAGGTATCCCACCGGCCGGCCGACGCGGCAGGTGCCGGACGGGGGAGTCAGGACCCCCGCGATGACGTCCAGCAACGTCGACTTGCCGGCGCCGTTGGGCCCGGTGAGCAGGACCCGTTCACCAGGTTTCAGCAGCAGGTGGCCGATGGCAAGGCGCCCCGGAACGTGCACGCCGACGAGCTCGACCGCAGCCGCCGAGTCTTCGGCCCCGGAATCTGCCGCGGGACCCGGGGTGAAGCGCAGCGGCTCGAGCGGCGGCTGCGCCTCATTTGCCCGCAACTCCGCCAGGCGCGTGTTGGCCCGGCGCAACGCGGCGGAGGACCCGTGCGAGCGGTCGCGCGCGCGAAACGCACCGTGGCCGAATCCGGGTTTCTCCGTCTTCCGGGGGATCTTGGCCACCGCGCCTTCGGAACGTCCGGCCATGCGGGCTGCCTGTTCCAGTTTGTCCTGCCATTGTTCCCGGGCCAGGATGACGGCCCGGCGCTGTGCTGCCTTGGCCCGCAGGTAGCCGTCGTAGCCATCCGCGTGGCGGGTGGGAACGCCGCGGTCCAGCTCGAGGATCGCATCCGAGACCCGCTCGAGGAACAAGCGGTCGTGCGTGCAGAACACTACGGTTCCGCGGTGGGTAGCCAGCCGGTGCTCCAGCCATTCCAGGCCGGCGGTGTCAAGGTTGTTGGTGGGTTCGTCGAGCAGCAGCACCTCCGGGTTCGCCGCCAGCGTGGCCGCCAGCGCCAGCCTGGACCGCTCCCCGCCGGACAGCGTGTCGAAGCGCCGCCCGCCCGCGATGCCGCCGATGCCGAGCCGGTGCGCCGAGGCGGCCAGGCGCTGCCGTGCCCCGGCGCCGTCCCGGGACTCCTGGAGATCCGTCAGGCGCCCGTATTCCGCCAGTGCCCGGGGCAGCTGGGACTCGGAGGCGAGGGCCAGCCGCGCGGCCGCGGCCTCGATCCGCGATTCAAGGTCCCTGAGCCAGGCCAGGGCATGGTCCAGGAAGTCAGCGACGGTCCACCCCGGTTCGGATGAGGGCTGTTGCGCCAGGTAGCCGAATCCTCCTGCAGCGTGGCGGGTGGCGGTTCCGGCGTCCGGGGCCAGGTCGGCCGCGAGCAGCCGCAGCAGGGTGCTCTTGCCGGCGCCGTTTTCGCCAATGATCCCCAGCCGCTCGCCGGGACGCACCGAGAAGTCGAGGTCGCGGAACACCGGGTGCCCGGCATGGGAAAAGGTGAGGCCGTGAAGGGATAGTTGGGTTCGCATGGGCCATGTCTCGTGTTTTCCGCGCGATGCCCGGCTGCCGGCGGGCAGGCGGGGCCGCGCTCGCTGTAATCGTGAACGGTGGATCGCGCTGTCCACGGACCCCCGGGGGGCGGACACACGCGGGACTGCGGCGGACCGAACGCACCTGCGGGGGTGCGAACGATCGGGCATCACCGGATTACAGGTAGAAAGACAACATGGGCCAAAGATAACAACGAGGACGGGGTGTTGTCGAGGAGCATGCGGGGATTGCCGGGGCTAGGCCCGACGACGGCCGCATCAACGGGGCTAGGCCCGGCGCTGGCGGATGACACCGCAGGTCCCGGCCACCACCACGGCGCCCAGGATGGACGGCACCCAGGTGCGCAGGTTCAGGAATTCGCCGATTCCGGTGCCGAAGGCCATGGCGGCCAGCCAGCCGCCGGCCACGGCACCGAGGACCCCCAGGAGCAGGGCGGCCGTCCAGCCGTGGTGGGCGCGGCCCGGCATAATGTTCTTGAACAGGGCGCCGACGATGAGCCCCAGGACGATCCAGCCAAGCAACCCCATCGAGTTCCCCTTCGATGCAGCGGATACCCGGGCCCGCGGCCGGTGGCTCCGGCCGGCGAGTGTGCCCCGGTGGGCAACAACCTACGACGTGTTCGCACCGGAGGCAATGAACTTGCAGCGCGGGCCGCGGGGCGTCGGCGGGATGCCGGGACCGGCTAGTTGGACTCCCGGGCGTCGTGCTGCCCGCGCGCCTCGCGGGCCTCGAGCAGCAGCCGTTCCACGGCGTCCTCGTCGACCTGCCAAAAATCCTCGTAGTGGGATCCCACCGCGGAAAACTCCCGCGGCGCCAGCAGGCAAACGACCGAAGAGGCACCGGCCATGGAACGGGCCAGGACGCGCGGCGCGACGGGCACCGCGACGATGACCTCCTGCGCCCCGCACTGCGCCGCCACGTCCACGGCGGCATGCATGGTGGCACCGGTGGCCAACCCGTCGTCGCACAACACCACCTTCGCCCCGGTGATGTCGGGCGCGTAGTCGGCGAAGCGCCGGGCGAGCCGATCCAGTTCCGCGGTGGCGCGGGATTCCACCTCCTCCAGCACTGCCTTCGCGCGGGAACCGAGCACATGCTGGTGGACGGTGCGCACCAGGTAGCGGCCCCGGCACGAGCGGTAGGAGGCGACGGCCCCGAAGGCGACCTCCTCCTGTTGCGGCACGCCCAGCTTGCGCACGGCCAACGCGCCGAGCGGGGCGCCCAGCCTTGCGGCCAGCGCCGCCGCGACGGGGATACCGCCGCGCAGCAGGCCCAGCACGATGCTCCCGGAACCCATCCCGCGCTCCACCAGGTGCTCTCCCAACAGCGCCCCGGCCTGGCCCCTGTCCCGGAACTGCGGTCCTGCTTGCCTGTCCATGTATCCAGTGTGCTCGGGTTCGGGGCGGGAGTGAAGACCAATGCCGCCCGGGGCCGCGGATGCCTGCCCGGTGACTTCGCCCCGGTCCGGGAGTACCGTGGGATCCACGCTTCACGCGGTCCCGCCCCCGCCCGGGGCACCAACCACGCGCACGAGGGGAACACCATGTCCAGGCTGATCTACGCGTTTCTCGCATCCTTGGACGGCTACATCGCCGACGAGGACGGGGCATTCGACTGGGCCTATCCGGGTGAGGAGGTGCTCGACTTCATCAACGCCACCGAGCGCGGGGTCGGCACCTACCTGTACGGGCGCACCATGTACGAGATGATGACCGGCTGGGAGAACGACCCGGCCCTGACCGCGGATTCGCCCGGGAACGCCGAGTTCGCCCGGATCTGGCAGGCGGCCGACAAGGTCGTCTTCTCCAGCACGCTGGAGGCCGTGTCCACCAGGCGCACCCGGATCGAGCGCAGCTTCGACCCCGAACCGGTCCGCTCCCTCAAGTCGTCGGCGGGCCTGGACCTGAACATCTCCGGTGCCCGGGTGGCGGCGGAGGCCTGGCGGGCGAACCTGATCGACGAGTGCCAGGTGTATGTCGCACCGATGCTCGTCGGCGGCGGCAAGCGGATGTTCCCCGAGGGCATCCGCCATTCCCTGGAGCTGCTCGAGGAGCGGCGCTTCGAAAACGGCATGGTCTTCCTGCGGTACTCCGTGGGGCACTGACCCGGGCCTCACCCCGGCCCCCGGCCCCCGGCCATCGGCGGGCAAAGGAAAAGGCCGAAGGGCAGGAAAAACGGAAGGGCCGGTGTCCGTGCGCACCATCGGATGATGATGCGCGCGGACACCGGCCCCCTTCGGGCGCCGCGGCGCCGGCGGGTCGGGAAGGCCTAGAGCTGGTGGCCCATCTTGAAGCCGACTTCCTCGCCCGGGTCGCCGGTCAGCGCGTCGCCCGGCGCGCGGGTGTAGGAGAAGCCGTCGGCCCCGACGGTCACCTCCATCTCCGAGGAGTCGGTGCGCTTGATGACCTCGCGCGGGTTGCCGTCCAGGTCCAGGACCTTGGAGGCCTCGGTGTACCAGGACGGGACCACCGGGTTGCCCCACCAGTCGCGGCGCTGGTTGTCGTGCACGTCCCAGGTGATGACCGGGTTGTCCGGGTCGCCGGTGTAGTAGTCCTGGGTGTAGATCTCGATGCGGTGGTCATCCGGGTCCAGGATGTAGAGGTAGAACGCGTTGGAGACTCCGTGGCGGCCCGGTCCGCGCTCGATGCGGTCGGACATGCGCAGCGCGCCCATCTTGTCGCAGATCTGGATGATGTTGTGCTTCTCGTGGGTGGAGAAGGCCACGTGGTGCAGGCGCGGGCCGTCGCCGCCGGTCAGCGCGGTGTCGTGCACGGTGCCCTTGCGGTGCATCCAGGCCGCATAGGTCACGCCCTGGTCGTCCTGGATGTCCTCGGTGACGCGGAAGCCCAGGTCCTCGAGGTACTTGCGCCCGCGCGGGACATCCGGGGTGACCTGGTTGAAGTGGTCCAGGCGGACCAGCTCGCCGGCCGAGTAGATGTCGTAGCGCATGTGCAGGCGCTCGACGTGGGTGGTCTCGAAGAAGAACTCGTACGGGAAGCCCAGCGGATCCTCCACGCGGACCGCGTCGCCGATGCCCTTGACGAAGCCCTCGCTGCGGCGCTCGGTGCGGCAGCCCAGTTCCTTGTAGTACGCCTCGGCGGCGTCGACGTCCTCGGGGGTGCGCACGCGGAAGGCCATGGCCTTCAACGCGGCGACCGGGCCCTGGGTGAGCACCAGGTTGTGGTGGATGAACTCCTCGAAGGAGCGCAGGTAGATCTGGGTCTCGTCCTCGTGGGAGACGTGCAGTCCCAGCACGTCGACGTAGAACTTGCGCGAGGCCGCGAGATCGGTGACGACCAGTTCGGCGTAGGCACAGCGCAGGATGTCCGGGGCCGGGACGGAGGGCTTGGGGATGGTGTTGGAATCGTTGGTGCTCATGGTTCGCTCCTTTGCGGGAAAACTCTTGAAGTGGGGAGGGGGGTAAGGACTAGGCGCCGAACTTGGGCGTGTGGACCTCACCGAGGGTGATGTGCACGGCCTGCTGGTCGGTGTAGAAGTCGATCGAGCGGTAGCCGCCCTCGTGGCCCAGGCCCGAGGCCTTCACGCCGCCGAAGGGGGAGCGCAGGTCGCGCACGTTGTGGCTGTTGAGCCAGACCATGCCGGCCTCGACGTCCTGCGCGAAGTTGTGCGCGCGCTTCAGGTCGTTGGTCCACACGTAGGCGGCCAGGCCGTAGCGGGTGTTGTTCGCCAGTTCCAGCGCCTCCTCGTCGGTGTCGAACGGGGTGATCGCCACGACGGGACCGAAGATCTCCTCCTGGAAGATCCGGGCGTCCGGGGCAACGTCCACGAACACGGTCGGGGCGACGTAGGAACCGTTTTCCTGGCCCTCGGGCAGGTTTTCCGGGCGTCCGCCGCCGGCCACGACGCGGGCCTCGGACTTGCCGATCTCCACGTAGCTCATGACCTTGTCGTAGTGCTCCGGGTGGACCAGCGCGCCGACCTGGGTGGCCGGGTCGTGCGGGTCGCCGACCTTGATGTTCTTCGCGCGCGCCGCGTAGGCCTCGACGAACTTCTCGTAGATCGGGCGCTCCACCAGGATGCGGGAGCCGGCGGTGCAGCGCTCGCCGTTCAGCGAGAAGACGCCGAAGAGGGTCGAGTCGATGGCGGCGTCGAAGTCGGCGTCGGCGAACACGATGGCCGGGGACTTGCCGCCCAGTTCCATGCTCATGCCCTTGAGGTTCTCCGCGCAGTTGCGGAAGATCAGCTGGCCGGTGGAGGATTCGCCGGTGAACGAGATCAGCGGGACCTTCGGGTGCTTGACCAGCGCGTCGCCGGCCTCCTCGCCGATGCCGTTGACCAGGTTGAAGACGCCGTCGGGCAGGCCGGCCTCCTTGAAGATGGTGGCCCACAGCGAGGCCGAGAGCGGGGTGAACTCGGCCGGCTTGAGCACCACGGTGCAGCCCGAGGCGATCGACGGGGCGAGCTTCCAGGACTCGAGCATGAACGGGGTGTTCCACGGGGTGATCAGGCCGGCGACGCCGATCGGCTTGCGGTTCACGTAGTTCAGCTGGGATCCGGGGACCTTCAGCGCGGTGTCGTGCTGGGCGACGATCAGGTCGGCGAAGAAGCGGAAGTTCTCCGCGGCGCGCTGCGCCTGGCCGCGGGCCTGGGTGATGGGCAGGCCGGTGTCGAAGGTTTCCATCTCGGCCAGGCGGTCTTCCTGGGCGACGACGGCGTCGGCGATCTTGTACAGCACCTTGGCGCGGGCCCTGGCGCTCATCGTCGGCCACGGGCCGTTCTTGAATGCCTCGGTGGCCGCATTGACTGCTGCATCGATGTCGGCCTTCTGGCCGGCGGCTGCGGTGGCGTAGGTCTGGTTGGTCACCGGGTCCAGGACCTCGAAGGTTTCCCCGCCGATGGAGTCGACGAACTGGCCGCCGATGTAGTGCTGCAGGTGGGTCGGAAGGTTCTCGGGAACGAAGTGCTTGCTCATGAACTGGCTCCTTGCTGGATGGGGTGGGGCGTCGTGCTGAAGATGTGTGTGGTTGCCTAGAGCGGGGAGGCCGGGAGGTTGGCCGCCGCGAGGTAGGCGTTCAGGGTGGTGGTGCGGTGGGCCCGGGCCGCCTGCTCGATCTCGGCCGCGGGGGCCTTGGCCTCGATCAAGTCCAGGAGGTGGGCGTGTTCCCTCACCGATTCCCGGGCCCGGCCCGGGATGTGGGTGAAGGAGGAGGAGCGCATCACGGCCAGGCGGTTCCAGCCGCGGTGCACCAATTCCAGAATGTGCGGATTGGGGCAGTTGCGGTAGAGCACCTGGTGGAACTCGTTGTTCAGTTCGGTGAAGCGCGGGGCGTCGAAGTCGACCAGCAACTCGGCCATGGCCTGGTTGATGGCCCGGGCCGCGGCCAGCTGGTCATCGTCGATGAACGGGGCGCTCAGCGCGGTGGCCGCTCCCTCGATGATCGCCAGGGTCTGCATGGTGTGCAGGTAGAGGGTGGTGTCGGCTGCCGCCACCATGGCCCCGACGTTGCGTTCGAAGGTCACCAGGCCCTCGGCCTCGAGCCGGCGGATGGCCTCGCGCACCGGGACCACCGAGCAGCCGAGCTCCGCGGCGATGGTGCCGAGCACCAGCCGGTAGCCGGGGGAGAAGGTTCCCTCGGTGATCTTCTCGTGCAGCAGCCGGTAGGCCGACTCTGATTTGCTGGGGGCCATGTCGAGTCCTAGAATTCCGGTTCGCCGTCGGCGACCCACTGGTTGTACTTGGTCTTCCAGTCCGCGTTCATCGGGAACAGGCCCTTGATTTCGGCGCCGTTGGATACGTGCTTGAACACGAAGGTGTCCTGGCGTTCGGACTCGACGACCTCCTCGGCGATTTCCGCTGCAAGGTGCGGCGGGATGACCAGGATGCCGTCGGCGTCGGCGATGACGATGTCGCCGGGAACGATGGTGGTGCCGCCGCAGCCCACGGCCACGTCGGTGTCCCACGGCACGTGCTTGCGCCCGAGCACCGCCGGGTGCGCGCCGTTGTGGAAGGTGGGGATGTCCAGGGCCGCCACGGCGTCGAGGTCGCGGACCCCGCCGTCGGTGATGATGGCCTCGGCGCCGCGGACCTGGGTGCGCATCGCCAGGATGTCGCCCAGGGTGCCGGAGCCCTTTTCCCCGCGGGCCTCCATGACCAGGATCTCGCCCGGGCCGATGTCGTCGATGACGCGCTTCTGGGCGTTGTAGCCGCCGCCGTGGCTCTTGAAGAGGTCCTCGCGGTTGGGCACGTAGCGCAGCGTGCGTGCCGTGCCGATGACCTTCGTCATGCCCTTGGTGGCCTGCAGGCCGTCGACCGAGACGTTGTTCAGCCCGCGCTTGCGCAGCGCGCCGGAGATGGTGGCGGTGGCCACCGACATGAGCTTGGCCTTGACATCATCGGTCAGCGCCTGCTTGCCGGTGACCGGGGTTTCGATGCCCGCGCCGGCGGCGGTGCCAAAGGCGTCGATGCGGTCAGCGTCGGTGATCTTGGGCTGGTTGCCGAAGGCCGCAAAGGCGTCGGTTCCCTCCACCACGGTGGTGGCCAGGCGCCCGGTGGACAGGCCGGCGGCCTCGTCGTCGACCTGCACCTCGACCAGGTCGCCCGGGACGATCACGGAGGATCCGGCCGGGGTGCCGGTGAGGATCACGTCCCCCGCCTTCAGCGTCATCTGCTGGGAGAGGTCCGCGACAATCTGCGCGAAGGAGAAAATGAGCTCGGCAGTCGAGGCGTCCTGGGCGATCTCGCCGTTGACCCAGGTGCGGATGCGCAGGGCGGCCGGGTCGACCGCGGCTGCCGGCAGCAGCGCGGGGCCCATCGGGGTGTAGCCGTCGCCGGACTTGGAGCGGATGTTCGAGCCCTTGTCGGCGTACTTCATGTCGTAGACGCCCAGGTCGTTGGAGGCCGTCACGTGGCCGACGTGGCTCCAGGCCTGCTCGACGGAGACGCGGCGGGCGTCGGTGCCGATGACCAGGGCGATCTCGCCCTCGAAGGCGAGCAGCTCGGTGCCGGCGGGGCGCTCGACGGTGGCCCCCGAGGCGGCCAGCGAGGAGGAAGCCTTCATGAAGTACGACGGGAAGGCCGGGGTGCGCCCGCGCTGGGCGGCCCGCGAGGAATAGGAGAGATGCACCGCAAGGACCTTGCCGGCCTTGTCGAAGATGGACTGGTCGACCTGCACCAATTCGGTGGCTGTGGCGTCGCTGCTCACGGTTTCCTCCTGTTGTGTATGAAATCGTATACGATCTAGTGTGATGCGCATCTCCGCGCTTGTCAAGACGTGTCGGCGAACACGTCCGCCCGGTACCGGGGAACGGGGCCTCCGACCCCGGAATCGCGCGGAAAATTGCCTACCGGTCGGGCGAAAAATTGCACCTCCGGGTACGTTGCCCCTTCGCCTTCGCAGCCTGCGGGGGCCCGCTCCTGGAAGCCTAAAACGGCAGGGTGAACACCGTCCACCGATTTGCCGACGGGCAGCCAAACCCCGCTGGCGGCCGCTCCGGCCCCAAAATGTCGGAACGGACCGGAAGGATTCGACGGGTCAGGTCCCTCTTTCGGCCCAGGAGCAAACGCCATGCAACCCACCAGCCAGTGCCTCCCGTGGTGCGCGAAAAGCCCCGCCCGGGACTGCGACGGGGACTGCCTCGCGCGAACCCGGCTGTACACCCGGCCACCGATGCTCAGCGGCAGGGAGCATCTGCCGGGAATCGAGTGGACGGGTGCGGACGCCAACGAGCTGGAATTCGTGGTGGGCACCGATGCCTGGGAACCGGGGGAGGACGCGCCGCCGATCTGGACCTGCCTCAATTTCAGGCACGTGGTGTCGGATCGCCGGCACGATCCCGAGGCCTCCCTGCAGACCAATGTCCCGGGCATGAGAACCATCCATGCGCAACTGGGAAGGTTCCTGGCCCTGGTCCGCAGCGGGGACGCGCACCGCGCCGAGGCTCGGCCCGGTTCCGGGCCCCGGCAGGCGGGCTGGAAGGCACAGGACCCGGCGGAGCACAACCTGGACAACTGCCAGCCATGGTGCCGGGAGCACGGCGAAGAAGGGTGCGGCTTGCGCATGACGCTGGCGCTGACCGCTGCCCGCGGGACGGACAACCGGCTGTACGGGGCGCAGGAATCCGCCGACCCGACCGCAGACCTCCTCGCCGCCCGGGCCCTCCTGACCCCCGGTGCCGCGGGCTGCCAGGACCTTCTCCAGGTGGGCCTTGACTGCTGGAACACCCTGACCGAGTCCGCGCCGGAGCACCAGCGTGACCGCGCCACATCGCTGCCCGTGACATTGACCGACCTCAAGCGCATCCACACCAGGCTCGGCAAGCTGCTCGCGGAGGTGGATCCCTTTCGCTAGGGCCCGCCGCGCAAATCGCTTGGCATCGACATGCCGCAACGGTAGCGTGGGAGCCACGACACCGGCGGATTCCATGCCTGGATCCGGTCAGGTACGACTCCCCAACGGGCAACACCACTCAAGGAGACGAAACATGTCGACGAATTCCCCCAACGGTCCCGAACACCGGGACGAATACCCCGATGACGCCGCGGAGCTCGGCGGCGGAACAATGTCCGACGTTGACCCCCTCGAAGGCCCGGAAGATCCGGGAACCGTCGATCCGTTCCAGGACTCCGAGTATCTGGCCACGCATCTGCCCGACGACGCCGAGGCGCTGCCGGGCACCGGCAGCGATGAAGCCGGAACCGATGCGCCGTCCGAGGACGAAGAGCGCTTCGACGCGGGGTAGGGAGATGACCTCACGGCCGGAGCGGAAAATGGTCGGCTTGATGGCCGACGCCGGCATGCCGCTGGTCCGTGCCCTGGAACTGGAGAAAACCCTCCCCGCCCAGCTGGGGGCGACGTTGGATTCGGCCACCGACTGGGAGCTGGAGGTCGCGGAGTTTTCGCTTCCGCTTGACACCAAGGGAGAAGTCGAACTCAACGAGCATGCCAGCCAACTGCGCGAAGCGGGGAAGTGGGACTACCTGATCTACCTGACCGACCTGCCCAAGTACGAGAACGGCGAGCCGGTGGCAACCAGCCTGAACGCCGGTTCCCAATCCGCCGTCGTGGTCCTGCCCGCCCTGGGCATTGTGCGCCGGAAGCGGCTGCAGCGGGCGGTGGTACAGGTCCTTGCCGCCCTGCACGGTGTCGGCGACCCCTACCTTCGGGACGACGGACGGGTTTCGGCAGCCGTCGACCCGTTTTCCGTCGAGCGCCGGGTCGAGGCGGCCCAGGCGGAGGACGACGCCTTCGAAACCGTCAAGGGCCTGCGGGGCCGCCTGCTCTTGCTGCTGGGGATGGTGCGCAGCAACCGGCCGTGGCGACTGGTGCCCAGCTTGTCCACGGCCATGGCCGCCGCCCTGGCCACCGGCGCCTTCGGCGTCTTTTACACGAGCATCTGGAGCATGGCCGACTACCTTCCGCCGCAGCGGCTCGCCCTCATCAGCCTGCTGTCGGTCATCGGCATGGGTTCGTGGCTGGTGTTGCACAACGGCCTCTGGGAACGGCCCGTCGGCGTCCGCCACCGGGAGAAGCGGGTGGTCTACAACCTGGCGACGGTGCTGACCATTGTCTCCGCGATCCTGTTGATGTATCTTGTGCTGTTCGCCGTCATCCTCACCGGTGCCCTGATCATCATCGACGCCAAGTTCTTGGCCCAGGAACTGGGGCACGACGTTGGATTCGGCGAATACCTGAACCTGTCCTGGCTTTCGGCGTCGTTGGGAACCCTGGCCGGTGCCCTGGGTTCGAGCCTGGACAACGAGGAATCCGTGCGCAAGGCCACCTTCAGCAGTCGGGAGTACGAACGCCGGCAAATCCGGCTGACCAAGGACGACGACGACCAGTAGCCTCGGCAGCAAGACCCTGATTTAGGCACACCATCGAAGGAGAACAATGAAACTCATCACCAAGCCCCTCATCATCGCCATCTCGCTCCTGGCCGGACTGGCCGCGGCGCGGATCTCCGGTGCCATCTGGAAGGGGGCCACCGGCGAACAGCCTCCCAACGTGACCAACCCGGATGCGCAGCAACGCGAGAAGATCGGCAAGGTGCTGGCCTTCGCCGTCATCTCCGGCGCCACCGCATCGGTAATCCAGGCCGTCACCAAGCGCTGGACGCAGAACATGGTCGAGAAAAAACGCACCCCGTAGGAAACCCCCCCCGAAGGGACGGAACCCGGGCTGGAACGGCGTGAGGACGACGCGTCCCACCGGGTGGACGCGCCGCAGGACGAGGAGGCTTCCGGCGCCGCCAGGACCTTGCGGCTCGGCTTGCAGCGACGGTTGCCGCCGCGACTGCGGATTCATTGATCACCCCGGGGCTTTGCCCTAGCGTGAATCGTACGAGCACACCGCCTACGAAGACTGGAGGATTTCCCATGGATGAGCGCGAGCCCCTCAAGCCCGACTCCGGCGCCCAGCTTTCCCCGGACAACCCCGTCACCCGCCACCCCAGGATCTCGCCGCCCAAACAGGACCAACCGGAACCCGGCCTTGACGCCAAGCTCGATCCCCGGGCCGACCACGGCGAAAAATCCTACGTCGGGACGGGGCGGCTCAAGGGGCGCAAGGCGCTGATCACCGGAGGCGATTCGGGCATCGGCGCGGCCGTGGCCATCGCCTTCGCCAGGGAGGGGGCGGATGTCGCCATTGCCTACCTGCCGGCGGAGGCGGAAGACGCCCGCAAGGTCATCGGCGTGATCGAGGCCGAGGGACGCGTCGGCATCGGGCTGGCCGGCGACCTCCTCGACGCCGACTACCGCAACTCGCTGGCCGACGAGGCGGCGGAGAAACTCGGGGGCCTGGACATCCTGGTCAACAACGCCGGGAAGCAGGTGGCCATCGAGAATCTCGAGGACCTTGACGACGAGCAGGTCCTGCAGACCTTCCAGGTCAACATCCTGGCCATGTTCACCATCACCCGCGCGGCGCTCAAGCACCTCCCGGCCGGCTCCAGCATCATCAACACCACCTCGGTCCAGGCCTACGACCCGTCGCCGACACTGTTGGACTACGCCTCGACGAAGGCGGCGATCAACGCGTTCACCAAGGGACTGGGCGTGCAGCTGGCGCCCCGCGGAATTCGAGTCAACGCGGTTGCGCCCGGTCCCATCTGGACCCCGTTGCAGGTCTCGGACGGCCAGCCCAAGGACAGATTGCCGAAGTTCGGGCACAACGTTCCCCTCGGCCGCGCCGGCCAGCCCGTGGAACTGGCGCCCGCCTACGTATTCCTCGCGTCGGCCGAATCCAGCTACGTCATCGGGGAGACCCTGAACGTCAACGGCGGCAAGTCAACTCCCTGAACCGGGTGCCGGGCCGGAAAAATCAAAGGAGAATCCACGATGGATAACCAGGACCTTCCCGGCGGGGAGGAACAAGCAACGCCGGTGCCGGCAAGCGGCGAAAAGCCGGCCGCGGATCCGCCACCGGGGGATACGGAATCGAATACGCGCGTGAGCGAGAGTGAAGCGGATCCTTTGAACCCTCGGCCGGACGATCCGGAATGGTCCGACATCCCCGATAACTCCCGGAGCCACGCCGGGATGGCAACATCCAGTCCCGAAGACCCCGGGACCGAATTCGACAGACAGGACAATATCGCGATGACCGAGAATTCAGCCTTCGAGCCGGCGAATGAGCAGGCGCCGGAATCCGACGAAACAGCCGAGATCGATTCGCCTGATCCGGGTGCCACGTCCAATCCCGATCCCGTGGAACAACGGATCACAGGCCTGGAACCCGGTGGTGGAGTCCCGCCGGGCGAAACGCCCCCGGGCGAGGGGTCCATGAGCCAGGACCAGGGGCACGAAGAATAGCCCGACCCCACGGGCGGCCGCATGTCCGCCAATATCTGGAACCGTCCCAACGCCCAAGACGACTCCAGCAGGAACCTGACCTGCACCGCCACGGGCCGGCGGCTGCTGCACGGCGTGGGCACAAGCTGCCTGACGGACTAGATTTCGAAGCGGTAGCCCATGCCGGGTTCGGTTATCAGGTGCCGGGGATTTGCGGGGTCCTGCTCGAGCTTGCGCCTGAGCTGGCCCACGTAGATGCGCAGGTAGTGGGTTTCCTTTTCATAAACCGGACCCCAAACCTCGCTGAGGATTTGCTGTTGGGACACCAGCCTTCCCCGGTTTTCCACGAGCAATTGCAGCACGCCCCATTCGCGCGGGGTGAGCCGGATCCGGCGTCCGGCCCGGGAGATGGTTGCCGCCATCAGGTCGATCTGCAGATCGCCCGCCTCCACCACCCCGGCCTCGCGGACGGGCCAGGAACGCCGCTCGACGGCGCGGAGTCTGGCCAGAAGCTCATCCAGGCCGAAAGGCTTCGTGACATAGTCATCGGCCCCGGCGTCGAGGGCCTCGACCTTGTCCGAGGAGCCATGGCGGGCCGAGAGCACGATAATGGGCAGTTCCGTCCAGGTGCGCAGCCGGCGGATGACCTCGGTGCCGTCCATGTCCGGAAGCCCGAGGTCGAGCACGAGCACGTCGGGTGGCTGGGAAGCGGCAGCCCGCAGGGCGTTGGCGCCGTCGGCTGCGGTCGTGACGGCGTAGCCTTCGGCCTCAAGATTGATTTGCAGGGCGCGTACGAGCTGGGGTTCATCGTCGACGAGCAGGACGCTTCTCATTCCACGTCCCTGAACGTTGCCGACCCGGTATAGAGGGGCAGCCGGATGACCATGGTGAGTCCGCCGCCGGGGGTTTCCTCGGCCAGCAGCTGGCCGTCCATGGCGTCGATGAATCCCTTGGCCACCGCCAGCCCCAGGCCGATGCCGGCATCGCCGGACGCGTCATCGAGCCGCTGAAAAGGCTGGAACATCGCCACGACCCGGCCCGCGGGCACCCCGTCGCCATGATCCACGACGCGCAGCTCGCCAAAGGGACGGCCGTCGGGCCCTGCATGCAGGCTGCCCCCGGCCGTGGCCCGCACCACGATGTCCGTGTCCGGGGCGTACTTCACGGCGTTCTCCACGATGTTGGCCAGCGCCCGCTCAAGCAACCCGCGATCCGCGTCCACCGGCGGCAGGTTGGGGGCAAGCTCCACGTGGACGGCCCCGACCGGAACCCCGGCGAGCCCTTCGGGAACAACTTCCAGCCAGGTGACGGGTTCGTGAAGCACCTGGACGCTGTCGCTGGAGAGCCGGGACATGTCCAACAGGTTCCCCACCAGTCCCTTGAGCCGGTCGGTGAAGCTCTGCACCGCGTCCAACATCTCTTCCTGCTGCGCCACGCTGGTCTTGGAACGCTGGCGGCGCAGGGCGGTCAGGGCCAGCTCGATACCGGCCAGCGGCGTCCGGAGGTCATGCGAAACGGCGCGCAGGATTGAAGTCTTGACGCGGTTGCCCTCGATGAGCTTGACCGAATCGCGCAGGCGCAGGACGAGCCTCTCACGCTCCAGCAATGCAGCAAGATGTGCCTCGTAGGCGTTCAACAGGCGCCGATCCGCACCTGCAGGCGCCGGCTGCCTCAACCCGATTGCCAGCCCGGGCCGCGGCCTGTCGATGGTGCCGGCGTCCTCCGGCAGCTGCGGCGCGTCCGGACCGGCGGAGGCACGCAGCCGCCACAATCCGTCGCCAGCGCCTTCAAAGACGCTGACCCCGTTGAGCTGGAACTGCCCACGCAGCTGCTCGAGGAACTCCTCCGAACTTTGGTCACCGGCCAGGGACGTGCGCGCCAACTCGCTCAGCGTGGCGGCCTCGGCGCTGGAGAGGGCGGCGGCCCGGGAGCGGCGGGCGGATATCCCCACGACCAGGGCAACCGTAATCCCGACTCCCAGATAGACCAGCAGGACGAAAAAGTCCTGCGGGTCATTGACCGTCAATGTGCCCACGGGATGGGTGACGAAATAGTTCAGCAGCAGCGCGTCCAGGACCGCCGCGAGCACCGCCGGCCACAGGCCGCCGATGAAGGCGACCACAATCACCGGGCACAGCCGTGCCAAGGCATGGGTCGCCAGGTTCAGTTCCTCGAAGGGAGATAACAGGATGGTCATTCCCGCCGGCAGCACAAGCGCAAGAACAAATCCGGCAACGGTGCGCATCGTGCCCAGCCCGGAGGCGGCAGAACCTGCTCTCCCGATGCTTCTGCCGCGGATCATTCACCCATTATGCCCGACCTGGCCGAATCTTTACGGGACCCTTACGCCAAACCCCGCCGGGCGCCAACCGGCCGGGGGTAACGTCGAATTGTGCTCCAGCCCGTCTCAAAAAACTTGGTCCCGAAGCGGGACAACCCTCGGGTGCCGGCCCGCTGGGTCGGGTTCCTGAAACGGGTGGTGCTTCACCCCGTACGCCTGGTTCCGCTGGCCTACCTGTGCATGATCTTGATCGGCACACTCCTGCTCATGCTCCCGGCAGCCCGCACGGCGGAAGTCGGCGAAGGGTTCATGCCGGCCTTGTTCACCGCCGTCTCGGCGGTGTGTGTGACGGGGTTGATCACCGTGGACACCCCGACGTTCTGGACGCCCTTCGGACACACCGTCATCCTCGGACTCATTCAGGCCGGCGGATTCGGCATCATGTCGCTGGGAACGCTCCTGGCCCTGATGCTGAAGAAGAAGATCGGGCTCCACGGACAACTCGTTGCACAGTCCGAGACCCATACCCTCAACCTGGGCGACGTGCGGGATGTGCTCTTCCGGGTTGCCCGGATCATGCTGCTCTTCGAAGGCGTCACAGCAGTCCTGCTCACGGGCAGGTTCTGGCTTGGCTACCACGATGATCCACTGACCGCACTGTGGCACGGCGTCTTCCACGCGATCTCGGCCTTCAACAACGCGGGCTTCGCCCTCTACAGCGACAACCTCATCGGCTTCGCGCAGGATCCGTGGATCATCATCCCCATCTGCCTGGCCCTGGTCACCGGCGGGCTGGGGTTCCCCGTCCTCATCGAGCTCTGGCGGCAAGGATTCAGGCTGAGGTCCTGGACCGTCCATACCCGGCTCACCATTTACGGCAGCATCGCCCTGCTGGTCCTCGGGACAGTCCTGTTTGCCGCCGTCGAATGGAGTCGGCAGGAAACCCTCGGGGGCCTGTCCCCGGGAGGCAAGCTGCTCGCGGCGCTGGCCGGAGGGGTGTTCCCCCGAACCGCCGGATTCAACAGCATCGACTACGGTGCAGCCGCACCCGAGACGCTGTTCGTCACCGACATCCTCATGTTCATCGGCGGCGGCAGCGCAGGCACGGCAGGCGGCATCAAGATCGCCACCTTCCTCATCCTGGGCTACGCCATCTGGAACGAGGTCCGGGGCAACGAGCAGGTCAACATCGCCCACCGCAGCATCTCGTCCCCGGTGCAGCGCCAAGCACTCACCGTCGCCCTGCTCGGCGTCGCCGTGGTCATCATTGGAACACTCCTGCTGCTGACATTTACGGATCACAGCCTGGACAAGACGCTGTTCGAAGCGATCTCTGCCTTCGGAACCGTCGGCCTGAGCACCGGCATCACCGCGGGCCTTCCCGCCAATGCCCAAGTGGTTCTCATCGTCCTGATGTTCCTCGGTCGTATCGGCACCATCACCGTGAGCACCGCGCTGGCGCTCTCCCTGCGGTCCAGGCTCTTCCGGCTGCCCGAGGAGCGGCCCATCATCGGCTGAGCCGCGTCAAGCCGCCGCCCTGGCATCACCCGGCAGTGCAGGAAACGAAGCACGCGGGCGGCCGCTCGCCGCCTCGTGTCCGGGCAACCGGATCGTCCGGTGCCGCGTCGGGATCAGGCGGCCAGGAACGAAACCGCCGCGTTCTTGAACTCCCGGCTGGTTACCGCGTTGGCGTGGTCGCGATTGGCCAGCCAGAGCACCGACTTCTCCGTGTCGCGGCTGGCGAGCAACTCGGTGAGCCGCGGCATCGTCGTGGCCAGTGCGTCGCCGTCGCCCGCCACCAGCAACGTGGGCATGGCGGGGATCATCTGCTCGGGGGCGAAGGGCTCGGTCTTGATCGCCTGGATCATGCTCATGAGCGAGAACATGTCGTTGGATTCCACGGTTTGGGCCATGCGCAGCAAGTCGGCCGTCGACTCGTCGGCAATCGAGGTGCCGTCGGCCAGGTGGCGCTGCGCGGCATTGAGGTCAAAGGCGGCCAGCGGGTCGATGCTTGCCGGTCCGCCGAGCACCAGCCGGTTGACCACCTGCGGCTGGGTGCCGCCGAATTCCCAGGCCAGGCGCGCTCCCAGGGAATACCCGACCAGGTCCACGCCGCTGAGCGGATCGCCGGCCGACAACGTCGTCACGCCGTGGTCCATCAAGAGCTGCAACAGGTCGGCGCGCATGCGGCTTGGCGTGTAGGCGTCGAGGTCCTCGGGTGCGGGGGAGGTCCCGTGGCCCGGCAGGTCCACGGCCAGCACCTTGCGCCCCGCCTCGGTGAGGCTGCGGATCCACCCCGATTTCACCCAGTTCAGCGCGCTGGAGGAGGCGAAGCCGTGCAGCAGGACCACCGGGCGCAGCGCCGAGGGGGAGGGGGGTTCAAAGACGGTCAGTCCCAGGGCGTTGGCGGTGCCTTCGACCAGGTGCTCGTGTGTGGATTCCATGAGGCAGATCCTTTCAGATCGGGGCCGCGTTTGCGAGCCTGCGGGGACACCGGGCGCCGGTGTTCGCCGGGGGCCGGTGTTCCCTAGGATCCGGCAGGCGTCGGGGATGCTGACGGCTCAATGGCCGCAAAGTGCTCGACCACCGGGAACGGGTCGTAGAAATGGTGAAGCAGGCGCTTCCATTCGAGGTAGTTCTCGGATCCGCGGAAGCCGATGGTATGTGCCTCGACGGACTCCCAGGAGACCAGCAAGAGGAAATGGCCGGGCGTCTCGATGCTGCGGGAGAGCTGCAGGCCAAGGAATCCGGCGGTGGCGGAAATGAGAGGGCGCGCCTGCTCGAAGGCGGACATGAATTCGTCTTCCATTCCCGAGATGACTGGCAGCAATGCGTGTTCGGTGATCATGCATCCCAGTCTGCACCACGCCGGGACACCGAGGCGAAATTGTGGCGCGGACGGCCCGTCCGCGCCACGCCGTTGCTGCGCCCACCCCGGCAGGTGGCCCGGGTGGTCGCAGCGGCCTGCGGCTCAGCGCTCCGCCACCCCGGATTCGAGCAGTTCCTTGAGCTTCCGCAGGTCCTTGGCCATGGCCCGGCGCATCATGGGTGCCATCAGGAATCCGGCAACCCTTGAAAACCCGGCGGGCTCGCCGGTGTTGGCCAGCACCATGCGTGTTGCCGTGCCCTCATCGGTCCACGTGTAGGTGGTCTGCATGGGGAAGGGGCCCTGTGCGGTGCGCATGACCAGTTTGCTCTCGGGCACCCACTGGACGACTTCGTAGGTGTACTTGAGCTCCCGGCCCATGAAGCGCGCAGCGAAGTCCACCATCGTGCCGACCCCTAAGGTGGGTCCGCCCCGGTGGACGGCGGATCCGATGTTCGCATACCACTGCGGTGCGTTGCCGGGATCCGCGGCGAACCCCGCCACGAGGGGCCGCGGCCGCTGGATCACGAGCTGGCACTTGACGTCGACCATATTCGAACCCCGGTCTTCCGGCCCGCTCAGCGGGCGGAGACTTCCCGGCCGGTGAACGCGACGAGCCGTTCGAGGCTGGCGGCGGACTCGTCGACCAGGGTCTCCTCGGCGAAGCTGGCGCCGCGCATCTGCGGGCTGATCGTGTTGCGGGCCAGCGACAGCACGTAGTCCGAGAGTCCCGGAGCGACCTCAATCTTGGCCCCGGTGGCGGTGGCCAGGTCCCAGGCGTGGACCAGGAACTCGAGGTTCAGGATGTTTGCCACGATGGTGGCCGGCAGTTCCGCGAAGCCCATGTCGACGGTGCCCTCCAGCCCGCGCTTCGCGAAGGCCTCCAGGGTTGACTGGGCGGCGTCGGCCACGCGGGACTCGGCCGGGGCGGCCGGGTCATCCGCCGGTTCGACGCCCAGGGCCTTGCCGATGCCGGTGACCGAGCCGACCAGGTGGTCCACCAGCTGCACGACGGTGAAGTTCTCGCACGGGGTGGGCAGGGAGGCATCGCTCGGCTTGAGCTGGTGCAGGACCCGCTGGGCGACGGCGAGCGTTGCCTCGGCGCTGCTGAGCTCGTTGATCGGATCCGGCAGGGCGGCCCAGTCGTCCGCGCCGGCGTCGCCGTCGGTGGCGAAGCGGACCAGGCGGTCCATGAAGTGGTTCCAGCCCTCGGTGTGCCCGGCCACTTCCTCGGGGGCCAGGCCCTCGTGCAGCAGGGTGAGCCGGGTGCCGCCCTCGACCGGCTCCAGGGTGACGGTGACGGTGGAGGCCGCGGACTCGCTGCCTTCCCATCCCCAGTCGAAGACCAGGCGCTTGCCCGGTTCGATCTCCTGGATCCGCCCGGACGCGGAATGGCCGGGGGTGATGGTCCAGCGGTATTCGCCGCCGGCGCGCAGGTCCATGCGGGCGGCGACGGTCTGCCAGCGGCGCAGCCGCTCGGGCCGGGTCACCAGCTCGAAGGCGGCCTCGGGACCAAGGGGGAGGACAACGGATTTTTCGATCGACATGGGGATTCTCCTGGGGGGGTCATGAATGGGGGTTCGCGGCCTCGGCCACCAACAGGTCCAGCTCCGAGGTCCAAAAGGACTCCAGCGCCCGGCGCAGCGCGGCCATCCCGGTCGGGTTGACCCGGTAGTAGCGGTTGCGGCCTTCTTTCCTGGCGGTGACCAGGCCAACCTCGGCCAATAGCAGCAGGTGTTGGGAGATGGCCGAGCGGGTCACGGGGAAGCGCTCGGCCAGTTCGGTGACGGTGCGTTCCCCGTCGGCAAGGATGAGGAGCAGGGCGCGTCTGGTGGGCTCGGCAGCGGTTTCCAGTACGTCAGGCACAGGAGATACGTTAGTATTCACTAACGCATTGCGCAAGACCCGGGGGAAGAAGCTGCCGACATGTGCCGGAATCCGTGCGTCACAGGGCTTGTGGAGCACCGCGCGGCACCGTATTCTTAGTTCTGGTCAAGTTGACACTAACTGGGAAGGTGGACCGGATGCCGTTTTCGAATGTGGCTGAACGCCGCGAACAGCCGCCGACCCTGGCCGTGTCCACGGTGATCTTCTCGCTGCGCGATGACGAGCGAACCGGGCGCAAAAGCCTGTGGCTGCCCCTGGTGCGCCGCACGCGCGAACCCTTCCGCGGCCAGTGGGCGCTGCCCGGCGGACCGCTGGGGCCCCGCGACTCGCTTCTCGATGCCGCGGCAAACAACCTGCGCGACACCACCGGGCTCATCCCGCGCTACCTCGAACAGCTCTACGCGTTCGGGGACCTTGACCGCTCGCCCACCCGCAGGGTGGTCTCCATCGTCTACTGGGCGCTGGTCCGCGAGGACGACCCCCACGACACCGCCACCTCCGTGCTGTTGGACGACCCCAACGTCGCATGGTTCCGTGCGGAGGACCCCGAGGTGCTGGGGAACCTGGCCTTCGACCACCGCGAAATCATCGAATACGCGCTGTGGCGGCTGCGCAACAAGGTCGAGTACGGCTCCATCGCCCACCGGCTGCTCGGCGAGCGCTTCACCCTCGCCCAAGTCCGCGAGGTCTACGAGGCGGTGCTTGACAAGGAGCTGGACCCGGCGAATTTCCGCCGTACGCTGCGCAGCACCCCCGACATCGAGGAAACCGACGAATTCCTCTCCGGCGGCAAGCACCGCCCCCCACGCCTATATCGCTACACCGGCTCAACCACCCATCCCCTTGAGAGCGAGAACATCTCATGAGCAGCATCAACGCCACCCTGCAGACCCTGACGCTGGTTTCCCCCGAATCCAGCTGCAACACCGACCTGACCAAGGGCCCCTGGCTCTTTGACACCGGGGAGGCCGCGTACGGCCCGGGCTCCTCGCAGGAAGACGTGGCCCCGGCCGACACCCCGCGACAGGGTGACATCCCGGCGGAATACCGCGAGGCCTCCGACGAGGAGCTTGCCATTCGCATCCTGGCCGCCAAGGAAGCCCTCGGCGAGCGCCTCGTGGTCCTGGGCCACCACTACCAGCGCGACGAGGTCGTGCGCTTTGCCGACTACATCGGCGATTCCTTCCAGCTGGCCAACGCCGCACTGACCCGCGAGAAGGCCGAGTACATCGTCTTCTGCGGCGTGCACTTCATGGCCGAGACCGCCGACGTGCTCTCCACCGATGAGCAGAAGGTCATCCTGCCCAACCTGGCCGCCGGCTGCTCGATGGCGGACATGGCCGACGAATCCTCCGTCGAGGAATGCTGGGAACAGCTCATGGACCTCTACGCGGACGAGTCCGACACTGACGGCAAGGCCTCGGTCATCCCCGTGACCTACATGAACTGCTCGGCGGCACTGAAGGCGTTCGTGGGCAAGCACGGCGGGATCGTGTGCACCTCCTCGAACGCGGCCACGGTGCTGGAATGGGCGTTCGAACGCGGCCGGCGCGTGCTCTTCTTCCCCGACCAGCACCTGGGCCGCAACACCGCCAAGGCCATGGGCGTGCCGCTGGAGCAGATGCCGATGTGGAACCCGCGCAAGCCGCTGGGCGGCAACGACGCGCAGGTCCTGCTCGATTCGAAGGTCATCCTCTGGCACGGCTTCTGCTCGGTGCACAAGCGCTTCACCGTCGCGCAGATCGAGCGCGCCCGGGCAGAGCACCCGGGTGTGCGGATCCTGGCGCACCCCGAGTGCCCGATGCCTGTGGTGGATGCGGCCGACGAGGCAGGCTCCACCGACTACATCCAGAAGGCGGTGGCCAACGCGCCTGCCGGGTCCGTCTTTGGCATCGCCACCGAAATCAACATGGTCAACCGGCTGGCGGCCCAGCACCCCGAACACACCATCTTCTGCCTGGACCCGGTCATCTGCCCGTGCTCCACGATGTACCGCATCCACCCCGGCTACCTCGCCTGGGTGCTCGAGTCCCTGGTCGACGGCGTCGTGCTGAACCAGATCACCGTACCCGCCGGGATCGCCGCCGACGCGAAGGTGGCCCTGGAACGGATGCTGGCGGCACGGCCGTGAACGACGCCGAGCTGATCGTCGTGGGCTCCGGCGTCGCCGGGCTCTATGCCTCGCTGACGGCCGCCGTCCGCGGGCTGGAGGTGACCCTGCTGACCAAGGACGCGCTGGAGGACTCCAACTCCTGGTACGCCCAGGGCGGGCTGAGCGCCGTGGGCCCGGCCGGGGTGGCCGCCGGGGACTCGATCGCCAGCCACATCGCCGACACGCTCACCGCCGGGGCGCAGCTTAACGATGCGGACGCGGTGGCCATCATGTGCACCTCCGCGTGGGGACACGTGCAGCGGCTCATCGGTGCGGGCGCCGAGTTCGACACCGACCCGTCCGGCACCTTCGCCCTGGGCCTGGAGGCGGCACACGCCCACCCGCGGATCCTGCACGCCGGCGGGGACGCCACCGGCAAGCACCTGGCCAGTGCGCTGATCGCCGCCTGCCGCGCGCAGGAGGCAGCCGGACGGCTGGAAATCCGCGAACACGCCTTCGTCACCGAATTGCTGACGGAGGGAAACCCGTACGCGGAGGCCGGATCCGACCGGCCGGCCACGATGGTCACGGGGGTGCGGGTGCTTGGACGCGACGGAGCGAGCGATGAACTGCACTCCGAGGCCGTGCTGCTGGCCACCGGCGGTGCAGGACAGCTCTTTGCCGCCACCACCAACCCCCACGGTGCCACCGGGGACGGGGCCGCGCTGGCCTACCGGGCCGGTGCCGTGCTGGCCGATGCCGAATTCATCCAATTCCACCCCACGCTGGTCAGCCCCGGCGGCTTCATGGTCTCCGAGGCCGTGCGCGGCGAAGGTGCGGTGTTGCTTAACGAGCGCGGCGAGCGCTTCATGCAGTCCGTCCACCCGGATGCAGAGCTCGCGCCCCGGGACGTGGTGGCCCGCGCCATCCACGCGGTGCGCGCCCGGGGCGGCACCGTGCACTTGGATGCCCGCGCCGTCGAGGCGCGGCACGGTGCGGGGTTCCTGGCCCGCCGCTTCCCCTCCATCACCCGCGAACTGACGAAGCTGGGCTACGACCTGGCCGCTGAACCGGTGCCGGTGACGCCCGCTGCCCACTACTGGATGGGCGGGATCCTGACCAACGACACCGGCGCCAGCACGCTGCCCGGGCTCTTTGCCGCCGGCGAGACGGCATGCACCGGGGTGCACGGCGCCAACCGGCTGGCCTCCAACTCGCTGCTTGAGGGCTTGGTCTTCGCCTGGCGCACCGTGGTGAACCTGCCCTCCAGTCTCGCGGCCGCTACGGCCCAGAGCGTTGCCGTTGGCAGCAGTGCCGTCACGAAGGTGATCGCCACCCAGCCTGCGGAGGCCGGGAACTTCGATGGTTCCGGCAGCGACCCGGCGGAAAGCGCCACCGCGGACATGGGCCTGGCCGAGCTGCAGGACCTGGCCCAGCTGCACCTGGGCGTCGAACGCACCGCGGAAGGCCTGCGCAGCGCATTGGCGCAGCTGGCACGCTGGCGCGTCACCGGAAGCGACCGGGCTTCCCGCGAGCGGGCCAACCTGCTCACCCTGGCCACCGTCGTGGCCACCGCGGCCCTGGAACGGGAAAACTCCATCGGCGCGCACTACCGCAGTGACGCCACCGCTGCCCCGCAGCCGCTCAACGGCCACTTGCCCCGCTTCGGCCGTAACCTGGCCGCGACAGCCGCCACCCAGAACCTAAGGACCAAGACCCTTGTCTAACACCACCGCCCCTGCACCGGCCCGCACCCTCACCGCCATGCCGGTCCCCGCACGCGTCATCGAGAGGATCGTCCTGGCGGCCCTGGAGGAGGACAATCCCCGCGGGGACCTGACCGGGAACGCGCTGATCCCCGCACACACCACCGCCACCGCCGCGGTCGTCGCCCGCGAACCGGGCATCTGCGCCGGGCTGGACACGTTCATCGCCGCCATGAGGCTCTCGGACCCGGCCCTGGAACTGGTGCCCGCGCTCGCCGACGGGGATACGTTTGCCGCCGGGGACACGCTGGTCACCGTCACCGGCCCCGCCCGCGGGCTGCTGGCAGGGGAGCGCGTGGGGCTGAACCTGCTCCAGCGCCTGAGCGGCATCGCCACCGCCACCGCCGCCTACGTTGCGGCCGCGCAGGGAACCGGAGCCCGGATCGTCGACACCCGCAAGACCACCCCCGGGCTGCGCGTGCTCGAACGCTACGCGGTGCGCTGCGGCGGCGGGCACAACCACCGCGACAACCTTTCCGAGGCCGTCATGGCGAAGGACAACCACCTCGCCCTGCTGGGCACCGGATCGGAACTCACCAACGCGCTGCGCAAGGCCCGGGCCTCCCTGGGGCACACCGTGCACTTCGAGGTGGAGATCGATAGCCTGGACCAGCTCGACGCGGTGCTCGCCGCCGGGGTCGACACCATCATGCTGGACAACTTCAGCCTCGCGGACCTGGCCACCGGCGTGCGCCGCATCGCCGGCGCCGCGCTCGTGGAGGCCTCGGGGAACGTTAGGCTGGAGACCGTGGCAGCCATCGCCGCCACCGGCGTCGACGTCATATCCTCCGGAGCCCTGACCCACTCGGTGCGCGCCCTTGACCTCGGCCTGGACATCAGGATGGAAGCGAACTGACGTGATCTACCTCGATGCGGCTGCCACCACGCCCGTGCGCCAGGACGTGCTGGATACCATCATCCCGCTGCTGACCAGCGACTACGGAAACCCCTCCAGCACCCACTCGATGGGCCAAACCGCCAGGCGGGCCCTTGACTACGCGCGGGAAACCGCGGCCGGCGTGCTCGGGGTGCGCACCGGGGACGTGGTCTTCACCTCCGGGGGCACCGAGTCCAACAACCTGGCGATCAAGGGCCTGGCGCTGGGTGCCCCGCGCGGGCGCCACCTCATCCACTCGGCCATCGAGCACCCCGCGGTGGCCCAGGCCTGCGCCTACCTGGTGCGGCACCACGGCTTCGAGCTCGACGTGGCACCCGTCGACGCCTTCGGGCTCCTGGACCTGGACGCGTTCACCAAGCTGTTGCGCCCGGACACCACGCTGGTCTCGGTCATGGCGGTGAACAACGAGGTCGGCACCATCCAGCCGGTTGCCGAGGCGGCGGCCGCCGCCCACGCGGTCGGTGCCCTGGTGCATTGCGACGGGGTGCAGGCAGCCGGCTGGCTGGACATGGGCCAGATCGCCGCGCACGTCGACGCGCTGAGCATCTCCGGGCACAAGATCGGCGGGCTCAAGGGCGCCGGGCTGCTGATGGTCCGCGGCAAGCTGGCACTTGAACCGCTGGTGCACGGTGGCGGCCAGGAGCGCGAGCGCCGCTCCGGCACCGAAAACGTCGCCGGAGCCGTGGCCACCGCCACCGCGCTGTCCCTGGCCGCGCGGGCAAACCGGGACGGCGCCGCCCAGGGCCACGGGGCCTACCTCATCTCCTCGGTGCTCAAGGGGCTGAACACCGACGGGCGGATCCGCGCCATGCTCACCGGGGATCCGGACAAGCGGGTGCCCGGCATCGTTTCCTTCGTGTTCCCGGAAACCGGGGGCGAGACGGTGCTGCTGGAACTGGAGCGCCGCGGGGTTGTGTGTTCCTCCGGCTCGGCCTGCGCCGCCGGGTCCACCGAGGCCTCGAGCGTGTTGCTGGCCATGGGATACGACGAGGAGCTGGCGCACACCGCGGTGCGCCTGAGCTTCACCCGCAACGTGAAGGAATCCGAAATCGCCACCGCCGCACGCGCCGTGGTGGCGGCGGTCAAGGCCATCGCCGGGGACTGAACCCGCCTTGGCCATGGAGCCGGGGGCAGGCCGTGTGATATCCATGTCTGCATGAGCATCGTGCTGGTTGAAGGCGAGAGCGACGCCGTCGCCATAAGGATCCTGGCCCGGAGGCTGGCCCTGCCCGAACCCCGGGTGCTGCCCGTCGGCGGATCCAAGGGCGCCCGCCGCGCCGCCGGCGAACTGAACGGCCAGCGGCTTGTCGGTTTGGTGGACGCGGCCGAGAGACGCGACTTCGAGCGAGTGCTCGAGACGGTGTTTGTCTGCGACCCGGACCTGGAAGCCGAGTTCATCCGTGCCCTGGGCGTGGAAGGAGTCGAAGCGGTGATCGCCGGGCAGGGCGAGCTGGAGTCCTTTCGCCGCCTGCAGGCCCAGCCCTTCCAGCGTGCGCAACCCATCGAACACCAGCTCGCGCGGTTCTTCGGCGGCCGCAGCGGCAACAAGGTGCGCTACGCCGGGCTGCTGGCGGAAGCGGTGCCGTTGGGGTCCGTTCCCGCTCCGCTGGCCTCGCTGCTGGCAAGCCTCTGAGTCCTCCGGGTGCCCGCGCGGTCCAGCACTAGGTTCAGCCCTGGAAGGTATTCCCCGATGGATGGATGCCGGCGCGGCTGGCACCGCACGGTTCCCGGGCGGAGGGACGGGCCGGTCAAGGTCGGGCCGTTCAAGGCCGGGCCGGGCACGAGCACCGAAGCCATGGGCCCAAGCTGTGCTGCGAATCGCCGGTGGCGGAACACCCGCCACGTGGGGCCCACGGCCGGGCGCTGCCGAAATCGTGGTGGGGAACCGGCCGGCGGAATTTAGTGCGACGCCGCAAACACGGACAGGAAATGGACCATCAGGGTTGTCAGTGCCATGGCCAGCGACGGCACCCAAAATGCAATGCGATCGTTGACGATTCGCGCAATCGTGAAACCTGCCGCTACGAGCGGGACGGCGAAAACCAGGACGATCACGGTTGCCACCGCCCACTGCGGCACCGAGCGCGTTTGGTAAAAACTCGATGACACGGTAAGGGTGGCAAGGAAGTACAGCACGATGGCGACCACCGGCTGTACGAGCAGGAGGATGATGGACGCGACATGGTCAATAACCAGCAGGTGTCGCGAGGGGCGGTCATCGACCCGTGCTTCGCTGTCCACTCATCGTCCTCACGCCTGCGCGGCGTGTCTGCCGCGGCCCTCGACTGAGTCTATCCGGCGATACCCGGCGGCAGCTTAGTGCGACACAATAACGTCCCGTTTCTGCACCGGGCCATAACAGGGCGGGGATGCCGTGGCCGTGCCCGACCTTCAGGCCCGGCAAAAGGGATATGGCCGGCCAAGCGGAAACGTTGTTGATCCTCGAGGTTTCCGAACGCACGGCCGTGGCGGCCGGCTCCGGGCGCCACAGCGAAGGGATCGGGCCGATCGGTGCCGCCCGCAGCCCGCAGCCGGCAGCCCATTGCACCCGGCGCGCGCACATTTTGAGAGGGCTCTGCCCGCACATCGCCGATGCCGTCGAACGGCACACGATGGGGGATCACCGGCCAGCCGTGGCAGCGTTGTTGGAACACCGCGCACTCCAGGGTATGTTCGAATATGTGTTCTAATCGTTTTCTGGGCACGACGGCCCTGCTGCTGCGGCGGTTACAGCGACCGGTACATCAGGTTCAAGCCCACCGGGCCGAGGTCCGGATGCCTGAAGGCCCCGGGAACCGTGGCCAGGATCTCGAACCCCAGCGACTGCCACAGGCGGATCGCGTGGGTGTTGGTGGCGACCACCGCATTGAACTGCATCGCGGTGAAGCCCTGCTTGCTCGCCTCCTCGATGACATGGCGGCCCAATGCGCGCCCGAGCCCGCGGCCGGAAGCCCGGGAGGCGACCATGAACCCGGCGTTGGCCACGTGCGAGCCCGCGGCGGGCTGGTTGGGGTGCAGCTCCGCGGTGCCGGCGATGGACCCGTCCGCATCGACCGCCACGTAGACGCTCCCGCCGGGCTTGCCCATCCACCAGTCGCGGCAGGCGTCCTCGCCGGCATCCACGGGCCAGCAATAGGTCCGGCCGTCGCGGACGACCTCCTCGATGATGGGCCACAGGCCCGGCCAGTCGTCCCGTGTGGCAATGCGGATATCCATCCACCCAATCTAGTCCACTGCACGGGCCGCCACCGGGCAACGCCCCCCTGTTGTCGGCTGCCGCTGCGCGGGTAGGGTGGCGCATGAGGGCCAGGGCGCCACCGGGCGCGGGGTCCACCCGGCAGGGACCAGGAGGCACTGCACATGTCCAAGCGCAGCGATGCACGCATCCGCGATCTGCTGGCCTCCATGGCCTCGATCGCCAGCGACCTGTCCGTCACCGCCGTGACCCACCGAGTGCTGGATGAGGCCATGTCCATCTACGCCGCCTCTTCCGGCCTGCTGGAACTGACCAGCTCCTCCCACCAGCAGGGACAACTGGCCAAGGGGAAGGACGCCCTGGCGCTGCGTGAGCCCGCCGGCAAGGACGAGCCCAAGCGCCTGCGCCTGGAACTGCGGACCCGGCAGGAGCTCTTTGCCCTGCTCACCCTGGGACCGAAGAACGGAAAGGACAGGTATTCCAAGGCCGATGCGGAACTGGGGGCCGCGCTCGCCGGAAGCGCCTCGGTGGCGCTGCAGAATGCGCAGCTCTACCAGGACGCGGCGGACCGGGCACGCTGGCTCACCGCCTGCGCCCGCATCGGCGGCCTGCTGGGGGGAGAATCGCGCCACCACACCCAGGGACTGAACGATGTTGCCGAGCTGGCCCGCCGCGAGTCCCGCGCCAGGTACGCCCTGTTGCTGACCCCCATCGCCCAGGGCCAGGGGGCCGGACCCGGCTACCGGATCGCCGGCATCAGCCAGAACGTCCACCCGCACCTGGCCGGACGGGTGCTGCTGAACGTGGGGGAGCTCCACCGCCTGCGCCTGCACGCCAACAACCCCCTGGTGCTTCCCACGCCGGAGCCAGTCCTCCCCCTGGGGGAGATCGCCGACGGCGCACACACGCTGGTGGCCGCACTGGGCGCCCGGGGCACCCACTACGGGCTGCTGCTGATGGTCCGCGGCAAGGGCGCGGAAGAGTACGGACCGGTGGAAACCCAGATGGCGGGGATCTTCGCCGACAACATCGCCCAGGGCCTGGGGCTGGTCCAGATGCACCACCTGCGCGAGGACGTGCTGCTCTACCGCGAACGCGAACGCATCGCCCGGGACCTGCACGACATCGTCATCCAGCGCATCTTCGCCGCCGGCCTGGGCATCAGCGCCCTGCGCAGGCAGCTGCCCACGCCCGCCGCCCGCGAGCGCGCCGCGGGCATCGCTGCGGAACTCGACACCACCATCGCCGAGCTGCGCGCCACCATCTATTCGCTGCGCGGCCAGGCGGGGGAGACCGAGAGCCCCAGCTTCCACATCCTGCGCGCCATCCGCCGGGCCTCCTCGCCCTTGGACTTCACCCCCGAGCTGCGCCTGGGCGAGGGACTTGACGCCCTGGCCGACGAAACCACGCTCACCCACCTGCTGGCAGTCATCACCGAGGCGCTGAGCAACGTGGTGCGCCACGCCCGCGCCCACGCCGTTGAACTGGCCATCGAGTGCACCGACGGCACCCTGGCCCTGACCCTGCGCGACGACGGCGTGGGCTTCGGAGCCCCGGTGGCCGAAAGCGGGCTGGCAAACCTGCGCCAGCGTGCCGCCGAGCTTGGCGGCACGCTGGCCGTCGACTCCGCCCCGGGGGAAGGGACCACGCTGCGCTGGGTCGTGCCGATGCCGGCGGAACGCTGAGGCGGACCGAGGCCTAGGTTCCCCCGTCGTTGCGCCCCGGCAGCGGATGGGTCACGAACACCGCCGCCTGCGTGCGCGACTCGAAGCCGAGCTTCGCCAGCATCGAGGACACGTAGTTCTTCACCGTCTTCTCGGCCAGGCGCATGCGCTCGCCGATCTGCCGGTTGCTCAGCCCCTCGCCGACCAGCTCCAGCACCCGGCGTTCCTGGCTGGTCAGCGCCGCCATCCGCGGGTCGGAGTTCTCGTGGGTGATCAGCCCCGAGATGATCCGCTGCTTCAGTCCCGGGGTGAACAGGGATTCGCCGCGCGCGGCCCGGCGCAGCGCACGGATCAGGTCGTTGCCGGCGATCTGCTTGAGCACGTATCCCATGGCCCCGGCAAGCACCGCCCCGCGCAGCGCCTGCTCGTCGTCGTAGCTGGTGAGGATCAGGCAGTTCAGCGACCCGTCGATCGAGCGCACGTCGCGGCAGACCTCGATCCCGGTGCCGTCGGGCAGCCTGGCGTCGAGCACCGAGACGTCCGGGCGCAGGGCCGGGATCTGCTTGCGGGCATCGTGTGCGGTCCCGGAGGTGCCGACCACCTCGAAGCCCTCGCCCTCCAGCAGCTCCGCAAGCCCCAGGCGAACCAGCTCGTGGTCATCGAGGATGAACACGCGGATCGGGGCATCGGTCCCGGGGCCGGTGTCCCGGCCGGGGGACCTCCCCGTTGCCGCTGCATTGTCCATGACGGTCCCTCCCCGTGCCGTAGGTGTGCCAGTGGCCCTGCACCATTCCATTCTTTGCCGCGGAACCCGCCTCGGACAAGGGGCCAAAGGCCCGCGGTGCAGTCGGCGGTGCGAGTCCGGACGTTGCAACGCGCGATGCCCTCCGGCGCCCCCGGCATCGGTGGCCGGGTTTGCCATGCTTCTGGCGGCCCGGCGCCTGGATCCCGATCCGCGCGGAAAGCCGGGGCGGGGCGGGGCATCGTGGGGCGAGCAACCGCGACGCCGAACCGGCACGGGGGCCCGGCTACGGCGTGCCCTCGCCCGGGTCCTGCGCGGTCGGCGGGTAGGTGATGGCAGTGCCCTGGACCTGGGCAAAGGAGGTGAGGGTGTGCTCCATGGCCGCGGAGCGGGACATGATGTGACGGACCTCGGCACCGCGCACCAGCAGGGCGTCGCCGACCAGCGAGCGGTGGCAGCGCCACGGGACAGCCTCGGCGCACATGATGACCGTTTCCTCCGTCGCGGCCCGGGCCAGCAGGTCCTCGATGGCGGCGGCGAATTCGTCGGTCTGCATGTAGTCGGCATAGCCGCGGAAGGAGTCGTTGTGCCAGGCGCCGTTGACGCTGTCCTTGTGCGTGGGGCGCAGCCCGCCGAGCTCCCTGGCACGGCGATAGCCGATGTGCGCGGATTCCAGGCTCGCGGCCAGGTCCTCGCCGTTGAATTGCGGGTTGTGCCGGGACTTGGGAATGGTGCGGATGTCAACGACCTGGGTGATGCCGTGGGCCCGCAGGATCTCGATGAATTCGGCCACCTCGTGGGTGGAATGGCCGATGGTGTGGATGCGGGTGGTGCCCATGTTGTGCTCCCCTCGTGCTTTGACCGGTGTGGCTGCCGGGAATGGAAACCCTTGTTTTCAGCGTAGGCGACTACCGCGCACATGCCCATGGATTGCCGGGGCGGCGCGGTTCCTAGCCGGGGTTCGGCGGTTCGGGCCGGGAAGCCAGCCAGGATTCACGGGTGATCGCGTACTCGACGTCGCCGAACTCGTCCCCGGCGATGCGCACCGGCCAGTCGGCGACAAAATGCCGGACCAGGTCCATCCCGCATTTCTCCATGACCAGCCGCGAGGCGATGTTCACCGCCATGGTGCTGGCGACGACCCGGGTGACGGCAACGGAGTCCACCGTGAAGGCATGGTCGATCAGCGCGCGGGACCCCTCGGTGGCAAGCCCCAGGCCCCAGTACGCGTGCTTCAGCCGGTAGCCCAGCTCCGGTTCGTCCGCCGGGTGCCCGGGCTCGGGGCGCAGGTGGAACCACCCGGCGAAGTCACCGGTGCCGCGCAGCTGCGCCACCCAGAAGCCGAAGTCCGGCCCCCTGCGGTGATACGCCAGGTAGGCGGGAATGTAGTCGGCGACGACTTCCTCCCGCGCGGTCGGCACCCCGTCGGTGATGTAGCGCATGACCCGCGGATCGGAGTCCAGGTCGACCAGCAGCCCGGCATCGTCCGCGGTGAATTGGCGCAGGACAAGCCGCGGGGTCCGCAACAGGATCTTCATGGGTCCATTGTGCGCTTGCCGGGCCCCTAGCCACAGGGCCGGCCGGTTCGGGTCCGGGCGGATTCCCGCCCCGGCCCCGGCGGACGCGCCTACTCCTTGACGGCCCCCTCGAGCATGCCCTTGATGAAGTGGCGCTGCATCAGGAAGTAGAGCAGGACCACCGGCAGCGCGACCATCACCGCGGCGGCGGCCAGCAGCGCGGTGCCCTGGGTGTACTGGCCCTGGAAGAAGGCCAGGCCCAGCGGCGCGGTGCGGAACTCCCCGGAGGGGGACATCACCAGCGGGATCAGGAACTCGTTCCAGGTCCACATGAACATCAGCACCACCATGGTGGTGATCGCCGGGCGGCCCATGGGCACCAGGATGGAGAAGAGCATCCGGCCCTTCGAGGCGCCGTCCACGCGCGCGGCATCCATGATCGAGGGGCTCACGCTCTTGAAGTAGGCGCGCATCCAGTAGGTGCCGAAGGCGACGGACTGGGCGACCTGTGGCAGCGCCACGGCCCAGATGGTGTCGGTGAGCCCGAGGGTGCGCAGGTCGAAGAACAGCGGCACGATGATGGCCTCGGCGGGCACCATGATGCCCAGCAGGAAAAGGTAGAACAGTGCCTGCTCGCCGCGGAACCTCATGGTCCCGAACGCGTAGCCCGAAAGGATGGAGAGCACCACGGCCAGGGACACCACGACCAGGGCCACCAGCACCGAGGTGCCCATGTACTGCCCGAATCTCCCCTCCACCCAGGCGGTGGCGAAGTTCGACGGGTGGAAGGCACCCTCGCGGGCTGCGGAGGCGTTGGCCGGGCCGAACGCGGCGGCCAGGATGGAGGCCACCGGGGTGAGCACGATGAGGGAGAATCCGATGAGGATCGCGTAGTTCAGCGTCCGCTCGGTGGCCGAGACCCTCATGCGCCGCGCTCCGAGATCCGGTTAACGGCCAGGGTGACCAGGAAGATGATGACGGTCAGGGTGACGCCGATGGCCGCGGCACTGCCGACCTGCCCGGTCTCGAACGCCCGCCGGTAGACCTCGTAGCTGGGCACCGTGGTGGAGGAGCCGGGCCCGCCGGAGGTGGTCATGTAGATCAGGTCGAAGGTCTTCAGCGAGGCGACGATGGTCAGCGTGAGGGCCACGGTGAGCTCGGCGCGCACCGAGGGGACGATGATGGCGAGGAACTCGCGGATCGCCCCGGCGCCGTCCAGCCGGGCGGCCTCGAAGAGCTCGGCCGGGATGCGGGCCATGCCCGCGAGCAGCAGCACGGTGACCAGCCCGGTGGACACCCAGGAGCCGATGAGCCCGACCGCGGGCAGGGAGAAGGCGTAGTCCCCGAGCCAGGGGCGGGTGAGCGCGTCCAGTCCGACGGAGCGCAGCGCGGAGTTCAGCAGCCCGTCGGGGGCGTAGATCTGCTTGAAGGCCACGGCGACCACCACCATGGCAATGACCTGGGGCAGGAACACCAGGGTCCGGAAGAGCGGCAGGCCGCGGACCTTCGCCCGGGTCAGCACCGCGGCCAGCACCAGCCCGACGCAGCAGGGAAGCACCGCGTAGAAGAAGATGAAGGCGCCGGCATGGCCGAACGCGGCGCGCAGCCGCGCGTCGGTGAGGATGTCGGCGTAGTTCCCCGCCCCCACGAACGTTGCAAGACTCAGCCCGTCCCAGTCGAAGAGGGACAGGTGCACCGCGCGGGCCAGCGGGTAGAGCATGAACGCGGCGTAGATCGCAAGCGCCGGCGCGATGAAGAGATAGGGCGTGAGGCGGTGCCCCTGGCGGGCCGAGTGCCTTCCCGGCCCGCCGGCGGCGGTGTTACTTGCCCTGGGTAAAGCCCGCATAGTCAGCTTCCATGGCCTCGGTGAAGGCCTTCGCGTCGATCCGGCCGTCCAGCAGGCCCTGCAGCGAATCGCCGAGGGTCTCTCCCATGGTCGGGGTCGCGTAGTCCAGGTACGGCAGCAGCACCCCGTCGGTGGTGACGGCCTCGAACGCGGTGTATACGTCCTTGAGCACGCCGGAGGCGGGTGCGTACTTCTGTGTGTTGACCACCGGGAGGTTCCCGGTCTCGGCCAGCACGGCCATCGCCTCGTCGTTGGTGATGAAGTCGATGTAGGCCGCGGCCAAGTCAGGGTTCTTGGTCTTGGCCGTCACGGTGAACGGCAGCCCGGTGCCGCCGGTGGTGTGCGCGCCCGCTTCGGCGGGGGCAGCCGGTGCGAAGAACCCGACGTCCTCGCCCATGGCGTCGGCCAGGTCCGCTGCCATCCAGGAGCCGCCCATCAGGAAGACCCCCTCGCCCTTGGCCAGCTTCTGCCAGGCGGCATCGTATTCGGTGCCGTTGACCCCCTGGTTGAAGTAGCCCTTGGCATTCCAGTCGGCCAAGGCGGCGGCCGCGGCCTCGTTCTCGGGGGTGGTCCAGGAGGCGCCGGCGTTGCCGAAGCCAAGCTTCTCGATTTGCCCGGCCTCGACCTTGGCGCCCTGCAGGGGGCCGAAGACGTGCCCGGCGGGCCACTTCTCGATGTTGCCCAGCAGCAGCGGGGTCTCGCCCTTGTCCTTGGCGGTGGTGATGGCGGACTCGAATCCGGCCCAGTCGGCCGGGACCTCCAGGCCCAGGGATTCGAGTTTCTTCTTCGAGTAGAAGACGCCCACCACCTCGCCGACCTGCGGGAGCCCGTAGACCGAGCCGGAGCCGAAGGTGGTCCCGTCGGCGGAGTACTGCGAGTACTTCAACACGGAGGCCGGGTAGCGTTCGGTCCAGCCGTAGGCGGCCGCCCAGTCATCGAGCGGCAGCAGCTGCCCGGCCTTCACGAACGCTCCCATGGTGTTGCGGCCATTGTTGGCCTGGACCACGTCGGGGGCGTCGGTGCCGGAAAGGGCCAGGCGCAGGGTCTTGCCCAGGTCCTCGAAGGACTGGGAATTGCGCTTGATTTTCACGTTCGGGTACTTGGCCTCGAAGGCGGCATTGAGCTTGGTCATCTGCTCGTTCTGTCCGCCGCGAACCTCCTGGTCCCAGACGGTGAGCGTCTGCTCGCCCATCTTGGTGACGTCCTTTTCGACGGCGGTCCCGGCGGCCGGGGCGGAAGGCGCTGGCGCCTCCGAGCCCGGCGTGCAGGCCGAAAGCGCCAGTGCCAGTGCCGCGACGGCGGCCAGGGCCAGGGTGCGGGTTGTGCCTCGGGGTTTCATGAGGGTCCTTTCAAGACGGTGCGGGGGTGCTGGATGTTGCGGCAGGCTTCGACGGCTGCCGGTATGGCGGGAGATCGGGGTCAGCGGGCCGGGGGCAGGGGGTGGTTTCGGTGGGGCCGGTAGTGGGCCTCGGCCTCGGTCAGCAGCCCAAACGTGGCCTCTGCCCGGCGGACCGCATTGGGCTTGTGCTCCGACAGGACCTCGTCCAGGAAACCGTAGCGCCTGGCGATGTCCCGGCACTCGGCGTTCTCCCGGGCCCGCAGCTTCTTGGACTCCCACCAGTCGGCGATGTCGCCCCAGCCCGGCGAGGCCAGGGAACCGCCGAAGTGCTTCACGGCCAGTGCGGAACAGAGCGTGGAGAAGAGCAACCGCTGCTCCAGCGGCCAGCCGGCCAGGGTGCCGAGCACGATGCCGGCTGAAAACACGTCGCCGGCACCCGTCGGGTCGATGGCGGGCACCGGCAGGCTGGGAACCCGGGCCCGTTCGCCGGTGGTGGAGTCGATGGCGATGGCCCCGTCCACGCCCTGGGTGATGACCACCAGCGGGGTGCGTGTCGACAGGGCCTCGAGCGCGGCCTCGGGGGTGTCGGTGCGGGAGTACGCCATGGCCTCGACGTGGTTGGGCAGAAATCCGTGGCAGAGCCCCAGGTCCCCGAGCATGGCCGGATCCCATTTCTCCGTGGGGTCCCAGCCAACGGCGGCGAAGACCTTGCCCTGGGCAGGGGAGCTGGACACCCACCACGGCGCTTCGTCCCCGGGCAGGGCCAGCTCGGCAATCATGGCCTTGGAGGTGGGCGGCGTGCCGATGAGCTCCTTGGCGCTGATGGGCATCGGGTGGCCATGGGTGACCATGGACCGGTCCCCGTCACGGGCCAGGGACACAGTGACCGCCGAGTGCCACTCGGGGAAGATCCGCGAACGGCTCAGGTCTATGCCCTCCTGCTGCTCGAGCAGCGACCAGGACCAGGCGCCGTAGGCATCGTCCCCGAAACCGGCCGAGAGCCCGGTGGCCAATCCCAGCCGGGCGGCGGCCACGGCAAGGTTGGCGATTCCGCCGGGGACCGAGCCCATGCCCTCGGCCCAGACCTCGGTTCCGGGTTGCGGGGCGGTAGGCAGGCCGGTGAAGATGATGTCGAAAAAGAGCGACCCGGTGAGGAAGAGATCGAGGTCGGTGCCGGATGCTTCGTCAACCACTGTGTTCCCCTTCATGTGCCCCGCCTTGGCGCTGGCTGGGCGGGTCGGGTCGGCGCGCACCGGCAGGCCGACGGCGCAGGCCGCTGGGAGCCGCCTTGGTTTGGACGGTAGCATGCGCCCGGGGACGGTACAAGCGCATGAAAGTGCACGTCGAAGCCCCTTGGCCACTGTTACTCTGGGCCCATGGCCCTCGGCGCGACCGCGGCACTGGCGGACCCGTCATCGGGCGCCGAGGCCGAAACCCCGGAGCATCCGGAACCAAGGAAGCGAAGTGATAGAGGCATGAAGCTCACCATCATCGGCGGCGGCGGATTCCGGGTGCCGCAAATCTTCGAGGCGCTCTCGGGCGGGGACGACCGGGCGCGGATCACCGAGTTGTGTCTCTTCGACACCCACCCGGAGCGGGTGGCAGCCATTGAAGCCGTCCTTGCCCAGCTGGCCCCGTCCCTGCCCAGGCCCCCGCGGGTCACCACCGCCGCCGGGCTGGACGAGGCGGTCACCGGGGCCGCATTCATCTTCTCCGCCATGCGCATCGGGGGTACCGAGGGCCGGATCAAGGACGAGCGTATCGCCCTGGAGCTGGGCGTGCTCGGCCAGGAAACCACGGGTCCCGGCGGGCTGGCCTACGCCCTGCGCACCCTGCCCCACGCCCGCGACCTTGCCGAGCGCGTGGCCAGGCACGCCCCCGAGGCAACGGTCATCAATTTCACCAATCCGGCGGGCATCGTCACCGAGGCCATGCGCGAGTCGCTGGGGGACAGGGTCGTGGGAATCTGCGACACCCCGATCGGACTCATGCGCCGGGCGGTGGACGCCATTGGTTCCACCCCGGAGCAGGTCGACTTCGACTACGTGGGCCTGAACCACCTGGGCTGGTTGCGCAGCCTTGAGGTGGACGGGGTGGACAAGCTGCCCGGGCTGCTGGCGGACGACGCGGGGCTGGAAAGGATCGAGGAGGCCCGGCTCATGGGCTTCGACTGGATCAGGGCACTGGGCGCGATCCCCAACGAGTACCTGTACTACTACTATTTCCAACGCGAGGCCACGGCGCGGCTGCGCGGCTCCGCGGAGACCCGCGGCGAATTCCTGCACCGCCAGCAGTCGGGTTTCTACCAACAGGCATGCCAACACCCCGACAGTGCGCTGGAACTGTGGCACCGGACCAAGCACGATCGCGAGGCCAGCTACATGGCCGAAAGCCGTCCCGAAACCGAACGTACCGGCCGCCAGGCCTCGGACATCGAGGGCGGGGGATACCAGCAGGTCGCCCTGGACCTGATGACGGCGTTGCTCGGGGGCAAGCCCGCAACCATGATCCTCAATGTTGCCAATCGCGGAATCGTTCCGCAGTTGCCCGATGACGCGGTGATCGAGGTGCCGTGCACGGTGAGCGGCTCCGGCATCGTGCCCAAGCGCATCGCTCCTGTCGCCGGCGAGATGCTCGGGCTGCTGCAGCAGGTCAAGGCCGTCGAGCGGCTGGCCATTGCCGCATCCAGGGAAGGCAGCCCGACGCTGGCCTGGCGGGCCCTGGCCGCCCACCCGTTGGTGGACTCGATCGCCGTGGCCAAGGCACTGCTTGACACCTACCGGGAGCAGATCCCGGGGGTGGCCGAGGCCTTGTCCGGTCGCGCCTGAATCTTCGCCCACGGGCGGCTGGGCGTCCTGCCGGCGCCACCGTGCGGTGGGAGCCGGCCGCGCCCGGTTGCCCCGGGGCGCACGGGAAAGCCTTCAGTCCAGGAGCCGGGCGTCGGCCTCTGCGAGCACCGCCTCGAAGCCGCCGGCGCGGAAGCTGCGGCGCTGGGCCACCGCCCCGTTGCCCTCGCGCATGATCCTGGCCAGCCCGGTTCCCACGTATTCGGTGTCCCCGGTGGCTTCCAGCTCGGTGCCGATGTACCGCAGCAACGCATCCAGGCTCCGGTCCATGCTGCACTTGGAGCCGGTGAGAAGGTCGTAGTGGTTTCCGCGGATCCCGAACTTGGCCGCCTGCCACTGGGCCATGTCCACGGCCTCGGGCGGCGGGTTGGGGACGGGCCGGGGGCTGTGGATCCCGGCGGAAACCAGGGCCCGCATGACCAGTGCCAGCAGGACGGTGTTGGAGGTGCCCACCTGGGCATCGGCCACCCTGATCTCCAGGGTGGGGTAGCGGGTGGAGAGCCGCGCGCCCCAGCAAATGTGTCCCGCGTCCAGGACGACGTCGGAGCCGAGCATGAACTCCATCCGCCGCAGGTAGTCCTGCGCATCGGTGAAAAACGGCGGGATGCCCTGGATCGACCAGCGCCGGTACTGGATGCTGCGCCAGGACGAGAAGGAGCTGTCGGCACCGCGCCAGAACGGCGAGTTGGCGCCCAGTGCGGTGAGCAGCGGAAGCCACGGCCGCAGTGAGTTCAGGGCCTCGACGCCGGAGGGCAGGTCCTCGATGCCCACATGGACATGCACGCCGCTGAGGTAGTGCTCGGCGGTGATGCCCCCGCAAAACTCGTTGATCGCTTGGTAGCGTTCGGAGGCATGGATGGCCCCCGGGCCCAGGGGTATCTGCGGCGGGGAGCCCAGCCCGATGAGGTAGAGGCCCGCCTCGCGTGCCACTTTCGAGAGTTCCCGGCGGGTGGTGGACACCGCCTCGATGGCCTCTTCGCGCCGCGTGCAGATGGGGGTGTTGCTCTCCACCTGGCAGGCCATGAACTCCGGGTGCATGCGGCTGCCGCCGCCGGCAACCGCCATCAGCGCGTTGTAGACGTGGCGCCAGGGAATGGCCGGCAGAGCGGTTTCGGGATGGATGAGGAAGAACTCTTCCTCGATGCCGAAGGTGCGCACCTTGTGCTGGTCCTACTCGGGAGAGTCCGTGGCCCGGTGCGGGGGCCAGACGGGGTTCCCGTCGTTGGCCGGAGCGGATCCGCCGTCGATGGGCAGCTGCCCGGCACCGGCCAGGCGCCGGCGGTCACCCCGTGCGACCTTCGTGCCGATTGCGGCCTCCTGCGGCGCCACCCGGTAGTTGACGTAGCGCGGGTTCTCGGAGGCGAGCCTGACCGCCTGGCGGTCATCGGGCACGTGGGTGGTCAGTGTCCCGCCATACGATTCGCACCGGCCACACCAGAACTCGACGTCCCAACAGGGCGGCTGGACTCGCTGGCTGTCGAGCAGCAGGGTGACGTTTTCGTAGACCAGGAAGTCATCGGATGCGCAGCGGTCACAGGTCGGCGCCTCATAGGACGGTGCCTTGCCCGATTGCGTGATCCAGGCCCCCGCGGATGGTACGGCCTGTCCGGAAACCACCGGGGAATATGACGCGCGCTTGGGAACCGACTTCTTCATGGAGGCCACCTTGGACGTACCGACAGGGGAGTAGGCGCACACGTGGTGCGCCTAGTCCATCATGTTCCGGGCTCCGCTGTTACACAATGATTCGTCGGTGCAGGTGCGCACCCGCCCGGTAAACCCTGCGCGGGCTGTTGGGAAATTCGCGATATGGGTCCCGCGGGGGGCGCCCCGTGTTTCCCGACCGGCGGGAGCGGCATCGGCCATTCCCGCCACGGGCCAGGCAGCTGTCAGGAGTTGATGCCGACGTGGACCTTCCCCGCCTCGACGTGCCAGCGCGCATCCAGGCGCACGTTCTCCAGCAGGCGGCGGTCGTGGGTGACCAGCAGCAACGCGCCCTCGTAGGACTCCAGCGCCTCCTCGAGCTGCTCGATGGCCGGCAGGTCCAGGTGGTTGGTGGGCTCGTCCAGCACCAGCAGGTTCACCCCGCGGCCCTGCAGCAGGGCCAGGCCTGCCCGCGTCCGCTCGCCCGGGGACAAATCCCGCACCAGGGATGCGCTCTGGTGGGCCTTGAGCCCGAACTTGGCCAGCAGGGTCCGGGCCTCGGCGGGGGACATCTCCGGGACCGCGAGCTCGAAGCCCTCGCCCAGGGTGGTGTCCTCGTCCAGGTAGCTGCGCGCCTGGTCGATTTCGCCGATGGCCACCGAGGAACCCAGCGAGGCCGACCCGGAATCCGGGGCCAGGTGCCCCAGCAGCAGCTTCAGCAGCGTCGACTTCCCGGCGCCGTTGGGCCCGGTGATCCCGATGCGGTCCCCGGCGTTGACCTGCGCGGAAAGCGGGCCGAAGGTGAAGTCCCCGCGGGTGACGGAAGCCTCGTTGAGCGTGGAGACCACGGTGGAGGAGCGCGGGGCGGCGGCAATCTCGAATTGCAGCACCCACTCCTTGCGCGGCTCGGCGACCTCGTCCAGGCGCTTGATGCGCGATTCCATCTGGCGCACCTTCTGTGCCTGCTTCTCCGAGGACTCGTTGGAGGCCTTGCGGCGCAGCTTGTCGTTGTCGGGGTTCTTCTTCATCGCGTTGCGCACGCCCTGGGAGGACCATTCGCGCTGGGTGCGGGCCCGGGAAACCAGGTCCGCCTTCTTGTCGGCGAACTCGTCGTAGGCCTCGCGCGCGTGGCGGCGGGCGATGGCCCGCTCCTCCAGGTAGGAGTCGTAGCCCCCGTCGTACACCGCCACCTGGTTCTGCGCCAGGTCCAGCTCGACGATGCGGGTCACGCAGCGGGCGAGGAACTCGCGGTCGTGGGAGACCAGTACGACGCCGGTGCGCAGCGAGGAGACGAAGGACTCGAGGCGTTCGAGCCCCGCCAGGTCCAGGTCGTTGGTCGGTTCGTCAAGCAGCACCAGGTCGAAGCGGCTCAGCAGCAGCGCGGCCAGGGCAACGCGCGCCACCTGCCCGCCGGAGAGCGCTGTCATCGGCGTGTCGGTGGGCAGGGTGAAGCCCAGCTCCGCGAGCGTTGCCGGTGCCCGGTCCTCGAGGTCCGCCGCTCCGGAGGCCATCCAGTGCTCGAACGCGGTGGCATAGGCGTCGTCGGCCCCCGGGGCCCCGGAACCCAGTGCCTCGGCGGTGGATTCCATGGCGGCGGTGGCCGCGGCACAGCCGGTGCGCCGAGCCAGGTAGCCCTCGATGGTTTCGCCCTCGGTGCGCTCGTGTTCCTGCGGCAGCCAGCCGATGAACGCGCCGTCCGGGGCGCTGGAGACGGTGCCGGCCAGGGGTGCGTCCACCCCGGCGAGCAGTCGCAGCAGTGTGGACTTGCCGGCCCCGTTGGCACCCACCACCCCGATGACGTCCCCGGGGGCGACGGTGAAGCTGAGGGAAGAGAATAGGGTCCGGTTGGCGTGGCCGCCGGCAAGGTCCTTGGCCACGAGTGTTGCAGTCATTGGACCAGTTTAGTTTCCCGCGGCCCCTTGCCCGTCATCGGTCCCCGGCCGCCACGTTTCAGCGCAGGTAACGTGAACTCATCCAGCCGGTGCTGCCCCCGTGTCGGGTTTGGATCCAGGTGCCCGACTTCTTACCCGTCGGCCGGACCTTGGCGCCCCGGGGGACGGTCTTGATGATGCCGCCGCCCAGCGACGGGCTGCGGCGCAGGTTGAGGTTCGCGGTGGTTGTCTTGGTGCCCTTGGCGGTTGTGGCCCGGGGGCTCGAGGCCACGCCATAGTGGTGTTCGAGGGTCCTGGCCTTGGTGCGGGAGAGGTTCTTGGCCTGCGCGGGGCCGACGTAGCGGAAGTGCCACGGTTCGTGGTTGTATCCGGTGACCTCCTCCATGCCCTTCGGGTAGCGCAGGATGAATCCGTGTTTCGGTGCATTCCTCGCCATCCAGGAACCAACCTTGGTGTTTGCGAAGCACGCCCGCAGGGCGCATGCGCGGCTGTGGTTGCCGACATCGATGGCGAGGCCGGTCTGGTGTTCGGAGGTTCCGGGCATGGCAACGATGCGCTTGGCGTAGGCGGAGCCGTAGGCCCGGGTATATTCGTCGACCAGCCCCTGTTGCACCGCGTAGGAGCGGTATCCCGACGTCAGCTTGATGTTCACGCCGTCCCGGCGCGCGGCGGCGGCCAGCTTCCCGTAGGCCTTGGCCGCCTGCGGCTGCAAGCGGATCCCGGTGCCCGGAACGGCAACCAGCCGGGGGACGAACTTCCGGGGGACCAGCGGATATTGCTTGTTTACCAGGACATTGGCTTTTGCCGGGTCGCGAGGCGGCCTCGGCTTCTTGGCCGCGGGTCCCCGGACAGTGGCCGGCGATGTGGACGACGGCAGGACACTGGACACGTGGGAAGCGGCACCGGATGGGACTGCCAGTGCCGGCGGTGCGGACAGCGGAGCCAGGAGCATCGCGAACACGAATGCCGCTGCGCCAAAGGCTGCGGGTCGTTTGTACGCAGGGGTCATCTCGTCGAACTCCATCTGGTGTGCGTTGCGGATCCGGGCCGCACAGGTGCGCTCCACGGGGATTGAATCTGAGGCCAGCCGAAGCGACCGGCGGTGGCGGGGCGCTGGAGGGTCGGCCGGGCAGTTCGCAGGGTGCGGGCGAGCCTAGTGGGCGTGTTCGTTGCGGAACACGTGAACCAGCGCGTTGGCGTGGCCGTGGCCGATCCCGTGTTCGGTCTTGAGCCAGTTGACCTGTTCGAGGTGCTTTTGGCCGGAAACCTCGGCCAGGAGATCCATCCAGTGCTCGACGGGCTGGCCGTAGGTGGCCTCGATCGACGGGAAATACGACTTGGGTCCCTTGACTGGTTCGCTCATGGCGTCCATCGAACACTGTTTGGCCGCAGGCCGCAATAGGGATTTGCGTTCCCACTCCCGAAATGCCCGCGCAACGTGCGCGGGTCGTTCTTCATCCGAGGCGGGCCGGGCTCCGGACCGTGACTTTGGACCCTACCCGAGGCCGGAATCCGCGGGCAGTATGAAATTACAGCCGAAGGGGCAACGCGGCCTGTGTTTTGGGGCCCGTTGAACCGTCGGTGCCCGCATGGGCAACCTTCGCGATTCCGGGGATTCCGTGGATCGGGGGATTGACGTAAGACAAAGGAGATCTGGACCATGAAGCGATGGACTGCATGGCAAAATTGGGTCGCCGTGGCCGCTGGCCTTTACACGGTCTTGGCCATGACCTGGACAACGGATGTGGGATCCTCGGACGCTTACATGCTTACCGGTGGTATCGCCCTGGTTGTCATCGGCGTGATCAACCTGGCAGCGCCGGGCATGCCGGCGGCCGAATGGGTTCAGCTGGTCGTGGCAGCGCTGGTTGTTGCCTCGCCGTGGATGGGCAGCTTTGCCGAGGGCATGCCTGCCGTAGCATGGCACACCTGGATTCCGGGTGTCGTTGCCTTGGTTGCCTCGGCAATGGCGATCCAGCCGGCGATGCGCGTCTACCACGAGCATCATCCCATTGGCTCGCACTAGTCGAACAAGACTCAAGGGCCCGGTCGTCGACCGGGTCCTTGAGTGCGTCCGGGGCGTTTTTGGGCACGTGTGGCCATAGGCTGGGAACATGAGGCTTCGAAGTGAGAAACCAGCAGACCGGCAGGGCATTCGCGACCTTACCGTCCGCGCATTCGCAGACCCGGACGCCGCCCGGGAACCCGGGGAAGCGACACTGCTGACCGAGCTGTATACCTGCGAGGGCTACCTTCCGGAATATTCCGTGGTGGCGGAGGTCAACGGCCGGCTGGTGGGCCATGCGATCGCCACGCGCGGGTGGCTCGATGGGGACATTCCACTGCTCGGGCTTGGACCGCTGTCGGTGGAGCCGGCCCACCAGAGCCAGGGGGTTGGAACCGCGCTCCTGACCGAGATCCGGGATCGCGCCGTCGAGCACGGAGAACGCGCCATCGTGTTGCTCGGAGAGCCCGACTACTATCGTCGCTTTGGCTACGCCCCGGCCATTCCCAGCGGCATCATTCCGTCGGATCCGTCCTGGGGCGATTACTTCCTGGTGCTGAACCTCTCCACGATGCCGCTGCCCAAGGGCAATTTCCGCTACGCGGAGCCGTTCGGGGTCTAGCGAGGCTCCGCCGGGCGCACCATGGCACGCAAAAGGCTCCGGTTGCCAGCGGGAATATAACTTCGCTGGCAACCGGAGCCTTGCTGCGTCCGGGGGAGGACCCGGCGATTACGGTGCTTCGACGTGCAGGCGCAGTTTGTTGGCCAGTTCCTGCAGCGTCGCAAATTCCTCGGCGGAGAGCGCGGTGCCGATGAGTTCGTGAATGCCCTTGACGTGTTCGCGGCCCATGGCCTTTTGCAGCCTGGCCCCTTCCTCAGTCAGGGTGATGAGGACGGCGCGTTGGTCGGTGGGATCCGGCAGGCGCGAGAGCAGGCCCTTCGCTTCCAGCCGGTCGGCCATGCGGCTGAGGCTCGGCTGGGAAATCAGCAGGTGCTGATTCAAGTCGGAGAGGCGGCTGCTGCCGGCCGGACACCTGGACAGGTTGAACAACACGTCGTATTCGCGGGTGCTGAGCTCCTTGAACTCCGGTAGCTTCTGGATCTCGCGCATCACCGTGACCTGTGCCCGGAACAAGGCCTCCCAGGCGGCTGTCGAGGCCCGCAGCGAGGCTGGACTAGGCATTGTCGCGCCCTGCTGCCAGCTTGGCGTCACGGGCGGCCACGCGGTTGGCGTGGGTCGGTGCCTCGGGGTGGTCGGCCGGCTTGCGGCTGGCCAGCTCCTTGCGCAGCGTCGGCAGCACCTCTTCGCCGAAGAGGTCGAGCTGCTCCAGGACGGTCTTGACCGGCAGGCCCGCGTGGTCGACCAGGAAGAGCTGGCGGTGGTAGTTGCCGAATGCCTCCTGGAAGGTGAGGGTCTTTTCGATCATTTCCTGCGGCGATCCCACGGTGAGCGGGGTCTGGTCGGTGAAGTCCTCCATCGACGGCCCGTGGCCGTAGACCGGGGCGTTGTTGAAGTACGGGCGGAATTCGTTCTTCGCATCCTGTGAGTTCTTGCGGATGAAGAACTGTCCGCCGAGTCCCACCATGGCCTGGTCGGCGCGGCCGTGGCCGTAGTGCTCGTAGCGCTCGCGGTAAAGGTTGATCAGCTGGATGTAGTGTTCCTTGGGCCAGAAGATGTTGTTGGCGAAGAATCCGTCGCCGTAGTATGCGGCGATCTCGGCGACCTGCGGGGTGCGGATCGATCCGTGCCAGACAAACGGTGCCACGTCATCGAGCGGGCGCGGGGTTGAGGTGAAGTTCTGCAGCGGGGTGCGGAACTTCCCTTCCCAGTTCACGGTGTCCTCGTCCCAGAGGCGGCGCAGCAGGTTGTAGTTCTCGATGGTCAGGTTCACCGAGTCCTGCATGTTCTTGCCGAACCACGGGTAGACCGGGGCGGTGTTGCCGCGCCCGAGCACCAGGTCCACGCGGCCGTCGGCCAGGTGCTGCAGCATCGCGAAGTCCTCGGCGATCTTCACCGGGTCGTTGGTGGTGATCAACGTGGTGGCGGTGGAGAGGATGATCTTCTCTGTCTGCGCCGCGATGTAGGCCAGCGTCGTGGTGGGGGAGGAGGAGAAGAACGGGCGGTTGTGGTGCTCGCCGAGGGCGACAACATCCATGCCGACCTCTTCGGTCTTCTTGGCGATGGCAACGATGTCCTTGATGCGCTGCTGCTCGCTAGGAGTCTTGCCGGTGGTGGGGTCGCGGGTGATGTCGCTGACTGAGAAGATGCCGAACTGCATGATTTCCTCCTGATGGGATGGTGGACTTCGCTCTGGTTAACATTATGCCAGATTTATATGCGTTTGCATGGAATAGCGACAATGGCCACCAAATAATTCCCCGGGGTTCATGTGGGCTTCCTCACTCGCCGGACTGCTTCGCTGTAGGCTCCGGTCATGGACACCCCGTTATCGACCGACCAGGACCCGGCAAGGCAGGACCCGGTGCGTTGGAGTTCGGTGGCCGGGATCGTCGGATTCCTGGCGATCGTGGAGCTGACCAGCGGCATCCTGCAGGGCTATTACACGCCGCTGATGACCGACATTGCCCGGCACCTGGGCATCCACGACGCGGACGTGAATTGGTTCGAGGCCGCCCAGCTGATGGTCTCCGCGCTTGCAGTGCCGCTGCTTGCCTCCCTCGGGGACATCTTCGGTCACAAGAAGATGCTCTTGCTCTCGGCGGTGGTCACCGCCTTGGCTTCGTGGGCGGTCGTGTTTTCGGGCTCCTTCACCACGTTCCTGGTTGCCTGGGCGCTGCAGGGCTTCTACGCGGTGTGGCTGCCGCTGGAAATCGCGATCGTCTTTTCCCGCGCCCGGAAACTGGGTGTCCCCGGTCCCATGACCCGGCGCGCGGCAGGCCTCCTCGTCGGGGCGCTCCAGATCGGCGTGATTGCCGGTGCGTTGGCCGGCGGCGCGCTGATCGGGGTCTTCGGCGGCAACGTGCCACTGACCATGACGATCCCGGCCATCGCCACCACGCTCTGCATCGCTGCGGTGGCCCTCGGCGTGCCCGATGACGGGCAGCGCAACGGGGCCAGGATCGACGGCGGGGGATTCGGGTACCTGGCCGTCGGCCTGCTGCTACTCACCAGCGGGCTGAGCTTCCTGCGCATCAACGGCCCGGGCAGCCCGTTGGCGTGGGGATCCCTGGCGCTTGGCCTGGGCGTGTTGTATGTGTTTTACCGCCACGAAAACAAGCAGGCCGATCCGCTGATCGACTTCAAGGTCCTCTTCGCCCGCTCCATGTGGCCGGTGCAGCTGACCGCCGGGCTCTTTGGTCTTTCGGTCCTGGGTGCCCAGATCCCCATGAGCACCTTTGCCCGCACCGACCCGGCCGTCAACGGCTACGGGCTCGGACTCAGCGCCTCCGGCGTCTCGGTGATCATCGGGGCCTACGTGTTGGCGCTGCTCATTGGCGCGTTGCTGTTCCCGGTCGCCGCCCGCTGGGTGGGGAGCCGCATGACGCTGATTGCCGCGAGCGTCCTGGTGGGTGTCGGATATCTGTTGTTCCTGCCGCTGCACGCGAGCCTGGCGCAGGTGCTGGTGAACATGATGATCGCCGGCGTCGGCTCCGGTGCCCTGATCGCGGCACTTCCGGCGGCGGCAGCGGCGGCCGCCCCCTTCAACAGGACCGGCATGGCGACCGGACTGACCAACGCGGTGAAGACCATCGGAGGTTCCTTTGCCTCGGCGATCTTCGGGCTGGCGCTCATTGGGCAGGTGGCCGGTGCGGTATCGGGCGGCGCCGGGGAGAACTCTGCTGCGCCGCTGGCCGGCTACCTGATCGTCTGGTCAATCTGCGGGGGAACAGCGATCGTGTGCGCGCTGGCGTTGTTTGCCGTGCCGCGCGCCGCACTGGAGGACGTCGGGAACAGGGCTTAGGCGCCAGGGGGAAAAGGCCGGAGGTATTGCGGCCGGGCTCAGAAGAGCGGCGGCTGTTGGCCCGGCCAATGCGTGTTTCGGCGCGGGATCTGCGCGGGGTCCTCGAATTCCGGCAACAGCACCCAGGGGACACCGTTCTTCATGACGACCCCCAGGTCTCCCTTGTCAGCGGCACGGTGATCGGCGGTGCAGAACATCCCGAGGTTCCACACGCTGGTGGTCCCGCCCTCGGACCAGGGTTCGATGTGGTGGAATTCGACATGTTCGGGAGGAACGGCGCAGCCGGGCTTGATGCAGCCGCCGTCGCGTGCGGAAAGCGCGAGCTTCATCGATTCGGGCGGGTAGCGGCGTTCGCGGCCGTAGTCCAGGATCTGTCCGTCGCCGCCGAACACGACGGGGATGACGCCGAACTCGGCCAGCCGCTTGCGCAACTCGGTGACGGATATTTCCAGCCCGTGGGCAGTCCAACCTGCACCGCGGGCGATCCCGAGGAGGGTTTCGAGATTGATGTGGACGACGAGTTTCGACGTGGGGAGACCGGTGGCGCCCTTGGGCGTGGGGTGCGAGGCTCGCATCAGGTTCAGCAGTGTCTGCAGATGGCGTTGGGCGGGGGTGGGACCCTCGGAGCTTGCGCCGATTTCCGGGTCCGAACCTCCCTGCGGGGGTGGATCCTCGAGCGTTTCCGCGCCGGGTGGATGATCGAACCAGTCGGGCCCGTCGGCAGGTGCGGGAAGCAGTTCGGGCTCCGGGGAGGACTGCGGATCTCTCTCGGCTTCCGGGCCGCCAGCGGTGTCGGCATCGACGCCGGCGGCGGGGCCGGTGCGCGCTGCCTCGCGGCCCGGGACAGTGGCGGCGGCAGCCATCGCCTGGCGGTTGCCGGCGAGGGTGCGCGCATTGTCGGACTCTGCGAAGTGCGACAGAAAGACCTCCGCGTCGATGTTGAGCATGCAGGCGGTGAAATAGGTGAAGTGGCGGGTGACCTTGGTGACGACGATGCCGGTCTTGTTCCGGATTTCCCGGGGCGTGGGGCAGTCGGATGCATCGTCGAGCGCGTCGGAGATCCGGTTGAAGAGCCTGGCGGTGTCCTTCGGAACGCCCGCCGCGACGGACTCGGCGACGCGGGACTCGGCTTCCTCGGCGAACCGGGCGGCGTCGGGACGCGCTTCAATGCCCGGGCGCAGCTTCTCGAGCTTGCGCGCCGCGGCGGCCATGGGGGCCAGCGCGCTCTGGCCGACGGCCAGCTGCCGGGCCAGCTGCGGATAGCGCGGGCCGCGGGGGAAGCCGTGCTCGTCGAGGCCCGGCAGCAGGTCGTCGGCGGCCTGCATGCGGTTGCGGGCCTCGAAGTAGTCGATCCCGACCATGGCGGCCAGGCAGTCCGCCGGCGTCCTGAATTGCAGCCGTCCGGTGGGGACCGTGCGGGGATCGTCGGGCAGCCGGGCCTCGCCGGCGACGAAGGCGGCGGGATCCTCCGCAACGACGCGCACCGCGGTGAGGGTCTGGGCGGGAAGCTCGTGCACCAGGGACTGCCGGGATAGCCGGGCGAGCTTGAGTTGGGCGACCTGCAGCGCGTGCTGGGCGTGTTCGACGGTCATGGCAGCGAGCAGGGCGCGCGTGGGGGAATTGGTGCGGGCCGCGATCCGGGAGACGAGCGCATCGGCCTGCCGGAAGATTTCGAACAGGGCGCGCTGCTCATCGTCCGGGGTCGGTGAGTACCCCGGGGAGTCGCCGTGGCCGGCGAGGGCGGTGATGAGGGCGTCCGTCTGCATGCATCCAGTGTGTGCGCCGTGCGCGGGGCCTGGATTCCGGGAGCGCGGGGTTGTGGACAACCTGCCCGGGGTCGGGCGCGGGCGTCGGGACCCGCACCGCATCAAGGTCCGTGGGTTGCCGGCGCGAACGCCTTGCTCCCGGATTCCTTGGAGCGCGGAATAGGCCGGTAGGGCCACAATGATGTCCCGGGGGTCCCGACGACTTCGACGATACTCTTTTGGGCGGGCTTGTCCATCGTCCGGCGCCGGGAATTCCGTGGACGTTTCCTGCGCGCCCGGCCGGTGTCCGGGCTACCCGTGGCGCATGTGCTTCCACCAGGTCAGCGGGTCCGCGACCTTGAAGCGCCGCCCCGTCATCGAGGTGGGGACGATGCGCACGAACTGGTCCTTGGGTCCCGACTCCCAGGGGAAGAGCATCAGGTTGAAGGAGTCCAGGGTCTCCTCGATGCCGCCGAAGAGCTCGGCCTTGCCCTGGACCATAACCGACCAGGCGACGCCGGTCTCCGGGTTCACGCCGTCGGCCTGGAAGGCAACGTGGGGCTGCTTGCGCAGGGTTTCCAGCTTGGTCCCGGGTCCGGTGCGGAACACGATGGTGCCGTGGTCGACGGTGAAGTTGATCGGGAAGATCTGTGGCATGTCGCCCCGGCTCACCGCCAGATGTCCCAGCGACACCGCCCGCAGAAGTTCCAGGCACTGGTTGGATTCAAGGGTCTCAACGTCCGTGTGTGTCTGTTGCTTTTCCATGTCTTGAGCGTACGTGCGGGAGCCCCAAGTGGCCAGAGGCTGGAGGATGGAAGTCGGCTGCCCATGGCCGGTGCCCCGCGCCCGGTCAGGATCCCTGGGGCTTGTTCTTCAGCTCGCTCTCGACTTCCTTGCGCTCCTTGCGGGTCAGCGGGATCATGCCGGTGGCCGGGTTGATCAGCGTGCCGGGGGACACGGCGCCTGCGGCACTGACCGGCGGAGGGACAGCCCCGTTGCCCGCGGTGCCTGCCGGCGGCGTCCGCCCGGCCGCCGCCATGGCGGCGATCAGCTCGCGCGTGGGCTCCTTGGCCTTGGCCACCGTCGGGGTCCCGGTGTGCGACAGGGGCCGGGAGTCCCTCTCGGCCCGGCGCGCCGCGGCCCGCTCCTTGGCGCCCTCCACCAGGTGGTAGAGCACCGGCACCAGGACCAGGGTCAGCGCGGTGGAGGACACCAGCCCGCCGATGACTACCACTGCCAGCGGCCGGGAAATGAACCCGCCGCCGCCGGTCAGCCCCAGGGCCATCGGCACCAGCGCGAAGATCGTGGCCAGGGCCGTCATCAGGATCGGGCGCAGGCGCTGCCTGGCCCCGTGGTGGATCGCGTCTGCCAGGTCCATCGCCGGGCGCCCGCCGCGCGGGGTGCGGTACTGGTTGATCAGGTCGATGAGCACGATCGCGTTGGTGACCACGATGCCCACCAGCATCAGCATGCCGATCAGCGAGGGCAGGCCCAGCGGAACTCCCGTGAGCAGCAGCAGCCCGATGGCCCCGGTGGCGGCGAACGGGATGGAGACCAGCAGGATCAGCGGCTGGATGAGCGACTTGAAGGTCGCGACCATCACCACGTAGACGATGGCGATCGCCGCCAGCAGCGCCAGGTAGAGCTGGGAGAAGGACTCGGCCTGCTCGGTGGCCGCCCCGCCGAGCTCGGCGGTGGCCCCCGCGGGCAGGGCGAGCGTGTCCAGGCGCCTGGAGACCTCCGCGGAGACGGCGCCCAGGTCGTTCTCGCCCGGGGTGATGGAGACCGTGGCGATCCGCTCGCCGTTCGAGGAGGTGAGGGTGGCGGGGGATTCGCTGCGCTGGATGGTTGCCACGTCGCCCAGCTTCACGGTGCCGCCGGAGGCCGGCAGCACCAGGTTGCGCAGCTGGTCCAGGTCGGTGAGCTCGGTTCCCTCCCCGATCTGCACCGGGTAGTCGGTGTAGCCCAGGCGCACGGTGCCGGCGGGAAGCGGAGAGAGCGTGCCGGCGGCCAGCGCGCCGATCTGCGCCTCGGAAAGCCCTGCCGCCGCGGCCTTGGTGCGGTCCACGTCGATGGAGACCTGCGGGCGCGACTCGGAGAGGTTGTCGCCCACCTGGGTGGCCCCTTCGATGCCGGCCATGGCCCCCACGGTGGCGTCGGTTGCCTCGGCGAGCAGCCCCGGGGTGGGTGCGCCGATGCGCACTGTCACGTCCGAGGAACCGCCTCTGCCGCCCTCGGCGGCGGAAATGGAGATCTCCGAGTCGCCGGCCACCGGATCGACCGCGGCGCGGGCCGCGGCCTGGATGGCCTCCTGGTCCGCCTCGGCGTCGGTCATCACGGTGAAGGACGCCGAGTCGGTTCCCCCGCCGGCGAACGCCGCGAATCCGCCGGAGGGGGATCCTGCGGTCAGCTGGACATCCACGACGCCGTCCACCGCGCGCAATGCCTGTTCCACCGGTTCGGCCGCCTGCAGCGTGGTGTCCAGCGAGGAACCGGCCGGAAGCTTCTGCGTCACCGAGAAGGTGTTTTGCCCGGTGCCTCCGAGCAGGTTGGTGGGCACCAGCGGGACCATGATGACGGTGAGCCCCAGCAGCGCCACCGCGGCCACCAGGGTGATGACCGGGTGCTTCTGGGTCTTGCGCAGCACCGGGGAGTAGCCGCGCTGCAGCCAGGAGGAGGCCTCCTTCCGCTCGGCCGCGGCGCGCGCGGCGGCAAGGTCCGCGGCCCCGGGCCGGGTGTGCCCCAGGAACCAGTAGGCCAGCACCGGGACGATGGTCAGCGAGACCAGCAGCGAGGCCAGCAGGGCAATGGTCACGGTCAGCGCGAAGGGGCGGAAGAGCTCGCCGGCCATGCCGCCGACCAGGGCCACGGGCAGGAACACCGCCACGGTGGTCAGCGTGGCCGCGGTGACGGCGGTGGCGACCTCGCGCACCGCGGTGAGGATGGCGCGGGACTTTTCCTCGCCGTAGGACAGGTGCCGCTTGATGTTCTCGATGACCACGATCGAGTCGTCCACCACGCGGCCGATGGAGATGGTCAGCGCGCCCAGGGTCAGCATGTTCAGCGAGTACCCTCCGGTGCGCAGCCCGATGAAGGTGACCAGCAGGGACAGCGGGATGGAGATCGCGGTGACCAGGGTGGAGCGCACCGAGAGCAGGAAGACGAGGATGACCGCCACGGCGAAGCCCAGGCCCAGCAGGCCCTCGACGGTGAGGTCGTGGATGGATTGTTCTATGAAGGGGGCCTGGTCGAAGACCGTGGTGAACTTCGCATCGGGCCCCAGCTGCGCGGCGAGCTCGGGCAGCAGCGCGGCGACGGCGTGGGAAATGCCCACGGTGTCCCCGGCCGGCTTCTTGGTCACCGACACGGCGAGGGTCTGAATCCCGTTGGTGCGCGTGATGGAGGTGGCGGTGTCCGCGGCCACCTTCACCTCGGCCAGCTCGGCGAGTTCGTGCACCCCGGTGGCGCCGCGCACCGGCAGCGACTTGACCGCGTCCAGGGAGTCGATGGAGGAACCGGAGGTGACCGGCAGGTCAAGGCCCCCGGTGTCCAGGCGGCCCACCGGCATCAGCCCGGAGCCCTCCTCGACGGCCTTTTTCAGGTCGTTGGCGTTCAGCCGTTCGGCGGCGAGCCTGGCGGCGTCGGGTAGCACGGCAATGTGCTGGGAGGTGCCGCCGGAGACCTCCGCGGTGCGCACGCCCTCGACCTTGGAGAGCCGCGGAAGCACCAGGCGCTCGACGTCGGCGCGCAGCTCGTTGAGGTCCTGGCCGCCGGAGACGGCCAGATAGACGATGGGGAAGTCGGAGATGGAGCCGGCGAAGGCGGAGGGCTCGACGTCTTCGGGCAGCGTGGAGCGGGCATTGGAGATGGCCTTGTCCACCTGGGCGCGCGCCCGGTCCAGGTCGGTGCCGTAGGCGAAGGACAGCGAGATCGTGGTGAAGCCGGTCTGCGAGGTGGAGGAGGAGGACTCCAGGCCCTCGACCGCCTGCAACGCCCCCTCCAGGGGCTGGGCCACCTGTTTGTCGATGACCTCCGGGGAGGCACCGGGCTGGGAGGCCACGACCGAGATCCGCGGGAATTCAAGCGCGGGGATGAGCTCCTGCTTGAGTTGCCCCATGGTGACCACGCCGAAGACCGCCACAAAGACGGTCACCAGTGCGATGAGGGCGCGGTTGCCCAGGGATAGTGCTGCCAGCCGGTGCATCTGCCGTCCTAGAAAGTTCGTTTTGTTCGCTATTGCTCCTGCGAACAACTCTAGTGGCCCCGGGGCGGCGGCGGATGCACCCAGGGGAGTACGTTCGGTGCCCGGTTCGCGCGGGCGCCGCGCTCGCGTGCGCCCGCGCGCGAGAGAACCTTCAGGGGTGCAGGATCCCCCAAGTCATATTCCTACACCCCTGAAGGAGCCTGTGGTGCGCGTTCCGGACTCGGCTTGCCGCCGGGAACGAGCCGTTGGTGCAGCCGCCGGCCGGAAGGCGCGGGGCGATCCACGGCGCGGCGCGAGGGACGGATTCATCTCTCGCGCGCAATGCCGGGACGCAGAGAGATTATCGAAAGCGCGGCCCGCGGGATAGACCCGATGCAGCGATGGAGCGGGCAAAGTTCAAACGGCCGTGCGGTGCCGTTGGGAAAATCTCGAGACCGGGCGGTCGACGCGGAGGCCGGCGGCGCGCCGGGCGCGGCGTCCCCGCGAATGAAAAGGGAAGGCAGATCATGGACTGCCGAGGTGGGCCGTGCAACGATGGACGGACGGTCACGCGAGGCCGGCCCCGTATCCGGGCCGCGCGCGAACCGCGTAGGAACGACTTTCGACTCCCACAACCAGAGGAGAAAATGTGTCCATGAGCATGGCCGTGCAAACCCGGCCGGACGCCGGATTCCACGACGAAACCCTGCCCCCGGAAGAAGCGCCCACGCCGGAACCGCCGCCCGGTCCGCCGCCGGGCCCGGACCCGACGTATCCGCCTTCCCCGGGCCCCGATGTTCCTCCGGGGCAGCCCACGCCTCCCGACACCGAACCGCAGCCCGGCCCCTACCCCGCGCCGACGCCCGGTCCGGACCCTGACCCGGAGCCGTTCCCCGGCCCGAACCCGGTCCCGGGGCCCGATCCGATGCCGCATCCCGATCCCACCACCCGGCCTCCGGCGTTCCGGGGCATGACGGGCTGATCCGGTAACTGCCACGAAGCACCCGGTGGTGCCGCTCAGAGCGGCACCACCGGGTGCTTCGTGTGCGCACGCTGTTCGCCGTTGCCGCAAGCGACCGGCAGGGAGGGCCGACGTGCCCGGGGGGGAAAAAATCTGCGCCGTCAGGCCGTGAGCTCCGCCGCGGCATCCGCGGTGACCTTGGCCAATCCGCCACGGGCCAGGCTGTCGCGCTGCCGCCGCGCCCCGTTGCCGTCCCGCAGGAGTCGATCGAGGGTCGAATCAACCAGCTCGAAGTCGCCGCTTTCGTCCAGGGCGTCCCGGATGCGGCGTTTCAGGGCGGCGATCATGTGCTCGGTGGGAATGCCGCGCCCGGTTTCCGGGTCGAGTTGGTTGCCCCCGAGTCCGTGCTTGGCCGCCTGCCAAAAGGCCAGGTCAAGCAGTTCGGGAAGCAGGCCGGAGTCGTTGCGCGGCGCATGGATGCTCGTTTCCACCAGGGCGCGGATGACCAGGGCCAGGGATACCGCTTCCTCGGCCCGCAGCTGGGCGTCGGCCACGCGGATCTCGATGGTCGGGTAGTGGTTGGACAGCCGGGCTGCCCAGCCAATATGGCCGGCGTCAAGCACCACGTCGGCTCCGAGCACCAGGGCCAGCCTCCGGTAGTAGTCCTCCGCGTCGGCGAAGTGCGGTGGAATGCCCTGGACCGACCACCTGCGGTAGTGGATGGTGCGCCACGAGGAAAAGCCGGTGTCCTCGCCCCGCCAGAGCGGGGAATTCGCCCCGATGGCGGCCAGCAGCGGGAACCAGCCGCGCAGGCCGTTGAGGGCCAGGATCCCGGCCTCGGAATTGGGGATCGCCACGTGCACATGCAGGCCGGATACGTATTGCTCGCCGCTGATGCCCGGGAGGTAGCGGTGTATTTCCCTGTACCGATCGGTCGGGCTGACATGGGCCGGGTGGACGGGAATGAGCGGGGCGGTGCCCATGGAGACCGCCTGCAGGTCGTTGCCGGACGCGGTCGTCGCAAGCCCCCGGCGGAACCCGCGCAGCGAGGCGAGGGCCTCGTTGGCGCTCGAGCACACCGGGGTTGCCATTTCCACCTGGCAATCCAGCAATTCGTGCTGGGACCTGCTGTCACCGGCACGGATGGACATCAGCGTTTCGCGCGTCCTGGCGTCGGGCACCGCGGGCAGGCCCGTGGCCGGGTCCAAGAGGAAGAACTCCTCTTCGATGCCAAAGGTGCTCATGGGGCCGACCTCTCCGGGGATCCGGGCGCCGTGGCGCTCATTGAGGGACGCCGGAGGCGCCGTCGGCAACGACGGCGCCTCCGGCGGGCTGGCAGTGGGGTGGTGGCTAGGTTCCCGAGTCGTCCGCGGACTGCGCATCGAGGGCCGGGCCGTCGACGGTGGCTCCGCCCTCGTCGGTCCAGTCATGCCCCGGCTCGGTGTTCAGCGACGGATCCGAGACGTGGTCAGCGGCCTGAGCGGCCTCGCGTTCGGCGGTCTCGTCGGCGGTCGGGCGGTTTTCGGGTGTGTTGTTCATCGGCGTGTTCTCCTAGGTCGGGGATCTCGGATGGTCATCGATGTTCGGTGCCCGTGCTGCGGTTGGATCCGGTGCCTGAAACTCGAGCAACTTGTGGGTTCCGTCGCAGAACGGCTTGATCAGGGACCCGCCGCAGCGGCATAGTGCCACTGTGCCGCGTCTCGGATCGACGGTCAAGCCCATTGCATCCAGCAGCTCAAAGTCGCCGCGCACCAACAGCGGCCCGTGGGGGCACAGCGTGATGCTGGTTCCGGGCGTGGCGCTCATGCCGGCACCTCCGCCGCGGGAAGCAGTGTGGTGGCACCGCTTTCCCAGGTGTCAACCTGCCACGTGCCGGCCAGCCCGTCGAGCAGCAGGGCCGCGGCGGCCCCCAGGAAGACGTTGCCCGCCACCTGCGGCTCGGCCTCGACCAACCCGCCGGCCAGGTCGCGCGCGGCGATCTGCTCGTGGACGGCATCGGCCTCGACGTGTTCGTCGAAGTAGTCGGTGACGGGTGCCCCGAAGCCCAGGCGGCGGAATCCGCGGGCGTACTTGGCGTTGGGCAGTGACGAGGTCATTTCGTAGATGGCCAGGTGTCCGCAGATCGCTCCCCGGTGCCTGCGCTGGAGCCCGAAAAGGGACATGAGGTTCACCGAGGCCAGCACGATTGCAGGAATCCGGTCGATGTAGGCGCCGAATTCGCCATCCAGGTCCAGGCCCGCCATCGTGCGGGCGAAGAGCTGGGAGTGCATTCGCCCCGGCAACCCGTTTCCGTACTCGTCGCCCTGGATTTCCACGAGGGCGGACTTGGCCCGTCCGCCAAGCCGGGGAATGGCCCAGGTGTGGGGGTCCGCCTCCTTGAGCTGGTAGATCGACTTGTGGACCAGGAATTCGCGCACCTGGTCGATGGTCGCCCGGCGCGCCACGAAGTCGGCCACGGAGCGGCCGGGGGCCGCTTCGACCATGGCGGACAGGGCCTCGGCAACGGACTGGGCATTGGCCTCGACCCGCGGGATCGCGGGAATGGACTGCATGATCCGGGTTTCGAACCTTTCCTCGATCCGGCTGCGCAGCTGCAACAGGTCGGTGTTCCATTCCCACCGGTCCGCCACGGAGTCGAACCCGGAATAATGCAGTTCGTAGAGGACGAACAGGCAAAGTTGCAGGTCCTCGTCGAAAAAGATGTCCGGGTCGACCGGGGACTGCTCCATGCGGTCGGCCAATTCCGGCGCGCGCGAGGGGTCGTCGCGCTCCAGGAGATTGAGCAATGCCGAGCTGAGGGGGCCACGAGGCCTGGGTAGTGTGCGCATCAGATTCCTTCTGCTATCGGGAGGGTGTTTGCGGGGATGATTCACGTGGGTGGCAATTGATCACCGAACACCTGTTACTGGTGGGCGCGGGTCCGGACGTGGTCCGGCCCTGCACTGGGGCGGCATGTGGTAGCAAGTGCATCCCGGATTTCGCGGGTCACGGTAAAAGGCGAATCCGGACTTTTTGTGAAGGGCAACCACGTCCTTTCCAGGTGCTCATTCAACGGCCCCTTGCGGTCGGGGGCCCGTGCGTTCCGTCCGCCGGCACCCTGGGCATCGTCCATCGTCAATAAAACCACACGGGCTACGGCTTCCGGGGAGATACGCATTTATCTTTACATGGGGCATGACCAGCGGCAATGCTGAGGTTGGCATGTTGAAGACAACGGGCGAAGCAGGGTCCGTGGCCTTGGGAAATCATCGAGTGGGGAAAGGCAGGGCCGTTGGAAAAAATCCGTTTGCGGGTGCGGGATGCCATTCTGTCGAATGCCGAGGGCCTGAACCAGTCCGGCATTGCCCGCCAGGCGTCCATGACGCAGGATGCCCTGAGCCGTTCCCTGAGCGGCCAAAGGAACTTCAGCGCCGGTGAATTGGCGGTGCTGGCCAAGATCCTGCATGTCTCGCTGCAATGGCTGGTCACCGGGGACCCGCGGGTCGATTCACACGTCGCCGAGGCACAGCCCGTTGCCAGGGGACGGCCGGACCGCGTGGCCGAGACCGTGGCCTTTCCTGCGGGAGCCTATCGGGAAGTCGGCCTGTCCACGCAATCGGTTCCCGTGGTCGCCCCCGGAGTCTCGCCCGACGACGCGGCCCGGGAGATGGCGGCCCGGCTGGCCGCGGTGAGTGACGGACCGTTCGTCCACGATCTGCCCGCCGCCGTCGAGCAGGCCCTGGGCATCGGGGTGTTTGTGGCCGCCGAGGGGCTGGCCTTCGACGCCCGCGCCATGGTTTCAAGCAGCGTGACCTACGTCGTGGTGCGCGCCACCGGTGCCTGGTACCAGGCGAACCTGGTCCTGGCCCGCGAGCTCGGCGAACTGGTCAGCGGACAGCAACCAAGCATCGGACGCAGGTCACGGGTGCGCGACCTCTGGTCGAGTGACTTCGCCTTTGCGCTGCTCCTGCCCGAGGAGAGGCTTCGCTCGATTGACTGGAACAGGCAAACGCCGAGGGAGTTGGCGGACTTCCTGTGGGAGGCAGGCGTCTCGGCCAAGGCACTGGCCCAACGCCTGGACGTCTTGGGCATCAAGCTCGGGCCCGCCCTGGTGCATGCCGACGAGGGGACACTGCAGCTGCTGGTTTGGCAGAACCCCGATTGTTTCAGTCACCATCGGGCCCGGGCCTATCGGGCACCGCGGATTCCGCGTGACTTGCTCAATGCCCACCTGAAGGGGATGCGGCAGGGTCACGTGGACGGGACTTCGTTGGCCTGGATGCTTGATACGCCGCTGTCGGAGCTCTAGGAATCCACCCGCGGCGTCGCCGGCTTGCCTGCAAAAAGGTTGGAAAGGGCTGGCCGGAGCAGTAGCGTGGCCAGCAGGGACACCGGTTGGCGTTGCCGTCGGAGCCACGCGAAGGCGTTGGCTCCGGGGCCGAACCGGTACCCGATCCAATTCCGGCCAATCGTGTCCGCCGGCCTCCAGGCCCGGGCGGGCAGCGTAGAGGGGAGAAGCAGGATGCCAAAGGACAAGACACCGCAAATCAAGGACGACGAACTCTACGAGAAGCTGCGCGACGAGGGAAACTCAAAGCAGAAGGCGGCCCGGATCGCCAACGCGGCGGCCCGGGACGGCCGCTCGGAAGTCGGAAAGCGCGGCGGCAAGTCGGGCGACTACGAGGACTGGACGGTGCCAGAGCTCAAGGCCAGGGCCAAGGAAATCGGCCTGCACGGCTACTCCGGGAAAAAGAAGAACGAGCTCATCGATTCGCTGCGCAATTCCTAGCAAGGCGGAGAAGGGAAGACCGATGGCAGACAAGAAATCCGCTGAAGACCCCGCGGACAAGCCCGCCAATCCCAAGACACTGGACAGTTTCGATCCGTTGCGCGATGCGGAAACGCTCCTCGACGAGGAGAGCGCCGCGCAGGAGCCGACCGGCGGTGTCCCGGGCCGTCCCCACCGGCCCGGGACACCGCCGGATCCGGCTGACGCAGGGCAGGGCGGTGCCGACGAGGAGGACACGCGCTTCGACGCCGGCTAAGCCGAATCCCTGGGAGGCCGGACTGCTTCGGCGGGAACAGGACATGCGGAAGGAGCCAGCCCCTGGCGGGGCTGGCTCCTTTGCCGTCTCCGGCTCCCGGGAAGGGGATTTCCCTGTCGTTGAAACCGAGCGTCTACTCGCGGTTGATGTCCTTGGTTCTGTCCTTGATGCGTTCGGCCGCCTGTTTCGCGTCCGCCACTGCCTGGTCCTTCAGGCCCTCGGCCTGAAGACGCTCGTTGTCGGTGGCGTCACCGGTCTTTTCCTTGATCTTGCCGGTCGCTTCCTGCGCCTTGTTCCTGATCTTGTCTCCCAGACCCATGGTCTTGCTCCTTGTCTTGTCTTGTCTTGTCGTGGCGTTCCTACGGAGTTGCTACATAGGGTGCACCCCGGCATCGGCACTTGCGCATTGGTTGGGGTGAGCGGAAATCATCTCTCCTCGCCAAGCGCGTCCTGCCGGGAAATATGCGGCGGGACTCGCACCTCCTTTTCACTTTGCCGGGGCAGCGCGTCGGTTCCCCAAGCCCTAGGGCTGGCGGTACGTTTCCTCGCTGCCCCGGTCGATGCGTCGGTGGTAATGCATGCCGGCCTGGCCGCCAAGAACCGCCCCCAGAAGCGGGACGACCACGGCGATGGCCAGGACGAGCCAGCCCAGGGCCCCCATGTTCCAGTTGGCCGGAACCAGGGGACTCCCGTTGAGCCTGCCCCAGGCGTCGAAATCGACATTCGCGAAGGCGGACAATCCAGCCACCACGAGAGCGACGACAATGGCCCAGACCCACACGGCCACACCTTGCCGGATGCCGTTGAAGCGGGCCATCCTGCCCGCGACGTAGCCCCCGCAGAAGTAGGCGAGCAGCAGGACGAGCACCAGGACGATGGCGGAGATCCAGGCAGCCGCGTCCGGGTTGCGGGTCACGGTGTCGGCGGCCGACCCCAGGTCCGTTTCGGTGGCAAGCCCGACGCCAGCCCCGAATGCCGTCAGCAATGCGGTGAGCAGCACACTCATGCCCATGGCCGTGACCCAGCCAAAGAACGCGCTTCCGACCTTCACCCCGCCAAATTGCCCGCTCTCACGCGAGAGCCGTTCATGGGTGCGATGGCTGGACGTGCTTGATCCTGATCCTGAGTATTCCATCGGAGAGCCTCTTTTCCTTTCGATTGGGACCCAGGGGGTGGGTCGCCGTATCGATCCTGATGCACCGAATCGGGCCTCAGGGGTTCATGGGTTTCATGGTGCGCGACCCTCGGGTTTCGGGCCCTTCCTCAGTCGGCGCACGGGATCCCTCGGAGACGTCCTCGTTTGCGTGTCGGTTCGGCCCATCGACGGGCCCATTTCCCGTGTCGTCCGCCCCTCGGTGGGAAGCGGATGCCTCATGGCGTCCTCTCGGATCGCCGGCTTCCCCAGCGGCCTCCCAATCCGTCTCCACCGCGGTGACAACGTACTTCCGGATTCGCGGCCGCCCCGGGCCACCCCCGGAATCCCGCTCCTGCTCCCGGGCGGTCAGGGGAGTCCCCTGGACAAGCCCCACCGGCGCCCGGTCCCTGGTGTCCCCGGCATCGTCGGCGGTCGCCGTGTCTGCGGTCTCCGGGGCATCTTCATGCGCACCGAGTCCGGCCTGGGAATAGTAGTCGTAGAGTTCGTCCTCTTCCTCGGGCTCAAGGTGGCCCAGGGGGTCGATGTTCGGGGCGTTCTTGACGATCTGCTTGGTGTACCTCACGTAGAGTTCCCCGTTGGAGATTTCCGCGTCGGAGAGCGGCACGAAGTTCTCCTGGGTGCCGAAGAGTCCCGTATGGACCGTGGCGAAGTGGGGCAGGTCGGTTCCGTCGTCAAGGTAGACCTGACCGAGCGTGCCAATCTTTTCTCCGTCGGAGCCATACACGTTGGTCTTGGACCCCAAAAGGGGCTGGAGGTCTTCGTTGTTCAACATGGTGTTTCCCTTTCCGCTGTCGAGGCCAGCCCGCTTCCCGGGGACGCTGTCCGCAGACCCTGCGGATCTCTCCGGCAGGTCGTTCCGGCCACATCGTTCGCGGCGCCGGGTCCGGCGGCAGCCATGGCGCGCGGGCCGCGCGACCGGCCGCAGGTTTGCCGTGCATCCACAGCCTCCCGCCATGGACAAAACCACTTTCTGACAGTCGGGCGGGGCGCTGACGTGCAACCTCGCCCATGTCGCAAGCCAAACACCGCAGGGGGCGCAATTCAAGAAAGTGTCACCCCGGTAGGGGAAGGGCGGCAAAATCCGGTCGGCAATCATCGCGAAAAGCCCAAGACCCGGTGCGGTCGCAGGCGTTCAAGGCAGAAGGTGCGGCACCGCCGGAGGGACCCGTCCCGCGGCCATCGCCCCTAACCTCCGGTATCCGGATCCATGACGGAGTAGTAGCCGTCGAGCATCGCCTTTTCGGCATCGCCGAGCCTGGCGCCGGGGTCCACGCGCGGTGCGTGGCGGATGTCCTGCTTGGTGAACCTGACCTGCAGGTGGCCGTCGGTGAACACCGCTCCGCGCAGGGATACCAGAAGTTCCTCGGTGCCGAAGAGCCCGAGGCGCACGGCGACGAAGTCGGGATCGCCGGAGGCGGCGTCCATGTAGATGTTTCCCAGCGTCCCGACCTTTTCGCGTTGCGGGCCGTAGACGGTGCTCTTGGCGTTCAGCAGTGCGTTCAGGTATCCATGGCCCAGCATGGTGGCTTCCTCACGGGACGTTTTCCCCGGGCGCGGCCACCGGAACCGCCTCAGTGCGGTTCCTTCCAGGTGGCTGGTCATTCACGGCACGGCGGGCCGCCCTGAACATGCCGGGCATCCAATTCAAGCAAAGCACCGGGAGCGGCCCCGTACAAGGCAAAAGCGGTGCCCGGAAAAGCACAAGGTCCGGCCCCCAGTGACGGGGGAGCCGGACCTTGTGGAGGGGCGTGGGTTAGGCCAGGCCGAGGACCTTGTCGGTCTCGGCACGCACCTCTGCATAAAGCGAGGGGTTCTCGTTGAGCTTCACGCCGTAGGACGGGATGATCTCCTTGAGCTTGGATTCCCAGCCGGAGAACTGCTTCGGGAAGCAGCGGCCCAGCAGCCCGATCATGATCGGGGTTGCGGTCGAGGCGCCGGGGGAGGCGCCGAGCAGGCCGGAGATGGTGCCGTCGGCGGAGGTGATGACCTCGGTGCCGAACTGCAGCACGCCGCCCTTCTTGGCGTCCTTCTTGATGACCTGGACGCGCTGTCCGGCGGTGATCAGTTCCCACTTCTCGCCGGTGGCCTCGGGCAGGTACTCGCGCAGTGCCTCGTCCTTCTTGGCACGCGACTTGAGCACCTCCTTGATCAGGTACACGGTCAGGTCCAGGTTGTCCTTGCCCACGGCAAGCATCGGCAGGATGTTGTGCGCGCGGATCGAGGCCGGAAGGTCCAGCAGCGAGGAGGTCTTCAGGAAGTTGGTGGAGAAGCCGGCGTACGGGCCGAACATCAGCGAGCGCTTGCCGTCGACGAAGCGCGTGTCAAGGTGCGGCACGCTCATGGGCGGGGCGCCGACCGAGGCCTGGCCGTAGACCTTGGCGTGGTGCTGGTCGATGATCGTATCGTCGGTGCAGCGCAGGAACTGGCCGGAGACCGGGAAGCCGCCGAAGCCCTTGATCTCGTCGATTCCTGCCTTCTGCAGCAGGCCCAGGGCGCCGCCGCCGGCACCCACGAAGACGAACTTGGCCTTGACGCTGCGCTTGGCCTTGGTGGCGTTCTCGCGCACGGAGAGGTCCCAGCCGGCGCCGTCGCGCTTGATGCCGGTGACGCGGTGGCCGAAGTTGACCTCGGCGCCGTTGGCGGCAAGGTTCTCGGTCATCTGGCGGGTCAGCGAACCGAAGTCCACGTCGGTGCCGGAGACCACGCGGGAGGCCGCGACGCGCTGGGATCCGTTGCGGCCGTTGGCCACCAGCGGTGCCCAGGACTTGATGGTGTCAAGGTCCTCGGTGTGCTCGATCTCGTTGAACAGCGTGTGGGGCTTCAGCGCCTCGTAGCGGGTCTTGAGGTAGTCGGCGTGGGAGTCGCCGATGACGAAGCTCATGTGCGGCAGCGGGTTGATGAAGCTGCCCGGATCTCCGACCTGCTTGTTCTTGACCAGGTGCGAGAAGAACTGGCGGGAAACCTGGAACTGCTCGTTGATGCCGATGGCCTTGGCCGGGTCGACGCTGCCGTCGGGGCCGGCCGCGGTGTAGTTCAGTTCGCAGAGGGCCGAGTGGCCGGTTCCGGCGTTGTTCCAGGGGGAGGAGGACTCGAGGCCGGCCTGGTCCAGGTTCTCGAAAAGGCCAATGCTCCACCCCGGCTCCAGCTGCTTGATCATGGTACCGAGCGTGGCGCTCATGACACCGGCGCCGATGAGAACGACGTCGAAAGACTGATTGGTGGATTCAGAAGGCACGGGGGGTTCTCCATTGAAAGTTCGTCTTGACTCTAGGCAAGACTAGCGCCATGCGGGGGTGTCCAAGAAATTGGTCCCTTGACAGTCCGGGACTTAAGTGGTCATCTTCACATCGGTGAAGACTTCGTCCAGGACGGGCGACGAGGGATAGTGCTTCACGGTGTCGTTGAAGGCCAGCGCGGAGATCGGGAAGGCCAGCGGAAGCGCCGGAAGGTCCTTGGCCAGCGTGTTGGAAAGATCCTCGTAGGCGGTAACGCGCTGCTCGCCCGGCGGCATGGAACGCGCTAGCAGCACCTGCGCGGAAAGGACCGGGGATTCGTAGCCGAACTGGCGGTTGCTCGAGGAGAACAGGGCACCCATGAAGTCATCGGGATCCCGGTAGCCGCCGTTGAAGCCCAGGAGGTGCAGGCCGGGGACTTCCCCGGAGCGGACGGTCGCCACGTAGCCGTCGTTCCAGTCGATGGGCCTGGGCTCCAGCGTGATGCCGACCAGGGCCAGCTGGCGCGAGAGCTCGGCATAGATGAGCTCGGGCAGGGGCAGGTAGGCCCGGGAGATGTTCAGCGGGTAAAGGAACGGGATCGGGCTGCCGTCGTAGCCGATGGATTCGAGCAGGTCCTTGGCGCGGTTGGAGTCCGGGCCGTAGTAGGTGTCGGAGGTCTTGATGCCCAGCGAGGCGGGAAGGAAGCCGCGGGCCTCCTTGGTGCCCGAGATGTAGAACTGCTCAATGATCTTCTGCCGGTCGATGCCGTGGGCGATGGCCCGGCGGAACTCCTCCTGCGCCAGCCACTTGTTCTTCTGGTTCATGCCCAGGTAGCTCACGGAGTAGGGGTCGCGCTGCACGATGAGCTTGCCCTCGCGCACCAGTTCGCGCAGCCCCGTCACCGCGACCAGGTCGAAGCCGTCGATCTCCCCGCGGTCAAGCGAGCCCAGGCGCCCGGCTGGGGTGCGGATTTCGCGGAAGACGACCAGGGTCGGGGCAGTCGGGTTTCCCTGCACGGCGGCGGCGTCCCAGTACCCGGGGAAGCTGCGCAGGGTGACGGCCCCGTCCTTCCAGGAGACGAACTTGAATGGCCCGGTGCCCACCGGCTGTGTCGAAAGGTAGGAAACCTGGCCGTTGGCCGTCGCGGGGGTGGCCAGGGCCTTGGGCGAGGCCATCGCCAGGCCGGGCAGCGTCAGGGCCTCGATGAGTCCGGCGATCGGCTGGCGCAGGGTCAGCACCACGGTGTGGGTGTCCGCTGCCTTGATGGACCCGAAGTGGCTGGCGGTGCCGCCGACCGTGGCGCCCACGAAGGGATTTGCCTTGAGCTGTTCGCGCAGCGAGGCCAGCAGCGCCTCCGCGGCGGTGTGCTCGGCCAGCTTTTGCGGGTCGACGGTTTCGTTGCCGTCGCTGTCCTTGCTCGGCTTGGGCTCGGGGATGGACTTGGGCAGCACGGGGAGCTGCTCGTTGTGCCGGAAGACCTGGGTGAAGCCCTGGTCGGAGTTGGCGCGCACGTCCTGCGGCAGCGCGATCCAGTGTTCGAAGTTGGCGACCACGGCCTGCGCGTCGAAGTCGGTGCCGTCGTGGAACTTGACGCCGCGGCGCAGGATGAAGGTGTATTGCAGCCGGTCCGGGCTCACGATCCAGTCGGTGGCCAGCATCGGGATCGGGACCCCGGTTTCGCGGTCCACCCCGATGAGGCCCTCGTAGATCTGGCGGGTGATGCGGAAGGTTTCGTTGTCCCCGGAGATGGCGGGGTCAAGAGTAGCCGGGTCGGCGGCGGAGCCGAAGTGGAAGGTGCGGAGCACCGGTTCCGCGCTGGCCGTCGGGCCGGTCGGTTCCGGGGTGTCCTGGGGGACGCAGCCGGTCAGGGCCAGGGCCGTGAGTCCCAGGCCGCCGGCCAGGAAGGCGCGGCGCGTGGCTCTGGGTGGTTCCGGGCTGTGCGACTGGCTGGGCACCAAGGACTCCTCGTCAGTGTGTTGGGCTCCAATTCGTGGCGGGGCCGCTGCTCAATGTTAAAGCGCAGGGCCCCCGGAAACATCCGGGGGCCCTGCGTGATGCCGCTTGCATCTTGTGGATGCGTTGGGCATGTGTGCGAGCGGGGGGACTTGAACCCCCACGTCCGAAGACACTGGAACCTAAATCCAGCGCGTCTACCAATTCCGCCACGCTCGCAAGGCAGCGAACCGCTTTCGAAGTTCGGCAGAAATCAGTCTAGCGGAGACTTTTGGCCCGATTTGCGGCTTTTGGGCTGTGGGCGAAACTTTATTTTGGATCGAGACCCAAATCACGACGCAGTTTTGCGACGTGTCCGGTGGCCCTCACGTTGTACTGCGCCAATTCAACGATTCCGTGCTCGTCCACCACGACGGTGGAGCGGATCAGGCCCTCGTAGGTGCGGCCGTAGTTCTTCTTTTCGCCCCATGCGCCATAGGCGGAAGCCACTGCGTGGTCCTCGTCGGCCAGCAGCGGGAAGGTCAGCTCTTCCTTGGCGGTGAACTTGGCCAACTTGGCCGGCGCGTCGGGGGAGATTCCCACGACCTGGTAGCCGGCGGCTGCCAGCGATTCCAGGGAGTCGCGGAAGTCGCAGGCCTGCTTGGTGCAGCCCGGGGTGGATGCCGCCGGGTAGAAGTACACGATGGTCTTCCTGCCGCGCAGCGAGGAGAGGGAAAGCTCCTGGCCTCGGGCGTCGGTGAGGGTGAAATCGGGTGCGGCGTCGCCGGCGGACAGGCGGACGGCTTCGGTGGTGGCGTTCGAAGTCATGGGTGTGGTGCTCCTGGGTCTCTGGCGTCCACGACGCGTACGTGCGACTGGCGTGGGCGCGGGGCGGGGGATTGGTCCTGCATACGAGCTTAGCGAATGCCCACGCGTTTCAGCGTGCCGGCCCCCGTGCCGGGGAGGTGGCCCATGGGATCTGCAACTTCCCCCGGGCGTTCCGGGCGGGAGTGTCCTATGATGAGTGATTGAAGGGTGTCAATGACTGCGAATGGGTGGATCTGATGAGCAGGAGCAAAGGGAAATCGCGGGCTAGGGGTTTCGCGCTGCCCGAGGAACTGGTGGCCCGGCGGGTGGCGTTTGCCGCGTCCGGCGCCTCGGGAACGCATGAGGACCAGAAATCTCGCGTGCATCGGACTGGCGACACCAACCGCGTGGGCTCGCGTTCGGCCCGCACCCGCGCGGCGATCCGCAACGACGGCTGGTAGCGTCCCGGGTTCGCAATTGATGCTGGAACGTTCGCCACTTGGCCGACGGTTCAACGGATCGCTCATCGCTCTGTGCTTACGACGGGCTCGAAGGATGCTGTGGCGGTGGCTCGGGTGGAATGT
>NZ_JAHRED010000006.1 GCF_019084045.1 Paeniglutamicibacter quisquiliarum
CAAAGTCGGGGGACCGGCAGACGTGTCGTCGATCGGTTCGACATAGAGCTCCGCGGGCTCGAGCCGGGGCGCCAAAGTCGTTGCCGGGCGAAATTAAAATTCTCCTTCGAAGGCACCCGCCCGTCGCGCCATCTTGCCGCGGTGCCCGAAATGGCATGAAGACGATTCCTTGCCCAAATCCAATTTCGGCTGCTAGGCTCGGCACTTGTCGACCATCGATGGTGGTCGGCACACCAACGATCCCGCCCGCGGGAACCGCTCCGGAACGAAGGGAAGAGGACCATGCCGAATCTGAAAATGATTAAGCCCAGTGTTCTTTCCCTGCGCGTTTTTGCTGGCCAGCAAAAGCAAGAAGAAGTCCGTCGGTTGCCCCGTTTGTAGATCCCTGCACGCCAGCAGGACACAAAACCCCGCAACCGCACCGGTTCGGGGTTTCTTTTTTGGATCCGATCGTTTCCCCGAATCTTTCGACCCGCCCTGAGTCTTCAGGCCGGAACAAGCCAAGCAGAAAGAGAATTCGTGGAGACCATCAACAGCCGGCTCAAGAACTGGGCGTCCATCTTGGACGAGAAGACCCGTGAGCAGGCAATCACCGCCTCGAAGATGCCCTTCGTCTTCCCTCACCTCGCCCTGATGCCGGATGCGCACCTCGGTAAGGGGGCCACCGTCGGCTCGGTGATCCCCACCCTCGGGGCCATCATTCCGGCCGCCGTTGGCGTGGATATCGGGTGCGGCATGATCGCTGTGAAAACACAGTACGGCGCGCACCAGCTCCCCACGGACCGCAAGCCGCTGCGCGAGGACATCGAACGCGCGATTCCCCTCTCCGCCGGCAGGTACAACCGAAAGGTCGTGGCCACGGCCGCACCCAGGATCGCCGAGTTGAAGGCGCTTGCGGCTGAGGCCGGGTTCGATCCGGGGAGCTATGCGGGGAACTGGGAACTTCAGCTGGGAACCCTCGGTTCCGGTAACCACTTCATCGAGGTCTCCCTGGACGAGGATGAGAACGTCTGGCTGTTCCTGCATTCCGGTTCCCGGGGGATCGGCAACAAGATCGCTTCCAAGCACATCAAGGTGGCCCAGCAGGTGGCCAAGAGGTACTGGATCAATCTTCCGGACCCGGACCTTGCCTACCTGGTGGAGGGAACCGACGAGTTTGCTGCGTACATCCGGGAATTGCGGTGGGCCCAGCATTTTGCGCTGCTCAACCGCGAGGAAATGATGGACCGTGTCATCCGCCAGTTCGGCGAATGGGTCGGCGGAGAGGTGCGGGAACTTGAACGGATCAACTGCCACCACAACTTCACGGAAAAGGAGACCCACTTCGGCAAATCGGTGTGGCTCTCCCGGAAGGGCGCCATCCGTGCCCGTGAAGGCGACCATGGACTGATTCCGGGATCGATGGGCACCGCCTCATACGTGGTCGTGGGGAAGGGCAACCCCGTTGCCCTGGACTCCTCTCCGCACGGCGCCGGTCGCGAGTATTCGCGCTCGGCGGCACGCAAGGCCTTCACCCTCGAGCAGTTGCGCGAAGCTATGGCGGGGATCGAGTACCGCGACACGGATGCCTTCCTAGACGAGATCCCCGGCGCCTACAAGCCCATTGACCAGGTCATGGAAGATGCGGCCGAGCTGGTGCGGGTGCGGCACAAGCTGCGCCAGATCATCAACGTCAAGGGCGATTAAAAAATGGTTGGGTGGGCCACGGAGTCCGTGGCCCACCCAACCATGGGGCATTGCCGGTGGGCTTTTTACCTACGGCGTATGCCGCGGTGTGTCTTCCGTGGGGTTGCCACCTTCGTCACGGGGCTTGTCGCCGGGTTTGCCTTCTTCGCGCAATTTGCGCTCCAGGGCCTCCAACTCGGCTTCCTTGCGGCGCAATTCATCCTCACGCGCCTTGTTGCGACGCTGCCGCTCCAGCTTGCGAAGGAACTCCGGATCGTCGTCCGGGGCACCCGTGGCGCCCTGTCGCGACTCTGTCGCTCGCGCATCGGAAGTATTCTTGGGCCGACCCAGCCAGAACCACAGCCCGGCCCCGATCAGCGGAAGCAAGACGATCGCGGCCACCCAGCCGGCCTTGGGCAGCGAACGGACCTCGTGCGGAGGCGTACGCACGCATTCGATCAAGGCATAGATGGTTACCGCCAGTGCAACCAATGCCAAAAAAATAAAGTTCCTGACCATAGAGACAGTCTAGTGAATTTATCTGAGTTCTGGCTGCGTCTAGACTGTATGGGTGCAGTTCTTCAAGTACACCGTGATTCGGCTGGCCCTGTTCTTCGTAGTATTCCTTCCACTCGTAGTTCTCCTGCGCTGGCCCATTTTCACTGCGGGCCTGGTCGCATTGTTGATCGCCTTTGCGCTGAGCTACCTTTTCCTGAACAAATTGCGCCTGGCGGCCAACACCGACGTGCAAAAAATGTTCAACTCCAAGGGGCCCAAGAAGTCCAAGCAAGACTTGGACGATGAGGCTGCGGAAGACCGTTTCCTGGACGGCGAGAAGTAACTTTTCGCATCAGCGCGACCGGGGGCCGTGCGTTACACGCGGCCGCGTCCAACGCAAGGCCCCGTGGCATTATCGCCTGTCTTGCGCCGTCCCGGCCCCTAGCCGGAAGCCGCTTCGAGCTGCGCCGCCAGCAGCTCCCGGGCGTGGGCCAGATGGCCATCCAACACGTTGGCCGCCCCCTCGGGATCGCCTGCCGCGATCCTTTCCAGGATGGCGGCATGCTCGGCGGCGATCTGGGCGGTGTCGAGTAGCTCCAGTGACTGTACGCGGGTCATGCAGAGCCTGACCTCGCCCAATAATGACCGGTACATCGCGCTGGTCCGCTTGTTTTGCATGGCGTCGACCAAAGCGGTGTGAAACATCATGTCTGGTTCGATGATGTCCGTGGCCGGCCGCGACGTGCGGGCGGTGATCTCGGCATTCGCGCTGACAGCCGCCGGCGGGACGGTGGTGTTCCTGGCCAGGCGTCGCACCACCTCGGATTCCAGGTACGCCCGGGCGAAATAGATGTCCCTGACCGAATCGGCGCCCAATGTCTTGACGCGCGCAGTTTTGTGGGCGCCGCGCTCCAGGAGTGATTCCGATACCAGCCGCTCGATGGCGGCCTTGGCGGTTGGCCTGGCGACGTCATAGTTCGCGGCCACCTCCGCTTCGGTCAGGGCAGCGCCCTGTGTGAGCTCGCCCTGGTAGATCCGCCGACGCAGGTCCGCGACGATTGCGTCAATGATGGACAGGGCGGTGACGCGTTGACTCATGCGGGCGGATCCTTTGACTTGCGGGCAACCGGGACATTAATCCTGACAGATATTCTCGAACACGGCTTGAATGACAAGTGTACTTGTTAGACAATATTCGAGTTGGTACGTTTCGGGTCCCAGGGGCTTGGCACATTTGCCGGCGTATTCTTATCCGATGGAACGGAAGAGCCATACCTTGATTTCAACGCTGCGCAGTGCACTAAGCCATGACAACCAGCTCACCGAACGCGCCATCGACCTGCACGCCTATGCCAACGACGCCTCCCACTTCCTGCTGACGCCGCGGGCCGTGGCGATCCCGAACAATGCCGCCGAGGTCGGCGCCCTGCTCAGGGCCAGTGCCGAACTCAACCTTCCGCTGACGTTCCGTTCGGGCGGGACCTCGCTCTCGGGACAGGGGGTCACCGACTCGCTGCTGGTCGACGTGCGCAAGAACTTCAAGGACATCGAGGTCCTGGACAACGGCGAACGGGTGCGCGTCCAGCCCGGGGTCACGGTGCGGGCGCTGAATGCGCGGCTGGCGCTTTACGGGCGCAAGTTCGGGCCGGATCCGGCCTCCGAGGCTGCCTGCACCGTTGGCGGCGTGGTGGCCAACAATTCCTCGGGAATGCACTGCGGAACCGTCGACAACGTCTACCGGACCCTCGAGTCCCTCGTCATCGTGCTGACCAGCGGAACCGTGGTGGACACCGGCGAGGCCGACGCCAACGAGAAACTGCGGTCGCTGGAACCGGATCTTTTCGAAGGCCTCGAACGCCTGGCCAAGCGGGTGCGCACCAACGCCGAGTCGGTGGCAACCATCAAGCACCAATTCTCCATGAAGAACACCATGGGCTACGGACTGAACTCGTTCCTCGACCACCAGGATCCCGCCCAGGTGCTGGCACACCTCATCGTCGGTTCCGAGGGAACACTTGGTTTCGTCGCGGAGGCGACGTTCCGGACGCTGCCGGTGCACAAGCACGTCACCACGTCGCTGATGGTCTTCGACGACCTGTTCTCGGCCAACGAGTCCCTCGAGGCACTGGTCGAATCCGGCGCCGCGACCGTGGAACTCATGGATTCGCTTTCGCTGAGGGTCGGGCAGAGCCTGCCAGGAACGCCGCAAATTGTCAGTGACCTCACGGTGCAATCGCATGCCGCGCTTTTGGTCGAATACACGGCAACAAGCGCCGAAGAGTTGGCCGATCGCCAGGCGCGGGGAATGTCGCTGGCCAACTCTCTCAAGCTCAGTGCTCCGGCGCAATTCAGCCCGGACGCCAAGATCCGCGCCCAATTGTGGAAACTGCGCAAGGGACTCTATGCCTCCGTGGCAGGCGCCCGAACGCAGGGGACGACGGCCCTGCTCGAAGACGTGGTCGTTCCGGTTCCCGCCCTGGCCAGGACCTGCGCCGAGCTTTCGGTGCTCTTCGACCGGTACGGCTACGAAAACTCCGTCATCTTCGGCCACGCCAAGGACGGCAACGTCCACTTCATGCTCACCGACGGATTCCACACCACGGACCAGATCCGGCGCTATTCGGCATTCACCGAGGACATGGTCGACCTGGTGCTCGGGGAGGGCGGATCGCTCAAGGCCGAACACGGCACCGGCAGGGTCATGGCTCCCTACGTGCGCCGCCAATACGGCGACGAGCTCTACTGCGTCATGCGCGAGCTCAAGACGCTGCTGGATCCCGCCGGGCTGCTGAACCCCGGGGTCATCCTGGACGAGGACCCGCAGGCCCACCTGCGCCACATCAAGGTCACCCCGGCCGTGGACCCGGAAGTCGACCGCTGCGTGGCCTGCGGCTACTGCGAGCCGGTGTGTCCCTCGCGGAACCTGACACTGACCCCGCGCCAACGCATCGTCACGCTGCGCGCCATCGAGACCGCACGGCTGGCAGGCGACACCAAGCTGGTCGCCGAACTGGAGCAGGACTACTCCTACGAGTCTCTCGACACCTGCGCGGTGGACGGCATGTGCCAAACCGCCTGCCCGGTGGACATCAACACCGGCACCCTGGTGAAAAAGTTGCGCGCCAAGAACGCCAACAAGGTCGAAGGGGCCGTCTGGGGCGCCGCGGCGCAGCACTGGTCGGCGGTGACACAGGGGGCAGGCAAGCTGCTGGGCGTCGCGGACAAGGTGCCGCTGCCGCTGGTGCTCGGCGCCAACAAGGTCGGCCGCACGGTGCTGGGGGAAGACACGCTGCCGCTGTATTCAGCCGAGCTTCCCGCCGGAGGCACCAAGCGCGCACGCCCGGCACCGGCCGGCGACCCGGTGGCGGTCTACTTCCCCGCCTGCGTGAACACCATGTTCGGGCCCGCGGACCCGTCGCAGGCCGGGATCCAGGAAAGCTTCGGCGCCCTGGCCCAACGGGTCGGTGTTGAACTGCTGGTCCCCGAGGGCATCGACTCGCTGTGCTGCGGCACCCCGTGGTCCTCCAAGGGGATGGAAACGGGACATGCGTCCATTCGGGAGCGCACCGTCGTGGCCCTGCGCGCCGCCAGCCGCAACGGCGAGCTTCCGATCCTCTGCGATGCCTCCTCGTGCACCGAGGGCCTGCGCCACAGCATCGAAGCCGAAGAGATCCCGGCGGGCGGCAAGCCGCTGCGGATCATCGACGTGGTGGACTACACCGCCGAACACATCCTGCCGCTGCTGCCCGAGGGGCGGAAGGTGGCCTCCCTGGCGTTGCACCCGACATGCTCCTCCACGCGCATGGGGCTGAACCCGGCGCTGCACACCGTCGCCGAGGCCGTGGCCGAGACGGTGCAGATCCCGGAGAACTGGGGGTGCTGCGCGTTCGCCGGGGACCGCGGGATGCTGCACCCCGAGCTCACCGCCTCGGCCACCGAGGTGCAGGCCGCCGAGGTCCGTGCCTTCGGCGCGACCGCGCATGCCTCGTGCAACCGGACCTGCGAGCTGGGCATGACCCGGGCGACGGAACAGCCCTACGAACACGTGCTGGAATTGCTGGAGCGCGCCACCCGGCCCTAGCGCGGGGCGATGCCCGCAGACATGTTGCAGGCATCGCCCCGCCGTGGCCGTGGCGGATGTGGCGGGCACGGACCTGGCTGGTCCACCGGAACGACGTCACGGCTACGATGAAATAATGCCCGGCACCACCGCAGCCCGGCCCCCTGGTTGCGGTTCCTCCGCCGAACCAGCTCCCGAGAGGCGATTTTCCGATGGACGTCAAGCACCAACCCAAGGGCTCCAAACGGGCCCGCTCTTCCCTTGACTGGTATGCCGTCGGGAAGGGCTGGATTGTCACGGTTGGACTTTGGCTTGGCCTGGCCCTGGCGCTGGCCGTGCACTGGGATGCGAGGTCGGACGAGCATTACAGCGGGCAGCTGGACCATGTCGATTTCTGGCCGTTGTTTGCCGTGGCGAGCCTGGCCGTGGCGCTGTTGGCCGGGCTCCCGCTGGCACTGCTGCTGGACCGGCTGCTGCGCAGGGTGCAGGTTCCCTGGCTGCATGTGGCGGCGTTCTTCGTCTTCTTCACCTTGCTGCCGGCGGGCCTGTTGATCCGGTACGCCGAGATCGTGGAACCACACCCGCTCGCCTTCTGGGCAGTGCTGGGTGCCTGCGCGGCCATCGGCAGGGCCGCGGCCTTCCTGAGGGGCCGTGCCTTCCGCAGGCCGACCACCTGGGCCTGACGGCAGGCATTCACACGCTCCGGCCGGCGGTATGCAACAGGCCCTGCCGCATTCGCGGCAGGGCCTGTTGCCGGGACGGGGAGGGGAGCCGGCCGGCTCCCCAGGGGATCAGGCCAGAGCCTTCTCCATCACGATGGCGACGGTGAACAGCGCAGCGTAGGCCAGGTTGATGATGCCGGTCTGCTTGAGCACCGGGATCAGGGCCCCCGGTTCGTGGTTGCGCAACACGGTCCAGCAAGGCGCCAGGCCCAGCGGCACGGTGAGCAGGATCAGCCACATCCAGGGGTGCGTCGACACCATGACCAGCGGCAACAGGATGGCAAGGGCGAGCATCATCACGTAGCTGATGCGTGCGGCGGGATCGCCCAGCCGCACGGCGAGCGTCATCTTGCCGACGTCCCTGTCGGTGGGGATGTCGCGGATGTTGTTGGCCATCAGCAGTGCGGTGGCGATGAGCCCGGTCCCCACTGCCCCGAGGTATGCCGGAAGCGTGAGCTGGTGCGCCTGGGTGTAGGTGGTTCCCAGGGTGGCCACGAGGCCGAAGAAGATGAACACGAAGACCTCGCCCAGCCCCCGGTAGCCGTAGGGGTTCTTGCCGCCGGTGTAGCCCCATGCCGCAGCGATTGCCGCGACGCCGACCAGCAGCAGCGGCCAGGAGGCGGTGTACACGACCAGGAACGCTCCGGCGATGCCCGCGAGGCCGAAGCAGGCGAAGGCGGCGTTGCGGACCGCATGCGGCTTGGCCAGTCCCGATCCGGTCAGCCGCAGCGGGCCCACCCGGACGTCGTCGGTGCCGCGGATCCCGTCGGAATAGTCGTTCGAGTAGTTCACCCCGATCTGGAGCAACAGCCCCACCACCAGGGCCAGCAGGGCCTCGAGCCAGGCGAGCTTTCCCGTGACGTCCACGGCGGCCGCCGTGCCGATAATCACCGGGGCAATCACAATGGGCAGGGTCCGCAAGCGTGCGCCCGCAACCCATTGGGCAATCGTAGCCACCATCAATCCTCTCGCTGCTTCCAAAAACCTGCAGTCCCCATTCTCTCCCGCCCGTTGACAGGGGAGAAATTCCGCCGGCGGAGGCGGGAGCCGCTAGAGCGAGACAACCAGCAGGGTTGCGGCGAAAACGATGCCGGAGGCGATCAGCACGATCGTGGTGTAACCGAGGATGTCGCGCATCTTCAATCCCGCGATGGCCAGCAGCGGCAGGGCCCAGAACGGCTGGATCATGTTGGTCCACTGGTCGCCGTAGGCAACCGCCATGATCGGGATGGCCGGATCCACGCCCAGCTCCGCGGCGGCCGTGAGCATGATCGGCGCCTGTACGGCGAACTGCCCGCCGCCGGAGGGGACGAAGAAGTTCACCAGCCCGGCCGAGAGGAACGCCAGCACCCCGAAGGTCTGCGGCGTGGAAATCGACACGAAGACGTCCGAGAGCACCTGGATCAGCCCGGTGCCGGTCATGATGCCCAGGATCCCGGCGTAGAGCGGGAACTGCAGCAGGATCTCGCCGACGTTCGACGCCGCGTGCTTGGTCAGCGCCATCAGCTCGAAGGGACTGCGCACCAGCAGCAGGATCAGGGCCAGGAAGGACCAGTTGACGATGTCCAGGGTCAGGGTGCCGCCGGTGGAGAAGTGGATGGCCAGGTAGGCCAGCAGCATTGCGCCCAGCAGCAGCGTGGGCAGCCGGCTGGCGTCCAGGCGGTCCGCCGGCGTGCTGACCTCGTCGTCCACGGCTACCAGGCCCTCGCGGGCGTCGGTGGCCAGTTCCACGATCTTGTCGTTTCCGCGCGGGGCCACCAGGTACAGGGAGAAGGCAACCAGGACGATGGTGGCCACGGTGGCGATCATGTTCCACGAGGAGAACGTCGTCTCCGAGGTCGACAGCGGGCCGCCGAGCTGCTTGGCTATGAACGAGTCAGGGGTGGCGGCGGTCAGCGGCCCGGAGCCGGAGTAGCCCATGTGCCAGACGACGAACCCGGCGAATCCGGCGGCCACGAGCATCGGGAAGTGGAAGCGGATGCCGCGTTCGCGTCCCTGGGCGGCGACCTCCCGCGCCAGCAGCCCGCCCACCACGAGCCCCAGCCCCCAGGTGACCAGGGATGCCACGGCCGCCACGAGGAACACGAACAGGTAGCCCTGGAGCGCGGTCTTGGGGATGCGGCCCAGGAAGCGCAGGAGCCTGCGCACGGGCCGGGTGTTGGCCAGGATGAACCCGAGCATCAGCACCAGCGCCATTTGGGTGATGAAGGCCAGCAGCCCGGAGAGCCCGTCTCCCCAGCTTTGCACGATGAGCAGCGGGCTGGACCCGGTGACCAGCAGCGCGAGGACGGCGACGATGAAGGTCAGGGCAATCGCGAAGACCAGGGCCGAGGGGATGAATCGTTCGACAAGGTTGTTGACGGGCCGCATGGCCCGGGAGATTGCTGTTCCACCTTGCGGTGCGGCGGTTTTGCTCATGAACTGACACCTCTTCGTGTGAATCCGGCGGGGTCAGCCAGAAAATGGACGCTGACCAGTGATGTTTCCCACGTTACGACAGAAGAACTGGTTTCCCCGGCCGCATGCCGGCCGGGCGGTGAGCGTGTCGCCGGCTCCCGGGCGGGGCCGCGGGCCGGTCAGTCCGAGGGCGCGGCCAGCCGCGAGGCGAGCTGCATCCGGTCGACCTTGCCGTTGGGCAGCAGCGGCAACGCCGGCAGGTTGAGCACCCGCCGGGGCACCGCAACCGCACCGAGCGACCGGCGCACCGCGTCGGCCAGGGCCTCCGGGGAGCAGTTGCCCACATAGGCGGCACCGATCTGCTGGCCCCACTGTGCATCGGGCACCGGGACCACTGTCACCGCCTCGACCCCGGGAACCGCTTCGAGGACGTGCTGGACCTCGGCGGCGGAGACCTTCACCCCGCCGGTGATGATCACGTCGTCCGCGCGTCCTGTCACCGAGAGCACGCCGTCGTTGAAGCTGCCCAGGTCGTCGGTCGCATACCAGCGCACGCCGGAGTCGTCGACGCTGAAGTGCCTGGAGGTCAGTTCGGGGTTCCCGAGGTAGCCCGAGGCGATGGTGGTCCCACCCAGCCAGATCCTGCCCCCCACGGTCTTCACCCGGACCCCGGGCAGGGCGCGGGCGTTGTAGACGCAGCCGCCGGCCGTCTCGCTGGAGCCGTAGGTGAGGTGGAGCTTGAGCGAATGCCTGGCCGCCTCCTCCAGCACTGCCCGCGGGGCGCGTGCCCCGCCAAGCAGGATCGCGTCGAAGCGCTTGAGCGTCGCCAGGGTTTGCCCCGTCGGCTCGGTGAGCAGGCGCTGCAGCTGCGTGGGAACCAGGGAGACGAGCCGCCGCGAATCGGTCAGGGCGGAGGCTGCCTCGTTGAACCCGGCCGCGTCGAAGCCGGTGTCCAGGTCCATGGCCCAGGGCCGGGTCCCCGCGTACAGGCTGCGCGTGAGCACCGCCAGCCCCGCCACATAGTGCAGGGGCAGGGCCAGCAGCCATTGGCCCTCGAACCCCAGGTACTCGGCCGTGGCCATGGACGAGGTGGCCAGGGCCTCGACCGACAGCGCGGTGCGCTTCGGGGTGCCGGTGGAGCCCGAGGTGCGCACCACCGCGGCGATGTCCCGGAGCCCGTCAAGCTCCGCGACGGGCACCGGGTTCACGAGATAGCCGTTGTTGGTGGCACCGGGCAGGATTTCCACCGCCGGTCCGTCCCCGTTGAGCGAGGCGGACAGGGCGGCGAGCGCGGAATCGGGGTTCATGGGCGGCTGGATTCCTTGGGCCTAGAAGTAGTAGGGGTGCGGCGACCAGTCGGGGTCGCGCTTCTCCAGGAAGGCGTCGCGGCCCTCGACGGCCTCGTCGGTCATGTAGGCCATGCGGGTGGCCTCGCCGGCGAAGACCTGCTGGCCGGCCAGCCCGTCGTCTGCCAGGTTGAAGGCGAACTTGAGCATGCGGATGGCCTGCGGGGATTGCCTGGCGATGTCGGCGGCGTACTCCAGGGCGACCTCCTCGAGGCGGGCGTGGTCCACCGCCTCGTTGACCGCTCCCATGGCCACCATGTCCTCGGCCGAGTATTCGCGGGCGAGGAAGAAGATCGCCCGTGCGGTCTTCTGGCCGACCTGGCGGGCCAGCAGCGCCGAGCCGTAGCCGGCGTCGAAGGAGCCGACGGTCGCGTCGGTCTGCTTGAACCTGCCGTGCTGGCGGGAGGCGATGGTCAGGTCCGAGACCACGTGCAGCGAGTGCCCGCCGCCGGCGGCCCAGCCGTTGACCACGGCGATGACTACCTTGGGCATGGTGCGCATCAGGCGCTGGACCTCGAGGATGTGCAGGCGACCGGCGCGGGCCGGGTCGATCGAGTCGGCGGTCTGGCCCTCGGCGTAGCGGTAGCCGTCGCGGCCGCGGATGCGCTGGTCCCCGCCGGAGCAGAAGGAATGCCCGCCGTCCTTGGGCGAGGGGCCGTTGCCGGTGAGCAGGACGGTTGCCACATCCGAGCTCATGCGCGCGTGGTCCATCACGCGGTAGAGCTCGTCCACGGTTCCGGGGCGGAACGCGTTGCGGACCTCGGGGCGGTTGAAGGCGATGCGCACGGTGGGCAGGTCGCGAACGACGGCGCCGGCGGAATCGCGTTCGACCTGGCGGTGGTAGGTCATGTCCTCGAGGTCGAATCCCTCGACGACGCGCCACTGCACGGGGTCGAAGATGTCGGAAACCTTGGCTGGCAACTGGGGTGCGGAATCAACGGTGCTCACATCCTGAATGCTATCTGCTCGGGAGCCATGGGGGCGAAAGCGGTGCGTGCCCGGCTCCCGCATCCCCGGGGCCGGGCGCGGGCGCGCAAACTGTTCAACAATTAATGGTGGCGTTTTGGGCCCGCGTGTGGGTTGCATCAAACTGCCTCCTCACTAGTGCACCTGTGTCCTTGTCGGTGCCGTGCGGCACCGCCGCGGGGTGCGCCCGGGCCCCTCTGCCGACTTCATGTTGGGTGGCAAAGTGCGGTAAGTTTGCGGCTTGCCACCCCCGCCCAATGTTTGGATCGGGCGCCCCCAACGGGCCTAGACGGGTGCCTCCCCGTGCTACCGATGCGGGTTGATCGAGTCACCAAAGGAGCCACGCGTTGGAACCACACAACGTCCGAGACCACCAGCATCATGTCGCCACCGGGGAACCGGAACTGACCTCCGAGGGGTACCATAAGACCCTCACCCGCAGGCACGTCCAGATGATCGCGATGGGCGGCGCGATCGGCGTGGGCCTGTTCATGGGGGCCGGCGGCCGCCTGGCCTCGACCGGCCCGGCGCTGATCCTGTCCTACGCCATGGCCGGGTTGATCGCGTACTTCCTGATGCGCGCACTGGGCGAACTGATCATGTACCGCCAGTCCTCGGGTTCCTTCGTTTCCTACGCCGGTGAGCTCTTCGGCGCCAAGGGGGCCTTCCTCTCGGGCTGGATGTACGTGCTGAACTGGGCCATGACCGGCATCGCCGAGCTCATCGCCATCGGCCTGTACTTCACCTATTTCTTCCCGGGCGTCCCGGTGGAGGCCGCCGCGCTGTGCGCGCTGGGCCTGCTGGTGGCCGTGAACCTCTTTAGCGCCAAGGCGTTTGCCGAGTTCGAGTTCTGGGCGTCCTTCCTGAAGGTCGCCGCGATCGTGCTCTTCCTGTGCATCGGCACCTACCTGGTGGTGACCAACGCCCAGGTCGGCGAGGGCCACGCCTCGGTGTCCAACCTGTTCGCCGGCGACGGCGGAATGTTCCCGCGCGGCTTCATGATCACCATCCTCGTGCTCAACGCAGTCATCTTCGCCTACAACGCCATCGAGCTGGTCGGCATCACCGCCGGCGAAATGGAGGACCCTGCCAGGGAGGTCCCGGCGGCAATCCGCGCCGTCGTGGTGCGCATCGTGGTCTTCTACGTCGGCTCGGTGACGCTGCTGGCGATGATCGTTCCGTGGAACCAGTACAAGGCGGGGGAAAGCCCGTTCGTCACGGTCTTCGACCAGCTGGGCTGGGGCTGGATCGGCGGCGTGATGAACTTCGTGGTCATCACCGCCGCACTGAGCTCCTGCAACTCGGGCCTGTACTCCATCGGCCGCATCTTCCGCGCCATGGCCAACAACGGCCACGCCCCGGCGTGGCTGACCAGGATGAACAAGCGCCACGTCCCCTACGCCGGCATCCTGGCCATCGGCGGGGTCTACCTCGTGGGCATCGTCCTGAACGTCTGGCTCGGCGGGACCTACGCCTTCGACCTTGCGCTGAACACCGCCTCGATCGGCGTCCTGTTCACCTGGGCCTCGATCTTCGCCTGCCAGTTGATGTTGCGCAAAAAGCGCGGCGAGGTCTCCTCCCTGCCGATGCCGGGTTCCCCGTACACCAGCTGGGCCGGCCTGATTGCCCTGGCGATCATCACCGTGCTCATCGGCTTTGACACGCTCACCGGCCCCGACGGCGAGGTCTTCCACCTGGGCCTGTACACCATCGCCTGCATCCCGCTGATCGCCGTCGGCCTCTGGATCGGCTGGCAGAAGGCCAAGCACAACACCGCCAAGAGCGAGCTCTACTCGTAGGGCTTCGTCCGCGCCGGGCAGCGAAAACGGCAAAAACGGTGGGTGGGTGGTTCCCAAGGAAGTCTTGGGAACCACCCACCCACCGTTTTTTCCAGCGCGTTGCCCCGGGGGGAAGCGGCCGGTCCAACCTAGGAACGGGGAGCGAGGGCCTCTTCGTCCGTGTCGGCGAGGATGCCGGTCTGGTGGGCGTCCGGAAGCTCGGTTCCGCGCAGCGAGGCACCGGCGGTCTCGGGCAGGTACCGCGTGGCCACCAGGCCGATGGCACAGGCCGCCATCATGTAGACGGCCGGGAACAGCAGGAAGTCGGTCTCGTTGATGACCGCCTCGTTGACCATGGCCGCGGTGCCGCCGAAGATCGCGGTTGCCACGTTGTAGGTCACGGCGAAGCCGGCAAACCTGACATGGGACGGGAACATGGCGGGGAAGGTGGCCGTGATGGTGGCCAACTGCGGGATGTAGAGCAGGCCCAGGATCGCAAAGCCGAGGATCGCGAGCGGAAAACTCCTGCCCATCAGCCAGAACAGCGGCAGGGCCAGCACAAACAGGCCGATCAGCGACGCGAACCACAGGGGTTTTCGACCCACCTTGTCCGACAGCGAGCCGGCAAAGGGGATGACGGCCATCATCGCGACCTCGCCGACCAGGATCACCATCAGTGACGCCTTCGGGTCAAGGCCCAGCTGGCCCTCGAGATAGGTCGGCATGTAGCTCAGCAGCGTGTAGTTCACGACGTTCAGGGCGATGACCAGGCCGCTCATGATGAGCATCGGGCGCCAGTAGCCGCGGATAAGCGTGCGCAGCGAGCTTGATTCCTCGACCTCGCCGCGCTCTTCGAGTTCCTGGAAGACAGGGGTGTCTTCCAGCTTGTTTCGCAGGTAGAGGCCAATCAGGCCCATGGGCAGGGCCATCATGAACGGCACGCGCCAGCCCCAGTCCATCATTGCCTCGTCGCTCAGCGCGACCTGGAAGCCCAGCATCACGGCCGTGCCCAAGGCGAAGCCGCCGAGGGTCCCGAACTCCAGGAACGACCCGAAGAAGCCGCGCTTCTTGTCGGGGGAGTACTCGGCCATGAATGTTGCGGCGCCGCCGTATTCCCCGCCGGTGGAGAAGCCCTGGACCATGCGCAGGAGCACCAGCAGAATCGGTGCCAGGATGCCGACCTGTTCGAAGGTCGGCAGGATGCCGATGAAGAAGGTTGCCAGGGACATCATCAGGATGGTGAGGGCCAGGATGTGCTTGCGGCCCAGCTTGTCGCCCAGCGGTCCCCAAACCAGGCCGCCGAGCGGCCTGACCAGGAACGAGAGTGCGAAGGTCCCCAGCGCCATGAGGGTTCCGCCCTCGGTGGGGAAAAAGTGGAACGTAATGTAGGTGACCGCCACGGCATAGACGCCGTAATCAAACCATTCGGTGAGGTTTCCCATGGCCGAGGCGGCAGTTGCCTTGCGGATTTCGCTGCGGCCGGCGGTGGTGGAGAGGTCCGGGCCGATGTCTTCGCCGAAATCCACCGGGTTGGTGGTCTGGGCTGCCACCGGTGTGGTCTTATTCAGTTGGTTGGGTTGGCTGTTTTCCGGCTGCATTACTGCTCCGTTTGCTATTCAGCTTTCCGTCGACCGGATGCCCGCCCAAGTCCATGTTGAAGGCCCGGACGGTGACGGTCCACGATCCAGGCAGGGCCCGGAGTCGGTCAAGTGGAAGACGATACGGCAGTGATTTGGCAGGGTCAACCCGAAAAGTTTGTTTCCCGGGAGGTTGACCCCGCTTGTGGCATGATGGGATTGTATTAGTGAACGAATGGTCGGTAATTCTTCCGTCTCCGTCAGGAGCCGGGTGCCGGGGCCAAACCACGGAGCATTGCAGGGTCCCTTCCGCCGGTTTTCCGGCGGGGATGGGCCGGGCGTGTGCCAAATGACAAAGGAGTTGTGATGACCGAGGCTTACTTGGTGGGCGGAGCCCGCACCCCGGTGGGACGATACGGCGGATCGCTGAGCAGCGTGCGTCCCGACGACCTGGCCGCACTGGCCATCCGGGCGGCAGTCGAACGTGCGGGCGTCGACCCGTCGGCCGTGGACGAGGTCATCTTCGGCAACGCCAACGGCGCAGGCGAGGAAAACCGCAACGTTGCCCGCATGGCCTGGCTGCTGGCCGGCTTCGAGGACTCCGTCCCGGGCATCACCGTCAACCGCCTCTGTGCCTCCGGGATGAGCGCCATCACCATGGCCAGCCACATGATCAAGGCCGGTGCCGCGGACATCGTGGTTGCCGGCGGCGTCGAGTCCATGTCGCGCGCCCCGTGGGTCATGGAAAAGCCGGACAAGGCCTTCGCCAAGCCGGGTGCCAGCTACGACACCTCCATTGGCTGGCGCTTCCCCAACCCCGAGTTCCTCTCCGGAGAGCTCTCCCGCGACGGCAAGGCCACCTTCTCCATGCCGGAAACCGCCGAAGAAGTCGCCCGGGTCTACAACACCTCCCGCGAGGACTGCGACGCCTTTGCCGTGCAGTCGCACGAACGCGCGATCGCCGCGATCGAGGCGGGGCACTTCACGGACGAAATCGTCCCGGTGGTCGTGAAGACCCGCAAGGGCGAGACGGTCGTGGACACCGATGAGGGCCCGCGCCCCGGCACCACCATGGAAGTCCTCTCGAAGCTGCGCCCGGTCGTGAAGGGCGGCACCGTGGTCACCGCCGGCAACGCCTCCACGCTCAACGACGGTGCCTCGGCCATCATCGTGGCCTCCGAGGCGGCCATCAAGAAGTACGGGCTTGTTGCCCGCGCCCGCATCATCGACGGTGCCTCCGCCGGGCTGGCCCCGGAAATCATGGGCATGGGCCCGGTCCCCTCCAGCCGCAAGGTCCTGGAACGATCCGGCTACACGGTCGATGACCTGGCCGCCGTGGAACTCAACGAGGCGTTCGCCTCGCAGTCCCTGGCGTCCATGCGCGAGCTCGGGCTGGACCCGGAGATCGTGAACCGGGACGGCGGAGCCATTGCGCTGGGCCACCCGCTGGGCTCCTCCGGCTCGCGCATCGTGATCACCCTGCTCGGCCGCCTGGAACGCGAAGCCAAGGACGGCGGGTCCAAGCTCGGCCTGGCCACCATGTGCGTCGGCGTCGGCCAGGGCGCGGCCCTGCTCATCGAGGGGGTCTAGGGCATGGGGACCGGCGTGCAGCAGGCCGACTTCCAGACCCTGTTGGTCACCGAGGGCGAGGACAGGCTCAACGTACAACTGAACCGCCCGGCGGTCCGCAATGCGATCGACCAGCTAATGGTCGATGAGCTGCACACCGTCTGCTCCTACCTCGAGGCCAGCCCCAAGATCCTGATCCTCTCCGGGATCCCGGCCGACCCGGAGACCGGAACCAAGGGCATCTTCGCCTCGGGCGCCGACATCGCCCAGTTGCGCGAGCGCCGCCGCGACGACGCCTTGGCCGGCATCAATTCGGGCATCTTCGACAGGCTTGCGAAGCTGCCCATGCCGGTGATCGCCGCCCTTGACGGGTTTGCGCTGGGCGGCGGGGCCGAGCTGGCATATGCCGCCGACTTCCGCATCGGCACACCCGAGCTGCGCATGGGCAACCCCGAAACCGGGCTGGGCATCATGGCGGCCGCCGGTGCCACCTGGCGGCTGAAGGAACTCGTGGGCGAACCTGTCGCCAAGGAGATCCTGCTGGCCGGGAAGGTGCTCAAGGGCGAGGAGGCCCTGCGCGTCGGACTCGTCACCGAACTCGTCGACGGGACCAAGCTGCTTGCCGCCGCCTCCGCCCTGGCCGACCGCATCGGTGCCCAGGACGCGTTGGCCGTGCGCATCACCAAGAGCGTTTTCCACGCCCCGCGCGAGGCCCACCCGGTCATTGACACGCTCGCCCAGGGAATGCTCTTTGAATCCCAGGCAAAATTTGATCGCATGCAGGCCTTCCTGGACAGAAAGAAAAGCAAATGAGTGAAATCGAGACGGCACTTCCCGCAAGGGTCGGCGTGCTGGGCGGCGGGCGCATGGGGGCAGGCATTGCCCACGCCTTCCTGATGAACGGCTCCCACGTCGTCGTCGTGGAACGCGACCAGGACAGTGCGCGCGCGGCGCTTGAACGCGTCACCGACTCCGTGGCCAAGTCGATTGCCCGCGGCCAGGTGGCCGAATCGCACGACCAGATCGTCGCGCGGCTGGCCGTTTCGACGGACTACGCCGCTTTCACCGACCGCGAGCTGGTCGTCGAGGCGGTTCCCGAGATCTGGGAGCTGAAGGTTTCCTCGCTGCAAAAGGTGGAGGAAAACCTGGGCGAAACCGCGATCCTCGCCTCGAACACCTCCTCGCTGTCGATGAGTGGCCTGGCCGCGGAACTGCGACGCCCGGCGAACTTCCTGGGCCTGCACTTCTTCAACCCGGTGCCCGCCTCGACCCTGATCGAGGTGGTCATCGCCAAGCAGAGCGCCGCGGAGGTCATCGACAAGGCCCGCGGCTGGGTCAAGGCCCTGGGCAAGACCGCCGTGGTCGTCAACGACGCCCCGGGGTTCGCCAGCTCGCGCCTGGGAGTCGCCATTGCCCTGGAGGCCATGCGCATGGTGGAGGAGGGCGTGGCCACGGCCGAGGACATCGACAACGCCATGGTGCTGGGCTACAAGCACCCGACCGGACCCCTGAAGACGACCGACATCGTCGGCCTGGACGTGCGGCTGGGCATTGCCGAGTACCTGCACGAGACCCTGGGGGACCGCTTTGCCCCGCCGCAGATCCTGCGGGACCTGGTGGAGCAGGGGCACCTGGGTCGCAAGACCGGTCGCGGTTTCTACGACTGGTCCGATTCCAGGTAGTCCCGACCGCCAAGCCGGTGTGCGCCGTGGGCCATGGGTCCTGGGCGCGCGCCGGCTTGCGTGTCTCCACGCGGCAGGGAGAAATGGGCAGCCGCGGAGATCTTCGGTAGGTTGGAAGCCGAGCCGTCCGGGCACACCGGGCGCCACGGTGGGAAGGGAAAACAACCATGTATGTCGTCACGAACCGCATCGATGTTCCGGAAGAACGTGCAGCAGCATTCGAGGAACGCTTCATCGGCAACATGCGCTCCAACCTCCCCAACGTCCAGGGCCTGTCCCGCGCCACCCTTGATCGCCCCGTGGACCCGGCGGCGCAGTACAAGGTGACCATGGAATTCGACTCCGAGTCGGACTTCGAGGCCTGGCGGGATTCCGAGGCGTTCCGCGCCTCGCATGCCCGGCCCGCGGCAGCGGCCCCCGGCACCGCCGGCCCGGCATCGGATGCCGGGACTGCCGGGGCGCCGAAGCCCGGTGCCCCGCGTCCGGCCACGGGACCGGAACACCACATCCGCATCGAAACCTACGAGGGTTACAGGGCCTGAGGGGAAACAACGCGATGGGGGAGTCCGTGGAGCAGCCGCAGTGGGAGGGCGCCGTCAACGCCAGGATCGTGCTGGGAAGCATCTACCGCATGGGCCGGCGCGAGTGGCTGACCGGTGCCGGATGGCAGCAGGCCCACGCCGACGGCGTGCGCACCGTCATTGACCTGCGGAACCCCGACGAGGTGCGGCGGCGCCCCACCGACCCCCAGGTCGACGAGGCCGCCACGGCGGGAATAACAATTGTCAACGCGCCCACCGAGGAACCGGGCCACCCCGAGTTCGCGCAGCTCGCCGTGCCCTACATGAACCATCCGCGGATGTACCCGCGGAACATCGAGTTCTTTCCCGGCCGCATCGCGGAGGTGTTCCACCAGATCGCCGCGGCCCGCGGAAAGGTCGTGCTGCATTGCTCGGCCGGGCGCGACCGCACCGGGTTGATCGTGTCGATGCTGCTGAAATTGGTCGACCGGCAGGACCTGCTCGAGGCCCAGTACGAGGCCTCCCTCCGGGGCATCAACGATTGGCACAGGGTCAGCCCCGTCAAGCACCCGCACGAGTCCTACCTCGAGGAACCGGACCTCATCGGCCCGCTGAACGAGCGGTTGGAGGCGCTGGGACGGTTCGTCGATTCACTCGGCGTCGAAGCCTTCCTGCTGGAGCACGGACTCAGCCCGGCCGAATTGGATCAGATCAGGAAGAAGATGGCCTGAGCCCCGAGGTCTTCGGGGCCCGGCAGCACCTTAGGCTGGAGCCATGACAAAGATTGAACCCCTGACGTTGCGCGGGCGCCTGGTGACCCTCGAACCCCTGCGGCACGGACACCACGACGAACTCGTTGACGCGGTCAACGACGGCGATGTCTTCAACCTTTGGTACACGGTGGTGCCGGCACCGGATGAGATGCGCGCCGAAATCGATCGCCGCCTCGAATTGCAGGAGCAGGGGTCGATGCTGCCATTTGTCACCCGGCGCAATGCGGATTCCGCGGTGCTGGGCATGACGACCTACATGGACATCGACCCGGGGCTGCCCCGCGTCGAGATCGGCTCGACCTGGAACCGGGCCTCGGTGCGCGGGACCGGCACCAACGTCGACTCAAAGCTCCTGCTGCTCACCCACGCCTTCGAGGTGCTCGGCTGCCCGGCGGTGGAGTTCCGCACGCACTGGATGAACATGCCCTCCCGCTCCGCCATCGAACGCCTGGGCGCCAAGCTCGACGGGGTGCTGCGCTCCCACCGGCGCATGGCCGACGGGTCGTTGCGCGACACCTGCGTGTACTCGATTATCGCCTCCGAATGGCCCCAGGTGCGGTCCGGGCTGGAGCACCGGCTGGCCGGGCACCTGCAGCGAGGCCGCTAGCCCGGGGCCTCCGGGCGGGGCTCAGGTCCCGTCGACGGGCACGAACGCCATGTAGGCGAGATCCGCCTCGGTGTCGCCGCGGAAGGTGACCTCCAGAAACGCCGCTTCCCTGGGCGTTGCCACGCTGCCGGAGATGCCCACGGGGCCACCGGGGCCACACTGCGTTCCGCCGTCCCCGGCCAGCTCTGCGCTGTCACCATCGAGCAGCCTGAACGCATAGGCCACGGGCGTGGAACACGACAGCTCGATGTGGAAGCCGCGTCCCGGGCCGTCACCGGGCAACGCAAAGCGCGTGGAGGTGGAAAAATGTTCCGCCAGCTGCACGCGCTCGCTGCCCGGTTCGGCGTCCACGACCGGGTGCATGCCCCGGCGGACCTGGTGGGCGGCCATGGCCGGAGGCAGGCCTGAAATGCGCTTCGCCAACCCCTCCGACTCGTACGGCTGGAACATGAGGACCGAAGCCGTCGGCGGCACCTCGTGGTGGGTGGGCACCGGGGAGGGCGCCGGGGGACCCCCTGCCGCTCCCTCCCCGTCAAGCGGCACGCAGGCGGCCAGCAGCAGCACGAGCGCCGTGGCGCCGGGAAATGCCTTCGGGATGCGCATCATGAACCGACCCTATCGGCAACGGGCACGCCACGGGAGGTTGCGCGTGCGGGCACGTGCCCCGTGGTGTGCGCCACCGACCCGGTGAACGCACCGCAGGGCCGCCGCCGGATGGCGGGGGCCCTGCGGTGCAGCCAGCTAGCCGCGCCCGGCCAGCGGATTGGCCAGGGTGCCGGCGTAGATCAGCCCGCCGGACTGGTCGGCGAGGTCAAGCATCTGCGCGTTGTTGCGCAGCTGCAGCCGGTTCAGGCAGGAGAGCTCGAAGTCGGCGGCGAACAAGTCCAGCGCGTCGAACGCCTCGGCCGTTTCCGGGTGCCGGGTCCGGTAGGCGAGCAGCCGCTCGGCGGCGGTTGCCCAGAAATCCTCCTCGCCGCAGATTCCCTCGCGGGCCAGGGCGGGGGCCAGGAAGCGCAGGAAGCAGTCCACGATGTCGGTGAAGACCACCAGCCGGCGCTCCGCCTCCGGGACCGCCGCGCGGATCCGCTCAACCTCGGCCGGCAGCGGCTGCCGGTCCCCGAGCACCGCGATCTCCTCGGCCAGGTCCTTGTGCAGCACCTTCACCGGGACCGATCCCTCGAGCACCAGGATGACGTTCTCCCCGTGCGGCATGAACGCCAGGTCGTAGCGGCACAGGCAGTGCACCAGCGGCACCAGGTAGGCGTCGAAGTAGCGGGCGAGCCAGTCGGTGGCCGCGAGGCCGGAGCGCCGGATGTGCGCGGCGGCCAGCGAGGCGCCCGCCGCGTCGACGTGCAGCAGCGAGGCCATGGTGGCCAGCTGCTGCCCGTCCTCCAGCAGGCCGGCCGGGGATTCGCGCCAGAGCGCGGCCAGCATCTTGCGCTGCGGGGCGCCGTGGCCGGCGGCCTCGAAGAGCGGGGAGGAGTAGCCGACCGCGGCGATCTCGCGCAGCAGGCCCACGTTGCCGCGCGAGAGCTCCGCGTCGTTGTCGAAGACCGCGGTGAGCCACGCGTTGATGGCCGGGGTGCCCTCCATGTAGGCGGCCGAGAGCCCGCGCATGAAGCCCATGTTCAGCACCGACAGGGCCGTCTTCACGTAGTGGCGCGTCGGCGCGCTGCGGTTGAAGAAGGTGCGGATCGACTGCTGCGGCTGGTAGAGGTCCTCCCCGGCGCCCAGGTGCACCAGGTGGCCGCTGGCGACATCGGGTGCGAAGCTGAGGGCCAGCTTGTGCTCCCACTGCCAGGGGTGGATGGGCAGCAGCACGAAGTCGGCCGGATCCAGGCCGCTGCCGGCGCAGGCATCGGCGATCCGCGCCCGGAAGAGCGCCAGCTGGCGCTCGCCGAGTTCGGCGAGCAGCAGCGATTCGGCGTCCAGTCCCGGCAGCGAGCTGTAGCGGGCGCGGGAGGCGTGCGCGGCCAGCCACTCGAGGGCAAGCGCGGCGCCGGTTTCCGGCGCGTAGGACAGGTAGTCGTTGGCGCCCAGGCCGAGGCGCCCGTTGTTCGCCACGAAGCAGGGGTGGCCCTCGGTCATCGCGGCCTCGGTGCGCTGGAAGTCGGCGACGGCGTCCCCGGTGCCGGCGGCCAGCTCGGCGGCGCCGGCGGTGGAGTGCAGCTGCTTGTAGCAGTGCCCGGCCAGGGTGCTGCCGATCTCCTCGAGGTACACCGGCAGCTGGGCCGCGGAAAGCCCCAGGGTGTCGCGGAAGGCCAGCACGAAGCCGGCGGCATCCGGTGCCGCCGGCACCCCGTCGGCCAGGACCTCCAGCGAGTCGGGGTCGACGGACCAGTGTTCCAGGGCGTGCACGTCGGCGCGGAAGCGGTATTCAAGGGTGCCGGTGCCCAGGGTCCAGGAGCCGGGAACGGCGCCGGGCGCCGGGGCGAGCAGCCGCTCGTGGGTGAACTCGGCGATCGCCTTGGCCAGCACGTGCCGGTTCGCCGTTTCCCAGCGTCCCGGGGACAGGTGCGCGGCGGCGGAGGAGGGTCGGCCGGTGGCCCGCGCGAAGTCGTCCCGGGTACACAGCGAGAGCAGCGCGGTCTTGGCCGGGGTGTCGGGGCCGGCCGGCAGCTCGATGCGCCCGGCCGGGCGGAAGCCGAGCCGGGAATTCAGCGAGTGGATGGCGGTGTTCGCGGCGTCGGGCTCGACCACCACGCGCAGCACCGCGGGATCCGCGAAGAGGTGGGCGAGCGCGGCCTCCATGGCCGCGGCGCTGAAGCCCGGCAGGGCCCTGCCGTCACCGGGGCCCGCGAGCAGCAGGTGCATGCCCGCGTCCCCGTGCCGGTGGGCGTAGCGCCCGGCCAGCACCGAGTGCTCCGGCGCATAGTGCTCGAGCAGGAACACCGCTTCGGGCGCGGCGTCCCCGCGCAATGCCGGCAGCAGGCCCAGCAACACGTGGTGGTGGGCCGCGGCGTCGAGCTGCTCGTAGGCGGCCCGGACCTCCGCGACGCTGGTGCCGTTCATGCCCCAGAAGCGGGCCCGTTCGGTGTTTACCCAGCCGTGCAGCAGCCCGGCGTCGGTCCCCGGGTCGAAGCGGCGGAAGGTGAAGTCGGTGGCCGCGGGCGCGGTGCGGCGGGCGGGGGGAATGACGATTGAGGGCGTGGAAATCATGCGTGGGCTCCTTCGAGCGTGGGGGAGGGCAGCGTCGGGGATGCGGGTGCGGGGCTGCCGAAGGACTGGAAGCCGATGCGCTTCTCCACCGCGTAGTGCTCGTACCCCGCGATCCGGTTGATGATCACCGAGTTGCGGTAGGCTCCCATGCCCAGGTCGGGGGCGGTGAAGCCGTGGGTGTGCAGCTCGGCGTTCTGCACCAGCACGTCGCCGTCGTTGCTGACCGCGTAGTTTCTGTCCACGTCCAGCCGGCCGTCGGCCAACCGGTTGATGCGCGTTCCGAGGCCCGCCAGGAACGCGGGCTCGCGGTAGGCGTAGCCGGTGGCCAGCACCAGGGTATCGGCCACGGTGGAGAATTCCCCGCCGTCGTCCTGGTTGCGCAGCCGCAGCTCCAGGGCACCGTCACGGTGTTCGATGCCCTGCAGGGCGGTGGCCGCGCGCAGCGTGACCGGGGCGTGCCCGGAGACCTGGCGGCGGTAGAGCAGCTCGTGGATCTCGTCGATCAAGTCGGCGTTGATGCCCTTGTACAGGCCCTTCTGGCTGGCCGAGAGCGCGTCGCGGGTGCCCTGGCCCAGGGAATGGAAGTGGTCGATGTACTCCGGGGAGGTCATCTCCAGGGTCAGCTTGGTGTATTCGAGCGGGAAGAAGCGCGGGGAGCGCGTGACCCATTCGAGGTGCGTCTCCGGGCCCAGGGTCCCGAGCAGGTCGGCGAAGACCTCCGCGGCACTCTGTCCGCTGCCCACCACCGCGATGCGGGAGCCCGCGGCGATGGCGGCGCGGGCGGGGCGGTAGCCGCTGGTGTGCACGGCCTGGCCGGTTCCCAGCACGCATTCGGGAACGGAGGCGGGCACGTACGGGCTGGTTCCGGTGCCCAGCACCAGGCGCCGGGTGCGCACGGTGGAGACCCCGTCGTCGTGGTGCACATCGAGCTCGTACACCCCGTCGGCGAAGCGGGCGGCGGCGACGTGGGCGCCGAAACGCACCGAGGGCAGCCGCGCGGCCGCCCAGCGCAGGTAGTTGTTGTATTCCTCGCGCAGCGGGTAGAAGTTCTCGCGGATGTAAAACGGGTACAGGCGCCCGGTGTCCTTGAGGTGGTTCAGGAAGGAGAGCGGGTGGGCGGGGTCGGCCATGGTGACCAGGTCGGCCATGAACGGGACCTGCAGGTGCGTGCCCTCGAGCATCATGCCCGGGTGCCAGGCGAATTCCGCGGCACGCTCGAGCACCAGCACGTCGAGTCCCGGCACGGCGTCGGCCAGGGCCGCGAAGCCGAGGTTGAAGGGCCCGGCGCCGATGGCGATCGCGTCGTGGACGCGGGCGGTGTCAAATGCGGTGCTCATGCCTGCACCCCCGCCAGTGCGCGCTCGCCGGCGATGCGGCGGCCATGTCCCACGACGGCCGCCAGGATGGCGGCGACGTCCTCGATGGAGGTCTGCGGGTTCAGCAGCGTGAGCTTGAGGTGGCGCACCCCGGCAATGGTGGTGGCGGCGACCATGGCCTCGCCGGAGTCGTAGAGCGCGCTGCGGATCTCGTTGGCCAGCGGCGCGTGCCCCGCCTCGACGGGGACCGGTGGGACGTAGCGGAAGACGACGGTGCTCAGCTGGACCTCGGCGGCCAGCTCGAGTTCGGGGTGCTCGTCGACCAGCCGCCCGGCCGCGGCGGCCAGGTCCATGACGCTGTCGAACATCGATCCCAGCGCCTCTGCGCCCATCGAGCGCAGGGTCACCCAGAGCTTGAGCGCGTCAAAGCGGCGGGTGGTGGCCAGCGACTTGTCGACCTGGTTGGGGGTGCGCCCGGCCTCGGCGGCGGGGTTGAGGTATTCGGCGTGGTGCGAAACCAGTCCGAGGGCGGTGCGGTCGCGGACCACGATCGCGCTGGAACCGATGGGCTGGAAGAAGGACTTGTGGAAGTCCACGGTCACCGAGTTTGCGGCCTCGATGCCGGCCAGCAGCCCGCGGTGGCGCGGGGAGCCAAGCAGCCCGCAGCCATAGGCGGCGTCGACGTGGAACCATGCCCCGTGCGCCGCGGCCAATTCCCCAATGGCCGGCAGCGGGTCGATGGAGCCGAAGTCGGTGGTACCGGCGGTGGCGACGATCGCCATGGCGCGCAGCCCTGCCGCCCGGTCCTTTTCCAGTGCGCGCCGCAGGGCAGCCGCATCCATCCGGTGGAGCGCGTCGCACTCGATGGCGACCACCGCCTCGGCGCCCAGCCCCAGCAGGGACGCGGAGGTGGAGATGCTGAAATGGCTGTCGGCCGAGGCATAGATGCGCAGCCCGGCGAGGCGTTCGGGCAGGCTCCCCGGCTTGCCCGCGACGGCGGTGTTGCGGGCCAGCAGCATGGCCTGCAGGTTCGAGGCGGTGCCGCCGCTGGTGAAGACGCCGTCGGCGTCCGGGCCGAGGCCGGCCAGGTCGGCGGCCCAGTCGATCAGGCGCTGCTCGATGAGCGTGGCGCCCGCGCTCTGGTCCCAGGTGTCCATCGAGGTGTTCACGGTGGTGACCAGGGCCTCGGCCGCGATGGCGGGAAGCGCCACGGGGCAATTCAGGTGCGCGGCGTAGCGCGGATGGTGGAAGTAGACGGCGTCCCGCAGATAGAGCTCCGTTGCCTCTTCGAGGGCGGCTTCGGTGGTGCCCAGCGGAGTCCGAAGGTCCACGGCGTCGAGCCTGGCGCGCAGTGCGTCGGGGCCGGGGCCGGTGGTGGGACCGGCGGCGGCGGCGATGGACCGGGCCGCGAGCCTGGCGGCGGCGCCAAATTCCTCGGCCATGCGATCGGCGGTGTCGCTGCCGAGGAGTTGGTCGGCGGCGACCGGAAGGAATCGCGTGGGGGTGGACAGGGTCTGCGCCAGGGGACGTTGGGGCGTCATGGGGCTCCTTTAAGATCGGGGAATGCCGCGAGATGGTAGGCAAAGGTTATGCTTACCTAACTCGCACCGAGATATTAAAGACATAGCTGAGGGCGCTAATACAACTTAAGTTCAATACACAACCAATAAAGACCAGGTCGGACGGGCAAAAGTGCCCGCCCGGCACTTTCGTACCCGCTGCAAGGCTCCAGGGCCCGATTCGGTCGCGTCACACTTCGCAAAATTTCCGCCCCGCGCCACGCGGGTCGGGGCGTCCGGGCTCCGCGGGGCGGGCAGGCCGCGTAGGACCGGGAAGGGCTCAGCCTTCGGTAGCCTGTCCCGGTTCCATGGCCGCAACCACCGTGACGCTCAGCTCCAGTTCCGCCGGCCGGTCGATGGTGACTTCAATGACGCGGATCGGTCGGTGTTCCGCGGCGCCGAACCCATAGCCGTTGGGGCCATCGGGGGAGCACTCCGAGGACAGGCCGCTCCCAAGGCTGCGCCCCTCGTCGTCGAGCGCCTCAACGCTTGCCCTGGTATTTTTCGAGCAGGTGATCTCCACAATGATCATGTTGCCCGGTTGTTCCCCGGATAATTCAAAGCGCGTGCTCCGCGAGAACCGTTCGGCAAGCAGCACCCGCTCGCTTCCCGGAACCGCATAGTCGACAGGATGTCGTCCCTGCTGGACCTGATAGGCGACGGAGAGCTTGTCCAGGGCGGCGATTCGTTGTTCCAGCCCGTCGTCGGGGCTGCTCTGCAACGGCAAGTCCGCCGTCTGCGACGGGGTCGAACCGGCGGGCGTGAGCGAGGCTTCCCCCGTTGTGGGGGGCTTCGGGGGATCACTCGTTTCAGTTCCCAGGGGCACGCATGCGCTCAGCAGCAGTCCCAGTCCCGCAAGACCGGCGATCATCCTTGGAATTCGGCTCATGACCTGAGCCTAGGCAATAAAACCGTGCATCGGGGAGCATGGCGGATAACGATCCGGACAGCCCCCGGCGCGGATGGTCCCGCGTACGCCCACCGAGAATCCCCTTGCACCGGGGGCGGGCAGGCCCTTGACTCGGGTCATGAGCAAAATCCTGCTGCTTGGCGGCACCGGCTGGTTGGGCAAAACCCTCAGCCGTCTCGCCCTGGAAGGCAACCACCGGCTGACGGCCTTGGCGCGGGGGACAGAAGCGTTTGCACCGGGGGCCACGGCGGTCGTTGCGGACCGCGCTGCACCGGACGCCTACGCGAAGGTGGAAAAGGACGACTGGGACCTGGTCATCGAGCTGACATCAACACCGGAATTTGCCCGCGAGGCACTGGGCAGGCTCGGCGGAACTGCCCGGAACTGGGTGTTTGTTTCCTCCTGTTCGGCATACGCCGACCAATCCGAGCCGGGTGCCGACGAGACGGCAAGGGTCCTGAATCCGCTGGCTGTCGATGACCGGCACGCCGAACCGGACTACGGAAGGGCCAAGTCCACCTGCGAAGAGCTGAGCCGGCGGGTCCGCGACGGCCGGGTGCTGGTGGTCCGCCCTGGATTGATCGGCGGCCCCGGGGATCCCAGCGGGCGCAGCAGCTACTGGCCGTTGCGTTTTGCCGAGTCCCGGGACCCCGTCCTGGTTCCCGCCGACCCGGACAGCCGGCAATCGGTGCAGATCCTCGACGTGCGCGACCTCGCGGCATTCATCCTCGATGCCGGCCTGGCGGGGCTCCACGGATTCGCCAACGCCGTGGGTGCGCAACACACGCTGGGCCAGGCCCTGGGAATGGCCCGGGACGCCGCTGCTGCCGTGGCGCCGACGGAAGCTCCGGCTCCCGCCCACACGCTCGCGGAATACGACCTGGCCCGGATGGAAGGGGACCGGGTGAACCCCTGGGCAGGTCCCAGGTCGCTGCCCTTGGTGCTGCCCGCGGACCCGGAATTTGCCGGATTCGCGCGCCGCTCCGATGCCCGCGCGCTGTCCATGGGCCTGCGCCGCAGGAGCCTGCGCGAGACCTTTGAGGACATCGTGCGCGCCGGGGACGGGACCGGGACGGCTTCGCTGCGGTCTGGGCTGGCAGCGGAGGAGGAAACCGCGCTGCTCCTTCGGTAGCCGCGGGATCCGTCGACCGCCCCGCCGGGGATGCCCCCGGAGGAGCGCTGCCGGCGTCCCGGGTCCTGCCACCCGCGACGCGTCCGGTGATATGCCCCGTCTCCCCGCGCTGACCCCGGACGAAACTGCCGGTAAGCGGCGGGACATTTGACAGCCGGCGTCTCCCGGCCGCAGGATTGAAATGTCCCATTGCCGACGTCAGGATCGCGACGTGTTGCCAGTTCTCGCCTTCGCCTAATCGCGCCAAGGACATTTCCATGACCCCTCCCTACGTGGAGCGATCGAGGTCGTGGTGAAGTTTTGGCGCATCCTCCGTCGAAACGAGAACGACCATGCAGCACCCCAATCCCATCATCATTGACCGTCTCGGCTTTTCCTGGCCCGATGGCGGAACCGTATTTGACGACGTCTCGACCACTTTTCCCCATGGCAGCACCGGCCTCATGGGTCCCAACGGTTCGGGAAAGTCCACGCTCTTGCGGCTAGTCGCCGGGGAACTCAGGCCCACCCGGGGCACGATCCACACCCAGGCACCGCCGGCCTACCTGGCACAGGACATCGTCCTCGACAGCCATCGAAGCGTGGCGAGCCTGATGGGCATCACGGAAAAGCTGGCGGCGCTGCACCGGATCCTGGACAACACGAGCGAGGATCTGGCCCGGGACATGGAATCGGTCGGCGACGACTGGGATCTTGAGGAGCGGTCGGCGGCGCTGCTGGACGGATACCTCAATACGGAAGTCACCGCCTCATTCCTGCAACGAACCGTGGGCACCCTGTCGGGCGGCGAGACCATGGCCGTGGCCCTGGCCGGCATGGAAGTCCGCGGCGGCGGGATCACCCTGCTCGACGAGCCGACCAACAACCTGGACCGCGACGCCCGGCACCGCCTCTACGACATGGTGGAGCGATTTTCCGGCACCATGCTGGTCTCCACGCACGACAAGACGCTGCTGGGGCTGGTCGATTCCCTGGCCGAGCTGCGCCCGGTGAACGTGCGGGCGCTGCGCGCCGAGAAAATGGAGGTGGTGCGATTCGGCGACTGGGGTTCACGGGAGGAAGTCCTGGGTCACGAACGGGACAGCGCGGCACGCAGGCTCAGCGATGCCCGCCGCAGGCTGGCGGTCGAGAAACGGCAGGTCCGCGAGGCCGAAACCAAGATCGCCAGGCGGTCCAGGCAGGGGCAAAAGGCCGCGGAATCCATGCCGAAGATCCTGGCCAACGCGCTGCGCAACAAGGCCGAGGTCTCCGCGGCAAAGAACCGCGGCATCATGAGGTCCCACGAGGCAGACGCCCGCACGGAGCTGGCGGAGGCCCGCAACGGGTTGCCCGTGGACCTGAGGATCGGGATCGAGTTGCCGCGGACCCGGGTTCCCGCGGGCCGCAGCGTGGTTGAATTGCCGGTCGCCGAGATCGGCCGCGGCATCGTGCTCGAAGCGGGGGAACCCGTGGAGGGGGATTCGGTGCTGGGCATCAAGGGGCCGGAGCGTGTCGCCCTCCTTGGGGGGAACGGGGCGGGGAAGACAACCTTGCTCCGCGAGCTGGAGACGCGTTCGAGGGTTCCGGTCGGGTTCCTGCGCCAGCGCCTGTCTGCCGGGGGCGGGGAGGACTGGGCAGGGCTCGATGACGGGATGAGCATGTTGGAAAACCTCCGGCTCGCGGCGCCCGGGGCGGAACCGGGGCTCCTGCGGGAGCAGCTGGCCGCCTTCCATTTCCGGGGAGCCCGGGTCGACGAGCCGGTGTCCCGGCTTTCGGGCGGGGAGAGGTTTCGGGTTGCCTTGGCGATGATCCTGCTGGCCGACCCCGCCCCGCAATTGCTTCTGCTTGACGAGCCCACCAACAACCTGGACATGGCCACCGTCGAGCAGCTGCTGTCTGCCCTGGAATCATTCGGAGGCGCCATGGTGGTGGCCAGCCACGACGAGGAATTCCTCGCCGTGCTGGCCACGGACCGCGAGTGGGAAATGCGGCGCCGGTCTATGTCGCCGGACGCATGACGTTCTTGCGGCCCGCCACATGTTCCGGGGCGTGGGCGACCGCGCGGGCGCCGATCTCGGCCAGCGCGATGATGGCAAAGGCGTTTGCCCCGTGGAGCAGACCGACCCAGGCGGCATCGAAGGCCACGAACGCCAGGGTGATTTGGACCGCGACGGCAAGAAGGAGCCACAGTGCCCATTTCAGTCCAGCGTGCGCGAGCAACGCGATGACCAGTAGCACCAGTACGAGAACCGGGGCCGCGTACATGCCGATCATGCCGTGCATGAGCGCGGCCACCGGCGGTTCGTCCGGGACGGTTCCGGACTGCAGGGATGGGATTAGCCCGAACATCGCCCAGGCGATCAAGGCCGCCTGGACCACGACTGCGGCGGCAATGATGTGAGCAACAACCTTGTATGCGGTACGCAAGGTGAATGTCCTTTCTGGAAATTGCTCAAGTTAACTCATGAAGAAGGCCAACACTGGCCACGTGGCCGCATCGTCGACGTAGGGGTGCGAGGTTGATGGTTTCGTATGGGCGGCCCAAGCGGTTTGGTGGGCCAACCATAGCCCCGTGGCCCAGCCGAGACCAGCACAGCGGATGTACCAATTAATCGCCTGGGAACCGCCCCGGTGAATGGAGCTCGGTCCCGGCGCCTACCAGGCCTCGGCAATGAGTTCGGCCAGGAGTTCGTCGGCGTCAACGTCCAGGCCGCGCGACTGGAACCAGGCGCACATGTTTTGGCAGTCCCGCTGAAGAAAGCCGACACCGCGTTCGTTCTCGGTCATGTCGACAAATTGCGGCAGGTCGATGACCACCAGCCTCTCGCCGGCAGCAAGTACGTTATAGGGCGAGAGGTCCCCGTGGGCATATCCCAGTCGGGCGAAGACCTTCATGGCCTCCACGATTTGTTGCCAGTAGTGGCCCAGCCGTTCGGCGTCCGGGCGCACATGCTGCAGCCGCGGTGCCGCAGCACCCGGGGCCTCCGGGTCTTCGATGAACTCCATGAGAATCTCAGTGCCCAGGATCTGTACCGGATAGGGGACCGGCGCTCCCGCCTCAAAGCACAGGCGCATGTGTTGCCACTCGGCATTGGCCCACCGCGAGGCCTCGACGAGCCGCCCATAGGCGCTGCCGTTTTTCAGCGCGCGGGCGTCGCGTGAACGTTTGACGCTGCGGCCTTGTGTGTAGGTCGAAGACCTGTTGAAGGTGCGTTGCTCCGGGGACCTGTAGCGCTTGGCGGCCAGCAGGGCATGTTGCTCGGACGTGGCCCGCTCGATCAGAAAGACATCGGCTTCCTTGCCGGTCTTGAGCACGCCGAGCTCGGTGTCGATGGCACCTGCATCCTCGATAACGAACTCGGGGTATGGAAGCGGTCCGCGCATGAGCTTCTCGGTGGCCAGCCAGGTTGACCAACGTTGGGAGTCGCCGAGTTGGTCGTCAAGATAGTTCCAGTCATCCGCGCGATCGGTCTGCCTGGCCTTGGTGCCCGTGGAGCGCCGTTCAAAGGTGTCTGGAAAGTTGTTTTCTACGTGTTTCTGCATTGCTGGAGTAACTCCTGTGGGAAGGAAAGAATGGATCCGGGGTCACGACTGGGACACTCATTGTTTTCCTCCTTCGGTGGTTACTGGTGCTGCTGACTCAAGGACACCACAACTCATTGATGTATGTCAATCACTTGGCTCCGGCTGCTGGTTCCTTGGCCCGTAACCGTTGCCAGATGCGGCGAAAAACCTCATGCTGCCGCCCGTGTCGGGTGGATGGCGCCCCCGATCATGAACCCCGTCGGGCAAAGCCAGGGAAGCGCCGACGTGGCCAACTCTTGCCATGTTGCTGCTCGCATTACCGGGCGCGCTTTTGGTGGCGCCATGCGCGGGACACCGGGGGAGTGGCGATGTCCGATGGGCGCGATGGGTGGACATCGCCCACGCGGCGACAGGCCGGCGGATCTGCGATCCGCCGGCCTGTCGGGGTCGCTGTGGGACCCGCCCGGGAATAAGCCTGCCGGTGCGGGAATTCTGGCCGCGGATCCCCGCAAGCGCGGACGTGGAAGTGCCTGCGGCCAGGTGATTTCCGGGGCTGCAGCCCTACTGCTTGATGTCGACGATCAGGTTGGTGATCCGCAGGGTGCAGAGGCGCTCGCCGGCTTCGTTCTCGATGACGACCTGATGGCTGGCCACGCGGCGGCCCAGGCTGATCGGCGTCGCGGTGATGGTGATCAGCCCGTTGCGGGCACCTTTGTGGTGGGTCGCCGAGACATCCACTCCGACCGCCGACTTGCCCATGGTCGAGGCATGCTTCACCGCGGCCCAGGAGCCAACGGCCTCTCCCACGGCCAGCGACGCGCCGCCGTGCAGCAGCCCGAACGACTGGCGGTTACCCTCCACCGGCATGGTGGCCACGACCTTCTCGACCGATTCCTCGAGGATCTTGATGCCCATCTTGATGTCCAGTTCGCCCAGGGCAATCTGCCAGACGCCGTCAATCGAGGTTTCCGGGGTGGGCGCGGTGGGGCGCTCTGCGCTCATGCTGTCTATCTCCTGTTTTCCGGGCACCCATGGCGCCCGAGACTCGTGGTGTTCTTCCCCATACTGTACTGTGGTTGCTAATACTGACCGATCGTTCAGGAAGGACTTCGTCGATGACGACAACTCCCATGGCTCCACTCGTTCCCAGCTTCGTCCAAAACACCTGGTGGACCCCGTCCGATGCGGTGGGCGGCACCCCGGTGCTGGACGCCAACACCGGGGCGCCCCTGGCAACGGTAAACAGCGACGGCATGGATCTTGCCACGGTTGTTGAGTACGGGCGCACTGTCGGGCAGGCCGAACTTGGCAAGCTCACCCTCCACGAACGCGCCCTGAAGCTCAAGGAACTGGCCCAGTACCTCAACGACCGGCGAGAAGTCCTCTACGAGATCTCCTACCAAACCGGTGCCACCAAGTTCGACTCGATGGTCGACATCGACGGCGGCATCGGCGTGCTCTTCACCTTCTCTTCGAAGGGCCGGCGCGAGCTGCCGAACTCCAATGTCATCCCCGATGGCCCCATGGAAGTGCTGTCGCGCGACGGCTCGTTCGCCGGCGAACACATCTACACCCGCATCCCCGGGGTTGCCGCACAGATCAACGCCTTCAACTTCCCGGTCTGGGGCATGCTCGAGAAGTTCGCCCCCGCATTCATCGCCGGGGTTCCGACCATTGCCAAGCCCGCCACGCCCACCGGCTACGTCGCCGAGGCCATGGTGCGCCTGATGGTAGATTCCGGCATCCTGCCCGAGGGCTCGATCCAGCTGATCTCCGGCTCGGCACGCACCCTGTTGGACGTGCTTGACTACCGCGACATGCTCTCCTTCACGGGCTCGGCCTCCACCGCCTCGGCGCTGAAGTCCCACCGGAACGTCATTGACGGGGGAGTGCGCTTCACTGCCGAGACCGACTCGCTCAATGCGGCCATCCTGGGACCCGACGCGGTTCCCGGAACGCCGGAATTCGACGCCTTCGTCAAGGCCGTCACCACGGAGATGACCTCTAAGGCCGGACAGAAGTGCACGGCGATCCGCCGTAACATCGTCCCCGCGGCGCTAGTTGACGAGGTGGTCAAGGCCGTGGGGACGCGCCTTGACGAGCGCGTGGTCATCGGCGACCCGCGCGCCGAGGGAGTCACCATGGGTGCCCTCGCCTCCCTGGAACAGTTGCGCGACGTGCGCGCGGCCGTCGAGGACATGATTGCCGCCGGCGGCGAGATTGCCTACGGAACCCTGGATGCGCCGGTCGTCCGCACCACCACGGGCGAGGAAAAGACCGTCGATGCAGGCGCTTTCATGTCCCCGTTGCTGCTCACGTGGGACGACGTGGAAAACGAGGCCGTTCACAGCCGCGAGGCCTTTGGCCCGGTGTCATCGGTGATCGGATATTCCGACCTTGACGACGCCATCCGCCTTGCGGCCATGGGTTCGGGTTCCCTGGTGGCCACCGTGTGCACCAACGACCCCGACACCGCGCGCGTCCTGACCACCGGCATCGCCTCGCACCACGGCCGGGTCCACATGCTCAACCGCGAAACCGCGCGCAGCTCCACGGGCCACGGCTCGCCGGTGCCGCACCTGGTCCACGGCGGCCCGGGCCGCGCCGGAGGCGGCGAGGAACTCGGCGGCATTCGCTCGGTCAAGCACCACATGCAGCGCACCGCCATCCAGGGCTCGCCAAACATGCTCACCGCCGTCACCGGCATCTGGCACACCGGTGCCGACCGCGTGGTCGCCGGGGCCGCAGAGTTCGGCGCCGTCGAAGGGGCCATCCACCCGTTCCGCAAGTCGCTGGCCGAGCTGCGGATCGGCGACGCCTTCGCCTCGCCGCTGCGCGTGGTGTCCCTGGAGGAAATCACCGCGTTCGCCAACGAAACCGGTGACACCTTCTATGCGCACACCGACCGCGCAGCGGCCGAGGCCAACCCGTTCTTCCCGGGCATCGTGGCCCACGGATACCTTTTGGTCTCCTGGGCGGCCGGACTCTTCGTCCAGCCCGCCCCCGGCCCGGTCCTGGCCAACTACGGCCTGGAGAACCTGCGCTTCATCACCCCGGTGCCGGACGGGGATTCGATCCGGGTCACGCTGACCGCCAAGAAGATCACCCCCCGCGTCACGGACGAGTACGGAGAGGTCGCGTGGGACGCCGTCATCAACAACCAGGACGGCGAGATCGTGGCCACCTATGACGTGTTGACCCTGGTGGAGAAGGAAAACACCACCTACGCCAACTGGGCCTAGTTCCCGATCCGCATGATGCTGCGGCAATGACCGATGGCCGACCGCTGGACTCCTGATTAGGGGGTTGCGCGGTTGGCCGTCGGCGTCTGCGGAGCCGGTATCGGGACGCGCCCGTGGCGGTGGGCCGTGGCCCGCGGGGCACCGAGTGTGAGAAGGTAGCGGGCAAAGGGAAGCGGGGCGGCATCATCCGCCGGCACGGCCCGCGGCGCGTAGGAGGAACGAGGGTTCAATGAATTCACCGGTGCTTCAGGATGCCGACGCATGGACCGAGCGGGAACAACTGGACTTCTTCGAATCGGAGGAGTTCGCCGGAATCCTCGCGGAAGTCGTGCGACCGATGGGACTTGAGCATGCGCAGGTTTACTTGGCGGACCTGCACCACCGGCCGGGGGCCGGGGTATCCGGTGTCTTTGCGGCAAGCAACGGGACAGCAACGCTTTACCTGGGTGCCACAGCTGAAAAGCTGGAGAAGTTCCCCGAAGGGGCCGTCCGCCTCGACAACGGGCGCGGCGCCGTCGTCGTATGGCTGCATCCGGCAGACCCGCTGCTGCCCGGGTTGCGGTTGGCGACAACCCCGGGGCTCGTGGAGGAAAAATGGGGCGACGGACGCGTTCTGGAGGAACTGCGCACCCTGGCCTACCGCCCGCTGCGCCGCGCCGTCTTGCTTGCCCGCTTCGTGGACGGCGACCAGCTATTCCTCAAGGTGCTGCGGAAGGACTCGCAACTCCTCCACGACAAGCACCTGGCCCTGTTGCAGGCAGGTATCCCCGCACCAGCGCCGGTCGGACCGCCGATAGACGGCGTCCTGGCCTTTCGCCGGGCCGAGGGCGTGCCGTTGGCCGAGGACCTGATGCATGCCAAGGACCTGCCGTTGGACCCGCAGCGCATCTTCGGGCTTCTCGACTCGTTGCCGCAAACCCTTATGGACGTCCCGGCGCGACCTGCCTGGTCCGACCGCTTGGGCTGGTACGGTCACGCGGCCCAAACGGCAATGCCGGAACAAGCCGAAAATATCGGGGTCTTGATCCAGCGCCTGGCCCGCATTTTGGAAACCTCCCGGCGTGGTGAACTGGTTCCCAGCCACGGGGACTTCTACGAGGCAAACATCTTCGTCACCGACGGGACCATCACCGGGTTACTGGACATAGATTCGGCCGGCCCCGGGTATCTGGTTGACGACCTTGCCTGTTTTCTTGGACATCTGGCCGTCCTCCCGGGTCTTGACCCGCGGTATGAACGGGTTGTCGGTTATCTTGAACGTTATGCCAAGGCCTTCGAATCTGAACTGGGTCAACGAGGGGTTTCAGGCGACGGTCTGTATGCCCGGGCAGCGTGCGTGGTCCTGTCGCTGGTGGCCGGCGCGCGGGACGAATCCAATCCCAATTGGCGTGTCGTGGCACTGGACCGCTTGCGGCGTGTTGAGCAATTTCTCGACCTGGCTGGGTAGCGAAAGGCCGGGACGTTTGGTTTGCTGCCGCCCTGAAAGTCTTTATTTATGGGCTGTGACGTGGCATTATTGCCCGAATCGGGAGGCCAAGATGAGAACATTCTCATTCGTTTCTCCTCCACGTCTCACATTCAGGAGTCAGGCTGGAAGAAGATCACCAGCAGGACAATGGACGAAAGGTTCGAAAGCATGAAGAAGTCACGCACATTTTGGTCAATCACCGGGGCACTTGGAGTAGTCGCCATCGGAGCGGGCGTTGCGGTCGCGCAGCCGATTGTCCCCGTCAATGAGTCGGTGGTTGTGGAGGAACGGGCAGCACTCCAAAGTTCCACCTCCGTGGAGCAGGTGGCCGCCGATGCTGAAGCCTCAGCACAGACTGCTGCATCGGCGAAGTCGGCAGCGTCTCCGGTGTCGGCCCAGACTCCTGTGTCGCCGGTGTCGGCCCAGACTGCTGTGTCGCCGGTGTCGGCCCAGACTGCTGTGTCGCCGGTGTCGGCCCAGACTGCTGTGTCGCCGGTGTCGGCCCAGACTGCTGTGTCGCCGGTGTCGGCCCAGACTGCTGTGTCGCCAGTGTCGGCCCAAACTCCTGTGTCAGCCCCGTCCCCGGTCACAGCTCAATCTCCAGTTTCGCCCGCCTCCGCGCAGTCACCGGTGTCCGCGCAGTCGCCGGTATCGCCTGTTTCCGCACAGTCCCCGGTATCGCCGGAGTCTCCAAAGTCAGCTCCATCGGCGGCCAGCGCAGCCTAGCGCTCCCGAGTGACTCCCGGCGGCTGGTGCCCGTTCAGAAACAGGCACCAGCCGCCGGGGTGTTCCCGGACCTCTACCCTCAACTGCCACTCCGTCCCGAACCCGGTCATGTGGACCACTAACGTGGAATAACCGTGGCATGCTATTCCTGTGAAAGCAGAAGACGTCAACAACCGATCGTTGGACCTGGAAGCCGCGGCCCGGATGTGGGCCGAGTATTCGACTGCCTACCCGGACGCGGTGAACCTCTGCCCTGAATACTCGGTCGAGCGCTTCGGGGATTCCGCGGTGCTGGCCGATGCACTGTTACACGAAGTGATCCACGGCCACAAACGAGCCACCTCGACGCTGGCTCGGGAATTCATGGATGACGGCATGGCACTTCCGCGCGTGGGTTCGCATTGGATAGCCTGCGACGGGGACGGAAACCCGAAGGTCGTCCTGAAGAGCGTGGAGCTTCGGTTGGGGACCTTTGCCAGTGCCGACGCGGACTTCGCCCGAGACGAGGGGGAGGGCGACAGGTCACTGGAAAGCTGGAGAACCGAACACCGCAAATACTGGCTGCGTGGCGAAGCCGCACGCGGCCGGACCTGGAGCGAAGACTGCGCGATCGTCTTCGAACGTTTCTTGCTCGTGTGGCCGCCGGAGCATGCCGGCAAAACGCCCGGATCCCAAGACGCGGCTTATCCCGTTTAGTCGAGAATCGAGCGGGCGGTCGTCCGATTCGGAGAAGACCCAACCCGCAGCATCGCATCCGGAAAACCCCACTCCACCGGCACCGGCGAAAAGGTCATCCATGCGGGGAGGCGGGCGTTGCCTCGAACAGAGTGCACCCTCGAAGCACGCGAAACACCGAGTAATTAAGGGGTGGGTTCACGTGTTGCCGTTCCGCTTTTCGCAGTCGTATGCTTCGAGCATCCGAGGCGTAGCGTGTCCATCCGTGATTTCCGAAATAGTTTCCGGATGAAGCTTGTTCTTGCTGGGAGTATGAGCCGTCAACTGCGTGCCGGATACGGTTTCCTACTCGTAGATTCAGAGGGATCTCATGAAAAGAATGTTCGCCATTCCCAGCGCAATTCTCGTCGCAGCCGCGACGCTGTGGGTCGCACCGGCAACCGCGGCACCTCCGCCCGGCACCCAGCTTTCAGGCGCCATTTTCACCACGGACGCCAGCGGTGTTCCCGTCAACCTGAACATCTACGACGCCAAGGAAGATGTCTACCTTAACGGCGGCCCCGGCATCAACGCCCCCGACGACGCGGCCGGCCTGCCGGCAGGCACCTACTCATTCCAAGTCACCGACCCCTCGGGAAAGGTCTTGCTCTCATCCGACGCGGTCGCGTGTCGTCAGTTCACTGTGAACGACAGCGGCGTCATTCAGGACACCTCGCCCTCGGGTGCCTGTGCCCATGCCACGGGGCTCGATGGTGAAGACGGCGGGGCAACCGTCCAATTGTTCCCCTATGCGGACACGCCCAACAACGGCGGGGTCTACAAGGTCTGGGTGACCCCGACTGAAAAGCTGGACTGCAACGGAAACGGCAACAAGAACTGCTTCGTTCCCCGGTACAGCAAGACCGACAATTTCAAGGTCCGCAGCGACATGATCGTCGAAATCGACGTGCGCTTCTGGAAGAACGGTGTGGCCATGGACGGCTACGCTGCCACCTGGGTGGACACCAACGGCGCCCACAACATCAAGTACTCCGAATGGAACCCGGCCGTACTTGCCTTCCACGAGGCCCACTTCGAAGCAACCGAGGAAGGCACACATTCCATCCATGTGGCCAGCCAGCCCGGCTGCAGCATCACGGCGGTCGCGGCGCCTGACGGAAGCGCCGCGAGGGTCAGGGGCGGAACCGCAATGGTCCCGGTCACCGTCGCGGACCACACCGAAGGCGACCACACCTACTGGGTGGACGTTGCCTGCAAGTAAGAAAGGATGCCTGCCCGGTGCCCCGAGTCATGCACCGGGCCGCTTCGGCCGCCCGCAAGGAGCGGCAAAGTTGCGGACCACGGTCGTTGACCGTGGTCCGCAATTTTGGGGAACCGATGGCCCGTCAGCTGTACATGCCTGTTGCTCATCCCCTGCTCAGGAAGGATCCTCGAAGCGGTACCCCATGCCGCGCACCGTGGTGAACCATTCCGCGCCCAGCTTGTTGCGCAGGTACCGCACATACACGTCAACGACGTTGGAACCCGGGTCGAAGTCGTAGCCCCAGACCCGGGAGAGCAGCTGCTCGCGGCTGAGCACTTGCCCGGGGTTTCGCATAAAGGCCTCCGCCAACCCGAATTCCCTGGCCGAGAGGTCGATTTCGCGACCATGGAGCCGCGTGCGCCGGCTACCGGAATCCAGTTCCAGCGGTCCCACCCGAATCACCTGGTCCTCGGGCGCCGCGGCCTGTGGACGCAGGCGCAGGCGCACCCTGGCAAGCAGTTCCTCGAAGCGGAAGGGCTTGGCCATGTAGTCGTCCGCGCCACCCTCGAGCCCCGCCACGGTGTCGTCGATGCTGGACCGTGCCGTGAGGATGATGACGGGGGTGTCGACGTTGGTGGAGCGGATGCGGCCCAGGACCGAGAAGCCGTCCTCGTCGGGAAGTCCCAGGTCCAGAATGATCAACTCGAAGTCGCCGGTCTGGGCCAGATAGCCGCCTTCCTTGCCGGTGTCGGCCACCGTGGGCGCGAAGCCGGCGGCCTTGAGCCCCTTGGCGACAAAGGAGCTGATGCGGTCCTCGTCCTCAATGATCAGTATTCGGCTCATCTTCTTCTCTCTCGGGGGCAATGGGGATCTCTATGACGAAGGTTGAGCCGATGCCCACATCGGAGCTGACCCCGACGCTTCCGCGATGTGCCTCGGCGATGGCCGAGACAATGTTCAGTCCCAGTCCGGACCCCTCGGTGCGTTTGGAATTGTTGCCGCGACCGAAGCGCTCGAATATCCGGTCCTGGTCGGCGACGGCGATGCCGACGCCCTCATCGCGTACCCAGAGACGCAGCACCGGGGCGTTGCTGGCGTCGGTTGCGATATTGGTTCCCATGGTAATCGTGGACCCGTCGGCGGAGAACTTGACGGCATTGGAGCACAACTGCAGCATCGCCTGGGTGATGCGTTGCGGATCGAGATTGGCAGTTGCCTCCACGCGATGGCCGATCCGCCAGTTGCGGTCGCCGAGCGGACGCGCCTTGTCCAGCAGGTCATCGAGCAGGGTGCCGATGTTTGTGTTCACGGGTTGGACGAAGTCGACCCCGTTGGAGTTGGCGAGGGTGACCAGGTCGTTGATGAGGAAAGACATCCGGTCCAGTTCCGCCAGGGCGATGTCCCTTGACTGGTTGACGTCCTCGGGGTCCAGGGGATTCATGAGTTCCAGGTGCCCCTGCACGATGGTCACCGGTGTCCTGAGCTCGTGGCCCACGTCGTCAAGGAGCTGGCGCTGGGAGACCATGGCGTTCTCCACTCGGTCGAGCATGGCGTTGACGGTGATCGTCAGCTCGGCCAGGTCGTCGCGTCCGACCACCTCGATGCGCTTGGACAAGTCCGATTCGGAGATCTTCCGGGCGGTGTCGCGCAGCAGGGCCACGGGACGCAGGAACCTGCCCACCAGCAGCCAGCCGGCCGCTCCGGCCACCAGCAGGACGACGACCCCGACCAGGACATACATCAGGAAGCCGCGGTTCAGGGCCTGCCTTTCGGCGGTGTAATCGTAGGCGAGGAACAAGTGGGCCGGAGGTTGCGGCTGGGCCAGGGTCAGGGGAATGCTCACCACGCGGTAGGTTGCTTGGGCCGTGGGCACCGTTTGGAGCATGACCCGCTCGTCCGGTGCCTCATTCACCGCCCAGGCGATGAACCCCGGGTCGTTTTCCGGACGCATTTGCACGATCTCGGGAGCGGTCCACCGGACGCTGTCGTTGACCATGCTCAGCATGCCTTCGTGTCGTGCCGGCAGGGTCTGCTGCATGGCCGCGTAGAGCAGGACCTCGGCGGTGAGCGGCTCGGCGGTGGTCGCCGATTCGGAGCTGCGTGCGGCCAGCACCTGGAATTCCTGGACACTGCGCTTGAGCGAGTCGTCGATGCGGGCATCCATGGTCCGCACCTGCAGGAGATAGACCACGGTGCCGGTGACGGCGAAGGCCAAGGTGATTAGCCCCAGCATTCCGGCCAGGACCCGGGTGCGGACGGAGAAGCCGCGACGGGCGTACTTGGTGCCCTCGGGTGCGTTTGCCAGTTGCTGGGCGAGCTCGGGAATCCTAATCATCGTCGTCATCCGCACCGTCGTCGTCAAAATCGTCGTCATCGTCATCGTCGTCGGCGTCCGATGGCGGCAGCGGCTTGACCGGTGCTGACTTGCTGGGCAACACTGTCGGCTTCGGTGACGGCTTTGAGGAGGGCTTGACTGACGGCTTGACGGTTGGCTTGGCCGGTGGGCGCGACGATTCCGCGGAGGGGCTTGGGGTTGGCTTGGGCGAAGTGCTTGGTGCCACGGTGGAGGGAGACGGGCTTGCCGGTGCGGTGCCCTGCTCGACGTCGATCGCCGGTCCCAGGTTCACCGAAGGGGGAGCCGACAACCCCAGGGCCACCACATAGGTCCCCAACCCCAGGGTCAAGAACACCGCCAGCCAGGCCACGATCTTGCCAGTTTTTCCCAATCCCATGACCACAAGTATGGCCGATGATGATGAGACCCAAATGAGAGGCGGATCAAGGGTGGGTCGCACACGGCAGGTATTCCCGGTGCTTGGCAAGGGGACGGCCGGTTTCCGGCGGGGTCCTCCGGCATCCGTGGATTCTTGCAGTTGGCCCTCTTGTTGACAGGAGCAATGCGGAGGTCGACCCTGATGAGTGGGGGGACGGCAAGTTATTGAGGAGCATTGGGTATCCGGGTTGGCCAACATGCAGCGCTAGGGGATGGCAGCGCAATGAGCACTTCTGTCGGAAGCGAAAGAATTCGGAGAGGTTGGCTGGATGTGGTCCAGGCGGGGCCCGCTTTGGTCCAGGGGCACCGCCTCGTCAAGACCATTCCGAGGCTGCAGGAGGCCACAGGTCCCAAGAAGGGTTTGGCCGACGCGTGTGGCACCGGCGGGACCCCTTGTCGGCTGCTGGTCATTGGGGAATCGACTGTTGCCGGAACGGGCGCTCCGACCCACGCACTTGCACTGACCGGCCAGCTGGCGGAGGGACTCTCGGTCCGGCGTCACCGGCCAGTGGCGTGGGAAGCCCAGGGTGCCAACGGCGCGACCTTGGAGCGCATCGGCAGCGAGGTGCTTGTCCGGGTCCAGCATCCGGACCCGGACATCGTTGTCTTGGTGGCCGGCGCCAATGACGCCATGGCCGGTCGGACGCCCGCGCATTGGGGCGGGGACCTGCGCAGGATCCTGGCGGCGTTCCTGGATCCGGGCAGGCCCAGGGAAATTGTTGTTGCCGGGGTGCCGCCCTTCAGATTCTTCCCTGCCCTGCCGGTGCCGTTGAACGAGTTCCTGGAACGCCGGGCCAGCCGCCTGGACGCGGTGTCGGCGCGGGTGTGCACGGAACTGGGTCTTGCCTTCGTGTCCTTCGCCGACGATCCGCCGCTGGGCGACGCCTTCTTCGCTGCCGACCGTTTCCATCCGTCGGTGGAGGGCTATGGGCACTGGGCGGCTTTCCTGCTGGATGCGCTGAAAGACCCCCGCCCGGATCCCGCCTAGCCCTGGTGGCCCGGCACAAAACAGCGGAGACCCGCGTCCTGCCCCGAGGGACGGAAACGAGCTTCCGCTGTTCGCTGTCTGGAAGCGGCCTAGTAGGCCTTGACGCGCTGTTCCACGATCAGGTGGATGAGGGCGAACTTGCCCTCATCGTCAATCGCCGTCAGCGCAGCCTCAAGGGCGGCCGGGATCTCGCTGTCGTTTTCCACGCGGACTCCGAATCCGCCGAAGGCCTGGGCCATCAACGCGAAATCGGGGTTCTTGAGCTGGGTGCCGGAAATGCGTTCCGGGTAGTGGCGTTCCTGGTGCGTGCGGATGGTTCCGTATTCCTGGTTGTCCATCACGATGACCAGCGGGGTGGCGCCGTACTGGGCGGCGGTCGCCAGCTCCTGGCCGTTCATCAGGAACTCGCCGTCGCCGGCAATGGTGACGACGCGACGTCCCGGGAAGTTCAGCGACGCTGCAACGGCCGAGGGCACCGAGTAGCCCATGGAACCGTTGCGGGCCGAAATCATCGACGCGTATTCCTCGGTGGGGAAGTAGCGGTGTGCCCAGTTGGTGTGTTCGCCGGCGCCCAGGGTGATCATGGCGTCGTGCGGCAGGCCCGCCACCAGGTTGGCCATCATGGTGTCCATGCGGGCAGGGCCCTCGGCGGGGGTCGCTGCGGGTAGGGCAGCAAACTTTTCCTGCTCGCCACGCATGCGCTCGGTGAAGGACTTCCACTCGGGCTTGCCGGCGAAGTCCATCATGACCAGGTCCCGGACAAAGACGTCGGGCTTGGCAACGATTTGGTGGGATACGGGGCCCGAGCGGCCGCGCAGGGACGGGTCGATGGTGACCAGGAAGTTTTTCTTGGTCCAGTCCTGGCGCACCAGGAACCCGTCGGTGATCACGTCGCCAGGAACGGTGCCAACGAAGATCAGCAGGTCGGTTTCCTCGAGCAGGTCGTAGGTGGGCTTCGGCCGCCCGTATCCGATGGGTCCGACGTAGGAGGGGGAGCTGAAGGGGATGTTGCCCTCGCAACGCCATTCGACGGCGGCCGGCAGGTGGTGCTCCTCGAGCCAGGTGGTCAGCGCGGTGGCGCCTTCCTGGGTCCAGTCATTTCCACCGAGCACGAACAGCGGCTTGGAGGATTCCTCGAGTGCTGCCTTGAGTTCCTTCCAGTCGGTCACGGTCATGCCGCCGGTGGCCACGGGGATGACCGGGTGCAGGGTGGGCTCGACCATTTCGCGGATGATGTCCTCGGGGAGCCCGACCACCACGGGGCCGGGACGCCCGCTCATGGCGGCGAACATGGCCTCGGCGACAATCTCCGAGGCGCGTTCGGCGTGGTCCAGGACCATGACGCGCTTGGCGCCGGTGTCGAACCAGCCCTTGATGTCGAATTCCTGGAAGGCCTCGCGGTCGCGGTGCGCGAAGGGAATCAGGCCGACGAAGAGCACCATCGGGGTGGAGTCCTGCCAGGCGGTGTGCAGCCCCACGTGCGCATTGGCCGCACCCGGGCCGCGGGTCACCATGGCGATGCCCGGACGCTGGTGCATCTTGCCGTCGGCCTCGGCCATGTAGGCGGCGCCACCCTCGTGGCGGCAGACAACGGTCTCAATCGGGGAATGGTGCAGGCCGTCCAAGACATCGAGGTAGCTTTCCCCGGGAATCACATAGGTGCGCTCCACGCCGTGGGCCACCAGGGTGTCGACAATGATGTGCCCTGCCGACTTTTTCTTCGTGGCCTGGGCATCGGGGATTGCTTCTAGGGTTTGGGTGCTCATGGCAATTGCTCCTTGTGGTCTCCGCGGTGGACGGGACTGGTTTTGCGCGGCGCGGCACTACACTGTGCATCGCCGGGTCGAACTAAATCTGAAGTTCCAGCAAATGTACATGATGTCGGCCACGTGCCAGCAGTATGCATCGAAACGCTTCTGTCATATTGGGTCGTTGATCACAATGTCTTGTTTTTCTCCCGAAAACCGGCAGTGGGTATCGGCGCCACGCGTTGGGGGTGGCGATGCCGGGCGGGCAGGGGTGTGGCAGCCGCGGGCCTAGGGTGGGACCATGACTCCCGGCAAAAATTCCGCTTCCGGGCCATATCTTCGGCCCTGGACCGATTCAGCGGCAGACATCGAATCGATCCTGGCAGCCTTTGCGGCCGACGACATGGCAGGCCAGTCCGGTGAACCGGTGAATTCCGAGGCGGCGGCACGTCGCTGGGTGGCACCGTGGATCGATCCGGACAACAACTCCGCGGTGGCCTTCGCCATCGCGAAGGACGGCACGGCGGTCGGGCACGTGATGGCCGGGGCCATCGACCGGCGCCACGACACGGCGTGGATCTCCTACTGGGTTGCACCCGAAGCCCGTGGGTCGGGGCTGGCCTCGCGGGCCACGGCGTCGCTGGCCGAACACTGTTTTGGCACGCTGGCGCTCTTCCGCCTGGAGCTTGCCTACCGGGTGGACAACCCCGGCTCCGCGGGCGTGGCCAGGAACGCGGGGTTCCGCATCGAGGGCCTGGAGCGGGCCAAGCTGCGCTACCTGGACGAGCGCGGGATGCCGGTGAGATTCGACGTCCAGACGTGCGCCAGGCTGCGCGGCGACGGGCCTGCGTCGGTCATGTCGTTGGAGATCCGCTCTTAGGGGAGCGCGGCGTAGCCGGCCATGACGCGGGAACGGCAATGGCCCGGAACCTAGGTTCCGGGCCATTGCCAAATCATGTGGTGCTCTCGCGCGCCTATGCCGTGTACGGGCTCGGCGGATACTTGGCGTTCTTCGTCTCGCCTTCGGTGACGGCCCGCTCGGTGGGCACGTTCCGCCAAGCGAACCAGCCGTAGATGCCGGCCAGTGCCTGGAAGACCGTGACGCCCAGCAGCGCCAGGGCGGGGTTCGTGCCGAAGAGCACCGCGACATAGGCAATGGCCGCGGCGGTGCTGGCCAGCCAGGCCCAGCGGTACCCGCACGCGATGCCGATCAGGGAAACGATCAGCGCCGCCTCGGCCGCAAAGGAAATCCACAATGCCGCGGTGCCATCGGTGAAGATGAACCCGGAGGTCAGCATGCGCCCCATGCGCAGGGCGGTGAAGACAACCACCAGCAACGCCCCGATGAGCAGGGGCTTGGCGCCGAAGCCGCGCTGGATGACCTTGCGGCCGAAGCGCCCGGAGTTGTCAAAGCGGGAGAAGCGCCACAGGCCAAAGGCGGCTGCCAGCATGGCCGGCACTGCGTACAGGAGCATGGATGCCTCGAACTGCAGCGCGATGACCAGCGGCCCGGCAAAGACGGCCAGGATCTGCGCCCACCAGCCCAGGTCGTTGCGCCGGGCCAGCACCACCATGGCAATGCAGCTGAGCAGTGCCGAGACGGCAAAGAGTGCCACCTGGGTTCCGGAATCGGTCCCGGGTGCCTGCGAGAAGAGATTGTAGAAAAGTTCGTCCACGAAGAATACTGCCTATTCACAAAGAAAATGGTGGGGGGCGGTGCGTTGCCTCAACTACCGATCGTAGCGCGACTTGCCGCGCCCAACCCTATTTCCCGTTGTGGTGTAACCCATCAAACATCATGGTGATGGCATGCTCCTCGACCTGCTCGGCGGTGACGTTGCCGTCTTCCCTGAACCACTCGACCAGCGAGTTGATGGTGCCGAAAAGCAGGCGTGTGGTGGTGCGGGGATCGATGTCGCTGCGCAGCGAGCCTTCGTGCTGGGCCTCGACCACGAGGTCCGAGACGCGGCGGTCCACCGCGCGGCGGCGTTCGAGGGCGTCGCGCTCGATCTCGGTGTTCCCGCGCAGCCGCAGCAGCAGGGTCACGTATTGCTGGCGCTTGACCAGCACCCGGATGGTGGAGCGGAGGAAGAACTTCAGGCGCTCCTCGGCGGTTCCGGTGACGGCGCGTTCATCCTCGGCGATGGCCTCAAGCGGGACCAGCGCCTCGTCGAGGGCCAGGCGCAGCAGGTCGCCCTTGGAGGGCACATGGTGGTAAATGGCGGACTTGCTGATGCCCAGGTTTTCCGCGAGCTTGCCCATCGACGTCGCGTCGTAGCCGTGCTTGTTGAAGACTTCCACCGCGATGGACAGGACCGAGTCCTGGTCGTATCCGGGGCGTCCGCGCTTGGTGGGTGAGGAGTTGGCAATGCTGGCAGTCATGATTCCTCATTCTCTCACGAACGGTCGGTCCGGAAATTGGCGGGGAATTGGTGCGCCGCGGCTGGGGAGGCGGTCGGGCCCCTGCGGCCGCGGCGCACCGGGGCCTACTTGTTGCGCAGGTCGTAGATGCGGCGCAGCTTGCCCGAGGACCGGGCCAGGGTGCCGGGGTCAACGACGTCGATGGCGCAGGAAGATCCCACGTGGATCTTGATCTGCTTGGCGAGTTCCTTGCCCGCCGCCTCGGCGCGGTCCGAGGTGCAGTCCTCGCGGCGCTCGATCTTCACCGCGAGCTGGTCCATGCGCCCGGGACGGGTGATCTCCAGCTGAAAGTGCGGGGAAAGGCCGTCGATGCGCAGGGCAATCTCCTCGATCTGGGACGGGAAAAGGTTCACCCCGCGCAGGATGATCATGTCGTCGCTGCGCCCGGTGATGCGGCCCATCCGGCGGTGGCCCGGACGTGCGGTTCCCGGCAGCAGCCGGGTGAGGTCGTGGGTGCGGTAGCGGATGATCGGCAGCGCCTGCTTGGTCAGCGAGGTGAACACCAGCTCGCCGTGCTCCCCGTCGCCCAGGACCTTGGTGGGGTCGAAGGCGTCGATGATCTCCGGGCGGAAGTGGTCCTCCCAGATGTGGCTGCCGTCCTTGGTCTGGTTGGACTCGCCGGCGACGCCCGGGCCCATGACTTCGGACAAGCCGTAGATGTCGCACGCGTCGATGTCGAACATGACCTCGAGCTCGTGGCGCATCTCCTCGGTCCAGGGCTCGGCGCCGAGCACCGCGACCTTCAGTGAGGTCTTGCGCGGATCAAGGCCCGCCCGCTGCATGGCGTCGCCGATGGTCAGCAGGTAGGTCGGGGTGCAGAGGATCGCGTCCGGCTCGAAGTCCTGGATCAGCGTGATCTGCTTCTCCGTCTGTCCGCCGGACATCGGGATCACGGTGGTGCCGAGGCGCTCGGCGGCGGCGTGGGCGCCCAGGCCGCCGGTGAACAGGCCGTAGCCGTAGGCGTTGTGGACCTTCCAGCCGGGCTTCACGCCCGAGAGGCGCAGGCAGCGCGCGCCCATCTTGGCCCAGTCGTCCAGGTCCTGCTGCGTGTAGCCGACCACGGTGGCCCGGCCGGTGGTGCCGGAGGAGGCATGGATGCGGGCAACCTCGTGCTGCGGGACGGCGAACATGCCGAACGGGTAGGTCTTGCGCAGGTCCTCCTTTTCGGTGAAGGGGAACTTGGCCAGGTCCGCCAGCTCCTTCATGTCGCTGGGGTGCACGCCCGCCGCATCGTACTTTTCCTTGTACAGCGGAACCCGGTCGTAGGCGTAGGCGAGCGTGTCCTGCAGACGCGTGAGCTGGATCGATTCGATCTGGTCGCGGCTCATGGTTTCTTCGGGATCCAACGGGTTGGGCAGTTCGATCCGGGTGGAGGTCTGGGTCATGATGTGGCCTTACGTGCGATGTTTTGGGGAGATGGGGGAAAGGTGGCGTCAGGGACGCTTGGGGATGGTGCGCGAGCGGCCGCGGAATTCGGCAAGCACCTCGTCCTCGGCGCCCGGGACGCTCTGCAGGACCTGGATGTCGTAGATCCCGCTGCGCCCGGTTTGCTGGCGGCGGTTGGCCACCGCCGTGAGGGTCCGGCCGGGGATGCCGGGCTTGAGGAAGTTGATGTCGACGCCGGAGGCCACAGTGATGGTGTCCGCGGACCCGGTGTGCGGGTTGCACGACATGGCGAACGCGGTGTCGGCAAGGGCGAAAATCATCCCGCCGTGGGCGATGCCGAATCCGTTGAGCATTTCCTGGCGCAGCTCCATGGAGATGGTTGCGTGACCGTCTGCCACCTTCAGCACCTCAATGCCCAACCATTTGGCCGCGTAATCGTTCCTCAGGATGGGATGCATCAGGGGTGCATCGACGCCAGTGTCGCTCATGGGGGAGACCTCTCAGTTATTTACCGAACGATCATTAGGTAATCCTGAAATGTGAGATAAGTCAAGACGGGTGACTCCGAATCCCGAGTTTCCGGGGGACATTTCGACGCCATGTTTTCGTCCCGGCGCATGCATGTGTCCAACGCCCCCGGGGTTGCGGCAGCGACACGGCGGGACGAAAGTCCCTACTCGCCATCGGAATCCGGGGCCAGACTGGGGTATGAAATGAATCCGGCCCGAAAGCATAGGGAGATGAGCGTTGATGCGCAGGTGGAAGCGCTGGGAAGACTGGGCCGTGGTCGCCGTTGGCCTGGTCATGGCATTGACACCCCTGTGGTCCGAAAGCATCGGCAATTCCGTGCCGCTGTTGATCACCACCGGGGCACTGCTGTTTGCCGTCGGGATGATCAACCTGGGAGGGCCGAACCTCTACGGGATCGAGGTGGGACAGCTCCTGGCCGCGATGGTGGCCATCATCCTGCCCGGGCTGGGATCCTTTGCCGGGGCGAACGTGCCGGCACTGACCGCCTGGATTGGCGGGGGAGTCGCCGTGGTGGCAACGCTGCTGGCGATGAAGCCGAGCATCGACACCTCGCACAAGCTGCAGCACCAGGACGGGTAGGAACGCGCGGGTGGTCGCCCCGCACGCAAATGCGTCCCCGGGCCACGCGCCGGGGGCGCATTTCCACGTCCGTGACCTGGGTGGGGCGGCTGAGGCCTGCATAGGGAAGGCGACGAGGCGACCTGCCGCCTAGGCGCCTGGCAGGTCCTGGTAGATCCTGGCGTAGAGGGCGAGGATGAAAGGTTCCTTGGCCCGGTTGTAGTCCATCACCAGCCCCGCTCCGCCGCCGCGATCATTGGTTGCCGCCGCCTGCTCGCTCTTGATGCGCGCGTAGGCGACCCGATCGGCCTCGTGGGTTCGCAGCCAGTCGCGGAACGCAGCCATCCGGGCGGTCTCCGGGCAGCCCGGGGCTAGGACATGGACATTTGCGGCCGGGAGGCCCGAACCGGGGCCCGCGACCAGAAGCCTGTGGCGATACCAGCCAGGCTCGCGCAGGCGGAAAATGAAGCCCGCCGCCTCAAGCATCGGCACATAGCGCCCCTCCCGGTCCGGGTCCTCGACGGTCAGCACCACGTCGATGACTGGTTTGGCGGGCAGCCCCGGCACCGAGGTGGAACCCAGGTGCTCGATCGCCAGCGCACGGTGTCCCAGGGCGTGCCGGACCGCCGCAGCGAGCTCCTCGAAGTCCTGCGGCCACGTCGGCGACGGCGGGACAACCAGCACCGGCGCCGGGGCGGGACTCCCGTGGATCCACTCAACGCCACCGTCGGCAGGTTCCGGGTCCCGTACCAGGGGCACGTGGGGCAGGACGCAAAGGTGGCGGCGGCGACCGGGCCACCGGAGATCGGGCGGGGAGTCGCTGCAGCGAAAGCCGGCGGCCCGGTAGAAGCCGACGGCGTCGGTGTCGGTGCGGGCCACGACCATCGCGGCGGAAGCGTCCCTGACCAGGTGCACCAGCGCGGTGGCCACGCCCGAGCGCCGCAGCCCGGGGTCGACGGCAAGGTATTCGATTTCCACCGCGTGGCGATCCAGGCGCCGGTACACGGCCAGTGCCGCGGGGGTGCCGTGTCCGTCGACGGCAACCAACAACTCCAGGTCGGCGATTCCCCGGACCAAGTCATCGAGTGCCGGGCCGGTGGCCTCGCTGGCAAGGGTAAGCAGCGCCCGGAACCGCGGGTCGTCCCCGAGGTCCCGGACCGCTGCCGACCGGATTATCGGGGTGCTCATGCCCCCGCGGGGTTCAGGCCCAGGGTGTCAAGGGCGAAGGCGTAGTCCCAGGCGCGGGTCTTCCAGCCCTCGTAGCGCCCCGAGGCCCCGCCGTGCCCGCCGTCCATCTCGATCTTCATCACGATGGGCGCGGTGCCGGTGGTTTCCTCGCGCAGTTTTGCCACCCACTTGGCGGGTTCGACGTAGAGCACGCGGGTGTCGTTCAGCGAGGTGACCGCGGCGATCCTCGGGTAGGGCAGGGCGGAGACGTTTTCGTACGGGGAGTAGGACTTCATGTAGTCGTAGACCTCCTTCTCCTCGATCGGGTTGCCCCATTCCTCCCATTCCAGGGCCGAGAGCGGCAGCTCCGGGTCAAGGATGGAGGTCAGCGCGTCCACGAACGGGACCTGGGCGACGATGCCGGCGTAGAGCTGCGGGGCCAGGTTCGCCACCGCACCCATGAGCAGGCCGCCGGCCGATCCGCCCATCGCGACGATGCGCTTGGGATCTGCCCAGCCGGTGTCCAGCAGATGTTTGGTGGCATCCACGAAGTCGGTGAAGGTGTTCTTCTTGGCCAGCTTCTTGCCGTCCAGGTACCACTGGCGGCCCAGCTCGCCGCCGCCGCGCACGTGGGCGATGACGAAGACGACGCCGCGGTCCAGCAGCGAGAGCCGGGGGATGCCGAAGCCCGGGTCCATCGACATCTCGTAGCTGCCGTAGCCGTAGACCAGTACCGGGTTGGGAGAATCGTTGGTGATTTCCGCCCGGCGCAGGATGGTCAGCGGGATCCGCGTGCCGTCCGCCGCGGTGGCCCATTCGCGGGTGGCGCGGTAGTTGGCCGGGTCGTAGTTATTGACCTGGGTTTGCTTGCGCAGGGACAGGGTGCCGTCGGCCAGGGTGTAGTCGTAGACGCGTGCCGGGGTGAAGTCCGATGTGTAGGACAGCCGGATCATCGGCGCCTCCAGCTCGGCATTGGCCAGCGAGCAGGTGTAGAGCTCCTCGTCGAAGGCGGGCTCCACCGCCTCCCGTTGTCCGGGCGTGCCGAGTCCGGCCAGCGGCAGGAGCTGGACGCGTTCGGTGGTGTCCTTGCGCACCGAAACGACCAGGTGGGTGGCGGTGGCGGCGGTGCCTTCGACCTTGACGGTGTCGCGGTGCTCGAGCACCGTTTCCCAGCGCTGCTGACCGTAGGGCAGGGCCAGCTGGTCGGCGCGCAGCAGGGAGACCATGTTGTTCAGCGCGTCGCGGTCGTGGGTGATGACGTAGGCGCGCTCGCCGTCGACAACGACGGGGTCGGCCGAGTGCAGGATGCGGTGCTCCCGGGAGATGAGCATGACCGGGACGGCCCGTTCATCGAGCAAGTCAAGGGTGAGGGTCTCGGAGTATTCGGAGTTGCCGATGGAGACCAACAGCTCGGTGCGGTCCGCGGAGAGGTCGAAGCCCAGCCACATGCCCGGGTCGTCTTCCTGGAACACCACGGCATCCTCGGCGGGATCGGTGCCCAGTGTGTGTGCCTTGATCTGGTGCGGACGCCAGGAATCGTCGACCACGGTGTAGAAGATCCGTCGCCCGTCGGGGGAGAATGCCAGCCCGTAGAACACGTTTTCGATGGTGTCGGGCAGCAGTTCGCCGGTGTCCAGGTTCTTGACGCGCAGGGTGAAGCGCTCGTCCCCGGCGTTGTCCTGCGCATAGGCCAGCAGGGTGCCGTCTTCGCTCACGGCCATGCCGCCCAGGGAGAAGAAGGGCTTGCCCTCGGCCTCCTGGTTGCCGTCCAGCAGGACCTGCTCGCCCTCGATGGCCGCGCCCGCCTCGATGGCCGGCGGGGTCCAGTCCGCGGCGAGGTCCCCGGTGTCGGTGGCGGCCACGCGGCAGTGGATGGCGTACTGGGAGCCTTCGGCCGTGCGGGTGAAGTACCACCAGCCGCGCTTGCGGGCGGGGACCGAGAGGTCGGTTTCCACGGTGCGTGCCTTGATCTCGTTGAAGATCTCCTCGCGCAGGGCCTGCTGGCTGGAGGTCAGGGCCTCGGCGTAGGCGTTCTCGGCCTCGAGGTGGGCGCGGACCTCCGGGCTGTCCTTGTCCCGCAACCACTCGTAGTCGTCGGTGAAGGCGTCCCCGTGGTGGGTGCGAATGGTGGGGACCTTGGCGGTCCGCGGTGCGGCGGGTGCATGCTCGGCGTGGCTCATGGTTCCATTCAATCCGACAAGCCGCCGAATGGGTCCATGGCTTCGCCCAACGCGGACAAAACCGTCCCCGGGGCGGCACGCAAGGCAGCGGTCCCGGGGCCTTTCGGCTCCGGGACCGCTGCGGCGGTGCGGAAGGCTGCGGATCAGCGCCGCGGCGTCAGCGTCCGGGTGTACTGCACGGCCCCGTTGGCATTGATCAGCTTCACCGTGAAGGCCGAACCGTCGCCGGGAATCTCCACGTGGCCGAAGTACTGGTGCTCGCCCGAGCGCGGTGAGGCCATGGTCGGGCCGGCCTGCTGGAAATCGACCCGTGGGCCGAAGGTTCCGTCCAGGGCGTTGGGGCCGAAGGAGCCGGCGTTGATGGGCCCGGCCACGAATTCCCAGAACTCGTTGAAGTCCGAGAACGCCGCGCGCTCGGGGGAGTAGTGGTGGGCCGCGCAATAGTGCACGTCCCCGGTCAGGAACACCACGTTCTTGATGTCGTGCTGCTTGATCGCCGACAGCAGGCGGGCCAGTTCCAGCTCGCGGCCCAGCGGGGCGCCGTGCTCCGCGTTGGAGATCGACTCCTGTCCCTTCCCGTCGGGGACGATGAGCCCCAGCGGCAGGTCGTTGCCGATGACCTTCCACGTCGCGTCAGAGTCGCGCAGTGAGGAGATGAGCCAGGCCAGCTGTTCCTCGCCCAGCAGGGCGGTTTCCTGCGTCTCCAGGCCCGCGGTGTTCTCGCCCTTGTGGGAGCGCATGTCCAGGGCGAACACGTCCAGGTGCGGGCCGCGGCGGACCTGGCGGTAGATGCGGGAAGGCTCGAACCCTGTGCCCGGGCGCAGGGCGCGGGCGTCGGCGATGGGCATGTATTCCTGCCAGGCCTGGCGGCCGCGGGCCGCCAGGGTGTTGACGTCGCGCACGGTGTAGCGCGGATCGTCGATGGTCTCGCCCGGGTACCAGTTGTTCACCGTCTCGTGGTCGTCCCATTGGGCTATCACCGGGACCTGGGCGTACATGGCCCGCAGGTTGGCGTCCATCATGTTGTAGCGGTGGCGGCCGCGGTACTCGTTGAGGGTCTCGGCGACCTTGGACACCTCCTCGGTGATGACGTTGCGCCAGATGTTCCCGTCCGGCTCGGTCATTTCGGCGGACATCGGCCCGTCGGCGTAGATGGTGTCGCCGGAGTGCAGGAAGAAGTCGGGCTTGGTCGCTGCCATGGCTGCATAGCCGCGCATCCCGCCGATCTCCTCGTTGATCCCATAGCCCTGGCCGGCGGTGTCGGCCGTCCAGACGAAGCTCTGCGCAGCGGTTTCGTGGTTCCGGCCCCTGCCGGGGGCGGGAGCCGTGCTGAAGGAACCGCTGCCGCTCTCGCCGCGCCGGCCGGATTCGTCCTCGAAGTAGAGCTCCATCTCGAAGCGCGTGCCGGAGGGCAGCCCGCGCGCATTGATCTTGGCCGTGAAGTCGGTGCCGGCGTGCGCCCGGGGACCGGTGAACTTGACCGTTCGGGCGAAGCGTCCCTTCAACGGGTTGCCCTGCTCGTCGGCGGCGCGCAGCACAGCATGCAGGCGTCCCGGCCCGGAGGCGCGGGACCACAGGACCGCGGAGTTCGTCGAGACGTCTCCGGTGGAGATGCCCGAGGGCAGGGTCAGGCGGCGGTTCGCCAGCGGCACGCCGGATGGACGCGGAACGGCCAGGGCGGCAGGGGCGGCGAAGGAGGTGGCGGCGAGGGCGGAGAGCGCGGCGGCGCCCTTCAGCAGCGAGCGGCGATCGGGGAGCGGGGAGGTATCCATGGCCCCAGCCAACCGCACCCCGGAAACGGGAACCTTGCGCCGCGGTTAACTGCGGCCCAACCATTGGCCGCAGCAACAGGCTGCCGCGGCCTGCGGGCCCAATGCGCCGTCCACCTGGCACGTGGTGGCAGGATGGCACCATGAGCACTGCGCACGGGATCCAGGGGCGGCCATCGACCAAGACCATCTGGGAGTCGGTGCTGGCCTACGCGCCGGGCTTCCTCGAGTTCGACCGCGTGATGGCCCGGCAACCCGGGTACCAGGCGGCCGTGTCGGTGGACGGGGAGGTGCTGGGCGCCTTCTGCGGCGGCCACGCGCACCTCTCGCCGCCCGAGCCCATGACCGACTCGCACCTTTTCAGGGTCGCCTCCCACTCCAAGACCTTCACCGCCACCGCCGTGATGCTCCTGCGCCGGGAGGGGAAGCTTTCGCTGGAAGACCCGCTGGGAACCTGGCTCACCGCGCTGGCAGGCAGCGACGTGGGCGAGGTGACCGTGGCGGAGTTGCTCTCCCACTCCTCGGGCATCATCCGCGACGGGGAAAATGCCGACTTCTGGACCCTGGGCCGCCGGTTCCCCGACGAATCCGAGGTCCTGGAGATCGCCGGCCGGGGGAAGGTGCTGGAACGCAACGAGCACTTCAAGTACAGCAACATCGGCTACGGGCTCCTGGGCCTTGTCATCGAGGCGGTGACCGGGGAAAGCTACGCCGACTTCGTGCGGGCCCGCATCCTGGGGCCGCTGGGACTCGGGAACACCGGCCCGGACCTCGACGCCCGTGCACCGGAACTCGCCGCCGGGTACGGTCCGCTGGCGCTCGCCGGGGGCAGCCATGCGCTGGAGGACCGCATCGAAATCGAACACGTGCCCACCGGTTCCCTGGCGGCGGCAACGGGTTTCTATTCCACGGCCGTCGACATGGCCGCCTACTTCGCCTCCCTCCTGCCCGGGGCACCGACCAGCGTGCTGGACGACGATTCCAAGCGCCGCATGCAGCGCAAGGTCGAGGACTCCGGGACGCCGGGGCGCGGCTACGGCCTGGGGCTCATCGTGCAGGAGGTCGCCGGCAGGTTTACCCTTGGCCACAGCGGCGGCTACCCGGGACACATCACCCGAACCTGGGCGGTGCCCGAAACCGGGGTGGTGCTCAGCATGCTCACCAACGCCGTCGACGGCCCGGCAACCGCCTGGGGCGAGGCGCTCTTTGCCCTCGCGGCGCTCGCCGAGGCACCGGTGCCCGATTCCTGGGCGTCGGTGGAACCCGCGGCGCTTCGGCGCTTCACCGGCCGGTTCGCCTCGCTGTGGGAGGTGGTGGACATTGCGGAACTTGGCGGCAAGCTCTATTGGCTCACCCCCGGGCAGGCACCGAAGCCGGGGACCGCCAGGCCGCTGGAATACGTGGACGGGACCACGCTGGGCTCCGCGGACCCCAACGGTTTTGCCGGGTACGGCGAGAAGCTTCGCTTCGACCTCGACGCACACGGTGCCGCTTCCGTGCGCGGACCGGGCGGCATCCTCTTCACGCGGTTGGCGGACGTCCGGATTCCGCGCGTTCTGCAGGCACCGGTATGATGTGTGGTTTTGTGCACGCTCGCGATGGAAACCGATTCGCGGGCTGCCCGGCCACAGCGGTTCACCGCCGCGTGGGTGGTATCGCCGGAGGTCACGAGCACCTAGGCTATGACCCGTGTTAGCGCCCTCACAACCCGATGGCGGAGACAACGAATACAAGGAGAGTGAACGAATCTTGAAGACGTCCAGTAAGACTCGAGGTCCACGGACCTGGCTCAGGGCGGTGATTGCCGGGCTCGTGGGCATGTTCTTGCTGCTCGGCGGTTCCGCGGCCGCCCTGGCAGCGCCCGCCGACTCGGGAGTCGAAGGCAAGACCTTCGTCATCGGCACCGACACCACCTTCGCGCCCTTCGAGTTCCGCCAAAACGGCGAGCTGACCGGCATCGACATGGACCTGATCCGTGCGATTGCCGAGGAACAGGGTTTCGCGGTCGAGATCCGTTCCCTCGGCTTCAATGCGGCCTTGCAGGCACTTTCCTCGGACCAGGTCGACGGCGTCATTGCCGGCATGTCGATCACCGACGAACGCAAGGCCATCTATGACTTCTCCGAACCCTACTTTGAGTCGGGAATCCAGATGGCCGTCGCCAAGACCGATGACGCCATCAAGGGCTATGAGGACCTCAAAGGCAAGACGGTGGTCGCCAAGACCGGGTCCGAGGGCGAAACCTACGCCAAGTCCATTGCCGGCCAGTACGGGTTCGAAGTCACTTCCCTCGACCAGTCGGCCACCATGTATGAATCGGTGAAGGCCGGATCCGCCGTTGCCGTCTTCGACGACTACCCGGTGCTCGCCTACGGCGTGGCCCAGAACAACGGGCTCAAGACCGTCACCGACAAGGTTCCAGGTGGTTCCTACGGTTTCGCGGTCGACAAGGGAAACAACTCGGCCCTGCTGGCCGCCTTCAACGACGGCCTGGCCCAGCTGAAGGCCAACGGCGAGTACGACCAGATCCTGAACAAGTACCTTGCCGATCCCACCGCTGCGGTTCCCACCACCTTCTGGGAGCTGCTCACCGAATCGTTCCCGGCCCTGATGAAGGGCCTTGGCAACACCGTCCTGGTGACCGCCATTTCCTTCGCCGTGGCGATGGTCCTGGGCCTGCTGGCCGGTTTCATGAAAATCTCCCACAACATCGTGCTGCGCGGCATCGCCACCACGTTTGTGAACGTCTTCCGCGGCACCCCGCTGCTGCTGTGGGCCTTCATGTTCTACTTCGGCGTCCCGCAGCTGACCGGGCAGCCGATGAGCATCTGGGTTGCCGGCGTGCTGACCCTGTCGCTGAACTCCGGCGCCTACGTCGCGGAGATCGTGCGCGGCGGCATCCAGTCGGTGGATCCCGGCCAGCTGGAGGCATCCCGCTCGCTGGGCCTGGGCTACGGCAAGTCGATGCAGAAGGTCGTGGTCCCGCAGGCCTTCAAGATGATGACGCCGTCGTTGATCAACCAGCTAATCATCATGCTCAAGGATTCCTCGCTGCTGCTGGCCATCGGCTTTACCGAGCTGCTCTACCAGGGCCAGCAGATCTACGCGTCCAACTTCCGGGTCACCGAGACGCTGCTGATCGTCGGCGTGATCTACTTCGTGGCCATCATGGCCCTGACCAAACTGGCAAACTTCGCCGATAGGAAGTTCAACAAATGAGTGAAGCAACCGTAGCCTCGCCGCGCGAGGCGAAGATCGCCGTCAAGGGGCTGCGCAAGTCCTTCGGCACCAACGAGGTGCTCAAGGGCATCGACGTGGAAATCGCCGAGGGCGAGGTGGTGTGCGTGATCGGCCCCTCGGGCTCCGGGAAGTCCACGCTGCTGCGCTGCCTGAACAAGCTCGAGGATATCTCCGCCGGCCACGTCATCGTCGACGGCTTTGACGTGACCGACCCGAAGGTCGACATCAACGAGGTGCGCCGCCACGTGGGAATGGTGTTCCAGCACTTCAACCTCTTCCCGCACATGTCCGTGGCCGAGAACATCATGTTGGCACCCGTGGAGCTGAAGAAGGCGACCAAGGCCGAGGCCCGCGAGCAGGCACTGAAGCTGCTGGAGCGGGTGGGGCTGAGGGAGAAGGCCGACGCCCGTCCGGCGTCGCTCTCCGGCGGCCAGAAGCAGCGTGTGGCCATCGCCCGCGCGCTGGCCATGAACCCGGGAATCATGCTCTTCGACGAGGCCACCAGCGCCCTTGACCCGGAGATGGTGGGCGAGGTGCTCCAGGTCATCCGCGACCTGGCCGCCGAGGGCATGACCATGGTCCTGGTGACCCACGAAATGGGCTTCGCCAAGGAAATCGGCGACCGGGTGGTCTTCATGGACGCCGGCGTGGTGTGCGAGTCCGGCCCGCCTGCCGAGCTCTTCGGCAACCCGCAGCAGGACCGCACCAAGGAGTTCCTCTCCAAGGTGCTCTGACGGGGATTGCTCCCCGTGATGCACAAGGCCCGCGGTGCCCGCCTCCCCCTGATGGGGGAACGGCGGGGCACCGCGGGCCTTCGTCGTCGCGGCGGTGGTCCGGCGGCCTAGTTCCCTGCCGCGGCCTGCCGGCCGGTCTTGTAGTCCGTTCCGGGCTTCGGGTCGCCGACCAGCTGGCTGACGGTGACGAAGTGGAACCCGCGGGCCTTGAGGTCGGTGAGCATCTTTGGCATCGCCTCGATGGTGGACGGATGGATGTCGTGCATCAGGACGATCGAGCCGGGGACGACCTTTTCGGCGGCCTTCACGGTCTTCTTGGCGTCACGGGTCTTCCAGTCAAACGTGTCAACACTCCACATCGCCACGGGGAGGTCCAGGGACTTCATGTGGTCCTCCCGAATCGTGCCATAGGGCGGGCGCATCACCGTTGGGGCGGCGCCGGTGACTTCCTTGATGGCTGCGTCCGTCTTGCTCAACTCGCGCTGGCCGGCGGCGACCGAAATCTTGGCCAGGTCCTGGTGCGACCAGGTGTGGTTTCCAATTTCATGTCCCCTTGCCGCCTCGTCGCGCACGATGTCGGGGAACTTCACGACGTCCTTGCCGATCAGGAAGAACGTGGCCTTGGCCTCGTGTTCGTCCAAGACGTCGAGCAGGGACTCGGTGTGGGGGCCGGGGCCGTCGTCAAAGGTCAGTGCCACGCACTTGACCTGGGCGCAGTCCGGGCCGGCGTCGGCGCGCGGAGTGTCCTTGCCGTCCGCCTGGCCGGTGGCATCCGGAGGGAAGCCCTGCCAGGTGGCGCTCAGCGGGGCGCCGCAACCGGCCAAGACCAGGGCCAGCGCCGAGGCAGAGAGGAACTGAAGAACTCTTAAGCGGGAAACCATGATGACCATGGTCTCCCGTGAACCTGCGAAGTTCCTCAAACGGCCACCCGTTTCGGTCCTTTGTGTCGTTTCTCGCCTCCGGCCCGTGAGGCATATCTCACAGCACTTGAAGGTTCAAGTAAGTCTGTGGCATGGTTGAAGACAGATTGCGGACCGGACAAACCGGGCCGCCGCAACCGGCCGCCGAGCGGATCCCCGGTTGCGACGAAACGACCCAAGGACTTTTCATGGACACTGCAGTAAAGAACCCCGCGTTGGCCACCGCCGCACAGACCACCCTGCGCGTCGTCATCGGTTTCCTCTTCGCCGCCCACGGCTGGCAGAAGTTCTTCCAGTTCACGCTGGACGGCACCACTGCTGCATTCGGCCAGATGGGCGTGCCCGCGGCAGGCCTGGTGGCGCCGGTGGTTGCAACCCTTGAAATCGTCGGCGGCATCGCCCTGATCCTCGGCGTGCTCACCCGCATCTTCGCCGTGTTGCTGACCGTGAACATGCTTGGTGCATTGTTCATGGTGCATGCCCCGGCCGGCGTGTTCGTCGAGGCCGGCGGCTTCGAGCTGGTGTTGGCGCTGGCCGGCGGCGCCGCAGCGATTGCGCTGCTCGGTGCGGGACGCATTTCCGTGGACCGGTTCATCCCGGCCCGCATCGCAGCCTAGTCTCCAGACGCAGTAAACCCCCGTGGACACCGGTTGAAACCGGTGTCCACGGGGGTTTTCCCATTTTTGAACGCCTACTCGGCGTCGATCGGGACCAAGAGGTCCTTGACGGCCGGGTCGGTGCGCAGGAACTCCTGCACCGCGGGATCCTGGAACGCCTTGACCAGGTTCTTCACGTTCTCGGTGTCGGCGTACTCGGTGCCGATCGTCAGCTGCCCGGCGAATTCGTCCGGGGCCGCGGGGGCGAAAATCTGTTGCTCGACCGGAACCTTGGCCGCGACGTAGTACTCGGTGTAGCCCACGGCCGCATCCAGGTCCGGCAGCGCGCGGGACTGGGCGGCGAAGTCCAGCAGCTTGAACTTGAGGTCCTTGGGGTTCTCGGCCACGTCCTTCTGCGTGGCCTTCCACTTGTCCACGCCGTCGGCGAGCTTGATCAGCCCGGCGCGTTCCAGCAGCCACAGGCCCTGGGCCTCGTTGGCCGGGTCGGAATAGAGGGAGATGGTGGCCCCGTCCGGGATCTCGTCGACCGACTTGTACTTTTCGCTCCAGATCCCGAAGCCCCAGCGGAAGACCGGGGTCGCGGCGGCCAGCTTGAAGTCGGGGTTGGCCTCGAGCACCTGCGAGAGCCAGAGCTTGTGCTGGTAGATGGTTCCGGCAACCTCGCCGGTGGACACCGCGCGGTTCAGCGTTGTCGAATCGGCAAGCCCCTTGAAGGCCACCTTGATGCCGTACTTGGGGGCGACTTCCTCGGCCACGAAGTTCACCAGTGCCTGCTCGGCATGGTTGCCTTCCGCGGTGACCACCGTCAGCGTGGCCCCGGCAACCGTGTTCGGCGACTTCGTGCCCGCGTTGGAGTTGATGATGGCTGCCGCGGCGATGGCGCCGGCCAGGGCAATGGCGCCGAGCGTCCAGGGCCATTTTTTCTTCTTTTGGATGGTGAAGCCGTGCGACTCGGGTCCGGTGTCCGTCTTGTGGTCGGTGATGGTCATGGGGAGCTACCTTTCGGGCAAGGGGGAGTGGGCGGGCTGGCGTTGGAAGGAATCGGGGGGATTGCCTGGGCGGGTGCGGCGCGATGCCGCTGCGCCTAGGCGCGGCGGCGCAGGTGCGGGGTGGTGGCCCGCACCAGGGCGTCCCCGGTGAGCTGGACGACGGTGACCATCACGATCAGCAGGATCACCGTGGCGAGCATGACCGTCTGGTCGAAGCGCTGGTAGCCGTAGGTGACGGCGACGTAGCCGATGCCGCCGGCGCCGATGGTTCCGGCGATGGCCGAGTACTCGATCATGGCGATGGTGTTGATGGTCAGCCCGCCCAGGATGGCGGGGACGGCCTCGCCGAGCTGTGCGCTGCGGATGATCTGCAGCGGGGACCCGCCCGAGGCGCGCGCGGCGGCGGTGACCGAGCGCGGGACCTCGCGCAGGCAGTTCTCCACGAGCCGCGCGAAGAACGGGATCCCGGCCAGTGACATGGGCACCACGGCGGCGGCTATGCCGATGTTGGTGCCGGTGACGAAGCGGGTGAACGGGACGATGGCAGCCATCAGCACCAGGAACGGCAGGGACCTGCCGATGTTCACGATCCAGCTGAGCACCGAATAGGTGCCCCGGTGCTCATAGAGCCCGCCGGGTGCCATGTTGTGCAGCGCCACGGCGATCGGGGTGCCCAGGGCAACGACGATCAGCATCACGATGCCGACCATGGCCAGGGTCTCGCCCAGCGCCGGAACCAGCAGCGCCGGGAGTTCGGGGATCGGGGTGTCGGACAGGGCGCGGATCTGCGCCGCGGCGGGGATGCTCAGGCCCATTGGAGTTCCTCCGAGGATCGTGGTGCGGATGCGGTTCGGGCCTCCGGTGCTGCGGCCTCCCGGGGCACGGCGCGCAGTCCGTGGAGGGCAAACGCCGCGGCGGCGCGGGGCTCGGGGGCGTGCAGGCCGACGGTGGCGTTGCCGGTGCTGGTGCCGTCGATGCTCTGGATGGTGGCGGCAAGCAGGGCCACCGGTTCGCCGAGGTCGGCCGAGACCCGTTGCAGCCAGTCGGCCGGGACGGTCCGCGAATCGTAGGTCACGTGCCAGGCCCGCGACCCCGCCCCGGGATCCGCCGGGGACAGGCGCGGCTGCAGCGCCCGGCCCAGTGCCGAGTCGTGGTCGGTGAGCAGGTCCACCAGGGACCCCTGCTCGGTGATGCGGCCGTTTTCCAGCCGGGCGGCGGAATCGGCCACGTGCAGCACCGTGTCCATTTCGTGGGTGATGAACACGACCGCGAGGTCCAGGTCGTCGCGCAGCTGGCGCAGCAGCGAGACCACCGAGCGAGTGGTTTCCGGGTCCAGTCCCGAGGTGGCCTCGTCGGAGAGCAGTACCGAGGGACGCAGTGCCAGTGCGCGGGCGATGCCCACGCGCTGGAGCTGGCCGCCGGACAGTTCAAACGGGTAGTGGTTGGCGCGGTGGGACAGGCCCACGCGATCCAGCAGCTCCGCCACCCGCGCCTTCGTCTCGGCCGGGGTCACGCCCAGGTATTGGAGCGGCAGCGCAATGTTCTCGGCAGCTGTGCGGCGCGAAAGCAGGCTCGCGGACTGGAAGACCGTGCCGATGCGGCGCCGGGCAACCCGAAGCTTGCGTTCCGGAAGCCGGGCCAGGTCTTCGCCGTTGACGATGACCTGGCCGGAGGTGGGGCGCTCCAGGAGGTTGATGCACTGGGCCAGGGTGGATTTCCCGGCACCCGAGGGGCCCACGATGGCAAGGATCTCGCCGGTGGCAACGTCGATCTCCAGGTTGTCCAGGACCGTGACGGATTTGTCTCCGTGTCCGTAGACCTTGGTGAGGTTCTTCAGGCTGATCATGCGATGGCTTTCCGTGCTGGGTTGGCGCCGATGCGAGTCGGTTGCCGCGAGGGGGATGGTCAATTCTGCGCCGCGGCGACAGGCCCGGGCCATGGGCCTGTCACGCAGGGGCACGCAGCGTCTTGCCGCGTCACGCAGGCCGGCCGGGGCGCGCCTTTTATTGCGTTGCATGACGGACCAGGGGGCGAGGAAGACGTGCGGCGTCACAAACATGCCGCCGGTCGGAAACGCGGTGCCGCCCGCGAAAAAGCCGATTTTCGGTCCGTCCTGCCTCGTGCAGGACGGGGTGCGGCGTTCGGGGGGGGGCGAGTGGGGTTCGACCGCCGCCGCGGTTCGGCGTCCGCGCGGGGGGAGGGGGTGCGCCCGGGCAATCCGCGGTGCCGCGCCGGGCGCTTGCGCAGGGCGCGGAGATTGACGAAAAGGTGATCGTCCGCATATCCTGAACGAACGGTCAGTAAATAATCTTTTTGTCACAGTGAGGTGAGCACTATGGCTGCACAGCAAGAAAGCGGCGGATCGCTATCCGCGGTACTTTCTCCTGAGGAGCAAGCAGGGCAGGATCGCTTCAACGCGATCATTGCCGAGGATTCACGCATCGAACCGCGCGACTGGATGCCCGAGGCATACCGCAGGACCCTGACGCGGCAGATGTCCCAGCACGCGCACTCCGAAATCATCGGCATGCAGCCCGAGGCCAACTGGATCACCCGGGCCCCGTCCCTGAAGCGCAAGGCCATCCTCATGGCCAAGGTGCAGGACGAGGCCGGCCACGGCCTCTACCTGTACTCGGGCACCGAGACCCTCGGCACCCCGCGCGATGTGCTCAACGACCAGTTGATGACGGGCAAGGCCAAGTACTCCTCGATCTTCAACTACCCGGCACGCTCCTGGGCGGACATGGGCGCGATCGGCTGGCTGGTCGACGGCGCGGCCATCGCCAACCAGGTCCCGTTGTGCCGCGCCTCCTACGGCCCCTACGGCCGGGCCATGGTGCGCATCTGCAAGGAGGAATCCTTCCACCAGCGCCAGGGCTTTGAGATCCTGCTGGAGCTGGCCAACGGCACCGAGGCGCAGAAGAAGATGGCACAGGACGCCATCAACCGCTTCTACGCACCCTCGCTGATGATGTTCGGCCCGCCGGACTCCGACTCCCCGAACTCGGGCCAGTCAACCGCGTGGAAGATCAAGCGGTTCTCCAACGACGAATTGCGCCAGCGCTTCGTCGGCATGATCGTCGAACAGGTCAAGATCCTGGGCCTGACCCTGCCGGACCCGGAGCTGCGCTTCGACGAGGAATCCGGGACCTGGAAGCACATGGACCTGGACTGGGTCGAGTTCAAGGCAGTCATCGCCGGCAACGGGCCCTGCAACGCGCAGCGCCTCCAGCGCCGCCGCGATGCACACAATGAAGGCGCCTGGGTGCGCGAAGCTGCCGCGGCATACGCGGCAAAGATGGCTCGAAAGACCGAGGTTGCATAAATCATGACCGAATCAGAAGGCACCTGGCCGCTCTGGGAAGTATTCGTCCGCTCCTCCCGCGGGCTCTCCCACGTCCACGCCGGCTCCCTGCACGCACCGGATGCGGAGATGGCGCTGAAGAACGCCCGCGACCTGTACACCCGACGCAACGAGGGCGTGTCCCTCTGGGTCGTGGCCAGCAGCGACATCATCGCCTCGGACCCCGATGCCAAGGGCATGTACTTCGAATCCCCGCAGGGCAAGGACTACCGCCACGCCACCTACTACACCAAGTCCGAGGGCGTGAAGCACCTGTGAGCGCACACAACATCGACCATTCCCTGGACAGCTTCGGCGACTCGACGGCCTCGGCCACCCGCGTCACCCCGGGCAACGCGCTGCGCCCCGAGGACATCGCCATCGCGCAGGAGAAGCCCAGCGAGCAGGTCGCCGAATACGCCCTGCGCCTGGGCGACGACGCCCTGATCCTGGCCCAGCGCCTCTCGCACTGGATCTCGCGCGGTCCGGAGATCGAGGAAGACATCGCCCTGGGCAACATCGCCCTGGACCAGCTGGGCCACGCCCGCTCCTTCCTCTCCTACGCCGCCAAGGCCTGGGACAAGACCGAGGACGACCTGGCCTACTGGCGCGAGGAAGAGGACTTCCGCTCGCTGCACATCGTCGAACAGCCCAACGGCGACTTCGGCGTGACCATCGTGCGCCAGCTGATCATCTCCATCTACCAGCACCTGCTCTACACCGCGCTGCTGGACTCGGGCGACGCGACCATCGCGGCAATTTCCGCCAAGGCCGTCAAGGAGGTCGACTACCACCGCGACCACGCCATCGCCTGGACGCTGCGCCTGGGCATCGGCACCGAGGAATCGGCGCGCCGGATGCGCCACGCCCTGGACATCCTCTGGCCCTACGTCGGGGAGATGTTCGAGGACGAGGAACTGCACGCCGCCCTGGGCGACGTCGCTGTGGCCCCCTCCTCGCTGCGCGCGGCCTGGGAAGAGGAATTCACCGCCGTGCTGCACGACGCCGAACTGGCGGTTCCGACCGTTCCGTTCGCGATGGCCCGCGGACGGCGCGGCGAGCACTCCGAGCACCTCGGCTTCATTCTGGCCGAGATGCAGGTGTTGGCGCGCAAGCACCCCGGCGCCACCTGGTAAGCAAAGGACGAAAGAAAATGATTGCCACCATCACCGAGCTGCGCGAGATCGCCGCACGCGTGACCGACCCCGAGATCCCGGTGCTCACCATCGCGGACCTGGGGATCCTGCGGGACGTGGAGCTTCAGGGCGACACCGTGGTTGTCACCATCACCCCCACGTACTCGGGATGCCCGGCGATGGACGCAATCACCGAGGACCTGGGGACCGTCTTCCGGGCGTCCGGGTACCCGGATGTCCGGGTCAACCTGGTCCTTTCCCCTGCCTGGAGCACCGACTGGATGACCGAGTCCGGCAAGGCCAAGCTCCAGGCCTACGGCATTGCCCCGCCCACGGGCACCGGCCACCGCGGGCCGGTGACCCTGGGCCTGGGCGTGAAGTGCCCGCAATGCCACTCGCTGAATACCAAGGAACTTTCCCGCTTCGGTTCCACCTCGTGCAAGTCCATGTACCAATGCAAGGACTGCCTGGAACCCTTCGACTACTTCAAGGTGCTCTCATGACAGACACGACTGCTGCCCTGCCGGCCAACGACGGCGTTGACCCCGAGGTCCCGGGCCGTCGCCGGACCACGTTCCACACCCTCACGGTTTCCGAGGTCCGCCGGCTCACCGCCGACGCCATCGAGGTCACCTTCGAGGTCCCCGCGGACCTCGCCGGCCAGTACGACTACCTGCCCGGCCAGTACGTGGCACTGCGCAAGGAACTGGAGGATGCCGAGGGCAACCTCGTGGAGCTGCGCCGCAGCTACTCCATCTGCGCCGAGCCCACCGCCGGGGAAATCCGCGTCGCCATCAAGCGCGACATCGGCGGCATCTTCTCCACCTGGGCCAACGAGTCGCTGCGTGCCGGGGACACCATGGACGTCATGAGCCCCACCGGCGGCTTCATCTCCAAGCACAAGATGAACGGGATGAACGACCCCGAGGACATCGACGTCGAAACCGAGGACACCTTCGTGGCCGTGGCCGCTGGATCGGGCATCACCCCGGTCATGGCCATCGCCCGCACGGTGCTGGCAGCCAACGAGAACGTGCACTTCGACCTCGTCTACGCCAACAAGGCCGCCATGGATGTGATGTTCCTGGAGGAACTGGCGGACCTCAAGGACCGCTATCCGGCCCGCTTCGCCCTGCACCACGTGCTGAGCCGCGAACAGCGCATCTCCCCGCTGCTCTCGGGCCGCATCGACGCCGAAAAGCTGAACAAGCTGCTGGGCTCGGTCATCCGCACCGACCAGGTCGATGAATGGTTCCTCTGCGGCCCCTTCGAACTGGTCCAGCTGGTGCGCGACAACCTCGCCGCACAGGGCGTCCCGGCCGAGAAGGTCCGCTACGAGCTGTTCACCACCGGGGAGCCGACGCGTCCCGAGGGAAACATCGGCCGCCCCGTCGTGATCGACGAGTCCGACGAGACCTACCAGATCGCGTTCAAGCTCGACGGCCTGCAGGGCGAGGTCAAGAGCCCCGTCAACGCCCGCGAGACCATCCTGAACGCCGCGCTGCGCGTCCGCCCGGACGTCCCGTTCGCTTGTGCCGGCGGGGTCTGCGGCACCTGCCGTGCCAAGGTCGTCGAGGGTAGCGTGGACATGGACGAGAACTACGCGCTGGAGCCGGACGAGATCGAGCGGGGCTACGTGCTGACCTGCCAGTCGCGCCCCACCACCGAACGCGTCCTGGTCGACTACGACGCCTAGGCACCAACCACACCGGCAAGGATCCATCCGCGGGAGCGGGTGGATCCTTGGCGTAGGACCATAACCGGAGGGACACGGACCAACATGATTGAACTGAACATCACCGACGGCGTGGCAGAAATCGTGCTCAACGCCCCGGAGAAGATGAACTCGCTGAACGAGGCAGCCCTCGATGAGCTGGGCGCGGCCTACGACCAGGCCGCCGCGGGAGTCGAAACCGGACAGGTCCGGGCCCTGCTGCTGCGCGGCGAGGGCCGCGGCTTCTGCGCCGGACGCGACATCTCCGGGGTGGTCCCGGCCGACGACGACGTCCTGGGATACCTCGGCGGCAAGGTGCAGCCCTTGCTGGCCAAGATGTCCTCGTTCCCGGCGCCAACCTTCGCCGCCGTGCAGGGCGCGTGCCTCGGGGTCGGGCTGGGCCTGGCGATCGCCACGGATGTGGTGTACGTGGCGCAGAACGCGAAGATCGGTTCGCCCTTCGCCAACCTCGGAGCGACGCTCGACTCGGGCGGGCACTGGCTGTTCACCGAACGACTGGGCACCCACCGAACGCTGGATATGATCTACACCGCCGAGCTGATCAGCGGCGCCGACGCGGTGGCCTCCGGGCTCTTCTCCCGGGCCATGCCTGCAGACGATTTGCTGGAGACCACGCGCGGCATCGTCGCCAAGGTCGCCTCCGGGGCAACCGGTGCGTTCCGGGCCTCCAAGGAACTCGTGGCCGAGATCCGCGACCAGCGCCTGGGTTTGTGGGACTCGATGGCCAATGAGAACCAGGCCCAGGCGGACCTGTGCGCGACGGAGGACTATGCCGAGGGGTTCCTGGCGTTCCAGGAAAAGCGGAAGCCGGTCTTCAAGGGCTAGCGACCAGTGCCCGCGATGAAGCGGTGCCCCCGTCTCTGGCGGGGGCCCGTTCGCACGTGCGGGGTCCGGCCCGCATCCCGGCGCAACGTTCCGCCAGGTGGATCACGATCACGTTCGGGGTGGAAATCCTGCTGTGGGTGTTTGGCGAACCGGGGGGTGTGCCGGGGACGAACGTGCCGATCCGAGCCGCGTCCTTAAACCACTGAAGTCAACATGCTTTTGGCTAGGCCGATTCATGGCGCCGCCTGCCCGTTGCCGTCCAGAACGACAACAGCGGCAACCCCGCGCACGCCGTCACGCCCACCCATATCCACATGACCGGCTGCAGGCCCAGCGCATCGCCGGCCAAGCCGCCAATGATTCCCAGCAAGGGAACCGGACCCATCGTGAACACCAACCGGAATCCTTGCTGCCGACCCATCATGGTGTCGGGTGTCGCCCTGGCCAGAAGCCCGTAGGCAGTGGCGTTGTAGGACACCATGAGCGCGTTGTACAGCACCGAATGGGCGATCACCACGATGAGCGAGCCGGCGGTTAGGTTGCCCGCCAACGGAACCAACACGACCGAGAGCGGCAGGAAAAGAGCGGAGTACGCGAGGAGCCGGGTTTCGCCCAGCCTGGCCACCAAGGCGGGAACCGCCAATGAACCACACAGCCCCCCAACAGCGATCATCGAGATGACCAGCCCGATGGCCTGGGGCGTGAAGCCCAGGACCTTGACGAAGTAGAGGGTTTCCACGGCGGAACCAAAGGCCAGGCCCATGTTGGTGATCGCCGAGGAGGAAACCAGGGCTCGGATGGCGGAGTGCTTGAGCGTGAATCGGAGGCCCTCCCCAAATGACTGCCGGAAGCCGATCCGTGGTGTCGCTTCCCCCGGGGGAGCGGCGGACTTTGCCGCCGTGCGGAGGCCCCACAGCAGGGTTGCTGCGGCGAGCAGGTTCGCCGTCCCGGCCACGAGGAGGGTGAAGGGCGCGGAGATGACGGCGACCAGGGGTCCTGCCAGGCCGGGTGAGATGATGCCGGCAGAGGTATCGACGGTTTCCTTGCGGGCAAACGCCGCGGAAACCAGGTCGCGCCCGACGATGGCCGGTAACGCCGAGCCCGCCCCCATGCCCCACACCATGCCGGCGGCTCCCACCAGGAAGGAAACCACCACCAGCTGCGGATAGCCCAGAAGACCCAGCGACCAGGCCAAAGGGACCGAAAGGATCGCCGAGCCCGCCGCCAGTTGAGCCCAGAACATGGTCTTGACCCGGTTCACGCGATCGAGCATGATGCCCGCGGGGATGGCCAGGAACAGGAATGCCACGGATTCGGCGGCATTGAGGAACCCGATTTGGGTGGCGTTCGCATCGAGGGCGTAGATCGCGACCAGGTCATTGGCCACATTCAGGATCCCGGTGGAGATCGCCCCGAAGGCCACGGAAACCATCAGCGTTCCAAATCCGGGTCTGTCCCGCAGCCGGGGCGGCGTCTTCGCCGGCAGTCCCGGGGCTTGCCTCTGGCTCATGGGTTCCGCGCTTTCGTTCACGGGCATCGTGAACCCGATGCTACCCGAGGGGATTCGTCATCCGGCCGAGGGCGCCGGCCCCGGACGCGCGCGGCTCGCGGGCACGTTCCCGGCCAGCGCGGCTCCGGGCGAACATGACGGCGTGGATCCAGGCCTCAGCGGGTCGGCCGAGTGCCCGGCGCGGCGGCCGAAATTCTCGGCTCGCCGCGCAGAATGCGCGCCATGGTCCGGCGAGCCTGCCGCCCCTCCGGGATGGGCAGCAGCGGGTAGACGTGGACCATGCCCGGCGCCTGGTGGAACTCGGTGTTCACGCCTGCCGAGCGGGCCTTGGATACCAGGAGCTCGCAGTCCGGATGGGTGATGTCGCGGGTGCCTGCGAACACGGCGAGCGGACCGAGCCCGGCCATCTGGCCGAACAGCGGGGACACGAGGGGGCTGTCCAGCGGCAGGTCGCCGCGCCAAAGTTCCACGGCGGCCCGCAAGCCGGGCCTGACCAGCCACGGATCGTTGGGTTCGAGCTCGTCGATCACCGGATTGTCAAGGTTCAGGTCCAGGGCGGGTGCGATCAGCACCGTGTGGGCGAGCGCCAGGTGTGCGTCGCGGGCCAGCTGGGCGGCGGCGAGTGCGATTTGGCCTCCCGCCGAGTCGCCGACGACCGACACGTTCTCGGCCCCGTGCTCGCTGGCAAGACGCCCGAGCAGGTCAGCGACGCGCGGGACCACCGTCGCGGCCGTGCCCCGCGGGGCCAGGGGATAGATGGGGACCAACACCCGGGACCCGGTGGTGACAGCCAGCTCGGCGACCAGCTGCCAATGCTGGAGTGCTATCTGGTTGATCCACGCCCCGCCATGGACGTAGACGATCTGTCCGCGCGGAAGCCCGCTTGAGGGCACGATCTCGTAGAGGGGCCAGCCGCCCTCGTCCTCGACACTCACACTCACGCCCCGGCGCAGCAGCCGCGGGGGCCCGTAGGTGCGGGGACGCAAATTTCGTGCGGCAACAAGATCCTCGGTCGCCTGGGCACTGGCGAAGCGACGCCGGTAGCCGAGCGCGGTCAATAACGGCGGCATCATCCGGCTGGCGAGACTGGGCACGACGCACTCCTTGGCGGGAAAGGTTCCGACCGCAAGGCTGCATCCCGCTGCGCTGCGCCGGGCACAACTGACCTCTCGAACGTACCACCGCGGCGCGGGGTTTGATGCGGCCGGCGCCCTGAGGCCATGGGCCAGGACCGGCTCAGCGCGTGTCGACGTCCTCGAAGACCAGGAATGTCTGGGTGTCGAGAACCCCCGGCATGGACTGCAACTGGTCGAAGACCACCCTGCGCAGATCGACGTTGTCGCGCGCCCGCACCAACAGGATCACGTCGAAGTTTCCGCCGACCAGGCCGATGTGGTGGACCTCGGGCATCGCCGAGAGGCGTTCGCGCATTTCCCGCCAGGAGTGTTGGCGAAGTTTCAGGGTCACGTAGGCGCTGGCCCTCAGGCCCGCACGAAGCGGATCGACGACCGCGGTGTAGCGGGTGATGACGCCCTCGTCCTGCAGGCGATTGATCCTCGAATAGGCGTGCGCACGGGACACGTGGACCTTTTGCGCGACGGTGGTCACCGACTGGCGCCCGTCCTTGGTGAGCTCCTCCAGGATGCGCCGATCCACCTCGTCCAGCCGAACCGGGGGAGTCTCCATCAAATGCCTCTTTCCACTTTGTCCAAAAACCACGATGTAGCGACGGTCACACTTTCAAACCGTCTCCAAGAATATCGATCCTATGCGCAGTTTTCCAGAATATTCCAAGATGCTGGATACATTTCATCGAAAATAACGATACTTAAGGCAAGAACTGACGCAATGACGGGCCACCGGGACGGTTGCGTCCCACCGCACAGGAGAAAGGCGTGAACCGTGACAAACACAGAAGCGCGCGAAGCCATTGAGCAGGTGAGCAGCAAGTTCGGGATTACGCCCGAGGACTACATGCTTCCGGCCCGGACCGAAATCCACATGCTTGACATCAACGGCAAGCTTCACCCCGCAGGCGAGCAGGGCGCCGAACCCGGGCACGAGTACCCGCTGCCCAGCCCCAGGGCACTGGTGGATGCCTACGAGCAGCTGGTCATCGGGCGCCGCGTCAACGACCAGAACTCCGCCCTGGTGCGGCAGGGCCGCATGGCCGTCTACCCTTCCAGCCATGGACAGGAGGCCGCCCAGGTCGCGGCCGCGCTGTGCCTGGGGGAAGACGACTGGATGTTCCCCACCTACCGCGACACGGTGGCCGTCATGGCCAAGGGCGTCGCGCCCATGGAGGTGATGGCCGGGTTCCGCGGCGAATGGCACAGCGGATACGACCCCAAGCAGTACAAGGTGTCCATCCAGTCCACGCCGCTGACCACGCAGCTGCTGCACGCGGTGGGGGTTGCCCACGCGGCCAAGCTGCGCGGCGAGGACACCGTGGTGCTTGCCATGTGCGGCGACGGCGCCACATCCGAGGGCGACTTCCACGAGGCGCTGAACTTTGCCGCGGTCTTCAACCTGCCGGTGATCTTCTTCGTGCAGAACAACCAATACGCGATCTCGGTTCCGCTCTCCCAGCAATCGGTTGCACCGTCCCTGGCACACAAGGCCGTCGGCTACGGCATGGCCGGCGAGCGCGTTGACGGCAACGACCTGGTGGCCCTGCTGGCCGTGCTGGGCCGCGCCGTGCGGCTGGCCCGCGAGGGCAACGGACCGCTGCTGGTCGAGGCCCACACCTACCGGATGCAGGCGCACACCAACGCCGACGACGCCACCCGCTACCGCGACGATGCGGAGGTCCAGGGCTGGATCGCCAAGGACCCCGTCACCCGCATGCGCAGCTACCTCCAGGAGGCCGGCCTGCTCCCGGAGGCCACCGAGGCACGGATCGCCGCCAGCGCGGAGGCCGTGGCGCAGGCGCTGCGCGACGGCATGAACTCGGAAAACAACCCGGCCCCGGCCGATCTCTTCGCCCATGTCTTCTCCACCCAAACCACCCAACTGGCCGAGCAGGCCGCCCTGCTGGCCGACGAACTCGCCCGCGAGGAGGACGCAAAATGAGCCCCACGGCAACCACGTCATCGGCCGCAACTGGCCATGTCAGTGCCGCAACCGCCGCGGCAGCGGCGCGCAGCGCCGACACCGGCACCCAGCCGGTCACCTTTGCCAAGGCCCTGAACACCGCCCTGGCCGACTCCATGGCGGCCGAGGACTCGGTCCTGGTCTTCGGCGAGGACGTGGGGGTGCTCGGCGGGGTCTTCCGCATCACCGACGGGCTGACCAAGCGCTTCGGCACCGGACGCTGCTTCGACACGCCGCTGGCCGAATCCGGGATCGTGGGCATGGCCATCGGCATGGCAATGAACGGGATGCGCCCGGTCATCGAGATGCAGTTCGACGCCTTCGCCTACCCCGCCTTCGAGCAGATCGCCTCGCACGTGGCCAAGATGCACAACCGGACCAAGGGCCGGATGCCGCTGCCGATGGTCATCCGCATCCCGTATGCCGGCGGCATCGGGGGAGTGGAGCACCACTGCGACTCCTCCGAAAGCTACTACGCGCATACCCCGGGGCTGAAGGTCTTCACCCCGGCCACCGTCACCGACGCCTACCTGATGCTCCGCGAGGCCATCGACTCCCCGGACCCGGTCATCTTCATGGAACCCAAGAAGCTGTACTGGACCAAGGAACAGGTCGACCTGGACGCGCTGCGCATTTCGCACGAGACCGACGCCGTGCCGCCGACCGAGGGCCGGGCGGCCATTGCGCGCTCCGGCACCGACGCCACGCTGATCGCCTACGGGCCCTCGGTTTCCACCGCCATGGCGGCGGCCGAGGCAGCCGCACTGGAAGGCCGCAGCCTCGAGGTCATCGACGTGCGCACCATCGTCCCGCTGGACGACGCGACCATCTGCGAATCCGTGCGCAAGACCGGACGGGCGGTCGTCATTGCCGAGGCGCCGGGCTTTGCCTCCGTCTCCAGTGAAATCGTGGCCCGCATCCAGGAACGCTGCTTCCACTCGCTCGCGGCCCCGGTGCTGCGCGTGACCGGGTTCGACACCCCGTACCCGGCACCGAAACTCGAAAAGTACTACCTGCCGTCCGTTGACCGCATCCTGGATGCCGTTGACGCATTGCAATGGGAGGGAGGGGCATGAGCGTGAAGACCTTTTTGCTGCCGGACCTGGGCGAGGGCCTGGCCGAGGCCGAGCTGGTGAAGTGGCTGGTCGCCGTCGGGGACACCATCGTCATTGACCAACCCGTGGCGGAGGTCGAAACCGCCAAGTCCATGGTGGAAGTGCCAAGCCCCTACGCCGGGACCGTGCACGAACTCCACGGCAGCGTCGGGCAGATGGTCATGGTGGACTCCCCGCTGTTCTCGGTGCTCGAGGAAGGCGCGACCGCGCCGGCCGCAAAGCCGCAACCGCAGGCCACGGTGCCGGTGCGCGAGAGGGCCCAAAGCTACCGCGAAGAGGAGCGCGCAGGCACCAAGGCCCCGGCCGGCCAGGGCTCGGGCAACGTGCTCATCGGCTACGGGACCCCCGATGGTCTGTCGGCCACCGCGCGCAAGCGCCGTCCGCGCTCCGGTGCGGAAACACCCGCGGCGCCGCAACGCACCGTCGCGGCCGAACCCCGACGCGCCCCGCTGGTCATTTCCCCGTTGGTCCGCAAGCTGGCGAGGGATCGCGGCATCGACATCGCCGCCGTCACGGGCAGTGGTCCCGGAGGCCTGGTCTTGCGCTCGGATGTCGAGGCGGCATCCGCGGGCACGGCGGCGGCTGCCACCGTTTCGGCTCCGGAACCGGCGGGTGCCACCGCAACCGCCCAGGCGTCGGCACCTGCCACCGCCGCGACCCCGGGGGAACTCGATGCGCGCTCGGGCCTGGCCATCGCCTCCAGGACCCCGATCAGCGGCGTGCGCAAGACCATTGCCCAGGCCATGGCCAGGTCCCGGAGCGAAATCCCCGAGGCGACGGTGTGGGTGGACGTGGATGCGACCAACCTGTTGGCGCTGCGCGCCTCGATGAAATCCACGGACCCGGAGAACACCCCGGGCATCCTGGCCTTCATCGCCCGCTTCGTGGTCGCCGGGCTGCAAAAGTACCCGGCGCTGAACACCCGCATCGAACACAACGCCCAAGGGGATGCCGAGATCATCGGCTTTGACGGCATCAACCTCGGCATCGCGGCGCAGACCGACCGCGGCCTCATGGTGCCGGCCATCCGCAACGCACAGCAGTTCAGCGCCCGCGGCCTGAATGCCGAGCTGGCCCGGCTCACCGAGGTCACCCGTTCCGGGAAGGCCACCGTTGCCGAACTCACCAGCGGCACGTTCACCCTGAACAACTACGGGGTCTTCGGGGTCGACGGCTCCGCGGCCATCATCAACTACCCGGAGGTGGCCATCCTGGGCGTCGGGCGGATCATCGACAAGCCCTGGGTGGTGGGCGGCGAGCTTGCGGTGCGCAAGGTCACCGAATTGACGCTGGCCTTCGACCACCGGGTCTGTGACGGCGCCACGGCCGCAGGGTTCCTGCGCTTCGTGGCGGACGCGATGGAAAACCCCGCCGCGGTGCTCGCGGACCTGTAGCGGTTCCCGGGCTCGCGGCCCACCGGTGCCCGCGGCGACAGGTTGCTCCCCAACCCTCGCCGCGGGCACCGCTGTATCGGTGGCAGTCGGGCAGAGCCCGCGCGCATCCACCGGATGACGTGTTTCTTCGCGATTCCGCCACCCCTATTGAAAGAGGCCCCGACCCACTATCCTGATGCCATGGAAAAGCTACCTGCAGAATACGAGCACTACCTTGTAGGCAAGGACGAACTCCACATCGAGACGATCATGCCCATCTTCCGGGAATCGGTCGCCGAGGGTAAATACGGGGTCCACATCCGTGGACTCGGCGGCGTTTCCGAGCAGGCCTTCGTCGATGAGTCCGTCCCCTTCGGCAAGATCAAGATCACCGTTCCCTAGCGCCTGCCCTTCCCTGGCGGTGCGGCACGATTGCCCGGGGACCGGCCTGCGGTCCCCGGGCAATTGATTTTGCCCCGGCGCGTTTTCGTGCAGAATGAGCTAAGCGCCGCTACACCGGTGCAGACCGGAACCGAGGAAATGGGATCCCGCCATGATGCAGCAACTGGTGCCACACGTTGAACAACTTGACGCGCACTGCTGGCGGATGCACCACCAGGGTTTCTCCATGAACTCCGGACTCATCGTGGGCGAGGAACGGGCCGCGGTCATCGACACCGGCTCCGGACCACGCGAGGCCGCGGGGCTGTACGCCGCAATTCGCCGGATCACCCACCTTCCCCTGCTGGTGGTCAACACCCACGCCCACGGCGACCACGTCTTTGGAAACAAGTATTTCGCCGCCCACGACGTGGAGGACTTCCACGCCACTGCCGCCGCGGCGGAACACCTGCGCGGGCACGGGGATGCGGAGCGCCAGTTGGTACGGTTCCTGGAACCGGAAATGGCCCTGCGCCAGGGTCCGTATTCGGGAATCGTCGTCCCCTCCGGGATCGTTGCCGACAGCGGTGAGGTCCTCGAACTCGGCGGCGTCAACATGGAGCTCTTTGGCCTGGGGAGCGGGCATACGACCGGGGACCTGCTGGTGCGCTGCGGCCGGATCCTGTTCACCGGGGACCTGGTCGAGGAAGGCGGCCCGCCAAACTTCGAGGACGCCGACCCCGCTCTTTGGGCCGACCTGCTGGGCAGGCTCGGGGAGCAATGCGGCCGGGACACGGTGATCGTCCCGGGGCACGGCAACGTGGTGGACGTGGACTTCGTTCGCCGCCAGCACCGGGAAATGCTCGCCGCCATCCGGGAGGGGAAGCAAATCGTGGCGTCCTGGCCGGCCGGAAGCTTCGACCCCACCGCCTACCAGTTGGAGCTGTTGCCGTACGGACCTGAACAGTCGACGATCTTCCTGCAAAGGCTGAGTGAATTATTGCCATAACCGGTTGCGTAGGATGAATGCATGAGTGAGCAACCCTTCAGCCTGCGTCGGATCGCGGTGAAGGTGTACTCACCCTCCCTGCTCTACGGGCTGGGGCTGGGCGCGGTGACGCCCATCATTGCCCTGTCAGCACTGGACCGCGGGGCCAATCTGGCCACGGCGGCATTGATCGTCACCCTGGTCGGCGTCGGCTCGCTGATTTCCAACGTACCGGCCGCCATGCTCACGACGCGATTCGGCGAACGCCTGGCCATGGTCGCGGCCGCCGCCTGGGCCTCGATGGGCATGGTGCTGGGCATCGTCCCCTCCAACCTGGCGCTCTTTGCGGTGGGCGTCACCATGCTGGGCATGGCCGGCGCCGTCTTCAACCTGGCCCGCCAGAGCTACCTGGCCGAGGCCGTCCCGCTGGCGTTCAGGGCCAGGGCCATGTCCACCCTGGGCGGGGTCATGCGCATCGGGGTGTTCATCGGGCCCTTTGCCGCAACCCTGGCCATGACGTGGCTGGGGATCGCCGGTGCCTACTGGGTGGGAATGGCCGCGATGCTGGTTGCGATGATCGTGTGTTTCCGGATCCCCGACCTGGAATCGCGGGCACCGCTGGAGGCCGGCCAAAGCCGCGCCGGCGGATCCATGTGGAGCATCGCCAAGGACCAGTGGCGGACACTGCTGGGGATCGGGCTGGGCATCGTGTGCATTACCGCGGTGCGCTCCACCCGACAGGTCGTGCTTCCCCTGTGGGGAGAGAACATCGGGCTGGACGCCGCCACCATTTCCCTGGTCTACGGCGTCTCCGGAGCCATTGACATGCTCATCTTCTACCCCGCCGGCAAGGTCATGGACAAGCGCGGACGGGTGTGGGTGGCGGTGCCGTGCATGGTGGTGATGTCCCTGGCGTTGTTCCTGCTGCCGCTGACCCACAGCGTGCCGAGCATGATGGCGGTGGCCATGGTGTTGGGGTTCGGCAACGGCATCGGTTCGGGAATCGTGATGACCCTGGGCGCCGATTATTCGCCGGTGGCGGGCAGGGCCAAGTTCCTGGGGCTTTGGCGATTGATGTCCGACTCCGGGGCGATGGCTGGGCCGGTGCTGCTTTCGGCGCTCGTGGCCACGGCGACGTTGGGCGCCGGGGTCTGGGCCATCGGCGGGGTGGCACTGCTGGGGGCGGGGATCTTCGGCTACTTCATTCCGCGGACAAACCGCCGGCGAATGGGAGCCCCGTAACGGGCAAACAGCACGTGCACGAACAGGCCGGTAACCATCGCCGTACCCAGCACCAGGGCCAGGCCCACCGCCAGAAACAGCAATAGCGGTCCGTTTCCCACGGTCCCGATGGCCGGGTGCGGCATCACCAGCGCCAGGGCCAGGGAGCCTGCCACGGCCAATGCGCCGAGGCTCGCGAGGACCCGCAGGAACCTTTCCGGTGCGGGCCGCGGGCCATGGCCTCCGCTCCCGGGGGCCGCTGAACTCCCGTGCGCATGGCGCAGGAACAATCCCGCCAGCACGCACCACCAGGCCACCACCAGATAGGCGGCGATCACGTCGCTCGGGCGGTGCCAGCCCAGCACCAGGGTCGAGGCCCCGGCAATCGCGGCATACCCCCATCCGAGCAGGGCCAGCAGGGGCCGGTGCGCGTCCGGGGTGACGATGAAGATCGCGGCCATGGCGGCGGCGGCAAAGGTGGTGTGCCCGGAAGGGAACGAGTTCATGGCCGCCGCCGAGATGTTCAGGTCGGGCCTCTCCAGCACCACGTGCTTGAGCAGCTGGGTGGTGCCGGCGGCTCCCAGCAACAGTGCCCCGGCCACCGCAGGGCGAAGGAAGTCGCGCCGCCGAACCAGGGCAAAAAGGACGAACGCGCCCGCCGCCAGCGCAGATGCCGCGGGCATGTAGTCCAGGAAGGCCAGGGCCGGGCCGCGGGTCTTGTCGGCCGCCAGGAAGGCCTCCCCGCCCAGCAGTGCGGCCTCGTCGATCCACTGCCCCAATTTGGTGTTGACGAAGAAGGTGAAGCACGCCCAGAAGGCTGCCGCGATCAACACCAGCGCGCCATACCAGGGCCACAGGGCGCGGCCCGGGGAGACTGTCGTGGAAGGCATGGTGGAAGGACTCATTGCCACTAGGATTTCACAATTTCGCCGTCGCGTGCCCGGAACGTGGGCTTTATCCCACCGGTTCGCCGGGCATCCAGGGCCTGGACACCGACCGTCCGGAACCGGGGGCCCCGCAGCCGGCGACGCGCCGCGGTGTCGCTGCCGATAGGCTGGAAACCATGAACCAGCTGCCCGGACTCGACGAACTCATCCATGCCGCGCATGTGGTGACCCTGCCCATGACGGTGCAATTCCGCGGGGTGCGGCACCGCGAGGCGCTGCTCCTTGAGGGACCGGCCGGCTGGGGCGAGTTCTCGCCCTTCCTGGAGTACGGGGCCCCCGAGGCGGCCTCGTGGCTGCGCTCGGCCATCGAGGCGGCATGGGAAGGCTACCCGGATCCGGTCCGCGGCAGTGTTCCGGTCAACGCCACGCTGCCGGCCGTGGGCCCCGAACGCATTGAGGCCGTCCTGGCCTCCTACGACGCCACGCACACCATCAAGGTCAAGGTCGCGGAGAAGGGCCAGGACCTCGCCCAGGACGTCGCCCGGGTGGCGGAGGTCCGCCGACTGCTCCCGGACGCCGCCATCCGCATCGACGCCAACGCCGGATGGACCCACGGCGCGGCAATGGAGGCGCTGGAGGCGCTGGCAGGCTTCTCCCTGCAATACGCGGAGCAGCCCGTGGCCGGGATCGAGGCCCTGGCCCGGGTGCGCGAAGAGGTGGCCCGCCGCGGGTTGGGGATCCTGATTGCCGCCGATGAATCGGTGCGCAAGGAGTCCGACCCGCTGGCGGTGGCCCGCGCGGGCGCCGCCGACCTGATCGTGATCAAGGCCCAGCCGCTGGGCGGGGTGCGCCGGGCCCTGCAGATCGTGCGGGACGCCGGCCTGCCCGCCGTCGTGTCCTCGGCGCTGGACACCTCTATTGGCCTGCGGCAGGGTGCGGCACTGGCCGCCGCGCTGCCGGAGCTGCCCTACGCCTGCGGGCTTGCGACAGGCTCGCTCCTGTCCGCGGACGTCACCGCCGACAGGTTCATCGCCGTCGACGGGTCACTGCGGCTCAGGGACATCGCCGCGGACCCGGAGCTGCTGCGCCGGCACGCGGTCGACGCCGGCCGCCTGGCCTTCTGGCGGCAGCGGCTGGCCGACTGCCACGAACAACTGCGCCGGGCAGGCGCCTGACCGAGGCAGGTATCGGTCCCCGGCCGGTGCCGCGACACGCGCAACGGGCGAGATCCACCTCACAATTCAGTCCCGCGGGCCGAAAACGACTCCTCCCGGTCACCCGCCGTTAACCCTGCGGCGGCCCGTCGCTCACCGGTGGCTGGAACGCTAAGAGCCGAAGTCATCCACTCGATAGCGTTGCACGGAGAAAACCATGAGCCTCACACGTACGTTCCTTCCCATGCTCGGCCACACCCGTGGCAACCGCGATGCCGCGACCTGCCACTTCAAGTGCGGCAACGCGTGCGCCAAAGACGTCTGCAACACCAGCGACAACGGCTACTTCCGGGACATTGCCGACGCGGCACTGAGCCGCCGCTCCATCCTCGGCTTGGGGGCCGTGGCATCCGCCGCTCTGGTGGTCGGCGTCGAGACCGTTGGCGCCTCCGCTGCCCGGGCCGACACCGTGGTGGCCCCCAACGGGGGCGGCAAGCTGGCCTTCAAGGCCATCGCCCCGGTGCCGCGCACCACCGACGCCATGACCGTGCCCGAGGGCTACGACTGGGCGCCGATCATCCGCTGGGGCGATCCGCTGTTCCACAACACCGCGCAATTCGACATCACCGCGCAGAGCGCCAAGCGCCAGGCCGGCCAGTTCGGCTACAACAACGACTACCTGAACATCATCGTGGACAAGTACTCGGGCCGCTCGGGCGTGCTGGTGGCAAACCACGAATACACCAACGAAGACTTGATGTTCGATCCGGCCTGGTTCGCCGCCAACAAGGCCGAGGCCGCGAAGATCGCGATGGCCGCCCACGGTTTCTCCGTGGTCGAGGTCAAGCGCGTCAAGAGCGGCACCCCCTGGACCTACGTCCGCGGGGGCGAGCGCAACCGCCGCATCACCGCCACCACCCCCTTCGCCGTCGACGGCCCGGCCGCCGGGTCCGACCTGCTCAAGACCGTTGCCGATCCCGAGGGACGCACGGTGCTGGGCACCTTGAACAACTGCGCCGGCGGCACCACCCCGTGGGGCACCGTGCTCTCCGGCGAGGAGAACTTCAACCAGTACTTCCGCGGCACCGGTTCGTCCACCGACGCGCGCTACGGCATTGCCGACCAGGCGACCGAACGCGGCTGGGAGGACGTGGACCCGCGCTTCTCCGCCCGCAACCCGGGCTACGAGAACGAGATCAACCGCTTCGGCTGGGTCGTCGAGATCGACCCGCAGAACCCGTCCTCCACCCCGGTGAAGCACACCGCGCTGGGACGCTTCAAGCACGAGGGCGCCAACGTGCGCATCGCCGCCGACGGCCGCGTCGTTGCCTACTCGGGCGACGACGAGCGCTTCGACTACGTCTACAAGTTCGTTTCCAAGGCCAAGTACCGCCGCGGGGACCGCAAGCACAACATGACCCTGCTCTCCGAGGGCGACCTCTACGTCGCCAAGTTCTCCGGCAATTCCCCGGCGGCCCAGATCGACGGCTCGGCGACTGTGCCTTCCGACGGGGCATTCGACGGCTCGGGCAGCTGGATCCCGCTGGTCAAGGACGGCGCCTCCATGGTTCCGGACATGAGCGTGGAGGAAGTGCTCGTCTACACCCGCCTGGCCGGCGACAAGGTCGGTGCCACCAAGATGGACCGTCCCGAGGACGTGGAGCCGAACCCGGTCACCGGAAAGCTCTACATTGCGTTGACCAACAACACCCAGCGCAACACCACCGGCAAGGCGACCGTGGACGAAGCGAACCCGCGCACCAAGAACCGCGACGGCCACGTGATCGAGCTGACCGAACGCAACAACGACGCGACGGCCACCGAATTCGGCTGGAACATCCTGCTGGTGGCCGGCGACCCCTCCAAGGACGAAAGCACCTACTTCTCGGGCTACCCGAAGGACAAGGTCTCGCCGATCTCCTGCCCGGACAACCTGGCCTTCGACTCCAAGGGCAACCTCTGGATCTCCACCGACGGGCAGCCGGGAACCATCGGCTACTGCGACGCCCTGCACAAGGTCACGCTAACCGGTGCGGAGCGCGGACGCGTCGAGCAGTTCCTGGCCGTTCCGGCCGGGGCGGAAACCTGCGGACCGCTGATCCACGACCGCGACGGCTCGGTCTTCGTCGCCGTCCAGCACCCGGGCGAGAACGGCACCTACCAGGATCCGACGTCGTTCTTCCCCGACTACGTGCTCAGCCCCTCCCAGGCAAAGCGCGGCCAGGTCTATGGCCCGCGTCCCTCGGTGGTCCAGGTGTTCTCCTCGGCCAAGGGCAACGGGCCCAGGAAGTAACCCACTCCGCACCGTAGGTGTAGGGCAAGGCCCCTCGCGGCGGCGGTTCACGAACCGTCGCAGCCAGGGGCCTTTTGCCTGCCCGGGGGCCTTTCCGGCTGCGTGCCGTCGGGAACGGCAGGATGTTGGCCGCCACATCGCCAATTGCCCATGGCGGCGGAACGGTTCTGGTCGGGCACGGAATTAGGATGGAAGGCATGCCAACTGATTCCGTTCCCGAACTCGCCTCCATGGATGTTGCCCGCCTCCTGCTGGCCGCACTGCAGACCCACGGGATTCGCGACGTGGTGATCTGCCCCGGATCGCGCAGTGCACCGCTGGCCTACGCCCTGGCGGAGGCCGAGGCAGCGGGCACCATTCGCCTGCATGTGCGCATCGACGAACGCGGGGCGGGATTCACCGCGCTGGGCCTCAGCCTGGCCGGAGGTGCCCCGGTGGCCGTGGTGACCACCTCGGGCACCGCGGTGGGGGAGCTGCTGCCGGCGGTCATGGAGGCCAACCACGTCGGGGCCGGGCTGGTGGTGCTCTCGGCCGACCGCCCCACCGAATTGCACGGCACCGGAGCCAACCAGACCACCAACCAGGTCGACCTGTTCGGGGTGCACGTGCGCCGCAGCGTCAGCATCCCGGCCGGATCGGATCCGGAACCGCTGGTTGCCAAGGCAATGTCGGCGGTCCGCGGATCGCAGGCATCGGCTCCCGGCCCGGTGCAGGTCAACGTGGCCTTCCGGGACCCGCTCATCCCCGATCCGGGGGACAGGCTCCCGGATTTCGGGGCCAACATCATTGTCCCACCCGTTGCACTCGAGCCGAATGCGGAGCCGGGGTGGAAGAACCACATCCCGGTGTCCGAACACCGAACCGTGGTGGTTGCGGGACACGGAGCCGGCCCGGAGGCCGAGGACTTCGCCAGGACCCTGGGACTGCCGCTTTTTGCGGAGCCAAGTTCCAACGCCCGGTTCGGGCCCAACGCCGTCGGCCCCTACCGCACCCTGCTGGCCAAGCACATGGCACGCATCGAACGCGTGGTCCTCTTCGGCCGACCGACCCTCAGCCGGCCGGTCGGCATGCTGCTGGGAAACCCGAACATCGACTCGGCCCTCTGGTCTCCGGCACCGGCCCCATGGTTCGAACCGGGACGCAGACGCGAGCGGATCGTCGCCGATCCCGCCGCACTGGTGGAGTTCGCCGGGGTGGCCCCCGAGGGCTGGCTGGGACAATGGGAGCGCCTGGGCAAGCGGGCAGAGGAAGCCATCCAGGCATCCATCGCCGCCGGTGCGGGGCTGAACGGACCGGTGGTTGCCCGCGAGGTCTGGGAGTTGTCCCACGGGAACCTCGTGCTGGGGTCCTCGAACGTCATCCGCGACGCCGACCTCTGCGGACAGCCCGCGAAAAGGGCAGTCGCAAGCGTCTACGCAAACCGGGGCCTGGCCGGGATCGACGGAACCGTGGCCACCGCCACGGGCATCGCCCAGGCACGTGGCGGGACGAAGACCACGCTCCTGGTCGGGGACGTGACGTTCCTGCACGACGTGGGTGGGCTGCTGATCGGTGAGGGCGAGCCCACGCCCGAGATGGATGTGGTGGTCCTCAACGATGCCGGAGGCGCCATCTTCTCCACCCTCGAACACGGTGCGGTCGAGGAATCCGGGCGCTACGCAAATGCGGTCGAAAGGCTCTTTGCCACCCCGCACCGGGTGCGGATCCAGGCGCTGGCCGCGGCCTTCGGATGGGACTACCTGGCGGTGGACACCGTGGAGGAGCTCAGAAGGGCGCTGCAAACCCCGGGAACCCGGCGCATCATCGAGGTCGCGGTGCCCCGAGCGGGACTGCGCGCCATGCATGCCCGGATCGCGGCTCAAGTCAACGAACTTGGCTGGCCGGAAACACGCTAGGCCCAACTGGCGTCATCCGGTAGGGCACCGAAGAGCTACTGCGGTGCCACCGGAGCCGCTCCCTCGCCGAGGTGCGGGGACGAGAGGATCCGTGGCGGCCCCGCGCTTGTGCCGTCCAATTCCAGGATGAGCACCTGGTTTGCACCTGGCCGCACAACCGGGGCGGGGACAAAAAGCCGGGACTGCGGCCCTGCATCCCAGAAGCGTCCCAGGGAAAAACCGTTGACCCAGACATAGCCCTTGCCCCAGCCCGACATGTCGATGAACCCATCCGCCGCGGCATCGGCGCCAAAGCCGAAGGCGTGGAATGCGGCCTCGTGTGGTGAAGCCTTCGACGCCTGGCCCAGCAATGTGGCTGCCGGGACCCGGGGGAGTTCCATGGCGGTCATTCGCCAGCCGTGAAGCTCCTGGCGTTCATGCAGCACCGCGCCCACAATGCCCTTGCGTTCCCCGACTAGCCTGCCGTAATTGACCCTGCCCATGGATTCGACGTAGAGCTCAATTGCCAGCCCGCCCGCCGGTACCGGCAACTCGAAGGCTCGCTGGTCGTTGCGTTGGAAGACATGGACAATCTTCCCGTCAATGACCAAGTGGGCGCGGTCGTTGAGTCCGTCGATGCTCAACGGGTAGGCGCGGCGCGGACCTGGGATCGTGGTGGCATAACGGACCACGCCGTGGGATAGGCCCAGCTCCTCGAAGCTCAGCGGATGGCCGGCCTCCACCTCCGGGTTCCCGGTGGTTGCGAGCAGATTCATATAGGCACGCATGCTCACGGGCGCGGATTCCGCGAAGAGCTCGGTGGGCGGCAACAGCGGCTCGCGGAAATCTTCAAGGGCCGGAACCTCACGGTACTTCGCGATCACCCGTCGATAGGCGTGGAACTTTGCCGTCGGCGCGCCACGTTCGTCCAAGGGGGCGTCGTAGTCGTAGGAGGTCACCGTCGGCTGGTAGGTGCCGTTGGCCACCGCCTGGGGCGGATCGAAGTTCGCTCCGGCACCCGTGCCGAAGTTGGTGCCGCCGTGCGCCATGTAAAGGTTCACCGAGGAGCCCATGGACAGCAATTCATCAAGGGCGTCGGCCGCGTCCTGGGGTTGGCGAACGTGGTGCTCTTCGCCCCAGTGGTCGAACCAGCCGTTCCAGAACTCCATGCAAAAAAGCGGGTCGTTCGGGCGGTGCCGGCGGAAGTTGGCGAATGCCGGGCCGGCGCCCGAGCCGAAGTTCGCCGTTGCGGCGATTCCCGGGACCATGCCTCCGGTGAGCATGTGGTCCTCGGGCCCATCGGAGGTAAACAGCGGTACATCCACGCCGCGTTCGACGAGGGCCTTGTGCACGAGATCCAGGTAATGGGCATCGGAACCGAAGGACCCATATTCGTTTTCCACCTGCACCATGCTGATCGGGCCGCCGCGGGTTTCCAGCAGTGGCACCATGCGCGGCAGCAACTCGTCAAAGAACGCCTCGACGGCCGCAACGTAGCGGGCGTCGCGGGTGCGGACCCGAATTCCCGGTTGGGAGGTGAGCCAGGCGGGCAGTCCGCCGTTGTCCCACTCGGCGCAGATATAGGGCCCAGGACGCAAGATGACCTTGAGCCCTTCCTGCGCCGCAAGATCCACGAAATGCTCCAGATCGGCGCCGCCGCTGAAATTGAATTCTCCCTGGCGGGGCTCGTGGACGTTCCAAGCCACATAGGTTTCGACGGTGTCGAGCCCCATGAGCCGGAGCCAGTGCAACCGGCTGCGCCACTGTTCGGGATGCGTCCGAAAATAGTGAATGGCTCCGCTGATGATCACGTTCTGGTTCCTCGGTTCTGGCTCGAAGCTGCTACCCAGCCACGAAATTTTCGGTGCCGGTCATCCGCCGCAGTGCGGGACGGCACCCGCGACTCACGCTGGTGTGTCATTCGATTGTTATCGATAACAACTATTTTTGCAATGGGTGTGTTGCGCAGCCTGGCGACCTTAGCGGTTTGTGGTGCTGGAGCGGACGATCAGCTCGGGGGTGATGAGCATGGTCTCGGTCCGCGGCCCGCGCCCGTCGTCTTCGCCGAGTTCGGAGTCCAGGTGGCGCACCGCATGGCGGCCGATCTCCTCCAGGGGCTGTCGGACGGTGGTCAATGGGGGAGTGCAATAGGGCGCCAGCTCGATGTCGTCGATGCCGACCACCGAGATGTCTTCGGGTACCGAACGCCCCAGCTCGGACACCGCCTTGATCAGTCCAAATGCCATCTCGTCGCTGGCCACGAACACCGCGGTGACATCGGGCATTCGCCCCAGGATCAGCCCTGCCCGATAGCCGGACTCGGCGCTCCAATCGCCATAGATCTCAGGCGGGACCTGCAGCTGCGCCGACTCCAGGGCATCCCGCCAGCCGGTGATCCGGGCGTCGGACTCCACCCAGTCCTTGGGGCCGGCGACATGCCAAATATTGGTGTGGCCACGCTCGACCAGGTGTTCAACCGCGAGCCTCGCGGCATGGACCTGGTCAAAGGCAGCGACCTGCTGACCCGCGGGGAGCGGGGAGTCGATGGCCACCGATGGAACCTCATTCAACAGGCTCTCGACCTCGGCGGAGGATCCCTGTAACGGAACAGCGGTGATGATTCCGTCCACTCCCTGGGTGACGAGCCTACTCAAGCCCGCTTCCAACGACCTGGCCGAGAGGTCGGTAATGGACACGAAGGTCACCGAATACCCGCGCGCCGCCGCCTCACGTTCAATGCCGACGATCAGGGTCATGCGCGAGTACGAGCTGGAGGATAGGGTGATCACTCCTATCATGTTGCTGCGCCCGGTCACCAGCGCCCTTGCTGTGGCGTTCCTGCGGTAGCCCAGGCTTCGGGCGGCCTCCTTGACGGCCTGGCGTGTTTCAGCCTGCACGTTCGGATGGTCGCTCAGGACTCGGGAAACGGTTTGCGCCGATACCCCGGCTAGCTGGGCGACATCGCGCATTGATGGTGCGCGGTGCGGTTTCTGGGCCATCTAGTCCTTCTTTTCTCTCAGTGCGCGTCGCGTGCGTGGGCCCGGGGGCGCGTGTTACGTATCAAGTGACTCTATGTGATGCAAACCAGCCTTGACCATGAAATGGGACGTATCCGGGAAATCGATCAAGGTACTTGTTATCGATAACAACCTATGGCATTCTGGTTTTCACGCCTAATGTTGCGCGGCTCACAGACGCTTGTTCCGAGAGATCCCGCGCAGGTCCAGGTGTCGGGTTGAAATCCCGAAGTCCCAGCCTTTGACAGACATGCCGGCCAGCCGGTGGTAGCAACTGGAGGAAACATGAAGAGCTTCAAGCGTTTGGGGATCGCCGCGGCCGGTGCCCTCGCAGCGACACTCGCCCTGACAGCGTGCGGCGGCGCCAGCGGAGCCCCGGCTCCAGCGGCATCCAGCACCGAAGCGGCCTCGCCGGCCGAGCTGACCTTCTGGGGATGGGCCCCGGGCTATGCCGACAGTGTCAAGGCATTCAACGAATCCCAGTCGGATATCGTCGTGAAGTACGAAGAAATCCAGCCCGGATCTCGTGGCGGCTACGAAAAGATGCTGAATGCGGTGCAGGCCGGCAACGCGGCCTGCCTGGGCCAGGTAGGCTACGAAACCCTTACCAGCTTCGCTGCGCAGGGCGCGCTTGAAGATGTCTCGCAGTTCGCCACCGCCAACCAGGCAGAATACGTTGAATTCGCCTGGAACAGCGTCAAGGTCGGAGACAAGGTGTTCGGGGCACCGGTGGACACCGGCCCCATGGCCCTGTACTACAACAAGGAACTCTTCGAAAAGCACAACGTCGACGTTCCAGCCACGTGGGACGAATACAAGGCCGCGGCCGAGAAGCTGAAGGCGGCCGATCCCAAGATCAAGATCAGCTCTCCGTACGCGAACTACGACTACGCCGGTATGTCCTGGCAGGCAGGTGCACCGTGGTTCGGGATCGAGGGGGACAGCTGGAAGGTTTCCGTCGACTCGGAGGAAAACAAGAAGGTTGCCGAATACTGGCAGTCACTGGTCGACGCCGGCACCATTGCCAAGGCGCCGATGTACGACCCTGCATGGTTCAAGGGATTGGGCGACGGCTCGATCGCAACCCTGGTCGGTGCTGTTTGGCAAGCCGGAGTCCTCAAGGGCGATGCGGCCGACGGAGCCGGGAAGTGGGCGGTGGCCCCCATGCCGCAGTGGGATGCGGCCAATCCGTCGGTGGGCAACGTGGGCGGCTCGGCCACCGCGGTGCTCAAGGGGTGTGAAACCCCCGAAGCGGCCTGGAAGTTCGCGAACTTCCTGTCCACCGATGCGGACAGCTACGGCAACCTGATCGACAAGGCTGCCCTGTACCCGGCGGCCAAGGCGCTGTTGGACCTGCCGCAGCTGAGCAAGGAAGACAAGTACTTCTCCGGGCAGAAGATCTTCGATGTGTTCAAGGACGAGGCCCTGAAGGTCAACACCGATTGGACCTGGGGACCCAACATGCCACTGACCACGACGAAGCTTGACGACGGGTTGAACAAGGCCTGGGCAGGCAACGGCAAGCTGGCCGATGCATTGGCCGAAGCCCGCACCGCGACGGTTGACGATATGAAGAGCCAAGGCATCAACGTCGCCGAGTAGTCCGATTGCCGTGGCGGACCCGTTGGGCCGCCACGGCAATCCACCCCTGTAGCAAGCATCGGAAGGCAGCAAGACCATGAGCGTGGTTACCCCAACCCGATCTCCGATCCCCAAGGCGAAAACCATTGGCCGCCAGGCACGAACAGCGGCATTGCTGCTGGCGCCATTCGTGGCGGTATTCGTTGGCATGTACCTGGCCCCACTGTGCTTCGCCGTCTATCGCAGCCTCTTTGTGCTCAAGCGTGACGGTCTTGGGCTCACGGCCCCCACCATGGTGTTTGAACCGTTCACCAACTACCTCAAGGCGTTCAGCGACCCGGTGTTCATCGAGTCGCTCGGACGGGTGCTCCTCTTTGGGGTGGTCCAGGTGCCGTTCATGCTTTGCCTGGCCACCGGGCTTGCCCTGTTGATCGATTCACGCTCGGCACGAGCCAAGGGATTCTTCCGCCTCACCAGCTTCCTTCCCTACGCGGTTCCCGGCGTGATCGCCGCGCTCATGTGGTCATTCCTCTACTCGGGCACCTCGAGCCCGATCAACGCCCTACTCGCACCCCTCGGGATCGAGATTCCCTTCCTGAGCGAGGACATGGTCCTGTGGTCGGTTGCCAACATCGTGACCTGGGGCTGGACGGGCTACAACATGATCATCATCTACTCCGCCCTCCAGTCGATCCCCGGGGAAATCCTCGAGGCGGCAAAGATCGACGGCGCCTCCGCTTGGAACATCGCGTGGCACATCAAGATTCCCATGGTGCGCCCGGCACTCATCCTGACTGCGGTCTTCTCCATCATCGGCACGGCGCAGCTGTACAACGAGCCCAAGGTGCTGCAAAGCGTCTCGGGCGGTTCCATCGACTCGTCGTTCACCCCGATCATGGCCGCCCAGGCAGCCACAGCCGCACAGAACTATCCGTACGCCGCAGCCACCTCGGTGATTCTCGCGGTGCTCGTGGGCATCCTCTCCATCACCTTCTTCAAGATCACGAACCGAGGCTCGGACGCATGAGCACACAACTAGCGGCAGATGACACCTTGGCCTCGACCGACACCGAAACCAGAGGCGCGGCGGTATCCGCCGGGCGTACACGCGCCGGCCGGAACTTCGGCAGGGGATCGGGCTCGAACCCCCGCAACAACCGGGAAACGTCGCTGACCAGCCGCCTGGTGGTGACCATTGTGTTGGGCTGTTTCGCCGTCTACTTCCTGGTGCCGATCTGGTGGCTGCTGGTCGCTGCGTCAAAGCCCATGGGGGAGCAGTTCTCCTCGCCCGGATTCTGGTTCAACGGAATGCACCTGGGCAGCAACGTCGCCGAGCTGCTGTCTTCCCGCGACGGCATCTTCATGCGCTGGATCCTCAACTCGATCTTCTACGCAGGGGTGGGAGCCATCGTAGCGACCCTGCTCGCCTCCATGGCCGGCTACGCGCTGGCCAAGTACAGCTTCCGCGGCAGAGAAGTCGTCTTTGGCGTGGTGCTTGCAGCCGTCCTGATCCCCAAGATCCTCTTTACCCTTCCGCTCTACCTGATGTTTTCCGAGGTCGGGCTGATCAACAACCCGTTGGCGGTCATCCTGCCCAGCATCGTCAGCCCCTTCGGCGTCTACCTGTCCAGGGTCTTTGCCGCGCAGTCCGTGCCCGACGAGGTCATCGAGGCGGCGCGAATCGATGGGTTGGGAGAGGTGGGGATCTACTTCCGGATCGGCCTGCGCATGATGATGCCGGCGTTGGTCACGATCTTCCTCTTCAACTTCGTCGAAATCTGGAACAACTACCTGCTCCCGGCGATGGTCATCAACGACTCCTCACTGCAACCGGTCACGGTCGGCCTGGTGTCCTGGTTCGCCTCCAACGGCAAGGTTCCCATGGCCCTGGTAGTCATCGGTGCCCTGGTCTCGATCATTCCACTGCTGCTGCTCTTCCTGTTCCTGCAACGCTTCTGGAAGGCCGGGCTGACCGCGGGCGCCCTGAAATAGGGACCAACCGATTCCCGCGTAGCGGCGAGTCGGTGCCCCCGCTGGGACTACATGAAATGGCGTGGTCGGCATCCCCAAAACGGGGTGCCGGCCACGCTGCTTTGCGCGTGAACGCGAGTTGGCTTTTGGTCGCCCCACTTGTTGTGGCGAGGCCAATTCCCCAAGCAGAGGGTCGCGGGTTAACGAGAGGAGCGGCCGGCATCCGGATGGATGCTGGCCGCCCCCTCGGCTGTTGAGCGAGCTACTCCGCGATCTCCACGTGGGTGGGATCGAGGACGCGCTTGAGGAAGTCCTGGGTGCGTGGCTGCTGCGGGTTGCCGATGACATCCTTGGCCGGCCCCTGCTCGACGACGACGCCGCCGTCCATGAAGATCACCCGGTCGGCGACTTCCTTGGCGAATGACATCTCGTGGGTCACCACCAGCATGGTCATGCCGGCCTTGGCCAGCGAGCGCATGATGGCAAGCACTTCTCCGACGGTCTCAGGATCAAGGGCAGAGGTAGGTTCGTCAAAGAGCATCAGCGTCGGGTCCATGGACAGCGCCCGGGCGATGGCCACGCGCTGCTGCTGGCCTCCGGAGAGCTGGTCCGGGAAGCGGTCGCCGAAGTCACCAAGCCCCACTCGACCCAGGTTGGTCGAGGCAACCGCCCTGGCCTTGGCCGCGGGGCGCTTGAGCACCTTGGTCTGCGCCACCGTGCAATTCTGCATGACGGTCAGATGAGGGAACAGGTTGAACTGCTGGAAGACCATGCCGACCTTTTGGCGCATCTTGTCCAGATTGACGTCCAGGTCGGTGGCGTCGAAGCCGCCGACGTGGATCGTTCCGGCGTTGGGCTGCTCCAGCAGGTTGACGCAGCGAAGCAGGGTGGATTTGCCCGAACCCGAAGGACCGATCAGGCACACTACCTCGCCGGGCTTGACCTCGAGGTCGATGCCCCTGAGTACTTCGTTGTCGCCGTAGGACTTGTGCAAGCCGCGAATGTCCACGCCTGAGGCCTTGAACGTGCCTGGGGTGTTGGTGTTGTCAGTCATGAGGAGGTTCCCTATCGCTTCGTCCGTGCGGAACGGGATTCAAACTTTCGAGCGATGAGGCTCAATGGAATGGTGATCACGAGGTAAAGTGCGCCGGCCACGATCAACGGGGTGATGCCTGCACCCAGCGAGGCGATCCCGTCGCGTCCGAACTTAGTCATCTCGTACTGTGCCGCGGTTGCGCCGAGAATGAATGCCAGCGACGAATCCTTGGTCAGCAGGATGATTTCGTTGGTCAGCGGCGGCAAGACGATCTTGAATGCCTGTGGGATGACGATGGTGACCATGGCACGCCATGCCGGCATGCCCAGCGAGCGGGCTGCCTCGATCTGCCCCTTCGGCACGGCCTGGAGACCGGCACGCAATGTCTCGGCGATGTAAGCTGCCGAAACCAGGCCCAGTGAAACCATGACGATGACCGGCTGAGGCCAGCTCGTGCCCGGGAACGCGGTCGGCACGCCATATCCGAAGGTGATGAGGACCAAGATCGCGGGGATGCCTCGGAAGAACTCAATAAATCCCGTGGCGAACCAGCGGTACGGGGCGAAGGTGGCCATTTTCATCAGGGCCAGAAGCAGGCCCAGCGTCAGGCCGAAGGCAAAGGATATGGCCGTGTAGTACACGGTGTTCTTCAGGCCGATCGTGAGCAGATCGGGGAAAATGGGGCCAAGCTTGTCGAACGCGAAGAACTGTTCGCTCAATACTTTCCAGTCGACCTGCAGCACCACGGCGAGAATGACACCGAAGAAAACGACGATCTGGATGAGTTTGCTTAACCGGGCGCGTTGACGTGTTGTCATGGCCATGGGATGGAAGCCTTCCGTGAAAGGGGGAGAGGCCCCGGTTCCGATCGGGAGCCAGGGCCTCGCCTGAGTACGTGCATCAAGCGTTGCTGATGTTAGTTGGTCGCGCCGCACCAGGTCTCGGTGAACTTGGCCAGGGAACCGTCATCGGTCAGTCGCTTGAGCGAGGTGTTGACCTGCTCCAGCATGGCCGCCGAGCCCTTCGGGACTGCAATGCCCAGCTGTTCTCCCGTCTTGAAATCGGCAACGCGCTTGAGCGATGGATCATTCTTGATGGCGTAGCCCAATACCGACTGGTTACCCAGCGATGCCACGGTGGTGCCGGCCTTCAGTGACGCGAGTTGGAGGCCCGAGTCCTCGTAGCCGATGGCCTCAAGACCCTTTTCCTTGGCGAACTTGGCACCGGTGGTCGCTTGCTGCACGCCGACCTTCTTGCCCTTGGCGGACTCAAGATCGGTGATCCCCGAGCCCTCCTTGGCAACGAGGGTGAGGTCGTCATCCATGTAGGGGGTGGAGAAGTCCATGTTCCCCTTGCGCTCTGGGGTAATGGATACAGAGGAAATCGCGACGTCGCACTGGGTCCTGAAGAGGCCGGACTCGATGGAGTCGAAGCTTGAATCGATCACGTTGAGCTCGAGCTTCATGTCCTTGGCGATTTCGGCGGCGACATCCATGTCGAAACCGACGTTCTTGCCGTCCTTCACGAATTCGAATGGTTCGTACGGGATGTCCGAGCAAACAGTGAGTTTGCCGGCGTTGATCAGCTTGAGGGCGTTGGCATCCGTCGACGCAGCGGGGGTGTCGCTGCTGCCACAGGCAGTCAATGCGAGGGCCCCCACGGCCGCTACAGCCAATGACTTGAGCACAGTTGATGTAATCCGCATGGAGTGTGATCCTTCTCTTGGTGATCGCTCGCAGGGTTTGCGTTGGTGATCATTCTAACCGGAAGCGCAGACCCATGAGATGTGCCTCACAGGCTACATTCATTTTCTATGGGTAAACAAGTCCCGTTGTGCAATTGTTGTCTGGACTCGATCCAGTGGCTAAATGCCCAACGCCTCGCGCATGGGACGCATCTTGGCCCATGATTCCGCTAGTTCTGCGGCCGGGTCAGAGGCGGCGACGATGCCGCAACCCGCGTAGAGCCTAATTGAGGTCGGGGATTCAATCACTCCACCACGCAGGGCGATGCCAAATTCACCATTCCCGCGTGTGTCGATCCAACCCACGGGACCGGCGTAAGGTCCGCGATCCATGCCCTCAAGCTCACGCAGGATCAAGCCGGCCTCCTTGGTGGGAGTCCCACACACGGCCGCGGTGGGATGGAAAACCTCGGTCAAATCCAGCATGCTCGGCACCGAACCGTCCGCCCGGATGGCCAGGGTTGCCTTCACGTCCGATGCCAGATGCCAGACGTTGGGCAGCTGCAGGACGAACGGCTCGTCGGGCGCGTCCATGCCCGAGGACAGTGGGCCGAGCTGTTCGGTCAACGAGTCGATGGCCAGCTGGTGCTCATGGCGTTGCTTCTCGTCCTCGAGGAGCATGCGGTGCGCGTAGTGCGCGTCCCCGCTGGGGGCGGTGGCGCGATCCAGGGTGCCGGCCAGCACGCGGGCCTCGGCAATGTCGCCGCGCACCCGGACCAGCATTTCCGGTGTCGCACCAATGAGCCCGTCCACCGAATAGGTCCAGCAATCGCTGTAGCGAAGTGCCAGTTGGCGCAGCACCTGGGCCACGGCGATCGGCGAGCCAAGTTCGGCAACGGCGTCACGGGCCAGGACCAGCTTGGTGACGGCGCCGGACTCGATGACGGAGACCCCCTTGCGCACGGACTCCAGATAGGATTCCTCGGAAATCTGCCCGGCGACGAGCCGGTCGATGCCGGTGTCCAGTTCGTGTTCGGGGGAGTAGTCCTCCAGCAATGACGCCAGCTCCGCCTCGGCCGCTTCCACGCTCAGCTCGGCCCCGGGATCGGCGACGGTGTAGGTGATCCAACTGCAGGCGTCGTTGCGGCCCACGACAATCCTGGGAACGATCAACCGGGAGACGTAGGAGCTGCTGAAGGAAAAGGAGAAGGCCCCGTAGGCGATCAGCCCCGTGCCCGACTGGTTCACGTTGTCCTCGACGTCGGCGGCGGCGGCCACCGCATCCCACCACGCACGTGCCTCTGCGAAGCGCTCGGCGCCCGTTGATTCAAAGCGCGCCACCTGGCCAAAACCGACGGTCCCCTCGCCACGGCGTGACCACACCAGGGAATCGTCGCGGACGACGTAATCGAGCAGGCCGTGCTCGCTCATGGCAGGTCGCTGGATCGTGATCGAGCGCAGGCTAGGTACTGTGCCCGGGGCCTGGGCCCCCAAGGCGGCGGAAAGTTGGGAAGTCATGGTCTGCCAAGCTTACCGCCGGAAAACGGCCGCCATGGAGGCGCAGTGGCGCCGCTCACCCGCGTTCCCGGGAACGGGACGTTTTCCCCTAGCCCCGGAACTTTGCGACAATGAAAAGGTGAGCCGTGCATCGCTGGAAAAGCGCCCCGAAGAAGTCCAAGCCATGTTTGATGATGTTGCCCCGCGTTATGACGTGATGAACGACATCCTGTCCATGGGCCAGACCCGCCGATGGCGAAAGATCGTTGTCGATGCGGTGGGTGCCAAGCGCGGCCAGCGGGTCCTTGATCTGGCCGCCGGAACCGGCACCTCCTCGGAACCGTACGCGGATGCCGGCATCGGCGTTGTCGCGTGCGATTTCTCCCAGGGCATGCTCAAGGTCGGCAAGCGCCGCCGACCCGACATCGACTTCGTCGCCGGGGACGCCACCAACCTCCCCTTTGCCGATGACAGCTTCGATGCCTCCACGATCAGCTTTGGCCTGCGCAACGTCAACGAGCCGAAGAAGGCGCTGGCGGAGATGCTGCGCGTCACCAAGCCGGGCGGAACCCTGGTCATCGCCGAGTTCTCCCACCCGACCTTTGCCCCGTTCCGCACCGTGTACACCGAGTACCTGATGCGCGCCCTTCCTCCGGTGGCCAAGAAGATCTCCTCGAACCCCACCGCCTATGTCTACCTGGCCGAGTCCATTCGCGCCTGGCCGGCGCAGGACGGGCTGGCCTCGTGGATCGAGGACGCGGGCTGGGAATCATGCCGCTACCGCAACCTTTCCGGCGGCATCGTGGCGGTGCACCGGGCCACCAAGCCCCTGGCCTAGTCCCGCAGCGCGGGCCGCCGCCCGGCGTCCGACCTGCCAGGATCCCGGCACATTGGATGGCCGGGCAATGAATGGCGATAGAGTGATCCATGTACTAGAGCAGCTGGTGCCTACCGACCAGCACCCAGAATCGGCCACGTGCCGCGGCTGGAGCCGACCGTCGAGAGATAGTAAGTCTTAGAACAGTGACCGATTCCCAGACAAACTGGACAGCTGCCGGACACGGCGTGCACGACTCCTTTGATTTGAACCCCGAGACCGGCGTGCTGGCCGCGGCCGTCAACCTCCCCGGCGGCTTCGGCCTGATCGCCCAGGACCCCGAGTTCGGCCCGGCCATCGCCACCGGCCTGGCCAAGGTCGAAAAGCTGTTGCGCGACGCCATCGCCAACTCCGACCCGCTCATCGATGCCACCAGCCGCCACCTCGTCGAGGCCGGGGGCAAGCGCATCCGGCCGCTGCTGGTGATCCTCACGTCCTTGCTGGGCGAGGGCGTGACAGAGGACGTCATCAAGGCCGCCGCCATCGTGGAATTGACCCACTTGGCCACGCTCTACCACGACGACGTCATGGACTCCGCGCCGCTGCGCCGCGGTGCACCCACCGCCCACGAGGTCTGGGGCAACTCCGTGGCGATCCTCACCGGCGACCTGATCTTCGCCCGCGCCTCGGTGATCGGCGCCGAGCTGGGCCCGGAGGCGGTGTCCATGCAGGCACGCACCTTTGAGCGCCTCTGCCTGGGCCAGTTGCACGAGTCCGTGGGGCCGCGCGAGGGCGACGACCCGATCGAGCACCACCTGAACGTGATTTCCGACAAGACTGCATCCCTGCTGGCCACCTCCGGGGCCTTCGGCGCACTCTTCGGCGGCGTGGGCCAGTACGTCGAGGTGCTGCGCTCCTATGGCGAGAAGGTCGGCGTGGCCTTCCAGGTGGCGGACGACGTCATCGACGTCACCGGCGCGCAGGTCCGTTCGGGCAAGACCCCGGGCACCGACCTGCGCGAGGGCGTTCCGACGCTGCCGATCCTGCTGATGCGCGATGCCGCCGCCGGCGGTGACAAGGATGCGGCAGCGGTGCTGGAATTGGTTGACGGCGATTTGACCGAGGATGCGGCCCTTGCCCGTGCCGTTCAGGCAGTTGCGGGAAACCCCGCCACCACGCAGGCCTGGGATGTTGCCCGGCACTGGGCCGATGCCGCCATCGAGGCCCTGGCCCCGTTGCCGGAGGGAACCGTCAAGGAGTCGCTGGCGGCGTTTGCCGATGCCGTGGTGACACGCGAACTCTAGGGCAGGCGCATAGACGACAACTAGAAGCTGAACCTTTCGGGGCGTTCTCCCCAAAGGTTCCCCTCGCCAAGGGCCGCCCGCAACTGGGCGGCCTTTTGCGCGCGCTGCTCCACCGGGACGGGGTGTCGCAGGTGCCCGTAGAGGTTGTCGTCCGGGAAGCGCGGGAAGACATGCTGGTGGTAGTGCCACACATGCTGGTTTCCGGCAGGCTCGTTGTGCTGCCGGGTGCTGGTTCCCTCGGGGTTCCAGGCCAGCTTCATGGCCAGGGCGATGCGCCTGGTTTCGAGCATGATGTTCGCCGCCACCTCGTCGGGCAGGTCGTAAAGGGCCTCGTGGTGGTCCGCCGGGATGACCATGGCGTGTCCGCCGTAGGGGCCGAAGCCGTCGCACGCCATGATGACGGCGACGGACTCGGTGCGGTAGATCAGGTCACTGGGCGCGCATCGGTTGCCCGGGGAGAGCACTCCGCCGGCGAGCAACTCGCAAAACGGGCAGAGGTAGCCTTGCGGAGCGTGCGATTTCCACAACCCGTCCATGAACGATGGTTAGTTGTTCAGTTCGGGGGATAGTTCGTCAAAAACCCAGCTGAACATGTCCAGGACGTATTCGCTGAAGGTTCCTTCTTCGCTCTTCCAGATGCCGCGGGCGTTCTGGCGGCGGTACACAATCGGGTCGGGGACCTCGAGCTGGTCCACGCGGATGCCCCACACGTACTTTTCCTCTTCGTCCTCCAGGAACAGGAGATAGCCGTCCTCGACCTCCAGCTCGTCGGGATCGAAGAAGTAATGGTACGCCTCCATCAGGTCCTCGCAGCCGCCCAATGCCAGATAGAACTCTCGCAGCACCAGCGGGATGGGGGAGGGGACCAGGGACAGGGCGTCGTCGAGCTCGGACTCGGTCAACCCGTCCTCAACCTGCCACTCGTCCTCAAGGTACAACGGAACCAGCGAACGGAACTTCTCAAGGAACATTTCAGCCATGTCACCCATTCTATCGGGCGGGGTGCTAGTTCAAGTCCATGGCCGTGAGCGCGAGCCACAATTGCACGCGGTCGGCCGTTTTCGTCGGGTCGTAGCCGGAGAGCTCGCTGATCTGCTGCAGCCGGTAGCGGACGGTATTGCGGTGCAATCCCAGGGCATCGGCCACGGCCCCGACGCTCCCGTCGAGTTCCAGGTAGCTGCGCAATGTGCCCAACAACTCGGCAGAGTGCTTCTTGTCAAAGGCCTGCAGCGGTTCCAGGGCCTCCTGCGCCAGGGCATGCAGCGGCACGTCGCGGGCCGCGAGCAGCAGGGAAGTCAGCGAGAGCTTGGAGGGGGTGTTCAGCCGTTCGCCGTGGCGCAGCGCCTCGATGGCCTCGAAGAAACTCCAGCGCAGGCCGTTGGGCTGGGTGTAGCCGCCGCCGAAACCGACGCGCGCCCCGATGCCCGCCCCCTGCAGGTACTTGTCGATCCCGTCGGCCAGTGGCGCTCCGTCGTGCAGCGCCACGACCAGCGCGAGCCTGTCATCGACGATGGCCGAGACCGCGTAATCGAATTCCGGCGGGACGGGCAGGGTGCGCAGGGCCTTTTCCTGGCCCGGAGCCGCTGCCACCAACACGACCGAGTGCGGCTGGCTGGGTGCCACGCCGATTCCCTGCAGCCTGGCGTTGGCCTCGGAGCCCGTGAGCGTTCCTGCCAGGAGGTCCGAGAACGCCTGCCCTGCGACCAGCCGCGTGGATTCGCGCAGCCGCGACTGGTTGGCCAGTTCCAGCCCGATCAGGCCCTGGGCGTAGTCCACGAGGCCGTCGTGCCCGTAGGGCTCGGCCAGGTGCAGGGTGCACTTGTCCCGCAGTCCGGTGGCGATGGGCACCTCGTGCCACGAGTCCTCACCCAGTTCCGGCCCGTGGATCCGCGCGGCGAACTGGGTCAGCGCCACCGCGGTCCCCAGCATGCGGGAGAGCTCGTGCAGCATGGCCCGCAGGCCGCCGGTGAGCAGCGTGGAGGCCAGCTGCTGGTGGCCCTTGAGCAGCTGCTCGAGCCGCTGCAGGTGGTCGGCGTTCAGCGCATCGGCAATGAGCTTGGTGATGGCCATGAACGGTGTTTCGTAGGGAACCTCGAAGACCGGCAGGCCCAGCTCGGTCGCCTCGCGGATCACGGCGGCGGGCACGGAGCGGTGGCTCAGCCCGGTCCCGTACCCCAGGGCCAGGACGCCGGCCGCGTGAACCGTCCGAACAAACGACTCCTGGTTGGCGATCGTGGTCTGCCGCAGGCCCGTGGTGAGCACTATGGCCCCGGTGGTGAGGAAGGGGGAAGGGTCGCGCAGTTCGGTGACGGCCGCCCATTCGATGGGGGTCTCACCCACGGCGGAAAAGTCCGTGTGCGCCTTGAGCCCGAGGCTCTTGGACTCTAGAAGTTTCAACAGGGTGATGGCCATGCACCAATACTATGAAAGTTTTTGTGCATTCGTACGACAGAAGGCGGCGGCAGCGGGAGATAAAGCGCGCGGTGACCTGTGGCCACGCTCACCAGTGGGTTAACGTAGGTGCATGACCACAGCATCTTCGGGCGGGACGCCACTGGCGGCACCCGTCGGCAGGGAGACCTTCTCCTCGCGCAAACTCTTCATCCTCTCCGCCATCGGCTCCGCCGTCGGCCTCGGGAACATCTGGCGCTTCCCGTACATCGCGTACGAAAACGGAGGCGGCGCCTTCCTGATTCCTTATCTGGCAGCACTGCTGTCAGCGGGCATCCCGCTGCTCTTCCTCGACTACGCGATCGGGCACAAGTTCCGCGGTTCAGCGCCGCTGGCCTACCGCCGCATGCACCGCGGCGCCGAGGTCCTGGGCTGGTGGCAGGTGCTCGTTTGCTTCATCATCGCCATCTACTACGCGGTCATCATTGCCTGGGCCGCGATGTACACCTGGTTCTCGGTGACGCAGGCCTGGGGCGACGACCCCGGCGCCTTCTTCACCGGCGAGTTCCTCGAGGTCTCCGAGACGGTGAACGTCGGCTTCAACTTCGTGCCGGGTGTTTTCTGGCCACTGCTGCTCACCTGGGTTGCCGTCATCGGCATCATGGTCGCCGGCGTGCGCAAGGGCATCTCGCGGGCCAACGGCTTCTTCCTGCCGCTGCTCGTCGTGATGTTCGTGTTGCTCGTGGCCCAGTCGCTGTTCCTGCCCGGGGCCATCGACGGACTGAACGCATTCTTCACCCCGAATTGGGCCGCACTGGGAGATCCCAGCGTGTGGGCGGCAGCCTACGGACACATCTTCTTCTCGCTCTCGGTGGCCTTCGGCATCATGATCACCTACTCCTCCTATCTCAAGCGCAAGACCGACCTGACCGGTTCGGGCATGGTCGTCGCGTTCTCCAACTCGGCGTTTGAAATCCTCGCCGGCATCGGTGTCTTCGCGGCCCTGGGCTTCATGGCGTTCACCGCGGGCTCGACCGTGGGCGACGTCGCGGTGCCCGGCATCGGGCTCGCCTTCATCGCCTTCCCGACGATCGTTTCGGAGGCGCCGTTGGGTGGGCTGATGGGCGTGCTGTTCTTCGGTTCGTTGGTATTCGCGGGTATCACCTCGCTGATCTCCATCCTGGAGGTCATTGTCGCCGCGGTGCAGGACAAGTTGGGCTGGCCGCGCGTGAAGGCCTCGCTGGCAGTGAGCATCCCGGTGGCGTTCATCTCGCTGCTGCTCTTCCCGACGGCCACCGGCCTGTATCTGCTTGACACCTTCGATGCCTTTGTGAACAGCTTCGGCATCCTGGCCGGCGCGCTGGTTGCCGTGATCCTGGTTGCCTGGTTCCTGCGCAAGCTGCCGATGCTCTCGGACCACCTGAACAGGGTCTCCTCGGTGCGCATGCGCTCCGTCTGGATCGCCTTGGTCGCAGTGGTGGCCCCTGTGGTGTTGGGCTACATCCTGATCAACGAGTTCATTTCCAAGATCGGGACAACTTACGAGGACTACCCGACCTGGTTTGTCGGGGTCTTCGGCTGGGGCATGGCCGCCGCGCTTGTTGTCGTGGCCGTGGTGCTCACTCTCATCCCGTGGAGCTCCAAATCCAAGCTGCACCACGATCCCGAATACGCGGCCCTGATCGCCGCGGAAGAAAAGGAGGAAGGACGATGACTCCCATCGCAATCACCTTTCTGGTGATCTCCATCCTGACCGTGTGGGGCGGGCTGGGGCTCGCCCTGGTCAACCTGTCCCGGCACCCCGAGGACGAGGGCCACCTGCCCGAGGAGATCGCCCCGGAGCTTTAGCCAACACGACGTGTAACCACACGTCAGCCCCTTGACCGGCCCGGTGCGGCGGCAGGAACTTCCTGCCGCCGCACCGGGCCGGTCGTGTGTGAGGCCGGCGCCCGGGCGGCCTGTGCATTTGCACTGGAATCCGGGATTCCGACTGTGCCAATTCCACTGGCGGGCGCTGTGGCGCGCGGCATAGGCTACTGGGTAGTAGAGACCACCAACACACCGGGTTCCAGGGTGCCCCGGTGCCCGGACCGCAACGGCCCCGGCACCGGCAGCCAGGTCCGGGAAAGGACTGAACCTTCATGGACATCACCTATCGCATCGAGCAAAAGCGACACATCGGCGGCGCATTCCCCGGGCCCAAGTCGGCGGAGCTCGCGGCCCGCCGCGCCAACGCCGTCGCACTGGGCGTGGCATCTGCCATGCCCGTCTACGTGGCGGACGCCGACGGCGGGATCATCGTGGATGTCGACGGCAACGCCATCATCGACCTGGGCTCGGGCATCGCGGTGACGTCGGTCGGCGCGTCCAACGAAAAGGTCGCGGCCGCGGTTGCAGCGCAGGCCGCCCGCTTCACCCACACCTGCTTCATGGTCACCCCCTACGAGGGATACGTCGAGCTGGCCGAAAAGCTCGCCGAGATCAGCCCGGGCACCCACGCCAAGAAGGCGGTCTTCTTCAACTCCGGCTCCGAGGCCGTCGAAAACGCCATCAAGGTGGCCCGGGTGGCCACCGGACGCACCGCGGTGGTCGCCTTCGACCACGCCTACCATGGCCGCACCAACCTGACCATGGGCCTGACGGCCAAGGCCGCCCCGTACAAGCGCGGCTTCGGCCCGCTGGCCTCGGAAATCTACCGCATGCCCATGAGCTACCCGTTCCGCGAGGAGAACCCGAACATCTCCGGCAAGGAAGCCGCCGAGCGCGCCATCCTGGCCATGGAAAAGCAGATCGGCGGCGACCAGATCGCGGCCATCATCATCGAGCCGATCCAGGGCGAGGGCGGCTTCATCGTCCCGGCCGACGGCTTCCTCCCCCGCCTGGCCGAGTGGGCCAGGGAACAGGGCATCGTCTTCGTCGCCGACGAGGTGCAGGCAGGCTTCTGCCGCGCCGGTGCCTGGTTCGCCTCGGAGATTGAGGGCATCGTCCCGGACATCATCACCGTGGCCAAGGGGATTGCCGGAGGCATGCCGCTCTCGGGCATCGTGGGCCGGGCCGATCTCCTGGACTCGGTCCACCCCGGCGGCCTGGGCGGCACCTACGGCGGCAATCCGGTTGCGGTTGCGGCGGCGCTGGAGACCATCAGGTTCATGGAAGAGCAGGACCTCTCGGCCCGTGCCCGCGAGATCGAGGGGCAGTTCTTCACCCGCATGCGCAAGCTTCAGTCCGAGGTCCCGGCCATCGGCGACATCCGCGGACGCGGCGCCATGGTGGCCATCGAGCTGGTCAAGGCCGGCGGCATCGAGCCGGACGCCGAGATCACCAAGAAGATCGCCGCCGACTGCCTCGCCGAGGGCGTGCTGATCCTGACCTGTGGAACCTACGGCAACGTCATCCGCCTGCTTCCCCCGCTGGTCATCGGCGACGAGCTGCTGGCCGAGGCGTTCGAGGTCCTCGAAAAGGCCATCCGCGCCAACGCCTAGCCGGTCCCCGGCAGGACCGGGAAGTGGGTCGGCGGGCTGTCCAGTTTCCTGGACAACCCGCCGGCCCGCTTCTTTTTTCGTGCCGCGCCCTAGCCGACCTTGACCGGCACGATGCGGCGGGGCAGGCGGGCCATGTCGATGCAGAGCAGGATCACCGCGACCCAGACCAGCGAAAAACCGATCAGGCGTTCGGGGGGCATGGGTTCCTTGAAGACCACCAGGGCCACGATGAACTGCAGGATGGGGGCCAGGAACTGCAGCGTTCCAATCGTGGTCAGCGGCAGGCGCCGCGCGGCCGCCCCGAAGAGCAGCAGCGGCACGGCGGTGATGATTCCGCTGGAGGCCATCAGCCAGAAGTGGGCGGGCCCGGAGGAAAGCACCGTGTCGGTGTTCGTGGCCACCAGCCACGCCATGAACCCGAGCGCCGGGAGCGCCAGGATCGCCGTCTCCATGCTGAGCGAGGTCAGTGCGGTGGCGGTGCGGCCCACCCGGTTTTTCACGAAGCCATAGAATCCAAAGGAGAACGCCAGGACCAGCGCAACCCAGGGAACGTTGCCGTAGGCAAACGACAGCGTCGTGACGGCGGCCAGGCCGAATCCGATGGCCACCCACTGCAGCGGGCGCAGCCTTTCCTTCAGGAAGACCACGCCCAGGGCGATCGACACCAGCGGATTGATGAAGTAGCCCAGCGCCGCCTCCGCCGCGTGCCCGTTGAGCACCGCATAGGTGTAGGTCAGCCAGTTCACCGCAATGAGGACCGATGCCACGGCGAGGCGTGCCATCGCCCGGCGGTCGCGGCCCAGCGCGGTGAAGCGGCGCCAATTCCGGGTCGCCAGCAGCAGGACCGCACAGAACACCACCGAGAAGACGATCCGGCCGGCGACGATTTCCAGGGGAGAGGCGATGGAAATGGTGAGGAAGTACAGCGGCAGTATTCCCCACAGGCCGTACGCGCCCAGGCCCTGGAGCAGCCCGGCATGGCGTTCGTTTGCGGGGGCGCTCGAAGCCGCGGTGGTCGTCGTTGCCGGGGAGGGCATCTGGGTCATGGTCGCTTCAACCGCGTTTGCATGGTTTCCATTCCGGGTGTGCGTGTCCGCGGGGCGTTCACGCTGGTCGGTGTCGGCCGTGGGCCGGAGTCAGGCGCCGTGCCCGGCACGGGTGCCGGGCGTCGCGCCGGGGCGCAGCCTGCGTCGCAACCGAGCCTATCGCGCGCCGGGTGCCCGGGATGACGGGCCCGTGGGGCCCCCGCTGCCGGGCGCCCGATTCGCGCGGGTCCGGCCCCGGGGAGGGTGAGCATGCCCACACCGGTTCACGTTTAGTGGCCGCGGCCAATTAGACTAGCGTGGCGTGCGCTATTTGCGCGCCCGAATGATCATTCTCCGGAAGGAACCCCTCGTGTCCGATTCAGCAGTTCGCCCGCTCCGTGTCGCCATCATCGGGGCAGGTCCGGCTGGCGTCTATGCTGCCGACATTCTCACCAAGGCGGAGCGTGAATTCGAGGTAAGCATCGACCTGCTCGATGCCTACCCCGCTCCCTACGGCCTGATCCGCTACGGCGTGGCCCCGGACCACCCGCGGATCAAGGGGATCGTCAATGCCCTGCACAAGGTCCTTGACCGGGGGGACATCCGCTTCCTGGGCAACGTGACCTACGGACGCGACCTGACGCTGCACGACATCCGCGACATGTACGACGCCGTCATCTTCGCCACCGGCGCCATCAAGGACGCCCGCATGGACATCCCGGGAATCGACCTCGAAGGGTCATTCGGGGCCGCCGACTTCGTCTCCTGGTACGACGGACAGCCAGACGTGCCGCGGACCTGGCCGCTCGAGGCCAAGCAGATCGCCGTCCTGGGCAACGGCAACGTCGCCCTGGACGTGGCGCGCGTGCTCTCCAAGCACGCCGAGGACCTGCTGGTCACCGAGATCCCGGAGAACGTCTTTGAGTGCCTGAAGGATTCGCCCGTCACCGACGTCCACATCTTCGGACGCCGGGGACCGGCACAGGTGAAGTTCACCCCGCTTGAACTTCGCGAACTGAGCCACAGCCGCGACGTCGACATCGTGCTCTACCCCGAGGACTTCGAGTTCGACGAGGCCTCCGATGCGCTGATCAAGTCCAACAACCAGGTCAAGACGATGGTCAACACGCTGACCAACTGGATCGTCGAGGAACAGGACACCGGCGCCTCGCGCCGCCTGCACCTGCACTTCCTGCACAACCCGATCGAGGTCACCGGCGAGGATGGCAAGGTCACCGGAATCAAGTTCGAGCGCCAGGAACTAGACGGCACCGGCAATGTCAAGGGCACCGGGGAATTCATCGACTACCCGGTGCAGGCGGTGTACCGGGCCATCGGGTACCTCGGCTCCGAGCTGGCCGAGCTCGAATTCGACGAGAAGCGCGGCGTCATCCCCAACGAGGGCGGGCGGGTGCTTGACGCCGCCGGCGCGCACGTGCCGGGCCTCTACGCCACGGGTTGGATCAAGCGCGGACCCGTGGGCCTGATCGGCCACACCAAGGGAGATGCGCTGGAGACCATCGGCAACCTGCTCGAGGACCGACTGTCGCTGCCGGTTGCCTCCAACCCCGACGAGGACGCAATCATCGAGCTGCTGGAGTCCCGCGGCGTTGAATACACGACCTGGGACGGCTGGAAGAAGCTGGACGCGCACGAGATTTCCCTGGGCGCGGCGGCCACCCCGACGCCGACCTCCAACGGCCCGGTGGACCGCGCCCGCATCAAGGTTGTCGAACGCGAGGAAATGGTCAGGATCTCACGGGGCTAAGCTATAGGTGGGCAGGGGCCCGTATTTTTCGAAGTAGCGGAAAATACGGGTCCCTGTTCTTGCTTAACGGCGAAGCGGCCCGGCCTCCCGCAGGAGACCGGGCCGCTTCACCGGTGGCGGCCGGAGCCGGAGGCCGGTTAGGCCTTGCCGGCCATTTCGGCGGCGCCATCGGTCGAGCCCGCAACGCCGGCCGCGTAGGCCTCGCGCAGGATCGCGCCGAGGTTCGCATCAACGTTGGTCCAGTACTGGAAGAAGCCTTCGCGGATGGACTCGATGCTGATGCCCTGGCACTGGCCCAGCAGGGTCGCGTGGAAGCGTTCCTTGGCAGCTGCATCGTAGACCTCGCGGTACAGGGTGCCTGCCTGGCCGAAGTCGTCGTCCTCCGAGCGCAGGGTCTGCGCGGCGCGAACCATCTCGCCGTCGGTCTCCCAGCCGCCCTCGCCGGCACGTTCCGGCTGTGCCGCCGGGCCGCCGAAGGAGTTCGGGGTGTAGACGCGGGCGTCTGCGTCGTTGAAGTGGTACTGCATGGAGCCCTCATGCATGTAGTTGTTCACCTTGGCCGCGTGCGGCTGGTTGACCGGCAACTGGTTGTAGTTGGTGCCGATGCGGTTGCGCTGGGCGTCCGGGTAGGAGAACACGCGCGCCATCAGCATCTTGTCGGGGCTGATGTCGATGCCCGGGACCAGGTTAGAGGGCGAGAATGCCGCCTGCTCGATCTCGGCGAAGAAGTTGCGCGGGTTGCGGTTCAGCGTGAAGTGGCCAACCGGGATCAGCGGGTAGTCCGCGTGCGGCCAGACCTTGGTCATGTCGAACGGGTTGAAGCGGTAGGTCTTGCCCTCTTCGTACGGCATGATCTGGACCTTGACGTCCCAGGTCGGGAAGTTGCCGGCCTCGATGTTGTCGAACAGGTCGCGGCGGTAGAAGTCGGCGTCGGAGCCCGCAAGCTTCTCGGCCTCTTCGTTGGACATGTTGTGCACGCCCTGGCGGGAAATGAAGTGGTACTGCACCCAGAACCGCTCGCCCTCGGCGTTGATCCACTGGTAGGTGTGCGAGCCGTAGCCGTTCATTTCGCGCCAGGAGGTCGGCAGGCCGCGGTCGCCCATCAGGTACGTCACCTGGTGTGCGGACTCGGGGGAGTGGGTCCAGAAGTCCCACTGCATGTCGGCATCGCGCAGGCCGGAGGCGCCCAGGCGCTTCTGCGAGTGGATGAAGTCGGGGAACTTAAGCCCATCGCGGATGAAGAACACCGGGGTGTTGTTGCCCACGACGTCGTAGTTGCCCTCGGTGGTGTAGAAGCGAAGTGCGAACCCGCGCACGTCGCGCCAGGTGTCCGGGGAGCCCTGCTCGCCGGCCACGGAGGAGAAGCGCAGCAGCGTCTCGGACTTGGCGCCCGGCTGGAAGACGGCCGCGCGGGTGTACTTCGAGACGTCCTCGGTGACGGTGAATTCACCGAAGGCCCCGCCGCCCTTGGCGTGCGGGTTGCGCTCCGGCACGCGCTCGCGGTTGAACGCGGCAAGCTTCTCGACGAGGTAGCGGTCGTGGAGGGCGGTGATGCCGTCCGGGCCGGAGGTCAGCGAATGGGCATCGCTGGCAACCGGGGCGCCGCTCTGGGTGGTGGTGAAGTTCTCGCTCAAGAGATTCTCCTTCTTCATGTGGGTTGGTAACTCTTCTGCCGGATTTCCGACGGGCGGCTAGGCCGCGCCGGTTTTCCTGCAGTTTTCACAGAAGCCCTGGTAAAGGACATCGGCAATCTGGATTTCCATGCCGTGGCTGTCCGACGGGGTCAGGCAGGGGGCGTGGCCCACCGCGCATTCCACATCTTCGATCCTGCCGCAGCTGGTGCAAATGGCGTGATGGTGGTTGTCGTTGACGCGGGTCTCATAGAGGGCCGCGGAGTGCGGGGGAGTGAACCGTCGCAACATGCCTTGTTCCGTCAGATCATTAAGCACGTTGTAGACGGACTGGATGGAAACATCCGGCAACGCCCGGTGGACCGCGGTGACAACTCTCTCCGCCGAGGAGTGCGGATGGTGCTCCAGGGCCTCGAGCACGGCAAGGCGGCCGCGGGTGACCCGCAGTCCAAGTTCCCGCATCCGTGCCGAATAGTCCATGTGATCCATTCCACCGTCTTATTTTGAATCTGTCAAGATAAGGGTCGGCGTGTTGCGGCCGCTGTCGCTAGACTCGATCCGTGGCCCGACTCCTTGCCGACCTGACCCCCTTGCGCGAAAGCCCCGCCTTCAAGAGGCTGTGGATCGGCAATGCCCTCTCGGCTGTCGGCGGACAACTCACCCTCGTGGCGGTCAGCCTCGAGGTCTACGCCCTGACGGGCTCCAGCCTCTACGTCGGCCTGCTGGGCGCCTTCGCGCTGGTGCCGCTGGTGCTGACGGGCCTGTACGGCGGTTCCATCGCCGATGCCCATGACCGCCGCAAGGTCGCGCTGGCCTCGGCGCTGGTGCTGTGGGCCGCCACGGCCGCCATTGCTGCCCAGGCCTGGCTGGGCGTGGACAACGTCTGGGTGCTCTATGGGCTGGTGGCCGTCCACTCCGCGGCCGGCGGCATCAACCAGCCCACCCGGGGGGCCATCATCCCGGCCATCGTCGGGCTCAAGGCCCTGCCGGCGGCCAACTCGCTGAACATGGTCACCTTCGGCATCGCCCAGATGGTCGGGCCGTTGCTCGGCGGGCTGCTGGTTGCCCAAATCGGGTTCGGCTGGACCTACTCCATCGATGTGCTGACCTATGGCGCCGCCGTGTGGTCCGTCTACAAGCTGCCCTCGCTGCCGCCTGAGGGAACGCCGGCGAAGGCCGGGCTGCGGTCGGTCATCGAGGGGTTCAGGTTCCTGGGCACCCAGCCCAATGTCCGCATGACCTTCCTGATCGACCTGGCGGCCATGGTCCTGGCCGCACCCCGGGCGCTGCTTCCCGCCATCGGGGCCGTGCTGATCGGCGGTGGCGAGCTGACCATGGGCGTCCTCCTGGCGGCGACGGCCATGGGTGCCTTCCTGGCGGGACTGTTCTCCGGGCCCGTGGGACGGATCCACCGCCACGGCGTGGCGGTGTTCATCTGCGTCTGTGCCTGGGGAGCGAGCATCGGCCTCTTCGGTGCCTTCGTCATCCTGGCCGCCCGCAGCCCGGTTCCGCCCGACGGCACCGCCGGTGCCTGGATCTGGCCGGCCGCGGCATGCATGGCGTTGGCCGGCGTTGCCGACGCCGTTTCCTCGGTCTTCCGCACCACCATCCTGCAAACCGCCACCCCGGATCACCTGCGCGGGCGCCTGCAGGGGGTTTTCATCGTGGTGGTCGCCGGCGGGCCGCGGCTGGGGGAAATGCTCTCCGGTTCCGTCGCCGGCGGCATCGGCGAAGGCTGGACGCTACTTCTCGGCGGGATTGCGTGCATTGCGGCCGCCGCCGCACTGATGCGCTGGGAGCCCGGGTTCCTGCGCTACGACGCGCGGGAACCGAAGCCCTGAGCGGTGCTCCCGGCGGGAACAAAGCACGCTCCCAGACACGTTCACTAGACTGGACCCAACAATCGGCACGACGCGGCCGAACCGTACCCCGAGGAGAGAAACACAGTGCACAATCACAACAACGGCCTGAAGACGGCGGGGTTGCTTGGCGGCATGTTCGCGCTGCTGCTGGCCATTGGTGCCCTGCTGGCGTCCGGGACCGGAAGCAGCAGTTTTATCTGGATCTTCGCCCTCATCGGCGTGGCAACGACGGCCTACGGTTACTGGAATTCCGACAAGCTGGCGATCCGCTCGATGCAGGCCTACCCGGTCACCGAGGCGGAACAGCCTGCCATGCACCGGATCGTTCGCGAGCTCTCCATTGCCGCCCAGCAGCCGATGCCGCGCCTCTATGTTTCCCCGACCAACGCGCCCAATGCCTTCGCCACCGGACGCAACCCGGAAAATGCCGCGGTGTGCTGCACCGAGGGCATCCTGCACCTGCTCAATGAACGCGAGTTGCGCGGGGTGCTGGGCCACGAGCTGATGCACGTCTACAACCGGGACATCCTCACCTCCTCGGTGGCCGCGGCCGTTGCCGGTGTCATCACCTCGGTGGCGCAGATGATGCTCTTCTTCGGAGGCGGCGACCGACGCAACTCCAACCCGATCGCCCTGATCGCCATGTCGCTGCTGGCTCCGCTGGCCTCGACCGTCATCCAGATGGCCATCAGCCGCACCCGCGAATACGATGCCGACGAGGACGGGGCCAAGCTGACCAACGACCCGCTGGCACTGGCCTCGGCACTGCGCAAGCTCGAGGGCGGCGTGCAGCGTGCCCCGCTGCCGGCCGACGACCAGCGCCTGGTGAACACCTCGCACCTGATGATCGCCAACCCCTTTGCAGGTGCCCGGAAGCTCTTTGCCACGCACCCGCCGATGGACGACCGCGTGGCCCGGCTGGAAAAGATGGCGGGCCAGTCCCTAGGCTACTGACGGTAGCCCGCACCACCACGGAACCCAAGCAACGGTCCCGGGCCTTGGCCCGGGACCGTTTTTCGTGTCGCATCAACCGGCCGTCCCGGCGGGTCACCCGGATCGCCTGCGTCGCGCCGCCGACGATCCCCTTTATTTCCGCAGGGTTCGCACCCACAATGGATCCAAGCGGGCAACAATCCCGCCGCGGCTTTCCGCCTGACCCCGTCCGTGACCCACCCACACCCGAGGACCCCATGAAAATCGCTCGCCCGCTCCGGTTCACGGCGGTACTGTCCGTGGCGGCGCTGTCAGTCACCGGCTGCACCGGCACCACCCCCGAGGCTGAAGGGGAGGGGCCCATCCAGGTCACCAGCAGCGAGGACTCCTGCACGCTCTCCACTGCGACCGCACCCGGCGGAACCGTCACCTTCAACGTGAAGAACGAGGGCAACCGGGTCACGGAGTTCTACCTCCTGGCCGAGGACGGGCTGCGCGTCATTGGCGAGGTGGAGAACATCGGCCCCGGACTGACCCGGGACCTGATCGTGGTGGCACCGGAAGGAAAGTACGTCACCGCCTGCAAACCCGGAATGGTGGGCGACGGCATCCGCGCCGACATGGTGCTCAGCGCCGCACCCGAGGGGCAGAACATCAGCACCGACCGGGCGGAGAAGCAGCGGCAGGCCGTCACGCTGTACGCCGCCTACGTCAAGGACCAGACCGGGCAGCTGGTGACGGGCACCGGGGAATTCGCCAAGGCCTTCACCGACGGGGACACGGCCACCGCGAAGGAGCTGTACCCCGTGGTGCGCATGCACTGGGAGCGCATCGAACCTGTCGCCGAATCCTTCGGCGACCTCGACCCGATCCTGGACGCCCGCGAGGCGGACCTGGAAGAGGGACAGGAGTGGACGGGCTGGCACCGCGCCGAGAAGGACCTCTGGCCGCCGGCCACCGGATACAAGCCGATGAGCGCCGCCGAACGCTCGGAGCTGGCCGCCAAGATGGTCGCCGACACCGGGGAACTCTACAACCGCACCCGCGAGCTGACCTACACCCCGGACAAGCTCGCCAACGGCGCCAAGGAACTGCTCGACGAGGTCGCCACCGGGAAGGTGACCGGCGAGGAGGAAATCTGGTCGCACACCGACCTCTGGGATTTCCAGGCAAACATCGATGGCGCCCGCATCGCCTACGAGGACCTCAAACCGCTGCTCTCCGATTCCGACGCGGAATTGGACGCCTCGCTGCAGCAGAAATTCGACGAACTGCAAAAGCTGCTCGACCAGCACAAGGTGGGCGAGGGATTCGTGTTCTATGACAAGCTCAGCCGGGCACAGGTGCAGGAACTCAGCGCCGCCGTCGACGCGCTGGCCGAGCCGCTGTCCAGGCTGACCGCCGCCGTGGTGAAGTAGGGACCATGCGCAGCAAGGCCAGCGCCACGGCGGGTACCGGGGGAGATCACGTGGCTCCGGAGGCAGGGTCGGGGCGGGCCTTGCCCAGCAGGCGCTCCCTGTTGGTCGCGGCGGGGGCCGGCGGACTCGGGGTTGCCGCCGGTGCCCTGGGGCACGCCAAGCTCGGTGCCGCCCAAGAGCCCGCCGGCGACGTCGTGGCATTCCATGGCCCCCACCAACCCGGCATCGCCACACCGGCGCAGGATCGCATGCACGTCGCGGCCTTCGACGTCACCGCCGAGGGCCGGCGGGAGCTCATTGCCCTGCTCACCGAATGGACGGCAGCCATCGAACAGCTGATGCGCGGCGCGGACGTGGGGGAGTCCGGGGCCACCGGGGGCAGCTACGATGCGCCGCCGGAGGACACCGGCGAGGCCCTGGGCCTGTCGGCGAGCCACCTGAGCATCACCGTGGGCTTTGGCCGCAGCCTCTTCGCGGACGCGCACGGCCCGCGGTTCGGGTTGGAGGGAAGGATTCCCGCGGCGCTGATCGCGTTGCCGCACTTCCCCGGCGATGCCTTGGAGGACACCCGCAGCGGGGGAGACCTCGTGGTCCAGGCCTGCGCGGATGACCCGCAGGTGGCGGTCCATGCGGTGCGGAACCTGGCGCGCATTGCCTTTGGCCGGGCGCGGGTGCGGTGGTCCCAGATCGGTTTTGGCCGCACCTCCTCGACTTCCACCGCACAGGCCACCCCGAGGAACCTCTTCGGCTTCAAGGACGGCACGGCAAACCTGAAGGCGGAGGAGCAAAAGGCCCTGGACGAACACGTCTGGGTAGGTGGCGCCACCGGCGCTGAGGCGTGGATGAACGGAGGCACCTACATGGTGGCGCGCCGTATCCGCATGCACATCGAAACCTGGGACCGGACGTCCTTGCGCGAACAGGAAAACATCTTCGGCCGCACCAAGCGCGAGGGTGCACCGCTGTCCGGCGGCACTGAATTCTCGAAGCCGGACTTTGCCATGGCGGGCCGCGGAGGGCCAATCATGCCGGTGGATTCACACGTGGCGCTGGCCCACCCCTCGGCCAACGGCGGCGTGCAGATGTTGCGCCGCGGCTTCAACTACACCGACGGCTCCGATGGCCTGGGCCGCCTGGATGCGGGTCTGTTCTTCATAGCGTTCGTAGTGGATCCGCGCACGCACTACGTGCCGATGCAAAATGCCATGGCGAGGAACGATGCGCTCGTTGAATACCTGAAGCACACCGGGTCCGGGCTCTTCGCTGTCCCGCCGGGGGTGCGGGAGGGCCAATATCTCGGGCAGGGCCTGTTTGGCTGATGGCTGCCGCGTGCCGCACCTAAAGCAACGGGAGGCCGTCACCTCTGGTGGTGACAGCCTCCCGTTGTCCGCGGCGGAGCCGCGCGATCAAGGACTTCGCTTAGCGGAAGTTCACGAACTGCAGATCTGCTTCCTCAAAGCCGCGCAGCAGGGTCATGGTGGCCTGCAGATCGTCGCGGGACTTGGAAGACACGCGAAGTTCGTCACCCTGGATGGTGGACTTCACACCCTTGGGGGCCTCGTCGCGGATCAACTTGTTGATCTTCTTTGCCACATCCTGGGCGATGCCTTCAACGATCTCGGCCTCGATGCGGTATTCCTTGCCCGAGGCGAATGGTTCTCCGGCTTCCAGGGACTTCAGTGAGATGTTGCGCTTGACCAGCTTGGACTGGAAGACGTCGAGAACCGCCTTGACGCGTTCCTCGGAGTTTGCCTTCATGAGGATCTTTTCGCCGCTGAAGTCAATCTCGGCGCCGATGCCCTTGAAGTCGTAGCGCTGGACTATTTCCTTCTGCGCCTGGTTCAGTGCATTGGACACTTCCTGGCTGTCAACCTTGCTGACAACATCAAAAGTTGAATCGCTCGCCATGTGAGCCTCCTTGGGTAGTGATTGTGCTTTGCCTACAAGAGTACCGGGGCGCCCCAAATGCCCGGAGGAACCATGTGCTGACGCGCCGTCGAACCCTCGATTTGCACTCTTGGGAAATAGTCGGGTAGAGTTTCTACTCGTTCCGAAGGGAACAATTCGGCAGATTACCCGAGCGGCCAAAGGGGGCTGACTGTAAATCAGCTGGCAACGCCTTCACTGGTTCGAATCCAGTATCTGCCACCGAATGAACAAAGCCCGTGTTCAAATCCACAAGATTTGAACACGGGCTTTTTCGTGCCCGGACCGCGTTGCTGCAGGTGGGGGCCTGATTGGAAGTCGGGCGGCGGGCTTCGTTCCGGAATGTGACCCACTCAACATCCCTAAGTTGGGCGATGCCCACCACCCAAGATTCATGCGGCCAACTTCTCGCTCATCGGGACCACATAGATGTCCCAGAGCAACATGATGGAATCACGCGGGGCCGACAACACTGCGTGATAGTGCGCCCACTGCCATTCCGTCGCCCCGTTGTCGTCCCTCGGCCTGGGAGGGCAAGAGCCGGGGGTGAGCCACCGCTTGCCATTCCAGATGGCCTGCAATGGCCCAACGGCAGTGGCCGCGGCCGTGGTGTCTTCCAGCGGGCCGGGAAAGGAAACCCGTTCCTGGATCCGCAGTGCGGGGGCAACCGCAAAAGGCGTGGATTCAACGATGGCCAAATCCATGGGCAGTGCGTCGACGTAGCGCTCCGCGAGCAGCATTCCTTCGGAGAGGGCCTTGCGCCCGGATTCCCCGGTCGTTATCAGCAACAAGGTGCAGCGTGTCATATCCGAGTTGGCAGCCGACCCGCATCCGTCTCTACGCGGTCCGGGTCAGGATGCATCCTTCCTGTTATCCGTGGCGCCCGCTGTTTCCTCTGGAAACCGGGCCTGGCTGGCGAACCGGATGGGACCACAAGACCCGCGCTTCGCCCGATGCTTTGGTGGATGGCTGCCTCCTTGGTCGGCTGTGGCATTTCCTTGAGCATACGGAGGCGTGCGCATGGATGGGGGCTGCCGGAATAGATTGTGGATAACTTGTTGCCCGTGGTCGTGACGGGGAGGTGAAAACGGCGTGGGGAAGCCGAAATCCGAGTGCCGACTGCGGCGACTCCTGCTTCACGCGGTACCGTTGGTATATGGCTACTATCAATATCACCGAGTCTGAGTTCACGACGACGTTGGAAGAAAACGACATTGTCTTCGTGGATTTTTGGGCGGCGTGGTGCGGACCCTGCCGCCAATTCGCCCCGGTCTATGACGACATTTCCGAGAAGTACCCCGATGTGAAATTCGCCAAGGTGGACACCGAGGCCGAACAGGGCCTGGCACGCGCCGCGAACATCACCTCAATCCCGACGCTGATGGCCTTCCGCGACAAGGTGCTGGTCTTCTCGCAGCCCGGCGCGATGAACGCCTCGCAGCTCGATGACCTGGTTGTGGCCGTCAAGGGCATCGACATGCAGCAGGTGCACGCACAGATCGCCGAGCAAGAGGCCCAGGCCCAGTAGCTTTCTCCCTGGCGGCCCTAGCGGCGCCGGTGGTCCATCGGCGCCAGGCGCGGGCCAAAGGCCTGCTTGCGGTGCCCGGACAACCCGATCAAGCGCACCACGCGCTGGCGATGCCCGGAGAAGGGTTCCAGCAACTCGAGCATCCCGGCGTCGTCGACCCGGCGTCCGGTGAGCACCTGCCCGACGAAGGCGGCGAGGTGGAAATCGCCCACCGAGACGTAGTCTGCGGCACCATGGGTGCGCTGCAGGACCTCGGCGATGCTCCACGGTCCCACGCCGGGAAGCGATGCCAGCGCCGCGGACAACGTTCCGGCACCCATGGTGTTCTCCCGTCTGGCCCCCAGCTCCAGCAATGCCCAGCGCTCGAGGGCGGGGGCCGCCACGGCGGCCCGGAGCGCGGTGGCCGAACGCTTGGAATCAACGCGGGCCTGGTGCCACTGCCACGGTCGCAGCGAGCGGACGGCCGCCGGCGTCGGCGGCAGGCGCATGCCGGACGGGGCGGGGCCCGGGGGCAATTCGCCGACGGCCAGGCAGAGGTAGCGCCAGGCGAAGTTGGCCTCGAGCACCGTGACTTTCTGTTCCAGGATCGCCGGAAGCAGGGCATCGAAGATGCGCCCGGTGGAGGGGAACCGCAGCCCCGGATTGGATTTCCGGCTGCTGGCCACGACCGGGTGCAACCGGCCCCTGGTTTCCGGGGAATCGAAGGCGCTCCAGTCGTCATAGGCCCCCAGCAGGTGCAGGCCACGCTCCACCGCGTGTGCGGATCCCGGGCCCCAGGCCCTGAGCAAGACTTCCGCATGCAGTCCCACCGAACGGGTGGCCAACAGGGTGACGGGACCGGCAGGGGTGTGGAAACACAACCATGCACCGGTGTCCCCGACCTGGGTCGCCGGATCCCCGGTGCCGCGTTGCAGGATGCCCAGGGACTGGCGCAGGGAATAGGGCCCGTGCGGCCTCCAGGAGGCCTGCGCGTCGCATGCCGGCAACGGGGTCGAGGGGGTAAGGGGCATGCATCCATACTCTCATCGGCACCGGCCCTTCCAGCGCATGAAGAATCACTACGAACGGCGTCGGGAATGTGACGGGGCGCCGGTAGAGTGAGCGCCATGAAGTATGCGCGCACAGTCCTGGACCTGATTGGGAACACCCCGCTGGTCAAGCTCAATTCGGTCACCGCCGGCATCGAGGCAACCATCCTCGTCAAGCTGGAATACCTGAACCCCGGCGGGTCCATCAAGGACCGGATCGCCCTGAAAATGGTGGAAAACGCAGAGGCCGACGGGAAGCTGCTTCCGGGCGGCACCATCGTTGAGCCCACCAGCGGCAACACCGGGGTGGGACTGGCCATGGTCGGCCAGCTCAAGGGCTACAAGACCATCTTCGTGACCCCGGACAAGGTCGGGGAGGAAAAGCGCGACGTGCTGCGCGCCTATGGCGCCGAGGTGGTGGTGACCCCCACCGCGGTGGCACCCGATTCCCCCGAGTCCTATTACGGCGTTTCGGACCGCCTGGTGCGCGAGATCCCCGGGGCGTACAAGCCCGACCAGTTCTCCAACCCCGCGGCCCCGGAGAGCCACTACGAGTCCACGGGTCCGGAAATCTGGAACGACACCGACGGCACGCTGACCCATGTGGTCATCAGCGCCGGCACCGGCGGCACCATCACCGGCACCGGGCGCTACCTCAAGGAAATCTCCGCCGACCGCTCCTCCGGCCCGGTCAAGGTCATCAGCGTCGACCCGGACGGCTCGGTCTACTCCGGCGGCACGGGCCGCCCCTACTTCGTCGAGGGCGTCGGCGAGGACATGTGGCCGGGCAACTACGACCCGGCGGTCCCCGACGAGGTCATCGCCGTGACCGACGCGGACGCATTCGCGATGACCCGCCGCCTGGCCAAGGAGGAGGGCCTGCTGGTCGGGGGTTCCTCCGGCATGGCGGTGGTCGCGGCCCTGCAGGCGGCCAAGGACCTTCCGGCAGAGGCAGTGGTCGTGGTGATCCTGCCCGACGGCGGGCGCGGCTACCTGGGCAAGATCTTCAACGACTCCTGGATGCGCTCCTACGGCTTCCTGCGCGACGACTCGGCGGACACCGTGGGACAGCTGCTCGCGGCCAAGCCGAAGGACCTGCCGGACCTGGTCCACACGCACCTGAAGGAGACCGTCCGCGACGCCATCGGCGTGATGAACGAGTACGGCGTCTCGGCCCTGCCGGTGCTCTCCGCCGAGCCCCCGGTCCGCCTCGGCGAGGTGCGCGGCTACATCGACGAGCGCACGCTGACCGAAAAGCTCTTCCGCAACGAGATCGCCCTGACCGACCCGGTGGGCCCGCTGGTGACCACCGCGCTGCCGCTGATCGGCATCCACGAAACCATCGACCGCGCCAAGGAACGGCTCTCGGAGCACGACGCCCTGCTGGTCACCGACGACGGGGCCGCGGTCGGGGTCATCACCCGCCACGACCTGCTGACCTACCTCACCCACTAAGAAAGTTGGCTCCCAGACATGACTGAGAACATCCCAGGATTCAACACCCGCGCCGTGCACGCCGGGCAGGAATTCGAGCCGCGCACCGGGGCAGTGGTCCCGCCGCTGCACTTCTCCTCGACCTACGCCCAGGACGGCATCGGGAACCTGCGCGCCGGCTACGAGTACGGCCGCGGCGGCAACCCCACCCGCGACGCCCTGCAGGAGCAGCTCGCCGCGCTGGAAAACGGCACCCACGCCTACTCGTTCTCCTCCGGCCTGGCCGCCGAGGACTCGCTGATCCGCGCGCTGGCCGAACCCGGTGACCACATCGTGCTGGGCAACGACGCCTACGGCGGAACCTACCGGCTGATTTCCAAGGTCCTGGGCGGCTGGGGGATCGGCAACACGCCGGTGGACATGTCCGACCACGCGGCGCTGAAGGCGGCCGTCGCGGCAAACAAGACCAAGCTGGTCTGGGTGGAGACGCCGTCGAACCCGATGATGCGCATCTCGGACATCGCCGCCATCGCCGAGATCGCCCACGCCGCCGGCGCCCTGCTGGTGGTGGACAACACCTTTGCCTCCCCGTACCTGCAGCAGCCGCTGGATCTGGGCGCGGACGTCGTGGTGCACTCCACCACCAAGTACATCGGCGGGCACTCCGACGTGGTCGGCGGCGCCATCGTGGTCAAGGACCCGGTGCTGGCCGAGGCCATCGGCTTCATCCAGTTCGCCGTCGGCGCGGTCTCCGGCCCGATGGACGCGTTCCTGACCACCCGCGGCCTGAAGACCCTCGGCGTGCGCATGCGCACCCACTCGGAAAACGCGATGGCCGTGGCCCAGTGGCTGGCGCAGCGCCCCGAGGTCGAGGCCGTGCACTACCCGGGCCTCGAATCGCACCCGGGCCACGAACTGGCCAAGGCGCAGATGCGCGACTTCGGCGGCATGGTCTCGGTGCAGTTCGCCGGCGGCGAGGACGCGGCGCGCATCGTGGCCGAGGCCACCCGCGTGTTCACCCTGGCCGAGTCCCTGGGCGGCATCGAGTCGCTGATGAACTACCCCTCGGAAATGACCCACGCCTCGGTCAAGGGCACCGAACTGGCGGTGCCGGTGAACCTGCTGCGCCTCTCGGTGGGCATCGAGGACGTCCAGGATCTCATCGCGGACCTCGACCAGGCCTTCGCCAAGTTGTAGGCAGCGGGCCGAAACCAAACGGGGGCCGCGCGCCGGGGGAGCAGTTCACCCCCCCGGGGCGCGGCCCCCGTCCTCGGCGCCCGCCTTACTCGGGCACGACCTTGCGCGGTGCCACGACCGGGGTGCGGGTCCCCGCGTCGTATTCCATGACCTGTTTCCCGCCGATCCACACGCGCAGGGCCCGGGACATCACATCCAGCGGGTCCCCGCTCCACAGCACCAGGTCCGCATCCTTGCCGGCCTCCAGCGAGCCCAGGCGGTCGGCCAAGCCCAGCACCCTCGCCGGGTTCAGGGTGATCGCCCGCAGCGCGGTCCCGGGATCCAGGCCCTCCTTCACCGCCAGCGTGCACTGGTGGACCAGGAAGTTGATCGGGACCACCGGGTGGTCGGTGATGATCGAGATCTCGACCCCGGCCTCGGCGAGCCGGCGCGGGTTGGCCAGCGACCGGCCGCGCAGCTCGACCTTCGACTTGGTGGTGAACAGCGGGCCGATGAGCACCGGCACCTTCCGCTCGGCGACCACGTCGGCGACGACGTGGGCCTCGGTGCCGTGGTCAAGGACCAGCTCGTAGCCGAACTCCGCGGCCAGGCGCAGGGCCGTGGCCACGTCATCGGCACGGTGGCAGTGCTGGCGCCACGGGATCTCCCGGCGCAGCACCATGCCCAGGGCCTCGAGCCTCGCATCGCGCTTGGCCGGGTCGCGGGCGGCCAGGTAGTCCTGTGCCTCGATGAACGCCTGGCGGATGACCATCGCGGTGCCCAGCCGGGTGGAGGGGGTCTTGTCCTTGGCGCCGTAGATGCGCTTGGGGTTCTCCCCGAGGGCGGACTTGATGCCGCTGGGGGACCGCAGCACCATCTCGTCGACCCGGCGCCCGTGCGTGTGGATGGCCGCAGTCTGCCCGCCGATCGGGTTCCCCGACCCGGGGTTCACGTTCACTGTCGTCACCCCGCCGGCCAGGGCGTCGTCGAAGCCGGGGTCGAAGGGGTCGATGGCATCCAGGGCACGGACCGCAGCCATGTTCGGGTCGGTCATCTCGTTCACGTCCGACCCGGCCTCGTGCTCGCCCTCCGGGTGCATGCCCAGGTGGACGTGCGCATCGATGAACCCGGGCAGCAGCCACGCGCCTTCGGCATCAAAGACGGGAGTGTCCTCGGGGATCGGCAGATCGGGACCCAACGCGGCGATCGCCGCGTCCTTGACGATGAGGCTGCCGGTGAAGTTCTCCCCGGAGATGGGCACGATGAACGCATTGGTGATGGCAAAAGTACTCATGAAGGCACTCTTCCATGGATTGTCGCCCGGGAACACGCCCGGGCCGGCAAGCGGCGGTTCAGCCGGCGTTTTCCCGCTTGCGGCGTTGGCGTTCGGCCTTGCGCTGCGCGCGGGCGGCCTTGGATTGCGGGGCGAAGTACTTCACGGTGCCGGGGCTGAAAAGCAGGGCGACTCCCACCAGCAGCAGCGCGCCGAAGATGCCCACCCGCACGCCGCGGGTCAGCAGCGGGACACCCACGATGACCCCGCACCAGATCAGGGACATCCGGCCGGCGAGCTTCCCGCGCCAGAGCTGGAGGGTGCAAAAGCCGATGACCAGGCCGAGGCCCACCAATGCGATGCCGGCGCCCCAGAAGCCGGGGGCCTCGTTGCCGGGGCGCGCGGTTGCATTGAGGAAGAAACCGCCGGCGAAGGCCACCGCGGATAGCGCGGCGGCGGTCCACCACCAGCGGGCGACACGCAGCGAGGTCGGGAGCGCCGATTTCACGTTCTTCACTCGGCGGCCACGGGATTGTTTTCAGGCTTCTCCATGCACCGCAGGTTACCGGAAGAACGCCGCAGTGCGGATTCCGTGGCGCGCCCGGGGTGGTTCTGCACCTTGCCTTATAGGATTTATTCCATGAGTATTTCCCCCGAACCCGGCCGCCCCGAAACAGTGCCTGTCGCCACCGGCACCCTGGAGGCGGTCTGCGTTGTCCATGCGCTGAAGCCGGATGCCGGCCCCGTGGGCACCACCGCAATAGACAAGCGGCCGATCGACGGCCCGGTCAAGGTCCGCAAGATGGGGCTGTACGCGGATGTGCAGGTGGACCGGGAACACCACGGCGGCCACGACCAGGCCGTCTACGCGTACTCGCAAGCCGAGGCCGGTCGCTGGGGCGGGGAACTGGGCAGGGAGATTCAGGCCGGCCTGTTCGGGGAGAACCTGCGGGTCTCCGGGATCGACACCACTGACGCGGTCGTGGGGGAGCGCTGGGCCATCGGCAAGTCGGTGGTCCTGGAGGTCACCTGCCCGCGGATTCCCTGTTCGACCTTTGCCCGGCACCTGGGGGAGGAGAACTGGGTGCGCCGCTTCACCGAACGCGGGGATGTGGGCTGTTTCCTGAAGGTGGTCCGGACCGGGAAGATCGGTGCCGGTGAGCCGATCGCGGTGATCTCGCGGCCCGAACACGGGGTGCGGGTGCGCGATATCTTTGTGGGGCCCACCCCTGAACAGGCCGAACGGTTGCTGGAATACCAACACGCCAGCGGACGCCCGCTGCCGGCCAAGGTCCTGCGCACGCTTCCGGAGCCCGAAGCGGGGCAGTGACACGGGCGCCAAATGCGCAATCGAGGCACATCATAGACCGGCTGGGAGTGGCGTGTGCGCAACCTCACCGGGATTAAGTCCCCCAAGTTACGCACGGGGCGATAGTATTAGGTGTTCACTGTATCCGGCTTCCCTCGCATTCTGCCCAATAATTGAGGCAGGAGCTCGTCGTGTGTGAGCCCGCCAATTGCGTGCGGGTTGTTGCTTTCATAGGGGAGTCGCCGGACCAAAGTGATGCGTCCGATTGTGCTGCGGAACCTCGTTGATACGGGGTCTATTCCGCCCCTATGAATGAGGTAATTCTCCGTGTCTTCCGACATGCCCGAAAACCAGCCCACCGCCGAAACCAAGACCGAAGAAGATTCGATTCTCTTCACCGATCTGGGCCTCGACGGCCGCGTCCTCGCCGCCGTCTCCGATCTGGGCTACGAAAAGCCCTCCCCGATCCAGGCTGCGACCATCCCGCTGCTGCTCGAAGGCCGCGACGTCGTCGGCGTTGCACAGACCGGCACCGGCAAGACCGCCGCGTTCGCCCTTCCCGCGCTGTCCAAGATGGCCGAACTTGCCGACCTGAACGGAACCGCACGCAAGACCCAGGTCCTGGTTCTTGCCCCGACCCGTGAACTCGCGCTCCAGGTCGCCGAGGCCTTCACCTCCTACGCCAAGCACATGGGCGACTTCACCGTCCTTCCCGTGTACGGCGGATCCGCCTACGGCCCGCAGCTTGCAGGCCTGCGCCGCGGCGCCCAGGTTGTCGTCGGCACCCCGGGCCGCGTCATCGACCACATCAACAAGGGTTCCCTGGACCTCTCGGACCTGCAGTACGTGGTCCTTGATGAGGCCGACGAAATGCTGCGCATGGGCTTCGCCGAAGAGGTCGACAAGATCCTCGAGGCCACCCCGGAAGAGAAGCAGGTCGTGCTGTTCTCGGCCACCATGCCTTCCTCGATCCGCCGCATCTCCAAGCAGTACCTGCGCAACCCGCAGGAAGTCTCGGTCAAGTCGAACACCTCGACCGGCACCAACATCCGCCAGCGCTACGTGCAGGTCATGGGAGCCCACAAGCTCGACGCCATGACCCGCATCCTGGAGTCTGAAAAGTCCGAAGGCGTTATCGCCTTCGTGCGCACCAAGATGGCAACCGAGGACCTGGCCGACAAGCTCAAGTCCCGCGGCTTCACCGCCGCAGCCATCAACGGCGACATCCCGCAGCAGCAGCGCGAGCGCACCATCGAGAACCTCCGCGATGGCAAGATCGACATCCTGGTTGCCACCGACGTCGCGGCCCGCGGCCTTGACGTTGAGCGCGTGTCCCACGTGATCAACTTCGACATCCCGCACGACACCGAGTCCTACGTTCACCGCATCGGCCGCACCGGCCGTGCAGGCCGCTCGGGCGACGCGATCCTCTTCATGACCCCGCGCGAAAAGTACTTGCTGCGTGCCATCGAAAAGGCCACCCGCCAGACGGTCGAGCACATGCACCTGCCGAGCGTCGACGCCGTGAACGACAAGCGCCTGGCCAAGTTCGCCGACCAGATCGGTGAGACCATCTCCTCGCAGGACCTCACGGTCTTCCGCAACCTGGTGGAGAAGTACTCGGCCGAGCACGAGGACATCACCGAGGTCGAGATCGCCGCGGCGCTTGCCCACATGGCACAGGGCGGCCGCCCGCTGCTCATGCAGGAACTTCCGGTTGCCCCGGCCAAGCAGGCACGCCTTGCAGGCGGCGGCAAGGACGGCTTCGGCTCCCGCGGCCCGTCCCGCGCCCTGACCGAAGGCAACGCCACCTACCGCCTCGCGGTGGGACGTCGCCAGCGCGTCATGCCCGGCTCCATCGTTGGCGCACTTGCCAACGAAGGCGGCCTGACCTCCGCCCAGATCGGCGGCATCGACATCCGTGCCGACCACACCCTGGTGGAACTGCCGGCAGACCTGTCCTCCGAGCAGCTCCGCTCGCTTTCCCGCACCCGCATCGGCGGCGAGCTGATCCACCTTGAGCTGGACAACGGCCGCAGCCCGAAGTCCGACCGCGAGGGTGGCCGCGAAGGCGGCTACCAGGGTGGCGGACGCGGCGGCTACGGCGGAGGCCGCGGCGGTGGCGGCGGCTACCAGGGTGGCGCACGCAGCGGTGGCGGCGGTGGCTACCGCGGTGGCAACGACCGTCGCACCGAAGGCGGCTCCTCCGAAGGCGGCCGTGGCGGCTACGACCGCAACGCCGGTGGCGAGCGCAGCGGTGGCTACCGCGGCAACGCCGGTGCCGGAGAGCGCAGCTTCGGCGGCTCCTCGCGCAAGCCCCGCACCGCCGGTGGCACCGGTGGCCCGCGTCGTCGCGACTACTAAGCACTAAATAAACAACGACCCCCGGTGGGGGCGCGTTTCCGGAAACGGGAGGGCGCCGCCGCCGGGGGTTTTGTTTGTTCCGGCAGGTAACGGGATTCGTTGGCGGGCTCCGGGGTCGATCTGGCCGCGGTCAATGAACCGGCGGGCACCGGCATCATCCGGGCTGCGAGGACTTCGCGGCCTTTGCGCGGAACCGGGGAGCGGGGCCGGCGCCCACCGCTGGTAATCCATCGACCACGACGAGGACGGTGCAGTCATTGGCCAGGGGCACCGTTGGATTGACGGGGAAGCACCGGAACCCAGCCACGACGCGTCGCCCACCACGTGCGCTTTGTCCCGCTGGCCCGGGGGAGCGGGCGCTGGCCGCGCGCCTCGAGGACACGGAGTCGGAAAAGGGCACGCGCATCACCCTGGATCCCGTGGACCCCTGACCGCGACCCTCGGGCTGGAATTGAGGACCGACTGTCGGCAGCTCGCAGCGCCCGACATCATTTTCCCGCGTGCTGTTGCCATGCCTGCGTCCAATCACACCAGGATGCCGACGATGAACCGGATATCTTGGTGCTCGGAGTCGCGCGGTCTGGGATTCGCCGATCGCGTCTACGAGGTGGGCGGCCAACCCTGGAACCGGTTCCAGATGGCTTCGCCTGACGGGAACTGCATCCGCGGCGGGGAAGGGGACTGGCCCGAACGCGAACCTTGGCGTCGCGAGGACCATGCCGGAAGAGCTGCCTGGTGGATGGCACACCTGGCCGGAGCGGGCGCCGTCCCGAAGGGGGCTGCCGCCGGGCGGCCGACGACCCAAAATATGTCAGTGATTTGAGTCACCGGAAGCGGTTAGGAATTGCGGTCTGACCTGCCCCTTCCGACCACTTTTGTGTGGTCGGTCACAAAGTGCCATCCCGATTTCACAGCGTCGAAAAATGCTGGTAGAGTTCTTACTCGTTGCCCCCCTAGCTCAGTGGTAGAGCGCGTTCTTGGTAAGAACGAGGTCACCGGATCGATTCCGGTGGGGGGCTCTGAATGGAATGGCCCGCGTCTTAGTCAGCTCGAAAGAGAATCGGACGCGGACGCGGGTTTTACCATTCGTGGCGGCTTAGCTCAGCTGGTTAGAGCGCACGACTCATAATCGTGAGGTCCCGGGATCGAGTCCCGGAGCCGCTACAGATTGATCCCCGTCTTCCTTGTGAGGGCGGGGATTTTTTGTGTCCCCGGGAGTAGGAATCCCGAGCTTGGCTTAGGGGCCCAATTAAGCGTGTCCGCCCCGGGTGAGCCAGGGGTGCCCGGTTGCCCCATCATGCCGTGTTTAAGCAGGACCTGTCGGCCGAACCCGGAAATCCGTGGGGATCCGGGAGGTTGGACGGAGCGATCTGCGGAACCGGTGACGGGCGAAACCTGTATTCGGCCGTGAATCCGCTGGGAAAAGCACTTGGCAGGGCCCGGCTCGGCGGTCGGTGCGCCCCGATGCCATAGGGTGGTGCGGTGATTCCAATAGCAAACATGCAGGCAACGCTTGCCGCGGTCGTGGTGAGGCCCCCATCAGCCAGTTTTCTGCCGGATTGGCTGAATCCCGATGTCTTCCTGCGCGACCCGGCGCTGGGCCCATGGGTCATCCTGCTCATTTGCGGCATCGTGTTTGCCGAGACCGGGCTGTTGGTCGGATTCTTCCTTCCCGGGGATTCCATGCTCTTTACTGCCGGGTTGTTGGTCGCCACAGGTGCCCTGGACGTCAGCCTGCCGCTGTTCACTGCGCTGATATTTGTTTCGGCCTTCGTCGGTGACCAGACCGGATACCTCATCGGGCGCAAGGCGGGGCCCCCGATCTTCAACAAGCCGGATTCACGCTTCTTTCGCCAGGAATACGTGGAGAAGGCCCACGCGTTCTTTGAGCGCTTCGGCGGGAGGGCCGTGGTGCTTGCCCGTTTCGTTCCCATCGTCAGGACGTTTGTTCCCGTCATCGCCGGGGTCGCGCACATGCAGTACCGGGTCTTCGTGTTCTACAACCTGCTGGGTGCCCTGCTGTGGGGCGTGGGGGTGACACTGCTGGGCTTCTGGCTGGGCCAGTATGAGTGGGTCGGGAACAACATTGACCTGATCTTCATCGCGATCGTGCTTCTGTCTGTCATACCGATCGGCATCGAAATATTCATGGCCGGACGTCGCAGGAAGACTGCCGGCTAGGGGCGGCCGCATCGGACGTGAAATCGGACCGGTACCTTGGCGAAGCGATCCGCGGTAGTGGATTCCGCTACCCGCCGGCGGTGAAATGAAGCTGGATCCGGTGTGACTCCTCCTGTCGCGCCGGAGTGAACCGGTCCGGGGGAGCGGCCAAGATGTGGCGTTGGTCATGTTGGCGGTTTTCGATGTGCAATTTGTGCCAGCTATTGGGTAGAGTATTCTCTCGTTGCCCCCCTAGCTCAGTGGTAGAGCGCGTTCTTGGTAAGAACGAGGTCACCGGATCGATTCCGGTGGGGGGCTCGGAAAAAGAACCGCGGTTGGGCCCAGGAAACGGGCGCAACCGCGGTTCTTTGTTTGCCGCGAAGGCACTACTTTCGCAGCGACGTGTTTCCGCTGACCCGGGAAACTATCCGGTCAATGAGGATTCCCAGGCCGATGGCCACTGCCACAGCCACCACGATTCCCAAGAGATGGTGTTCCTCGAACCATCGTCCGGCAAGTACGCCGATCAAGACGGAATAGGTAGCCCACCCGAGGCTGGAAAAACACGTCAGGATGATGAAGGTCCGGTGAGGGAACCCCGTGGCACCGGCCACCAGATTGACCGCGACTCGGCCAATGGGAACAAAGCGGGCCACCAGGATCAGCGACACCGGGCGGAGCCGCAATTCATAGCCTGCCCAGGCAAAGGCATGTTGGAGCCGCTTTCGACGCATCCAGGAAAACCTGTCTGTGCCGATGCCCCGCCCCAGCAAGTAGGCCACATTGTCGCCGACGAAGGCACCAAGCCCGGCAACCACCCCCAAGATCCAGGGGTTCGGATTCCCCTGCGTGGGCACCAAAGAGGCCAGGGCCACGACCAGCGATTCGCTGGGCACCGGTGGAAAGAACCCATCAATCGCGCAAAAGAGGAAAATCATCAGATACGAAAGTGGGTTTCCGGCCGCGGCAAGGATAAAACCACTGAGTGCATCCAACGCGGTGGAAATATAGTCCAAGAGAGTTCCTGTTCATCCGATGTCCTGGGTCCCCAACGGGCGGATTTGAGCTTCCAGTTTCAAGGCTAACCACGTCCCACGGCATTTCCTACTTACGTACTCGCTGTGATCAATCCGACTCAATCCGGCGGTTCACATGGGTTGCCCGATAAGATGGACGAAGTGCGAAAGCCGCAATCATGTGTGCCCGGCCTTCTGGGCGGGTCTCGTTGGGGTCATTCGCTCGACGACCATGAACCTTCAGGAGAGGACGAAGCGCATGCCGAAAGCGGACTTCAACCAAGAGTTCCCGACCCGTGCTTCATTGCGGCGCGCTCGCGAGGCCGAATTGGCCGCCCAGCAAAACACCAACGATGAAGCGAAGAAGGTTGTCGCAAAGCCGGGCGAAGCCGACGAATTCGATGCCGTTCCCGAAGGCAGCGAAGCCTCGACGGCGGCCGGCAAACGAGCCCCCGCCACGCCGGCAGCTCCGGTGAAGTCCCCAGGGGCGACGAGTGCGAAAACGGCGCCGACCGCCGCCTCGGTGACCGGAGAATCCGACAAGACTCAGGCCAAGCCGGGTCCGGCAGCGCAGGCAAGTACGAAACCGGCCGCCGCACCGGCCAAACCGGCACCGGCCAAGGCCGCTGCCACGCCTCTCGAGACTTCGTCGCGGACAGCGGCGAAGCCAGGAACCACACCGGTCCCACAGGCCGAAGTGAAAACACCGGCAACGACCAAGGCCCCCGCCGCACCCGTCGTGCCGGCCAAGCCCGCCGCGCCTGCCGCCGCAACGCCTGTTGCCGCCAAGCCCGCCGCGCCTGCCGCCGCAACGCCTGTTGCCGCCAAGCCCGCCGCGCCTGCCGCCGCAACGCCTGCTGCTGCCAAGCCCGCCGCCCCGGCTGTACAGACCCCGAAGTCCGCTGCGCCGGCACCCGCGGCAAAGCCTGGTGCTACTTCCGCAGCAGCGAAGCCTGCCGCGCCTGCTCCCGCACCGGCCGCGAAGCCTGCCGCACCTGCACCTACCTCGGGCGCGAAGCCTGCCGCGTCTGCACCTGCTTCCAAGCCTGCAGCGACTGCGCCATCACCGGCCGCCAATTCCGCTGCAACCGCCAAGACGGTGACCCCGGTCTCGAACGCGAAGCCGGAGGCAGCTCCGAAGCCTGCAACCGCGCCTGTCGCGAAGCCCTCTGGCGGAGCCGCGAAGCCGGCAGCCACGCCGGCCGCCAATCCCGCCGTTGCGGCGGCCAAGCCGATCGCCGCCCCTGCCCCGAAGCCGGCACCGGCAGTAGCGAAGCCGGCGGCAGCCAAGCAGGAATCTGCTCCTGCTCCCAAGCCGGCTGCGTCGGCCGTAAAGCCGGCGTCGTCCGTGGAGGCCAAGAAGCCGGCGGACGCCAAGCCCACCGCAACTGCGGCGGTGCCCACAACGGCACCGGCGGCAACCTCCGCCGATTCTGCGGCGGCCGAGGACCTCTCGACGCCTGAAGGCCGCCGTCAGGCCTTCCGGGAAATGATCCCGGCCGCCGGAACCCGCGACACCTTCCTGCGCCCCGAGGACGAAACGACATTCCGTGCGGAGCGCGGCTTCCGCGGCTTCCTCTCGCGCCTGGGCTTCAACATGGCACCCTCGGCCGAGGAAGTCGAGGAGCGCAATTGGCGCCGCACCGTGGGAACCCGACTGACCGAGTCAAAGACCATCTCCGTGGTCAACGGAAAGGGCGGGGCCAACAAGACCCCCACCGCCGTCTTGCTTTCCGCCGTCTTCGGCCGCAACACCGGTGACCCGGTGCTGGTCTGGGACAACAACGGAACCCGTGGAACCCTGGGATGGCGCACCGTCCAGGGTCCCCACACGGCCCATTCCATGGACCTGCTCTCGGCCGCACCCCGGCTCAAGGACGTCAAGGTCGGCGAACCCATCATCCACGACTACACGCATTACCAGCCGGAAGACTGCTACAGCGTGTTGCGCACCGATCCGACCCTGTTGGCCAGCGAGCAATTCGTCAACGCGGCGGACTTCGACGCACTGCATGGAATCGTCTCGAAGTTCTTCTCCCTGACCATCGTGGACTCGGGCAACGACGAGTCGGCCGAACGCTGGATGCGCATGATCGATCACACCGACCAGCTGGTCATCGCGAGCACCACGGTGGAGGAACACGCCGAGGCGGGTGCCCTGCTGCTCGAGGCGCTGGCCAAGCGCGGCGGGCACTACGCGGACCTGGCCAAGAACGCAGTCGTGATCGTGTCCCAGCACCAGCCGCACGGCAACAGCGAACAGCTTGATCGCATTGCCCACGGGTTCCGCCGACTGGCCCGCTCCGTCGTGACGGTTCCCTACGACGCGGCGCTGGTCAAGGGTCAGATCCGCTTCGAGGGATTGCGTCCGGCAACACGCCGCGCCTGGCTCCATGCCACCGCCGCAGTGGCCGGGGCACTGCACGACTGAGTTGGAGAGCACTGCGCTGCTGTGCCGCGGCATCCGGTGGCCCGCGTCCCCCGGCAGCCCGCGCCTGGCGCTCGATGACGCCGAACACCGGGGACAAGATGTGGCCCTGGAACCGGCCACGCGGCTCGGCTTCACGGTGTTGCCCGGCCGCTGGTGCCTGGGCCACCAACTGATCCAGGACCGGAACCACCGCACCCTGGTGCCGTGTCCACATGAGGCGCTGATCGCCCACGGCACCCAGTGCGCCGCGTGCGAGGCAGCCGACCAATCCCGGGCCATGCACGATTTCCACCGCTCCGGCCGTGCCGGCCCGGGCCTGCGCGACTATCTTGGCCAGCCCCACTGGCTCTACGTGGCGACCTTCGCACAGGGGACCACCAAGGTCGGCACCGCCGCTGACCCCAGCAAGTGGCGGCGCCTGGCCGAACAGGGGGCGATCAGTGCCCGCTATGTCGCCTGGTGCCCAGACGGGGCCAGCGTGCGGAACCTCGAAGACCTGGTGACCGGCCAGCTGGGGTTCACCCAGCAGGTGCGGGCCAATTCCAAGGTGCGCGGGCTGCTGGAAAACCATGACACGACCGCAGGGCTCGATGCGCTGAACGCGGCCCGGGCAGCATCGGCGCGCTCGCTCATTGCCGGGCTCGGTCCGGGAATCCTGGCGGGCTCACATGCCGTGGAGGAAACCTGGAGCGCCCCGGAACAGGGAAGGGTGCTGTTGGAGGGATTCGACGCCCACAAGCTTCAGCCCTATCCCGGTTTTCTTGGCGAGGCGGCCCACGGCTTCGAGGTGGCGGCAGTCTCCGGGCAGGTCCTGGGCGTGAGGCTGGGCGGGCAACCCGAGATCTTCGTGGCCAATGCCGCGCTGCTCAAGGGCCGGAAGCTCGCTTTGGGCGACTATGTGACCGATTCGCCGCCGGTCCAGGGCTCGCTGTTCTGAATCGATTTGCCTGCTGAATTAGGATTGGGTCATGACCAATACGCCCTGGGAAGCTTCGTCCGGACTCTACAAGAAACTGACCTTCGGTTCGATGGCGGTTTCCGGCACGGGCATCGTCCTGGCCTTCATCGGCGCCAACACCCACAACCGACCGCTGATGTACACCGCACTGGGAATCATCGGCATCGGGCTGGTGGCCCACGTCATCGGGCTGGTGGTGCGTGCCCGCGACGCCAGGGCCTGGCGCGTCTCCCAGGGCCTGGTTCCGGCCAGGCAGCCCCGGCGCGGGAAAAACGCGCCCCGCGACACCCCCTAGCATTCCCCGGCGGGCACCCGACGGCGGGTCCCGCGACCTTGCCCCAACGCCTCAACTCGTCCCACACAGGAGCGGTACAACAGATGAGCATCAATCCCGAACTGGCGGGCCGGATCTACCCGGCCCAGGACCCCTACATGGTGGGCCGCGAAAAGATCCGCGAATTCGCGGCAGCGGTCAAGGCCACCCACCGGGCACACTACGACCTGGACGCCGCGGCGGAACTCGGCCACCGGGACCTGCTGGCCCCGCCGACCTTCGCCATCATCGTGGCACAACAGGCAGATGCCCAGCTCATCGCCGACCCGGCCAGCGGCATCGACTTCTCCCGCGTGGTCCACGCCGACCAGCGCTTCACCCACCACCGGCCCATCGTTGCCGGGGACGAGCTGGTCGCCGAACTTCACGTTGACACCGTTCGCCCCATGGGCGGCGGGGCCATGATCACCACCCGCTCCGAAATCAGCACGGTGGCCGGCGAATTGGTCGCCACCACCGTTTCCTCGCTCCTGGTACGCGGAGAGGACCAGTAATGATCGACTTTGACACCCTTGAAAAGGGCCAGCCCATCGGCACCGCCACCATCCGCGTGAACCGCGCCGACCTGGTGCGCTACGCCGGGGCCTCCGGGGACTTCAACCCCATCCACTGGAACGAGCGCTTTGCCACCGAGGTCGGGCTGCCCGGCGTCATCGCCCACGGCATGTTCACCATGGGATCGGCCGTGCAGCTGGTCTCCGACTGGGCGGGAAACCCCGGGGCGGTCATCGACTACCAGACGCGCTTCACCAAGCCGGTCCCGGTTGCCGACCCGGCCGGGTCCAACCCCTCCGATTTCGAGGGCACCGCGATCGAGATCAGCGGCACCATCGGTGCGCTGGATGCCGAGGCCCGCACCGCACGGGTGGACCTGACGGTCAGCGTCGAGGGAACCAAGGTCCTGGTCAAGGCCCAGGCCGTGGTGCAACTCTGAAAAAGGACCCCGGGCCCGCTGCGCGCCCGCGCGGCGCCGGCGGCAGCAGGCGCCCGAACCCCGAGGCGCTGCCCTGGCGCAACGGCGTCGTCGCGCTGTATTTTGCCTCCGGGCTGATCCTCTCCACCCTGGTCTCTCGCCTGCCCTCGGTGCGCGACGCCCTGGGGCTGAGCCACGGCGAGGTCGGCCTGCTGCTGCTGTGCATGACCGCCGGCTCCTTCGCCTCGGTCTCGGTCTCCGGGTTCCTGGTCATGCGCCTGGGTTCCAAACGCACCCTGGTGCTGGCCTCGACGCTGACCAGCGCCTCGATGGCCGTGGTGGGCCTGGCGGCCGCCGGTTTCCACTCGCTGGCGGCCACCGGCGTGGCGCTGGGGCTGATGGGGGCGGGAAACGCCGCCTGGAATGTCTCCTCCAACGTCCAGGGCGCCGCGATGGAACGGGCCCTGGGCAAGCCGATCATGCCGGTGCTGCACGGCTTCTTCTCCGTGGGCACCGTGGCCGGCGCCGGCCTCGGGGCGCTCGGCGCGGCGCTGGCGCTGTCCATCTCCTGGCACTTCGCCGCGGTGTCCGCGGCCGTGCTGGTGCTGATCTTCACCGGAACCCGCGTGTTCCGCGCCGACCCGTCCAACACCGGGGCCGGGGGATCGAACAGGTCGCTGCTCGCCGCGGCCTGGCGCGAACCCCGGACCGTGCTGCTGGGCATCCTAGTGCTGGGCATGGCCCTGGCCGAGGGCGCGGCGGGGGACTGGGTCGCCCTGGCCCTGGCCGACGGCTACGGCGCCATCAACTCCGTGGGCGCCATCGGCTACGGCATCTTCGTCGCCGCCATGACCGTGGCACGCCTGGGCGGCGGCGCGATCCTGGAGCGCTTCGGCCGCGTGGTGGTCCTGCGCGCCTCCGCGGTGAGCACCCTGGCCGGGCTGCTGCTCTTCGTCCACGGCCCGAACCTGGCCACCGCCTTCGCCGCCCTGGCACTCTGGGGCCTCGGGGTGGCGATGACCTTCCCGGTGGCCATGAGCGCGGCGTCCGACGACCCGATGCGCGCCGCCGCCCGCGTCTCGGTGGTCTCCACCATCGGCTACGGCGCCTTCCTGGGCGGACCTCCCCTGCTCGGGCTGCTGGCCGACGCGGTGGGCCTGCTCAATGCGCTGGGGTTCGTCGGCATCCTGGTCGTCCTCTCCTTCTTCCTGTCCCCGGCGGCAGCCCCGGTGCACCGCGCACCCCGCCGCACCCCCGCCACCGAGAATCCCGAAAGCTAAGGCACACCACACCGTGAACACGCACATGCTCGCCCCCCTGACCACCACCGGCGTCGGCGGCCCCGCCGCCACCTTCGTGCGGGCCGGCACGCGCGAGCAGATCGTTGCCGCGGTGGAGGCCGCCCGCGACGCGGGACAGGAGCTGCTGATCCTGGCCGGGGGCTCCAACCTGGTCATCGACGACGCCGGGTACCCCGGCACGGTGCTGCAGATCGCCACGCGGGGCGTGGAGATCGGCGGGGAGCTGGACGACGGGCGCGTGCGCGTCGAGATCGCCGCCGGCCATCCGTGGGACGACGCCGTGGCGCAGACCCTGGCCGCGGGGCTGTCGGGGCTCGAGGCGCTCTCGGGGATTCCCGGTTCCGCAGGGGCCACCCCGGTGCAAAACGTCGGCGCCTACGGTTCCGAGGTGGCACACACCCTGCTCCGGGCCACGGTCTACGAGCGCTCCACCGGGCGGACCCTGGACCTCGCGAACGCGGAACTGGGATTCGGCTACCGCGACTCGCTGCTCAAGCGCGGCACCGTGAACGGGTCGCCCGCCTTCGTGGTGCTCTCCGTGGCCTTCGCCCTGGAAAGGCGCCCGGAGTCGGCCCCGATCCGCTACGCCGAGCTGGCCCGGTCCCTGGGCGTGGAAGCCGGGGAACGTGCCGACGCGGCCGCGGTGCGCACCAAGGTGCTGGCACTGCGCGCCTCCAAGGGCATGGTGCTGGATCCGGCCGACCGCGACACCTACTCCACCGGGTCGTTCTTCACCAACCCCGTCGTCCCGGCCGCCGTGCTCGACACGCTGCCGGCCGGCGCCCCCGCCTTCCCGGTTGACACCCCGGGGCTGGTCAAGCTCTCCGCTGCCTGGCTCATCGACCAGGCCGGCTTCGCCAAGGGCTTCGGGCTGCCCGGCACGCCGGGGGAGGCCGTCGCCGGCGGCCGCGCCGCGCTGTCCACCAAGCACACGCTGGCCATCACCAACCGCGGGGACGCGTCCAGCGCCGACATCCTGGCCATTGCCCGCGCCGTGCGGGCGGGGGTCAGCGAGCGCTTCGGCATCGAGCTGCACAACGAACCGCTCTTGATCGGCTGCGCCCTGTAGGGAATCGTGGGGTGCACCATGGCAACCGATCCGCAGCACCCCACCGGCAGACAGGCAGCGGCAGTGGCGCGCCTGCGCCTGGCCGCCCAGGGCCTGCTGCCCGGTACCCCGGCCGCGACCCTGCCCGAACCGGCCGCCACGCCCGCCGACGTCGTCGGCGCGCTGGGCATGATGCAGGCCCAGGACCTCGCCCAGGCCTGCTGGGCCGTTGGCGTCCGGCTGCCCGGCGCCGGGCTCGGCACGATCCATGCGGCGCTGGCCGACGGGTCGGTCATCCGGTGCTGGGGAGCCCGCGGCACGCTGATGTTCATCACACCCCGGGCGCACCGGGCGCTGCTGGCGGTGACCGCCCCGCGGATGCACGCCAAGATGGCCGCCATCCGCGCGCAGGAAGGGATCACCGAGGCCGAAATCGGGAAACTTGCCGATGTCGCGGCCGGGCGCTGCGGAAGCCACGGCGCCACGCGCGCCGAATTGCTCCGGGCCTTCGCGGATGCCGGATCGAGCACCGAGGGGCAGCGCGGCTACCACCTGATCGTGGCGGTGAGCCTGCGCGGGGTCATTGTCCAGGGGCCCATGGAACCGGGAAGCGGGACCCGGCAACTGTTCATGGCAGCGGACTCCTGGCTCCCGGCCGGCGGGTCGCCGCCCGCAGCGAGCGACGCCCTGGCGCGGCTGGTGCGCGGCTACTTCGAATCCCACGGCCCGGCGACGGTTGCCGATTGCGCCTGGTGGCTCGGCCTGCCGCTGACTCCCGTGCGTGCCGCGGTTTCGGGGCTGGGCGCCGTGCTGGAGGGCCTGGAACTGGCCGGAACCACCTACCACCTCGCCCGGGAGCACCGGGAACGCTGGGACCATCCGCCCGGGGCCCGCAGCGTGCTCGCGCTGCCGGGCTTCGACGAGTTCCTGTTGGGCTACCGGGACCGCTCGGCAACCCTGGACGCGGACCACGCGCAGGTGGTGACCCCGGGGAAGAACGGGATCTTCCTGCGCACCGTGGTTGCCGGCGGCCGGACGATCGGGACCTGGGAGCCGGGCGCAGGCGGAACGGCCCCCGCGGGCCGCTTCGTCCCCTTCGACGGGGAACCCGGCCCCGCCCGCGCCCGGGCGATCGCCGACCGCATGGCGTCGTATCGGCGCTTTCGCCTCACGTAGCCGGTTCTCCCGGGACATGGAAAACGGCCGCCGGCCACCTGCTGTGCAGGTCGGCCGGCGGCCGTCGGGACAGCCCCCGCCCGCCGCTTGCGGCGCGCAGGGGGAGAGTCGATGCTAGAGGCGGCCCTGCGCGATGGCCAGCATGCGGCGCAGCGGCTCGGCGGCGCCCCAGAGCAGCTGGTCGCCCACGGTGAAGGCGGAAATGTAGTTCGGGCCCATTTCGAGCTTGCGGATGCGGCCCACCGGGATGTCCAGGGTGCCGGAGGCGGCGACCGGGGTCAGCGCCTCGACGGTGGCCTCCTTGGTGTTGGGCACGACCTTGGCCCACTCGTTGTCGTTGGCCAGCAGCTTCTCGATCTCTGCCACCGACAGGTCCTCGGTGAGCTTGAGGGTCAGCGCCTGGGAGTGCGAGCGCATGGCGCCGATGCGCACGCACAGCCCGTCCACGACGACCTTGTTGGCTTCGGTGTTGCCCAGGATCTTGTTGGTCTCGACCCCGGCCTTCCACTCCTCCTTGGACTGGCCGTTGCCCAGGTCCGCGTCGATCCACGGGATCAGCGAGCCGGCCAGCGGCACGCCGAACTGGGTGGCGTCCAGGCCGCCGCGCTGTGCGGCGAGGACCTTGCGGTCGATCTCCAGGATCGCGGAGGCCGGGTCGTCCAGCTCGGAGGCGACATGCTCGTTGATGTGGCCGAACTGGGTCAGCAGCTCGCGCATGTGGCGGGCGCCGCCGCCGGAGGCCGCCTGGTAGGTCATCGAGGTGCCCCATTCGACCAGGCCGTTCTTGAACAGCCCGCCCAGGCCCATGAGCATGCAGGAAACGGTGCAGTTGCCGCCCACGAAGTCCTTGGTGCCGTTGCCCAGGGACTTGTCGATGACGTTGCGGTTGATCGGGTCCAGCACGATCACCGAGTCGTCGTTCATGCGCAGCGTGGAGGCCGCGTCGATCCACAGTCCGTCCCAGCCGCGCTTGCGCAACTCGCCGTGCACCGCGGAGGTGTAGTCGCCGCCCTGGGCGGTGACGATGATCGGCAGCTTGGCCAGGGTGTCGAGGTCGTACGCATCCTGCAAGGCGGGTGCGCCCTCGGCGAAGGCCGGGGCGGAGCCGCCTGCGTTGGAGGTGGAAAAGAACACGGGGTCGAGGTTCGCGAAGTCGCCTTCGTCCTGCATGCGTTGCATCAGGACGGAGCCGACCATGCCGCGGTAACCGACAAAGCCAACGGAAGAAGTCATGGTTCCAGCTTAAGGGGTGTCGGGCCCGCGCGTGGATTCGGTTACGCGCAAAGGCCGAACCGTGCGGTGCCCAACGCCAAACGCCCCTCCGCCGACCAGGGTCGGCCAAGGGGTGCCGCAGCCGTGCCCGGACCGTGGGGTCCGGTGGCGCGAATGTGTTATTTGCCGCCGCCGGCCAGCAGGGCCCGGCGCATGCCCACCAGCTTCAGCGAGCCGAAGGCAAAGACCTGGGTGAAGACCAGCAGCAGCACCAGGCCCATGACTTTTGACCCGGTCAGCACCAGGAAGAATCCCAGCCCGGCGAAAATCAGGGCGAACAGCGGAAAGAGCATGTACCCGAGCACGAAGAGCGCCTCCGGGTTGGTCTTCAGCGCCTTGAGGGCTTCCTTCATGACTTCTTCTCCCACGCCTCGACGCGGTACTGGGTGCCGTTGGCGGCGGTCAGCCAACCGGTGTCCGGCTCCGAGAGCAGCTTGGTCCAGGCGGATCCCAGGGCAGGGGCCTTGGTGTCGCCCTTCGGGCTGGCGTTGATGACGGTCTTGACGGCCAGGTGGGCACCGCCGGCGAGGGCGGCGTAGATCTCGCCGCCGCCGATGACCCAGATTTCCTCTGAACCCTCTGCGGCCCGGGCGGCCTTCAGCGCCTCGTCGGTCGAACCGACGGGCACCGCGCCGGCGGTGCGCAGCGCGGCGTGGCGCGATGCGTCGCGGGTGATCACGATGTTGGTGCGTCCGGGCAGCGGGCGGAACTTCTCCGGGAAGGATTCCCAGGTCTTGCGTCCCATGATCACCGGGTGGCCGATGGTGGTGCGCTTGAAGTGCGCCAGGTCCTCGGGCAGGGACCACGGCATGGTGCCGTCTGCCCCGATGATGCCGTCCGAGGCCTCGGCCCAGATCATGCCGATGCGTTCGGGGGCGGTGGTTTCGGCGCGGTGTCCGGCGCTCTGGTTCGGGTTGCTCATACGGCGATGGGGGCCTTAATCGTCGGGTGGTGTTGGTAGTCCTCGATCACGAAGTCGTCGAGTCCGTAGTCGAAGATGGAATCGGGGGTGCGCGTGATGCGCAGGCGCGGATAGGGGTACGGCTCGCGCGTCAGTTGCTCGGTGACCTGTGCGACGTGGTTGTCGTAGATGTGGGTGTCCCCGCCGGTCCAGACGAACTCGCCGCGCTCCAGGCCGAGCTGGTCGGCCATCATGCAGGTCAGCAGCGCATAGGAGGCGATGTTGAACGGGACGCCGAGGAACATGTCGGCGCTGCGCTGGTAGAGCTGGCAGGAGAGCTTGCCGTCGGCCACGTAGAACTGGAAGAACGCGTGGCAGGGCGGCAGCGCCATGTTCTCGATTTCGGCGACGTTCCACGCCGAGACGATGTGCCGGCGGGAGTCGGGGTTCGCGCGCAGCGAGTCCATGACCTGGGAGATCTGGTCGATGTGGCGGCCGTCGGCGGTGGGCCAGGAGCGCCACTGCACCCCGTAGACCGGCCCAAGCTCGCCGTTTTCGTCGGCCCATTCGTCCCAGATCTTCACGCCGTTTTCGCGCAGGTAGGAGGTGTTGGAGTCCCCGCGCAGGAACCACAGCAGCTCCACGGCCACAGACTTGAAGTGGACGCGCTTGGTGGTGATCAGCGGGAAGGAATCGGCGAGGTCAAAACGCATCTGGCGGCCAAAGACGCTGGAGGTTCCGGTGCCGGTGCGGTCGCCCTTGGCGGTGCCGTGGGCGAGTACGTCGCGGAGCAGGTCCTCGTATGGGGTTGGAATCGTCACCGCATCAGTCTAGCCGTGCACGTGTCGATCGGCCCGGGGTGACCTGCCCAAAGTTCCCAAATGCGCTCATGGTCACTCCGCGGGCAGGTTGGATCCAGGCCACAGGCAGGGATCCCGGTTCTGGCGCTGGCCCGCCGCCGCGCGCGGGCGACACAGGGGAATGGGGCACCGTCGTGGGCGCGCGATTCGCGCCACTGCAGGCCGGACGGTCCGGGGCGGCACCGACGGGTTCCCCCACGACCGGACCCGCCTCAGGCCAGCAGGTCGTTGTATTCCGGGTAGCGCCGCAGGTAGTCCTGCACGTAGGTGCATTCGGGGACGATCTTCAGCCCGCGCTCGCGCATCTGTTCCAGCACCAGCGTGACCAGGGCCCGGGCAAAGCCGCGGCGGCCGTATTCCTCGTTGATGATGGTGTGCTGCAGCGTCGCGACCTCTCCGTCGACCCGGTACCCGAGGAACCCCACATAGGTGGCGCCGTGCCAGAGCCCATAGCGGCCCCGGTCCGCATCGTGGTCCAACCGCAGTCCCTGGTGCACAATCTTTTCCTGGGTGGTGCCGTGATCCTGTTGGGCCATGATGCGCTCCTTAGCAAAGCCGGAAAACCATACCGGGCGCCGTGCCGCGGGGCGCCTACTTATGAGACTACCGCGAAGGGTGCGCCCTAGTCCTCAAACGCGTCGTAAACTTCCACCGAGACAAGTTTTCCCTTGCCAGATACCGGTTGGTGGACCACGATGACGGCGCCGGGTCGCAGGTACGGGTCTTCCGCGGGAAGGAACGGCACCAGCGCGCCATTCATCCGCGCACGCAATTCGGTGAGCACCAGCGGCAGCACCGGGCGGTGCGTGCACAGCGCCTGGGACCGCCGCTTGTCCAGCAGCTTGGCCACGGTGCGCTGCGCCTTTTCCGGGCGGCGCGTGGCCGCATGCTCGGTGACGGAACCGAGGAGCTTGATGGTGAGGCGGTGCTGGTTCAGGTAGGGCGCCACCGTCTGCACGCAGCGCGTCCAGGGGCTGGAGGCAACCTTGGCCGGACGCCAGGAATCCAGCAGCCGGGCCACGGCCAGCGCCTGCCGCTGGCCCGTGGCGGCCAGCGGGCGCTTGCCTTCCTCGCGGGTCCAGTTTGACCGGGGCTTCGCCTTGGCATGGCGCACCACCACAAAGGGGTGCGTCGCCAGCAACCCGTCCCGGTGTGCGGCAACCAGGGCCTCAAGGGGCTCCAGGTCCCCCGGATTGGTGATCCACGCCCGCGCGGTCTTGGGTGTGACCCAGCGGACCGCGTCGGTTTCCTTCCCGTCGGGGACCGGCGGGGTGCCCGGGGCCCTGGCCGCCCAGTAGTAGACGACCTTGGGGCCCGAGCCCACCGGGTAGGTCATGGCCGGCAGCGGGATGCCCAGCTGGACATCCAGGCCGACCTCCTCGAAGACCTCCCGGGTGGCGCACTCGGGCATGGTCTCCCCGTCATCGAGCTTGCCCTTGGGCCAGGACCAGTCGTCATAGCGGTCGCGGTGGATCATCAGGACCTCGAGCCCGGCGCCGTTGTCGCGCCAGACCAGGGCCCCGGCGGCACGCACCGCAAATTTTCCCTCGCGAATGGCGGCGGAGTCGCTTGAACGCACGAAATGCACGCCGCTAGCGCCTGACCACGGTGCGCTGGCGGGCACGGGAATCAATGAGCCACGACTGGATGTCGGCCAGCGGATTGCCGTCCTCGTCCTTGTGGTGCCGGGTCCAGTCGCCGTCGGCGTCCAGGTGCCAGCTGGCGGTGCGCGGATCCATGTAGCGGTCAAGCAGCGCCACGAGGTCGTTGATGTCCTCGCGGCTGCTCAGCGACACCAGCGCCTCGACCCGGCGGTCCAGGTTGCGGTGCATCATGTCGGCCGAGCCGATGTAGACGACCGGTTCCCCGGCGTTGGAGAACATGAACACGCGGCTGTGCTCCAGGAAGCGGCCCAGGATCGAGCGCACCCGGATGTTTTCGCTCAAGCCCGGGACGCCCGGGCGCAGCGCGCAGATGCCGCGGACGATCACGTCGACGGCCACCCCGGCCTGCGAGGCGCGGTAGAGTGCGTCGATGACAGCCTCGTCGACCATCGAGTTCACCTTGATCACCACGCGCGCGGCCAGCCCGGCCTTGCGGTTGGCGATCTCCGCCTCGATCTTGTCGATCAGCCCCGAACGCAGCGAACGCGGGGCGACCAGCAGGCGCCGGAACGTGGAGCGCGGGGCGTAGCCCGAGAGCTGGTTGAACAGCCGCGAGAGGTCCTCGCCCACCGCGTCGTCCGACGTCAGCAGGCCCAGGTCCTCGTAGTAGCGGGCGGTGCGCGGGTGGTAGTTGCCGGTGCCGATGTGGCAGTAGCGGCGCAGCTTGTCGCCCTCGCGGCGGATCACCAGGGACAGCTTGGAATGGGTCTTCAGTCCCACGATCCCGTACACCACGTGCACGCCGGCCTGTTCGAGCTTCCGGGCCCAGGTGATGTTTGCCTGCTCGTCGAACCTGGCCTTGATTTCCACCAGGGCCAGCACCTGCTTGCCGGCCTCGGCCGCGTCGATGAGCGCATCCACGATGGGGGAGTCGCCACTGGTGCGGTAGAGGGTCTGCTTGATGGCCATGACCTTGGGGTCCGCGGCCGCCTGCTCCAGGAACGCCTGCACGGAGGTGGAGAAGGAGTCGTAGGGGTGGTGCAGCAGGATGTCGCGGCGGCGCATCGCCGCAAACACGTTGGCTGCCTTGGAGGTCTCGGACTCGTTGAGGAAGCGCGAGGTGTGGGCAAGCTGCTTGGGGTAGTGCAGGTCGGACCTGTCGATCCCGGCGATCACGCCCAGGCCGCGCAGATCCAGCGGGGCCGGCAGCGCAAAGACCTCGTCCTCCTCGATGCCCAGCTCGCGCACCAGCAGGGCGCGGATGTTCGGGGAAATGTCGTCCACGACCTCCAGGCGCACCGGGGGCCCGAAGCGGCGGCGCAGCAGCTCCTTCTCCAGGGCCTGGAGCAGGTTCTCCGCGTCGTCCTCCTCGACCTCGAGGTCCTCGTTGCGGGTGACGCGGAAGAAGTGGTGCTCGACGATGTCCATGCCCGGGAACAGGTGCTCCAGGTGCACCGCGATGACCTCCTCGAGCGTGATGAAGCGCGCGACCCTGCCCGCGGAGTTCCCGGCGCGCGGGCCGTCCACGGAGATCAGCCGCGCCATCACGTCGGGCACCTTCAGCCGGGCAAAGAGCTCCTTGCCGCTCACCGGGTTGCGGACCACCACCGCCAGGTTCAGCGAGAGCCCGGAAATGTAGGGGAAGGGGTGGGCCGGGTCCACGGCCAGCGGGGTGAGGATCGGGAAGACCTGGTCGATGAACCAGCGGCGCAGTTCCTCGCGCGCCCGTTCGTCGAGCTCGTTCCAGCCCACCAGCAGGATCTGTTCCTTTTCAAGGGCGGGGCGGACCTGCTGCGCGAAGACCTCGGCGTGGCGCAGCTGCAGCGCGTGCGCGTCGGCCAGCAGCATCTCCAGCTGGTCGATCGGGCTCAGCCCGGTGGCGGAGGGCACCGCGAGTCCGGTGGCGATGCGCCGCTTGAGGCCGGCGACCCGCACCATGAAGAACTCGTCGAGGTTCGAGGAGAAGATCGAGAGGAAGTTGACCCGCTCCAGCAGTGCCAGCTCCGGGTCCTCGGCCAGCTCCAGCACGCGGGCGTTGAAGTGCAGCCAGCTCAGCTCCCGGTCCAGGAACCTGTCGTCGGCGAAGTCGCCGTCGGGCAACGGCGAGGGCTCGAAGTCGGGCAGCTCGATCCGGTCCTGCGTGGCCCGGGCCGCCGGAACATCGGTGATGCCCAATGCGGAGGTGACTGGGTACGGATCCATGGCTGTTGCCCCTAGCGTGGATGAGGTGGAGATGCCGAGCGCCCGCGGCAAGGCCGGAAGGGCGCGCGGCATTGCGTCGATAACTACCTTACCGAAACCGGTGCGTACATGACGTCGACATCCCACTTGGTGAAGCCCAGTTTCCGGTAGAGCGAGACCGCGGCGGTGTTGTCGGCATCCACGTAGAGCATCAGCGCGTCCAGGCCCAGGGAGTTGAGGTAGTCGATGCCGGCCAGGGTGAGCACCTTGCCCAGCCCGGTGCCCTGCGCCTCGGGGACCACTCCGACCACGTAGATCTCGCCGATGGCCTGGTGTTCCCCGGTGGTGGGGGAGGACACCGCGGGGTGCACCTTGGTCCAGTGGAAGCCCCGGATCCTGCCCGCTTCGTCGACCGCCAGCAGGAAGCCTGCGGGGTCGAACCAGTCCTCCTCCATGCGGGCGGCCAAATCCTCGAGGGTCAGTGCGCCCTGTTCGGGGTGGTGCGCGAAGGCCGCGGCGTTCGCGGCAACCCAGCCGGGGCCGTCGGTGGCCGGGTCGAAGGCGCGGATGGAGATGCCCGCGGGCACGATCGGTGCCGGGACCTCGGTGCCGGCGACCATGCGCATGCGCCACAATTCGCGCATCGGGGCGAAGCCGAAGCGCTCGGCCAGCTTGGCCGCCGCCTCGTGGTTCCCGTGGGCCCAGGCCCGCAGCCCGCCCAGCTCGGTCTTCTCCGCCAGTGCCCCGAGCAGCCCGCCGGCGATGCCCGAATCCCGGAACGCGGGGTGCACCACCATCTCCAGGGTTCCCGGCGCGTCGGGAGTCCCGAGGACCGCGACGGCCGCGCCCACCAATTCACTCGAGGACGTGTCGGTCCCCTCGTCCAGGTAGGCGTAGGCACCCAGCAGGGCACCGGATCCCGGGGCGGTGCGCAGATCGAGAAGGGTCTGTTCGCTCAGCGGCGGGTTGCCGTCGGCTTCCTCTCCGGCGGCCACCAGCAGGTGCAGTGCGGAGAGCACGCCGGGCGCCGGGGCCCCGGCAAGCATTTCGATGGTGACTTCGGGATTCGTCGCAGCGTTCATATCCCTAAGATAGCCGCAGCGGCGCCTAGCCGTCGACGCTCTCGGCGTTTTCGTGGCGTTGCGAGGCGAAACGGTATCCCACGTTGCGCACCGTGCCGATGAGCTGTTCGTGGTCGGTGCCCAGCTTGGCGCGCAAGCGGCGGACGTGGACGTCGACCGTCCGCGTGCCTCCGTAGTAGTCGTAGCCCCAGACCTCGTGCAGCAGCTGCTCGCGGGTGAAGACCCGGCCGGGGTGCTGGGCCAGGTACTTGAGCAGCTCGAATTCCTTGTAGGTCAGGTTCAGCGGGGAACCGTGGACCTTGGCGGTGTAGCTGGCCTCGTCGATCAGCACGCCCGCGGCGCGGATCGGTGCACCCGTGGATCCCTCGTCCGGGGCCGACCGGGCCAGGGCCAGGCGCAGCCGCGCCTCGACCTCGGCGGGGCCTGCGGTGTCGAGAATGACGTCGTCGACCTGCCAGGACGCGGAGATCGCCGCCATCCCGCCCTCGGTGAGCACCAGCAGCAGCGGGCAGGCGATGCCGGTGGTGCGCAGCAACTGGCACAGCGTGCGGGAGGCGGCCAGGTCCTTGCGGCCGTCGACCAGCACCACCTCGGATCCCTCGGTGGCCAGCAGCGCGGCCCCCTGGGCGGGCATGACGCGGACCTGGTGGGAGAGCAGTCCCAGTGAGGGAAGGATGTCGGCCGAGGGCCCCGGGGCGTTGGTCAATAGCGCGATGACGGCCATCGATGCCTTCCCTCCCAGGTGCTTGGGTTGCCGATTCCGCGGGCCGGGCCACACGTGCGGCGCAACCCCCGGTGAATCGGTGTTTACACAATGAAGTATAGATTGCCGTGCGTTTCCATTACGTTTCCGAGCCCGCAACACGCGCCGGGCCCGGTGCCCCCGGGCGGGGTGCCGGGCCGGATAGGGCAGGATGTAACCTGTGAGATTCAAAGTTTTGGCCACAGGAACGATTGCCCTTGCCCTGGTCGTCGGGGCCAGCCAGCTGCCCGGCGGGACGCCCTGGCCGGTGCTTGGGGTCACCCTGGTGCTGCTTGCCGCCTTCGCCGTCGGCTGGCCGCGGCTGATGAAGGTGCCCTCGCCCAACCCGGTGTCCCTGGTGATCTTGGTGGTCGGTGCGGGGGCAACATTGCTGGGCCTCTTCGCGCCGTCGGGACCCGGGCTGGGCTGGGTGGCGCCGTGCCTGGCCACCGGCGTCATCCTGATGTTCCTCACCCAGCTGGTGCGCGGCACCGACGCACAAAAGCGCCTGGAGTCCGCCGCCACGGGAATCACCGGCATGGTCGTTGCCGCCTTCGGCTCGGGCTGGGCGGTGCTGGGGACCGAACCGGCCGGGCCGGCCCTTTCCCTGATGGCGGGGATCGGCATCCTGGGGGCGGCGGTCCCCGGGGTGCTGCGGCTGCCGGACCGCGTCGTCTTCCCGCTGGGCTTCGTGCTGGCGGTGCTGCTCGGCGGTGCGGCCAGCCTGTTGCACCCGGGTGTCAGCCTGGTTCCGGCGTTGGTGCTGGGCGCGGCCTGCGGCCTGGTCGTCGTCGGCTCGCGGGCCATGCTGGTTTCCGTGGGCGGGCCCAAGGGGCCGGCCCAGATGGCGGCCGCGGCGCTGACCCCGCTGCTGGTCTGCGGATCGGTGACCTGGTACATCCTGCTGCTGCTGGTCTAGTGGCCAGGGCCCGGTGGGGCGCGCCGCGGCCGACGTCACGAAAGGCCCGGGGGTCCCGCCAAACCGGTTAGGATGGTGGCATGAACGAATACCTTGGACTCGAAATCTTCTTCCTCTCGCTGCTGACCCTGGCGGGCCTGGGCATGGCCGGCTTCGCCGGACTCGTCGTTGCGCGCCTTTTCAAGGGCCAGAAGTAAAGAACAAACAGCACTAGGAAGCACACGCGATGGCAATCGAGATTCCCACCGACCTGACCCCGGAACTGGTGCCGCTCTCGTGGCTGATCGGGACCTGGGAAGGGACCGGACGGCTTGGCGAAGGCGAAGCCGACGACGAATTTTTCTTCCAGCGCGTGAGCTTCACCCAGAACGGGCTGCCGTTCCTGGAATACCGGTCCGAAACCTGGATCACCGACGAGCAGGGCACCACGTTGCGTCCGCTCACCGTTGAATCCGGGTTCTGGTCCCTCGAACGCCCCATGCTGGACGGCGATCTCGGCCCGGGAATGACGCCCGGGGACATTGTTCCCGCCCTGCGTTCGGCCCAAGACGTTGAAGACTTGCGCACGGACGAGGGCGGGTTCAAGATCCAGGCCAACATCGCGCACCCCGGGGCGATCAGCGAACTTTACTACGGCGTCATCAAGGGCCCGCAAATCCAGCTGGCCACCGACTTGGTGATGCGCGGCACCCACGCCAAGGACTACGCGTCGGCCACCCGGATCTACGGCCTGGTCAACGGCGATCTGTACTGGCGGTGGGACGTATCCACCGGCGGCAACGACCTCAAGGCACACGCCTCGGCCGCCCTCAAGAAGCAGGGATGACCATGGCGATTTCGCCGTTACTCTCCAGGCCCGGCGCCGTCGGCGCGTCCGGGATCGATGAGGGCGTCGCCGCCCACTACGGGGAACCGAACCAGGAGCAGCGCAGGCTGCTCTCCGGCGCGGCCGTGGCAGACATGTCCCACTTCGGCGTGGTCACGCTCTCCGGCGAGGACCGGCTCTCCTGGCTCAACACCCTCTCCAGCCAGGCTCTGACCGGGCTGGCCGAGGGGCAAAGCACCCAGACGCTGCTGCTGACGGTGCAGGGCCGCATTGAATTCGACATCCGCGTGCTGGCCGGCGCCGACAAGCTCTGGCTGATCGTCGAGCCGGGACAGGCCGAGCCGCTGGCCGCATTCCTGACCCGCATGCGCTTCATGTTGCGCGTGGAAATCACCGACGTCTCGGCGGAATTTGCCGTCGTGGGCGCCTGCGCACCGCAGCCGGCACTCGCGGAGAACCCGGTCTGGGTCGACCCGTGGCCCGGCGTCACCACCGGCGGCTATGCCTACTCGGAGCCGGAACACCCGGGGAACGAGCGTCCCTGGTACCTGTACATCGTGCCGGCGGCGGAACTCGAGCGGGCGGTCGCGGACCTGCCGCTGGCCGGGATGCTCGCCGTGGAGGCGCTGCGCATCGCCGCCTGGCGTCCGCGCTTCGGCTTCGAGACCGATGAGAAGGCCATCCCGCACGAACTGGATTTGATCCGCACCGCGGTCCACCTGGACAAGGGCTGCTACAAGGGCCAGGAAACCGTGGCCCGCGTGCACAACGTCGGGCGCCCGCCGCGCCGCCTGGTGTTCCTGCAGCTGGACGGCTCGATGCACACCCTGCCCGCCCTCGGCTCCCCGGTGATGGTGGGGGAGAAGGCCGTCGGCTCGCTGACCTCGGTGGCAACGCACTTCGAGGCGGGGCCCGTCGGGTTGGCGCTCGTCAAGCGCAACATCGACACCGAGCTCGAGCTGGAGGTCGTGGACGGCGAGGAGCGCTACGCCGCGAAGCAGGAGATCATCGTGACTCCCGAGGCCGGGCAGATCGCCGGCCGCTTCACCGGCTTCATCCGTCCGCCGCGCTAGAAAACGCTGGAACGGGCCCAGCCATCCGTGTCTTCCACGGGTCTGTGCAACACGTTGCGGCACGGCGGGACCAGTAATACACCTAAAACGCCCGGCCGGGGTTTCCCGGTCGGGCGTTTTGCGTGGACGGGCAGGCAGGAAGGCCCGGTGCGGTCCTTATTTCGTTGAGCCGGTGGTCAACGGGACAGCCCGTCGTGCGTTCATGCCGGGCTTTCCAACCGTTCACTTGAACCTTGTACGGTCACCCGCATGTCTTCTTTCAAGTTCGGGCGCGTTCTCGCCCTCGCCGCCGCGGCCGGCGCGCTGTCCCTTTCCCTCGCCCCCGCTGCCCTTGCCGTCCCCGCGGAAACACACAAAGTCGAGCAGGACGGCGCAAAAACCGCTTCCCCCGGGAAGGGGCAGGGCACGGGCGCCGGGCGGTGCCACGCACCGGGCCTGCCGCCTGTCCCGTACCGGGAAGGCACCGTGGCCTACTTCCAGGACGCCCATGAGTGCAGCCCGCGCGAGCACGCCCTGGGCTACCGTGGCGGCATTGCCCGCCTTGCCACCGTCCTGGACGGCATCGAGGCCGCCAACGAGAATCCTGCGACCATCTTCGGCGGCGACATGGCCGGAGGCAGCCTGTTCGGCGGCGTCTACAAGGGGTTCCCGTTCGTGGAGGCGTTCAACGACCTGGGCGTGGACGCTGCCACCTTCGGCCAGCATGACTTCGACTTCGGTCTCGAGACAGCGCTGGACCTGGTGAAGGCCTCGGAATTCCCGTGGATTGCATCCAACCTCGCCTACAAGGACGGCAGCGAGTTCCTTCCCGGCGCCGTGGCCGGAGCCGTGGAAGCCGGTGAGCTGACGGTCGGCGTCATTGGCCTCACCGGCTCGTTGCAGAACAGCTCCGCCAATGCCGATCTCGACCAGCGGCCCTACCTCGAATCCACCCAGGCCGGGGTGAAGCTGCTGCAGGAGCAGGACGTCGATGTCATCGTCGTCTCCGGCCAGATCGACCGGGCAGAAGGGCTCGAGCTCATGGACCGGGTCCCGGAAGTCCAGGTGCTCATGCGTGAGGAGAACAGCGGCTCGTCCCCGGCCGAGGCGATCGAGCTGGGCGACGGGCGCCTGATGGTCACCGGCATGGGCGACTACGGCGTGGTCGCCGAGATCGACATCGCCAAGGACCTCTGCGGCAACATCACCACGGGCGCCGTCCTGCACGACGTCGACGAATCGGTGGCCGAGGAACCTGCTTGGGCGGCAAGGGCCGCCTTCTACGAGCAGGACATGGAAGAGCGCCTCGACGCGACGATCGGGACGGCGACCGGCGACTTTGGCCGCCGTGCCGCGGGCGAGCTGGCCGCCGATGCCTTCCGCGACTACTTCACGGCCGACCTCGGCTGGGCGAACGGCGGCGGTATCCGCGCCGAGATCGACGGCGGCGATCTCTCGCTGCGCGACCTGCACACCGTTTTCCCCTTCGGAAACCGCGCGATGCTCATCGAGGTCACCGGTGAACAGCTGATCGAGGGCCTGAACCAGGGTGTCGACTCCAGTCCCGAAGGCTACGGGGGCTTCCCGCGGGTTTCCGGCTTCACCTTCACCTACTCGGAATTCGCCCCCGCAGGCCAGCGCATCACCGACGTTGTCCTTCAGGACGGCACGCCTGTCGATCCGGGCGCCACTTACTCCCTGGCCATCACCAACTACGTGGCAACCAACGGCGGTGACGGCGTGAGCGCGTTCCTGAACGCCCCGATCGTGGTGTCGGCAGACGAGGGCACCGCGGATGTCAGCGCCCTGACCGCGTATGTCGAGAAGCTCGGCACCATTACGCCCAACGAAATCCCGAGGGCCACGATCCTGCCGTAGCGCCGCATCGGAAAACACCAAGGGGCCGGGATTTCGCGCACGCGCGATTGCCCCGGCACCTTTTTCTACCCCGCGCCCCTGTGCAGTCCCGGCTCAGGCCCCGTGGTGCAGCTTCAGGCTCAGCAGCGACCCGACCAGCTCGAAGCCCAGCGAGGTGGCCAGGGCGCTGGCGGCGTCCTGGCCTTCCTTGATGCGCGCCTGCGGGATCAATCCCTCGCCCAGCGCGTCGTCGACCGCCAGCGCCGCGGCGTAGCGGCCCAGGCCGTGGCCGCGCAGGTGCGGGTGCGTGAGCACCGTGGTGTCGGCCAGCAGCCCGCCCGGCGCCCAGTAGCCGGCGCCCGCCACGGGCTCGGAGCGGGTGTCGGAGAACAGCACGAAGCACTGGTCCCAGTCGGGGAGCTCGGTGCTCGCGGCGTCGTCGTGAGGGGATCCCTCGCGCAGCTCCGCCAGGTCCTCCAGGTCGGTGGAGACGGTGATGTTCTCCGAGTCCACGATCTCGAAGGGCGAATCGAGGTAGGTCAGCGCGTCGACGCCCAGCGAGCGGACCGAGGGGGCCAGCCCGGAGGCGTGCAGCAGCCCCAGCAACGCCCGGTCGTCGACGAAGTGCTGCTCGGAGGCGCCGCGCAGCAGCGGCAGGAAGTCCTCCGGGGCGCGCACCACCCGGTGGTCGCCCAGGTGCAGCACCTCCACGCGTCCGGTGTCGATCGAGGGGACGAAGAGGCCCACGGGCGCGCGGTCCGGCTGCAGCGCGGAGTCGGGCACGCCGAACTCGCGGGCCCAGGAAAGCGCGATGATGGCACGGGTGCCGAATTCAAGATTCACGGTTTCGAGCCTAGTGCAGGAGCGGGCCGCCGGAGGGTCCCCGTGGCGCGCAAAACGCCCGGGCGCCGGCGGCGGGACTCAGCCGAAGAGGATCCGTGCCTCGTCGTAGCGGTCCTGCGGGACCCGCTTGAGGTTGTTCAGCGCCGCCTGGAACGGCACCCGGTTGATCTTGGTGCCGCGCAGCGAGACCATCGACCCCCAGGCCTCGTCGGACACCGAATCCACCGCCGCCATGCCCAGGCGCGTGGCCAGCACGCGGTCAAAGGCGCTGGGCACCCCGCCGCGCTGGATGTGCCCGAGCACCGTGGCCCGGGTCTCGATGCCGGTGGCGTCCTCGATGAAGGGGGCCAGCTGCTCGCCGATGCCGCCCAGGCGCGGGCGGCCGAAGGCGTCAAGCCCGCGCTCGGAGAACGCCCCCTCGGCGCCCTCGGGCACGAAGCCCTCTGCCACCACCACCAGCGGCGCGCGCCCGCGGTCGTGGGCCTCGCGCACCCAGGCGTAGATCTGTTCCATGGTGGTTGACTGCTCGGGGATCAGGATTGCGTGCGCGCCGGTGGCCAGGCCCGCGTGCAGCGCCAGCCAGCCCACGTGCCTGCCCATGACCTCGGCGATCATGCAGCGGTGGTGGGATTCGCCGGTGGTGCGCAGCCGGTCGATGGCCTCCACGGCGATCTGGTTGGCGGTGTCGAAGCCGAAGGTGAAGTCGGTGGCGTCCAAGTCGTTGTCGATGGTCTTGGGCACGCCGACGATCTTCAGCCCGGCGTCGGTCAGCCGCTTGGCCCCGGCCAGGGTGCCCTCGCCGCCGATGGCGATCAACGCGTCCACGCCGAGGCGCTGCAGCGTCGCGGCGATGTTCGCCGCCCCGCCGTTCTCGCCGTCGAAGGCGTTGGTGCGCGAGGTGCCCAGGATGGTGCCGCCCTGCTTGGAGATGCCGCGGACCGCGGTGCGGGGGAGTTCGACGAAGTCCCCGTCCTTGACCCCGCGCCAGCCGTCGCGGAATCCCACGAACTCGTGGTCGTAGCTCTTGATGCCGTTCAGGACGGCCCCGCGGATGACGGCGTTCAATCCGGGGCAGTCCCCGCCACTGGTCATGATCCCGATGCGCATGCTCACTCAATTCCTTCGCTGCTCGATCACCGCGGCAGCGCGTTGCGGTGCCGGGGCGGTGGTGTGGTGATGGAGCGCGACGCTGGGCTCGCCAGCCACCAGTCTAGCCACCAGGCACCTGTGATCGCCAACACCAAGCCAAAGTGCTACGCCGGGGCGAGCCCTTCCGGCCCACGCAGCGCCGCCCGCCGTCCCCGCACCTGGTGGCGCGGGGGACGGCGGGCGGCCGGGTGGTGCGCGGTGCGGGCGTGCCCTAGCTGACCTTGCGGATCAGCTTCTGCAGCACGATGGTGTCGTCCTGCGCCGGAAGCAGCAGCCAGGCGACGAGGTAGGCCCCGATGCCCAGGACCGGCAGCAGGAAGCTGAGCAGCAGCCCGATGCGGACCAGGGTGACGTCCCAGCCGAACTTCTCGGAGATGCCCCCGGCTATGCCGGCGACCATCCGCTTGGGGCCGCGGCGGAAGGGGATCGAGCGAAGGGAATTGAAAAAGGTGTCCATGGTGTCAAAGTCTTTCATGCCGGGGCGGGAATTTGCTGTGAACTGCGGGTGCGGTGCTGCCCGATTCACTCGGTGCGGCGCGCGGCCAGGATGCCGGCGACGATCAGGATCACCCCTGCACCGCCGAGAAGGGAGATGAAGAGCAGCGGCGCGCTGATCTGGAAGTTCAGCAGCAGGCCCGCGAGCAGGGCGATGCCGATGGCCAGCAGGATCAGGCCGAAGACCAGGGTCCCGGTGGGGAACTGCCCGGCCGGCTCGCCCGCGGAGTGCTGTTGTTCGGTGTGCTGGCTCATGGTGCAACCTCGGCCTTCTCTACGTTGATTTGGATGCTGCTGAATGCCCCGTCGATCTCCAGGCGCAGTTCGGGGCCGCCCCTGTCGGCATTGAGCACGGTTTCGCCATCGCGGATTCCGGTGTTGGCCCCGTTGACCTGCATCGAGCCGAAGGCGCCCTGCGAATCGATGACCACCGGGATGTTGTCCGGGACAGTCAACTCCATGGAGGAGAAGACGTTGTCGAGCTTCACGGTGGTGTCGGAGGTGATGGTCGAGTAGGAGCGCAGGTCAAGCTCCCCGGAGTTGAAGACGTTGGTGGTGCCGTCGCCGTCGGTGCTGGTGATTCCCATGAATCCGTTCATGGGTCCGGAATCGCGCAGCGATCCGCCGCCCCAGAGCAGGGAGAAGATCAGCGCGACGATCCCGAAGCCGACAAGTGCCCCTCCGGTGCGCTGGTTCAGCGCCGCACCGATGAGTCCCAAGGCTATGACGATCAGTGCGACGGCGAACCCCACCGCGACTGCGTCGGCCGGAAGCTCGAGCAGCCCCAGGTGGGACAGGCCGGTGACCAAGGCGAACAGGAGCACCGCGAGCCCCAGCACAATGGTTGCCGCATAGCCCGGCAGCGCCTTGTGGCGCACCGGCTTCGGCGATTTGCCGGGCCACGGGGCGGCCGAACCCGGGAGCGGGGCGGTCGGCGGCGGGCCGAATCCGGCGGCAGGCGGCTGGTTGCCGGGGCCCGTCGCGCGACCCGGGAAGGCGGGGGCCTCGGGTGATAGCAGTGGCATGGTGTGCTCCTGGGGGTTGGGACCGGTTCCCGGCCGGGTGCCGGGCAGCGGCGTGGTCGGTGCCCCGGTCCCCGCCGGGTCGGCGGCCTCCGCGGGCTTGTTCGTTGATGCGGGATCGTCGGGATCGCCGGAATTGCCCGGTTCATCTGCATTTCCGGCCGCGCCCCGGGGTTCGGGACCCTCGTGCACGGTGCCCGGAAGAATGACCGTGTTTGCCGAGACCACCGGCGTTGGGCCGGCGGTGCCCGGGGCCGGGGAATGGGCCGCGGTGGACGGCGGCGTGGCGGACTGGAAGTCGGCGGGACCTGCCGGTGTCGGGGTCCGGAGCGGCTGCGTCCCCCCGGCGAAGCTTCCGCGCCGGGAAAAGACCAGGAAGGCGATGCCCGCGATCACCAGCAGCGTCCAGAAGCCGCCGTCCCACCATCCGAAGAGTGCGGGGGAGCTCACGGCGCCGACGACGGTGAAGACCACTGCCCCGCTCATGCCGCTGCTCCAGCGCCCCGCGATTGCCTCCTGCACGTGGATCTTGCCGTCGGGACCGGGCATCAATGCCCAGCCGACGCCGTAGACCAGCAACCCCAGGCCGGCGACAAAGCACAGCGCCACAAAGGCGCCGCGCACCAGTATGGGGGAGATGCCGAAGCGCTGCGCCACCCCGGAGGCGACGCCGCCGACCCAGTGGTCCTCGCCGCGTTGCAGCCCCAGTTCCCTCACCCAGCGGAAAAACCCGTGTTCCATTGATGCTTCTCTCATGCCTCAATCCTCGTGCCTGCCCGGGTGCCGCCGCTATGGGGGTCGCCCCTGATTGAACCCTGAGGCCAACCCCGGGATCCACGCCCGCGGGCCCCAACCGGCCCGCGGGCGTGCTTGGATGGATACATGAGCCAAACACCTCTCCGTCCCGCGCTGCTGCGCGGGGAGACCCGCATCATTGCCGGGGTGTGTTCAGGTGTTGCCGCCCATCTGGGACTGAAGGCATCCTGGGTGCGCATCGGCTTCGTGCTTGCGGCCCTGCTCGCCGGCGCCGGGGTGGTGCTCTACGCCTGGTTGTGGATCTTTGTGCCAAGCGCGGGGGATGCGCAACGCGACGCCGCCCGCGGCACCGGAACCCGCCGCTTCACCCTGGCCGAGGGGCTGGCCCCGAAGTCGGCCGAGGCGGAGGACCCGCTGGGTGCCGCCCGCCAGGCCTCGTTGCGCCAGGTCGTCATCGGGATCGCGCTGCTGCTGGTGGCGGGGCTCGCCGGAGCGCAGCTGCTGGGCGTCTCCATCCGCTGGGACCTGGTGTGGCCGGTGCTCGTGGTCATCGCCGGTGCCGTGCTGGCCTGGATGCAGCTGGACGAGGGCGGGCGCGCCGGGTTGCGCAGGAGCACCGGGGCGCTGGGCGCCGCCGGGATCACCCGCCTGCTGGTGGGCGTCGGGCTGGTGGTGGCCGGGGTGCTGCTGCTCTTCAGCGGGGCAGTGGGCGTGGGCTCGCTGCTGTCCGGGCTCGCCGTGGCGGTGGCGGTCATCGCCGGCCTGCTGCTGGTGCTGCTGCCCTGGGCGCTGCGCTTCTGGCGCGACTTCGTCTCCGAGCGCACCAACCGCGTGCGCGCGGCGGAGCGCGCCGACATCGCCGCGCACCTGCACGACTCGGTGCTCCAGACCCTGGCCCTGATCCAGAAGCGCGCCGCGGACCCCGCCAAGGTCCTCACCCTGGCCCGCGCCCAGGAACGCGAACTGCGCTCCTGGCTCTACGACGAGCACGAGCGCAGCGCGGACGGCATCGCCGCGGCGATCCGCGCCGCCGCCGGGGAGATCGAGGAACTCTACCTGGTGTCCATCGACATGGTCGGCGTCGGGGAACGCACCGGGCTGCCGCAGCACGACGCGCTCCTGCAGGCCACGCGGGAGGCCATGGCCAACGCCGCCAAGCACGCCGGCGGCACCATCTCGGTATACGTGGAGGCGGGCCAGCAGCGCATCGAGGTGTTCGTGCGCGACCGCGGCGACGGCTTCGATCCCGACGCGGTGTCGGCGGACCGGCACGGCGTGCGCGAATCGATCATCGGGCGCATGGAACGCAACGGCGGCCACGCCACCATCAAGAGCAATGAGGAGGGCACCGAGGTGCACCTGTCCATGGATGTAGACGACGGAGAAGACAATGACTGAGCCAACCCAGGACCCCGCGATCGCCCCGGTGCGCGTGGTGGTGGTCGATGACCACGGGATCTTCCGCTCCGGGCTCAAAGCCGACCTCGACGCGCGCGTGGAAGTTGTCGGCGAGGCCGCAACGGTCGAGGACGCCGTCGCGGTGGTGCACCGGGAAATGCCGGCCGTCGTGCTGCTCGACGTGCACCTGCCGGGCGGGCGCGGGGGCGGCGGCGCGGAGGTGCTCGCCGGCTGCGTGGATGTATTTCCGCAGGTGAAGTTCCTGGCCCTGAGCGTCTCCGACGCCGCGGAGGACGTGGTCACGGTGATCCGTGCCGGGGCCCGCGGGTACGTCACCAAGTCGATCTCGGGTGCGGAAATCTCCGATGCGGTGCTGCGGGTGGCGGGCGGCGACGCGGTGTTCTCCCCGCGGCTGGCCGGCTTCGTGCTCGACGCCTTCGGCACGCAGGCGGCGATCAGCGCCGACGAGGAACTGGATCTGCTCAGTGCCCGCGAACTGGAGGTGATGCGCCTGATCGCGCGCGGCTACAGCTACAAGGAGGTCGCCAAGGACCTGTTCATCTCGGTCAAGACCGTGGAAACCCACGTTTCCTCGGTGCTGCGCAAGCTCCAGCTCTCCAACCGGCATGAACTCACCCGCTGGGCCGTGGACCGCCGGATCCTCTAGCCCCGGGCACCCGCAGGGCACCTCGTGCGGGCAGCCAAAAGGCCGGTGGCCGGGCCCTGGAATCCAGGACCCGGCCACCGGCCGTCGAATATCTGCCGGAAGATCCGGCCAGGCCTTCCGGCCCCTACTTGGCCTCGCCCAGCAGGGTGGCCAGGCGGCCCACGCCCTCGGCCAGGTCGGCATCGCCCAGCGCGTAGGACATGCGGATGTAGCCCGACGGGCCAAACGCCTCGCCCGGGACCACCGCCACCTCCACCTGTTCCAGGATCAGCGCGGCCAGCTCGGCGCTGGTGTTGGGCACGACTCCGCGGATTTCGCGGCCCAGCAGCCCTCGCACATCCGAGTACGCGTAGAACGCGCCCTCGGGGACCGGGCAGTTCACGCCGTCGATGGCGTTCAGCGCGGAGACCATGGCCTTGCGGCGGCGGTCAAAGGCGGTACGCATCTCGGCCACGGCATCCAGCGGGCCGGACACGGCGGCCAGCGCGGCGATCTGCGAGACGTTCGAGACGTTGGAGGTCGCGTGCGACTGCAGGTTCGTGGCTGCCTTGATGACGTCCAGGGGCCCTGCCATCCACCCCACGCGCCAGCCCGTCATGGCGTAGGTCTTGGCCACGCCGTTGAGGATGATGACCTTGTCGCCCAGCTCCGGGGCGGCGGTGGCGATCGAGGTGAACACCGCATCGTCGTAGGTCAGGTGTTCGTAGATCTCGTCGGTGATGACCCAGAGGTCCTTGGACGCGGCCCAGCGGCCGATCTCGGCGACCTGTTCCGGGGAGTACACGGCCCCGGTCGGGTTCGACGGGGAGACGAAGAGCAGCACCTTGGTCTTCTCGGTGAGCGCTGCCTCAAGCTGGTCGATGGTGACCTTGTAGCCCTGCTCGGGGCCGGCGAACACCTCGACGGGGACACCGCCGGCCAAGCGGATCGCCTCGGGGTAGGTGGTCCAGTAGGGGGCGGGCACGATGACCTCGTCTCCCGGATCCAGCAGGGTGGCAAACGCGTTGTACACGGCCTGCTTGCCGCCGTTGGTGACCATGACCTGGGAGGCATCGATCCGGTAGCCCGAGTCGCGCATGGTCTTTTCCGCGATGGCCGCGCGCAGTTCCGGCAGCCCGGCCGCGGGGGAGTAGCGGTGGTACTTGGGGTTGCGGGCCGCGGCTACCGCGGCCTCAACGATGTAGTCGGGGGTGGGGAAATCCGGTTCGCCGGCGCCAAAGCCGATGACGGGACGTCCCGCCGCCTTCAAGGCCTTGGCCTTGCCGTCTACGGCCAGTGTGGCGGATTCTGCGATGGACCCGATACGTCGGGAAATGCGTGCCATGTCGTCGCTTCCTGGAAGGGAGTTGTGGGTGAACGTATGAGCCAAGCTTAGTGGGCGCAGTGGTGGGAGCACGATTTTTTGGGGACGCGCCGGGCGAGTGTGAAGCGTCGCGTCGCGGCGCCCATGTCGGGCAAGGGTTAAAGCCGACGAACTTGCCGGTGCGGCGGGTCGTTCACGGGCTACAGGCCGGGCTCGCGGCCGTAGCGCTTCCGATGCAGTTCGCTGGCCAAATCGGCCGCGGGGTCCGCCTCCTGCTGCCGGTGGCGCACCTGGTGCCACTGGACGTAGGCCGCCGCCCCCAGGAAGAGCGCCGGGGTTGCCACGAAGGGCAGGAAGAGGACCCCGGTGTAGGAGATCAACCCGAGCTGCGCGCCGGCAACCAGCACCAGCAGTCCGGTTCCCACCCACGTCAGCAGGTTCACCCCCAGGCGCATCGCCCAAAGAACCAACCCGATGCCGAGGTACCAGGACAGCGGAAGGGGCGATCGCATGGTGAGGATGCCTATGGCGATTGCCAACAGCAATTGCAGCAACAGGTGCCCGGAGAGATCCCGGCGGTTGCGCAGGGACGCCCAGGCGCCGAGGGCAATGAACAGTGGGACTGCCGCCAGCAGCAGCTGCGGCAGGAATCCTGCGGCAGGCGAATAGCGTGAGGTGGTGCGCAGGATGGCATCGAGCACGGAGCCGCCTGCAAAGACCAATAGGATCAGGGCGCCGGCATGGTCCGGGCCGGCATTCCGGGGTGTCGGGGGGAGCATGAACCCAACCTAGCAGTCACGATTCGGTGCCAAATTGCGCATGAAGCCGGGCCCGGAGTGCCCGGTTCGACAATCGGCACATTCTTTGCGTAGACTTGTTCCTCGGTGTTGGAAAACATCTGGAGCACCAAGTCCGCAATGGATTTGATGGTCCGCGAGCATTATGCTCGAAGGGTAGTGGCGCAATTGGTAGCGCAGCGGTCTCCAAAACCGCAGGTTGCAGGTTCGAGTCCTGTCTGCCCTGCGCAGTGGCAATCATCTACGGTTGCTCGGCGAATATTCACGTCACGGTGTGTTGTGGTCGATACGGCTGCGGCACACCGTGATTGTTTCAAGTGGGATAATCTGAAACGAGGAATCGGTGACCGAAACGACTGCGAGCGATTCGCACGGCGCTGGGCACAACAAGAAGCCGTCGAAAGCCGGTTTCTTCGCGGGCATGGCCCTCTTCTTCCGCCAGATGATTTCCGAGCTGAAGAAGGTCGTCACCCCGACCCGCAGTGAGCTGGTCAACTACACCTTGGTAGTCATCGCCTTTGTGGTGTTGATGATGCTGATCATTTCCGCCCTGGATTTCGTGTTCGGAAACGGATCAATTCTCATCTTCACCAATTCGCCCGAACAGTAACACGGGACCATTCGCCCCACACTTCTGGTGAACCAGTAACAGAAAGCAGGAACCGCAGTGTCCGAGCAGGAACTCGAACCGCAGGCCACCGAAGAATTCGAAGGCCAGGCAGTAGAGGCTGATACCGATCAGGTGTCGGCCGATTCCGTCGTTTCCGAGGACGCCGAGCAGGCTCCCGAGGTTTCCGAGGACGCCGAGCAGGCTCCCGAGGATGCCGAGCAGGATGCCGCAGCCGAGGAAGCACCGGCCGTGGATCCCATTGAAGAATTCCGCACCAAGCTTCGCCGCCAGCCCGGCGACTGGTACGTCATCCACTCGTACGCCGGTTACGAAAACCGCGTCAAGGTGAACCTCGAGACCCGTATCCAGACCCTGGGGATGGAGGATTTCATTTATGAAATCCAGGTCCCGATGGAAGAGGTCGTCGAGATCAAGAACACCACGCGCAAGATCGTGCGCCGCGTTCGGATCCCCGGCTACGTCTTGGTCCGCATGGAATTGACCGACGCCTCCTGGGGTGCGGTTCGCCACACTCCCGGTGTCACCGGCTTCGTCGGCAACGCCCACGATCCCGTGCCGCTGCGTCTTGAGGAAGTCTTCTCGATGCTCGAGCACACCATCGTCACCGAAGAAGAGGGCGAGCACACGAAGGCCGGCCGCGCCCCGATCACCGAGGTCCACGTCGACTTCGAGGTCGGCGAATCGGTCATCGTCAATGATGGCCCGTTCGAGACGTTGCCGGCAACGATCAGCGAGATCAAGCTGGAGTCCTCCACCTTGGTCGTCCTGGTCTCGATCTTCGAGCGCGAGACCCCCGTGACCCTGTCGTTCAGCCAGGTCACCAAGATCCAGTAACATTAAAGACTTCGTGCCTTCCCGGTTTGCTTTACCGGGAAATCGGCATGACTCGGCCGCCGCGCCACGGCGGTCAACCCCCCGAGGCACGCTCCTGTGCATCGGGGCAACGCAAAAGAAGAAGGACCCGACATGGCCCCCAAGAAAAAGGTCACCGGACTCATCAAGCTGCAGATCCAGGCAGGCGCCGCCAACCCGGCACCTCCGATCGGCCCGGCGCTTGGTCAGCACGGCGTCAACATCATGGAATTCTGCAAGGCGTACAACGCCGCCACCGAGTCGCAGCGCGGCAACGTGGTTCCGGTTGAAATTACTGTCTACGAAGACCGTTCCTTCACCTTCATCACCAAGACCCCGCCGGCAGCTGAGCTCATCAAGAAGGCCGCAGGCGTGCCCAAGGGTTCCGCTACCCCGCACACCGTCAAGGTTGCCAAGCTGACCCAGGCACAGGTTGAGGAAATCGCCACCGTGAAGATGGAAGACCTCAACGCCAACGACATCAAGGCTGCTGCCCTGATCATCGCCGGCACCGCCCGCTCGATGGGCATCACCGTAGAAGGCTAATTCCGCCTTCCACACCCGCGCGCCTGGAATTCCGGGAACGCACCCCCAAAACAACCAAGTCGATGCGGAACCAGCCGGATGAATCCGGCGCACCGCATTGCAAGTGGCAGGGTCGCGCGCGACCCATACATGACCACGACTGCATAAGGAGAAAAAGCAGATGGCAAAGCGCAGTAAAGCATTCGTAGCCGCCGCGGCGAAGATCGAAGAAGACAAGTTCTACGCTCCGGCCGAGGCAGTTGCCCTCGCCAAGGAGATCGCCTTCTCGAAGGCAGACGAGACCGTTGAGGTTGCTTTCCGCTTGGGCGTTGACCCTCGCAAGGCTGACCAGATGGTTCGCGGCACCGTGATCCTTCCCCACGGCACCGGCAAGACCGCCCGTGTCCTCGTGTTCGCAAACGGCGACAAGGCAGAAGCTGCAATTGCAGCCGGCGCCGACTTCGTTGGCTCGGACGACCTGATCGCCAAGATCGCCGGCGGCTGGACCGACTTCGACGCAGCGGTTGCAACCCCTGACCTCATGGGCAAGGTCGGCCGCTTGGGTAAGGTCTTGGGTCCCCGTAACCTGATGCCGAACCCGAAGACCGGTACCGTGACCATGGATGTCGCCAAGGCCGTCAACGAGATCAAGGGTGGCAAGATCGACTTCCGCGTCGACAAGCACTCGAACCTGCACTTCATCATCGGCAAGGTTTCCTTCGATGCGCAGAAGCTTGCAGAAAACTACGCAGCAGCACTGGACGAGGTTCTTCGTTTGAAGCCTTCCTCTTCCAAGGGCCGCTACATCACCAAGGCCACCGTGGCCACCTCCTTCGGCCCGGGCGTCCCGGTCGATGCGAACGTGACCCGCGTGCTTTCCGAGGCCTAATAGCGCCTCTGCGTTCCGGACCCGGCACCATCCCCACGGGGGATTGGTGCCGGGTCCGGTCGTTTAACCGATGCACCAGGACGAATCGGGCCGGCCCCGATTCGTCCTGGTGATGGCGGCTCGAAGCCACCTCGAATGACTGACCCGGTGCCCGCGTCCGACTTCGGGTCGTGCAGACCACAAACGCCCGGCCGGGCACCGTGCCTCAAGCTCCAGGGTCGAGGCGCGGCAATCCCCATCACAGCCCTCCGGATGCAGCACGGTGGTTCTGCCTGAGGAGCCGGGCTGTGGAGCAGTGAAGAGGTCTTGGCACGACGCCCGACTGCGGGCAGTGCGTGGCGGAATCTCGGGCCGACTCGGCGCGAATTCGCTTAATCGCCAAAATTGTGAGTTGTGGGATGCCACATTCCTGATATGGTTAAGGGGTCGCGATCTGATCGCGGCCAGGTGACTACGTCACCACGCGCTCCATGGCGGAGACCCCAAGCCCCGCCCGAGCGTGTTACCGCAGCAATGCGTTCCCCCAAGTTGCATTGCTGCATAGACGGGCCCCTCCCTTCCGCTATCCCCCAAGTTGCGGAACCTGAGGGGCCTGTCGTCTGTCCACGGCAGGTTCGCCCCTCGGGGAAGTTGCCTACAACACCTGGCTCCGATTTGGAGCCAGGGGCGCCACGCTGTTAGGCTTGGTGATACCGAAGACCGTCGGTCGAGGATTGCTGTTCACGCCGCAAGACTCCGAAAGTCCCACAAAGGACGACCTGCGCAGGTGAACGAAGTGAATCTCCCGCATTTATTTGCGTGCTTTCCGCCCCGTGCATCTGCATGGGGCGTTTTTTATGTCAGTATTCCTGGCCGGGCTGGATCGACTGGTTATCAGATCTATACCCCGGAAGGAGTGTTATGGCAACGCCGACTAAGGTTTCCGCAGTAGAGGAAATCACCGCCGACTTCAAGGAGTCGACCGCCGCTGTCCTGACCGAATACCGTGGGCTTACTGTTGCGCAGCTCAAGCAGCTTCGCCGTTCACTTGGTGCAGATACCAAGTACGCGGTTGTGAAGAACACCTTGACTGGTATCGCAGCAAAGGAAGCCGGCATCGAAGCATTCGAAGGCCAGCTTGCTGGTCCGACTGCTATCGCCTTTATTAAGGGCGACGCAGTTGCTGCCGCTAAGAGCCTCACGGATTTCGCTAAGGAAAACAAGCAGCTCATCATCAAGACCGGTTACTTCGAGGGCAAGGCCCTTGACGCAGCCGAGGTTGCCGCACTGGCAGCACTTGAATCGCGTGAGTTCCAGCTGGCACGTGTTGCCGGTGTGCTGCAGGCTCCGGCTTCCGCCGCAGTCCGCACCATCGAAGCACTGCGCGTCAAGCTCGAAGAAGCAAACGGTGGCGCTGCTGAAGCACCTGCCGAGGCCGAGGCACCTGTTGCCGAAGCCGCCACCGAAGAAGCCTAAGCTTTCTTCAACCCCTCACTCAAGTAACTTGCGGCACTTATGTGCCGCCGACGGAAAGGCTGCCCATCATGGCTAAGCTGTCCACCGAAGAGCTCTTGGAAGCCTTCAAGGAAATGACCATCATCGAGCTCTCCGAGTTCGTAAAGACCTTCGAGGAGACCTTCGAGGTCTCCGCAGCTGCTGTTGCAGTTGCCGGCCCGGCCGCTGGTGCCGCTGAAGCCGAAGAGCAGACTGAATTCGACGTTATCCTCGAAGCAGCCGGCGACAAGAAGATCGCAGTGATCAAGGAAGTTCGCGCCCTGACTTCGCTGGGTCTGAAGGAAGCCAAGGAGGTCGTTGACTCGGCTCCGAAGGCTGTCCTGGAAGGCGCCACCAAGGAAGCTGCAGAAAAGGCAAAGGAAGCCCTCGAGGCTGCCGGCGCAACCGTTACTGTCAAGTAACTCTTCGCTCCCTAACCGCTGGCCCGCAGAACCATTTTGGTTCTGCGGGCCAGCGGTCTTTTAACGCTGATTGCACTTGAAAAAGACTTGTGGTTTTGCCGTGTTTTGGGTGACACTTACCACTTGCCTCCGCGGCACTAATGTTTTTTGATATCGTAGATAACAGATAGGTAACGAACTTGGCGCAAATGTAGGGAGAGCAGCGATGTCGAGCAACGGAACGGCGCTCATCGACGCCCCGGCAACGGCGATCCCGAAGCAGGGGGCCGAAACCACCGCCTCAAGTGCTCGAAGGCCACCCCGACTGGCCCTGCTCGACGGCCTGCGATTCGTCGCAGCTGCCCTCGTGGTCCTTTTCCACTACACGGCCTGGCACCACGGATTCTGGGGCACCGCCGCGGCCAAGGACGCTTGGCCCGTCCTCTCAAAGCTCACCGTTTATGGCAACATGGGCGTTCAGCTGTTTTTCATCATCAGCGGTTTCGTCATCCTGCTGTCCGCCTACGGGAAGAGCGCCGGGCGGTTTGTCGGATCGCGGGTAGGCCGGTTGTACCCGGCCTACTGGTTCGCGGTGTTGACGACTGGATTCCTGGTCATCGTCATGTGGCCCCAACTGGGATCCGGGCTAGGCGCCAAGGAACTCGTAGCGAACCTCACCATGTTCCATCCGCTCATGGAACTGCGGCACATCGACGGGGTCTACTGGACGCTGTGGGTCGAGATGCGTTTCTACCTGCTCATTCTCGCGCTGATTGTCTTGCGGCTGCTTACCATCCGGGGCATGACCATCCTCGCCGTCATCTGGCCAGTGCTGGGCCTGGCAGCAGACCTCATGGACCGTGAGGTGGCGGTCGAGAACCTCATGAGTGAATACGCCCCTCTCTTTTGCGGCGGGATCATGTTGTTCATGATCTACCGTTTCGGGCACAGCATCTTGCGCTGGTCGGTGCTGGCGCTAAACGTCGGAATTGCCGCCTATTTCACCGGAGTCAAGGGTCCCGCCGAGGCCCTGGAACTGGTGGGCTATGTGGTCCCGGCCTGGCACTACTGGGCCATCATGGTAGGTCTTTTTGCCGCGGTAGCCCTGCTGTCGCTCACGCGCCTGGGCAACGTGCAGTGGAGATTCCTGGGGATCCTTGGGGCACTGACCTACCCGGTTTACCTCCTGCACCAGATCTGGGGCTGGTGGATGATCGACCATTTCACGCCGTTGCTGGGGCAGTACGCCACCCTGCCGCTGGTCATGGGGATCGTGTTCTTGGCAGCCTTCATGGTCAATCGCTTCATCGAACGGCCCTTGGCCAAACCCCTGGCGGCGGCCACCACCAGGGGTTTGGGCTACCTGGGCACCCGTCTTGCCCTCAGGAAGAAGGCTGGGGCACCGGCTCGCGGTCGCTGATGTCCGCGACCGTCGCCCCCAGGGCGGCGATCAACGCCGTTGAATCCACGAAGGCCGAATGCCCGTGGGCCCCGGCCCCGATGCAGATGCGACCCGGCTCGACTCCCACGTCGGCGTAGACAGGCCACGGCGTACTCGAACCCAGCGGGGTGATCGTGCCGCGCTCATATCCCGTCGCCGCAAAGGCAACGTCGGAGTGAGGCATTGACAACTTGTTCACGCCCAGCAGGGAGCGCAACTTCGGCCAGGAAATGACCCTGTCTCCGGGAATCAGGGCGAAAAAGAACGATCCGTCCTTGTGCTTGACTACCAGCGACTTGATGATCTCCCGCGGTTCGACGCCCAAGAGCGCCGCGGCCTCCGCCAGGCTTCGGGCTGGGGGGCGGGAAACGACCTCGACGTCCAGCCCGCGTCTGGCCGCGTCCTGGCGCATGCGTTCCACGCCTGCGGGCAACGGATCGGCCAAGGCCCTAGGCCTCGCGACTCAGTAGCAGGGCGTCGCCCTGGCCGCCGCCACCACATAGGCTGACCGCCGTCTTGCCCGAGCCGCGGCGCTTGAGCTCCAGGGCGGCGGTCAGGGCCAGGCGCGCACCAGAGGCGCCGATCGGGTGCCCCAGCGCAATGGCGCCTCCGTGGATGTTCGTCTTTTCCAGCGGGTAGCCAAGGTCTTTCAGGGACTGGCAAGCCACGGCCCCGAATGCCTCGTTGATCTCGATGAAGTCGAGGTCCGAGGTCTGCCATCCCTGGTTCTTCAGGGCCGCGGCAATCGAATTTGACGGCTGCGAATGCAGCGAATTGTCCGGGCCGGCGACCTGTCCGGCCGCTCCGATGGTCGCCAGGATCTCAAGGTTGTGGGACTGGGCGTATTCGCGTGAGGTGACGATGACGGCGGCAGCTCCGTCGGACAGGGGAGAGGAGTTTCCCGCGGTAATGGTGCCGTCCTTGGCGAACGCCGGGCGCAACCCCGCCAGGGTCTCGAGCGTCGTGTTCGGGCGGATTCCCTCGTCCGTGTCGATCAGCAAGGCGTCGCCCTTGCGCTGCGGAATACTGAGCGGAACGATTTCCTCCGCAAAGACGCCCGATTCGATGGCGGCCGCGGCGCGTTGGTGCGAGGCCGCCGCCACCTCGTCCTGCTGGGTGCGGGTCAGCCCCAGGACCGCGTTCTTCGTTTCGGTGCTCACACCCATGGAATTGCCGTCAAAGGCGTCTGTCAGCCCATCGTTGGCGACCGAGTCGATGGCCGAGATGTTTCCGTAGGTCCAGCCCTGGCGGGAACCGGGCAGCAGATGCGGGGTTTGCGTCATGGATTCTTGTCCGCCGGCAACCACGACGTCGGCATCGCCGACGCGAATCAGCCTGGCGGCATCCGTGATGGCGGCCAGGCCGGAGAGACAGACCTTGTTCAAGGTGGTGGCATTGACGTCCCAGCCGATCCCGGCCGCTATGGCACTCTGGCGCGCGGGGTTCTGGCCGCAGCCGGCCTGCACCACGTGGCCCATGATCACTGCCTCCACGTCGCCGGATGGGACCCCGGATCGTTCAAGCGCGCCACGGATGGCGGCGGCACCCAGATCGACGGCGCTCAGGCCGGCAAGTTGGCCGTTGAGCCGGCCGAAGGGCGTGCGGGCGCCGGCGACCAGCACTGCGTCTCGTGGTGAGGACATGATCGAACTCTCGCTTTCAGGGGTAACCGGGAATCAGTACTTACCTCTAGGCTAGCGCGCTGTGGTTTGCGCCACATGGTTTCCAGCTAACCGTGATGGATCTCTCAGCCCAATCCCGGGCTGGGGTGCCGGGTTGCAAGCGGACCGCTGGACATGGTAGGTCGCATCGTGTAACGTGGAACTTTGCGTCTTCTCTTTTCATCTCCGGCCTTCATATAGCGGTGGGCCTGCTCAGCGGTGCTGTGATCAGTGAAACTCTTCACAGAGAGACGACGCCGGAAACCTGACGGTCTGTGGAAGGATCCATCTTGGTCGCCTCGAGCACCTCTAACAACCAAACCGCTAGTTCGGCCCGCAGCGCGGAATATGCTGGCCGACTTTCTTTTGCAAAGATTCACGAACCACTTGACGTCCCAAACCTGCTGGCGCTGCAGACCGAGAGCTTCGACTGGCTCATCGGCAACGAGCGCTGGAAGAACCGTCTGGCATACGCCCAGACCATTGGTGACACCAGTGTCGCCAGCATCTCCGGCCTGGCCGAGATCTTCGAAGAGATCTCCCCGATTGAAGACTTCCAGGAGACCATGTCCCTGAGCTTCTCGGAGCCGGAATTCGCTGACCCGAAGTACACCATGGCCGAGTGCAAGGACCGCGACGCAACCTACGCGGCTCCGCTGTACGTCAAGGCCGAGTTCATGAACAACAACACGGGCGAAATCAAGCAGCAGACCGTGTTCATGGGCGACTTCCCGCTGATGACCGACAAGGGCACCTTCATCATCAACGGCACCGAGCGTGTCGTGGTGTCCCAGCTCGTTCGTTCCCCGGGCGCCTACTTCGAGCGCACCCCGGACAAGACCAGCGACAAGGACATCTTCACCGCGAAGATCATCCCGTCGCGCGGTGCCTGGTTCGAACTGGAAATCGACAAGCGCGACCAGGTCGGCGTCCGCCTTGACCGCAAGCGCAAGCAGTCGGTCACGGTTCTTCTCAAGGCCCTTGGCTGGACCGAAGGCCGCATCCTCGAGGAGTTCGGGCAGTACGACTCGATCCGTGCCACCCTCGAGAAGGACACCACCGATACCCAGGAAGAAGCACTCCTGGATATCTACCGCAAGCTTCGCCCGGGCGAACCGCCGACGGTCGATGCTGCACAGGCGTTGCTGAAGAACCTCTACTTCGAGGCGAAGCGCTACGACCTGGCCAAGGTTGGTCGTTACAAGATCAACCGCAAGCTCGGTGTTGACACCCCGCTGAACAGCCCCGACGCCTCGGTCCTGAACATCGACGACATCGTCGCGATGATCAAGTTCCTGGTGGCGCTGCACGCCGGCGAGAAGACCACCCCGGGCATCCGCGACGGCAAGCCCGTCGACCTGACCGTGAGCATCGATGACATCGACCACTTCGGCAACCGTCGCATCCGCGCCGTTGGCGAATTGATCGAGAACCAGGTCCGCACGGGCCTCTCCCGCATGGAGCGCGTCGTTCGCGAACGCATGACCACGCAGGACGTCGAGGCAATCACCCCGCAGACGCTGATCAACATCCGCCCGGTTGTTGCAGCGATCAAGGAGTTCTTCGGAACCTCCCAGCTCTCGCAGTTCATGGACCAGAACAACCCGCTGGCCGGTCTGACGCACAAGCGTCGTCTTTCCGCGCTGGGCCCGGGCGGTTTGTCCCGTGACCGTGCAGGCATGGAAGTTCGAGACGTCCACCCGTCCCACTACGGACGCATGTGCCCGATTGAAACCCCTGAAGGCCCGAACATTGGCCTGATCGGTTCGTTGGCGACCTACGGCCGCATCAACGCCTTCGGCTTCATCGAAACCCCGTACCGCCAGGTCGTCGACGGCCGGGTCACCGGCCAGATCGACTACCTGACCGCCGACGACGAGCTCGAGTGCTTCATTGCGCAGGCCAACGCGCCGCTGAGCGAAGACGGTCACTTCATCGAAGAGGGCGTCCTGGTCCGCGAAAAGGGTGGTGGCGGCGAGCCGGTCATCGCCGAACCGCACGAGATCGAATACATGGACGTTTCCCCGCGCCAGATGGTGTCGGTGGCAACCGCCCTGATTCCGTTCCTCGAGCACGACGATGCCAACCGCGCACTGATGGGCGCCAACATGCAGCGCCAGGCCGTGCCGCTGCTGGCCTCCGAGTCCCCGCTCGTGGGCACCGGCATGGAGAAGTTCGCTGCAGTGGATGCCGGCGATTCCGTCGTTGCCTCCACCGGCGGCGTCGTCTCCGAGGTCTCGGCCGACCTGGTCACCGTCATGAACGACGACGGCACCGAGACGGCCTACCCGATCATGAAGTTTGCCCGCTCCAACCAGGGCAACGCCTACAACCAGCGCGTGATGGTTTCCGAGGGCGACCGGGTTGACTACAACTCGATCATTGCCGACGGCCCGTCCACCGACAAGGGCGAGCTCGCCCTGGGCAAGAACCTCCTCGTGGCGTTCATGTCCTGGGAAGGCCACAACTTCGAGGATGCAATCATCCTTTCCCAGCGCATGGTCTCCGACGATGTGCTGACCTCGATCCACATCGAGGAGCACGAAGTTGATGCCCGCGACACCAAGCTCGGTGCCGAGGAAATCACCCGCGACATCCCGAACGTCTCCGAAGAGATCCTTGCCCAGCTCGACGAGCGCGGCATCATCCACATCGGTGCAGAGGTTGAAGCAGGCGACATCCTCGTTGGCCGTGTCACGCCCAAGGGCGAGACCGAGCTGACCCCGGAAGAGCGCCTGCTGCGCGCCATCTTCGGTGAGAAGTCCCGCGAAGTGCGCGACACCTCCCTGAAGGTGCCGCACGGCGAGTCCGGCGTGGTCATCGGCGTTCGCATCTTCGATCGCGACAACGACGACGACCTGCCCCCGGGCGTCAACCAGCTGGTCCGCGTTTACGTGGCCCAGAAGCGCAAGATCACCAACGGTGACAAGCTCGCTGGCCGCCACGGCAACAAGGGCGTCATCTCCAAGATCCTGCCGATCGAGGACATGCCGTTCCTGGAAGACGGAACCGCCGTCGACATCGTCCTGAACCCGCTGGGTGTTCCGGGCCGAATGAACGTCGGACAGGTCCTGGAAATCCACCTGGCCTGGGCCGCGAAGCAGGGCTGGAAGATCGAGGGCGAGCCGGAGTGGGTCAAGAACCTGCCAGCGCTCCCGCGTGAAATGGGATCCACCAAGGTTGCCAGCCCCGTCTTCGATGGTGCTTCGGAGGACGAAATCCGCGGACTGCTCGACCACACGGCAGTGACCCGTGACGGCGTGCGCCTGATCGGCAACTCCGGCAAGGCCCGTCTGTTCGACGGCCGCTCCGGCGAGCCGTTCCCGGACCCGGTGTCCGTTGGCTACATGTACATCTTGAAGCTCCACCACCTGGTGGACGACAAGATCCACGCCCGCTCCACCGGCCCGTACTCCATGATCACGCAGCAGCCGCTGGGTGGTAAGGCACAGTTCGGTGGCCAGCGCTTTGGTGAGATGGAAGTGTGGGCCCTGGAGGCCTACGGTGCCGCATACACCTTGCAGGAACTGCTCACGATCAAGTCCGATGACATCCACGGTCGCGTGAAGGTCTACGAGGCGATCGTCAAGGGCGAGAACATCCCGGAGCCTGGCGTTCCGGAATCGTTCAAGGTCCTGATCAAGGAAATGCAGTCGTTGTGCTTGAACGTCGAGGTCCTCGGAACCGACGGCAACACCATCGAAATGCGAGACTCGGACGAAGAAGTCTTCCGGGCTGCGGAAGAACTCGGCATCGACCTTTCCCGGTCGGAACCGAACTCCGTCGAAGAGGTCTAGTTCCAACCCCGTGTCCATGGGTCGGGGGAGCGCTGGGGGTCCAAGGGCCCGCATCGCTCCCCAGCCCGGGAACACGGCACCGAACTGGACATCTTCCAGACCCAACGGTGAGCGCGGATCCGCACCGGATCCGCGAACACCTCACCAAATTAGACTTCAGAGAACTTAGAAGAGAGATAAGGACCATATGTCCAGCGAATCCTCATTCGGCCTCATGCGCATCGGCCTGGCAACTGCGGACGAGATCCGCGGGTGGAGCTACGGCGAGGTAAAGAAGCCCGAAACCATCAACTACCGCACCCTCAAGCCGGAGAAGGACGGTCTTTTCTGCGAAAAGATCTTCGGTCCGACCCGTGACTGGGAGTGCAACTGCGGCAAGTACAAGCGCGTGCGTTTCAAGGGCATCATTTGCGAACGCTGTGGCGTCGAAGTCACCCGTGCCAAGGTCCGCCGCGAACGCATGGGCCACATCGAGCTCGCCGCCCCGGTGACCCACATCTGGTACTTCAAGGGCGTTCCCTCGCGCTTGGGCTACCTGCTCGACCTGGCCCCGAAGGATCTTGAGAAGATCATTTACTTCGCGGCCTACATGGTCACCGCCGTTGATGAAGAGCGCCGCCACGCCGAGCTGCCGAACCTCCAGGCCCAGCATGACCTGGAACGCAAGCAGCTGGTTGACACCCGCGACTCCGACATCGCCGCCATTGCCCGCGACCTCGAGGACCAGCTTGCTGCCCTCGAAGCCGACGGTGCCAAGGCAGCGGAGAAGAAGAAGGCCCGCGACCTGGCCGACAAGACCATGGCCCAGGTGCGCAAGCGCGCCGACGCCGACATCGAGCGTCTTGACCAGGTCTGGGACCGCTTCAAGAACCTCAAGGTCGCCGACCTCGAGGGAGACGAAGGCCTGTTCCGTTCGCTGCGCGAACGCTACGGACTGTACTTCGAAGGCTCCATGGGCGCCGAAGCCATCAAGAAGCGCCTCGAGGGCTTCGACATGGAAGCGGAAGCCGAGCTCCTTCGCGAGATCATCGAGAACGGCAAGGGCCAGCGCAAGACGCGTGCCCTGAAGCGCCTCAAGGTTGTCAACGCGTTCCTGACCACCACCAACTCCCCGTTGGGCATGGTCCTGGACGCCGTCCCGGTGATCCCGCCGGAACTGCGCCCGATGGTTCAGTTGGACGGTGGCCGCTTCGCGACCTCCGACCTCAACGACCTGTACCGCCGCGTCATCAACCGCAACAACCGCCTCAAGCGCTTGTTGGACCTGGGCGCGCCGGAAATCATCGTGAACAACGAAAAGCGCATGCTGCAGGAAGCTGTGGACTCGCTCTTCGACAACGGCCGTCGTGGCCGTCCGGTGACCGGTCCGGGCAACCGTCCGCTGAAGTCCCTGAGCGACATGCTCAAGGGCAAGCAGGGACGATTCCGCCAGAACCTCCTCGGCAAGCGTGTTGACTACTCGGGCCGTTCGGTCATCGTGGTCGGCCCGCAGCTGAAGCTGCACCAGTGTGGTCTGCCCAAGCAGATGGCGCTGGAGCTCTTCAAGCCGTTCGTGATGAAGCGCCTGGTTGACCTCAACCACGCCCAGAACATCAAGAGCGCCAAGCGCATGGTCGAGCGTTACCGTCCGCAGGTTTGGGACGTTCTCGAAGAGATCATCACCGAGCACCCGGTGTTGCTGAACCGTGCACCTACCCTGCACCGTTTGGGCATCCAGGCGTTTGAACCGCAGTTGGTTGAAGGTAAGGCCCTTCAGCTGCACCCGCTGGTTTGTGCTGCTTTCAACGCCGACTTCGACGGTGACCAGATGGCAGTCCACCTGCCGCTGAGCCCCGAGGCACAGGCAGAGGCCCGGATTCTGATGCTCTCGAGCAACAACATCCTGAAGCCCTCCGACGGCCGCCCGGTTGCCCTGCCTTCGCAGGATATGATCATCGGTCTGCACCACTTGACCACCAAGCGCCTGGACGAGAAGGGCGCCGGTCGTGCGTTCTCCTCGGCCGCCGAGGCGATCATGGCCATGGACCGCGGCGAGCTGCACCTGAACTCGCCGGTGAAGATCCGCGTCACGGGCTTTGTCCCGTCCGCGGAACAGCCGGCTCCGGAAGGCTGGGTTGAGGGCACCGAGGCGCTTATCGAAACCTCGCTGGGTCAGGTGCTGTTCAACGAGACCCTGCCCGCGGACTACCCGTGGGTTGAGCGTGTCGCCGGCAAGGATGCCCTCTCCGAGATCGTCAACGACTTGGCCGAGCGCTACCCGAAGGTGGTTACGGCGGCAACGCTGGACAACCTGAAGGACGCCGGCTTCAAGTGGGCCACCCGCTCGGGTGTCACCGTTGCCATCTCGGACATCACCTCGAACATGGACAAGGCAGCCATCCTTGCACCGTACGAGGTAAAGGCAACCCGCGTGCAGTCCCAGTACGACAAGGGCCTGATTGCGGACTCCGAACGCCGCCAGGACCTGATCGACATCTGGACCAAGGCGACCGACGAGGTTGCCGAGGCAATGCGCGCCGGCATGGAAGAGCTGAACACCATTAACCGAATGGTGACCTCCAAGGCTCGTGGTAACTGGCTGCAGCTGCGCCAGATTGCCGGTATCCGTGGCCTGGTGTCCAACCCTAAGGGCGAGATCATCCCGCGTCCGATCAAGTCTTCGTACCGCGAAGGCCTGTCGGTTCTCGAGTACTTCATCGCTACCCACGGTGCCCGTAAGGGCCTGGCCGATACCGCGCTGAAGACCGCCAACTCGGGTTACCTGACCCGTCGTCTGGTGGACGTCTCGCAGGATGTCATCGTGCGCGAGCTCGACTGCGGCACCAGCCGCGGCCTGAACGTGCCGATTGCCTACACCGACGAAATCGGTACCGTGCGTATGCACGAAACCGTTGAGAACTCGGCGTACACCCGTACGTTGGCCACTGACGTGACCGATGCCTCGGGCACCGTGCTGGCCGAGGGTGGATCCGACGTGGGCGACGTGCTCATCGACGAACTGTTCGCAGCCGGCGTCACCGAGATCAAGGTCCGCTCCGTGCTGACCTGTGAATCGGCCGTTGGAACCTGTGCACTTTGCTACGGTCGTTCCCTGGCCAGCGGCAAGACCGTGGACATCGGTGAGGCAGTGGGCATTATCGCCGCACAGTCCATTGGTGAGCCCGGTACCCAGCTGACCATGCGTACCTTCCACACCGGTGGTGCTGCTTCCGCGGAAGATATCACCCAGGGTCTGCCCCGTATCCAGGAGCTCTTCGAGGCACGTACACCCAAGGGTGTCGCCCCGATCTCCGAGGTTGCGGGTCGTGTCACGATCGAGGACAGCGAAAAGCAGCTCCGCATCGTGATCACCCCGGACAACGGCGACGAAGAGATCGCTTACCCGGTTCTGCGTCGTGCACGTCTGTTGGTCGTCGAGGGCGAGTCCGTCGCCGTTGGCCAGCAGCTGGTTGCCGGTGCCATCGACCCGAAGCAGGTCCTGCGAGTTCTTGGCCCGCGTGAGGCACAGAAGTTCCTCGTCCGCGAAGTCCAGGAGGTCTACCAGTCCCAGGGCGTTGGCATCCACGACAAGCACGTGGAAGTCATCGTTCGCCAGATGCTTCGCCGCATCACCGTCATCGAGTCGGGCGACACCGACTTGCTGCCGGGCGAGCTTGCGGACAAGGCACGCTTCCAGTCGGAGAACCGCAAGGCCGTCTCCGAGGGCAAGCGCCCGGCATCGGGTCGCGACGAGCTGATGGGTATCACCAAGGCCTCCTTGGCCACCGATTCCTGGCTCTCGGCCGCGTCCTTCCAGGAGACCACGCGTGTCCTGACCCAGGCCGCAATGGAAGGCAAGTCCGATCCATTGCTCGGCCTGAAGGAAAACGTCATCATCGGTAAGCTGATCCCGGCCGGCACCGGCCTGGATCGCTACACCCAGGTGAACGTGGAACCGACCGAGGCGGCGAAGGCTTCGCTGTTCACCGGACAGTCCGCTTTCTCCACCGGCATGGACTACGAAGGTCTGGAGCCGGGCCTCAGCCCGGAATTCCACGCCATCGCCATGGATGACTACGATCTCGGCAACGATTTCCGCTAAGGCGTAGTTCTTCTCCCCGGCCGTGCCGGGGAGAAGAGCACGTAACAAGGCCGGCCCGTGCCGCGCTTCCCTTTCCTCGCAAGAGGTGCGGGGGAGTGCGGCACGGGCCGGCCTTTTAGTGCCCGAAATGCGGCATTGCCGTACACGTGCCCCGTCATGGGAACCCGGGCGGCGTCCGGCAGCAGTGTCCATGGACCATGGTTGGGGAGCGGCGATTCCGAGACTGGGTGAAATTACATCTAGTACAAATCTGTGGCCGGTGGACCCACTTTGCCTGCCGGGAGCTCCGGGGAAGGTGCGGGGCTCCGGGTCTTGCCTTGAATGCGCGCAACTGAGCGAGGACAAGTGTCTTGAACCCCAAACCAGTCGCACCTGCAACTAGTGGATAAGTGCCCAATAGATTCCCGCAGTGGTTGCCCGCTGCCAGTTCCAGTTAACGGATGGGGACACTTTGGGGATGGAAAATCCAATTTCGTCTGAGTCGTTGCTCGGGATCCCTGGCCTTGCTCTGCAGGACGTGGGGGATCGCGTCCACAAGGATGATCTTGAAGTGCCCGGCATGGAAGGACGCGTGGCATACCGGGCAGAGCAGTGCACCATTCGAAAGATTTGTCTTGCCGCCGAGGTACCACGGATCGATGTGGTTGGCCTCGCAGCGGTGCGCGGCCATGGTGCAGCCGGGGTTGATGCATCCACGGTCCCTCAGTGCCAGGGCGCGCCGTTGCGCCCGGCTGAAGAAGCGTTGGGTCCGTCCCAGGTCCAGAGGTTGGGACTCAGTGCCCAACACCGCGGGAATCGCGTTGGCGACGGAGGCGAGTCTGCGAGCGTAACCGGCGGAAACCAGGTGCCCGTGGGTGGTGATGCCTGGATCATTGAGTTTTCCGACCAGTGACTCCCACGAAATTGTCACGATCATTTCGATGTTGGGCTTTGCGGGGAGGCCCGGTTCCGTCTCCCCATCCCGGTTGATGGCGAACCGCATGCTGTCGAGAAAGGCCTGAAGCAAATTTCTGGCCTTGTGTCGTTCTCGGGCTTCCGCCAGTGTCTCCCCTGGGAGGACTTCGATGTCGGCCCCCTGGGCGCCGGTCATGGTCGGCTGGCCGAGATCGGTGAATCCCGCCCGGGGGCGTTGGTCAATGGGGGTTTCTGGATCAATGGCCCAGGATGGGATGGTTTCCGCATCGGGGGAGAGCGAGGTGCTGGGCAGGCCGGGAAGCGCTGGCTGTCCTTCACCGTCTTGCGTTGCAGTTGGCCCGGCATCGTCAGGGGATTGGGTGCCCGTGCCGAAGGCGGAATGCGGGTTGGCCAGCTGGTCGGCCAGCGTCGAGAGCAATTCGTGCCCCTCGACGCCGGTGCAAAGCTCCCAAATGAATCCACGTGCCCTCTTGCCCTGGAAGCGCAGGCCGAAATTGGTTTCCATCAGTGCCTCGCTGCGTTCGAGTGCGGTTGCATCGAGCTGCGCGGAGAGGTGCTTAAGCAGTTGATCCGTGCCCGTCTGGTTTCGGGCCACGAGGGACTCGGCCAGCTCCGACTCGATTCGACCGAGGGCTTCGTCGGGGTTGGCCTGGGCATCGATGCCGGGTTGGAGCGAGCGCAGCCGGCGGGCGGCGCCTGCGACTCGATGGGGGTCCGCCGTTCCGTCGTTGAAAACCTTACCCAGATGCTCGAAGCGGGGAGCAATGGCGGCGCCGTTGAACCCGCTGCGGGGAAGGAGCAGGTCGCGGCTGATGAGCCGCTGCCTGGCCTGGCTGTAGGAGAGGTTCAACCGGTCCTTCAGGAAACCGACGGCATCCCGGCAGGGCATCTTGCTGCCGGGTCGGTGGTATTCGTCAGCGGGCAGGGCTGTTGCCCCTCCGACGAAGTCCTCCAGATGGCTGTGCAATTCATGCAGTTCCTCCAGTGGCTTCTCGCACAAGGTGTGGGCGTCGGTCTCCTCGATCTTGCCCGCGGCAACGATTTGTGCGCGGCCCGTGGTTCGGCCAAGATCCTCAGCCAGGAGGGCCAGCAGGAGCGCCCGAACCGCTGAATTCCCGACGTCGTCCGCGATGTCGTCGATGAGTCGCTTGACGAGCGGATTGAGCATGGCCAGCAGGCGCAACTTGTCGTCCGCGGATAGTTCGAACGTGGTGTCGTCCGAGGTGTCCGCGGACGCGAGCCCGGCCGGCAGCAATGCGGCCAGCCCGGCAGTGGTGAGCGCCGCCAGTGATTCCATGTCTCCACCATGGGCCCTTTCCTGGCCCGCCGTGACTGGGCTTGGCAAATATGTGGACAACCTTGGCTAAAAGTGCGGCGTCACCCCGGTGGCCGACTGGTGAATATTCTCGGCATCAACCGGAGACGCCTGGGCGGGATTAAGTGACGTGCACTGCATCCATGTCATGCCTGTGCGCCGGGTTGTCGGCGGAATTCCCGCGATTCGCGGCAAATCCCGCGTTTCCGTGAGGCCGCGCGGAGAGACGCGGCCAAAATGCTTGGCATGCCTCGAGAGTCTCGGTGTCATGGCTGGCCGGATGTGCGTGCTAAGCTAGAGGTAATTGTTTTTCATGTGTGGCAAATGGACACGGTCCGGGTTGCGGGTAGGTTGCGCAACAGATGCCACACTTTCGCACGCCTAAGGTCAATTCCGAAGTCGCTGTGATGAAACGACTATAAACGCAGCGTCTCCAAGCAGTTTGATTGTGGGCGTCGCCGCAGAACAAGAAACCGGAGGACACGAAAGTGCCTACTATTCAGCAGCTGGTCCGCAAGGGCCGCTCGCCGAAGGTCAAAAAGACCAAGGCCCCAGCCCTCAAGGGCAACCCGATGCGTCGTGGCGTATGCACCCGTGTGTACACCACGACCCCGAAGAAGCCGAACTCCGCACTTCGTAAGGTCGCACGCGTGCGCCTTGCAGGTGGCGTTGAAGTGACCGCTTACATCCCTGGTGTTGGTCACAACCTTCAGGAACACTCCATCGTGCTCGTTCGCGGTGGTCGTGTGAAGGACCTTCCGGGTGTGCGCTACAAGATCGTACGTGGTGCCCTCGATACCCAGGGTGTGAAGAACCGTAAGCAAGCTCGTTCTCGCTACGGTGCCAAGAAGGAAGGTAAGTAATGCCTCGTAAGGGCCCGGCGCCAGCGCGCCCCCTCGTCTCGGATCCGGTTTACGGTTCCCCGCTTGTTACCCAGCTGATCAACAAGGTCTTGGTTGATGGTAAGAAGTCCACTGCAGAGCGTATCGTTTACGGTGCACTCGAAGGTGCCTTGGCCAAGAACGGTACCGACCCGGTCGTGACCCTGAAGAAGGCCATGGATAACATCCGCCCGGCCCTCGAAGTTCGCTCCCGCCGTGTCGGTGGCGCAACCTACCAGGTTCCCGTCGAGGTCAAGCCCGGACGCTCCACCGCGCTGGCTCTTCGCTGGCTCGTTGGCTACTCCAAGGCTCGCCGCGAGAAGACGATGATCGAACGTCTCATGAACGAGATCCTCGACGCCTCGAATGGTCTTGGTGCCGCTGTCAAGCGTCGCGAAGACACCCACAAGATGGCAGAGTCCAACAAGGCATTCGCCCACTACCGCTGGTAAAAAGCGTTTAGTCCAGTTGGCGGGATTGATCGCAGATCAGTTCCGCCAACATTTCGGACTTAACCTACAAAGGGAGACATCGTGGCACAGGACGTGCTTACCGACCTAAACAAGGTCCGCAATATCGGTATCATGGCTCACATTGATGCCGGTAAGACCACTACTACGGAACGCATCCTGTTCTACACGGGTGTGAACCACAAGCTCGGCGAAACGCACGATGGTGCCTCGACGACTGACTGGATGGAGCAGGAGAAGGAGCGCGGCATTACTATCACGTCTGCCGCCGTGACCTGCTTCTGGAACAAAAACCAGATCAACATCATTGACACCCCGGGCCACGTTGACTTCACCGTTGAGGTTGAGCGCTCGCTGCGCGTCCTCGATGGCGCCGTTGCCGTGTTCGATGGCAAGGAAGGCGTGGAGCCGCAGTCCGAGACTGTTTGGCGCCAGGCCGACAAGTACAACGTGCCGCGTATCTGCTTCGTCAACAAGATGGACAAGCTTGGTGCCGACTTCTACTTCACCGTAGACACCATCATCAAGCGTCTTGGCGCCAAGCCGCTGGTCATGCAGCTGCCGATCGGCTCCGAGTCAGAGTTCACCGGCGTTGTCGACCTGATGACGATGAAGGCTTTCGTTTGGGAAGGCGACTCCAAGGGTGACGTCACCATGGGTGCCGCCTACGAGACCCGCGAAATTCCGGCCGACTTGCTGGAAAAGGCCCAGGAATACCGCGCCAAGCTGGTTGAGGATGTCGCTGAGGCATCCGACGAGCTCATGGAGAAGTTCCTCGAAGGCGAAGAGATCAGCATTGCTGAACTCAAGGCCGGCATCCGCAAGATGGTTGTCAACTCGGAGATCTACCCGGTCTTCTGTGGTTCCGCCTTCAAGAACCGCGGCGTTCAGCCGATGCTTGATGCCGTTATCGACTTCCTGCCGAATCCGATGGATGTTGGCGCGACGATCGGTCACGATCCGAGGAACGAAGAGATCGAGCTCAAGCGCGAGCCGAATGAAACCGATCCCTTCTCGGCACTTGCCTTCAAGATCGCAACCCACCCGTTCTTCGGCCAGTTGAACTTCATCCGCGTGTACTCCGGCAAGGCAACTCCGGGTACCCAGCTGCTGAACTCGACCAAGCAGAAGAAGGAACGCATTGGCAAGCTCTTCCAGATGCACGCCAACAAGGAAATGCCGGTAGACGAGGTCCACGCAGGCCACATCTACGCAGTCATTGGCCTCAAGGACACCACCACCGGTGATACCTTGTGCGATCCGGCACACCCGATCGTTCTTGAGTCGATGTCCTTCCCCGATCCCGTGATCTTCGTTGCCATTGAGCCGAAGACCAAGGGTGACCAGGAGAAGCTCTCGACTGCGATCCAGAAGCTTTCGGCCGAGGACCCGACGTTCACCGTCTCCCTCAACGAAGACACTGGCCAGACCGAAATCGGCGGCATGGGCGAGCTCCACCTGGACATCCTGGTGGACCGCATGCGCCGCGAATTCCGCGTCGAAGCCAACGTCGGCAAGCCGCAGGTTGCTTACCGCGAAACCATCAAGAAGGCTGTGGAGAAGGTTGACTTCACCCACAAGAAGCAGACCGGTGGTTCCGGCCAGTTCGCAAAGGTCCAGGTCTCGTTCGAGCCCCTGGAAGTTGTTGAAGGTGTCATCTACGAGTTCAAGAACGGCGTAACCGGCGGCCGTATTCCTCGCGAATACATCCCTTCGGTCGACGCAGGTATCCAGGACGCCATGCAGTTCGGCATCCTGGCCGGCTACCCGATGGTGGGCGTCAAGGCGACCCTCCTCGACGGTGCCTACCACGACGTTGACTCCTCGGAAATGGCATTCAAGATCGCCGGCTCCCAGGTGTTCAAGGAAGGCGCACGCCGCGCCCAGCCGATCATCCTCGAGCCGGTCATGGATGTCGAAGTCCGTACTCCCGAGGAGTACATGGGCGACGTCATCGGTGACTTGAACTCCCGCCGTGGCTCCATCGCCTCGATGGAAGACGCAGCAGGCGTCAAGGTCATTCGCGCGACGGTTCCGCTGTCTGAAATGTTCGGTTACATTGGTGACCTGCGTTCCAAGACCCAGGGCCGTGCCGTGTACTCGATGACCTTCTCCAGCTACTCCGAGGTCCCGAAGGCTGTTGCCGACGAGATCATCCAGAAGAACCGCGGCGAGTAATCGTCTAGGACCAACATTGGCCGTGAGCCCGGTTCCCGGGTGAGTGGCCGCACGATGGGGCCGGATCAGAGAAATCCAATCCGGCCCCGTCAGGCCAACTAACGGATCCACAGTAGGATCCCGCAGCTAACCACAATTTAAACATTTCACTAAGCCCCCAGTAGACTTGCATAAGTTCGCCCGCGATCCGAGTGGGCGAGGTACGTCTTCTGTAAACGTTTCTAGGAGGAACCTGTGGCAAAGGCAAAGTTCGAGCGGACCAAGCCGCACGTCAACATCGGCACCATTGGTCACGTTGACCACGGTAAGACCACGTTGACGGCCGCCATTTCGAAGGTGCTTGCTGACAAGTACCCGGATTTGAACGAGCAGCGCGACTTCTCGCAGATTGACTCTGCACCGGAAGAGCGCCAGCGCGGCATTACCATCAACATTTCTCACGTCGAGTACCAGACCGAGAAGCGCCACTACGCGCACGTTGACGCCCCGGGTCACGCTGACTACATCAAGAACATGATCACCGGTGCTGCACAGATGGACGGTGCAATCCTCGTGGTTGCCGCCACTGACGGCCCGATGGCTCAGACCCGCGAGCACGTTCTGCTCGCCCGCCAGGTTGGCGTTCCCTACCTGCTGGTCGCACTGAACAAGTCCGACATGGTTGACGACGAAGAGCTCCTGGACCTCGTGGAAATGGAAGTTCGCGAACTTCTCTCCTCGCAGGGCTTCGACGGCGACGAGGCACCTGTTGTGCGCGTTTCCGGTCTGAAGGCACTCGAAGGCGACCCGGTTTGGGTCAAGGCCGTTGAGGACCTGATGGAAGCTGTCGACAACCACGTGCCGGACCCGGTTCGTGACCGCGACAAGCCGTTCCTGATGCCGGTTGAAGACGTCTTCACCATCACCGGTCGTGGCACCGTTGTTACGGGCCGCGCCGAGCGTGGAACCCTCGCCATCAACTCCGAGGTCGAGATCGTCGGCATCCGCCCGGTCCAGAAGACCACGGTTACCGGTATCGAGATGTTCCACAAGCAGCTCGACGAGGCATGGGCCGGCGAGAACTGTGGTCTGCTGCTTCGCGGCATCAAGCGCGAAGACGTAGAGCGTGGCCAGGTCATCGTGAAGCCGGGTTCCATCACCCCGCACACCGAGTTCGAGGCCAACGTCTACATCCTCTCCAAGGATGAAGGCGGACGTCACAACCCGTTCTACTCGAACTACCGCCCGCAGTTCTACTTCCGCACCACGGACGTCACCGGCGTTATCACCCTGCCGGAAGGCACGGAAATGGTTATGCCCGGCGACAACACCGAAATGTCTGTCGTGCTGATCCAGCCGATCGCCATGGAAGAGGGCCTCGGCTTCGCAATTCGCGAAGGCGGCCGCACCGTTGGTTCGGGACGCGTTACCAAGATCACCGCGTAAGTTTACTTCGCAGATCTTGACCTAACGGTCTAGAAGAGACCCCCGCAGCACTGTTTCGACAGTGCGGCGGGGGTCTTTTCATGTGCCCGTGGACATGTGGAAAACTGCCCGGACATTTATATCCATCAGATAGTTTGAATGCGCTACGCTGTAAGACGCATGCCGAGCCGGATCGCCGGGGGCGCAAACTCATAGGTGAAGGCAGGAAACCGAGATGGATTGGTTCATCGGGGTCGTCGTGGCGGTGCTCATGTTCTTCGCGGGGCTCTTCCTGGGGAAGCGCCTTTCGGCCACGAAGGAGGCGGCCCGCCGACCCGCCGCGGTGAAGTCGCCGGATCGTACGGAGCTGGCGGAGGCCTGGCAACTCGGCTTCGACGCGGCCACGCGGGCCACCCATCCCTCGGACGCCCCGGCCGACTTGCCGCTCCCGGAGGCGAATGCACCGGTAGCGCCCGGAGCGGAACGCCGCCCTGCACCGGCCGGCGCGCAACCGTTCTCCCCGGGCGGCCCCGTCTCACAGGTTCCTCCCGAATCCGCGCCGACGATGCGGCCCGCGGCGCCTCCATACGTCCCACCGGTGCCGGTCGACCCGCGGGTGCGGGCACTGCGCAACATCAACATCACGCTGTATGTCGCCGCGCTCCTGCTGGTGGCCTCGGCATCGCTGTTCATCTCCCTTGCCCTGCCTGCGCAGGCCAAGGTCGTGGGCCTGGGCATCGTGGCCCTCGGATTCTACGTCGCGGGACTGGTGATGCATGCGCAAAGCGAGCGACTTCGCCCGGCGGCCGCGGCCTTCACCGCTACCGGGCTGGCGCTGATCCCGATGACCGGGCTGGCACACTACCTGCTGCTCTCCGAAACCCCCGGTGCAAGCTGGTTCGCCACCTCCATGGTGGGCACCGCGGCCTTCGTCTATGCCGCGGGACGGCTGCAGTCCAAGGTCGTCGCCGGGCTCGCCACGACCTTCCTGGTCTCCACCGCCTATTCCGGAGGCGCGGTGCTCAACCGCGGGCTGATCTACTACTTCCTCTTCAGCATGCTGCTGGCCACCGCCATCACGCTGGTGGGCTTCCTGCGGCCGCGCTGGATAGCGAACATCTACCTGCAGTCCTTCACGATTGCCCACCGGTACCTGGTTCCCGCGACGGTGCTGGCGGCAGTGCTGTCGACGGCGGTGCTTGAGGCCATGGACTACGCCTGGATTTTTGCGGCGGCTGCCGTGTACTACGCGGTGGCGCTCTTCTCCTCCCCTGCCCGCGAGCGCTTCTGGCATTTGGCCGCGGCCCGTGCGGCGGGGATGGTCAGCATCGGCTCCTTCCTGCATGCTGCCGAGGTGTCCTCGACGGACATCTTCCGCATCATGGCAGCCCTGCTGTTGCTGCAGCTTGTGTTGCTGGCACACCGGGCCGGGCAGTATTCACGCAAGCTGCGGGTGCACCCGCGCCTGGTCAAGCGGGAAACCTGGGTGCTGGTCGCCCTTGCGGCGGTTTGCACCGTCCTGGGGGCCGAGGAATTCCTGCGCGATCCCGGAAGCACCGGCGCCGGGCAGCGGCTGGACCTGAACTGGGCGCTGGCACTGCTGGTGCTCTGCGGACTTGTTGTCGGGGCGAAACTGGGTGGAAACTTCCGCTGGATTTCGCTGGGAGCGGCCGCACTCTCATTCGCCGAACCCGGCGATGGAAGCCAGGGGCGCCAAGGCATCGTGATCGCCGCCGCCGTGATCGCCACCTGGCTGTTGGCGCGCGGAGCCACCGGCAGGGGGCGGCATCTGCTGCGTTGGGCGGCGCGGATCTCCTCCGTCGTTGCGGCCGGGGCGCTGTTCGCCTTCGCCGCGGCGGGGTGGGTGCTGTTGCCAAGGCATTCCGGGGTCCTGGGGACCGGCTCCGGTTCCGGCGACTCGGCGGCGCTGGGTAGTGCCATCGAAGTGGCAAGCCTGGTCGGTGCCACGTTGGCGCTGATCCTTCAGGTGGGCTGGTCCGCCGCCGCGCTGCGCAGGAGCGGACCGGTCGGTGCGGTGTCAGGGCCCGCGGGGACGGCCCGTTTCCACGAGGCGGGTGAATCGCTCATCTTTGCCGGGGGAGTTGCATGCGCTTCGGGCACGCTCTGGTTGCTGGCGGCGTATATGCGCTGGGGTGCTCCACTGATCCATGCGGACGTGGACAGGAGCGTCGTTGGTTGGAGCACGCTGTTGTGGCTGGGCTACCAGTGGGACCTGATCCTGATGTGGTTGCTGGTTGTCGCGGGGCTTGTCGGCGCCACCTTGGTCCTGGGCCATGTGCGCTCGGCGGCACCGGTTGCCGCGGACAACGCCAAGGGCAAGCCCGCCAGCGGGTCCTCGCCGCGAGCGGAATTGGGCCCTGCCACCCTCGTTCACCTGGGCGGATTGGTCGCCCTGGCCGCCGGCCTGGCAATCGCTTTGGACAGGCACCCGTCGTGGATGGTGGAACTTGTTGCGCTGCTGGGACTGGGGTATGCGGGAATCCGCATCCTGGCGGGCACCGAGACCCGCGTACGTGTCGGCTATGCGGTTCTGGCCCAGGTGCTGTTCTCCGGCACGGCCTGGCATGTGGCGGATCGTTTCCACATGGACGGGCACGGGCAGTACGCGCTCCTGGCCTTCACCATTGCCTTGGCGCAAACCGTGCGCGCGCTGCTGGGCCGGCGCGCCGCCGCGGCGGGGCTGGGCGACCCACGCACCGTCCTGAGCGTTGCTGCGCTGGCGCTGCTGCTGTTGATCCCGGCCGCCTACCTGGCTGACCGGTCCGGCGGACTTGACCAGGCCAGCCTGCTTATCCAGTGCCTGTGCCTGTCGGTCTTCGCCGGAGTGCTCGTGAAGACCCAGGCCGCACGCGCTGCGTCCTTCCGCTATGCGTCCATTCCCGCTGCACTCGGGTTCCTCGGCCTGGTGCTGACTCCTGCCCTCGACGGGGACCTGCGGACCGGCGGCTGGCTGCCCATCCCGTTGTGGGGCGAGGAAGCGGCGAGCACCATGCTGGTGCTGCTGCTGGTTGGGATCCTGGTGGCGGAACTTCGCGGCGTGGGCGGGGCCGGGTACCGCTGGGTGCGGGCAACGGTGGGGGTGATGTACTGGGTCCCGCTGATCGGAATGCACGGGAGCTCCGAACCCGGATGGCAGGTCATCGCAGGCCTGCTCGGGGCTGCAGGTGTCACCATCTTCGCTGCCACCTGGGGCGTCCCGTTGCTCTTGCTCGGCACTGCGGTGCTGGTGCTGCTGGCCTCGCTGCGCGGCGTCGAGCTCATCCACGCCCTGGCCGGGGAACCGGGGAGCGAACCGCTTGACAGCATGATCGGGCTGGGCGCGACCTCTGTCATCCTGTTGATCATGGCGGTCTTCGGCGGGCGATTTGGCGCGGAGCCGGTGGGCTTCGCGTTGGTGGCCAGACGGAGAACGGGCTGGGGGCCGGCCCACGCACGGGTGCTCTTTACCGCTTCACTGGCGGCACTGGGCCTGGGCGGATTGCTGGGCCAGGTCGATGGCGTGGATCGGTACGTCTATGCCGGGGGATTGATGCTGATGATTGCGGTCTTCGCGGCCGCGGCCCTGGAGGTGCCGGCGCGATGGAAGGAAACCGGATACGAGGTCGCTGCCTTGGCCGGTGCCGCAGTCATCCACCGTTGTTGGTGGGTCGGCGTGGACGGGACAGGCGCCTTCGCCGCCTTCTACTACTGGATCATTGTGCTGGCGCTCCTGGCTGTCTACGAGTTTTCGCGCAAACGCGAGCGGAACGCGACAGTTGTCCTGGGCGCCTCCGCAGCGCTGCTGTCGATGGCGGGTCTGGGGACAATTGTTTCCTCCAGCGTGGCCCAGCAGCTGGTGGTCTTGCTGAGCTTCACCGTATTGCTCGTCTTTGGCTTGCTGACCACCCGCAAGATCTTTACCATCTGGGGAGCCGTCGGGGTCGCGGTTGCAGTGCTGTGGTTCCTGCGCGGATTCACTTTCCTCCTGTTGCTGCTCATCGCCGCGGGCCTGATTGCCCTGGCCTTGTGGAAGCTGGGGAAGATGAACAAGGGTGCGCAAAACCAAACCGCCCCGGGCCACGGGTATCCGCCGGCAGGTGGCGTTGAACCAACAGTCGATGGCACCAACGCCCCCCACCGGACTGCCGAAATCCCCGGAGGACGGACAGGACCTGGACGCGAGGCGCCGAAGGAGACCCGAGTCCAGGAACCGGGAGCCCAACAGCAGCCAAGCGGCATGCCGTGGATGCGGCCGCGCGGCCAGGACACCGGCGATGAATCACGCTGACCCCGCAAGTGGTGACCGGTGCCCGGTCGGGCGCTAGGCTGGCAGCATGAAGTTCTTGATAGTCGTGCTCATCGTGGTGGTAGTCGTCGTGGTCGTCATGCGCGTGCGCAAGCAGTTCTCCAGTGAGATCGCGCGGGCGAAGGACATCCGGCGGGCCAACGGCGACGAACACTAGCCGAGGCGGAACGGGCGCAGTGAGCTTGTTCACGCGCCGATGCCCGGGTCGGGAAACCGATGCGGATGCTCCGACCGGAATTCCGGCGATTTTCCCTCCTCCGGCACCGCGTGAAGTTCCGTTCCGGACGCCTTCGCGCCCGGCGGCCTCCGGCGGGGGAGAAAGCAGATTTGGTGTTTCGGCCCGAAACCTGACACACTAGACAAGTTGTTCATGAGTATTTCCATGCTCTGTGTCTGCTGATCGGGAAACCGACACCGGGGCACGGGGTTTCAACCGAGATTGTGTCTCACCCGGGATAATGCCCGGGGCTGGGGAGCAATACAACCGAATTTTTGGAAACATTAACAATGTCCCCCACGTATCCATCGGATTCGTATCGCTTTCAAACGCGACACGCCCGAGCGCGGGGGTCGGGCTTCGGCGGATTGAGGAACCCGGATTTATCCGGATTCAGTTCGATGCGAGGCGTGCCGGTCCACTATTGGACCCGTAGGGCACAGTAACTGTACAGAGAGTGCTAATTAGAAAGAGGCATCACGCCATGGCGGGACAAAAAATCCGCATCCGGCTGAAGTCGTATGACCACGAGGTCATTGACGTTTCTGCCCGGAAGATCGTTGAGACGGTGACGCGCGCTGGCGCAACCGTAGTCGGCCCAGTGCCGCTGCCAACGGAAAAGAACGTGTACTGCGTTATCCGTTCGCCCCACAAGTACAAAGACAGCCGTGAGCACTTTGAAATGCGCACGCACAAGCGTCTGATCGACATCATCGATCCGACCCCGAAGGCCGTAGATTCGCTGATGCGTCTTGACCTGCCGGCGGATGTCAACATCGAAATCAAGCTCTAGGGGAGGTGGCGAGAAAACTATGACCGCAACCCGTAATGTCAAGGGACTGTTGGGCACGAAGCTCGGCATGACCCAGGTTTGGGACGAGAACAACAACCTCATCCCGGTAACCGTCGTACAGGCCGACAGCAATGTCGTCACTCAGCTGCGTAACGCCGAGCGCGATGGCTATGTAGCGGTTCAGATCGGCTACGGCCAGATCGACCCGCGCAAGGTCACCAAGCCGCTGGCAGGCCACTTCGAGGCAGCAGGGGTCACCCCGCGCCGCCACGTCGTTGAACTGCGCACTGCCGACGCCGATTCCTACGCCGCAGGCCAGGAACTCACCGTCGAAATCTTCGCCGCTGGCCAGAAGGTCGACGTCGTCGGAACTTCCAAGGGTAAGGGCTTCGCCGGCGTCATGAAGCGCCACGGCTTCCACGGTGCTCCGGCATCGCACGGTGCTCACAAGAACCACCGTAAGCCGGGCTCCATCGGCGGCGCTTCGACCCCGGGCCGCGTGTTCCAGGGCCAGAAGATGGCCGGTCGCATGGGCGCCGAGCGCGTCACCACGCAGAACCTCACCGTTCACGCAGTGGATGCCGAGAAGAACCTCCTGCTGATCAAGGGTGCCGTTCCCGGCGCCCGCGGCCGCGTCGTTCTCGTGCGCACCGCTGTGAAGGGAGCATAACTAAATGTCTAACGCACTCACCGTCGAGTTCCCTTCGGAGATCTTTGACGTTCAGACCAACGTTCCGCTGCTGCACCAGGTCGTCGTGGCCCAGCTGGCAGCTGCTCGCCAGGGTACGCACAAGACCAAGAACCGCGCCGAAGTTTCCGGTGCCGGTCGCAAGCCGTTCAAGCAGAAGGGCACCGGCCGCGCCCGTCAGGGTTCAATCCGTGCTCCTCACATGACCGGCGGTGGCGTTGTCCACGGTCCGACTCCTCGCGATTACAGCCAGCGCACCCCCAAGAAGATGAAGGCTGCTGCATTGCGCGGCGCCCTGTCTGACCGCGCTCGCAACAACCGCATTCACGTCATTGAAGCCCTGGTTGAAGGCACCACGCCGAACACCAAGGCCGCACTGGCCACCCTGCGCGCTCTGTCCGAGCGCAAGAACCTGCTCGTAGTCATCGAGCGCGCCAACGATGTTGCGGCCCTTTCGGTCCGTAACCTCCCCGAGGTCCACGTCCTGTACGTAGACCAGCTCAACACTTACGATGTGCTGGTTTCCGACGACGTTGTCTTCACCAAGGCCGCTTTTGATGCCCTGGTCCAGAAGGAGGAAGCCAAATGAGCACCTTCTCTAAGGCTCCGCACGATGTGGTCATCGCACCCGTCGTTTCGGAAAAGAGCTACGGTCTGATCGACGAAGGCAAGTACACCTTCCTGGTTGACCCGCGTTCAAACAAGTCGGAAATCAAGAACGCCGTGGAAGCCATCTTCTCGGTCAAGGTTGACTCCGTAAACACCCTCAATCGTGCCGGCAAGCGCAAGCGCACCAAGTTCGGATGGGGGACGCGCAAGGCTACCAAGCGTGCGATCGTCTCCCTGAAGGAAGGCTCGATTGACATCTTCGGCGGTCCGCTTTCCTAAGCGGAGACCACTTTAACGAGGAATTAAACTATGGGAATCCGTAAATACAAGCCGACTACCCCGGGCCTTCGCGGCTCGAGCGTAGCCGACTTCGCAGAAATCACGCGATCAACTCCGGAAAAGTCGCTGCTTCGCCCGCTCCACAAGACTGGCGGCCGCAACAACACCGGTAAGATCACCACTCGTCACAAGGGTGGCGGACACAAGCGCCAGTACCGTCTAATCGACTTCCGTCGTCACGACAAGGACGGCGTGCCGGCAAAGGTCGCTCACATCGAGTACGACCCGAACCGCACCGCCCGCATTGCGCTTCTTCACTACATTGATGGCACCAAGCGTTACATCATTGCACCGAACAAGCTCTCCCAGGGTGACACCATTGAGGCCGGCGCAAACGCCGACATCAAGCCCGGCAACAACCTGCCGTTGCGCAACATCCCGGTGGGTACTGTTATCCACGCTGTGGAGCTGCGTCCCGGTGGCGGTGCCAAGATGGCTCGTTCCGCAGGTGCCTCGGTTCAGCTGGTGGCCCGTGAGGGTCGCTTCGCTCAGCTGCGTTTGCCGTCCGGCGAAATCCGCAACGTTGACGTGCGCTGCCGCGCAACCGTCGGCGAGGTCGGAAACGCCGAGCAGTCGAACATCAACTGGGGAAAGGCCGGCCGTATGCGCTGGAAGGGCGTTCGCCCGACCGTGCGTGGCGTTGCCATGAACCCTGTTGACCACCCGCATGGTGGTGGCGAAGGCAAGACGTCCGGTGGCCGTCACCCGGTCAACCCGAACGGCAAGCGCGAAGGACGCACTCGTCGTCCGAACAAGGACAGCGACAAGATGATTGTCCGCCGTCGCCGTACCGGCAAGAACAAGCGATAGGAGCCTGGAAACATGCCACGCAGCCTGAAGAAAGGCCCCTTCGTCGATCAGCACCTTTTTGTTAAGGTCGCTGCTGAGAACGAAAAGGGCACCAAGAACGTCATTAAGACGTGGTCCCGCCGTTCGATGATCATCCCCGACATGCTCGGGCACACGATCGCCGTACACGACGGACGTAAGCACATCCCCGTGTTTGTCACCGAGTCGATGGTCGGGCACAAGCTCGGCGAGTTCAGCCCGACCCGGACGTTCCGCAGCCACGTGAAGGACGACAAGAAGGGCAAGCGCCGCTAACCCGCAAGGGTTTAGCGAGTGCTTAGCACTTCTTCGAGAGACGAGAGAAGGAAAGCAATGGAAGCCAAGGCAATTGCGCGCCATATCCGCGTGACGCCTATGAAGGCCCGGCGCGTCGTCAACCTTGTTCGTGGCAAGCAGACGAACGAAGCACTGGCGATCCTGAAGTTTGCCCCGCAGGCAGCTTCAGAGCCAGTGTTCAAGGTTGTAGCATCGGCAGTGGCTAACGCCCGTGCCGCCGCAGACCGCGAGGGTGTCGCGTTCAACGAAGACGAGCTGTTCATCAGCGAAGCGTTTGTTGACGAGGGTCCGACCATGAAGCGGTTCCAGCCGCGTGCTCAGGGTCGGGCATACCAAATCAAGAAGCGCACGAGCCACATCACTGTGGTCGTCGCAACCCCTAAGAAGGGTGGGGAAGAGTAAATGGGACAGAAGGTTAACCCGCATGGGTTCCGACTCGGTATCACTACCGACCATGTTTCGCACTGGTTCGCCGACAGCACCAAGGTCGGTCAGCGTTACAAGGACTTCGTAAAAGAAGACATCCGTATCCGCGAACTGATGACCGTTGGCATGGAACGCGCCGGCATCGCCCGCGTGGAGATCGAGCGTACCCGTGACCGTGTTCGTGTGGATATCCACACCGCACGTCCCGGCATCGTTATCGGTCGCCGCGGCGCCGAAGCCGACCGCATCCGCGGCGAGCTCGAAAAGCTCACCGCCAAGCAGGTTCAGCTGAACATCCTCGAGGTCAAGAACCCCGAGATCGAAGCCCAGCTTGTTGCCCAGGGCATTGCCGAGCAGCTTGCTTCGCGTGTGGCTTTCCGCCGCGCGATGAAGAAGGCCATGCAGTCGGCAATGCGCGCAGGTGCCAAGGGCATCCGCGTACAGTGCTCCGGTCGTCTTGGCGGTGCAGAAATGTCCCGCAAGGAGTTCTACCGCGAAGGCCGTGTGCCGCTGCACACCCTGCGTGCGAACATCGACTACGGCAAGTTCGAAGCCAAGACCACCTTCGGCCGCATCGGCGTGAAGGTCTGGATCTACAAGGGCGACGTCACTTCCAAGGAACTGGCAGCCCAGGCTGCTGCAGCTCCGGCCCGCGGCCGCGGCGATCGTCCGGGTGGACGTCCGGGTGGACGTCCCGAAGGTGGCGAGCGTCGTCGTCGCCCCGAGCGCAACGCCGCTCCAGGTGCAGAAGCAGCTCCGGCTGTCGAGGCTCCTGCAGCAGCAGTTGCAGAAGGAGGACAGGCTTAAATGCTTATCCCACGCCGAGTAAAGTACCGCAAGCAGCACCACCCCAATCGGAGTGGCGCAGCTTCGGGCGGTACCACGGTAGCCTTCGGTGAGTACGGTATCCAGGCCCTTACACCGGCCTACGTTACCAACCGCCAGATCGAGGCAGCTCGTATCGCAATGACCCGCCACATCAAGCGTGGCGGCAAGGTCTGGATCAACATTTATCCGGACCGTCCGCTGACGAAGAAGCCTGCCGAAACCCGCATGGGTTCCGGTAAGGGTTCGCCGGAATGGTGGGTCGCAAATGTAAAGCCGGGACGGGTTCTCTTTGAACTCTCCGGTGTCAGTGATGAGGTAGCACGCGAGGCCCTGCGCCTTGCAATCCACAAGCTGCCGTTGAAGGCACGCATTGTGCGTCGCGAAGGTGGTGAATAGGAATGGCAATCGGATCCAAGGATCTAGCAACCGAAGCACTGGACGGCTTTGATAACGCCCGTCTGGTCGAGGAGCTTAAGAAGGCCAAGGAGGAGTTGTTCAACCTCCGTTTCCAGTCGGCTACCGGCCAGCTCGAATCGCATGGCAACCTGAAGACTGTCAAGCGCGATATCGCTCGCATCTACACGGTGCTGCGCGAACGCGAGCTGGGCATTCGTCCGGACGTTGTTGTCCCAGTAGAGGAAGCCACGAAGGCCAAGAAGTCTTCGAAGAAGGCCGAAGCTGCTGAAGCAACTGAGGAAGCCAAGTAATGAGCGAGAAGGAGAACGTCGTGGATGCAGCCGCAGAGCGCAACGACCGCAAGACCCTCCGCGGGTACGTGGTTTCCGACAAGATGCAGAAGACCATCGTCGTTGACGTCGAGGACCGTGTAAAGCACGCCCTCTACGGCAAGGTCATGCGTCGCAACAAGAACGTCAAGGCTCACGACGAAGAGAACAGCGCCGGCATCGGCGACCTCGTTCTCATCGCCGAGACCCGCCCGCTGTCTGCCGACAAGCGCTGGCGCCTCGTGGAAATCCTCGAAAAGGCCAAGTAAGCCCTTTCGCTGGTTTTCACTCTGACGTGAACCAAGCAAGACACCCCGGAACCGCTGGACTATCCAGCCGGTGCCGGGGTGTTTTGCTTTTCCGACCAGGTCACGCAGGTAGCATGGGTGGCCGGGGGAGAGCCGGAGCCGTCGCCGCAGCGACGTAGTTGCATGAACGGGGGACCACCAATGGCAAGGGACCGGACGGGGGAGTCGTCGGATCTGCGTGTGCCGCTGTCGCGGAGCCTGCTGGCGGTATCAGTTCCCGGGGTGTTCCTGGCCGTGTTGCCGCACCTGTCGATCGGCTCCTCCGGGATCCTGGCGGTGCTCCAGGCGCTACTGCCGTTGCTGTTTCTCGCGACCCTGGGGCTGTGCGTGGTGCTGGCGTTCCGCCGCTACTTCGCCCAGGCCGTGGTGCTCCTGGTCCTTGCCGCTACGTCAATGGTTCCGGTTCTCGCGCCGTCAGCCGGAACGACGTGCAGCCCGGGTGCGCCGCTGACGGTGGTGTCACTCAATGCCGGGCGCGGCCACGCCGATGCGTCGTCTCTCGCGGCGGTGATCGGTGAATCGGACCCGGACATTCTTGTGCTTGTCGAAGCCGGCGAGCCGCTGCTCAAGGCGCTGGAGGCCGAAATCCCGGGCTGGGCCTACGTCCACCGGACCGGCGAGGTGTTCACCGGCGGCAGCGTTGACACCGTGATCCTCTCCGGGCACCCGCTGCGCGAGGAAGCGCCGGCGGTGCTGCAATCGCAGGGCGCACTCTTCGATGCGCCGGTGGCCGTCATAGATCATCCGGAGGCAGGGCGAATTCGGGTGGCGGGGATCCACCCGGCGCCGCCGACCCACGCACCGTCGTCCTGGGCGGGTTCCCTGCGCCGCCTCGCTGCCTGGAAAGAGGAACACGCGGGCATGCCGCTGGTCATGGCGGGGGACTTCAACGCCACGACCGCGCACCCCCACTTCCGGACGCTGGCCGCGGGCCTCGTCGATGCCTCCCCGGCGTGGGGGCCATGGGCGGCAGGCACCTGGCCCGCCGATTCGGCCGTTCCGGCATTCGCGGGCATCGACCACGTCCTGGCGCGCGGGCTCGCGGTGCGCGCCGCCGAACGCTTTTCCGTACCCGGCACCGACCACCACGGCATCGTCGCGCACCTGTCTTCCTGCCGGTGACCGGCAGCCCGCGATGGGTGCCGGATCCAGGGGGTTCGTGTGAGCAACGACCCCCGGTTTCCCCTTAGCACACGGTTTCGGGATCGCGCATCTTTGCGGTAGACTTTATTTTCTGTGCGCGTTATGTATGGGGACTATCCACCTCCTGCCTGACGCATAGTGCGGCCGGACGGTTTTTTACGGGCCCGAAAGTCGTGCGGCATAGCTCTGAGCCTAAGCCTCGGCCCTGCTTCCCCAGCATCATGTTGTTGCGCACTCGTGCGTTGCGAACAGCGGTGTATGGAGGTGGGGGTAAGCAGAAGCTGAGATGGACCATATCCGTTCCGCAAGGCTCCCTAGGAGAACCAGCGAGACGACAGGAGTAAAAAGTGATTCAGCAGGAATCGCGACTGAAGGTTGCCGACAACACCGGTGCTAAGGAAATCCTTACCATTCGTGTTCTCGGTGGCTCTGGCCGTCGCTATGCAGGCATCGGCGACGTAATCGTCGCCACCGTCAAGGATGCAATCCCGGGCGGAAACGTAAAGAAGGGTGACGTCGTCAAGGCTGTCATCGTTCGCACCAAGAAGGAACGTCGCCGCGTCGACGGTTCCTACATCAAGTTCGACGAGAACGCAGCTGTCATCCTCAAGGCTGACGGCGAGCCCCGCGGTACCCGTATTTTCGGTCCGGTGGGTCGTGAACTTCGCGACAAGAAGTTCATGAAGATCGTTTCCCTGGCTCCGGAGGTACTGTAACCATGGGTGCAAAGATTAAGAAGGGTGACCTCGTTCAGGTCATCGCCGGTTCCGACCGCAACAAGCAGGGCAAGGTGCTGAAGGTATTCCCGGCAGCACAGCGCGTTCTTGTTGAGGGCGTCAACCGCGTCACCAAGCACACCAAGGCCGGCCAGACCGAGCGTGGCACGCAGACCGGTGGCATTGAGGTCGTTGAGGCCCCGATGCACATCTCGAATGTCGCAATCGTTGACCCGGAAACCAAGAAGCCGACCCGCGTTGGCTTCCGCGAGGAAACCGTGGAGAAGAACGGCGTGTCCAAGACCGTCCGTGTTCGCTTCGCCAAGTCTTCCGGAAAGGCACTGTAATGACTGAAGCAGCTGTGAACATCCAGCCTCGCCTTAAGGCCAAGTACAACGCCGAAATCCGCGAAACCCTGACGAACGAGTTCAACTACGCCAACCCGATGCAGGTCCCGGGCCTGGTCAAGGTTGTTGTGAACATGGGTGTCGGCGAAGCCGCCAAGGACTCCAAGCTCATCGAAGGCGCAGTTCGCGACCTCACCGCCATCACCGGCCAGAAGCCGTTGGTTACCAAGGCACGCAAGTCGATCGCACAGTTCAAGCTGCGCGAAGGCATGCCCATTGGTACCCACGCCACTCTGCGCGGAGATCGCATGTGGGAATTCGTGGACCGTTTGGTTACGCTGGCACTGCCGCGTATCCGTGACTTCCGTGGCCTGAGCCCGAAGCAGTTCGACGGCAACGGCAACTACACCTTCGGTCTCACGGAACAGTCCATGTTCCACGAAATCGATGTTGATTCCATCGACCGCGTTCGCGGCATGGACATCACCGTAGTGACCACCGCGAAGACCGACGACGAAGGCCGCGCCTTGCTCAAGGCCCTGGGCTTCCCGTTCAAGACCGCCAACTAGATCAACTACGTTGCAGGTCCGCGCTTGCGCGGAAACCGTAGCGAGGAAGGGCAGAAGCCCAAATGACAATGACAGATCCTGTCGCAGATATGCTGACTCGTCTGCGCAACGCCAACTCGGCTTACCACGACACGGTTTCCATGCCGTCGTCCAAGCTGAAGGTACGCGTTGCCCAGATCCTGAAGGAACAGGGCTACATCGCCTCGTTCGTTGAGGAAGCAGCAGAGGTTGGCAAGAAGCTGACCATCACCCTGAAGTTCGGCCCGAGCCGCGAGCGTTCAATCGCTGGCGTTCGCCGTATTTCGAAGCCGGGCCTGCGTGTATACGCAAAGTCCACCAACTTGCCGCACGTCCTTGGTGGCCTCGGCATTGCAATCCTGTCCACGTCCTCCGGTCTGCTTACCGACCGCCAGGCAGCCAAGAAGGGTGTAGGTGGGGAAGTCCTCGCCTACGTCTGGTAACGGGAAAGGGAGAAAGAAACCATGTCACGTATTGGACGTCTTCCGATCACTGTTCCTGCCGGCGTCGAGCTCAAGATTGATGGCGACGTTGTCTCCGTCAAGGGCTCCAAGGGCGAACTGACCCACACCGTACCCAGCCCGATTGCAGTGGTTCTCGAAGAGAACACCGTAACCGTGTCGCGCCCGAACGACGAGCGCGATTCGCGTTCGCTGCACGGCCTGACCCGCACCCTGATCGAGAACATGATCATCGGTGTCACCGCTGGCTACGAAAAGAAGCTCGAAATCCACGGTACCGGTTACCGCGTTGTGGCAAAGGGTTCGAACCTTGAGTTCGCCCTGGGCTACTCGCACCCGGTGGTTGTCGAAGCTCCCGAGGGCATTGCCTTCGCGCTCGACGGCAACACCAAGATCACCGTCTCGGGTATCAACAAGCAGCAGGTTGGCGAAGTTTCCGCCAACATCCGCAAGCTCCGCAAGCCTGACCCGTACAAGGGCAAGGGTGTTCGGTACGCTGGCGAAATCATCCGCCGCAAGGTCGGAAAGGCTGGTAAGTAACCATGGCTCTGGGAATCAAGGGTAAGAGCAAGGCAGCCGCACGCGGCCGCCGCCACTTGCGCGTCCGTAAGCGCATCACCGGCACCGAGGTGCGTCCGCGCCTGGTCGTCAACCGCTCGGCACGCCACATCTTCGTCCAGATCGTAGACGACAGCAAGGGCATCACCGTTGCCTACGCGTCGACGATGGAAGCCGACTTGCGCGCATTCGATGGTGACAAGACCGCCAAGGCCAAGCGCATTGGCGAGCTCGTCGCTGAGCGCGCCAAGGCTGCAGGCATCGAATCCGTGGTCTTCGACCGCGGCGGCAACAAGTACCACGGTCGCGTGGCTGCTGTTGCTGACGGTGCACGCGAAGGTGGGCTGGCACTGTGAGCGAAGCAACTAACAAGAAGGAAACTCAGGTGTCTGAAGCTACTGAGGCAGCCTCGACTGCTGCTGCTCCTGCCACGGACAAGGCCGGCGCCGCTCGCGGCGAAGGCCGTGGACGCGGCGGCGAAGGCCGTGGACGTGGCGAGGGTCGTGGCCGTGGCCGCGACTCGAAGGACAGCCGCAACGAAGACAAGGACAAGTTCCTTGAGCGCGTTGTAGCAATCAACCGCGTATCCAAGGTCGTCAAGGGTGGTCGTCGCTTCAGCTTCACCGCACTTGTCGTCGTGGGTGACGGCAACGGTCTCGTTGGCGTCGGCTACGGCAAGGCCAAGGAAGTTCCGGCAGCTATCGCCAAGGGCGTTGAAGAAGCCAAGAAGTCCTTCTTCCGCGTTCCCCGCGTCGGCACCACCATCCCGCACCTGGTGCAGGGTGAAGCCGCTGCCGGCGTCGTTCTCCTCCGTCCGGCCGCCCCGGGTACCGGCGTTATCGCCGGTGGTCCGGTTCGCGCCGTCCTGGAATGCGCTGGCATCCACGATGTTCTGTCGAAGTCCATGGGCTCGACCAACCAGATCAACATTGTTCACGGCACCGTTGCCGCGCTGAAGGCCCTTGAAGAGCCTGCAGCCGTTGCAGCCCGCCGTGGACTGCCGTTGGACGAGGTTGTCTCGGCTCAGATGCTGCGCAACATCCAGAACCAGAAGGCAGGTGCGTAAGTAGTGGCGAAGAATTTTGTCCCTAGCGACGCAAATCTGGCAATCACCCAGATCAGGTCCATCATTGGTGTAAAGCAGAACCAGCGCGATACCCTTCGCTCGCTTGGCTTGAAGCGCATCGGACACACCGTGTTCCGTACCGCTGATGCAGTGACCGTTGGCATGATCAACACGGTTCCGCACCTCGTAAAGGTTGAGGAGGCGAAGTAATCATGGCTGAAAAAGAAAACGCACTGAAGGTACACCACCTGCGTCCGGCCGAAGGTTCCAAGAAGGCCAAGACCCGTGTGGGTCGTGGTGAGGGATCCAAGGGTAAGACCGCGGGTCGCGGTATGAAGGGCACCAAGGCGCGCTACCAGGTCAAGGCCGGCTTCGCCGGTGGCCAGTTGCCGCTGCACATGCGCCTTCCGAAGCTTCGCGGCTTCAAGAACCCGTTCCGCGTCGAGTTCCAGGTTGTTAACCTGGACAAGATCTCGGAGCTGTTCCCCGAAGGTGGCGAAGTCACCGTTGAGGCACTGATCGCGAAGGGCGCCGTTCGCAAGAACGAGCCCGTCAAGGTCCTTGGCTCGGGCGAACTGACCGTCAAGGTCGACGTAAAGGTCAACGCCTTCTCGTCCTCCGCAGCGGAAAAGATCGTCGCAGCCGGCGGCTCTGCAGTAGAGCTCTAAGCTACGTGATCTCTTGATCACACAGTGAGAAGGGGTGGACCCGGGAATTCGCATTGCGGATTCCCGGGACCACCCCTTTTTTCTTCCTTCCTCACAGCCCTGGGACGGCCGGCATCCACTGGACGCCGAGAACGCGATCCCGGGGTGCCTCCCCGCTGAATATATCGATCAGCCGGGAAATGATTACAGTCTTTGCCGCGGCGCATTTGGCGAGTAACGCTGACCACCCGCTAGAATCGATAGGTCAACCCCCGGGTATGCCGGGCCACCATCACTCAGGAGGACGCTTGTTCGCCGCCATTGCCCGGGTATTCCGGACGCCTGACCTGCGACGCAAGTTGTTGTTCACGCTCGCCATCATCGCGATCTACCGCGTGGGTGTCTATATCCCTGCTCCCGGTGTGGACTACTCGAACGTCCAGCAGTGCCTAGCCGCGGGTAACACCACCGGCGGGCTGTACCAGTTCGTGAACCTGTTCAGTGGCGGTGCGCTGCTGCAGGTCTCGATCTTCGCCATGGGCATCATGCCGTACATCACGGCCTCGATCATCATCCAGCTGCTGCGCGTGGTGATCCCTCGCTTCGAGGAGCTGCACAAGGAAGGCCAGTCCGGGCAGGCGATCCTGACCCAGTACACCCGGTACCTGACCATCGCGCTGGGCCTGCTTCAGGCCACCACGCTGGTTTCCCTGGCACGCAGCGGGATGCTTTTCCCCTCCTGCCAGCTGCCGATCGTCCCGGATGACAGCCTGTGGGTCATCGTGCTGATGATCTTCACTCTTACCGCCGGAACCGGCCTGATCATGTGGATGGGCGAACTGGCCACCGAGCGCGGCGTCGGCAACGGCATGTCGCTGCTGATCTTCGTCTCCATCGCCTCGGGCTTCCCCTCGGCCATGGGCGCCATCGCCACCTCGCAGGGCTGGGGCGTCTTCATCGGCGTCATCCTCATCGGCCTCGCCGTGATTGCCCTGGTTGTCTTCGTGGAACAGTCCCAGCGCCGCATCCCGGTGCAGTACGCCAAGCGGATGATCGGGCGCCGCACCGTCGGCGGGACCTCGACCTACATCCCGATCAAGGTCAACATGGCCGGGGTCATCCCGGTGATCTTCGCGTCCTCGATGCTGGCGCTGCCGACCATGCTGGTCTCGTTCAACACGCGCGCCGACGGCACGCTGCCGGACTGGGCCCTGTGGGTGCAGACGAACTTCTCCGGTTCCTCCCCGCTCTACATGGTGGCCTACACGCTGCTGACCATCGGATTCACCTACTTCTACGTCGCGATCACGTTCAACCCGACCGAGGTTGCCGACAACATGAAGCAGTACGGCGGATTCATCCCGGGCATCCGCGCCGGACGCCCCACGGCCGAGTACCTCGAGTACGTCCTCAGCCGCATCACGTTCCCCGGTGCCATTTACCTGGCATTCGTGGCCCTGATTCCGTTGATCGCCTTCGTGCTGATCAACGCCGATCAGAACTTCCCATTTGGCGGCACCTCGATCCTCATCATGGTTGGTGTGGGTCTTGAGACCGTCAAGCAAATCAACGCACAAATGCAGCAGCGACACTACGAAGGACTTCTGCGATGACAAGACTGTTGATCATTGGACCACCCGGCGCCGGCAAGGGCACCCAGGCGGACCGCATCTCCGAGCGCCTCAACGTTGTGGCCATCTCCACCGGTGACATCTTCCGCGCCAACGTCAAGGGCGGCACCCCGCTGGGCGTCGAGGCCAAGAAGTACATCGACGCCGGCAACTTCGTTCCCGACTCGGTCACCAACTCGATGGTCCGCGACCGCCTGTCCCAGGACGACGTCAAGGACGGCTTCCTGCTGGACGGCTACCCGCGCACCAGCGCCCAGGTCGACGAGCTGGACTCGATCCTGGCCGACGCCGGGGTGGAACTCGACGCAGTGCTGCAGCTGACCGCCGACGACGACGAACTCGTCGCCCGCCTGCTCAAGCGCGCGGAGATCGAGGGCCGCGCCGATGACAACGAAGAGGTCATCCGCCACCGCCTGGGCCTGTACCACGAGGAAACCGCAGTCGTGGTCAACCGCTACCAAGAGCGCGGCATCGTGCGCCTGGTCGACGGCATCGGTGAAATCGACGAAGTCACCAACCGCGTCATGGACGCGCTGGGACAGAACGTCTAAGTAGCTTGCACACGCGCAAACCGCGGGGATCGGCACACCAGTGCCTGCATCCCCGCGGTTTTTGCGCTAACGACGCAGAGAAAATTCCTTGAAAGGGGAACCACACCATGGCTTTCGGCCAACCCAAAATCGAGTACAAGACCAACCAGCAGATCCTGAAGATGCGTGAAGCCGGTTTGGTGCTGGCCGAGGCATTGGACGAGGCAGTGGCAGCCGCACAGATCGGCGTGACCACCGCGCACGTCGACGAGGTCTTTGCCTCGGTGCTCGAACGCCATGGCGCAAAGTCCAACTTCAAGGGCTACCACGGCTTCCCCGCCACCATCTGCGCCTCCGTCAACGACGAGGTCGTCCACGGCTTCCCCAGCCAGTACGAGCTCAAGGACGGGGACGTGCTGAAGATCGACGGCGGAGCCATCATCGACGGCTGGCACGCCGACTCGGCACGCACCGTCATCCTGGGCACCGCCGACCCGGAAGACCAGCGCCTGTCCGACATCACCCAGGAAGCCATGTGGCGGGGGATCGCCGCCCTGGCAGAAGCCCGCTTCGTGGGCCAGATCGGCGATGCCATCGACGACTTCGTCTCCGGCGTGCCGGGCAAGCCGCTGGGCATCCTGGAGGACTACGTGGGCCACGGCATCGGTTCGGAAATGCACCAGGCCCCGGACGTGCTCAACTACCGCACCGGGCACCGCGGGCCCCGGGTGAAGCCGGGCCTGTGCCTGGCCATCGAACCGATGCTGGTGCGCGGGGGACTTGAGACCAAGGTGCTCGAGGACGACTGGACCGTCGTCACCGTTGACGGCGCCCGCGCCTCGCAGTGGGAGCACTCGGTTGCCGTTCACATGGGCGGCATCTGGGTGCTCACGGCCCATGACGGGGGAGTGGCGGGCCTCGCCCCCTTCGGCGTAACGCCTTCCCCGATCGTTTCCTGATGTTCCGTGCAGCGCCCGCGCGCGGGCGCTGCACGGAAAAATGTGGTGGATCTAACAAATCGAGCCGGTCAAGGGATTTCCCTTTAAGCCTCCCAGCGCGTAGGCTTGACTGTTGGTTGTCTGTTCCTTGGTGCCCAAAAGCTCGCGCTTAGGGTGCCTCTGTTATTGATGGCCAAGACCATAAACCTGTCGGTGGCAAAAGCCGCCGGCAACAAAAGTTAGCGGAGGATATGGCCAAGAAAGAGGGTGTCATCGAGGTAGAAGGCACCGTGTCAGAGGCACTGCCCAATGCGATGTTCCGTGTTGAGCTGCCCAACGGGCACGTTGTACTTGCAACTATCTCGGGAAAGATGCGTCAGCACTACATTCGAATCCTCCCTGAGGATCGCGTAGTGGTGGAACTCAGTCCGTATGACCTCAACCGCGGACGTATCGTTTACCGCTACAAGTAAAGATTTTTGTTCTCCTTCCCTTGGGACGGGCGACAAAGGAATTTACGCTCCACTTGAAACCGCAACCGCAAAAGGACAAAGCCTTGAAGGTTAACCCTAGCGTGAAGCCGATCTGCGATAAGTGCAAGGTGATCCGTCGTAATGGCGTGGTCATGGTGATCTGCGAAAACCCACGCCACAAGCAGCGTCAGGGCTAATTTCCCTCACGGGAAATCCTGCGCGTAGTAAAAGTAATTGGCAGCACAGCATCCACCGCGCGATGCATACCCACGGCACGGAGGCCGTGGACTGGGAACACCCAGGAATGTGCTGCTTTAGACCTCCGCACATCGAAAGGTAGACAGCATATGGCTCGTCTAGCTGGCGTAGACATCCCGCGCGAAAAGCGCGTGATCATTGCGCTCACCTACATTTACGGCGTGGGCAAGACCCGTGCAGAACAGACCATCGCCGAGACCGGGATCAACCCGGACACTCGCGTGAAGGATCTGACCGACGCTGAGCTGGTTCAGCTGCGTGACTTCATTGAAGGCAGCTTCAAGGTTGAGGGTGACCTCCGCCGTGAAGTGGCAGCTGACATTCGCCGCAAGGTTGAGATCGGCTCCTACGAAGGCATCCGCCACCGCAAGGGCCTGCCGGTCCGCGGTCAGCGCACCAAGACCAACGCTCGTACCCGCAAGGGCCCGAAGCGCACCGTCGCCGGTAAGAAGAAGACCCGCTAAATCTAGCGGTCGTCACTAAGCCAATTTTCTCGTAGGAGTAAGCATGCCCCCCAAGACTCGTGGAGCGGTCCGCAAGCCGCGTCGCAAGGACAAAAAGAATATCGCGCTCGGACAGGCGCACATCAAGAGCACCTTTAACAACACCATCGTTTCCATCACGGATCCGAACGGTGCTGTAATCTCGTGGGCCTCGGCCGGCGAGGTTGGCTTCAAGGGCTCGCGTAAGTCGACTCCGTACGCCGCACAGATGGCCGCCGAGGCCGCTGCAAAGCGCGCACAGGAGCACGGCCTTCGCAAGGTTGACGTTTTCGTCAAGGGCCCGGGCTCGGGACGCGAAACCGCGATCCGCTCGCTGCAGGCTGCTGGCCTTGAGGTCGGGTCCATCCAGGACGTTTCCCCAAGCGCTCACAACGGCTGCCGCCCGCCAAAGCGTCGCCGCGTCTAAAAATGACTGTCTGGCTTTGATGCCGCCGCGTCTTTCTCCCGCAAGGGAGTTGGGCGCGGCGGCATGATCGCCACGGCTAGCCAGACCGAACCAGACGAACGCCGACGAGGCATACGTCGTTTCCACCCCCTGTGTTGCGTCATATAGCGGACGCTCGCTGAAAGGAAATGTAAGTGCTCATTGCACAGCGCCCTACCCTGACCGAAGAAGTCGTAGCGGAGAACCGCTCCCGTTTCGTAATTGAACCGTTGGAGCCAGGCTTCGGCTACACCCTGGGCAACTCGCTTCGCCGTACCCTTCTCTCCTCCATTCCTGGTGCAGCTGTCACCAGTGTGCGGATCGACGGCGTACTGCACGAGTTCACCACCGTAGCCGGTGTGAAGGAAGACGTCACCGAGCTGATTCTGAACATCAAGAATCTCTCTGTGTCCTCCGAACATGACGAGCCGGTCGTCGCCTACCTGCGCAAGCAGGGCCCGGGCGTCGTCACCGCAGCCGACATCACCCCGCCAGCCGGCGTGGAATTCCACAACCCGGACCTGCACATCGCGACGTTGAACGCGAAGGGCAAGTTCGACATGGAACTGACCATCGAGCGTGGCCGCGGCTATGTTTCTGCAGCGCAGAACAAGAACGTGGACGCCGAGATCGGTCGCATCCCTGTGGATTCGATCTACTCGCCGGTACTCAAGGTGACCTTCCGCGTGGAGGCCACCCGTGTCGAGCAGCGCACCGACTTTGACAAGCTCATCGTCGATGTCGAGACCAAGGATTCGATGGCCCCGCGCGATGCAGTTGCATCTGCCGGCACCACCCTGGTTGAACTGTTCGGACTGGCTCGCGAGCTGAACACCGCCGCTGAAGGCATCGAGATCGGCCCGTCCCCGACGGACGCCGCCCTCGCAGCCGACATGGCGTTGCCGATCGAGGACCTCGAACTGACCGTTCGCTCGTACAACTGCCTCAAGCGTGAGGGCATCCACTCCGTGGGTGAACTCGTTGCACGCTCCGAGGCCGACCTGATGGACATCCGTAACTTCGGTGCGAAGTCCATCGACGAGGTCAAGGCGAAGCTGATCGATTTGGGTCTGGCCCTGAAGGATTCCCCTCCGGGCTTCGATCTTGCAGCACGTGCCGCCGCCATTGGCGACGATGACGTCTACGGTGACGAAGAAGTCTAAGACTTCTTGGCCCACCAGCTATAGAACTTAAACCTTTGCGCCCGGGATCCCCCGGGGCACCGGGCGCAAAGGCCACCATAATAGGAGAACACTATGCCTACCCCTCCCAAGGGTCCGCGTCTCGGCGGCAGCGCAGCTCACGAGCGTTTGATGCTCGCGAACCTGTCCGCGCAGCTGTTCGAGAACAAGTCCATCACCACCACGCTGACCAAGGCCAAGCGCCTTCGTCCGCACGCAGAGCGCCTGATCACCTTCGCCAAGCGCGGAGACCTGGCCTCGCGTCGCCGCGTCCAGGCAGTCATTGCCTCGCGCAGCCGCACCAACAAGTCGATCGTTCACGAGCTGTTCGAGAACATCGCACCGCTCATGGCCGAGCGCCCGGGCGGCTACACCCGCATCACCAAGATCGGCAACCGCAAGGGCGACAACGCTCCGATGGCTGTCATCGAATTGGTCATGGAGCCGGTTTCCCCGAAGCAGGCCGTTGTGAAGGAAGCCGAGAAGGCTGCCGCAGTGGCTGCTCCGGTTGAAGAGGTCGTTGAGACCGAAGCAACCGAAGCTGCAGAGGTTGTAGAGACCGAAGCCGCAGAGGAGAACAAGGCCTAGTCCTTGTTTCCTCGGCAAGAGCTGAAACGTTGGCCCGGTGCACTTATGCACCGGGCCAACGTTTTAAGTACTGAAGACCCCCGCGACGGGCCCGCCCGCGGCCGCTCGCAATTTCGGGGGGAGGACCGCTCCCGTGACAAGTGGAGCAGGCCACCGAATGAGGACCGTGAGATGAATACTTCCGCCTTTGACGCCCAGCACCCCGGTCTCGCGCCGGCCGGAAGCGCCGCCGAGCCTGCCACCGTGCGCCTGGCCATCCGCATCGGCTATGACGGAACCGCCTACAACGGCTGGGCGCTGCAGCCGGGCCTGCCCACCGTGCAGGGAGTGCTCGAAGCCGCCCTGGCCATGCTCATCCGCCGCGACATCCGCACCGTCGTGGCCGGACGCACGGACGCCGGGGTGCATGCCCGGAACCAGATCGCGCATTTCGACCTGACGCCGACCGAGGTTGCGGGCCTGGCCCGAGGAGCGAACATCGAACCCGGCTTTGCCCTGCTTCGCCGGCTGCGCGGTGTACTCGGCCGCGAACACGGTGCCATCCTGGTCCACGACGTCTGGATCGCCCCCGACGGGTTCGACGCACGCTTTTCCGCACTCTGGCGCCGCTACTCCTACCGCATCGCCGACGGACCTGCACGCTTCGATCCGCTGACCCGCGCCTTCACCATGTGGCACAAGACGGACCTGGATGTCGATTTGCTGAACGCGGAGGCCTCAAGCCTGCTCGGACGCCACGACTTCCTCTCCTTCTGCAAGCCGCGCGAGCATGCCACCACCATCCGCACGCTGACGGAATTCGAGTTCGACCGTGATGCCGAGGGCATCATCGTGGCGCACCTGAAGGCCGACGCTTTTTGCCACAACATGGTCAGGGCCATGATCGGTGCCTGCATCAAGGTCGGGGACGGGCGCGAGGTCCCGGGGTGGGTGGCGATGCGCTTGGAGGAAGCCGTGCGCGATTCCCGGATCATGCTTGCAGACCCGCGGGCACTGGTCCTGGAGGAAGTCGCCTATCCTCTTGATGCGCACGAGATCGCCAGGCGCGCGGAATTGACGCGCACCCGTCGCACGCCGCATGAGATCACCAAGGACCTGCCGGAATTGCGCGGAATCGACCTGTAGTCCGGGGGAATGCGGCGCAATACACTGGCATAAGTCGTCCTGTCGGCAGGCTCACTTCAGGCGCTTTGGCGGTGTCGGGGTTAATCCGATAGACTATGGGCTGTTGTGCGTGTCCTTTGTTCGACACAACCTTCTCCGCGTGACGGCTCAGTTGCAGAGCCACTGGTCTGCTGGGATTGCGAACATTCATGGACGGCCGGTCTTTTCAGTCCTCACCTGGCGAACTGGTTACAGCGCATCGAACACAGCACATCTACAACAGTGGATCTCACAGCCGCTGCTTGGAACTGTGCTTGACCAGTAACCAATAAAACAAAGGCAATTACAGTGCGTACGTTCACTCCAAAGCCGGCTGACCAGACCCGCCAGTGGCACATCATTGATGCCACCGACGTTGTACTTGGTCGCCTCGCCGTCCAGGCCGCAACCCTGCTGCGCGGCAAGCACAAGGCTACCTTCGCCCCCCACATGGACATGGGCGATCACGTCATCATCATCAACGCCGAGAAGGTTGCCCTCACCGGCGCCAAGCTCGAAAACAAGCGCGCCTACCGTCACTCGGGTTTCCCGGGCGGCCTGAAGTCCGTGACCTACGCCGAGCTTCTTGAAAAGAACCCGGTCCAGGCCGTGGAGAAGGCCATCAAGGGCATGCTCCCGAAGAACTCGCTGGCTGCAGATCAGCTGTCCAAGTTGAAGGTCTACCGCGGTGCCGAGCACCCGCACGCTGCACAGCAGCCGCAGACCTTCGAAATCACCCAGGTCGCGCAGTAGCGCTGGGCCCCGAGAACAAGACTTTAGGAGATTATCGTGGCTCAGAACACTGAAGAGATCACTGAATTCGAGGGTGAAGCTCCGACTTCGTACACCTCGGAGACCGTTGCCGTTGAGGCAGAAGCCGTCAAGGAACGTCCGGCACTGACCGTTGCAGGCGCAGCAGTTGGCCGCCGCAAGCAGGCAATTGCCCGCGTGCGCGTCGTCCCAGGTACCGGCAAGTGGACCCTCAACGGTCGCACCCTGGAAAACTACTTCCCGAACAAGCTGCACCAGCAGGATGTCAACGAACCGTTCAAGCTCCTCGAGCTCGACGGCGCCTACGACGTTCTTGCACGCATCCACGGTGGCGGCCCCTCGGGCCAGGCCGGTGCGTTGCGCCTGGGCATTGCCCGTTCGCTGAACGAAATCGACCGCGACAACAACCGTGCAGCCCTCAAGAAGGCCGGCTACTTGACTCGTGACGCCCGCGTCATCGAGCGCAAGAAGGCTGGTCTCAAGAAGGCCCGCAAGGCTTCGCAGTTCTCCAAGCGCTAAATCGCTTGCACCGACCCCCTGGGGGTCGGAAACCAGGGGCCCCGCAACCGCAAGGTTGTGGGGCCCCTGGTCGTTAAGCAGGCCATCGGCATGCGAAAAAGAGCCAGCGTTCAGTTCCACGAACTGAACGCTGGCTCTTTTCCTGTCATGCAGACCCTCGGTTGGCGTGGTCTTCCACCCTGGCGTTGGGCCGACGGGCCAAGATGGCGACGGGTCGACTAACGCCCACCAGGTTGGTTCGGCAGATCGGTGCTGGATTCGACGGCCCAGTCGATGCGTGGCCGGGCCCCTGCCGCCGTGGTGCGGTGGTTCAGGTGGAGCCACACGGCAGTTGCCCCCGGAGCGATTGATTGGGAGGGACCTTCCACGTCGCCGTGCGGCCGAACGGTCACCGGATCCGGGCTGCTGTTGGTCACGGCCGCCGAATAGGTGAGGATGTCCCCGGCGCGGATTCCCGGGGCAGGAGGACCATAGTTGGCCAGCAGGTCCGCCCGGCTGGCGACCAATTGCGCCTCGGCCTGGCCGACCTCCTTCCCTGCCGCCCCGTACCCTGCATCGGCCCGCCCCAGCACCAGGTGCGGCTCGCTGAATGTCCAGTCATCCGGGGGAGCGGGGGTGATCGAGCGCGGCACGACCTCGACCCGCACCTCCGGGTGCCCGGGCAGCGGGCGCGGCCCGTGCGGGAGGTTGGTGTCGTCGTCGGCCGGGTTTGTGACGGCCGGCGCGCCCAGCTCCGCGCGCGGGATCCGGGCGAACACGATCTCCTCATAGGCGCCGCGCTCATAGAGCACGCCGATCGAGCCGTCGGGCAGCTCGGCGGCCGTGGAGTACGCCGAGGCGCCGGCGCAGAGCAGGACGCTTCCGGCCCAGGTGGTTCCGTCGTCCGGGCTGTGCCGCAGCACGGTGTTCCGGCGCAGGTGCCGGTGCGCGTTGTGGGTTGCCACCATCCCGCCGCCGGCCAGGGCGGTGAGCGAGCCGTTGTCGCTGGGGTCAGGCAGCGCGGGGACGGGTTCGGGGCGGGAGAAGGTGGCCCCGCCGTCCACCGAGCGGGCGGCCAGCCGGTGCGGCGTGGCCCGCGAGTGCAGCAGCACGCTGCCGTCGGGCAGGGCGGCGACGGAGGATTCGTTGGTGTGCGTGCCGTCGGCGGACGGCTCCAGCGCCTCCCCGAGCTTCCAGCTGTGCCCGTGGTCGTCGCTATGGGCCACCGCGGCGGCGATCCGTCCGCCGGCGGACAGCAGCACCACGCAGGGCTGGAGCAGCCGCCCGGCATGCGGGCCCGCGGAGACACGGGTGCCGGCGCCCGAGGCCGCGAAGATCCCGCGGATCCCGGGGCGCTTGAGCTGGCCGGTGATCCGGCGGTGGCTCCAGCTGAGCCCGTCGTCGGTGGAGGCGGAGAGATCCACGTGCTGGGTTTGGGCGGTGCCCGGCAGGGACTCGAAAAACCCCCAGCGGGTGGTCGCGGCGTGGAAGCAGAAGATCGTGCCGGTTTCGCCGTCCACCAGCAGGGAGGGGTCGCCGAAGCCGTGCAGGCCGGTTCCGGTGCGCAGGGTGCGCTGCGCCTCCCAGGTCCTCCCGCCATCGGTGCTGCGGCGCAGCACCAGGTCGGCGGGGGAGGGCAGGTCATCGAGCGTGGGCCGCCCGTCGTAGACCGCCAGCAGCGTCCCGGCGGCGGTCACGGCCAGGGCGGGGATCCGGTATTGCCGGTGGCCGCCGGCCCCGCGGGTCGCCAGCACCGTTTGGTGCGTGCCGGCCGGGCGGGCGCTCACGATTCCAGGGCGTCGAGGAACCAGCCGGTCAGGGTCGCCGGGTGGGTGATCGCGGTGCCCACGACCACCGCGTGCGCCCCGGCATCCAGCGCCGCGCGGGCCTGGGCGGGGGTGTGGATGCGGCCCTCGGCGATGACCGGCACGCCCAGGTCCGCCGCGATGATCGCCTCGAGCAATTCCAGGTCCGGGCCCTGGGTCTTGGGCCGTTCCCCGGTGTATCCGGCCAGCGTGGTGCCGATCAGGTCCGCCCCGGCGGCGGCCGCCGCGACCGCGTCGTCCAGCGAACCGCAGTCGGCCATCACGGTGGCCCCGGAGCGTTCGCGGATCCCGGCGATGGTTTCGGCCAGGCTGAGCCCGTCCGGGCGCGGCCGGCGGGTGCCGTCCAGGGCAATGATGTGCGCCCCGGCGGCCGCGACGGCCAGCGCGTGGTGCAGCGTGGGGGTGATGAACACCCCGTCGTGGCCGTCCTTGAACAGGCCGATGACCGGGACCTGCACCGCGGAGCGGGTCGCGGCGATGTCGGCCAGGCCCTGCACGCGGACCGCCTTGGCCCCGCCGATCACCGCGGAGGCGGCGACCTGCGCCATGGTGCGCGGATCGCGCATGGGTTCGCCGGGGTAGGCCTGGGCGGAGACGACCAGCGCGCCCTTCAGGGCGGTGAGGTCCGAAGCTGTCAGTAACACGGGTGGTGGGTTCCTTCTAGGCGGGGACTGTGGTGGCGTGGGCGCGGAGCAGCAGCAGCGAGGCGGCCCCGGCCAGGGCGGCGTCGGCGCCCAGGGCCGCCGGTTGCGGGACCAGGGAGGCGAGCGGGGCAATGAGTTCGGCGGCGAAGGCGGCACGCAGCGGTGCCCACCACCGCTCCCCGGCATCGGCCAGTCCGCCGGAGAGGATGACGGATTCGGGGTCCAGGGTGTTGGCCAGCCCGCCCAGTGCGCGGCCCGCGGCGGTGGCGGCGGTGTCGATGGCCCCCGCGGCGAGCAGGTCCCCGGCGGCGGCGCGGGCGAACACGGCGCGCGCGTCGGGCACCGTCAGGTCCCCGCCGCGGCGCAGGTAGAGGGCGTGCAGGGCCGGTCCGGAGGCGATGGCCTCCAGGTGCCCGGTGCCCCCGCAGGGGCAGCGCAGCCCGGCGGCCTCTGCCGCCGGCACGTGGCCCAGGTGCCCGCCGACCTGCCGGGCGCCAAAGACGGGGACCCCGTGCAGCAGCAGCGAACCGCCGATGCCGGTGCCGAAGGCGGCCAGCAGCACCGAGTCGGTTCCGGTTCCGGCCCCCAGCCAGCCCTCGCCCAGCGCGTGGGCGTGCACGTCGTTGACCGCCTGCACCTGCTGCGGGTGAAGCCCGAGCCGGGCGCCAAGCCCGGCGCGCAGGTCGGTGCCCGCCCAGCCCGGCAGGTGGTCGGTGGCCGAGAGCACGGTCGCGGTGCCCGGGTCGATGACCCCGGCCGCGCCGATCCCGACCCCGAGCGCGGGCGCACCGGAGGCGGGGGCGCGGGCGAGCAGGGGAGCGGCGAGTGCCGCGACTGCATCCAGCACGGCTTCGGGCCCGGCGGCCGCGGGGGTGGGCAGCGAGCTCCGGGAGGTGATGCTGCCGTCGGCACCCACCAGGGCGGCGGCGATCTTGGTGCCGCCCAGGTCGATGCCGACGGCGGTGCGCGGTGCTGCCATGGGCCTAGAGCAGCCCGGTGTCGGCGAGGATCGAGCGGATGCGCGCGGCCTCCTCGGCGTTCAGGGATGCCATGGGCTGGCTCATGGTGTTGGAGCCGATGACGCCAAGCTGCACCAGGGCCGTCTTGAACGCGCCCAGCCCGCCGGCGCCCGGGGAGACCCGGGATCCGTCCGGGACCTCGACGATGCGGAAGAGCTCGGCCAGGCGGTCCTGTTCCTTGACCGCGGTCTCCCAGTTCCCCGACACCGCGGCGTCATAGAGCCGGCGGTAGCCGGCGGGGTCGACGTTGGCCAGGCCCGGGACCAGTCCGTCGGCGCCCGAAAGCATGGCGGCGTCGCAGACGACCTCGTGTCCGCTGAACAGCGCGAATCCGTCCAGTCCGCGGGTGAGCAGGCGCAGCTGGCGGAAGGCGATGTCGTTGCCCGAGGAGTCCTTGACCCCGGCGATGGTGCCCTCGTGGGCGAGCTCGGCCAGCAGCTCCGGGGCCAGCTTGTAGCCGGTGCGCACCGGGACGTCGTAGGCGAGGACCGGGACGTCAACCGCCGCGGCGATGGCGCGGAAGTGCGCCTTGACCTCGGCGGCGTCGAAGATCGCGTAGTACGGGGTGGTGGCGACCACGGCGTCGGCCCCGCGGGAGACGACCTTGCGGGCCTCCTCGATCACCCGGGCGGTGGTCTGCTCGTTGGCGCCGACCAGCAGCGGGACGCGCCCGGCGGTCGCCGAGACCACGGTGGCCAGCACGGCCTCGCGCTCGGCGTCGGTCAGGTACGGGGTTTCCCCGGAGGAGCCCAGTGGGAACAGGCCGTGCATGCCGTTGGAAACCAGGTGCTCGACGACCGCCTCCAGGCCCGGCAGGTCCAGGGCGCCGTCGGACGTGCGCGGGGTGAGGACGGGCGGGATGACGCCGGTGAATGCGGGGGTGGTGCTCATGCTTCCTCCAGGGGAGTTCGGGTGGTTGCGGGGGCCTGGAGCAAACTCGGTGCGGCCCCCAGCAGGGTTCGGGTGTAGTCGTTGGTGGGGTTGTCAAAGACCTGGGCGGCGGAGCCCTGCTCCACGATCCGCCCGGCGTTCATCACGCAGATGCGGTCCGCGACGTAGCGGACGGTGGAGATGTCGTGGGAGATGAAGACCAGTCCCAGGTTGAGCCTGGCCTTCAGGTCGGTGAGCAGGTTCAGCACCTGGGCGCGGACCGAGACGTCCAGGGCGCTGGTCGGCTCGTCGGCGATGACCAGTTCCGGGTCAAGGGCCAGGGCCCGGGCGATGGCCACGCGCTGGCGCTGCCCGCCGGAGATCTGGGCGGGGGAGACCTCCGCGGCGGAGGCGGGCAGCCCGACCAGCTCGAGCAGCTCGTAGACCTTGGCCGAGCGGGTGGCCCGGGTCCCGATTCCGTGCACCAGCAGCGGGTCGGTGAGGATGTCGTGGACCGTCATCCGCGGGTTCAGCGCGGTGGCCGGGTCCTGGAAGATGATCGAAACGGACTTGCCGAATTCCCGGCGGGCGGGCCCGCGGCGGGAGAACGGTTCGCCGTGGAAGAGCACCGAGCCGCTGGTCGGTTCGCGCAGGCCCACCAGCACCGAGGCGAGGGTCGACTTGCCGCAGCCCGATTCTCCGACGATGCCCACGGTCTCCCCGCGGGCGATGGTGAAGTCGACCCCGTTGACGGCCTTGACGATGGTCGGGTGGAAGAGCTTGCCGCCGCGTGCCCGGTGGTGCACGTGCAGGTCCTTCAGTTCCAGGACCGGGGCGGAGCCGGGCGCGGCGGGGTGTGCGGCGGCCGGTGCGGTGGTGCTCATGCGTTGGCTCCTTCGGTGCGGGTGCTCGGGGCCGCGGTGGCCCAGTAGTGGTCGGAGGTCCCGACCCGTTCCAGGGACAGGGCCCGGGCGGGGTCGGCTGCGGGGTCAAGGGAGCGGGCGGCGAACCTGTCCCCGGCGGCGAAGTCGCGCGGGCTGGGCACCGATCCGGGGATCTGGTGCAGGCGCTGCGCCCCGGATTCGATGGAGAGCACCGCGCCGAGCAGGCCGCGGGTGTATTCGTGCCGGGGATCGGCCAGCAGCTCGGCGGTGGCGCCGGATTCGACGACCTGCCCGGCGTACATCACCGTCACGCGGTGCGCCAGGGAGGCGACCAGCGCCAGATCGTGGCTGACGAACACCATGGCGAAGCCGAGCTGTTCGCGCAGCTCGTTGAGCAGGTCCACGACCTGCGCCTGCACCGTGACATCCAGCGCGGTGGTCGGCTCGTCGGCGACCACGAGCTTGGGGGAGCGGGAGAGCGCCATGGCGATGAGCACGCGCTGGCGCTGCCCGCCGGAGAGCTCGTGCGGGTAGGAGCGCAGCGTCCGGCGCGGATCCAGCTTGACCAGCTTGAGCAGTTCCTCCGGGCTCATCCGGCCGTTGCGCCGGGTCAGCTGCTCCATCTGCTCGCGGATCAGCATCGAGGGGTTCAGCGAGGACAGGGCGTCCTGGTAGACCATCGCGATCTGTTCCCCGCGCAGGCCCTTGAAGAGCTTTTCGCGGGTGGTCTCGCGGTTGTCGGGGCCCACCAGTTCGCGGCCCTCGAACATGATCGAGCCGGTGACCTCGGCGTTGGGGGCCAGCAGGCCCATGATGGCAAGCGAGGTGATCGACTTGCCGCAGCCTGACTCGCCGACCAGGCCCATGGTCTCGGACTCGTTGACGGTGAAGGAGACGTTGTCGACGATCCGCGTGTCGCCGTAGCGGTCCGGGAAGCGGATGGAGAGGTTGCGCACCTGCAGGATCGGCCGGGCCTTGGTGTCGGGGTGCAGCCTGTCGCCGCGGCCCAGCTCGGTGGCGCGCAGGCGTTCGAGTTGGGCGGCGAGCAGCGGCGGGGTGGCCGCGTCGGGCGAGGCGGCGTCGATGCCGTGGCCGGACTCGGCGCGCAGCACCGCGGCGGCGGTGTTGTCCTTCTCGGTGATCTTCGCCGGCTTGCGCAGCCGCGGGTTCACCATGGCGTCGGTGAGGCCCTCGGCGAGCACGTTCAGGCAGAGCACCGTGAGCAGGATCAGCAGGCCCGCGTAGGTGGTGGCCCACCAGGCGCCGTTGAGCACCAGGGTGCGGCCGTAGGAGATGACGTTGCCCCAGCTGGGGGCGGGGTCCTGGACGCCGGCGCCGAGGAAGGAGAGCGAGGCCTCGAAGATGATCGCGTCGGCGACCATCACGGTCGCGAAGACCAGCACCGGGGCGGCGGTGTTGCGCACCACGTGGCGCACCAGGATGTGCAGGCGTCCGGCTCCCAGCACCTGCTCGGCGCGCACGTAGTCCTCACCCCACTGGGCCATGACGTTGGCGCGGACCACGCGGGCCAGCTGCGGGATGTAGATGACGGCGATGGCGACGATGATCACCGGGACGGAGTTGCCCAAGGTTGCCAGCAGCACCGCGGCGAGCGCAATGCCGGGGAAGGCCATGATGATGTCCATGATGCGCATGACCGATTCGCTGACCCACTTCGAGGCCGTGGCGGCGATCGCGCCGAGCACCGCGCCGACGGCGATGGCCAGCGCCACGGCGCCCAGGCCGATCAGCAGCGAGGAGCGGGCGCCGAAGAGCAGACGCGAGTAAATGTCGCGGCCCAGCCGGTCGGTGCCGAAGGGGTTGGCGGCGCTGGGCGCCTGGGCGGGGATGCCGGTGGCCAGCGGGTCGTGCGGGGCCAGCCAGGGGGCGAAGAGTGCCGCGAGGGCGACGACTGCCAGGAAGAGCAGGGCGGCCTTGGAGCCCAGGGGAAGGGCCCTGAAGGCGAGGCCGGGGCGGCTGAGGCGGTCAGCAAGTCCGTACCGCATGGTCATACCGTCCTAATCCGGGGGTTGATGAGCAGGTAAAGCAGGTCCACGGCGATGTTGACCAGCACGAAGGTGATGGCGATGGTCAGCGTGACGCCCTGGACCAGGGAGACGTCGTTGTTGGTGATGCCGTTGAGGATGAGCTGGCCCATGCCGGGCAGCGAGAAGATCATTTCGATGACCACCGCGCCTCCGAGCAGGTAGCCGATACGCAGGCCCAGCACGGTGACCGGGGTGATCAGCGCGTTGCGCAGCACGTTGCGGCGGATCACCTCGTGGCGCGGGACCCCGTTGCCGATGGCGGTGCGGACGTAGTCCTTGTCCATTTCCTCGACCATCGAGGTGCGCACCACGCGGATCAGCGAGGCGCAGACCGGGATGGCCAGGGCCAGGGCGGGCAGCGCGAGGGAGCGGAAGTAGCCGGCGGGGTCCTGGCTGAAGGGGACGAAGCCGCCGGAGGGGAAGGTCCCGGTGCCCAGGGCCAGCCACTGGATCAGCAGGATGCCCAGCCAGAAGGAGGGCGTGGCCACGGCGGCGATGGAGAGCACGCGGATGCCCGCGTCGGGCCAGCGGTCGCGGTAGAGGGCGGCGGTGACTCCCAGCAGCAGGGAGAGCACCACGGCGATGGCCACGCCGAAGAAGGTCAGCTGCAGGGTCAGCGGGAAGGCCCCGGCGATGATCCCGGAGATCGGCTGGGCCGGCGGGGTGGTCTTGCCGAAGTCAAGCACCAGCAGGCGGGCCAGGAAGGAGATGTACTGCACGAGGACCGGCTTGTCGAGGCCGCGTTCGGCGCGGCAGGCGGCCTTGGCTTCCTCGCTGGCGCCCTCGCCGAGCGCGGTGGTGGCCTGGTCGCCGGGGGAGAACTGCAGGACCAGGAAGACCAGCAGCGTCACGCCCAGGATCATCAGTGGCAGTGCCGCCAGGCGTCGGCCCAGCAGGCGGAGGATATTGCCCACGTCTATGGTGCTCCTCGGAATCGGGGATGTGCGGGGGTGGAGGGGGGAAAGGATGGCGCGCCGCCGACGATGGGGGAGTCGGCGGCGCGCCGGCTTTTTTGCTAGGCGTGCGCGACGTCCACGAAGGAGAGCCCGGTGGTCGGCAGCGGGCGGAAGCCCGTCAGCGCGTCCGGGTTCCAGGCGGTCGGGAGCATGCGGTGCAGGATCGGGTAGAGCGGAGCCTGCTCGGCGATCAGGTCAATGACCTGGTTCCAGACCTTCTGTGCTGCGACCGGGTCCGCGGCGCGCACCGCGGCGTCAAGCTGCTTCTGCACGGTCGCGTACTCCTTGGTCTGGTGCCAGCGGAAGCGGTCCTGCGGCCACACGGTGCCGCGGAACCACCAGGACAGCAGCAGGTCCAGGTCGTTGCCGAAGACCGAGGGGTCGCCCGGCGCGGCGACGACGCGGAAGGTGCCCGAGTCGACGTGGTCCGGGTACAGCGCACCGGACTGCATGGACTTGAGCGTGACCTTGACGCCGGGAAGCTTGTTCCAGGATTCGATGATCACCGGGGCGGCGTCCTTGACCCAGGAGGTGTCGGTGGTCAGCAGCTCGAAGGAGAGCTCGGTGACCCCTGCCTCCTTGAGCAGGGACGCTGCCTTCTCCGGGTCGTAGGTGTAGACGGTGGAGGCGCGGTGGTAGCCCGGGTGGTTTTCCTGGACGAAGGAACTCGCGGCGGTGGCGTTGCCCAGCAGGGCGCGGTCGATGACGGTCTGGGTGTCCAGGCCGTAGTGCAGGGCCTGGCGGACCAGCTTGTTGTCGAAGGGCTTCTCGGCGCAGTTGAACATCAGGAAGAGCAGGCCGAAGGACTGCACGGACTCGACGGTGGCATTGGCCTTGAGCCGCTCGATGTCCAGGTAGGGGACGTCCTCGATGGCCTGGACGCGGCCTGACTCCACGGCGGTGACGCGGGCGGCTGCGTCCGAGAGCAGGAACCAGGTCATGCCCGGGGCCTTGGCGGCCATGGGGCCGTTATAGGACTCGAACTTCTCGAAGACGATCTTGTCGTCCTTGACCGCGGAAACGAGCTTGTAGGGTCCGGTGCCCACCGGGGCGGCGTCGAAGCCGGCCTGGTCGGCGGAGGCCAGCTTCTTGGGCACGATCTTGACGATGGAAATGCGTTCGGCGAAGAGCGGGAAGGCGTACTTCAGGGTGAAGGCGATCGTGTCGGTGCCCTTGGCGGCGACCTTGTCGATGAAGGGGATGAACTGGGCGAAGAGCGAGGCGTTCTTCTCATCGAGCACGCGCTCGAAGGAGTAGACGACGTCATCGACGGTGACCGGGTCCCCGTTGTGGAAGGTGGCCCCGGCGCGCAGCTTGATCTCGTATCCCAGCTCGCCGACCTTGACCGGTTCGGCCGCGGCGAGTGCCAGATAGCGTTCGCGGGTGGCCGGGTGCAGTTCGGTCAGGCCCTCGAAGATGTGCAGGTTCGCTGCCATCGGGGTGGCCCCGGAGGAGGTCATCGGGTCGAACCCGGTGGAGAGCGCGTAGGACATGCCGGCCTCGATCGGCTTGGTTCCGGCGGCCCCGGAGACGGCGGTGCCGGTCGAACCGCTCGGCCCGCAGGCCGACAGGGTCGCGGCGAAGGCGCCGGCGACGCCCATGGCCCCGGCCAGTTTGAGGAAATTGCGGCGGGAGCTGGCCATGTTCAAAACTTCGTTGTGTAGCGTCATGGTGGGTCACCTCGGGTGGGATGTGGACGGTTATCGGATGTAGGATGTCCTATGCCTGAAGTACAATGTATGCGAAGTCACATTGAACGTCAACCACGGACCCGCACCCGGCGGGACCCGCAGGCACGAAGCGGCAGAAGGAAGGGAAACCGATGAGCGCAGCACAGCCATCCGCCCGGCGGATCAGGGCCAATGCGGCCGACCGGCTGCAGGCCCTGCAGCAGGAAATCATGGAGCTGATCCTCGAACGCGGGCTGGTACCTGGTGATCCGCTGCCCACCGAGCACGAACTTGTCGAGGTGCTCGGCGTGGGGCGCAACACCGTGCGCGAGTCGCTCAAGGTGCTCCAGGCGCTGGGCATCGTGGACGTGCGCCACGGCTACGGCATGTTCGTGGCCACCAAGCAGCTCGGCGCGCTCGCCGCAACCCTCGAATTCCACTCCCGGCTCTCGCTGAGCACCAGTGGCCACGAGGCCCTCGAGCTCGTCGAGGTCCGCCAGGCGCTCGAGGCGGGGCTGATCGGCGCGGCCATCGACGCGATGACGGCGCCCGCCTTGGAACGCGTCCGTGCCGCGGTGGAGGACATGGAGGCCCGGGCCGAGGCCGGCCAGCCGCTGAGCGAGGCCGACGAGCAGTTCCACCGCGGATTGTTCGAGCCGCTGGAAAACGGGATGCTCACCAACCTGCTGGGGGTCTTTTGGTCGGCCTACTCGAAGCTGCACGAGCAGATGGACCCGGCCGACGACCTGCTGGTCGAGACGGCCCGCAACCACCGGGACATCTACGAGGCCGTGGCGTCCGGCGACAAGGCCACCGCCGCGCGGCTGATGGCCGGGCACTTTGACGGGATCCGCGGGCTGATCCGCACCACCGTCGGCGGCTAGGTCCCCGGCCCCGGTCAGGGGGCCGGGCGGGATCAGCCAAGCGCGAAGGCGCGCCGCAGCGATCCGTCCGCACCCAGGAGCACGGGTGCCGGCGCGCCCGGCTCCAGCGTTCCGGCGCCACGGCCCAGGCCCAGCGCCCGCGCCGGGTCACTCGTCGCGGCCCGGATCGCCTCCCCGAGCGGGACCCCGGCCGCAACGGCCCGGCGCACCGCGGCGTCCATGGTGAGGGTGCTGCCGGCGATGGAGCCGCCCGCGGCGAGCCTGGCCACCGAATCGCGCACCTCCACGGCGAGTTCGCCCAACTGGTAGCTGCCGTCGCCGAACCCCGCGGCGGCCATCGCGTCGGTCACCAGGGCCACCCGTCCCGGCGCCTGGGTGAAGAGCAACCGGATGAGCGGGTCGTGGACGTGCACGCCGTCGGCGATGAGTTCCAGGACCACCCGCCCGTCGTCGAGGGCCGCGGCAATCGGGCCGGGGTTGCGGTGGTGCAGCCCCGGCATGGCATTGAACGCGTGGGTGAGCAGCGAGGCCCCGGCGTCGAAGGCCGCCCGGGCGGTGGCGTAGTCGGCCTCGGTGTGGCCGACCGCCACCCGCACGCCGTGTTCGACCAGGAAGCGCGTGGCCGCCAGGCCGGGATCCGGTTCCGGGGCGAGCGTCACCTGCACGATGGCGCCGCCGGCGGCCTCCAGCAGCGGTTCGAGCACCGCCACCGAGGGCGCCAGCAAGTGGTCGGGGTGGTGGGCCCCGCGCTGCCCGGGCGCCAGGCACGGGCCTTCCAGGTGGATGCCGGCGATCCGGCCCTCCGCGGTGGCGGCGGCCAGGCGGGCCACCGCCCGGCGCAGCTCGGGCAGGGGATTGGTCACCAGCGAGGCGACGAGGGTCCCGGTGCCGTGGCCGCGGTGCGTGGACAGGACTGTGTCCAGGCCCCCGGGGTCCTCGAAGGCCGCGCCGCCGCCGCCGTGGCAGTGGATGTCCACGAAGCCCGGGGCCAGCAGGTCCCCTCCGGCATCCAGCACCTCGGTTCCCGGGGGCACCCGCTGGGTCCAGCCCGGGCCTGTGCGCAGTTCCACCAACGAGCCCTCCTCGACGAGCGCCCATCCGGACGGATCTGGTGATGCAGCGGATCCGCTCCCGGCGAGAATTGCGGAATGGATGAGGACGCGGTTCATTGGTGCTCCGGTTCGAGGTCGGGGACAGCGTGTGGTGTCGGTGCGAACGCGCTCAGGAGGGATCCCGTTCCACGGCGGTTTCGTAGCCGTAACGGTCCCCGCGGTAAAGCGTCTCGGTGGCCTCGATAGCCCGTCCTCGATCGGTGAAGCCGACCCGGTCCACCCGCAGGGCCGCGGCGCCAACCGGTTGGTCGAGCAGGTGCGCCTCGGTGGCCGTGAGATTGGTGGCGGTGATGGTCTGGCTGGCCCGCATGATGCGCTGGCCATGTTCAGCCAGCTGCGTATCCAGCGAGCCTTCAGGATCGGGAAGTCCGTCGCCAAAGAGGCCCGGAAGCAGGCGGGCGGTTTCCAGGGCCATGGGCGCCTGGTCCGCCAGGCGGAGCCTGCGCAGCAGCAGGACGCCGGAGCCCTCGGCCACGCCCAGGGCGCGGGCGGTGTCGGCGGGGCAGGGCTCGATCCTGCAGTCCAGCGTGCGGGAGGAGGCCCGGAGACCGCGCTCGGCCATGTCCTGGCTGAATCCGGTGAGCCGCGGGCCCTTGCGGATCTGCGCGGGGTCCGCGACGTAGGTTCCCGAGCCCTGCACGTTGAAGACCAGGCCGGCGGCGGCCAGCCGGGCGATGGCCCGGCGCACGGTGTCGCGGCTGACGCCGAAGCCGGCCTGCAGCTCCCGCTCCGTCGGCAACGGATCGCCGATGGCCAGCGTCGTGCGGATCTGTTCGGCCAGGGCGTTGGCCAGGGCCACGTACTTGGGGGAACCGGTCCGAACCAATTCGCGTGATATCTCCATGTTTCCGAGTATATCCCGCTGAATATTGATATTGGTACGGACAAATCATCGAATAGTGGGTACTCTGGGCAGGTGGAAATCATCGTGCTCTCAGACCCGGCGGCCGTGGGCCGCCACGCCGCCCGCCTCATCGCCGACACCCTGGCCAGGCGGCGGGACCCCGTGCTTGGCGTGGCCACCGGCTCCAGCCCGCTCGGCACCTACGCGGCGCTAGCGGTCCTGGCGCGCGAGGGGCTTGACCTCTCGCGAACCACCGCCTTTGCCCTGGACGAGTACGTGGGGCTGGATCCCGCGCACCCCGAGGCCTACCACTCCGTCATCGACCGCGAGGTCACCCTCCCGCTGGGACTTGACCCGCGCAAGGTGCACGTCCCGCACGGCGCGGCCGCCGACCTGCCCGCGGCCTGCGCCGAGTACGAGGCGGCGATCGAGGCGGCCGGGGGCATCGACGTGCAGCTGCTGGGGATCGGGGCCAACGGGCACATCGGCTTCAACGAGCCCGGCTCGTCGCTGGGCAGCCGCACCCGCGTCAAGACCCTGGCCCCGCGCACCCGGCGCGACAACGCGCGGTTCTTCGGGGGAGACGTCGAGGCGGTTCCGTTGCATTGCCTGACCCAGGGCATTGGCACCATCCTGCGCGCCCGCTCGGTGCTGCTGGTGGCCACCGGCGAGTCCAAGGCGGCCGCGGTGGCGGCCATGGCGGAAGGGCCGCTGGGCGCCTTCTGCCCCGCGAGCGCGCTGCAGCTCCATGAGCGGGCGACGGTGGTCCTGGACGAGGCCGCGGCCTCGCTGCTTGCCGACCGCGAATACTACGACTTCGCCCGGGACAACGCGCCCGGGGGTGCCCCGAAGCGGGATTGAGGCGATGCGCGACGCTTGACAGATGTGGGCGATGTCACGTATCCATAGATCGGATGTCCTACCTCTTTGCTCGACCTCACCGACCCTCCCAAGCCGGAAAGGCACTTCCCAAGAGATGACCGATCACCCGAAACCCCGACTTTCACGCGCGGCCCGCCCCCTGGCCACGGCGGCGCTCCTGGCCCTGTTGGCCCCCGTCGCCCTGGCCGGATCCGCGGGCGCCGCCCTGTCGGCACCCGGCACCGACCCCTTCGCCGCCCCGGGCACCTACACCGAGGCGAACCTCGCCGCCGACCGCACAAGCGAAAACTACTTCTACCGCATTCCCGCCCTCGCCCACCTGGGCAACGGCGTGGTGCTCGCCTCCTGGGACGCCCGCCCGAATTCCGCCGCCGACGCGCCCAATGCCAACAGCATCGTGATGCGCCGCAGCACCGACAACGGCAAGACCTTCGGGGAGATGACCACCATCGCCGCCGGCCACCTGGGCGACGCCGAGACCCCGAAGTACGGCTACAGCGACCCCAGCTTCGTGGTCGATGCACAAACCAACACCGTCTTTGCCTTCTTTGTCTATTCCAAGGACCAGGGATTCCACGGCAGCACCTTCGGGAACGACGACGCCGACCGCAACGTCATCAGCGCCGCGGTGGTTTCCTCGGGCGACGGCGGGGTGAGCTGGAGCGAACCGCGCCTGATCACCGACGTGGCCAAGCCCGGCGCCGACGCCACCCCGGAACCGGGCGACGTGAAGTCCACCTTCGCCACCTCCGGGGCAGGCATCCAGCTGCGCTACGGGGCCCACGCCGGGCGGCTGGTGCAGCAGTACGCCGGCCGGGTCATGCAGGCCGACGGCAGCACGCCGATCCAGGCCTACTCCGTATATTCGGACGACCACGGCCAGACCTGGGAGCGCGGGGAATTCATCGGCACCGGGATGGACGAGAACAAGGTCGTCGAGCTCTCCGACGGACGGGTGATGCTCAACTCCCGCGACTCGAACAACGGGGGATTGCGCAAGGTGGCGATCTCCAGCGACGGCGGACACAGCTACTCGCCGGTTCAAGCCGACACCGAGCTCGTGGACCCGACCAACAACGCCCACGTGACCCGGATGTTCCCCGAAGCCGCCGAGGGCAGCGCGGAGGCGAAGATGCTGCTCTACACCGGCGCCAACCACCCCACCGAGCGCCGCAACGTCTCGGCCCGGGTCTCCTGCGACGACGGGGAAAGCTGGCCCGGGCTGCGCACCATCCGCTCCGGCTTCTCCGCCTACTCGGTGGCCACCGCGCTGGACGACGGGCTCTACGGGGTCTTCTACGAGGGCAGCTACACCAACGACCTCCCCTTGGCCACGTTCGACCAAGACTGGCTCAATGTGGCCTGCGCCCCGCTGTCAGCTGCGCCGCTGGCACTGGACGCCGGAGGCAGTGCCGAGGCATCCGTGCGCATCGCCAACCAGGAAGCCACCGCGCTCTCGGGCACGCTGACACTCACCGGCCCGGACGGATGGGACCTGGGCACCGCCGACCTCGCCCCGCTGGCCGCCGGCGCCGAAGCCACCCTCCGGCTCCCGGTCACCGCCCCGGCCACGGCCAACGGAACCGTGAAACTGCAGGCCCGCTTCACCGCCGCCGACGGCCGCACCTCGCACGGCACGCTGGCCGTCGCGGTCAAGGGGCAGGAAATCGTCTCGCTCGAGGTCTCGGGCAAGCGCACCGACGGGGTCCGCGACCTCGCCGCGGCTCCCTACGCGGCCGGAGAGAAACTTCCCTACTCCTTCCACGTCGCCAACACCGGCAACACCACCACCTGGGTGGTGCCGACCGAAGGCAACTTCACCCCGCTGGTTGCCGCACCGGTGGGCCAGAGCAGCCCGGCGGGCAACTGCCGCTACTCGTCGCTCGCCGCCGGCGCCTCCTACGACTGCGCCACGCCCAGGCACACGGTGACGGAGGCGGAGGTGGCCGACGGCTTCTTCGTCCCCGCCAGCACCTGGACCGCCGGGCGGATCCCGGACTACGCCACGGTCGTCAAAAAGTATTCCGTCGACGGCGGCGAGGTCGACCTGCTGGTGCGCGCCCCCGGCCTGGCGACAAGCGCCTCCGCGGGAACCTTCACCGACGAGGACGGCAACGGCCATGCCTCCGCGGGGGACACGGTGAGGCACCCGGCGGTCCTGTCCAACACCGGCAACGTCAGGCTGACCGGGATCCGCGCCGGGGACCAGGCGCTCGCCGGCGCACTCGCCCCCGGGGCCACCCTCGAGACCGAGCTCGTCCACGAGCTCACGGCGCAGGAGGCCCTCAGTGGCCAACTGGCCGAACGCACCGTGCAACTGGCGGCGTCCAACGGCAATAGGCAGGCCACTGCGCAGCTCGCGCTGGGCCCGGTGCAGCTGCCCCTGGACCCCGAAGCCTGGGAACCCACCGACGTGGAGACCCAGGTCCCGGCCACCAGCAGGCTGTCCCTGGCGCCCGAGGCCGGCGCCGCGCGCTGGGACGGGGACTTCTCCGTGGTGATGGAGCTGCCGCGCGGGACCAATGCAAGTGTCTTCCGTCTCTTTGAGGACGGCCGTCTGATCCACGGCCAGCAGCTGAAGGCCGACAGCCCGCGTTCCCAACGCGCCGTGGTCGGGCTCACCGGGAGGGCGGACGGAAACCGCCGCTACACCGCCGAACTCCAGAACGCGGCCGGCACCTCCACCTCCCTTCCGCTGCGGGTCACCGTGGATTCCGGGCGGGCCGGCTAGTTCCGGCACCCCGTGCCGGGGACCGGGTGCAGGGGACCTGCGGCCATCAGGTCGCGGGGCCCCTGCGCCGGGCCGTCCCCGGGCATGGGGCTTGGCTTCGGGCCCGTCCGGAGCCGTGGGCAGCCCAAAGGGTGCCCCGTGGAGAAATACCGGGGAATGATCCGGGAGCGGGTTATGATGAGTCGCGATGGCAAGGTTATTTGGGACCGATGGTGTCCGCGGAAAAGCAAACGAACTTCTGACCCCCGAGCTGGCGATGGCGCTTTCACAGGCCGCCGCCATGGTGCTGGGGCACGAACAAATAGATGACGGGCGCAGGCCCGTGGCGGTGGTGGCCAAGGATCCAAGGATCAGTGGCGACTTCCTTTCGGCTGCGATCGAGGCGGGCCTCGCGGCTTCCGGCGTCGACGTGCACGATGCGGGGACCCTGCCGACTCCGGCGGCGGCATACCTGGTCGCGGACCTGGGTGCCGACTTCGGCGTCATGATCTCCGCCTCGCACAACGCGGCACCCGACAACGGGATCAAGTTCCTGGCCCGCGGCGGCAAGAAACTCGACGACGCCCTGGAGGACGCCATCGAGGCGGCCATGGAGAAGCCCAAGCACCGCCCGGTCGGCGCGGACGTGGGACGCATCTCGCGCTTCGCCGATGCCGAGGACCGTTACATCATGCACCTGTTGCAGACGCTGCCCCACCGCCTGGACGGGCTCAAGATCGTCCTTGACTGCGCGCACGGCGCGGCCAGCGGCTGCTCGCCGGAGGTGTTCAACGCCGCCGGTGCCCAAGTCGTGGTCATTGGCGCGGAACCCGACGGCATCAACATCAACGACGGCTACGGCTCCACGCACCTTGAACGCCTGCAGGCGGCAGTGGTGGACAACGGGGCCGACCTGGGCATCGCCCACGACGGCGACGCCGACCGCTGCCTGGCCGTCGACCACGAGGGAACCGTCGTGGACGGGGACCAGATCATGGCGGTCATGGCCATGGACATGAAGGAACGCGGCGTCCTGAAGGACAACACCCTGGTCGCCACCGTGATGAGCAACCTGGGCCTGAAGATCGCGATGCGCGAGGCCGGCATCACGATCAAGGAAACCGGCGTGGGGGACCGCTACGTGCTCGAGGGCATGCGCGAGGGCGGCTACAACCTGGGTGGCGAGCAATCCGGCCACGTGATCTTCGCGGACCACGCCACCACCGGCGACGGGGTGCTGACCGGCCTGCACATTGCGGCCCGCGTCAACGCCACCGGCAAGTCCCTGAAGGAACTTGCCGGAGCCATGACGGTGCTGCCGCAGGTGCTGATCAACGTCAAGGGCGTTGACAAGGAAGCGGCACCAAGCAACCAGATGCTGATCGCCGCGATCGTTGCCGCCGAGGCGGAACTCGGGAGCAACGGCCGGGTGCTGCTGCGCCCCTCGGGCACCGAACCCGTGGTGCGCGTGATGGTGGAAGCCACCTCGCAGGACATGGCCCAATCGCTGGCCACCTCGCTGGCCGAGGTCGTTTCACGCGAACTGGCGCTATAGATTCTTTTTGCAACATTGAGACCGTGGCCGAGTGTTCCGGCACCAACGGTGTCAGGCGCTCGGCCACACGCATTTGAAATGTGCAGCCCCAGGCTGCACCAGTGATTTTCGAAAGGGTGTTCCACGGGCATGAGCATGAAGATATCGGTGATAGGTACCGGATACCTGGGCGCGACACACGCGGCCTGCATGGCTGAACTCGGCTTCGAAGTCATCGGCGTTGACGTCGACCCGGCAAAGATCCAGGCCCTGTCCGAAGGCAGGTTGCCCTTCCACGAACCTGGCCTGGGGGAGTTGTTGCGCAAGCACGTGGCCTCGGGCCGGCTGCGCTTCACCACCGACTATGAGCAGGTGGCCTCCTGGGCAGACATCCACTTCGTGGGCGTCGGCACCCCGCAGCGTGCCGACGGGCACGGGGCAGACATGCGCTACGTCGACGCGGCGGTGGCCGAGCTTGCCGCCCGCATTCGCGGCACTGCACTGATCGTGGGCAAGTCCACGGTTCCGGTGGGCACCGCCCGCAGGCTGCGCGGGCTGATTGCGGCCAACGCCCACCCCGATGCGCAGATCTCCCTGGCCTGGAACCCCGAGTTCCTGCGCGAGGGCTTCGCCGTGGCGGACACCATGTCCCCGGACCGCCTGGTGCTGGGTGTCGAGGACGGGACCTCCGAGGCCATCCTGCGCGAGGTCTACGCCAGTGCCCTGGAGGCGGACACCCCGCTGATCGTGACGGACTTTGAGACCGCGGAACTGGTCAAGGTCGCGGCCAACGCCTTCCTGGCCACCAAGATCTCCTTTATCAACTCCTTTGCCGAGGTCACCGAGACCATCGGCGGGGACATCACGGTGCTGGCCGACGCACTGGGCCACGACGCGCGCATCGGGCGCAAGTTCCTCAATGCAGGCGTGGGCTTCGGCGGCGGTTGCCTGCCCAAGGACATCCGGGCCTTGCAGGCGAGGACCAGTGAACTGGGCCTGACGCACACCATGGGCTTCCTGGCCGAAGTGGACGAGATCAACCTGCGCCGGCGCGAACGCGTGGTCCGCCTGGCGAACGTGATGCTCAAGGACGACCTGGTCGGGGCTCGCATTGCGGTCCTCGGGGTCACCTTCAAGCCCGACTCCGACGACGTGCGGGATTCCCCGGCGCTGGACATCGCCGTGCGGCTGTACAACGCCGGTGCCGACGTACTCGTCTACGACCCCAAGGGCAACAAGAACGCGGCCGAGCGTTTTCCGCGGCTGCAGTACGCAGGTGACCTGCCCGAGGCCGTGCAGGATGCCGACTTGGTGCTGCTGCTGACCGAATGGGCGGAATTCAAGGCCCTGGTTCCAGCTGACCTCGCGCACCTGGTGGCTGCCCGGCGCCTCATCGATGGAAGAAACGTCCTGAACCGGAAGCAGTGGGAAGCGTCCGGCTGGGAGATCGTGGGCATGGGCCAGCACCATGCTCCGCTCGACGGAGAGCTCTAGGCCCTGGCGACGGCCGGCCACGCGGCGGTGGACATGCGCCGCTCCGTTCCGGCACCGGCCATCGTCTCGGTGCCTGGGCGGTCCGTCGCGCCGCTTCGCGCCATGACAATCGAATTCAATTTTGGTGGTCAATTAGGCAGGCGAACATCCGGAATTTGGGTAGCATGACTTGAGCGTGGATTACCCCAATTGTCCACGCAGTATTTGCGTGTACCCCAAGTATCCGCAAATGCGAGGGACCCACCAAGCACTCGCAATGTTGGTGGGTCCCTTTCGTTAATCCGGTCCTGCTTCCGGGCCGCATTCCGGGTCCGGCCCGCCGACCGGCGGCGACGTCCCTAAAGCCCCAGCTCGCGGCCAGCGCGGGGGAGTTCCTGCAGCAGGTCGACGGCGCTGACCATGCCTTCGTGTGCCGCCAACGCGCCCGCATGCGCATGGACCAGGGCACCGGCCGCGGCCAGGTCCACCAGGCGATGGCTCTGCGCCACGACGTCGGCCGCGGTGGGCGTGGCGGGGAAATTCGCTGCCGCCAGCAGCGTGCCGAGGATGCCCGTGAGCACGTCGCCGCTGCCGGCGGTGGCAAGATCAGGGGTGGAGGCGTGGACGATCAGGGTGTAGCCGTCGGGAGCGGTGCAAATTGTCGAGGGCCCCTTGAGAAGGACCACGCAGTCGTAGGCAACGGCAGCCCAGCGGGCCCAGCGGATCGGGTCGTTGGAGATATCGCGGGAGCTGACGCGTACGCCGGCCTTGGCCAGCAGGGCGTGCAGTTCCCCGGCATGCGGGGTGAGAATCCGCAACTGGTGGTGTCCGCCCGGTTCCAGCATGGAAAGCGCGCCTGCATCGATGACACAGGGAGTGCTCGCGGCCAGGATCATGGCCAAGTGTCGGCGGGTGTCCTCGGTGTCCTCAAGCCCCGGGCCGATGGCCCAGGCTCCGATGCGGGTCGCACCCTCGCGCTCATTGCGGCGGTTGCGTGCCAACAGGGCCGTCAGCTCCGGGGTCGCCAGCGGAACGGACTCCGGCACCTGGGTGGTCAAGGCCGTAGCAACGGCCTCCGGGACCAGAGTGCGCAGCAGGCCGAGCCCGCTGGAAACCGCGGCCCTGGCGGTGAGCACCGCAGCGCCGGGGTACTTGGCGGAGCCCGCCATCAGCCCCAGCACCCCTCGCTGGTACTTGTGCCTGCCGGCCGCGCTCCAGTCGGTATTTCGGTCCAGCAGAAGTTCGAGGTCGTCTCCCTGCACCATCCAGGCCTCGGGTTCGGGCAAGGTTGCGGAGAGCCCCAGGTCGGTGACGAGAATGTTCCCGGACACCAGGTGGCCCGATCCCACCACAAGCCCAGTCTTCAGCGCACCGAAGCTGACGGTGCGGTCGGCCGGGATGACGTTGTCCGCCGCGGCGCCGGTGTCGGGGTTCACCCCGCTGGGAAGGTCGCACGCCAGTACGGGGATTTCGCGGGGCACCTCGGGAAGCTTCGCCCCGGGACGGCCCCCGGTGCCATAGCCGGCATCGATCAGCAGATCGCAGTTAACCAGGAGGTCGTCCAGGCCCGCCAAGGTTGCCGTGCGCCCGCCCGCACGTGACAGTGACTTCAATCCGGCCTGGTGGGCGTCGGTTCCCAGCAACACCGCGGTGGCCTGCACCCCGCGCTTGGCCAAGGTGGCGAGGGCAAAGAGCCCGTCCCCGCCGTTGTTTCCCGGACCGATCAGGGCCACGGCACGGGAGCCGTACAGCCGTCCCGTATTTTCCTTGAGCAATAGCACTGCCTGGTGTGCCAGTGCGTCTGCGGCCCGGTGCATCAAGGTCAGGTCGTTGGCATCGCGCAGCAGCTGGGCTTCGGCATCTCGAACGTGGGAACCTGCGTAGACGGGGATCATTAGTTCAGAATACCCAACTCCGGAGGCGAATTGCCGCAGCCATGGCCAGTCGGGAGGTGCCTGTCTACCGTTCGGCGACGACCATGGCGGTGGCCAGATCGCCGTCGTGGCTCATGGACAGGTGCCAGTGCACCACACCTTTTCTTGCGGCCGCCTCGGCAACCGAGCCGTCAAGCACCACAAAGGGGTCGCCGGCGCCGTCTTTCTCGATCCAGCAATGCTGCCAGTTCATGCCTGCCGGAGCACCCAATGCCTTCGCAATGGCTTCCTTGGCAGCGAATCGTGCGGCCAGGGACCTCACGTGGAGCTCGCGTTCCGCGGGAACAAAGAGGCGCTCGCGCAAGGCCGGGGTCCGCTCCAGTTGCGCCTTGAAGCGCGAGACCTCCACTACATCAACACCAATTCCCACGATCATGCCTCCGAGTTTATCGGCTTCCGGAGTAGCTCCATGCCGGATACGGATTCTTGCTATGGCATGCCGACCACCGGAGTCGTAGGCTACGAGGCAGTGCGTCCAGCGAACCGATGGGAAGGGACAGGCAGTGACGGTGAATGAGATCGGAATTGAGCCAAGCGCGATTGCGCTGTTGCGGGACGGCTTTGGCCGCATTCGGGATGGCCTCCAGCGGCTCCTGGCCGAGGCCGAACCGCGGATGCTGAGCTTTAGGGCGAGCAGTCATTCGAATTCCATGGCATGGCTCATCTGGCATCTGACCCGCATCGAGGATGACCACTTCACGCATCTGGCCAGGGCACTGGATGGGGAATCAACGCTCGAGCAGTGTTGGATCGCCCGGGACTGGGTGACCCGTTTCAATCTGCCCTACCGCCGGCTCGATACCGGCTTCGGGCACAGCAGTGACCAGGTTGCGGATTTCGGGATGTATGACGCCGAGTACCTGCTCGGCTACCACCGGGATGTGCACGAACAAGCAATGGGCATCCTGTCGGCCTTGCCCGAGGCGGACCTTTCGACCGTTATTGACCGGCGGTGGAATCCACCCGTCACCGCCGGGGTCAGGCTGATTAGCGTCCTCAACGAGACCGCCTCGCACTTGGGTCAGGCGGAATTCCTGCGTGGGATCTACGCCGACCAATCCGGCTGAGGGAAGGCACGTTCCTTAAAACCGGCGGTGCCGGTGCTTCCGCGTTTCGGGAAGCACCGGCACCGCCGGAAGCGGAACGTATTTTGGTCCAGGACCTACTCGACAGTGACCGACTTTGCCAGGTTGCGCGGCTGGTCCACGTCCAGCCCCTTGGCCGAGGCCAATTCGCAGGCGAAGAGCTGCAGCGGGACGGTGGCCAGCAGCGGCATCAGCAGCACCGGAGTCTCCGGAAGGTAGAACACGAACTCGGCGTAGTCGCGAACCGCCTCGTCGCCTTCCTCGGCGATGACCAGGGTCTTGGCGCCGCGGGCGCGCACTTCCTGGATGTTCGAGACGACCTTGGAGTGCAGCGAATCGCGGCCGCGCGGCGAGGGGACAACCACGAAGACCGGCTTGCCCTCCTCGATCAGCGCGATCGGGCCGTGCTTGAGCTCGCCTGCGGCGAAGCCCTCTGCATGGATGTAGGCGATTTCCTTGAGCTTCAGGGCGCCTTCCATGGCTACCGGGTAGCCAACGTGGCGGCCCAGGAAGAGAACCGACTCGGTCTCCTGCATGGAACGGGCCAGCGACTTGATTTCATCCGCGCGGTCCAGGACGTCCTGGATCTTGGCCGGGATCTTGCCCAGGTCGGCAAGGATGTCCTTGATCTGTCCGGAGAACAGGTTGCCGCGCAACTGGGCCAGGTACAGGCCGAGCAGGTAGGTGGCGGTGATCTGCGCGAGGAACGCCTTGGTGGAGGCAACGGCGATTTCCGGTCCGGCGTGCGTGTACAGCACTGCATCGGATTCACGCGGGATGGTGGAGCCGTTGGTGTTGCAGATGGCCAGGGTCTTGGCGCCCTGTTCCTTGGCGTAGCGCACGGCCATGAGCGTATCCATGGTCTCGCCGGACTGCGAGATGGAAACGACCAGGGTGTTCTCGTTCACGATCGGGTCGCGGTAGCGGAACTCGTGGCTCAGCTCGACCTCGACCGGGATCCGGCACCAGTTCTCGATGGCGTACTTGGCCACGGATCCCGCGTAGGCGGAGGTTCCACAGGCCAGCACAACGATCTTGGTGACGGCGGCGAGTTCCTCGGGGGAGATGCGCAGTTCATCGAGGGTCAGTCGGCCAAAGGCGTCCGAGCGGCCCAGCAGGGTGTCGGCCACCGCAGCGGGCTGGTCGAAGATTTCCTTTTCCATGAAGGAGCCGAAGCCGCCCTTTTCGGCGCTGGCGGCATCCCAGTCGACGTGGAATTCCTTGCCTTCGGCAGGGTTGCCGGAGAAGTCGGTGATGCTGTGGGAATCGGGGGTGATCGTGACGATCTGGTCCTGCCCCAGCTCCACCGCGCGGCGGGTGAAGTCGATGAATCCCGAAACATCCGAGCCCAGGAAGTTCTCGCCGTCGCCCAGGCCCAGGACCAGGGGGGAGTTGCGGCGAGCGGCCACGACGACGCCCGGGTGGTCCGCGTGAACAGCCAGCAAGGTGAATGCACCCTCGAGTTGGCGGGCGGCCAGCTCCATCGAACGGGTGAGGTTGCCTTCGCCGGCTCCGCGGTAGACGGAGCCCAACAGGGCAGCTGCCACTTCGGTGTCGGTTTCGGAAAGGAACTCGACGCCCTCTGCGAGCAGCTTGCCCTTGAGCTCGGCGAAGTTCTCGATGATGCCGTTGTGGATCAGCGCGAGGTTCCCTCCGTCGGCCAGGTGCGGGTGGGCGTTGCCATCCGTGGGGCCGCCGTGGGTCGCCCAGCGGGTGTGGCCAATGCCGGTCAGGGAGGACGGCAGCGGATCGGCTTCCAGGGCCTCGACGAGGTTGTTCAGCTTGCCCGACTTCTTGCGCGAGTCGATGCCCGCTTCGGTGACGACGGCCAGTCCGGCCGAGTCATAGCCGCGATATTCGAGGCGTCGAAGACCCTCAAGAATCACATCGAGCGCCCCGTGATCGGCTGCGCGTCCAGCATTACCTACGTATCCAACGATTCCACACATGCCAAAAAGATTACCGTGCCGCGCAAGCCTCCACGTTCATTTGCGCTGACGGCTGGTCTTAAAAATATGTGTGCATGCCCACGCGTCCGGAGTATGGCCAAAAGGTTAAGTTTGGGAATACGGGCGGATTGTTGGCACAATTCAAGGCGTGAATGGACAGCGTGCGGTCGACTACAGTGCAACACCCTTCGTCGAATTGGACCGCCAAACCTGGGCAAGACTGTCCAACGAACTCAAGCAACCGCTGGATGAAGCGGACCTGCGCCGGCTCAGCGGGCTCGGCGAGCAACTCAATCTCGCCGAGGTGCGCGAGGTCTATCTCCCTCTATCGCGCCTTCTCAACCTCTATGTCCAGGGGTCGGCCGCGCTTCACCAAGCCACCAACACCTTCCTGGGGGAGAGCACCCGGCGCACGCCCTTTGTCATCGGCGTGGCCGGTTCCGTTGCGGTGGGCAAGTCGACCACGGCCCGCGTGCTGCAGGAGCTCTTGCGCCGCTGGCCCGACACCCCCGACGTGCAATTGATTACCACCGACGGCTTCCTGTATCCGAACGTGGACCTGGAAAAACGCGGCATCATGCACCGCAAGGGATTTCCGGAATCCTACGACCGGCGTCGACTGTTACGTTTCGTCTCCGAGGTGAAATCCGGCGCGCCGGAGGTGCGCGCGCCCTGGTACTCGCACCTCACCTACGACATCGTTCCGGGCAAGGAAGTCGTGGTGCGTTCTCCTCAGGTGCTGATCGTGGAGGGCCTAAATGTGCTTCAGCCCGCACGGGCGCGCCTTGATGGCACTGCAGGCCTGGCCCTGAGTGATTTCTTTGACTTCTCCGTCTATGTTGACGCCCGCACAGCGGACATCGAGGAATGGTACATCCGCCGATTCATGAAACTGCGGTCCGGTGCGTTCTCGGACCCCGCATCCTATTTCCACCGTTATGCATCACTGAGCGACGAGGAAGCCAGGGAAACCGCACACGGAATCTGGAAAAGAATCAATGAGCCGAACCTTCGGGAAAATGTCATTCCGACGCGTGGCCGCGCACAACTTGTGCTTAGTAAATCCGCTGATCATTCGATCCGACGAATGCTTCTTCGCAAGATCTGACTTGCGAATCCAGCGGATGAACGTATCGCAAATTTTGAAAAATATCCGCGTCACCATCTGTTGACCACTACCATCGTGTGCAAAGCTGGGCACATGTTAAAAGGATTCAGAGATTTCATTATGCAGGGCAACGTTGTTGACCTTGCCGTTGCCGTTGTCATTGGTGCTGCTTTCGGCGCCGTGGTCAAGTCATTGGTTGAGAACATCATCATGCCTTTGATTGCCGCATTGGTGGGTTCGCCGAACTTCGACGATTTCCTGATTGTCACGATCGGCGACGGCGTTGCCATCAAGTTCGGTGTGTTCTTGACCGTCCTGGTGAACTTCATCCTCATTGCTGCCGCCATCTACTTCGTGGTCGTTTTGCCGATGAAGCACCTCAGCGAAAAGCGCCAGGCCCGCCTGGGCGTCGAAGAGCCCGCCGAGGAATTGGACCCGCAGGTTGCCCTGCTGGCCGAAATCCGCGACGAGCTCCGCAGCCGAGCGCTCTAAACTCGCTGCAACACTTCCCTATCAGCCAATAACGAAGCCCTGGCGGCCCTGTTCACATGATCAGGCCACCGGGGCTTCGTCGCGCCCGGCGCCGTCAGGACGACGGCCACGGCCATCGGTGGCGTGCCCCTGAAGCATGCACCACGGGGATAGTGGGATGATGGATGGGTGAGTGCACAATCAACCCAACAGACCGAAAAACCAGCCCACCCCCAGGATGAGACAACGTCGTCGGCCTGGGAACGGCGCGCAGTCATCGATCTGGCCAACATCCGTGAAAACGTGAAGCGCGTGGCCGAGCTGGTCGCCCCGGCCGCGGTGATGGCCGTGGTCAAGGCGGACGGCTACGGACACGGGGCGGTGGCCGTGGGCCGCGCGGCGGTGCAGGCCGGGGCCACCTGGCTGGGCTGCGCCCACGTCACCGAGGCCCTGAAGCTGCGCGAAGAGGGGTTGGAGACTCCGCTGCTGGCATGGCTGCACACCGCGGACACCCCCTTCGAGGCGGCCATTGCCGCGAACATTGACTTGGCGGTTTCGGGCTGGGAACTCGAGCACGTGGCCCGCGCAGCGCAGGCAGCCGCCCAGCCCGCCCGCGTCCACCTGAAGATCGACACCGGTCTGGGCCGCAACGGCTGCATGGCCGACCAATGGGAGCTCCTGCTGGGGCGTGCCGCCAGCTACCAGGAAGAGGGTCTGATGCGCGTGGTGGGTGTCTTCTCCCACCTGGCCGTGGCCGACGAGCCCGAACGCCCGGAAACGGACGACCAGCTGGCCGCCTTCAACCAGGCTGTTATCCTGGCCGAGGATGCTGGATTTGACCTCGAGGTGCGGCACATTGCCAACACCCCCGCAATCCTCACCCGTCCCGATGCCCACTACGACATGGTGCGGCTGGGACTGGGCCTGTACGGGCTGAGCCCCTTTGCCGGGGAAGACCCCTCGCGCTATGGGTTGCGCCCCGCAATGACCTTGATGAGCCGGATCGCGAACGTGAAGAAGGTTCCCGCTGGCCAGGGCGTGGGCTACGGACTGAGGTACCACACCGAGCGGGAAACGTACCTGGGCCTGGTCCCGATGGGCTATGCCGACGGCGTGCCGCGTTCGGCCTCGAATGCTCCGGTGAGCATCAACGGCAAGACCTACCTGGTGCGCGGCACCATTGCTATGGACCAGTTCGTGGTGGACCTGGGCCCGAATGTCGATGTCGATGAAATCCTCGGTTCCGAGGTTATTCTCTTCGGCGACGGCGGCCCGAGTGCGACCGAGTGGGCGGACGCGGCTGGAACCATCAACTACGAAATCGTGACCCGCGTTTCACCCCGCGTGCCGCGTCGGCTCGTGGAGGGTTCCTGGGGTGAATCCGGTGAGTGAGGCCTCGATAGCCGCCGAGCTTGCGGTGGCCGACATCGCCGAAACTCGCGACTTCGCCCACCGCCTCGGAGGGATCATGCGCGCCGGGGACCTGGTGATCCTGACCGGGGAACTTGGCGCCGGAAAAACCACCTTCACCCAGGGCCTGGGGCTGGGCATGGGGGTGCGCGAAGGCATCATCTCGCCCACTTTCGTGATCTCACGCATCCACCCGGCACTGGGCCACGGACCCGACCTGGTGCACGTGGATGCGTACCGGCTCGCCAGCGCCGCGGAACTCGACGACCTCGACCTCGAGGCGAGCATGGGCCAGTCCGTCACGGTGGTGGAATGGGGTGCGGGCAAGGTGGAACAGCTCAGCGACTCCAGGCTCGAAATCGTGCTGCTGCGACCCGGTTCGGCCGAAATCCACGAGGACCTGGTCTTCGACTTCAACGAGGGCGAAGACGACGAGCCACGCACCATCCGGATCGCGGCCTTCGGCCCGCGCTGGGAGAACGATCCCGGTTTGGCCGCGTTGTTGACAGACTTCGAACGCTAGAGCACCAAGGGAACCGCATACATGCTTGTACTGGCCATTGATACTTCCGCCAACGCCTCGGCGGCCTTGCTCGAATCCACGGACTCCACCGTGACCGTGGCGGGCTCCTTTACCTCAAGCGTCGGCAACGACCACTCCGAGGTCCTTTCTCCGGCCATCGAGTCCCTGCTGGCGCAGGCCGGCGGCCGGATCCCTGACGCGATCGCGGTCGGTGTGGGACCAGGTCCCTTCACCGGTTTGCGCGTGGGTCTGGCCACCGCCCGGACCCTGGGCTTTGTCTGGGGAATCGGAGTCCACGGCGTCATGAGTTTGGACGCGGTAGCCCTTGACGCCGTTGCGCAGGGCCCGGCTGGGGAATTCACCGTGGCTATCGACGCCCGCCGCAAGGAACTTTATTGGGCCCGCTACGACAACACCGGAGTGCTGGTTGGGGGCCCGTATGTGACCGTTGCCGAGGAGTTGCCGGCCGGACCCGTGTACGGGGCCGGCGGAGGGCTGTACGCCGAGCGCCTGGCGGCCGTGGGTGCCGAGGTGGTGCCCGGCTTCGAGTCCGCCCACCCCGGAGCGGTTTCGCTGGGCACCCGTGCCGTCCGGGCCCTGGCCTCCGGACAGCCGCTGTTGGGGACCGAGCCGCTCTACCTGCGCGAATCCGATGCGAAGGTTCCCGCGGTCATGAAGGGCAAACTGCTGTGAGTCGGGCAATGGCCAACCCCGCACTGGCGGGCCTGGTGACCCGCGAGATGGTTCACGAGGACGTGGCCGAGGTCTGGGAAATGGAAAAGGCCCTTTTCCCCGCCGACGCCTGGCCCTTGGATATGTTCTTTGGCGAGCTGGACCAGAAGGAGACCCGGAATTACTGGGTGGTGTTGGATGCCGGGAAGATCGTTGCCTATTGCGGGCTGATGTGCGTGCTGCCGCTGGCCGACGTGCAGACCATTGCGGTGGCCCCCGACTACGAGGGCAGGGGGATCGGAACGCATCTTTTGCGCCTCATGATCGACACCGCGATCGGCCGCAGCGCCACGGACCTGTTGTTGGAGGTCAGGGAGGACAATCCCCGCGCCCGGGAGCTCTATGAGCGCCATGGCTTCGATGCCATCCACCGACGGGCCCGCTACTACCGCGACGGTGTCGACGCGGTGATCATGCGCAAGGTGCTCATCCTGGGCGATTGAGCTGGAGTGGCCGAGGCCCGAAGCAACGGATTGTCGGTCTTTCGCCCGCCCAGTGGAGGCCGCTTCGCCGAAACCGGGCCGGGCAACCTAAAATTGGTTCCATGTCCCTTTCTGCACCGCTTGTCCTTGGCATTGAATCCTCCTGTGACGAAACCGGGGTGGGTATCGTGCGCGGGACCGAGCTGTTGGTCAATGCCGTGGCTTCCTCGATGGAGGAACACGTGCGCTTCGGCGGTGTCATTCCCGAGATTGCTTCCCGGGCCCACCTGGATGCCTTTGTTCCGACTCTCGAATCTGCCCTCAAGGATGCCGGGGTGACGCTCGCGGAGATCGACGCGATTGCGGTGACCAGCGGCCCCGGGCTCTCCGGCGCACTGATGGTGGGCGTCTCCGCGGCCAAGGCCCTGGCCCTGGCTACGGGCAAGCCCCTTTACGCGATTAACCACCTGGTCGCACACGTCGGCGTGGGCATCCTGGACGGGGGAGAGCTGCCCGAGAACCTCGGGGCGCTGCTGGTCTCCGGTGGCCATACCGAAATCCTTCAGGTCAATTCGCTGACGTCGGATGTGCGGCTGCTTGGAGCCACCATCGATGACGCGGCAGGGGAAGCCTATGACAAGGTCGCCCGCCTGCTGGGGCTGGGTTACCCCGGGGGCCCGGTCATTGACCGGATCGCCAAGGAAGGCGACCCGAAGGCCATCCGGTTCCCGCGCGGGCTGACTTTGCCCAAGTTCGTGGGAACCGAGGAAAACCCGGGGAGGCACCGCCACGATTTCTCCTTCTCGGGCCTCAAGACCGCCGTGGCGCGCTGCGTCGAGCAATACCAAAAGCGTGGCGAGGAGGTTCCGGTGGCTGACATCGCCGCCAGCTTCCAGGAAGCGGTGGTCGACGTGATCACTTCCAAGGCCGTGCGTGCCTGCCGCGAAAACGGACTGACCAATCTCTTGTTGGGGGGAGGGGTGGCCGCCAATTCCCGCCTGCGCGAGTTGCTGGCGGCCCGCTGCGCCTCGGCCGGGATCACCTTGCGAGTGCCCCCGCACAGCCTCTGCACGGACAACGGAGCCATGGTCGCGGCGCTGGGTGCCCAGCTGGTGGACGATGGGGTGCTTCCAACCGGGTTGGGGTTCTCCACCGACTCCGGGCAGCCGGTGAGCCTGATTTCACTGGCCGTCTAGAATCGGCCGGGAACGCGAAAGGGTGGATGGGCAAATGCCCATCCACCCTTTCGCTTGGGTTCCGTACGGCTTCGCCTTAGGCCAAGTGCATGCGACGTACGTTGTCCTTGACGACTTCACGCAGGTTGCCGTTGTGGGCTGAGGCGATCTTGTGCTGCCACTGGTAGCCGGCACCACCCTTGATGATGCGTTCCACATCGGCGAGCTCGGCACTGCAGCCGAGTTTTTCGGCAACGGGGGCCAAACGGACGAGCTCCTGGAGAAGATGCTCGGTGACGAGCATTTCATCCCCGGCGGCGTTGAGGATGATGATGGCCTCCATGCCGTAGCGAGCGGCGCGCCACTTGTTTTCAACCCGGTACCAAGGAGGCATGACGGGGATGGTGCCGCCATTATCGAGAGTCGTGGACATGTCATCCACGAGGCATTGCGTCAGCGCAGCTATGGCACCGATGTCTTGCAGCGAGGAGAGGCCGTCGGAGATGCGCATTTCGACGGTCCCGAAGCGGGGGACCGGGCGCACATCCCAGCGGATTTCCGAGATGTCGTCAATGACGCCGGTGTGCAGCATGTCGGCAACGTAGGACTCGTATTGGTCCCAGGACGGGAAATGGTAGGGGATGCCAGCGGTGGGAAGCTGCTGGAACATCAGGGCTCGGTGCGATGCGTAGCCGGTATCTTCCCCGCCCCAGAACGGGCTGGACGCGCTCAGAGCCTGGAAGTGCGCCTGATAGTTGATCAAACCGTCAACGATCGGCAGGGCCTTGGCGCGGGAGTCCAGTCCTACATGCACGTGCACACCGTAGATCACCATTTGCTGGCCCCACCACTGAGTGCGGTCGATCATCTTGGCGTAGCGGTCCTTATCAGTGACCGGCTGCAGCTTGGGAGGTGCGAACGGGTGGGAACCTGCGCAGTACAGGTCGACATCCATCGGGTCGGTGACCTCGCGGACCGCCACCAAGTTCTCGTGCAGTTGGGCTTTGGCCTGGGCCACGGTTTCGCAAACACCGGTGACGATCTCCACGGTGTTCAGCAACAGTTCCTGCTTCACGTGGGGATGTTCCTCGTCGATGGCAAGTGAACCGTGGCGGAGGTTCAATTCGGCCAGCACTTCCTCGGCTACCGACCGCAGATCGGAGGTATGCCGATCCACCAATGCAACTTCCCATTCCACACCAAGGGTGGACTGGCGTGATGATGCGAAATCTATCTGCATCGGGCCTCCATGTCTTATGCGGCGAATCACGCCAATATGTTGTTACTGCTCAGTCTATCGAGCGTAATGGCGCATTTGATGCGACCGTCGAGGGTCGGCGGTGATTTTGTGGATCAACAGGGTACTCGTGCGCACACACCATCTACACGGGCTCGACCTCAATGGCGTAACGCTGATCGCCGACCCGGGTGAGGATCAGGGTCGCCTTGTTCTTGGCATCGCGCCCTGTACCTGCCAGCAGGATCTTGCGCAGTTCCTCCGGCGTGACATCCATGCCGCGTTTCTTGATGTCCAGCACTCCGATCTTTTCGGTCTTTACCCAAGCACGGAGATTCTTCACATGGTAGGGCCGGACGGCAAGTACCTTGTAGGCCTTGGCAAGCGGGGTTTCAACGGGCTCCGCGGTGCTGAAGTAAGCGATGCGCGGATCGATCAGGTGCCCACCGGTGGTCTTGAGCAATTCATCAATGAGTCCGGCGCGGATCACGGCGCCGTCGGGTTCATAGATGTAGGAATCGATTGCGCCCACCGGGACGTCGCCACGCAGCGCCGCGTCCGGATCGAAGTCCACCGGACTGGTCAGCTCAGTGGCACCGTGCGCGGCAATGACAAGGGCAGCGCGGCGGATCCCGGGGCGGGCGAGCGGGCCGAACCAAAGTGCGGCCTCCGTGACGTCTCCGTTGATCGAAACCCACTGGACCTCGCAATTGGAAGGTACCGCTTCGTGGGGCAGTCCCGGGCCCATCTTCACGCCCACGGCCAGTCCACGGTCGGCCAGTGACTCGACGAAGGACAGGGGAGGGCTGAACGCCTCCGGGTCGAAGATCCTCGAGGTCCCGGATGCATCGGTGGTTCGGCGAGCCGGGTCGAGCCACACGCCGTCAAAACCGGTCAAATCGAAGGTCGTCGCGTCCGCATTGACGACGGTGGCGGTGGGCCACGGCATGAGGTTTAGGGTAGCGGCCGCCGCTGTGGCTTCGTCCATTTCCACGGCCGTGACCTCGAGGTCGGCACTTGCTAACGCGAGGGAATCAGCGCCGATCCCGCAACCCAGGTCGGCCACCTTCTTGACTCCGGCACGTGTGAAGCGTTGAGCATGGAGTCCTGCGAGCTTGAGCCGCGTTGCTTGTTCCAGGCCGGCCGGAGTGAAGACCATTCGGTCGGCGAACGGGCCGAACTTGGTTCGGGCCTTGGAACGAAGCTGGGCCTGCTGGACCACCGCCGTCACCAATTCCACCGGGTGGCCGTCCTTGCGCAGCGACAGATTGAGATTCAGTGCCGCTTCCTTGGTTCCGGCGGCGGACGGGTCCACCGAGTTCAGAAGATCCCACCCCTGGGGTGTTAACAGGATTGCTAGTTGGGATGCTGCAGCTTCGGAGCTTTGATTTGCCATGAGATCAAGCCTAGCTGGAGGAAGCAGAGGTGATCCTTATCTGTTGGCCCATGCGGAGAAGCGGCCTCCCCACATGACGCCCGGGAGCTCTGTCGTGTCATATATCGACTCGTAATGTTACCGGTACCGCCGAGGTACGTTTGAGTCTCACCAATGCCGATGCTGTCGTGGCGCAGAAGACCGCGAACGCCTGGGTCGATGCACTTGCAGAACAAGTCACGGAAATTGAATCTGGTTTTGCCAGCGGATCATCGAACAAAGATTCAATCGTTCAATTTGTTCCACTGGTGGATGCCGAAATTCCGACTGCGCCGGTGTCGCCCAACACCAAGTTGGTCATAGCCCTTGGGGCTGTGCTCGGGTTGGCGCTCGGTGTCGGATATGCGTTGCTCCGGCAGCATTTGGACCGCCGCGTTCGATCGGTCGAGGATCTTGAGAAACTTGGCACGTCGGTGATCGGCACGATTCCGTTGGACCCCCGCTTGGTGAACAACCGCACAACCATCGAAACCGGTGCCTTGGATCATGACGACCGCGCTTCGCACCCATATGCTGAGGCCCTGCGCGAGCTGCGTACTAACCTCACCTACGTTGATGTAGACAAACCAGCGCGGGTCCTCCTCGTTACTTCTTCGGTCCCCGGCGAAGGCAAGTCTTCCGTCGCGGCAAACCTGGCGATCGCCATTGCGTCCACCGGCCGACCCACGATTCTTGTTGATGCAGATTTGCGCCGCCCCGTGGTTACCGATGTCTTTGGTCTTCCAGGAGGGGCAGGGCTCACTGATGTTCTCAGCCACCACGCAACGCTGGATGACGTTCTCCAGCCCTATGGACCCATTCCAACGTTGTCGATTCTCGCGGCCGGACGAATCCCGCCGAATCCCTCGGAGCTTTTGGGATCCCAGGCAATGCTCTCATTGCTTGAAGACATGAGCCGCGATGCCCTTGTTCTGATCGATGCACCCCCGCTTCTTCCTGTCACCGACGCCGCCGTATTGAGCAACTTTGTCGATGGGGTTCTGGTGGCAGTGAAGGCCGACTCGACTTCAACCGATGAGGTTGCCAAGTCGTTGAACAACCTGCACAAAGTCGGTGCTCATATTCTGGGGTTCGTCCTGAACCAGGTGCCGACCAAGGGTGCGTCAGCTGCGAACTACGGCTACTACGGCCAGTACTACTACGCTTCCGAGGAACCGCAGGCAGACTCGACGAAAAAGGCCAAGCCGAGCCGCCGCCTGAAGCAGGCAGTTCCAGTGCAGGCACCAATGCGCACTGTAGAGCCACAGACCGCGGCTGTTGTCCAAGTGGACGGCAACGCTTCAGGGGCAACCTACATCGCGGCGAATGCGGAATTTGATGACGTGCTCACATCGCGAGCAGGCATGCGGCACCTAAGGCGCTAATCCTCGCCAACTTAACCGCTCGTATCCGGACACAGAGGCCGGATACGAGCGGTTTCTTGTTGAATCAATAGATCTTTAGGTGATTCCGAGGGGGCCGGTTCGAAACCCAGTCGATCGAGCTCCCCACGAAGGGATTTGTGGACCCAAAGTGCGTGCCCGATTGCGTCGCTCAGAGGTGATGTTTCACTGCCGGGTAGTAGCCTTTGAGATACCCGTCGGTGGTGGGGTGCAGATTGGATGGATCAGCGAGATCGACCTGGTTGAAATAGATCCACGGCTTGTTCGCGCCGAGACCGTGGTTGTTGAATGCCCCGGTGACCGAAACGAACTTGGCACTGGTGCGCTTCGTGGCATTCTTGATGGCCAGGTTGAGTGCATCTCCCAATCGATTCAGTTGCTTCGCGCGCTTGGCAGAGATGAGCTGCTCATCCCCGTTTGAGGTGGTGAACAGGCGCGGGTAGCCTAGGACCAGGATCTTGCCGCGGGTGGCGGCGTCAAGCGTGCGCAGGGTCTGATGCGCGGATGCCCCGATCGTTGGAATAGCCAGATTTCCCAGGCGCAAGGCACCGTCGCAGGCAGCATCGCTTCCCAGCGTGCTGCAGGCCGTGACGAGCCCTCTGATATCGAGGTCGTTGGCGCCCAGGGTGAGGGTTACCAATTCGGCACCGGCCAGGTAGGGGGTGAGCAGCGGCACAGTACCGGCGATTTGGGCCGTGGTGAGGCCGGCACAGGCGGCATTGGCGGTGAGGTTGACCCTGGGCCGCGCGTCCAACGCCGTGACGTGCGTTGGTCCGCTTCCTTGGAGGCAGCCGGACGGCATCATCGGGTTTTGGGTCAGGATTCCTGAACCGAAGCCAGCGGAATATGAGTCGCCGAGATTGACGTAATCAGTGACCTTGGACTGGGTCTTGGTTTGGGAGGCCGTGGCGGTGGCCGGGGCGATGCCGGTGAACGTGAGGGCAAGCGCCGCGGCGCCGATGCCCAGCGTGGTGAGGAAACGAAATTGTCTTCTGCGAGCCATGAGGATTGAACCGTCTCAAGATGGCGGTGCACGGTGGGGCACACCGGATCAAGCCCGAATGCACGGGCGGCAAGTGACGCACACGTGTGTCCCCGTGCACGTGGGTGGCCCAACCCCAAGGTCTCGCCACAATCCGACCCCCCCAAAGTGAGGATTGGTTCAGCTGCCGGCGGGCCAGGGAGTAATGGTCCGCGCGTATTGCCAATCGTAAGCGCCGTGGTTCACGGAGAACAGGCTTGCGGGGGAGTCAGGTACGCCGGCATTGAGCAACGCCAGCCACTGTGGACCCTGGGTGGGCGCGCATCAGCGCGAACGGGGTGTGGCTGCCAAACCTGCTCCGAAACCGAAACCTTAGAGGGGCAGTGCCGAGCGGATGGGCCAGTCTTGGCCCTCGAGGATGACCTGTGCACAGCTGCCGGTGTCGGCGTTGAACACCAGGGGAGCAAAGAGGTTGACGCTCGCTTGGTGGTCGGAGGTATTCACAATTACCAGGACGCCTCGGGAGCCAGGCTCCGGGTCTCCGACCAGCGCCATTTGTTCGTTGGTGAAGACGGGCTTGTAGTCGGTCAGGTGCAGGGCCGCATCCAACACGAAGAGCCGAAGCCCGGCTGCTTGGGGAGAGGCCAACGCGTACAAGCCAAGTGCTCCCTCCACCGGTTCCAGGGACAACGTGGTGGCTTCGGGGAAGCCGGGCAGGGCCGCTGCAGGAACCAAAACGCGGCTCATCGCAGGAAATCCATCAACGAGGGCTGCAAGGTGCGCGAAGCTGCGGACAGTGCCGCCTGGTAGGCAACCTCTTGGGTCTTGAGTTCCAGAATGACCGAACCCAGATCGATGTCCTCGATGCCGCTGCGCCGTGCTTCCAATGAAACCGAATCCGAGAGCAACGCATCTTCGGCGGCCAGGACTGAAGCGTGGCTTGCGCCAATGGTGGCCTGGGATCCCAGGACCTTTTGCAAGCTCACATCGACCTCGCCGATGCGGGAGGAAATATTAGTTCCGGCGCGCAGATCAGCGACGATGTTCTTGATCAGTTGAAACACGCTCGTGTTGCCCTCTCCAAATACCTGGGCTCCGTCGGCATCCACTCGGACGCTCGAGTTCGTTCCGATGCGGCGTTCCACACCGCTGGTGCCCGAGAATCCATAGGCACTATCCACTGCACTGGCTTGGTCGGATGTCCCGGCAAAGACGTGACGCCCCATGAACTTGGTGTTTGCCGCGTTCGAGAGCGAGTCATGCAGTTGGTCGAGTTCCAGGGCGATGGCTTCCTTGGCATCCGGAGCCAACGCGCCGTCGTTGGCGCCCTTGACCGTGAGGTCGCGAACCTGCTGGAGGATGTCGGTGGCGGATGTCAGCGCCTGGTCCGTGGTGGAGAGCCAGCCATTGGCATCCTGCACGTTGCGGGAGAACTGCTCGTTCTGGCGTTGCTGCGTACGAAGTGCCATGACGTTGGCGGTGCCGGCGGGATCATCGCTGGGCCGGCCGATTTCCTTGTGGGTGCCGGCCTTGTTCTGGATGGTGGCGAGCCGGTTCATGGCCGCCTGCAGGTTGCGCTCGGTGTTGGTGGTCAGCGATGCGGTGGTGATTCGAGTCATGGGCCTTCTCCTTTATCGTCCAACGAGCCCGGTGCGGTTGATGAGGGTGTCGAGCATTTCATCAATGGCGGTCATGACCCGTGCGGCGCCCTGGAAGGCGTGTTGGTTGGCGATGAGGGCTACGTTTTCCTCATCGATGGAAACAGCGGAGACCGATTGCTGGGCGTTGACGGCACCGGCAGCGGCAACGGCCGTCGAGACTGCCTGCTGGGCCTCGGACTTGGTCGCGGTTCCGATCTTGATGACCATATTGGCCCAGAGTGCGTCGGGACCGTCGGGGGAGCCGCCCAGCTTGGACATTTCCGTTGCGTTGGAGCCGTCGAGCGCGCCACCGTTGGTGCCGGCGGTGGCAAGGTCCTTGGCCCCTGTGGCCAACACCCTCAGCGAGCGTGCCGGATTGTTGGAATCGGTGATTCCAAAGAACGGGGGACCGGGGGTGCCGTCCACCGTCTTGCCGTTGGCCTGCGCCGCGTTGACTGTGGTGGCCAGCTTCTCTGCAATGACGTCCAGCGACTTGGCTGCCTCGGCCAGCGGTCCACCGGTTCCAGCATCATCGGCCGGTGCGAGCAGGGAAACAGTGCCGGCGATGCGGCCTGCCTGCAGAGCCACGGGCTGTCCCGGGCGGTGGGTCCACTGCAGCGCCGGGGCCGTGCCGCCATCGAACGTAGCCGACCCGGTGACCTCCAAAGGACGCACCGTTGAGCCGGTGACCAAGGCGTTGCCATCGATCAACACGTCCACGGTGCCGTCGGGCAGTTCGCGAACCGTCGCGCCGGAGAGTTCCGAGATGGTTTGCGTGAGCACGGCACGCTGGTCCAGCAAGGCGTTTGGCGCCCCACCGGCCGCGACCGCGGAACGAATTTGGGCATTGAGCCCGGCGACGGTGTTTGCCGCGCTGTTGACGTCATTGACCATGGTGTCCAGGGACTGGCGTTGGGCAGACCACTGGTCGGTTACTTCGGTGTGGGACTGGTCGATGCGGTTCACCACCGCCTTGGCCCGTTCCAGCAGGACGGCTGCCGGGGAAGATTCGCCTGGCTGGTTGGCCACATCTTCCCAGCCGGCCCAGAAGTCATTGAGCAATGAGGACAGGCCGTTCTCGCCTGGTTCCCGCAGGATCCCCTCGAGGTTTGTCAGGCCCTCGGCACGGGTGTCTGACTGCGCGGCCAAGGCCACGGTCCCGCGCACGCGGGCATCCAGGTGCGCATCGGCGAGCCGGGCGATTCCGGTGAGAACCACTCCCTGGCCAACGCCGGGGCGCGAAGCGAGCATACCGGTGGAAGCGACGGAACCTGCAGAGACGAAGTCGGCCCGCTGCCGTGTGTAACCCGCGGTGCCCACATTGGCCAGGTTGTTTCCGGCAGTCTCCATGGCGAGGCGCGCCGCGTTGAGGCCGGACATGGCCGTATTCAGTCCGCTGAACGTACTCATGTCAGTTCCCTATAGATTCGTGTCGATGATGTGTGCACCGGAATTGTGTGCCGCCGATGTTCCGGAAGGACCGTATAGCGAGGTGTCCTCACCCAGGTTCGCCAGCGTTTCCTGGGTGGAGCGGTAGGCCGCACGCAGATACTGTTCATTGGCATCCCGTAGCCGGGTGATTTCAGCCGTGGTGTTCCGCAGCGCAGTCAAGTGGGCGGTGAGGATTTCATTCCACGGACCAGGAGGCGCAGTCTCAATGATCCGGGTCAAGGGTGAAGCCGCGTCAATTCCCCATGCGGATGCCAGCTGTGACGCCTCCAAGGCGCGCGCAAGACCGGCGGCGTGGACCTTCTCGAGAATGTTCTCGATCTCCCGCGTCGCCAGCGGTATCCATTGCGACTTCCCGGAGACCAGCAACAAATGCTCTTCCTCCAACTTGAAGTGAAGCAACTCGAGTAGTTCCCGTTCTTTCCACAACAGGGCCGAAAGCTCATTGGTTCCCATGTATCCATCTCTCCAGACTGTTGTGCCCCCAAAGTATCCCCAGTTATTTCAGTCTATCGGCCGGTCCAAAGTGAACGTTAGTTGTACAACTTCAAATTGGGGTGCTTTCAAGTCCGCTTTTTGGGGATATTCGGGCTAGTATCTTCGTTGGGGAAATGGTTTTTTTGGGGAAAACAGACGTGGCCACTAGCAATAGCTCTTGGCTTGATCATCACTCAAATTGACAAGGACGATCCGGGTGGAGCGACAGGCACGCAACCAGTTGGTTATAGAGAACCTTCCCTTGGTCGGATATCTTGCGGCAGAATTATGTGCCAAGGCGACCCACCTTTCCCGTGAAGACCTCGCTTCGGTGGGTGCCATAGCACTCATTACTGCCGCGGATGCCTTTGACGATTCGCTGGGCGTCCCCTTCGGAGCCTACGCGCGCCGGCGCATCCTCGGGGCATTCGCGGACGACATGCGATCCAACGACTGGGCCACCCGGGGTGCGCGGAAGAAGATCACCGAAACCCGTACGGTCCAGGAATCCCTGACCGCAGCATTGGGGCGAACCCCCACCGTTTCCGAGCTCTCCGACGCCCTCGGCATGGACCAGGCGTCAACCCTTGCGATCTTGAGCGATTCTGCCCGCACGGTCGTATCGATCGACGACACCATGAACGACTACCTCGTCTCCGGCACCGAGACCCCTGAAGAGGCGTTGCTCGAGACCGAGCACACCAAGGTGATCCGGGATGCCGTTGCCGCGTTGCCGGAGAACCTGCGTGTCATCATTGAGCGCATCTACTTCCAGGGCTCGACAGTCAAGGAACTTGCTGCCGAAATGGGTGTCACCCATTCGGCGATCTCCCAGCGCCGCACCTCCGCCATGAAGCTGCTTCACGAGGGACTGCAAACGCGCTATGTGCCGGAGCAGCCACCCGCACCGGAAACCGCCATGACCCGGGCCGCGACCCGGCGACGCGAGCTTTACCTGAAGGAATTTGGCCAGCGGGTGTCCGGCGGGATCGTGCGCATCGCCGGCGGCGCGGTGTCGCCAACGGCCTAGCCGGGTCCGAGCGAAATTTTTTCTCCGGTCTGCTAACAAACCCTGGTGGGTGGCCGATAGTCGGTGATTGAGGTCCACGGACGGACCTCGTTACAGACACCCGTCTCACGGAGGAATTCACCATGGGTATGCAGATCAACACCAACATCGCGGCGCTTAACGCTCACCGCAACCTGACCAGCACGCAGAACGACCTTTCCAAGTCGCTGGAGAAGCTCTCCTCCGGCCTGCGCATCAACCGCGCAGCCGACGATGCAGCAGGTCTGGCAATCTCCGAGGGCCTGCGCTCGCAGGTCAACGGCCTCACCGTTGCAGCCCGCAACGCCCAGGACGGCATCTCGGTCATCCAGACCGCTGAAGGCGCCCTGACCGAGGTCCACTCCATCCTGCAGCGCATGCGTGACCTTGCTGTCCAGGGTGGTAACGACTCGAACAACGCCGATTCACGTGCAGCCATCAAGGGTGAAGCGGATGCGCTCGGCTCCGAGCTTTCGCGTATCTCGGAATCCACCAACTTCAATGGCATCAACCTGTTCCAGGGTGGCGCAACCGCCGGACCGGCTTCTCTCGCCTTCCAGGTAGGCGCCGAAGGTGATGCAGCATCGCAGATCTCGGTTTCACTCGACAGCCTGGCAACTTCGCTCTCGGGCGTCGTGACCATGACCGGTGGCACTGTCTCGACCGCGGCCGCCGGATTCCTCGTCACCGATGCCACCGCGGCACAGACGACCATCGAAGCGATCGACGTGGCAATCAAGAACGTATCCACCTCGCGTGCCGATCTTGGTGCCAACCAGAACCGCTTCGAGTCGGCCATCAACACCCTCAATGTTTCCCGTGAGAACCTGCAGGCTGCAGAGTCCCGCATCCGCGACGTTGACATGGCTTCCGAAATGGTTAGCTTCACCCGCTCGAACATCCTGTCCCAGGCCGGAACCGCCATGCTCGCGCAGGCCAACCAGGCCAACCAGGGCGTGCTGCAGCTTCTCGGCTAAGCTTTCAGGGCGTTTTTGGCAACTGGCTTTCCCGGGCAGTGAAGATGTCCGGGAACGCGCCAAGCCGCAAACGATCTCCCGTGGCAGGCATCGGCTCTCCGAGTCACTTGCCTGCCGCGGGAGATTTGCGGTATCCACACCATAGGTAGAAGCGGAGAAAACATGGGCCTGGCACTCGACGGACTCGCCAGCGGGCTGGACACCACGGCATTGATCAAATCCCTCATGCAGGTGGAGGCGATCCCGCAGAACATCCTGAAAAACAAGGTCAGCGCGACCCAGACCATGGTGTCGGCCCTACAGGCGCTCAACACCCGCGTCGCGGACCTCGCAACTCTGACCACGAAACTGGCCAAGCCTGAATCGCTGCAGCTTTTCAGCACCTCGGGAAGCTCCGAGGGACTGACCGTAACGACCACCGCCGGCGCAAGCGCGGGATCCCTGGACCTTACGGTGACCAAGCTGGCCCAAAGTCAGCTCCAGGTCTCCGATCCGGTCACCGAATGGACCGAATCCAGCTTCTCCATCATCGCCGCCGACGGCACCGAAACGCTCATAACGGCACCATCGAATTCACTCGATGACATCGTCACTGCTGTCAATGCCTCCGATAGCGGCGTGCAAGCGGTCAAGGTTTCCGCCGGCAAGGACGCGAACGGTGTGGACCAATACCGGGTCCAATTCTCCTCCGGCGACTCAGGTGCCGCGAACTCCTTTACCATTTCCGGGACCGCGGTTCCGATGACGGAAATCCGCGCGGCACAGGACGCCGAGCTCAAGCTCTGGGCCGGAACCGCCGCAGAGCAATCTGTTAGCTCCACGACCAACACGTTCGCCTCCCTCTTGCCGGGAGTCGATGTCACAGTCTCCAAGGTTTCCACCGAACCAGTCACCGTGTCCGTGGAGCGCGACGGCGAAGCCACCTCCAAGATCGCCTCGAACCTGGTGGATTCCCTCAACGGTCTCTTCAATTTCATTGCCACAAACTCCTCGGTCACTTCCGGAACCGGCGGTGCCACGAAGGGCATGATCTTCACCGGTGACAGCACGGCGCGGATGGTGAAGCAGCGGGTGATGGACGCGGCGATCTCGCCGATTGACGGCAAGTCGCCTTCCGAGATCGGCATCTCCATCACCAAGGACGGCAAGCTCGAATTCGATTCCGAAAAGTTCTCCCAGGCCCTGGCCGAAGATCCAGCCCGGGTCGAAACGGTGCTGCAGACCATCTCTTCCCGGGTCTCCGCGGTGTCGACGGACATGTCCGACAAATACGACGGGGTCATCACCTCCCGGATCAAAGGCCAGGAATCGGTCGTGACCCGTCTTGATGACCAGATCTCGGACTGGGACCGGCGCCTGGACAGTCGGGAAGCCACGCTCAAGCGGATCTACTCGGCTCTCGAAGTTCAAATGAGCAATCTCAATTCACAATCGTCGTATCTTGCCTCTCAATTGGCCTCGCTCCCGACAACGCAGAAGCAGTCATGATGAACCCCGCCCAGAAACTTGCCCAACTCAATCGCGAAGCAATCCTTTCGGCCAGCCCGGCGCGCCTTCTCACCATGCTCTACGACCGCCTGTTGGTGGACCTGAACCGTGCCGAAGCAGCGCAACTCGCAGCGGACTGGGCAGTGTCCTCGGAAAACCTGGTGCATGCCCAGGCCATCATTTCCGAACTGGTCTCAAGCCTGGACTCCGAGGCCTGGTCGGGGGCAACCGCGCTCCACAGCATCTACGCCTTCGCCACCCAGCTGCTCATTGATGCGAACGTCAAGCGCGACCCGGCGTTGACGCGACAGGCCATCGGCATCATGGAGCCACTGCGGCAAACCTGGCACGAGGCAGCTTCCGCCCCGGCTGCCCCCAGCACCGGTGGCGTCCACATTGGCTAATCAGCCCGAATCCGCCGGGCACTCGGTCCCATGGGAACGCTTCCTCGCCGATTTGGAGGACCAGGTGGCCCAACTGCGCGAATCTTGCGCGGATGACACCTCCTTGTTCGAGCTGCCCGACACTTCATGGAGCCCGCCGGCCGGCCTCGGCGAATTGCCACCGGAACTTGCCCCACGGGCGCGAGCGCTACTCGAGGAAATGGATTCGCTCACCCCGGTCCTGGGGGAACGGCGCGACGAAGCCGCACGGCAGCTCCGTGCCGTGTCATCGGTTCCAAGGGATTCGTCAGCGACCTCCGTTTACCTGGATTCGGTCGGATAGCCCAAACAGCTAACGGCCAACGCCCGGTAACCGATTGTCTAGTATGAGCACGGATAGCTCACTTCCTTTTGAGCCCACGGATGGGCCACGAAACGACCTTGGAGCGATTCGTCGTGTTCAATTCCGTCACGTCCATGGCGATCGAAAGTGCCCTGGATGGCCTGGCACTGCGCCAGCGAGCCATCGCCAACAACATCGCCAACGTCAACACCCCCGGCTACCACGCCCGCCGTGTTGAGTTTGAATCGGCCCTGTCAAAGTCGGTGGCCGAAGGCAACGGCCTAGCGGCTGCGACCACTTCGGCCTCCTTGGAGCCCACACGTCTCGACGGATCCAACGTCAATCTGGACACCGAGACGCTCTCGAACATCGATACCGTGTTGCGCTACCAATTCGCCACGCAGGCCGCCTCCGGGCCGTTCAACTCCATCCGCACCGCCCTTCGGAGCAACTAATGCTTGACGCCATCGGAATCGCCGGCAGCGCACTGACCGTGCACCGCAAATGGCTTGACGCCGTCTCCGACAACCTGGCCAATGCGAACACCGCCACTGCCACCGACGGCGAAGCCTTCCGGGCCCGCTACGTCTTGGCCCAGGCCGGTGCCGAGAACACCGGCGTGTATGTCGCGGGTGCGGAGTTCGGGGACGCCGAGGGGCGCATCGTGCACGAACCGGACCACCCCTTGGCGGACGAGGAAGGCAATGTCCGCTACCCGGATATCGACATGTCCGAGCAAATGGGATCCCTGATCATGGCCCAGCGTGGCTACCAGGTCAACGCCGCGGTTGTGGACCGCGCTAAGGAAACATACCAGGCAGCACTGCAGATCGGACGCAACCAGTAATGGCCTTCGAAATCGGCCCCGTCGCGGGCGTCAGCCCCACCCTGCCCACCGGATACCTGAAGCCGGCCGGTGCATCCGCCACCGACGGCTCGGCTTTTGCCAATGCCCTGGGAGGAGCCGTGGACCAGGTCCAGTCCCTGCAGGCCACCTCCAATGATCTTTCCATCAAGGCCGTGACCGGGGACCTGACGGATATCCATGCCGCCACCCTCGCCTCGACTCGTTCTGCAGTAGCCCTGGAGATGGTTTCCACCTTCCGCAACCGTGGAGTTGAGGCCTTCAACGAGATCATGAGGATGCAAGCCTAGTGGCTAACGTTCCAGCCCCGCTGGCGAAGGCCGCGGATGCCGTGCGCGGCTTCAGCCTGGCACAACGCACCATTGCCTTGATCGGCATCGCCGTCCTGGCCTTGGGAACCATTGCCTTGGTTTCCTTCATGAGCCAGCCCAAGCTGACACCGTTGTTCACGGGCCTTGCCCCGGAAGACGCCGCCGGTGTCGTAGAACAATTGAAGGCCGATTCGGTTCCCTATGAACTTACCGGGGGAGGGGGCACCATACTGGTGCCCGAGGCCAATGTCTACGACTCGCGTCTCAAGGCCGCAGCTGCCGGGCTGCCCACAGCCGGCACCAGTGGATACTCCCTGCTCGATGACATGGGCGTGACTTCCAGCGAATTCCAGCAGTCCGTCACCTACAAGCGGGCGCTCGAAGGCGAACTGGCCAGCACCATCCAGGCCATGGAAGGGGTCAACCTTGCCTCGGTCAAGCTTGCCATTCCGGAGCAAACCGTTTTCGTGGATTCCAAGACCAACCCCACCGCCTCGATCTTTGTCGAAACCAAGCCCAACGTGACCTTGGGCAACGACCAGGTCCAGGCCATCGTGCACTTGACCTCCGCGGCCGTTGACGGGCTCAAGGCCGAGGACATCTCCGTCGTGGATTCGACGGGCAAATTGCTTTCCGCCGCAGGTGTCGGGTTGACCGGCGGCGCCGAAAAGCAAGCTGCCGACTACGAAACCCGCGTAGCCGGAGTCATCCAGGCCATGCTCGACCGCGTGGTCGGCCCGGGCAACGCCACGGTCGCCGTGGCAGCCGACCTGTCCCTGGAATCGGCGGAACGCACCGAGGAATCCTTCACCAACCCCGAGGGCAACCCTGCGCTGACCGAATCCGTCAAGGAAGAGGAATATGAGGGCAGCGGTGGGGCCGGCGCAGGAGTGCTGGGCCCGGACAACATTGCGGTGCCCGGCGGCGAGAACGGCGAGGGAACCTTTACCTCCACCGACAACCAACGCACCAATGCGGTGAACAAGGTGACCGAGAACCGCTTGATCCCCTCCGGCAACCTGAACCGGCAGAGCGTCTCGGTGGCCCTGAACTCGGCAGCCACCCAGGGCCTGAGCATCCCCGACATCACCCAGATGGTCAGCACTGCGGCAGGTATCGACGAGGCACGCAACGACACCGTCAATGTCTCGGTCGTGCCCTTCAACGCCGACGGCGCCGCAGCCGCGGAGGAAGCGCTCGCCGCCGCAGCCGCCGCGGAGGAGGCAGCCCGCACCGCGGAGCTCCAGCGCACCTTGATCATTGCCGGGGTCATTGGCCTGGCACTGATCCTTGCGGTGGTTTACGCACTCTATGTGAGGCGCAACAAGCAAAACCGCGAACCGGTGGACCTGGGCGAGTTCCGCGAATTCACGTCGCTGCCACCGGCACCGGCAGCAGCCGAGGTCGCGTCCCTTAACACCATGGCCATTAGCCAGGTTCCGACCCCCGAGCCCGTGGCTCCGTTGGTAACCCCACAACACATCAAACGTGAGCAACTGGCGGCACTTGCCGCCAGCGATCCAGCCGCGATGGCTGATTACCTGCGCACCGTGATGGACGATCGGAGCACCGAATGAAGCAGCCCCCAGCAACCGGGAATCTGACAGGCATACAGAAGGTTGCAGTATTGCTGATGCAACTCGAAACGCGCCAAGCGGCGGAAGTCATGCGACAGTTCTCTGAGTTCGAGGCAGATGAGATCGCTGCGGAAATCGTGCGCCTGAGCCGTGTTGAAGCCCAACAAGTCGAACATGCCATCAACGAGCTTCACGACCTGGCTACGGCCGGGAAACCGAATGCTCGTGGGGGTCGTGACACGGCCGCTAGCCTGTTGGAAGCATCTTTCGGGGCCGAGAAGGCCATGACCGTGATGAACCGTCTTTCCTCCACGATGGCGGGGATGACTTTTGAATTCCTTGAATCCACCGAACCAGCGCACATAGCCTCACTTCTCGACGGCGAACTGCCGCAAACCATCGCCTTGGTTTTGGCCCACTTGCGCCCCGAGGTGGCTTCCTCGGTGCTGGCAGGATTCGACTCTTCCCAACGCTCTGCCGTTGTCGTGGCTCTGGCCGCCATGGGTACCGCCGTGCCCGAAGCCGTGCGCGTGGTGGCCGAGGAACTGAAGAAGCGTACCGGATCCGTTATGGCCAGTCACGAACCCCTTCAGGCCGTCGGAGGCATCCAGCCGTTGGTGGACATTTTGAACCGCTCGAACATCGCGGTGGAAAAGGAAGTGCTCTCCTCGCTAGACGAGAGCGATCCCGAATTGGCCGAGGAAGTGCGCTCACGCATGCTGTCCTTCGCTGACCTTGTCAAGTTCGATCGCATCGACGTCCAGCGCGTTCTGCGCGGAGTCGACCCCACAACGTTGGCCCTTGCGCTCAAGGGTGTGTCGACCGACGTCGAAGATACCGTCCGGGGAAATATCTCGGAACGCACCAGAAGCATCCTAGATGCCGAAATATCTTCAATGGGAAAGGTGCGCATTTCGCTGGTGGAAGAGGCCCGCGCCGATATAGTTCAGACCATCCGGGCACTGGAAGCCAGCGGGGAAATAACGATCAAGCGTGCCGACAAGGACGACTATGTCCTATGAGCCAGTCACTTTCGAAACAGTGAAGTTCGGTGTACTGAATCCCTTATCTGACACCAGTAGCGACAGACTCAACTCGCAGGCTCACGGATACGCTACTGGTTACGCTCAGGGCATCCGAGCCGCCGAGGCCGTAGCGCGTACCCAGCGCGAAGTCTTGGCTCGCGCTGCCGCTGTAGTCCAATCTGCCCGGGACGAAGAACACGCCGCGGCTATCGCAGCGTTGCATGCCGCGGCCGCCGCCTTACATGCTTGCACGGTCCCTGTGCTGGAACAGGCTTCCACCGTGATGGTGGAATCGGCGCTGCTGCTGGCCGAAAAAATCGTGGGTGCCGAATTGTCGAATCATCGCTTCGGGGCCAAGGCGGCACTCGATCGCGCCATGGACGGCGTTGATGCCCCCACCGTGCGTCAGGTTCGCATGAACCCGGAAGACTTGGAGCTGCTGGGCTTGGAAACCTTGCCGGGCACCGACATAGCTTTGATTCCCGACCCCTCGTTAATCCGTGGCGACGCGCTGACAGCCTTCGACGAGGGCTTCCTTGATGCACGCATTGCAACCGCGCTTGAGCGGGCCCAAATCGCCCTGCGAAGGGCTGGCACATGAGCCTAGAAACGCAAACCTGGACCGGCCTTGACGCAGCACTCCTCGCGGCCGAGCCTGTGCGAATGGGAGTGGTGAGTTCGGTGGTCGGGTTGGGGCTTGAGGTTGCGGGCCTGAATGCGCCCTTGGGCACGGTGCTGGAGATCGGCGACGACAAGGTTGCTGCTGAGGTGGTGGCCGCGCGCCGGGACACGCTTCACTGCATGCCGCTGGGGCCGATGGATGACATCCGGGTCGGCGATTTCGTGCACAGCAGCGGATCGGCCGCCTACATTCCCGTCGGCACGGGACTGCTCGGCCGGGTGCTGGACGGATTGGGCCAGCCCATTGACGGGCGCGGCCCGCTGGGGGAGCACACCCTGGTTCCCATGGAGCACCATGCGCCTGCGGCACTGGAACGCAGCCGGATCACCACCCCGCTGCAGCTGGGTGTTCGCGCCATGGACACCCTCACCGCGGTGGGTGCCGGCCAGCGCATCGGGCTTTTCGCCGGATCCGGAGTCGGCAAGTCCTCGCTGCTGTCCATGATTGCCCGTGGCACCTCGGCCCAGATCAATGTCATTGCCCTGGTGGGCGAGCGGGGGCGCGAGGTCAGGGAATTCCTTGAAGAGGATTTGGGTGCCGAGGGCCTGGCCCGCTCGATCGTCGTGGTGTCCACCGCCGACGAACCGGCGCGCATGCGCCTGCGGGCGGCCTTCGTGGCCACCCGCATTGCCGAGTCCTTCCGTGAATCCGGTGCCCAAGTCTTGCTCATGATGGACTCGCTTACCCGTGTGGCCATGGCCCAACGTGAAATCGGGCTCTCCGCGGGCGAGCCTCCGGCAACCCGCGGCTACCCGCCCTCCACCTTCTCCCTGCTGGCCCGTTTGCTAGAGCGTGCAGGTACGTCCGCGACCGGTTCCATCACCGGGATCTACACCGTGCTGGTGGACGGGGACGACCACAACGAACCCATCGCCGACGCGACCCGTTCGCTGCTGGACGGGCACATCGTCCTGGATCGGAAACTGGCCATCTCCGGCCACTTCCCGTCCATTGACGCACTGGCCTCGGTTTCGCGCGTCGCCTCCCGGGTGACCAGCCGTGAACAGGCCACCGCGGCGGGAGCCCTGCGCAAGGTCATGGCCGCACGCCGTGCCGTGCAGGATCTGTTGGATGTCGGGGCCTACCAGCGCGGAAGCAACGCGCTGGCGGATGCGGCCGTCGATCACGAAGCCGCGATCAATCGATTTCTGCAGCAACGGCTCGAGGAGCCGGTGCCCAGCGGCCAGTCCTGGGCCGAACTTCAATCATTGCTACGAACCATGGGGGTGTCCTGATGTCCAGGGGATTTGCACTTTCGGGCCTGCTGCGCCTGCGCGGACTGCAGGAAACCAAGGCGGCGGGAGACCTCGCGGCGGCCAACCGCAGCCTGCGCCAGCGGACCATGGAACGGAACGCCATGCGCGATGCCATGGCCGCTCCCGAGCGGGCACCGGTAGACAGCGAGACGCTAATGGCCTTGGTTGCCTCGCGTGCCTCCACGCGCGGCATGCTGCTGGAACTGGACACGCTGGTTTCCAGCTTGGACGGGAAAGCTGAAGAAGCCCGGGAAACCCATGGCCAGGCTCGCAAGGAGCTCAAGGCCCTGGAGAAGCTGGCTGACCGCCATGAGGTGAGGGTACGTACCGAAGCCCTCTCCCGTGAGCAATTGCTCCTTGACGACTTGGGTGCCACCAGCGCCTTTGAAGGGAAGACACCGTGAGCTTTGACGGCATGGCAACACGTATTGGCGCTATCCAATCGACACTGGCGCGCGTCAGCGGAACCCCGGCACCCGCGAAGGTCGAGGCATCGCCCGGCGGTGCCGCGAGTGCTGCTGCTTTGGCCGGTGCCGTCCCGGGGCTCGGTGCAAACTCGGGTGCGCTGCCCACGACCCCGGCCGCGTTTACCCAGGCACTGCAACAGGCGATGGCACCTTCGGTGGCGGCAAGCCCCGTCACCGCATCACCGGCACCTGCGCCCACCGTGGCGTCGGGCTCCGGGGCAGCAGTTGAAAAATCCACGTCGGTGGGTAAGGAGCCTCCGGCAACGGCCGACGGCGTGGATGGCTCCGACGTGGTGCAGAACGCGAAGAAGTACCTCGGCATTCCATACGTTTGGGGAGGAAACAATCCCAAGATCGGCCTTGACTGCTCGTCCTTCGTGCAGCACACCTTCAGGGATTTGGGCGTGGAACTTCCCCGGGTGGCCCGGCAGCAGGCCAAGGAAGGAACCGAAGTTCCCTCCTTGGCCCAGGCCAAGCCCGGCGACCTGATTGTCACCCGTGGAGGTGGCCATATTGGCATTTACCTGGGCGACAACAAGATGATTCATGCCCCGCGTCCGGGGGAAAGCGTGAGCATCCGGAAACTCTTTGAAACCGATGCCACGATCATGACCATTCGCCGCATTGTGCCGTCCGCATCCGCCGGGGCGTCCGAGGCCAAGACCCCTGCCGCCGCCACGGCGTCTGCTGCGACCCAGCAGACCGAGCTCACCGCGGCAGCGCAGCGCGCCCTGTTCTCGACAGCGGTGAGTGGCGCATGATTCCCTTCCCGTCCACTCACGCCACACTGCCGGTTGCCTCTGCGTCCTCGGCTTCCGCGAAATCCGGGGACCTGGGTGCCTCTCCTTCGGGTCAGTTCGCCGAAGTCTTTGCCTCCATGATTCCCACCGCGCCTGCACCCGGTAAATCGGGTGCACCTGTGGCAACCGGCGTGGAGGCAACAGATGCAGAACCGGCAAATCCAGCAAATGGGCAACCGGCAATCGACACCCCGGAAGCATCCCTCGGTGGCTCGCAGTGCCGGGAAACCGCCGCACCCGCTGCACGGACATCGAATACCTCAGCAGTGGATGCTGAGGCCGTGATGAACCAGCGGGCGCAGCACTCGGCGCTGTCGGCTCCTGCCGCGCTGCCCACGGGATCCACAACGGTCACCAAAACCGGCAACGAGCAGGCGGACGGTTCCACCGAGCCCGTTTCCGCCGAACAGGTCGCTGGTTCGCCGGCAGGCTCGCCATTGCCGGTGGCCGTCGCGCCGTGGCTGGTTGTGCCGAGTCCCAGGGCCGTTGCTCCTCCGGAAGCTGCGCAACTGCCTGTCGCGGAGACACCCTTGTTGGTTCTCCCGTTGCCCGAAGGCGGGTCGCCCCTGCATGTGGCGCCCATTCCTGGGACCACCGTCGCCGGGTCCATGGTCGCCGATTCCCGCGCTGCCGTGACGCCGCCCCCGCAAGCACTCGCGGTGTCCGCCAATTCCGAACCCACTGGAACCAAGGATGCATTGGCTCCAGTCATGAAAGCGGCTGCAACACCCATCGCGGAATCCGCAGCTGCCGTGTCGAACGCAGAAATCCACGGCCTGGTAACCGCACCGGATGCCAACTCGGTTCACACGCAGCAGGAACCGGACGCAGGCCAAACTCAGGCCGGCAGTGCCGCCACGGCGCCGGCCGGAACGCAAGAGGTACAGGCTGTATCCAACTCCGGCTCCCGGCCGATTCCTGTTGTCGTCGGCCAGGGCGATGTCCGGATGGCCGCTACTGGAGCGACGGCGGTGGCCGGTGTCGTCGGCGATGCAAGCATCTCGGCAGTGGACCCGCTCGAGTCTTCCGCCGCAGAGACCCCGTTGTTGCGGTCCCAGACACCGGCCCCGTTGCACCGGCAATTGCTCGGGCCCATCGCCAGCCTTGCCGCCGGACCGAACGGGGAACGAACACTGAGTGTCAACATCGCCCCCGAGGCGTTGGGCCCCATCACTGTCAAGGCGCTCCTGGGCGGTGAAGGCATCCGAATGGAGCTCTCTGCGCCCACTGACGCCGGGCGCGAGGCGTTGCGAGCCATGCTGCCGGAGCTGCGGCGTGAACTGGCCGCCACGGGCTCAGGAACCATCATGTTGTCCAGCGGAACGGATTCCTCCTCCACTCCTGGCGGCCACACCGGCAGCCAGAACGCGGGCGGCGGGGACGCACGTCCCTTCACCGGTGCCCCTTCTCCGGGATTGCGCACCCGCGGCGAACCGGCACCCCAAACAGCGGGGCGGGAAACCACCCTTGCCCTGCACGATACTTCCCATCTCGACGTGATGGCTTAGGAAGGACAACCCCCCCCATGACAGTGCCACCCATCGAAGCGACGCAATTCGGGGCAACAGCCGCGCCCGTTCGTGCCCCCAAACAGGCCATGGACGGGGAAGTGTTCCTGCACCTGCTGGTCACCCAGCTGGCAAACCAGGACCCGAGTTCGCCCATGGACACCAACCAGATGATTTCCCAGACCACCCAGCTGGCCTCCATGGAACGCATGAACACCCTCAGCGCCACCCAGGAAGCCTCGTTGGACATCCAGCAGCGCCTGGCGGCATCCTCGCTGATCGGTCAGGAAATCACCACCGCCGGGGAGCCGCCGATCACCGGGGTGGTCACCGCGGTGTCCTTTTCACAGGGTGCCCCGGTGGTCACGGTGGGGGAGCAGCAGATCCCTTACGCGCAGATCATCGGCATCGCGGCACCCGCCGCGCCGGTTCCCGATCCGGAGCAGGACACGACCCCGGAAGCCTTGCCTGAGGGCGGGGACACGGTGCCTGAAACCGCCGAACCGGGTGCCCTGGGCGCCTAGGCGTCCGCCCCACGTTTTCTTGTTCCACCCAATTTCCTTCAACGCAGAAAGACATCCACCATGCTTCGTTCACTGTATTCAGGAATTTCCGGTCTTCGCGCCCACCAGACCATGCTTGACACCACCGGCAACAACATTGCCAACGTCAACACGTCGGGCTTCAAGTCTTCCTCCGTCCAGTTCCAGGACACCCTGTCCCAAATGACCCAGGGCGCCACCACCCCGGGCGAGAACGCCGGCGGACGCAACCCCGCCCAGGTCGGTCTCGGCGTGCAGGTCGCGGGCATCTCGACCAACTTCGGCCAGGGATCCGCCCAGAGCACCGGACGTTCCTCGGACATGATGATCGCCGGTGAAGGATTCTTCGCCACGCGCTCGGGGAATGCCACCTCGCTCACCCGCTCCGGTGCCTTCGAATTTGACGCCAACGGCAGGCTGACCAGCGCCGACGGCGGCATCGTGCAGGGCTGGATGGCCCAGGGCGGGCAGCTGGCCACTGGCGGCGCGCTGACCGACGTCGCCCTGCCGCGGGACCTGCTCGCACCGGGTGTCGGCACCAGCACCGCCGGACTCTCCGGCAACCTGCCCAAGGAAACCGCCACCGGCGAATCCATCGTGCAGGACAAGGAGATCTTCGCTGCGGACGGCACGAGCCGCACCATGACCATGACGTTCACGCGCACCGCGAACGGCTGGAATGTCGCGGGCAACGACGGCGCCGGGGCCACCGGCACCGCAACGCTGGCCCTCGCCAACGACGGAACCCTCAACGGCGGCACCATGAACCTCGGCGGCATCGCCGTGGACCTGTCCGCGGTTACCGGCTATGCAGGGCTCAAGACCGTGTCGATCGCCGAGCAGAACGGCCGCTCCGCCGGAACCCTCGAGTCCTACACGCTGGGCTCGGACGGCACGCTGACGGGAACCTTCTCCAACGGCGCGCAGCAGGCCATCGCGCAGATCGCCCTTGGCTCCGTGGCCAACCCCGGCGGCCTGCAGAAGACCGGAGGATCGGGCTACACCGTCACCGCCAACTCGGGCGCCATCGAATACGGCGTACCGGGGGACCCGGGCATGGGCACCATCTCCGGCGGCATGCTGGAAATGTCCAACGTTGACCTCTCCCAGGAATTCACCAACCTGATCGTTGCCCAGCGCGGCTTCCAGGCCAACGCCCGCATCATCACCACCAGCGACGAGGTTCTCCAGGAACTGGCCAACCTCAAGCGCTAACCCGCGTATGGGTGGTCCCGTTAGCTAAGGGGGCCACCCACGCAATCCACCATCGGCTTCTCCGTCTGACGCCGGGGCGGGTCAGAGTTGATCGGCGCATCAGTCCACGGTTGGTTCCATGGCAACTGCGGCCCCTTAGAGTCACCTTCATCTACGACAAAGTAGGATTACGCCATGAAAAAGACCACTGCAGGACTGGCCGCACTCGCCCTCACCGCCGCCGGAATCATCGGCACCACAACCGCTCTGGCCGCTGACGGCACCTGCCAGGTCTATTCGGGTGGCGGATGGCTCGTTGGGGCTTGCCCCGAACCGGCGGTGGTTCCCGTTGAGCGAATCGGCGGGGCGAACAAGTACGAGACCGCCGTGCTCATCTCGCAGATCAACGCCGAGCCGGGCGTCCCCGCCGTATACCTGGCCAACGCCGCCAGCATGGTTGACGCCCTGTCCATCTCGCCGTACACGGATGGGCCCATCCTGCTGGTGCCGGCCACCGGCGCCCTTCCAACCACGGTGGCAGATGAGCTCGCCCGCTTGAACCCGGGAAAGCTGGTGGTGCTCGGCGGGACGACCGCTGTCAGCAACGACATGCTCGGCCAGGCACAGCTCGCCGCAGCGAACTAATCAGATCCCGGCCTGCCGTAAACGGTAAGCCGGAGGGTAGGCGGGCGGCGTCGTTGGCTAACGGCGCCGCCCTTTCTGCCGAGAGTGCTCCTCTGAAAGGACGGGGTGCTTCAATGATCGTTGTAACCAGGCTCAACGCCACACGCTTTGCGATCAACGCCGACCTCATCGAGCGGATCCAGGAAAACCCCGACACCGTTGTGTTCATGGTCAACGGCGCGAAGTACGTGGTCACGGAGACCATGGAAGAAGTCATCGCCCTGGTGGCGGGACATCGTGCCCGGGTGGTTTCACTGGCGCGGAACTACGAGCCGCCGCAACCATCCGTTCCGCCCCTGACGCATCGATAAAGAGGACGCCCCCAAGTGGATCCAGCAACAATCATTGGCCTCCTGCTGGCCTTCGGCGCCATGTTCACCATGCTTTTCATGGAGGGCGCCAACGTCTCGTCGATTCTGCTGCCGGCCCCCATGATCATCGTGTTCCTCGGAACCATCGCCGTGGGCATCGCCAGCGGCACCATCAGTGACACGATCATTGCCTTCAAGTCCCTCCCCTCGGCTTTCCGGGGCAAGATCGCCCCGGTGGGGGAGCTGATCACCCGCCTGGTCGAATTGGCGGACCTTGCACGCAAGGAGGGTCTGCTGGCGCTGGAGTCCGAGGCCAGGGAAACCAAGGACCCGTTCCTGGGCCGGGCCCTGCAGTCCATGGCCGACGGCATGGACGGGGACGAGCTTCGCGACCAGCTCGAGGATGAGATCTCCACCCGCGAGCGCACTGATGCGATTGCGCACAAGTATTTTTCCACCCTGGGCGGTTATGCCCCCACCGTGGGCATCATCGGCACCGTGGTCTCGCTGACCCACGTGCTGGAAAACCTCTCCAAGCCCGACGAGCTCGGGCACATGATTGCCGCTGCCTTCGTGGCCACGCTGTGGGGACTGGTCTCGGCCAACTTCATCTGGCTTCCCATCGGCGCGCGGCTGCGCCGGCTTTCGGAACTCGAAATCGACAGCATGACCCTGGCCATGGAGGGCGTGCTGGCGATCCAAGGCGGCAGCCAGTCGATCCTGCTGGAAGAGAAGCTGAGGGCCATGGTCCCGTCGTACGCATTGGGCACGAAGAACGACAAGAAGAATGGCAAGAAGTCCAACTTCGGGGCCGCATCCGTGCTCGATGACTTCAAGGAAGCCGCGTGAGTGGCGGCCGCAGCAGTAGCCGGCGCGGGGGCCGGAAGGGCCGCAAGCCGGCAGAGTCCGGGCACGACGGTCCGGACGAGCGCTGGATGGCCTCCTACATGGACATGGTCACGGTGCTGATGTGCCTGTTTATCGTTCTTTTTGCCATGTCCACTGTCGACCAGGACAAGTACACGAAACTGAAGAATTCCCTTGCCACCGGCTTCGGCACCGAACAAAGCATTACCGCGGACACAGCGGAGGGCGTCGTGGTCCCGCCCGAGCTGGTGGGCACCGAGGGATTGCTGGCCAGCAGCCAGATTGACGGCCAGACCAAGGAAACCCTGCTGGCCCTGGCCCAGGACGAACAGTCCGAACTGATTGAGCTCAAGGAACGCATCCAGAAGCGGCTGAAGGATTCCGGGCACGCCGGCGCGGCCGATTTCTCCATCGACAACCGGGGCCTCACCGTGCGCTTGGTCAGCGCGGAGACCTTCTTTGTGCCCAACAGTGCCGAGCTCACCGACAATGCCCGCGAGATCATCGACGCCATCGCCCCGGTGTTGGCCCCCACCAAGCGCTACTTCGAGGTGGAGGGATTCGCGGACGAGCGCCGCCCGGTCAAGCCGTACCCCACCAACTGGGAGCTCTCGGCTTCCCGAGCCACCGGAGTGCTGCGCTCGCTGGTCGAGGACGGTGGCGTGAAGGCCTCGCGGATTTCCTCGGTCGGCTACGGGGACGCCCGTCCGGTCCCAGGCAACAAGGACCTGTCGCTGAACCGCCGTGTCGACATCGTGGTGCTGTCCAACCAGCCCGAGTCGGTCCGAAGCCTGCTGAAGCAGAACCCGTAGTCACCTAGCGTGCCTGCGACAATGCCGGGTCGGAAGCCTTCCAAAGCGGTACGACCTTGGAACAACCCTGCGCCGGCACGTTTCTCTCTTCTACTTCCCCTCATGGTGTCGTAGGGTGATGCCAAGGGAGCGGAATCGCGTCGCTTGGGGAATTCGCGCGGGGCTGCTCTGAGATCACTTTTGGGGAAGTGGCTGGTGGCCAATGCTGAGACACCGTGGAAACAAAGTGCATTCAGGTCAAATGGAAGAGCGTGTCCTGGCGCCATCCAGAAGGCCTCGGCGAACGACTCTGGCAGCCATGTTCATCGACGTCTTCCATCTGGACGATGAACCGCAGACCGTGCGAAGAACCGGGAATCAGGCCACCGGCATGGTGATGCTCGGCGGTGAATATGCCCGGACGCCAGGTCGCGCAGTGGTCTGCACCTGTATCCGGGCTGGCGACGTTCGCGTAATTTCCGTCCCAGATCCGGAGTGCAGGGGTCACGCCTAACTGCCGGGATATTTCATGCTGGCCAGCCCTACAGGAGCGCATTATTGGATAACGACGACCAGTTGCGTTGCGATTGGAAGGCACTCTCCCCGCAGCCCGTGCAGATGGTGCTGACGATCAGTCCGTATTAAACATTGATGGTCCGCATTTACGAAGAGAAAACGTATGCGCCCAATCCGATTACGACGGCAATGAGTGCCGCAAGGCCGATGTTCTGCCATAACACCGGAATGCGTGGCCCCTGATCGTAATAACGACGATTTCCCAAAGTTAGCTCCCAAGCTGGTGATTGAAACTCCAACAGTATGTGAGCTGCGGTACACCGGATTGCCATTCACGTGGCTTTCACCTCGCGGTTCACCCTGTGCAGGCCACGTAGCGACATATGGTCCATCAGAACCCTTGGCGTGAGCCGCGCCAAGGCAACAATCTGCCGGGATTGTTCACTCGCGGCGCGGTCCAGCGGGGTCGCATGTCCGCAAGACCGGCGACACATTGCCTGCTACCCGGGAGGACTTCGTCCTGCCCGATAGGAGGGTTTCACTGCACTATCCGTCGCGATTGTTCAGTTCTCGTGCCCGCCAAAAGCCGTTGTGAAAACTCTGCTCTTCCTCTTGCCGTCACCGAACGATCAGGTAGGCAGCAATCCCAATAACCGCTAAAACCAAAATACCCAAACCAATGTTCTGCCACAGAAGCGGAATGCGTGGACCTTGGCTGTAATAACGACGCTTGCTCATGATCAGCCTCCAAGTCTTTGAAATGTGATTCCCGTACAGGACCCACAGTCCAAGCTACCTGCCGTTCCTGATAGCTCGCTCAGTTCGTCGCAACCCACGGCGGGCTTTGCCAAGCTCGCGAATCCGACTATCTGCCGTTTAGGTGAGGGTGTGCTGGTTGTTTGAGCGGAGAATCCGCCGCCAATCGGCGCCCGTCACTGTTCTGCGGGCACGCTCACTGCTCGTGACACGGGAAGCCGCGTGTACGCAATCCGTAAGCGGTGAGTCATATGGGCAGGGCCAATCGGTGCGGTCTTCCGCACGCTGTTAGGCCGTGATGACCTTGCCTGCGTTCGTGTTGACAGCCTGCTCGATACGTCCCAGGGCCCGAATCATCTCGAGGTGGTGATCCTTGAGTTCATTGACGGCCTCCGCCAGATCGACCTCAGGAAGATTCTTGAGATCCGCCACGCGTGAGTTCCAGGACTCCACGAGGGCGAACGCCTGCGGGGTCGTTTCTTGGACGATAAATCCCTCGTAAATGTTGGTCATTATGGACCTCTCCTCTTCGATGCGCTGGAATCCGCTACGTGAACACTGTTGAGCTTAGACTCTCGGCCGACTACGGCTCCACTTCATCCCTGGCCAACAACCCTACGTCGCCCGAAAGGCAGCCATGCCCGAATCCAAGGCGGTGACGCGGTGTTCGATGATATCCCCCGCGGCCAGTAGACCGGATCCAGCGCACTCAACAGAGCTCCCGGGTCAGCTGTTTCAACACCCGACTTCATCGAAATGGTTGGACCGAGAATCTGCAAACGTGGGCGCGACAGGGGCGGTGACAAACCAGCCTGAGTCGATCGGTTATCGGCGAGCAGCGATCAGTTCGCGCAAAATCCCTAGTCAGTCTGCTACTGACGATTCCAAGGAATCGCGGGACGAATATTTGCCCCAACCGACTAACCAACCAGCCACTGTCTGCCGATAGTGGTGCCAGTGACGATCTTGCCTGCGGGACGCCCCGATGCGGGTGGGCCCAATCCAACACCCCCTGACCCGGCCGCCGCCGTTGTCTATGACTTCCGCCGCCCCACCACCCTGGCCCGGGAACACGCGCGCGTGCTCGAACTTGCCTTCGAGACCTTTGCCCGTCAATGGGGCACCCAGCTGACGGCCAAGATCCGTGTCATGTCCCAGGTAACCCTCGAATCGGTCCAGATGCAGTCCTACGACGACTACGTCGCGGGCCTGCCGCCTGCCACCACCATGGTCCTTTGCGAGGCCGAGGGGCACGGCGCGCGCGCCGTCATCCAGTTCCCCGCCGCGGACGCGCTGAACTGGGTCTCGCACATGCTCGGCAGCCCCACCACCACCCATGCACCCGAACGCAAGTACACGCGCATCGAGCAGACACTGGTGCGCGGGCTGATGGACGAGGCGCTCGAGGACCTGCACTACTCACTCGGTGCCCTGCTGCAGCAACAGCTCGCGGTGGTCGGAATCCACCACAATTCGCAGTTCGCGCAGGCCGCCACGAAGTCGGAGATCGTCATCGCCGCCTGGCTGCGGGTGCGCGTGGGGGAGCGCAGCACGCTGGCCTCGGTCGCGGTGCCGGCCGACATGCTGCTGCCGCAACTGGGGGAAACCAATCCGCGCACGCCGGTGGAGAACGCCGCCGAGCTGCTCACCGAGGCCATCGCCGGGGTCCCGGTGGACGTGGCCCTGGCACTCGGTCCCAGTTTCGTCACCCCCGGCACCATCCTGAATCTTGCCGTGGGAGATGTGCTGCCCCTGCCGCACCCCGTCCACCGGCCCTTCGAGCTGTCTGTTGACGGGCGCCGCCTGGGCACCGCCGCAGCCGGCACCCGCAGCGGCCGGATCGCCGCAGTCGTCGTTTCTACCGAGGAGAGCCTCTCTTGAGCCCCGAACCAACTTCCATCCCGGTCCTGCACTCGACAGCGCTGTATTCGGCGGCCGCCGAGGCACTGGCCGGCATGCTTCCCACAACCTCGCCGGTCACCGCCGTGCTGCACTCCGGCACCCGCGATGCCGCCATGCTGAAGGGATCCGGCGAGCTGGTGGCCGCCGGCTTCGTCGGCCAGCACTCCGCCGACGTGCTGCTCTCGGTGGCTGCCCCGATGCTGGGAGGAGCCCCGGGCGGACCCGGCTCGCTGGTGTCCGCAGCAGACATCCTGCGACCTGCGCTCGAAGCCGCCACCGGCGTGCTGGGAGCCGGCGTGCTCTCCACCGATTCGGCGGTGCACGCCGATGCGATGCTCGGGGACGCCGAGACCGTGTGCTTTGAACTGCACAGCGCCGGGAAGGAAATCGGCTTCTTTGCCATCCGCATCCGCAACAACGAACCCACGCAGCTGCCCGCAGGATCCGCCCTCGAGGGACGCGAAGACGTGGCAAGCCGACTGGGCCGCATCAACAACGTGGAAATGGCGTTGACCGTGGAAATCGGGCGCACACGCATGTCGGTGCGCGATGTGCTGGGCCTGGAGCCCGGCGCCGTGGTGGAGCTCGATCGCTCCGCCGGGGCTCCGGCGGACATCCTGCTCAATGGCCGGCTTATCGCACTGGGCGAGGTCGTGGTCATGGACCAGGACTACGGCGTGCGCATCACCCAGATCCTTGATGTGAACGAGGGCCTGGCCTAGTTTTGGATAGCTTCTTCTTGGTGCTGCGGGTGATCGTTTCGCTCGCGGCGGTCTTCGGATTGTTGTTTTACCTGCGCAAGCGCGTGCTGACGCGCTTCGGGTCCCCGCGTGCCTCGCAGCTTTCCGTGGTCGAGCGCCAGGGCTTGGGCCCGAAGTCCTCCGTGGTGCTGCTCGACGTCCAGGGCCGGCGCTACCTGCTGGGCGTGGCCGAGTCCTCGATCAGCGTGCTGGACTCCTTCGAGGCACCCGAGCCAGTGGCACCAGATCCTCTTGAAGAGGTCAACGCCCCGGTCACCATGGCCGAACGCTCGCGCGCCTTCGCAGCTCACCTGAACACCATGCGGCAGGGCGGCGTCCCCGCCAACGAGCCCGGCGCGGAAGGCCCGGCTGCGAACGAACAGGGTACGCCGGCGGTGCTTTCATCCACGCCTTCGGGAGCGCTTGCCGGCTCGATCCTGTCGCCGGACACCTGGCGCCGGGCCGTGGCCGCCGTCCGGTCTGGCCGCGGCGCATGAGAGCGCTTCGCACTTCCCTGCCTTCCCGCGCCCGGATGGCCCTGCTGGCCGGGTTGCTCCTGGTGCTGCTGGTTGCCCTTTCCTGGCTCAATGCCTCCTCCGCCCTTGCCGCGCCGGTTGAACCCGGGGACCCGGGGGACAACGGCGGGCTGTCCGTGGAAATCAACGGACCCAACGGCACCCCCAGCTCCGCCATCGTCACCCTCATTGCCATCACCATGCTTTCGGTGGCCCCTGCACTGCTGCTGATGATGAGCTCGTTCACCAAGATCTTCGTGGTCCTTGCCTTCACCCGCAACGCCCTGGCGCTGCCCACCATCCCGCCCAACCAGGTGCTGGCCGGCCTGGCGCTCTTCCTCTCCTTGTTCATCATGGCCCCGGTGCTCACCGCCATGAACGAGACAGGCGTCCAGCCCTACCTGGACGGGTCCATCGACCTCACCCAGGCCCTCGAGGTCGGGGTGGTGCCGCTGCGCGAGTTCATGCTGGCGCACACGCGCGAGGCCGACATCGCATTGATGACCCGCGCCGCGGAACTGCCCAACCCCGCCACCCCTGCGGATGTCGCGCTGACCACTTTGATCCCGGCCTTCATGATCTCCGAGCTGCGCGCGGCCTTCATCATCGGCTTCGTGATCTTCGTGCCCTTCCTGGTCATCGACCTGGTGGTCTCCTCGGCGCTGATGTCCATGGGCATGATGATGCTCCCGCCGGTGATGATCTCCCTGCCGTTCAAGATCCTGCTCTTCGTGCTGGTGGACGGCTGGGGCCTGGTCATCACCGCGCTCATCGGTTCCTACCGGATCGGCGGCGGCTAATGGATCCGAACGCCGTCCTGGACATCGGCCTGTCCGGGCTGCTGGTCGCCGCGAAGCTTGCCGCCCCGGTGCTCATCACCTCGCTGGTGGTGGGCTTCGCGATCTCGCTGTTCCAGTCGATGACGCAGATCCAGGAAATCACCCTCTCCTTCGTCCCGAAGGCCGCGGCAGTCGCCATCGCGCTGCTGGTGTGCGGGCACTGGATGATCGCCGAGATGGTGCTCTTCACCCACGAGCTCTTCGAGAAGATCCCGGCCCTGCTGGGAGGCGGGTAAGGATGCTGGCCACCGTGCCGCTGGCCTGGCTGGAGGTCATGATGCTCGCGGCGGTGCGCGTCACCGCGTTCCTGGTCATTGCCCCGCCCTTTTCGCACAACGCCATCCCGCTGCGGATCAAGGGAATGCTCGGCATCGGGCTCGCCCTTGCCGTCACCCCGCGCCTGTCCGGGGGCTACGAGTCGCTGGCCACCGGGCCGTTCCTGGCCGCCGTCGTCTCCGAGCTGGTGGCAGGGGCCGCCATGGGATTCATGGTCATGCTGGTCTTCTCCGCCATCCAGTCCGCCGGCAGCCTCATCGACCTCTTTGGCGGCTTCGCCATGGCCCAGGGCTTCGACCCCCAGTCAATGATCAACGGCGCCCAATTCACCCGCTTCTTCCACTTCGCCGCCCTGGCCCTGCTGGTCGCCTCCGACGGCTACCAGCTGGTGCTCGCCGGGCTGTTCCGCTCCTTTGCCGTCATCCCGCTGGGCGGCGGGATCGGGCTGCCGTACGTGGCCGAATCCCTGGTGGGCGCGGTGGGGGAGATGTTTGTGGCCGCGGTGCAGATCGCCGGTCCCCTGCTGGTGGTCCTGGTGCTGGCCGACATCGGCCTGGGCCTGCTGACCCGCGCCGCCCCGGCGCTGAACGCCTTCGCCATGGGCTTCCCGCTGAAGATCATGCTCACCCTCGCGCTGGTCGGCACCGTGTTCGTGGTGCTGCCCGCACTGGTCTCCGCGCTGGTGCGCGGGGCCCTGTCCCTGCTTTCGGGGGTGGGCGGAGCGTGAGCCAGGATTCGGGGGAGCGCAGCGAAAAGGCCACCGCCCAGCGCATGAAGGAGGTCCGCGAGAAGGGCAAGACGACCCGCTCGCAGGACCTTGCCGCCTGGCTGGGCATCGGGGCCGCGGCCCTGATGCTGCCCGGGGTGCTTAGCGCCGCCGAGACGGCGGGCCGGGCACAGCTGGAGGCGGTGCGCCGCATCATCGCCGCCCCCGACCCCGAGGCGGCGCTCGCCGCGCTGGGCACCGGACTGGGTTCGCTGCCCGGATCCCTGCTGCGGCTCTTCGTGGTGGTGCTGGTGGTCGTGGTGGCCACCGCCGCGCTGCAGGGCGGAATCAACTTCAGGAAGTTCCGGCTGGATCCGGCAAGCCTGAACCTCGTCACCGGCATGCAGCGGGTCTTCGGGCTCCAGGCGCTCTGGCAGGGGCTCAAGGCCCTGCTGAAGGTGGCGGTCATCGCCCTGGTGCTCTGGTTCGTCGTCTCCTCGCTCATGCCGCTGCTGCTGCAATCCGGCTCCCTGCCGCTGGCGTCGCTGCTGGCCGCCGGGTCGGACGGTGCGGCCTCCCTGATCCGAGCCTCGGTCGTTGCCGGGCTGGTGCTGGCCGCCGCCGACGTGCTGGTGGTCATGCGCCGGAACCGCAAGCACACCCGGATGACGCGCAAGGAAGTCACCGACGAGAACAAGCGCACCGACGGGGACCCGCTGATCAAGTCCCAGCGCCGGGCACGGCAGATGGCGATGAGCCGCAACCGCATGATCGCGGCCATCGCCGACGCCGACGTGGTGATCGTGAACCCCACCCACGTGGCGGTGGCGCTGCGCTACGAGCCGGGCAAGTCAGCGCCCCGGCTGGTGGCCAAGGGAGCCGGGAACATCGCCGCGCGCATCCGCGAGGAAGCCGCCGAGAAGCGCGTGCCCATGATCCGCGACGTGCCGCTGGCCCGGAACCTGCACGAGGTCTGCGGCATCGGGGACGAGATCCCCGCCGAGCGCTACAACGACGTCGCGCGGGTCCTGGCCTTCGTGATGACACTCAAGGCCCGCGGCAACGCAAACGGCGTCCACACGGTTCCCGACGCACCGGGCACCGCACCCGGCCCGGGAAGACGGGCGGGCCCGACATGAGCCCGGCGCCCCGATGTCCCCGCACGCACCTTCCTTCACCGCCCCAACCCGGGCCGCCTCGCCGGCCCGGGACCCAACCGCCGGCCGACCGCCGGGCCACAAGGAGCACGACCGAATGAAATTCGCCTCCCTCTCCAAGATCGCCGTGCCGCTGGGCGTGGTGGGCATCATCATGCTGCTGGTGGTCCCGGTTCCCGCCGCATTGCTGGACGTGCTGATCGCCGTGTCCATCCTGCTGGCCCTGGTGATCCTGTTGACCACCATGTTCGTCAAGCGGCCGCTGGACTTCTCGGTCTTCCCCTCGCTGCTGCTGGTCGCCACGCTGCTGCGCCTGGGCCTGAACGTCGCCTCCACCCGGCTGGTGCTGGGCAACGGGTACGCCGGGGAGGTCATCGCGGCCTTCGGCTCCATCGCAGTGGGCGGCTCGCTGATCATCGGCTGCGTGATCTTCCTGATCCTTGTCGTCATCCAGTTCGTCGTGGTCACCAAGGGCGCCGAGCGCGTTGCCGAGGTCGGGGCACGCTTCACCCTTGACGCCATGCCCGGCAAGCAAATGGCCATTGACGCCGATTTGAACGCCGGGTTGATCACCGACTCCCAGGCGCGCGAGCGCCGCGCCGAGGTGGCAGCGGAAGCCGACTTCTACGGCGCCATGGACGGTGCCTCCAAGTTCGTCAAGGGCGACGCCATCGCCGGGCTGATCATCATCATCATCAACCTCGTCGGCGGCATCGCCATCGGCATGGTCTCCCGCGGCATGGGCATCTCCGAGGCACTGAACACCTACGCGCTGCTGACCATCGGCGACGGCCTGGCCACGCAGATCCCCGCGCTGCTCATGGCCGTGTCCACCGGCATGATCGTCACCCGCTCCAACGCGTCGGCCGACATGGGCTCCACCGCCTCGCAGCAGCTGGCGCAGTCGCGCACCGCGCTGCTGATCTCCGGGGCCTCGGCCATCGCCCTGGCACTGGTGCCCGGGATGCCGAAGCTGCCCTTCATGCTCATCGGCGCCCTGCTGATCCTCACCGCCCAGCGCATCAAGTCCAACGAGGCCAAGGCCGAGTCCCTCGCGGAGGTGGCGCGGCAGAACGAGGCGGCGGTGGTGCCCACCGAAACCACCGAGGACCTGATCGAGAAGATGCGGGTGCACGCCTTGGAGATCCAGCTGGCCCCCGACCTGGTGGACGTGGTCAACGGGGGAGGGGACGACCTGCTGGCCCGCGTCCGCGCCCTGCGCCGCCGCGTGGCCATGGAGATGGGCATTGTGCTGCCGCCGGTGCGCACCCGCGACTCGGTGGACCTGCCCCCCGCCACCTACACCATCAGGATCGCCGGGGTGGAGGCCGGGCGAGGCACGGCCCCGCGCGGAAAGGTGCTGGCCCTGGGCGAGCACCTGGATTCGCTGCCCGGGGTTTCCGTCGTGGAGCCGGTCTTCGGGCTTTCAGGCAAGTGGGTGCCCGCCGAGCTGCGGCACAACGCGGAGATGGCGGGGGCCACCACCATCGACCGGGTCTCGGTGATCGTCACCCACCTCTCCTCGATCGTCCAGGCGCAGGCAGCCAGGCTGCTGACCCGCGAGGACGTGCGGGTGCTCACCGACGCGGTGCGCGAAACCAACCCCTCGGCCGTGGAGGAACTGGTGCCTTCCCCGCTGTCCCTGGCCGAGGTCCAGCGCGTGCTGCAGGGCCTGCTCATCGAGGCGGTGCCCATCAACGACCTGGGGCGCATCTACGAGGCCCTGGCCCTGCGCGCCAAGGCCAGCACCGACCCCGAAGGCCTCATCGAGGCGGCCCGCACGGCACTGGGCCCCGCCATTGCCGCCGGCTACCTTGAGGGGAACACGCTGCGCGTGGTCATGATCGATCCCGTCTTGGAACAGGGCATGCTCGAGGGGCTGCGCCCCTCGGAGGCAGGAAGCCAGATCATGCTGGATGCGGCCCGCTTGGAGGCGGTGCTGGCCTCGGTCAAGCAGATCGCCGGGGAGCTGGAAACCCGCGGGCTCTCGGCGGTGCTGGTCTGCGCCCCGGCGCTGCGCCCGGCGGTGCGCCGCCTGCTGGGCACAGCCCCCGGTTCCATCCCGGTGCTCTCCTACCAGGAGGCCACCGCCGGCGGGGCAGAGATCGAGACAGTGGGGGTGGTGCGCGGTGCCGATGCGATTTCAGCTTGAGGGTGCCAGCCTGCTGGAAATCCACCAGCGGGCCATCGCCGAGTACGGGCAGCACATCCGCATCGTTTCGGCCGAGCGGGTCACCGTTGGCGGCATCGGCGGGTTCCTGGCCAAGTCGCACCTCGAGGCCATCATCGAGGTCCCTAACGAATACGCACCCGAGGGGCACGTGCTGGAACCCGGGGACGAACCGGCGCCGCAGCGAGCCATTGAGCCCGCTCCCAAACTCCGGTCCCCGAAGCACGGGTCATCAAAAGCCGTTGAGGAACCGGAAGCCGGCAGGCCAGCTTCCCCGGCACCCGACTCCTTCATTTCCCCTGCCTTGACGCCCGATTCTCCGGCCGTGGCCGGCGGCATCGACGGGCTGCTGGCGCGAGCGGATGAGGCCGAGCTGCGTCTGGCCCCGCAGCTGCCGGTGTTCGCCGACCGGGGCACGCTGACGCCGCTGCCCGGGAGGCCCGACTTCGACCGCCTGCTGGACAGCCAGGCCTTCGCACTGGAACCCGCCACCGGCACCCGCGCCGCAGGCGGACCATCGCCCCGGTCCGGTGCGCCAAGGTCTCCGGCAGGGCATACTGCGGCGCCGGGCACCGACATCGTTCCCTCTCCGCTGGCCGGCCCCGGGGACCTGGTTGTGGTGATCGGACTCTGGGGAGATGCCGGCATGGGAGCCGGCGAACTCGACGAGGGCACTGCGCTGCGGCGCAATGCCGGGGAGCTGGCCCAGAAGTTCGATACTCAGGCCCTGGCCCGCAGGCCGATCCTTGACCGGCGCGGCATCCTGCGCGCCCGTGCCACCGCGGTGGCCGACGGCGTCCCGCTGCTGGTTTCCGTGGCCATCAATCCGCTGCTGGCGCTGCCGGCGCAGCTGCATTTGCTGGAGGTGCTGGCGCCCGACCAACTCTGGGTGGCGGTGGATGCCGGGCGCAAGGCCGAGGACAGCGCCGCCTGGGTCCAGGCCGTCGCGAAGGCGTGCGGGATCTACGGGGTGGTCTCCCTGCATGCCGAGGAGACCCTGTCCCCGGAAACTGTCTGGGAGCTGGGGTTCCCGGTGCTTGAGACCAGGGACCCGGGCGCCTAGTCCCATGGGGGCCGGCAACCCGGCACGACGATACTCCGGGCCATCAGGCCAGGGCCGGCTCCACGGGCAGGGTGACGTTCATGCTGGTGCCCTCCCCGGGTGTGCTGGTGCACTGGATGCGTCCGCCGTGCCGGTCCACGATGGCCTTGGCGATGGAGAGCCCCAGGCCGGTGCCGGGGATGGCGGCATCACGCACCTCGTTGCTCCTGAAGAACTTGTCGAAGACGCGGGGCACGTCGTGGGGAGATATCCCGAGACCCGAGTCGCTGACTTCAAGGATCGCTTCGCGGCCGTTCGAGGTCGCGGTGACGCGGATTTCGCCGCCGTCCGGTGAGTACTTGATGGCATTGGAAATGAGGTTGTCCACCACCTGGGCGATCCGCGCCGGATCCGCATGCGCCCACAGCGGGGAGGGAAAGTCAGTCACGATCGAGACCTTCGCTGCTTGTGCCTGCGGCCTGACGGCCCCGACGCAGGACTGGACCAGCCCGGCGAGGTCGGTCTTCCGGGGATGGATGGTGGTTGCAGCAGAGGCAGAGAGCAGCAGGTCCGAGACCATGTCGAGCAGGCGTTCGGCGCTGTGGTGGGAGTACCGAAGGTATTGGGCCATGCTGCCCAGGGAGGCCGCGGCGTCGATGTCCAGCTGGTCGAGCACCAGCTCCAGGTTTCCGAGAATCGAGGTCAGTGGCGCGCGCAGGTCGTGGGAAACGTTGGCAATCAATTCATCCTTGGCCGAGACCGCCTCGTAGAGGCCTGTCACGTCGCTGAAGGCGATCACGGCCCCGCCGAAGCCTCCGTCCTGTCCGCGCATGCTCCGGGCCGCCGTGCCGAGCGCCCGCTGTTCATTTCCCGTCCCCGTCCACACCACGTAGTCGCCGAATTCCTCGCCATTCACTGCCCTGCGGATCGGGTGTTTGTCCTCAGCCAGGACCGCCTCCCGATCCTGGCCCAGCAGCACCAACCCCTCTTCCTCAGGTGCGTGCGCGGCGGTGCTCGGGGTCAATTGCCGGAGCCATTCGTTGGAGAGGATGGTTTTTCCTTCGGCATCAACGGCCACGATGCCCACGTCCACGGTGTCAAGGACGGTGCCCAGCAGCCGTTCACGTTCGATGCTGGAATTCAACAGCTCCCGCAATTCCCTGTCTTGCTGCTCCAATTGCCGTTGCTGCAGGGCCACGTTGCCCGCCACCGAACGGATGGCCAGGGAAACGGCCAAAAGCATCAAGGGCAACAGGAACATGCTGGTCAGCTGGGCCCCCGTCGCACCAGAGAGCAAGGGGACGCGCGCGGCAATGATGACCAGGGGGCCCACGAAACTGATGATGGTCACGGCCCAGGGAAACATGCCCGAGACCGACAACCAGATGACAGGAAACACTGCAAGTGCCGCCAGACCCCGCAGGATGTCCGAGGCCCCGTTGTGCAACAACCCGATGACGACCAGGTCGCAGACCGGGATGAGCAGCGGGGCACCGATTGGAAGCCGTTCCCAGGGAACCAGCCACGCCGCAAGGATGAGCAAGGCGTGCCCGGCCAACCCGACGATGACGAATTCTCGCTCCAGCAGGATGGGCGAGGAGACTGTCGCGGCAATCATGGCGAAAGCGAGCACCACGGTCAGCGGCAAATGGCAAAGGCCGATGCGAGCCCGCGGCCCGAGCCGACGCAGATGGAAGAGCAGTTTCGTCGGTTGAAGGGAATCGGGGATTCCCGCCCTAACGGAAGATCGACCATTCATGCCCGCGCCTGCATATCGCATAAAACCATAGTGCCACCATGAACTCGCGATCCGGCATAATTCCCCGCCTCGGTCCGATGCTTCTCCGTCGGCCTAACCTGCATACCACTTGTAGTTTCAGGAATCGACTGGTAAGTCTTGAGGATAGCCAGTGGGGAGGTGAATTCGTATTCGGGTTTCACAAACGGCAGAGGACACTGACGATGAATCAAGGGACCGTCGTGGTCATTGAGGATGACGCCGACGTCCGGAACCTCGTGGTCGCGGTACTGCGGCAGTCCGGGTTCGAGGTGGTCGCGGCGGCCACCGGGCTCGAAGGCGTGGAAACGGTCAGGGAAAAGGAACCGGTCGTCGTGACCCTGGATCTTGGCCTGCCGGATATCGACGGCCATGAGGTGTTACGCCGCATCCGCCAGTTCAGCGACTGCTACGTCATCATGTTGACTGGCAGGGACGATGAGGCGGACACCTTGACCGCGTTGCATGCCGGTGCCGATGACTACCTGACGAAGCCGTTTCGACCGCGGGAACTACGTGCCCGGGTTGGGGTACTGTTGCGCCGTCCGCGTTCAGGGACCCCAGCGCCTGAACCCCACGGCACAACGTCCGAACCCCATGGCCCAGCGGCGGATACCCCGGCCAGGAAGCGGTTGACACTGCGCCATGGTGGCTTGGTCCTTGACAGCGAAGCGCGGACCGCGAGGCTGTCCGACGCCGAGCTCTCCCTGACCAGGAGCGAGTTTGATCTCCTGCAAGACTTGATGCGCAACGTCGGCACTGTACGGACCAAGGCCGATTTGGTTCATGTCGTCCGCGGCGAGATGCCGCGCGACGGCGGACGCGGATATGTCAGCGATGTGGACGAACGCGCGATCGAAGTGCACATCGGAAACTTGCGCCGGAAACTTCGCGAGAATGCCCGAAGCCCTCAGTGGCTGCTGACGGTGCGTGGAGTTGGCTACCGCTTGGCGGCACCCAAGCCGGAGAGGGAATGATCGACACCTAGCCCTGTTCCCTCGGCTTGATGTACTGCTCCTGCAGCTCCTGCAGGGTCTGCTGGCCGCAAACCTCCAGACCAGGCAATAAATCGACGGCTGTCGCTCCATCGCCGCGTTTGACGGCTTCCCCCAGTTCCCGCGCGTCCCCTGCGAGGCGCACGGCTCCCGCCATGGAAGCGGCCGTCTTCAGGCTCAGCAGGGCATCCAGCGCGGTATCCGGATCAAGGGGATCCAGTGCCTGGGCCAACCGTTCATAACGCGATTCCCACAGATCCACGAAGTCGTGCACGAAGCCCAAGACAATCGAAAGGTCGTCGACCTGCTGCTCGAGCTCCCGGAGAACCGCAAAATCCACCAGGGGCTGGCCGTTCGGTGATGGCAACGTGGACATTGGCGAGTCTTCTCTGGCGACCCCTGCCATGGTGTCGGTTGGGCCCATGAGCGGGGCGGTGGGCGGAGTGTGCATTGCCTTAGGATATCCGCTTGGACTGGGCAAGATAAGGGAAAATCCGGAGAACCGGGACAATCTGCGTGAATCCTGCGTTTGGCAACGGGCCAAGACGTCGTAAACGCCGTTAAAGATCGTCTGATCTGTGGTTGGAGACAATGGCCGTTGGCCCGCGGGAGCGTTAGCGCGGTCCACTCGGGGTGGAGATGACATGAGGGGGCCTTCCGTGGGGTCATTGCCCGCTGAACGTTGCGATGGCATTGATCACCGCCGGTCCAAGGATGGCGATGAAGAGAACGGGAAATATGAAGAACAGGAGCGGGAACAGGATCTTGACCGGCAACTTCATGGCCTTCTCCTCCGCACGTTGCCGCCGCTTCACGCGCATGACCTTGGCTTGCACCCGCAGAACCTGGCTGATGGCGATGCCGTATGCATCCGCCTGGACGACCGCCTGGACAAAGCTGCGCAATTCGGGGACGTTGGTTCGCTGGGCGAGGGCCGTGTACGCCTCCCGGCGTGAGCGGCCGACCTGCATGTCCTGCAGCGTGCGGATTAATTCCTGCGCCAAGGGTCCCCGGCCGTTTTCACCGGCTCGGGACACGGCGCCCTCGAACCCGAGGCCCGCCTCAACGCTGATCAGCATCTGGTCGAGCGTATTGGGCAGTTCAAGCTGCAATTCCTGTTGCCGTTTCTGGCCGTTGCTGATCAACAGCAGGTCGGGGATGAAGTATGCAGCGACGAAGACCCCAAGTCCCATGACCTTCATGACCGGGTGCGGATCCAGGCCGAAAAGGAACCCGAGTACCGCGCCGGCCAACGCCAGTGCGGGTTTCACTGCCAGGAGGCGGTCAAGTGGCATGGAGGTCGGGCGCCCGGCCAGGGAGAGCAGCTTGTCGAGTCGGCGAACATACGCCTCGGGAGTGAGGCGCCTGCCGATCCGCACCAGCAGGCCGGTATCGGGCCGGGCAGCGGTTTCCTCCAGGTCGTGGCCGCGGCGCAGGTTCTCCCTGCTGGCGGCCTGGCCCTTGCGGTCCACGGAGAAGAACGCGAGACCGAGGTAGAGCATGGCGAAGCCGACCAGCAACGCGCCGGCGGTGACGATGAGTGGCATTTTCCGGTCCTCAGAACTTCAAGTCGATGATCTTGCGCATCCACAGCCCGCCGACGGTCATGAGGACGACGGAGGCGCCCATCATGACCCAGCCCAGGGGCTGGGTGAACATCGGGGTCATGTAGCCGGGGCTGATGACCATGAGCATGGCTATGATGCCCACGGGCATGGCCATGAGGATGTAGGCCGAGAACTTGCCCTCGGCGGCAAGGGAAGCGATCTGTCCCTTGATTTCGCTGCGTTCGCGGATCGTTTCATTGACCTGGTCCAGCACCTCGGCCAGGTTTCCGCCGACCTCGCGGTTGATTTGCACGGCTTGGGCGATCCACCGGAAGTCCTCGCTTTGCATGCGGGTGGCGGCGTCGTTCAGCGAGGCCAGCAGGTCCCTGCCCAGGCTGGTTTCCGAGACGATGCGTCGCATCTCCTCTGACGTCGGGGCCGGGGACTCCAGGGCTGCGGCGTCCATGGCGCGCAGGATGCTGTGCCCCGCGCGCAGGCTGCCGGAGAGCAATTGCAGGGTGTCCACCAATTGCTCGCCGAATCCGTGGCGGCGCTTAGCGGTGCGACGCTGCAGGTACACGTGCCCGAGCGCCGGGACCAGCAGGAAAAAGAGCACGCCCAGTCCGGGCCCGGCAAGCAGCATGCCCAGCACCATGGCGACGAGCGCGGCGGAGGCCATGAGCACCAGGAACTCGCTTTGGCGCAGACGCAGCCCGGCGCTTTCCAGCGCCTCGCTGCTGAAGATCCGCAGCTTGCGCCCGGCGAGCAGGGCCTCGAGGAATCCGGTGGTTCCGCCGGCAAGCCGGGAGAGCTGCGTGGTGGGTGAGACGTCGACGGGGGCACGGCGATCCACGGCGACCCGTGCCGGGCGAAACGTGAAACCCAGGGCCAGGCCCAGAGCCAGCAGCATCAGGGCCAATCCGATCAATAATTCCATCTCGCCCTCCTAGGCGTTGGCGACGGCGTGTTGCCGGCCGGCAAAGACGGCAGGCGAAACCTGGATGCCCATGTCCTGGAACCTGTCCATGAACGTGGGCCGAATGCCGGTGGGGACCGGCGTGCCGCGGAAGCGCCCGTCATCGTCAACGCCGGCGGCGAAGTCGAAGACGAAGGCATCCTGCAGCGTGACGATGTCGCCCTCCATGCCCTGGACCTCTGTCACGTGCGTGATCCGCCGAGTGCCGTCGCGTAACCGGGAGATCTGGATGATCAGGTGCACTGCGGAGGCGATCTGTTCGCGGATGGCGCGCAGGGGAAGATCCATGCCTGCCATCAGGACCAGGGTCTCCAGCCGGGCGATGGCGTCGCGGGGCGAGTTCGAGTGCACCGTGGAGAGCGAGCCGTCGTGGCCGGTGTTCATGGCCTGGAGCATGTCCAGGGATTCGCCGCCACGGACCTCGCCCACCACGATCCGGTCCGGGCGCATGCGCAGGGAGTTGCGCAGCAGTTCGCGGATGGTCACTTCGCCTTTTCCTTCCGTGTTGGGTGGGCGGCTTTCCAGGCGCACGACGTGGTCCTGCTGGATCTGGAGTTCGACGGCATCCTCGATGGTGACGATGCGATCGGTTTCGGGCAGAAAGGAGGAAAGCACGTTGAGCAGCGTGGTCTTGCCCGTGCCGGTGCCTCCGGAGACGATGATGTTCAGTTTCGCCTTGACGCAGGCATTGAGCAGTTCCGCCATCGCCGGGGTCAGCGTCCCGAAGCGGATCAGGTCCTGCACCGTCAGCGGGATCTTGCTGAACTTTCGGATGGTCAGGGAGGAACCGCCCACTGCCAGCGGCGGAATGATCGCGTTGACACGCGACCCGTCCTCCAGGCGGGCATCGACCAGCGGCGAGGACTCGTCGATGCGACGTCCCACCTTGGCGACGATGCGCTCGATCACCTTGCGCAGGTGCTCCTCGGAGCTGAAGCGCGAGTCGCTGAGGACCAGCTTGCCCTTGCGCTCCACGTAGATCCTGTCCATGCGGTTGACCATGATCTCGGTGACGTCCTCGTCCTCCAGGAACTGCTGCAGCGGACCGTAGCCCAGCACGTCGTTGGCCACGTCGTTGATCAGGCGTGAGCGTTCGGCGGGGGAGAGCGGGACCTTCTCCGCGTCAATGACCTGGACCAGTTCCTCGCGGGCGCTGGCGCGCAGGTCCTCCTCGGTCAGCGTGGAATCGTTGAAGCGGCTTCCCATGCGTTCGAACAGTGCCTTGGCGGCACGCTGCTTCAGCCCTGCATAGGCATCCACCGGGTGGGTGATCGCTGACTTCGCGTTCGTCGAACCCGCGACCGGTGCATGCGCAGCCGGCTTGTAGATGTCCGAGGGCACGAGGGAGGGCATGACCGTTTTGGCTTCGGGCATGACAACGGAAGCCGCCTTGGGCAAGGCGGTGTCCAGGCGTTGGCTTGCCGCATGGCGGGCGCCGGAGGCACGATTCGACGGCGCAGCGTTTTCCGCGGCGCTGAGTCGCTCGGAGAGTTTCATCGGACAACCACCCTTCGGTGCAGCTTGCGGGCGGGCCGGAGGCGCCATTGCGGGTCGAAGCGCCGGGCCAGGTGGGCGAAGCCCTTGACCGCGCGGTCGGACTTGGATTCCTGGAGCACCGGGATGCCGCGGTTCGTGGAGAATGCCACGGTCCGCGAACGGGGGATGCTCACGTCAACCGGGGCACCGATCCAGGTCTCAATGTCCCCGATGGTCAGCCCCGTCTTGGGGTCGGCCATGTTCAGCACCACGTGGCGGGTTTCCGGGAGGATGTCCAGCTTCTTGAGCACATCGAGCCCGGTGCGTAGTCCGCGCACGCTGGGCACGTCCATGCCGCTGACCCACACGGCGTCGGTGCAGCGTTCCATGGCGGTCAGGGCGAGCTCGGTGAGTCCGGGGGCGCTGTCCACGATGACGTATTCAAATTCCGCGGAGAGCTGGTCGAGCAGGCGCTCGATGTGCGCGCTGGTGACGTGGTCCGCGTCGGCGGGGTCCTTCGGGGCGCACAGCGCGTAGAGCCCGGCGGGGTGGACGGTCAAAAAGGCCTTGAGCACCAGGGTGTCCTGGCTCGCCGAGAAGGACACGGCGTCCATCACGGTGTGCTCGGGATCCAGCGACAGCGCGGAGGCGACGTCGCCGAATTGCAGGTCCAGGTCGACGATGACGACGCCCATGGGCGCGATCTTGCCCAGGCCCACGGCGATGTTGGTGGCCACGGTGGTCTTGCCCACGCCTCCCTTGGGGGAGAACACGCCAATCACCTGGCCCCGCTTCTCCTGCGATTCTGCGCTCGCCGGCTGCTGGTGGCGGCTGCGTGCCGAATGGGCCTGGCAGGCGCGGTCAAGCACGGATGCGACCTGGGCGATGTCCGCCGAGGGTGCGAGGACGTCGCGGATCCCGGCGCGCATGGCATGGACCACGAGTTCGGGGTCGTAGTCGGCGGCGAGGACGACGCTGATTTCCGGGCACTGGACATCGAAGACGGTGGCCAGGCGAAGGGCCTCGTCGGCGGGGATGCCGGGACCCAGGATCAGGACCTCGGGTGCCTGTTTCAGGGAGTCCAGCAATTGCCGGGGGTCGGTGGGCACGCTGGTGGTCAGGAAGGAGCGCACCTCCCCGTGCAGGCCGCCTTGGACGGCGGCGCGGATGAGCTGGTCAAACTGGGCATCCGGGGAGATCAGGACGAAGCGGCTCACGGGTACACCTCCGATTGGCGCATGAGTTGGGGCGGGTTATTTTCCTTGGCATCCTTGGGCTCGTTGGTCAGCCAGATGCGGCCGTATTCGGCCGAGTAAACGATCTTCGCGGCCTCGCGGTCGGTCACGGCGAGGGAGACGAGCATGGTCCCGGCAGGCAGTGGCTGTGCACCCTCCGCCGCTTCGGCGGTGGCGTCGGCGCGCTGCAATCGCGTGACGAGCATCTTGTGGAAGACCCGGCCGGAGGCAGGAACACCGGCGTCGTCCCTGAGTCCTTCCTTGTCAAAGGACACGAAAACACCCACCGTGCTTCCGGCGGTGATGTTGCCGCCGACCATCCGCTGTGGTTCCAGGCCGAAGGTGATTTCCTGCAGGCCCTTGGGCACCGCGACGGTGCCGGGTGTTTGGAGGGAGGCAGGATCGACAAGTCGACTGGAGAGCAGCACCTCGCCGGGCGCCAGATCCGTGACTGTCACCTGACCGGCGATTTCGTCCAGGGTGGCCAGCGCCCCGGCGGGCACGGTGCCCGCGGGCCTGGCTTCGAGTGCCACGGATTCGCCAAGGTCGGCGACGGACGTTCCCTCGGGAACGGCCTGACGAATGACCAAGACGTTGGTGGGCGTGAGTTCCGCCATGGCGCGCGCGTCGGCTTTGGCGGCATAGGAGAAGACGAGGACAGCGCCGAGCAGCGCGAGAACGGCGGCGGCAACACCGCCCAGAAGTCGGGATTTCAAGAAAAGCTCCTAGTGGGTCATTCGGACGACGGTGGCCCCATAGGGGTTCACCGGTCCCAGGATGTGGCCCTCGTCGAGGGACACGTAGCGGACGAAACTGCCGATGATGCCGCGGCAGTCCCCGGTGCACGCCTGGGAACCGACGTGTGTGGAGGTGTTGCGGAAAACAGAGGGCAGCGAGGTTCCCCCGGAGAACTTCCAGCCAGCGACCTCGAAGGCAGCGAAGGAGGAAATCTTATAGACGGCCCCGGCGCCGGTTCCGCTCACCTGGTTGAAGACGGGGAGCAAGACCGTTGGTCGTCGGCCGGCGTTGAGTTCGGTGCTCCACTTGTTGAAGACCGTGGTGCAATTGGGCGGTTCGTTGTTGCCGGTGGAGCTACCGCCTTCCTGGACGAGAAGGTCGATGTAGCCGCCGCATTGCCCCTCGATCTGGGCCAACCACCCGAACCCGCCGGGGACCGGTGCTCCCGAGGGACCGTAGTTGCAGCCCGGGTTGGCGTATGACCCGCCGTGGAGCCCCAGTCGCTGGAGTCCGCCGTCGACGCGGCCTTCGACCTGGCAAACCGAGAATGCCGCGGGGAAAATGATGGGACCAGCTTTCGGGCTGCCCCATTGCGCACCTGCACGCGCTCCGACTTCTGCCGAGTCAAAGCCCATGATGCGGGCGAAGAAAAGCGAAACCATGTTGGCCTCGCCGCCTGTCTGCTGGGCTCCTGTTGTCACGGTGACAGTGCCCGCGCTCTTGTTCAGCTGGACGGACTGGATGTTGCTGAGCCCGTCGTTGGCATTCGTGTTCGCGTAGGTTGCGGCCACCGGGGACACTGTGGCGCAGGAGGTGCTGGCCAGGTTGCGGGCGCATTCCTGCGCAAGGGCAAGAGCCGCGGCGTCAGCGCCGTTCTGCAGCTGGGCCTTCTCGGCATACAGCATTCCGACATCCACGACGAGGGCCGTGAAGCCGAGCAAGGCGACCAACAGCAGGGCCGTCATCACGCTCACGGTTCCGCGTTCGGAATCCGAGGATTTCCTTAGCCTCCGCATCGCATGACCCCCTTGCCGGTGAGGGTGATGGGGGAGACGATGCCGGTGATGGTCGACAGGGGGTAAGTGATGGTGACGTTGGCCTGGGTGCCGGGCGTGCAGCCTGCGGGGGAGATGGCTATATTTCCATCCGTAAGCTTGGGGTAGAGGGTTGTGGCGGCGTTCTTGGTGGTCGAGCGCGCGGTGGCCGGATCGTTGGAGATGGCCATGACCCGGACGCCCTCGCGGGCGGCCTGGGTCAGCGTGAGCTGGGCGTTGTAGGCATGCCCGAACTCGATGATGCCCATGACCAGCATGAGCAGGACCGGAAGGACAATGGCGAATTCAACGGCAGCGGAACCGCGTTCGTTCTGCTGTGTCATGGCCTAGGCCTTCCGGGTTTGAATGGTTGAAACATGCCGTGGTGGCGGGGCGAGTAGGCCCCGCCACCATGATGTGGTTGTTGGAGCGAGACTAAGCTCCGACGGCGGGGAGTGCTGCGCTGACCTTTAAGAACAATGCGTTCAATTGCGGGCCGAGGAGCATGAGGGTGGCGATGATGGCGACGGCGATGACGCCGACCATGATGCCGTACTCAACGGCGGTAGCGCCGGTTTCATCGCGCTGGAAACGGTTCTTGATGCGGAAGCCGAGGGTCTGGAGAGTGGCGTAAATGGACAGCATGGGAGAGCTCCTGAATGAAGTGGTGTGTTGGTTTCGCGAGGTGCATCGGACTGCTTCGTGCACCGCGCTGAAAAAAACATAGCAAGACATTTCGAGGTTAAGGCCGGACCTGCGGCTATCCTCGACGAACCCTATACCAACCCCTGGGAAGCTGCGTTTTTCCTGCGCTTAAACTGAACCAAACCGGCGTTTTGGCCGAAGCACGAAGTTGCTGAACGGCGGAATTTGAGCGGTCATTCAAGCGTGATTTTGCCGCGAATGTTGGGACCCAATCCTGTCTAGGACGCGTAGTTGTGCCGGGTTGATTCTTGTGATTGTCGGAGATGCGGGAGAGGACCACGGTTGCTGCAGTTGGAGCGGAGGGTCTGATTGGCGTCTCGGGAACATGATTCGAAGCCGATGACATGCTCGTTGCAGTAAGCCCGGAAGGAATGGCACCGCAGAGGTGCGCTCGCCGGGTACAGGCGGTGGGGCTCTCGAAGGGGCTCGACCCTCGTACGACCGAGGCTGAGAGCCAGGCCTGCCTTGACGAAATCCATCCTGACGGTGGCCTTGGCATGAGTACCGCGGGCCGGCCCTATTGCCTTCGAGGCATTCTCCTAATCAAACCCTAAAAACAAGCCACGGGAGCTAGTTTTTCCAGGGATATGGGCAACAGAATGCAGACTAGACAACCGAACGATCCTAGTAGTTCAGACCAGCTCTCTGGGATCTGAATTGTGCGCCGGTCCGTTCAAGCTTCGAAATGCGTGAGCCCGGGCGACTGGGCAAATCGGGAGGTCATCGCCAGTGCAATGTCATGCAGTTTCTGGTTCCGATTATTTGACGCACTGCGAAGGAAGTCGAAGGCTTCGGCGGCTGTGCAAGAGTTCTGGGCCATAATAATGCCGCGAGCCAAGTCAATGGCCGTCCTGGATTCCAACGCGGCGGACAGATCCTGCGATTTCAGCTCGGCCTCCGCGATCCTCAGGGCCATGCGCAACGCCTTGCTGCCTCCATCCGCGTAGCCCATCGCGTCGAGGATGAGGCCGTCGTTGATGGCACCGATTCGTGCTGTAAAAAAATTGAGGGTGCCAGATACGTGGGGTCCCAGTTGCAGTGGGAGGACCAGTAAGCCGGTAAAGCCACTGTCGGCTAATTCGCGCCCCAAGTCGGGCCACCGGGAATCTGAAGAGTCAGCCAGGATGACCGGCAACCCGGTGCGTATGGCATGGAGCCAGGGTCCGGCATCCATAGGATGCTCCACCTGACCAAGATTGATCACTCGATCATCGCTGCCGGCGATTGCCGCGGGAAGTCTGCTCCTTTGCATAACCACCGAACATTCAACCACAGCCCCGTAGGCGTCCGTCATTGCCGCAGCTACTTGGCTGACCAGACTTTCCAGAAGGCTTTGGAGGTTTTTCATTTCCGACACCAGATCGCATAGCTCCCCAAAAGCCGCCATTTTTCTTGGCGCGTCCATGACTCTGAACCTATGGCAGAGGCTCGTGTTTCACAACAACTGATTCGTATCCACTCGATGAAATGTTCGTTCCTCGGATCGCCGAGTAGCGGTGTCACAAGCGGTCCAATTGAATTGGCTTCGAATCATATGCGCGGGCGAGCGCCGACCCGCGGTAGGGCATGGATACCTGCTTTTGGGCGACCACGGCACTTTAGGTATCGGTCTTCCGCCTGGAGCCCCTGCCTCTCGCGGCGCAGCGTCTCGAGGGCGCTGGTTTCGGCCGGCAGTCGTTCCAGGCGCCGCTTGGTCGGTCCTTGGCCATTGGCCGCAGCCCTTCTTCGCCTTGTTCCCGGTACATCGTGGCCTAG
>NZ_JAHRED010000007.1 GCF_019084045.1 Paeniglutamicibacter quisquiliarum
CGAGTTGGCGGGATGGTTTTCTGGGACCATTTGACCGGTCCTTCGCCATAATTGCGCAGTATTGCGCCCGACAGAAGGAGCCGTATGTCAGCTTCCAATGAACCTTCGACCGCCGACAAAATGTTGAGCTTGGCATTCTCGCTCAATACCGCCCCCGGCGCCTACGCTGTCATCCTCGGCGCCGGCGTGTCCGTCGCCAGTGGCGTGCCATCGGCTTGGCGAGTGCTCCATGACCTCATCGAGCAGATCGGCGCGGCAAAGGAAGTCGACATGACCGGGTTCGATGACAATGCGCGTCTGGCTTGGTTCCGGGCGGAGTTCGGCGAGGAGCCTACCTACGAGCATCTTCTGGAGCACCTGGCACCTACGCAAATGGCACGACAGGAACTCTTGAAGGGATACTTCGAGCCCACAGTCGAGGAACGAGAAGCCAACACGAAAGGGCCGACAGCAGCCCACCGTGCCATCGCCCGCATGGTTGCCGACGGTGCGATACGCGTCATCCTGACACTTAACTTCGACAACCTCATGGAAACGGCGCTCCGGGAGCAGGGAATCACGCCGACCATTGTCCATGGCCAAAGCGAGATCAGTGGGATCCCGCCGCTGCACACAGTAGGGGCCCTTCTGGTCCACCTTCACGGTGACTACACCTACCCCGGTGAAATGCGGAACACCGTCACCGAACTCAGCGAATACACTCCCGAGACCGAGACCTTCCTGGATCGAATCTTCGAGGACTTCGGGCTCCTCATAGTTGGTTGGTCTGCCCAGTACGATCCGGTTTTGGTACGAGCAATGCGCCGCACTTTTCGCCGGATCTATGTCCCCTTTTGGATCGAACCGGGAACCCTCGCCGGCGAAGCCGCCGACCTGGCCGGACATTTGGGATCGACGATTGTGAAGGCGACGGCAGACGATGCCCTGGGAGCCCTCCACGACAGCTATCTGGCACTCCGGGATCGAGCCAACTCTCGCCATCCACTTACGGTGGCTACGGCGGTGGCATCTGCCAAGAGAGAGCTGGCTGGCCGTTACACGGCAATCGGGCTGCACGACACGATCAAACGCGAAGCAGACACCCTGCGCAACCACGCCGATCTTGTTCAGAGCTACACAGGTACTGCCGGACCGGGGGGGCATAAGGGGATGGTGGAGCGTCTTGAGGACGCCTGCCGTGTGCTGGAGGGCCTTGTCGCCGCGACGGCCTACTGGGGTGACGAAGGAACCGATCAGTGGTGGTTGGGTGAGATCGCGGCCTTCGGTAAGGGCCCCTCTGCAGGTGGAACAACGGACGTGCTTGAGCTTCACAATCTGGTGGTGGGCCGGCTGTTTTATGCCGCGGGCATCGGAGCGACAGCCTCCGGCAGATACGAGATCCTGCGGAATTTGTTTGAAATGCACATCCAAACGACGGGTGGCCGCGGCGAACCAGCCACTGTCTTGCTTGACCCTATGTGGCTGTACCCGGGATTTGCTGCGGCCAGCCGGCGCATGTTTGGCCAGCTGCGCACGCTCTTCGTGGAACACCTCGTGGTGGGATCCTCCACGTTCGAATCCAGCTGGGAACGCTTTGAAGTCATGAGGACCATCCATGCCATTCCTCGCATCCCAGTCGCAGACCGGTCCTTGGCCAGTCTTCGCCTGGCCCGCAAGAACAAAGAGTCAGCAGCGGCAAAGTACCGCGAGGCTGAAGCCCAAAGCGACGCCGACGTCCACGACGATGCCAGCGCGTCTTTGAGACAATCAAGGCAGGAGCTCGGCAGAAGGCAGGGTGCCTTCGCCGATCATGTTCCGCTACGTACGCCTCATGTTCGTGTCTGGCATGACGAGCACACGCAACGATTCCGCGCTTGTGCGGCGGTGGAACTATCAAACGAACTTACGACAGCCGGCAACGACCATCCAATCCATGTAAGCAAGTTGCTACCCTACGAGTCCAACGATCTTATTGAAGTCTTAGACGCCCTTAGTGTGGCAGCCCACCGGATAGCGTATGCCGCGCATCAAGGCGGATCACTAGTTAGCCGTTCCCGGGATGTTTGGTTAGACGAAGCCTGACACGAGCCCTGCTGCGGCAGGACATGTCTGCCGGTTCCGAGGGGCTTCCGTGCGTTCAGCCCACCAACTTTCGCCGATAACCGCACTTCTGGAATCGAGAAGGACCCTTGAAGATTTGGTGCCTGAGCACAACGGCGGGTGGTGCCCTTCATGAAGAAGGGCACCACCCGCCGTTTTACTCAACGCTTCTAGATGCTGGTCGTTAGCCTTTTAGAGTCGAACAATTTTTTTGTTCATGAATTCTTCCATGCCGAGGGGACCCAGCTCGCGGCCTACACCTGAGCGTTTGATACCCCCGAACGGCAGATCGGCTTGGGAGCCGCCCGCAGCGTTGATGTAGACCATTCCTGCCTCGATACGCTCACCTACGCGGCGGGCACGCTCAAGATCGTCGCTGAACACGCCCGACCCCAGGCCGTAGACCGTGTCGTTGGCCAGTTCGATGGCTTCTTCCTCGCTGGTGGCACGATAGATGACTACTGCAGGGCCGAAAAGTTCCCCATAGTAGGCGTCCATATCCTTGGTGACACCTGTCAGTACCGCGGGCGCCACGAACGCACCTGGTCCCTGAATGTGTGTGCCTCCGGTGTGGAGTGTCGCACCCTTGGCAACTGCATCGGCGATCTGTTCTACCAGCTCGTCAGCGGCTGCCTGCGAGGAGAGCGGAGCCAATGTGGTGCTGGGGTCCGCCGGGTCACCGGGTTCGAAGGCGGACATGCGCTCGGTCATCTTGGCCACGAATTCGTCGTACATCCCGTCCATGACGATCATCCGCTTCGGTGCGTTGCAGGCCTGGCCGTTGTTTCCCATGCGGGCGTCGACGGCGATCCCGACGGTCTTGTCCAGATCCGAGCTATCGAGCAGCACCAGCGGATCCGACCCACCGAGTTCCAAGACTACCTTCTTGAGGTTTCGTCCCGCCTCCATGGCAACGGCCGAGCCTGCCCGCTCGCTGCCGGTCAGCGAAACGCCTTGGACCCGGGGATCTGCAAGCATCGAGGCAATTTGTTCGGCCGAAGCATAGACATTGATGTAGGCGTCTGCAGGAATGCCGGCATCGTGCAGGACCGACTCGATCGCCGCCGCCGATTCCGGGCAGTTGCGGGCATGCTTGAGGATGATGGTATTGCCAAGCACCAAGTTCGGCGCCGCAAAGCGGGCTACCTGGTAGTAGGGGTAGTTCCACGGCATGATGCCGATCAAGGCACCGATTGGACGCTTCTGGACCACGGCGTTTCCGCCCTGGATGGCCAGCGCCTCATCGGCGACCAGCGTGGGGCCGTTCTCTGCGTAGTAGGTGAAGATTTCCTGGACGATCTGCAATTCGCCCCGGCTCTCATCGATCCGCTTGCCCATTTCGCGTGTAATGATCGCGGAGAGCTCCTCGGCGCGCTCACCGAAGATCTCTGCAGCGCGCTTGACCAGGCGGGCGCGCTCGGTGATGGGAGTCTCGCGCCACGAGAGGTAGGCCTCGTGGGCGCGGCCGACCGCATTGGCGATCTCGGCGTCGGTGGCCATGGGGTACTCGGCGAGGAGCTCACCGGTGGCAGGGTTGGTAACTTGGTACATGGTAAATAACCTTCCTTTGGATGTTTTAGAGCAGGCCGCGGGCGCTCAGGTTGCGGGCAAAAGCCCAAATCCCCTGGGTCCATGGTTCGGCCTCTTCGGCGTGCTTGACGGTATTGCGCAGCATGCCCAGTTTGGGGTTGGAAATCGAAACCACATCGCCGACTTCGTGGGTGAAACCAGCACCCGGCGCGTGCCGGTCCTGTGTCGGTGAGAACAGCGTTCCGGTGAAAAGCACGAAACCGTCCGGGTACTGGTGGTGCTTGCCATGGGCGTGGGAAATGAGTTCTTCGGGATCGCGGCTGATCTTTTTCATCGAGCTCGTGCCGTCCATGTCGAACCCGTCGGGGCCGGTAACCTGGAGCGCGATGTCCAGTTCGCGTACGTCGTCCATGGAGAAGGAATCATCGAACAACCGGATGAACGGGCCAATGGCACAGGAACGGTTGTTGTCCTTCGCTTCGGTCAGCAACAACGCGCTGCGGCCTTCAAAATCGCGCAGGTTAACGTCGTTGCCGAGCGTCGCACCGACTGCCCGACCATCCGAGCGAACCGCAAGGACGACCTCGGGTTCAGGATTGTTCCAAGTGGAACGAGATAGTACACCGATGTCGGTGGCGGTGCCCACGGAGGACAAGACTTGGGACTTGCTGAAGATTTCGGGGTCCGGGCCGATTCCAACTTCAAGATACTGGGACCAGAGTCCTTCGGACTGCAGGATCTCTTTGACCTGCGCGGCCTCCGGTGAGCCCGGCTTGACCGAAGAAATCGCGCCACCAATGGCAGCGGAGAGACGCTCGCGGATGGCCAGGGCCTTGGAGGAATCCCCCTGGGCGCGTTCCTCGATGACGCGCTCCAGCATGCTTTCCACAAAGGTAACGCCTGCTGCCTTGATCGCCTGGAGATCGATCGGGGAAATCAGGTGGGCCTGGGTGGAATCGCTCGCGGCCGAAGCATTGACGAGGTCCTGGAGATTCCAGCGCCGCCCACTGAGATCCTGTTTGACGGCGTCCAAGACATCATCGCGTTCCAACAGGGTCGAAACCGTGGGTTCCACCGCGGAGATGTCCACGGCCTGGTCCCCAACGACGACCACGACGCAGGGGCCGCCGACAGCCGGATCAAAGACGCGGCCGACCAGCAATGCCTTTTCCGCATCCAGCGGCAGCAGATCGGATACCAAGAGTTCCATTTTTTCCTCGTTCATTAGAGTGACACCGGCTTCTGGGCGGAGGACGCATTGATCGCGCCCGGTTCTCCACCGTCGTACCAGGCAAAGAACTCCCAGAGTTCCCCGCAGGGGCCCGCAAGGTAGAGACAGCGCGCGTTCCAGGGATAGTCTGCCGGTGCGTCGTAGAAGTCAACGGAGCGGGCCACCAGGTCATCGTGCATGCGGTCGATGTCTTCGGGAGAATCAAGCTTGACGGCCAGCATGACGTTGTGGCCCTGTGGTTCTTCACGCTGGGACACCACGCCTGTGGTCTTCTGGATGTGTTCGGCATCCCAGAGGGCCAGGATGACACCTGGCCCGGCGAAGTCCGCAAAGCCCGGCATCCGGTGCTTAAGGGTGTAGCCAAGCTTCTCCGTGTAGAACTCGATCGAACGGTCTAGATCACGGGTGATGAGGCAAATGTCGGTGATGGTTGGTTTTTGCATTAGTTCGATTCCTTTGCGGCTATGGGGTCTTCCACGATCCAGTTGTTTTCATGCGGGAAGAGCCAGCGTTGTGGCATGAGAGCCGGGGCCGGGAGCTTGCGGACGGCACCGTTGTAATCGATGACCACCTTGGCGTCCAGACAATACGTGCCCATGAGTTCGCGGCAAACGCCGCACGGGTTGGTGACAATGGCCCGTCCGTCGTCGTCCAGGCACAGTGCCACCATGGTGTCGATCTGGTGGTCTCCAGCCATTTCCGCGTTGGCGATGGCGGATGACTCGGCGCATACGTTCACGCGTCGGGAACCAAGGTGCAGGCCCAGGTAGATCTCGCCCGAAACTGTTCTTACCCCGGCAGCGACAACATGTTTGACCGGGTCGTGGCGGGCCAACAGCAATTCCTTAACCTGGTCGAAAAGCTCGACGTCGCTGGGGTTCAGTTCTTCTATGTGCATGTCTAGGACTCCATCGTCGGGGTGGCGATTCTGACTCCGCCGTCCTTGGACGTACGGGCCAGAACAACCAGGCCCACGAAGGCGATCAGGTACGGGAGCATCTGTGCGATTTGCGGCGGTATGACCGAATCGTTGACCTGAATGGCGACGGCGGATGCCAGGCCGAAGACAACGCTCATGAGGGTCAGCAGCAAGACGCGTCCGCGGCAGAAGATTACGGCGGCCAGCGCAACGAAGCCCAGGCCGTTGGTCATTCCCTCGGTGAACAGGGTCAACTGGCCAATGCTCAGCTGGGCGCCGGCCAGCGCGCACAAGGAAAAGCACCAAACCTGCGCCAGGATCCTCATGCGCTGCACGTTTCCACCAGCCGCGGCCAATGCCGCGGGGTGTTCGCCGGCTGCCTTGAGGTGGCGCACCAGTACGGTGTGTTTGACCGCGAATAGGGCCCCGGCCACGATCGCCCAGCTCAGGTAGGTGAGCACCGTGTGTCCCGACAGCAGCGGTCCCAGTACCGGGATCCCGTCGATGAGCGGAATCCGGTAGGTGGGGAGAGACGGAATGCCCGGGGCGCTGAGGGTGCCCTTGACGCCAAACAATGATCGCAGCAGGTAGACAGTCGCGGCTCCGGCAAAGATGTTCAGCACGATCCCGGCGATGAACACGTTGACTTTCAGCCGGGTAATCAGCCAGCCGAAAACCACGCCGCTGAGCGCTCCGGCGACAATGGTCAGGGTGACGGCCGCAAATCCGGAGCCGAAGGTCAAACCGAAAACCACGCCGCCGAAGGCGCCGAAGAGCATGGCGCCTTCCAGCCCGACGTTGAGGTCCTTGGTCCATTGCGTGGGCAGGCATGCCAAGGCGGCCAGAAGGATCGGCGTTGTCAGCCGCATCCCGGATCCTAGAAAGGAATCAAGCAGTTCCATTGGTTACTTACCTTCCGAACGAATGAGGATTTTTTTCAGCTCGGCTACGCGGGAGAACAGTCCTGCTCGTGCAGTTGCAGCAATGATGATGCCGGAGATGAGGATGAGGGACAGTTCCGAGGGGACGGTAGAGACCTGCTCGATACCCCGTGCTGCAGAACGCATGACGCTGTATACCAGAACCCAGACGACGGCGGAGAGCGGCCTGGCCCTAGCAATCATGGCCAAAAGCACGGCGTCCCAGCCGATGCCGGTGCCAATCTCTGTCCAGAAACGGCCCTGGGATGCGGTCACCAGAAGGGCGCCGGCGATTCCGCACAACGCCCCGCTCACTGTCATGGAACCAATGCGTGAACGGCGGACGTTGATGCCCACGGCGGCGGCGAAAGCCGAGCTTTCCCCGGTCATCCGCCAACGGTAGCCCGTGACGGAGCGTTCGCTGAGCCACCACGTGGCGGCGCACAGAACGATGACCACGAACAGCGCGGAGGTCAGTTGCGTCTGCGGGATGAGCTCGCTGAACATCGCGGTTTCATGCACGGCCTTGGTGGTTCCGCTTTGTCGTGCGGGGTCCCGCAGCGGGGCGGTGGCCAAGTAGGCGCAGAAGAGCATGATGATGTAGTTAGACAGCAGGGTGGAGAGCACTTCATCGACGTTCCACACGGCACGCAGCCAACCCAGGCCTGCGGCTACTGCCCCGCCGGTGAGCGCGGAGACGGCCAAGCACAGGAACAGGTGCAGCCCGGTGAACATGGGGCCGATGTACGCGCCGGTCAGCGCCGCGGCCATGGCTCCGGCATAGATCTGGCCCTCGGCGCCGATGTTGAACATTCCGGAGCGATATGCCAGCGCAACGCCCATGGTGGCCACGAACAATGGCAGCCCCCACGCGAGGGTTCTGGCGATGCTGGGGGCATCCCCAATGGCATAGTCAAGGCCGGCGAGGATGGTCGGTAACGGCTGGTAGCCCTGGGCTTGGATCAACGTGACGGCCAGCACCAGGCCCACGGCCAGCGTGAAGACCCCCGGACCTATTCGTTTTGCCAGCGAACGGGCGAACGATGCGGTTGAATGTACTTCGCTGTGCTTGGACTGTGGAACAGTCTTCAGCGGTGTATTCATGCTCATTTACCCACCTTCATTGTCTGTGCGCCCACCATGTACATGCCCAGTTCTTCCCGACTGGTCGCATCGGTCTGTTGCTCGGCGACGATTGACCCGCCGTACATCACCAACACGCGATCGGAAAGCCGCAAGATTTCGTCCATGTCGGCGGAGATGAGGACCACCGCGCAACCGGCCGCGGTGGCCTCGGCCACCTGGTTGTAAAGGAATTCGATGGCGCCGAGATCCACGCCGCGGGTTGGCTGGGCGAGGATGATGCAATCCGGCTTGTCTTCGAGCTCGCGGGCCATGACGATTTTTTGCTGGTTGCCACCGGAGAGCGTGCTGCATTTGGCCCCGGGTCCCGAGGTCTTGATGCTGTACTTTTTGATCATGTGGGTGGACCAATGGCGCACGGTGCGGGGGAACGCCAACCCCAGGCCTACCGGGGAGGAATCCCGCCGGATGAGGCCGGCGCTGATGCCTTCCAGCACCGTTCCGTTCAGTGGGATCCCTTCCAGGTGCCGGTCTTCGGCGACGTAGGAAAGACCCTTGGAGCGTCGTTCGGCGACGTTGAGGCCTCCGAGCTCGACATCCCGGAGACGGATGAAGCCCGCATCCAGGGGCTGGATGCCGATCAGCGTCTCTGCGAGGGTGCTCTGGCCGTTGCCTTCAACACCCGCGATGCCCAAGACTTCACCCGGACGGACGCTGAAGGAGATCGATTTCAAGGCCGCATCCGCACCGTGTTTCCCGGTTTCCAGGCCTTTGACTTCCAGCACCGTCCCGTCCGTGGGCTCGGTGCGTTCCACCCGGCCCAGATTCACATCGGTGCGCCCCGTCATGGCAGCGACAACGCTGGCCGCATCGGTCTGCGCAGCGTTGAAGGTTTGGATGGTCTGGCCGTTGCGCAACACGGTGATCCTGTCGGCCACCGCAAACACCTCGCGGAGCTTGTGGGAAATGAAGATGACGGAGGAGCCGTCGTTCGCCAGCGTCTTGAGCAGGACGAAGAGTTCCTCCGTTTCCTGCGGGGTGAGGACCGCGGTGGGCTCGTCCAGGATTATGATCTTCGCACCCCGGTAGAGAACCTTGATGATCTCAAGTTTCTGCTGGGTGGCCACGTTCAGCGTCCCCGTGACCGTCTCCGGATCAAGACTGATTCCAAGACGTTTCATGGGTTCGACCAGGGAATCGTTGGCTGCTGCATGATCGAAGAACCCGTTGCGCCGGGGCTCCGCTCCAAGGGTGACGTTTTCGGCCACAGTGAACCCCGGTACGAGCATGAAGTGCTGGTGCACCATGCCGATCCCGTGGTTGATGGCATCCATGGGTTTCTTGAATCCGACGGGCCTCCCGTCCATGACGATGGTGCCGCCATCGGGTTGGTACATCCCGTACAGGATGCGCATCAAAGTGGTCTTGCCCGCACCGTTCTCGCCCACCAGAGCGTGGATTTCCCCCGCTTTGAGATCGAAATCAACGTCCTTGTTGGCCACCACCGGCCCGAAGATCTTGGTGATGCCCCGCAGCTCCAGAACGGGCTGGGTATCTTGTACTCCGCTACTTGGCATCGAGGTTCACCACACCACTGACCAGATCCGCTTGAAGCGCTTCGAGCTGCTGGACGCTGTCTGCGGCGACCAGCTTGTTGTCGTAGAGCATTTCCCAGCCGCCTTCGGCGAAGCCGTAGCTGCGCTGTTCGCCGTGCGTCAGTTTGCCGTCGGTGAAGTCCTGAGTCATGGAGGTGATGACCTTGTCCACTCGCATGATCAGGCTGCCGGGGACTTTGCCCGGGGCGAGGGCGCTCTTGTCTGCCACAATGCCGATGGGGGCAATATCACTGCCGGATTTGGCGGCGTCGAATGCACCCGCGCCGGACAGGCCGGCGTAGGCGAAGACGCTGCGTGCCCCGCGGGTCTCGAGTCCCAGGGCAACTTCCCGACCCTTGCTCGGATCGGTGAAGGATCCGACATACTGCGCGAGCACCTTCATATCCGGTGCGATGTTGGCCGCCCCGGCGGTAAAACCGTCCTCGCAGTTCTTCACAACCGGGGCATTGACGCCGCCGATGAATCCGGTCGACGATGCAGAGGCTTCTTCGCCGACCACTGCTGCAAGCGCCCCGGCCATGAAACAGCCCTCGGCCGTGCGGAACTCGGCGGATAGCGCCTCTGGGCTGTCTACCTTGCCATCGACGAAGACGAAGGTGGTGTCCGTGTTGCGCTCTGCAACACCGCTCATCGCATCGATGGCTTCGAAGCCAAGGACAAAGACCAGGTCGTTCGCATCGGCGGCATCCTGCAACAGCGGCGCAAAGTTCTGTGCCTGAAGCTGGCCCTCGTAGGTCTTCACCGTCGCACCGAAATCGGACTCGAGCGTTTCAACGGCAACGCCGGCCTGGTCGAAGAAGTCCCCATCTCCGAAGGCGTTGTCTACGAAAATGCCCACCTTCAGGCCTGACTCGTCTGCCGCCGTGGAGGTCGGAGCCTGCCCTCCACATGCGCTGAGCGTGAGGGTGAGTCCAAGACCCAGGGTCAAGACCGAGAAGACCGATTTCTTGGAGAAGGGAGCGATGGTGGGAATCGATGCCATGCTGTGCGCCGCCTTAAGTATGTGTGCGAGTTGCGAGTTTTTCCGAGCCGGTTGGCTGCGGGATATGGAACCACAAAAAACTGCTGGCAGATGAATTCCAGCCGGGCTTGTGATGTCCGTCATGGTCTAACATATAATCATCATATGATCTGAACAAGAGATCAATGCAATATTTCTTCGACCAACCAACGAACGCGGTCCCTAGGGTCCGCCGGATGGGATACCAGCCAATGAGTCAGCGAGTAGTGGTAACGGACCACGCATTCCGTGATGTGGAATTTGAAAAGGCAGTCTCGGCCAAGTACGGCGCGGAGTTCGAATGCTTCTCCTGTGTCGAAAAAGATGAAACTATCCAGGCCATCCAGGATGCGGATGTCGCTTTCGTGAATTTCGCACCCATGACTCGCGAAGTCCTGGCCCGGTTCAAACCCGGCGCGACCATAATTCGCTACGGAATCGGATACGACAATGTGGACATCGACGCCGCACGGGAATTGGGCGTGGCGGTAGCCAACGTTCCCGACTATGGAGTGGAGACCGTTGCGGATCACGCCGCCTCCAGCCTGTTGTCCCTCCTGCGGCGACTGCCGGTGTATGACGCCCTGATCAAGACCAACGGTTGGGCCAAGCCCGCCGAGGTCGGGCGGCTTCGGGGATTCAGGTCCGCCACCATTGGACTGGTGGGACTGGGGCGCATCGCCCAAGCCGTACATCGCCGACTCGAACCCTTTGGCTTCCGCTTTGTCGCCTTCGACCCATACTGCAGCCCCGAGGTCTTCACCCGGCTAAACGTCACTTCCGTCAGCCTCGAAGAGCTCGCCGAACAAGCCCACGCCGTGTCGCTGCACGCACCCAGCACTCCGGAAAACCATCATCTGGTCGGACGCGAATTCCTGGCCAGGATGCAGCCCGGAAGCGTCGTGGTGAACACCGCGCGGGGGCCCTTGGTTGATTTGGGTGCCTTGGCCGAAGCGGTACGCAACGGACGCGTGGCCGGTGCTGCCCTGGACGTCACCGATCCGGAACCGCTGCCGGCAGACTCGCCGCTACGCGGGTTCCCGCAGGTCGTGCTGACGCCGCATGCCGCCTTCTACGACGATGATTCATTGGCAAACCTGCAGCGTTTGGCCAGCGAAGAAGCCGGGCGCGCTCTCAGTGGCCAACCGCTACGCTGCCAGATCGCCTAGGAACTAGGACACTTGAATCATGCGCAATGAAAACCAGACAACCATGGGGTTGCTTTCAACGCCCCGTCCGAAACGCAACAGGCTCTCGGAGCAAGTCGCCGATCAGATCACCGCCGACCTTATTGGCCGGGGCCTGAAACCGGATGACCGACTGGAAACGGAACCGGTACTCGCTGAGCACTACGGTGTCAGCCGGTCCGTGATCCGCGAAGCCGGCCGGATTCTGGACGAACGCGGGTTGGTGGATATCCGTCCGGGACGCGGCATGGTTGTTGCACACTTCGATGGGTCCGGTATTTCTCGACAGTACGCGCTCATGCTCGAGCTTACCGGCGGAACCTTCCGCCAGCTCATGGAGATGCGTCTGGTGATGGAAGTCGGAATGACCGAGCTGGCCGCACTGAACCATACGGATGAGGACAAAGCGCGGATCAGGGAAGCCCTCGCAGGCTACAACACCGCCGGCACTGACCAGCAAATGGCGTTGGAATGGGACCTCGCGTTCCACCGAGCCATTGCGTTGGCATCCGCCAACCCATTCTTTGTTCATAGTGTCGAGCCAATCAACGAATACCTGCGCAAGACCTACAAGACCAGTTTGGGTTATGTTGCCGAGCAACACGCGACCATGAACGAACACACGGCCATCGCCGAGGCAATCTTTGCCCGCGATGGTAGCAAGGCGGCGGCAATGGCCCGCGCCCACCTGGAGCGCGTCCTCGCCGCCAGCGAACACCTCACGACAACCAAGAAAGACAACCCATGAACACGGCAAGTAAAGAACAGCAGGCAAACGACACGCTAGCTTGCCTGCCCAGCAGCTTCAGCCTGGCAGGAAAGCACATCCTCGTCACCGGAGCCGGCCGCGGTCTGGGACAGGGAATGGCCTTGTCGGTGGCGGCCTGCGGCGGACGCGTCACTGCGATCTCCCGTTCGGCCGACGAACTGGCCCAGACGGCAGAACTGGCAGCGGAACATGGCGGGAAATGCGCCATTTTGCCCGCAGACCTGTCGGACGTGGCCGGGATTGACGAGCTGGTCCGTGCTGCGGCAGAGAACGGGCCGATCGACGGAGTGATCCATGCAGCAGGCGTGCAGTTGCGCAAGGATGCCGTGGATATAACCCCGGAGGACTGGAACTTTGTCCAGACAATGAACCTGCAGGCACCGTTCTTCCTGAGCGCTGCCATTGCCCGGCTGCAGAAGCAGGAAAAGCGTGGGGGCTCGCACGTCTTCATCGGCTCCCTCAACAGCAGCATCGGGTTGCCGCGTATCGCACCGTATGTCGCAACGAAGACGGGGATCGTCGGCGTCGCCCGCTCGCTGTCGGCCGAATGGGCCGCGGACGGCATCCGGGCCAATGTCATCGGGCCGGGCTACTTCCGGACAAAGCTCACCGAAGACCTGCTGGCACAACCTGAGCAACACGCGCGGATCATGGGCAGGATTCCCATGCGTCGCTTGGGCGACCCGTCCGATCTGGGCGGCATGGCGGTCTTCCTGCTCTCCGACGCTTCGAGCTATATCACCGGGCAGCTGATGAATGTCGACGGCGGCTGGCTGGGAGCCTGAAAACCGCTCGGCAGCCAGTCGGCACACGAACATTACAAGAACCACAAGAGGAGAACCATGACGTTGGTCGCTAGTTCAATCATTGCGGGACAGCCCGTTACCGGCAACGCAGGACAGGTGCGGGGCATCAACCCGGCCACCGGGGAAAGCCTGGACCCCACATTTACCTTCGTTGACGAGGCCGCCGTGGACCAAGCAGCGGAAGCCGCCTGGCAGGCCTTTGACATTTACCGCAGCACTTCGCCCGAGCAGCGCGCTGCATTCCTTGAACTCATCGCCCAGTACATTGAAGCCGACAAGGATCGCATTGTGGAACGGGCCGGACTGGAAACCGGGTTACCTCAAGGGCGCCTGACCGGAGAACTGGGGCGAACCACCGGACAGCTGCGGGCCTTCGCCGCAGAACTGCGCATCGGTGCGCACCAAGAAATCCGCATTAACACCGCCCAACCAGACCGGTTACCAGCACCCTCACCAGACCTGCGCCAGCGACAAATCCCGCTGGGCCCGGTCGCCGTCTTCGGGGCAAGTAACTTCCCCTTGGCATTCTCTACTGCGGGCGGCGACACCGCCTCCGCATTGGCTGCGGGATGTCCCGTCGTCGTCAAGGCCCACAATGCCCACCCCGGCACCGCGGCGCTGGTTGGCCAGGCCGTCACCCTGGCCGCAACCGAAGCGGGAATGCCCGCCGGGGTCTTCTCGCAGCTCTTCGGGGCCGGTTCCAGCGTGGGGCAACGACTGGTGGCCCACCACCGAATCAAGGCCGTTGGCTTCACCGGATCGCGCGGAGCGGGAATTGCTCTCATGAAGACCGCTGCAGCACGTCCGGAACCGATTCCCGTCTATGCTGAAATGTCCAGCATCAACCCCGTAGTGATCTTTCCCGGCGCTCTCTCAACCGGTGCTCAGGACCTCGCGGCCGGTTTCGTTTCGTCGCTGACCATGGGATCGGGCCAATTCTGCACCAATCCCGGACTGATCTTCGTTCCCGCCAAGGATTCGGGCTTTGTCGACGCGGCAGGCAGCACACTGGCTTCCACCGACGGGCAGACCATGCTGACCACCGGCATCTGTGGTTCATACTTCGAAGGGGTCGTCCGGCTAGCCGAAACCCCGGGGATCACGGCCGTTTCCGCAGGAAAGGAACTGCCGGGCCGGAACGCACCGGCACCGGCGTTGTTCCTCACCGACACCGATACCTTCCGGAGCGTTCCGGATCTGCAGGAGGAAATCTTCGGATCCGCAGCGCTGGTAGTGCAGTACCGGGACGAACCAGACCTGGTCTTTGCGCTGGAGACTCTGCAGGGCCAACTGACTGCAACGGTGCACGCAGTCGAGGAAGATTCCTCGGAAGTCCAAGCCATCATGCCAGTTCTGGAACGCAAGGTCGGAAGGATCCTCTTCAACGGCTGGCCCACCGGGGTGGAGGTCAACGACTCGATGGTGCACGGCGGTCCGTTCCCTGCAACCTCCGATTCCCGAACTACGTCAGTGGGATCACTGGCCATATATCGTTTTCAGCGACCGGTGAGCTACCAGAACATCCCATCGAACCTGTTGCCGGAAGCGCTACAGGATGCCAATCCCTGGGGACTGCCACGACGCGTTGACGGTTCGCTGCAGAGCTAAACCAATTTCTCGCGCATGTTGGTGAACCGTATGAATTGATAAAATGTCGTACGCCAAGGTATTTGTCTTCCTTGGCGTACGACATTTTCTTATCCAGGCTCACCATCTGGCCAGATCCCTCCCCATCACGATTGCTGCAGGAATCCGAATTTTCAGGATTCCCGCACTCCAACCGCCGATAATCGCACATATGACATCGACATGTTGATGATTTTAGAGACCCGAGAAACCTGCGCATCGCCGCGGACAACGATTACTTGGTCTCTGACAGGTAGCCCCTCAAGTATTCACGAAGCGGTCTATCGCACACGTACACGTACGTGCCAAGAATTCCTCTGGTCATGAGCACTGCGTAGACGTTCGTGATGTAGCGCAGGAGATCATTATCAGAGTAGGTAATCCCCAGCTTCGGATTGTTCTCTTTCCCCTTCTTATCGAAATAGCTTGCTCGATGGATGTATATCCGTTGTTCCACTGGATCGAATCTGAGGTCTGGCCCGATAATCACACCGGCATAATTGAGGTCATATCCTTGCACAGTGTGGATGGAACCAACTTCGTTGATTGAGCCAGCTGTATTGATCCAGTCTTTCTGGGTCTGGTTCCAGCGAAACTCTGATCCATCGATTTCGATGTCAAACGCAGTCGCGTCGTTCCGAGATTTCCATTCCCATGCATAACCAGCAACGAGACGTGCGAGTTGGCTTTCCGATTCCCGTGCTGAAATCTCATCGGCCATGATTCGGATGTCATCAAAGAACCGAAGATCGTAGTCGCCAAAACGAGTTGGCACCGGGGGCGCTGGCGAAAGGACCGCTCGAACATAGTCCACGTAGTCGGCCCCTCCCCTAACTCGCATTTGGGAAAACAACCGGTAGTAGCGCGCATCGAGCTTAGAGTTGTCGATGAGGGATTTCAGCACGTTTTCCGGTAGATCGGCAGGGCGGACGCTCTGCGCAGAATCTACAAGCAGAACCTGGTGCGTGCTCTTCTCACGTATCCAATCAAGCTGCGTATATGAAAGGCGATCGGAGCCGAAGAGTTTTTCGTTGATTTCCCGAAACTTCTTATTTTGCGGTCCGGACGGTTGATTGGCTCTCTGGTTAAGCCGATGCGATTCGTCAACGATGAGAAGATCGTATTTTCCCTCGATCGCTCCCAAATCAAAAGGGCTCAACACCATTTCGGGAGCAAGTAGCGGCGTCTTCTTGAAGACCTTACGTATTGAATCACGTAGTGACTGTTGAGGGACGACGAGTCCGATCCGGAATCCTTGCAGGAGTTCGCGATGTCCATCAAGGAAGAAATCCGAAAACAGCGAGTCACTGTCGAAGTCTTCAGCTGGCTCAGAATTCTGGATATCCCGCAGTAGTTTCATCATGTAAATGGCGACAATGGTCTTGCCCGTCCCAGGGTCACCTTGAACGACGATGGTTCCCGATGATCCGCTCTCGATATCGCTAAATAGTCCCTCAAGAATATCTTCCACTGCTGTTGCTTGATCATGGTTGAGCGCCTTGAACGGTGAGAACTTGAATAGGTCGCTGTTTTCAATTTGCGGTATTGTCCGCTGGAATAATCCTTCGGATCGAAGGTCTTCAAATACTTCCTGAAACGTCTTCCTATATTCATCGCGATCGTAGTAATCCCGTTCGGTGACACCTTCATTGCGATTGAGCACTTGGTAACGACCCTCGCCCGCAAATAGCCGAATCAGGAAAGACTCAAGATCAAGGCATGCAGACTTGTTGAATGTTTCGTTCACAACGACTCGCAAGGACGTGAGATCTGCCTTTTCAGCAGAAGCCTGGTGTTGGTTCATGCGGGCCGAGGCGTTGAGGGTCTCACCGACATAAATCTTCGTTGCGTTGTTGAGCGTATACACCACTGGCCAATTAGTGAATCTATCTCCGAGCGTCCTCATCTCACGGGCCGCAGAAGCTGTAAATCGGAGGTGTTCGACCTTAAAGTCGGTCATACTTGGTGCTCCGGCCTCGCGCCTTCTCGACTGGGTATTTGCTTCGAGTCTCTTGTAGCTTTTCCAAGATTATTTCGTTCGGGTCAACACCAATTCGGTCAGCTAGCAAATAAGCATAGGTTAGGACGTCCGCTAGTTCTGCCTTTACATGATCGATGTGGGCTTCATCATTCCACTGGAAGCACTCGAGAAGTTCGCCCGATTCTATCGAAATGGACTTTGCCAGATTTGCAGCGCTATGAAACTGGCCCCAATCGCGTTCGATAACGAATTCTCGAAGTGTGGGCATGATGGATTCACTCGACATAGTTTCACCGTAGCATGTTCAAAAGTCAGCTCTGGGGCTCGGCAAATGCAGTCTCGACCACCACCGATGCCACTGAAATCGTATCAATTTAATCATGGGTATCCGGGGATCGTGGTTCCGTCGCCCTCGGTGCCGGGGTGTGAGCCCAGAGCGCGGCGCTGTGGGCAGGTGGAGCTGGCGTGGCAACGGGCCGTCCCCAGCCACGCGTTCGGCCGAAGGGCGGCAAAAATGCCGATATCAGCACTCGTGAGAGCTGGAATCTGCTGCAGTGTCGGCGTCGGAGACTCGACATCATTCCTGTCGAGGCCGCTGAAGCGCCGGCAGCGAGCAGCGAACTCCCTGCACTGCTGGCCGTGGCGCGGCGTACTGCTGTACCGATGGACTCGACTTCGCCGGCGAAGTCCGGCATTGGCGAGGACCTTCGCCGTTCTACTTCTTGTCCGTGCCCGACGAATTGTGCGCAGAAGTGCGCGATACCGCCGAGGTCGTCAGCTACGACTGGGGCATGGTCCCGGTGGCGGCCCGGATCGGCGGCACAGGGAGGATGACCGCACTGTTCCCGAAGGACGGCTCGTACGCGGTCCCGCTCACGGCCGCAGTTCTCGCCCGGGAAAGGGTCGACGGGGGAGACACCGTGAGCCTGCGGCTGGGTTTCAACGGCGTCGACTGATCTATCCCGTTCGGACCACATGCTTTGCAGGTCTTCAAAATTGGCTGACCGGATCACATACTGGGTTGACGAGACCGCTTGCGTCACGAGGCGGCCGAAATGCTGGACACGTCAACGCAGGAGTCCCTCATGAACGGCAAAGACAAATCGCAGTCAATCATGCGGCGGAAGCCGATCGACGAAATCGAGGAAGAGAACAAACACAGCGGCCTGCACAAGTCCCTCGGACTGTGGCAATTGACCGCGATCGGCGTCGGAGGCATCATCGGCGTCGGCATCTTCTCCCTGGCCGGCCTGGTGGCCCACGGCAGCGGCACCGAACCCGGGGTCGGCCCCGCCGTCCTGTTCTCCTTCCTGATCGCCGGCCTGGCTTCGGCGGCGGCGGCCCTGTCCTACGCGGAATTCGCCGGCATGATCCCCCGTGCCGGCTCCGCCTATACCTACGGCTACGTCGCCCTCGGGGAGATCATCGGCTGGTTCATCGGCTGGGACCTTTTGCTGGAGTACATCGCCATCGTGGCGGTGGTGGCCATCGGCATCTCCGGCTACTTCGACGCCTTCCTCGCCGGCATCGGCATCGACCTGCCCGACTGGGCAGCCTCCACCGCCGACGAGGGCCGAGGCGGCATCGTCAACATCCCCGCCATCGTCGTCTGCGTCCTGGTGACCTGGATCCTCTCCCGCGGCACCCGGACCTTCGGGCGCTTCGAGCTGGTGGCCGTCGCGATCAAGGTCGTGTTGATCCTGTTCATCATCGGCCTGGGCATCTTCTACATCAACACCGGGAACTACAACCCGTTCATGCCCAGCGGATTCGGATCCGTCGTCGCCGGCGCCGCGACAGTGTTCTTCGCGGTCTTCGGCTACGACGCCATGAGCACCGCCGCCGAGGAATCCACCGACGGCAAGAAGCACATGCCCAAGGCCATCATCCTCTCCCTCATCATCGCCATGCTGCTCTACGTGGCGGCAACGCTGGTGCTGACCGGCATGCAGAACTACCGGGACATCGACCCGACCGCCGGCTTCGCCTCCGCGTTCAACGGCGTCGGGCTCCCGGTCATCGCCACGATCATCTCCGTGTTCGCGGTCCTGTCCATCCTCACCGTGATGCTGACCTTCCTGCTGGGAGTGACCCGCGTCTGGTTCTCCATGAGCCGCGATGGACTCCTCCCCGGCTGGTTCTCCAAGACCGACCGCCACGGCACACCCCAACGCGTCACCTGGATCGCCGGCATCGCCTCCGCATTCCTGGCCGGCGTCTTCCCGATCAAGGCCGTCGCGGACCTGACCAACATCGGCATCCTTGCGGCCTTCGTGGTGGTCTGCCTCGCCGTCATCATCTTCCGCTACAAGAAGCCCGACGCCCACCGGACCTTCCGGCTTCCCTTCATGCCGGTGGTCCCTGCGTTCGGAGTGCTGGCCTCCGGCTTCCTGATGCTGCAGCTGCACTGGGAGACGTGGCTGAGGTTCGGGGTCTGGCTGGTGGTCGGCCTGGCCATCTACTTCTTCTACGGCCGCAAGCACTCCCTCATGAATCCGGACAGCCCGCGCCACGACGAACGCGTGGTGCTGCCACACGGAGAAACCTAGGTCTCAGTGGGGCATGCCTTCAACCAATCCCCCACCGCGGCATCTAACGATCAAAAATCTGACAGCTGAATGCCGTCATTTTCCGCACTCGCCCGCTCAACCCCTCATGTTTCGGGGCGGTGCAGGCGAGTGACGGGCATCGGCTCTTCGGTACTCCCCGGCAAGAAAGGCGCCCCTGACGGTTATGCCACTGCCTCGGCCAACGGATTCCATGTCCAACTCGGTGCACCGTTCCCCGGGGATTGGTGATCGGCAGGTTCCTGGTGGGTCTCGCCGATGGCGTCGGTGACGACGTCTGCCAGTAGCCCGTTTCGTTCGTAGGACTGCCGCTGCCGGTCGGCACCCGTTCCGTTGCCGAGGATCCTGTCCAGGGCTTCCTCGACGTAGTCCGCGTCGCCTGACTCGTCCAAGGCAACCCGCACATGGTCATGGAGTGCCGAGATGACGTGTCGTGCGGTGTCCGGCCTGTGGGTTACGGGGTGCAGCAGGTCGCCGCGGATCCCCCACCGGCTGGCCATCCAGACCCCTTGGCGCAGGACGATGGCCGGAACCCTGTCGGGTTCCGCCCCGGCCTCCCACTCCCGGGCAGCGGTCTCCACCAAGGCCCGCACCAAGGCCGCGATCAGGACGGTATCCCTGGGATCAAGGCAAACATCGGACACCCGGATCTCGACGGTTGGGTGCCGGGCGGAGAGACGGGCGTCAAAATCCGGGTTGATGACCACCCCGGTCGCCGATATGTCCGCCACCAGTGCATGGTAGGCCCACGCCGACCCGAAGACCTCCATCGGCCCGGCCGAGGACCACCGATTCCAGGCCTGCGTACGGTAACTGGCGTAGCCGCTGTCCTGGCCGTTCCAGAACGGGGAATTCGAACTCAACGCCATAAGCGAGGGCAGCCAAGACCTGATGCGATCCAGGACGGCCACGCCCTCCTCGTCCGAGCCGACTGACACGTGGACATGGAATCCACAGGTCAGCTGTTCGCGAGCCGTGAGGGCATACTTCTCCACCAGTGCGTCATAGCGTTCGTTCCTGGTGGGATGGGGTGAAACCGCAAGCGGCGAGGTGGCCAGGGCGACGATCCGCGCACCCGCCTTTTGGGCGAGCGAGTCGGCGTAGGCGCGCCCGTCCAGTATCTCCGTGGCCAGACCCTCCAGGGTGCTGTGCGGGTGCGTGATGACCTCGATCTGTTCCTGGTGCAGCTCCGCGGACAGCATCTGCCGGGAGGAAGAGCCGGTCGCCCGCGAGCTTGCGCCGTGGAGGCCCATCACCTCCGCAGACAGGGGCAGCGGGACCCCGTTGACGGGATCCACGATCAGGAATTCTTCTTCAACACCAAAGGTACGCACCTGCTAATTGTGGACTACGAAAGCGACAGCGGACGCCACGCCTAACGACAGGCCTTCACTGGCCCGGTGCACAGGCCAGAACCTCGCCCATACGGGCCAGGACATAAAAGTAAACGGGCTCGTCGCCACTTACACGGGCGAGCCCGAAACCGGACAGTTCGTCCTGCTAATTGGCATCGAACAGGTCTACAAATACCGGAGTGGTCAATAGACAAGGGCGTCCCCTTTGCCGATCCCCCCGTTACCCCCCGGGCGCCACCCGAAACGTTTTGGAGTCTGTGGAAATCCGCTGTTAGTTGCACAGCAATGATCTCGAGATGCCGGCCCTATAGCGCGCTAATTACCGAGTCTCAAGGTTGAATATTCCAGTCTGGTACGGGGGGGTGGGGAACGCAATCCTAAGATGAGTGACTAGGAATTGCTGAAAAGCGGCTCGATTTGAACACGTAGGCGTTTTTGAAGCCGGTCCCAAAATTCATCTGGTGAAAACTGGCGTACCGGGGATCTTAAGACTTCGTGGATGTAGGTGCCGTTACAGTTTTGGGCTACCACCCGCGATTCCACGTCTGGCCTAAAGAACCCCGCGGACGCGGCAGAATCAAGGATGGACGAAACAAGGCCGATGATCCGATCGCCTTGCGCAATGCTTTGCGCTCCGAGCTGGCTTCCTGCCCGAAATCCGTAGTGCAGGTAGCTGGTGACGTTATCGGGGTCGGCGCCGAAGAACTTTGCGCGCTCCTCGAAGACCGCATATACGCGAGCGATGTAGTCCGCGGCTGTACGGGAACTTGGCGCGCTGAGCTGATCGGCAGCTTCAATCGCGTCGATTGCTTGGTTCATGCTTTCGCCGATGACCAATAGCAGCAATTCGTGTTTGGTGGTTACGTATCGGAATAGGGTCGCCTCCCCCACCCCGGCGCGTTCGGCCACTTCCTTCGTCGTGGTTTGTTCGTAGCCTCGCTCGTTGAAGAGTTCCTCGGCAGCTGCACGAATTCTCCGAAAGCGCTCCAAACGCGACCGTTCGCGAAGCCCCAGCTGGGCATCCTGAGGGGGCTCATTAGACAGAGCCATGGTATCCATCACTGGCAGTACTTCCTTTGCGCTTGGAGCTTGTACCAATATTTGGGCGTCGCACTCCTATTAGACATTACGGCTGCTCGAAGGAGATGATTTGGCGCACGGCTTTTCCTTCGGCCAACGAATCCATGGCTTCATTGATCTTATCCAAGGTGATCACCGAAGAGGTTAGCTTTTCCACAGGTAATTTGCCCTCTCGCCACAATTGCTCGTAAAGGGGTATATCCCGGCTGGGCACGGCAGAACCGAGATACGAGCCCACGATGGTCCGCGCCTCGGCCGTGAGACCAAGCGGTTCGATCGAAGACAGTGCGCCGGGGGCGGGTAAACCCACGGTGACGGTGGTGCCACCGGCTGCGGTGATCCTCACGGCTGTTTCGAAGGCGCGTGCGTGTCCGGCGGCCTCTATCACGACCTGCGCCCGGATTTCCAGATCTTCTATCTCTTTGGGGGTATACGCATGTGTTGCCCCCAGCTCCCGGGCAAGCGAGAGCTTGTCCGGGTTGGCATCGACTCCGATTATTCGCCCCGGCGTCTTCCACGTGGAAACGATGGCGCGCGCCGTGAGCAATGCCGCCATTCCAACCCCGCCTAATCCAACGATGATGATGTCTTGGCCTTCTTGGGGCTTTCCGGCGTTCAAGACCGCACCGCCGCCGGTCAGAACCGCACATCCGAGAACTGCGGCCACGGCCGGTGGAACGTCGAGACCAACGGGGACCACGGAGTTTCGATCCAGCACTGCGTGGGTGGCGAAGCCCGATACCCCGAGATGGTGCAGGATCTCGTCGCCGTTGCGCCTGATGGCACGGGTGCCGCTCAACAATGAGCCGGTGCCATTGGTCGCGGTGCCCGTGCTGCACGGTAGCTTGCCGTCGGTCCTGCAGTTTGCACATTCTTCGCAGCGCGGCAGAAACACCGTGACGACTCGGTCCCCTACCTTGAGGTCGGAGATCTCCGTGCCGATCCCTTCCACGATTCCTGCAGCTTCATGCCCCAACAGCATGGGTAGCGGCCGAGGCCGGTCACCATTGACCACCGAAAGGTCGGAGTGGCAGATGCCCGCAGCCTCGATGCGGATAAGCACCTCACTTGGCCCCGGGTCGGCGAGATCGAGTTCGCAGATCTGCAGGGGGCGCGACTGCGCGTAGGGGCGGCTTGCGCCGGATGATTCAAGAACTGCACCCGTTATTTTCACTGGTGGCCTTTCATGGGATTGTGCTTCATGTCACGAATGTGCTTTTATGGGAGTCTAATCCGTACGGAGTGCACTATCAAGATTTTATCCGCTCATCCGGAAATCTCTGGACATTGCCTCGCATCACGGCATGTCACTCGCTATCGACGACACCGACTAAGGACGAAAGACTTGAACATTCATCCAGACGCACAGGAGGGCACTGTCCACATCGGCGGGCTAGTGGTCCCCTTCTACGACACTGTCGCACCGCAGGACACCAGGGAAACCATCGTCCTGGTTCACGGCACGGGCGGCAGTGCGGCGACGCATTTTCGGACCCTCTACCCGATGCTGGCAGCGCGCTACCGCGTGCTGGCCTTGGACCTGCAAACGCCGGTGGAGGGCCTCACCCTGGAGCGCTATGCCGCGCAGGTCGCGGCTGTCATACAGAAACAGGTCCCCGGTACCCCCGTGCATCTGCTCGGCTATTCCCTCGGGGCACTCGTGGCCTCGGTTGCTGCCGCAAGCCAGCCGGAGCTGGTTCGAAGCCTGAGCCTGGTGGCTGGCTGGATCTCTGCGGATAATCAGCAGCTGCTGCGCAACGGCATATGGGACAAGCTGTTTGCCACGGACCACGAGTTGCTTCGCGAGTTCGTCACTTTTATGGTCTTCGGTCCACCCTTCCTGGCCGGACGCAGTAAGGGCGAGGTGGAGCAGTTGGTTTCCAGCAGGGTATTCCCCGAGGGAATCGCACAGCAGATGGAACTGAACCGCAGAGCGGATATCGGCAATGTGCTGGGCTCCATTGGTGCGCCGACGCTGGTCATTGCCGGACGTCACGACGTCATGGTTCCCACCCGCCAAACACAGTTGCTCTACGGGGCGATTCCCGATGCCCGCTACGCGACGATCGACAGCGGACACGCCATCGTTCACGAACGGCCTGCCCAGCTATTTCAGATTGTCAACGAATTCATCACGGATCCCCGGGGGACACCGGCGGGACTGGTGCACGATCCCATCTTCGTCTAATCCACCACCAAGCACGCAACGAACAAATTGGAGAATCACGTGGAAGCAAACACGAAATCGCGCGTTTCAAGTGTTGATGTCATCATTATCGGTGCCGGTTTTGGCGGACTGGGCATGGGCACGAAACTGGCACGCGAGGCCAAGCACTCTTTCCTTATTCTGGAACGTGGGAAAGATGTCGGGGGCACCTGGCGCGATAACCACTATCCGGGCGCAGCCTGCGATGTCCCCTCACACCTCTATTCATTTTCCTTCCGTCCCAACCCGGAATGGTCACACACCTTTGCGCCGCAGCGTGAGATCCTGGACTACATGCGCGGCGTGGCCAAGGAAGAGGGCCTGCTGGATCGCATTGTTTTCGATGCCGAGGTAACCGACGCCCGCTGGGATGAAACGGCGGGGGGCTGGCGGGTAAGCGCCGGCGGCGTCGAGTATTTTGCGAAGAATCTCGTGACTGCGGTAGGTCACCTTTCGGAACCCAAGTTCCCCAGCATCGCCGGGATCGGTGACTTCACCGGGGAGCTCTTCCACTCCGCACAGTGGAATGACGAGGTCGACCTGGCTGGCAAACGGGTGGGCATCATCGGATCGGGGGCAACGGCCATCCAGGTCCTCCCGGAAATCGCGAAGGTGGCATCAGAGGTTGTGTCTTTCCAACGCTCGGCGCCGTATGTCACCCCGCGTCCGGACCGCGCTTACACGGACGCCGAAAAGGGGTTGTTCCGCAAGCGGCCCGAAACGATGCAGGAACTGCGCGAGGAAATGTTTTGGGCCAATGAGGAACGCTACGCCCAACGACGCAACACCCCATCCCTGGTGTCGGCGGCGGCGCAGGTCGCCCTTGACCACTTGCATCGCGAAATCCAGGATCCCGTTCTACGCGAAAAACTGACCCCGGACTACACCTTTGGGTGCAAGCGCGTGCTCAAGTCCAGCGATTACTACCCCACCTTCCTGTTGGGCCATGTCGAATTGGAAACCAATGGCATTGCAGAGGTCACAGCCACAGGCATCCGCACGGCATCGGGGCAGGAACATGAGCTGGATGTCATCATCGCCTGCACCGGCTTCGAGGCCACCGACTTGCCGATCGCCTACCTGCTCCACGGCCGAGAAGGAAAACCGCTGAGCGACCAGTGGGCCACCGGCATGCAGGCCTACGCCACCAGTGCCGTACACGGCTTCCCGAATCTATGGATCATCAACGGGCCCAATACTGGCCTGGGACACAATTCAGCGGTGTATATCGCCGAATCCCAGATCGACTACATCATGCAGGCACTGAACTACCGCGACGACCAGGGATTGGTCGCACTGGAGGTGAGCGAGGAAGCCGAAGAGGCTTTCATGGATGAAGTCGACAGGTTAGCCCAGGGAACGGTATGGCTCGAGGGCGGGTGCAAGAGCTGGTATGTCGACGCCCGCAATGGCCGGCTAACGACACTCTGGCCCGAACCGGCCTACACCTTCCGCCAAGTGAACTCCGCATTCACTCCGGAACCATATCTGGAACAGGCGAACATCTCGCTGACGGAACCCGTTCTGGCAGAAGCACACTAGCAAAACACCATGAAAGAGTTTCTGGTGAACCACGACATCCAACGTCCAAGGAGCACATGTTGAGCATCACCACTACACCGGCGCGGTGCGTCGTCGTAACTGGCGCGGCAGGCGGAATCGGCCAAGGAATTGTCGAGTCATTCCTCGCCACCGGGGATACGGTCATCGCCGTCGACGCTGTAGCCGAAGCGCTTTCCGCCCTGCGCTCCAAACTCGGGACCAGCACCACCCAACTACAGACCCTCCAAGGTGATGTCACTGATCCCGCATCGTGGGCGCAGATCGCCGCTCAGACCGTCGCGAGCGGGGCCAAGGAAATCATACTGGTGAACAACGCCGGAATTTCCCCGAAGCGCGACGGCGAGCGTATCCCCGGCGTTGACGTTCCTTATGACGAATGGAGCCGGGTCTTAGAAGTCAACCTCACTGGACCGTTCCTGGGCATCCAGGCACTGGCCCCCTTGATGAAGCAGGCCAAGTTCGGTCGCATCGTCAACATGTCATCCCTGGCCGGCCGGGACGGCGGTCGCCTAGGCGGAGTCCACTACGCCGCAACCAAGACCGGCCTGCTCGGCGTCACACGTTACTTCGCCCGGGAGTTGGCTCCCGACGGCATCACGGTGAACGCGATCGCCCCGGGACGCATCGGGGTCGGCATGGTCGGAAGTGTCTCGGATGATGTGAACAACGCGTACCTGAGCCGCATCCCGGTGGGTCGCTTGGGCAGCGCCAATGATGTCGCCCAGGCCGTGCAGTACTTGGCGGCCTCGGACAACGGCTTTGTCACCGGGGTGACCGTTGATGTCAACGGCGGGTCGTACATGGGATGAGCGGCAAGTTCCTACGGTCCAGGGACCGCTCAGAGTCGCTTGCGGGCAAGGTCGTGTTTATCACCGGGGCCGCCGGCGGGATCGCCTTGGCCACGGTCGAGGAACTCGCCTTGTTCGGCGCCAAGACGGCACTGATTGACCGCGACCAGTCCACGCTTGAGGCCATCGTCGATCGACTTCCCGGGGATCATCTGGGAATCGTGGCCGATGTGGGCGACTATTCCTCGCTCCAAGACGCCGTCGCGCGAACCGTCGAGCACTTCGGCGCCATCGATGTGGTCTTTGCCTGCGCCGGCATCGGCAGTGCCTCCACGGTAGCCGCCTCGGATATCGAGGCCCTGACGCGCATCATCGATATCAACCTCTGCGGTGTCATGCGCACGGTCAAGGCTTGTCTCAAGGAAGTCACCAGATCGCAGGGGTACGTGCTGTTGATGAGCTCGGCAGCGGCACTGAAGAATGTCCCACGCGCGAATGCCTATGCAGCCTCCAAATCCGGCGTGGAGGCATTCGGAGGCGCCTTGCGCTTGGAGCTCGCGCATAAGGGCGTAGCGGTGGGGGTGGCGCATCCGGCATGGGTCAGCACCGGGATGATCAGCGGAAGCAGCGCGCGAGGCGCGGAAGGCCGTTCGCTTCCTTGGCCCTTCAGTGTGGTGTCCTCGACTAAGGAATGCGCCCAACACTTGGTAGGGGCCATGGAACACCGCAAGCGCAAGGTCTTCATTCCCGGCGCACTGGCACTCTTTGACCCACTGCGCTGGTTATCGACCGGGCCACTATGGGACAGGTTTATGGCCGGTCGGGCTCGACGCAATGTCACAGCCTGGGAAGCCGGATTGGCTCCCCCAAGAACCTAGAAATCTTCTGACTTCTGGTTGTGCTTCGAATCACAATCATCTATAACTGAGAGGACACTCCTTGCGGATTGAACTCTCACAATTCCAAAATCGAACTGAGGACAGCATGATCAAGAAACGCTTTCAAACCGTTACGGCAGGTCTGGGGATCGCCGGCATAGCACTTTCGATGGCCGCATGTTCCAGTTCTTCTGTAGCATCCACGGAGGATTACCCGTCAAAGCCAGTCACTTTCATGATGCCGTATGCAGCGGGTGGGCCTTCCGACACCACAGCACGCTCCTACGGGGCTTGCTTGGGGGAACAACTCGGTGGCACCTTCGTAGTGGAAAACCAGGAAAGCGGTGCTGGCGCCGTGGCCATGCAAAAGGTTGCCAGCGCAAAACCCGATGGATATACCGTGGGCCTGAGCACCAATGGGCCTCTGGTGCTTAACCCTATGAGCAACGACCTGTCATACACCCGCGAAGACTTCCGTGCCCTTGGGACCATGGCAGAAATTCCGACCCTCTTCGCAGTTTCCAAGAACTCGGAATACAAGGATATTGCAGCCCTCTTCGAGGCTGCCAAGGCCAACCCTGGCACTATTTCTATCGGAGTGCCGGGAGCCACCAGCTCGCTAGCCATCGAACTAAAGCGCCTGCAGCAAGACACCGGCATCGAGTTTGCCTTGGTCCCCACTTCAGGAAGCACCGAGCTCATCACCAACCTGCTGGGCGGCCACATTGATGCTGGCTTCATCAACGACCACGTAGATGTGGAGTCCCAGGTGAAGGCCGGGGCCATCGTGCCGCTTGCTGCCGCCGGAGAGGTACGCTCCGAGGCCTACCCGAAGGTCCCCACCACCATTGAGTCCGGCTACGACGTCAAGACGACCTCCGTGTATGGACTCTTTGCCCCCAAGGACCTCCCCGAGGAAATTGCTTCGAAGATCGAAGCAGGAGTAAAAACCTGCCTGACTGACGAAGATGTCATTAAGCAGATCGGTGATCGCTTCGTGCCCAATGAATTCACCGATGGAGCTGACACGGCCAAGGTCTTCGAAACCATGGAAACCCGCTACGCACCGATTCTCTCCAAGTAGTAGACGCAAACCCCAGCAAGTACACTCTCGTCGGCCGGCTCGGTCGACCACAGATAAGGAGAAATAATGGTCTCTTCTCCAGTGACAGCGATACAAGACGTACCGCTGAAGCGCACGGATCGAGCCGGACGCAGAATTGCCGGGCGCAGAATAGCGCCCCTGGTGTTGTTCGCATTTGGCGTCTTGGCCACAGTGGGATCTATCAGGCTCGAATTGGGAACCTTGCAGCATCCTGGACCAGGCCTCTGGCCCTTGGTTACCGCGCTGACGATCGTCCTCAGTTCCATCGTCATCATCGCCTTGCCGGGCGAGGAACCCCTGGAAGCGTGGACCAGCAAGAGCATTGGCGTTGCCACCGGCGTGGCCAGCCTGTGCGCCTTCGTCGTTCTCTTCAACCTCGTCGGCTTTTTCATTCCGGCCGTGTTGATGATGCTTCTCTGGTTGCGTGTTTACGGCGGGGAAACCTTAAGGACGACGATCATCTTGTCGCTTGCGGGCCCGCTGGTGCTCCACATCATTTTCGACACCCTCCTGGGCGTTCCCTTCCCTAGAGATCTTCTTCTCGGCCACTTCCTCTAGAACGGACCCTGTTCATGGATACCCTGAGTAACCTCGGCAATGGCTTCTCCATTGCCTTCGATCCCACGAATCTACTATTCGTTTTCATCGGTGTCGTCATCGGAACCGCTATTGGAGTACTTCCGGGCCTCGGCCCAACGGCGACCATCGCCTTGTTGCTCCCGATCACCTACACAATGGATCCAACCGCCTCCATAATCATGTTGGCAGGCATCTACTACGGATCAATGTATGGCGGAACCATCACCTCAGTCCTCTTGCGGCTGCCCGGTGAGGCAGCCTCGGTCGTCACGACCTTTGATGGCTACCAAATGACCAAACAGGGACGCGCCGGCACCGCGCTTGGAATCGCCGCCATTGGCTCGTTCATTGGTGGCACCGTCGCCATCATCGGACTAACGTTCATGGCACCAATGCTGGCAAGAATCGCCCTTTCCATGGGACCATCGGCTTTTGTTGCCCTGATGATCATGGGGCTTTTCCTGGTCACCTCACTGGGCACCGGTTCGGCCATCAAGAGCGTCTGCATGGCCGCCGTCGGTCTCCTGCTTGCCACCGTGGGACAGGATCCGATCGATGGATCGGCACGATTCACGTTTGGACAGGTTCCGCTGCTCGGCGGGTTGGACTTCGTGGCCGTAGCCATGGGTCTATTCGGTGTCGCCGAGTTGATCAAGACCCTGGAACAGACCGAAAAAGCACAGGTCATCAAAACCAAGATCAAGAACATTTGGCCTTCGCGCAAAGACATGAAGGACTCGGCCGGGGCCATCGGCCGGGGCTCGGCCTTGGGATTCTTCATCGGTATCCTGCCCGGTGGTGGTGGCGTCATTTCCTCCTTGGCTTCGTACGCCACGGAAAAGAAACTTGCCAAGGACCCCTCTCGCTTCGGCAAGGGAGCAATCGAAGGCGTGGCCGGACCGGAAACGGCGAACAACGCATCTTCCTCCTCCGCGTTTATCCCCCTGCTCGTGTTGGGAATCCCTTCCAACGTCGTCCTGGCCATGATTTTCGGTGCTCTCCTGATGCACGGCATCACTCCGGGCCCGCAGCTGATGACGGAACATTCCGGCTTGTTCTGGGGCGTGATCGCTTCGATGTATGTCGGGAACTTGATGCTCTTGATTCTCAATGTCCCGTTGGTGGGCGTCTTCATCCAGATGCTCCGCGTGCGCCAGGGAATACTGGTGGCTTTCTCGCTGCTGATCGTGTTGATCGGCGTGTACTCCATAAACAACAGCTCCTTTGACATGTGGGTAGTATTGGCCTTCGGTGTCTTGGGGTGGATCATGTCCAAGACCGGCTTTGATCCTGCACCATTGGTTCTCGCATTCGTTCTTGGACCCATCCTCGAAAAGTCGTTCCGCCAGTCGATGCTAATTTCGGGCGGAAGCTTGGACATCTTCATCACCGACCCGGCCTCCGCAATTATCTTTGCGGTCATCCTCGTGATGATTGGCTTCAAGGTCTTCGGCGGCCGGCTCAAGAAGCGCCCTGCTCCTGTCCTGCCTTCGCAGATCGCCGACTCCACGACAGCGGCGGGCTCCGGCGATCGCTCCACAGCAAGCGGTGAATCTCAAAACGAAAAGGTCACCGAAAACACCAAGTGATCATTACTGTTTGATCCCCACGCGCCGCAATCTGGACCGGTCAAGGTCCAGATTGCGGCGTTTAAAGCCACACCTGCCACAGCGCATACATCTCATGATGTCAGCCACCAAAAATCATGGCGCTGGTGGGATAAGGCGATCGAACGCATCGCCCTTGCATCCTCAGGGGATGCACGGGTGATGGACCAGCAAGTTTCGGCACCAAATCAGGCCAACAGATTCTGTCGGGCAGGATCCGCGACGGCGGAGGACATTCTAGCCGTGTCCTCGGCCGCCCCCTGCGACCGACGGAAACACAAAACGTACACGGACAGCAATTGAAGGAGATCCGCTTCAGTTGTCCACAGGGACTGGGCACGCCGTTCAATGAACACCTATCGGGACGGCCAGGCATCCTGACCATGCGGGGTCCTGTGCTTGGCTCTCCCCCGCGCCAACAATGCGGGGTGTGGAACGAAACAGCCACCAAAACTGAGTACACCCGGCGGAAAAACAGGTAGCAAAAACCAAGAATCGAGTATGACCGACCCTGCCGGATGGCCTTGCCCCGCACCTAGAGTCGACATTACCGATTCGGCCCAGGGGGGGCCGCATTTTTCCAAGTCCTTGGGGGGACTCAATGCTCAATCCGTCGAATCACTCTGTCTTCACCCGCCGGCTGGCCGCCGCCATCGTCGTGCCCGGCATCCTCACCAGCATGCTGCTGTTCGCTCCATCGGCAACAGCAGCCACCGGTTCCACCGGCGCCGCCACAGGCATCTGCACAGGGGTGGTGAACCAGTTGGCTCACCGCGGAACCGTGCAAGAGAACCTGCTCAAGGCATCCGCCAAGAAGAACGCCGACATCATCGCCCGGCTCCAGGGCGAGCGGACGCAGCTGCAGGCCAACGCCGACAGCCTAAAGGCCCAGATCGCCGACGCAGAGTCAGCCATTTCGGCGCTGGACGCCGAGGGCCTGGACCTCGATGCCAAACTCAAGACTGCCGGTGAGAACCTCACCGAGCTTGAGGCCCAGCAATCCACCACCAACGACGCCGTCCTCGCCGCGCAAGGCGCGCTGGCGGAGCTGCAGGCGCAAAAACTGACCACCGAAAACCAGCTGGCACCGCTGCAGGAAGCAGAAGCGCTGGCCACGGAGGCAGCCGCGCAATTGCAGCGGAGCGCCGAGGACGTCGAGGCCCGGATCGTTGAGAAAAAAGCCCAGATCAGCGCCGCGGAGGTCGAACGAGCAGCACTCGAGGCCGCCGCAACCGCGGCAGCAGAAGCGCTTGCGGTGAAAAACACCGAGATCGCCCAGGCGGAGCGCGAGCTGACGGAACTGTCCGACACGGCAGAGGCTGCCGCAGCCGCCGTTGGCGGCGCACAGCAGGCCGTCAGCGACGCCGAGACCGAACTGCGAAACCTTGAGGGGGCAGGCACCGCCGCCCAGGCGGAGGTCGACGCCCAGCTGGCCAAGATCGGCGACGCCAAATCGACGTTGGCCGACGTTCAACGACGTGCAGCCGACGCCGCTGCCGATGTCGCTGCCAAAAACGCCGCGGTCTCCACAGCCACGGCCGAACTGACCGCGCTGCAGACGGAAGCGCTGGACGCCGCCGATGCACTCGCGGCCAAGAACGCCGCGATCGACACTGCGCAGGTGGAACTCGATACCTTGCGGTCCGCGGCCGACGGCGCTGCCGCGGCGGTCACGGCCAACGACGATAAGCTCGCCACCGTGACGGCGGAAATCGCAGCACTCCAACAGCAAGTCACCGCGAAGAACGCCGACATCACGGCCAAGCAGGCCCAGCTTGCGACGGCGCAGCAGGAGCTCGCGGCGCTGGCCGCCAGCAGGACAACGCTGGAAGCCGACATCGCAGATCTCACCAAGCAGATCTCGGACCTCAAAGGCAACAGCGACGAGAGGGCTCGTCTGCTGGCACTGCGGAAGGCCAAGCAAGACGAACTGGCAGTAGTAAACGCCCAGATCAGCACCAAAAGCGCCACGATTGCCGGGTACCAGGGAGATCTGACGACGCTCCAAAACGCGGTCACCACCCTCAATTCCCACCTCCTGTCCAAGCAGCAGGAGAGCAGCGCCCTGCAGCAGCAGGCGGCGCCGCTCCAGGCCTCCCTGACCGCCGCCAATGACGCAGTCTCGACGAAGCAAGCCGAGATCGCCGCCCTCAAGGACCAAATCCCCGCCCTCCAGGCTGCCGACACGGCAGCCAACGGTGCCGTAACCACCAAGTCCGACGAGCTCGCGGAGCTGCAGGGCGGGCTGCCCACGCTTGAGGCAGCCGCGGCCGACGCCGCGGCTGCCGTCACGGCGCAGCAGCAGGTCCTGACGGACCTCGAAGCAGCATTGCCGACGCTGACCGAGGGTCTTGCTGCCAGCCAGGAGGCCATCGCCGCGCAGAGGCTAGTCCTCGACGGGCTGAAGGAGGATCTGGCCGGCGCCACTGCTGCCCACACCGCCGCGCAATCCGCCGTCGACACGAAGGCCGCCGAGCTCCAGGACCTGCAGGACCAGTTGCCGGCCCTCGCGAAGGCTGTACCCGACGCCAACGCCGCGGTGACTGCGAAGCAAGGCGAGATCGCGGCCCTCAATGGCGACATGGACAAGCTGGTGGCGAACCTCACCGGGCTCAACGGCCAGATCGCCTCGAAGGAAGCCGAAATTCTCGACCTCCAGACGAGGGTGGCTCCGCTACTGGCGCAGCTGAACGGGCTCAACGGCGAAATCAGCGCCACCGAGAACCAGTTGAAAGACCTGCAGGCACAGCTGACCAGGCTCGACGTCCAGGTTACGAACGCCCAGGCGGAGCTCAGCACGCTTCAGGCGAAGAAGGGCGCAAACAAGGACGCCATTGCAGCGCAGAAGAAAACCGTCATCGGACTGCAGGACCAGCTCGGCACGGTCCAGAACCAGATCCGGGCCATCGATGGGCAAATAGCGCTCGGGGGCTGCGTCGCCTGATCGAGCGCCCGACAGGTCCGTCCCGCGGGGCATCGCCGCCGCGGGAACGGTTCGGACGGGCAGGAAGGGATCGGCCGCCATGGCCGGTCCTTTCCTGCGTGCCCGGCAGGGCTGACCGTGACAGGTTTGGATGACTCCTTTCCGGGGGCCACACGTACCGGGACGCAAGTGATCGAAACAAGGGTCGGCAAAGTTATATCCACCAGGGCCGGTTCATGGGCCACCGGCGGGGTTTGCTCGGCGAAGCCTTTTGCTGAAGTAAATGGCCATCGTGGCGGTCGTGGCCATCGACACCTCCGACTATTTCGCCGCCTTCCTCGCGATCAAGGCCGGGCTGATCCTGTTCATCATCGGGCTGCTCCCGGCTGAGTCCACCGAAGCCGAGCACCACGGAACATCCCAGCGCGTCACCTGAATCGCAGGCATAGCTTCCACCTTTCTGCAAACAATTTGCCCCTCGCTCGGAGATACCGTGAAGGCAGCCGTCGAACTGGGCCTCACCATCGACTTGCGCGCCCGCCATTGGCGATTACGCCAAGGCTTCGATCAGCAACTTCCGCGTGGAAAGCGGGGAAGGCTTTCAGTAGAGTCGTACAAGCCAAGGCAATCACTACTCGCGATTTGCGCAGCAACCACGCAAAAGGAGCCTAAAGTATGGGCCTTGCGCGTGAACCTGCGAAACCAAGACCTGGTTGCTTGCCATTAGTTTGGACGGGTTCATTGTCAATATCCTCGCTATTTATCAGCTAAACCGCTTCCCGCCTCTTTCACCCCCACACCACGCACCGCCATAGGCACTGCCGGTGAAGTAGGATACGAATATTGCGCCAATATGCGGTGACGATTTTCGATCATTTTTTGGTATTTCCACAGGGGGAAATTTGGGAAACTCATGGGGCGCTTTTGCGCCTGCCGGAATCAAACGTGCCCTCCGGCATTTGTTCATTGCAGTCGCGTCAACGGCCTTGGTTCTCACGACTTCTTCATTGCCAGCTAGCGCCGATCCAGAGTTCGTCACGTACGAGGGGTTCATCAGCAAGGCCAAAAACTATCAAGTTTCGAGCGTCAAATACGAGGGGTGGTATGACGGACCGGACCATATCTTCGAATATGCCGATATTCCGGCCATCGCAGGTGCAATAGTTGAAGGAAACGCTGTATCAGTCGTCATGGAGAACATGCTCTATGGAACGGTGTACAACGGCAACTACGTGAGCCTCACGTTCTTTGTTGGCGACGAATTGCTTCTCGAGTACCCCGATTTTGCCGATGAGTTTATGCTTCATCTGCCTTTAGACTCAAAAGGTAAGAAACTGCACGCCATCGCCTATTCATCACAGGAATCCGGCGACCTTTATGAAACCAGGGCGACTTTCGACTATGGAGTGATCGGCGCTGCAGGATTTGTGGAAACGCCTATACCGACCCTGAGTGGTACGGCCTGTGTAGGCAACACACTCTCCGTACACCCGGGCTTGTGGATGCCGGAAGGATCCCGTCTGTCATACCAGTGGCTCCGCGGCGGGCAGCCGGTTGCCAGGGCAACAAGGACCACATACAGGATTCAAGCGAGCGATCTGGACCAGAGCATTTCCGTGCGAGTGACGGGATCCCTGGGATCCGTGCTTCCCGTTGCAAGGCAGTCTGCGCCTAAATCAGTGGGCGAATGCTTGCTCCCAGCTATCAAGGCCCCCGTATTGATCGGCGGCAAGACCACCGACAGCACGTTGATCTCCAAGCTTGCCGTGCCAGCCGGTGTGTCAACGTCGTATCAGTGGCTGCGCTCCGGGAAAAGAATCACCAGCGCTTCCAAAAGCTCCTACAAGCTGACTGTAGCTGACGTGGGAAAACGCATCCAGTCACGTGTCAGCCTGACAAAGGCGGGGTACAAGAGTCAGCTCCTGTCCTCGATCCCCGTGAGTGTCTCGAAGGCGACGATCAAGAACACCAAACGCGCTTCGATCGCCGGACGGAAGTCGTATGGACAGACGTTGAAGGTGTCCGCAGGCAAGTATTCGGTTTCACCCACCTCCTACGGATACCAGTGGCATCGAAATGGCAAGAAAATCAAGGGTGCCACCAAAAGCGCTTTGAAAATGTCGGCAACGGACATCGGGAAGAACATCAGCGTCACGGTCCGAGCTTCGCGTCCGGGCTACCACTCCACATCGTCCACTACGACCGCAAGCAAGATTTCCCTTGGAAAAATCGTTCCCAAGTCCTTGCCGAAGATTAGTGGGAAGGCGAAATCCGGATCCGTTCTCAGTGTTTCGAATGGAACCTGGTCTCCCCGGGCCAGCACGTACTCTTACCAGTGGTATAGAAACGGAAAAAAGATCAAGGCCGCCAACAAACGAACCTACAAAGTCGTCGCAGCCGACCGAGGCAAGAAAATCAGTTCCCGCGTCAGCGTCTCTCGCAAAAACCATGCCAAGGCATCCGCGAGCAGCAACTCGGTGCAGGTAGCCAAACCAACAGCGAAACCAAAACCGAAGCCTCCGGTGAATCGTGCGCCAACGGGCGGATACGCGAACTGCACAGCAGTGCGCAACGCCGACGCCGCTCCCATCTATTACGGCGACCCCGGATACCACTCGCGCCTTGACCGGGATGGGGACGGCGTAGGCTGCGAATAATCATCGAGGAAATACGGATATCAACCCCACCTTCCCGATTGGGCCCCTATTCATCGTTAGGACCAGTCCCGGGAATCTTGCCGTCGCTTGCGCTGAGCATGATTCCCGGGATGTTTCAGGTCTAATCGCCGATAATTGCACATGTGAAATCGTGGAAGTTGGCAGCAGTATCGGCATCGTGCTTTTCCCCCCCTGCCCCCTTGCCTCTCCAGTCTGCCGAAGAGGCAAGGGCCGGCGATCGATCACCGCCACTGCCGCAAGCTGCAGTCGTGTGCGGTGCCGTAATAAAGAACTCGATTTCAGCACTGACTTCCGGTACTAGCGGGAAGCTATCGCCGTTCTACATCGTGTCCATATGCGCCACGGTGTGAGCGGATGTGTGTATTCCTAAAGTTGGTTCCACCTTCGTTCCCAGTCAATGCCCCCGCCCGCGCCCGCGAAGAGGTCGACGAGAGCGGCCTGTGATTCTGCCGCTCGCGGTCAAGATCGTCGACTGGCCCACGCCCGCCGAACAGCCTTCGGGGTCTTCATAAATGGCGGTCACTCTTGAATACTATTTTGATGCGACCGCTTGCGTCACGGCCAGCCGAAATGCTGCACAGGTCAACGCAGGAGTCCCCCATGAACGGCAAAGGCAAATCGCAGTCCATCATGCGGCGAAAGCCCATCGACGAGATCGAGGAACAGAACAAACACAGAGGCTTGCACAAGTCCCTGGGACTGTGGAAATGAACAGCCTTCGGCGTCGGCGGCGTCATCGGCGTCGGATCTTCTCCCTGGCCCAGCCCACTACACGACGAACACGTTGTGCTGCCACACCGGGAAGCGCAGGATTTTTTTCTTGAGCCCGCCAAAAGGGATTCGACAGCGGCCTGTGCTCGTTTGGGATCGTTCGATCAAGGGTATGCGAGGCGCTTACGCCACTTCCAGCACCCACCTGAATCAACCTCCGCGTGTCAGCCTAGGTAAGACATCGGTGACGTCGTCCGGTGTTCGGAATGCAGGGAAAGCGAAATTGCCGGCAGCGATCTGTAATTTAACCTGCTCAAGCTCATCTTTGAGCTGGTCAACAGTGGCACGATACTTTTCAAAGTCTGCTTTGCGGCGCCTGGCTACGAAGAAACTGATGAACATGGCTATTACCGCCACAGGGACTGACACCAGTAGGGCCGAGCCGGACGTGCCAAGGAATTCAAGTGCTACTGGTAGCGCCTGCTTGAACGCCAGAAACTCGTTCATTCCGCCGACCACTGCTTGCAGAGCGGAATCCAGCGGGACCAAGTACTCCCCCACGACTGGTGTTTCGGCAAACGACGGAGCGCTCTGCGAAGGTTCTCCCCCGGCAGACCAGCGCGAATCACCAACATGGTTAAGGACGTAGATCCCGGCACCAGCATTGAGCGCGGCGAAAAGCATGACGGAACCAAACACAGTCCAATGAAGGCTGCGCCAGCGCAAAATGCCGACCACTAGCAAAAATGCGGCGGCGATACCCCACGAATAAATGTGGAATTGGTCGCGGCTAATGTTGCCCAGTAGTTCCATTGAATTCCCCGCCCCTTACCGTTGGAGTCAATGCTTACTCCAGCCCAAAGAGAGCCTATCCCAGTCCCCGGCCGGGGATCCGCGGACATCGACGACGCGACCAACCGGCTCGCCACCGTGGATGACGCCGTCCAGACGCGAAGGAATGCACTCACCTCCGCGCTCCACCATCGGGTGAACCAAGTTTGATGGTGGGAAGCGGTGGCCTGGGGTTAAATGATTCGTCGCCACTCCGCCTAGATTCGGCATTCGAATATCCGCGTTGTCAGGTGTTCACGGCCCAGCTCTGGGTGGAGGTCCATGCGGGACGCTGGCCAGTCGTCAAGTGCACGCCTAGGGTGGGAAATGGACGAAAGGAGCACTTCATGAAGAAAATCCTCATGGTACTTACCAGCGTTTCCGAGATCGGCGATACGGGAGAGAAGACCGGCTACAACGTGGCCGAGGCTGCACACCCCTGGAAGGTCTTCAAGGATTCCGGGCATTTCGTCGACTTCGCGTCCATCCAGGGCGGCCAGCCCCCGCGCGACACGGTGGACCCGGAAGATCCCATCCAGGTTGCCTTCACGGAGGACGAGACCACCCGGGCCGGCCTCTACAACACGGCCCGCGTCGACGTGGTTGACCCCGGCCAGTACGACGCGGTGTACCTCGTGGGAGGCCACGGCACCATGTGGGACTTCCCGGACAGCGAGGGCCTGCAGAACCTGGTGTCCAGCATCTACAACACCGGCGGCGTGGTCGGCGCCGTCTGCCACGGACCGGCAGGCCTGGTAAACGTGGAATTGGCCAACGGGTTCCGTCTTGTCGAGGACCGGCGGGTCGCGGCCTTCACCAACGACGAGGAGGTGGCCGTCGGCAAAGACAAGGTCATCCCGTTCTTCCTGGCCGACCGGCTGGCTGAACAGGGCGCCACCCATGTACCCGCGGAAAACTTCACGGAGAACGTCGTAGTGGACGAACGTCTGGTGACCGGCCAGAACCCCGCCTCCGCGGCCCGCGTGGCCAAGGAAATGGAAAAGCTTCTGGCGGAGGTCATCCACCAGGAGAAGGCCGAGGAGCATGACGAGGCCGAGGCCCTGCGTGCCGAGAAGGACGCGGAGAAGGCCGCCAAGAAGGCAGCCGAAGCCCACACCGAGCGCTGACGCCTCCTACGCAGAGAAATGGATGGCCTCCCCAGGAACGGGGCGGCCATCCGGGCGTCGTTTCCTCCACGATCAAAATCGATTCCCCTTTCAGTCCCGGGACGGGGGTGACAGCAGCGGCACGATCCTTAGGGCGGACTTTCTGGCATGGATGCAACTGAAGCGATAACCACTCAAAGCTCCACCATTGAGGAATGGACGCAGGCATTGGAGGAGGCCACCGGCTCGCCGGGCGGGGGTGCCGGAGCCGGGGTCATGCTGGGAATCGCAGCGTCGTTGATTTCAATGGTTGCCGGCTACAGCACCGTCGATGAACCGGAGCTTGCGGTACTTGGCCGCATTCGATCACAGGCCCAGGCACTGCGGAAGACAGCACTCCAATTGGCCGACGCTGACGCGGCAGCATCCCGGGCCTTCGGAGCGGCGTTTCGCCAGGAGCCGGGTCCCGAGCGTGATGCGGCGATAGCCCGGGCTTCCGTTGACGCTGCCAAGGCATCCGCCGTGCTCGGCCAACACGCGCAGCAAGCCATCGAGCCTCTGGCGTGGCTCGCCGTCAACGGGAATCCCGCGCTCATCGCCGATGTCGTCGTTGCGTTCGGCGCGCTCAGGGCCACTGTGGCCGGCGCGCGCACCAATGTCAGTTACGACCTCGCTGCCCTGACCTCCGGTGGCAGCACCTTGGATCAGGTCCGTGAACAGCATCCGGTCCTCTGGAAAACTGTCGGCGACTTCAACACAGCGTTGGAGCGCATCGATGCCCTCACGTCGGAAATCGACCGCCGTGCCGCTCCGACCGAGGGCGTGGAACACCGAGCGAGCTCCCAGGTCCAGGCGCGGGTGACGGACAAAACGGATTCGTGACGCCCCCGTGGCATCAGCAATTTCAAACCGTCCTGGCACCTGCGTACGATTTGGGTTTCAGGCATGTGGTTAGCTGCATGCCACTCGCACGTTCCATTGGGGGAATACATATGTTCAAGTCAGTACTGCGCCGAGGCACCGGCCTCGGCATCGCCGCAGCGTTTGCCGTCGGCCTGCTCGCGACGGCCACGCCGGCACAGGCCAGCGAACGTCCCATCGACATCACCGGCTACAAGGTCTCGAACATCACCGTTTCAGACTCGAACTGCCGGAACCTCACCGTCACGGCCTCCACCAAGGTCAAGTCGGACTTTGTCGATTCCTTCGGGTCGGTTGATGTCACCCGAAATGGTGGATTGGTCACGATGCTCTGGTTTGAAGGGCGCAAGATCACCGATCGTGCCATGATTTGCCCGTCGTTCCAGGGCCTTGGCACCTACAAGGTGGGGTCTGCCGACCTCAATGCGGAGTACAAGTACTACGACAGCTACTTCGAGGACTACATGTCCGACTACAGCTCGTATACCGACAACACCAGCAAGAAGTTCTACGTCCGCGGAAAGGCCAAGAGCACACTGACCGCCAAGCGTTCGGGCTCCAAGGTCACCCTGACGGCCAAGGCCACGGTCTACGCACCGGACAAGTACCGCTACACGCAGTACAACGCAAAGGGCGCCAAGCTACAGGTGAAGTCCGGCAAGACGTGGAAGACCCTCAAGACGGTCAACCTGTCCAAGGGCAAGGCCACTGTCACCATCAAGCAGTCGAGGAAGAAGACCTACCGCTTGCATGTCCCGACCGCCACGTGGGCATCGTCAACGACCACGAAGAGCGTCTCGAAGTAGTTTGTTCGTTCGCGGGTCCGGGAACCCCGGTTCCCGGACCCGCGGCGCATGGCCCCACGAAACCGGCCTGGTCGCCCACTTCAGTACAAACGATTTCACCGGTTCCCTTGAAGGGAACCGGTGAATTCTTCGTTAAGGGCCACGGCCCAGTCTTCATGCCTTCGACAGCACTCGTTGGTCCGGCGCGCACTCCTGGCCCAGGACGCCGCCCTGGCATTCCCCTGGGCGCTATCCGCCTTCTTGCGGCATCCTGGTTCGGCCACCTCTCCTTCACCTCGCGGCAAACTACAGTCTGCCTGGCCCGCGTAGTCTCCCCTAGCGGCAGATCCCGATATCGGTCCGCACCTTCCACTCCACCCTGCGCTTCGCGGGACCCGCGATTTCTTCCTAAGGAGTTCACCCTTGTGTGACAACCATCCGCACCACGCCCAGCCTGCAACAGACGCCGTGCTCGTCGAAAGCGCGGACCGCGAACTCGCCGGCTTCGGCACCAGCCGGCGCCTCGTACTCGCCGCCGGCGCAGCTCTGCTCGGGGCAGCGGCTTGGGGCACGGCGCAAGCACGTCCCGCCCATGCGAAGTCACTGGGCTACGGCGCCGGGGCCAAGCGCAACGACCCGAAGCTGACGTGGCTGGTCGGCGACCACCACGTCCATACCCAATACAGCCACGACGCCAAGTACAAGATCACGCAGCAACTCGACGCCGCCCGCCGCTACGGGGTCGACTGGCTGGCGTTCACCGAGCACAGCAACTTCGGGCATGCCAACAACGGCGGCGCCGTAAACTCCAACCGTGAAATCGCCGCGCAGCGCGCGTCCCGGGACGACATCCTGATCTTCCAGGGCATCGAGTGGTACATCCCCGCCGCCGAACCCTGCTCGGTGCTGGTGGTGCCGGGCCCCAACGAGGTCGAGGTTCTCCGGACCTTCGAATTGGTGTGGGACGGCAAGCTCAACGGCTGGGAAAAGCCCCGCAGCGCGGCGGAGGCCGCCCGGTGGGAAGCCAAGGCACGGCAGGCCATCGCGTGGATGGGCGAGCAGCGCCGCAGCGGCTATATCGAGGATGCCGTCATCCTGGCGAACCATCCCATGCGCCTGGGCATTGACTCGCCCCACGAGCTGCGCGGGTGGCGCGACGCCGACCCGGAGATCATGATCGGCATGGAGGGCGCCCCGGGCGCCCAGGGGTCCGGCGTCGGCACCAACGGCGGCCCGGGCGACCAGCGCGGCGAATACACCAACCGTCCCCGCCCCGATTCATGGCCGGGCTACCGGGAAGACCAATACCTCACCTACGGCGGCTTCGACTGGGTCACGGCAACGGTGGGCGGCGTCTGGGACTCGATGCTGGCCGAGGGCAAGCCCTTCTTCATCACCAGCAACTCGGACAACCACCTCACGGTCCGCGACACCCAGCGGATCGGCGACTACCCGCAGACCGAGCCCTACACCTCGCTGGACAGCGAGTTCGAGAAGTGGTCCGTTGAGGGCAAGCGCCCTGACCCGGTGGAAACCGGGGTCCCGCAGGGCGGTTCGGACTACTGGCCCGGCCAGTTCAGCCGCACCCACACCGGCGTCACCGGCCGCGGCTACGCCGAGGTCCTCGAGGCCATGCGCCAGGGCCGCATGTGGGTGGACCACGGGCACCTGATTGCCGGCCTGGACGTGCGAGTCAAGCCGGCGGGATTCGCCGGGCCCGGCGTGACGCTGGGAGCCCGGACCGCGGTGAACCGCGGCACCGATCTCGAGGTCTCCATCACGGTGACGACCACCGACTACGCCAACGCCGCGGGCATCGTCCCGAACCTCGCGTTCCTCGACATCATCGGCGGGCCCGTGACCGGCCCGGTGGCCGACCCCGACGAGCTGCGGGCGCCGCAGACCCGGGTCCTGCACACGTTCAACACCAGCGGACGCCGCGGCACCTTCACCCTGCGCCACGTGTTCAAGGACGTCCAGGAATCCTTCTACGTGCGCTTCCGCGGCGGGGACGGCAAACGCGCCGGGGCGGGCTACCACGGCTCCGCAATCGACCCGCACGGTCCCCAGGCGCACGGCAACAATCCCGGAGACGCGGACCCCTGGGCCGACACCTGGTTCTACGCAAACCCCGTGCTCGTCGAGGTCCGCTAGGGCAGTCTGCCGACCCGGGAATTGGACCGTCGCGCATGGTCCGATCCCCGGGTCGGCGGTGCCCCGGCGGCGGGTGCCGCCGCGGGGTGCGAGGGCCTGAACGTCAGGAATCAAATCCCAGTCCCAGCGCGTCCATGGCCTTGAGCCAGAGTCCGCGCTTTCCTCCGTTCCGGTCTGAGCGGGCCAGCTCGTAGCGCGTGAGGTTGATCCCCGCCGCACACACCGGTTCGGGCGGGAACGGGACCGCCCGGCGCCTCACCATTTCAAGCCTGGTCCGCTCCGTTTCTCGGCCATCAAGCAGATCCAACATGGTGTCGGCGGCAAAACGGCTAGCCCCCACGCCAAGCCCCGTATGCCCGAGGACATAGGCGACGCGCTTCCCGAAGGCGGTCCCGTACTCCGCGCTGAACCGCGTCGAGGTGTCGATGACCCCGCCCCAGGCATGGCTGAATGACGCATCGAGCTGCGGGAAGGTCTCGAAGAACTGCTCCGCGAGTTTCCGGAAGGTCTCGGGGCGGTTCTCCAACTCGGTGGATATGCGCCGGCCGTAGTGGTAGATCGCGTCGTAGCCGCCCCAGAGGATTCTCCCGTCCGCGGTCACCCGCGAGTAGTGGAACTGGTTCGCGGAGTCGGTCAATCCCTCACGCGAACGCCAGCCGATCGTTTCGAACTGCTCGTCTGTAAGCGGCCGCGTGGCCAAGGCGTAGTCGTAGACCGGCACCGTAGTCATCCTGTTGCGGAGCAACAAAGAGGGGAACGCGCTGGTGGCCAGCAGGACCTTGCCCGCCGCGATGCTCCCTGCCGGGGTGCGCACGCGCATCCCCGCCCCGTCGGTCTCCAGTTTCTGGGCCGGCGTGTGTTCGAAGAACACCACACCCTGCCGCGCCAGCGAGTCGCGCATTTCCATCGCCAACTTGTACGGTTCCACCAGACACGTGCCGACCGGGTCCAGGACCCCGCCGATGAACGTCGGCGAATCAATGCGGGCCCGGGTCTGCTCCGCATCGAGCAATTCCAGCGGCCGACCGTATTCCTTGGCCGTGGCAACCGACGCGGCAAGTTCCTCCAGTTGGTGCGGTGCCGTGGCAACCTGGAGCTTGCCCGCCTTGCGGAAGCCCCCGTCGATGCCGGCAGCCCGAAGGTCCTCGGCGAATCCCTGCAGGTTCTCCAAACCCAGGCGTTCGAGTCTCCCGGCCTCTCCCGGCCATCGGGCCAGGGCGTTGGCCAGGCCGTGGGTCACGCTGTAGGAAACGAACCCCCCGTTGCGGCCCGAGGCTTCCCTGCCAATTTCCCGAGCGTCCACGACGGTGATCGACCAATCCGGGTGGCGTGCCCGGGCGCGCAACGCGGCCCAGAGGCCGCCGAAACCGGCCCCGACGATGAGCAGGTCGCACTCGTGGGTGCCGACGAGGACGTTGGCGGGTTTGCGTTCGAATCCGTCGAACCACACCGCGGAGTTGACCGCGCCGGCCAACGAGTCTTCAACCGCGCTGCTGGTCATGTTCCGGCTGGTCATGGGAAAGCCAGCAATCCGTTGCGCTCATCTGACTCGCGTGCCGCCTCGCTGCGCTCCGAGGCCGGCCCGAAGCCGCCCCCTCCGGCGGTCTCAACGCGCACGATGGTTCCGGGCTGCAGGGTGGTTGAGGTCTTGGTTTTCACCATGGTTTCGGTGCCGTCCGGGGAGATAAGCGTGATTCTCGTCGGCTGGCCGGAGCTTCCCCCGGAGGCACCCGTCGGCGCAAAACCCGCCTTCGTTTGTTCCGCGTAGAAAGTGGCCCGCTGCGGGTGCTCAAGGATCTCGTATTCTCGACGCAGCCCCAGCCCGCCGTTGAACCTGCCGGTTCCCTGGGATCCGGGGACAAACTCGTTGCGCAGGATCCTGATGCGGTAGTTCGTTTCCACGACCTCGGCCGGCATGACACCCACGTTCGACATGTAGGTGTCTACCCCGTCGAGTCCGTCGGCCTCGCCGGTGGCACCGGTGCCGCCGCCCACCACGTCGGCCATGACGGCGGGGCGTCCGGTGACCGGAGAGGTGCTGCCCACGTTCATGCAGAAGAAGCTGACGGTGCTGCTGCCCACGGCGGCCTCGGGCCAGATGTCGGTCAGCGCACGGATCAACGTGTCCGCAAATCGCTGGCAGGTGTTGTGGCGGATCGACACCGCCGCCGGGGCCATCGGGTTGAGCACCGAGCCCAGGGGGGCGTTGATGTCCACGGCGCGCAATAATCCGTCGTTGGACCCCAGATCGGGGGCGACCACGGCACGCACCGCATAGACGATGCCGGCGCGGGCGCTGGCCCAGGGCACGTTCATCGCGCCGCGGACCTGGGCGCTGGAGCCGGAGAGGTCGATGTGCAGGGTGTCGCCGACCTTGCTGACCTTTGCGTGGATGCGGGTGGGCGGGCCGTCCAGGCCGTCGTCGTCGAGGAAGCCCTCGGCCTCGCCCTCGCCGTCGGGCAGATCCAACAGGGCGTTGCGGACCGCCAGCTCGACCACGTCCAGGTTCCGGCGCATCACGGAGCTGACCACGGCCAGGCCGTACTGCCCGGCGAGTTCGTTCAGTCTCTGGTATCCCAGCACACAGGCGGCGCGCTGGGCGCGCAGGTCGCTGACGGTGCTGAGCGGGTCACGGATGTTGTCGGTGATGATGGAGATGACGTCGGGGTTCTCGACCCCGGCGATGGACAATCGCACCGGCGGCAGGATCAGGCCCTCGGCGAAGATGTCCTCTAGCTCCGGGCCCTCGCTGCCCGGGTTCACGCCGCCGACGTCGATGTGGTGGGCAGCCGTCCCGCTCCATCCCGAAAGGATCCCGTCAACGAAGATCGGGGTCACCACGTTGACGTCCGGAAGGTGCATGGCGCCGAGGAACGGGTGGTTGCAGATAAAGGCGTCGCCGTCGCTGATGCGTCCGTCCCAGCGCTCGATAATGGCCTTAACCACTAGGGACATGGCGCCAAGCTGCGCGGGGATGTAGTCGGCCTGGGCGACCAAGTCGCCGTCGGCGGTGAACAGGGCGCAGGAGAAGTCGTCCATGTCGCGGATGATTGGGCTGTAGCTGGAGCGCTTGAGAACGACGCCCATTTCCTCGGCGATGGAGGTCAGTGCGGAGGAAAGCACCTCGAAGGTCACGGTGTCCACCTCCGGCTCGCGGGCGGTGGCGCTGTGCTCGGTCAGTGTGGTCATGATTAGTTGTCCTCCGTGATGATGATGTCTCCGTTGGCCGTGACGCGGCCCGACTGCCCCGCAAGCATGACTGTGGTCGCGTCCATTTGCTGGATGATGGCAGGTCCGGCCAAGGTGTTGCCGGGCTGGAGCTTGGTCCGGTCGTAAATGGTTGTCGATCTCTCCCCCGTGCCGGGCAGGTGGACGGTGCGGCGGCCGACGATGGCGGCGTCGGCAGGGCCCATGGTGCCCGCAACCCGGGCTGGCTGTGCCACACGGTCGAAGCCGCCTGTCACGGCCAGGCGCACCGTGACGATTTCCACGGTTTCCTGCTCCGAGCTGTGCCCGTACAGTTCCCGGTGCAGCGGGTGGAAGCGCTCGGCGATCAGTTCCAGGTCCTGCACTGACGTGCCGTCCAGGGGCACGCTGAGCTCGTAGCCCTGTCCGAGATAGCGGCAGTCGACGGTGACCGAAGCCTGCACGCTGCCGGGGGCTGCGCCGTCTTCGATGACCTGCCGGACCAGCTCGTCCCGGCGTTCGGCAAGCCACCCGGAGATGGGCGGCAGTGCATCCGCGCCGAATGGGCGCAGCAGCGTCTGCGAGTCGTCGATGCGCAGGCCCGCGGCCAGCAGGCCGTCGGCGGAGTAGAGCCCCGGCTGGTGGGGAACTACGACGCTGGACAGTCCCAGGTGGCGCAGCAGCAGGCCGGCATGCAGCGGCCCGGCCCCGCCAAAAGGGAAGAGCGAGAATTCGCGCGGATCCAGGCCGCGTTCGACGCTGACCTTGCGCACGGCCCGGACCATGTGGGCCATGGCGATGGCCAGGATGGCCTCCGCAGCCTCGATGACACCCATGCCCAGCTGGTCGCCGATGTCTCGCACGGCCTTTTCGGCCGCAGCGTAATCGAGCCTCAGGTCCCCGGCCAGCGCGCCGGATCCCAGCGTTCCCAGCACAACATGGGCGTCGGTAAGTGTTGCCGCGGTGCCGCCGCGGCCATAGCTTGCCGGCCCCGGGACGGCCTTGGCCGACTGCGGGCCCACGCGCAGTCGCTTGGTCCGGTCCACCCAGGCGATGCTGCCGCCGCCGGCGCCGATGGTGTGGATGTCCACCGTCGGAGCGATCAGCGTGTGGTCCTGGACTTCCTGCCTACTCGTATAGGGGGCCTGCGAACCCCGAACCAGACAAACGTCGACGCTGGTTCCGCCCATGTCGAGGCTGATGACGTTGGGCAGCCCGTGCTCGGCGGCGCCGCGCAACAGACCGGAGACTCCGCCGGCGGGCCCGGAAAGAATCAGGCGGTGGGCTTGACCTGCAGCGCGCCCGGCCGGGACGCAGCCGCCGTTGGACTGCATGACCTGGAACGGTGCCAAGACCCCGCCCGAGGCCAGCGAGCCGGCGGCCCTTTCGAGATAATCCCCGACGACAGGTCGAAGGGCTGCGTTGATTACCGTGGTGGCGGTGCGCGGGTATTCACGGAATTCTCGGGCCACCTGGCTCGAAATAGTCACGGGGGTGTGCGGGAAACGCTGTGCGAGGGCCGCCAGCAGCATGTCCTCGTGGACGGGGTTCAAGTAGCTAAAGAGGAGGCTGACGGCGATGGCTTCCGGTGCCAGTGCCTCGATCTTCTCCAGCACGGCGTCGATGTCTGCCTGCTGCAGGGCGGTCACCACCGAGCCGTTGCTGGCAATGCGCTCATTGACTTCGAAACGCGCGTGCCGTTCGACCAGTTCGTTGGGGCGTTCCGGTTTCAGGCTGTAAACCTGCGGGCGACTTCCCTGGCGGTAGGCCATGACATCCCGAAAGCCGCGGGTGGTGATCAGTGCGACGCGCGCCAGGTTTCCGGTCAAGGTGGCATTGGTGGCCACGGTGGTGCCGTGGCAGACCAGTTTGACCTCGTCCAGGTCCATGCCCTGTGCAGCGAGTTCGGCAACGGCGTTGGTCAGACCTCGGGACGGGTCATCCGGTGTTGAGGCGGTCTTGGTGACCAGCGTGCGGCCGTCGTTGGCGTGGGCAATGGCGTCCGTGAATGTTCCGCCGGCGTCGATGCTGACGATCCATTGGGCGAGCGATGTCATGGTGTTCCTTTGGTTGTGCGTGGAGCGGGGTGTGGCTGCTTGGGAGGCATGGACTTTAGTCGTCGGCGACAGGGAGTTCGGGCGGCACCTTGCGGAATCCGCGGGTGAGCACCGCCAGGTACACCATGCCAATGGCCAGCCAGATAAATCCGACGACGAAGGCGCTCATGGAGAGACTGGTCCAGAGCCAGAGGCAAAGGAAGACACCGATGGCCGGTGCCGCAAGGTATCTGGCCGTGTCCAGCCCAGAGCGGCACTTCTGGTCGAGGTAGTAGTGCTTGATGACGGCGATGTTCACGAGCGTAAAGGCGGAGAGCGCACCAAAGCTGATCAGTGAGGAGGCCAGGGTGAGGTCGATGACCAGCGCGAACAGGCCGATGGCGCCGACGACCAGGGTTGAGTAGACAGGGGTCTGGAACCTCGGATGCAATTGGCCAAAGACCCTTCGCGGTAGGACTCCGTCGCGGCCCATCGAGTAGAGGATGCGGGAGACGGTGGTCTGGGAGGCCAACACCGCCCCGAAGCATCCGGCGATGTAGGCGGCCGTGAAGAACGCCTCGAGGAATGCGCCTCCTGCGGCATGGGTGACGTCCAGCGCAGCGGAGTCAACGCTGGTGTAGGCGCTCCAGTCCGGGAATGCGAGGTTGGCGATCACCGAGATGACCACAAACAGCACGCCTCCGAGCAGGGTGACCAGGATGATTGCCTTGGGAATGACCTTCTTGGGATCGACGGTTTCTTCGGCCAGCGATGACACCGCGTCAAATCCAAGGAACGAGAGGCACAGGATGGCGGAGCCCGCGAAGATGGCGGTGGTTCCCGGCCCCATGCCGATCATCATGTCCACGATGGACGGCATGGGGTTGTTCGTGGCGGCACGGATGCCCATTACGCCAAACACCAACAGGAAAACGGTCTGGAAGACGAGCAAGAGGCTGCTGGCCTTGGACACCATCTTGATACCGGCGACATTCAGGGCCGTCACGATGACCAGCGACAATATGATCCATACCGGTTGCGAGACGGTGGGGAAGCTGGCCTGCATGTAGATGCCGATCACCAGGTACGTGATCATCGGCATGAGGAGGTAGTCCAGCAACAGGGCCCAGCCGCCCAAGAACCCCACGTTCCCACCCAAGGTCTTTCGGGTGTACGTATATGCGGACCCCGCCATCGGGAAGGCCTTGACCATGCGCGCGTAGCTGGCTGCCGTGAACAACATGGCAACGAGGGTCACCAGGTAGGAGGAAACGATGTGTCCCTCGGTGAGTTCGTTGACAATACCGTAGGTCGTGAAGACCGTCAGTGGCAGCATATAGGCCAGGCCGAACAGGACGGTGGCGGGCAGACCAAGCACCCGCTTGAGGCGAGGGCTCTTGGTCGTTTGGGAGACAGTGCTCATTTTCACTCCAAGGTGCGACTTGTGATGTGACTCATATGGCTCATCCAGTGTGGGGGCAGCCGCGGGATTCAGTCATGCGTATTTATGCGTATGAATTTTTTCAATCTGTTAGTGTTCCTGCTGTGACTGGAAACCGACTGCCGCGCGCATCCCATGCCGAGTTCACCACCGACCACCGTGGCCGCACGACGCTGCTTCGCGGGCCAGAACCTCCGGCCCTGCTGGCGTTGTATGCCAGGGGGTTCCTGCTCACCAATCGCTCGGAGATCCAGTTTGTTTACCGGGCCGAGGGCCTGCTGCAGTCGATCCGCATGGAACGACAGCGCACGCGCGGCGAGCAGCACGACCACGCGCTGGTCAGCGCCAATCCCCTGGTGCTGCCCCAGGGAGTCACCCCGCGGGAAATCGATGTGTTGACCCTCGTGGCCCTCGGGCTGCCGAATGCGGAAATCGCCGGCCGCCTGGGCACCAGCCCGCGGACCGTGACCACGCAGATAGAGCGGCTGCTGCACAAGCTCGAACAGCGCGGCCGCGGCGGGCTGGCGGCGATCGCGGTTGATGCCGGCCTGCTGGCACTCCCGGTTACCGGCGGCGTCGAGGGGGTGGCGCCGCTCGCCGCGGTCGGGCTGGAGCAATTCGCCGCCGCCCTGCGTACAGGCCGGGGCCCCGCCGCGGTACCTGACACCGCGCTGGCCAGCCGGCATCCCATCGTCATCGGCACACTGGCAGCGCTCACGGGCATCGCGGCCGACGACGGGGAAGAGATGGTGCGCGGTGCGGCCCTGGCCATCGAGGAGATCAACGCCAACGGGGGCGTGGGCGGCCGCCGCCTGGAACACTTCGTCGCGGGCGCCGACCTCTTCGACCCGGCAAGCGTCGCAGCGGCCATGGCCCAGCTGGTCGAGGCGCAGGTCGACGCCATCACCACGAACTACATCAGCGCGGAAAACCCCTTCCTGCTGGAGACCGCGGCCGACTACGGCCGGCCATTCTTGCACCTGGACACGTTCCAGCAGCACGTGGACCTGGTCGAAGCGCGCCCCGAGCGCTACTGGATGGTGTACCAAACCTGCCCGTCGGAAAAATACTACGCACTCGCCTTTCGGCGCTTCCTCGGCGAACTCGAGGCCTCGCGTCGCTACGACCCGGCCAACCGACGGATCGCGATTGTGGAAATGGACTCGGCCAGTGCCCGGATCGCTGGGGAGGGGTTCGACCGGGAACTGGCCGCCATCGGCTGGGGAGTTTCGGCCAGGTACGCGGCGCCGGTCCGCAACACCGACTGGCAGAAGATCGCGCGCGGGATCCGCGAGGCCGCTCCGGACGTCGTCCTGGTGGCCCACTACGTCCCGGATGAAATCGCTATCCTGCACCGGCTGCTGGTCGATGGCGGATTCCGAGGGCTGGTTCACTACGTCTACGGGGCATCGATCCCGCGTTTCCGCGACGTGCTCGGGACACTGTCCGACGGCGCGATCTGGAGTTCGGTGACCAGCCGCATGGATTCGGACTCCGCAACCCGCTTCCACCGCAACTATGTGATGCGCTACCGGGCAGAGCCCGGCCCGTCACAGGCGAGCTCGGCCTACGACCAGATCCAGTTGCTGGCCTGGAGCTGGGCCCGCAACGGCAGCACGGTCCCGCGCGGGACCTGCAAGGTACTGCGCGAGGACGTTTACCACGGGCTCAACGGGATCTACTACTTCGGCGGGGCCGGGCAATCGCCGTTGAGCTACCCGGACGGTACCTCCGACCCGACCATCGGCCAGGTCCTGGTCACCTCGCAGATCCAGGGCGGCAAGTCGGTGGTACTCAGCCCGCCGCTCTTCGGGTCGATGGCCAGGCTCCAGCTGCCCGGCCATAAGGACCAGGCGCCGTGGGCCGGCCTAACTGCGGACTAGACGATGCACTGGCCGCCGTCCACGGGAATGACAGCGCCGTTGACGAAGCTCGCCCCCGGGCCGGCCAGGAACAGGCACACTCGTGCGACCTCCTCGGCCGTGCCGAGCCGGCGCATTGGGTGGGTTGCCAGCAAGTCCCCGTAGGCCTGTGCGTTGTCGACGATGGTGGTCATGGGAGTGTCAATGACGCCGGGGGCCACAACGTTGGTGCGGACCCCACGTGGCCCCCATTCCGCGGCCAGCTGCCGTCCCATCGACACGACGGCACCCTTGCTGGCGGCATATGCGGCACCGGGTTCGGCTTCGTCGCCAAGGGCGAAGGCGATCGAACTCAACAGCACCAAGCTTCCGGCACCGCGCTCAAGCATTGACCGGCCCAGGACCCCGGCCGTCAGGAAGGTCCCGGTCGTGTTGATGTGCTGCACGCGGGCAAACAGCTCAAGGTCCAGTTCCTCGGTGGCGCTGGTTTGATAGATGCCGGCGCAGTGGACCACCGCATCTGGGCCCTGCCCCCACGTCTCCTCGATCAGGGCCAGCGCCGATCGCAGCGATTCGCGGGACGTCACGTCACACTCGGCGAAGACGGTGTTATTACGTCGCAGCAAAGCGTCGTTCGCGGGTGCGGTGAGGTCCAGCATGGCGACCCGGTAGTTGGCGGTCGCGGCCAGCCGGGCGGTGGCTGCGCCGATCCCCGACGCGGCCCCGGTAACGGCCAGCACAGGGAAATGCTCAGCCACGCCCGGCCCCTGTTGAGCTCGGCGTTGCCGGCGTGTGTCGCCGCCGTGCTAGGACGTACCTCGGAGATGCTGTTTTGTGCATTGTGTCTTTCTTTCCCTGGCATTGAAGCTGAAGTCGAAGCCGGTCGCTCGATCTAGCCGAAAGCAGCAGCGCCGTTGACCGGGATGTCCTGACCGCTGACGTAGCCGGCGGATTCACTGAGCAACCATGCCACGGTGGCTGCCACGTCCGCTCCTGTCCCGTGCCGCCGCATCGGTATGGCGGAACTGACGCGCTCCAGCTGCTCCGCAACTTCTACGCCCCGGAGGGATGCCTGGAGCGCGGCCTCCTCTCTGTGCATGCCGGTGAGCATGTAACCGGGGGAAACCGTGTTGACGGTAGTCCCGTACGGTCCTTCCTCCACGGCGAGGCTTCGGGTGAGGGCGGCGAGTGCTCCCTTGGACATTGCGTAGGCCACGCCGTGCGATTGGGGGTGGTTCGCAAACAGAGACCCCATGTTGACGATCCGGCCGCGCCCGCTAAGGCGCAAGCTGGGCAGCGAGGCACGGCAAAGCCGTGCCGGTGCGATCATGTTGACCGCCAGCACCTGCTCGAGGTCTTCGTCGGAGGTGTGCTCTAAAAGCATTCCGGGGCCACCAACGCCGGCGTTGTTGACCAGCGCGTCCAAGCCGCCAAGGAGTTCGATGGCACCGTCAACCAATGTCCGGTCGGCGTGGGGCTCGGTGAGGTCAAGCTGCATGGTGCGGATTCTGCCTCCGCGCTCGCCGCCGAGCTTTGCGATCCCGGCGGAATTGTCGCAGGCCAAGACCAGATGCCCCTGGTCCGCGAGACCCAGGGCGATGTCCCGGCCTAGGCCGCCTGCCGCACCGGTCACCAGGGCCCGCATCGGGGCATGGCGGAGGAGCCTTGTCATGCTCGGAATCCGCGCACTGTGGCGACTCCGCCGCGGTAGAAAATTCTGTGGCTGCGTTGGCACCCGGAACCATGGCTCATTGGTTTTACCTTCCGATATTTGCGTCTTCCCATCCTTGAGTTCCCAGCGGCAAGTTACATGCGTCGAATGACGTACGGGGATGGAACCTAAAATTCCAATCAGCCCCGCACTTCGTATTTTGCCGTTCGTACGTCATATGACGCATGTGCTGTAAGTTCTGCTCTGGTGAGATGTCTACTCAGAACAAGCGGGCACCAGCCGGGGAAGCCGCCGGGTATCCGTCGCAGACATTGGAGGAACAATGAAATCTCGTAAGTTTGCACGACTCGTGTCGCTCGGTGCCGTGGCCTCACTCGTCCTTGCCGGTTGCACCTCCGGCACCGCGTCCGAAGGGGACTCCTCCGGAGAGCCTGACAAGGGCGCGGTTGCGATGAGTTTTGCCGGGTTGGACATCCAGATCTGGGTCGATGAACTCGAATACATGAAACCCATCGTTGAAGCTGCCGGCTACGAATTGGTCAGCGACGATCCACAGTGGAACATCCAAAGCCAGGTTTCGAGCTGGCAGTCATGGATCCAGCGCGGCGATATCAAGGCGATCATGGGCTATCCCGTGCAGTCGGACTCCATGGTCCCGGTCACCACCGAGGCGAATGCCGCAAACATCCCCGTCGTCGGGTATGCGACCGAATGGGAAGGCATCGAGGCAGCGTTGGTCATCGACAACTACAACGACGGCCTGACCTTGGGCGAGGAAGCCGGCAAGTGGATCGTGGAGAAGTACGGAGACGCCGAGGTCCCCGTTGGGTTCTTCAGCTACTACGAAACCGATCTGGGTATTGAGCGATCCAACGGCATCAAGGACGGGCTGAAGAAGGCCGGGGCGAAAGTTAAGATTTCGGATATGCCCTCGCTGACCATCGAGGACGGACTGGAAAACACAAAGAACCAGCTGTCAGCGAATCCCAACACCAAGGTTTGGCTTTCAACCGGTTCCGACCAGTTGATCGGTTCCTACCGTGCGCTCATGTCTCACGGTGTGGATCCCAAAGATCCGGGCTACCTGCTCGGTGCCCTAGATGCCACAGATGAATCACTGGACCTAATCAAGGAAAAGGACAGCATCTGGCGGCTCGGGTTCATCCTGCCGGCCAAGGAACTGGCTGAGAAGAACGCGCAGCTGCTCATCGAGGCGGCCGAGGGAACTCTCAAGGGAAACATAGAGATTTCCTCCACCCGGGTAACCCCGGAAAACGCCGATTCCTTCCGCAGCGACCGCAAGAGCGGAAGCTGATCCATGATGCATTCCACACAGTCCCTGCCGGGGGCGGGTGAAGGCGATATGCGATTGCGGTTGGAAAACCTGTCCGTTGAATTCGGTGCCACCCGGGCCTTGGACGGGGTCACGCTCTCGGTGGCGGCCGGTGAAGTTGTCGGCCTGCTTGGCCACAACGGAGCGGGAAAATCCACGCTGTTCAACGTGCTCTCCGGGGTCTATGCCGCATCGAGCGGGGATTTCACCGTGGATGGTGTCCCGGCACCGGGGAAATTGACACCGCAAGAAGCCGCAGGAATGGGCATCACGGTGATCCATCAGGAGCCGGCGCTAGCGCCGAACCTGAGCATTCTGGACAACCTGTTCTTGGGACAAGGGCTTCGGCCCAGCGTCGGCCAGCGCGAGCAAGCGCGCCGGGCACTGGCCGAGGTCGGATCCGACCTCGATCCGGGTCTCATGGTAGATACGCTCTCGCTGGGTGAGCGTCAGCTTGTTGACTTGGCGCGCGGGTTCCTGGCCGGCGGCATGAAAATGCTGTTGCTCGATGAACCCACCGCCGCGCTCGGCCGTGCCGAAACCGAATCATTGCATGCCTTGATCAGGCAGCTGGCAGCGCGTGGGGTGACGGTCATCTACGTCTCCCACAGGCTGCCCGACATCCTGGACGTTTGCGAACGCATCTTGGTTCTCAGGTCGGGGTGCCTGGTGGTGGACGGGACCGCCGAGTCATTCACGGGCAGGACGCTGGCCCAGGCCCTTGCCCCGGGCATGGGCGACGACAAGTTCGTTCCAGCCCGAGTGCAAACGAGCGCCGGGCTTCTTCGGTCCGACGGGGTCAGCGTCGCCGCTGGCGAAGTGGTGGGCCTCTTCGGGATGGCCGCCGGGGAGCAATTCAGCTTTCTTGCCGGACTCTTCGGCTTGGACGGACATGGCCGCTTTAGCTGGAACGACCGGGACGTCGACATCGCCTCGCCGGGCGCCGCGGTGCGTTGGGGCATCCATCTGGTGCCGGCCGACCGTGAAAACGATGGTCTAGTCTCCGGTGCCTCAGCACTGGACACGGTGTTCCTCCCGTGGTTCAGCCAGCTGCCCGGCCGCGGATGGTGGGTTGGCCCAGCGGTGGGGGAAAACACATACGCCGAAGCCCGGAAAAAGCTCAATATCCTCGGCCCCGGCTCCGACGCGCCAATCGACGAGTTCAGCGGCGGCAACCGGCAAAAGCATCTGCTGTCGCGCTGGATGTTTCCGCGCCAACCGCGGGTCCTCCTGCTGGCACAGCCGACCCAGGGTGTCGACGTTGGCGCCAAGCAGGACATCGCCACCGCCGTCCGCGAGCTCGCCGCCCAAGGTGTGGCGGTGTTGGTCGCCTCCGCCGAATCTGATGAGATCGCCCAGCTCTGCGACCGTTCCTACGTCATGTACGGGGGTTCGCGGGCGGAAGTCCCCCGCGGTCCCGAATTCAGCGGGGATCTCGTTTCCACGTTGCTCCACCTATCAGATGCAGAACGACCCATGGAAGGGGTCTCCCGGTGAAACTATCCTCGGTCAATCTCAAGTCCTTCTTGGCCAAGAACGGGATTTTCTTTGCCCTCGTTCTCCTGGTCGTGTTCTTTACGATCCTCAACCCGCGCTTCATGAGCACCGGTAACGCACTGAACGTGCTGCTACAGGTCGCCGAACTCGGCATCGTAGTCCTGCCCTTGGCCCTGTTGATGATATCCGGTTCGGTGGATCTGTCCGTTGGTTCCATAGCGTCTGCCTCGGCGGTCAATTCGGCGCTGGTCATGAGCGCCACCGGGTCAACGACTCTGGGCATCATCGCGGGCCTGGTCTTTGGAGTGGCAGCAGGTGCCCTCAATGGCTTCCTCGTGGCATACCTCGGTCTGAACCCCATCGTGGTGACTTTGGGTTTCCTGAGCGTCTGGGGCGGTTACGCGATGATGGTGACGGGAGGGCGCACAGTGACCAGGCGCGAATTGCCGGAGGAGTTCCAGGAATTCGGCACCGCCGCCGTCGGTCCCTTCCCGGTTCGATTGTTGTTGCTCTTGCTAGTGGTTGCCGGTGTTTGGTACGTGTTGAACAGGCACCGGGTGGGACGCGAGACTTACGCCATTGGTGGCAGTGAGCGTGCGGCGCGATTGATGGGCGTGAATGTGCGCCGCGTCCGGTTCGGGCTGTTCGCGGCCACCGGCCTTGCGTCCGCCTTGGCCGGAATCATGTTGGGGGCCAAAGTCCAGTCTGTGAGTCCCGCTGTGGGCTTGAACCTCGAAATGAATGCATTGACCGTTGCCTTACTTGGCGGTGTGGCATTTGCCGGCGGCGTGGGGCGCGTCGGCGGGGTTCTGGCCGGCTTGTTGTTCTTCGGTGTCATGCGCAACGGCCTGGTCTTTTTGCAGGCCTCCCCCTTCCTCCAAACGATCATCGTGGGCCTGACCTTGGTGGTGGCAGTGGCACTGGACGAATCTATCCAAAAGATCGTCAAGCAATCTTGGGCAACACGCGGCAAAGCCGTCTTGGAATCGAGTATCAAGGCAAATGGCGACCCCGGCACCTTGGTGGAGGAAGGCACGACCGAGGCGGGGGAACGCCAGCGTTTGGGCGTCGGCAAACACTAGTCCCCGCCAAAACCCATCGGGTTGCACGGCCCGAGACACACCAAAACACGCGACGAAAGGCACGCAATCATGAGCACCGGATGGATCTGGCACGAGGTCTTCAATTGGCACAACACCGGCAACGGATCCGGCTTCTTCGGACCCGGGGGATTTATACAGCCTCATGTGGCCTTCGACTCGCCCGACACAAAGGGTCGCTTTGCGGCCTTGGTGAAGGTCAGTGAATTCGACAAGAAAATGGTTGCACTGGACACGTCCCCGGCAACGGACGATGAGATCCTGGCGGTTCACACTCACGGGTACCTGCAGCGGCTTGAAGACATGAACGAAACAGGCGGGGATGCCGGGGAAAACGCAGATTTCGGTCCGCAGGGAATCGCGATTGCCAAGCTTTCGGCCGGTGCCGCCATCGGAGCAGTGCGGGCCGTGCTGCGCGGCGAGGTGGACAACGCCTACGCATTGGTGCGTCCAGCAGGGCACCATGCTGAGGCCGACCGTGGCCGCGGTTTCTGCCTGTTCGCCAACACCTCGATCGCCGCACGTGTCGCCTTGGACGAATTCGAGCTCAAGCGGGTGGCGATCGTCGACTGGGACGTGCACCACGGCAACGGAACGCAGAGCGTGTTTTGGAACGACCCGTCCGTCCTCACGATTTCCCTGCACCAAGACCGGTTGTACCCTGCGGACTCCGGCATGCGCTCCGAGAGCGGCGGGCCAGGCGCCGAAGGCACCGCGATCAACATCCCGTTGCCCGCGGGCACGGGAGACGGAGGCTATCTCGATGCCCTGGACCGCGTCGTGGTTCCAGCCTTGGAACGATTCCGGCCCGAACTCATCATTATCGGCAGCGGTTTTGACGCGTCTGCCACGGACCCGCTCGGCCGGATGGTGGTCACCAGTGCCGGATTCCGATCCATGTCCCAGCGGATGATCGACGCCGCTTCCGAACATTGTGCAGGTCGCATCGCGTTCATCCACGAAGGCGGTTACTCGGCGCACTACGTCCCGTTCTGCGGCATGGCAGTGCTTGAGGAACTGACCGGCCTGGATTCTGGGGTCAAAGATCCCTACATGGCATTTTTTGCCGACTACCCGCAGCTGCAATTGGAACCGTGGCAGAAGGAAGCCGTGGACTTGGCCAGCGAACTCGTCCACCATGTGCCGGACCACCGCCAATGACCCGTGTGATCGAGTTCCTCACGGACCACCGTGGCCGAATTGAATCGATCCACGGCGGTCCGCCACCCCCGGAATTGGTGTCCTACGCCCGGGGCTTCCTGCTGCTGAACCGCCACCGGGTCCAGTTCCTCTACCGGTCCGCCGAACCATGGCTGACCGTCGTGCTGGAAAGGGCACGTCGGCGCGGCGAGCAGCACGATCGTGCGCTGATCAGGGCCGTTCCATCAGAACTGCCACAGGGCATCACTCGGCGCGAAATCGAGGTCCTGACCTTGTTGTCGCTCGGACTGTCCAACCCGGAGATCGGGGAGCGGCTCGGAACCAGCCGCCGGACTGTGTCCACCCAGGTGGAGCGGCTGCTGCACAAGCTCGGCCAGGTGAGTAGGGCTGGGCTGGCATCGCTCGTCGTTGACAGCCACCTGCTTGCTTTGCCGATCCCGGGTGGCGTTGATGGCGTGGCTCATATCTCGGTCGTGGGTGTCGAACGATTTGCTGGCATGGTCGATGAGGTTCCCGCGCGTCTTCCCTTAGGCCCGAAGACAGTCGACGGACCACGCCCGATCCTGGTTGGCACCCTGGCGTCCCTGACCGGCCAGGCCAACGACGAGGGAGAAGAATTGGTCCGCGGCGCTGCACTGGCAGTCGAGGAGATCAATTCCCACGGCGGGGTGGCGGGCCGGACTCTTGAACACCTCGTTGCTGACGCGGACTTGTACGACCCCGATGCAGTTCGGGCCGCCATGCAGCGACTCATCGATGCAGGCGTCGACGCCATTACAACACACTATTCGAGCGCCGAGAATCCCTTCCTGCTCGAGATGGCCGCCGAATACGGCAGGCCGTTTCTTCATGTCGACACCTTTGAGCGTCATGTGGACCTAGTCCGGAGTAATCCCCGTCGCTACGGAACAGTGTTCCAGACGTGCCCGTCAGAGAAGTATTACGCCATGGCGTTTGTGCGCTTCCTGAGAGATCTCGGGAAGCTGCGGAGCTACCTGCCAAGGCAACGCCGGATGGCGTTGGTGGAGATGGATACCCCGAGTGCGCATATCGGCGGAAACGGATTCGAGCCCGCAGTCGCCGAGGCAGGCTGGAGCATTGTCAGCCGCGAAAGTGCTCCCTTCCGGCAATCGGACTGGGAGGAAGTGGCCCGGCATCTGGTGGAGTCCCGCGCCGAAGTCATTCTCGTGGCACACTTCATCACCGACGAAATTGCGGAGCTGCAGAGACAACTCCATGCCGCGAAGTTCACGGGCTTGGTCTACTACGTCTACGCTGCATCGAGCCCCCGCTTTGTGGAGCAGCTGGGGGATCTTGCGAATGGGGTCGTGTGGAGTTCCGTGACCAACCGAACGGATTCGGCCGTCGCACGGGCGTTTCAGCGAAACTATGCGGTCCGCTACGGCGTGGAACCGGGGCCGGCGCAATCCAGTTCAGCCTACGACCAGGTCCAGCTGTTGGCTACCTCGTGGCGCCAAAACGGAGGCACGGACAGCGCCGGAGTGTGCTCTGCCCTACGCGAGACCCTCTACCGAGGGCTCAACGGAACCTACTATCTGGGAGAGGACGGCCAGGCGCCATTGAGCTACCCTGATGGCACAATCGATCCGACGATTGGCATGCCGCTTTTAACCTGCCAGATCCAATCGGGTGGACCAGTGGTCCTTAGCCCCGCACCATTCGGGTCCATGCATCTCTTGCAGATTCCGGGAATGAACCTCGCCGAGGAAAGCTAACCAAAGACTGCATTAACCAGGGCACCGAGATCCCCCGCACCATGGCGAGGTTTCCAGCGACTTCGATTTCGTGACACATGGTTGTTTTCTGCTGCCCGGGCTGAAAAGCGATCTCGTCGCCGAGATCGGCGAACCAGTCCCAACGCATGATCGCGGCCAGCTCAAGGGGACCACCACGTCTAGGTTGGGCACCCATGGCCAGTCCAGGCGCCCACGCCGCAGAGAAGCACGAAGTATCCGCGATTCCCGCGGCATACTCTGCCGTGGGCGTGAGTGGAAGCGCGATACGGGATGTCGCACAGCTACGCCTTCACAAGATTAGGCAGTAAGAATTCGGCGTAATCGACAACCTTTCTAGGCGCTAAGCAGGGGTTACCTTCTGCCAGATGCAGTACGCGGTTGTCCAGATCCATGACCACAGACATGACCGTCGACCACTGCGCCGCAGGATCCGATCGGACATCGGGGTGGCAGCAAATGGAACCCGGGGCGTCTGTGTGATCCTGCAGGGCGTGATCCAGTACAGCGATAGTGACCTTTTGTGTGTTGATGCCGACCAGCTCGCGCAACCGGGACAGTCGCACGTAGGAATCGGACATGGCCACGGGAGCTAGGTCGAAACCGTCCCGCGTCGAATCCAAGAAGTGGTTGGTGTGGAAGGTCTTTCCATGTTTGGCAATCTGGACGTTGATGTTGCGTGCGTCCCCCGGTCCCGTCTCAACGTTCAGGATCGCCCCGTCCGCGGCTCCCAGCATGTAGTTTCCGGAAGAGGCCCTGGGGTGAGAGGCCAGTAATTCGACCGCGTCATAGACACGTTTACAATCTGCCAGCGCCCGCAGCAAGACATGAAAAGGGACGCCCGGGGTTGATCCGTCAACGCTTGTCACAAGCGTGTTTACTGCCATGCCGATGCCGTGCTCGTTCATCACCGTTTTGGCCAGCAACCCGGCCTCCACGATGGTGACGTAGTTCGGTCCGTCCTCGCGTTCAACCTCCAGCAGGATCACCGAATCCAAGCCGTGCACCAGCCAATCCCAATTCTGGCCAATCAATGTGTGTCCCAGTGCCGTGTGCGTCGGGGCTATCGCAAAGGAAGAACATTCCCCGACCCCACGCAGTGGATTTGCCGATCCCGTGGCCATCCAGTGCGCGGAGACCAAAGCCTGCCAGAGGATCTCGGTGCGACAATTCATCGCCAGGATGTCTCCGAACGGCAGGTTCGCGCCCTTGGCGATCCCGCGCATTTCGTCCCAGATATCTGGGAAGAAGCGTTGGATGGATTCAGCGTACCCTTCGGCGTGGCTGACGGCGTCTTCCCAAGTCACGCCCTTGCTGGCGAAGGAGCGCTCGTAGCCGTCGCGGGCATGGTGCACCTGTGTGCGGGCCAATGATCCGTATTGTTCACCGCGTTCAATCGGCCCGCCACTGACTCTGATGCGCGGGTAGCCTGCAGTTTTCATGCCCGGCCCGTCCGTCCTGCCAGAGCGCCTCGTGCGACCCCCAAGAGTCGTTCGTCTTTATGTTCCGGGATCAAATTGGCGGGCAATGACGTGGGGGCCTGGGCAGCGGACAGCGTCCCGGTCGGAGAGTCTTCATCCAGTAGTTCGGCGGTTTGCCGCACCGTGCCGATCCAGGCGCCAGCTCCTTTGAGTCCCACGATGATCTTTTCGAGCATGGCCAGGCGCGAGGGTCGCCCGGATATCATGGGGTGCAAAGTCAGCATGACGTGTCCGCCCAGGGCTGCAATGCCGTCGATCTCCGGCTGCCACACCTCTAGGACCTCGCGGGTGGAGCGAATGGTCTTTTCCCAGGTGTCATTGGCGAACCAGAAATGCGCGGCGTCGTCCAGTATCCAGGACACGGGGACCTCAATGAGGTCGTGGCTCTCGAAACGGTAAGGGCGAATGTCGTTGAGCAGGTTGGAACTGTATTTGAAGCCCGCTTCCTGCAAGAGGTCAAGGGTCTGGTCCGTGAATTCCCACGAGGGGGATCGGTATCCCGTTATCTCCGCACCCAGGTCCCGCAATACGGCCAGCCCATCATACAATTCCGCGCGTTCTGCCTCGGGACTCAGTGTTGTGGGGTTGGTGTGTGAGTGTCCATGGTGGGCGACCTCGTGGCCCCGGGCCAGGATTGCTCTTACGGAGTCGGGGTGGCGCAGGGCATCCTTGCCGCAGATGAAGAAGGTTGCCTTCACGTCGTGCTTAGCCAGCAGATCCAAGATCAAGGGAACCCCCACGCGCGGACCGTAGGCTCCCTGCGAAAGCACTCCGGGACGGTTGGCATTCTCGGGGTTCTCTCCGATCCAAACCTCTTCGGCATCAAAATCAAAGGTAATGCTTGCACCGAAATCCTTGTCCTGCGGCCACAAAGCCATCGTGCATCCTCACTCGTGGGCATCCCGCTGGGAGAGAGAATGCCATGGTCATTACGTGAAGATCCAGTCTGCCCGGCACATTGCCCTGCGTCATGGGTCAAATGACGTATCTTCAATTTCACGTCGAAAATCCAAACCGGGTGGTGGCGTGAGAAACCGATCCAACCAATGGCTTGGCCACCCTGGAACTGGTACCAAAAATTGGTCTGAGGGCGCGGATACTGTTGCGGACATGTCCTAAGTTTCGGTAGAAACTATGGCACTTGGTCAGTGCGCAGACGACCTCCGCGGGGAGGGCGCCCAAGCGGATCGTTCGGTCGAGCGCCTGCTGCGCGTGGCCCAAATTGACGGCGTCTGAAGCAATGCAGAGTCTATGGACCTTCGTCCGGAATCGGCCTGCTCTGGGCATCCGGACCGTCCCAGCTGATTGGCGTCCCCGCTGCAATCGGTAGCGAGTTGGCTCCCAAAAACCCCACTAGACTAATTCCTTCACGCTCTTGCGTACCTTCTCTTGACGCGACATTGGAAGGGCGCCTATTTCTTCGTCGAAGTTGATCCAGAATTGAACGCCTTGACGATCGGTGTCCCAATCCCAGACCGATTCAACCAGACGGTGCATGAACAAAGACTTGAGCGCTTCGTCTTCAACGGGGTTAAGAACATGCTCTGGCCTGTTCATGGTCCATCGGTCGTACTCGAACACGGACGCGTGCTCGACGGGACTAAGATGCTTTTGGCGCCATCGAGGGAACCTTTCCAAATCGTGCCTGATGCTGGCTGGCAAGCCATGCATTATGTTCATCCAGTTGTCTCGCCCGCTCATTGATGGCCGTGCTTATTTCCTCGCCGACCACTGAAGGAGTCCAGATATTGACTCCGAATGTTGGTTTTCATGGCCCGGATGGATCGGGCCGTCGAGCCGGTGGCTATGCTGGGTGGATGGCGACAGTTATTCTCTTGCGGCACGGCCGCACCAATGCCAATGCCGCCGGACTGCTGGCCGGTCGGGCAGCGGGCATCAGTCTGGACCAAATCGGGATCGACCAGGCTGCCCGGGCCGGGGACCGGCTCGCTGCCGTGCCCTTGGTCGCCGTGGTGTCCAGCCCCCTGGAGCGTTGCCGGCAGACCGCCCGGTTCGTCCTCGAACGCCAGGCCGGCAACCCGTACGCGCCGGTCGAACCGGATCTTATCGAGTGCGATTACGGCCAGTGGCAGGGCCGCACGCTAGAGGACCTCGCGACCGAGAAGCTATGGTCGGTGGTGCAGTCGCAACCCTCCGCCGTCACCTTTCCCGGCGGTGAATCACTGGCCGCCATGCAGGCCCGGTCCGTGGCGGCGATTCGGCGCCACGATGCGGCCCTCGAAGCGGAGCACGGGCCAGGGGCGGTATGGGCAGCGGTGAGCCACGGCGACCTCATCAAGGCAATCCTCGCCGACGCACTTGGCATGCACCTTGACCTGTTCCAGCGCATCAATGTCGGCCCCGCCTCCGTGTCCATCGTGCGCTATGGCGCCACCCGGCCGACCGTCCACGCGACCAACACCGACGCCGGGGATCTCGCGTGGCTCGCGAACAACATCCCCTCCGGCGACGCACCGGTGGGCGGCGGGGCAGGGCAGGAGGCGCCGCGAACCTCCGGAGCCTAAGATGGTTGCATGCCTACACGCGTTCACGAGTTCATCTGGCCCGATCGGGTCATAGTCGGCACCATGGGCCTGCCGGGGTCGCGCACGTTCTACCTGCAGGTGCGCGCGGGGCGGCAGATCGTCAGTATTGCCTTTGAGAAGCAGCAGGCGGATCTGCTTGCCGAGAAGGTCGATGAAATCCTCGACCAGCTCATGGCCCTCGAGGGCAACCCCTTCAGCGTTCCCGGGAACACGCCCATTGAACTGGTCGACAACGACCAGCTCGAGGCCGTCCAGGAACAGTTCCGGTGCGGGGCCATGGGCCTGGGTTGGGACCCCACGACGGCCCAGGTGGTTATCAAGGCCTACCCGATCACCGAAGTCGATGACAACGATGACGAAGACCTCGAATCTCCTGAGGTGATTGACCCCGACGCGGACGAAATGCTGCTGGTGAGCATGCCGGTGGGCTCCGCCCGGGCATTCGCCAAGCGCACCCGCGAGGTCGTGGCCGCCGGGCGCCCGATGTGCCTGCTCTGCGGCTACCCGATGGACGCCGAGGGACACACCTGCACCCTTCCCGAGAACTGATGCCGGCGCCCGACCTGGCAACGGCGGAGCTGACGCTCACCGGCCGCATCACCACTGCGTCAAACGCCACCTTCCTGGGAAGCATCGGCGACGCGGTGGTCGTCTACAAGCCCATGGCGGGTGAACAGCCGCTGTGGGATTTCCCCGACGGCGCCCTTGCCCACCGGGAGCTGGCCGCCTACCTGGTCTCGCAGGCCCTGGGCTGGAACGTCGTGCCGCACACCTGGCTGCGTGACGGCCCGCTGGGCGAGGGCATGGTGCAGCTCTGGCAGGAGCAGGATCCCGCCCAGAATGCCGTGGACCTGGTGATGGCGGACGAGGTGCCGCAAACGGACTGGAAGCAGGTCCTTGAAGGCCAGGATGAGCAGGGGCGGATGGTCGCCCTCGTCCATGAAGACTCGCAGGAACTCCGGCGCATGGCCGTGTTCGACGTGGTCATCAACAATGCCGACCGTAAAGGCAACCACGTTCTTGCCATGGGCGTCGGACATCGGTACGGCGTGGACCATGGGCTCACTTTTCACAGTGACCACAAACTGCGGACGGTGTTGTGGGGTTGGAGCGGAGACACCCTAAGCGCAGGGGAACTCGACGGCGTGGACCGTGTCATCCAGGGCCTGGACGGCCAGCTGGGACGCGACCTGGCGCACTTGCTCACGGCCGGGGAGATCTCGGCGCTCGGCGCACGCTGCATGCGGTTGCGCTTGACCGGGCGGTTTCCGGCTCCGAGCGGCGGGATGCCGGCGGTTCCCTGGCCGCTGTTCTAGGAAAAGGACAGTTTCCGGCGGGACCAGGCACCTGTCGTGAAACAGACGCCGTCCAGGGGAACCCTCAAAATCCCGACGGGCGGGGAAATCCGCCACCGAAGGCCACACCGACAGGCAGCGCGACTCCCCCGAGGTGATCCACGGCGGCGCACGACACAGGAATGCGTCCCGCGCGCGGACTGCAGACCATCCCTGGCACCCCGGTCACGGGGCGGGATCGACCTTGTCCTTCCCCGGCCGATACCCGGCGATTTCTGCCCTGATGTCGCCCTCCTCGTGTCCGCCCTTGGTCTTGCCGAACGGCAGCGCCTTGAGCAGCGGGTGCACGATGGCCATGACGACGCTGCCCCAGATGATTCCGAGGATGGCCGAGCACAGGGTGTTCACGAGCCAGGCCAGGAAGCCGCCCACTGCGGGGATCCCTGCGAACGGCTTCTCGAGGACATGGACCAGGTCGTAGGGGGCATGCCACCCCAGGTCGTAGGCGCCCTGCAGCATGATGTGGCCACCCACCCACAACATGGCGATCGTCCCGACAAACGTGATCGCGGCCAGCACGGCGGGCATGCCCTTGACCAGCGCCTCGCCGAAGCGCTTGGCGCCAGCCGAGTCCTTGGTGGCCAGGTGCAGGCCGATGTCGTCCATCTTCACAATCAGCCCCACGGCCCCGTACACGAGCACCGTGATGGCGACCGCCACGACTACCAGGATGATGGCCCGCGAGAGCAGGGACTCGGTGGCCACCTCGTTCATGGAGATCACCATGATCTCGCAGGAGAGGATGAAGTCGGTCGTGATGGCGCCCTTGATGACCTTGGCCTCCGCCAGCGGGCCGCGGTCGACCGCCGGGGTCTTTTCCGCCTCATGGTGTCCGCGGAGCTTGTGCCACACCTTTTCGGCACCCTCGTAGCAGAGGTAGGTGCCACCGGCCATGAGGATGAACGGAATGATCCCCGGGAGGAATGCGCTGATCAGCAACAGCGCCGGCAGGATGACCAACAGCTTGTTGCGCAGCGAACCCCAAAAGATCTTCTTGATCATGGGCAGTTCACGGGAGGGGTCGGCGCCGGAAACGTACTGCGGGGTGACGGCGGCATCGTCGATGACCACCCCGGCCGCTTTGGCTCCCGCCTTCGCGGCGCCTGCGGCGACGTCGTCCACCGAGGCGGCCGCGATGCGGGCCAGGGCCGCAACATCGTCCAGCAGGGCGACCAGGCCGCCGCTCACAGGGCGCCCCGGTGCTGCTCGAGGGCGGACGGCTGGACGTGGAAGCCTCGGTCAAGGCGCATATTTGGCATGTTCCGAGTATATGGCGGCGAGCAGGCCACAGGCGACGAGGGAAACGGAAGTCGACAGCACAGGAACGGTTGGCCGTCGATGGTTTCCGGCCCGCCGCATGGGATGCCGGTGGGCGAAAGCTGACGGCGTTCGATGGCCGAAAACCACTTTGTTGAACCCCAATCACGGCACGTCCTGAGACCATGGCCCGAGGGATTCACTGGTTTTACCTCAGTGAAGGTCCTCACTGGCCAGACACCGGTGCGGTGCGCTCCCCGTCGTCTTCCGGCCTTTCTCAGCCCCGCGCGACATTCAGCGAGAACTCAATGAAGCCCGAGTCCTCCACGGCGACGAACCCGAGGTTCGGCGCCTCGACACCGAATTCCGCCCAGGTCATCGGGATCTGGCCAACCAATTGCGCCGAGCCGTCGGCCAACACGCCTTGGACGTCGGCATCCACGGAAACCGTCTGGCCATTGAGGGTGAGGTCGCCGGTGATGGCGAATCTCTGCGTGTCGCCCTCAAGCGCCCCCGACACGTCAACGGGTTCGGTCAGCGTGAACGTTGCCTCGGGGTACTGCGACGTGTCGATGGCCGTCGTGCGGAAATACTGGTCGCGGCGATCGGAGTCCGTGCTGATGGTGTCCACCGACAGCTCGATGTCCGCGGCCGTCAGCCGGTCGTCCTCGAGGGTCAGGGAACCGCTCACGTCCTCGGTGCGTCCCGTAACTGTCACGTCGGCTCCGTTGAGGACTTCCTCCAGCCGGTACCCGGCGAAAGATCCGGCACCGACGGTCCAGGTTCCGGAGTGGTCCTCGGCTGCCGTTGCGGCGCCGCTCTCCCCAGTCGCTTGGACGCTTCACCGGTCGCCGTTGCCGACAAGGTCGGAACGGCCTCGGCCCGGGCGGAAACGTTGGCCGCATAAATGCGGCTGCCCACGAAGATGCCCGCTACGACGATTGCCGCCACCAGGGCGATGATCCATATCAGGCGTTTGTTCTTCGGGCGGGTGGGTGCCGGCTGGTCGGTCATGTGTTCTCCTGATCGATCGCGCCGTCTCCCGGCGGAGTTTTACTTGATGCTTGAATTATTTCATCGCGTTCGATTTCACATGCCGAAAATGCGCGCATCCCGCGAAGTTCACCAAAAATACACAGGCCACAAACAGACTGCCGCGGAACCCCGGCCCTGGCACCGCCGCCCTCCGGGCAAAAAAATTCCCCGGCGCCCTGTGACGGGAACCGGGGAATTTCAATCAAACCTAGTGCTAACGACTAGCGACGCAGGCCGAGGCGCTCGATCAGCGTACGGTAACGCTCGATGTCGGCACCCTTGAGGTACGCAAGCATACGACGACGACGACCAACCAGGGCCATCAGGCCGCGGCGGGTGTGGTGGTCATGCTTGTGCATCTTCAGGTGCTCCGTCAGATCCAGGATGCGGCGCGACATCACGGCGATCTGGACCTCGGGGGAACCGGTGTCGCCTTCGCTGGTGGCGTAGGCCTTCATGATTTCCTGCTTGACAGCGGCGTCTAATGCCACAATAACTCCTAGAGTTGTACCGCGTTTCAAAACACCGTTGCCGGCAGGTGCACTCGCAACCGCGGACTGCAGCGGGCACCGCAGATAAGTCTAGCAAACGGATGCCCGCCCCCGGCACCCTTGCGACCCACGCCACATGGTTCGCCCGCGTGAACGCTAGCTGCGCAGCCGGGCCCGCCAGGCGTGGGTGAGGTAGGGCAGCGCGAACGGCTCCCCCGGCGTGTGGCCCAGGTGGTCGTAGAGGTACCAGGACAGGTTGTGCTCGACCCGCGCCCGGGTCGCTGCTCCCGCGCGCAGGTAGTAGCTGCGGGACTTGGCCAGCGCGATGACCTGTTCCCCGATCAACGGCTGCTCCCAGGTCCAGGCCCCGGATTCGGGGGCGTGGAACTCCGGGCCCAGCGGCGGGACGAAATCCGGGCGGTGCACGTCCCCGGCATGCATGATCCGTGCCAGGCGGTGCACCCAGGACACCGAGACATCAAGCTGGTTCCAGACCAGGGACAATTGCCCGGCGGGGCGCAGCACGCGGGCCGCCTCGGCGCTGGCGGCCTTCGGGTCCACCCAGTGCCAGGCCTGCGCGTAGGTGATGACGTCCGCGCTGGAATCGTCCAGCCCGGTGTCTTCCCCGGTCCCGGCGACGGCCGTGACCTCGGGCAGGCGGCTGCGGAGCACGTCGAGCATGTCGTCGGAGGGTTCCACGGCACCGACCTTCAGCCCGCGGCCCAGCAGCTGCGCGGTGAAGATCCCGGTGCCTGCCCCCACGTCCACGGCGTCGCGGGCGGTCGCGGGGACCATGAAGTCCAGCGCTGCATCCGGGTAATTCGGGCGCACGGCATCGTAGTGCGCTCCCCCGGCCTTGAAGGCCCTGGCCAGTTCCCGGCGGCGCTTGGAGTCCATCGTGAAGGCGCGGGCGGGCAGCCCGGGAACCGGGCGCGGTGTTGCCCCGGTGGTCCCGGGGCCCGAATCAGGCATCAAGCAGGACGGTACGGGTGCGTGCGACGTCCTCGCGCATCTGTTCAATCAGGGCCTCGATGCCCCGGTAGGCCACCATCGGGCGCAGGTGCTCCACGAATTCCACGGCAACCTGCTGGCCGTAGAGGTCGAAGTCCTCCACGCCCTCGGCCGGGCGGTCGATCACGTGGGCCTCTACCTGGCGGCTGACGCCCTCAAAGGTGGGGTTCGAGCCCACGGAAATGGCCGCCGGCCAGCGCACCTGCGCCTCGTCGACCAGCCAGCCGGCGTAGACGCCGTCGGCGGGGATGATGCCCGAGGCCGAGGGGTCGAGGTTGGCGGTGGGGAATCCGAGTTCGCGGCCGCGTGCCGCGCCGTGCACGACCTCGCCGCGCATCCGGTGCGGGCGGCCCAGGATCTGGGCGGCCGTGGCGACCTCGCCGCGGTTCAGTGCCTCGCGCACCCAGGTGGAGGACCAGCGGCGGTGCTCGCCCACGTCCTCGACGCCGACGACGTCAAAGCCGTATTGCTTGCCGAGTTCGACCATGGTGTCGAAGTCCCCGGAGTTCTCGCGCCCGAAGCGCACGTCGTGGCCCACCACCACGGTGCAGGCGTTGAGCGCGCCCACGATGACCTTGGCAACGAATTCCTCGGCGGTGGCCCGGGCGAAGTCAAGGGTGTAGCGGATCATGAGCAGGCCGTCGAGGCCCTCCTCGGCGAGGGTCTCGATGCGGTCCTCAAGGCCCATGATGAGTTCGGGTGCGTCATCGGGGCGGTGCACCTGGGAGGGGTGCGGATCGAAGCTGATGGCAACCGCCCTGGCGTTGCGCTCCCTGGCGGTGGCCACCACGGCGGCGAGCACCTCGCGGTGCCCGCGGTGGACGCCGTCGAAGTTGCCGATGGTCACTACCGACGGGCCGATGCCGGGCGGGACGGCTTCGAGGCCTTTCCAATAGTGCACGTTGCTCCTTCGCTGGTGATCCTGGCGGCCGCCTTGAGACCGGCCATTACCATTATGAACGACAAATACGCCAAGTGCCGATTCCTGCGTCCCCCCTCCGCCCATTGACGTGGCGTGCACCATAGGATGGGCGCAGGGCCACAATTCCGTCCGGCCCGCCAATCACAAGGAGCTCCAGATGGCCGACCTGAATGAACTGCTTGACCTGATCCCCCTTGACCAGCTGGGCGCGAAGCTCGGCGTCGATGCCCAGACCGCCCGCGCCACCGCCGCGACGGCACTTCCCTCGCTGCTGGCGGGGCTGCAAAACAACGCCGCCTCCCCCGAAGGCGAGGACGCCCTGGCCACGGCCATTGCCCAACACGACGCGAAGTTCCTGGACGGCGGCGTGGACATCGACGCGGTGGACACCGAAGACGGGCAGAAGATCGTGCAGCATTCACTGGGTGAGAACCAGTCGGCGCTGACCGCCCAGCTCAGCGGTGCGGCACCGGGCGGCGTGGACCTGGGCGCGCTGGTGCAGAAGGCCCTGCCGATCCTGGCGCCGATCGTCATGTCGTTCCTGGCCAAAAAGCTTTCCTCCTCGCAGGGCGGGCTGGGAGGCCTCCTGGGCGGCATGCTCGGCGGGCAGGGCCCGGCAGCCGGGCAGCAGCCCGGTGGCCTTGACCTCGGCGGGATCCTGGGCGGGCTCTTCGGCGGCGGAAGCACGCAGCAGCAACAGCCCCAGCAGGGCCAGGCTCCCGGGGGCCTTGACCTCGGAGGAATCCTCGGCGGGCTCTTCGGCAAGAAGTAGCCCTACGGCCACCAACACCGGAGCCGGATTTCCCGCACACCGCCCCAGTGGCAGGGGCGGGGGAAATCCGGCTCCTTGTGGATGTCTGGAATCAGGCCGCGGGCTGCGCTTGCCCGTCATTCATGCGGTGGCGGCCCAGCCACCAGAGGCCGATCAGCGGCAGCACCAGGGGCACGTAGCCGTAGCCGGAGCCGAAGTGGGACCAGACGGCAGGGTGGGCAAAGAGGCTCGGCAACGCGAAGCTCAGCGTCCCGACCACCAAGACGCCAATGAGCTCAAAGAGCACCGCGTACCAGGACAGCCTCCAGCTGCCCGGGCGCTTGGAGGCCATCGCGAGGGTCGCCACGATGTAGACCAGCCCGGCCAGGGCGCTGAGCAGGTAGGCCAGCGGTGCCTCGGAGAAGTCCATCAGGATCTGGTAGACGGCACGGACCGTGGCCGAGAGTGCCAGCACCCCGTAGACAGCGATGATGATCCGGCCCAGCCCGGAGCTGCGCCCGCCGTTGGAGCGCTGCTTTTTTCCCGCGCTGCGGGTCGCCGCGTCGGCAATGCGCGAACGCTTCGCCGTGTTCTTTCGCTGCTCGCTCATGCCGGCAGTGCTCCGTCCCAAATTTGTTCCATCCTGTACAGCATGACAAAGACGATCGCCCCGGAGACCGCCAGCACCGTGTTCGAGTACCGCGACTTGTCGGTGACCGCCCAGATGAAGGCCAGCGCCGGGATCAGCAGTGCGGTGAGCAAGTAGCCCCAGAACTCCCAGGGTTCCCCGCTGATCACCTGTCCCCCGGCCTGGCGGATTGCGGCGGCGATCCCGTAGACGACCAGGAACACCTCCAGCAGCGCCACCGACACCAGGGCAAAGTCGTCCGGGTAGGTGCGGATGATGGTCGCCACCACGCCCAGCAGCACCGCCACGGCGCAGAGAATGGCCCCGGCTATAAAGAATCCGTCAACGATCACGGCGGAAGTTACCCCTTAGAAGTTGTTCATTCACTCGGCCACCGGCTCGTCCCGGCGCGCCAACCCTAGGACGCGGGGGCAAACACCAGTTCGGGCCTGGCATTCTCGCCCTTGTTCTTCAGCAGCGCCACCAGGGTGCCGTCCGGGGCAAAGGCCGCGGTCGTCTCCTCGCTCTCGTTCACGCCGATCCGCCGGCCAAAGGAGAGCTCGGAGCGCTCGTGCTCGCTCAGGTCCCGGCGCGGGAACAGGGCATCGGCGGCCTTCTCCAGCGGCAGGTACTCGAAGTCCTTGGCCAGCTGTTCCAGCGTGCGGGCCCTGTCCAGGGTGTAGGGTCCGACCTCGGTGCGGCGCAGCGCGGTCAGGTGGCCGCCGACCGCGAGGTCCTCACCCAGGTCGCGGGCCAGTGCCCGGATGTAGGTGCCCGAGGAACATTCGACTGTCACGTCGATGTCCAGCACCTTGCCGCCGCGTTCGCGGCGGATGTCGTGGACCTCGAAACGGTGGATGGTCACCGGGCGGGCGGCAAGCTTGACTTCCTCCCCGGCGCGAACCCGGGCGTAGGAGCGTTCCCCGTTGACCTTGATGGCACTGACGGAGGAAGGCACCTGCTCGATCGGGCCGGTGAGCCTGGCGATTGAGGCATGGATCTGTTCCTCGGTGACGGCGGCGGCGATCCGCGCCTGCACGATCTCGCCCTCGGCGTCGTCGGTGATCGTCGACTCCCCCAGGCGGATGGTGGCGGTGTAGGTCTTGTTGGCGCCCACGATGTAGGTCAGCAGGCGTGTGGCCTTGTTGATGCCCAGCACCAGCACGCCGGTGGCCATCGGGTCCAGGGTGCCTGCGTGTCCGACCTTGCGGGTGCCCGCCAGCCGGCGCGTGCGCCCCACCACGTCATGGCTCGTCCAACCCTGCGGTTTGTCGACAATGACCAGGCCTGAGCCAATGGGTTCCGTGGGGTTCTGCGCGGCTGTTTTCACGCCCTCCAGTATAGGCCGGTTCCCTGGGGGCAATTTCCCGGGCCGCACGGACACGGTGGCAATGTGCGCAAGCTATCCCCCATGGATCCCTTCCCGGCCGCTAGTGCTTGCCCGCGCGCCATCGGTAAGGAAGACAGTGCACGCCATTGACTTCCCCCTGCGCTGCCCCTAGCGTTCTGGGTGTCTGGCCACGGCCGGATCATCTGTGTCGGGCAAGGTGTAGCTGGGGCGCCAACACCCTCGTCCCGTGTATACGGCATCCACTCGTCCATTTCCCGTCGGCGCCATTCGCCAGCCGCCGGCGTTGCCTCACGGCGGCACCGGCGGGCACGGCCAAATCGAAACAACTTGGGGCCATGGCGCACGGAGAAAACGAGCCGGTTCAATAGTCCACGCTCCGCAACGACGCGGCACGTCCAGTTCTCTTGAAAAGGATCCACAGCATGAAGTTTCGCGCACTCGCGGCGGTAGCCGCTGCCTCGGCCATGACGGTGACGCTCAGCGTCGCCCCCGCCCATGCCACCAAGGACCGCCAGCCGGCACCGTCCATCACCAACGTCAAGACACTTGCCCAAGGGTTCGGCGGCCCGTTGAAGGTCGCCTTCGGACCGGAAGGCAGCATCCTCGTTGCCGAGGCATTCGCCGGCAAGGTCACCTCCGTCTCCCCCACCGGCGCCAAGACCACCCTGGTCAATGCCCCGGGCAAGGAAATCGTCGGCGTCTCCCACGCCCGCGGCACCACCTACTACTTCGAGAATGCCGGGGCCACCGGCGAGGAACCGCCCAGCGGGGCGACTCCCGCGCTGCTGAAGTCCATCGACAAGAAGGGCAAGACCCGCACGATCGCCGACCTGCTGGAGTTTGAGAAGACGCACGATCCCGACGCCCGGACCGTGTACGGGGTCCGGGACGCCTCAGCCAGCTGCCTGGCGCAGGCGCCGGAGATGCGTTCCATGGGCGAGCTCTACTCGCACCCGTTCTCCAGCCTCCCGGCACGCAACGGCGTCTACGTCGGCGATGCCGGGGCGAACACGATCCTGAACGTGAACAACCAGGGCAAGGTTTCCCTCGTCAAGGTGCTTCCCGCCGAACCCGTCGCCATCACCGAGGCGGTGCGGGAAGCTGCAGGGGAAATGGGCATCACGGTCCCGGACTGCATGCTCGGACTCACCTACTGGGCACAGCCCGTTCCCACCGACATCACGGTCAAGGGAAACTGGATGTACTACACCGTGTTGCCCGGGGTTCCGGGCGAGTCCCTCTCCAGGGGCAAGGTCTACAAGATGAACCTGCTGACCAAGAAGACCCAGACCGTGGCCACCGGACTCAGCGCGCCCACGGGCATTGCCCTGGACAAGCGCGGCAACGTCTATGTGGCAGAGCTCTTCGGCGGCGGCGTGGCCAAGATCGTCAACGGCCACGGGGTAACCGTGCTCCCGGCCATGATGGCCAGCGATGTAGAGATCCGCAACAACAAGCTGATAGCCAGCACCGAGGCCCTGACCCCTTCGGGCAAGCTGGTGACAGCGACCCTCAAGTAGTCAATCAGCCCCGGCCATTCCCGGGGAAATGAGGCGACCCCGGGCGGGGACCCGTTCACATCGGGATTCCCGCCCGGGGTTTGCCCGCGTTTGGACGCGTTTGGGCCGTTTCAAAAAAGTCAGGATGCCAGGCGTTCCGGCTGCCGATCCGGCGGATTATCGAGCCCGGCCGATTGCGGCGGCCGGCTGATGGCAGACCACACCTCGTCGAGCGAGAGTCCGAGCACCCCTGCGATGGCCGCAATGGTGGAGAAGGAGGGCGTGGCCACGCGACCGGTTTCGATCTTGCGAAGGGTCTCCGGCGAGATGTCGGCGGCCACGGCCACCTCGAACATGGATCGATCGGTGCGCGCCCGGCGCAGGATGGCGCCGAGTTGCTGGCCGCGTTCGATTTCGGCGGGAGTGAGTGGAAGTCTGACCATGAGTCCAATGATAGTACCGGTATAGTATTACCGGTATTGTTATTGGAGGCCGCGAGAGGAACAGCCCATGATCGAAATTTTCAGCCCAGCCGAACTTGAGCGCGCCACGGAAAGCGGGGCCTTCATAGCCTCGGTTCTCCAAGGCATCAAAAAGCGGGTCAAGGTGGGCACCAACCTGCTGGAAATCGATTCTTGGGCCGGGGAAATGATCAAGGCGGCGGGCGCCCGTTCGTGCTACATCGACTACGCGCCCTCCTTCGGCAGCGGACCATTTGGCCACTTCATCTGCACCTCGGTCAACGACGCGGTGCTCCACGGATTGCCCCACGATTATTCCCTGAGGAACGGCGACCTGCTGACGCTCGACTTCGCCGCGTCCCTCAACGGGATCGTCACCGACGCCGCGATCAGCTTCACCGTCGGAACATCCTCCAGCCCCTCCGATGCCAAGATGATCAAGGCAACCCGGCAGGCCCTGGATGCCGGCATCGCCGCGGCCAACCCCGGCGCCCGCATCGGGGACATCTCCCACGCCATCGGAACCGTCCTGACCGCTGCCGGATACAGCGTCAACCTGGAGTTCGGCGGCCACGGCGTGGGATCGAGCATGCACCAGGATCCCCACATCGCCAACATTGGCCGCCCGGGCCGCGGCTACAAGCTTCGCCCGGGCCTGCTGCTGGCCATCGAGCCCTGGGTCATGGCGGACACCGACAAGCTCGTCACCGACGCCGACGGCTGGACGCTGAGGAGCGCCACCGGCGCCCGCACGGCACACTCCGAACACACCATCGCGATCACCGAGGACGGCCCGCGCATCCTGACCCTTTAGGTCCCGGCGCCCCGCAGGGCACAACAACAAGGCCGTCAGGTCTTCCGCCCCGGGGCGGAAGACCTGACGGCCTCATTTATTCCGAAAGAAGGGGGAACGAGGGTTAGTCGTCTTCCTCTTCCTCGTCGTGCTTGTACGGGTCCGCGTCGCCGGCGAAGTTCTTGCCGGCCGCCAGTGCGGCAACCTCGGCGTCCTTGGCCTTGGCGACGCGCAGCAGCGCCTCGAGGTTCGAGGCGTTGACGGGAATCTCGTCGGCAACGAATTCCAGGGTCGGGGTCAGGCGAACTGTCACGTTCTTGCCGACCTCCTTGCGCAGGACGCCCTTGGACTTCTCCAGGGCGGCAGCGGCGTCGGACTTCGCTTCGTCGTCGCCGAAGACCGTGTAGTAGATCGTTGCGTGCTGCAGGTCGTTGGTCACGCGCGCATCGGTGACCGTGATGGCCTCCACGCGCGGATCCTTGACGGCCTTGCCCAGGGCCTGGGCAACGACCACCTTGATGCGTTGGGCCAGTTTTGCGGCGCGAGCTGAGTCAGCCACGTTCACTCCTTTTCTCGGCACCCGCGAAGGGTGCCGGTTAATGCGCTTCGACGGCGGGGAGCCGCAACCCTGTGCGGTTGCGGCCCCCCACCGTCGATTAGCAGCGCTTGATAATGATTAAGCGCGCGGCTTTTCGCGCATCTCGTAGGTCTCGATCGTGTCGCCGTCCTTGACGTCGTTGAACGAGCCCAGGCCGATACCACATTCGAAGCCCTCGCGGACCTCGGTGGCGTCGTCCTTGAACCGCTTGAGCGAATCCACGGTGAGGCCCTCGCCGATGACCTTGCCATCGCGCAGGACGCGTGCCTTGGTGTTTCGGCGGATGGTGCCCGAGCGGACGATCGAGCCGGCGATGTTGCCGAACTTCGAGGAACGGAAGACCTCGCGGACCTCCGCGGTGCCCAGCTGGGCCTCCTCGTATTCCGGCTTCAGCATGCCCTTCAGTGCCAGTTCGATGTCATCGATGGCGCCGTAGATGACCGAGTAGAAGCGCATGTCGACGCCCTCCTTGTCGGCCATGTCCGCAACGCGCTCCGCGGGCTTGACGTTGAAGCCAATGATGATGGCATTGTCAACGGTCGCCAGGTTGACGTCGTTCTGGGTGATGGCGCCAACGCCGCGGTGGATGACGCGCAGCTGCACGCCCTCGCCCACGTCGATCTTGAGCAGCGAATCCTCCAGGGCTTCCACGGCACCGGAAACGTCACCCTTGAGGATGAGGTTGAGGGTGTCGATCTTGCCGTCGGCAACAGCCTGGTCGAAGTCTTCCAGGGTGATGCGCTTGCGACGCTTGGCCAGGGCCGCGTTGCGGTCCGCTGCTTCGCGCTTCTCGGCGATCTGGCGGGCGGTGCGCTCGTCGTCGGTCACCAGGAAGGTGTCGCCTGCACGCGGCACCGAGGACAGGCCGAGGACCTGGACCGGGCGCGAGGGCAGTGCAACGTCGAGGTTCTCGCCGTTCTCGTCGAACATGGCACGCACGCGGCCGTGTGCGGTGCCGGCAACGATGGTGTCGCCGACGGCCAGGGTTCCGGACTGGACCAGCACGGTCGCAACCGCACCGCGGCCCTTGTCCAGGTTCGCCTCGATGGCGATGCCGCGGGCGTCCTTGTCCGGGTTGGCACGCATGTCCAGCGCGGCGTCGGCGGTCAGCAGAACCGCGTCAAGCAGCTCGTCGATGCCGATCTTCTGCAGCGCCGAGACGTGGACGAACATGGTGTCGCCACCGTATTCCTCCGGGACCAGGCCGTATTCGGCCAGCTGGCCCTTGACCTTGTCCGGGTTTGCCGCGTCCTTGTCGACCTTGTTCACTGCCACGACAACCGGGACACCGGCGGCCTTGGCGTGGTTCAGGGCTTCAACGGTCTGCGGCATGACGCCGTCGTCCGCTGCAACCACGAGCACGGCGATGTCGGTCACCTTGGCACCACGTGCACGCATGGCGGTGAACGCCTCGTGGCCCGGGGTGTCAATGAAGGTGATCGCGCGATCGATTTCCTCGTGGATGTGGTGGATCTGGTACGCACCGATGTGCTGGGTGATGCCGCCGGCTTCGCCCTCGATGACGTTGGACTTGCGGATCGCATCGAGCAGGCGGGTCTTACCGTGGTCAACGTGACCCATGATGGTGACCACCGGCGGACGTGCTTCAAGCATGTCCTCGGTCTCGGCCTCAAGCTCGGCGTCGAAGTCGATCGAGAACGAGGCGAGCAGTTCGCGCTCTTCGTCCTCGGGGGACACGACGGTGACGACGTAGCCGAGCTCGGCACCCAGGACGTCAAAGGTTGCCTCATCCAGGGACTGCGTGGCCGTGGCCATTTCGCCCAGGTGGAAGAGCACGGTGACCAGTGCTGCCGGGTTGGCGTTGATCTTGTCGGCGAAGTCGGTGATCGACGAGCCACGACGGAGGCGAACCTCGGTCGAGCCGTTGCCGCGGGGCACACTGACGCCGCCCAGCGACGGAGCGCTCATCTGCTCAAGTTCCTGGCGCTTTGCGCGCTTGGACTTGCGCTGTTTGCCGCGGCCTGCGCCGCCCTTGCCGAAGGCACCCTGGGTTCCACCGCGACCGCGGTTGGGACCGCCGCCGCCCTTGTAACCGCCGCCGCCACCGGCTGCTCCCGGAGCTCCGCCGGCGCCCGGTGCGCCACCCGGACGTGCCGGGCCACCGCGGCCGCCCGCTGCCGGACGTCCACCGGCCGGAGCCGGACGTTCGGTGCGGTTGGGCATCATGCCGGGAGTTGCGCGAGCGCCTCCCGGGGTGCGCGGGCCTGCACCGGGGGCACCGGCCGGACGCGGGGCGCCCGGACGTGATCCACCGGCACCTGCCGGGCGGGGACCGCCGGCACCTGCTGCGGGACGCGGACCGCCGGCACCTGCCGGGGGACGCGGGCCACCCGGGCGGGGACCGCCCGGACGGGGGCCTCCGGCGCCGGGGCCGGAAGCGCGCATGCCCTGCTGGGATGCGAACGGGTTGTTGCCCGGACGCGGTCCGCCGGGCTTGGCACCCGGACGGGGAGCTGCGGAACGCTCGGGGCGGTCCGTACGCTCGGTGCGCTCGGGACGTGCGTTCTCACCGGTCGGGCGCATGCCCTGCTGGGAGGAGAACGGGTTGTTGCCCGGACGCGGGGCGCCGGGCTTGGCACCCGGGCGCGGGGCGGCCGGAGCCGAGGCTGCCGGTGCCGCCGGAGCCGAATCGGCAGGTGCGGAGGCAGCGGGTGCCTCTGCGGCTGCCGGGGCCGGGGTGGTGCCGGCCGGCTTCGGTGCGGTGGCGCCCGGGGTTGCCGGGGCGGCCGGAGCTGCGGCCGGGGCATTGGCTGCCGGTGCTGCCTTGGGTGCTGCCGGAGCAGCGTTCGGGAACGCGGAGCGCAACTTGCGCACTACCGGTGCCTCGATGGTTGAGGATGCGGAACGGACGAATTCGCCCATTTCCTGCAGTTTTGCAACTGCATCCTTTGAAGTGATTCCGAGCTCTTTGGCGAGCTCGTGTACGCGGACCTTAGCCACATTTCTCCTGTCTGAAGGTCCGCGCCACTTCTTAAAAAGTCTTTGGCACGAACCAACGTTTGCTGTCTAGCCCAGCATCCAAAACGGATGCCACAGGCGCTGCGACGCATAACCGATTCATCATCGTTAGGCGCTCATCGCTTGGAACTCATCGGGTTTCCATCAGATTTCTGACCCGCTTTCAGGTTGGACGTTTGTGAAGGCCGGTTTCCCAGGTTGGGTCCTGACCTTGGCCCTCGACTCCGCCACAAGTGCGGAAACATCCACGTTGGTCCGAAAGGACCGCGCGAATGCCCCGCGTTGCACGGCGCGTTGGGCACATTCCGGGTTCGGGTGCAGCCATGCACCCCGCCCGGGGAGGTTCCGGGTGGGATCCGGCACGGGAACGGACTTGCCGTCCTGTGCCTTCAACACCCAGCGCCTCAGCTGGTTCTGGTCCGCCACCATCCGGCAACCAATGCACGTGCGCTGCGGCTGTTGCTGCAATGACACGTTGGTTCTTCTTCCGACATTGATTTACCACGATGCATAGTGGACCACAGACAAGTCTAGCGCGTTTCGTCAATCCGTGGAGCGTGCCGTGGACCACTCGAATCGATCACAGTCCACTCCCCCTCGGGCCGGGGTTCGGGGCACGCAAAGGGCCGCCGGCCCGCGAGAGGCAGGCACCGAGGCGGTGCCTGCCTGTCGCGGGGCGCGACGGCCCCTGAACCCGGTGTTGCTAGTTGGCGTCGACCGCGTCCGAGATGATGTCGATGCGCCAGCCGGTGAGCTTGGCGGCCAGGCGGGCGTTCTGCCCTTCCTTGCCGATGGCCAGCGAGAGCTGGTAGTCAGGGACCACGACGCGGGCCGAGCGGGTCGACTCATCCGTGATGGTCACCGAGACGACCTTCGACGGGGACAGTGCCGAGGCGATGAACTTCGCCGGGTCCTCGTTGAAGTCGACGATGTCGATCTTCTCGTCGTTCAGCTCGGTCATGACGGCGCGCACGCGCGAACCCATTTCACCGATGCAGGCACCCTTGGCGTTGACGCCCGGGATGTTGCCCTGCACGGCGATCTTGGTGCGGTGGCCGGCTTCGCGGGCCAGGGCGATGATTTCCACGGCGCCGTCGGCGATCTCCGGGACCTCGAGCTCGAAGAGCCGGCGGACCAGGTTCGGGTGCGAACGCGACAGGGTCACTGCCGGGCCCTTGGGGCCGCGGTTCACGTCCACCACGTAGCAGCGGATGCGGTTGCCGTGGGTGTACTTCTCGCCCGGCACCTGCTCCGGTGGCGGCAGCAGGGCCTCCACGGTTCCCAGGTTCACCTGGACCATGATCGGGTTGTTGCCCTGCTGGATCTGTCCGGAGACGATCTCGCCGATCTTGTTCTTGAACTCGCCCACGACGTTGTCGTCCTCGGCGTCGCGCAGGCGCTGCAGGATGATCTGGCGTGCGGTGGAGGCGGCGATGCGGCCGAACCCGGTGGGGGTGTCGTCGAACTCGCCGACCACGGTGCCGTCTTCCTCGGTCTCGGTGGCGAAGATCGTCACGTGGCCGTTGCGGCGGTCGACCTCGGCGCGTGCCTGCGGCATCGCACCCGGGGACTTCTGGTAGGCAATGAGCAGGGCCTGCTCAATGGTGGGGATCAGCACCTCGAGAGGAATTTCCCGCTCTTTTTCGAGCATGCGCAGCGCGCTCATATCAATGTCCAACTCAGGCCTCCACGTTTTCGTCGTCTTCGTCGTCAAGTTCTAGTTCAGTCAGGTCCGCGCTCTCGGCACGGGAGAACTCCACCTCGACGTTGCCGCGGCGGATGGATCCAAATTCAATGCTGCGGGGTTCGCCGACCTTGGGCTTCATGCCCTTCTTCACCGCGATCTCCGGCACGATGGTGATTCCCGCGTCGTCGACCTCCATCAGGCGGCCGAGTAGGTTGTCCTCGCCGATCACGTTGACCTTGACCATGCGCCCGACGTTGCGGCGCCAGTGGCGCGGCAGGGTCAGCGGGCGGGAGGTTCCGGGCGAGGAAACCTCAAGCTCATAGGGGTCAGAGGTGTCGTGCGGGTCCTTGTCCAGGGCCTCGGAAATCGAGCGGGAGACCTCGGCGACCTGGTCGAGCAGGATTCCCTCGGTGCCCTCGGTAGCGTCGACCACCACGTGCACGATGCGCTGGTCCCCGACACGGCGGACCTCGACTTCTTCAAGCACCAGCTGGTGGGAGGCGACGGTGGGCTCCAGTAGTTCGGTGAGGCGGGCCGCCTCGAGCTGGATGTCTGCCGGCTTGCCGGTCATGAAAGTCCTCCCACATTATTCGATGTTGTGAATCCTAGGGTAGCGACTTTTGGTGCCATCCGTCTGCCCGATCCTTCGCGGGCCACCCCCTGCCCCGGTCCATGGGATGATCAAGGTGATGGATCAGCACCCCCAGGACCCCAGTGATCGTGTTTCCCCCCGCCCCCGCCGCAGCGGCGCCAGGCGCGCCCTGCTGGCGTTGGCGGCGGCTCTTGCCGTGGCCGCCGGGACCCTGGGCACAGCTGTCTACCTGAACCGCGAATCCCCTACATGGCAGGGAATCCTGGGCACCGAACCGGTGCTCCGGGAAGCCCCTGACCCGGCCGCCGAACTGCCGGTCCTGCTCGATGCACTGAACCTCATGATCGAGGGCCCGGGCGCCTCCGGCGGTGCCCCATTGGCCGTCGCGCTGCAGGGCAGCGGCACCATGCTGTCGGAGCATGTCGATTTACTCACACCCCGAATCCCGGAGGCCCCGACGGCCTCCGAGACCTCCGCCGGACCCTCCGCGGCCACCCCGCCGACCCCGGCCGAGTTTTCCCTGCGCCTGGCCCAGACCGGCAGCGCCCTGCTGACACAGTCTCTCGGCGCCCCCGGGCAGGAGGCCCGCAGGCTCTCCGGGGCCGGCCTGGAGCTGTTGTTACAGGCCCGCACCGTGCTCTCCGCCTCCGGGGCAACGCAGGCGGAGATCGACGCCCTGCCGGCGCCCCGCGGCACCGGTGAGCAGGCGCCGGCAACCGCGTCCGGCTCGGCTCAGGAATCCGCGGCCGAATCCACTCCCGCCGCCGGCGGGGCCACCACCAGCCCGGCCGTGCTGGCCCAGATGCCCGCGTTCACCGTCTCCGGCTGCCCCTCCCCCGCACCCACGCAAAGCGAGGCGGCGGATTCGGGCCGGCTGCTGGCCGGCGTTGCAGATGCCGCCTACCGGATGGGCTACGCCTACGACGTCGCCGGGGCACGGACCAGCGCCGGGCTGCGCACCGCCGCCTGGAACAGGTCCGCGATGCTGGTGGACTTCGCGAAGGCCGTGGAAAGCCAGTTTGCTGCCGAACTCGGCTGCGCTCCCCTGCGGCAGCCCGCCTACCAGCTCCCGGCCGACGCCATCGAAAACCCGATGGACGCGGCACGCAGCGGAGAGGCGCAGCTGGCACTGCTGTTGCGCGACGCCGCGGCGACCCAGGAAGCAGAAGCACGCGCATACCTCCTGGACGCCGCCTGGGCCCAGGCGCTCCACGCCCGCCAGGTCACCGGGGTTGCCCCTGACTTCACCCAGGTGGAGGGCGCTGCAGCGGTGACGGGCGCGGCAACCGAATCCCCCGTGTCTTCCGGACCCTAGCGGCAAGAGCCTCCTTGGCCAGGCCTTGCGGGGACCTTCCGGCTTCCCGGCTCGGCCCCCGGCAAGCCGCGCCGCCGCGTGAGGCGTGTCACGACCTTGGTTTTGACGCCCGGGTCTTAGGTTGGCAGTGTCCCACTCGCACCGCCACCAAGGAGATCCCTGTGTCACGCAGATTCATTCATGCCTCGGCCTGCGCCGCCGCACTCACCCTCGTCGCCGGGGCGGTCACCGCCGCCCCGGCCGCCGCAGAACCGCGGCAAACCGAAAAACAGGCCACCGCCACCGGCACCGGCGGGGCCGTGAGCACCGTCGATGCCGAGGCCTCGGCGGCCGCCATGGCAGTGCTGCGCAAGGGCGGCAACGCGGTGGACGCCGCCGTCGCCGCGGCAGCAACCCTCGGCGTCACCGAGCCCTACAGCGCCGGCATCGGCGGGGGCGGCTACTTCGTCTACTACGACGCCGCCTCCGGAAAGGTCAGCACCCTTGACGGACGGGAAACCGCACCGGCGGCCATGCCGCACGACGCGTTCATCGATCCCGCCACCGGGAACCCCTATCCCTTCACCCCCGAGCTGGTGACCAGCGGCGTCTCGGTGGGAGTGCCCGGCACCGCGGCGACCTGGCAGCAGGCGCTGGAGAACTGGGGGTCGCTCAGCCTCGGCCAGGCCCTGCAGCCGGCCATCAAGGCCGCCACCCGCGGCTTCGTGGTGGACGAGACCTTCCGCGAACAGACGCTGGACAACCAGGAGCGCTTTGCCGCGTTCGACTCCACCGCCGAGCTCTTCCTCCCCGGGGGCGATGCCCCGAAGGTGGGCAGCATCCTGAAGAACCCGGAGCTGGCCCAGACCTACCGGATGCTGGCCCGCGACGGGGTCGAGGCCTTCTACCACGGGGCGCTGGCGCAGGATATTGCGAACGCCGTCCAGGCCCCGCCCGTCTCCGAGGACACCGAGCTCCCGGTGCCGGTCGGCCACCTTTCCACCCAGGACCTCGCCGACTACGAGGTTCTCAACCAGGCACCCACCAAGGTGGACTATCGCGGGCTGGAGGTCTACGGCATGGCTCCCTCCAGCAGCGGCGGCACCACCGTCGGCGAGGCACTGAACATCCTGGGCAACTACGACCTCTCCGCCATGGAGGGCCCGGGCGCGATGCACCACTACCTCGAGGCCAGCGCGCTGTCCTTCGCCGACCGGGGAAAGTACGTGGGCGACCCGGCGTTCGTGGACGTGCCCACCGGCAGCCTGACCGATGCCCTGTTCGGCGCCGAGCGCGCCTGCGCGCTGGATCCCGGGCAGGCCGCCAACAAGCCCGTGGCCCCCGGCGACGTCGCGGACTACGACGGGCTGTGCCCGGCGACCACCGCCGCCCCGGCGGAGGAGACTGACACCGAGAACTACTCCACGACCCACCTGTCCGTGGCAGATGCGCAGGGCAACGTGGTCTCCTACACGCTGACCATCGAGCAGACCGGCGGTTCGGGCATCGTCGTCCCGGGACGCGGCTTCCTGCTGAACAACGAGCTGACCGACTTCTCCACCGTGTACAACCCGACCGACCCTAACCGGATCGATCCGGGCAAGCGTCCGCGCTCTTCGATGTCCCCGACCATCGTGCTCTCCGAAGGCAAGCCGTTGCTGGCCCTGGGCTCCCCGGGCGGATCGACCATCATCACCACGGTGCTGCAGACCCTGGTCAACCGCGTGGATCTGGGCATGAGCCTGCCCGAGGCGATTGCCGCACCGCGCGCCTCCCAGCGCAACACGGCCAAGGTCACGGCGGAACCGGAATTCATCGAGTCCCAGGCACCGGCGCTTCGGGCCCTCGGCCATGAATTCGTGCCTGCCGGCGATTCATTCACCCCGCAGGCGGAAATCGGCGCGCTCGAGGCCATCGAGTTCGCACCCGACGGAACGATGACCGCGGCGGCCGAACCGACGCGCCGCGGCGGCGGCTCGGCCATGGTGCTCAAGCCGACGCGCTAACGGCGGCAAGGCCCCCACATCGAGGAACGGCTCCCCGAGAACCGAACCGGTACGCCGGTTGGGTGATCGGGGAGCCGCACCTATTTGTGGGTGGTTTCCGGCCCTCGGAATTACGCCCCGCTGGCATTAGAGACAAGAAGTCCCCCTCTCCGGTTTTTGCTGCGCCCATTGCCAACCTGGCGGCACGTTCACAAGGGGCGACATTAGCGGCTATGTGATCAGACCTCCCTGATCACAGATAGTGGCCTGTTCAACTGCCGTCGGGTGACGAAGGAGGCCGACGTGCCGCTTCATTAACGCGCTTCATGACGGTTTGATGCATCATATTGGCAGGCGAAAATAAAAAGGTTTCCGTGGGTCAATATAAATAGTGCCAGGTCCTTCACGAATTCATCGAAAGTCGAGAAATGAAATCTTCCAAAAAGTGATTTTTTGCCTAAACGGACTATAAACCGTCTGTGCTTGGGGCTAGCATCTGGCTATGAGCCACTGGTGTTTGGGAGGGGCTCGGATTCGCATCATCACTAGGGGGAATTATGTCTGTTCGTTTCAATCCGCCACCACTCTGGATCCAGCACCTGCCTGCGGATTTCCAGCCCGCACCCTCATGGATCCCGGACACCGCGTGGGGTGCACCTCCGGCAGGCTGGCCCATGTGGGTGGATGGTCTCAATGGCCAACCCGCGGCGCCGCCGGAAGAGTTCTCCGCCAATCCGTACCTGTACATGGCGTTGATGCCCGGGGAGCCGGCCTTCAGTGCCGCCGGGGCCCATGCCCCAAGTTCGATCGGAACGGATGGCAGGCCGGGCGTCTCCGGTTTTTCGGCGCCCGAAAACAATGGACCCAAGAAGCCCCTGGGCAGGGGAAAGAAGATCGGAATCGGAGTCGCAGGCCTCGTTGTCCTCGCGATCATCATTGGTTCCTGTGGCGGCAGCGACGAGCAGCCCTCGTCAGCCCCCGCCGCCACGGACGCCCCAACAGCTTCCCCCAGTTCCCCGACCGCTGTCGCGCCCGTGGTGTCTTCGGCAGACGCTGCGGCCAGTGCGAAGGCCGAGGCCGCGGCTGAAGCAAGTGCCAAGGCAGAAGCCGATGCCAAGGCAAAGACGGAAGCCGAAGCAGAGGCCAGCGAGAAGGCGAAGACTGAGGCTGAAGCGGAAGCCAAAGCCAAGGAGGAAGCCGCTGCCAGCGCCAAGGCAGAGGCAGAAGCGGGGACCTTGAGCCAACAAAATGCCCTTCGATCGGCCGAGAACTACCTCGACTTCTCGGCCTTCTCGCGCAGCGGGCTGATCAACCAATTGGAGTTCGAGGACTTCTCGACCAAGGACGCCACCTGGGCGGTTGACCGTGTGGCCGTCGACTGGAATGAACAAGCCGTCAAGTCCGCCGAACAGTATCTCGACTACTCGTCCTTCTCACGCAAAGGCCTGATTGACCAGCTGGTGTTTGAGGGTTACACCAAGAAGCAGGCGGAGTACGGCGTGGGCAAGACCGGTCTCTAGGACTCCGCCTGGCCGTGTGCTTTCAAGTCTTCTCGATGGCACACGGATGTGGCCCGACTCCGAGGGCGCTGCATTCACCAGCAGCGCGGGCTTCGCCCGGAACCTGCCGCACCGTTACCGGTGCGACAGGTTCCGCGCTGTGGTCCAACTCGAGACCAAGCCTCGCGAGAGTCGGTTACGCAGCCGGGAACAGTACGTCGTAGCCGAGTTTGAGGATCAGCGCGCCGACGACCGAGAGGAACACGATCCGGATGAACTTGCTGCCCTTGGACACCGCCATGCGCGCACCCAGGTAGCCGCCGGCCATGTTCGCCGCGCCCAGGACCAGGCCGATCCCCCACAGCAGGTGCCCGGTGGGCAGGAAGAATGCCAGGGCGCCGAGGTTGGTGGCCATGTTCACGATCTTGGCCTTGGCGCTGGCAGCCAGGAAGTTGTAGCCCATGAAGGCGACCATCGCGATGATCAGGAACGAGCCGGTGCCCGGGCCGATCAGCCCGTCGTAGCCGCCGATGACCAGCCCGATCACCGCCGCCACCGCGTGGTGGCGGGACCCGGTGTGGCGCAGGTTGGTCAGCTCCCCGGCCGTGGGCCGAAAGAGCGTGAACAGGCCCACCGCAACCAGCGCGGCAATGATGACCGGCTTGATGACCTCCTCGGGCAGCAGTGTGGCAAGGATCGCGCCGCCGAAGGATCCGGCCAGCGCGACCATGGCCATCGGGATGGCCGTCCTCAGGTCCGGGTGGGCGCGGCGATAGTAGGTCACCGCAGAAGTGGTGGTCCCGAAGACCGAGCCCAGCTTGTTGGTGGCAAGCGCCTGCACCGGGGAGATCCCCGGCACCAGCAGCAGGGCGGGGAGCTGGAGCAGTCCCCCGCCGCCGACCACCGCGTCGACCCAGCCGGCGGCGAAGCCCGCGAGCACGATCAGCGCGAGGGTTCCGGCCTGCATGCCCTGCAGGCCGGAACCCTCAAGCAGCCCCGCCGCCTCGATCATGCCTAGCCCTTGGCGAGTGCGATCAGCTGGGCGACGACCTCGTCGACGGCCACGTCTGTGCGCTCGCCCGTGGCGCGGTCCTTGACCTCGACCACTCCATCGGCCAGGCCGCGGCCGATGACCACGATGGTCGGCACGCCGATGAGCTCCGCGTCGGAGAACTTCACGCCGGCGGAGACCTTGGGCCGGTCGTCGTAGATGACCTCGACGCCGGCTGCATGCAGCTCGTCGGCGATCTTCTGCGCGGCCTCGAAGAGCTCGGCCTGCTTGCCGGTGACCACCAGGTGCACGTCGGCCGGGGCGACGTTGCGCGGCCAGACCAGGCCGTTCTCGTCGTGGTTGGCCTCGGCCAGGGCGGCGACGGCGCGGGTGACGCCCACGCCGTAGGAGCCCATGGTGACGACCTTGAGCTTGCCGTTCTGGTCAAGCACCTTCAGGTCCAGCGCCTCGGCGTATTTGCGGCCGAGCTGGAAGATGTGGCCCATCTCGATGCCGCGGGCGGTTTCCAGCGGGCCGGATCCGTCCGGTGCCGGGTCCCCGGCGAGCACCTCGACGCACTCGATGGTGCCGTCCCAGGCGAAGTCGCGCCCGGCGACCAGGCCGAAGACGTGCTTGCCGTCTTCGTTGGCGCCGGTGACCCAGCTGGTGCCGGGCACCACGCGCGGGTCGACCAGGTAGAGGATCTTGCTGGCGCCCTCGAGGCCCAGGACAGCCGTCTCGGTGCCCAGGGCCGGGCCGATGTAGCCCTTGATGAGCGTCGGGTGCTTTTTCAGGTCATCCTCGGTCGCGGCCTCGAGGCCGACCTCGCCGCCGGTTTCCAGGTGCGCGGAGATGTTGGCCTCGACGCGCTTGAGGTCGACGTTGCGGTCCCCGGGCAGGCCGATGGCCACCAGCTGGCGTTCGCCGGTGGGCAGCGTGGCGGCCAGCACGACGTTTTTCAGGGTGTCGGCAGCACTCCAGGCGCCGTTGGCGCGCGGGGCGACCTCGTTGGCGCAGGCCACCAGGGTCTCGATGGTGGGGGTGTTCGGGGTGTCAAGCACCTCGAAGGCCGGGGCATCGGTGTAGTCGATGTCCTCGGGCACCACGGTGGTCACTGCCTCCACGTTGGCGTAGTAGCCGCCCGGGGAGCGCACGAAGGTGTCCTCGCCGACCTCGGTCGGGTGCAGGAACTCCTCGGACTTCGAGCCTCCCATGGCGCCGGCGGTCGCGAAGACCGGCAGGATCTCCAGGCCCAGGCGCGCGAAGATCTTCAGGTAGGCGGCGCGGTGCGCCTGGTAGGCCTCTTCCAGGCCCTCGTCGTCGATGTTGAAGGAGTAGGAGTCCTTCATGATGAATTCGCGCCCGCGCAGCAGGCCCGCGCGGGGGCGGGCCTCGTCGCGGTACTTGTTCTGGATCTGGTACAGGTAGGCCGGCAGGTCCTTGTAGGAGTTGTACAGGTCCTTGACCAGGAGGGTGAACATCTCCTCGTGGGTCGGGGCCAGCAGGTAGTCGGCGCCCTTGCGGTCCTTGAGGCGGAAGAGCCCGTCGCCGTATTCGGTCCAGCGGCCCGTGGTTTCGTACGGTTCGCGCGGCAGCAGGGCCGGGAAGTGGACTTCCTGGGCGCCGATGGCGTTCATTTCCTCGCGGATGATGGCCTCCACCTTGCCCAGGACGCGCAGGCCCAGCGGCAGCCAGGTGTAGATCCCGGGCGCGGCGCGGCGGATGTACCCGGCGCGGACCATCAGCTTGTGGCTGGCGACCTCGGCGTCGACCGGATCTTCGCGCAGCGTGCGCAGGAACAGGGTGGAGAGCTTTAGGACCACGCTAACTTTCCATTTCCGCGGCCTTTTTCCAGGCCACAACATAGTGGTGGGGTGCAAATCTTTGGTGCCGCGGCTTCCGTCCGCGGGGGTCCGCGGCGGGGCATGGCGCCGCAAGGCACTTGTCCCATCCTACTTTGCCGACCCGGCGCCCCTTGGCATCGGGCGGCGACATGGCACCGGCCGGCAGGCACCCGAGGATGAGTGCCTGCCGGCCGTCGGCACGCCGGGTGGGCCCGGTGGTTACTTGTCGCCCATGTGCAGCAGTGCGAGGTCGATGTATTTCTCGGCCTTATTCACGGCCGCCTCCAGGTCCTCCGGCTGGGAGATGCTGACCGAGACGTTGTTTTGGCCGTCGTAGCCGGCCACGGTCAGCGTCGTGATGGACTGGCCCATCACCTTCACGTCGGTCACGGTGGCCATCGTGGTCTGCGCCGTGGTGCTGGCCTTGGCGTCCTTGACCTCCGCGGTGGCTTCCTGGTCCTGCATGGTCAGCGTGAATTTGCTGCAGTCGGCCTTGTCTTCCGCGGCCTGCTGCATCAGCTTCTCCAGGATCTCTGCTTCCTCGTAGGAGGCGATGCTGACGGCGGTGCTCACGTCGTTGGGCTCGGCGGGCAGGACCAGTACCGCCATGGTGACGCGCTCGAGCATCTCGCTCATGCCGGCCACCGCGAACTCACCACACTCCGCCGGACTGACCTTCATGCCCGACACGATCTCCTCGATGGTGCCCATGCTTGCCCGGAGTTCGGCGTCCTTGAGGACCTGCGCATCGTCCTTGCCATATTCCTTTTCCAAGGCCTGCGCGACCTTCACCAGCTGGTTCGCGGTCAGTTGCTTCCCGGTGGCGGCGCTCGGCTCGGTGGTTGCCACGGAGCTTGGCGCGGATGGCCCGGCGGATCCGGGTCCCGTCAACGGCGCCGCCGAACCGGACGAGGACTCGGCCGTGGCGGTCTGTCCCGGCTGGGTGGCTGCACCCGGCGTGGATTCCGCCGCACATCCGGTGACGGCAAGTGTTGCGGCAATGGGCAATGCCCACAGTGCTGTTTTCTTCATCTTCTCCCCCGAGGCGTATGAATGGAACGCTATTCCGGCCACCATGGTGGCAGCCATGGGCAACACCTTACCGAATAAAACTAGTCGTGGGAGGAAATGTTCGGCAGGAGTTTTCCGTCTTCGCCTGGGCAGGTCCCGTCGGGCCGGGAGAGGGAACCCCGGGTGCGGGGCCGCTACGGTGCAGGGGTCGCCGCGGGCGATGCCGCGCGCAGGATCCCCAGCATGGCCTCGGCATCCTTCAGCGCCTGGGCGGCGGCGGCCTCGGCGGTGTCCTTCACCGCGCGGGTTGCCGTCAGCATGATGTTCCCGTCAATGACGCGCACCGACACCTGCTTGCTCCTGGCGCTCCCGTTCACGCTTTCCAGCATCGTTGCCGAGGTGTAGGGGGCCGAGCTCGTGGCGTCGAGCCGCGACAACCGCGAAACGATCCTTTGGCCGTCCGCGGTGAGCGTGTAGGTGCCGCAGGATTCATCCAGGTGTTGCTGCGCCGCCACGTCGGCCACCAGGGCCGCACGGTCCCGGTAGGAGGCCACCGTCAGGTCCCCGCCGGCCTGCTGCGGCAGGATCGCCGCGGCCATCGCGGCCTGGTCCAGCTGGTCCTTGAGGCTGCCCAGCCCGTAGAGCCCGCACTTGGCCGGGACCACGGTGATGCCCTCGAGCCATTTTTCCGCCTGCGGCAGTTGCCGGCGCAGGCTTTCATGGTCGTTGACCACGGTTCCCGGGGTTGCCTTGGCCCATTGCTGCACGGCCCCCTTGAGTGCCGCGGCATCCAGGTACCCCAGGGCGGCCGGGGCCGAGGGTGCCTGCGGCGATTCCTGGGAGCCCGGCGCGGTGACCGGGACCTCCACGGCGGTCGGGGATGGGGCGGACGGCCCCGGGGCGTCGGTGCAGCCGGCGAGGGCCAGCAGCAAGCCGGCGGCCCCCAGCACGGCGAGGGTCTTGCGAATGGTTTCGTTGGTCCTTGGCATGTGGGACGTCAAGCTCTGGCTTTCCGGTCGGCGGCCCGTGCCGGGGAGCGCCGTTTCCGTGGTGGATGGGATTGCCGGCAACCGCCGGGCGGGTCAGAAAAGGATGGTGGCGAACTCCCCGACCTCTTCGAAACCGACCTTGCGATAGGTGGCAAGGGCCGGGGCGTTGTAGTCGTTGACATAGAGGCTGGTGGTGGGGGCCAGGCGCAGGGCGTAGTCGGCGACCGCCGCCATGTAGCCCGCGGCCTTCCCGTTGCCGCGGTGCCCGGGGTTCATCCAGACACCCTGGATCTGCGTGGCGCGGGTGGTGACGGTGCCCAGCTCGGCCTTGAAGCGGATCTCGCCGTTCGGATCGAGGGAAATGAGCGAATGCCCCGAATGGATCAGCGAGCGGACCCTGGAGCGGTAGAACGATCCCCCGTTGACCAGGGGCGAGTAGCCCAGCTCCTCCTCGAACATCAGGGCGCAGGCGGGCAGCACCAGGTCGTACTCCCCCGAATGACTGGCCCGCAGGGAGGTGTCCGGCTCAATGGCGGGGGCGCCGGAAAGCGTCATCAGCGGCTGGTTGGGCCGCACGCTGAAGGCCTGCTGCGGCCCGTCGACGAGGACCTTCCACATCCCCATGACCGCCTCGGCGGGGCCGAAGCAGGAGGCAAAGGAGCGGTTGAGCGATTTCACCACGTGGCCGAATTCCTCGGCGTCCCCGGCGGTGACGTTGATGGGGACAATGTTGGCCCCGACCCAACAGGCCGAGACCAGCAGTCCGCCGTCGAACCTGCCCACGATGAGCGAGCCGCCCAGCCCGGGCCGGGCCGAGCCGGTGACCGCCAGCTGCGCATCCATGAAGATATTGGCAACGGGGTCGGAGGAAACGAGGGCGCGGAGAGCCGCGGTATCCGCATCGTCCAGGACACGGATACTTGCGGAGAGCGACTCTCCGGCGCCCGGGTTGCGTCTAGCTGACGGTAACCACGGGGCCACCTTGGACAGGATTTTCTCCATCCACGTCCCCCATTTCCTCGGCGATGCGCATCGCCTCTTCAATCAGTGTCTCAACAATCTGGTCTTCGGGCACCGTCTTGATGACTTCGCCCTTCACAAAGATCTGGCCCTTGCCGTTGCCCGAGGCCACGCCGAGGTCAGCCTCGCGGGCCTCGCCGGGTCCGTTGACGACGCAGCCCATGACTGCCACGCGCAGCGGGACCTCGAGGCCCTCCAGCCCGGCGGTGACCTGGTCGGCGAGCGTGTACACGTCGACCTGGGCACGGCCGCAGGACGGGCAGGAAACGATTTCGAGCTTGCGCGGGCGCAGGTTCAGCGACTGTAGGATCTGCGCGCCGACCTTGACCTCCTCGACCGGCGGGGCCGAGAGCGAGACGCGGATGGTGTCGCCGATGCCCTTGGAGAGCAGCGCGCCAAAGGCCGTGGCCGACTTGATGGTGCCCTGGAAGGCGGGTCCCGCCTCGGTGACGCCCAGGTGCAGCGGCCAGTCGCCGCGTTCGGCCAACAGCTCGTAGGCGCGGACCATGACCACGGGGTCGTTGTGCTTGACCGAGATCTTGAAGTCGTGGAAGTCGTGTTCCTCGAAGAGCGAGGCTTCCCAGACCGCGGATTCGACCAGCGCCTCCGGGGTTGCCTTGCCGTACTTCTCCATCAGGCGCGGGTCCAGGGACCCGGCATTGACGCCGATGCGGATCGAGGTGCCGGCTGCCTTGGCGGCCTCGGCGATCTGCTTGACCTGGTCGTCGAACTTGCGGATGTTGCCCGGGTTCACTCGGACCGCGGCGCAGCCTGCGTCGATGGCGGCGAAGACGTACTTCGGCTGGAAGTGGATGTCGGCGATCACGGGGATCTGCGACTTCTTCGCGATGATCGGCAGCGCCAGCGCATCGTCGGCCGACGGGCAGGCAACGCGCACGATGTCGCAGCCGGTGGCGGTGAGCTCGGCGATCTGCTGCAGCGTTGCGTTGATGTCGGTGGTCGGCGTCGTGGTCATCGACTGGATGCTGACCGGGCTGTCGGAACCAACACCGACGGAGCCGACCTTGATCTGTCGGGTCTTGCGTCGCGGTGCGAGGACAGGGGGTGGCGTCGATGGCATGCCGAGGCTGACCGGGATCGAGGTCAAGATTTCCTCCGAGGTGTTGAGAATGGAAGCTTTTTCCATTATCCCCCCGCGATCCGGCAACCGGGGCCGTAATCTCGCAGGGCGAAGCCGGATGCGCGGCCACGGCGGCAAAGTGCCGTGATCACGCGGGTTTGCTACCTAGGCGTGGTGACTGAGCTCACCCGTGACCGGGCTCCATTCGGTGATCCGCAGCACCGCAACGGCGCCGCTGATCGCAAACGGGTCGTTCTTCAGGGTTTCCGCGAGCGCGGCCTGGCTGGGCGCGGACAGCAGCAACAGGGCGCCGGATCCATCGACGTAGGGGCCGGAGGCGACCAGGGCGATCTCGCCGGCCAATCCGGACAGGAACTCGCGGTGCCCGGGGCGGTGCTCATCACGAATGGCATCGGAACCGGCGGCGTACACATATTCAACTGCGAAAACACTCATGGGCAACAGCCTAACCGGTGCGTTGGGCAACTCTGATGCTTAATACGACACACCGGGGCCGGTGAGCCGTAACCACGGCGCCACTATGGCGACTCCGAAACCAGTGGCCCGACCGGCCTTGGCCGGACGGAGATTTCCAGCGAACAGCCAATGGTGCCCATGGGTTGGGCCATGGAGCTTCAGGGGACTCGCGGGGGTCGAGAAGCCAACGAAGCGAGGGAACCTGGCGGAAGAGCACGGGGTTGTTGCGCAGCACGTCCAGGTCGGAGACGAGTACGCCGTCGGCGAGCATCACCGCGAGCGAACCGATGATCAGCCAGGAGCGGTAGATGACTTCCTCGGGGGCGAACCGGGAAATGCTGTCGTCACGCAAGGAGCCGACACCGGTCCCACCCACGCACGGTTCGAGCGCGTTCAGTCCAGCGTGGGAAACGGCCGAATGGCCGGTCAGGGCAGCCGGAACAGACGGGGATGCCTGGGTCACCTTGAGCGTCGCGTGTTTCCTGATCTGGCGAGGCATGAAGTGGGGTAATTTCTTACCCAGACCTGAAACCCTTCTCGGTCCCAATCACGCGCCAAGAAACCAAGGGTCCGGACACCGATTAGCAGTCTTCCAGCCAGCGACTTTCCCGGAAATCCGCAATTCTGGCTCATCCCACCGCGTTGCCATGTCCAGACCCTTGGAGTCCAAGAGTGCTTAGCCCGGGCTAGGCTTTGCTGCCCTTGAGGGAGCCGGTGGTCATTGCGCCCGAAGGATCCCCGATCAGGCACTGAACGATCCTGTCGCCGTCCGCCCAGCTTTCATTGGTGGGCTGCATGACCGTGAAATCGAGCTCGGAGTCATCATATGCGACTCCCACGAAGGAGCTGAACGCGTTAATGCAGCTCGTCTCCGCCAGCTCATCCATGGCCTCGACGGTGTCGGGGAACTTCTCTAGATCGATGGTGAATTCGTGGAAGACCTCAAGGGAGTGCGGCTTTTCGCAAGGTACCACCGGGACCCGGTCCAGTTCACCTTCACCGGGATCGTTGAGGCAATCGCCGAGGCGAATGGAGAACGCGTCCGCGTTGACTTCGTCGCTGATCTTTCCGGCTACGTCACGGGGGGCCTCTTTGGCTGGGATGAGTGAACAGCTGCTCATAGCCAAAAGTCCGATAGTGAGCCACACCCCGGCGGTGGTCGACCTGATCATTATTTGTCCTTCTCGCGATGGAATTTATGAATTGATTCTAGTGCTCAAAGATCAATTCTGTCCCGCCAAATTCGTGTATATCAAGAAAAGTCGATCGCTGTTCTTTGCACAGGTCTAAATAATTTTTGGAGCCGGGTGCGCAGATGCGGTAGGTCCCGTTTGCGTTGATGTCCGCTTCGCGGTGGATTCCCCCGGCCGAACCGGCGGCATCTGGACGGGCCATCGTGGTGACCGGGAACCACGATCGTAAGGCCGTTCCGTGCCGCAATGGTCGGATTTCTGTTGCATGTCGCGCGGATTGACTCCGGGGACAGTGCAGTCCTGACCGCTTCCCTGCGTCACACAGAGAGGAATTGTCCCACGATCTGGACGCGGCGTTGTTAAACAAACCAAACATGACTTTTCAGGCGGCTCGCGAAAGGTGTTGAATAGGAAACATTTGATTCACATAAAGCAATATGACGACATGCATCCGGAGTGGATTATCCGCGCCACCTAGCGTGGAATGCGCAATTATTAGCCACTTGCTCGGAGCACCAGATATGCAGCCAGATTCAGCGACCATTACCTCTGGACAAAGAGAGGTTTCCGGTTCCGATCCGGGTACGCAAGAATCCAAGGCCCAAGCGACGGATCCACCCTCCGGATTGCACCGAAGCATGGGGCCCCGCCACCTCATCATGATCGCGATGGGTGGGGTGATTGGCTCAGGGCTTTTTCTCAGTTCGGGCTACACCATCGCCCAGGCCGGTCCGCTGGGGGCCGTTTTGGCGTATCTCGTGGGCGCATTCGTGGTGTATTTGGTGATGTCTTGCCTGGGTGAACTGGCGGTTGCCTACCCTGTGGCGGGAGCCTTTCACATTTACGCGGCCAGGTCTATTGGACCGGCAACAGGGTTCACGACCGCGTGGCTCTATTGGCTGTGCTGGGCCGTTGCGCTTGGCTCGGAGTTTACCGCCAGCGGCCTGCTGATGCAGCGATGGTTCCCGGACGTGGAGGTTTGGGTGTGGTGCTTGGTGTTTGCCGTTCTGGTGTTTGGGTTCAACGCTTTCTCCGCACGTCTTTTCGGTGAAGCCGAATTCTGGCTGTCCCTGGTCAAGGTGGCAACGATTGTCGCCTTGATCGTCTTTGGTGGTGCCGCCTTGCTGGGATTTCGACCGTTGGCAACCGACAGTGGAACGCCACTGCTGCTGAATAACTTCGTCACGAACGAAGGCTTGTTCCCCCAAGGCTTCTCCGGCGTCCTCGTCACCACCCTTGCGGTTTTTTATGCCTTCTCGGGGTCGGAACTCATTGGTGTTGCCGCTGGCGAAACTAAAGATCCTGCACGCTCGATTCCCAAGGCGTTGCGGGCCACGGTATTTAGGCTGTTGATTTTCTTTGTTGGTGCTATTACCGTCATTGCAGCCACCGTGCCCTATGGCAATGTGGGACTGGATGAAAGTCCGTTTGTGACGGTTTTTGGCAGCCTCGGCATTCCCTACGCGGCCGACATCATGAACTTCGTCATCATCACTGCCTTGTTGTCCGCGGGCAACAGCGGACTCTATTCCTGCGCCCGTATGTTGTTTTCTTTAGCTGATGAGGGCCACGCACCGAAGGTGTTTAAAAGGCTCACCCGTCGCGGTGTTCCGTTGATAGCCCTGAGCGTCAGCATGCTGGGTGGACTTGCCTCGCTTTTCTGCAGCGTCATGGCAGCCGAATCTGTTTATCTGGTCTTGGTTTCTATTGCGGGTTTCGCGGTGGTGGGCGTGTGGATGTCCATTTCCGCTTCGCACTTCTTTCACCGCAGAAACTTCGTGCGCCTCGGCGGGGATGTCTCCGCCTTGGCCTACAAATCACCGATCTACCCTGTGGTCCCAATTCTTGCCTTCACCCTGTGCCTGATCTCGGTCATCGGGCTCGCCTTTGACCCAAACCAGGTAGCTGCGCTTTACTTCGGCGTCCCGTTTGTGGGCGCCTGCTACCTGTTTTTTTACATCCGCCATGGTCGCCGTTCCGCGGCCAGCTTGAAAGAAAGCCCCATGTCTCGATGAACGCTTCAACTCCGTCCCCACTTCTCTTTTCCCTTTACGAACAAGCCACCGTCGGTTGCGGTGGTGCACCAAGCCTTTGGACTCACCCGCTGGACGATCGTCTGCAGGTAAATTCTCTGGATCGATGGAAAAACGTTGCCATCACCGCCGAACAGGCAAATCTCGACGCGCTCTTCTTCGCCGACGTGTTGGGTCTCTATGACGTCTATGGTGGGTCCGCCGATGCCGCGCTCAGCTGGGCAGTGGAGGCTCCGGCGAACGACCCCTTCGTTTATGTACCCGCTTTGGCCGCGCTGACCGAACGTCTTTCGTTCGTGATTACCGCATCGACGACGTACGAACACCCGTTCGCTCTCGCCCGGCGATTTGGCACCTTGGACCACATCAGCAACGGCCGTATCGGCTGGAACATTGTGACCTCATATCTCGCTAGCGCCGCGCGCAACTTCGGCATGGACGAGATGCTAAAGCACGCCGACAGGTATGAGCGGGCCGACGAATTCATGGACGTCATCTACAAACTTCTTGAAGGCAGCTGGGCGGCGGACGCTGTTGTGGCAAATAAGGCGGAACGGGTTTATGCCCGTCCGGGCTCGGTTCAGCCCATCAACCACGTCGGCGCACATTTCCGGGTTGACGGGCCATCGCTAACCTCCCCGTCATCACAGCGGACACCCGCCCTCTACCAAGCCGGCTGGTCACCACGTGGTCGAGAGTTTGCCGCTAAGCACGCCGAAATGGTGCTGCTACCCAAGAAAGACCCGAACGAAATCGCCACCGGTTTGGCAGACATTCATCGGCGTGCGGCCGAACGAGGACGACCCGCGGGCGAGATTCGATCGATGGCCTTGGCCAGAATCATCACCGCGCCCACCGCAATCGAGGCGCAAAAGAAGTACGACGATCTGCAAAGCAACTACCATCTGGAGGCACAGCTGGTTAGTTATGCCGGGGACACGGGCATCGACCTGAGCAAGTATGCCGACAACGAACCACTCACCACGGATTCCAACGGCCTGACGTCCTACGTCGTTAAGGGTGCTCCGACGGATAAACCACTGACAGCTGGAGACGTTCGCCGGAAGTTCGAAAACGTCACCCGCGGCACAGACTTGCTATTCATTGGGACGCCAGCGGAGGTTGCACGCCAGATTCAAGAACATGCGGCAACCTCTGGTCTCGATGGATACATGATCAATCCCTTGGTGAGCCCGGGATCGCTCAACGATTTCGCTGAATTTGTGGTTCCGGAGCTTACCAAGCGCGGGCTCTACGATTCCGAACCGAAGTCGGGGACGTTGCGCTCCAGGCTCCGCAAGGACAAAACAGATCAGCTGTCGTCAACGTCGTACGGGGCATCGTTCCGGCAAACGGTGAGCCAATCCCGCTAAGTCCCGCGGGCTGGTTTGCCGCGGAGTTGAGTGGTCGTTGAGGTCCCAAGGGTCTGGACATGGCTCATCCCACCGCGTTGCCATGTCCAGACCTCTGAGGCACCTCGGGCGATAAAAACCTCAGGGTAAACAAATCGGTCGGTGCACCTTCACTTTTGGTGAAGCTACACCGACCGATTCTTTGTCAGCTCAATAAGTCCGAAAACGGACTACATTGATTATTTGGCTACGGCGTTGTTGACCTTGAGCTCGCGGTTCAATGGAATGTCGGCCCCCAAAGACTGAGGAAGCTGAGGGCACCCAACGAACGCTTACCGTCGCCATCAATGCCTAAAAGTCATCACCCGGATCCACACCCTCCGGCAGCGTAAAGCAGGCAGACCCCGATGCAATGCGGATCGTTCCGGGCTCACCTATCCCGATGATGTAGCTTTCTGCGGCGTCTCGTGAGCGCAATTGCACCCGATAATCGCCAACGATATCGAGATCTGATTTGATGGCGAAGGGACCATCCCGGTAATGCGCCTCAATCGCCTTCAAGATAGGTTCTCCCTCGGTCCCCTTTTTTAAGGTGACGGTGGTTGAGCCGTCCCAAGTATGTTTTTTCTCGGAGCAACTAAACAAGACCCCGGTCTCCCTTTGATCGATCTTGGTAACCTTGTCTTCGGGAATCAAGTCGGCGATTTCCAGCTCCATTGCCTGGGCCTTGGCCTTGGCCTCCTGCCACGTCAGTTCACTCTCCACAGGGGTATTCCCTTCGGTCTCGGTCGTACTTTTCGGCGCCCCGGGTGTGCACCCCGTAACCGCCACCAACAGAATCAACGCGGCAGCAGTGAATCGTGTCCGGATCATTTCATTACCCACTTAACCATGTCGTTGCGCGCTTCTCGATTATCTTGGTTCTCAGGGTCGGCCCTCTGAATTTCACTGTGGTCGTCAACCGGATCACCTTCACCGTCAGGTCTGGTGTAGACGTTATTGGTAAACGCCTCTTGAGTCCTCGGTATCTTACCGTCCCAGACCAACCCTTTCCTTTGCGCCCACAGCAAAGCATCGCGCTCATACACGAGATTCGTGTACTCGGTGTCCTCGTCCGGAACCCACTTTTCGTGCATCCCGGCCCCGGACAAAGAAGTGGACTTGTCCCACTTGGCACCGAAGATCTCGGAACTCGACAGGTTCTGATACCCCCAGCTATGACCAAACCCAATCTGCTCGGCGTTTTGAAGCAACGGATCTGACTGTATTCCCCGTTGGAAGGCTGCCAGTTGCCGTCCGGCATCCAAACCGCGATCTGGATCGTTCGCCTCCAGAAGACGGAAGAAGTCAGTCCCCCCGTCGTACGAGTCTTCCCCAGCGAATTGCCCGTCCTTGTACACGAATGCGACGGTGTCCGGGACCGCGCCCACCAACTCGATTGGGATTTGTTGGGGGCCATTATCATAAAAACTTTTTGGGTTCGTAAACGTTCCCGGAACATAGGTAATCGTCCGTTCGGTATCCTCATCCGGGGCGCCAATCATCTGAACGATTCGGGACTTGTCGCGGTCATACAAATACAGCTGCCTGTCCCCGGACTCGACCTTTTTCAGGTAGTTGATCTCACTAATAAGGAATGCCTGACGATCCGGATACTGACTACCTAGCGGGCTGGCCTTGGAGAATTCCTGAAGCATTTTCAGCTCTTTCTCGGCGGCCTGGATATCTGATGACACCGCCAACTTGTTCGCATACACGCGAGATAACGCCGGGATCCCGTCCAGCGACCCGAACACCCTCGGTGCGGCCCCGAGTAGCTCCGCTTGCAGTGTTGTGACCGTGAACTCAACCTTTTGATTCAGTCTGATCACCTGGTCGGGACCTTGTAGGCCATCCCACCACACGGCAATCCGTTCCGCAGGTACCGACTGCAATGCCTCATCCCACCCGGGGATCTTCGCCTGGGCCCGGATCTGTTCGGGTGTCGCGGTGGACAGGAAGTTCATCAACGCCTCCCCGGATCGGCTGGCCGGGACCAACGCCAACACCAGGCTGTCGGTGGATAGATTCAGTGCCCCACCTGGTAGGTCCGTTCCTTCGCCGGCGTTGCGGAACGCGTCCGCGATCTTGACCAGATATCTGGCGTCCTCATCATTATCCTCGAAAAACCGGGTGAACCCGTCCTGGAGCGCGCTATCGCCGACCATGCCTCGTCGCGTCCACGTGCACACGTCTCAAAAAGTGCCCAGTGCAGCCACCACGGAATCACACACCGGTCTGGCATCCACGTCTTGGGCCCGGAACACCGTCGCGGCACGGGTCAGCGCATCGGGGATCGCGGAACTCGTTCCACCCGCGCCCACACCTAATATCCAGCCACGGACCTCTTGCGGTATCGGATCAACAGCAACCCTCGGCGGCATCGTCTTATCTCGCAGCCAGTCAGAGAAGGAATAACCGAGAATCGTTTGCGCGTCCCTACTCTCCGCTTGGTGTAGCCATGGCTCTGATTCCTGGAATTCAAGGAACTCGATCTCCTTGAGCCGTGCACGGGCTCTATCCTGGGCACGATTCATTTCGTCGCGGGCAGTATCGGCTTGCCGCTTGACCGATTTCACGCCCTCGGCCAGATCTTCAACCGCACGGAACAGAGCTACACGGGCCCTCTTCTGGGCCTCATGGTTCTCAGCGAACAAACCCGAGTACGTCCCGCTGAACTGATCCAACGCCTCACCGAACACAGACCCTCGTTGAACAACCTGCGCAGAGAGCTTCCCGTACGCCGCGTCACACTTCGCGATGAGTGCATCGGCTACTCCATGATCAAAATTCATTCAACATCCTCTACGACCAGCACGCCGCCAGCGCACGACGGGAATAATCAACCAAAAACTAAGACAACAAAGCACAGGCAAGGTACAGCAACGAGCCCGGCAACCTGGATGACGAGCGGGCGGCTCATTGCCATCACGCTGCGGATACGACGACAAGTCGCTACGCAGCGCACCGGGTCTGCCACTCACGTTAGTGAGTAAGGCAGACCTGCCCGCGCGTCACCAATTGTGGTTATGCGCCGCCACCAGCGGTAAAGATGTCCTGCGAGATCTTCTGCAGCTGGTTCCGCAATGCTTCGAGTTCGCTACGCGCCTTGCCCAACGCGGCCCTGGTTTCTGGCCAAGTCGAGGAACGGAACGTCTTCGCCAGCGGGCCATCCCAGACGTTCGGGTCGGACAAGATGCGCCCTTGGTTATCCAGTGCTGTCATCTGGTCGGTGCATCCACCGTTCACGATGCCTTGAATCTGCTGGATTAAATGCTTCGCCCGCTCGGTAGACCAAACCCGTGACATAAAAACCCCTTCGACATTAGACGGTCCGGCCATGTGCGTTGTCTCCCTCAAGAGCACAACGCACGCAAGGTCACATAGTAAAAAGGGCCATCCTGACCACCCCATCAGCAGGTTATCACAAAAGCCTTTACAAATACCTCTGTCATGGATCCTGCAGGCTGGAGAGTGCGCACCGCATTCGACCCGAGTAGGAGGCCAGTGGTGTCTTCCATGGTTGAGAGGAGCTCCCTCCGGCAAGATTGAAGCTCGACCATCACCACGGCAGTCAATCGATGCCGAGATCCGCGAACGCATTCCCGCGGATCGTTTGCCCGACGAAGGAGAGCGCGGCGGGACGTTGCGGCTGCTGCGGGTAGCACCGATGCCACTGGCTACCCTGTCCGGCGACTCCCCCGGCGGTGCACGGCGAGGGGTCGCCCGCCACGCGGGGTGTCGGCCATGTGACGGGTCACGTGTCCAAACCTGCGGGCGTCAGCCGAAGATCGATACCGGCTTGACGATGTCTGCGTAGATCAGCACCGCACCCATCACCAGCATGCCCACCGCGACCACGTAGGTCAGCGGAAGCATCTTGGCGATGTCCACCGGCCCCGGATCGGGGCGGCGGAAGATCTTGGAGAAGAACCGGCGCACCGATTCGAAGAGTGCGCCGACGATGTGCCCGCCATCCAGCGGCAGCAGCGGGATCAGGTTGAAGACGAACAGCGCGATGTTCAGCCCGCCGATCAGTGAGATCAGGCTGGCGGCCTTGTCCGCGACCCCGATCTGCTCCATGGCGCTGATTTCCCCGGCAATGCGTCCCACGCCCACCACGGAGATCGGCCCGTTGGGGTCGCGCGGCGTATCGGAGAACGCGGCCTTGCCGACCGCTGCCACGCGGGCGGGCAGATCGAGCACCACGGCCGAGACCCCGGCGACCTGCTGGCCCACGGCCGGCAGGACGGCGGAAACCGGCTGCTGGATGTTCCGCACGTCCGAGCCCATGCCGATGAACCCGACCTCGACGGTCTCGGGCGTGCCGGAGGCGTCGGTGACGACCTGGCCCTGGTCGTTGATCACCGGGCGTTCGGTCTTGTAGGGGGTGATGGTGGTGGAGTGTTCCAAGCCGTCGCGCTGGTAGACCAACGGGACCGACTCGCCGGCGTGGCCGCGGATCGCCTGGGTCAGGCCCACCCAGTCGGTGGTGCCCACCGGCGCGCCGTCGAATGAAGTGATGACATCTCCCGGGCGCAGGCCGGCCGCATAGGCAGGGCCCGGTGCGTCGGAGGGCAGGCAGCCGTTGTTCACCGAGGAGTCGCGGGAGGATTCCTCGCCGAGCGGCACCACGCACTGGTAGACCTCGTCGACGGTGCTGGTCTGGGCGGGCATCCCGAAGCCGACGGTGACGATGCCGATCATGACCACGCCGATGAGCAGGTTCATCACCGGGCCGCCGAGCATGATGATGATGCGCTTGTAGACCGGCAGCTTGTAGAACAGCCGGTTCTCGTCCCCCGGCTGCAGCTGCTCGGCGGCTGCGTGCCTGGCCTCGTCGGCCATCTGCTGGAACATGCCGGTGGAGGACTTGCGCAGCATCGGGGCGTCGGTGGCGCCGACGAGCCCCTTGTTCCGCGCCGGCGGGTACATGCCGATCATGGAGATGTAGCCGCCCAGCGGGATGGCCTTGAACCCGTATTCGGTGTCCCCGCGCTTGAAGGACCACAGCGTCTTGCCGAAGCCGATCATGTATTGGGGCACGCGCACGCCAAAGCGCTTGGCCGGGATCAGGTGCCCGACCTCGTGCAGGCCGATGGACGCGCCGACGGCGACGACCATGATCAGGACACCGAGGATGAAAAGTAGAACGCTCACAATGTTTCCAAACGCTTGGCGGCTTCGGTTCGTGCCCAGCTCTCGGCGGCGAGCACCGATTCCAGGTCAAGGGTGCCGGGTTCCGGGTCGTAGCCCTGCAGGATTGCGTCGACGGTTTCGACGATGTCGGTGAAGCGGATGGCCCCGGCGTGGAATGCCTCGACCGCCTCCTCGTTCACGGCGTTGTACACGGCCATGTGCGTGGCCGAGGCGGCGGCGGCGGCCTTGGCCAGCTCGATGGCCGGGAACGCCGTCGCATCCAGCGGCTCGAAGGTCCAGGAGGATGCGGTGGACCAGTCGCAGGGCGCGGTGGCTCCCGGCACGCGTGCGGGCCAGCCGATGCCCAGCGCGATGGGCAGGGCCATGTCCGGCGGGGAGGCCTGGACGATGGTGGAGCCGTCGATGAATTCGACCATGGAGTGCACGATGGATTGGGGGTGCACGACGGCCTCGATGCGATCCAGCGGGACGTCGAAGAGCAGGTGCGCCTCGATGACCTCCAGGGCCTTGTTGACCATGGTCGCGGAGTTGGTGGTCACGACCTTGCCCATGTCCCAGGTCGGGTGGGCCAGCGCCTGGGCGGGGGTGACGTCGCGCAGCTGCTCGCGGCCGAGTCCGCGGAAGGGTCCGCCGGAAGCGGTGACGATCAGCTTGTGCACCTCTTCGGGTGTGCCGGCGCGCAGCGCCTGGGCCAGCGCCGAATGCTCGGAGTCCACCGGGACCAGTTGTCCGGGGGCTGCTGCGTTCTTGACCAGTTGTCCGCCGACAATCAGCGATTCCTTGTTGGCCAGGGCCAGCAGGTGGCCTGCGTTCAGTGCCGCGAGGGTGGGGGCCAGGCCGATGGAGCCGGTGATGCCGTTGAGCACCACGTCCGCGTCCGGGAAGGAGGCGATCTGCGTTGCCGCGTCGGGCCCGGCGAAGAGCTGCGGGTCGTAGCCGCGCACCCCGGCGGCGTCCTTGGCCGCGGCGATCGCGGCGGAGAGCGCGTCCAGGTCCGGGTAGGCGCAGCCCACCGCGGCGGCCATTGTGGCCACGGCCTGGGCGGCCAGCAGGGGCAGGTTGCTGCCGCCCGAAAGCGCCGCCACGGCAAACCTGTCGGGTGCCGCGGCGATGACCTCCAGGCCCTGGGTGCCGATGGATCCGGTGGAGCCGATCAGCGTGATGCGGCGGATCGTGCCGGGGAGCGGGGCGGTGAAGGCCGTGGCCGGGCGGGGGGCGGAAAACTGCGCATTGTTCACCTGACCCATTATGTCCGCTCTTCCTGTGCCTACCCAATGGGAAGTGGGCGCAACGTTGCGGTGAGCGCTGCCGCCCTTAACCGGGCGTGGCCCCCGTTTCCCTCCGGTGAAGGGGGAATCGGGGGCCACGCGGGATGGCGCGTGCCGCGGCTAGCGGCGCGTCTTGCCGCCGTGGCGCGGGCCGTGGATGTCCATGACCTGCACCTCGGCGGGCTCTTCGTTCTCGCCGGTGCCGGTCCCGGCCTCGGGCACCACCACCACGGGCTCCACCAGCTCACCGACCTCGGCTGCCGCCTTCGGGAACAGGCGGCGCAGCACCTTGGCCAGCAGCGGCCAGAGCAGCACCAGGGCGATGATCGCGTAGACGACCACGGCGATCGGCTCGCTGAACAGGCCGGCCGGGTCCCCGCCACTGAGCTGCAGGGACTTGCGCAGTTCCTCCTCGGCCCGGGGGCCAAGGATCACCCCGATGATCAGCGGCAGCACCGGGATGCCGAAGCGGCGCATCGCGAAGCCCAGCGTGCCCAGCACCAAAAGCAGGACCAGGTCGAAGGCCTGCAGGTTCACCGCATAGGCGCCCAGCGTGGCAAAGAACAGGATGCCCGCGTAGAGGTACTGCCGCGGCAGCTGCAGCAGCTTGGCCCACAGCGGCGCCATGGGCAGGTTGACCAGCAGCAGCAGCGCGTTGCCGATGAACAGGCTGGCGATCAACGCCCACACCAGCTTCGGCTCCTCCTCGAAGAGCAGCGGGCCGGGCTGGACCCCCAGCTGCATGAGCGCCAGGAGCATGACCGCGGCGGTCGCGTTGGTCGGCAGGCCCAGGGCCAGCATCGGGGTCAGCGTGCCGGCGGCCGAGGCGTTGTTGGCCGCCTCGGGACCCGCAACGCCCTCGATGGCGCCGTGGCCGAATTCCTCCGGGTGCTTCGAAAGCTTCTTCTCGGTGATGTAGGACAGGAACGTCGGGATCTCCGCGCCTCCGGCCGGCAGGGCGCCGAAGGGGAAGCCGTACGCGGTGCCGCGCAGCCAGGGCTTCCAGGAGCGCTTCCAGTCGGACTTGCCCATCCAGGGACGACCCACGGGAATCGTCTGGCTCCGGGTCTTGCGCAGGTGCGCGGCGATCCACAGGGCCTCGCCGATGGCAAAGATCGCCACGGCGACCACCACGATGTCCAGCCCGTCGGCGAGCAGCGGCTGGCCGAAGACCAGCCGGCCCTGTCCGCTGACCGGGTCCAGTCCGACCAGGCCGATGGCCAGGCCCAGGCCGAGGGCGGCAAAGCCGCGCAGCTTGGAGGAACCCAGCACGGCGGTCACGGCAACCAGCGCCAGCAGCATGATGGCCAGGTAGCTCGGGTTGCCCAGGGACACGGCGAACTGCACCACCCAGGGGGCGATGGTGGCCAGCAGGGCGGTGCCGATGGTTCCGGCGACGAACGATCCGATGGCCGCGGTGGCCAGCGCCTGGGCGGCGCGGCCGGCCTTGGCCATCTTGTGGCCCTCGATGGCGGTGATGACCGTGGCGGACTCGCCGGGGGTGTTCAGCAGGATGGAGGTGGTCGAGCCGCCGAACATGCCGCCGTAGTAAATGCCAGCGAACATGATCATGGCGCTGGTGGGTTCCAGCCCGTAGGTCACCGGCAGCAGCAGCGCGATGGCCATGGCCGGGCCGATGCCCGGCAGCACGCCGATGGCGGTGCCCAGCAGCACGCCCACCACGGCGAAGAGCAGGTTGACGGGGGTCACTGCGGTGGCGAACCCCTGCATCAGCAGGTTGAATGTTTCCACTTAGAGCACTCCCTTGAGCAAGCCGGCCGGCAGGTGGATGCCCAACCCCAGGTAAAAGCCGTAGAAGGTGCCCACGGCCAGGGCCACGGAAATCAGTCCGTCACGGATGTAGTTGCGCCCGCCCAGGGCCAGGACGCTGCCCCAGAAGAGGATGGTCCCGGAGATCGGCCAGCCCACCAGGTCGATGAAGAGGATGTTGAGAATGAAGACCAGCACCAGTGGAACGACGACCTTCCAGTCGATGGGCGTCCCGATCTCGATGTCCTCGCCGTCCTCCGGCTCTGCCGCTCCCCCGCGCAGGATGTTCACCGCGAGCAGGACGGCACAGACCAACAGCAGGGTCCCCACGATGTAGGGAACGGTCTTGGGACCCAGCCCGTCGGACTGCTGGTAGGGCACGTTCAGCCCCGCGGCATCGACCAGCACCATGGCCCCGACCGCCCCGAGCAGGGCCGCGAAGCCCAGCTCGGAGCGGTCCTTGAGCCAAACGGCTACTGGTTTCATGCCAATCCCAGGGCGGTCAGGACGTCGGAGACCCGCTTGTCCTGGTCGGTGAGGAAGCCGGCGAACTCGTCCCCGGTGATGAACGCGTCGGTCCAGCCGTTGGTCTTCAGTGCCGCCTTCCATTCCTCGGAGGCGTGCATCTTCTCCAGCGTGGCGATCCAGCGGGCCTTGGCCTCGTCGCTGATGCCCGGAGGGGCCACCAGGCCGCGCCAGTTGCTGAATTCCAGGTCGATGCCCGATTCCTTCAGGGTCGGGGCATCAACGCCCTCGAGGCGCTCGGCGCCGGAGGTGGCGAGCACGCGGACGTCGCCGGACTGGATCTGCTTGAGGAATTCCCCGGCACCGGAGGCCGCGAAGCCCAGCTTGTTGCCCAGGATCGCCGGCAGCAGGTCGCCGCCGCCGTCGTAGGAGACGTAGTTGACCTTTTTCGCGTCGATGCCCACGGCCTGGGCCAGCTGCATCGGCAGCAGGTGGTCGGGGCCGCCCGGCGAGGAGCCGCCGCCGACGGCCAGCTTGGACGGATCCTTCTTCCAGGCCGCGACGAGGTCCTCGATGGTCTTGTACGGGGAGTCCTTCGAGACCATGATGGCCCCCGGCTCCTGGATCAGCCGGGCGATCGGGGTGGTGTCGGTCAGCCGGGCGTCGGTGTCGTTGGTGTAGCTCGCGCCCACCACGCCCAGGCCCATGAGCATGCCCAGGTCGTTGTTGCCCTTTTCGTTCACGATGCGGGCCAGCCCCACGGTGCCGCCGGCGCCGGCAAGGTTGAAGACCTCCACCGACTTGGCGATCTCCGCTTCCTCCATGACCTTGGCGCCGACGCGGGCCGTGGTGTCGTAGCCGCCGCCGGGGCTGTTGGGGACCATGATGCGCAGGCCGGTCACCGGGCCGGATTCGGCCGCGCTGCCTGAGGCGCCGGCGTCGTTGCCGGTGACCCCGCAGCCGGTGGCGGCGAGCATGATGCCGGCGGCGACCGCTGCCAGCTTCAAGATATTGGTTCGTCCCATGGTGATTCCCATCTCAAATGCGAGTGAATGATGTGCACCACACTAGGCCGCCAGCAGGGCCGGGCAATTCTTGTGTTCGCAAAGAAAGTTGTGTACATAGTGTTCACGGTCACATTCGGCGCGGATGCCCGATTTGGGTAGAGTTCACGCCGATGGCATATGCCGGACCGGGCGATTGGCGCCGGGTGCGTCATGGCACGGAAAGGACCGCCGGTGCCCGGCCACTCCCCCGCCCCGCGTTGGGGCCGCACCGCCCGGCTGAGCCTCGCGGGCCAGTTCCTGGGACTGCAATTGCTGATCCTTCTCGCCGTCATGGCCGGAGTCCTTGCCATGTCCCTGGCCCAGGCCACCCAGACCTTTGAACGCGTCGAGTCCCGGCGTTCGCTGGCGGCTGCCGAAAACCTCGCAGCGACCCCGCTGGTGCGCGCCCTGCTGCCCGAGGCCAGGCCCCGCTTCGGCTCGGCCCTGCCCTCGATCACCGAGTCGGTGCGCTCGGTCTCCGGCAGCAGCGAGGCGGTGCTGGTCAACGCCGAGGGGACAGTCGTGACCGCCTCGAATCCCGCCCTGCTCGGGGAGAAGTTCCCGCTGGGCGAATCCGACGTCATGGAGGGCCGCGCATGGACCGGGTCCACGCAGCGCGGCGGCATCAAGATGCTCGAGGCGCACGTCCCGGTGCTCGATGACGGCGGACGGCTCGTGGGATTCTCCGCCATGGGGCGCAGCTACCCCTCGCTGCTCGAACGCCTGCTGGAGGCCACCCCCAACCTGCTGGTCTACCTGGGGGTCTCGGTGGCAGTGGGCACGCTCGGCTCGCTCCTGCTCTCCCGCCGCGTCAAGCGCCAGACCCTGGGCCTGGAGCCGGCGGAAATCACCGGGCTGGTCGAACACCGCGAGGCCATCCTGCACGGCGTCAAGGAGGGCGTGGTGGCCATCGACCTGCGCGAACGCATCACCCTGGCCAACGACGCCGCCCGCCGGCTGCTGGGCTGGCCCGAGGACAGCGAGGGCCGGACCCTGGCGGACCTGTCCATCGACGCGGCCCTGCGCGAGGTGCTGACCATGAAGCAGGCAGAGGCGGACCGGCTGGTGCTGGTCGGCGAGCGCATGGTGGTACTCAACCGCCGCCCCATGGAGGCGCGCGGCCGGCTGGTCGGCTCGGTGACCACGCTGCGCGACCGCACCGAGCTGACGACCCTGGAAAAGGAACTGGGGGCCACGCGCATGACCACCGAGACGCTGCGCGCCCAGACCCACGAGTTCGCCAACCAGCTGCACACCATCTCCGGGCTGATCCAGCTGGAGGAATACGACGAGGTGCTCTCCTATGTCAACGGGGTGAGCTTCAGCCGCACCCGGCTGCTGGACGACGTCACCCACCGCGTGGCAGACCCCACGGTGGCCGCGCTGCTTATTGCCAAGTCAGCGCTGGCCTCGGAGCGGGGCGTGGGCATCGACCTGGATCCTGCCTCGCAGCTGGGCCGGGTGGACGAGGCGCTGTCGCGGGACCTGACCACGGTGGTCGGCAACCTGGTGGACAACGCCATCGACGCGGTGGCAGGGCGACCCGACGCGCGGGTCAAGGTCCGGCTGGCCGAGGAGGGCCAGACGGTGGTGGTCACGGTGCACGACTCGGGCGAGGGCGTCGACGAGTCGAACGTTGCTAAGATCTTCGTGCAGGGCTACAGCACCAAGGCCTCCTCCTCCGAGGCGGGTCGCGGCTTCGGCCTGGCGCTGACCCGCCTGGTGTGCCTGCGCCGCGGCGGCGACGTCACGGTCGCCAACGACCAGGGGGCGGTCTTCACCGCCCGCCTGGGGAAAAGGGTTCAGCCATGATCAAGGTGCTCATCGTCGACGACGACTTCATGGTCGCGCGGATCCATTCGGGATTCGTGGCGCAGATGCCCGGCTTCGAGGTCGCGGGGGTCGCCCGCACCGGGGCCCAGGCCCTAGCCGAGGCCCGCCGGATCCAGCCCGATCTGGTGCTGCTGGACATCCACCTGCCCGATATCTACGGGCTGGAGCTGCTGGGCCAGTTGCGCGCGGAGGTCCCGGAGCTCGACGTGCTGGTGATCAGCGCCGCCCGCGAGGCCGAGACGGTGCGCCGGGCGCTGCGCGGGGGCATCGTGCACTACCTGATGAAGCCGTTCACCCAGGAGGACCTGCACCAGCGCCTGGAGCACTACCGGCGCACCTACCGTTCGCTGGGTTCGGCCGCCACCGCCGAGCAGTCCGACGTCGATGCGGTCTTCGGCATGGCCGGGGCCGACAGGCCGCTGCCCAAGGGCTGCGCGGCGGAAACCATGGAGCGGGTGCAGGCCATCCTGCGCGAGGCGGAGGCTGACCTCTCCGCGCTGGAGGTCGGCGAGATGCTGGGCCTGTCTCGGGTCAGCGCGCGGCGCTACCTGGAGTACCTCAACGAGGTCGGCCAGGCGCAGGTGAACCTGCGCTACGGCGGCGGGCGCCCGGAGCGCCGGTACAGCCGGCGCGGGGCCTAGCTGCGGGCCGGCTACAGCCAGTCGTCCTCGCCGAAGGTGCCGTTCTGCAGTTTTTGGTGGGCCTCGCGCGTGAACATCAGGCACACGCGCGTCGCCTCCGCCACCGTGATGCCGTCCTGGTTCTTGCCCACGTGGGCGAAGGTCGCCACCCCGAGCCCGGGCCGGGAGTTCGACGGGCGCAGGTCGACGATGTGCGTCTGGGTGTACAGCGTGTCCCCCGGGAAGAGTGGATGCGGGAAGCGCACGTCGGTCAGGCCCAGCTGGCCCATCAGCGTCCCCTGGGTCAGCTGCGAGACCGATTGGCCCACCATGGTGGCCAGGGTGAACATCGAGTTCATGACCCGCCGCCCGAAGGGCTGGGTCGCGGCGAAGGCGGCGTCCAGGTGCAGCGCCTGGGTGTTCATGCTCAGCGAGGTGAACAGGACGTTGTCCGCCTCCGTCATGGTGCGCCCCGGGGAGTGCACGTAGACCGCGTCGGCATCCAATTCCTCGAAGTACAGGCCCCGCTCGTGGATTTCCTTGACGTCGTCTCGCTCCGACATGTCCCTCACGCCCCTTGTCCTTGTGTGGGAATTTCCCCGCCGCCCGCCTCCCCTTCACGGGAGCGGTGCGGCGGAGAAAGCGGCCCACGAAGATCCTTGTTCTCGTATCCTACAAACTTTCGGGGCGTTCGCCCCCGAAATGCCTAAAGACCCAGCGAGCGGGCGATCAGCAGCAGCTGGACCTCGGTGGTGCCCTCGCCGATTTCCAGGATCTTCGAGTCCCGGTAGTGCCGGGCCACCAGGGACTCGTTCATGAACCCGTAGCCGCCGAAGATCTGCGTGGCGTCGCGGGCGTTGTCCATGGCGGCCTCGCCGGCCACCAGCTTCGCGATGGCCGCCTCGGTCTTGAAGTCCTGGCCCGCCAGCATCTTCGCCGCGGCCGCATAGTAGGCCAGGCGGGAGGTGTGCACGCGCGCGGCCATCCGGGCGATCTTGAAGGAGATCCCCTGGTTTGAGCCGATCGGGCTGCCGAAGGTCTTCCGCGTCTTGGCATAGGCAGTGGCCTCGTCCAGGCAGCCCTGGGCCGCCCCGGTTCCCAGCGCGGCAATCGCGATGCGGCCCTCGTCGAGGATGGACAGGAAGTTGGCGTAGCCGCGCCCGCGCTCCCCCAGCAGGTTTTCCTCGGGGACTGACGCATTCTCGAACCTCAGCGGGTGGGTGTCCGAGGCGCGCCAGCCGACCTTGTCATAGGCGGGGTCCACGGTGTATCCCGGGGTGTCCCGCGGCACCAGGATCGTGGAGATCTCCTTGGCGATCGAGCCGTCGGCCTTGGTCCGGGTGCCGGTGACGGCGGTGACGGTGACCAGCGTGGAGATGTCGGTGCCGGAATTGGTGATGAATTCCTTGGACCCGTTGACCACCCACTGCCCGTCCTGCAGCGCGGCGGTGGTGGCGGTGCCGCCGGCATCCGAGCCGGCGCCGGACTCGGTCAGCCCGAATCCCGCAAGTTCCGCCCCGGAGCACAGCGCCGGAAGCCAGCGCTCCTTTTGCGCCTGGGTGCCGAAGCGGTGGATGGGCATGGCCCCCAGGCTGACGCCGGCTTCCAGGGTGATGGCCACCGACTGGTCGACCCGGGCCAGTTCCTCGATGGCCAGGGACAGCGCGAAATAGTCCCCGCCCATGCCGCCGAAGTCCTCGTCAAAGGGCAGGCCGAAAAGCCCCATCCCGCCCATCTGGGCGATGACGTCGTAGGGGAAGGAATGCGCCGCGTCGTGCTTGGCCGACACCGGCGCCACGACCTCGTTGGCGAACTCCCGCACCGTCTTGGCGAGTTCCAGGTAGTCGTCGTTGAGTTCCAGGTTGATCATTTTTCCCTGTGCACCTTTCACTGGTTGCCGGGGCCGCCCGATGGCCGCGGGCCGGGTGGGCCGCGAGGCCAAACGTTGCTTGGTTGCGCTTCGCTTGGGCTTTGCCGGTTGACCACGTATTGTTAGTGATCATTAACTGAGTCCGAGGCTAGTGGCGCGCGCCACACTTGTCCAGCCTCCGGGAGAAAGTTGCACCGGCGGTCCTGTGGCGGCCGCCGGGCCGAGACACGAAGGAACGGTGGAGGGTGAACGACATTCCCAAGGACCCTGCATCGACCGACCGCGAACGCGCCAAGGCACAGCGACGCGAGGACCTGCTGACCGAGGCCACCAGGCTCTTCGCCATCCACGGCTATGCCGGGGTTTCGCTGGAGGACCTCGGGGCCGCCTGCGGCATCAGCGGGCCGGCGGTGTACCGGCACTTCTCCGGAAAGTCGGCGGTGCTCATCGCCCTGCTGGTGGGCATGAGCCAGGACCTGCTGGACGGCGGCCAGAAGGTTGTCGGCGCCGGCGGCACCGCCGACGAGACGTTGAAGCGGCTGATCGCCTTCCACACCGACTTCGCCCTGGCCCGCCCGGACATCATCCAGGTCCAGGACCGCAACCTGGAGACCCTGCCGGCGGCCGAACTGCAATTGGTTCGCAAGCTGCAACGCGCCTACATCGCCCTGTGGACCGAGCAGCTGCACCTGATCCACCCGCAGGAAACCAACGCCGTCATCCGGTTCCGCGCCCACGCGGCCTTCGGCCTGCTCAACTCAACCGCCCATTCGGCGCACTCCCCGCGCACCTCCAAGGCGGGATTGCGGCGGCTGCTGAACCAGATGGCCGCATCCGCCCTGTTCACCCCGGTAGGCTAGGGCCTAGACGTTGACCACAAAGAGAGAGGCAGTGACCGTGCATCTACGGCCTTTGCAGCCCGAAGACCTGGATCAGTTCTTCGAACACCAGCAGGATCCCGAAGCCAACCTCATGGCTGCCTTCACGGCCCGGAACCCGGCGGACCGCGGGGTCTTCGACCACCACTGGGGTTCGATCATCAACGACCCCAAGGTCATTGTGCGCACCATCGAGCACGACGGCGAAGTCGCAGGTTCGATCCTGGTCTTCGAGAACGAGACGATCCCGGAGATCAGTTTCTGGACCGCCAGCCGCTACTGGGGCCAGGGCATCACCACCTCGGCCGTTGACGCGTTCCTGGCCGAGTACACGGCCCGCCCGCTGCGCGCCCGCGTGCCGCAGGACAACATCGGCTCCATCAAGGTCCTGGAACGACGTGGTTTCAAGGTCATCGAGGAGTCGGCCGATTTCTCCAACGCCCGCGCCGCGGTCGTGAAGGAATTCATCATGGAGCTCAGCTAGCTCCCACCTGCAGACTTCGCCCACTGGGGGCATGACAGAGGCCGGGATCCCCGCGGAGATCCCGGCCTCTGTTGTGTCCAGCGCGGATCAGCCCTTCGGTGTCTCCAATTCGAGCAGCAGGCGGCGCGCCTCGCGGCGCACTGCCTGTTCGCGGGGCTCGGGCACCGGGGCCGCCGCCAGCAGCCGGCGGGTGTAGTCGTGTTGCGGGGCGTGCAGCACGTCCGAGACCCTGCCCTGCTCCACCGACTTGCCGTCCTTCATGACCACCACGTGGTGCGCCAGCAGGTCCACCACGGCCAGGTCGTGGCTGACGAACAGGCAGGCGAACTCGTAGCGGGCCTGCAGCTCCTGGATCATTTCCAGCACCGCCGCCTGCACCGAGACGTCCAGCGCGCTGGTCGGCTCGTCGGCAATCAGCAGTTCCGGGTCAAGGGTCAGCGCGCGGGCGATGCACACGCGCTGGCGCTGGCCGCCGGAGAGCTCGTGCGGGTAGCGGTTGAGCACCGAGCGCGGCAGGTGCACCGCTTCCAGCAGCTCCCCGGCCCGCCGGATGCGCTCGGCGCGGCTGCCGACCTTGTGCACCACCATCGGCTCGGTGATGCAGTCGCCGATCGGGAAGCGCGGGTTCAGCGACGCCGCGGGGTCCTGGAAGATCACCCCGATCTTGGCGCGGACGGCCCGGGCAGCCTTGGGCCGCAGCGTGGCCAGGTTGGTGCCGTGGACCGCGAGCACGCCCGAGGCCACGGGCAGCAGCCCCAGCACGGCCTTGGCCACGGTCGACTTGCCGGAGCCCGACTCCCCCACGATGCCCAGGATCTGCCCGCGGGCCAGTTCGAAGGACAGGTCATCGACCGCCCGGAACTTGGTGCCGCGCATGTCGTATTCGAGCACCAGGTTCCTGGCTTCGAGGACCAGCGTGCGGTTCGGGTCCACCGGGGCGACGGGCTCGGGCGTCCAGCCCCCGGTCACGTCCACGGCCTTAAGCCGGGGCACCGAGGCCAGCAGCTTCTGCGTGTACGGGTGCACCGGGTTGTTGAGCACCTGGTCCACGGTGCCGGTTTCCACCAGCGAGCCGTGGAACATCACCGCGACGCGGTCGGCCAGATCGGCCACCACGCCCATGTTGTGGGTGATGAGCAGGATGCCGGTGTTCAGCTTGTCCTTCAGCTCGCGCAAAAGGTCAAGGATCTCGGCCTGCACCGTGACGTCCAGCGCCGTGGTCGGCTCGTCGGCGATGATGACCTTCGGGTCGCAGGAGATCGCCATGGCGATCACGATGCGCTGGCGCTGGCCGCCGGAGAACTGGTGCGGGTACTGCCTGATGCGCTTGGCCGGGTCGGGGATGCCGACCATGTCCAGCAGCTCGATGGCCCGCCTGGTGGCGTCCTTGCCGTAGGCCAGGCCGTGCAGTTCCAGGGACTCGGTGAGCTGGCGCTCAATGGTGAGCACCGGGTTCAGCGCCGTCATGGGTTCCTGGAAGACCATGGCAATGTCGGTGGCGCGCATCTTGCGCATCCTGTTCTCCGCCATGCCCACCACGTTGACCCCGCCGACCAGCGCCTTGCCGGTGATGTAGGCATTGGAGGGCAGCAACCCGATGGCGGCGGTGGAGGTCACCGACTTGCCGGAGCCCGATTCGCCCACCAGGGCCACCACTTCGCCGGGGTACACCTCCAGTGACAGGCCCTTGACCGCGTGCACGTCGGAAAACTCGGTCTCGAAGGAGACCGACAGGTTCTCGAAGCTCAGCGCCGTTCCTCTGTCGTTTGCCGGGGGTGAGGTGATGCTCATTCGGAAACCTCTTCCTTCTTGCTGCGGCGCCTGGCCTTGCGGGTCTGGCGCGGATCGAAGGCGTCGCGCAACCCGTCGCCCAGGAAGTTGACGCTCAACGCGATCGCCAGGATGATCATGCCCGGCCACCAGAACAGCCAGGGCCGGTTGGTGAAGGCGTTTTGGTATTGGCTGATGAGCAGGCCCAGGGACGAATCCGGGGCCTTGACCCCGAAGCCGAGGTAGGACAGCGAGGTCTCCAGCAGGATGGCCCCGGCGATCGCGAACGTCGCGTTCACCACGATGACGCCAATGGTGTTGGGCAGCAGGTGCTTGAGGATCACCCTGCTGGTCTTTGCGCCCATGGACTGCGCTGCCGCAACGTACTCGCGTTCGCGCAGCGAGAGCACCTCGCCGCGCACCAACCTGGCCAGGCCGGTCCAGGTGACCAGGCCAAGCACCAGCGCCAACACCACGGTGGTGTTGCCGGTGCGCGAGGCGATCTGCCCGAGCACCGCGGCCAGGACCAGCAGCGGAATCACGATGAACAGGTCGGTCATGCGCATCAGCACCGCATCGACCCAGCCGCGGTAGTAGCCGGCGACGGCCCCGACGACGGCCCCGATCACGGTGGCCACAATCCCGACGATCACCGCGATGATGATCGACTGCTGGGTGCCGCGCATCACCAGGGCGAAGTAGTCCTTGCCCGTGGAATCCTGGCCGAAGGGGTGTTCGCCCCAGGCAAGTCCCGTGCCCCCCAGCCAGGTGGGCAGCAGCGAGAACGTGGGCCTTCCCCCGTCGATGACGCTCCCGGCCATCGTGTAGTCCTTGTCCCACCAGCCCGGGATGCCCGCATAGCCGATGGAAGAGAAGGCCATCACGGCGATGAAGGCCAGCGCGACGGTGGAGATCATGGCGGCCCGGTGGGCGACGAAGCGTCGGCGGACCAGTTGGCCCTGGCTCAGCGATACGCTGTCCTTGCGTGCCAGCGCCGCGTCCTCGGCCTCGGCCAGCAGGACGGCGGGGACCTCGGTGGGTTCCTTTTCGATGGTCATGCCCGGCCCTCCCGTGCGCTTGCGTGGTTCGTGTGCTTGTTCATACCCTGATCCTCGGGTCCAGAATGGCGTAGAAAATGTCGGCCAGCATGTTGAACAGGACCGCAGCGGTGCCCGTCACCAGGAAGAAGGCCATCACCGGAGCGGGGTCAACCTGCATCAGGCCCGTTCGGAACAGCTCGCCCATGCCCTTCCAGCCGAAGACCGACTCGGTGATCACCGCTCCGCCGATCAGGCCGGCGAAGTCGAAGGCCGCGATGGTGGCAATAGGGATCATCGCGTTGCGGAAGGCATGGCGGAAGATCACCGTGCGTTCGCTCAGCCCCTTGGATCGGGCCGTGCGGATGTAGTCCTGCTGTCCGACCTCCAGCATCGAGGAGCGGGTGTAGCGGCTGTAGCTGGCCAGCGAGATGATCGCCAGCAGGATGGTGGGCAACAGCAGCTGGGTGCCCTTGTCCAGGAAATCCTCCCAGAAGGTGCCGACGAAGTTCGGTGTTTGCGACCCGATGGTCGCGATCGGCCGGGGTTTGAGCGCCAGGAATCCGGGCCAGGCCCGGAAGATGTGGTCAAGGGTCGTCAGCCCGGCCATGACGATGCCGGTGGCGATTCCCACGCCCATCGCCGGGACGGCCAGGTGCCCGCCCAGGTACTTGCCCAACAGCGCCGGAATAACCACGGCGAGGACGGCTCCGATGGCCAGGACGAACCAGTTCGGGTTCTCCAGCAGGCCGAAAGACGCGAAGTAGACGATCGCGCCCAGGGCAACGGTGGCCAGCGCCGGGTAAAGCACCTTGGTGTTTCGCAGGCCCACCGACATGGCGGTGCCGCTCAGGGCCACGCCGAGCCCGAGCACCAGCACCCCGCCGAAGCCCAGTTGCGGGAAGCGGAAGAAGTTCAGCCAGGTGAGGTAGGGGATGACTATCGCCACGAAGGCGGCCGCCACGGCGAAGGTGGCAATGCGCCGTCTGGGCGTGCCACCCAGGAAGACCTGCATGAGGAAGCCGACAAGGACCGCGATGGCGGCAATCTGCGGCACCGAGAAGGCAGGGTCCTCCATCCAGTCGTTATAGCCGATGGCGAGGTATTCCTTGAGCAGCACTGCGGCCCAGAAGACCGGAAGCGAGAAGAACATGAACGTCAGGAACGTAACGCCGTAGTCGAGGCCCGAGTACTGGCGCACAGCAGTCAAGACGCCGATGGCGATCCCGAGGATCGCGGCGAGCACCGTGGCCAGCAGGACCAGGCGCAGGGTGGAACTGGCCGCCAGTCCGAGCAGCGCACTGACTTCCACGCCTTGGCGGCTGGTGCCCAGGTCGCACTGGAGCGCGAAGCACTTGCCGACGCCGACCAGCCAGGTCCAGTAGCGCTGGTACCAGGGCATGTCCAGGTTCATGAACTCGATGCGCCGTTGCATCAGGTTTTCGCGGTTTTCCGCATTGCTTTCCCGCAACTCCGCCAGCGGGTCGCCGGAGTTGATCACGAGGACGTAGAGCAGGAGCGAGGCCGCGAATAGGATCCCTATCGACGCGCCCAGCCTGCGGAGAATGAATCTCAACACTGCAAGTAGCTACCTTTCTAGCCGATGTGCCCGCGGCCCGGGGGCCAACGGACACGTGGGGCCCGACGCTGGTTGCGCCAGGCCCCACGTTCTTACCGTTTTACCGTCGATCGGCTATTCGGCGCGGACCCACTGTTCCGCGTTCCAGACCAGCCCGTTCTGGGTGGCCGTCTTGCGGACGTTGAGCACGTCCGCGGCGGATGCCCCCAGGCCCGGGTGGGCGAAGACCGGGATGCCGAAGAGGTCATCCCACAGGAGCTTTTCGATCTTCTTGGTTTCCTCCGCGTGGACGTTGGTGTCCAAGGTGGTGGTCAGACGCTCCCAGGCCGCGTCGACCTCGGTGTTGGAATACTGGCCGTAGTTCTGCGGCTTGTCCGTGCCGTAGATGTTCTCGCCGGAGGTGATCTGGCCGGATCCGGCCCAGGCGAACAGGGCAACCTCGTAGTCGCCGCGTTCCATGGTGCCGCCGGGTGCGAAGAAGTCCGCGTTGCCTGCGTCGACGACCTCGAAGCCCGCCTGGTCGCAGGAGGACTTGATCATGGCGACTTCCTCGGCGCGGCGCGGGTTCGGCGCGGAGTACCCGATGCGGACCTTGGGCTTGTCGACGCCTTCGGTCTCGAGGATCTTCTTGGCTCCCTCGATGTCGACGTTGTCGTACTGGCCGGCGTAGGCGGCGGCCACGACATCGTCGTAGCTGTCCTGGAACGGGAAGACCTCGCGGGCGTTCATGACCTCGGCCTCCGGGTTCAGCGGCTTGATCAGGTTATCCACGATCTGCTGGCGCGGAACGCACATGGCGAAGGCCTTGCGCAGTTCCAGGTTGTCCGAGAAGAGCGCGCCCTTGGCGAAGTTGAAGTCGAGGTGCTCCCAGGTGAGGGTGTCGCCCTGGTGGATCTGGACCGAGTCGCCCAGTGCCGTCAGCTGCGCGAGCGTGTCCACAGTCGCCTGTGGCTCGATGACATCGATGTCGCTGTTCTGCAGCGCCTGGACCATGGTGTCGGGCGCCGCGAAGCGGATGACCAGTTCCTTGGTTGCCGCCGGAGTGCCGTAGTAGTTCTCGTTGGCCACCAGGGTTACGGACTGGCCGGCCTCCCAGCTGCCCAGCTTGTACGGTCCGGAGACCGGGATGAGGTCGGCCGCGGGCAACTTGCCCGGTGAGGTGTTCCAGCCGGTGTTCCAGAAGGAAGCGGCTTTCTTCAGCGCGGCGGAGTCGCCCGAGCGAATGGCGTCGACCATTTCCTCGGTGCTCATGCCAGCCTGCTTCGCCACGACGTGGGCCGGGCTGTAGATCATGGTCTGGATGGCGTAGTCCGGATCCGGGTTGGCGTAGGTGACGGTGAATTCCTTGCCGGCCGCGTCGCCCTCGGGACCCTTGGGGATGGTCTGTCCGAGGTCCTGTGACACCGAGTTGAACAGCGGCTTCTTGCCGTCGGCGAGGTTGGTGTTCTGCACGCCCCAGGCCAGCACCGCGTCGGCAACCGTGATGTCGGTGCCGTCTGACCACTTAGCCTCGGGGTTGATGGTGTACTTGATGGTCATCGGGTCTTCGCTGACGACCTCGTATTTGCCCAGGTCCTCGTTCGGGTAGACCTTTCCGTCCGTGCCGAAGTAGTAGAAGCTGGCAAAGAGCCTGTCGGTGATGGCGGAGTTATAGGTGCTGTAGGACTCGGGGGTCAACCCGTTGTAGCTGATGAAGTCCTCGGCGCCGACCGAATAGCTGACCGAGTCGTCCTTGGTCGTGATGTCGCCAAGGTCGGCCAGGCCGGTGTTCGCCGGTTCGACGCTGAACTTGCCGCTCGAAGCGGCCGGCGACGACTCCGAAGGCGTTGCGTTCTGGCCGCCGGGGGCACATGCACTGAGCGCCAGTGCGAGCGCAGCACCCACCGCAACAGCCTTGGAAATACGTTGGAAACGCATTTCTCCTCCTAATTAGCTTGATCCAAATGAAGCCGGGATTCCACCCGGATGCGGTCCATGCAGTGTGCGATGCCCCACAATTTAGAACCATAGCGCCGATTTCGCCGGTTGGATATAAAAACACCGCTTCATATTTTTGGGGCAATCGGCGCTCCACTTGGTGACCCGCGTCACCACCGACGCCCGCAACAAACGTGACGGGCGCTACAACCGCTAAAAATCAAGGATCTACTTCACATTGAGTTTTGCCAATTACTACCGGCAAGTAGTCGGGTTGGCGCTCGGGCAATTTATAACAGTTTGGAAACATGGCCCGAACGGGCCTTCGCCGCCCGTGAATCGGCCTGTCGGGCGGGATCCCGGCTTAAGCAACCGGAGGGGCAAACCTTCCGGTTTGCCCCTCCACCTGCGTTCTTTTATTGCGGAAACCTTACCGACTCCTCACATCCATTTACAGCCTCAACGTGGCACCGGGGATGGAGCGGAGCAGGTTCTTGGTGTACTCGCTCTGCGGGTTGTTGAACACCTCGTCGGTGGTGGCATACTCCACGACACGGCCATGCTGCATCACGCAGACGTCGTCCGCGATCTGGCGCACCACGGCCAGGTCGTGGGTGATGAACAGGTAGGTGAGGTTCAGTTCCTCCTGCAGCTTGTTGAGCAGGTTCAGGATCTGGGCCTGCACCAACACGTCCAGGGCAGAGACCGCCTCGTCGCAGATGATCACCTCCGGGTTCAGCGCCAGGGCACGCGCAATGGCAATGCGCTGGCGCTGGCCTCCGGAGAGCTCATTGGGGAAGCGATGCATCGTGGAAGATGGCATCGAGACGTGTTCCAGCAGCTCCTTCACCCGGGTCTGCCGGGACTTGGCATTGCCGATCCCGTGGATCCTCAGCGGTTCCTCGATGGTCCGGTAGATGCTGTACATCGGGTCCAGGGAACCGTAGGGATCCTGGAAGATCGGCTGGACGCGCCGGCGGAACTTGAACAGGTCCTTTTCGCTCCTGTTGCTCATTTCCTGCCCATCGAAGATGACGGACCCCGACGTTGGCTCCAGGAGGCTCAGCACCATTTGGGCCACGGTGGACTTGCCCGAGCCGGACTCCCCCACAATCGCCGTGGTGGTGCCGCGCTTGACCGAGAGGGACACGTTGTCCACAGCGGTGAAGTCCTCGCTGCGTCCCAGGCCCTTGCGGATCTTGAAGACCTTGGTCAGGTCCTTGATCTGCAGGACATCGTCGTCGGTGATTTCGTGTTCGGCCTTCACCACGGCGTTGATTTCCTCAGCGACCTCCGTCCGCTGCGACTGCAGCCGCTTGGAGGCCAGCGAGGGTGCCGCCGCAACGAGGCGCTGGGTGTAGGGGTGCACCGGGTTGCGCAGGATCTCCAGTGCCGGGCCGGACTCGACGACCTGGCCCTTGTACATGACCACGATCTTCTCGGCGCGCTCGGCGGCAAGACCCAGGTCGTGGGTGATCAGCAGCACCGCGGTGCCCAGTTCGCTGGTCATGGTGTCCAAGTGGTCCAGGATTTGCTGCTGCACCGTGACGTCCAGCGCGCTCGTGGGCTCGTCGGCGATCAGCAGGCGGGGCCGGCAGGCCAGCCCGATCGCGATCAGCGCGCGCTGGCGCATGCCGCCGGAGAACTCGTGCGGGTACTGCCCGGCGCGCTTTGCCGCGTCGGGCAGCCCCGCGTCGGACAGGACCTGGGCGACGCGTTCCTTGGAGTTGCTTCCCGCCAGGCCGTTGGCCTTCAGGGTTTCCTGGACCTGGAAGCCGATCTTCCACACCGGGTTGAGGTTGGACATCGGGTCCTGGGGAACCATGCCGATCGAGCTGCCGCGAAGCTCGATGATGCGCTTCTCGTCGGCGTGGGTGATGTCCTCGCCGTCAAAGATGATCTGGCCGGCGGTGACCTTGCCGTTGCCGGGCAGCAGGCCGATGGCCGACAGCGCGGTGGTGGACTTTCCGGACCCCGACTCCCCCACGATCGCCACGGTCTCCCCGGGCATCACCGTCAGGTGGGCTTTGCGCACCGCGTTGACCGGCCCCTCGGGAGTGGTGAAGGTGATGGCCAGGTCCCTGATTTCCAGCAGCGGAAGGTCGTCCTGCGCCGAGTCGAACATGGTGGGTTTCTTCAATAATTCGCTCATGGTGCTAGCCCTTACGTGACTTTGGATCGAGTGCGTCGCGCACGGCGTCCCCGAGCATGATGAAGCTCAACACCGTGATGGACAGTGCCAGTGCCGGCCACATGAGGATCTCGGGGTTGTTGCGCACGGAGATCTGCGCCGAGGCAATGTCATTGCCCCAACTCATGATGCTCGGTGGCAGCCCGAGTCCCAGGAACGACAGCGTCGCCTCGGCGACGATGTAGATGCCCAGCGAGATGGTCGAAACCACGATGACCGGTGCCAGGGAGTTCGGCACCACGTGCTTGACCAGGGTCTTGAACTTGGACAGGCCAAGCGAGCGCGAGGCCATGACGTAGTCCGAGCTCTTGGCCTCGATGACCGCACCGCGGGTGATGCGGGCCATTTGTGGCCAGCCGAAGATTGCCAGGGTGATGATGACGGTCCAGATGCTGCGGTTCTCCCGGAATGCCGGCAGCTGCATGATGATGATCGCACCAAGGATCAGCGGCAGGGCAAAGAAGATGTCGGCCAGTCGGGCCAGGATCGCGTCGAGCCAGCCGCCGTAGTAGCCTGCCAGCGCGCCGAGGATGCCGCCAAAGACGACCACTGCGATGGTCGTGAACAATCCGACCAGCACCGAGGCCTGGGCACCGTACATGATGCGCGCATAGATGTCGCAGCCCTGGAACGTGAAGCCCAGGGGGTGTCCGGCCGAGGGGCCCTGGCGCGCAAACTCGAGGCTGCAGCTGGTCGGGCTGGTGCTGGTGAACAGCCCGGGGAAGGCGGCCACGGCGATCACCAGGAGGATGAGCGCCGCGGAGATGATGAACAGCGGCTGGGTGCGCAACGAGCGCCAGGCCTGGGCCCACATGCTCAGTGGCGTAGCCGTTTCGTCGACCTTATCCACTGACTGCAGCGGGGTTTCCTCAAGCGGTGCCACATAGTGCTCTATCCGGCGGCTGGAGATCTTTCCGGCGCGGACACGTGGAGCCGACGCGGTCGGTTCGATGATTTCGGGAGTTGGATTCTCAGACAAGGCGGATCCTTGGGTCAAGCCACGCGTAGAGCAAATCAACGACGAGGTTAGCGATAACAAAAACAACCACGAGGACGCTGACGACTGCCACGACGGTTGGGGTTTCACCCTTGAGTACGGCCTGGTAAACCAGGTTGCCGATACCCGGGACGTTGAAGATGCCTTCGGTGACGATCGCGCCGCCCATGAGGGTGCCAAGGTCGGCCCCGAGGAACGTGACCACCGGGATCAGCGAGTTGCGCAGGATGTGGACCATGACCACCCGGCGGCGGCTCAGGCCCTTCGCCGTTGCGGTGCGCACATAGTCTGCCTGCTTGTTCTCGATGATCGAGGTGCGGGTCAGTCGCAGCACATAGGCCAGCGAGACCAGTCCCAGGACGGTGGCTGGCAGTATCAGGTCGCCCCAGGGCGCAGTCGAACCAACGGTGGGTTTTGCCCAGTCGAGTTTTACCCCGACGATAAACTGCAGCACGAAACCCAGGACGAAGGTGGGAACGGCGATGACGATCAACGAGGCAACCAGCACCGTGGAGTCAAAGAGCTTGCCCTTCTTAAGCCCGGCGATGACGCCGAAGATGATGCCGAAAAAGGCCTCAATGGCCAGCGCCATCACAGCGAGGCGTGCAGTCACCGGCATCGCCCGGGCAATGACGTCTGCCACGGGTTGGCCCGAGAATGTCTGGCCCAGATCGAAGGTCACCAGGTTCTTGAGGTAGAGGAAATACTGGACCCAGAACGGCTGGTCCAGGTTGTACTGGGCGCGCAGTGCGGATTCAACGGCCGGGCTCATCGGCTTGCCGCCGGATAGGGCGGCGATGGGGTCTCCCGGTGTGGCAAAGACCAAGAAATACACCAGCAGCGTTGCCCCGAAGAATACAGGGATCAACTGCAGGAATCTCTTGAAGGTAAACAAAATCATGGAACTGCCACCGTGGGTGTTGTGGGGGTGATCGATTCGATCAAGGGACTACTCCTTGTAAGGAATTTTGGGTTGGCGGGCGGGGATGCCTTGCCGGTTCACGCAAGTAAGGGGGACCCAGGTCGGGTCCCCCTTTCTCGCGTTTTGGAGCTGTGGTAGGACGCTTTACTTGCCGACAATGGCGTTGTAAACCGGTACCCCGTTCCAGCCGAACTTCACATCGGTGACCTGATCGCTCCAGCCACCCTGGACAGCCTGGTACCACAGCGGGATCACCGGCAGGTCCTTGAGCAGGATCTGCTGGGCCTCGTTGAAGATCTTGTTGCCTTCCTCGACGGAGGTGGCGGCAAGGCCCTCGGCCAGCTTCTGGTCGAATTCCTTGCTCGAGTAGTCGCCGTCGTTGGAACCGGCACCGGTGCCGTACAGCGGGCCAAGGAAGTTGTAGAGCGACGGGTAGTCTGCCTGCCAGCCGGCGCGCGAGGCCCCGGTGAGCTTCTTGGAGACCACCAGTTCGCGCATTTCCTTGAACGTCGGGATCGGGTTCAGCTCGGCCTTGATTCCCAGGGTGTTGGAAATCTGGTTGGCCATTGCCTCGATGTATTCCTTGTTGCCCGCACCATCGATGTTTGAGGTCATGGTGAAGGTCTTGTCGGCCGGCCACGGATCAATCTTGTCGGCCTCGGCCCACAGTTCCTTGGCCTTCTCGGCGTTAAAAGTCAGCACCTCGTTGCCCGGGAGGGCATCGGAGTAGCCGTCGAGGACCGGGGAGGTGAAGTCCTTGGCGATCTGCTTGCCGCCGAAGAAGATGTTGTCGATGATTTCCTGGCGGTTGATGGACATCGAGATGGCCTGTCGGCGCAGCTCGCCGGCCTCGCCCTTGAACTCGGGCAGGTAGCTGGCAATCGTCATGGTGGCGTTGCCCGCGTATGCCTGGTTGACCCAGCGGTCGCCGAGGTCGTCCTGGTAGTTCTGCAGAGCGCTCGGCGGGATCTGGTCGAGCACATCGAGGTTGTTGGCCAACAGGTCCTGGTAGGCGGCATCGAAGGTGCTGTAGATCTTGAACGAAACGCCGCCATTGGCCGCGGTTCGCGGGCCGGAGTAGTCGGCGTTCGGGACCAGGTCGATCTGAACGTTGTGCTTCCAGCCGTCTTCGGCCAGCTTGTACGGGCCGTTGCCTGCAGGCTTTTCGCCGAAGGCCTTCGGGTCCTCGAATGCGGCGGCGGGCAGCGGGTAGAAGGCGGTGTAGCCCAGGCGCAGCGGGAAGTCGGACTCCGCGCGCTTGAGTTCAACGGTGAAGGTGGTGTCGTCCACGACCTTCAGGCCCTCCATGGTCTCCTCGGTGGCACCCTCGGCGCTAACCGTGTCGTAGCCCTTGATGGACTCGAAGAAGTACGAGTTCAGCTGCGCGTTCTTGGCTGCGGCGCCAAAGTTCCAGGCGTCCACGAACGACTTGGCCGTGACGGCCTCGCCGTTGGTGAACTTCTGGCCGGTCTTGATCTTGATGGTGTAGGTCTTGGCGTCGGTGGTCTCAATGGACTCCGCCAGTTCATTGACCGGCTTGCCGTCGATGTCGTAGCTGACCAGCCCGGTGAAGAGCAGATCCATCACGCGTCCGCCACCAACCTCGTTGGTGTTGGCCGGCAACAGGCCGTTCTGCGGTTCGGTCGAGTTCGCCGTGATGACCTTCGACGGATCTCCGCCGGTGGTTTCGTCGGCTTCCTCTGCGCCGCCGCCACCACAGGCGGTCAGGGTAAGGGCCAGGGCTGCGGAAAGCACAAGGGCCTTCGAGGTGCGGTTGTAACGCATTCTTTCTCCTCAACGAGTTTGTTTGGTTGGCGTGAGCGAGTGTTTTGTGCAGCGCCAACCATGGTGAGTCTCATCACTCACAAGTGACACTACTCATAAATCTCTGAAACAACCAATGAACGACTGCTTCGAAACAGAATCTTAATGATTCTGCAACTTATGACAGGACAACTTTCCGTAGGCTTTGTTGTCATCTCCTCACATCGGTCGGGTGACGTTATACCAGCCCCATCAACATGGCGGGATCTTCGAGAACGCTGCCGATTTCGGCAAGGAACCTGGCTCCTTGTTCCCCGTCGACAACGCGGTGGTCGAAGGACAGCGAGAGCACCATGACCTGCCGCAGGGCGATCTCGCCCAGGTGCTCCCACGGCATCTTGCGGACCTGCCCCATGGCGAGGATCCCGGCCTGTCCGGGAGGCAGGATCGGCGTGCCGCCGTCCACTCCGAAGACCCCCACGTTGCTGATGCTGAAGGTGCCTCCGGAGAGCTGGGCCGGGGTGATGGTCCCGGTGCGTGCCGCAACTGTCAGCTCCCCCATTTCCCCGGCCAGGGCGGCCAGGTTCATGCGCTGGGCGCCGTGCACGACGGGCACCATGAGACCGCGATCCGTCGCCGCGGCGATTCCCAGGTTCACGTGGCCGAATTCGACGATTTCCCCGCTCTCCCCGTCCCATCGCGAGTTCAGGGTGCGGTGCCGGGCCAGGGCCAGGGTCACCACCTTGGCCACCAGGGTGGTCAGGGTGATTTTCTGCTCGGCCAACTGCCGGGAGGTGCGCAGCCTTTGAAGCAGCGCCATGGTTTCGGTGACATCGACGCTCAGGAACTCGGTGACATGCGGCGCGGTGAAGGCACTGGCGACCATCGCCGCGGCCGTCGCCTTCCGCACTCCCTTTACGGGCGTGCGGGTCTCTTGCCAGGAGTCTTCGCTTTCGCGGGGCGCCGGGGCCTTGGTGTCGGTGGCCCCGCTGCCCACCCCCTCCGAGGCCCGCAGGACGTCTTCGCGCGTGATCAGCCCGTCGGTGCCGGTGCCCTTGAGCGATCCCAGGTCGATGTTGTGGTCCCGGGCGAGCTTTCGCACCGGTGGCCTGGCCCGCAGGTGGCCGATCCCCCGCGGTTCCCCGTCGGCGCTTCCGACGATCCTCAGCCCCGGCTTCGGGGAATCCTCTCCTGCAACCGGGGCGGCGGCGGAAGCAGGTGCGGAAGCCACCGCCGGTGCCTGCTCGGGTGTACTCCGGGGCGCCTGGGTGCTGCGCGCCCTACGTGTCGGGTGCCCGTTGGATTCGACCGCGGCGCCGTAGCCGACCAGCGTCGGCTGTCGCTTGGCGGGGGCCTCTGCCCCGTCCGACGGGCTCGACGCGGAGGCGCCCGAGTTGTCCGGCACATCGAAGGAAATGAGGGGATTGCCGACCTCGACGACTGCGCCGACCGGCTCGTAGACCTTTTTCACGACCCCGCTGAAGGGCGAGGGAAGTTCCACGACGGCCTTGGCGGTCTCCACCTCGGCAATCACCTGGTTCAGTTCCACGGCGTCGCCCTCGGCCACGCGCCAGGACAGAATCTCGGATTCGGTCAGGCCCTCGCCGAGGTCAGGCAGCTTGAAGAGTTTCTCCATGGTGGCGTTCATCCTTCCTCTCCCAGCAGTTCCGGCGTCCGGCGCATGGCCCGGTCGACCCCGTCCAGGATCCGGTCGAGGTCGGGGAGGTGGTGGCTTTCGAGCTTCGAGGGCGGGTAGGGGATGTCGAACCCGGTGACCCGGACCGGGGCGTGGTCCAGGTGGTCGAAGCAGCGCTCGGTCAGGCTTGCAGCCAGTTCCGCGCCGATCCCGCCGAACTTGCCCGCCTCGTGGGTGATGAGCACCCGCCCGGTCTTGCGCACGGAAGCCGAAAGGGTCCCGAAGTCCACCGGCTCGATGCTGCGCAGGTCGATGACTTCGATATCGATGCCCTCGTCCCGGGCCGCGGCCGCGGCATCCATGGCGGTCTTTACCAGCGGCCCGTAGGCCACCAGCGTCAGGTCGGTGCCCTCGCGCACCACCTGCGCGCGGTAGAGCGACCCGGGGTCCGGGACCAGGTCCGTGTCCACCTCCCCGCGCACGTGGTAGCGGCGCTTGGGTTCGAGGAAGATCACCGGGTCGTCGTCCGCGATCGCCTGCTGCAGCATGGTGTAGGCATCCTGCGGGTTCGAGGGGGAAACCACGCGCAGCCCGGCGGTGTGGGCGAAGTAGGCCTCCGGGGATTCGGAGTGGTGCTCCGGCGAGCCGATGCCGCCGCCGAAGGGGATGCGGATGGTCACCGGCAGCTTGACGTTGCCGCGGGAGCGGAAATGCATCTTGGCCAGCTGGGAGACGATCTGGTCGAAGGCCGGGTAGACGAATCCGTCGAACTGGATCTCGACCACCGGGCGGTAGCCGCGGAAGGCCAGCCCGATGGCGGTTCCCACGATGCCGGATTCGGCCAGCGGGGTGTCGATGACCCGGTGCGCACCGAAGTCCTTTTGCAGTCCGTCGGTGATCCGGAAGACGCCGCCGAGCTTTCCGATGTCCTCGCCCATGAGCACGACCTTGGAATCGCGTTCCATGGAGGCGCGCAACGAGGTGTTCAGGGCCTGTGAGAAGGTGAGGGTTTTCATTTGGTTCCCTGCGCTTCCGCGGCAAAGCCGGCGAGGTAGGTGGCGTAGTTTTCGCGCTGTTCCTCCAGCCCCGGGTGGGGATGGCTGTAGACGTGGGCGAAGAGGTCGTCGACCGAGGGGTCGGGCATCGTGGTGATGGCCTCGCGGAGCCCTGCCGCCAGCTCGTCGGCCGCGGCCCCGGAGCGCTTCTTCAGCTCCTCCAGGTCCGCGCCGAGGGTGTCGAGGTGCGCGGCGATCCGGTCCAGCGGGTCCTTCGCCGCCCATTCCTCCAGCTCCAGCGCATCGCGGTAGCGGGTGGGGTCATCGGCCGTGGTGTGTGCGCCCATCCGGTACGTGACGGCCTCGATGAAGGCCGGTCCGCTGCCGGTGCGCACGTGGGCCAGGGCGGCGCGGGTTGCCGCCATGACGGCCAGGACGTCGTTGCCGTCCACGCGCCAGGTGGCCAGGCCGAAGCCGGCGGCGCGGTCGGCGATGTGGCCGGTGGTTTGCCGGGCCACGGGTTCGGAGATGGCCCAGTGGTTGTTCTGGCAGAAGAACACCAGCGGCGCCTGGTAGCTGGCGGCGAAGACCATGGCCTCGCTGACATCCCCCTGGCTGGTGGCCCCGTCCCCGAAGTAGGTGATGGCCGCGGCCGAGGAGCCGTCGAATTTCAATCCCATGGCATATCCGGCCGCATGCAGGGTCTGTGCCCCGATGACGATCTGCTGGTTGGCCATGTTGACCTCGTAGGGGTTCCATCCGCTGGGGGCGGCCCCGCGCCACATGCGCAGCAAATCGTGCGGGTTCACCCCGCGGCAGTAGGCCACCCCGTGCTCGCGGTAGGAGGGGAAGATGAAGTCGTCGTTTTCCAGCGCGCGGCCGGATCCGATCTGGGCGGCTTCCTGGCCCAGCAGCGGGGCCCAGAGGCCGAGCTCTCCCTGGCGCTGCAGCGCGGTGCCTTCGGAGTCCAGCCGGCGGATGCAGGCCATGTCGATGTAGAGCTTTTCCAGGGCCGGGACGTCGATGTCCTTCACCCATTCGTCGATCTCTTCACAGCGATTGCGGGTGCCGTCGGGGGCGATCACCTGGAGGTAGGTATCGGGACCCTCGGGGGTGGAGGGGTCAAACGTGGGGGACACGGTCAGCATCCTTTGCGTCGATGGCGAATCAGGTGCGGCATTCCGGTGGGACGTGCCGTTCCTGCGGGTGCGGCCTCGTCGCCGCCACCTATCTGTGATGCTACTCACGTAATGCAGTGCGCACAATCCTTGTTCGATTCATTGCGCAGCTTGCACTATTCGGCGAGGTCACACGGTGCTAATCTTGCGCATTATGCAACAACTTGATGCCACTGACCTTCGGATCCTTTCCGCGCTGAGCCACCGCCCCAAGGCCAGCGCCGTGGCGCTGGCCACCGAGCTGGGCCTGAGCCGCAACACCGTCCAGGCGCGCCTGGTGCGACTGGAAACCAGCGGCGCCCTGCTGCCCTTCGAGCAGCGCGTGAACCCGGCGGCCCTGGGATTCGGGCTGGTCAGCTTCGTGCACATCCACGTGCGGCAGCGGCTGCTGGAAAGCATCGTGGATCGGCTGCGGGGCATCCCGGAAATCATCGAGGCGCACGGGGTGACCGGCTCGGCCGACATCCTGGCACGCGTGGTGGCCGGCAGCGCGGAGGAGCTCTTCCGGGTCAACGGGCAGATCCTCGCCATCGAGGGCGTGGAGCGCGCCGACACCTCGCTGTCGATGGCCGAGCTGATCCCGCACCGCACCACCGCCCTGATGGAGATGCGGCTCGGATCCCTTTCGGGCGCCGCGGCCCCGACCCGGGAAACCGGCTCCCCCGCCGCCGGCTGACTTGCCTTAGGCGGCGCACGGGAAAGCCCTGAGGCACGACAAAGGCGGTGCCGTTTCCCTATGGGGGAAGAAAACGACACCGCCCATGCGCCTCGGTGGAAGCGGGGCATTGCCCGCCTTCACCGTGGATCTTGCATCGCCACTAGTGGTCGACGGCCTTTTCGGCACCGACACCTGTCAGCGAGCGGACCTCCATTTCCGCGGACTTGATCGGGTCCTCGGTGTGCTTGTCGAGCACCGAGCCGAGCCAGCCGAGGAAGAAGGCCAGCGGGATCGAGACGATGCCGGGGTTCGCCAGCGGGAAGATCGAGAAGTCGGCGCCCGGGATCATGGAGGTCGGCAGGCCCGACATGACCGGGGAGAAGACGATCAGCAGGATGGCCGAGGCCAGGCCGCCAACCATGGACCAGACAGCGCCCTGGGTGGTGAACTTCTTCCAGAACAGCGAGTACAGGATGGTGGGCAGGTTGGCCGATGCGGCGACCGCGAAGGCCAGGGCCACCAGGAAGGCGACGTTCTGCCCCTGGGCGCCGATGCCGCCGACGATGGCGAAGATGCCGATGACGATGACGGTGCGGCGTGCCACCTTCATTTCCTTCTCCGGGGTGCTCTTGCCCTTGGCGATGACCGAGGCGTAGACGTCGTGGGCGAAGGATGCCGCCGCGGTGATGGTCAAGCCTGCGACCACCGCAAGGATCGTGGCGAAGGCGACCGCGGAGATCAATCCCAGCAGCAGCGGGCCGCCGAGTTCGAAGGCCAACAGCGGTGCCGCGGAGTTCACGCCGCCCGGTGCCGCCTTGATCTTGTCGGCGCCGATCATGGCTCCGGCTCCGTAGCCGAGCACCAGGGTGAAGAGGTAGAAGGCGCCGATGAGCCAGATGGCCCAGACCACCGAGCGGCGGGCTTCCTTGGCGGTGGGAACCGTGTAGAAGCGCATCAGCACGTGCGGCAGGCCGGCGGTGCCGAGCACCAGGGCCAGGGCCAGGGAGATGAAGTCGATCTTCGAGGTCTCCGACTTGCCGTACTGCAGTCCCGGGTTCAGGATGTCCGGGGTGCCGGCGGATTCAACCGCGGCACCGAGCAGTGCGGAGAAGTTGAAGCCGTAGGCGGCCAGCACCATGATGGTCATGATGAAGGCTCCGGCAATCAGCAGGCAGGCCTTGATGATCTGCACCCAGGTGGTGCCCTTCATGCCGCCGATCAGCACGTACACGATCATCAGTGCGCCGACGACCACGATGACCAGGGACTGGCCCAGCCGGTCGTCGATGCCCAGCAGCAGGGACACCAGCGCGCCGGCGCCGGCCATCTGGGCCAGCAGGTAGAAGACGCAGACCGCAAGGGTCGAGATCGCCGCGGCGATGCGCACCGGGCGCTGCTTGAGGCGGAAGGAGAGCACGTCGGCCATGGTGAACTTGCCGGTGTTGCGCAGCAGCTCGGCGACCAGCAGCAGGGCCACCAGCCAGGCGACCAGGAAGCCGATGGAGTAGAGGAAACCGTCATAGCCGTTGATGGCGATGGCCCCGACGATGCCCAGGAACGATGCGGCCGAGAGGTAGTCCCCGGCGATCGCGGTGCCGTTCTGCGTCCCGGTGAAGGAACGCCCGCCGGCGTAGTAGTCGGCGGCGGTCTTGTTGTTGCTCGAGGCCTTGAGCACCACGATCAGGGTGATGCCCACGAAGAGTCCGAAGATGCCGATGTTGACCCACGGGTTGCCGACCTTGGTCGATTCGGCGGCCGCGGCGAGGACCGATGAAGTGAGGACGTTCATGGCCTACTCCCCTTCCTGTGCTTCGAGGCGCTTGCGGATCGCGGTGGCCTTCGGGTCGAGCTTCTTGTTGCTGTAGGACACGTAGGCGGCGGTGATGCCGAAGGTGGAAACAAATTGCAGCAGGCCCAGCAGCAGGCCGACGTTGAAATTGCCCCACACCTTGATGGACATGAATTCGTGCGCATAGTCGGCCAACAGGACGTAGGCGAAGTACCACAGCAGGAAAATGGCTGCCATGGGGAAAACAAAGCTGCGGTGCGTCTTGCGCAGTTCGCGGAACTCTTCCGAGTCCTGCTCTTTCTCAAAATCGATGCCGGTCCCAAGGTCCGACTCTTCGGTGGTGCTCATGACTCCTCCTTCACAAGGGGCTCAAGGCGCCAGGAGCGGTACCTTGCCCGATGCGGCCGATCCGGGCCGGACTGTGGGGTACGCCACCTGGCAGGGTGACTGAGATCACTCTGCGCCATTGGCCCGCCACACGGGAAGGGGGCCGGGCACGGCAACCGCCAAACGGTCCCCCGGGTGCGCCAAGCGGCACCCGCCGGCGACGAACGGCACGCCGCTCCGCGCTCCGCGTAGGCTTGGGAACATGCTCTCCACCGCACTGCAGATGACCCTGATTGTCGCCACCGTCGTGGTCGGCGGCGCCCTGGTGGGATTCCTCGGGTTCAGGATCGCGCGCTCCACCCGCGACCTGGGAACCGACGCCGAGAAGGCCACCTTCGAGACCCTGCACCGGGTCTCGGTCGCGGCCCCGCACCTGGCCCAGGGCCTCACCCCGGAGGGCGCCGCCACGGCCGGCAAGCACCTGCGCGCCCTGCTGGCCGCCCAGGGGCTGGTCATCACCGACACCTCCGCGGTGCTCGCGGTGGACGGCACGCTCCCGGACTCCGGGGAACAGGGCACCGCCGCGGCGCTGGAGCTCGCCGCCGCCGCGCTGTCGGCCACCCGCACCCAGGTGCGGCGCTCGGATGCCGGGGACATGGTCTGCGCCCCGATCATGGTCGGGGACGTCCCGGTCGGCACCGTCTGCGCGTACATCCCGCGCGCCGGGGCCGGGTTCGTGCGCGCGGTGGCCGAGGTCGCGGCCTGGGTTGCCGCGCAGGTGGGCCTGGCCGAGCTCGACGCCTCCCGGGCCCTGCTCATGGAGGCGGAGGTCAGGGCGCTGCGCGCGCAGATCAGCCCGCACTTCATCTACAACTCGCTGAACGCGATCGCCTCGTTCATCAACACCGACCCGGCCCGGGCCCGGGAGCTGGTGGTGGAGTTCGCCGACTTCACCCGATACTCCTTCCGCCGGCACGGGGACTTCACGACGCTGGCCGAGGAACTCACCGCCATCGACAGGTACCTGCTGCTGGAAAAGGCGCGCTTTGGCGAGCGCATCAAGGTCTCCCTGGCCATTGCCCCGGAGGTGCTGGCCACCGCCATCCCGTTCCTGAGCCTGCAGCCGCTGGTGGAAAACGCGGTGCGCCACGGCCTGGAGTCCAAGCCCGGCGGCGGAAGGATCACCATCAGCGCCTCGGATTCGGGCGAGTACGCGCTGATCACCGTGGAGGACGACGGGGTGGGCATCGACCCGGTCTCCCTGGCGGCGGTGCTCGCCGGCACCACCGAATCCATCCACGTGGGCCTGCGCAACGTGGACGTTCGGCTGCGCCAGGTCTACGGGGACGCCCACGGGCTGGTCATCGACACCGCCCCGGGCGCCGGCACCCTGATCACCATGCGCATCCCCAAGTTCCGCCCCGGCGTGGAGCCCACCGCCCCGGGCCTGTCCGCGCACTAGCGCGCCGGGGCCGGTTCGGCGAGGCGTGCGGGTAAAATGACGTGCATGATAAACGTGGTCGTCGCCGACGATGAACTGCCTGCCGTGGAGGAACTGGCATATTTGTTGTCGCTCGATTCACGGGTGGGCACCATCCACCGGGCCAACTCCGGGGCCGAGGCGCTCAAGGCCCTGGAGGAATTCGAGGTCGACGCCCTCTTCCTGGACATCCACATGCCCGCGCTGTCGGGGCTGGACATCGCCCGGGTCATCTCCCGCTTCACCCGTCCCCCGGCCGTGGTCTTCGTGACCGCCGACGAGGACCAGGCGCTGGAGGCCTTCGAGCTGGCGGCGGTGGACTACGTGCTCAAGCCCGTGCGCCCCGAACGCCTGGCCGAGTCGGTCCGCCGCATCTGCGAGCTGGCCGAGGAGGACACCGCGAAGCCGGACATGGTCACGGTGGAAAAGGGCGGGATCACCAAGATGATCCGCCGCGACGAGATCCGCTACGTGCAGGCGCAGGGCGACTACGCCCGGCTGCACACCGCGGACGCCAGCTACCTGATCCGGGTCCCGCTCAACGACCTGGAACAACAGTGGGGACCGGCCGGCTACGTGCGCATCCACCGCTCCTACCTGGTGGCCATGGACAAGATCGACACCGTCAAGCTCGCCACCGGCAAGGCCGTGGTGGTCATCGGCGGCACCGAACTGCCGGTCAGCCGCCGCGCCCTGCCCTACCTGCGCGAGAAGCTGGCGGCGAACCGAGTCCGGCCGCTGTGAGCGAGACCGGCGCAGCCGCCCCGGGCCCGCGCGGGGCCCCCGGGCCCCGCCAGGGCCCGGCACCCGATGGCACGCTGCCGGCGCCCAGCGGCGCCCGCGTGCGGGTCAGCGCCCCCGCCGGCACCATGTTGAACATCGTCCGCCGCTCCGCCCCGGATGCCGCAGACACCTTCTACGTCCACTCGCTCATCCGCTCGCAGCTGCGCCTGGCCGCATCGGTTGCCCTGGGCTTCCTGCTGCTGCTGGTGGGCCTGGCCGTCATGGTGTTCACCTGGCCGCAGATCAACGACATCCGCCTGGCCACGATCCCGCTGCCCTGGTGGATCCTGGGCGTGGGGGTGTACCCGCTGATCATGCTCTGCGCGTTCCTCTTCAACCGGGCCGCTGCCCGCAACGAGGCAAAGTACCGGAGCATCGCCAAGAAATGATCAATCCCGCGGTTGCCCTGCTTTCGGTGTTGCTGGTGTCCCTGGCGACGGTGCTCATCGCCGTCAACGGGCTGCGGCTCTCGCGCACCACCGGGGACTTCTATGTGGCCTCGCGCACCGTCAAGCCCTGGTGGAACGCCAGCGCCATCGGCGGGGAATACCTTTCCGCGGCATCGTTCCTGGGCATTGCCGGTCTGATCGTGGTCTCCGGGCAGGACGGGCTGTGGTTCCCCATCGGGTACACGGCCGGCTACCTGATGCTGCTGCTTTTCGTGGCGGCACCGTTGCGCCGCTCGCGTGCCTACACGATCCCGGACTTCGCGCAGATCCGGCTCGGATCCATGAAATTGCGCCGGCTCACCAGCTTCCTGGTGGTGGTCATCTGCTGGCTGTACATCGTCCCGCAGCTGCACGGGGCCGCACTGACCCTGGGCATCAGCACCGGGCTGCCGGGCTGGCTCGGTTCGCTGCTGGTGATGGGGGTCGTGTGCCTCACGGTGCTGGCCGGCGGCATGCGCTCGATCACCTTCGTCCAGGCCTTCCAGTACTGGCTCAAGCTCGCGGCACTGGCGATCCCCGCGGTCTTCTTGCTGCTGCACCTGGGGCTGGCCGGGGAATCGGCGACCCTGGGCGGCGCGGTCTTTGACCGGGCGGCCGACCCGGCGGCGAACCAGGGCCTGTACTACAACATCTCCCTGCTGGTGGCCCTGCTCTTCGGCACGCTGGGCCTGCCGCATGTGCTGGTGCGTTTCTACACCAACCCGGACGGGCCCTCTGCGCGCAAGACCACCGCGATCGTGCTGGGCCTGCTGGCCCTGTTCTACCTCTTCCCCACGGTGCTGGGAATCCTGGGCCGCGCCTACACGCCCGAGCTGGCCACCAGCGGCAACGCCGATGCCACGGTGTTGCTGCTGCCCGGGCGCATCGTGGGCGGGACCGCCGGGGATGCGCTGACCGCGATCATCATCGGCGGGGCCTTCGCCGCGTTCCTTTCCACCTCCTCGGGGCTGGTGGTGTCCCTGGCCGGGACCATCTCGCAGGACCTTTTCCGCGGCACGGTGCGCGGATTCAGGATCTCCACGCTCATCGCCACCGCCGTCCCCCTGCTGCTGGCCATGGGCACCTCCAGCCTGGCCCTGGCCGGGGCCATCGGCTCGGTCTTCGCCTTCACCGCCGCGACCATCTGCCCGCTGCTGCTGCTGGGCATCTGGTGGCGCGGGCTCACCGTCGCCGGGGCCATTTCCGGCATGGTGACCGGCGCCGTGGCCTGCGCGACCTCGCTGATCCTGGCGGCAGCGCTGCCCAACGAGGCGCAGTCGTTCCACGCGCTGCTCGCCCAGCCCGCCGGCTGGTGCGTGCCGCTGGCGTTCCTGGTCATGTTCTTCGTGTCCCTGGCCACCAGGCGCCGTGCCCCGGTGCGCATCGACGAGGTCATGGCCCGGCTGCATGTGCCCGAGCCGCAGGCCGGCCCGCTGCCCTGAGCCGCCGGCCGGGCAAGCCGGCGCCGGGGCACAAAAAAATGCGGCTGGCCCGGTGTCCGACACCAAGCCAACCGCATTGAATCCTTCGGCGACCGCCGAGGCTAGTCGATCGAGGCCATGAGCTCCACGACGCGGTCCAGGAACGCATCGACCTGCGACTCCTCGTAGCCGTGTTCGCCCTCTGCCCGGCGGAACTCCGCGCGGCGCACCGCGTCCACGCTCATCGGGACATCCTTCTCGAAGTAGTCGATCAGCTGGGCGCAGAGCTTGTCCACATCCTGCACGTTGTAGCTCGAGGCACTGGTGCGCGAGGGCCGGCGGAAGCGTTCCCCCGGGGACCGGTGCAGGCGTCCGCGCAGGATCGCCGAGAGCCGGCCGACCTGCTGCAGCCAGGCGTCCTCGCCGTTGGACTGGATCAGGGCGTCGCGTTCCCGCTGGGCAAAGACGTCCTCGAGCCGGTCCAGGGCGCCGTCGACCTCGCGGGCGCTGTAGCCGCCGCGCTGGGCCGGGAAGACGGTGCGGCGCACCATGTGGCTGGTGACAATCGAATCATCGTCGCCGTCGCCGTTGAAAGTGGCTCGGGCGCGGGCGAGGAACACATCCACCTGTTTGGTGTTGTAGCCGAATTCCTTTTCCCCCACGCGCTCAAAGGGGCTGGGGGCCGGCTGTGCCTTGTCCTGACTCACAATTCTTTCCTTGATCTCGGTATTGCGTACCGGAAAACCGGCACCTTGGTGCTGCGGGTGGTGCGATGGACCGGATCCGACCGCGGAGCGGTCGCACCTGCCTGCATATCCATCTTAGGGATGCATTGGCACCGGCGCCCTACAGCGCGCCGGGCATCAGCAAAATGGTGAGGATGTACGTCGCCGGAATCGCGAAAACCACCGAATCGAGCCGGTCCATGACTCCGCCATGGCCGGGCAGGATGTTGCTCATGTCCTTGATGCCCAGCTCCCGCTTGACCATGGACTCGGCCAGGTCCCCGGCCGTCGCGGCAACAACCGTCGCCACCGCCAGCGGGATGCCGACCCACCAGGGAGCGTCCAACAGGAACACCGCCGCGGCAATGCCCACCACGGTGGCCCCGGCGACCGACCCGGCAAAGCCCTCCCAGGACTTCTTGGGGCTGATCTTCGGGGCCATCGGGCGTTTTCCGAACAGCACGCCCACCAGGTACCCGAACGTGTCGTTGGAGACCACCAGCAACAACATGGTTGTCACCAACAAGTGCCCGTCCGGAGCGTTCAGCAGCAGCACCGCGAAGCTCAGCAACAGCGGCACCCACGTCAGGACGAAGATGCTTGCAACGATCGAGGCCACGGACTTGGCCGGGCCCTCGATGATGCGCCACAGGAAGACCAGCAGCGCGCTGGCGGTGAACGCCATGCCCAGGGCCTCGAGGCCGCCGTAGTACGCGGAGAACGGCAGGGCAACCCCGGCAACGGCCAGGGGAACCAACGGGGTGTCGACTCCCCCGCCGTTCAGCGCGCGGGAAACCTCCCAACTGCCAACGACGCCGAAGATGGCCACCGTGGCGACGAACGCCAGCGGCAGCCAAAACAGCCCCGTCAACACCACGGCCAGCAGCACGAGGCCGACGACGATGGCCGCGGGCAGGTCGCGCCCTGCCCGCGATGGCTTGGTCCGCTTGGCCTTGCGGCCTCGCCGGGTCAATGGTTCAAGCCCGCCGGGTTCCGGCGTCGGCTCCGGAAGGGATCCTGCGGATCCTTCGCTCGGCTCGGTGGGATTGGACATTAGACTTCCAGCAGCTCGGCTTCCTTGCGCTTGAGCAGGTCGTCGATGCCGTCGGTGTGGGACTTGGTCAGTGCGTCGAGGTCCTTTTCGGCGCGTGCGCCTTCGTCCTCGCCGACTTCGCCGTCCTTGACCAGCTTGTCAATGGCGTCCTTGGCCTTGCGGCGCAGGTTGCGCAGCGCGACCTTGGCGTCCTCGCCCTTGACGCGCACGACCTTGACGTACTCCTTGCGGCGTTCCTCGGTCAGCACCGGCATGATCACGCGGATGGACTTGCCGTCGTTGGACGGGTTGGCGCCGACCTCGGAATCGCCCAGGGCCTTTTCGATCTCGCGCAGTGCGCTGACGTCGTACGGGCTGATCATGATGGTGCGTGCGTCCGGGGTGGCGAAGGATGCCAGCTGCTGCAGCGGGGTCGGGGTGCCGTAGTAGTCCACCATGACCTTGGCGTACATTCCCGGGTGGGCGCGGCCCGTGCGAATCGCCGAGAAATCCTCCTTGGCGGATTCGATGGTGCGGTCCATCTTGTCGGCAACTTCGGCGAGTGTTTCCTCAATCACGGTCTACTCCTTTGAATCGGCTCCCAGTACATGGGCGGCCGGGTAATTTTGGGCTTGTGAACAATCCTATGCCACGCAAGCGCATGGCGAGGGGCACCTAGATGGTGACGCGGGTGCCGATCTTTTCGCCAAGGATCGCGCGGGTGACGTTTCCGTCGCCTTCCATGCCGAAGACCATCATCTCCAGCTTGTTGTCCTTGCACATGGTCATAGCGGTCTGGTCCATGACGCGGATGTCCTTGATGAGCGCCTCCTCGTAGGTGAGGTGCTCGAGCTTGGTGGCGGTGGGGTCCTTCTTCGGGTCCGCGGTGTAGACGCCGTCGACCCCGCTCTTGGCCATCAGCACCACGTCGGCGTCGACCTCGAGGGCACGCTGGGCCGCCACGGTGTCGGTGGAGAAGTACGGCAGGCCGGCACCGGCGCCGAAGATGACGACGCGGTCCTTTTCCATGTGGCGGATGGCGCGTCGCGGGATGTAGGTCTCGGCGACCTGGGCCATGGAGATCGCGGACTGGACGCGGGTGTCGACGCCGGCCTGCTCCAGGAAGTCCTGCAGGGCCAGGCAGTTCATGACGGTGCCCAGCATGCCCATGTAGTCGGCTCGCGAGCGGTCCATGCCGGAGGCCGAGAGCTCGGCGCCGCGGAAGAAGTTTCCGCCGCCGACGACGATGGCGACCTCGACCTTGCCCACGGTCGCGGCGATCTGCTCGGCAATGCCGCGCACGGTGACCGGGTCCACGCCCAGCTTGCCGCCGCCGAAGACCTCTCCGGAAAGCTTCAGCAAGACCCTGCGGCGACGCGGGGCCTGGGTGTGTTCATGCGATTCGGGGGTTGCTTCCATGGGTGTCATTCCTCCTGCGTGCGGGTCGGTGCGGGCCCACGTTGTAGCTGTTGGGGGTGTTGCCGGCCCCCGGGCCTCAATGGCCCGGGAGCTGGCAGGAAAAAGGGGCGGCCACCTTCAAGTGGCCACCCCCTTTACCTTGGTGTGAAGCAAATGGTTGCCGGTGCCGGGGCGCCGAGAACCAATTTACCTGCTGTTGAAGCTAATTAGGCTCCGACGCGGAAACGTGCGAAGGCGGTGGCGTTGACGCCGGCTTCTTCCAGCACCTTGCCCACGGTCTTCTTGGCGTCCTTGGCGAATGCCTGGTCGACCAGCACCTGCTCCTTGAAGAAGCCGGTCAGGCGTCCTTCAACGATCTTGGTCATGGCGGCTTCCGGCTTGCCCTCGGCGACAGCGGTCTCCTGGGCGATGCGGCGCTCGGATTCGACGATCTCGGCGTCGATGTCGTCGCGGGAAAGCACGGTCGGTGCCATTGCAGCGGTGTGCACTGCAACGTCGTGTGCAACGGTGGCAGCGGCTTCGCCGGCGCCGTCCACTGCGACGAGAACGCCAACCTGTGCCGGCAAGTCCTTGGAGGTCTTGTGCAGGTAGGCATCAACCGATGCGCCCTCAATGCGGGACAGGCGACGGACGATGACCTTTTCGCCCAGGACTGCGCCCTCTTCGGTGACGACGTCGGCAAGGGTCTTGCCGTCGACGTCGACTGCCAGCAGGGTCTCCAGGTCGGCTGCGGCCGAGGAAACGGCAACTTCCAGGACCCGGGCAGCCAGTGCGATGAACTTGTCGTTCTTGGCGACGAAGTCGGTCTCGCAGGAAAGCTCGATCATGACGCCGACGGTGCCGTCGACGACCTTGGCGGCAACGAGGCCTTCCGAGGTCGAGCGGCCTTCGCGCTTGGTGGCGCCCTTGAGGCCCTTGATGCGGATGAGCTCCATGGCCTTTTCGGCGTCGCCGTTGGCCTCGTCGAGGGCCTTCTTGACGTCCATCATGCCAGCGCCGGTGCGCTCGCGCAGTGCCTTAATGTCAGCAGCGGTGTAGTTTGCCACGTGCAACCCCATTCATAAGTGGTTTTGAGCTTTTTCGCCGAAGGACGGGCCGATAGTGGCCCGTCCCGCGGTTTGTCCCGGGCTGCCGGCGCTCCCCCGCAAAGGGAGGAGCGCCGGCAGCCCGGGACCTTGGTTTGTGACTACTCGGCCGAAGCGGCCGGTGCTTCCTCGGCTGCCGGGGCAGCCTCAGCGGCAGGTGCTTCTTCAGCAGCCGGAGCGGCTTCAGCAGCAGCTTCGGCGGCAGGTGCCTCGGCCTTGCCGGCCTCGAGCAGTTCGCGCTCCCACTCGGCCAACGGCTCGGCCGGAGCTTCGGTGTTGCCTGCAGCCTTGTTGTTGCGGGCGATGAGGCCAGCGGCAACGGCGTCGGCAACGACGCGGGTGAGCAGGTTGACGGAGCGGATGGCGTCGTCGTTGCCCGGGATCGGGTACTGGACTTCATCCGGGTCGCAGTTGGTGTCGAGGATGGCAACAACCGGGATGCCCAGCTTGCGTGCCTCGTCGATGGCCAAGTGCTCCTTCTTGGTGTCAACAACCCAGAGGACCGAAGGGGTCTTCGTCAGGTTGCGGATACCGCCAAGGTTGGTCTGAAGCTTGGTCAGCTCGCGCTTGAGCAGCAGCAGCTCCTTCTTGGTGTGGCCCGAACCGGCAACATCCTCGAAGTTGATCTCTTCCAGTTCCTTCATGCGCGAGATGCGCTTGGAAACGGTCTGGAAGTTGGTGAGCATGCCACCGAGCCAGCGCTGGTTGACGAAGGGCTGGCCAACGCGGGTAGCCTGCTCCGAAATTGCTTCCTGAGCCTGCTTCTTGGTGCCAACGAACAGAACGGTGCCGCCGTGGGCAACGGTCTGCTTGACGAACTCGTAGGCGCGGTCGATGTACGACAGCGACTGCTGCAAGTCAATGATGTAGATGCCGTTGCGCTCCGTGAAGATGAAACGCTTCATCTTCGGGTTCCAACGACGGGTCTGGTGTCCAAAGTGAACGCCGCTGTCGAGCAGCTGGCGCATGGTTACGACTGGCATGTCGCAACTCCTTCCGGCAGTAGCTGGCCGGCCCATCACTGGGCCGCGGTAACTGCCATTGTTATCGGTTGATGGTGCGCATCCGGAATTGGACGCGACCCCTGGCATGAGCAGAACGGCAATTCGTTCCTTGCCCGGCCCCTCCCGAAGTAATTCGGACCGCGGGCCTGGAAGTCGCACACACAACCAATCGCCACGAAAGCGGGATTTTCAGGTGTGGATGACTCATACGCGAAGTCAGTTCCTTGCCTTCCCCCCGTCAGCGCAGGCGTCAAGAGGGCACAGGGAACCGCATGCTCAAGTGTACTACAGGCGGGCGGCCCGAAATTTGACCCGTCCGCACAGGAACAGGGGACGTGCATCACACCGCTGAGCCCTCCACAGGGCAGCGGGCAGCGGCCGGCGGGCCGGCCCGGCCGAAGCATGCTGGGGGCATGAAAACAGTTTCAGCCCTGGCAGGCTTCGCGATCGGCACCGTGGTGCTGCTGGCCCCGGCCAGCGGGCTTCCGCCAGCCCCCGGCCCGGCCAGCCAACGCGCCGCCCCGGCGGGCGCGTGGAGCTGGCCGCTGCCACCGATTCCGCGGGTGGTGGGCGGATTCGACCCGCCGGCCCAGCGTTGGCTTAGCGGCCACCGGGGCGCCGATCTGGAGGCGGGGCCCGGCGACGCCGTCAGCGCGCCCGCCGACGGCATCGTGTCCTTCTCCGGAACCATCGTGGATCGTCCCGTCATTGTCATCAACCATGGATCGGGGCTGCTTTCCAGCTTCGAGCCGGTGCGCAGCACCCTGGCCGTCGGTGCCATCGTCTCCGCCAAGGATGAGATCGGTGTGGTCGGAACCGGTGCTCACTGCGATGCTCGCTGCCTGCACTGGGGCCTGCGGCTGGACGGGGAGTACATCGATCCGTTGCTCACGATCATCGATACCCGTCCCTCGATCCTTCTGCCGCTGGATTAGCCTTGGGGCTGGCCCTGGGACCTGAATTCGCGATCCGCCGCCGCATAGACCTCAACCATGAGTTGGGTCTGCCGGCTTTGCAGGAACGACGCCGGGTCGAAGGAAGACGTCTGTGGTCCGCGGCCCGACCGCAGCTCATCGACGCACCTGCCCAGGGCGTCGGCCAGTCCGCCGATTGAGTCGTCCTCGGTGAGCCAATAGACCCCCTCCGGCAGGTCGTCGGCGATGCTTCGGTCGCTGAGCAGTGACGGTGTGCCCAGGGCAGCAGCCTCATAGACGGTCATGCCCTGGGTCTCGAATCCCTGGGACGTCTGGACCAAGGCGTCGGCCCGACGCAGCTCGTCAAGCATTTTCCCGTAGGGAACCTTGCCGCGGATGACCACTGTCGGCTTGTCCATTGACTTGGCCTTGGCTTCCGCCTTGGCCCGATCCGCGCCGTCGCCAAAGACATGGATCTCCGCGTCGATGTTGGACATGGCAACCGCGTCCAGGAATGGAAGCAGGCGCTTCTCCGCGCTGAACCGCCCCACCCACGCCAGCCTCGGTCGGGGGCCGGGTTCTGCCGGCGGCCGGGCCAGCAGCCCCGCCGCTATTCCGTCGTCCATGCCGTTGGGGACGACATCGACGTGTGCAAAGACGTGTTCGTCCTGCAGCAGCCGGGCGAAATGGCTGGAGGGGGCCGTTACTCGTTGGGCACGGTCGGTGAACCTTCGCAGGTATGTCCATGCGTTGGCAGCCACTGGCAGGCCGGTGTGCAGGAAAGCCTTCTGCGCGAGGCCGAACCCGCGCTGGACCAGGCCCGGCAGCGGCATCGTTGCGGCGATTCCCACATCGAGCCGGTTGTGCATGGTGTGGACGACCGGAAGGTTGTTGTCCCTGGCGAAGCGGTAGCCGATGATGGCCTGCCAGAAGTCCGCCTGGACGTGCACGACGTCGATTGGCCCGCGGGCGGCCATGGCGGCGGCCAGCAACCTGTCGCTGACCTTGCCGGGGATGGTCATGGAATACTCCCCCGGCCCCAGCGGCACGGAGGGGAGCTCGATGACCGCCGGGTCACTTGCATGGTTGCCCCGGTATCTGGGCGAAACAATCGTCACCCGGTGCCCCGCCAGCTCGAGGAACCGCCGCTGCAGCCGCACGGAGGTTTGCATTCCCCCCAGGGTGTCGGGGTGCTGGTCGACAAACATGACGCAATGCATTTACCGGGCGCGTCCTTTCGGTGCGTAAAGAAGTATGTTCGGCGTGCGGTGCATGCCCGGGCCAATGGCCGAAGGTTTCACCTCGCCGCCGCAAATCGAGCCTAACGGAGATGCGTCGACCACTGGGCAAGCCACGTCGGGCTTCACGCGGGAACGCGGAGGATCAGGCGTCTTTGCGCGAAACCAACCCAGCAAAGCATGAGCCAACGAAAAAGGCCCGGCCAAAATCCCTTGACGGAGATCTCGGCTAGGCCTTTCACATGTAGGGCGGGTGGGGCTTGAACCCACGACCAAGGGATTATGAGTCCCCTGCTCTGACCAACTGAGCTACCGCCCCAACATCGGAATGAACCATCAATTCCCCGCCACTGGCGGGATTCGGTGAAACATCCCCAGCCATCCTAATGGATTCCCCCGCGGCTTTTCATCTTTCCCTGCCAAAAACCCATGGCCAGCACCGATATTAGGGAAGGAAGTCCTCAGCCACGGCACCGCGGTAGATCGCCTCGAAGGTATCCATGGTCTTGCTGTGGCTGTGCACAGAGACCTTTGCGTGCCCGGCCTTGCCCATGACGGCTCGTTCCTCGGGTGCCAGCGCAAGGATCGAGTCCAACTTGGCAGCCAGTTCGGCGCGGTCCCCCGGTTCGAACAGGTGCCCGTTGACCCCGTCATCGACCAGGTGCGGCAACGCCATCGCGTTGGCCAGCACCACGGGCTTGGAGGCAGACAGGGCTTCCAATGTCACCAGGGACTGGAGTTCCGCGGTGCCGGGCTGGCAAAACACGTCGCAGCGCAGGTAGGCGCTGCGGAGTTCCTCGTCATCGACGTGGCCAAGGAAGTGCACGCGGCTCGCAACCCCGTTTTCCCGGGCCAGCTTTTCCAGCGGGCCCCGCTGTTCGCCGCCGCCAATGACTTCCAGGTGGGCGTCGGGCACGGTCTTCATCAGCGACAGGGCGTCAATGATTTCATTGACGTTCTTCTCCACCGCCAACCTGCCAACGAACAGGATCGTGGGGTACGGGTTGCGGTCGATCGTCTCCGTGGCCCCGAGTTCATAGTTGCTGGATTCGATGCCGTTGGACAGCGGGAGGACCTTGCCCAAACGCGCATACTGCGTCATGGCCCGGGCCGCCAGCGGGGTCGGCGTGGTGACGACGTTCGCCTTGCCCATGATCTTGCCCATGTCGCGCCAGGAGTTGCGGGCCACGATCCGCTTGAACCACTGGGGGAACGGCAGGAACGGATCCAGGTTCTCCGGCATGAAGTGGTTGGTCGCCACCGTCCGGATGCCCTGCTTCTTGCCGAAGGCCAGCGCGCCCTGGCCGATCATGTAGTGGCACTGTGCGTGGACGACGTCCGGCTTGATCTCGTTGAGCAGCGCCTTGATTTCCGGGTTCACTTCCCAGGGGAAACAAATGCGGAAGTACTCGTGGGTCGGCACCGCATGCGAGCGCAACCGGTGGACGGTGGCCTCGGGCAGGACCTCGGTGACCGTGGGTCCCTTGTCCGGCCGGGTGGCCATGACATGCACCTCGTGCCCGCGCTCGGTCATGGCCGTGGCCAACCGGTAGCAAAAAACTGCTGCCCCGTTGACGTCCGGATGATAGGTATCCGCCGCAATCACGATCTTCAATGGTTTCTCGCCCGTCACGGGGTGTGTTCACTCCTTGACATGACCGCATTTCGAGGCCACGGTTGTCGTTTCATTGTCTTGGTTGGGCAATAACAGGGGTTTGTCATCGACTATTTGCCATCGGCAACCCTGGTGCGCCGCTTGGCCTCGGCCTTGCGTTCAAGCACGTCCGGGTGATGGCGCGATAGCGCGATTACCCCAACGATAGCAATGCATCCGGCGCCCACCATGCTAAGCGCCATGGCGGGTTGGACATTGGGATCCAATTCACCCAAGATCACAATCCCGATGGAGATCCCCACGATGGGGTCGATCACCGTCAGCCCGGCAATGACCAAGTCCGGGGGGCCCTTCGAATAGGCATTCTGCACGAAGTAGGAACCCAACAGTCCCGCAACGGCCACGGCTATAAGGGAATACCAGGAAACGTTGGCCAGGAATCGGCCGTTGGGATCCAGCAGGGACACGGATATGGTGCGCACCAACACCGCCACGAACCCGAAAAGGACCCCGGCGCCCAGGATGTAGAAGAACGCTCCAAGCCGATGCGGCAACAGCACCACCGCTCCACCGAATACGGCCACGGCGATCGCCAGGATCAATATGGTGACCAGTTCCTGGCCACTGGTGATCCGGTGTTCCTCGGCGCTGACCTCGATGGCCAGGAAGACGAACGCCGCGCTGCCCACCATGCAGGCAGTGATCGCCAGGATCGTGGGCCGGTTCATCTTGATGTGGTGCTCGCGGGCATTGACCACCGTGGTGATGACCAGCGCAATCGCACCAATGGGTTGGACCACCGTCAACGGTGCGCTTGCCAAGGCATACACATTCAGGCTCATCCCCATGGCGAGCAAAAGCAGCCCGAACACCCAGCGGGGCGACCTGAAAAGTCGGAGCAGCCCCCATCCTGTGACGTCCAGTCCGCCGGCGCTGGCACGCACCGCGCTCGATTGCCGCTGCGTTCCAAATGCCAGAAAGAACGCCCCGGCGATCGCGGCCGTGACCGCTAGCCAGACCATTCAGTTCCCGACCTGAGAGCCTTGGCCTTGCGCCGGGCCAGTAGGAAATACTGCACCGCCGCAATCACGTGGAGAACGCAGGCCAGTGCCAAGGCCCAGGTCGCGATGTCGCCCAGGATTGTTCCCCTGCCCCAGTTGGTGTTCCCCAGGAGCAACAACGGGGTTCCGACCAATAGCAGGGCGGTACGGAATTTCCCAAGGTTGCTGACCGGCAGGTTGGGGTTGCCATGAAAGAGCACCCACGCGTTGATGATCAATACGGCATCGGGGATCACAATGGAGAACACCAGCCAAGCAGGGGCGATCCCGGTGGCCACAAAGGTCGTGGCGATGACAATCAGGGCCACCCTGTCGGCGACGGGGTCCAGCCATTTGCCAACGGTGGATATCTGGTCGAGGCGCCGGGCAGCAAAGCCATCGATCCAGTCGGAGGAACCGAGGATTGCCAAGGTGAGTGTCGCCCAGCCGTAGTGCATGGTCAGCGTCTGCCAGACAAATAGCGGTACCAGCAGGAATCTGAGGACAGTTATCAGGTTCGGAACCGTCCAGAATGTGGTGAGCTCGCGGTATTCAAAATTGTCGCGTGTTCCCGCTCCAAAGATGCGCATGCCCTCCTCTTTCATGGTCTGTTCCGGGGTCCGGGGCTGGTGGGCTAATCAAGGGCATTTGTTTTCCTCAGGTGTCGCTCGTCCTGCTTCGAAACTGCTGCAGGAACGGCGTCCGGGGGTGGAACGGTTCAGGAATTTCAGCCTGACCGCACCGGGGCATTGCCTACTTGCGCACCAACTTGCGCAGGAAAACAAAGAACATCGTCACCGATCCGGCCATGATGGCCAACGGCCGCCACCGTTCGCGCAGGGCCTCCTTGGCATTGTCGCCTTCGAGACCGCTGAGCGAGGCAAGCTTTCCGGTTGCCCGTTCCGCCCCTTCGGAGAATTTTTCCGAAGCGGTGTCCGCCAGGTGCCTGGCCTTGCCGGCGGCCTTGGTCACCGCATCGCCGGCGGCCTGCCCGGCGTCCGAGAACTTTTCTCCCAGATGAAGGGGAGCCTCAAGTTTTTGTCCCAGGCCATCGCGATGCAGGGCAATCTCCTCGCGACGTTCACGGGTACGGATGATCAACTCGTTGTGCGTGGGCTTCTCGGCCTTTGCCTCGTGGGCATCGTCCTTCTTGGCGTCCTTCTCATCCTTCTTCTTCGATGGCTTCGGCTCATCGAGCGTCGAAACATCGAAGGCGCTGCCGTCCTTGACCACCCCGAGGTCGTGCCGGATTCCCCGGATCGCTTCCTCCGGCACCAGCGGCATGGACTTCTTGATCTTGAAGAAGGCGAATGCCGCAAAGATTAGTGCAAGGACCAGGAAGCCGGCCGCCACGAGCAGCGCTGCCAGCCACGGATCGATGACGGTACCGATGCCCATTATCAGGGCCACGACCAAGGCAATCACCATCAAGCCAAGCAATGCCAGCGCCACGATTCCGGCGCCTGCCGCAATGCCGACGCTGATGCCCTTTGACTTGAGGACGATGGCGGCAATGCGCGCTTCGTCAGCCAATTGGTTTGGAATCAGGTGGCTTAGTCCGCCCACCTGTCCCTTGATGGTTCGTGGCGTTGACTGGTATTGGGTTCCAGTCGATTCCGATCCAGACATGGTGTCTCCATTTCATGCGGCCTAGGCCCGGCCCGCTCCACCCAAAACTATCACCCGGACGTGCCTAAACGGCTCAACCTGAAGAGGTACACCCAGGGTATGAGATCGCGTGAAGACAAGAAAACCCCGCCCTCCAATGGAGAACGGGGTTTCTCATGTACGCTCCTCCGACTGGACTTGAACCAGTAACCCTTCGATTAACAGTCGAATGCTCTGCCAATTGAGCTACGGAGGAATGAAGCAGGTAAAACACTACCAGAGCCCCGATTGGAAACCCAAATCGGAATCGCCCCATGCGCCCCTTTCGCCCCCAACCACGGGGGCGGCCGCCGCTACCGCTGGCGTTGGACCCGGCCCTCGTCCCAGACCGGTTCCGCGGACTCATAGACCTTCCCGTCGGAGCCGAACACCAGGAACCTGTCAAAGGAGCGGGCGAACCAGCGGTCGTGGGTCACGGCCAGCACGGTGCCCACGAACGATTCGATGGCACGTTCCAGGGCCTCCCCCGAGTGCAGGTCGAGGTTGTCGGTGGGTTCATCGAGCAGCAGCAGCGTTGCGCCCGAGAGCTGCAGCAGCAGGATCTGGAAACGTGCCTGCTGTCCGCCGGAGAGGGAATCGTATTTCTGCTCCGCCTGGCCGGCCAGGCCGTAGCCGTCGAGCGCCCCGGAGGCTGCCTCCCGGGCCATGCCCGAGCGGTGTTCGTCGCCCCGGTGCAGGATATCCAGCAGTGTCCGGCCCATGAGGTCGGGTCGGCTGTGGGTCTGGGCAAAGAAACCGGGGCGGATGCGCGCACCGAGCTTCACGGTTCCGTTGTGCGGGACCTCGGCGATCTCGACCTCCGAGACGGGCAGGTGTTCGCGTTCCGGGTCCGTTCCCCCGGCCGCCAGCAGCCGCAGGAAGTGGGACTTGCCCGAACCGTTTGATCCTAGGATCGCCACGCGGTCCCCAAACCAAATCTCGTTGCTGAAGGGCTTCATCAGGCCCGTGAGTTCAAGTTTCTCGGCCACGATCGCGCGCTTGGCCGTTCGGCCGCCCTTGAGCCGCATGTTGACGTTCTGCTCCAACGGGATGGCCTGGGGCGGGCCCGCCTCGAGGAACTTCGCAAGGCGGGTTTGCGCGGCGTGGTACCTGTTGGCCATGTCGGAGCGGAAGGCCGCCTTGTTCTTGTACATGTTCACCAACTCCTTGAGCTTGGCGTGTTCCTCGTCCCAGCGCTTGCGCAGTTCCTCAAAGCGCTCGTTGCGTTCGCGCCGTGCTTCCACATAGGAGCCGAACGCCCCGCCGTGGATCCACGCGGTGGCCCCGGAGTGGCCGGGCTCGAGGGTGACGATGCGGTTCGCTGCGTTGTTCAGCAATTCTCGGTCGTGGCTGATGAACAGGACGGTTTTCGGCGAGTCGTTGAGCATCGCCTCGAGCCAGCGCTTGCCTGGGACGTCGAGGTAGTTGTCCGGCTCGTCGAGCAGCAGCAATTCGTCGGGACCTTCGAAGAGGGCCTCGAGCACCAGGCGCTTTTGCTCTCCGCCGGAGAGCGTCGAGGCAAGGCGGTGGGCGGCGCGGTCGAAGGGCACCCCGAGGGCCGCCATGCAGACCTTGTCCCACGCGGTTTCCAGTTCGTAGCCGCCGGCGTCCCCCCAGTCGATGATGGCCTGGGCGTAGCGCATCTGGACCTTTTCGTCGTCGGACTCCATCATCAGCAGCTCGGTCTCGTCCACGGCCTTCGCCGCAGCCGCCAGGTCCGCCGAGGCGGTGGAGACCAGCAGGTCGCGCACGGTGGATTCGTCGCGCACCTGGCCAACGAACTGCCGCATGATGCCCATGCCGCCGGAACGGCTGACCGCACCTTCATCCGATTTGAGGTCGCCGGCGATGATCTTGAAGAGCGTCGTCTTTCCTGCCCCGTTGGGGCCGATGAGAGCAGTCTTGGATCCCGAGGTGACCTTGAACGTCACGCCGCCCAGGAGCTGGGTTCCGTCGGAGAGGAAGTAATGGATGTCGGATACGTCGATATGAGCCACCGTCCCATCCTACTGACCTCCCGGCGCGGTCTCCCCACCGTCTCGCGCAGGGACGGGCGGCGCCTCATTGCCGGAGCACGGGACCAATCACCAGCAGCCGCCGGTCGCGCACCCAAACGGCGCCGGTGCTTCGATGCTCCGCGGCGGTCGCGAAACGGTAGCGATAGGTCAGCACGCGCACGAAGCGCGGCGGCCTTCCGGAGAACGGATCGTGGCGCAACAACGCCAGGGTCCGGGCGTCGGCCTCCAAAAGCCTGGACAGCAGCGCGTGGAACCAGCGCTGGTGGATGGAGTCAAAGGGCAGGAACCACATCATCCAGTCCAGGCGCAGGTGGTAGGGCGCGAATTGGCGCGGCCGCCGGTCCACGTCCCCCGGTTTCCCCTTGAACCCGTATTCCCGCCAGGACGCTTCGTCGGGAGCCTCGTCCTCGGTGCCCTCGATGACGACCTCGATCCGTTCCCGGGTCACCGTGCCGAACGCACCATAGGCATTGCCCAATTGCCACCGGTTAAAGGATGCATTCATGCGCTGGTGTGGGGAGAACAGGTTGCGCAGCGCCGGAATCGAAGCCACGGCCAGGATCACCGTGCCGGCCAGCACCACCACCGTCCACCACACCGGAGCCTCGGCGGGCGGCACACCTTCCGGCGGTAGCCAGGGAATGATCCGGTGCAGCACCGGATCACTGACCCGGCAGAAGGCCAGCACAATGGTGATCCAGTTCAACCAGGCGAAGTTGCCGGTCGCCACCAGCCAGAGCTGTGTGGCAATGACAATGCCGGCGGCGATGGAGGCGATCGGCTGGGGCGCAAACAGAAGAAACGGAACCACCAATTGCGCCCCGTGGTTCCCCGCCGCCTCGCAGCGATGCCACCATCGCGGGGCCAAGTGCGCCAGGCGGCTGAACGGTCCGGGCATTGGCTGGGTCTGGTGGTGGTAGTACATGGCCGTGAGGTTGCGCCAGGCCTGATCGCCACGCCACTTGATCATGCCTGCCCCGAATTCCAACCGGAACACCAGCCAGGCAATCAGCAGCAGGATGGTTTGCGGCGGCGGGACCTGCCGGGAACCGAGCAGGCCCACGGTGAACCCGGCCTCCAGCAAGAGCATTTCCCAGCCGAAACCGTAGAAGATCTGTCCGACATTGACGATCGACATGTACAGGCCCCACAGCGCCAGGAATCCGGCCAAGGGCAGCCAAGGGGGCCCCATTTGGGGAAGGCCGAGGACCAGCACCCCCGACATGACGCACCCGGCGATACACACGGTCGACAGTTTCCTGTCCGAGTACCCCATCCGGCTGAACAGCGACGGTCCACGGGCACCGCGGCCGCGCAGCAACCTGGGCACTGGCAGCAATCCGTGCTCGCCGGCGAGGGCGAGGAACTGGTTCAGCGTGGAAATGAAGGCGATCAGATATATCAACGCGACGCCGCGTTGCAGGATTTCCCGGGCCATGCCGTAGTCGGTAGCCGCCAGCCATTCCATGGAACCAGACTAGATTCACCGGGACTGTACGACCATGCCGGAGGGAACCGGTTTCCGGCATTCTCGCCGAGCCGGTCACCGACATTCGGCGAAGCAGGCAGTTCTCGAGGGGGTTTGCCGTTCGCCTGTAGGACAGCGCGATGAATGCCTGGCCGCCATGTCGAGGGCGGGAGAGGCCCCGGCTGCCCGGGCAGCTTCTAAATACAAAAGAATCCGCATTTCCTGTGAAGAAAATACGGATTCCTTTGATTTGGCTCCTCCGACTGGACTTGAACCAGTAACCCTTCGATTAACAGTCGAATGCTCTGCCAATTGAGCTACGGAGGAATGCAACGAAAAATACTCTACACAAGGTTCCGGGAAAACAAAAATCGTCCCGGACCCGCGCCGCGCTTAGTCCTGGCGCAGCGCCCTGCGGCGCAATTCCAGCTCCAAAAGCTCCCGATTGATGCGCTGGAAGCCCTCCGGATCGCCCGCGGGATCCATGCGTTGCAGCTCCCCCATCTTCTCTGCCTTCAGGTGTGTGATTTGCAACTCGAAAAGGCGATTGATGATGTCGTTGCAATAGCGCAGCAATGCCTCGTTGCTGTTGGCCGGCAACGGAGTCACTGCCAGCTCGGAAACGAATGAGCGCAGCGGTTCGGGGACTTCCTGGCGGATGGCCTCGACCCACTGTGACGGGGTGGCGCCGGCCAGCCCGGCGGCGCGGACGGCATCGTGGACCGCGGCGTGGGCAGGTGCCATGAACCGGGCATCGTAGAATGCCTGCCACTGTTCGGGTGTCAGCTGCGCCGGCTGCTGCAGCACAACCTCGAGCGCCTCGCGCTCCATTCGTGAGACCGGGTCGCGCGGATCGGGACGGGAGTAGACGGGGGCGGCAGGCTGCTCCGGTGCCGCATGGCCGGCGTTGCCGTGGACAGGTTCCGCCGACTTGGGCATCCGGTTGCGGCGCACCGAGGCCCCCACGGCGCGGTTGACGTCCTCCATGTCCATGCCCAGCCACCCGGCCAGTTCACGGGCGTAGGCCGGGCGAATGGCCGAATCGCGGATCTCCGCCACGATGGGGGCACTGACGCGCAGCGCCTGAACCCGCCCCTCGACGGTGTTGAGGTTGAAGTTCTTCAGGCCGGCCTTGATGGCAAACTCGAAGAGCGGGCGCTTGGAGTCGATGAGCTCGCGCACCGCCTCCGGGCCACGGGTCTGGCGCAGGTCGCACGGGTCCGCCCCGCTCGGCTCCACCGCGACGTAGGTTTGGGCAATGAACTTTTGGTCTTCCTCAAAGGCCCGCAGGGCGGCCTTCTGGCCGGCGGCGTCGCCGTCGAAGGTGAAGACCACCTCGCCGCCGGATCCGTCGTCGCGCAACAGCCGGCGGGCAATCTTGATGTGGTCCGCGCCAAAGGCGGTGCCGCAGGTTGCCACCGCGGTCCCGATGCCCGACAGGTGGCAGGCCATCACATCGGTGTAGCCCTCGACGACGACCAACTGGCGGGTCTTGGTGATTTCCTTCTTGGCCAGGTCGACCCCGTAAAGGACCTGGGACTTCTTGTAGAGCTGGGTCTCGGGGGTGTTCAGGTACTTGGGGCCCTGGTCGTCCTCGTAGAGCTTGCGCGCACCGAACCCGATGGTGGCACCGGTGAGGTCGCGGATGGGCCAGATCAACCGGCCGCGGAACCTGTCGTAGATCCCGCGGTTGCCCTCGGAAAAGATGCCGGTGAGCTTGAGTTCCTCGTCGTGGAAGCCGCGGCCACGCAAGTGCTTGAGCAGGGCGTCCCAGCCCTGGGGTGCGTAGCCGACGCCGAAGTGCGCGGCGGCCTCCGCATCGAAGTCGCGCTCGGAGAGGAACTTCCGGGCGGTTTCGGCACCGTGGGTGGTGAGCTGCTCGCGGAAGAACTCCTCGGAGATCTTGTGCGCGTCGAGCAGGCGCTGGCGGCGGCCGGTGTCCTCGCGGCGCGGGCCGGTGCCGCCGTCTTCGTAGTGAAGCTCGACGCCGACGCGGGCGGCCAGCTGTTCGACGGTCTCGGAGAAGGTGCCGTGGTCCATCTTCTGCATGAAGGCGATCACGTCGCCGGACTCGCCGCAGCCAAAGCAGTGGAAGGAGCCGACCTGCGGGCGCACGTGGAAGGACGGGGAACGCTCGTCGTGGAAGGGGCACAGGCCCTTCCACGAGCCGACACCGGCGGATTTCAGCGTCACATACCCGTCGATGACTTCCTTGATGTCCGTGCGGTTGCGGACTTCGTCGATATCTTCACGCTTAATCAGGCCTGCCATACCACCCAGTCTAGTGACGAAACGGGAGCGCATGCGCCGTTTCGCTGCGGGGTGTGGATCGGGCGGCGGAGCTAGAAGAGGCGTTCGTTGAAGCTCTTGCCCAGCACCAGGGTGGCGTGCCATTCGATGGCCGAGGCGTCGGTGAGCGAGGCCACCTGGTCGATGACGGTGCGCAGCCGCCCCGCGTCGTCGGCGGCGTCGCGCCAGTCCGCGGCGAAGAGCGGCTCGAGGTACTTGTCCCCGGTCTCGGCCAGCAGGGTCACCAGCTCGCCCAGGATCTCGTTTTGCCGCGCGTAGATGGGCTTGCGCTCGTCGCTGGTCATCACGTAGGCGGTGGCCAGGCCCTTCATCGCGGCGATCTCGTGCTCGGTGGACTCGGGGACGATGAGCGCCGCGTTGAAGCGGGTCAGTTCCCCGGGCCCGAACTGCTCGCGGGTCGCGTCGATGGCGGATTGGCAGAAGCGCCCGATGAACTGGCTGGTCATGTCCTTCAGCGCCGCCATGGAGCGGCGCGAGCCGTCGGCGTGCGGCACCCATTCGTTGGTGGCCTCGAGGCGGGAGAAGGCGGCATCGATGACGTCGTCCTCCACGTGTGGCAAATACCACTGCCGGGTGAAGGTGATGGCCCTGGCGCGCTCGGCACGGTCCTTGATCCAGCGCAGCTGGAAGCGCCCGGCGTTGATCGCGTCCTCCACGTCGTGCACCGAGTAGGAGATGTCGTCGGCCAGGTCCATGACCTGGGCCTCGATGCAGGTCTGCCGCGGCCGGGCGCCGGAGCCGGAGCGCAGCCAGTCAAAGACCGGGGCGTCATCGACGTAGACGCCGAACTTCTTGGTCTTCTTGCCGTTCTTTTCCGGGGCGTCGGCCCGCAGCCACGGGTACTTGCAGGCGGCATCCAGCGAGGCGCGGGTGAGGTTCAGCCCGGCGGAGGCACCGGTGTGCCGGAAGGTCTTGGTCTCGATGCGGGTGAGCAGGCGCAGGGTCTGCGCGTTGCCCTCGAAGCCGCCGATGTCGCCGGCCAGTTCGTTGAGCGTGTTCTCCCCGTTGTGCCCGAACGGCGGGTGGCCCAGGTCGTGGGCCAGGCAGGCGGTGTCAACCACGTCCGGGTCGCAACCCAGGGTGGCGCCGAGCTCGCGGCCCACCTGGGCCACCTCCAGGGAATGGGTGAGCCTGGTGCGCACGAAGTCGTCGGAGGACGGGGCCACGACCTGGGTCTTGGCCCCCAGCCGGCGCAGCGCCGAGGAATGGAGCACCCGGGCGCGGTCGCGCTCGAACGCGGTCCGGTACGCCTTCTTGGGCGGTTCGGGTACCCAGCGATCCTGGTCCGCCTCGGTGTATCCGGGAATCTGCAACATTGGGCTCCTTAGCCGCCGGAAACGTCTAGTTCGGCCGCGGAAATCATGGCCTTGTGCTTTTCGTCCATCTCGCGCGTGGCAAGCCAGCCGTCGGGCAGGTGCGTCTTCTTCGGGGAGCCGGCGCGTCCGCGCTGGCCCTCGGCGTCCTTGCCCGGGTACGGCATGGAGTGATCCAGCTGGGACAGCAGCTCGCGCAGCACCTCGAGGGTGGGCACCTGGGCCAGGGCGGAGCGGATGTCCCCGCCGACCGGGTAGCCCTTGAAGTACCAGGCCATGTGCTTGCGGATGTCGCGCAGGCCCTTGAACTCGTCCTCGAAGTATTCGGTCAGCAGTTCCGCGTGGCGGTAGACGGTCTCGGCGACCTTGGCCAGTCCGGGGGTGTAGCGCGTGTCGGTGCCCTCGAAGGCAGCCTGCAGGTCCCCGAAGAGCCAAGGGCGGCCCATGCAGCCGCGGCCCACGACGATGCCGTCGACGCCGGTCTGCTTGACCATCGCCACGGCGTCCTCGGCGCTCCAGATATCTCCGTTGCCCAGCACCGGCATGTCCGGCAGGGACTCGCGCAGCTTGGCAATCGCGTCCCAGTCGGCCTTGCCGGAGTAGTACTGGCTGGCGGTGCGCCCGTGCAGGGCGACGGCCGCAACGCCGTGGTCGCGGGCGATCTTGCCCGATTCGATGTAGGTGAGGTGGTCCTCGTTGATACCCTTGCGCATCTTGATGGTCAAGGGCACGTCCCCGCGGGCGGCCTCGGTGGTGGCCGCCTTGATGATGGAGGTGAAGAGGTCGGTCTTCCAGGGCAGCGCCGCTCCCCCGCCCTTGCGGGTGACCTTGGGCACCGGGCAGCCGAAGTTCAGGTCGATGTGGTCCGCGCGGTCTTCCTCGACGATCAGGCGCACGGCGGCACCAACGGTCTTGGGGTCCACGCCGTAGAGCTGCACCGAGCGCAGTTCCTCATCCGGATCGTGGGAGATGATGCGCATGGACTCGGCGTTGCGCTCCACCAGGGCCCGGGAGGTGACCATCTCGGTGACGTACACCCCGCCGCCGTATTCGCGGCAGAGCCGGCGGAAGGCCTTGTTGGTGATGCCTGCCATGGGGGCAAGGATCACCGGGGTGTCAATGGTGTGCTTGCCCAGCTGGAGCGGGGGCAGCTCAAGTTTCGCCGTCGAGGGCGCGCCGGTCTGGGTTACGTCGGAAATTGCAGTCACTAACCCATTCTCTCAAATAGATCCAAATCCGTGGCGGCCGGGGGCCAACTTGTGCATCACACCGGGAATGGCACCAGGCGCAGCCGTGCAACATCGTGGGCGGCTGGACTTGAAGGGCGGCCAAGAGGATCGTCTCCTCGGGGGCGAAGCTGGAGACCCGTCAGCTCTGGTCGGCGGCCGGCGCGATGTGCCTCGCCTTCCTGCCGGTGGCCGCGGTCGCGTGCGCCGCCGTCGCGCGGCGAAACTCACTCCGCCCGTCGATAGTGCACGGCGATTGCGCCGTTGCCCAGCGGCTCCGCCGAGATCAGCTCGAGGCGTCGTGTGCCGGGCAGCCCGCCCTGGTACAAGGTCGGGCCGTGGCCGGCGATCATGGGATGGACGAGGAACTTGTACTCGTCGATCAGATCCAGTCGATCCAGCCCCGTCGCGAGTTTGCCGCTTCCGACGAGCACTCCCCCGGGGGTCCGATCCTTGAGCTCCCGCACCGACGTGCGCAGATCGCCGGCGACGTGGTGGCTGTTGGCCCACGGGAAGTCGCTTCGCGTCGAGGACACGACATACTTCGGCTTGGCCTCCAGCATGAGCGCCCACTCCCGCATCGCCGGCGGCGCACCGACGTCGCCGCGGGCGACCGCCGGCCAGTAGCTCTCCATCATCTCGTAGGTGGTGCGGCCCCAGAGCATTGCGCCGCTCTCGTCCAGCAGGCGAGTGTAGTGGGCGTGCGTCTCGTCGTCGGCGATACCCTCCTCGTGGTCGACGCAACCATCCAGGGTGACGTTGATGATGAACGTTAGAAGGCCCATGCGACGATTCCTCCTCTGCCATCGGCTCCCGCGACGAACGCAGCGGGCCATCATGCCCACGGCGTGTACATCGACCGTAGAAGTGGCACGTGGCACGCGTCAAGGAGGTCGGGAGGCAGTGCGAGGCGGAGGCGCAGACACAATACACCCGCGGGAGGCCACGCGCATGACCCTGCTCGCAAGGCCCCCGGCCCCGGCAACGCCCCCTGGCTGCCCCTCGTCGCCACCGCTTGCTATGGATCACAATTTGGCGCCTTTCCCAGCCCAGCGCGGAAGCAAGAACTTCGAGAAATACCTTTACCAACGAGAGTGGGCCGTGTCACACTATGGTTGTTATCCATAACATATCTGTACGGTTTGGCACCGCGCTGGGTGGGGACGTCGTGTGAGCCTGGACCGCTCGCAACTAACAAGGAGCACGATGCGAAGTTCACCACGCAAGACTCGAAGAGCCATCAGCCTCACGGCGATCGGAGCCCTCACGGCGTCCGCGCTGGTCCCCCTCGGGATGGCCGGCGCGAGCGCCATGCCCGAAGCACCCGACGGGGCAACGGGCACCATTTCCTCAGCGGAACTCAAGGTCACGGTTTCCCGCGACTTCCCCCAGGTGCTCAGGTACACCGATGCCTCGACCTCGGCATCCCTTGAGGCAAGCACCAAGGCGATCGATGCAATCAAGGTCAACGGCGAGACCCACAAGGTCGTGGTGACCTCGGAGCCGGTGGACGGCTCGGCGATGGACTACCGTCTCACCGTTCCCGGCATTCCCGGTGCCGCCATCGACGCGCGGATCAGCGTCGAGGACTCCGTCATGACCTTCCGCGTCACCGGCATCAAGGACGGCACCGACACCAAGGTCCGCACGCTGGGCATCCCCGGGAACAACCTGGTCAGCGTGTCCTCGGCCGTCACCGGCGCCCAGGTCGCCACCGCCAACATCTCCGTGGACCGCGCGAAGTCCGGTGACACCTTCACGAACGTCACGGACTCCACGCCCGTCGACGCCGAACCACGCGGGTCGGCATTCGCGCTGGCCAACTCCGGCGATCTCGCCGCCGCGCTCGAGTCGAACTCGCTGCACGACACCTCGGCGGGCCCCGGCTACCGCAGCCAGGGCCGCTTCGAACGCCAGGCCGTCAAGGACGGCGAGCATGTGCGCGTGGGCATCTCCAGCGGCGACTGGCTCTACCGCGCCAACGAATCGAACGAGACCGAGGAGTTGCCGTGGTCCAAGGTGAAGATCACCGCCGACGCCAACGGCGATCACACCGTCAACTGGCAGGACGCGGCCATCGCGTTGCGCGACATCGCGGTGCTCCCCCACAAGGGCGGCGACGTCAAGGACAAGGTGGTGCAGCGGATCCCATTCAATTTCGCCTCCCAGGCCACGCACCCGTTCCTGCGCACGCTCGATGACACCAAGCGCATCGCGCTTGCCACCGACGGGCTGGGCCAGTCTGCCATCCTCAAGGGGTTCGGCAGCGAGGGCCACGACTCGGCCAACACCGACTTCGCCGACAACTACAACACCCGCGCCGGAGGCCTGAAGGACCTAAACCAGCTCCTGAAGGCCAGCAAGAAGTGGAACGCCTCCTACGGCGTGCACATCAACCAGACCGAGGCCTACCCCGAATCGAAGTTCTTCTCCGAGGACCTCGTGGACCCGAAGGCCAAGGGCTGGAGCTGGCTGGACCAGTCGTACTACATCAACCAGCGCAAGGATATCCTCACCGGAAACCTGGCCGAGCGCATCAAGAAGTTCCGCGAGCAGACCGACGAGAACCTGGACATGGTCTACGTCGACGTCTACTACCAGTACGGCTGGCTGGCCGATCGCCTGCAGAAGGAACTGGTCAAGAACGGCTTCCGCGTCAGCTCCGAGTGGGCCTATTCGCTGGACAGGCACAACACCTGGTCGCACTGGGCCACGGACGAGAACTACGGCGGATCCAACAACAAGGGCGTCAACTCGGAGATCATCCGCTTTGCACTCAATTCGCAGAAGGACACCTGGAACCCGCACCCGCTGCTGGGCAACGCGAACATCGTCGAATGGGAAGGCTGGACGGGGCAGACCGACTACAACGCCTTCTACCAAAACATCTGGAAGAAGAACCTTCCGGCCAAGTACCTGCAGCAGCAGGAGATCATGAAGTGGGAAAAGGACCGGATCGACCTCACCGGCGGCGTGACCGTCACCGGCACCTCGGCGGCCGAAAGGGTCATCACCGACTCGGGAACCGAGGTCCTGCGCGGGGACACCTACCTGCTGCCCTGGGCCGCCGACGGCACCTACGAGGCCGGCACGAGTGAACCTTCCAAGTTCTACCACTACAGCGCCAATGGCGGCACCAGCACCTGGACGCTGCCCGAACGCTTCCGCCAGAACGGCGACTACAAGCTGTACCGGCTCACCGACACCGGGCGCGAACTGGCGGGCGAGCCGACGGCGCGCCGGGGCAAGCTCACCCTGACCGCCAAGGCCGGGCAACCCTACGTGCTGGTCGGCGACGACCGGCCGGTCCTGCCCCAGGCCCCGGGCTTCGGCCAGGGCACACCCGTCGCCGACCCCGGCTTCAACGCCGCCACCCTCACGGCCTGGAACCCCTCCGGCGCCGCCGCCACCGAACGCAACGCCAAGGGCCACCGCTACGCCGTCCTGGGCGAGGGCCCCGCGGCGATCACCCAGCGGCTGGGCGAGCTGAAACCGGGAACCTACTCGGTCAGCGCCTGGGTCGAGGTGGAGCAGGGACAAACGCGCGAGACGACCCTCTCCGTCACGGGCGAGGGCATGCAATCGGCATCCAACACCATCTCCAGCTCCCGGGCCACCAACTACGTCGCCGCGGATGAAAAGCACGGCACCAACTTCCAGCGGCTGCGCGTGCTCGTGGACGTGAAGGCAACGGGCAACCCCACGCTGCGGATCTCCGCCGGGCAGGGTGCAGCCAAGGTGCGCATCGACGACGTGCGGGTCGTTTCAACCTCCAAGGTCCCCACCGCCGGGGTGATCTCGGAGGACTTCGAGGACATCGACCAGGGCTGGGGGCCGTTCGTGAAGGGCAACGCCGGCGGGTCCACCGACCCCCGCACCCACCTGGCCGAACTCAACGCCCCCTACACGCAGTCCGGCTGGAACGGGAAGAAGACCGACGACGTCATCGACGGCAGCTGGTCGCTGAAGTCCCATGCCGAGAACAAGGCGCCGGGCGGGGGCCCGGGCCTGGTGTACCGGACCAGCAACTACACGCTCCCGCTGAAGCCAGGCCACGAGTACCGGGTCAGCTTCGACTACCAGAACGCGCTGGCGGGCGAATACAACTGGGTCGGCGGCTATGCCGCGGCCAGCGGCACGGTCAAGACCCAGACCACCGCCCTGCCCAGCCAACTGGAGACCGCCCGCTTCCAGGACACCATCGTCGCCGGCGGTTGCGGCGACACCTGGGTGGGCCTGGAACGGGTCGGCGGCAACTCGGAGGCCGACTTCTCGCTGGACAACCTGCTCATCGAGGACCTCGGCGAGGCGGCAGGCATCCCCGCCTGCGCGCAGGTCGACGTCGCGCTTCAGGGAGACGTGATCAAGCAGGACCAGGAGAACACGTTCACCACGACGTTCACCAGCGACGAACCGGCGGACATCAAGGACCTGGAGGTGGGACTCGAACTCCCCGAGGGCTGGACCGCCACCGCCCGGGACGCGGCCTCCGCGCACACGCTGGCACCGGGTGCGACACTGAAGACCACCTGGAAGGTGGTTCCCCCGGCATCCGCCGACGGCGACTACACCGTCGGCACGCGGGCGACCTACACCACCACCGCCGACCCGGTGGGGGCGCGCACCGTGTCCGACGACGTGTCCGTGTACACGCTGCCGGCACCTCCCGCGGGCACCGTCTACGCCAGCGACCACCAGTGGGTCAGCGCCGAGAACGGCTGGGGCCCGGTGGAGCGGGACAGGGCCAACGGCGAAAACGGGCAGGGCGACGGTCCTGCCCTGACGCTCAACGGCGTGGTCTACGCCAAGGGCCTGGGTGCCCACGCACCGAGCACCGTGCGCTACTTCACGGGCGGAAAGTGCTCATCCTTCACCGCCGACGTCGGCATCGACGACGCGCAGAAGACCCTGGGCTCGGTCGGCTTCACCGTGCTGGCCGACGGCAAGTCAGTCGCCGCCTCCCCGGTGATGCGCGCCAGCAGCGCGACCCACGCGCTGAGCGCCGACATCACCGGGGCGCAGTACGTGGACCTGGTGGCCGACGTTGCCGGTGACGGCAACGGGAACGACCACGCCGACTGGGCCGACGCGAAGTTCACCTGCTCGTAGGCACCCGCCTGCCAAACGACAATGGCGCCGGATGCCCCCGTTTTACGGGGGCATCCGGCGCCATCGGCGTTGTTGCGGTGCGGCTACGCGGTGGCCACGATGTGCGTGGTCGCGATGACGGTGGCCTGGCCGGCGGCAACCAGGATGTCGATGAGCGAGGAGAGCACGGGCATGGAGCCGTCAACCTCCAGCTTCACCGGGTGCTGGTGCGCCAGCATGGCCAACATCCCGCGGATGGGCTCCGCCGACTCGTCCTGGCTGAGTTCCGGGTTCCAGCCCAGCAGCACGTCCGCCGGCGCATCGGCGCGCGCCGGGGTGTAGCTGATGGCAAAGGTCAGGATCTTCCCGCCCTGCGCCTTGGGCCTGTCGCGCAGCACGATCACGCCCTGCGCGCCGGTGGCGTCGTCGAGCAGCATCTTCTGCGCGCTGCCGAGGGTCATGTTTGCCGGGTCCCACTCATGGGTCGAGTTGTAGAACTCCACGACCAACTTGGTCAGCTCCACGCTGCCGGTGGCGATGTCGTCCAGGGTCAGCCCGTCGTCATGGAAAACCGGCATCTGCAGGCCGCCGGGCTCCACCACGACGTCGCGGGCAACCTGGATTTCCGCCATGCCCAGCGACGCGCAGAACCCCGCCGCGGCCGCGGCATCGGTTCCGGGAGTCACGGTGTAGCGGGCCTTGAGCTCGGAGGGCTGGCCGGCCGGCACCAGGGCGCGCAGCCGCGCCACCAGTTCGGTGCCGACCCCGGTGCGCCGGTGTTCGCGCGCCACCTCGACGTAGAGCCACAGCCGCGTGGGGTGCAACGTCGAGGCGAACACCACGCCCGCCGCCACGGCAATGCCCTGGTCGGTGGCCACCAGCGCGCGGCTGAACGGCGCGTTGGAATCGTTCCGGAACATCGTGCGGTCCTGGTGGGCGTGCGGGGACGCGGGGTCGCCGAAGATCTCCAGCAGCGCCAGGTCGTCCCCGTCCCGCCAGGGCCGGAATTCGAGTGTCGACATGTTCCTAGGCTCCGTTGAGGCGCTCGGACAGGTAGGTGCGCACCTTGTCCAGTGCCACGCGTTCCTGGGTCATGGTGTCGCGGTCGCGAATGGTCACTGCCTGGTCCTCGAGGGTGTCGAAGTCCACGGTGATGCAGAACGGGGTGCCGATCTCGTCCTGGCGGCGGTAGCGGCGGCCAATGGCACCCGCGTCGTCGAAGTCGATGTTCCAGGTCTTGCGCAGCTCGGCGGCCAGCGCCTTGGCCTTCGGGGACAGGTCCTCGTTGCGCGAGAGCGGAAGCACCGCGGCCTTGACCGGGGCCAGGCGCGGGTCGAGCTTGAGCACGGTGCGCTTGTCCACCCCGCCCTTGGCGTTCGGGGCCTCGTCCTCGACGTAGGCGTCGACCAGGAAGGCCATCATCGAACGGGTCAGGCCGAAGGACGGCTCGATCACGTACGGGGTGTAGCGTTCGCCGGTGGCCTGGTTGAAGTAGCTCAACTCGGTGCCCGAGCCCTTGGAGTGAGACGTCAGGTCGTAGTCGGTGCGGTTGGCGACGCCCATGAGCTCGCCCCACTCCGAGCCCTGGAAGCCGAAGCGGTACTCGAAGTCGATGGTGCCGGCCGAGTAGTGGGCGCGCTCGTCCTCCGGGACGTCGAAGCGGCGCAGGTTCTCCTCGTTGATGCCCAGGTCCAGGAACCAGGCCCAGCAGTCCTCGACCCATTTGTCGAAGAACGCCGGGGCGTCCTCGGGCGCGGTGAAGAACTCGATTTCCATCTGCTCGAACTCGCGGGTGCGGAAGATGAAGTTGCCCGGCGTGATTTCGTTGCGGAACGCCTTGCCGATCTGGCCGATGCCGAACGGGGGCTTCTTGCGCGAAGCGGTGAGCACGTTGTTGAAGTTAACGAAGATGCCCTGGGCGGTTTCCGGGCGCATGTAGGCCATGCCGGCGGCGGTGTCGACCGGGCCCAGGAACGTCTTCATCAGCCCGGAGAACATCTGCGGCTCGGTGAACTGGCCCTTGGTGCCGCAGTCGGGGCAGGCGATTTCGCTCATGCCGTCGACCGGCTTGCGCTTCTTCTTGGCCTCGAAGGCCTCGAGGAGGTGGTCCTGGCGGTGGCGCTTGTGGCAGGAGGTGCACTCGACCAGCGGGTCGGTGAACGTGGCGACGTGGCCCGAGGCCTCCCAGACGGCCTTGGGCAGGATGATGGAGGAGTCGAGTCCCACCATGTCCTCGCGCCCGCGCACGAAGGTCTGCCACCATTCGCGCTTGATGTTTTCCTTCAATTCGGTGCCCAGGGGTCCGTAGTCCCATGCGGAGCGGGATCCGCCGTAGATTTCACCGGCCTGAAAGACGAAGCCGCGCCGCTTGGCGAGGGAGATGACTTGATCGAGCTTGGACTGAGGCGCCATAACAACTCCAATGGTTCACGAGGCCGCTGGTTGCGGTCCGTTGGGCGAAAACATACTCGCCCAGCCTAACGTGTTTGGGTTGTGAAGTTCGAGCGTCCCGGTGGCCCGTGGCCGTGAGGCGGACCACCCCCTGGCTCCCGCCCCGGGTGAGGTCCGGGACCCCTTGGGCGCGGGGGCACCCAGCGAATCCCCGGCAGCGGATCCCCGGCGTCAAGGTCCCTCCGGCGGGCACGGATCAGTCGGCGACCGCCGGAAGGGCATCGAGCGGGTCCAGAAGGGCGCCGCGCATCTCCTCGCCGAGCTTCGGCGGCACGTCGACGTCCACGTCCAGGGCCTGCAGGATCCGGCTGAGGTAGTTCCGGGCCGCCGCCGCCAGTGCGATGTCGACGATTTCCCGGTCGGAGAAGTCGAGATCGCGCAGTCGCCGGCTGTCGGTCTCCTCCATGGCGGCCGAATCGGTACTCAGCCTCACGGCGAAGTCCATCATGGCGACCTCGGCCTCCTCTAGGCCGGCGGTGTGGTAGTCCCTGGCGATGCGCAGCAGTTCCTGCTCATCGAAGTACTTCAGGGACTTGTTTCCGTGGGCCAGCCGGCAGTGCCGGGACCCGATCCCGAGCGCCGCGGCCAGGGTCACCAGTTCGTATCTGCGCATGCCCAGCGAGCCGGCGATCGACCCCTGCAGGGCCTTCCATGCCTCGAAGGCCTCGGGATTGATGGCCAGCACCTTGGTGTGGCTGGGGACGTACCCCAGGGCCGCCCGGTCGGCGGCATACGCGGCGGCGACGGCGCCCTGCGCCTCGCCCTCGCCGGCGGTGTGGAGAATACTCATGGCGTGGCGCCTCCCGGTTCCCATCGACAGGGATTCGGCCGCGCTTCCATGCCCGTTCTCTTTTCCCTGTTGGCGCGATCCTAGGCCAGTCGGGCCCGCAGGTACATGGGGCCGATGCCCCAAATCTCCGGGCATCCTTGTCCGGTCCCCCACCGTCCGGGGACGGCGGCTGCGGCTATTTCCGCGTCCGGCGCATCCTGCCAAAGGGGATCGAGGCCAGCGCGACGGCCGCAAGCGTCAACAGCGTCCCGGCGATCGTCGCACCGTTGACGACGGCTCCGGGGGCGGGGACGACCACGTCGATGAGCAGCGACCCAACGAGTTGGCCGCAGATCATGCCCAATCCGGTCAGCAGCACGCCCAGGTGCTTGACTAGGAACGCCGAAAGCCCGATGAACACGCATCCCAGTGGGCCGCCCAGGTAGTACCACCACTGGGCGGGCAGGGACTCCGGGAGCCCGACCAGCGGCAGGCGCACCAGCAGCAGGAGCGCGAGCATGAGCCCGCCGACGAAGAAGTTCACCAGCGTTGCCGCCACCGGCGTCCCGTAGGCCTGCGCCTGGACGCCGTTGGCCGCGGATTGGAATCCCATGAGGAAGCCCACCACCAGCGGGATGGCCATCGGCAGCAGCAGGACGGCGATGGATGCGGCCGACCCCATCCTGGGGCTCACGGCCCAGATGACGCCGGCAATGGTCAATCCGGCACCGAGCGCGCGGAGCGTGCTGATGCGCCGCCGCCCGCCGGGCCCGAAGCCGATGCCGTCAACCAACAGGGAACCCAGTGTCTGGCCCGTGACGATGGAGACGGTGAACAGCGCGACGCCCAGCAGTGGCACCGTCAGCGTCTGGGAGATCACCACGAAAGCGCCGACGCAGCCGGCTGCCAGGTACCAGAGGGGGAAACGCCTCTCGCGCAGGGCGCGCGGGATCGCCATGGCCCCGGCGCGCGCACCGGGCAATAGCAGTGAGGCGATGGCCAGCACGATCAGTCCGGAGGTGAAGCTGACCAGCGAGGCGGCCACCGGATCCCCCAGCCGGAGCCCCAGGGCGCCGTTGATCCGGCTCTGGATTGGCATCGCCAACCCGGCCACCACGGCGGTCGCCACATAGAGGGGCGCCAGGGAGCGTTTCTTGCGCAGGGCGGGAGCCGGCGATGAAATCATGATGCCTTCCGTGTCTTCCAGCGTGGTTGCCCGTTGGGTTGCCACGAGGCCACCAGGACCGCCACCAGCGTGACCAGCGTTCCGACGATTTCGTTTGCACCCACCAATTCGGGCGAAATGACCAGGTCCATGACGAGGGAGCCGACCAATTGCCCCGTCACCAGCCCCATGCCCAAAAGCAGTGCCCCCAGCCGGGGAACCAGGGTGACACCCGTGACAACGAAGAGGATGCCCAGCGGCCCGGCAAAGTACATCCACCACAGAGGCGCGTGGGAGAACCCGAATGATTCAATCCGCAGCACGGCCGCAAGTGCCATGGCCAGCAGCAACCCGGCAGCGGCGGCCACGTAGTTGATGGCCGTTGCCGTGGTGGTGGAGCCATAGGCCTTCCCGGCACGGCCATTCATGGATTGCTGGAAGCTGACCAAAAGTCCTGCCCCGGCAGCGACGGCCAGGGCAATAAGGGCCCGGGGCGCTTCGGCCGCCTGCGCTCCCGTACCCCAGGCGGCAATCACCGCGCCAATGACCAATAGCCCCGCGCCGAGGAGTCGGATGCGGGTGACCGGCTGCTTCCCGGCCGGGCTGAACCCAATCATGTCGATGACGATGCTCGACAGGGTCCTGGCACCGACAACCGCGACGGCGAAGAGTGCCAAACCGATGCTGCCCACGCTCATGGCCTGGGCAACCATGTAATACGAGCCGACCAGTCCGGCCAACAGGAACCACCTCGGGATCGTGCGGTCGCGCCACACGGAGCCGAATTGCCTCCACCCTGCACGGGCCCCGGGAATCGCCACGCTCGCCACCAGGAGGCAGGCCAGGGACGTGAGCGCGCTGAGAAACGCCGCCGAAAGGTACCCACCGAGGAACCCCGCGCCCTCGGAGGTGATCAAGGCCTGCAGGGGCATCAGCATCCCGGCCGAGGCGGCCAGCGCCAAGGGGACTGCATGTGCTTGCGGTTCGGGGCGTGCCACTGATCTCCTTGGGGACGGGTTTCCTACTAGTGCAACCTACTGCGAAGCCCCCAAGGCATGGGCATTATGTCGCCAACACCACAAAACCTGCCTCACGCCCTCCGCTCGTGCATATGCGGTCGGCCGATGCGCCATGATGGATACATGGCAAATTCCGAAACATTCCCCATCCAAATCCGCGACGAGTCGATTCGACTGGGTCAACTGCTGAAACTGGCATCGTTGGCCGACGACGGATTCCACGCCAAGCAGCTGATCGAGGATGGCCTGGTGCAGGTCAACGGCGAAATCGAGACGCGCCGCGGGGCCCAGATCCGCAATGGCGACACTGTGACCGTCCACGGCGAGACCATCCGCGTGGAGACCGCCTAGCAACCGTCCGCCCCCAGGGCGGGCGTCCGGAATCATGCGTTCCAGGTAACCGCCACGATCCCCTGCACATCATCCAAACTCATGCCCGCATTGCGCGCGGCTGCCACAAGACGTCGAACTTCCCGCAAGGCCGGGGCGTCGAGCAGCTGGCCGGGATTCACGCGAGTACCGTTTGCGCGTCCCGTGCGCACCAGTCCTGCGGCCTCCAGTTCCTTGTAGGCCTTGGCAACGGTTCCGGCGGCAATCCGCAAGTCGCCGGCCAACTGGCGCACCGACGGCAACCGGTCGTCCGCCTCCAGCTCCCCCGACTGGATCAGAGCCGTTATTTGCGCACGGATTTGTTCGGCAGGTCCGCTGGGATGCGATGCGTCCAGGGTGATCATGCAATGGCCCGGGCCGTCGCAGGGAACTGCAGCGGGCGCACAGTTGCCCCCACCCACCCCAGCAATCGCACCAGCAGAACGGCGCCGACAATCAGTAGCAACAACGCGACCACGGCCATGGCCAGCGCCAGCGCTGTCAGCAATGGATCCGCAGTCATGCCGGGCACACCGCCCCCATCGAAGACCTGGCCCACGACGTAGGGCGCGTTCATTCCGGAACCGTGCAGGGCCGAGGCCGCGAACAGCAGCAAGGGCGCTACCTGGAAGCAGAGCATCGCGCTAAAGCCCGTGCTGACCACGTAGCCGACATTGGTCCGCACCGCATCGTCGAAGGCACGAAGCCGCATCCCGCGCATCCGCGGTCGACGGGCATTGGAGCTCAGTGCCCACAGACCCAGCCCGGATCCCAACATCAGTAGCGCCAGCACCGGGATTCCGTAGTACCACCCCGGGAACGGCCCAATCGATCCGGCCCCCAGCTGGACTTGGGTCACGACCATGTTTTGGTCAAGTTCCGCGCCGCCGGCCGATACGTATGGGAGGTTGCGGAAGCGTCCCCGCTCGTCCGGTCCCGACAGGATCCCTGCAACGACGAGCCCCGCGGCCGATGCCCCGAGCAACACCGCCGGCATCACGATCCCCCAGGCCGGGCCGAACATTCCGGTCGAGCGCGGCGTCAGCTCGGCGCTGGTGTGCAGCGATAATTCCGGGGAGATGTCGGAGAACTCGTGCGGGATGCGCCAGGCCACGAAGACCAGGGCGGCCAGGACCCACATAGCTGCGGGGGCGGCGGCCAGGGGCAGCCCGGCCGCGCCAGGGTATTCAGCGTGAAGGACCAGCGCCGCGACGCCGCCCAAGGCCATCACCGCCAGTGCCACGACGGTGCGTGCCCGCAGGCTGCGCAGCACCCTGCCGGCGTTGGCCCGCTCGATGATGGTGCCGGCGGCGGCAAGCGACAGCAAGTTGGAGCGTTGCTGGGTGAAGATGTTTCGCCTGACAAGCAGGACGATGCCGACCGAAAAGCCGAGGAGCAGCAGTAGGGCGAATCCGTTGACCATGGGGCTCCCGTTGTTGGAACGGGAGCCAACCAGCCACCCGCTTGTATCAATAAAGCAATACAAACAGGTGGCCGCTTCTTGTGTCAATGGATCGGTACAAAAACCTAGATTTTTGCACCCTTCAGCACGACATGGCTCAGGAACTCGTGCACATGGGACATTTCCTGCGCGTTCACCGAGTGGAACATGTTGGTATAAAGCACCTTGGTGACGTGGACGTCGCTGGTGGCCCAGGCATGCGTGTACTCGATCTTGTCCTGGGTGATGACCGGATCGGCCTGGTCCCTTCCCCAGAACACCGGCTTCCGCATTTCCTTGAGCTTCTCGTCCTGGAAGAAGCCCGCTCCCTCTTCCGGCACCGCAAAACCGGACAGGCCGATGACCGTGGAGATCGCATCGGGCTGGTGCCGCAGCAGGGACGTGGCCACCGCCATGCCCATGGAGAATCCGAGCAGGCTCACCGATGAATGCTGCTTACTAACCGGCTCAAGCCAGGACCACAGGTCGGCGATGGAGTTCTTGACGGCATCAAATGAATAATCCAGGTCCTGCATCAGCGGGAACCAGGTGTACCCCGGCCCCAATGACTGCGGGGCCCGAACCGAGACAATCGTGAATTCCTCCGGCAACATGGGGGCGAGCCCCATGAGGTCCTCTTCATTGGAGAGGTAGCCGTGCAAAAGCACCAGCAGCGGGGTGCCGGCGCGTTCGGATTCCGGGCGCGACCAAATGACAGTGGGGTTCCAACTTGTTTCACTCACCAGACCAGTCAAGCAGAAGTCCGCCGCATTCGGCGATCCGCCAAGTAACCTACGCTTAGGTAACTTACGTATTCTTTGATAAGAATATCTTCGTGAACAACGTCATTGAAACACCTTCCTCAGCTTCCAGCCCACCGAGCATCGGAAGTCATCCGTGGGGTCGCTATGTCGCCATCGGGGATTCCTTCACGGAAGGCGTCGGCGATGACGACCCCCGCAGCCCCGGGAACTACCGCGGCTGGGCCGACCGGGTTGCCGAACAGCTCAGCCAGGGTGTCGATGATTTCGCCTATGCCAACCTGGCCATTCGGGGACGCCTCATCACCCAGATCTTTGACGAGCAGGCGGGGCCGGCACTGGAGTTGAAGCCGGACCTCATCAGCCTGTGCGCCGGCGGCAACGACGTGATTCGCCCGGGTGGCGACCCTGACGCCACCGCCGACAAGCTCGACGCGCTCATGCGGGTACTGGCCACCTCAAATGCCACGATCCTGCTCTTCACCGGTCCCGACATCCGCGATACCCCGGTACTGGGCGGAATCCGGGGCAAGGTTGCCATCTACAACGAAAACGTGCGCACGATCGCTGCCCGTTACGATGCGGTGGTGGCGGACATGTGGTCGCTGCGGGAGTTACACCAACCGCGCATGTGGGCCGATGACCGCCTGCATTTCTCACCCCTGGGCCACCACACCATCGCGGCAATGGCCCTGGATGCCCTGAACGTCCCGCACCAGCTGCAACAACTTGAACCAAGCGAGGCCGAGATCAAGAACTGGCGCGAGGCCCGCCGCGACGACCTGATCTGGGCGCGCACGCACCTGGCCCCATGGGTGCTGCGCCGCCTGCGCCACCAGTCCTCCGGTGACGGCATCTCGCCGAAGCGACCCCTCGCCATCCCTTTCACCGAGCAGCCGCCCAACGCGTCCCTGGGCAATGGTCCCGCGATCTGATCGGGTGGACCCCAGGCCCCGGCGAATGGCGGTGGCACTCCCCCGACATCACGAATGGAAAACGTTTGGTGGAATTCGTCTCGGTTTTTGCCGACGCGTGTTTGACTAGTGTCGAAAGCGAGATCACGACCCAGTTTGCCCCGGCATTCGACACCTTGAGGACGGCAACCCATCAACGATTCAAGCACCACCACAATTGACGGCCTTCCCCCCGAGGTCCTGGGACCCCAGGACTCCGTGGATTTCGGCTATGTCGACCCCGACCCGGATTTCCTGCCCGGCGGAATGGGCGGCGTTTTCGAGGCAATACCCGTTTTCATGGTCATCTTCGCGATTGTGTTTATCGGGATCGTGGCCTTCGTGATATTCGTCTGGATACGAAACTACAAGGCCAGCAAGAACGCCGGAATGGACATCTTTACACTGGAAACCGATCTGGCGACGCGTGCCGCCAATTCCCAAATGTTTGCTCCCCGGCAAACCCGCGAACAAAAGTTGGCCGAACTCGAAGGACTTCTGGCCCGGGGCGTCATCACCCGGGATGAATACACCCAGGCGCGCCTGAAGATCCTGACCGACTAGGTCCGGCACGCGAGGCGGAAATGCATGGCCCCGGCGGGGGAAGGACCCCCAAACCGGAGCCATGTCCGTTCAGCTACCCGGCGTCGGCCTGCAGTCCGGATTCCCGCGCGAAAATGTGTTCATCCAGGGCATCGCTTAGTTGCTCGATGTCGGTCAGGAAGCCGTCATGGCCAATCGGCGACGTGATGTAGTGGACCTTGCCGGGAATCGGCAGCAACCCGGCAAGGCGCTCCGACTGCTCTGGCCAGTACAAGCGATCCGAGTCCACGGCGGCCACCAGGACATTCACATTTTCCAGTCGTGCCACGGCCGCTTCGATGGATCCATGGCCCCTGCCGATATCGTGGCTCATGAGCGCCTCGGTCAGCACCAAATAACTGTTGGCGTCGAAGCGGCCCACCAGCTTGCTGGCTTGGTGGTCCAGGTAGCTTTCCACCTGGTACCGGCCGCGGTCCAGCCCGGGGCTGGAGACCGGCAATTCGTCGCCTTGCGGCGCCCGCCCGAAACGGACGTCCAGTTCGGCCGCCGTGCGGTAGGTGATGTGGGCAATGCGCCGCGCGATCCCCAGCCCCGCGGAGGGCACGAGTTCGTTCGCGTAGTAGTCGCCCCCGGCGAAATCAGGGTCCAGCCTGATCGCGGCCGTTTGCGCCTGGGCGAAGGCAATCTGCTCGGCCGACGATTCGGCCGAGGCGGCCACGACCACGCAATTCCTCACCCGCTCCGGGAACTCGATGGCCCACTCCAGGGCCCGTGCCCCGCCCATGGATCCGCCCAGTACGGTGTGCCACGCGGCGATGCCCAGCTCGTCGGCCAGACGCGCCTCGAGACGCACCGAGTCCTTGATGGTGGTGAACGGGAACCGCGATCCCCAGGGAACCCCGTCCGGGTCCAGGCTGGCCGGACCGGTGCTTCCGGAGCAGCCGCCGACCATGTTCGCGGCAACCACGAAGTAGCGATCGGTGTCCACGGTCTTGCCGGGGCCGACGAAGCCGTCCCACCAGCCGGGCTCGGTCGAGGCCCCGCGCGCCACATGGCTGTCCCCGGTCAGGGCATGGGCAATGTAGATCGCGTTTGAGGCGTCGACGTTCAGCGTTCCCCAGGTTTCGTAGCCCAGCACGATGTCCGGCAGCGTCGAGCCGGTTTCAAAGGTGTAGGCACCGGTGTGCAGGTGCCGCAGGATGCCGTCCGGGGCAAAGTCCAGCCCCGCGGCGGTTTCTGCGTCATATAGGACCACGTTTGTCTCCACACTCACAAGGTGCCCTGCAGCTCGACCTCGGCCGCGGCGGCCACGGCCTCGAAGCCCGCCTGCAGGTCGGCGATGATGTCCACGACGTTTTCGATGCCGACGCTCAACCGGACCAGGCCCGGGGAGACGCCCGCGGCGACCTGCTCCGCCTCGCTAAGCTGCGCATGGGTGGTGGAGGCGGGGTGGATGACCAGGGAGCGCACGTCCCCGAGGTTGGCCACGTGCGAGTGCAGCTCCAGCGCGTCGACGAAGCCCTGGCCGGCCGCGCTTCCGCCCGCCAGCTCGAAGGACACGATGGCCCCGATGCCGCGCGGCCCGTACTTGCGGCCCCGCTCGAACCACTGGCTGGACTCGAGCCCTGCATAAAGCACCCGCTCAACCTGCGGCCGGGCCTCAAGCCACTGAGCGACCTCCACCGCGTTGGCGACGTGGCGCTCCATGCGCAGCGAGAGGGTTTCGAGCCCCTGGGCAATCAGGAACGCGTTGAAGGGGGCAACGGCCGAGCCGAGGTCGCGCAGCAATTGCACGCGAGCCTTGAGCACGTAGGCGAGGTTGGCTCCCAGTGCCCCGTTGACGCCGAGGTCCCGGGCATAGACCAGCCCGTTGTAGGAATCGTCCGGGGTGTTGAAGCCCGGGAACCTTTCCGGGTCGGCGGCGAAGTCGAAATTGCCCGAATCCACGATGACCCCGGCGATCGCGGTGCCGTGCCCGCCAAGGTACTTGGTGGCCGAGTGGATCACGATGTCGGCGCCCCACTCGATGGGACGGATGAGGTACGGGGTGGCCAGGGTGTTGTCGACAATCAGCGGCACCCCGGACTCGTGTGCGATGGCGGAGACGGCCTCGATGTCGAGCACGTCCTGGCGCGGATTGGAGACCACCTCGCCGAAGAATGCCTTGGTGTTGGGCTTGACCGCCGCGCGCCAGCCGTCCAGGTCGTCGGGATCCGCCACGAACGTGACCTCGATGCCGAGCTTGCGCAGCGTGTGCTTGAGCAGGTTCTGCGTCCCGCCATACAGGCTGGGGCTGGCCACGATGTGGTCGCCGGCCTCGGCGAGGTTCAGGATGGCGAAGGTCGTCGCTGCCTGGCCCGAAGCAAGCAGCAGGGCCCCCACGCCACCTTCGAGGCTGGCAATGCGCTGCTCCACGGCGTCCTGCGTCGGGTTGCCGATTCGCGTGTAAATGGGTTCCAGCTCGGCGAGGGCAAAGCGGGCGGCCGCGCTCTCGGCACTCGGGAACACAAACGAGCTGGTTTGGTAGATCGGCAGGGCGCGCGCGCCGGTTGCGGCGTCGGGCTCCTGTCCCACATGGATCTGACGGGTTTCAAAGGACCAGTTGTTAGACATCTCTTCCCCTTCAAGGATTCGTAGGGGTATGCCCGAAGCCGACTCCGGTTGTGGCCGTGTCTTGGCTGGGGGCAATCCCGCGCTTGTCCCACGTCTTTTTGACGCAGGGCCTGGTCTTCACCCGGGGCACCCCACCGCGGCGGAGGGTTGCCGTTCAGCAAGCCGGGGCCTTCTGCTGAAACTCATGACCTTGGCATTAAGTCTGGCCCAGCGCTTCATATGTTCGCAACCACGTCTCAAATTGTGACGAGCCGAAGGGCAACCGCACTACCCCGCAGCCGTTTGAACCAAGCAACCACAAAGCAAGTTAGGCAATCCTAAGTCGAGAGCCAGATCACAAAGTGCCATGATAGGCACATGATGAGGTTGGACCATGTAACTTACGCTTGTGGACCCGACGGCCTCGCGGCAACTGCCGCTCGGATCGGCGAGGCCCTTGGACTCGAATCTGTAAAGGGCGGTGTACACCCACGTTTTGGTACGCGCAATGTCATCTTCCCGCTGAAGAATGGCCAGTACCTGGAAGTTGTCGAAGTCTTGAACCACCCGTCGTCGGACAAGGCGCCGTTTGGCCAGGCCGTTCGCGCCCGCTCCGAACTCGGTGGCGGCTGGATGGGCTGGTGCGTCGCGGTTGACGACTTGGCTCCGGCGGAAGAGCGCCTGGGCCGGGGCTCGGTTCCGGGAAACCGCAAATTCCCGGATGGGCAGGAACTGACCTGGCGCCAGATCGGCATCAACGGCCTGATCGCCGATCCGCAGGTTCCTTACCTGTTGCGCTGGGACGACGGAACCGAGGAGCTTCACCCGTCAAAGGCACTGGAACCGGTTGGCAAGATCTCCTCGATCAGCATTGCCGGCTCCAGCGAACGCGTTGCCGACTGGCTCGGACAGCCCGAGCAGTTGCCCGTTGGCGAGGTTGCCGTCGATTGGCAGGCTCCCAACGGGACACCGGGAATCCTTTCGGTGACCTTCGAAACGCCCAAGGGACAAATCACGCTGTAACCACGCAGCGCGGGGAACCACGATCAAGGTGGGGTTGGCCGGATGATCCGGCTAGCCCCACCTTGCCTCATTTCCGGTCGGTTCCGCCGGCAGCAGCCTGCAGATCGTCCTTCAGGATTTCGAAGTGCTTCACCATGATGGATCCGATGGCCATGAACAGGCCGCCCACCAGCAATGCCTGCTGAAGTCGGACTTCCATCCCGAAGACCAGTTCCTCACCCGGCAACATGGTTTCGTAGTACCACTTCCAGATCGGATTTCCGATCACGGCCGTGCCCGCACCAACCAAGGCGAGGACGAGGCCGAGTCGGAGCATGGTTTTCGAACTCAAGAGTTGGGGCATCGCTGCTTCTCGACTTTCCTGGGGTTTTCCGCTTCTGGCCACCTGCCACCGGCCGACATTTCCCGGCCGTGGTTCCGGTGGCTAATCCCGCGGCAGTCCTGACTCCGGCCACGTCGCGCTTCTCACGGAGGCGACGGCCTCTTCCGCTGAGCGAACCACGAAGGATCCGGCCAGCAGGAACAGCCCGCCAAAGAAGGTGCCTTGCTGGATCACGGCGGCCAGCCCACCCACCAGGCCCGTGAGCGGGTAATTGAGGCCGCCGAGGTTGATCAGCCAGTTCAGGAGCGGTGAAACGATGATGTAGAAAAGGGCTCCAAGAATACCCAACACCAGACCAACACGGAACATTTTCTGTGAGCTCAGGGCCCGGGGCATATCCTGCTCCTTGGTTGACGGGTCCAGGCCCCGGCGCCGGAATTCGGTGCGCATTCCCGGTGGTCTGGTTTCCTTGAGCCTAGCAACGTGCCCCCAAAGCACAAGTGTTCACGAACAAAGTGATCAAACCGTGTTTTATGAACCAAGACCGATGGCCGTGCCGACCAGCGCGTAACCTACGAACCCGGCAATATCCAACAATGCATGGGCGATCACCAGCGGCATGACCCTGCCCTTCCTCGAGTACACGTAGCCAAAGACCACGCCCATCGCGACGTTCCCGATGAAGGGACCGATCCCCTGATACAGGTGGTAGCTGCCCCGCAGCACGGCGCAGGCAAGGATGATTTGCCACTTGCCCCAGCCCAGGCGCCCGAGTCTCTCGAAGAGGTAGCCGACCACGATCACCTCTTCCAGGATGCCGTGGCGGATCGCGGAGAAGACCAGCACGGGGACCGTCCACCAATAGTCGTCCAGCGCCGCCGGCACGATGATCGTGGTCAGCCCGAGGGCACGGCCCGCCGCGTAGACACCAAGCGTTCCGACGCCCATGGCCAGAAACAGGCCGGTTCCCCAGCCCAGGTCCCGAACCGGCCGCGCCAAGTCAAAGCCGAGCCGGGCAAAGGGGCTGCCCCCGGGAATCCTCCAGAGCAGGTACAACACCAGCATCACCGGCACCAGGCCGAAGAAGATGTCGAGCAGCTGGTAGGTCAGGTCGAAGTACTGGCGCTGGTTCAGCGAATTGTTCAGCGAAGTGGTCTGCGAGCCCAGGGGCGCACGGGTCATCTTGTCGATGAGGTTCACGATCGCGTAAATGCCCGATTGGCCCAGGGACAAGCCCAGGACGATGAGCAGCTCGATCTTCAATCCGCGGCGCGTCCCGGCTTCCGCCACCGTGCTTTCCAACGCTGCGCTGGATGCGGTGTTCCCCTGCGCTTCTGAGATCATGACGTCGATCCTACGTGTTGATCCTGTGTATCCGCACACCCGTTGGCCTGCAAGGATGGAGGGGTGAGACGAGATGCGCTGCCCCGCGAATACGAGCTGGCGAATGCCCTATATCCCGGACCGGACTGGAAGTCCGCGCACGTGGACGAAGGCGGCCAGTTCCACCTGGTGCTGGTGGCCGAGGACCAGGCGGTGATGCGCATGGGTCGCACCGCCGAGTCGTCCGCCCGGCTGCAGCGGCGCGTGGACCTGATCCAGGCGCTGTCGGGCCTCTTCAGTTTCCAGCTGCCCACAGCACTGGGCCCGGTCTGGCACGGCGATGATTTCTCCGCGGTCATCCAGCGCTACATCCCGGGTGCGGCGCACCCGCCGCACACCGGTGACGCACCACGCCTGCGCTCCGTGCTCGAGGAACTGGCGGCCGTGGACCTGCGGCCGCTTGACGGACTGCTGGCCGAGCCGTATTCGTTCCGGGGACCGTGGACCGCGCCGAAGATCGACGCGACCTTGTGCGCCTTGCCGCTGGAGTTGGCCGGAGCCGCGCGGCAGGTCCTGGACACCATCCCCGCCTTCGGGGCAGTGGCGCCTTCGCTGGTCCACGGGGACCTCGCGGGGCACAACATGCGCTGGCGCGATGGCAATCTGCTCGGCATCCTGGACTGGGACCTGGCCGCGGCATGGGACCCTGCGCTGAACACCGCATATCTCTGTCTCTGGCACGGCACCGACTTCGCCGAGGCCATTGCCCCGAGCCCCGAGGTGGCCTGGCGCGCCCGAATTTGGCTGGGTGCCATGGCACTGGAGAGCGTCTACGACGCTTCATTGGATCCGGGCCGGGACCTTGGTGCACTGATCGGGAAGATCGGCCCGCGCCTCGTGGCCGCTGCCGCCGCCACCCGCGGCTAGCGCGGCGCGCCCGGCCGTGGGTCGGCAACAATGACGGGAATGCCCGACTCCACCAATTCGCGCTGCTGCTCGGCGGTGATCCCGTCATCGGTGATCAGCGCGCTGAAGGTCGACCTGGCCAGCGTTGCAAAGGCGCTGTGCCCGATCTTAGAGGAGTCGCACACCAGGTAGCTGCGGCGCGCCCGGCGGATCATCAAGTCGTTGATGGAAGCCTCGAACTCGTCCGAGACCGTTGGACCGATGTGCGCCTCCAGCCCGTTGATGCCCACGAAGGCAACGTCCAGGGTGACCTTCTCCAGGGATTGCTCCGCAAAGGGACCGACCAGCTCGTAGGACCGCGGGTTCAGCACTCCCCCGGTGACCATCACCTTCACGTGCGTGCGCACCGCCAGCATCGAGGCGATGTTGACGGCGTTGGTGACCACGGTGAACGTGGTCCGCCCGGAATCGTTGACCAGCTCGCGGCGCATCCCCAGTTGCGTGGCAATGGCGCTGGACGTCGTGCCGCCCGACAGGCCCACCACCATGTCCTGGGTGACCATGGAGGCCGCGAGCACCGCGATGGCGTGCTTCTGCACCGCCGCGTCTTCCTTTTGGTAGCGAACCGGCAGGTCGTAGGCCACGGTGTTGGACACCGCTCCCCCGTGGGTGCGCGAGAGCAGCGAGGAGGCAGCCAACGAGTCCAGGTCCCGGCGTGCGGTGGCGGGCGAGACCTCGAGCCTGCGCACGATGTCCTCGACCTCGATCTTCCCGAAGCGGGAAAGCATCTCGAGGATGGCGTTGAGGCGTTCTTCGCGTTTCACCTTTTCACCCGTCTGTCGTCGTGTGGCCGGTTGGGGGGGAATCAACCGACAGTTCTCTGCTGCGGGGGCCGCGTGCTGCTGGGGCCCGGCCCGTTCGCCGGGCCGGCCGTCACCGCATTCGGTTCCGATGTTCCGCGGAAGGCGAGGTCACCAGGGTTTTGGCGAACGGCGCCGCGGGCACGGGATCCTACTTTACAGCTCCGGCGGCAAGGCCGCCGATCAGCCGCTTCTCAATGAGCATGAACAGGACAATCACCGGGATGATGGCCACGATCGAGACGCCGAAGACATATTGCCAGGCGGTGGAATACTGTCCCACGAACCTGGTCAGCGCCACCGACAGCGGCTGGTTCTCCGCGGTGGAGAGGATGACCAGGGAGGCGGCGAATTCGTTCCAGCAGGAGACGAAGGTGAAGATCACCGCGGTCACGATGCCCGGCCAGACCAGCGGCAGGTTGATACGGAAGAGCACCCGGAGCTTTCCGGCCCCGTCGATCTGGGCGGCCTCGTCGACCTCCTTGGGAACGGAGGCAAAGAACGAATGCATGATCCACACGGCGAAGGCCAGGTTGAAGGCGGCGTTGATCAGGATCATGGCCAGCCAGGTGTCGTAGAGATTCATGGCGAGCATCTGCTTGAACAGGCCCGCGGTCAGCACCGCCGGCTGCAGCATCTGGGTGACGATCACCAGGAACATGAAGACCATCTTGCCCGGGAACTTGAAGCGGGCGGTGTAGTAGGCGGCCGGGGTGGCCACCAGCAGCACCAGCAAGGTGGCCGAGAGGGAGATGACGATGGTGGAGATGAGGTTGAAGGCCACCGGTGTTTCGGGGGTGTCCCACATGGTCAGGTAGTTCGACCACTGCGCCCCTTCCCGCGGCATGTAGCTTGGCGGGATGGCAAGGATTTCGGCCTGGGTCTTGAGCGACCCAAAGAACATGATCCCGTAGGGAATCAGGAACGCGACGGCAACCAGCAAGCCCACAACCATGCGCCAAATGACGGTTCGGCGGGACGCACGGTCCTCGGTGATCAGGATCGACATGGGATTCCTAGACCTCCCTCATGGGCTTGACCGTCTTGACGTAGATCGCGACAATCACCAGCACGATCGCGAAGTTCACCACCGAGAGCGCCGAGGAGATGTCCAGCCGGCGGTCGAATTGCAGCACCTTGAAGATGTAGGTCATCAAGGTGTCCGCGCTGTAGCCGGGAATGGAACCGGTGATGATCTTCAGGATCGGCAGGTTGTTGAACACGTTGATGATGTTGATCAGCACGGCAACCGCCAGCGCCCCGCGCAGCTGCGGCAGGATCACGAAAATGTAGGTTCCCCAGCGATTCGCCCCGTCCATGCGGGCGGCCTCCAACGTCTCGTTGGGGATCGCCTGCAGGCCGGCCAGGAGCGTGTAGGTGGTGAACGGAATCGACACGAAGATCGCAACCACGATGGCCACCGCCATGGCCGGGACGGCGTTCTTGGTGAACCCGTAGCCCTCGTCCAGGACGCCGATGTCGGTGAGGAACTTGTTGAAGATCCCGTAGTTGGGATCCGCCGCGTAGTAGAACACGGTGGTGGTCATGACCACCGACGCCGCCCACGGGACGATGACTGCCATGCGCACCAGGGTCCGCCCGGGGAAGGGCTTGTTCAGGAACTGCGCCAGCGCCAGCGAAATCACCACGGTGATTGCCACCACGACCACCACCCAGACCACGGTGTTCAGCAGGATGCGCGGCAGCGCCGGGTCGGCGAAGACCTTGGAGAAGTTCGCGAATCCCACGCCCTCGAGGTCGGTGCCGACCTGCGAGATCTTCCGGGTGGAGTTGTAGATCATGTATCCGGCCGGGAACACCACGATGGCCAGGATCAGCAGGAGGGCCGGCCCGATCCAGGGCAGCGCCGAGAGGAACGACCCGCCTTCCCTGGCGGAGGTGCGCGCGGATCTGCGCTTCGGGGCGGTTGCGACGCTCATGGCGGGGGTCTCCTGCGTTACGGGGACGGAAATTGGTTGGCCTCAACCGCGGACGGGGCTCCCATGGTGGAGGTGAGCCCCGTCCGTCTCGGCCGGGAGCGGTGCAGCTAGCTGGCCGCGTCGGCCTTGGCCTGGATTTCCTTCAGGACCTCCGCAGCGCTCTTGCCCGTGTCGATCTGCCCCATCAACGACTTGAACGCGCCATCGGTGGCGTTCCATGCAGGGTTGGTGGTCGGGTAGAACACCGCATTGGGCAACATGTCCAGGAACGGCTTGAGCGTCTCGTCGCCCGCCAGCTTCTCGGAGCCGGACTTGGTGGTCGGCAGGAAGCCCTCGGTGGACACCCAATCGGTGTAGACGTCGGCGGCGAAGAAGTAGTCCATGAACTTCTTGACGGCCGCGGTCTTGGACCCGTCGTTCTTGAACGACATCAGGCGGTCGGCGACGCCGAGGGTTGCCGGGGCACCGGACTTGGTGGCCACCGGCGCGATGCCGTACTCAAGGTCGGGGTTCTCCTTCTCGATCTGGCCAACGGTCTGCGGCAGCCCATAGGCGAAACCCAGCTTGCCCTGGACGAAGGTGTTGAGCATCGGGGTGCGCTGGGTGGCCCCCGGGTTCTTTTGCGTGGCCCCGTCCTTGATCATCTTCTGCATGTACTCGGTGGCCTCGACGTTGGCCGGGGTGTCCACGGCAATGCTGGCGGTGTCGCCGAAGTTGCCGCCGTTGCCGGCGAACCAGATCATCGATTCGCCCTGCGCTTCTTCGCTGCCCAGCGGCATGCCGTAGCCGTCGGCCTTGGTCTTCTCGCTCACGGCCATGGCTGCGTCGTGGAGTTCGTCCCAGGTCTTGGGGACCGCGGAGATCCCGGCCTCCTCCATCAGCGTCTTGTTGTAGAACAGGGCGCGGGCCGAGGCAATCAGCGGCAGGCCGTACTGGGTTCCTTCGAGCTTTTCGTTGTCGGCAAACGAGGGCTGGAAGTCGGCCACGGTCGCCTCGGAGGCGATGTCGGTGGCCGGGGCCAGCAGTCCCTCGGCGGCGAATTCGGCGAAGGCGCCGCCGTTGTAGATGTCGGGTGCCTTGTTGCCCTGGACCTTCGTCTTCAGCACGCTTTCCAGGTTTTCCCAGGACTGGATCTCAAGGTTGATCTTCACGTCCGAGTTGGCAGCCTCGAAGTCCTTGATCACGCCCTCCCACAGGGCCTTGGTTCCGGTGGAATAGCTGGGAACCAGCATGTCCAGGGTGGTGACGCTGCCGGGGGCGCCGGACTCGCCGCCGTCGGTGGTGCCCCCGCCGAATCCGCAAGAGGTCAGCAGCAGCGCGGCGGCCGCAGCGCCGGCAATGAATGTTCCTCGGAGAGTGCGCTTTTTCATCGGTCCTCGTTCCAGGTGGTCGATGTGATCGTTTGTCACTTCACAACGACAAGAGTGATGTTATGTGCTTTATTTGCAATTAGAACGATCAATAAAGCACACCTTCCCTCGATTATGCTGTGACCACGGACACGCCGTCAAGTGGTCGGGAGTCCAATCCCGGGAAATTTCCACGTTGGCCGGGAAGGTGCGGGTAAAGCCTTGTCACCCGGGGATTTTTGGGCGCATGCCCGAGCGCGAAACAGGGTATGGGGTGCCGTGGCGGGAAGACTGCGGGACGGGGTACTCGAAAGCGCGAACTACTCGGCGGAGGGGCGCTGCCGCTGCCTTTTCGTTTCCGAACGCCGGCTCTTTGCGGCGAGGCGCCGTTTCTTCGAACCCCTGGTCGGTTTTGTTGCGCGCCGGCTCGCGGGCTCCGGGGCGAGGCCGGCGGCCACCAGCTCGGCGAGCTTGCGCAGGGCGGTTTCGCGATTCCGAAGTTGGGAACGCTGCTCCGAGGCGGTCACCGTGATCACCCCTGAAACGAGGCGACGCCCGAGGCGGGTGAGCAACATCGTGCGCTGGTCCTCGGTGAGCGCCAGCGATTCGGCGATGTTCCAGAAGAGTTCTACCCGGCTGTCCGACGTGTTGACGTGCTGGCCCCCGGGCCCGGAGGAGCGCGAGAACCGCCAGCCCAATTCCGCCGCGGGAATCGTGAGCTCGGGCGACACCAACAGATCCATGCATTAAGTGTTGCACGATGCGGCCCGGGGCCCGGGCCGCCGGGAGCGGCGGCACCCGTTGCATCACCGGGACGGATTCCTAGGGGCGCCGCCCGGCGAAAAGGCGCAGCAGGCGCGCGGTTTCGGCGGCCATGGCCTCCCGGCCGCGTGCCAGGTACTTGCGCGAATCGACCACCTCGGGGTTTTCCTCGAGGTACTGGCGAATGGCACGGGTGAAGAAGCCGTTCAGGTGCGTGGAGACATTGATCTTGGTCATGCCCGCCTCGATGGCAGCCACGATGTTCTCGTCGCTGACCCCCGAGGATCCGTGAAGCACCAGCGGAACATCCAGTGCGGCGCGGATCCGTCCGATCAGCTCGATATCCAGCGCCGCGGATCGATCGAGCATGGCGTGGGAGGATCCCACCGCCACGGCCAGGGCGTCCACGCCGGTGGCACCCACGAAAGACGCCGCCTCCACGGGATCCGTGCGCACACCCGGTGCGTGGGCGCCGTCCTTGCCGCCGACCTTGCCCAGCTCCGCCTCGACGTAGACCCCGGCGGCGTGAGCGTACTCGGCCACTCGCCTGGTGGCGGCGACGTTGTCGTCGTACTCCAGGTGTGCCCCGTCAAACATGATCGAGCCGAAGCCCAGGTCCACCGCCGCGCGGGCGAGATCTTCCGATTCCGCGTGGTCCAGGTGCACGGCCACGGGAACCGCCGCGTTTCGGGCGGCGGCGAGGGTTGCCAGGGACACCGGCTCCAGGCCCCCGTGGTAGGCGACGCAATTTTCGGAGATCTGCAGGATCACCGGGGTTTGCGCCAGCTCGGCGCCCCGGATCAGCGCCTCGGCGCTTTCCAGGTGGATGACGTTGAAGGCACCCTGGCCGATGTTGGCGCTACGGGCGGCGTTCATGATTTCTGCGGTATTGACCAGGGGCACCGTGGATGCGTCCTTTCAAGTGGTGTGGAGGGGGCGTGCCGCAGGTGCGGCTAGCGCTCCGTGGAGGAATCAAGGATGAGTGCGCGGGCAAGGTCCGGGTGCGAGGGATGCAGCTCCCCCGCCGTCGGCATCAGCACCGCGGAGGCGGCCCAGGCCGCCGCGCGGGGAAGGATCACCGAGTCGTGGTCCTCGCGCCGGTGCAGGCCCACCGCGACGGCGGCGACCACCGAGTCCCCGGCGCCGGTGGGATTGCCCGACAGGGGCTCGGGCAGGCGGGCGGATGCCCATTGCCCGGGGGTTGCGGCGGCAAAGTGGAAGAGGCCCGCCGCTCCGGCGCTCGCATAGACATGCCCGGCCCCGGCAGCCAAGAGCATCGCGGCACCCGCCGCCAGCGAATCGGTGCCGGTGGTCTCGGCCAGCTCGTGGTGGTTGGGCTTGAGCACCGTGGCCCCGGCGCGGGCAGCGGCCAGCAATGCGGGGCCGGAGGTGTCGATGATGCTGGGGATGCCGCGGCGTGCCGCTTCCCGCACGCACCACGGATAGAAATCCTCGTCCGCCCCCTGGGGCAATGACCCGGAGGCCACCAGGACCGTTGCCCCGCGGTCCAGCTGCGCGAGGATCCGCGCGCGGACGGCGTCCCATTCGTGCGTGCCCAGCGCCCCTCCGCGTTCGTTGAATACCGTGGTGCGACCCGTTGCGTGCTCGACCACGGCGAAACTTCGCCGGGTCTCGGCCGCGACGGGGATCAGTGCGTGCCCGACCCCGGCGGATTCCAGTTCCCGGGTGAACACCCGCCCGTTGGCCCCGCCCACCGGAGCCAGCGCAATGACCTCGCAGCCCTGGGAGTGGGCCACCCGGGCCACGTTCAGTCCCTTGCCGCCGGCCCGGCGCATCGGGGCATCGACGCGGTTGGTCCCGCCCACGTCCATGACCTCGAGGCCGTAGGTCTCATCGACGGCGGGGTTCGGTGTGATCGTCAGGATCATGGCTTCGCGCCAAGCGCCTCGGCGGCTTTCAGGAAGGCGCCGCGCAGGCCCGCATCCTCGCCGAGCTGGGCCGGGACGATGAGCGGTTCCCGATGGTAGGAGAGCCTGCTGCGGACCGAGTGGCGCAGCGGTTCCAGCAGCGCCTCCCCGGCCTGGGCCAGCCCGCCGCCGATGATGACAGCCTCGGGGGCGATGGAGGCGCTGAGCTGGGCGATGGAAAAGGCGATGGCCTGCACGGCCTCGTCCCAGATCCTTGCCGCCGTAGGGTCCCCGGCGGCCATGGCCTCGAGCACCTCGCGGGCGCCGCGCACCTGGGTGCCGGTCGCCTGCGCGTAGCGCCTGGCGATGGCACCGGCCGATCCGAGGGTTTCCAGGCAGCCGTGGGCGCCGCAGGGGCAATCGAGCCCGCCCGGCACCGCCGCGTGGCCGAGTTCGCCAGCATATCCGCCGGCCGAGACCGGGCGCCCGTCGACGAAAAGCGCTGCGGCAACGCCGGTCCCGATGACCAGCATAACCGCGTTGCGGACCTTGCTTCCCAGCGCGGCACCTGCCCCGAATTCGAGTTCCGCGGCGCCGGCCATCGCCACGTCGTGGCCGAAGCCGACCGGGAGGCCGAAGGCCCGGGCAGCCATGTCGCGAAGGGGGGCATCGCGCCACCCGAGGTTTGCGGAGAACAGCCCGCGCCCGCGCTGCTCGTCGACGAGCCCGCACACCAGCAGCCCGACTGCCGCGGGGCGGAGAGCGGGCGCCTCCGCCATCACGTCGCTCCCCAGCCCGTGGAGCTGCTCGATCAGCGTTTCCGCGGGCTGCGCGGTGTCGCGCCGGGTGGGGACCCGGCGAATGCCCAGCAGGTTTCCCGCGTCGTCGCAGAGCGCAGCCTTGATGTCGGTGCCTCCGACATCGAAGAGCAGGTATGGAGGGTTCATGGTGTCAGGGACTCCCGGTCGCTTGCCTAGGCCTCGTCGGAGAGGATGACCGAGCGCGTCAGGTTGCGCGGGGCATCCGGGTTCATGCCCCGGGCGCGGGCTCGGTCCAGCGTGACACGGTGGATGCGGGCCAGCTCGGCCAGCGGGTGCACGTCGTTGTTGATGTACAGGGCGCCGGTGCGCACCATGTCCCCGGCCAGTCCCTCGGGCTCCTCGCCGAGCATCCAGGTGACGCGGTTGGGTGCGGCGATGGCGATGGGGCCGTGGCGGTAGTCCATGGCGGGGTAGGACTCGGTCCAGCCCTGCACGGCCTCGCGCATCTTCAGCGCCGCCTCGTGGGCCAGCCCGACGCTCCAGCCGCGGCCCAGGAAGGTGAATTGCTCGGCGTCGATCAGTTCCGCCGGGGTCTGTGCGGCGACGGCAACCCGGGCCTCGGCTACGGCGTCGGTGAGGTCCACGCCGACGCTGGTGAGCAGGTAGGCCAGTGCGGTGGTGGCAAAGCGGGTCTGCACCACCGATTCCTCGTCCGCGTACGGCAGCTGGACCACGGCGTCGACCTTGGACACGATCGGGGAGGTGATGTCGCCGATGACCGCGACGGTCGGGATGGATCCGTCAAGCTCCGCCAGCAGTTCCAGGACCTCGGAGGTGGTGCCCGAGCGGGTGATGGCCACCAGCACGTCGTAGTCGCGGGTGGCGATGAAGGCCTCGGAGGCGGCGAAGGCATCGGTGACGCCCTTGCCGGCGGATTCGCGTGCGGCGGCGTAGGCCTGGGCCATGAACCAGGAGGTGCCGCAGCCCACGACGGCCACGCGCTTGCCGTCGGCCGGCAGCAGGCTCTCTGCCTTGGACTGGGCGATTGCACGTTCCCACATCTCGGGCTGCGAGGTGAGTTCGGCGTCCATGTGGTGGCCAAGCTGGCTGGTGTCGCTCAAGACAGTCTCCTTCTGTGACCCGGTGCCCGTGAAGGTGCCCGGGAATGGCAAGCTCTTCCCTACTATGATTGCTTATGATCGTTTGACTTGTCTACCGATCACAAAAAGTCTTAAGCGACGGGGCTCGTTTCATGCCCCGTCACGCTTGGAACCCGCGCCACCGGCCCCGGGGTGTTCGCGCCGGCAACGAGCCGGAAAACGAAAGGGGGCCGGCGCCGGACCCAAGAAAATCCTGGATCCGGCGCCGGCCCCCTCGGCCTAGGCGTTAGTTGGACAGTGCCGCGATGGCTGCGTCGTAGTTCGGCTCGGTCGTGATTTCCGGGACGACCTCGGTGTGCAGGACGGCGCCGTTCTCGTCCAGGACGACGATCGCGCGGGCCAGCAGGCCCTGCATCGGGCCGTCGCCCAGGGTGAGGCCGAATTCGGCGCCGAAGTCGGAGCGGAAGGTAGAGGTCGGAACGACGTTTTCGATGCCCTCGGCACCGCAGAAACGGCCCAGCGCGAACGGCAGGTCGGCCGAGGCGCAGACGACGGCGGTGTTCTCGAGTCCCGAGGCCAGCTCGTTGAAGCGGCGGACCGAGGAAGCGCAGACGCCGGTGTCGATGGACGGGAAGATATTCAGCACGACGCGCTTGCCGCGCAGCTCGGTGCTGGTGACATCGCCGAGGTCGGCGCCGGTGAGCGTGAAGTCAGGAGCGGTTTCGCCAACGGCGGGCAGCTCGCCAATGATCTGGACGGGGGAACCTTTGAGTGCAGTAATAGCCATGCTCCTTGTTTATCACGAAGGTGCCCTCCCTCACGAAGTGGTTCGCTAGAGGCGTCCCGCCGCCAGCACCCCCGCACGGAATACCGGACCGGTCAGGTTCATGCCCGGCCGGTAGGCCAGGTGCGCCACCGAGGGGGCGTTGAGCAGCTGGATGTCCGCCCGTTTTCCGACCTCCAGGGACCCCACGGCCTCCTGCACGCCCAGCGCGAGCGCTCCCCCGTAGGTGGCCGCGACAATGGCCTCCTCGATGCTCAGGTGCATCTGCAATACGGCCGTGGCCACGCAAAACGCCATGGATGAGGTGTAGGAGGTCCCGGGGTTGCAATTCGAGGCCAGGGCGATTTGCACCCCGGCGTCCAGCAGTTCCCGGCCAGGTGCCAGGGGCTGGCGGGTTGAAAGGTCGCAGGCCGGCAGGCAGGTCGCCACCGTCCCCGGAACGCCCGTTCGCCTGGCCGCATCCCAGTCCTTCCAGGAACCGGCGAGCGCCGTCACATCCGCTTCATCTAGGTAGTTCACGTGGTCAACGCTGGCGGCACCGAACTCCACTGCCAGTTGCACCCCGGGACCGGGGCCCAGCTGGTTGCCGTGGACGCGCAGCCCCAGGCCGGCATCCCGCGCCGCGGTGAGGACCTGGCGGGACTGCGCCTCGTTGAAGGCCCCTCGCTCGCAGAAGACGTCGGCAAACTGCACGTAGGGGGCCACGCGTTCGAGCATTTCCCCGCAGACCAGGTCCGTGTACTCCTGGGCGTCCATGCCCGCGGGCACCAGGTGGGCCCCGAGGAACGTCACCTTATCCACGACCGTCGAGGCGATGCGGGCATGCCGCGCTTCCTCTTCCACGCCCAATCCGTATCCGGTCTTGGTCTCCAGATAGGTGGTTCCCCCTGCCAGCGCCTCGGCGGCACGCCCCATGACCAGGCGGGTGAGGTCGTAGTCGCTGGCCGCCCGCGTCGCCGCGGTGGTGACGGCGATGCCGCCGGCCGCATAATCCTGCCCGGCCATGCGCGCCACGAACTCGGCGCTGCGGTCCCCGGCGAAGACCAGGTGGCTGTGTGAATCCACCCAGCCCGGCAGCGCCGCCCGGTGGCCGGCGTCGATGGTCTTCCCTGCCCGCGGGGCCTCGGTCGCGGGCCCGATCCAGGCGATCTTGTCCCCGTCAATGAGGATTGCCGCGTCCTTGACGACACGGAGCTCGGCATCGGCCGTGAAGGCCTCGGACAGATTGGTGATCAGCGTGGTGCTCATGAAAACTCCGGGTTCTCGGTGAAGAAGGCGGTGTACAGCTTGGCCGGGTCGCCCAGCCGGGTGTGGATGCCGTCGCGGGCGACAAGCTGCCCGTTGATGTGGACCTCGGCGATGTCGGCCGCCGTGGCGGTGAGCGGGAGCTGGCCGGATCGCGAGCCGGCGGTGCGCACCGAATCGGTGCGCACCAGCAGGAAGTCGTCGTTGTCCCCCAGCCCCAGGGAGCGCAGCCCGCCCTCGCGGGCGGCGGCGGAGAGCTCCGTGGGCGAGAACCGTCCGCGCTTGCCGCTGCGCAGGCGCTCGGCATGTTCAAGGGCGCGCTGCTCGAGGTAGGGATCGAGCACCGCGTGCTGGTCGCTGCCCAGGCAAATGTGGGCGCCGGCGTCGGCAAGTTCCCGGGCGGGCCCGATCCCGTCGCCGAGGTCGGCCTCGGTGGTGGGGCACATGACGATGCCGGCCTTCCCGCGGCCCAGTGCCGCGATGTCGGTATCGCTCAGGTGCGTGGCGTGCACCGCCGATAGCCGTGGGCCGAGCAGGCCCGCCTCCTTGAGCAATCCCGTGGGGCTGGTTCCGTAGGCGTTGTGGCAGGCGTCGTTTTCCGCGGGCTGCTCGGAGAGGTGCACGTGCAGGGGCAGCGCGGGATCCAGCCGTGCGGCGATCGCCGCCAGGTCCGCGGGGGCGACCGCGCGCACCGAGTGCACCGCGGCGCCGAGGCTGAGCAGTCCCGCACCGGCATCCAGCTCCGCCAGCGCGGCGCCCAGTTGCCCGTGGCGCCGAAGCCAGCCCTCCACGGTGCCGTCGCTGAAGCGGGCCTGGGTTTCATCGAGTTCCAGCACCGACCCGTCCGCGGCCAGCCCGCCCCGGAGGTAGCAGGTGTCCAGCAGCACCAGGCGGATGCCCGCCGCCAGGGCCGCCCGGCCCAGGGCCAGTTCCATGGCGTGCGGCTCCCCGTCAGAACCCCGGGCCCCATAGGGTGTCCCGTCGATCCGGTGGTGCAGGTAGTGGAACTCCCCCACGGCGCTGTACCCGGCGGCCACCATCTCCGCGAAGACCGCGGTGGCAAGCTGCTGGTATGCCGCGGGGCCCAGTGTCTGGGCCGCGGCGTACATGTGCTCGCGCCAGGTCCAGAAGTCCCCGGCTCCTCCGTCTGCGCCCTCGTGGGTGCGCCCGCGCAGGATCCGGTGGAAGGCATGGGAGTGCGCGTTCACCGGCGCCGGCACCCGCACCGCGTTCGGCGACGCGGTCCCCTGCGGGCTCACAGCAGGTCCTCCAGCACGTCGGCGAGCGCCGCGACACCCGCGGCGGCGTCGTCGTGCTCCACGTATTCCTCCGGCGAGTGGCTGATGCCCGAGGGGTTGCGCACGTAGATCATGCCGGAGGGAACCTCCGCTGCCAACACGCCAGCATCGTGTCCGGCGCCGGTGGGCAGCAGGGGCGCGTTGGGGATGAGCCGGTGCACCGATTTTTCCAGCGCCCGGGTCAGGGCCGGGTCGAAGTTCACCGTTCCGGAGAGGGACTCCTCGGTGAGCACCACCGTGCATCCCTCGAAGGCGGCGATCCTTTGGGCCTGGCCGTGGATCTTCTCCACCAGCATCGCGGTGACCGCATCGTCGGGGTGGCGCACATCGAGCCAGAGGTCCACCCGCGAGGCAATCACGTTGGTCCCGCCGGGGACCGGTTCGAGCCTGCCCACGGTGGCCCGGGCGTCGGCCTGGGCGCGGGCGACCTCGCGGACCTTCACCACCAGCGCCGCGGCGGCGACCATGGGATCCGCCCTGTCCACCATGAGCGTGGTGCCGGCGTGGTTGCCCTGCCCGGCAAAGCTCAGCCGCCAGCGTCCGTGGCCCAGGATGGAGTTGCCGATCGCCACGGCCGGCCCGCGGCCGGCGGCGTCGGTGTGTTCCTCGGTGTTCAGTCCGCGGCCCTGCTCCACGTGCAGCTCGATGAAGTCGCCGATGCTGGCCAGCGCCGCCTCGTCCCTGCCCATGCGTGCGGGGTCAAGGCCGTTGGCCGCCGCCACGTCGGCGAAGGTGTTTCCCGCCGCATCGCGCAGGTTCAGCGCCCTGGCCGGGTCGATGGCGCCGGTGAGCAGCCGCGAGCCCAGGCAGGCAACCCCGAAGCGCGAGCCCTCCTCCTCCGGGAAGACCGCCAGGGCCAGTGCCCTGTTGCGTTGCAGCGAGCCGGAGGCCTCGCGCGCCGCCAGCACGTCGAAGGCCGCCAGCGCGCTGGCCACGCCCAGCGGGCCGTCGAAGGCGCCGCCCCCGGGCACCGAGTCCAGGTGGGATCCGGTGACCAGGGCGCCGCGGCGCGATGCCGCATCCCTGGCGGAACCGGGCGTATCCCACCAGGCCCAGATGATGCCGTTGGCATCGGTTGAGACCTCGAGGCCGCGGGCCCCGGCCTCCGCGGTGAACCACTCGCGCAGGGTGATCTCCGCGTCCGAGTACACGGGGCGCGAGTAGCCCCCGCGCGTGGCGTCGCGTCCGGTGTCGGCAATGGCCGCAAGCAGCGAGTTGACGGTGTTGGTAGGCAAGTTCATGATTCCTATCTGCCGACCATGAGGTAGGCAACGGGGCTGGCGATGAGCAGGGTCAGGGCGACGCGCTGGGCCCAGATGACGACCAGGTGCCAGACCTTCAACGGTATCCGGGTTGCCAGGATGCACGGCACCACGGCGGAGAAGAAGATGATCGCCGAGACGCAGACGACCCCGATGACCAGGCGCAGGTGCTCGGAGGGGTGTCCGGCGACCACGGTGGCGGGCAGGAACATCTCGGCGATGCCCACGGCGGAGGCCTTGGCTGCCAGCACCGGGTCGGGCAGTCCCACGGCCCAGGTGATCGGCACGAAGATGTAGCCCAGCCAGTCAAAGATCGGGGTGAAGCGGGCCAGCAGCAGCCCGATCAGCCCGACCGAGAGGATCGAGGGCAGGATCGCCATGGCCATGAGCAGCCCGTCGCGGAAGTTCACCCAGATGTTGCGCCCCAGCGAGGGCGCGGACTCGAGCATCCCCATGGCCTCGTTCCACGCGGTGGCCAGCCGGCGGGTGGTGACCTTCTCCTCCGGGGAGGCGACGGCCTGCGGGTAGTAGTCGTCCTTGATGCGGCTGAGCGGGGGAAGCCGCACGCAGATGGCGGTGACCAGGAAGGTGACGCCGAAGGAGAGGAAGAAGTAGGGCAGCCACAGGTGCATGATGTCCAGCGTCTTAGCCACGATCACCATGAAGGTGACCGAGACGGTGGAGAAGCCCGTGGCGATGATCGCCGACTCCCGGGCGGTGTAGCGCCCGGACTGGTACATCCGGTCGGTGATCAGCAGGCCCAGCGAGTAGCTGCCCACGAAGGAGGCGACGGCGTCGACGGCCGAGCGGCCCGGGGTGCGCCAGATCGGGCGCATCACGCGCTGGACCAGCACGCCGACGAACTCCATCAGCCCGTAGCCCACCAGCAGCGCCAGGAAGATGGCCCCGACCGGAACGATCATGCCCACGGGGATCACGAGCTTGTCGAAGAGGAAGGGTCCCAGATCCGGTTCGAAGAGCAGTGCCGGCCCCGCGTTGAACACCAGCATGGTGCCGGTGGCCAGGCCGATGATGTTCAGGAACGCGAACACCTTCTTGATGCCCGACTCGCGCCACCGCCCGGAGGCGAAGGGGTAGATCGTCCCGGCAAGGATGAGCCCCAGGGCCACGAAGCGCACCGCGTCGCCGAGCCCCGCGATGATCCAGCCGACCAGGTGGTCCAGCGGGATCGTCTCCTTCCCGCCGATGGTGATCGGGATGAAGAACATGAAGACGCCGATGAGGCTGTAGACGAAGAATCGCCACTTGCCCCGCGGCTGCGCGGAGGTGCGCTGGACATCGAGCTCGGTGTTGTTCGTTCCAGACATGGGAGTTGTCCTTTTTCGAGTGGGAGGGGGAATTCTATTGGGCCATCGGGATGCGCACGCCGCGCTCCTGGGCGACCTCGATGGCGCGTTCGTAGCCGGCATCCACGTGGCGGATCACGCCCATGCCCGGGTCGTTGGTCAGCAGCGCCTCCAGCTTGGCCGCGGCCAGCTCGGAGCCGTCGGCGACGGAGACCTGTCCGGCGTGGATGGAGCGGCCGATGCCGACCCCGCCGCCGTGGTGGATGGAGACCCAGGTGGCACCGGAGCTGGTGGCGGTCAGGGCGTTGAGCAGCGGCCAGTCGGCGATGGCGTCCGAGCCGTCCTTCATGGATTCGGTCTCGCGGTACGGGGATGCCACGGAGCCGGAGTCAAGGTGGTCGCGGCCGATCACGATCGGCGCGGAGACCTTGCCCTCGGCGACCAGCTTGTTGAACAGCACGCCGGCCTTGGCGCGGTCGCCGTAGCCCAGCCAGCAGATGCGCGCCGGAAGGCCCTCGAATTCCACGTGTTCGGCGGCGGCATCCAGCCAGCGGTGCAGGTGCCCGTTTTCCGGGAAGAGCTCCTTGAGCGCCTCGTCGGTGACGCGGATGTCCTCCGGGTCCCCGGAGAGCGCCACCCAGCGGAACGGGCCAAGGCCCTCGCAGAAGAGCGGGCGGATGTAGGCCGGGACGAAGCCCGGGAACTCGAACGCCCGGTCGTAGCCGCCCTGGCGGGCCTCGTCGCGGATGGAGTTGCCGTAGTCGAAGACCTCGGCGCCGATGTCCTGGAAGCCGACCATCGCCTCCACGTGGCGAGCCATGGACGCCTGGGCCTTCTTGGTGAAGCCCTCCGGATCGGACTTGGCCTCGGAGTCCCACTGCTCCAGGGTGTACTCCACCGGCAGGTAGGAAAGCGGGTCGTGCGCCGAGGTCTGGTCGGTGACGATGTCGAAGGCGACCTCGCCGGCCTTCTGGCGGCGCAGCAGCTCGGGGAAGACCTCGGCGGCGTTGCCGACGTAGCCCACCGAGAGCCCCCGGCCCTCGTTCTTCGCGGCGGTGACCTTGGCCAGGGCGGTGTCCAGGTCCAGCTCGACCTCGTCGAGGTAGCGCTTGGAGGCCCGGCGGCGCAGCCGCTCCTCGGACACGTCGACAATCAGGCAGGCGCCGCCGTTGAGGGTGACCGCCAACGGCTGGGCCCCGCCCATGCCGCCGCAGCCGCCGGTCAGGGTCAGGGTGTTGGCCAGCGTGCCGCCGAAGCGCTTGGCGCCAATGGCGGCGAAGGTCTCATAGGTTCCCTGCAGGATGCCCTGGGTGCCGATGTAGATCCAGGACCCGGCGGTCATCTGCCCGTACATCATCAGGCCCTCGGCCTCCAGCTTGCGGAACTCGGGCCAGGTGGCCCAGTCCCCCACCAGGTTGGAGTTGGCGATCAGCACCCGCGGGGCCCACTTGTTGGTGCGGAAGACGCCGACCGGCTTGCCGGACTGGATCAGCAGCGTTTCGTCCTCTTCCAGGTCCGTCAGCGTCTTGATGATCGCGTCGTAGGCCTCCCAGGAACGGGCGGCACGTCCGGTGCCGCCGTAGACGACCAGGTCCTCGGGGCGCTCGGCGACCTCCGGGTCGAGGTTGTTCATCAGCATGCGCAGCGGGGCCTCGGTGGCCCAGGACTTGGCGGTCAGCTTGGTGCCGCGCGGGGCGCGGATGACGCGGGACGGATCGTGCTGGGTGAAGCTCATCGGATGGTTCTCCTTGTCGGTGGTTCTTGATCTGGTGGTGCCCGTTCGGGCGGTGCAACGTGGGTTGTCGTGGGGAATCGAGGCGCGGCCGGCGCGGGCGCCGGGCTAGCTGCCGACGGCCAGGCCCAGCAGCGCCCGGGCCTCGGCGGCGACCAGTTGGCCGATGCGCTCGACCTCTGCCGGGTTCATCCGGTAGCTGGGGGCAACGACGGATATCGCGGCCACGGGTCCGCCGTCGTCCGCGGCTCCGGTTGCCCCGAGCTGCCGCAAGGGGGCGGCGATGGCCGTGACGTCGACCTCGACGCCCTTGTCGGAGACCACGTAACCGGCGTCCGGGGTCTTTCCGGCGAACACGACTCCCAGGCTGGATCCCTCCAGGGGGACGCTGCGACCCACCCAGGAGGCGTGGCGCACCGAGTGGGTTCCCTCGGCGATGGCCAGGTACACGGCGTGGTCGCTGCCCGTGCCCTGGTGTCCGCGCACCGAAAGGTAGGCGGATTCGCCTGTCGCGTCGACCAGTCGCTGCAGGGCCGGTGCGGCCAGGTGGATCAGCGACTCGTGGCTCAGGGCCTGGGCGCCGAGCTGCACCAGGCGCAGGCCGGGCCGGTATTCCCCGTCCGCGTCCTTGCGCACAAAGCCGCTGTTTTCCAGGGTGCGCAGCAGCCGCAGGGCCGTGGAGGCCGAGAGTTCCGTCTCGCGGGAGACTTCTGCCAACGACACCGCCCCTGCATCGCAGACGGCGCCGAGCAATTGCAGGGCTCGTTCCACGGTTCGGGTTGCCGGTTCTGCCACGGTATTCCTCCATCGGGGTGTTTCGGTCTCGGGAACGCCTGTCTTTGGGTGCCTTTTGGCGCCCTGGGACAAAATTCAAACCCCTGGGGGCTTGCCCCGGAGCCACGTGATGCGTTTCACTTATTGAAACGCTAATTTCATCCCTTGGCAAGTGTTTGCGAGATCCGGCTCACACGACACCACGGAAAACCCACCTGTCAGAAGGAAGAACCCATGAATGCCAGCATCACCATCTCGACCGGCGCGTTGAAGCCACAGGACGTCGTCGCAGTGGCACGCCACGGTGCGCAGGTGGAACTGGGCGCCGACGCACTTGCCGCCATCGAGTCCTCGCGCGCCGTGATCGACGCACTGGTCAGCGACACCGTCCCGCACTACGGAGTGTCCACCGGCTTCGGGGCACTGGCCACCAAGCAGATTCCGATCGAGCTGCGCGCCCAGCTGCAGCGCTCGCTGATACGTTCGCACGCGGCTTCCTCCGGCGCCGAGGTGCCGCGCGAGGTGGTCCGCGCGCTGATGCTCAACCGCATTTCAACCCTGGCCACCGGCCGCACCGGCGTCCGCCCGATCGTTGCCACCACCTACGCCGAAATCCTCAACGCGGGAATCACCCCGGTCATCGGCGAGTACGGCTCCCTGGGCTGTTCCGGGGACCTGGCCCCGTTGTCCCACGCCGCCCTGGCGTTGATGGGCGAGGGCCCGGTCCGCGACGCCGCGGGCACCGCCATGGACGCCTCCGAGGCACTTGCCGCCGCGGGCATCGCCCCGGTGGTCCTGGCCGAAAAGGAGGGGCTCGCACTGGTCAACGGCACCGACGGGATGCTCGGCATGCTGCTCCTGGCCGCGGCCGACCTCCATGCGCTGGTCAGCATCGCCGACCTGTCGGCAGCCATGAGCATCGAGGGGCTGCTGGGCACCGATGCCGTCTTCGCGCAGGACCTGCACGCACTGCGCCCGCACCCGGGCCAGCGCGACTCGGCCGCCAACATGCGCGGCGTCCTGGCCGGCTCGCCCCTGATCGAGGAGCAAAAGTCCGGCGCCCACAAGTTCACCCGGGTCCAGGACGCCTATTCGCTGCGCTGCGCCCCGCAGGTGCACGGCGCGGTGCGCGCGACCCTGGCGCACGCCGAATCCGTGGCCGCCCTCGAGCTGGCCTCGGCGATCGACAACCCGGTGGTCACCCTCGATGGCCGGGTCGAGTCCAACGGCAACTTCCACGGCGCCCCCGTCGGCTACGTGCTGGACTTCCTGGCCATCGCCGTGGCCGACCTCGCTTCCATCTCCGAACGCCGCACCGACAGGTTCCTGGACAAGGCACGCAACCACGGACTGAACGCGTTCCTGGCCGACGACCCCGGGGTGGACTCGGGCCACATGATCGCCCAGTACACCGCGGCCGGCATCGTCTCCGAGCTCAAGCGCCTGGCCGTCCCGGCGTCGGTGGACTCGATCCCGTCCTCCGCCATGCAGGAAGACCACGTGTCGATGGGCTGGCACGCGGGGCTGAAGCTGCGCAAGGGAATCGACGGGCTGGCCCGCGTGCTGGCCATCGAGCTGCTCACCAGCGCCCGCGCCCTGGACATGCGCGACGGCGGCCTGGACTCCTCCAAGTCCTCCCCGGTCATCACCGCGGTGCGCCGGCAGATCCGCACCCGCGTCGAGGGCCCGGGAACCGACAGGTTCCTTTCCCCCGAGATCGAGGCCGTCTTCCAGATGGTGGCGGACGGCTCGCTGCTGGATGCCGCCAACTCGGTGCTCGAAGCCCGGCTGGCATAGTGTCCGGTTCCCCCTCCGACCCCGGCCGGATGCCGGGCACCGCGCAGAGGCAGGACCTGTCACCCGGCACCGTCATCGCCTACTCGGGGATTCGGCCCGCCCCGTGGCGCAATGGCGGCGGGGTGACCCGGCAGATCGCTTCGGGTCGGCTGGACCGCTCCGGAAACCCGGAGGCAAGCACCGGAGAGGACTGGGACTGGCGGCTGAGCATTGCAGATGTCCAGACCCCCGGGGACTTCTCCGCCTTTGCCGGGATGTGGCGGATCCTGACCGTGATCGAGGGCGAGTCCATGGTGCTGCGCATCGACGGGACCGAGCGGCGGCTGGAACGGTACCGCCCGCTTGGTTTCGACGGCGGGGCCGCCACGAGTGCGACGCTGCCCGAGGGGCCGATCAGGGACTTCAACCTGATCGCCCGCACCGGAACGGTAAGCGGGCATGTTCGACTCGTGGAACTGTCACCGGGGCACCCGCTGCAACTGACCAGAGGCCGGCTCGGCGTCCTACTCCAGGGCGCGGCCACGCTGCAGGTGGGCGGGCAACACGTCCAGGACCTGGAGCGCTACGACACGATCGTTGGCGGCGGGGAATCGACGCCGGCCATCACCGGCGGCGGCTTCGTGGCCGTGGTTTCGCTTGAGCATGGGTAGGTGAATTCCTCACAGGCACGCTCGGCGGAGCGCAGGCCCGGGTCGGGGGCGTCGTGTCCGCTAACAGGCGCCGTCGCCGCAGCGGACATGCGCGCGCCGTCCCCGACCGAAGCCGCTGCTTGACTGCCACATCAAATTGGCGTGCCCGGGCAGCTGCCCCAGATAATGGTTTCCATGCCGTCTTCCTCTCTCCTGGGCTTCGCCGGGGTTGCCCTTGTCGTGGTGCTGGCCCCCGGGCCCGACACCTTCCTGCTGCTGCGCTACGCCCTGAACCGTCCGCGCAACGGGGTCGCAGCGGCTCTTGGCATGATGGTCTCAATCATGGGCTGGGCGGCCCTGGCCGGCCTGGGTGTTGCAGCGCTCCTGCAGACCTACCCGGCCATCCACCAGGGCATCGCGATCGTCGGCGGCGCCTACCTGCTCTACCTTGGCCTCGGATCGCTGATCAAGGCGCGCTTCCTTGCCGGCGCGTCAGCCGCGACGGCGCGCACCACGACCAGGAAAGTGGCCGCGGCCGAAACCGAATTCACGTTGGTGCAGTCGGCGAGGGCAGGGGCCCTTTCTGCCGCGCTGAACCCGAAGCTGGGGCTGCTGTTCCTGGCGTTGATGCCACCGTTCATCCCTGCCGGATCGAACATGCTGGGTTCGGCGTTGATCCTGGGAGCAATCTTCGCGGCCATGGGCTTCGCGTACCTGATGGTGCTGACCGCGATCGCAGCCCGGGCCATGGCATGGTTCAAGAGCCCGACGGTGGGCATCTGGCTCGAACGGGTCTCCTCCGGGGCACTGGCCATCATGGGCATCGTGGTGCTGCTCGGGGCGTTCACCTAGCAGCACCGACCGCCGCCCGGACCCGATACGACTGGGCGCCCACTAGACTTCTTTTCATGACGACGACTAACCGGATGCTGGCAGCCGGAACCATCTTGCACCTGGCCGACTCCACCAAGCGGAAATGGGCCCACGGGGAAGTCCGGGAAATCGCCGCCGGAAAGCTGGGACCCGATGCGACCCTGTTGCCCGCCGAAGGCAACGCGTGGGATTGGCGCCTGAGCGTGGCCTCCATCGAAGCGGCCGGGGACTTCACGCGCTACGACGGCCTTGACCGGACGCTGACGGTGATCGCCGGCGAGCTGCTCGAACTCACCATCGACGGTGCGGCCCATGCGGTGGAAGCCCTGCGCCCGTTGAGGTTCTCCGGCGACAGCGCCGTCGCCGCCGCCCTGCCCACGGGAGACGTGCTGGCGCTGAACTTGATCACGCGCACCGGTGCCGTGCGCGGCAACGTGCGCATCGTGGAACTCTCCAAAAAGCGCGAACAGCACCTCTTCGGAGCCCAATTCGGCGTGATGCTGCAGGGCAAGGCCACCATGCTGCGCGGGGAATCGGAAGAAACACTTGCGCTGCGCGACACCGTGATCGGCGGGGAGGAAGACTCCCCGCGCATCAGCGGCCGCGGCTTCATGGCCGTGGTGTCCCTCGACCTGCCGTAGCGGCTTGGGCCGAGGGCTGTTGGAGTCCTCGGCTACTGGTTCAGGCCGGGCTTGACCGGCACGAACCCCACCGCGTTCTTGCGGTGGATGGCCTTGGCCGGAGTGCGCTTGAAGCCCTTCGCATCCATCTTGTTCTGCAGCCGGAATTCGGCCAGGGCCGCGTCATAGATTTCGTTCATCCGGCTCCCGGTGACTTCTTCCTGCGTCCCGTCGGTGAACGCGATGGAGATGGCGAGCTTCGCGGGGAAGTGCCGGCTCATCCGGACGTTGCCGTCGGTGTCCTGCTGGAGATTGATCATGTATTGCCTATCTTTCGTGAACGTGTATCCCCCAGTCTCCACTACGCACGGCTGGGTTCATTACCCGCCGCCGCGGGCGGTGCCCACGCTTTCGCCACACTCCTGCTGGTTGCGGCCCGGCCGGGAGACGGACGACATGTGCCCGGCAGCCCAGACAACCGGCATCGAAGCACCCCCCGTTCCCCCGAATCCACCGGACCGCGTCGGTACGCACCCGATAGACTTGCCGCTTCATCGCCGACACGGGACGGGTACGGGCACCCATGGACTACAACGACTACGAGCTTGTCGCCTTCTGTGGGCTTTGCCTCGGAGCAGCGATGCCGCTGGTGGCCATCGGCGTCTTCGTGCATCTGCGCCGCGGTGCCAGGGCCCTGGACTGGTACATGTTCCTGGGATGCATCGGATCGATCGCCTATGGGTGCTTTGCGGGCCTGGTCGTGGACGCCGTGTTTCCGCCGCCCTACGTTCCGGGACTCTCCGAGGGCCGGGGGCTCGACCTTCGAGGCGTGGCCCTGGTCATCGGGTCATGGATCGGCGGGATCCTCGGTGTCGTCGCCACCGTGGCCACGTTCCTGGTTTCCAAGTTGGTTCACTGGCGCCGGCAACGGAAAACCGCCATGCAGCACGACGTGGACATCCGCTGACGCGCCGTCGGCCCACCCTTCAGGCCTGCAGGACCCGGTCCTCGATCTCGTCTTGCACCCAGGCCTCCCCGTCCCGGAACACGTTGAGGGCCAGCGGCAACTGGTGGGAGGCGCTCTCCACGATGTGCATGAGATAGCCGGCGGTGTTGGGAAAAGCGATGACATCGTTCGGGGCTGCACCTTGCGGGAACTCGAACCGCCGGCGCAGGATCAGCTCCTCCTCGATGCAGTAGGCACCCACCAGGAAACCGCTGAACGGTTCGCGCGCGCGCCGCGGCCGTGCCGCGTGGATGAGGATCGGGTCGAGCAGGAAATCCGCCGAGGTCGATCGGCACTGCGTCCTGTTCATGTGCAGCCCCAGCAACGGCACGCCGTCGCTGCGCTCCTTCCCGAACGCGACAGCTGCAAGCGTCATGCCGCACCCGTCCAGCAGGGAACGCCCGGGTTCGCAGCGCAACTGGAGGTTTCGGCCGGCCAGCAGCTCCGCGATGCTCCCGGCCCCGGCCGGTTCGACGGCAAGGACCGTATCCAGCCATTGCCCGCGGACCGGGCTCTGGTGGTAGGGATAGACGTCCTTGCTCGGCTTCTTCCCGACGGCCCCGAGGGAATCGGATTTCCAGGTGATTTGCCCCGAGCCGGCCGGTTGCCCGGCGAGCGCCTCCCAAAAGCCGGCCCATTGGGCGGCGCTGTCCACATAGGACATCGGGATGCCCCCGCCCATGTCGATGAAGCCGGGCGCATGTCCCAAATCCACCAAGGCGTCGACCAGCTCCACCGACTCCGCCAGAGCAAGTGCCCGATGTTCGGCGCTGTACCCGTTGAGGTGGAAGTGGATCCCGACGATCCGAAGCCGGGAGGGATCCGGCGGCCCGGCCAGGAATTCGAGCCATTCCGCTGCCCGCAGGCCAAAGCGTGTTGGCGGCACCAGGGCGTTCTCGGTGGCCAGGCGCAGGGCGACGCGGGCACGCACCCCGCAGGACTCGGCAACTTCCCGCAGGTCTTCGGCCTCGTCCCGGTTGTCCAGGCTCACCACCACGCCGTTTTCCAGGGCCAGCCTGAGCAGCGCCGGCGACTTGACGGCGGCCGTGACAATGATCAGTTCCGGGTCCACGCCGCGGCGCAGGCACTGGTCGAGTTCGTGGAAGCTGGCCACGTCGATCCCGCACCCCGCGTCCACCGCGGCGTCGATGGCGCCGATGGTCTTGTTGGCCTTGCGCGCCAGGTACACCTGGAAATCCACCGAGTGCCGGGCCGCGGCCGAACGCAGTTCCTCGACGTTGCGGCCCAGGGAGGAGAAATCGTGGAGATTGACCGGGGATCCGAACGTGTCGATCAATTCCCGGCACTGTGCCGCGTCAGCGACCACCCGCTCCATCCAGGGTTCAAGGCGCGCGGTCAGCGGTGCGGTGCCGTGCATCAGGGGTTTCATGATCGTTCTCCAAGGTGTTGGGGCAGTCGTTGTCGCACGATGCGCCGGGCCCAGCTGCGGGGTTCGGGATGCAGCGTGCGGTTCAGGGTGTCATGGCCCAGCGTGGGGCCCTCGGTGGGACGGCCGAGCGCGGCCAGGGATTCGTTCCGGTTGCCGTTTGCGTCGATGCAGGTTCCGTCGGCATCGGTCAGCAGCCCGCGTTCCCCCTCGCGCACCAGCACCTCGCCGGCGGCGAGCAGGCCGGCGATGACAGGGGACATGGCCCGGCCGCCCGGCGCCGCGGAGTCCAGCACGCCGGCGGGCGGGGTGACGGCGTCAAGCAGCACCGTGTCCCGCGGCGGCCGCGGCGGGAACGGGCCCTGATCCAGCAGGCCGCAGTCGAAGAGCGCCAGCAGCTTCAGCGCCGTCCCCTCGGGAGGACCGAAGGCCATGCGCTCCAACTGCCCGGACACGCGGTGGAACAGCTTGGCTTGCGCGGGCAGCCAGCGCACCCGCGAAACTGCCCGCACCACCTCGGGATACAGGCCCGACCACACCCGGGCCCACAGCCATTGGGCGGTGGGCGGCGCCTGCAGGTGGTTCGCTCTGATGCTGCGCCGGATGTTTTCCGCGGCGGATTCGGTGCCCTGCCCCTCTCCCGTGCGCCCGGTCAGGGCCGTGCGCCACAGATCCAGAGGCGTGACCGGCGAGCCGCACCGTTCCGCGCAGTCGAGGGCGCAGGACAGCAGGATCCTGAACAGGCCGGTGTATGCGGCGCCGGTGCCCGCCGGGAGGCAGGCGATTTCGCGGCCCCAGTCAAGGACCCGTTGTCGGTGCCCGTCGATGCACCTGCGGATGTCTTCCGGCACCTCATCGGGCTTGGGAACCATGGGCAGGGTGCTCCGGGAGGCCAGGGTGATCCCGGACGGTTCCCGGCCACCGGGGATGTAGCGCAGCCAGGGCGTCCCGGATTCGGGGCCCGCGGACTCGGTCCACCGTCCGCCGCGGCCCTCGGTCAGCAGCAGGACGGCATCGTAGGCGGTCAGGGCTGCGCCCCGGATGAGGACCCGGCTGCCTACCGGGATGCCTTCCTCGCCCAGTGCCGGGTACTCCCCGATCAGCGGGCCGCCGTTGCGGGCCGAGGCGAGCGGTTGCCCCGGCGCATCCAAGGCCATCCCATGTCCGGTCGCGAGCACCACCTCGTCGTACAACCCCGACCCGGCATCGCTAAAGACCTCCCATTGCGCCCCGGCACGCTCCACGCCCGTGACCAGGGCCGGGACGTGGGTCAGGCCGAAGGCCGCCGTCCCGGCGAGGTGCCGGAACTGCTCGGCCAGGTACCTGCCGACCACGACCCGGGGCGGGTAGCGCTCCCCGCGGTACCGCGGCTCGACCCGTGCCACCCATTGCGCGAAGGTCTCCGGTCCCGCCGAAGGCCCCGCGTCGAGGATGCCCGCGGACACATTGAGTCGCAACGCCGTGGGCTGGCCCTCCTGCCAGACCCTCCCGGCACCGGGCGGACAGGGGTCGAAAACATCGATGGCCAGCCCTTCGGCCGCCGCGTCGGGACACCTGTCCCGGAGCTCGAGCAGGGCAAACAGGCACTTGGGCCCTCCCCCGATGAACGCCACGCGCGTCATCGGGGGCTGGCGCCCAGCACCTCGGCAACGGTGTCCGGCTCCGGTTCGGAGCCAAGGTTGCTGCGGACCCAGTCGTCGTCATAGACCGTGTGCAGGTAGGGGACCCCCGAATCGTGGACCAGGAATCCGATGCGCGTGCCTTCCTCGATTCCCGGCAGGTCCCGCCCCATCGCCGCCACGATGGCGCCCGTCGAGGCCCCCGCCAGGATCCCCTCGCGCCTGGCCAACATGCGGCAGCCCCTGACCATGTCGATTTCGTCGATCCGGCACACGACGTCGGGGTCGGCCTGCAGGGCCAGTTCCGGGACGATGCCCGCACCCAACCCGGGGAAGCGCCGAACGCCCTCTTCCCCGCCGAACAACACCGATCCAACCGCATCCACCGCGACCAGCTTGGTCTCCGGGTGGTGTAGGCGCAGGTACCGTTGGCAGCCCAGGAGGGTGCCTGTGGTGCTGGTTGCCACGAACAGCATGTCCAGCCGCCCGTCCACCGCATCCATGAACTCGGGCATCGTCGTGGTGAAATGCGCATCCGGGTTGTCCGGCGATCCGTATTGGTTGGTGGTCACGGCCCCGGGATTCTCGCCCAGCAGCTCTTGGACCCTTTGGCGCCGGGCGGCCAGCTTGTTTCCATCGACGGGGGTCCGCACCAGCTCGATCCTCGCCCCGTACGCGCGCATGAGCTCAAGCGCCGAGCGGTTGGCGTTCTCGTCGACAACCGCCACGAACCCGATCCCGCGGACCCCGGATTGCCTGGCCAGCGCGATGCCGAGGTTCCCGGAGGTCGATTCCACGATCAGGCCCCCGGGCTCGAGCCTGCCGGAGGCCATGAGCGACCCAATGAGGCTGCTGGCGGTGCGTTCCTTGGTGCTTCCCGAGAGCTGGAGGAGGTCCAGCTTCGCGAAGACCTCGATCTCCGGCCTGCCGAAGAGCCGTTCCAGCTTCACCGTCGGGGTGCTGAAGGGGTCGAGCGTTCCAACGTGGGTCATGTTCGTTCCTCGCATCTGGTTGGACAGCGGCATCCGGCCCGGCGGCCCTGGAACGGTGGTGACCGGGCCGGAGCCATGAATGGCCCGCGCTTCGCCTCGGCGTGGGGAACGCCGACGTCACACGGGTTATCGGGTGGACAAACCCGCGGCAGCGGGTTGCAACTGTGGCCAGTCTAGGAGCGGGTGTTGGTTCTGACCAGACCAAAACCGAAAAACTCCTTTCCCCGGAGGCTTGCCGAAACACCTGTCCGACATGGGAAACTCAGGGCATGCACATGCGCGCGGAACCCACCGGAGACCACCTGGTCGGGCGACGCTTCCCCGAGGTCTCGCTCCCGGCGACCACGGGCATGACGATGTCGCCGGAGGACTTCGCCTCGGGGTCGTTCGTGTTGTTCATCTACCCGCGCACGGGGCGGCCGGACCGCATCGAGCCGCCCGAATGGTCGATGGTGCCCGGAGCCAAGGGTTGCACGTCCGAATCGTGCGAGTTCCCCGATCTTGCCGCGGACTTTGCAGCCATCGGCTTCGGCATCTACGGACTTTCCAGCCAGGACACCGACTACCAGCGCGAGGCCGCGGGGCGCCTGCACCTGCCCTACCCGCTGCTCTCGGATCCCGGGTTCGTCCTCGCGGCCGAGTTGGGATTGCCGACCTTCGACTTTGACGGCGGGAAGCTCCATGTACGCAGCACGCTGGTCGTTTCGGACGGCGAGATCATCCTTGCCTATGTTGGCATCACCGACGCGGCCGCACATCCCCTGCTTCTCCTCGCCCGGCTCCAGGAAGAAGGCTAGGGGACCCAAGGCCGCGGAAACCGACTCGATCGAAGCGGTACGGCCCGTGGTGCGGGTTCCCGAAGCGCCCCAGCGACGACGACCCCGGATGGATGCGGGGAACCCGACGAAACCATCTGCAACGGCCTGCTTCCTGGTGCGCGCGATCCACCTTCAGGGTCTCCGTCGAGCGGCGATGATCTCCTGACGCCCCGGCTAATATAGCCACCTGCCTGAATAATCGTTCCGAAACGCAACCATTCCCGGCGAGTTCCTGCCGACACCACGCCCCCGGGGACCTTCCAAAAAATATGTCACAGGTAACATTCGGAAATCTTTCAGCCCCCACTAAAAATTCATCTTCAATCCCGCCCGCGCTACCCGGGGCCCTGGAAACGAGGGGGCACGGCGCCGCAAGAACGCCTAAAAATAAACTCTTCGGTAACCCACATCACAGCATGTGGACCCCTGATCCGGAAATCCCAATCGCATAGGCCCCACTCCCATTCCCTTCGCCTTCCCATGGGCTCCGGCCGGACGCCTAACCCCCATCTCAGGAGCGCTTTCCCATATCACTGTCGACGTGCCGCACGGCACGCACACCTGCCGTTTATGCGGCGTTCACTTGTCGCCTCTACGTTTGCTTGACCAGCAGATGGAAATGAAGAATCCCGTTTGGTCGAGCAGCGGCATGCGCCGCGATCCGACCGTGGGGAGGGCGGCGACCACTTTCGATGCAGGCTTCCAAGGCACTTCGTGGTGACACGAAATCCAGGGGGCCTGCAGCCGGTACCGCCCGTCCCCGCAGGATTCGGCTATCTCCCCGATGAAAGGAGTTGGACAATGACCGCACACGCGAACAAGACCGGTAAGAAGATCGGCCAGCCGAGTCAGCTCAACAAGGTGGTGGAAAAACCGACGTCAGACAAAAGCTCGGTTGATAAAAACGCCGCCGCGGCAAAAATCGCAGCCGGCTCCAAGCAGGCAGCCACTGCTGTCCGGGGCACCCGGGCAGTTGCCGCGAAGTCCGCCACGGCGGAGCCAACCGCATCAAAGTCTGCATCTGCCACAGCCGCCACCATTCCGTCCGCACCGGCAGCTGCCGCGAAGCCGGTGAAGTCCGCGACTGCCACGGCAAAGGCCGCACCCGCAAAGACCGCGGGCCGCACCGCCCCGACCACCCAGGCGACCGCCGCAAAGCCAACCAAGACCGCGACCGAAAAGCCAGCCGCCGCGTCGTCCCGAACCACCCCCGCGGCCAAGACAGCAAGCGCCGCGAAGGCCACCGTGAGCAAATCCGCGACGGCAACAACCACCCCGGGCACCGCCGCCACGACGGCTGCGAAGACACCCGAGGCCACGACTTCCCGAACCACCGCGACCACAGCGACCTCGACTCCTGCCACCAGCGCGACCAAGCCTGCAACAGCCGCAAAGCCGGCCACGGCCACCCAGACCCCCGGCGAAAAGACGACCGACGCCGCGACCAAGACCGGCGGCACGGCAACGACCGCGACCGCGACAGCAAAGGCCGCCGCGGTGGACCCAAAGACCACCCCCGCTGCAGCCAAGTCCGCGGTCGCGGAAAAGACCACGGCTACCAAGCCCGTGGCCACGTCAACCGCTTCGGCACCGGCTCCGGCCGTGAAGACTGCCGACGCCGCGCCCAAGACCGCCGAAGCCCAGAAGCCCGTCCGGGCCAGGGACAAGCCCTTGGCAACTTCCGTCCCGTCCACCAAGGCATCCGACCCGCTGCCGGCCGCCACGCTCGCCGGCAACGCCGCTGCGAAGCCCGCCACCACGGCAGGGTCCGCCGGCGCAACCGCCACCGCGACCGTCCCGGCAACGAAGACGACCCCGGCAGCCAAGGACGCGGCCACGGACAAGCCGGCATCCAGCGCCGCCGCACCGGCAGTTGCCCCGGCGGCCGACCCGATGCCGCGCGCCACCCCGTCCGGTCCCGAGGCACCCGAGGCAACAGTCGGCACCGACGCGGCCTTCGCCTCCACGATGCCCCAGGAAACCGTCCTGCACACCGTGCGGAACATCTCCGAGGTCCGCCACTTCTTCCGCACCAACGACGTGCCGGTCTTCTTCATCGGCGCCACCCCGTTCAACCTGCTGGGCCTGGACCGCTGGGTCCGGAACTTCACCTACATCAGCTACTATGACGCCTGGGACGGCGCCCACCCGCGGGTCTTCACCCCGGTGCACAAGCCCTACCGCGAGTTCGGCTCCGGCGAGGAAATCAACAACTGGCTGCTGCTCAACGCCGAGGTCCGCGCCCGGATGACCAAGGACCTGCGCCCCGGCGTGCGTCCGAAGGTCGCCATGGTCTTCTTCGACGAGGAAACCGAGCAGATCTGCGACGAGCTGGGCTACGACCTGATCCTGCCTTCGGCCGAGCTGCGCTCGCGCCTGGATTCCAAGATCGTCACCACGCAGCTGGGCAACGAGGCCGGGGTGCCTTCGGTGCCCAACGTCCTGACCAAGGGTTCGGACTGGTCCGCCCTGCGCGCGGCGGCCGACAAGGCCGGGCTCGGGGACGAACTGGTGGTCCAGACTCCCTACGGCGACTCGGGCAAGACGACGTTCTTCATCAACAACGAAGCCGACTGGGACAAGCACAGCGACGAGATCATCGGCGAGGACATCAAGGTGATGCGCCGCATCAACAACCTGCCGGTGGCCGTCGAGGCAGTGCTCACGCGCTCCGGCACCCTGGTGGGCCCGTTCCTCACCGAGCTGGCCGGCCACGGCGACCTGACCCCGTACCAGGGCGGCTGGTGCGGCAATGAAATGCACCCTGACGTGCTCACCGACACGCAGCGCGCACGGGCCACCGACCTGGTCAAGCGCATGGGCGACCGCCTGTCCACGGAGGGCTACCGCGGCTTCTTCGAGGTCGACGTGCTCGTAGACACCGACACCGACGAGGTCTACCTCGGCGAGCTGAACCCGCGCATCTCGGGGGCATCGGCCATCACCAACGTGACGGCCGGCGCCTACGCCGACGTGCCGCTGTTCCTCTTCCACCTGCTCGAGTACATGGACGTGGAATTCGACCTGGACATCGACGAGATCAACGCGCGCTGGGAGGCACTCTCGGGCGCCGACGTGTGGAGCCAGATGATCATCAAGGAAACTTCCGAGACCGTCGAGCTACTCACCGCCACCCCGGCCACCGGCCAGTACGTCCTGGACGCCAACGGCGCCCTGGTCTTCAGCCGCCCGGCCATGGACTGGCACATGCTGCAGAACGAGTCGGAGGCGTTCTTCCTGCGCATCTACGGACCGGGCGACTACCGCTGGAAGGGCGCGGACCTCGGCATTCTGGTCACCAAGGGCCGCCTGCAGCTGGAGCGCAGCGGGTCGACCAAGCTGACCATCCGGGCCAAGCACTTCATCGACTCCATCAGGGCCGGATTTGCCGGCCTGCCGGTGGGCGTGGAGGCAACCCTCGACGCCACCGCCGGGATCGGCGTGAAAACCCAGTGGTAGTCCCGCTCTAAACCGGTGCTGCAATCCATGCAGCACCCGAAGGCTGCACCGTTGCAGCAACATCAACGCCGCCCCTGGGCGGCATCGAATTGCTGCGATGGTGCAGCCATGGAAGGAAACAGTCGTTGGACGGCACGAACCTTGATTACCACCCATCCGGGGTGGACATGCAGAATTGGCAACTGCCGCAAAACCTTCGCTGGTCCTTCCAGCACATGGCCGATTTCCTGCCCACCGCGGTGATATCGCGGGGGCGGGGACCGGCGGCCAAGCTGCCCGCCGCCCACCGCGACCTGGACTCGATCGCGCTGCCCCCGGCGGGCCCCGAGGAAGCGCCGATGACCGTTGGCTCGGTCATGGGCTCGACCGACACCGACGGCTGGATGCTGCTGCACCGCGGGTCGGTGCTCACCGAGCAGTACTTCGGCGAGATGGCAGCGGACACCGAGCACCTGCTGATGTCGGTGAGCAAGTCGTTGGTCGGCGCCGTCGCCGGGTCGCTGTGCGACGCCGGCCTGCTGGACCCCGAGGCGCAGCTGACCGAATACGTGCCCACGCTTGCCGACTCCGGCTACGCAGGGGCCACGGTGCGCCAGCTGCTGGACATGCGCTCGGGCATCGCGTTCTCCGAGGACTACCTCGACCCGCGCGCCGAGGTGCGGATGCTGGAGGAGGCCATCGGCTGGGCTCCCCCGGCCTTCCCCGGCCCCACCGGCATGTACCCGTATTTGACCACGCTGCGGCAGAAGACCGAGCACGGCGGGCCCTTCGAATACCGTTCCTGCGAGACCGACATGCTGGGCTGGATCTGCGAGGCGGTCTCCGGTTCGACCATGCCCACGCTGATGTCCCACCTGTTGTGGGGCAAGATCGGTGCCGAGTTCGACGCCGTGATCGGGGTCGACCAGTACGGCACCGGCATGTTCGACGGCGGGATCAACGCCACGCTGCGCGACATGGCCCGCTTCGGTTCGCTCTTCCTGAACGACGGGCTCTCCCTGGGCGGTGCGCGCGTGCTCTCGCGCGAATGGATCGAACAGACACTGTCCGGCGCACCCGATTCCCGCGAGGCCTTTGCCAACAGCCCGGGAGACAACCGCATGCCCGGCGGGATGTACCGGAACCAGATGTGGTTCCCCTACGAGGGCAACGACGTGCTGCTGTGCCTTGGCATCCACGGGCAGATGGTCTACATCAACCGCCCCGCCCAGGTGGTGGGGGTCAAGCTCTCCAGCTGGCCGCTCCCGCAGGACGCCTCCAAGCTCTTCCCCACGCTGCGCGCCTTCGACGCGATTGCCGCCCAACTGGGCACCGCTCCCCCGGCCCCGCGCCAGGAGTTCCTGCCGCTGTTCACCCTGCCCCCGCGGACCAAATCGCATCCCGTGGTCGGAAACGCGAAGTCTTGAGCTTGATTTGTGACGCCCGTGACGGGCACACCCTAGGATTGGAACAGAAGTGAAAGCGCCATCGTCGATCATCGACAACGAACAATATGCAACACCTTCCAGCGTATGGCGGCTGCGCACCGACGCCTGGGAGTACCTTGGCTACGCGACCAAGCAACTGCCCTCCCTCTCCAATTCCGGCCCGGATTCCCATGCCGTGGAGAAGGGCCTGCTGGCCGAGGTCAAGCGACAGCTGCGCGTGCTTGAGGCCGTGGAAACCTACTGGGCGGTGCCGGGCAAGGCGCACGTGCTTGAGCTGCGGGCACGGATCGAGGAGGGCGACTACGCCACGGCGCTGACCCTGATCGAGATCGTGACCCGCGGGTTCACGCGTTTCAGGCACGAGCTCGACGAAACCCCGGAGGATCCGGCTCCCGACGCCCAGCCGGTTGACCAGCCGGTGCCGGCCGTCGCCGACCGCCGTCCGCGCTTCGAGGTGCTGGTCGTGGACGACGTCTCCGAGACGGTGCGCGAGGAACTCATTGCAGAGATGGCCGTCCAGCGCCGGGACTCGGACGCCTTCACGTACCAGATCAACGTGGTGCCCTCCCTCGAGGACGCCCTCATCGCGGTGCTGCTGAACCCCACCATCCAGGCCTGCATCCTGCGCCCGGGATTCGGCGTCTCGGCCCGGCACCGGCCGGGCGACGACCTGCGCAGGTTCCTTGACGGCTTCGTCGATCCCGGGGTGTCCGCCATCCCGCCCAAGCAACGCATCCTGAAACTGGCCGACATGCTCAAGAAGCTGCGCCCGGAACTGGACCTGTACCTGGTTGCCGACGTGTCCATCGAGGACCTCGCCGGTTCCGCGAACCGCCGCTTCGCCAGGCTCTTCCGCCGCGAGGAGTCGATGGAGCTGCACCTGTCGCTGCTGCGCGGGGTCGCCGAGCGCTACGAAACCCCGTTCTTCGACGCCGTGCAGGAGCACAGCCGCAAGCCCGCCGCGGTCTTCCACGCGCTGCCCGTTTCCCGCGGCGGTTCGGTGGTCAACTCCCGGTGGATCAAGGACATGGGCGAGTTCTACGGCCTGAACCTGCTCCATGCCGAAACCTCCGCCACCTCCGGCGGACTTGACTCGCTGCTGGACCCGCGCAGCACCATCCGCGACGCCCAGGTCCTCGCCGCCCGCGCGTTCGGTGCCCGGCGCTCCTACTTCGTCACCAACGGCACCTCCACCGCCAACAAGATCGTGCACCAGTCGATCCTGGCCCCGGGAGACGTGGTCATCGCCGACCGCAACTGCCACAAGTCCCACCACTACGCGCTGATGCTCGCCGGGGCGCAGGTCGCCTACGTGGACGCCTACCCGCTGAACGAATACGCGTTCTACGGGGCGGTGCCGTTGAAGACGCTGAAATCGATCCTGCTTGACTACCGCCGCGCCGGGCGCCTGCACGAGGTCAAGATGCTCACGCTGACCAACTGCACCTTCGACGGCATCGTCTACGACGTCGAACGCGTGATGGAGGAGTGCCTGGCCATCAAGCCGGACCTGGTTTTCCTCTGGGACGAGGCATGGTTCGCCTTTGCCGGGTTCCACCCCATCTACCGCAGGCGCACCGCCATGGCCGCGGCGGCAACGCTTGAGGACAACTTCAGGGACCCCGCGTACGTTGCGCGGGCCAAGGCCCAGCGGGCACTGCTCTTCGACCCCGAGACCGGGGAGCCGGCGGAGGACTCCGTCTGGCTGGAAAACCGGTTGCTGCCGGACCCGGAGACGGCCCGGCTGCGCGTGTACGCCACGCAGTCAACGCACAAGACGCTGACCGCGCTGCGCCAGGGCTCCATGATCCACGTCTTCGACCAGGACTTCAGCCACCTCAACGAGGTGACGTTCAAGGCCGCCTACATGACCCACACCTCGACCTCGCCGAACTACCAGATCCTCGCCTCGCTGGACATCGGCCGGCGCCAGGCGGAGCTGGAGGGCTACGAGCTGGTGCAACGGCAGGCCTACCTGGCCCAGTCGGTCGCGCAGATGGTGGCGCGCCACCCCCTGCTCAAGAAGTACTTCCGGGTGCTGACCACCGTCGACCTCATCCCGGAGGAATTCCGCGAGACCCGGCGTCCGATGCCCCTGCGCGACGGGATCGCGGCCATGGACGAGGCCTGGCGCACCGACGAATTCGTGATGGACCCGAGCCGGCTGACCCTTCACATCGGCAACACCGGGGTGGACGGGGACACGTTCAAGCACAAGTACCTGATGGACATGTACGGGGTCCAGGTCAACAAGACCAGCCGGAACACCGTGCTGTTCATGACGAACATCGGCACCTCGCGCAGCGCGGTGGCCTACCTCATCGACGTGCTGGTCAAGCTCGCCGAGCACTTCGAGCGCGAGCGGGCGGACATGAGCCCGCGGGCGTTGGCCGCGCGCGAGAAGAGGGTCGCCGAACTGGTCGCCTCCCCGCCCCCGCTGCCGGACTTCAGCCGCTTTGCCGACAGGTACCGCAGCGCAGACGACACCGTGGACGGGGACATCCGCACGGCGTACTTCACCACGTACCAGAACCAGGCCTGCGACTACCTGATGCCGCCGGAGCTGTTCGCGCGCGTGTGCGCCGGCGAGGAAGTGGTGTCCGCCGGGTTCGTCACTCCCTACCCGCCGGGATTCCCGATCCTGGTGCCCGGCCAGGTCTTCACCAAGGAGATCCTCTCCTTCATGGCGGCGCTGGACACCCGCGAGATCCACGGCTTCGACCCGGAAGTGGGCTTCCGGGTCATCAACGAGGTCCCGGCCCTCGCCGCCGGGGCCTAGGGGCCAATCCGCGTGGGGCATCGGCCGGGCGGCCGTTGCCCCACGCGGAACCCGGCTCAGCCGGCCGGCCGCACCACCAGCACCGGGCAGACCGCGTGCCGCACGCACTGCTCGCTCACCGAGCCCAGCAGCATCCCCGCCAGGCCGCCGCGCCCGCGGGTTCCCACCACCAGCATCCGGGCCTCGTGCGAGATCGCGATGAGGCTCTTGGCCGGCGGCGCATGGACGGGTTCGTAGGTGATCGGGACCGTGGGGAACTTTTCGGCGACCTCGCGGGCGTCGCGCTCCAGCTCCTCGCGCACCGCGGCGGTGAACTCGCCCATCGCCGGGACGTACCCGAATTCCCACCCCGCAGGGCGCGGTGCCGTCGCGATTGACCACGCCCGCGACACCACGACGGGGGCGGACAGCTCCCGGGCCAGTTCCAGGGCCATGGACAGCGCGTCCTGCGCGCCCTTGGATCCGTCGTGGCCCACGACGATGCTGCCCGCCGGCGCGGGTTCCGGCGCGGCGTTGGCTGCGGGGTTCGGGACGTTGGATGTTCCTTCGGTGCTCATGGCCGCTTCTCCTGGGGTCGTCGGTGGTTGGTGGTTGCTGGCCGGGTACAGCGCCCGGCGCTAGGTGTATTCGTCGTGCAGCCGGTGCGCCTCGGCCACCTGTTCGCGGATCTTGTCGACGTCCTTGGCCTTGTTGCGGTACTTCGGCTCCATGGCCAGGATCTGGGCCTCCTCCTGCCTCAGCAGCCGGTAGACCCGCTCGCGTTCGGCCGGGTCTGCGGTGTAGCCGAGGTCGATGTAGTTCACCGCATGCCTGCGGGCGGAATTGATGGCGGTCTGCGCCTTGCCGGCCTTGCTCAGCAGCGAGACAACCACTGTCACCAGCAGCACGCCGATGATGAAGCCCAGGGACAGTCCCGTGGTGATCTCGATGACCGGGACGGGTTCGCCGTCGTTGATGAAGGGCAGGTTGTTCTCGTGCAGCGCGTGGAGCACCAGCTTGACGCCGATGAACGCCAGGATCGCGGCCAGCCCGTAGGAGAGGTAGATGAGGCGGTCCAGCAGGCCATCGAGCAGGAAGTACAGCTGGCGCAGCCCCATCAGCGAAAAGGCGGTGGCGGTGAAGACGATGTACACGTTCTGCGTCAGGCCGAAGATCGCGGGAATGGAGTCAAGCGCGAACAGGATGTCGGTGCCGCCGATCGACACCATGACCAGCAGCATGGGGGTCAGCGCCCGCTTGCCGTGGTGCATGGTGAACAGCTTGTCACCGTCGAAGTGGTCGGTCGTGTGCAGGAACCTCTTGGCAAGGCGCATGATGAAGTTGTCCGACTGGTCCGTCGCGTGGTCCCCCGGCTTGAGCAGGTTGCCGGCGGTGAGCAGCAGGATCAGGCCGAAGAGGTAGAACACCCAGGCGAAGGAATTGATCAGCGCCGCACCGAGGAATATGAACCCGGTCCGGGCGACCAGCGAGAACACGATGCCGAACAGGAGCACCTTTTGCTGGTCTTCGCGGGGAACCCGGAAGCTCGCGATGATGATGAGGAAGACGAAGAGATTGTCGACTGACAGCGCCTTTTCCGTGATGTAGCCGGCGAAGTACTCCGACCCCATCGTGGACCCGCCGAAGACCAGGACCAGGATGCCGAACAGCACGGCAATCCCCACATAGACCGACGACCAGATCGAGGCTTCCTTGAGCGTGGGCACGTGGGCCTTGCGGATGTGGAAGAAGTAGTCGAAGGCGAGCAGGGCAAGAATGACGACGACGGTGATGCCCCAGATGAGGGGTGAAACGCTCATGAGTCCCTGCTTTCGGACGGAGACGGCAACGGGCCCGGCAAATTGCTCGGCGCTGTCCTTTCCCGTGGCCGAACGCGCCCCGGGCCGGGCCGCGTCCGGCATCCTCGATCATGGGCAACCGAGCAAAGTCCTTGGCACGAAACTAGCACCCCGCTAGGGCGTTTGATAACCCCTGGAGCGTAGGGGGCCCGATCGGATCCTCCTGGCCCGGGCGCCCTGGGCATCCGCGCCCGTGCCGAAGCCACGGGACGTGGAGGCTGCCTACAACGTTCCCCCGGCGGCATCCGGGGATCCTGTTCCCGCGGCCTGTCCGGCGTCGCCAACCGTCTCTCGGGCCAGGAAGGTCTCGAGCTCGAAGAGGTTGCTCGCCCTCTCCGCGACATTCAGCAGCGTGGACATCGAGGCAACCTCCTCGACCTGCTCCTTGAGGAACCAGAGCATGAATTGCTCGCCCAGCGGGTCGTTTTCCGCCCGTGCCGCGGCGAACAGGTTCTTGATGCTTTCGGTGACCTCGAGTTCCTGGGCGAGCGCCAGCTTGAGCGGCTCCTCGGCCGATCCGAAGTCGTTGCGGACCTCGCCGATCCCGGGAATGGCGAACTTGATGCCGCGGTCCAGCATGTACTGGACCATCATCATGGCGTGGTTTCTCTCCTCCAGCGACTGGCGGTAGAAGTGCTTGGCCAGCTGGGGCAGGTCCTGCCCGTCGAACCACGTGGCAATGGCGATGTACTGCTGGGAGGCCGCAAACTCGTTGCCCAGCTGGCGGGTCAGCAGCTCGTTGAAATGGTGGCTCATGATGCTCTCCTTCATCGGTGTGCACGGGTGCGGACCTGGGGCGCCGAGACCGGCCGGGCCGGGATGGCGGAGGACCTGTATCGAGCGTCCCCCGCCCCCATTCCCCGAGTCAAGGCCCCGGGGTGCGCCTGCAGATGAAACGGTCGTGTCCCGCGGATTCCCCCGGCCCGGGGCCTTCCCGGAGCGCGGCCGGAGCGGGCCGTTGGCCTACTTTCCCACGAAGGCCAGCAGCGCCTCATTGACCTCGGAGGCATGGGTCCACAGCAGCCCGTGCGGCGCCCCGTCGATTTCCACGTAGTCGGCGTCGGGCAGCAGTTGGCGGAACCGGCGCGCCGTGGCGTCGATCGGCAGGATGTTGTCGGCCGTTCCGTGCAGGATGAGCGCAGGCTTGCCGCTGGCACCCACGGCCGCGACGTCGTCGCGGAAGTCCTCGATCCAGGAGGAGACGACGGCGTAGGCGGCGACCGGCGCACTGGCGACGGCGGTGTTCCAGTTCGCGGTGACGACCTCCTGGCTGATTCGCGACCCCAAATTGTCATCGAGGTTGTAGAAGTTGGAGAAGAAGTTCGTGAACCAGGCGAACCTGTCGCCGCGCGCCTGGTCGATGATGCCGTCGAAGACGTCCTGCGGCACGCCCTCGGGGTTGTCCTCCCGCTGCACCAGGAAGGGCTCAAGCGAGGCCAGGAAGGCAAGCTTCGCTACGCGCCGGTGTCCGAACCTCGACACGTAGCGGGCCAGTTCTCCGGTGCCCATGGAGAAGCCCACCAGGATCGCATCGTTCAGGTCCAGGGTCTCGAGCACCGTGTTCAGGTCCGCCGCGAAGGTCTCGTAGTCATAGCCCGTGCCGACCTTGCTTGATTGGCCGAATCCCCGCCGGTCATAGGTGATGACGCGGTGGCCCGCCTCGAGCAGGACACGGGTCTGGCGCTCCCAGCTATGTCCGTTGAGCGGGTAGCCGTGGATCAGCACCACCGGCTGGCCTTCGCCCTGGTCTTCGTAATACAGGTCGATCGAGGTGCTGTTTTCGGTTCCCACGTTGATGAAGCCCATGGAGGATTGCCTTTCGTTCGGTGGTGCGTGCGATCGCTATCCCGATCTCCCACTCACGCTAGAGAAACGCAGTTCCCATTACAAGCATCGATAGACGCGGGGCATCGAAGCACTCCGCCGGAGCACCTCTTCCGGGCGCCGGTGATGCGATCCCGCCGGTCCCCCCGGCCCGGCGGGATCGCCTGCCCGGCGTCTCCCCTCAATCGCTCGCGGTCCGGTGGCCCGGAGCCGCCGAGTGTTGCTCGGCGATCAGGTATTCCTTCACCGCCTGGGCCGGAACGCGGTAGGAGCGCCCAAATCGCACGGCCGGCAGCTCCCCGGCATGCACCAGCCTGTAAACGGTCATCTTGGAGACCCGCATCGCCAACGCGACCTCGGCCACCGTCAGGTAGTGTGCGTCCTCAAATCCCTTCAAATCCACCATTTCGTCCCCAATCGAAGTGTCTTCATCCCCAGATGAAACAGCTGACAACGTGCACCGCTTCAACCCCTTGTGCAACGTTGTTCCCATGGTAGGCACATGGCCTTGGCAGCGCCATGGAAACGACATTGCAATTGGGGCACGGAGTTCTCCCCGCCAGATGCGGGCCCGCACGTCTTCGGCGGCATCCCCGGCTCCTGCCCGTTCCGGCCGTCCCGTGCATCCGTTTGGCGTCGCACCATCGGCGCACGCCGCCGCTATGGATACTGCTGCGCCGCGGTGCTTCAATTGCTCCATGACGCACCTTGTGCAGGCCGACTACCTCGTGGTCGGGGCCGGCGCCATGGGCATGGCGTTCGCCGATGCACTGATCGACCACGCCGACGTGCGCGTCGCCCTTGTCGACCGGCGCCACGGCGCGGGCGGGCACTGGCTCGACGCCTATCCGTTCGCCCGGCTGCACCAGGCCTCCGCCTTCTATGGGGTGGCCTCGACGTTGCTGGGCGATCGCCGGGTGCAGCAGCACGGTCCTGAGGCCGGGCTCCACGAGCGGGCCGACGTCTCCGAGATCTGCGCCTACTACGCACATGTCCTCGCCGACAGGATGCTGGGCTCCGGGAAGGTCGAGTTCTTCAACAACTGCGAGTACGTCGGGGACCGGCAGGTCGTTTCGCATGTCTCCGGCCGGCGGTTCGAGTTCCCGCCGCGATGCCGGCTCGTCGACGCCCGCTACCTCGCCCCCGATATCCCCTCGGTGACGCCGCCGCACTTCGGAATCGAGTCCGGCGTCCGCGTGGTTCCGGTCAACAGCCTCGCCCACATCATCGACGCGCCGAGCCAGTACGTGATCGTGGGATCGGGCAAGACGGCCACCGACGCCTGCATCTGGCTCCTGGCCCACGGCGTGGATCAGGCAGCGATCTGCTGGGTGCGGCCGCGCGATCCCTGGATGCTCAACCGGGCGGTCGTCCAGCCTGATCCGGCGGTGTTCCTGGGCATGGCCGCGGACACCATGGAGGCCGCCGCGGGCGCCACCTCGCTGGAGGACCTCTTCCTGCGGCTCGAGGACGCGGGCGTGATGATCCGCATCGACGGGTCGGTCTTCCCGACGATGGCCAAGACGCCGACCCTTGCGCACTGGGAGCTGGAGAAGCTGCGCACCATCGAGCACGTGGTGCGGCTGGGACATATCCGGATGGTGGAACGGGGGCGCATCGCCCTCCAGGAGGGGTCGGTCCCGATCGAGCGGGACGCGCTCGTCGTCCACTGTGCGGCCTCCGGCCTGCGCTACCCGCCGACGATCCCGATCTGGGGACCACGGGAGATCACGTTGCAGCCGATCCGGGCCGGGTTCCCGTGCTTCGGGGCGGCCCTGGCCGGCTACGTGGAAGCGACCCGCGACGATGACGCGGAGAAGAACCGGCTCTGCCCGCCGACCCCGTATCCGAACTCGCTGGCGGGCTGGGCGAACATGCAGGTGCTTGGCACCCGCGCGGTGGCATCTTTCGCTTCCGCGCCCGACATCAAGGCCTGGGCCGATACCGTGGCTCTGAACCCGGCCCGCGTCCCGCCCGGGGACGGCAGGTCCCCGGCGCTGCAGGACGCGCTCGGTCGGCTCAAGACCCGGGGCCCCTCGGGAATCGCGAGGTTGGCCGAGCTGGTGGGCGCGTCGATCTGACGGTCAATGCCTTCGGAACCCTGGTGACGGCGCTTTCCCGGTCCGGCTACGAAACCGGCTCGGGTTCCTGAAGCACCGGGGCGGACGCGGTCTCGACCTCCACCACCAGCGCGGCGGAAATCGCGTCGAAGGCGCGCAGGACGGGAAAGAGCCTGGCGGGATCCTGCGGCGTCGGCCAGGTGGACAGCTTGACCGCCACCACCTCGGCGGTGCGGTTGATGTAGACCATCTGCCCGTGGATGCCCAGGCACAGCACCACGTCGTTGCCCTCGTAGGGGAACCACATCTGGTTCCGGTACATCCCGCCGGGCATCATGTTGTCCCCCGGGCTGTCGGCGAAGGCATCGCGGGAATCCGGGGCACCGGCCAGGGTCTGCTCGATCCACTCGCTGGAGAGCACCCGTTCACCGGTCAGGGAAAGACCGTCATTGAGGAACAGCGAACCGAAGCGGGCCATGTCGCGCAGCGTTGCGTTGATTCCGCCGTCGAAGACCCCGGTGCCGAACTGGTCGACACCCATGGCGGCGTCCGATTCCGCTCCGATCTTGCCCCACACCAGGTCCGACAGCAGCACGTCCATGGTGGCGCCCGAAGCGACCTCGCAGATCCATCCCAGCATGTCGGTCTCGCAGGAACGGTACTCGAAGACGCCGCCGTGGGCGGTCTTGCGCTCCAGGGTCCGCAGGAACGGGTACATGCCGGTGGGTCCGGGAGCCTTGGAGGCGGCCCAGCCAATGGCCTCCTCCATTTTCCGCACCCCGGCGGCCGGGTCCAGGTAGTTCTCGGAGTAGTCAATGCCGGAGCGCATGTCCAAAAGCTGGCGCACCGTCGCGCCGGCGTATCCGGTTTCGGCCAGTTCCGGCAGGTAGTCGGTCAGCTGCCCCTCAGGGTCAAGCTTTCCTGCGTCGCACAGCGCGCCCGCCACCGCGCCCACCAATGACTTGCTCATCGACATCAACAGGTGCTGGGTCGGCGTCGCCATCTCGCCGAAGTACTGCTCGGTGAGCACCTGCCCGCGGTGCAGGAGCATCCACCCGTCGGTGTCAGTCGTGGCCATCACCGAGCCGACGCTCATGGGCAGCTCCCCGGCGTAGGCCGGGGGCAGCGTGACCGAATCCAGGTCGCGGTGTGCTGCCGGAAGCGGCGCCACCGGGCCACTCCCCCGGGAGATTTTCGCGGTGGGCAGGATGTCGGCCATGTGCTGGAAGGACCAACGCAGGTTCTCCGGGGACCTCCACGTGTTCATGTCCACCGCAGGGGTGGGGAGATCCGGGTTTGTGCCGTCCATGAGAGTCGCCTTCCGTTGCTACACCGTTTGTTGATTGGGACCCTACCATCGGGTATTCACGGAACCGCAGACCATTCATGCCGTGTTTTCGCGTCGGCAGCCCTTCCGGCCGGGGAACAGGTCCTTGTCATTTCCCGCCATTGATGCACCCGTCGGAATTACTCCGTCGTTCCTCCCGCATGGTTGGCCGCGCGGAGTCGAGGCATGCCCTAGGGTCGAAAGTGGTGAAGCCGCCACCGTGCTGCACCCACAACCTAGAGAAAAGGCCGGAAACATGATCGGATTCATCGTCGCAGGACTCGTCATCGGGGCCCTTGCACGGCTCATCAAGCCCGGCAAGCAGAACCTGAGCCTGCTCGTCACCCTGCTGCTGGGACTTGCCGGGTCCGTCATCGGCGGGGTGGTTGCCAACCTGCTGGGCACCGGCAACATCTTTGAGCTCAATGTCATCGGATTCATTGTCGCCGTCGTCGCCGCGGTCCTCCTGATCGGCACGGCAGAAAGCCTGGCTTCTCGCCGCAACTCGGTTCGATGACCCACCGGGGCCGGCCCCGGACGAGGAATGAGCGAGGCACCTGGATTGGCTTGTCAATGCAGGTGCCTCCGTCGTCCGCCCCGGAATCTGCAAGGACCTGAATTTCCGTGCCGATCCGGTTTCGCCTACGCGACGGGGCCCAGCGTTGTTCCGGGCACGAACTCGCCGGCGAACTTTTCGTGGCGGACCTCGGTCCCGGCCCGGGCGCCCATCAGGCCTTCCAGGACCTCGACACCGCGTTGGGCCACCCGTTCCACCGGGATGCGCAGGGTGGTCAACCCGATCAGGTCAAGGCCCGGGATGATGCCGTCGCACCCGGTGACCGAAATGTCTCCGGGGGCATCCAGCCCGACCGCCTTGGCCGCACGCAGGAAGATCATCGCGCGGTTGTCGTTCGGGAACATCGCGGCGGTTGCCGCCCCCTCGCGTGCCAGTTCCAGGATGCGGCCGATGCCCGCCTCCGGCCGGCCAAAGGCGTCGCTCACGATCCGGTGGACCGTGATGCCGCGGCCCTCCAGATGGACGGCCATGGAGCTGCCGCGGCGGTTCTCCGCGGTGGAGACCCGGGCGGAGGGAACCAACACTGCCACGGACCGGTGGCCGGCGGAGGCGACCCGGTTGGCCAGCGTCGCGCCGTGGACGTCCTCGTCGTAGGACACCCCGTGGATCCGGGGGTGCTCCTCGACCCGGCCCACCGACACCACCGGCACGCTGTCCAGGAAGGGCTCCAGGTCGACGGCCTTGATCACGCCGGTGGAGACCAGCAGCCCGCCGACGCGCAGGCCGAGCATGCGGCGCAGGGCGGCGAGTTCGTCTTCGGCGCCTTCCTGCCAGTGCGGCACGGCGGTGATGAGTTCCAGCCCGTGGTTGCTCACCGCTTCCTGCACCAGGGAGTGCAGCTGTCCATACGCCGGATTCCGGGGGTCCCGCAGCAGCAGTCCGACCAGGTCGGACTTGCGCTTGGAAAGCCCCTGCGCCATGGCGTTGGGCACGTACCCCAGCTCGCGCACCGCCTTGAAGACCTGCTCGCGCGTTTGGGGGGAAACCGGCGGGTAGCCCACCAGCACCCGGGAGACGGTCGCACGCGAGACATTGGCGGCCCGCGCCACGTCTTCCATCCGGACCTTCAGGCCCTCGCGCGGAACCTCCGGGACCGGGCGGGAACGGGATTGCCCGGTCATCGGGGCCTTGGGCAAACCGGGCATGCTCAGCTCCCTTTCCGCTGCTTCACTAGGTCCAATCCTCATCCTACGGCCATTCCCCCGGCGTTCCGGGCCGATTGCTCCCGGCGCCGGTCGCGGTAGGGAACCAGCAGGGACGGCCAGTCGGTCTGGATCACGTCCGCGCCAAGGGACATCAGCCGGCCCCAGCCCTCGTCCGGGGCTCCCAGCACGGAGGTCTCGTCATCGAAGCCGGCGAAGAGCGGGACCCGGTTGCTCAGGTTGATCGCGTTCAGCAGGGCGAAGAGTCCCCGTCCGTGCAGCCAGTGGATGTAGCCGGGCTCGGCGAACTCGTGGTCGGGGTCCGGGGCGATCAACTCCATGCCGACGGTGTTGATGCCTTCGGTCGCCAGCACCTGGAGCACCTCGCTGTGTGACCTGACGATCGGCGCGTAGGGGTACTTCACGGGGTGCGCGGCGAGCGTGTCCAGCAGTTCCGCCTCCACGGGCGACTTGAACAGCAACCTGCCCGGTTCCGGCAGCCGGTCCAGGAACGGCAGCAACCGCGGCCAGGAACCCCAGGAGCGGTCCACGTTGAACAGCGTCCGCGGGTGGGCGCGGAGCACTTCCTCCACCCCGGCCACCCGCAGGGGCTCCCCGGGGTGCGAGCACCACTTGTAGGCAAGCTCCAGGATCTGCGCCGTGGACAGCGTGCGGATGTTCTCGGCAATGCCGAAGTGCATCGCCTCGTAGCCGTCGTGGAACAGGAAGAAGTCCCCGTCGGTGGATTCCACCACGTCGATCTCCACCATGTCCGCCCCCTGGGCCAGGGCCGCGGCGACGGCCGGACCCGTGTTCTCCGCGATGCTGCCCAGCCCGGTGCCGCGGTGCACGGCAACCAGCGGACCACCCCGGGCGAAGGCCGAATTGAGCGGTTCGTTGATCGCTGCGTAGGTGCCCTGTCCAAACATGTCAGTTCCTCTGGTTTCGTGGATTTGCGGGTTCGGCCGTGGAGTCCGCCGGCGGCGCGGCCATCGCCCGTTTCCTGCGGCCTCCGGCGGAGGGCCGGCCGTAGACCAGCCACATGGTGGTCGCGGTGATCAGCATCAGCAGCACGGTGTAGACGAAGGTCAGCGCGGTGCCGTCGTTGAGCGTGTCCTCCGCGGTGGCGTTCTTGATGACGATGCCCAGCGGCTGGTACAGCGGGTGGGAGACGAACACCGCGGTGTCGTAGTCGTCGAGCAGGCTGTTGAAGTTGAGCGCGGCGATGGCCGCCGCGGTCGGCGCGACCACGGGCAGCAGCACCAGGCGGAAGGTGGTCAGCGGTCCGGCGCCGAGGATCGCCGCGGCCTCCTCGAGCTGGTCGGGGACCCCGGTGAACGCCGCCTTGAGCATGCGCAGGGTGAACGGGATCTTCAGGATCACGTAGGTGATGCCCAGCAGCGCCACGGTGCCGGTCAGCACCACGTTGCCCATGATCCAGCTGGCGTGGTCGTAGGCGATGACCAGCCCCAGGGCAATCAGCGTCGAGGGAAGGATCCACGGGATGTGCAGCACGAATTCGATGGCGGCGCTCACCTTGTTGCGGTACTTCTGCAGCAGGCGTGCGACGAAGAGCATGCCGGCGACCACCGTGAGCGAGGCGAAGGCGCCGTAGCCGATCGAGACCAGGAAGGGCCAGAACGCCTGGTAGTCGGTGAACACCAATTCGTAGTTCGCCAGCGTGAAGCTCTCCCACGACAGGGTCCCGGAGCTGATCGCCGAGGCGCTGGTGAAGGAGAAGACCACGATCAGCAGCGGGGGCAGCACGTACACGGCCAGCAGCAGGTAGGCGGCCGCGTGGACCGCGGCGTTGGCCCACCGGTTTTCGATCCGCTGCTTCTTCAGCGCCGCCGGGACCTTGGAGACGGCGAAGTAGGTGCCGCCCCTTTCCATCCGGTTCAGGATGCCCAGCAGGAGAATGGTGGAGATCCCGAGCACGATGGCCAGCGTGGCTGCCAGGTCGCGCGAGGACGGGGAGTTGGCGAAGGTCAGGATCATCGGCGTGATGGTCTGGAATTCGGTGCCGCCCAGCACCTGCGGCGCGGCCAGCGCGCCGAGCCCGCCCAGGAAGGTCAGGATGGTGATGGCGTAGAGCATCGGGCGGATGGTCGGCAGCACGATGGTGAGCAGCACCCGCCACGTGGAGGCGCCCATCATCCTGGCCGCCTCGATCGTCTGGAAGTCGACGCGTGCCAGCGCATTGGTCATGAACAGCAGGTGGTTGCCGGTGCCGGCGACGGTCATCACGAACACCACGGCCGCCATGCCGGTGAACCAGGCCCGGTCCATTTCCGGGAATGCGCCGGCCAGCAGGTTGGTCACGAAGCCCTGCTCGCCGTAGATGATCTTGTAGCCTGCAACCTGGACGATGCCGCCGTAGATGAGCGTGGTCGCATAGCCCAGGTAGAGGAAGCGGGCTCCCCTGATGTCGAAGTACCGGGTGGCCAGCACGATGAAGACGCCGACCAGGTTGACCGTCACCGACAGCACCATGGCCAGGACGAAGCTGTTGCGCAGCGAGTCCATGGCACGCTGCGAGGAACCCAGCCTCTCGAGGGCGCGGAAGCTCGGCTTCCCGTCCGGTGCGAAGACCTCGCCCAGCAGCCGCAGGTTCGGCCACACCAGGAAGGCCGCCGAGAACCACAGCAGCACGGCGGCCACCACGATGAACAGCGGGGAGCGCAACATCTTGCGCACCGAGGTGCTCATCGGGAAGCCTCCGCGACCAATGGCGCGCTCGCTGTCCGTTGCGCCGCGGCCTCTTCGGTTTCGGCCCCCGCATCCCCGTACTGCAGCACGTCCGCCGGATCGATGCCCACGAGAACCGGGTCGCCCGCCGCGAAGCCGGGGTGCCCGGTTTCTTGGAGCATGCCCTTGACCACTCCCTGGTCGCGTCCTGCCAACTGGACCCGGTAGCTGCTGTAGACCCCGTGGTACTGGCGCGAGAGCACGGTGCCCGGCAGCATGAGCCGCGTGCCGTTCCCACGGACGACGTCGTCCGGGGTGTGCAGCCCCACCTTCTCCACGCGGAGGTACGACGGCGAGCGGGCGTCAAGTGCGCCCGCTTCTGCATTCTCGCGCGCGTGGCCGGCGAGGGCGGCAACGGTTCCGGCGGCAAGCCGGTTCACGTCGCCGATGAAGTTGCAGACAAACTCGGTGGCCGAGCGCATGTAGACCTCCTGCGGGGTTCCCACCTGCTCGATCCGGCCCTTGTTCATCACGGCGATCCGCGTGCTCATGGTCAGCGCCTCGTCCTGGTCGTGGGTGACGTAGACGGTGGTGATGCCGAACTGCTCCTGCAACTCCTTCAGCTGGCCGCGCAACTGGTGGCGCAGCTTGGCATCCAGGTTGGACAGCGGCTCGTCGAGCAGCAGGATCTTGGGCCGCAGCACCAGGGCGCGGGCGATGGCGACGCGCTGCTGCTGGCCGCCGGACAGTTCGGTCACGCCCTTGCCCAGCTGATTGCCGTCCAGATCCACCGACGCGGCGATCTCGTCCACGCGCCGCGCGGTCTCTGCCTTGGACACACCCGAAACCTTCAGGCCGAAGCCGATGTTCTCGCGGACCGTCATGGTGGGGAACAGCGCATAGTTCTGGAAGACCATGCCGATCTGGCGGCGCTGGCTGGGCAGGTGGGTGACGCGCTTGCCGTCGATGTGGACATCTCCCGCGGTGGGGTCGATGAACCCGGCCAGGGTGCGCAGGGCGGTGGACTTGCCGCAGCCGGAGGGGCCGAGGAGGGTGAAGAACTCGCCTTCCTCGATTTTCAGGTTGAATTCGGGAAGCGCGTGGAAATCGTCGAAAACGACGTCGATGTTTTCATAGGTGATCATGGCGTTTGCCCTGTCCTCTGAAGTGCCCGGGGTTCCCCCGGGCACCCCGATTGCGGGACCTTCCTACTTCCGGTACTCGAGTTCGATCTTTTCGACCCAGGCGTCGATGTTTTCGGCAACCAGCGCCCAGTCGATGTCCTGCGGGGTGAAGGCGTCGGTCTGGGCGATGGCCTGCTGGTCCGCGTTCGCGACGGCCTTGGTGTTGGTCGGCGCGGTGAAGAACTCGTTGGACCAGTCTGTCTGGACCTTGGCGCTGCCGAACCAGTCGATGAAGTCCTGCGCTTCAGCGGCCTGGTCGGTGCCCTTGACCATTGCCACATGCTGGACGGAGAACGGCACGCCGATTTCCGGCTGGACTGCCGTGGTCTTGAGGCCGTACTCGGCCTCGCGGCTGTTCTTGCCAGCCAGCCACATCTGGCCGGCGTCGACCGTGCCGGCCTTCATCCGTGCGTACAGGTCCTCGCCCTTGACCGCGGTGTTGCCGTGTTCGAAGTAGGCAGCCATCTGGTCCCAGCCCTCCTGGCTGATGCCGAGCTCGCCCTTCGGATCGGCGTAGCGGGCCAGGATGCCGGCGTAGACCATCTGCGTGGTTGCTCCTGTCGAAGCCAGCGGCACCTCGTAGCGGCCCTTGAACTCGTCCTTGGTCCAGAGCTCGGTCCAGTCCTTCGGTGCGTCGGCCGGCTTGTACGCGGCATCGTTGACGACCAGCATGATCGGCTCGCGGACGATCGGCCAGAACGTCTTGCCCTCTTCATCGCCCATCGCGGCGTCGACCTCGCCGGACCAGGCCGGGGTGTAGGGCTCGAGCACGTCCTGGGCCTTGAGCTTCTCGAAGTACACGTTGTTCATCCCGAAGGTCACGTCGGCGATCGGGTTGTTCTTCTCGGCGCTGAGTCGGTTCATGACATCGCCGCCGCCGAGGTCGACCAGCTCCACGTCGAAGCCGGCCTCGGCGGCCCGGGCCTTCAGCCAGTCGCCGCGTCCGTCTGAGACGGAGTTGCTGTAGACCACCAGGGTGTCACTGTTTTCCCCCGCCGAGGCCGAGTCGGACCCCGGGGCGCAGGCGGTCAGCAGGATCGATCCGGCGACCAGGGCGGACGCCGCGGTGAGGATGCGGTGTTTGGTGAATGGTCGAACATTCATGGGGTTGCTCCGACTTCTTGGGCTCGATGGATGTATGCACAGTTGGAATGAACGCGCGATCATTCATGAGCTGACTTTTCTCCGCACCATACTATTTGTGGGATGCATCCGAATGAACGCGCGTTCATTACCCAGTGTGCAGGCAGTGTTCAACCGGGCGGTCAATATTGGGTGAACCGGAAATGAACAGCGTGCCGAAAGGACTATTGCCTCCGTCACCTGTCGCTAGGCTGGGATCGACTTCTCTCCGCTCCGCACCTCATAGGAGCGATTCCGATGAATCACCGCACTCTGACCGCAACCGCTTGCCTCTTGTTGGCGCCCCTCGGGTTGGGCCTCGCCGCACCGGCTCTTGCAGCATCCTCCCCCGGCGCGGGATCGGACACCAACCTGTCCTTCGGGCAAATCAAGAACGAACTGGCGAACCATTCGCCGTCCGCCAAGCTGCTGGTGGCCGCCCACCGTGGCCAGTGGCGCGAAGCCCCGGAGAATTCCCTCGCAGCCATCGACCTGGCCATCCAGGACGGGGCCGAGATCGTGGAGATCGACGTACGCCTGACCAGCGACGGCGTGCCGGTCCTGATGCATGACACGACCGTGGAGCGCACCACGGACGGCAAGGGCCGCGTGGACGAAATGACCCTGGCCGAGATCAAGCAGTTGCACCTGCGCGAGGGCCTGGGCAGCAAGGCGGCCGCCGTCACCAGCCACACCGTGCCGACCCTCGAGGAGGCCATGGCCGTGGTGAAGAACCGGGCCATGGTGAACCTGGACAAGGGCTGGGACTACCGCGAACAGATCCTGCCGGTCCTCGAGGCGACCGGGACCGTTGACCACGGCATCTTCAAGGGCAGCCCCACCGTCGACGCAGCCGAGGAATTCATGGCCCGCGACGGCAGGATCCAGTACATGCACATCGTGAACGACGCCACGGCCGGGCAAGCCTTCGCCTTCGAAGGCCGGCAGCCCGTGGCGGTGGAGGTCGTCTTCGATTCCGTCTCCGATGCCCAGGCCCAGCCCGCCTACCTGGAAAAGCTGGCCGGCCAGAGCCGCGTGTGGGTCAACTCCATGTGGAACTCGCTGGCGGCGGGGAACACCGACGAAGCCGCACTCCGGCAGGATCCCGCGCTCGGCTGGGACAACCTCGTCACCAACTACCGCGCCACGATGATCCAGACGGACAACGTGGAGACCCTCGACTACTGGCGCGATGGCGGAGCCCTCAAGCTGTGGGACCGGCAGCCGGGGACCAACACCGTCCGCGTCCAGGCCGAGGACTTCCTCAGCGGAGCCGACAACTACGGCGAAACCGACGAGAACAAGTGCCTCGAGCGGACCCTGCGCCCGACCGAGAGCGTCGACGCCTGCAACTTGGATGGCGCCAACATCCTCCAGTACATCCGCGACGGCGAATGGTTGACCTACGAAGTCGACATCACCACGCCGGGCCTCTACACCGTTTCAGGACGCGTTTCCTCCGACGTCGAACCCGCCGGCACCGTCGCGCTGGACTGGGGATCCTCCCGGGAGGAACCGGTCGCCATCAAGAACACGACGCACAACCGGAACTTCGAACGCCAGGAATGGGACCAGCGCTACCTTGAACGCGGAACCCACCGCTTCAGCCTGCACTTCACGGCACCGGATTACGTTTCCCTCGACTACATCCAGTTTGACCGCGCCATCGGGTGACGCCCGGGGCCCGGTTAGGACAAGCGCCGGGAACCATGCCTAGGCCGACCACGGGATAAGGCGGCGTCCACCGGGATGATCCCGTTGGACGCCGCCTTTCCCGACCAACCAATGTCGTGTCGGACCTGTTCCCGTCCACGTGGGGACTGATCCGGTTTCGCAACGTGCTGCGTTCCTAGGTCGTGACCAGCACATTGGCAGCGGAGTCCATGTGCTCCTTGATGACCGTGGCCGCAAGCCCGGCGTCGGCTGAGGCTATGGCATCGACAATCTCTGCATGCCGCTTCACGTTCATGTTCTTGATGCCGCGCTCGGTGCCGCCCCACATGATCGACATACGGATGCTGCCCTCGAGTTGTTCCCATGAGTGCAACAGGGGCTCGTTGCCTGTGAGCCGGCACAGGACACGATGGAATTCGAGGTCGGCTTCGATCCCGCGCTCTATCCCGTGTCCGGCTTCGGCCCCCATGTGCTTCAGCGAGGCCTGCAACTGCGCGACTGCGTCGCTCCGGTCTTCAAGGGTGCAAAGCTGCTGTGCGGCGAGGGTCTCCAGTGCCGCCCGCACGGCGAAGATGTCCCGGATCTCCTTGGCGTCGAGGTTTCGCACGGAGAGCCTGCCCCGCGCCCCGGCGGAGACCAGGCCTTCCTGCTGGAGCTGACGCAACGCCTCTCGCAGCGTGCCCCGGCTGATGTTGAGCATCTCGGAGAGCTCGGTTTCCACCAGGTGCTTGCCCGGTGGGATCTCCCCGGTGGTGATCGCCCGGCGCAGGGCAGTGAGCGCCTGCTGCCTCAGGCTGGTCTTTTCGAGCCCCAGCAAGGACACTGCTTCCACGCCCATGGTTTCCTGCTTCCTCTGGTCTTGTCAACGGTCAACATCTACACGTTATCCTCCGATCCTAGCCCCTCATGCGTCATCCGCGGCATGAGGGGCCCGGAGCCCTGCCTAGAGTTCGCCCAAGACCTTCTCCACGATCCGCGCAACCGAAAGTCCATAGCGCTCATGCAGCGTGGGCAGGGCGCCGGCATGCAGGAATTCGTCCGGCAGGGCGATGGGAACCACGCGCTTGTTGATGCCCGAGTGCACCACCGCGGAGGCCACGGTTTCGAACAACCCGCCGACGACCGAATGGTTCTCCAAGGTCACCGCCAGCCTGTCGGTGTTCAGTTCGCGCAACACGGTTTCGCTGTCGAACGGCTTGATCGTCGGGGCGTGGACGACCGCGACATCGACGTGGTGCTTTGCCAGTTCCTTGGCGGCAGCCAGCGCCCTCATGGTCATCAATCCGCTGGAGACGAAGACGACGTCGGCACCGCCGCGCAGGACCTTCGCCTTGCCCAGTTCAAAGGTGTAGTCGTATTCGTCAAGAACCGTCGGCACGTTGCCTCGCAGCAGCCGCAGGTAGGTGGGACCGCCACTCGCCGCGAGCTGCGGCACGGCCTGTTCAATGTCCAGGGAGTCGCACGGGTCAACGATGGTCAGGTTGGGCATGCCGCGGAAGATCGCCATGTCCTCGGTGGCCTGGTGGCTGGGACCGTAGCCGGTGGTGAGACCGGGCAGGCCGCCGACCACGTTGACATTGAGGTTCGGCTCGGCGGCGTCCAGACAAAGGAAGTCGTAGGCGCGACGGGCGGCAAAAACCGAATAGGTGGAGGCGAACGGCACGAGGCCGGTCTGGGCCATGCCGGCGGCCGCGCCCAGGAGAAGCTGTTCGGCCATGCCCATCTGGAAGAACCGCTCGGGAAATGCCTTGGCGAAGATGTGCATGTCGGTGTACTTGCCCAGGTCGGCCGTGAGTCCGACGATCGCCGGGTTTTCCTCTGCCGCCCTCACCAGGGCATGCCCGAATGGGGCGGGCGCAGTTTTCTGGCCGGGGTCTGCAAAGGAAGCAATCATGGCCGATGTTTTCAGACGGGCCTTCACGGGGGTCGTGGTCATTTGGTTGCTCCTTCGTGTCCCGCGGTGAGTTGCTCGCGGCAGATTTTCCATTCATGTTCGTCGATGCGCATGAAGTGCGCCTTTTCCCGTTCCTCCAGCAGCGGGACGCCGCGGCCAACGCGGGTGTCGCACAGGATGACCGATGGCCGGGCGTCGGGTTCTGCCTCTTTCGCGACGGCGTCGAATGCCGCCAGGAGCTGGCCGACATCGTTGCCGTCCACGCGCTGGACGTGCCAGCCGTTGGCGGCCCACTTGTCGGCCACCGGTTCGGTTCGCAGGACGGTGTCGGTCTTGCCGTCGGCCTGGAGCGCATTGATGTCCACCAAGACGGTGAGGTTCCCCAGTCCGTGGTGGTGGGCGCCCATGGCGGCCTCCCAGGTGGACCCCTCGTCGAGCTCGCCGTCGGACATGAAGTTGATGACCCGGGATGTGGATCCCTGGTGCCGCAGGCCCAATGCCGTGCCGATGGCGATCGGCAGCCCGTGTCCGAGCGATCCCCCGGAGATCTCCATGCCCGGGGTGTAGGTGGCCATCCCCGACATGGGTAGCCGCGAGTCGTCCGATCCGTACGTCTCGAGTTCCTCGATCGGGACGATGCCGGCCTGCGCCAGGGCCGCGTAGTGTCCGATGGCGTAGTGCCCGGTGGACAGCAGGAACCGGTCGCGCCCGTCCCAGTCAGGGTCCTCGGGCCGGTAGACAAGCTGGTCGGCATAGACCGCGGCGAACATGTCGGCGGCGCCCAGGGCCTGACCGACGTATCCCTGCCCCTGCACTTCCCCCATGTTGAGGGCGTGGTGCCGCATCCGGTAGGCGAAGTCCTCGACCATGCGGTGGCGCTCGGCCGCGCCGGTCCCCGCGGTGGCGGTGAGTGTTGTGGTGGTCATCGTTGCTGGTCCTTTGGTTGCTGGAGTGCCCCGGTTCATGCGTGCACGTTGTTGGCCGCGGGCGAATTCTCGGCTTCGGTGGCGAACTTGCGCTCGGCCGGGCCCCAGGTCTCGCGGGTGGCGAGTGCCGCCCACAGTCCTATGGCTCCGTAGAAGCTGAAAAGCAGTGCCGGACCCATCCAGCCGAAGCTGATGAACAGCAGGGTGGTGACGAAGGGTGTGAAGCCGGAAACCATCGCCGAGATCTGGTAGGCAAGTGAAGCCCCGGAGGAGCGCGTATTCGCTTGGAAGAGCTCGGGGAACCAGGCACCCTGCGCCCCGGCCAGCGAATTCTGGCAAACGGCGTAGGAAATCACGACGGTCGCAACAATCAAGACGAACAAGCCGGTGTTCACAAGGAGGAACATCGGAATTCCAAAAAGCACTGCGAAGGCAGTCGAAGCAATGTAGGCTGGCCGGCGGCCGATCTTGTCCGTCAGGGAACCCCACGCCATCGTGGCAAAGATGCCGATGGCGGAGGCGACACACAGGGCGACCAGGGTCTGGGATTTGTCGGCCAGCTCGCTGGTGTGGAGGTAGGAAATCATGTAGGTGATCGACACGGCGTAGCCTGCCGTCTCGGCAATGCGCAGGCCAATGCCGCGCACGATGTTGCGCCAGTCCTCGCGGATGACCTTGGCGATTGGGTTTCGGACGATCTGACCCGAGCTCTTGACCTCGTCGAACACCGGGGATTCCGGGACCTTCGAGCGGATGACCAGCCCGACGGCAACCAGCACGATGCTGGCCAGGAAGGGGACGCGCCAGGCCCAGTCTCCGCCGAGGTTGACGCTGTAGAGGAACACCACGTTGGCCAGCAACAGGCCGATCGGGAAGCCGGCCTGGACGATTCCGGTGTATTTGCCCTTCTTTTTCCACGGGGCATGCTCGTAGCTCATCAGGATCGCCCCGCCCCACTCGGCACCGAAGGCCAGGCCCTGGATGATTCGCACCAACACCAGCAACACGGGGGCCACGATGCCAACTTGTTCGTAGGTCGGCAGCAACCCGATGACGAACGTTGCCAGACCCATGAGGATCAGCGAGGCGACGAGCACGGGCTTGCGGCCCATCTTGTCGCCGAGGTGTCCGCCGAGAATTCCCCCCAGCGGGCGGGCAGCGAAGCCCACCCCCAAGGTGGCAAAGGCGGCCAGCGTCCCGGTCACCGAATCGGCTCCGGGGAAGAACGCCGTTCCGAAATAGAGCGCGGCAGCGGTGCCGAAGCCGATGAAGTCATAGGTCTCGATCACTGCCCCGACGCTTGAGCCAACGGCGACGCGCTTGGCGTCCTTGGTGCCGTGGACGTGCCCACGCATCGCAAGGTTTTGGTTCGTCATGTCTTTACCTTTCGGACAAACCGGCGGTTCCGCCTTTGGGACCACCAGTGTCAACAGTCAACAGGTTACGCCCTCTACTGTGATGCACGCCACCGGCCATTGTCAACAGTCAACCGTTGACTCATTTTTATGGTTGACTGTTGACAGTCAACGGGAATATGGTGTTGGCAGTCACATCGGAACATCTGGCCAGAGGCGGCACCGCCGCGGCCCACGAAGGAGCGCACCATGAGCAATACACCCCGCACCGCTGTCATCACCGGCGCCGCATCGCCCCAGGGCATCGGCATGGCCGTCGCCGATCGGTACGCCCGCCTCGGCTGGGCCGTTGTCGTTCTCGACCTGGATGGCGAAAAGTCCGCAAAGGTCGCCGCTGAAATCGGATCCACACACGATGTGGCAGCGTTCGGCTACGCCGTTGACGTGGCGGACGAGGCCTCCGTGGCGGCTGCATATCACGCGGTGCGCGAAGAGGTGGCTTCAGGCAACCTGCCACCGGTGGGAGCACTTGCCAACATCGCCGGAATCACGTCCCCCGTTCCCTTCCTGGAGACCACGCGCGAACTCTGGGACAAGGTCATGGCCGTCAACGCCACCGGGACCTACCTCGCCACCAAGGCGTTTCTTCCGGACATGCTTGAGAACGGATGGGGACGCATCGTGAACATGTCCTCCGTTTCGGCACAGCGCGGTGGCGGCGTTTTCGGCAAGGTCCCCTACTCCGCGGCCAAGGCGGCGATCCTCGGGTTCACCAAGGCGTTGGCCCGCGAACTCGAGGACAGCGGAGTGACGGTCAACGCGGTCACACCGGGCGCCGTCGACACCAACATCCGGGTCGGTTCGACGCCCGAGACCGAGGCCGCCATCGCTCGTGACATCCCGCTGGGGCGCACCGCCACCACCGAGGAGGTCGCAGCGGTCATCACCTTCCTCTCCAGCGAGGATGCTTCCTACCTCACGGGAGGAACCCTGGACATCAATGGCGGCAGCCACCTGCACTAACGCGGGTCGCGCCTGGAAGCCGTCGGCGGCGAGGCACCCGAGGCATCGCCCGGGACTGCCATGGCCCGCAAACAAAAGGATCGCCTGCACTCCCCCAATAAGGGAGTGCAGGCGATCCTTTGCTTTGCCTCTAGCGGCTGGCGACGAACGCCTGCACGCAGGTCTCGATGTCCTCGGCCGAGTGGGCCGCCGAAAGCTGGACGCGGATGCGCGCGGCGCCCTTGGGCACCACCGGGAAGCTGAAGGCGGTGACGAAGACGCCGTGGTCCAGCATCTTGCCGGCAACCTCCGCGGCCTTGACGGCATCGCCGAACATCACCGGGATGATGGCGTGCTCGCCCTCGAGCAGCTCGAAGCCTTCCTCGGTCATGCGGCGGCGGAAGAGCGCGGCGTTGGCGAAGAGCTTCTCGCGCAGCTCGCCCGAGCCCTCGACCAGTTCCAGCGCCTTGAGGGTTGCCGCGACGATGGCAGGGGCCAGCGAGTTGGAGAACAGGTAGGGGCGCGCCTTCTGACGCAGCATCGCCACGATCTCCCCGCGGCCCGAGACGTAGCCGCCCGAGGCCCCGCCCAGGGCCTTGCCGAAGGTGCCGGTGTAGATGTCCACGCGGTCCGAGACGCCCGCGTGCTCGGGGGTGCCGGCGCCGGTGGCGCCCATGAAGCCCACGGCGTGGGAGTCATCGACCATGACCAGGGCGTCGTACTTGTCGGCCAGGTCGCAGATCTCCGCCAGCGGCGCCAGGTAGCCGTCCATGGAGAAGACGCCGTCGGTGACGATGATGGTGCGGCGGGCGCCCTTGCCGTCGTTCATTGCGGCGGCTGCCTGCAGCTGGGTTTCCAGGTCCGCCATGTCCTGGTTCGCATAGCGGAAGCGCGCCGCCTTGGACAGGCGGATGCCGTCGATGATCGAGGCGTGGTTCAGCGCGTCGGAGATGATGGCGTCGCCCGCGCCGAAGAGCGACTCGAAGACGCCCCCGTTGGCGTCGAAGCAGCTGGAGAACAGGATGGTGTCCTCGGTGCCCAGGAACTGGGAGACCGCTGCCTCCAGTTCCAGGTGCAGGTCCTGGGTGCCGCAGATGAAGCGGACCGAGGCCATGCCGAAGCCGCGGGAATCCATGGCGTCCTTGGCGGCGGTGATGATGCGCTCGTCGTCGGCCAGGCCCAGGTAGTTGTTGGCGCAGAAGTTCACGACCGGCCTGGCCGCGGAGCCGAGCTCGCCGGCGGAGATGCGGGCGGACTGGGCGGAGTCGATGTGGCGTTCGGACTTGAACAGGCCGTCGGTGCGCAGCTGCGCCAGTTCGGCTGCCAGCTCGTCTTTCATGGTGGTGTACATGTGCTTCTCCTGGAAGTCGCGTCGGAAGGTGGAAGAGGCTTGGGGAGAGTTTAGAAGACGGTCCAGTCGAGGACGACCTTGCCGCCGTGGCCGGAGCGGGCGGCCTCGAAGCCCTTTTCCCATTCGGTGGCCGGCAGGTAGTCGGTGACCACCGAGGAGATGCGCTCACGCAGCACCGGGTTGGAGGTGAGCATCGCGCTCATGGCGTACCAGGTCTCGAACATCTCGCGGCCGTAGATGCCCTTGAGCGTGAGCATGTGGGTGACGACCTTGCCCCAGTCGATGTCGATGGAGCTGGAGGGCAGGCCCAGCATGGAGATGTGCCCGCCGTGGTTCATGTTCTCGATCATCTCCGGCAGGGCCGTGGGGTGGCCCGACATTTCCATGCCGAAGTCGAAGCCCTCGACCATCCCGAGCTCGCGCTGGGCGTCCTTGATGCGGGTCTTGGAGACGTCGATCGCCAGGTCCACGCCCATGCCGCGGGCCAGTTCCAGGCGCTCGGGCGACACGTCGGTGATGGCGATCTTGCGTGCGCCCGCGTGGCGGGCAACGGCGACGGCCATCAGCCCGATGGGCCCGGCACCGGTGATCAGCACGTCCTCGCCGACCAGCGGGAAGGACAGCGCGGTGTGCACTGCATTGCCGAACGGGTCGAAGATCGCCCCGAGCTCCGGGGTGATCGAGGGGTCGCGGTGCACCCAGACGTTGGCCTCGGGGATGACGACGAATTCGGCGAAGGCGCCGTCGCGCTGCACGCCCACCGAGACGGTGTTGATGCACATCTGGCGGCGTCCGGCGCGGCAGTTGCGGCACATGCCGCAGACCACGTGGCCCTCGCCGGAGACCCGGTCCCCGACCTTCACGGTGTGGACGTCGGACCCGACCTCCACGACCTCGCCGTAGAATTCGTGGCCCGGGATCATCGGCGCCTTGATCATGGCCTTGGCGGCGTCGTCGTAGGCCTGGATGTGCAGGTCGGTGCCGCAGATGCCGGCCGTCATCACGCGGATCTTCACGTCGTGGAACCCGGTGGCGGGTTCGGGGCGGTCCACGAGCTCGAATCCGGCGTGGGGTCCGGACTTGTACAGTGCCTTCATCGGTGTTTCCTCACTTGCGCCGGTCCGAGCGCGTTCATGGACGAGTCGACTCCAGTCTGGCATCTCGCACCCGCGGTGGATACCTTAGAAGATACGCAGGTTTCTCAATCAACGATTTAGGATTGACTACATGGAAGTCCACCAGCTGCAGATCCTGCGCGAACTCGGCGACCTCGGCTCGGTCAAGGCCGTGGCCAGCGCCCTCTATGTCACCCCCTCGGCGGTCTCGCAGCAGCTGGCCCTGCTGCAGCGCAACATCCACGTGCCGCTGACCCGCAAGGAGGGACGGAACCTGGTGCTCACCGAGGCCGGGGAGGTGCTGGCCGCCGCCGGGGCCTCGGTGATTTCCTCGCTGGCCGCCGCCCGCGCGGCGATCGGCGAGTTCCAGGAGAGCCCCGCCGCTCCGGTGACCGTGGCAGGGTTCCACTCCGTGGGGCAGGCACTCTTCGGCCCGCTGCTGGCCAAGCTCGATGCCCCCGGGGCCCCGGTGCCGCAGTTCTTCGACGAGGACGTCGCCCAGCAGGACTTCCCGGCGCTGACAGCCCGCTACGACCTGGTGCTGGCCCACCGCATGGACTACTCCCCGCCCTGGCCGGCGGACAAGGTGGTGGTTTCCGCCCTTGCGCACGAACCGCTGGACATCGCGCTGCCCTCCCACCACCGGCTCGCCTCCCGGGCGGCACTGCGCCCGGGGGACCTGGCCGGCGAGCGCTGGGTGGTCAGCCGCGAGGGCTACTCCCCCGCAGACGTGCTCAAGGCCATCAGCGCGGTGTCCGGGGATGCGCCGCGGGTCATCCACCGCATCAACGACTACGCCACCGTGGCCGCACTGGTTGCCTCCGGGGATGTGCTGGGTGTCATCCCGCGCTACACCGCCGGATCGGCGCTGGGCACCTCCGTGGTGCTCCGGCCGCTGGAGGGCATCGCCAACCGGCGGCGCATCGACCTGCTGGCGCGGCCAGAATCGATGCACCGGCGCAGCGTGCAGCTGGTGGCGGCCGCCATGGGCGAGGCCATGGCCGGGCTCAGCGGCGAACACGGGTAGCCGGCAGCACCGGCACAGGGAAGGCGCACCTCCGCGGAATCCCCCGGCCGAGGTGTGCCTTTCCTGCCGCCGGCAGGGCTACGCGTTCACGCGTTCCTGGTTGGCGGCGAAGTACGCCAGCACTTCCCCGCTGAGCGCCGGGACCTGCCTGGCCGATCCGTCGGTGCGCAGCGACTCGGTGGCCAGCACGCCGGCGGCAACTGCGGCACGGGCCGCAACCGGCGAGGTCTCGGTCGGCCCGCCCTGCGCGGCGAAGCGCAGGAACTCGGCGATCAGGCGCGGATCCGCGCCGCCGTGCCCGCCGTCCGCAGCCTCGATCTCCACCTCGAGGTCCGCCGCCACGTAGCCGTCCTGGCTGCGGGTGTTCCACACCTTGATGGTGTCGCCGGCGTCGTCGCCAAAGTTTTCCAGGCGCCCGGCGGTGCCGATGACGGTGTAGTTCCGCCAGTAGTCGGGAGTGAAGTGGCACTGCTGGTAGGAGGCCAGCACGCCGTTGTCCAGCCGCATCTGCATCATGGAAATGTCTTCCACGTCGATGACCGGGTTCAGGTCCCGCTGGGCCGCCGGCGGCCAGTTCTCCAGCGAGAACCAGTCCCCCATGCGCCGGTCGGTGTTGTCCCGGCGCGAGGCGACGTCACCATAGACGGCCAGGTCGCCGACCGCGGAGACCGACTCGGTGTAGCCGCCGGCCAGCCAGTGGATCACGTCGATGTCGTGGGCGCCCTTTTGCAGCAGCAGGCTCGTGGTGTTCCTGCGCTCGGCGTGCCAGTCCTTGAAGTAGTAGTCCCCGCCGTTGCCCACGAAGTGGCGGCACCACACGGCCTTGACCGTGCCGATGGCACCGGATTCGATGATCCCGCGCATCTGGCGGATCACCGGCATGTGGCGCATGTTGTGCCCGACGTAGAGCCGGGTTCCGGTGCGGAAGGCAGTTTCCAGCAGGCCGTCGACGGCCTCCAGGGTGACATCCAGCGGCTTTTCGCAGAACGTCGGGATGCCCGCCTCCAGGGTGCGCCGGGCGACGAGCGCGTGCTGGTTGTCGGGGGTCAGCACCAGCACCGCGTCCAGGCCCGCCCCCAGCAACTCGTCCAGGTCCGCGGTGATGATGGCCCCGGGCAGCTTGGCCGCGGCGTCGGCGCGGCCGCGCTCGGAGGTGTCGCACACCATGGCCACCACCGAGCCCTGGCCGGGGCGGTGGGCGTGCTTGTACAGGCCGGAGCGCAGGCCGAAGCCGACGACACCTACTTTGAGATCCACGAAATTACTCCTTAGTGACTAAAACATTTGGGCGCCTGCGGCGGCACGTCGTGGTGGACACGCGGCCGGGGCGGTTGGGGGGGCTTGCGGTTCTTCCGCGTTGGGAGGCGCGGAAGACCCGGGGCGGGGGTGGCGCTAGCCGGCTGAGACATCCAGCGCGAAGTGGCACCGGGAGACGTGGGTGTCGCTGATCCGGATGAGCTCCGGTTCCCGCTGCGCACAGATCGCCTGGGCCATGGGGCAGCGGGTGTGGAACCTGCAGCCCGCCGGCGGGTCGATGGGCGAGGGCGGGTCCCCCTGCAGCACGATCCGCTCCCTGTCGGTGCCGTCGTTCTTGCGCAGCTCGGGGGCGGCCGACAGCAGGGCCCGGGTGTAGGGCTGCCCGGTGCGATCGTAGACATCTGCATAGCTGCCCAGCTCGACCACGCGTCCCAGGTACATGGTGGCCACCCGGTCCGCGATGTGCCGCACGATCTGCAGGTCGTGGGCGATGAACAGGTAGCTCAGGCCCAGTTCCCCCTGCAGGTCATCGAGCAGGTTCACCACCTGGGCGCGCACCGAGACATCCAGCGCGGATACCGGCTCGTCGCAGATGAGCATCTGGGGGTTCAGCGCGATGCCGCGGGCGATGCCGATGCGTTGCTGCTGCCCGCCGGAGAAGTTGTGCGGGTACCGGTCCGCGTGGTTCGGGTTCAGCCCCACCAGTTCCAGCAGCTCCTTGATCTTCGCCCGGCGTCCGGCCTTCGGGGCCACCTCCGGGTGGATCTCGAAGGGTTCTGCGACCAGCTCTTCCACCGTCATGCGCGGGTTCAGCGAGGAGTACGGGTCCTGGAAGATCAGCTGGATGTTGCGGCGCATTTCGCGCTTCTCATCTCCCCGCAGGTCGTTGATGTCCTGGCCGCGGAAATACACCCGGCCCTCCGTCGGCTTCTCCAGCCCGGCCATCACCCTGGCCAAGGTGGACTTGCCGCAGCCGGACTCCCCGATCACGCCCAGGGTCTCCCCCGCGTTCACCGAAAGGTCCACACCGTCCAGGGCCTTGACGAACTTGCGCGGGCCGATCGGCAGGTGGCGGTGCACCGCATAGTGCTGCTTCACCGCGCGCATTTCCATCAGCGGGGCGCCCGCCGGCATCGTCCCGGTTCCCGCCGCGATCTGCGTACTGGTGCTAGGCGTGGGCATGGGCCAGGACCTCCCGGGTCTGGAAGCAGGCGCTGTGCCGTGCCTCGTCGATTGATTCCAGTGCGGGGATGGCCGTGAGGCATTCCGCGGTGCCGAAGGGGCAGCGGTTGGCAAAGCTGCAGCCGACGGGCAGGTTCAACAGGTCAGGCGGCGTGCCGGGGATCGCCGGCAGCCGGTGGCCCTTGAGCTCCTCCCCGGCGATCGAGGCGGCCAGGCCCCTGGAGTACGGGTGGCCGGGTCGCGAGAGCACCTCGGCGGTGGGACCGTGCTCCACGATGCGGCCGGCATACATGACGGCGACCTGGTCGGTGACCTCCCTGACCACGGATATGTCGTGGGTGATCAGGATCAGCCCCATGTTCCGCTCCTCCTGCTGTTCCTTGAGCAGCTCGAGGATCTGCGCCTGGACGGTGACATCCAGCGCGGTGGTCGGTTCGTCGGCGATCAGCAGCACCGGGTCTAGGGCCAGCGCCATGGCGATGACGATGCGCTGGCGCATGCCGCCGGAGAACTGGTGCGGGTAGTCGTTCACCCGCGAGGCCGCGGCGGGGATCCTCACCTTGTCCATCATCTTGATGGCCGCTGCCTTGGCGTCCCGGCGGGAGTACCCGCGGTGCACGCGGTAGAGCTCGCCGATCTGCCGGCCCACCGGGTGGACCGGGTTCAGCGCGGTCAGCGCGTCCTGGAAGACCATCGAGACCCGGGAACCGACCAGTTGGCGGTGGCGCCTGGGGGTGATGGTGAGCAGGTCCTCGCCCTCCAGCAGGATCTCGCCGCGCGGGATGTGCGCCGGGGGCATGTCCAGGATGCCCATGATGGCCCGGGCGGTGACCGACTTGCCCGACCCGGACTCGCCCAGGATGCCCAGCGCCTGCCCGCGCCTGACCTCGAAGTTCATGCCGTTCACTGCCGTGGCGACGCCCTTGGAGGTGTTGAATTCGACCTCAAGGTCCCGCACGCGCAGCAACACCTCGTCCGCCGGCTCCCCGGCGCGGTTCTGCGGGTTCGTGGTGCTCACTTACTTGCCTTTCGGATCGAACTCATCGCGCATGGCCTCGCCAAAGAGCACGAAACCCAGCACGGTGATGGTCAGGAAAATCGCCGGGAAGACCAGCAGGTGCGGGGCCGCGGAGATGTACTCGCGCGCCGCCGCAAGCTGCAGGCCCCAGGACACCGAGGGAGGGGTGAGCCCGATGCCGATGAAGGTCAGGCCGGCCTCGGCGGAGATCACCCCGCCGATGCCCAGGGTCTGGAGCACCAGCAACGGGGTCAGCGAGTTCGGGATGATGTGCTTGGCGATGATCCGCCCGTTCGAGGCACCCAGCAGCCGGGAGGCCTGGACGTATTCGCGGTTGCGCACCTCCATCACCGAGGAGCGCATGAACCGCACCCCGCCGGGCCAGGAGAACAGCGCCAGGGCGAAGATCACGGTCCAGACGGTGCGCTGCGAAAAGAGCTGCAGCACCACAATTGCGGCCAGGATGAACGGCAGGCCGAAGGCCATGTCGCAGGCGCGGGAAATGATCGTGTCGACCCAGCCGCCGAAGAAGCCGGCCAGCGAGCCGAGGATCGCGGAGATCACGAAGGAGATCGCGGTGACCACGATGCCCACCAGGATCGAGGCCCGCGCCCCGTAGACCACGTTGGTGTAGTAGTCGCAGCCCTGGATGTCGACGCCGAAAAGGTGCTCGGCGCTGGGCGGCTGGTTGGTCTTGAGGATGTCGCAATTCGCCGTGGGGTCAGAGCCGAACCCGGCAAAGAGCTGCGGGAAGGCTGCCATCAGCAGCATCACCGCAACGATCGAGCCCGAGATCAGGAAGCGCGGCTTGAGCCACACCGGCCCGCGGCTCCTCTTCGTCGCCGGCCGGCGGCGGGCAAGGCCGGCGGCCGGCGCCGGGACGCCTATTCCAGCCGGGGCGGTGATCGGGTTGGTCGGGGCCAACGGATCCGCGACGGGCTCCGTGGCCTGGTTGGTTTCGGTGTTCTGGCTCATATCCGCACCCTCGGGTCAATGATGCCGTAGAGCAGGTCCACGAACAGGTTGAAAAGGAGGTAGACCAGCACGAGCATCGTGGCGATGCCCACCACGACGGTGCCCTCCTTGTTGTTGATGGCGGCGACCATCAGGCCGCCGATGCCGGGGATGTTGAAGATCGCCTCGATGATCACCGCCCCGCCGAGCATGCCGGCCAGGGACAGGCCCAGGTAGGTGACCACCGGGATCATCGCGTTGCGCAGCGCGTGTCCCCAGATGACCCGGCGCGGCGAGAGGCCCTTGGCCCGTGCGGTGCGCAGGTACTCGGCCCGCAGCACGTCCACCAGGGAGGTGCGGGTCAGCCGCGCCAGCCCGGCGGAGGCCTCGATGGCCATGACCAGGGCCGGAAGGATGAAGGCCAGCGGCCATCCGGCGCGGATGCCGGCCGGATCGACCCAGCCCAGCTGGACGCCGAAGACCGTCTGCGCGCCCAGCGCGATGACGAAGCCGGGGATGCCCAGGAAGATCACGGTGAAGACCAGGGCGAAGTGGTCCCCGGCCTGTCCGTTGCGCAGTCCGCCGTAGACGCCGATCGCCAGCCCGATGACCATTTTCAGCGCCCAGGCGGTCATCGCCAGGGCAAAGGTCACCGGCAGCCGTTCCAGGATCAGGCCCAGCACGGGGCGGCCGAAGAAGTCGATGCCGAAGTTGCCCTGGACCAGGCCCAGCATGTAGTTGCCGTACTGGACCAGGAACGGGTCATCGAGGTGGTAGGCCAGCCGGATCTGCGCGACGGTCGATTCGGGCAGCGGACGCGAACCGGTCAGCGCCGCCACCGGGTCCCCGGGCATCAGGAACGTGAGTGCGTAGATGATGAAGGTGGCGCCGATGACCACCGGGACCATCTGCAGGATTCTTCGTATGGTGTAGCCAAGCATGCAACTGCTTCCTTTCGCCGCCCGGTGCGGGGCGGCATCCGCACGGGTGCCGGAGCGTGCCGGTGTTCGGCCAGCGCGCTCCGGCACCCGTGCAAGTGTCGTGCCTGGGTCAGCAGCCGTATCCGGCGCGGTAGAACTGCAGGTCGCCCTGGGCGTCGTTCATCACGGCGCACTTGGTGTGCAGGCCGAAGTCGGTCGGGATGAACAGCGGGATCGCGGGCATGTCCTTCATGACCACGGCCTCCGCCTGTGCGTACAGGGTTGCGGCCTTGGCCTCGTCCTGTTCGCCGCGGGCCGCGCGCAGCAGCTTGTCGACGCCGTCGTTCGAGTAGCCGGTGGTGACGTTGCCGTCTCCCCCGGTCTCGTACTGGCTCAGGTACTGGTCCGAGCTCTTGTACGACCAGCCCCAGAGGCCGAAGACGGCGCCTTCAAGCTTCTGGTTGTTGCGGCGGGCCTCGAGTTCGGTGCCCAGCATCGGCTTGAGCTGGACCTTGATGCCCAGGTTGTCCTGGATCTGCTTGGAGATGGCCTGGACCAGCTGCGCGTCGGAGGTCGAGTTGTGCTCGATGATGAAGGTGCCGTCGAATCCGCCGGCCTTCTTCAGCAGGTCCTTGGCGCCGGCGGCGTCAAAGGTGCACGATTCGCAGGAGCCTGCCTTGTAGGAATCCAGCGACGGCGGGACAAGGGAATCGGATGCGGCGGCGTAGCCCTGCAGCAGCGAGGCGGCGATGGCCTCGCGGTCGATCGACATGGAGATGGCCCGGCGCAGGTCCGGGTCCTCCAGGCCCTTGACGTATTCGGGGATCTGCAGCGTGTACTGCTTGGAACCGGTCTTGACCTCGTAGAGGGATTCCTCGCCGAGCTGGCTCTTGGCCTTGGAGACCATGGTCGCCGGCACGTTGCGGATCATGTCCAGGTTGTTGGCGGTCATGTCGGTGTACGCCGCATCCACCGCGGTGTAGATCTGCCCGACGAGCCTGTCCGCCCCGCCGGAGAAGCCGGCTGCGCCCTTGAAGCCGTCCCACTTTTCCAGGACGACTTCCTGGTTGTGGTTCCAGGAGACGAACTTGTACGGGCCGTTGGAGACCGGGTTCTCCTCGTAGGCCTTCGGGTCGCTGAAGGCGGCCTCCGGAAGCGGGCACAGCGGCGAGGTGGAAAGCACCTTCGGGAAGTCCGCGTTGGCCGCGTTGAGGGTGACCTCGAGGTTGTTCCCATCGATGACCTTCACGCCCGAGAGCGTCTTGGTCGTCGGCTTGGAGCCGTCGGTGGGGTTCAGTTCCTTGTACCCCTTGAAGGAAACGAAGCTGCCGTTGCCCTGCCAGGCGTTCGAGCCCGTGGCGGTCTTGGCCCAGGCCTTGGCGAACGAGTCGGCGGTCACCGGCGAGCCGTCCTGGAAGGTCCACCCCTCCTGCAGCTCGATGTTCCAGGTGGTGGCATCCTCGCTCGTGACCGACTTGGCGGCCAGCGGCTCCAGCTCCTGCGTCTCGACGTTCACCTCCATGAGGTTCGCGCAGGTCGCCATGGCGACCTGGCTTCCCGGGGACTCGTGCGGGACCAGCGACGTTGGCTCGGCCAGCTGGAACGAGAGGCGCTTCTCGCCACCGGCCGCCCCTCCGGCCTCCGCCCCGACCGAACAACCGCTGGCCGCCAGCATGAACGCTGCGGACGCCGCTGCGACGGCAATCAACTTCTTCTTCGACATGATGCTCCTCGTGTACGAATGACCCGTGTTACTCCGCCGTGCGCGACGGTGTTGGCCAGGCAACCACAGGGTGTGATTAGCCTCACCACTTATTTCACGCTCTAAAATAAACCAGACGAAGCGACGCATGTCAACAAATCCGGCCGCGCTTCCCGCGGTGCGGCCTCTGCCGGCGAGGTTCGGCGGCATTCGGCTAGGTCGCCGGCAGGACCTCGGGAACCGCATGCCCCAGGGGGTCGGCGAGGATCGCATCGACCATGGTCGAGGCGGCAAACAGCGAGAGGGAGAAAACGTGGTCGGAGGACAGCACGACCCGGCCCGCGGCACCGGCCCCCGCGTGTGCGGTGCGGGACACCTCGGCCAGCAGGGAGGCGAAGACCGCCGGCGTCTCGGCCGGGGTTCCCGCGACCACCAGCAGTTCCGGATCGTGGATGTCGATGAGCTGGCTCGCGGCCCGGCCCACATAGCGGTTGCGCTGTTCAAGCACGGAAATCGCCGCCTCGTTTCCGGCCAGGGCCAGCTCCAGTACGTGTTCGATGTGCTGCACCTGCCCCAGGCCCCGGCGCCGGGCCTCCGCTGTCACCGCGTCGTCGGATCCCATCACCGCCAGGCACCCGGTCTTGCCGCAGGGACACGGAACCTGCCGGTCGCTGACGCGCAGGTGCGCGATCTGCCCGGCCGTCTGGCTGAACCCCGCGCGGATCCGGCCGTCGTCGACCATCACCGAACCGATGTCGGCGGTGATGACCATCAGGACGAAGTCGTTGGACTGCCGCCCGTGGCCGTACAGCAGCTCCGACTGGGCCGCCGCACGCGCGTTGTTCTCGAGGATGACCGGGGCCGGCAGGCGGCCGCGCAGCAGCTCCATCACGTGCACGTCGTGCCAGCCCGCCCCGGGGTTGTCGATGATCACCCCGGCGGGCCTGTCCACGATGCCGCCGGTGGCGATGCCGGTCCCCAGCAGCTGCCTGCCGCGGGCGTGGCCGTCCACCAGGACCTCGGCCGCCGCAACCACCAGGTCGATCGACTCCCCGGCCCCCTTGCCGGCGTGCGGCACCAACACGGAGGCCTGCTCCAGGCCGTCAAGCCCCATCAACACCACCCCCGAGGTCCGCGGGCCCAGGTGGATGCCCAGCACCAGGGGGTTCTTGGCGTTGATCTCCAGCGGGATCCGCGGGCGCCCCTGCCCGCCGGCGGAGGAGGGCAGGGCCAGCAGCAGCCCCGCCTCCAGCAGGGCCGAGGCGATGTTGGTGACAGATGCGGCACTGAGCCCCAGCTGGGCCGCGATCTCGGAGCGGGACAGGCCGGGGTGGCCGAACACGTGCTTCATGACGGCCGCGGTGTTCAGCCGGCGCAGGTCGTCGCCGCGATGGCCGCGGCCGTTGCGCGGGCCTCCGGCAGGGTCCCGTTCGAGGTGTTCCATAGAGCCACGCTTTCCATTTCTCGCCCGCCCGGGCCGCTGGGCCGGCACGGATGGGCCGCCAACACGGCCGGAACCGCGCCGGCAATCCACGGCACCGGTTTTCCGACCTTACCCAGCGAATCCGCCGAATCCGAATTTTCCGCGCATCGTGAACCCCGAGGTCACCTGCGGAACCCGGCCCGCCTAGGAATCGGAAAGCAGATGGTCGATCCCGTGGGCGCCGACCCCGTGCAGCGGATCGTCCTGCGGCAGCCCGGACATCAGCGCCGCGTAGTTCGCCGCCCACGCCCGGGCGCGGATCCACGTTCCGGGCGAATACAGCCGGTGGCCCTCGAGCCGTTCCCGGAATTCCGCGCGTCCCCGCGGCGTGAAGTGCAGCCACGCCACCGCCAGGTCGCTGGCCGGGTCCCCCGCGGTCAGGTCCCCGAAGTCGATCACCGCACCGAGCCGCTCCGCCGGTCGGCCTTCGCCGCCGGCAGCCTCGTCACGCACGAGCATGTTGTGCGGGTGCGGATCCCCGTGCAGCCACAGGCGCGCACCGACGTGCCCATCCGCGGCGAGCCCCTGTTCCCAGATGGACAGCAGTGCCCCGCGTTCCGGGGCGGGCACCGCCTGGAGGCGCGACCTCACGGCCTCGTCCCGCTCCCGCAGCGGCACCCCGCGCACCGCATTGCGCGGGGCATCGGCCGGGGCCGGCACATGCAGTGCCCGGAAGAACGCGGCCAGCGCCGGGGCGTAGTCGTCGCGGACCTGCGCCGGCACCGTCGCCGCGCTGCGCCCGGACAGCCAGGGCACGACCACCCAGTGGTACGGGTAGCCCTCCCCCGGCTTGCCCCGATGCAGCGGGACGGGCACCTGCAGCGGCAAGCGGGGCGCCAAGAACGGCAGCCAGCGGATCTCGTTGAGCAGCAGCGCATGGGCCAGGTCCCGGCGCGGCAGGCGCACGGCAAGATCGGGTCCCAGCCGGTAGATCGCGTTGTCCCAGCCGTCGTCGGCGAACCTGACCTCCAGCCCCGCCAGCTGGGGGAACTGCCCGCGGACCAGCGCGCGGACCAGCTCCGGATCCACGCGCACGTCGGCCGCGGGCCGGGGCGTGCGGCTCACGCCTCCTCGTTCATCGCCGCGATCTGGATCAGGTTCCCGCAGGTGTCGTCGAACACTGCGGTGGTCACCGGCCCCATGGCCGTCGGCGGCTGGGTGAACTCGACGCCCAGGCCCACCAGCCGGTCGTACTCGGCCTGCACGTCGGCGACCGCGAAGGAGGTGAACGGGATCCCGTCGGCCACCAGCGCGTCGCGGAACGGCTTCACGGCCGGGTGGCTGGCCGGCTCCAGCACCAGCTCAACCCCGTCGGGGTCCTCCGGCGAGACGACGGTCAGCCAGGAGAACTCGCCCATCGGGACCTCGGTCTTCTTCACGAACCCCAGCGTGGCCGTGTAGAACTCCAGCGCCTTGGCCTGGTCGCTGACCAGCACGCTGGCAAGATTGATCCTCATGGTTTCTTCCCTTCCGACGATGGCGAAGTGCCCGTGCGCGGCGCGCCCGGGCCGGCGGTGCCGCCCATGGCTTCGGTTTCATTCGCGGTGGACGGCCGCCCGGCCTCCGGCGCAGCCGTTGACGCGGCCGTGTCCTGCCGGCCCGCCTCCGGCCAGCGCTCGGCGATCCGGCGCAACGGCGCGGTGTCCACGTAGTGGAACTTGAAGCGGCCCGAGCGCTCGCTGCGCACCAGCCCCGCCGACTCAAGCACCGCCAGGTGCTGCGAAATCGCCTGCCGGCTCGGGTTGATGCCGTGCCGCGAGGACAACCGGTTGCAGATCTCAAAGAGCGTCTGCCCGGTGCGCTCCACCAGCTCGTCCAGGATCACCGCCCGGGTCGGGTCCGCCAGCGCCTTCAACAGCTCTTCCACACCACCATTAAGGCAAGCCCACGCTTGCCTGTCAAGAGCCACCGCCTGTTCCATCCGCGTTGTCCACATCCCCGCGCACCGAGCCCCGCAACCGTGTGCGGCGGCGCATGCTTGGACCATGACCACGGCAGCAGCCATCGCCCTGCTCGCGGGGGACCGCGAGGATCCGAGGTACCCAGTGACCCCGGACGATGAGCTGCGCGCCTACACCGCCCTGGTTCGGGGGCTCGAGGAGCTGGGACCGCGCATCCCCCGGCACACGAACTCGCCTGCGGACGCCGCCTACTTCGTCCAGCTGGTCGAACGCGCCCACCGCGCCACCGGCTTTGCCCAGCTCTCGGCCACCGACCTGGCTCAGCGCACCCTGGTCAACGAACTGCCCGAGGACACGCTGCTCGGGATCAATCGCTGCCTCGCGGATCCCGACGCCTACATCGACGGAGACATGGCCCTTCCCGAAGCGCCCGCCACGCCGCCCAAGGGACGGCCCACCTTCAAGGACACCACCGAGTTCCTGCAGCACTCCTTCCGCATCGGCTTCATCGAGGCCCGGGACCGTGTGCGGGCCGCCTCCCGGCTCTTCCCGCACACCGATGTCCACGGCATCGAGCAGCCCCCGAAATTCCCGTTGCTGGCCGAGGCGCTCGCGGGCGGCAAGGCCTCGCCCCAGCAGCTTGCCGAGGCCGCCAGGAAACTTGAGCGGTTGCAGCCGGAGATCAAGCAATACCCGAATCCCGAGGAACTTGCCTCCCGGCTTGAGGCCCAGGTCGCCGACTCCGTCCGGGAGGAAGACCCCCGCACCACCAACAAATTGTTCGGCACCATCGGGGTCTCGCTCGCCGGGGGCGTCAAGGAACCTTCCGAGGAAGTGCTGCGCGCCAAGCTCGGCGCGTTCTACCGCGGCACCAACGCCGGGATCGCCGAGTTCCTGCTGCGCGTCCGGGCGGCCGACGCCGAGGCCCTGCTAGCGCTCTTTGCCCAAATGGACAACCCTCGCACCAAGGCGGGAAACCGCGACGCACTTGCCCAGCAGGCAAGCAACGCATGGTACGGCGCCGACGCCTCCAACGGTTCCAACGGTTCCAACGAAACAGCCGCAGCCACCCCCAAGGACGGAAGCCGCACGCAACCCGGCACTGCACCTTCGCTCCCGGACTTCCCCGACTTCCTTCTCGATCCCGCGACCGGCCTCCCGCTGACCGACCCCGCCGAAGCCAGCAAGCTCACCCTGGATCCGTTGCCGACGGAGGCCAACATCCTCGAAGCCATGAACAACACCGAATATGGCTCCGACGGCCTCACCCCGCCGCAGCGGCATCTCCAGGGCCTGATGAACCTGATCAAGACCAACGGCAGACCAACCAACGGAACCAAGACCGCGGGACTTCCCTCACCTGAAATATTCATCATCACGACGCTGGACGAGCTCGAGGGCAGGGCGGCGCAATCCGGTCTCACGCTGCACGGGCAGAAATGCACCCCGGCCGAACTCCGGCATGCCCTGTGCATTGGCGGGGCGATCCCCATCACGATGAACGGGGAAGGCCGGATCCTGGATCTGGGCACCGAGCAGCGTTACTTCCCCGACTACATGCGCAAGGCAATCCTCGCCATCTACGGCGGGTGCATCTTCCCCGGGTGCACTGTGCCACCGGAGCATTGCGAGATCGACCATGACGACGAATGGGCCAAGGGAGGAACAACCAGGATCAATGACGGGCGGCCATTGTGTTCCGGGCACCACCATGCCAGGCACACGGGACAGCTCACCGTGATCCGCGATGCCGACGGCCTGTTCTCCGTCATCCTGCCCACGTACCTTGACCCGGAACAGAAACCCCGGCGCAGCACCTACTGGCGACAATCACCCAACACCCCGCCGCTGTTCTGAGCCCGGATCGCGGTGCCTGGCAGGGACCACGGTTAAACGAAGTCGAGCCCCGGCCCCCACACTGTGGGTGACCGGGGCTCGACTTCGCCTGAAGCGGCAAGCGGGGAACTAGCCCTCGATGCCCAGCTTCTCCAGCACCAATTCGCGCACGCGGCCGGCGTCGGCCTGTCCGCGGGTGGCCTTCATGACCGGCCCCATCAGGGCGCCGATGGCCTGCAGCTTGCCGCCCTTGACCTTGGCGACCACGTCGGGCATGGCCTCCATGGCGGCATCGATTGCGGCACCCAGTGCCGAATCGTCGTTCACCACGGCCAGCGACCGCTTCTCGACGATCTGGGACGGGGTTCCCTCGCCGGCGACCACGAACTCGAGCACCTGGCGGGCGATCTTGTCGTTGATCTTCTTGCCCTCGATCAGCGAGTTCAGCTCAACGATCGTTGCAGGTTCGACGCCCATGTCGGTGACGTCCTTGTCGGCGTTCTTGGCCAGGCGTGCAATCTCGCCCATCCACCACTTGCGTGCCACCGCGGCGGTCGTTCCCGCTGCAATGGTTTCCTCGATTGCCTCGGTGACACCGGCGTTGACGACGTCGCGGAACTCGGCATCCGAGTAGCCCCAGTCGGCCTGGAGGCGCTTGCGGCGCTCGGCCGGCGGCTCGGGCAGGCGGGCGCGCAGCTCCTCGATCCACTCGGGGGTGGTGACGACGGGAACCAGGTCCGGCTCCGGGAAGTAGCGGTAGTCGTCCGCGTCGGACTTCGGGCGGCCCGAGGTCGTGGTGCGGGTGTCCTCGTGCCAGTGGCGGGTTTCCTGCACGATGGCCGCACCCGAGTTCAGCACCGCCGCGTGGCGCTCGATCTCGAAGCGCACCGCGTGCTCGACCGCACGCAGCGAGTTCACGTTCTTGGTCTCGGTGCGCGTGCCGAACTTCTCGGCACCCTTGAGCATCAGCGAGACGTTGGCGTCGCAACGCACGTTGCCGCGTTCCATCTTCGCGTCGGAGACATCCAGCGCCTTGACGATCTCGCGGATCGCCGCGACGTAGGCCTTGGCCAGTTCGGGGGCGCGCTTGCCGGCACCCTCGATGGTCTTGGTGACGATCTCGACCAGCGGGACGCCGGAGCGGTTGTAGTCCACCAGCGAGTAGTCCGCGCCCTGGATGCGGCCGGTGGCCCCGCCCATGTGGGTGAGCTTTCCGGCGTCCTCCTCCATGTGCGCGCGCTCGATCTCCACGCGGAAGACCTCGCCGTCGGACAGCTCGATGTCCAGCCAGCCGTCGTAGGCGATCGGGTCGTCGTACTGGGAGGTCTGGAAGTTCTTCGGGGTGTCCGGGTAGAAGTAGTTCTTCCGCGCGAAACCACAACGCTCGGCGATCTTGCAGTTCAGCGCCAGGCCTATCATGATCGCGTATTCCACGGCGGTCTTGTTGACCACCGGCAGCACGCCGGGCAGGCCCAGGCAGACCGGGGTCACGTTGGTGTTGGGCACATCGCCGAACACGTTCGGCGCCGAGGAGAACATCTTCGTCTTGGTGTTCAGCTCGACGTGGACCTCGAAGCCCAGTACCGGGTCGTATTTTTCCAGTGCGACGTCGAAGTCGACCAGTTCATCGGTGTACGAAGCCATGTTAGGAAACCCCTCCAGTGGTGGCGGCGGACAGCTCGGGGGCCTGGTCGATCAACCGGCCACCCCACTTGTCTTCCAGCAGTTTTTCAAGTGCCGCACCGGCACGGTACAGGCGGGCGTCCTCGCGGGCAGGTGCCAGGAACTGGATGCCTACCGGCAGGCCCTCGGACAGGCCACCGGGAACGGTGATGCCCGGGATGCCGGCCATGTTCGCCGGGATGGTGGCAACGTCGTTGAGGTACATCGCCAGCGGGTCGTCGGTCTTGGAGCCCAGCTCGAAGGCGACGGTCGGGGACGTCGGGGAGATCAGCACGTCGGCCTGCGCGAACGCGGCGTCGAAGTCGCGCTGGATCAGCGTGCGGACCTTCTGCGCCGAGCCGTAGTAGGCGTCGTAGTACCCGGCGGAAAGCGCGTAGGTGCCCAGGATGATGCGGCGCTTGACCTCGTCGCCGAAGCCGGCGGCACGGGTGGCACCCATGACGCGTTCGATGGTCAGCGGTCCCTCCGCGGGCAGCACGCGGGTGCCAAAGCGCACGCCGTCGAACTTCGCCAGGTTGGAGGAGACCTCCGAGGGCATGATCAGGTAGTAGGCGCCCAGCGCGTACTTGAAGTTCGGGCAGGAAACCTCGACGATCTCGGCACCCGCGGCGCGCAGCGCCTCGAGCGACTCGTCGAAGCGGGCCTGGACTCCGGCCTCGTAGCCCTCGCCCTGCAGCTCCTTGATGACGCCCACGCGCACCCCGGTCATGTCGCCGGAGGCGCCCTGCTCGGCGGCGGCGATGAGTGCCGGCACCGGCTCGTTCAGCGAGGTGGAGTCGGCGGCGTCGTGCCCGCCGATCAGCTCGTGCAGGTACGCGGAGTCAAGCACGGTCCGGGTGACCGGGCCGATCTGGTCCAGCGAGGAGGCCATGGCGATGGCGCCGTAGCGCGAGACCCCGCCGTAGGTCGGCTTCACGCCGACGGTGCCGGTGACGGCGCCGGGCTGGCGGATCGAGCCGCCGGTGTCGGTGCCCAGGGCCAGCGGCGCCTCGAAGGCGGCCACGGCCGCGGCGGAACCGCCGCCGGAGCCTCCGGGGATCCGGTCCAGGTCCCACGGGTTGCGGGTCGGGCCGTAGGCGGAGTGCTCGGTGGAGGAACCCATCGCGAACTCGTCCAGGTTGGTCTTGCCGAGCATCGGCAGCTTCGCGGCGCGGATCTTTTCGATCACGGTCGCGTCGTACGGGCTCATCCAGCCTTCAAGCATCTTCGAGGCCGCGGTGGTCGGCTGGCCCTTGGTGACGATGAGGTCCTTGATGGCGATCGGCACGCCGGCGAACGGGTGCAGCGCCTGCGCGTCGGCTCCGCCGGCGGCGCGGATCGCGTCGACCTCGGCGGCAACCGCAAGGGCCTCTTCGGTGTTCACGTGCAGGAAGGCGTTGACGCCGCGCTCCCCGCCGTCAACCTCGGCAATGCGGTCCAGGTGTGCCTGGACGGCCGCGACGGAGGTGATTTCGCCGGCGCGCAGCTTGGCTGCGAGCTCGGTGGCGGAAAGGTGAATAATCTCGTTCATGAATTACTCTCCATCCAAAATGGCCGGCACCTTGAAGCGGGTGTCGACGGAGTCAGGTGCGTTCATCAGCGCTTCCTCGGCGGTGAGCGTCGTTCCCACGACGTCCTCGCGGAACACGTTCGACAGGGCAATGGGGTGCGTGGTGGCCGGGATATCGGCCGAGGCGGCCTCTGAGACCGACGCGATTGAATCGACAATGACACCGAGTTCGCCGGTCATTTTGTCCAGCTCGGCATCGCTCATCTCGATGTGGGCCAGCTGCGCCAAATGCGCAACGTCCTCACGGCTGATGGCAGACATGTATCTCCCTAGGTGGGCGGATGGGGTTTCCCCCCTAGTCTAGTACGCCCGGCCCTCGCGGATCGCTTCCGGCAGGCCCCCGCCAAGGCCATCCGGACCCCGGTCGCCCCCGGGGTCCGGGCACCAGCAACCTAGGAAAATTCGATGACGGCCCCGCTGACGGCCTGCCCGGCGGCGCTCCACGGAGACCCGATCCACGCGGCGGCGCCCGACGCGCCCGACGCCCCGGCAACCGGGCGACGGATCACCGCAATTTCCCGGTCCCCGTGCCGGGCGCCGGCGCCGGGTTCCGGGGCCGCAGGATGCACCCCGACCAGCGGCTCAAGGGTGTGGGAAATGTTCTGGTGCTGCGCCTCCACGTCACCCGCCAGCAGGGCCCGCACCTGTGCCTGCCACACCAGGTCCCCTTCCCCGTCGTAGATCCAGCGCTTTCCCAGCACGCCGTGTTCGCTGGTGCCCAGCAGGAAGGACTCGCCGCCGGGCAGCGGGGCCCCGCGATAGGACAGCGGCACGTGATAGGTCACGGGCTCCGGCGATGCGGTGTCCGTGACGATGATGAACTCCATGCCGACCTCGCCGGCGGGGTCATCGAGCCGGAAGCCGCCGACGGTTTCCAGCACCGGCTCCCGGTCACCGGCGAACCACGGCTGGAGCGGCAGCCACGCACCGATGAGCTCCTTCTTGGTGGGAACCATGGTGGTGGCAAAAATCTCGCTCATGATGCTCTCCTGCACGACGTCGACGGATGGAAGCGGCCCGGAATCCCGTCCGCACCAGCGGCGGCACCCCGGACCTGACACCCACCATATCCAATCGGCCCATGTGGGCCACCGAAAACCACGTCATGGGCCACACGCAGCAGGCTCCCGCGCCGCGAAACAATTCGCGGTGCGGGAGCCTGGACCCGGCCAATCACCCCTTCGCTTTGCGCCGGCCTGCGGGCTGGTGCAGGCGGGGAGGCCCGAAAGCGGGGAACGCTAGAGCGCGAGGGTGTAGACCACCAACACGATTTCGGTGTTCGGGACGTACCAGTCACGCTCGGGGGCATGCACGAAGCCGTCGGCCTCATAGAGAGCGCGGGCGCCAACCCAGTGGCCTCCGGTGGTCAGCGAGACGGTGTGCACGTCCTCGAGCTCGCGGGCCCGGGCAACCACGGCGTTGAGCAGGGCGCGGCCGGCGCCCGAACGCTGCACGGCGGGGTCCACCACCAGCATCCGGAATTCCAGCTCGCCGTCCCGGGCGATGTCCGCGTATTCGGTGCCCGCGCGCACCAGCGTGACAGACCCGATGACCGCGCCGTCGCGCTCGGCCACCAGGATCTCGGAGACCGCATGGCGCGCCGCGACCTGCTGGACGAACTGCAGGTACTCGTGCTCCGGGTCCGCGAAGTGCCCGGCGTGCAGGTAGGAATCCACGGTGATCCGCGCGATGTGCCGGTAGTCGGCTTCGGTGGCCGGGCGGATCAACACGGTGCTGGCGGGGGCGAGGGTTGCTGTAGTCATCACCTTCAAGTGTGCCAGCCGGTGCGGCGCGCACCCGTCCCGTGTTGCCAACCTCACCACCTGTGGAGCGGAACCTGCGGGGCCTCCCGCTCCGGGCCGCTCCCGGTCATCGTCCGGCCCCGGTGCCTGCGCCCGCGGCGTTTCGGGCACCGCAACCGGCGCCCCCGCCGCGCCCGGATGCACCCGCAAGCGGTTTAGGGGTCCCTCCCGCCGGAGGGTTAAGCTGTCCTGATGCCGTGGCCCCGCCGCGGCCCGCCCGCACCACCGCAAAGGAACACCGATGGAAGTTTTGATCGCCGCCAACGCCGAAGAGGCCGCCAGGTTCGCTGCCAAGGCGGTGATCGATGGGCTGCGCACCCGTGTCACGGGGGATCCGGTCCTGGGCGTAGCCACCGGGTCCACCCCGCTGGGACTCTACGCCGAGCTGGCCCGGGCCGTCGGGCGCGGCGATGCCGACTTCGGCAAGACCACCGCCTTCGCGCTGGATGAATATGTCGGCCTCGAGGGCACGCACGAGCAGTCCTACCGCCAGACCCTGGTCACCGAGCTGTGCAACGTCATCGGGCTGCCCGAGTCCCGGCTCCACACGCCCGACGGCCACGGGGATTCCGAGGAACGGATCCGGGCACAGGCCGCCGCCTACGACGCCGCCATCGTCGATGCGCGCATCGACGTGCAGATCCTGGGGATCGGCACCAACGGCCACATCGGCTTCAACGAACCGGGGTCCTCGCTGCGCAGCCGCACCCGCATCAAGCGCCTCTCCGCACAGACCCGCATGGACAACGCCCGCTTCTTCGACGGGCTTGACGCAGTCCCCACCCACTCGGTGACCCAGGGGCTGGGCACCATCCTCGATTCCCGCCGCATGGTGCTGGTGGCCACCGGCAGCCGGAAGGCCGCCGCGATTGCCGCCGCCGTCGAGGGACCGCTGTCGGCTGCCTGCCCCGCATCGGTGCTGCAGCTGCACCCGGACGCCGTGGTGGTGCTCGACGAGGCGGCGGCGGCCGGGCTGCGGAACCGCGCCTACTACGACGATTCGGCCGCCGGCCTGCAGTTCGGCATCTAGCCGCTCCGGCTTCCGCCCGCTGGCGGGGGCCGACGACGAGGCCCGCCGCCCGCGTGGTTCAGCCGCGGGCGGCGGGCCTGCACATTCCCGGGGAATCCCGGGCACGAGGTCCCGTTACTTCCCGGCGGGCAGTTCGGCCGCGGGTTCCTCCGCGGGCAGCGCGTCGAAGTCCAGATGGCCGGCGGCCTGCCATCCGGGGTTGGCGCGCGGGCGCAGCACCGGCAGCCCGGCCTCGGCCGCGATCAGCGCGCCGGCCGCCCAGTCGAACTCCTGGGTGCCGTACTCCGCATAGGCGTCGAGCGTGCCGTCGGCCACCAGGCACAAGTCCAGCGCGGCGGACCCGATGCGGCGCACGTTCGCGAAGCCGGGCATCAGCCCCAGCAGCGCGCCGACCTGGAACTGGCGGCGGTCCGCATCGTAGCCGAAGCCGGTGGCCAGCAGCTTGCCTGCTTCGTCCCTGTCGCCGCCGTGCAGCCGCTGCGCGCGGGCCGGGCTGCCGTCGCGCCGGGACCCGGGCCCGGCCAGCTGCAGCGCATCGACCAGCCAGGCGCCGTCCCCGGCCGCGGCGTAGTACTCGGCGCCCAGGGCCGGGGCGTTGATCGCGGCGGCCAGCCACGCGTGGGTGCCGGCGTCCATTGCGGCCCCGTCGGCGGCCAGCGAATGGCCCCCGGCCTCCGGTGCGGCGGCGGGCGCGGCGGGCGCGTCGTCGAGCGGTCCGAAGACGGCCACCGAGGTGCAGTAGTACACGATGCCGCGCACGAAGTTGGCGGTGCCGTCCAGCGGGTCGATCGACCAGCGGTAGCCCGAGGGGTTTTCCGGCACCGTGCGCCCGTACTCCTCGCCGGTGATCGCGTCGTTGGGGCGGGCGGCGGCGATCACGTCGCGCACCGCGATCTCCGCGCGCCTGTCGAAGTCGGTGACCCAGTCCCCGGCGGCGGACTTGGTGTCCGCATCAACCCTGCCGCGGCCGCGTTCGGCGAGCACTGCGGCGCCGGCGGCCGCCGCCTCGCGGGCCACGGCCAGCAGCCGGCGGCGCAGCGCCGAATCGCCGGCGGGCACCGGGCCGGTCGAGGCGGCCTCGGCGGTGCTCGGGTGCAGGTGCTTGGGGCTCGTGCTCATCTGGTGCTCCTTGGAAGGACGGGGACCGGCGGGTTGGGCGCCGGGTGCTGGAGGGGGCGGCGGTTTCCCGGATCCGGGGCATCCGGCCGCCGCCCGGCGTTCACTGCGCTTCGGGGTTGGGCAGGCCCTCAACGGCCTCGGGCCCGCCGTCGAGCAGCAGCTTGAAGCCTTCCTCGTCGAGCACCTGGATGCCCAGCGCGAGCGCCTTGTCCAGCTTGGAGCCGGCGGCCTCGCCGGCCACCACGTAGGCGGTGTTCTTGGAGACCGACCCGGCGGCCTTGCCGCCGCGGATGATGATCGCTTCCTTGGCCGCGTCGCGGCTGTAGGTCGGCAGCGAGCCGGTGACCACGATGCTCATCCCCTCCAGGTGCCGGGTGATCGACTCGTCCTGCTCGTCCTCCATCAACACCCCCGCCGCCTTCCAGGCCGCAATGATGTCCCGGTGCCAGTCCACGGAGAACCACTCGATCAGCGCGTCGGCGATGATCGCGCCGACGCCGTCGACCTCGGCCAGGGCCTCGCGGGCGCCCTCGGCCTCCAGCGCCTCGATGATCTTGTCCATCGACCCGTAGCGGGTTGCCAGCGAGCGGGAGGCGGTGGGGCCCACGTGCCGGATGGACAGTCCGACCAGCACCCGCCACAGGGGCCTGGTCTTGGCCTTTTCCAGCTCGTCGAACAGCTTCTTGGTGGTCACTGTCGGCGCCGACGGCTTCTTGGCGGTGGCCTTGGAGTAGAAGTACGGGACCAGCTGGAATTTTCCGGTGCCAGCGCCCTTGGAGCGGATCTCCCGCCACACCTGCACGTCGGCCAGGGTCTCGCGCAGCGCGGGATCCGGGTTGCCGGCGGCCAGATCGAAGATCGCTGCCTCGTTGCGCAGCGGGCCGGGGCCGGCCGGGACAATGGCCCCGCCGTTTTGTTCCGGGTCCCCGCCGGGTCCGATGGTCAGCGCCTGCGCCGCCTCGTAGCCCAGCGCCTCGATGTCGAACGCGCCGCGCCCGCCCAGGTGGGCGACGCGTTCGGTGAGCTGCACGGGGCAGGATTCGGCGTTGGGGCAGCGGATGTCCACGTCCCCCTCCTTGGCCGGGGCCAGCGCCGTCCCGCAGGACGGACAGTGCGTGGGCATCACGAATTCGCGCAGGTTCGCCTCGTTGCCCGTCCGCAGCGGCAGCACGGGCCCGACGATCTCGGGGATCACGTCTCCGGCCTTGCGCAGGATCACGGTGTCCCCGATGAGCACGCCCTTGGCCTTGACCACGTCCTTGTTGTGCAGCGTCGCAAAGCTGACGGTGGACCCGGCGACCAGCACCGGTTCCATCACCGCGTAGGGAGTCACTCGCCCGGTTCGGCCCACCTGCACCCGGATGTCGATCAACTTGGTGTTGACCTCCTCGGGCGGGTACTTGTAGGCCACGGCCCAGCGCGGGACGCGCGAGGTGAAGCCCAGGTTGCGCTGGATCTCGAAGGAGTCGGTCTTCACCACGATGCCGTCGATCTCGTGCAGCAGGTCGTGGCGGTGCTCCCCGTTCTCCGCGATGAAGGCCAGCACCTCGTCGAGGGTGTCGACGACGCGCGAGTACGGGGATACCGGCAGCCCCCAGGAGGCCATGAGCGCATAGGCCTCGGACTGGGTGGCTGCGGTGAGGCCCGCGCGGACGCCGAAGCCGTGGACGAACATCTGCAGCGGGCGCTTGGCGGTCTCCGCCGGGTCCTTCTGCCGGATGGAGCCGGCCGCGGCGTTGCGCGGGTTGGCCAGCGGGGCCTTGCCGGATTCGATGAGCGCCTCGTTGTAGGCGGCGAAGTCGGCCGAGGGGATGAAGATCTCCCCGCGTACCTCGACCTCCTCCGGCCAGCTGTCCCCGGCCAGCTGCGTGGGAATCGTCTTGATGGTCAGCACGTTGTGCGTGACGTCCTCGCCGGTGGTGCCGTCCCCGCGGGTGGCGGCGCGCACCAGCTTGCCGTTGCGGTAGAGCAGGTTCACCGCCAGGCCGTCGATCTTGACCTCGCAGAGCCACTTGAGTTCGTGGCCCGACGCGCGCAGCGCGGCGTTGGCCATGGTCTTTTCGCCCCAGGAGGTGACCTCCTCGAGGGAGAACACGTCCTCCAGGGAGTACATCCGGGAAAGGTGCACGACCTCGGCGAAGGCCGCGGAGACCTCGCCGCCGACCTCCTGCGTCGGCGAGTCGTTGGCGACGATGGCCGGGTGCTGCGCCTCCAGGAGTTCCAGCCGGGAGTAGAGCACGTCGAACTCGGCGTCGGAAATCAGCGGCGCGTCCTCGTTGTAGTACGCGGCGCGGTGCTTGCGCACCTCGTCGATGAGCTGCTGGTACTCGGCGCGCAGGGCCTCGTCGGGAATCACCGCCTCGGCGTCGAGCGCCTCGGCCAGGGTCTCGGTGTCCTGGGACGGACGGTCGGCAACGGGCTGGTTCTTGACGGGCTGCGGGGTCGGCTCTTGGGGCATCACCCCTCCATTTTGCCCCAGAACACCCCCGAGTTGGTGTCCGGGCACGGTGCGCGTGTGGCGCGTCGCGGCGACGGTGCGCCCGCCTACGCGCCGGGGCCCTCGATATCGATGATGACCACCGAGATGTTGTCCCGCCCGCCGCTGGCCAGGGCGGCGTCGATGAGCCGGCCCACCGCCTCGGTGCGGTCGGGGGTCCGGGCGAGGATCTCCTCCATGGCCGCGTGCTCGACCTCGCCGGTGAGCCCGTCGGTGCACAGCAGGTAGCGGTCCCCGGGGCGCGGCAGGTGGAATTGGGTGTCGGGCACCGAGTTTCCGCCGGCACCCAGCGCCCGGGTGATCAGGTTGCGCTGCGGGTGGATGCGCGCCTCGGCCTCGGTGATGATGCCGGCGTCGATGAGTTCCTGGACCGCGGAGTGGTCGCGGGTCAGCTGGGTCAGCACGCCCTCGCGCAGCCGGTAGCCGCGTGAATCCCCGACGTTCAGCAGCATCAGCCGCACGGGGGTCTCCTCCGCGCCGGCATCCACGGCGCCGGCTCCGGGGATCGGGGTGACCTTCGAGGAGGTTCCGGCGACGGTCATCGCCGTTGCACCGGCCGGCGCGGCCGGCACCGCCCGGGCCTGCGCGCGCGGCAGCACATCGGTGGTGGGTTCGGCCTCGGCCGGGTGTTCGGCGGACTGGTCCACGTCGCCCGATTCACGGATGCTGTCCAGGTAGCGCGGCACACCGAGGCCGGGCAGCGGCAGGTGCAGCGCCTCGGTCGATCCCGCCCTGGGCACGGTGGGCATCTGCGCCGTCGGCGGCGGGCCGGCAGGGTCCCCGGGCCAGGCCCCGCCCTCGTCCTCGACGCGGACCAGGGCAAGGGCACACAGGGTGGTGCCGCCGCGGGCGCCGGTGGCCCGGCGGATCCGGGCATCGGCCTGGGTCACCAGGGCAAGCACGTCCCGGGCGTGCGGCAGCGACGCCAGGTTTTCCGCGGTGTCCGCGGGGACCCGGTCCGGATCCGCGGGGTCCGGGGATCCGGCGGCGATCTCGTTAAGCGTCTCGATGCCCAACCGGGAGGCCAGGTCCCCGGCCTCGTGCCCGCCCATGCCGTCGGCCACGGCGAACACGGTTCCGGCGTCCAGCACGCTGTCCTCGTTGACGGCGCGGCGCAGCCCGATGTCGGTTGCCGCCGCGGCACGCACCTGCCCGAATCCGAAGTCCATCTAGTCCAGCACCAGTCCCGATCCGGTGCCCGGGGCCAGCCGCACCGGGGTCAGGTCCCCGAAGCCGCGGATGGCTGTGACTTCCTGGGGCTCGAGCACGAACCTGTCGTCCCCGGCCAGGGTGGAGGCGGTGAGCTCGTCGGTCAGCACGGTGCCGGGCTCCGCCAGCGAGGTCAGCCGGGCGGCAAGGTTGACCGTCGGCCCGTAGATGTCGCCCAGGCGGGAGAGGACGCGGCCCCAGACCACGGCAACGCGCGTGTTGGGCAGCAGCTCATCGGCGGCGAATTCCCGGGACATGGCCAGGGAGATCTGCGCGCCCGCCTGCGGGGTCTCGGCCACGAAGAGCACCTCGTCGCCGATGGTCTTGACCAGCCGGCCGCCACCGATGGAGATGATCTCCGCGCACTTGGATTCGAAGCGCTGCACCAGCTGGGCCAGCGTGCGCTCGTTCATCCGGCGCGAGAGCGAGGTGTAGGAGACCAGGTCGGCGAAGCCGACGGCGCGTGCCAGCGGCAGCGGGGCGTCGTCCTCGGAGCCGTCCCGGCCCTCGGCGGAGGCCGCCAGGCCGGTCTCGGCGCGCAGCACCAGCCGGTGCACCGCGGCGTTCAACTGCCGGCGCCAGGAGTAGACCAGCAGGTCCTCGAGCGGCTCGATGATCTCCGGCAGCAGGTTCACCAGGTTCCGGCGGGCCTCGGGGTCGCTCATCTTCTGGTTCTGCACCATGTCCTCGACCAGCGCCTCGACCTGCCAGACCACCATGCGGTCGGTCATCTGGCCGACCGAGCGGGTCAACGAGATCGCGGTTTCCTCGGTCAGGGTCCCCTCGCGGACCATGTCCAGGATCGACTTCAGCGCCTCCTGGTCGACGGTGGTGAAGAAGACTTCCTCGTCGCCCAGATTCGGGAATCCGAGGGCGCGCCAGATCTTGCGGGCGGAGAGCAGCGAGACCCCCGCCCCCGCGGCCATTTCTCGGCGGCGCATGGTGCGGTCAGCCCCCAGCAGGCGCCGCTCCAGGTCGCGGATCGCGTCCCGCGCGGGCCCCGGGGTGGTCCGGTCGACCTGTTCGGGGCGCTTCATGGCCTCGACCAGATCACCCAGCGGGTCCGCGAGCGCGGGCTCCAGTTCCACGGCCTGCGCCGCATCCGGATGCTGCGCGCCGTTGGCCTCGGATGCCGGGACGTCCACTGCATCGGAAGGGTGGCGAAGGGCCTGGGCACGTGCCGCGTCGCGGGCAGCGGTGGGCGCGACGGGTTGGGTTCCCGTCGCCGGCGACCGCTCACTCATGCTCAGTCCATTCTCTTTGTTGCTGCTGGTGCGATTCGTTCAGTGGCCTCGTTGGCGGATCCCCGTCAACGCGTTCTTCCATGTTTACACCATCAACCCGCGGGAAGTTCGGAAGGGCCGTGATGGCCCCGATGCAGTAATCCCGCATGCGGGCCACGGCGGGGACGTGCGGGATGTTGAAGCGTTGCTCGGCCAATACGACGGACAGCGTCCCGGGGGCGGTCTCCGGCGCGTTGGGCCTTACCACCGCAACAATATCGTGGATTGCGTACAACCCGATCGAATGTTGCCCGGTGGCCCGGCGGCCGCGCTTGGTGACGATGCGCTCGCTGGTCAGGTAGATGTAGCTGTTGGCCCAGCGGATCCAGGGCCGCAGGCACCAGATGACCAGCAGGACGCCGGAGACCACGGCAAGCAGCGCCGCCAGCAGCGGCCGGGCCTCGACCACCCACGGCGGCAGGTCGGTGCGCAACAGCAGGCCCAGCAGGTAGCAGCTGCCCGCCAACAGGAACAGGAAGCGAAGGAACGGGCCCCGGAGCACCCGTCGGTGCGCGCGGGTCTTGACGATGACTCGCTCGCGCTTCTCCAATGTCAACTTCACGTCCCGGCTCCTTCAACCCACACACCGGTTGTGCGTGCCGGTCTTGCTCCTTCAATGGTAGAGCCAGTGCGCCCACGTTTTGGGTGCGGAACCGCGGTTCCTTGCGTGATGTGCCATTCATGGGCTCCGCTTCATCGGCGCCCCGCGGCGGATTGCTAGGCGTAGGAGCCGTCGCTGCGCCGCAGGTGGAAGACGTCCCCGGCCAGCACGCTGTGGACCTTCCCGCCCGCCTCGCGCACACTCAAGGACCCTTCGGCGTCCAGGTCGATGGCGGTGCCGCGCAGCACCGTGCCGTTGGGCAGGTGCGCGTCGACCTCGTGCCCGATCGTCACCATGACCGAGCGCACCAGCTCGCGCAGCGTTGCCGGCGCCAGAACCTCGATTCCGGTCCCCTCCCCCGCCACCGGCGCATACCCGGTCCGTGCCGCCGCGCTGCCGCCTGCCTGCTCAAAGGTCCGGAAGAGGTGCACCACCCGGCGCAGGTAGCCGCCCAGCAGCACCGTGCGGTCAAGGGTGCCGGCGCCCAAGGTAGCCAGGCTCGCGGCGGTGTCCACCGGAAGTTCGCCGGCCGTCATGCTCACGTTGAGGCCGGCACCAACAATGACCACCGGTCCCTGGGGCGTCATGACCAGTTGCGCCAGCACCCCGCAGACCTTCTTTCCGCCGGCGACCACGTCGTTGGGCCACTTCAGGCCCGCAGCCAGACCCGCGTCCTCCCGCAGCGTCTGCACCATGGCTGCGGCGCAGAGCATCGACAGCCAGGCCAGCCCCGACTGGTCGAACCCCGGGGCCGGGCGGAAGTAGATGCTGGTGGCCAGCGCGCTGCGCGCCGGCGTCTGCCAGCCACGCCCCAAGCGCCCGTGCCCGGCCACCTGGTGCTCGGTGGTCTCCACGCTCAGGTTTCCCAGCGGGGCCTTCTGGGCGCGCGCGGCCAGGTCGTCGTTCGTCGACCCGGTCCGCTCGCTGATCCACAGCTCGCCTGCACCCAGCTCCGCCATCACGCGACGCAGCGCGGCGGCATCCAGCGGCGCGCGCCCGGCGTCGGATCCCTCCATGGAAGCGTCGGGTGTGGAGGTCTGCCCGGGGTTCGGTTCAATGCTCATGTCCCCAAGACTATCGATTCCCGCCACCAACGAACTCCGGGTTTAGAGGAAGATGTCCGGGACCAGGTCGGATTCGGCAGCCCCCATGGAGTAGCCAGAGAAGTCGGTGACGCCGGCCGCGGCCAGCACGGCCTCGTCGGTGAAGAAGTTTCCGCTGCAGGCCCGCGCGTCGGACGTGAGGACGGCGTGGGCCGCGTCGGCGACGATGCGCGCCGAGCGCGCGGCCTTGACCATGCGCTCTCCCCCGGGCATGTTGCGGATGGCCGCGGTGTCGATCAGCGTCGCGGGCCACAGCGAGTTCACCCCGATGCCGGCGCCGCGCAGTTCCTCGGCCAGCCCGAGGGTCGTCATGCTCATCCCGTACTTGGCCATGGTGTAGGCCAGGTGGGCACCGGCCCACTTCGGCTCCAGGTTCAGCGGGGGCGAGAGCGTGAGGATGTGCCCGTTGTCGCTGGCCCGCAGGTGCGGCAGCGCGGACTTGGAGAGCAGGAAGGTGCCGCGGACATTGATGTCCATCATCAGGTCGTACTTCTTCATCGAGACGTCCGGGGTCGCGGACAGGTCGATGGCCGAGGCGTTGTTGACCACCACGTCGATCCCGCCGAAGCGCTCGACGGTGCTGGCCACGGCGCCGAGCACGTCCCCGTCGTTGCGCACGTCCCCCACGATGGCCAGCCCCTGGCCGCCGGCGGCCGTGATTTCCTCCGCCGCCGTGAACACGGTCCCGGCGAGATTCGCCTGCTCGGTGGCGGTCTTGGCCATGATTGCCACGTTGGCGCCGTCGGCCGCGGCCCGCAGTGCGATGGCGAGCCCGATGCCGCGGCTGCCTCCGCTCATCAGGATGGTCTTCCCCTTCAGGGGCTTGGCATGGGGGGCGATGGCGTCGCGGATCGATTCACTCATGTGAGCCACATTACGTGAAGCCCCGCCACAAAAGCTACTCGCCAGTAACTTGTTTTATGGACGACTTGGCCCCCAACACGACACGATTTTGTAGCTTTCCTACACATTATTCGGCACAAGGCCTCACTAGACTGGCCAAGGTGGCATTGTTGTTGTGCCTTTCCTACTAATTATCTACTTCAAGGGAGCCATGGGATGACCCAGAGCCGCATCGCCGACGCCACGGATTCGATCGACCTGTCGACCACGGCAGGAAAGATCGCCGAGTTCCGTCGCCGCGAAGCCCTCGCCCAGGCCCCCTCGGGCGCCGAGGCCATCGAGAAGCAGCACGCACGCGGCAAGCACACCGCCCGCGAGCGCATCGAGATGCTGCTCGACGAGGGCTCGTTCGTCGAGTTCGACGCGCTTGCGGTGCACCGCACCTCGGCCTTCGGCATGGACAAGAAGCGCCCGCTGGGCGACGGCCTGGTCTCCGGCTACGGCACCGTGGACGGGCGCCAGGTGGCGGTCTACTCCCAGGACTTCACTGTCTACGGCGGCTCGCTCTCCCAGGTCAATGGCGAGAAGATCGTCAAGGTGCAGGAATTTGCGCTGCGCAACGGCTGCCCCGTCATCGGCATCCTCGACGGCGGCGGCGCCCGCATCCAGGAGGGCGTCGCCTCGCTGGCGATGTTCGCCGACATCTTCCGCAACAACGTCCACGCCTCCGGCGTCATCCCGCAGATCTCGCTGATCATGGGCCCGAGCGCCGGCGGCGCCGCCTACTCCCCCGCCTTGACCGACTACGTGATCATGGTCGACAAGACCAGCCACATGTTCATCACCGGCCCCGACGTGATCAAGACCGTCACCGGCGAAGAGGTCGACATGGAGACCCTGGGCGGGGCGCGCCAGCACAACGCCACCACGGGCACCGCCACCTACCTGGCCACCGACGAATCCGATGCGATCGAGTTCTGCAAGGAACTGCTCGAATTCCTGCCGTCGAACAACATCTCCGAGGCCCCGGCCGTGGAGTTCGACGAGGAGCTGGAGCTCACCGCCGCGGACCTCGAGCTGGACACGCTGATCCCGGACTCGGCCAACCAGCCCTACGACATGCGCAAGGTCATCGAGCACATCGTGGACGACGGCATTTTCCTGGAGATGCAGTCGCTCTACGCACCCAATGTCATGATCGGCTATGCCCGCGTCGAGGGCGCCACCATCGGCATCGTGGCGAACCAGCCGATGCAGTTCGCCGGCACCCTTGACATCGCCGCCTCCGAGAAGGCCGCCCGCTTCGTGCGCCACTGCGACGCCTTCAACATCCCGATCCTCACCCTGGTCGACGTGCCGGGCTTCCTGCCGGGCAAGGACCAGGAGTTCCAGGGCATCATCCGCCGCGGCGCCAAGCTGCTCTACGCCTACGCCGAGGCCACGGTGCCCAAGCTGACAGTGATCACCCGCAAGGCCTACGGCGGAGCGTACATCGTGATGGGTTCCAAGAAGCTCGGCGCGGACGTCAACCTGGCCTGGCCGACGGCGCAGATCGGCGTCATGGGCGCCCAGGGAGCGGTGAACATCCTCTACCGCCGCGACCTGGCGGCGGTGGCCGCCGAGGGCGGGGACGTGGAGGCACGCCGCACCGAGATCATCGAGGGCTACGAGGCCGAGCTGCTCAACCCGTACCAAGCCGCCGAGCTTGGCTACATCGACGCGGTCGTCGCCCCCTCGGACACCCGCCTGCAGATCGTGCGCGGGCTGCGCGCCACGCGCGACAAGCACGCCTCGCTGCCGGCCAAGAAGCACGGGAACATCCCGCTGTGACCGGCGACCAGAGCATGCAGGCCGTCATGGAGTCCCCGGCGACGGCGCTGTCCATCACCCGCGGGAATCCCACCGCCGAGGAAGTCGCAGCCCTGGCCGCGGTCGTGTCCGCGCTCGCGGGACAGGATTCGCCAGCGGCCGCCCCGACCGGCACCGAGCTGCGCCGCGGCAAGATCCGCCGACGCCGTGCCCTGAGCGCGTCACCGCTGCCCTGGAAGGTCGGCCGGCACTAGCAAGACGCCCTTCACCGCCGCAGACCGCGGCAGGTGGCATCGGCCGGGGCGCCCGCGGGATGGTTTCTTCCCGCGGGCGCCCCGGCCTTTCGCGTCCCGCGCTGCAAAAAGTTTTCCGGCAAAAATCTTCAACAACGCTTTCAGAAGCGCTTAGGCTGGTGCCATGACCAACACCACAGCCGTGCGCACAAGCAGCGCCATCGACGCCGTCGCCAACGAGTACTTCGCGCGCCTGCTTGAACTTGTCCCAGAATTCGCCACGGAGCTCGGCCTGCCCGGCAACGAGGCCGCATACTCCGACTACTCCCCCGCGGGCGTCGCCGCCCAGACCGCGGCGGCGCGCGAGACGCTGGCCAAGCTCGCACCGCTGGCCCCGGTGGACGAGGTCGACCGGATCACCCTCGACGCGATGAACGAACGCCTCGGACTGGAAATCGAGATCGCGGAAACACACCGGACCGAGCTGAACAACATCGCCTCCCCCGCCCAGGAAATTCGCGCCATCTTCGACCTGATGCCGCAGGAAACGGCCGCCGACTTCGCCTTCATCGCGGACCGGATGCACAACCTGCCGGCCGCCATGGACGGGTACATCGCCTCGCTGCGCGATTCTGCGGCCCGCGGCCTGGTCGCTGCCGCACGGCAAGTGCGGATCGTCATCACCCAGGGGCGCGAGTACGCCAAGGACGGCGGATTCTTCGATGGCCTCGCCGCTGCGGGCGCCAAGGTCGCCCCGGAGCTCGCCGAGCGGCTGGGCGCCGGAGCCGCCGTCGCCAACGCGGCCTACCTTCGCCTGGCCACAGTGCTCGAGGATGAGCTGCTCCCGATTGCCCCCGAGAAGGACTCCGTGGGGCGGGACTACTACGCGCTGATGTCCCGCCGCTTCCTGGGCGCCGCGGTGGACCTGGAGGAAACCTATGCGTGGGGAGTGAAAGAGCTGGCGAACATCATCGCCGAGCAGGAGCGCGTCTCCGGGCAGATTTCCGCCGGCGCCAGCATCGCCGAAGCCAAGGAAATCCTGAACCGGGATGAGACCCGGAAGTTGTCGGGCACCGACGCCTTGCAGCGGTGGATGCAGGAAAAATCCGACGCCGCCATCGTTGCGTTGGCCGGAACCCACTTCGAGATCCCCTCTCCCATGGACCGGATCCAGTGCATGATCGCCCCCACCCAGGAAGGCGGCATCTACTACACCGGGCCGTCGGAGGACTTCAGCCGCCCGGGCCGCATGTGGTGGTCGGTGCCGGAGGGCGAAGACCAGTTCACCACCTGGTCCGAGCTGACCACCGTCTACCACGAAGGCGTTCCCGGCCACCATCTGCAGGTGGCCACCGCGGTGCTCGCCCGCGACACCCTCAACGACTGGCGACGCCACGCCTGCTGGGTTTCGGGCCACGGCGAAGGCTGGGCGCTGTATGCCGAGCGCCTGATGCTGGACCTCGGTTTCCTGGCCGATCCGGGCGACTACCTGGGCATGCTCGATGCCCAGCGCATGCGCGCGGCCCGCGTCGTCTTCGACATCGGCGTGCACCTGGAACTGCCAATCCCCGAGGCGTGGGGTTCGGGGACCTGGGACAGCGAAAGCGGCTTCTCGTTCCTGAAAAGGAACCTGGACATCTCGGCCGGCCAGCTGGAATTCGAGTTCACCCGCTACCTGGGCTGGCCGGGCCAGGCACCGGCGTACAAGGTCGGACAGCGACTGTGGGAGCAGATCCGCGCCGAGCGCGAGACCCGGGCCGGGACCGAATTCGACCTGAAGGAGTTCCACACCCAGGCCTTGGGCGTCGGATCGGTGGGTCTCGATACCCTGCGTCGGGCACTGCTCGGCTAGCTTGGCGCGAAACCGGTGCCCGCGTGGGCGGGGGCCGGGTTGCCTGCGGGCATACCCGGTCCCCGGCATGCGAAGGACGCCTGGTCTAGAGCAGGCTTTTGGCCGCAGCCCCTGCGGCGTCCCGCCGCTTTTATCCATTTGAGTTCGAATGAGGGTGAACGCAAGGGTGAATCCGGCCTACATCCCTGATATCGCAACGAACCAACTGTCATAGTGGGTCTTGTTACTGCGAATCACGTCGAAGTGACCACACCACGGGCAACCGAGAAACTCCACTTCGCGTACAAAAGCGTTTATCGCCGGAAAGTTCGCAGTATGGCATGGATGCATTGCTTGGGGGCTGCATCAGTGCCAACGGGATTACTTTCCGAGTCTAGTTTGGTGGAAGCCCGACCCCCGCACCTCGGCCCAGCTCTCGCGCAAGGCATTTTCCGCGGCCGCTGCCCCGTTCTGGTCTGACCTATTCGACGGCTTCGCTGTCCCTGCTCGGGACCAGTCCCTGCACGCGCGCAGCGTCCAGCGCGGAGGCGCGATCGGAGACGCCCAGCTTGCGGTAGATGCTGCGCAATTGGCTCTTGACGGTGTTGACCGAGACAAATTGCCGTTCGGCAATGAGCGAGGCGCTTCCGGTGGACACCAACTCACCCAAAACCGCCAATTCGCGCGAGCTAAGCACCGCACGCCCCAGCCCGCCGGGCATGTTCGAGACGGCGTTCGGATCGATCTTGAGCCTGATGCGCATATCCCTGGCGGCAGACAGTATGCGTTCCAAATCCGGGGCGGGCAGCAGGTTCAGAGCCAGCCCCAGTCCGTACTCCTCGCTCAGCGCGGCCACCCTGCGAAGCGCGCCGCCAACGGCCGCCACATTGCTTTGTTGCAGCGTTGCGGCCAGCACAAGCACCGCCTGCTCGAAGCGCGCGCGGGGTTGCACCGGCGTGCCCAAGGCCGTGCACATCCTCAGCACTTCGGCGGCATCGCCCTGGGCAAGCCTCACTCCCGCCTGCAGCATCAAACGGGAGGTTCCGTCCGGCGACTTCGTCGCGGCCTTGAATGCCTGGGACGCGTCACCCACTGCGAGGTTCAGCAAGCACGCGGCCGAGGCCAGCATTTGCCTGCCGGCCCTCTGCACGACGGGCTGCTCGCGCTCCCGCACCAGATAGCCCTGCATCCTGACCAGCGAGGCAGTCGTCTCCCCGCGGATCACCGCGAGCAGCGCCTCAGCCAACCGGATCGACGGCCAGAATTCGTTGCTGTGCTGGTCGATGCGCAGCAGCTCCACCCAGCGCGCGGCGTCATCGAATCGCTGCTCGTCCATCGCGCACAGGAAAGCTGTCGCGCGGTAGGGGGTGGCGAAATAGGCGTTGGTGGCGGGGTTTGACCAGTGCTCTGGCAACGATTCGGCCAGCATGCCGGAGGCCTTGTGGACGTCCCCGTTCAGGGCATACAGGTAGGCCTGGACGGTGGCTGCGTAGTGGTCGTTGTCGACGCGGTTGTGGCGCTGGTCGGCCGACACTCCGAGCTCCGTCGCGATTAGGGCCTCGTCGTTGACCCCGCCGGCGTGCAGGTTCAGGGCAAGCTGGATGAGCAGGGGTCCCTCGAAGGGGCCGATCCCGTCGCGCTGGCCCGGCGACATCTCCCGGTACAGAGCGATGCCGCTGCGGGCCGAGCGCACCGAGGCCTCCCCGGCACCGCTCAATCTCATCGCCACGGATTCGACCGTGATCATGATCAGTCGGTTCGGCGGCGGGGCCTTGCGTCCCACGGTGCGTGCGCCGGCGGCGGCCAGTGCCAGCAGCTCCAGGGTCTTTAGCTTGAATTTTCCGGTGGCGCTGTAGGCGATCGCCAGGCAGATGGCCAGCAGCGGAAAACGGGCCAGGACCGTCAGCGGCAGGTCATCGAGCAACACGGCTCCGCGGGTGCCCAGTTCACCCTCGAGGTACTCGTCGGCATGCATGCGCAGGACATCGGAGGCCAACTGGTAATCGGGAGCCTCCAGCGCGTGGCGCAGGGCGCGGAACGCCGACCCCTGGGCGGTCTCGTACCGTGCACAGATCCGGTGCAGGTCGGCCAACTGTTCCGGATCTGGTTCCAGGTATGAACGCTTCAGCACCCGGCGCAGCACGGGGTGCAGGCAGTACTCCTCGTCGGGATTCTGCGAGGAGCGATACACCAGTCCGCGGCCCTCCAGGTCCCGGAGCCATCCCTCCGAATACCGGAAGGCCAGGAGCGGAAGCAGTGCGGCGGGGACCGTGGTGGGCACCGAGATCAGTGCCAGGAAATCAAGCTGCCCGGGCTCCAGGTCCTCGCTTTCGAGCATCAATTTCACATCGCGGTCCACCGCGCCGTGCACGGAGGCCAGAAATGCCTTGGCCGCGGGGTCAAGTTCCAGCAGCGTGGGCGAGGGCGGATCCAGGGGTGAGGCCGACTGCCCGGGACTCGGCACGAGGTCCGGTCGCCGGGGCGGTTGCATGGTTTGGGCGCGGAGCTTTGCCATGCGCAACAATTGCGCAGTGCCGCACAGCTCGTCGGTCAGTTGCCCGGCGAAGTCGGCGAGCGCCGTCCCCCGGAGGTAGTCGGCGGCCTCACCGGCGGTGAAGCGGAATTCGTGGGGCGGAAGCACCGAGATGCCGATGGGCAGCAGCGTGCGATGGCGTTCCATCTCCAGATAGTCGCGCGTAACGATGACCAGGCGTCGGTGTGGATGCCGGCGCGCAGTGTCCTGCACCAACCGCAGGAGCTCCTTGTCGTGCCGCCGCGTGTAGCCAACGAGCGCGACGAGGTGCGATTCGGGGTCGTCGGCCGTTGCATAGGTCCGGGCCAGGGCCTCTTCCAACGAACCGGCAGAATCGTCGCACTCGATCCAGGTCCAGTTGATGGCCAGGGGATCACGCCGGGACAGCCAGCCGCGAATCGCGGTGCGCTTTCCCGAGCCGCGCGGCGCCCTGGCGATGACCACGGAGGACGCGACCGCCTGGTTGAGCAACAGATCAAGGCGCGGGCGGGGCAGGGTGTCGTCGACATTTCCCCACTTCATGCACCCAGCCCCCCTTCCCCATTTGTGCCGACCTGGGCGCCCGGAGTTCAGCGCTTCGGACGCAAACCAATAACATAAATATCCATTGGTTGAAAGCTCATCTTAACACCGGGACGGGCGCATATGTAACGCGTCACAAAAATTGCCCAATAAAGCATTCCGGGCGGATTTTGCGTAACATTCCTCAATGCTGGCTATCCTTTGCTATGGAGCACCGCCTAACTTCGTAGCGTGACTACCTCCAACACCACGCCTAAGAGGCGCATCCCGGCCTGGGCCACCGCCTTCGGCCCCCAAATCATCGTCGCCCTGGCCCTGGGCCTGGGCCTTGGCCTGCTGGCCAAGTACACAGGCCACACCGCGGACACCAAGACCGGTCTGGGTGTCACGCTGGAAACCCTCGGCAACAGCTACATCTCGCTGCTCAAGGCGGCGGTCATCCCGCTGATCTTCTTCGCCGTCGTTGCCTCGATCGCCAACCTGGCCAAGGTCACCAACGCGGCGCGACTGGCCTGGCAGACGATCCTGTGGTTTGCCATCACCTCGGCCATCTCCGTGGTCATCGGCATGGTGCTGGGCACCGTGCTGCGCCCGGGAGCCGGAACCGGACAAAGCGCCCCTCCCGAATACGACGGACGCACCGGTGACTGGTGGGCGTTCCTGATCGGGATCATCCCCTCGAACTTCCTGGGCCTGGGTGCCACAAACAAGGTCTCCGAAAGCGGGGACATCAGCACCGCACTGAGCTTCAACGTCCTCCAGGTGCTTGTCATCGCGATCACCGTGGGCATCGCGGCACTCAAGGTCGGCGAGGCGGCCAAGCCGTTCCTGGACTTCTCCGCCGCTACCCTGGCCGTGATCCAAAAGGTCCTCTGGTGGATCATCCGCCTGGCACCGCTTGGCACCGTGGGCCTGATCGGCAACGCCGTGGCCACCTACGGCTGGGACACCATCGGCGCACTGGGCAAGTTCACCATCGCGATCTACATCGGCCTGGCGCTGGTGATCTTCGGCCTCTACCCGGTGCTGGTCCGCGCCCACGGCCTGAGCATCAAGCAGTACTTCTCCGGAGTCTGGCCCGCCGTGCAGCTGGCCTTCGTCTCCCGATCCTCCATCGGCACCCTTCCGCTGACCCAGCGCGTCACCGAGCGCAACCTCGGCGTGCCCTCGGGCTACGCCTCCTTCGCCGTGCCGCTGGGCGCCACCACCAAGATGGACGGCTGCGCCGCCATCTACCCGGCGATCTCCGCCATCTTCGTCGCCCAGTTCTACGGCATCGACCTGGGACTGACCGACTACCTGCTGATCGCCATGGTCTCGGTGCTGGGCTCGGCCGCCACCGCCGGAACCACCGGCGCCGTGGTCATGCTGACCTTGACGCTGTCCACCATGGGCCTGCCGCTGGAAGGCGTCGGACTGATCCTGGCCGTCGACCCGATCCTTGACATGGGCCGCACCGCTGTCAATGTCGCCGGGCAGGCCCTAGTGCCGGCCATCGTCGCCAAGCGCGAAGGCATCCTGGACGAGGAGCTGTACAACGCACCGCGCCTCGGCGATCCGTTCAACGACGAGTTCAAGGCGGCCACGGATTCCACCGAGGCCACGGCACGGGACACGGCACAGACGCCCGTCGGCTAGCCACGCCGCCTTGCGGTAGTCACACCAACACGGGGCGGGTCGTTTTCGCCCGGGGATGCACTGCACCCCCGGGCGGAAGCGGCCCGCCCCTTGGCGTCGGTCCCCGCTCCCAAAAAATTGCACGGCACGCAAGTTTGCACGTAGTGTAGAAAGAGTGATCGAATCCCCCGCGCAGCCGCCCTCGCGGCGCGAAATGAACAAGGCCGCCACCCGGACCGCCATCGTGCATGCAGCCCTCGCCCAGCTGGAAACGGCCGGCTACGCGGCGCTGACCGCCGAATCCGTGGCCGATGCCGCCGGCATCTCCCGCCGGACCTTCTTCAACTACTTCCCGTCGATCGAGGCCGCCCTCAACGAGCCGAACAGGCTGCTGCTGGAGAACGCGGTGGGAGTGCTCGATGAGCTGGATCCCGCCATCGACCTGCTCTCCGCGGCGGTGACGGCGGTGGAATCCCTCGTCGACCCGGCCCTGCTGGAGCCCATCGCGAACCTTTACCTCCATGCCTCCGCGCACCCGCAGATGGCGCGCATGCAGCTCGAGGCCTGGAACGACTGCGCCGAGGCGCTCACCGAGATCATCACCGCCCGCGCCCCGCACGGCACGCCCTTGGCCGCCTCCGTCCTTGCCCAGAGCGTCATCGGCGCCGGCAAGGCCGCCTTCGCCGCCTGGTCCCGCGAGCTGGGCGAGTCCCCGGATGCCGCGGACCCCCGGCGCACCGCGCTGCTGCGCGCCACCCTCGCCGAGGCCGTGGCCCAGTTGCGCGACGGCTTCCCCTCCCTCCAACGGCGCGCACCGCACCCCCGAAAGGCCTAAGACACCATGGCTTCCTTCCTCTATCGACTCGGCGCGATGGCCTACCGCCGGCGCTGGGCAGTCGTCGGCATCTGGGCCGTCCTGCTGTTGGCCATCGGGCTGTGCGCCGGCGCCTTCATGGGCAAGCTGTCGAACACCTTCACCATCCCCGGCACCGAAACCCAGCGCACGCTGGACCGGATGAAGGTCGAGATGCCCGAGCTGGCCGGCGGCACCGGATCCATCGTCTTCCGTTCCGCGGACGGCCGTGAGCTCACCTCCGCCCAGCACCGGGCCATCGAGTCCTCGCTTGGCGAACTCGCCGCCCAGTCCCCGATCACCGAGGTCGCAAGGCCCTTCGAGCTCCAGGCACAGCTCGATGAGGCCAAGCCGCAGCTCACCGAGGGCCAGGCCAAGCTCGAGGACGCCGCCAGGCAGCTGGCCGATGGCACCAAGCAGCTCGAGGAGGGCAGGGCCGCGCTGGCCGACGCGCAGGCGGAGCTCGACTCCGGGCGCGTGCAGCTGGGCGATGCCAAGAAGCAGATGGCCCAGGGCCGCACGTCCCTGGCCGCCGGGCAGGCGAAACTGGATGCCGCGGCCGGGGAACTTGCCGACGGCTCCGCCGCCCTGAAGGACGGCCAGGCGCGGCTTGCGGCGGGACAGGCCGAGTGGGACGCGGGAAACCGCGAATACCAGGCCGGTGTCGCGAAGATTGCCGAGGGCCGAAAGGCCCTGGCTGCCGGAGCGGCGAAACTTGATTCCGCGGCCAGGGAACTAGCCGACGGCAGGGGGCAGTTCGACGCAGGCATGAAGAAGATCCTGGGCGGACAGTCCCGGGCGACGATCGAAAAGCAGCTGGCCACGGGCAAACAACAGGCCACCGCCGGGCTGGCCCGGGTGGACGCCGCACTCCGGGACCTGGACGCCGGCATCGCCCAGGTCAACACGTTGGCCGGCCAGGCCAAGCAGGATCTCGCCAACGCGACCACCGACGCGCAGAAGCAGGCCGCCCGGCAGGAACTCTCGGTACTTGCGGCGAAGCTCAAGGACCTTCAGGCCCAGCGGGAATCGGCGGCCGACTCCAAGGCCGGGGTGGAAAAGAACCTGCGGGACATTGCCGATGCAACCGCGGGACTCAAGGCACTCGACGCGGCCAAGGCCCGACTCGATGCCGGGGCCAGGGAACTGGCCGCCGGGGAAAAGACGCTGGCGGCGAAGGAGGCGGAGCTGGAGGCCGGGGCCGGGAAGCTTCCGGCCGCGAAGAAACAGCTCGATGCCGGAGCTAGGGAACTGGCAGTGAATCGCGCCAAGGTCCAGGCCGCAGCGGAGAAGATCTCCACGGGCAAGGCGCAATTGCGTGCCGGGCAGGCGGAGCTCGACGCGAACGCCGCCAAGCTGGCGGCCGGCCAGCAGGAAATCGAGGAGAACCAGGCCAAGCTGGTCGCCGGGCAAAAGACGGTGGACGAAAAGACGGCTGCCCTGCCCGCGGCCGAGGAAAAGCTCGAGCAGGGCGCCAGGGACCTGGCCGCCGGGCGCGCCGAGCTGGCCTTCGCCGAACGCCGGGCCGGGGCATCGGAGGGCATGCGCTTCGTCTCCACCGATGGCTCCACCGCGGTGGCCCACGTGACCTTCGTCGGGGCGACCGACTCGCTGAGCACGGCCGAGCGCGCCGACATCCAGTCCATCGCCGCCGGGCCCGAGGCCGCGGGCGTCGAGGTGCTCTTCTCCAAGGAGATCCTGCAGGACCTGTCCTCCATCTTCGGGGCCGCCGAGATCATCGGCCTGGCCGTGGCGGCGGCGGTGCTGCTGATCATGCTCGGCACGCTGGTGGCCGCCGGGCTGCCGCTGCTGATGGCGGTGCTCGGCGTGGGAGCCGGGGTGGGCGGAACCCTGGCCCTGTCCTCCGTGATCGAGATGGCCTCCATCACCCCGGCCCTGGCGCTGATGCTGGGTCTGGCGGTGGGCATCGACTATTCGCTGTTCATCGTGCACCGGCACCGCCGCCAGCTGCTCGAAGGCGTCCCGCTGGGCGAATCCATCGCCCGGGCCACGGGCACCAGCGGCAACGCCGTGGTCTTCGCCGGGCTGACCGTGGTCATCGCCCTGTCCGCGCTCGCGGTCCCGGGGCTGCCCTTCCTCACCGTGCTGGGCGCCTCCGCCGCGTTCACGGTGCTGGTGGCGGTGCTCATCGCGATCACGCTGACCCCGGCGCTGCTGGGGGTCATCGGGACCCGCCTGGTCTCCAAACGGGCCTGGGCACGCGCCGGATCCGCCGACGCGGACGCCCTGGCGCCTTCCAACGACGCGGGCAACCGCGGCTGGGGCGCGCTGGTGACCCGCCGCCCGTGGATCGCCGCGATCGCGTCCATCGCCCTGCTGGCCGTAGTCGCCCTGCCCGCGCTGCAATTGCGCACCGCGCTGCCCGACGGCAGCGCCGAACCGGTGGACTCGGGCGCCTACAAGGCGTACGAGCAGATGAGCGACGCCTTCGGGGCCGGGTACAACGGGCCGCTGCTGGTGCTCGCGGACCTGCCGGCCGGGCTGGATGAGCGCGGGGCGGATGCCGCGAACCTCGACGTGGCCGACGCCGTGCGCCAGATCCCCGGCGTCGTCGCGGCGATCCCGGTGGCGGTCAACGAGTCGCGGAACCTCGGCGCGATCCAGGTGATCCCCACCGAGGGCCCGGCCAGCGCGCAGACCGAGGCGCTGGTGCACGGGCTGCGCGACGCCGCGCCCGGGATCCGGGAGGCCACCGGTGCGCACATCGCGGTCACCGGGCAGGTCGCGGCGCAGGTGGACGTCTCCGAGAAGCTCGCCGAGGCGCTGCCGCCGTACATCGGCATCGTCGTGGGGCTCTCGCTGATCCTGCTGTTGCTGGTCTTCCGCTCGGTCGTCGTTCCGCTGCTGGCCACCGCGGGCTTCCTGCTCTCGCTGGCCGCCGCGTTCGGCGCGACCGTCGCTGTCTACCAATTCGGCTGGCTCGGCGAGGTGTTCGACGTGAACGTGCCGGGTCCGATCATGAGCTTCCTGCCGATCCTGCTCACCGGCATCCTCTTCGGGCTGGCCATGGACTACCAGGTGTTCCTGGTCGCCGGGATGCGCGAGTCCTTCGCCCACGGGCAGCCGGCCCGCGCCGCGGTGCGCTCCGGCTTCGCCCACGCGGCCCCGGTGGTCACCGCCGCGGCGCTGATCATGACCAGCGTGTTCGCCGGGTTCGTGTTCTCGCACCTGACGATGATCCGGGCGATCGGGTTCTCGCTGGCCATCGGCGTGCTCTTCGACGCGTTCATCGTGCGGATGACGCTGACCCCGGCGATCATGCACCTGCTGGGCCACCGCGCCTGGTACATCCCGCGCTGGCTGGATCGGATCCTGCCGGACGTGGACGTGGAGGGCTCGAAGATCGCCGCGCTGGCCGCGGCGCACGGCGAAGGCCCCGGCACGGAGCGCGGCACCCAGGCGCCGCCGGCCCGGGATACGGTTGATGCATGAGCGAAAACGCGAACACTTCCGATACTGCCGCCGCCACCGATCCGCGCGGGGAGGTCGAGAACCCCGAGGAGCTGCCGCTGCTGGTGCTTGCCTCGGCTTCCCCGGGCCGGGCCAAGGTGCTCGCCGACGCCGGCATCGACTTCGCCGTCCAGGTCTCCACCGTGGACGAGGACGCGGTCCTGGCCCGGGCCGTTGAGCGCTTCGGCGAACTGGGCCCGGCCGACACCGCCTTGCTGCTGGCCAAGTCCAAGGCCGAGGACGTCGCGGCGACCCAGGAGGCCGACGGCGCGGTGGTGCTGGGCTGCGACTCGGTCTTCGAATTCGAATCCGTGGCCTACGGCAAGCCGTACACCGCCGAGGCCGCCACGGAACGCTGGGAGGCGATGGGCGGGAAGTCGGGGATCCTGCACACGGGGCACTGGCTGATCGACAACCGTTCCGAGGAGGACGGGGACGGCGGATCCGGGGCCACCATCGGCGCCGTCTCCTCCACCACCGTGAACTTCGAGAAGGTCACGGCCGAGGAGATCGCCGCCTACGTCGCCACCGGCGAGCCGCTGCCCTGTGCCGGGGCGTTCACCATCGACGGCCGCGGGGCGGCGTTCATCCGCGGCATCGAGGGCAACCCGCAGAACGTCATCGGGCTTAACGTCTCCACGCTGCGCGAGCTGCTGGCGGAGACCGGGCTGTCGATCTCCGACGTGTGGGCGTAGTCCGCCACCGATTGTAGGTTTCCCACAAAGAAATCACGACCTACTCCCGACACAGGGGGTTTTGGGGGTACACATCCCACAAACGCGGGTAGGCTCCACAAGAGCATATTTAAGGAGATAACCCCTGCCATGAGTCAGTTGACGAAGGTTCTCATCGCCAATCGCGGAGAAATCGCCGTACGCATCATCCGCGCCGCCCGCGATGAGGGCATCGGATCGGTTGCCGTGTACGCCGAGCCCGACCGCGATGCACTGCATTCGAGGCTGGCCGACGAGGCCTACTCGCTGGGCGGTTCCACGGCCGCGGAATCCTACCTGGACATCACCAAGATCCTCGAGGTCGCCAAGCGCTCCGGCGCCGACGCCGTGCACCCCGGCTACGGCTTCCTGGCCGAGAACGCCGGGTTCGCCCAGGCCGTGATCGATGCCGGACTGACCTGGATCGGCCCTCCCCCGGCGGCCATCGAGCAGCTGGGCGACAAGGTCCAGGCCCGCCACCTGGCCGAGAAGGTCGGTGCCCCGCTGGTGCCGGGCACCAAGGACCCCGTCGCATCCACCGACGAGGTGCTGGCCTTCGCCGATGCCCACGGCCTGCCGCTGGCCATCAAGGCCGCCTACGGCGGCGGCGGGCGCGGCATCAAGGTCGTGCGCAACCGCGAGGAAATCCCCGAACTCTACGAGTCCGCCGTCCGCGAGGCGGTTGCAGCCTTCGGCCGCGGCGAGTGCTTCGTCGAACGCTTCCTGGATGCCCCGCGCCACGTGGAAACCCAGTGCCTGGCCGACGTGCACGGCAACGTCGTGGTGGTTTCCACCCGCGACTGCTCGCTGCAACGCCGCAACCAGAAGCTAGTCGAGGAGGCCCCCGCGCCGTTCCTGACCGAGGAGCAGAACACGCGCCTCTACGAGGCGTCCAAGGCCATCATGCGCGAGGCCGGGTACGTGGGTGCCGGCACCTGCGAGTTCCTCGTGGGCCAGGACGGGGTGATCTCCTTCCTGGAGGTCAACACCCGCCTGCAGGTCGAGCACACGATCTCCGAGGAGGTCACGGGCATCGACCTGGTGGCCGAACAGTTCCGGCTGGCCCGCGGCGAGGAGCTGGGCTACACCGACCCCGCGCCCCGCGGCCACTCCTTCGAGTTCCGCATCAACGGCGAGGACGCCGGGCGCGGCTTCATGCCGGCGCCGGGCACCATCACCTCCATGAACCTGCCCACCGGGCCGGGCGTGCGCATCGACTCGGGCGTCGAGGCGGGGGAAACCGTCTCGGGGAACTTCGACTCGATGATCGCCAAGCTCATCGTCACCGGCTCCACCCGCGCCCAGGCGGCGGCCCGGTCGCGCCGCGCCCTGGAGGAATTCCGCATCGAGGGCATGCCCACGGTGCTTCCCTTCCACCGCGCCGTCATGGCCGATGCGGCGTTCGTCCCGGAATCCGGCCCGTTCTCGGTCCACACCCGCTGGATCGAGACCGAGTTCGCAAACGAGATCCCCGCCTGGGACCCGTCCACGGCCGGCACCCCGGGCGAGGACGACGGACGCAACGCCATCACCGTCGAGGTCGGCGGCAAGCGCCTGGAGGTCGTGCTGCCCGCCTCCATGGGCACCATGTCCTCCTCTTCCAACGGCAAGACGCGGAAGAAGAAGCGCGCCGCGGGCTCCCGCGGCGCCGCGACCGCCGGCAACTCGGGCGCCGACCTGGTCTCCCCCATGCAGGGCACCATCGTCAAGGTGGCCGTGGCCGACGGGGACACCGTGGCCGAGGGCGACCTGATCCTGGTCCTGGAGGCCATGAAGATGGAACAGCCGCTGACCGCGCACTGCGACGGCGTGGTTTCCGGGCTCAGCGCCGTCCCGGGCGACACGGTGTCGGCCGGCACCGTGCTGGCCTCCATCGGCGAGTAACACCGCACCACCACCGCACCGCCGGGGCGGCACCCGTCTTCTTCCCGAAGGCCGGTGCCGCCCCTTGCCGTTGCCGCCCTCTCCCCGCCGCCTGCGCCGTGGCGGCTCCCGTGGCGCGGGTGCGGGCCCTAGGCTGGTTCCCATGGCTCCTGAAATGCTTGCCCCGCACTCCGCCGACCCGCGCACCGATCCGCCACCATGCGGCAGCGAGCGGGAGACCTTGACGGGGTTCCTGCGATACCAGCGCCACACCCTGGAGCTGAAGTGCGCCGGGCTCCCGCCGGCGGCGCTGGGTGCCCGTGCCGTGCCGCCCTCCGGCCTCTCGCTGCTGGGGCTGGTGCGGCACCTGTCCGATGTGGAACGGTTCTGGGTCCGCTCCTCGCTGGCGGGCCACCGGGCCCCGCCGCTGTACTGGCGCGCCGACGGGGCCGACACCGATTTCGACTTCCCGGAACCCGACGCCCGGATCGTGCAGCAGTCCTTCGCCGCCTGGAAAAACGAGACGGCATTTTCCGACGCCGTCCTGGGTGACGGGCCCCTGGAACGATCGGTGGCGGCCGGGCGCCACGGGACGGTCTCGGTGCGCTGGATCCTGACCCACCTGATCGAGGAGTATTCCCGGCACAACGGGCATGCGGACCTGCTGCGCGAGTGCATCGACGGCCAGGTCGGCGAATAGCGCCGCACGGGCATCCGGCCCCCGGGTGGCGTCGGTTCCCCCAACGCACCGGGCGCCCGCCTCCCCGAAGG
>NZ_JAHRED010000008.1 GCF_019084045.1 Paeniglutamicibacter quisquiliarum
CTGAAGGGACCGCCCCATGGGCCCGCACGGTGGCACGCACCCCGCCCCTGAGGCGTCCGAACATGGCCCCACACAGGGAATTTCAGGGTATCCCGCAACCCCTGCGCTTGCTGCAAGGGGCAGTCCCGGCTTTGTTTTGGTCGAATAGTTGCAAGTCAGAGCGACATCGAGGAAGAAATTCACCTAAATTCCCTTGATTCGGACGCGCCTGCGCATAGGATGAATCGTAGACGGGGGCTTTCCATGCCCCCACTATCGAGAAGAGGTGCCTTTTGTCTATTTTTGACGAGCTGAAGGGCAAGGCCGCAGAACTGAAGGACAAGGCGGCCGAGTTGATTCACGAAAACTCGGACAAGATTGGTGGCGCCATTGACAACGCCGGCGACTTCATCGACGAAAAGACCGGGGGCAAGTTCTCCGAGCACGTCGACAGGGTCCAGGATGGCGTCAAGGACCACCTCAACAAGGATCAAGGCGACGGCGGCACGCCGACCGTCTAGGTCCCTGCCTGGTTTACTAGGACTCTTGCCCTAGGCACGACAAACGGGTGCCGGTACCGCCGTGAGGCGGAACCGGCACCTGTCGTTTGCACGGAAAGAAGCGATTTGACCTCCACCGCCATACCCGGCCCTCCACGGCGATCCGCACTTGCGCAGCCGATCATGGCGGGTCTTGTCACCGCCTTGGTCGGATACACCTCGTCCTTTGCCGTGGTGCTGACCGGGCTCAAGGCCGTCGGGGCGACGGACGCCCAGGCCGCCTCGGGGCTTTTCGCCCTCACCATTGCACTGGCCATTTGTGCAGTCGGTCTGGCGTGGTTCACCAAGCGACCGATCACCACCGCTTGGTCGACCCCCGGTGCCGCGTTGCTGGCCGGGGCCGCTGCCGTGAACTTCGGTTGGAACGAGGCGGTCGGCGCCTTCATCATGACCGGCGTGCTGATTGCAGCCACCGGGGCCATCCCCTGGCTGGGCCGGCTTCTGGCCGCAATCCCCGTCCCCCTGGCCCAGGCCATGCTGGCCGGCGTGCTGCTCAAGCTCTGTCTGGCACCATTTGTGGCGCTGTCCACCATTCCGCTGCATGTCGCACCGGTCATCGTGGTGTGGCTGGTCTTCCTGCGGCTGAGTCCGCGGTGGGCGGTTCCCGCCGCGATGGCCGCGGCACTGGGCATAGCAGGCTTTTCCCTGGGGCAGGCCGGCGCAACGGGAATGATCGGTGACTTGCTGCCGGGCCTCGAGTTCACCGCCCCGGCATTCAGCCTCGAAGCATTCACCGCTATCACCCTGCCGCTTTTCGTGGTCACGATGGCGTCGCAAAACGTTCCGGGCGTGGCGGTGCTGGCAAGCTTCAATTACGAAACGCCGTGGCGCGCCTCCATGCTCGCCACCGGCATCGGCAGTTCCGCGGCGGCATTCCTTGGCGGGCATGCCATTAACCTTGCGGCGATTTCCGCCGCCCTGGCGGCCGGGGACGAGGCCGGCGAAGACCGGTCCAGGCGGTGGATCGCGGCGGTATCGTCCGGCGGCTTCTATGTGCTGCTCGGGCTGGCGTCGGCCGCGATCACGGCACTGGCGACCGCGAGCCCCGAGGGCCTGCTGGAAGCCGCAGCGGGCCTGGCCCTGCTGGGCACCCTGGGCGCTTCCGCCTCCTCCGCCCTGTCGGATCCCTCCAGCCGCATGAGTTCCCTGGTCGCATTCCTGATTGCCGGATCCGGCCTGAGCTTCGCCGGGATCGGCGGGGCATTCTGGGCGTTGGTTGCGGGCCTGGCGCTGCGTCTGCTCATCGAACGCAAGCGCCACTGACCCGGCGCAGGTTCCACCCGCGGAGTCGTTGGCCCCGGGGAATGCACGAAAAAGGCCGTGGCGCCCGCCCCGCTCCCCCTCGAAAAGACGGGGCTTGCGGATTCGGGCAGTCACGGCCTTCATGGCTGGAGTCTAGAGCGCCGGTTCCCCGGTCTGGCCTTCGCGGGCCAGTGCGGTGAGGCGCGAGACGGCCCGGAAGTACTTCTTCTGGTAGCCGCCGGCCATCATTTCCGGGGTGAACAGCTCGCTGAACGGCTTGCCCGAGGCGATGATCGGCACGTCCTTGTCGTACAGGCGGTCGGCCAGCACCACGAAGCGCAGCGCAACGGCCTGCTCGGTGATGGTTTCGACGTTGTGCAGGACCAGCACGTCGGTCTCGGCCAGCAAGGCGCGGTACCGGCTGGGGTGGACCTTGGACATGTGCCCGATGAGGTCGGAGAACTCGTCGACGGCGAAGGTCTTGTCCCCGTAGCGCTCGACGGCGAATTCCTCGATGAAGCCGTCCTCCAGGGGCACCGGCGCGTCGGGCAGTCCACGGTGGCGGAAGTCAACGCCTTCGACGCGGTGCACGTCGAACTGCTCGGAGAGCACCTTGATCTCGCGCTGGAAGTCCACCGCGGCAAAGCGCCCCTCCCCCAGTGCGCCGGGCAGGGTGTTGGAGGTCGCCGCGATCTTCACGCCGGCATCGGAGAGCTCGCGCATGAGACGGGACATCAGCACGGTGTCTCCCGGGTCGTCGAGCTCGAATTCATCGATGCAAACCAGCGAGTAGCCGCTGAGCACCTCGACGGTCTGGCGGAACGACAGGGCGCCGACGAGGTTGGTGTACTCCACGAAGGTGCCGAACGCCTTGCGGCCCGGGGCCAGGTGCCACAGCGAGGCCAGCAGGTGGGTCTTGCCGACGCCGAATCCGCCGTCGAGGTACATGCCCGACTTCTCGACCTTCTTTTTGCCAAAGAGCTTGCCCAGGAAGCCGCCCTTGGAATTGCCGATGGTCGAGGCAAAGTGCTTGAGCTTCGTGACCGCCTCGGCCTGGGTGGGCCAGGCCGGGTCCGGCCGGTAGGTGTCGAAGGACACCTCTCCGAAGCGGTAGGACGGGTGGAAGCCGGCAAGCAGGTCGTCGATGGAGACCGTGGGGGTCCGTTGGGAAAGATGCGTAATCGTGGCCATACGGCGGAACGGTCCTTAAATCTTCGGGTGGTGGTGTGCGTGCGCGGCGCAAAGACACGCCCCCGCCATTTTATGCCCACACATTCGACAACCACTAAAACGGGGGTCGCGCCCTTCAGGCGCCGGCCCGCGGCCCCCGGCGCAAAGGCCGACGCTTGGAGCGAAATATGGCGTCGAATGACAGTGGTTCGCCGCCGGCAGGGCCCCGGATCGCTAGGCTGGAAGCAACACCATTTCCCCGATTTTCTTGTTGCGAGGTCAATTCACCATGAGCCTTCCCATCGATTCCAATCCGTCATTCGCCAACTACGCCCACCCCGAACGGCTGGTCTCCACCGAATGGCTGGCGGCAAACCTGTCCACCGAGGGCCTGGTGATTGTCGAATCCAACGAGGACATCCTGCTCTACGACACCGGCCACATCCCCGGAGCGGTGAAGGTCGACTGGCACACCGAGCTCAACGACGAAGACACCCGCGACTACGTCGACGGCGAGCGCTTCGCCGCGCTGATGGCAGCCAAGGGCATCGGCCGCGACTCCACCGTGGTGATCTACGGCGACAAGTCCAACTGGTGGGCTGCCTACGCGCTGTGGGTCTTCACCCTCTTCGGCCACGCGGACGTCCGCCTGCTGGACGGCGGCCGCGACAAGTGGATCGCCGAGGGCCGGGAGACCACCCGCGAAAAGCCCGTGGCCGTGCCGGCCAGCTACCCGGTCATCGAGCGCGACGACACCGTCATCCGCGCATTCCTGCCCGAGGTGCTGGGGCACTTCGGCAAGCCCATGATCGATGTGCGCTCCACCGAGGAATACACCGGCGAGCGCACCCACATGCCCGCATACCCGGAGGAGGGCACGCTGCGCGGGGGGCACATTCCGACGGCCGCCTCCGTTCCGTGGGCCAAGGCGGCGGCCGAGGACGGCACGTTCAAGTCCCGTGCCGAGCTCGAGGAAATCTACCTGGGCGAGGCCGGGCTGGCGGCGGGCGACGACGTCATCACCTACTGCCGCATCGGCGAGCGCTCCAGCCACACCTGGTTTGCCCTGCAGTTCCTGCTCGGCTTCGAGAACGTGCGCAACTACGACGGTTCCTGGACCGAATGGGGCAATGCGGTGCGCGTTCCCATCGTCAAGGGCATCGAGCCCGGCGCCGTGCCCGCGGGATACGGAGCCTAGGACCATGAGCGAGATGCCCGCTGCCCTGGCCGAGATCGTCGAGGACTTCCAGTCGGTCACCGAGCCCGAACGCCTGGAAATGCTGCTTGACTTCTCCGAGGAGCTCCCCGAGCTCCCGGCACGCCTGGCCGAGCATCCCGACCTGTTGGAGCAGGTCGTGGAGTGCCAGACGCCGCTGTTCCTGAACATCGAGGTGGAGCCCGGGGGCGAGCACCGGGTCTCCCTGTTCTTCTCCGCTCCCCCGCAGGCGCCGACCACCCGCGGCTTCGCCTCGGTCCTGCACCAGGGACTCGACGGGCTGCCGGCCGCGGAGGTGCTTGGCGTCCCGGACGACATGCCGCAGTTGCTGGGGCTGACCCGGGCCCTGACGCCGTTGCGTTTACGGGGCATGAGTGCCATGCTTGCCCGTATCAAGCGACAGGTCAGCGAGCGGGTTGCCGCTGCCGGCTCCTAGGCCGAAACCATCGAGGAAGTTTGGGCGTCGGCACGTGCCGGCGCCCAAACACGTTTTTGGAGGATCCCGAAAGCCCATGTCCAAGAAGAAGAGCACGCATTCGACCGGCACGCCCGCGACCACGCTGCTGGACCGCGAGTCCGTCCCCTATACGGTTCACTCCTACACCCACGACCCGGCCGTGGACAACTACGGGCTGGAGGCCGCCGAGGCCATCGGCGTTCCCCCGGGCAGGGTGTTCAAGACGCTGCTGGTCTCCACCGGAGAACCCGGGCCCGCGGCCCTGGTGGTGGGCATCATTCCGGTCGACCGGACCCTGGACCTCAAGGCCATGGCCACGGCCCTGGGCCTGAAGAAGGTGGAGATGGCGGACCCGGCGGTGGCCGAGCGCCGCACCGGATACGTGGTGGGCGGCATTTCGCCGCTGGCCCAGCGCAACCGCTTGCGCACGCTGCTTGATGCCGGCGCGCTGGCCCATGAGACCGTCTACGTCTCCGGCGGGCACCGCGGGCTTGACCTCGAGCTGGCCCCGGCCGACCTGCAACGGCTAACCGAGGCAGAGGTTGCCCACATCTCCCACTAGTTCGCGGCGGCATCCCCGGGACGCGGTGCATCGAGCACGCCCGTCACGAACGCGGCGACCTCGGCCTCCCAGCGCTGCGGGTCGACGTTCCACTCGCGGGTGTGCCCGGCGCGGCTGAAGCGGCGCAGGCCCACCAATTGCGGGCTCAGCTCCGTCAGCTGTTCCGAGGGGCCGATCGGGACGAAGTCGTCGTCCTCGCTGTGCAGGATCAGGGTGGGCATGCGCAACTGGTCGTGCCGCTCGACCCAGTTCAGGATCTTCAAGTCCAGGGGGGCCGCGAGCCCGGTCATCCAGCGTCCCGCCTTGTTGCCCAGCAGCCATTGGCCGAACCTGCCCACGGCCTCGGGGATGCGGTTGCGCTTGGCCTGGTGCGAGAGCACGTCGATCCAGTTGATCACCGGCCCGTCCAGCACCAGGGCGCCGATCCTGCGTGCGTGCCGCGACCTGTCCGCCACCTGCAGGGCGATGGCCCCGCCCATGGACCAGCCGAAGAGCAGGATTTCCTTCGCGCCGTGGTCAAGGGCGTAGTCGATGGCGGCCTCGATGTCCGGCCATTCCGTGGCGCCCAGCCCGTAGCGCCCGTCCACCGCCGCCGGGGCCACCCCGTCGTTGCGGTAGGAGACCAGCAGTGCGCTGAGCCCCAGGCGCTGCAGCGTCGGGACGGCACGCAGTCCCTCCTTGCGGTTGGCGCCGCGGCCGTGGACGCAGATGGCCCAGGTGTCGGCCTCCGCGTCCCCCTTGATGAACCAGGCCGGGGCCATGCCGCCCATGATGGGGATCTCGACGTCGCTGTACGCGACGTCGACGTCCTCCGGCGAGTCATAGACGATCCCGGAAAACCGACCGCGGGCGGCGGCGGCAAGGTCGCCGAAGTAGACCTGCTCCACCTCCCGGGTCACGGTGCCGTCGCCCGGTCGGTAGCCCTTGGGCTCGCCCAGGCGCGCGTGCCCGGTGTCGGCCGAGAAGAACAGCGAGTAGCGTCCCGGGGCGGTGGAATCCTTGTTCGCCGACAGGATCACGTCCCTGCCCTTCTCGGTGGGCACCAGGGCCAGGATCTCCAGGCTCTGGTCCGGCTCCGCGTCGGGGGTCACCACGCGGCGCGCGAAGTAGGCCGCCAGCGCCGAAACACTGCCGGCAAACACCGAGCCGGCCGCCGCTCCGATGCCCACGCCCAGCAATGCCCAGCTCAGTCCCTTGCCAGCGGATCGCGCGCGCGGGGGCTTCGGGGAAAGTTGTTCCTTCATGCCTACCATCATTGCAAACAATGGCCACCGTCTTGTGGTTTTGGCGGGCACCGGATTCCGCGCCCGTGTTGCGCCGGGGGCACGCGGGAATGGGCGCGGCCACATAGGTGTTGTGCGTTGTGTGAGTGATATCCAGCCCCCAGAAGAATCCAGCACCCCCGACATGCCAAGCGTCACCAAGACCGACGAACAGTGGCGCACCGAATTGACCCCCGAGGAGTACCAGGTCCTGCGCAAGGCGGGAACCGAGCGCCCCTTCACCGGCGAGTATTGGGACACCACCACCGAAGGCGTCTATGAATGCCGCGCCTGCGGCCAGGAACTCTTCACCTCCAACGCCAAGTTCGATGCCAACTGCGGGTGGCCCTCCTTCTTCGCCCCGTTGGCGGAGGACCGGGTCCGCTACATCCGCGACTCCACGCTCGGCATGGTCAGGGTCGAGGTGCGCTGCTCCGCCTGCGATTCGCACCTGGGCCACGTCTTCGAGGGCGAGGGCTTCAATACCCCCACCGACCAGCGCTATTGCATGAATTCGGTCTCGCTGCGGCTGAAGTCGAGCTAGCCGGCACCCCGCGGTTTGGGCCCGGGCCCGGGGGCATCGCGATGACCCGGGGCCCGAGCATTCCCCGTGCGCATGCCTTGGTGCCCGCCCCACGGCACTTGCAACAGTATTGCTGATGCTAGAGCCGTATTTCAATCAGCAACCATGACCCCTCAGTACGCTGGAGCCAAGCCAAGTTCCGCAGCATCCGCGCGGCGTGTCCGGCCGTACCGAAAGGGGTCCCCCACCATGTCCCAGGCAACTCTTCCCAAGCCGCTGTCCAACGCGGAACTCGTCACCTCCGGGCCCTGGCTGGCACTGAAGAACGCCGCCACCGAGTTCCAGGGCCTGCAGGGACAGGACGGCTCGGTGCCGGTGGATGCCGACAAGCCGCGCGCCGCGGCCCTGGCGGGAACAATCGCCGAGTCGCTGGAGGCACTGGCCCCGCACTTCCCGCACGATGCCGCCTACTTTCGGGGGCTCGCCGCCGACCTGGACAACTGGTCCCGGGCGGGCTTCGGGGTCCCCGACTTCCTCGACTCCCTGCAGGCGTTCGCACCGCAGCTGGCGCGCGAGGACGGATTGCGCCACCTGGTGCTCTTCCCGATGTACACGCAGAACGGGTCCACCGACAGGTTGCTTGAAGCTGTGCTCGTCGAGGTCATCTGGCCCGAGTTCATCTCCGGCCTGGAGTCCGGGGACTACTCCAACAAGCTCTTCGTCCCGCTGCGCTTCCTGGACTTCACCCCCGGCTATGACACCAACTCGGCGGTGCTCTTCCCCGAATCGGTCGCCATCCGCGAAACGCCCGCCTTCACCTGGGGGGCCATCTTCCAGGACCGCGAGGCGGCACGCTTCCGCCGCGTGCTGAAGTCCGCCGCGGAGATCACCAACCTGGAACTGCCCGCGGATGCCGCTGAAATGCTCGGGGACCAAAGCCTCACCGAGGAGACCTTCGTGATGTGGGACCTGATCCACGACCGCACCCACATGCGCGGGGACCTGCCCTTCGACCCGTTCATGATCAAGCAGCGCATGCCCTACTTCCTGTACTCGCTCGAGGAGCTGCGCTGCGACCTGACCGCCTTCCGCGAATGCGTCAAGATCGCCAACGCGGCCTCCGCCGACGAAACCACCCGCCACCGCGCCAAGCTGGTCCAGTATGCGGTGATCTTCGACCGGATCTTCCGCTTCGCCATCACCGGCACGCGCACCCGCAACTACGACGCCGTGGGCGGCCAGCTGCTCTTCGCCTGGATGCACCAGCACCATGTGCTGCACTGGACCGACACCAAGCTGTCCATCGACTGGGACCAGGTCCCCGCGGTGGTTTCGGCCCTGGGCGACGCCATCGACGAACTGTACTGGCGCTCGATCGACCGCCCGAAGATCGCCCACTGGCTGGCGGCCTACGAGCTGGTCTCCGCAACGCTGACCCCGCACCCGGCCTCCGTCTGGGCCAAGGGGCCCGACGCGCTGCCGCTTGCCGGCCCGCTGCGCGAGACGACCAACCAGGTCCTCGACGACGAGTTCCCGCACTCGATGTTCTACGAGGCACTGGCCAAGAAATTGCGTCCCGTCATCGACTCCACCGTCGGCATCACCGGCACCTCGTCCATCTAGCACACCCGCCGACCCCGGAATCGAAGGCTAGAATCTGTTTCATGGCTGACCTCACTGACTTGAGAGTACTCATTGCCGGGGCGACCAGCGCCTCGGGCGTCGCGGCGGCGCACGCGCTGTGCGCGGCCGGCGCCACGGTGCTGGCCGCCGGCTCCAACGCCGGGCGGCTGGCCGAGCGGCTGCCCTTCGTGCACGGGCGCTACGAGGTCGACCTGGCCAACCACGCGGCGGTGACCGAGCTGCGCCAGCTGATCGATGTCGAGCGAGGCCCCATCGACGGGCTGCTGCACCTGGTCGGCGGCTGGCGCGGCGGCAAGGGCCTGGCCGGGCAGGGCGACGACGACTACGAATTCCTGCACACCCAGGTCGTCACCACGCTGCGCAACACCACCCGGGTCTTCCGCGACGACCTGGTGGCCTCGCGGTGCGGCCGGGCCGCCATCGTCTCGGCCACCGCGGTGGACGCCCCGTCGGGTTCCAACGCCAACTACACCACGGCCAAGGCCGGAGCCGAGGCCTGGATGCGCTCGGTGGCCGCGGAACTGCGCACCGCCCAGTCGGGGAACAAGGAGCACCCGGTTCCCCAGCGCGCCGCCGCCGCCGTCTGGGTCGTCAAGGCGTTCACCGACGCCGCAACCCGCGCGGCGCACCCGGAGCGCGGCACCGCCGGCTTCACCGACGTCGCCACACTCGGCGCGGCGGCCATCGAGCTTTTCTCCGGCGATGCCGACGCACTCAACGGCGCGCGGATCCACCTGCCCACCCGCTAGCACCCCTCTCCCCCATCCCCCCTGCAATCCCCCGTAAGGACCCCATGCCAGTGACTTCCATGATCCACGACCCCTCGGTGCGCGGCTTCGCCTCGGACAACTACTCCGGGATCCACCCCGAGGTCCTTTCCGCCCTGGCCGAGGCCAACGGCGGGCACCAGGTCTCCTACGGAGAGGACCAGTACACCGCGGAGCTCGGACGCGTCATCGCCTCGCACTTCGGCGAGACGGCCACGATCTTCCCGGTGTTCAACGGCACCGGCGCCAACGTCACGGCCCTGCAGTCGCTGCTGCCGCGCTGGGGCGCGGTCATCTGCGCCGACAGCGCCCACATCAACGTCGACGAGAACGGCGCACCCGAACGCATCGGCGGCATGAAGCTGCTCTCCGTGCCCACACCCGACGGCAAGCTCACCCCGGAGCTCATCGACCTCGAGGCCTGGGGCTGGGGGGACGAGCACCGCGCCCAGCCGCTTGCCGTCTCGCTGACCCAGTCCACCGAGCTGGGCACCCTCTACACCCTCGGGGAACTGCGGGCCATCACCGAGCACGCCCACTCCCTGGGCATGCGCGTGCACATGGACGGCGCCCGGCTCTCCAACGCCGCCGCCGCCCTGGGCACGGGCCTGGGCGAGATGACCACCGGCACCGGGATCGACATCCTGTCCCTGGGCGGCACCAAGAACGGCATCATGTTCGGCGAGGGCATCGTGACCCTCACCGAGGGCCCGGCCGAGTCGATGAAGTACCTGCGCAAGATGAACATGCAGCTGGCCTCCAAGATGCGCTTCATCTCCGCCCAGCTGCTGGCCCTCTACGGCACCGACCTGTGGCTGCGCTCCGCCGCCCACGCCAACGCCATGGCCGCCAGGCTCTCGGCCGCGGTCGCGGCAACCGACGGGGTGGAGCTGGTGTACCCGACCGAATCCAACGGCGTGTTCGCCGCGCTGCCCAACGCGGTGGCGGACCGCCTGCGCGAGCGCTTCCGCTTCTATGACTGGGACCGCTCCGCCGGCCAGGTGCGCTGGATGTGCTCCTTCGACACCACCGAGGCGGACGTCGATTCCTTCGTCGCCGCACTCACCGAGGAACTTGCCAAGCAGTAGGTTGCCACCGGTCGCCGGTGAGCGGGGGCACAACGCCCTTCCGCTCCCCGGCGTGCCGCAGGCGGCCAAGCCATGGCCGCACTTTAGACTCGCCATGTGACATCAAACGGACCAGTCCAAGCAGTGCCGCCAGCCTTCCTCGAGGCCCTGGCCGCGGTTCGCCGCGCCAGCTGCCGGCGGGAGATCCACCTCCAGGAGATCCCGGCCCCGGCCCGGCTGGCACCCTACGCCCTGGCCCTCTCCGCCGATGTCTATGAACGCGTCGCGCGCAGGACCGCGTCCCCCGCGGAGTCCGCCCCGCCGGCGCACGCCGAGGAACTGGCCACCGGCCGCTTCGTGCTGCTGCACGATCCCGCGGGCTCCGCGCTCTGGGACGGCACCTTCCGCATCGTGACCTACATCCGCGCCCGCATGGAATCGGAGATGGGAAACGACACGATGCTCGGCTCGGTCGCCTGGACCTGGCTGCTGGACGCGCTGAACGAATCCGGCGCCGACTACCGGCAGGCCGGCGGCACCGCCACCCGCGTGCTCTCCGAAAGCTACGGCACCCTGGAGCACCGCAACGAGACCATCGACATCGAGCTGCGGGCCTCCTGGACCCCGGGCGACCACGACATCTCCACCCATCTCGAGGCCTGGGCCGACATGGTCTGCACCTTCGCCGGCCTGCCCCCGCTGCCCAGCGGCGTCACCGCGCTGCCGCACCGCCGGCTCTCCTAGAACCCGCGGCCCCGCGGCCCGGCACATCGGGCCCCGGCGCAATCGGTACTAGAATCGTTAGACCATGACCCGTACCCACCACGCCACGAGCCCCAGCCACAGCGCCGTGACGGACGAATCGTCCGCACCGGCGCAAGCCCCGGATCCCGCCGACCCCGTGCAGGAGGCTCCCCCGGAGCCCGTCCTGCTGGACATGCCGCGCGACGGGGTGCCCGAGGTCATCACCACCGAGCCCGGCCTGCGCCGCGCCGCGCGTGCCATCGCCGCCGGCACCGGCCCGGTCTCCGTCGACGCGGAGCGGGCCTCCGGCTTCCGCTACGGCCAGCGCGCCTTCCTGGTCCAATTGCGCCGCGAGGGATCGGGCAGCTGGCTGATCGACCCGGTGCCCTTCGAGAACCTGGATCCGATCCAGGAGGCCATCGGGGACGAAACCTGGATCCTGCACGCCGCCTCCCAGGACCTGCCCTGCCTGCGCGAGCTGGGCATGGACCCGGCACGGCTCTTTGACACCGAACTTGCCGCCCGCATTGCCGGGCTGCCGCGCGTGGGCCTGGGCCCGGCCGTGGAGTCCCTGCTGGGGCTGCGCCTGGCCAAGGAGCACTCGGCCGCCGACTGGTCAACCCGCCCGCTGCCCGAGCCGTGGCTGCGCTATGCGGCGCTGGACGTCGAGGTCCTGGACCGGCTGCGCGAGGAACTGATCAAGATCCTGTCAGCCGACGGCAAGCTCGGCTTCGCCGAGGAGGAATTCGAGGCGGTGCGCACCGCTCCCCCTGCCCCTCCCCGCGTGGACCCGTGGCGCCGCACCTCGGGCCTGCACCAGATCCGCGACCGCCGGACGCTGGCCGCGGTGCGCGCCCTCTGGGAGACCCGCGAGTCGCTGGCCCAGACCCGGGACACCGCGCCGGGCCGGCTGATCCCGGACTCGGCGCTGGTCGCCGCGGCCAGGGCCATGCCCAAGAGCGTTCCGGCGCTGCTGAAGACCCCCGGCTTCCACGGCCGCTCCGCGGCCAAGGACGCCCCGAAGTGGCTGCGCGCCCTGCAGGACGCCGCGACCACCTCCGACCTGCCGCCGAACCAGGTGCCCTCCAACTCCCCGCCCCCGCCCAAGGTCTGGGCGGACAAGGACCCGGTGGCCGCGGCGCGGCTGCAGACCGCGCGGGCCCGGGTGGCCCGCACCGCGGAGTCCCTGAACATCCCCACCGAGAACCTGCTCACCCCCGACACGCTGCGCCGGCTGTGCTGGAGCCCGCCGGCGGAGATTGACCCGGACACCGTCGCGGCCGCCCTGCGGGCGCTCGGCGCCCGTGAATGGCAGATCGAGCTGGTGGGCCCGGTGCTCACCGTGGCGCTGCTGGACCCCGACGAGTTGGCCAGGCGCTGATGAACGGCCGGGCAGGCACCTTCCGCAACCGGGAGGAACCTGCCCGGCTTTTTTCTTGCCCGGGCAGGCGCGGCTTGCACTCTAAGTTACTCACCAGTAGCGTATGGGGTGGATCACATCCCCATCCCGATCACAAGGAGTACCGGTGAGCCCCCAGCCAGTGAACACTTCCAACGCGCGGCAGGTCCGCGACGTCGTCTTCGTCGACGGCGTCCGCACCCCCTTCGGCAAGGCCGGAGAGAAGGGCATCTACCACGGCACCCGCGCCGACGACCTCGTGGTCAAGTGCATCCGCGACCTGATGCGCCGCAACCCCTCGCTGCCCGCGTCACGCATCGACGAGGTCGCGATCGCCGCCACCACGCAGACCGGGGACCAGGGCCTGACCATCGGGCGAACCGCCGCGCTGCTGGCCGGACTGCCCCGGTCGGTCCCGGGATTCGCCATCGACCGGATGTGCGCCGGGGCCATGACCGCGGTGACCACCACTGCCGGCTCCATCGCCTTCGGCGCCTACGACGTGGTCATCGCCGGCGGCGTCGAGCACATGGGCAACCACCCCATGGGCGCCGGGGCCGACCCGAACCCGAGGTTCCTCTCCGAACGCATCGTGGACCCGGCGGCCCTGAACATGGGAAACACCGCGGAGAACCTGCACGACAGGTTCCCCGACATCACCAAGGAACGCGCCGACGCCTACGCGGTGGCCTCCCAGGAAAAGCTCGCCGCCGCCTACCAGGCCGGGAACATCCAGCCGGACCTGGTCCCGGTCGCGGCCCGCCGCCCCGGGGAGGGCTTTAAGCTGCACACCGCCGACGAGCCGCCCCGCCCGGGCACCACCCTGGAGTCGCTTGCCGAACTGCGCACCCCCTTCCGCGCCCACGGCCGGGTCACCCCCGGCAACGCCGCGGGCCTGAACGACGGGGCCACCGCCGCGGTGCTCGCCAGCGCGCAGGCCGCCGAAGAGCTGGGCCTGGGCGTGAAGATGCGCCTGGTCTCCTACGCCTTCGCCGGGGTCGAGCCCTCGGTCATGGGCATCGGGCCGGTGCCCGCCACCGAGAAGGCGCTGGCCCAGGCCGGCCTGGGCATCGAGGACATCGGGCTGTTCGAGATCAACGAGGCCTTCGCCGTCCAGGTGCTCTCCTTCCTTGACCACTACGGGATCGAGGACACCGACCCGCGGGTGAACCGCTACGGCGGCGCCATCGCCGTGGGACACCCGCTGGCCTCCTCGGGCGTGCGCCTGATGAACCAGCTGGCCCGGCAATTCGAGCAGGACCCCTCGGTCCGCTACGGCCTGACCACCATGTGCATCGGGTTGGGCATGGGCGGGACCGTCATCTGGGAAAACCCCCACCACGCCGACTACGGAAAGGATGCCTAAGGCCATGAGCCAGAGCACCATTGAAAGCTTCGCAGCCCTCGCCTCGCTGGTACCCCACGAGATCATCACCCACTCCCTGGTCGAAGACGTCCGGCTGCCCGGCGGGCGGACGATGGCGCTGCTGACCCTGGACAACGGGTTCGACCACACCAAGCCCACCACCCTGGGCCCCAACACCCTGCTGGAACTGCACGCGGCGCTGTCCGCGCAGAAGCAGCGCGCCGCAGCCGGGGAAATCCAGGCCCTGGGGCTCACCGGGAAGCCCCACTACCTCGTCGCCGGCGCCGACCTCAACGGCGTCAAGTCGCTGGCCTCCCCGGAAAACGGCGCCGCCATGGCAACCCTGGGCCACGCGGCCTACGACCTGCTGGCCGACCTCGGGGTCCCCACCTTCGCGTTCATCAACGGCGTCGCGCTGGGCGGCGGGCTGGAGATCGCCCTGGCCTGCACCTACCGCACCGTCTCCACCGGGGCCACCGGCATCGGGCTGCCCGAGGCCTTCATCGGGCTGGTCCCGGGCTGGGGCGGGGTCTACCGGCTCCCGCGCCTGACCGGGCCCGAGGCCGCGATGACCGTGATGATCGAAAACCCGCTGAACAACAACCGCTCCCTGGACGGCGCCGCCGCATTCAAGCTCGGCATTGCCGACGCATTGTTCGAACCCGCCGACTTCCTGGAGCAGTCCCTGCTCTGGGCCGACGGCGTGCTCACCGGCGCAACCACGGTGCAGCGCCCGAACGCCGTGGAGCCGAACGGCAACCCCGACATCGCCGCACGCTGGGCGGCCGCCGCGGCCAAGGCCCGGGCCTTCGTGGAGGCCAAGACCTCCAACGCAGCACCTGCACCTGCCAAGGTGCTGGAGGTCTTCGAGGCCGGCGCCACCATCACCCAGAAGGAATCCGCCGCACTGGAAATCGCGGCGCTGACCGAACTGATGCAAACCCACGCGTTCCACAACACCGTGTACGCGTTCCTCGACCTGGTGCAGAAGCGCTCCAAGCGCCCCGCCGGCGCCCCGGATGCCAAGCTGGCGCGGCCCGTGACCAAGGTCGGGGTGGTCGGCGCCGGGCTCATGGCCGGCCAGCTGGCCCTGCTCTTCGCCAAGAACCTCAAGGTCCCGGTGGTCATCACCGACATCGACGCCGCACGGGTCACCTCGGGGCTGGCCCACATCCACGGCGAGGTCGACAAGCAGCTCGCCAAGGGCCGCATCTCCAGCGACGCGGCCAACCGCACCAAGGCCCTGGTCACCGGCTCGGTGTCCAAGGACGCCTTCGCCGACGCCGACTTCGTCATCGAGGCGGTCTTCGAGGAACTGGCTGTCAAGAAGCAGGTCTTTGCCGAGGTCGAGGCCGTCGTCTCCCCCGAGTGCATCCTGGCCACCAACACTTCCTCACTCTCGGTCACCGAGATGGGCCGGGACCTGGCACACCCCGAACGCCTGGTGGGTTTCCACTTCTTCAACCCCGTGGCGCAGATGCCGCTGCTGGAAATCGTGCGCGCCGAGGCAACCGGCGAGGTGGCCCTGGCCACCGCGTTCGCCGTGGGCAAGGCGCTGCGCAAGACCAGCGTGCTGGTGGCGGACGAGGCCGCCTTCGTGGTGAACCGCATCCTGCTGCGCCTGATGGGCGAGGTCGCCAAGGCCTTCGATGACGGGACCGACGCCAAGGTGGCGGACACGGCACTGCGCCCCCTGGGGCTCCCCATGAGCCCGTTCACGCTGCTGGCGATGGTCGGGATCCCGGTGGCGCACCACGTCTCCGAATCGCTGCACGCCGCCTTCGGCGAGCGCTTCCACGTCTCGGGCAACCAGGAGGTGCTCATCTCCCACGGCATCAAGTCGCTCTGGGCACCTGCCGCCGACGGCGGGGAGGAGATTCCCTCCTCCACGCTGAAGCTGCTGTCCTTCGGGAACACCCCGAGCACCGGAGCGGAACTGCTACGGCGCACCCAGGACGCTCTGGCCCAGGAGATCGGGTTAATGCTCGCCGAGGGCGTGGTCGCGGGTCCCGAGGACATCGACCTGTGCATGGTCATGGGCGCGGGATGGCCCATGCACCTGGGCGGCATCACCCCGTACCTGGACCAGGTGGGCGCCTCCGAACGCGTCAACGGCGCGAAGTTCCACCGGGACCGGGGCTGATCCCGCTCCCGCCGCACCGGATGGGCCGCCGGAGGAAGATTCCTGCGGCCCATCCATCGACCTCGAATCGATTCTGCGCGACACTTTGGGTATGAAACAAAAGATCACTCTGCTGCCCACCCGCCGCAGTGTCATTGAGGCCTCGCTGGTTGCCGGCGCGGCGGTGACCTTGGTGTCATGCGGCTCCGGCGACAAGGCCCAGGACCTCCCCGAATCCACCGGCACGGCCACCGACGCGATCGACGCGGCGAAGCTGCCGGTGCAGGGCACCGCCTCCGTCACCGTCGACGGGCGCGGCTACCTGCTCTACCGCCCCGACGAGTCAACCGTCCTGGCCTACACCTCGGTGTGCACTCACCAGGGCTGCAAGGTCGGCACCGGCAGCGGCGAGGTCTTCGAGTGCCCCTGCCACGGCTCCCAGTTCTCCAAGACCGACGGCTCGGTCGCCCAGGGGCCGGCCAAGAAGTCGCTGGCGAGATTCGCCGCCGCCATCGAGGGCGACAAGGTCAAGATCTACCTCTGATCCGCCACTGCCGCGGGTGTAAGTGACATCGCACCCCGACTCGGCCCTTCCCGTGCGCGTGCATGGAATGATGGGGTGCATGAATCCGCTTTCCTCCCCCGGCACGCGCCGGGCCTTCGTCGGCACCACCGTGGCCGCCGGCGCCACCCTGGCCCTGGCCGCCTGCGGCGACGGTTCCTCCGCGGCGCCGAACAACGTGCCCTCAGCCCCGCCCGAGCCCGTCGGGGCGGGCACCGTCGTGGCGACCACCGCGGAATTGGCCGTTGGCACCCGGCTGGCGGTCTCCGCCGTGCGCACCCGGGGCGAGGAAGCCGGCCAGGAGGCGGGCTTTCTGCTTTTCCGTCCCAACCGCCATACCGTGCTGGCCTACACCGCGATTTGCACCCACCAGGGGTGCGCCGTGGGCGCGAAGGCGCCCGAGGGCGAGGCCTTCTACTGCTCCTGCCATGGCTCCTACTTCCAGCCCGAGGACGGCAAGGCCGTTGCGGGACCCGCACGCGGCGCGCTGGAGCGCTTCGCCGCGCAGATCAAGGGCGAGCAGGTCCTGCTCTTTATCTAGGTCCCGCCTTGCCCGGCCCCTCGACGGCAGGGCGGCTATCGCCCGTCGCCAAATCCGTGGGTCATGAAGTCGACGGTCGAGTCATCGAGCCCCGACAGCGAGAGCCAGCCGGCGTCGCTGGGGTCCCCGGGCACCCCGAACGCGGTGAGGCTCGCGCCCCAGCGGGTGCACACCAGCTCGTTGTCCGCGTTGACCCAGTGGGTGGCAACCAACAACCCATCCGCCCAGGCCTCAAAGCGCCGGGCGGTGAGGGTGGTGCCCAGCGGGATGGAAAGCTCCTCGGGCGGGCCGACCCGCCGGATGTGCGCATTGGGTTCCGCGGGAGGATGGACCCCGGGATCCAGCGCTTCCTGGCCCGCCTCGTTCAGGCGCCAGTACACCATCTGGTTTTCCGGGTCCTCGATGGCGCGCATCACCATGAGGATGTCGGCAAAGCTCGGCATGGAGTCCACGGGTGAACCCTGTGGTTCCCGGCGCATGAGCCGGGCCTGGTCCATGCTCCGGTCCCGGAACCAGCTCAGTTCCCAGCTATTGGCGGCCGGGTCCAGCCGCACCCGCGACTCGGCCCGGTAGGGTTCGACATCGTCCTCCACCAGGACGCGGGTCAGCAAGACATTCGATTCCAGGTTCCGGTAGAGGACCCCGATCCGCTGCCGGTCGCGAACCAGCACATCCCACCGCTCAAAATCCTTTGGCATGTTTTCTCCCGTGGCTCGTTGGCCCCCAAGAAATCCCACAATACCGGCCCGGAGGGCGGATTCGCCGCCCGGGGGTCCGTCCCGCCGCAACAGGAGGGCCTAGGCCCGGATGCCCCCTGGCGCTCCCAGCCGGTGCACGCGGTGCGCGGCGGCGGCCATGAACGCCTCGTCGTGGCTGGCGAGCAGCACGGCCCCGCCGCGCTCCAGCACGGCCCCCAGCGCCATGTGCAGCCGCTCCACCCCGTGCGCGTCCAGCGCCTCGGTCGGCTCGTCGAGCAGCAGCACCATCGGCTCGCGCACCAGCACCGTGGCCAGGGCCACGAGGCGGCGGGCGGAGGCAGGCAACTCGTAGGGGTGGGTGTCCGCCGCCGCGGCGAGCCCCAGCGCATCCAGCACCGCCGGGACGCGGGCCGCCTCCGGGCCGCGCCGGGGCAGGCCGAAGGCGACCTCGCGGTGGACGGTCCGCTCGAAGAGCTGGTCGGCGGGATTCTGCAGCAGCATCCCCACTGACCCGCCGGGGTTCGTTCGATGCACGATTTCTCCGGCGCCGGGGCGCAGCAGGCCGGCGGCGGCCTTGAGCACGGTGGTCTTCCCCGACCCGTTCGGCCCGGTGAGCGCGACACACTCACCGGCCCGCAGCCGCAGGTCCAGGCCGGCCACAATGGGCTCGGCCGAAGCGGCGTAGCCGAGGTCGACTCCGGCAAATTCAAGCAGGACCGACGCATGGGACAGCGGCCGGCGGTTCGCCGCGGTTGCGGTGCGGGGCGCCACGGCGGTGTCCGCCTCGTGGCAGCTTCCCCCGCGCAGGAACAACACCCGGTCGGCGCCGGCCGCGAGCCGGTCCCGGGAGCGGGTGAGCAATACCAGCGCGGTGCTTGCGGAGCGCAGCCGCCCGACCAGTGCCGAGACGCGGGCCGCCGCCGCGGCGTCAAGCCCTGCAAGCGGTTCGTCCAGGACCAGCACCGGCGGGGCGTCCAGGGCGAGCGCTGCCAGCGCCACGAGGCGTTCCTGCCCGCCGGAGAGCTTCCCCGGATCGCGGGGCAGCAAGGCGTGCAGCCCCAGCCGGTCCGCGAGCGCGGCGATCCGCTCCCGCATCCGCGCGCGCGGCACCCCGGCGTTCTCGAGGCCGAGGGCCAGTTCCTCCTCCACGGTTTCGCGCACCCCGGAGAGGTAGTGGCGGGCGTCCTGGGGCAGCATCCCGACCTGGCGGGCCCACCCCACCGGATCGATGCGCGGCCCGGCACCGGCGGTGTGGCGGATCTCCTGCCCGGCCAGGTGCAGCGTCGCCTCCAGCTCGTCGCCCCCGTGCCGCGGCAGCATCCCGGCCAGCACGGCGCCGAGCGTGGACTTTCCCGATCCGGAGTCCCCCGCGATCACCGTCAGCGATCCGGGCGCAAGGGACAGGTCGATGTCGCGCAGCGTGTCGCCTTCGGCCCCGGAATAGCTGAAGCGTTCCAGGGCCAGCCGCAGGACCGTGTCCCGGCCCGCGCTCATGCCAGCTCCATCCAGGTCGGGGCCAGGACCGCCAGCGGGCCCAGGACGATGCAGGCCATGGCAATGCGGCGCAGCCGGCGCTGTCCTGCCGAGTCCGGCACGCTGCGCAAGCGGGTGTGCGGCCCGGCGGCCGGGAAGCCGCGCGCGGCCAGGTGGGTGGAGCGGTCCGCTGCGTCCTGCAGGGCCGAGAGGACCAGCGGCACCGAGCGCAGCCTCACGCGCCGCCACCAGCCCAGCGGTCCGGCTCCCGCGGCGGCCCCGCGCAGCGCCTGCGCCTCCCCGATGGCCCGCTGCCGCTGCGCCAACCGGGGCAGCAGGGACAGCGTGGCCGCCACCAGGTAGCCCAGTTGCGGCGGGGCGCCGGAAAGGTCGACGGCGGCGACGAGGTCGTGCCGGTCGATCAACAGCGTGCACAGCAGCCCGGCGACCACCAGGACGGCGGTGCGCAGCCCCAGTTCGGCTGCAAGCCGCAGTCCCTCGGCGGTGATCCGCAGCGGGCCCGCGGCCGCCAGCACCTGGCTGCCGGCGGTGTCGACCATCCCGTGGATGAGCAGCTGGGATCCCCAGGCCGGTGCCAGGATGGCAGCGGCCAGCCCCGCCAGCCTGCGTGCGCGGCGCGCCCACACGGCCAGCAGCAGGCAGCCCAGCAACACCGTGCAGCTCAGCCACCAGCGGCCGGCCGCCGTGGTGGTGGCCACGACCGCCGCCGCGAGGGCGAGCACGGTGAAGGGATGCAGCGGCGCGGTGCGGGGCACGGGCACGTTCCTAGCGGGAGCCGCGGCGGCCAAGAACCCGGTAGCGGCGGACGAACGCGAATCCGGCGGTCAGCCGCCCGGGCAGCGCGTAGATGAGGAGCGCTGCGAGCAGGAAGACGATGGCCTTGTCCCCGGGATCCGAGATCAGCGCCTGCTTGGTGACGGCGCCCAGCAGCGAGTCGCCCATCGAGCGGAACGCGGCGACCAGGGCGCCGGTGCCGACCCCGGAGGTCCCGCCGAAGACGAACGCGGCGACGGGTGCGGAGAGCACGCCGACCAGCACGCCGGCGACAAGTCCGGCGACCGGGGCCAGGTAGGGGCGGCGCAGCGCGCCGAAGCGGGCGGCGGTTCCGGCCAGGAAGCCGACCAGTGCCGCACCCGCGGCGAAGGGCAGCACCGTCGGGTTGAACAGCGACCAGATGAGCGTGCCGAGCACGCCGGTGGCGGCGCCTGCCCGGCGTCCGGCCAGGAAGCCGACGAGCACGGTGCCCAGCGAGTCCAGGTAGAGCGGGATCATCACGGAGCCGACGAACTGGCCCAGCACGATGTTCAGCGCCAGGGCCACGGGGATCAGCGTGAGGGTGGCGACGGGAAGTTCGGGCAGCACGGCTGCCAGCAGCAGGATCGCGGCGGCCAGGTAGGCGGCGAAGGTGGCCAGGGCAACGCCCTGGCCGAGGCCGTCGATGAGGCCGGCCGGCTGGGTCAGGACCAGGGCGGTGTAGGTGCCCATCAGCAGGAGCACTCCGGCGGCGGCCATCAGCCGGCGGCGCAGCGGGTGCCCGGTGGCGTTCTCGGGCAGGGTCAGGTTCGGTGACATGGGGGTCATTCCTCGGGTGCGGGTGGGCGCCGCCGGGGATGCCGGTGGCGCCGGGAAGCGGGAACAGGGCCTAATGTCACCTCGGCCCGGAGAACGATTCTAGCCGACGCGGTCGGCGGCCGCTTCGCTCAGGAGGCCGTATCGATCCGCCGGGCCAGGGCACCGAGCCGCGCGACGAGCTCGGCGAACCCGGCTTCCGGGTCGTTCCAGGACACGACGTGCGCGTTGGCCGGCTTGCCCCAGAGCGAGCGGAAGTCCGCCACGGTGGTTCCGATGAGCAGCGGGGAGTCGGTTTCGACGTCCACGGTGGCAGGGGCGCTGCGGTACTCCAGGGTGCCGGCGGCGATCCCGGCCGCAAAGTAGTCGTGCACGTGGGCAATGTAGCCCTGGTCGTAGGCGCGGTGGAACTCGAAGTAGAAACGCAGGGCATCGGAGAGGTAGCGCACCAGCGGGTTCGGGGACGCGCTGCGCTTGCCTTCCGGGTCCCCGGGCAGCACGATCTCGGGTTCGGCGCAGCCGGCGGCGGCGGCCAGGTCGGTGAGCAACCCCGGGCGCATCTCGAAGCGCTCGGTGCTGTCCAGCGAGCACACGACCGGCAGCCTCTCTGCCTCCAGCCCGGCGGCGGCTGCAGCGGTGTAGGCGGCGTAGACCTCGGCGGCGGCATGCGGGTCGACGTGCGTGTTCCACTCCGCGGTCGGGGTGGTGTTGCCCTGGTGGTAGAAGGCCCCGCCCATGATCACCACCCGGCCCAGCAGCCACGGCAGCCTGGGTTCGCGGCGCAGGGCGAGCGCAAAGTTGGTCAGCGGGGCACTCAGCAGCGCGGTCAGTTCCCCGGGGGCGGCGCGCGCGGCCTCGATCCAATACTCGACGGCGTCATCCCGGTCCGTGCGCGCGGGGCCGGGATCCGGCAGCGTGGCATGGCCGACGCCCTGCGGGCCGTGGGTTTCCGGGGTGGTGACCAGCGGGACCGCCAGGGGTTCGCGCGCACCGATGAGCACCGGCACCTGGGGCTGCCCGCACAGCGCCAGCAGCGCCCGGTTGTTCGCGGCGACCCGGTCGGCGTCGACGTTTCCGGGCGAGGAGGTGACCGCCACGATTTCAACGTGCGGGCAGGCGGCCAGGTAGGCCAGGGCAAGTGCGTCGTCGATCCCGGTGTCGTTGTCGACCAGGATCCGGGTGCGCGGGAATGCCATGGCCTAGAAGAGCGCGATCTTGGGCACGGCGGGGAAGATCGCCTCCAGCTCGGCCAGGTCCCCGGCACCCGGCTTCCAGCCGGCGGAGTCGGCGTTTTGCCGCACCTGTTCGGGGCGGGTGGCCCCGGCGATGACGCTGGCGACCGAGGGCCGGGAGGCGAGCCAGGAGAAGGCGACCTGAAGTTCGGTCAGCCCGCGGGCGGCGGCGAACGCGCCGAAGTCGCGCAGCTGCCCGAAGTCCACGGTGTCCATCAGGTGCCTCCGGGCATGGGTCAGCCGGGAGCCCTCGGGGGCCGTGCCGCCGGAGTACTTGCCGGTGAGCAGTCCGTTGGCCAGCGGGAAGTACGGCAGCAGGCCCAGCGAATAGGCCTCGGCCGCGGGCGCGACCTCGAGCTCGGCGCGGCGATCCAACAGGTTGTAGTGGTTCTGCGAGGAGATGAAGCGCGCCCCGCCGGCGGCGCGGGCGGTGAACTCGGCCTCCGCGATCTGCCATCCGGCGCGGTTCGAATGCCCGAGGTAGCGCACCTTGCCGGAGCGGACCAGGTCATCGAGCGCCGCGAGGGTCTCGGCGATGGGGGTCAGCGGGTCAGGGGTGTGGAATTGGTACAGGTCGATGTACTCGGTGCCCAGGCGCCGCAGCGAGGCTTCCACGGCGCGGACGATGTAGCGGCGCGAGCCGCGGGCACCGAAGTCGTTGCCGTTGGCCCCACCCATGTCCATGCCGAACTTCGTGCCGATCACGACCTCGTCGCGGCGCTTGCCCAGAGCCTTGCCGAGCATGGTTTCCGAGAGCCCGGGCTCCCTGCCGTAGGTGTCGGCCACGTCGAAGAATGTGATTCCGGACTCAAGGGCGGCGTCGATGACGGCGTCGGTTCCGGCTTGGTGCTCGGTTGCGGTGCCGGCACGGCCCAGGTTGTTGCAGCCGAGCCCGACGGCCGAAACCACCAGCCCGGAATTGCCCAAACGGCGATACTCCACAGTGCTCATAAGGATTCATCCCTTCAAATAATTATGCATACGGTGCCGCCCGCGCAGGCGCCACCGGCACGGGCCCGTGACCACGGCCCCCGGAAAACTCAAGTATGGCCTGCTTTTCGGGCCGTTGCATGTCGCCCTGCAGACTTGTCATTGTTCCGCGGAAACTCCCTTGCACGCTATAGGATGGGGAGCATGTCTAAAGTCCTCACCTCCCTGCCCGTTGGCGAACGCGTAGGTATCGCGTTCTCCGGTGGCCTTGATACTTCCGTCGCAGTTGCCTGGATGCGTGAAAAGGGTGCGATCCCTTACACGTACACCGGCGACCTTGGCCAGTACGATGAACCGAATATTGATGCAGTCCCCGGCCGCGCCCTGGAATACGGCGCCGAGGCCGCACGCCTGGTCGACTGCAAGCCGGCCCTGGTCGAAGAGGGCCTGGTGGCCCTGGCCTGCGGCGCCTTCCACATCCGCTCCGGCGGCAAGGCCTACTTCAACACCACCCCGCTGGGCCGCGCCGTGACCGGCACCCTGCTGGTGCGTGCCATGCGCGAAGACGGCGTGGACGTGTGGGGCGACGGCTCGACCTACAAGGGCAACGACATCGAGCGGTTCTACCGCTACGGACTGCTCTCCAACCCGAAGCTGCGCATCTACAAGCCGTGGCTCGACCCGGCCTTCGTCCAGGAACTCGGCGGCCGCTCGGAAATGAGCGAATGGCTCGTCGAGCGCGACTTCCCGTACCGCGACTCGGCCGAGAAGGCCTACTCCACCGACGCCAATATCTGGGGCGCCACCCACGAGGCCAAGACCCTCGAGCTGCTCAACACCTCCCTGGAGTCGGTTGAGCCGATCATGGGCGTGCGCTACTGGGACGAGTCGGTCGAGGTCAAGACCGAAGACGTTTCGGTGACCTTCGAGGCCGGCCGCCCGGTCGCCATCAACGGCGTGGTCTTCACCGACGCCGTCGCCCTGGTTGACGAAGCCAACAAGATCGGTGGCCGCCACGGCCTGGGCATGAGCGACCAGATCGAGAACCGCATCATCGAGGCCAAGTCCCGCGGCATCTACGAGGCGCCGGCCATGGCGTTGCTGCACATCACCTACGAGCGCCTGCTCAACGCGATCCACAACGAAGACACCGTGGCCAACTACCACGCAGAGGGCCGCCGCCTGGGCCGCCTGATGTACGAGGGCCGCTGGCTGGACCCGCAGGCACTGATGCTGCGCGAGTCCCTGCAGCGCTGGGTCGGCTCCGCCGTCACCGGCACCGTCACCGTGCGCCTGCGCCGCGGCGACGACTACACCGTGCTCGACACCGTGGGCCCGAACCTCAGCTACCACCCGGACAAGCTGTCCATGGAGCGCGTGGGCGACTCGGCCTTCGGCCCGCTGGACCGCATCGGCCAGCTGACCATGCGCAACCTGGACATCGCCGATTCCCGCTCGCGCCTGGAGCAGTACGCGAACCAGGGCCTGCTGGGCGAGAAGACCGTGAAGCTGGTCGGCGAGCTGGAGGCCGGCGGAGCCTCGGCGATCGTCGATGCCGAGGCTGTTGACGCCGACGAGCTCGCAGGCGACCGCGCCCTGGAGCGCGCCGCCTTCGATTCGGGCACCGACTAAGTAGCAACACCGGCGGCCTGTTGAGGCGGCCATGGCGGGCGGGATCCTTTTGCCGAGAAATCGGCGAGGGACCCCGCCCGCTTTTTCATCCCCCGGCCACGGCTTGCTAGACTCCGGTCCATACGCCGAGATCGGAGAATCCTTGACCAGGAACACCGCACGCCGCCAACTATGGAACGCTGCACACGTTGAGCGCGCCGTCCTTGCCGAGGACCTCGCCACGCTCGAGGACTCCCAATGGGCCACACCCTCGCTGTGCGGCCGCTGGAGCGTCAGGGAAACCCTGGCCCACCTCACCGCCGCGGCAAGCATCGGACCGGCGCGTTGGTTCGGCAGCGTCCTGGGTGCCCGGTTCGACTTCGACCTGCACAACGACAGGCGGCTGGCCGAACATCTCGGTGCCACCCCGGCCCAGACGCTCGAGGGCTTCAATGAAATCATCACCAGCACCACCGCGACCTTCGGTCCGGTCGAGGCCTGGCTGGGCGAGGTCATCATCCACTCCCAGGACATCCGCCATCCGTTGGGGATCGCGCAACGAGTAGGAATCGAGGCCGCAACGGCCGTTGCGGGCTTCCTGGCCAAGGGCGACTTCACCGTCCCCAGCAAGACCAACGCCGCAGGATTGCGCCTCGAGGCCACCGACGGCCCGTTCGCGATCGGCGACGGCCCCCTGGTAGCCGGCACCACCATGGCGCTGGTGATGGCCATGGCCGGACGCGGCGCCTATTGCGACGAGCTCACGGGCCCCGGCGTCCAGGCCCTGCGCGCCCGCTGCCTCCCGCCGCCAGGCACCGGGACGCAGGATCGCAGGGCCTGAGGAGCCCCGGGCAGCACGATGCCCGGCAACGATTCCTCGCTGCCGGGCATCGGGTCGGGGTTGCTAGGCCAGGGTGAACGGCGCCTTGGCCGGCAGCGGGTAGGCCTGCCTGGCCTTCTCGACGTCCTCGAACGGCGCGGTCGCAATCGACAGCTTGGTGAAGTCCAGCTTGGCCTCGCGCAGGCACGTCTTGATGGCAGCAACTGCCTTCTTGGGCTCCGGGGAGAGGATGCGGATGTTCAGCTTGTGCGGGGCGTAGTCGGAGGACTCCACGGTGCCCAGGCCGCGCCAGGCCAGGTGGCCGACGAGTGCTTCCTTCGCGGTGGTTTCCAGGTACTTGTCCCTGTCGGTGCCGGTGGCGGTCTTCAGCGCGTACTGCACGATGACCCACCCCTGGTCTTCCTCGGCCAGCGGCACGAAGCCGTCCTCCTGGCAGGCCTCGGTGAACGCCGCCAGCAGTCCCTCGGCCGTCGCCGCGGTGACGTCCTTGGCGGTCTCGGTCTTGGACTGGTGCCCCACGGTGCCGTGGTTCACGACGAACTGGCCGAGCTCCTCGCCCTCGTAGGTGGAGAACCAGGCCTCGCGGAAGTACATGGTTCCGTCTTCGTCGCGGCGGTAGGTGCGGACTATTGACATGCGGTGGTGCTCCTTAGCGGGATGATGCGTCTGAAAATGCGGTGCGGCCGCGGACCAGCCAGCCGGTCGCGGTGCCGTCGTAGGGGGCGCGCGACTCACTGAGGGAACTAAGCAGCGCCCTGGCCTCGTCGCCGATGGACTCCACGAGTTCCCGCGGATAGTCCATGAGGGCGGCGTGCTCCGCGAATTCGTCCTCGTCGTCAAGGAAGATCCCGCGTGAGCGCGAATCTATGACATCGAGGTCCATGTCCACGGAGTTCGCTTCCCACCCGCCGCGGGAAAGTTCCCGCCAGCCGATCTGGGTGGACAGGTCCAGGTACACGCGGAAGTCCTCGGCGGGGTCGTCGTAGAAGGTGCCCAGCCACTGCCCGGCGCGCGGAACCAGGCACACCGCGTCGGTGTCGGCCCAGTGCCCGTGGCCCGGGCGCGAGACCAGGGAGCCGGCGGGCTGGTAGATCCAGTGGCCATGGGCATCCGCGCCGAGGTAGCGCCCGGGAACCACCCAGTGCGGGGTCCCGTTGTATTTCCAGGCGCGCACCACCACCAGGTCCCCGGGGACGGCCCCGGCCGGGTCCCGGGGCAGGTTCGCGGGCACGGGCGCTGCGGCGCTCACAGCTGCGGGATCTGTCCGGTGGGCATCTCGGCCCCCGGCAGCGGACGGGCGAAGGGGACCTTGGTGCCCAGCACCTGGGCCAGGGTGTCGTTCGCGATCCGGTCGGCGGTCAGCCCCACCCGCTCCATGACCTGGTCGCGGGTTCCGTGGGCGAGGAACTCGGTGGGCAGGCCCACCTCGTTCAGGGCGGTGTCGACTCCGGCGGCCCGCATTTCCTGGCGGATGCGCGAACCCACGCCGCCGGCGCGGACCCCGTCCTCGACGCAGACCACGATGCGGTGGCGGGCGGCCAGGCCGATGATGGAGCGCGGCACCGGCAGCACCCAGCGCGGGTCGACCACCGTGACGGTGATGCCCTGGGCGTTCAGGCGCGCGGCGACGTCCAGGCAGAGTTCGCTCATGGCACCCACCGAGACGATGAGCACGTCGCGTTCCTCGCCGGAGCCGAGCTTGGCCAGCACGTCCACCCCGTCGTGCAGGCGCTGGATCGCCACGATCTCCGCACCGACATTGCCCTTGGAGAAGCGCACGACCGAGGGTGCGTCGGAAATGGCCACCGCCTCGCGCAATTCCTCGCGCAGCCGCACCGCGTCGCGGGGGGCTGCGAGGTTCAGGTTGGGCACGATCTGCATCAGGGCCATGTCCCACATGCCGTGGTGGCTGGGCCCGTCCGGCCCGGTGACCCCGGCACGGTCAAGCACGACGGTGACGCCGGCCTTGTGCAGGGCGACGTCCATGAGCAGCTGGTCGAACGCCCGGTTCAGGAAGGTCGCGTAGACGCAGACCACGGGGTGCAGGCCGCCGAAGGCAAGGCCCGCGGCCGAGGTCATGGCATGCTGTTCGGCGATTCCCACGTCCAGCACGCGTTCGGGGTGCCGCTCGGACATGGTCTTCAGGCCCACCGGCTGCAGCATCGCGCCGGTGATCGCCACGATGTCCGGGCGCTCATCGGCGATGTCGGCGATCTCCTCGCCGAAGACCGAGGTCCAGGAACGCGCCGAGGCCTTGGAGACCGGTTCGCCGGTCTGCGGGTCGATGACCCCGACGGCGTGGAACTGGTCGGCCTCGTCGGCGCGGGCCGGGGCGTAGCCGCGGCCCTTTTCGGTCAGTGCGTGCACGATGACCGGTCCGCCGAAGTTGCGGGCCTGCTGCAGCGCCTGGTCGACGGCGGCCTGGTTGTGCCCGTCGATGGGGCCGATGTATTTCATGCCCAGGTCCTCGAAGAGGCCCTGGGGTGCCCACCAGTCCTTGATGCCCTTCTTGGTGGCATGCAGGGACTTGTAGGTGAACTGGCCCACGGGGCCGGAGTCCTTCAGGCGGTTCTTCAGCCTGTCCATGGTGTTTTCGTAGGCCGGGTGCGTGCGGAACATGTCCAGGCGCTGGCGCAGCCCGGCCAGTTGGTCGGCGAGGCCGCCGATGGTCGGGGCGTAGGAGCGGCCGTTGTCATTGACCACGATGACCACGCGGCGGTCCTTGTCGGCGGCGATGTTGTTCACTGCCTCCCAGGCCATGCCGCCGGTCAGGGCGCCGTCGCCGACCAGGGCCACAACGTAGCGGTCGGCTTCCCCGGTGAGCTTGCGGGCGCGGGAGATCCCGTCGGCCCAGGACAGCGAGGAGGAGGCGTGGGAGGACTCGACGATGTCGTGCACGGACTCGGCACGTTCGGGATAGCCGGAGAGCCCGCCGGCCTGGCGCAGCGTGGAGAAGTCCTGGCGTCCGGTCAGCAGCTTGTGCACGTAGGACTGGTGCCCGGTGTCGAAGATGATGGAGTCGGTGGGTGAATCAAAGACCCGGTGGATGCCCAGGGTCAGCTCGACCACGCCGAGGTTGGGGCCCAGGTGGCCCCCGGTGCGGGCCACGTTCTTGATCAGGAAGGAGCGGATTTCCTTGGCCAGCTGGTGCATTTTAGCCGCGTCCAGGCCACGCAGGTCCCGCGGTTCCTTGATGGTCGGGAGCAGTGGCACGGAGGCATTCCTTTCGCAGTGGCAAATACCCGTTCAATCTTACCGCTCGTCCCTTGCCGCCGGGCACCATGGCGGTGCACGCCACAATGTCCCGCCCCGCCCCCCGCGGGTGTTGGCCCGGCGGGGCCGCCCTTGCGTAGGATCATGTTGTGGGCAAACCACGTCCTTCAGCACCCCCTACCGCGACCAAGGATCCCCAGAGCCATGAGCACTTCGCACCCCCGGACCCCCTCGGTCCTCTTTGTCTGCAACACCAATGGAGGCAAGTCCCAGCTGGCCGCGGCGCTGCTGCGCCAGGCGGCCGGCGATGCGGTGGCGGTGGAATCCGCCGGGCTTATTCCGGCCCACCACATCAACGAGCTTGCAGCCTCGGTGGTTGAGGAAGTCGGCGCCGACATGCGTGCCGAGGTCCCCACCGCGTTGACCGAGGAGGCGCTGCGCGCCGCGGACCGGGTCATCATCGTCGGCGGGGCGAAGGTTCCCGAGCTCGAGGGCGTCGCCATGGAGCGCTGGGTTCCCGCCGAGGCCCCCGCTGGCCTGGCCACCGAACGGGAGCGCATGGAATTCCTGCGGGATGACATTGCCGCTCGGGTGGCGGCGTTGAACGACGAGCTCGGGACCGCAACCGTCTAGTCGCCATTGTCCCGGAGCCGCACTTCGAAGCCGTCGCGGGCCGGGCATCCACGAATGAGGCCGCCCCCGCTCTCCCCCGGGCCAACGAACGCCGGGACCACCCCACGGTGGCCTTGGTGATGGCACAGGTCAGTGCCCGGCGGCGCCGTCGTCCCGGTCCACCCGTCCACCGCCGGTTCCGTCCGCCCTCCTTGGCTGGCGGGGATCGTCGGCCGGGTCCCGTGGTGCGACGGAGCCGTCGAGATCCCGGCCGTCCCCGGGTTCGGCATCCGGGTCAAGCGATTGGGCCCTGGTGGCCTGTTCATGGGCGCTGGCGCGTGCCGACTGGGCGTCCGCGGTCTGGTTGCGCGCCTCTGCCTGCAGGCGATCCGCGTCAACCTGGGCCTGTTTGGCGTCTGCGGCCGCCCGGGCGGCCTTGGCCTCGCTCTCCCGGGCATTGAGCTCGTCGTCTGCCGCCGACTCGCGGAGGGTTTCCGCCCGCTCGTGGTCCTTCTCCTTCTTCCGCCGCTGGCCAAGGAAAAACACGAGTCCAAGGACTGCCAAGACGACAACGATGATGACGATGGTCCACACCAGCTGGCCTGAATCCATGATTTTCGACCTCGTTCCAATTGCAGCAATGGGTGTGGGACCAGTAAAGCCCAAAACAGGAACGGCCGCCATGGATATGCCGCCGCCCATCGCGCTGCCCCGAGGCGAACTCTTGTTTCCCGCGATTCCCTGGACGTTGAAGAAGCCAAGGGCGCCAAGGCCGGGTTAAAGACCGCAAGGGCGGGCCGTTCCGGATTTCTCCGGTACGGCCCGCCCTTGCGAGCGTGGATCTGGCGCTAACCGATTAGTTGGCGGAGATCTGACGCAGGACGTATTGCAGGATGCCACCGTTGCGGTAGTAGTCTGCCTCGCCCGGGGTGTCGATGCGCAGGACGGCATCGAAGGAGACGCTCTTGCCGTCTTCCGCCACGGCGGTGACCTTCAGGGTCTTGGGGGTGGTGCCGTTGTTGAGTTCGGTCACTCCCTCGACGGAGAAGGTCTCGGTGCCGGTCAGGCCCAGGGTCTCGGCGTTTTCGCCGGCCGGGAACTGCAGCGGGAGAACGCCCATGCCGATCAGGTTCGAGCGGTGGATGCGCTCGAACGACTCGGTGATGACGGCCTTGACGCCCAGCAGCGCGGTGCCCTTGGCAGCCCAGTCACGCGAGGAGCCGGAACCGTATTCCTTGCCGCCCAAGACGACCAGCGGGGTGCCGGCTTCCTTGTAGTTCTGCGCAGCGTCGTAGACGTAGGCCTGCGGAGCACCTTCCTGGGTGAAGTCGCGAGTGAAGCCGCCCTCGACGTTGTCCAGGATCTGGTTGCGGATGCGGATGTTCGCGAACGTGCCGCGAATCATGACCTCGTGGTTGCCACGGCGCGAGCCGTAGGAGTTGAAGTCCTTGCGGTCCACGCCGTTGGCCAGCAGGTACTGGCCGGCCGGGGAATCGGACTTGAAGGAACCCGCCGGGGAGATGTGGTCGGTGGTGACCGAATCGCCCAGCTTCAGCAGTACGCGCGCACCGGAAATGTCCTCGACAGGAGCCGGGGTTGCCTGCATGCCCTCGAAGTATGGGGGCTTGCGGACGTAGGTCGAATCCTCGGCCCACTCGAAGGTGTTGCCTGCCGGGGTGTCGAGCGCCTTCCAGCGATCGTCGCCGTCAAAGACGCCCTCGTAGCCGCGGGCGAACATGCCCTCGTCGATGGAGGAATCGATGGTCGCCTGGACCTCGGTCGGGGTCGGCCAGATGTCCTTGAGGAACACCTCGTTGCCGGCCTCGTCGGTGCCCAGGGAATCGTTCTCGAAGTCGAAGTCCATGGTGCCGGCCAGGGCGTAGGCGATGACCAATGGCGGGGACGCCAGGTAGTTCATCTTCACGTCCGGGTTGATGCGTCCTTCGAAGTTGCGGTTGCCCGAGAGCACCGCGGTGGCGGAGAGGTCGTGGGCCTGGATGGCCTCGGAGATCTCAGCGTCCAACGGGCCGGAGTTGCCGATGCAGGTTGCGCAGCCGTAGCCCACGATGAAGAAGCCGAGCTTCTCCAGGTACGGCATGAGGCCGGACTTCTCGTAGTACTCGGTGACGACCTTCGAGCCCGGGGCGACCGAGGTCTTGACCCACGGCTTGGCCACGAGGCCCTTTTCCACTGCCTTGCGTGCCAGCAGTGCTGCGGCAAGCATGACCGAGGGGTTGGACGTGTTGGTGCAGGAGGTGATCGAGGCGATGGAAACCAGGCCGTGGTCGATCGAGAAGGACGTTCCGTCGGCCTTGGTGACCTCAACGCTGGTCGACGGGCGACCAATGTTCAGCTCGTCGGCTGCGCCTGCGGCGTAGTTGTGGATGTCCTTGCGGAACTGCTCCTTCGCGCTGGAGAGCTCGATGCGGTCCTGGGGACGCTTCGGGCCGGCGATGGAGGGAACCACGGTGGACAGGTCCAACTCGAGGAACTCGGAGAAGCGGATCTCGCGGCTCGGGTCGTGCCACAGGCCCTGCTCCTTGGCGTAGGCCTCGACGAGGTCCACGTTCTCCTGGGAGCGGCCAGTCAGGCGCAGGTAGTCCAGGGTGACATCGTCAATCGGGAACATGGCCGCAGTGGAACCGAATTCCGGGGACATGTTGCCGATGGTCGCGCGGTTTGCCAGCGGAACCTCGGCAACGCCCTGTCCGTAGAACTCCACGAACTTGCCCACAACTCCGTGCTTGCGCAGCATCTCGGTGATGGTCAGCACAACGTCGGTGGCGGTGGCGCCGGCGGCGATCGCGCCGGAGAGCTTGAAGCCCACCACGCGCGGGATCAGCATGGAAACCGGCTGGCCGAGCATTGCTGCCTCGGCCTCGATGCCGCCCACGCCCCAGCCCAGCACGCCCATGCCGTTGACCATGGTGGTGTGCGAGTCGGTGCCGACGCAGGTGTCCGGGTAGGCACGCAGCACGCCGCCGACCTCGCGGGTCATCACGGTGCGGGCCAGGAACTCGATGTTCACCTGGTGCACGATGCCGGTGCCCGGCGGGACGACCTTGAAGTCGTCAAACGCGGTCTGGCCCCAGCGCAGGAACTGGTAACGCTCGCCGTTGCGCTGGTACTCGATCTCCATGTTGCGCTCGAGCGCACCGGCGTTGCCGAATGCGTCGATCTGCACGGAGTGGTCGATGACCATTTCGGCAGGTGCCAACGGGTTCACGCGGGTGGGGTCGCCACCAAGGTCCTTGACGGCCTCGCGCATCGTGGCGAGGTCAACGATGCACGGAACACCGGTGAAGTCCTGCATCAAGACGCGTGCCGGGGTGAACTGGATTTCGGTGTTGGGTTCGGATGCGGGATCCCACTGGCCCAGGGCCTTGACGTGGTCCGCGGTGATGTTCGCACCGTCTTCGGTGCGAAGCAGGTTCTCCAACAGAACCTTGAGGCTGTACGGAAGGCTTTGCGCACCTTCGACGGCGTTCAGCCGGTAAATTTCATATTCGTTGCCCTTGACGTCCAATACGCCCTTGGCACCAAAACTGTCCACATTGCTCACGGGGACTCCTCTCGCCGGATTCTTCATCTTCGTTGCACGCCCACAAGGAAATCCAGTTAGGCGATCCTAACTGAGTTTACCTGTGGTTTATTGCGGCAGAGCTATAGACAGTCTATCCCCCGCCGCCCCTACAACCCCGCCAACCCGACATTTTCGAGCCGGACGGAGTCACATCATCGCCTAGTGGCGGACAAAGAGTCCCACGGTTTCCATGTGGTGCGTGTGCGGATAAAGGTCGATGACATCGACCTCTTCCAAGCGGAACCCCGAGGCCATGAGATCGGCCGTGTCACGGGCAAATGATGCAGGATCGCAGGAAACGTAGGAGATCTTCTTAGCGCCCGAGCGCACCATCGCGGAAACGGCGGTCTTGCCTGCACCGGTGCGCGGCGGATCAAGCACAATCGAATCCAGCTTGGCCTTGCGCGTATTCAATTCCCGCGACAAGGTCTTCTCGACCCGCCCCTGGGAAATGATCGCCTGCGGGAATTCGCGCAGGTTCTTGACCGCGTCCTTGCTGGTTCCGGGGGCGCCCTCGATGGACAGCAGCATGCCGTCATCGCCCACCGCCTTGGCCAGGGGCGCGCTGAAGAGACCTGCCCCGGCGTAGAGGTCGGCGATGCGCGTCCCGTAGCCCGGCGCCAACTGGCTCATCACGCGCTCGACCAGGGTGACCGGGGCCAGGCGGTGGATCTGCCAGAAGCCCTCGCCGGTGATCCGGTAGTCGTGTCCGGCCACGGCCTCCGAAAGCCAGGTGCGCCCGCGCAGGCGCTGCAGCGCGCCGCGGCCGTCGGCCACCGAGCCGCCGACCTGTGTGACGGAGGCCGCGGAAACCCCTTCCGGCAGGCGCTTGGCCGCACGCCCGGCGGCCCCGGCGACGGTGCCGTCCTCGACGAAGAGCACCAGCACGCCGGAGTCCTCCCCCGAGCCGACGGCAACCTCGACGCGGCTGATGCCCACCAGAGGCAGCTCCCAGAGCTTGAGCTCGTTGATCTTCGGGTGCGCCAGCGGCATTTCCTTGACCGGTACCAGGTCGTTGGAGCGGAAGGGGCTCATGGCCAGGCGGCCCTTGGCATCGACGGCGAACGCCGTGCGGGTGCGCCAGCCCAGCGCGTCCGCGCTCTCGCCTTCGGGGGCCCGCACCGAGGTGAAGCCGTGTTCGGCCGCGTTGATGCCGCCCAGGCGTGCCAGCTGCTCAACGAAGATCTGGCCCTTGATGTCGCGCTGAGCCTCCAGGGAGATGTGCCCGAACTCGGCGCCGCCCACCGGCAGCGCACCGCGTGCGGCGGCGTGCAGGGAGTCGGCCTGGGTCCAGAAGTGCGGCACCCGGTGTTCGGAGGCCTCGTGGACCTCGACGACGTCGCCGCGCCAGAAGCGGGCCTTCTCGCCGTCGTCGCGCACGGCGACGGACACCAGCTCGCCCGGGATGCCGTGGCGCACGAAGATCACGCGGCCCTCGTGTCGGGCGACGGTGTGGCCGCCGTGGGCCGGTGCGTCGAGGCGCACCTTCAGGATGTGTTCTGCGGGGCTCATGGCTTGTCTTTCAGCTTGGAAATCGGGGGTGATGCCGGAGGTGTCTTGGTCTTGGGGCCGGCCGAGCCCTCTTCGGTGGGTCCCAGGAAGGTCGAGACGTCGGAGGAGGCCAGGCGCCAGGGCACCGAGGCCACCACGACCCCGGGCTCGTAGTGCAGGCGGTTCTTGATGCGCATGGCGGTCTGGTTGTGCACCAGCTGCTCCCACCAGCGGCCCACCACGTATTCGGGGATGTAGACGACGATCAGGTCGCGCGGCGAATCGCGCTTGATCGAGCGGATGTGCTCGATCAGGGGCGCGGAGATCTCGCGGTAGGGCGAGGCCAGCACCGTGATCGGCACCGGGATGCCCAGGGCCTCCCATTGCCTCAGCGTCGCCTCGGTGCGTTCCGAGTCCGCGTCCACCACGATGGCATCCAGCTTCGAGGGGCGCGCGGCGCGGGCGAAGGCCACGGCGCGCAGCACCGGCTTGCGCAGCGTGGAGACCAGCACCAGCGCGTGGACGCGGGCCGGCAAGGCGGTGGCGGAGTCGTCCCCGCCGATGGCAAGTTCCTCATCGACCTGCACGTAGTGCCGGTGCAGCGAGTCCATCATGAGGAACAGCACCGCGATGCCCAGCACCGCAAGCCAGGCGCCGTGGACCAGCCGCGTGCCCAGCACGATGACCAGCACCGCGGCGGTGAGTGCGAAGCCCGCCAGGTTCAGCAGCCGCGAGCGGTGGATCCGGGCGCGCACGCGCTTGTCCGGGGTCTGGGCCAGCTCCCTGCCCCAGTGCCGGATCATGCCCAGCTGGCTGAGCGTGAAGGACACGAAGACGCCCACCACGTAGAGCTGGATCAGGGTCGGCACGTGGGCATCGAACACCCAGATCAGCACGATGGCGGCAATGGACAGGGCCAGGATGCCGTTGGAGAACCCCAGCCGGTCCCCGCGGGTGCGCAGCTGCCGCGGCAGGTAGCCGTCGGTGGCCAGGTGGGAGGCGAGGTTGGGGAAGGAATTGAAGGACGTGTGCGAGGCCATCAGCAGCACCGCGACGGTCAGCGCCAGCACCAGGTACAGGCCCAGCGAACCGGGACCGAAGATCGCCTCGGCCAGCTGCCCGAGGACCGGGTGCTGGATGTAGTCGGCCGGGATCGGCCCGCCGTCCAGGCGCAGGCCGGTGGCGGGGTCCTCGACGACGTGGACCCGGGCGGCCCGCGCCAGGTACATGGTGCCCAGGGTCAGTGCGCCGGCAAAAAGGCCCAGCAGCAACAGCACCGTCGCCGCGTTGCGGGCCTTGGGCGCGGCGAGGGTGTGGACGTTGGAGATCGGGACCTCGACGCCGGTTAGCGCGGCGGATCCGGTGGAGAAGGCGCGCAGCACCAGCAGCACCCCGGCCAGGCCGGTGAGCCCGTGCGGGTAGTCGGGATCGGGAACGACCTCGAAGCCTGCGCTGGGTGCGCTGCCCAGGGTACCGGTGGCGGCAAGGATCCCGCCGGCGGCCAACATCACCAGGACCACGCCGATGAACAGGTAGACCGGCGCGGCGTTGCCGATCTTGGACCTGCCCCGCCCGCGCAGGTTCAGCACCGTCAGGACCACCACCCCGGCCGTGGCAATCCATGCCTGGCTCCCGGCCATCGCGGGGAACGCGGCAACCACGTAGTGCGAGGCCGAGGAAATCGACACCGCCACGGTGAGCACGAAGTCAACCAGCAGTGCCGCGGCCACCGTGGTCCCGGCCCGCGGGCCCAGGTTGACCGAGGCGATCTCGTAGTCGCCGCCGCCGGAGGGGTAGGCCTTCACGGACTGGCGGTAGGAGGCGATGATGACCAGCATCACCACCATGACGGCCAGGCCCACCGAGGGCGAGAACGCCATGGCGCCCAGCCCTGCCAGCGCCAGGGTGAGGATCACCTCGTCCGGCGCATAGGCGATGGAGGAGAGGGCGGAGGCGGAGAAAATCGGCAGCGCAAGGCGCTTGCGCAGCGGGGCCTGCTTCAGGCGCTCGGTCCTGAAGGGGCGCCCCACCAGAATCCGCTTCAACGCGTCGAGGAATGAAAGCACGATCCAAAGCTAGCCCCCTTTGCCCGCACCTGTCATACACCACACCGTCGGCGGCGACGTGAAGAATCACGCATCGGGGACCCGAATCGTGAAAGACTGGTGCACGAACCGTGCCGCGGAGGACCGCAGGCAGCTCGGTGGGAACCAAAGGATGGATCATGGCGCACTTCGTCATCATGGGCTGCGGACGGGTGGGAGTGACCCTTGCCCACACACTCGACGACGCCGGGCACTCGGTGGCGATCATCGACCAGGACGACCGGGCCTTCCGCCGCCTGCGCCGCAGCTTCTCCGGCCTGAAGGTCTCCGGGGTCGGCTTCGACAGGGAAACCCTGGAGCGGGCGAAGATCTCCGAGGCCTACGCCTTTGCCGCGGTCTCCAGCGGCGACAACTCCAACATCCTGGCCACCCGGGTGGCCCGCGAGACCTACCACGTCCCGCACGTCGTGGCCCGGATCTACGACCCGGGACGTGCCGAGATCTACCAGCGCCTGGGCATCCCCACGGTGGCGGCGGTGCGCTGGAGCTCCGACCAGGTGTTGCGCAGGATCCTGCCCGAGCACTCGCTCCACGGGGACTACCGCGAGGCCTCGGGCCGATTGTTCCTCGGCGAGGTGAACATCCACGAGGGCTGGTACGGCTACGGACTCGAGGAGCTCGAGGCCGCCGCCCCGATCCGCATCGCCTACCTCTCGCGCTTTGGCGAAGGCGTGCTGCCGGTGCCCGGCATGCGGCTGCAGCAGGGCGACATCGTCCACGCCATGATGCCGGTGGACGCCGGCAAGGACATCGAGAAGGTCCTCTCGGCCGCCCCCAAACCAACCACGGAGCAAAACGCGTAATGAAGGTCATGATTGCCGGAGCAGGGTCGGTGGGCAGCTCCATCGCCAAGGAATTGATCAGCCACGGGCACGAGGTGCTGCTCATCGACGAGAAACCCGAGGTGGTCTCGCGCGCCGGGGTGCAGGGGGCCCGCTGGCTCTTCGGGGACGCCTGCGAACTCTCGGTGCTCAAGGAGGCCAGGCTCGAGGAGGTCGACGTGGTGGTCTCCGCCACGGGCGACGACAAGGTGAACCTGGTCGTCTCCCTGCTGGCCAAGAGCGAGTTCGGGGTCGGTCGCACCGTGGGCCGGGTCAACAACCCGAAGAACGACTGGATGTTCGACGACGCGTGGGGCGTTGACGTCGCGGTGAGCACCCCGCGGCTGATGACGGCCCTGGTCGAGGAGGCCGTGGAGGTCGGCGACCTGGTGCGGCTGATGACCCTGCAGTCGGGCGTGGTCTCCATGGTGGAGTTCACCGTCCCGCATGATTCGACGATGATCGGGCGCACCATCGGCTCGGTGCCGTGGCCGGCCGGGGCGACGGTGGTGGCGATCCTGCGCGACGACGTGCCGCTGGCACCCAGCCAGGACGACGTCATCGAGGGCGGTGACGAGTTGTTCTTCGTGACCACGATCGTGGCCGAGGACGAGCTGCGCACCGTGTTGCGCGACGCGCGCGTCGATTCCTAGCGGCATCGGGCCGGCTAGGCGCGGGGTCCCGGCGTCGGCCCGGCGGTCGTTGCCTTCTGCGGCCGGGAGATCATCCAGGCGATCCACAGTCCGGCCGCGTAGAGCGGCACTCCCATGGCCAGGCGCGCCGCGCCCAGGGCCGGGACATTGTCGGCCAGGTACAACGGCACCTGGACGGCCAGCCGGGCGGCAAAGACCGCCACCACGATCCAGGTCGCCCAGGCATACTGCCGGGCGCGAAGCCGGTGCTCCCGCCATTGCATGTTTTCCGAGCGGATGAACCCGAAGATCACGCCCATCAGCGGCCAGCGGACCAGGATGGAAACGACCAGCGCGCCGCCATAGGCCAGGTTCGTGTAGAAGCCGGGGACGTAGTAGTCCTTCGCCTCCCCGGTGACCCGGGAGAAGACCGCGCAAATGGCCACGCCCGCCAGGCCGGTCAGCGCCTGGGCGAGGGTCCCGCGGCGCACCAGGCGCAGCACGGTGAACACCAGGGCCACGGCGACCGAGGCGATCAGCGCCGTGTTGAGTTGCTGCCACAGCGTGAAGATGACCAGGAAGACCAGGCCGGGCAGCAGCGACTCGACGAGCCCCCGCACCCCGCCAATGGTCTTGAGCACGTCGATCTGGCCGTCGTCGCGGCGTTCGATGCCGGCGTTGGCGCCGATGCGCCGGGCCACGTCCTCGGCACCGGGGCCGTGCTCCTGCGGCTGGGGCGTTTCTTCGTTGTGCTCGCTCATGGCGTTCGGTTGTCCTTGGGGCGACTCGAGGGTGTGATTCGGCGGTGCGCGGCGCTAGCGGGCGGTGCGCTCGGGGAGGATCTCGTAGCGCGGGTTGAAGACCGTGGGCACCAGGTCGATGGGCGCGACCATGCCCTGGTAGCTGATCCGGGAGCCTGCCACGAGTCCCGGGACCCGGCGCTGGCCCACGAAGACCAGCCGCAGGTGCGGCACCGCATTCCGGCGGCCCCCGGGCGGGGCCGGGTGGTCAACGACCGTGACGGTGAAGGCCGGGGCCTGCGCCGGGGGAAGGATCGTCATCGATTCGACATAGCCGCGGTGGGAGATGCGCCCGCGCACCGGAAGCTCCGCCAGCGACGCCAGCGGCTGGATTCCCTCCCCCGCCGGTTCGCCGGGCTGCTTGGCGGCTTCGTCCCGGGGGGCCTGCGGCCGCTTGGCCTTCACCGGTTTGTCCTTGGGCAACGGATCAGCCGATCTGCGTGATTTCCGGGCCGCGTTCGGGACGCTCGGTGCCGGGCTGCTGGTCCGCGTCCGGCCGGGCCAGGGCCCCGGAGGGCACGGTCAGCGGCAACAGCTCGGTGGGGGGCATCGGCGTGTCGCCGCGCACCACCACGACCTGGGCCAGGGCGTCCTCCATGGTCTTGGACTCGGCCGTGTCGGTCAGCGCGGCCCCGCCGATGACGGCGCGCAGGAACCAGCGCGGCCCGTCGATGCCCAGGAAGCGCAGTGCCACGTGGCCCTGGCGTCCGTCGGGGGCCGCCTGCGGGACGCGGGCGAGCAATTCGTTGCCGAAGCGGCCGGGCACCATTTCGGTTTCCCCGCCCTGGTCGGCGATGCCGGTGGCGATCTGGGTGGAAATGCCCGGCCACAGCTCATCGGTCTTGGGGGCGGCGAAGACCTGCAGCTGCATGCGCGAGCCGCCGATCTCCAGGGCCACGGCGATGACGCGCTGCGTGGATTCCTCGACTTCCAGACGCAGCTGCAATCCGGGAACCGGCTTGATCAGCAGGGCGCCCAGGTCCAGGTAGCCGTCGTGGTCCTCGAAGTCGTCCCCGTCGAACGGTCCCCCGGTGCGTACCGGCGCGGTGCGCGCGGAATCCGCGGCGGCCGCGGGGCCGCCCCGGGGTGCGGCCTCAGGGGCGTCCGCCGTAATGTCGCCCGCGGCCTGCCCGGGCTTGCTGGAGGCGGCGGCGTTGAGCCCGGCGATGGTCTGCTCGGGCTGCGCTTCGGCGCCGGCCTTCTTCTTGCGCTTGAAAATCATGGAAGTTGCCTTCTTGCTGTATCGACCGTGAGATTTCGGTGGTCGGCCCTAGTGGCTGCTGTTTGCGGTTTCAAAGCCACCGGTGGAACCAAAGCCGCCGGCGCCGCGCGAGGAGTCGTCCAGGTCCTGGACCTGGATGAAGTGGGCCCGCTCGACCTTCTGGATCACCAGTTGGGCGATGCGGTCCCCGCGCTTGAGCACGATCGGGGTGGCTGCATCCGTGTTCAGCAACGTGACCTTCAACTCACCACGGTACCCGGCGTCCACGGTTCCCGGCGCATTGACCACCGTCAGTCCGTGCTTCGTGGCCAGGCCCGAACGCGGGTGGATCAGCCCCACGTAGCCCAGGGGCAGGGCCAGGGAGACACCGGTGGGCACCAAGGCCCGCTGCCCCGGCGCCAACGTCACGTCCTCGCGGGCACACAGATCGGCACCCGCATCGCCCTCGTGTGCATAGCTCGGGACCGGGAGGTCCGGATCAAGCATTTTCAGGGCGATATCGACTCTCGATTCGGACATGTATTTTCCACTCCAGGGGGTTCGGGATTGAGGTGCCGGCCGCGTCGCGGCCTCTGCCGTTCCCCATTAACTCTAGTCCCTTGCGCGCCTGTGCGCTGGCCGGGAGGCGACACCCAACCGCCTATGCTTGTGGGTATGGCCGAGAACCCTTCACCACAGCACCCTGCCCCCGTCCACTTCCGCGAAAGGCTCTGGCCTTCCTGGTGGATCTGGGTCGTGACGCTGGGCCTGGGCGCCACCGCCGCCGTCGCATTCATGCCGGTGGGCATCGGCTGGGGCGTGGTCGCCGGCATCATCGCCCTGGGCCTGATTGCCTTTGCCCTGGTCATCAGCACCCCGACGATCGAGGTCCGCGATGAAACCGTGCGCGTGGGTCGTGCCACCATCGAACGCGAGTTCATTGGCGACGTCACCGGATACCGCGGGGCGGCCGCCTACCACCAACGCGGTCCGGGCCTGAACGGGATCGCCTACATGTGCATCCGCGGCTGGATCGACCCGGTGGTGCGCATCGGGATCACCGACGAGCGCGACTCCACTCCGTACTGGCTGACCTCGACCCGGCGGCCCGAGGAGCTCACCGCGGCCCTGGGCGGGGTCATGGTGCAGTACCGCGAACCGGTGGAGAGCAGCGAGGCGGAAGCCGGCAGCTCCCCCGACGCCACCGACGAACCCGGCACCGCATAGGCCACCGCGCCCCGCAGGAATTGCCACAGCGCCCGCCACCCGTTTCGGGTGGCGGGCGTTGTGGCGTGCGCCGTGCGCGGGCAGTGCCCGCGCACGGCGCCTAGCCCTCGCAGTCGGTGCAGTAGAGCAGGCCGTCCTTCTCCAGGGCGATCTGCGAGCGGTGCCGCACCAGGAAACAGGAGGCGCAGGTGAACTCGTCCGCCTGCGCCGGCAGCACCATGACCGCAAGCTCTTCGCCGGACAGGTCGGCACCCGGCAGCTCGTAGCTGTCGGCCAGGGCCGCCTCGTCTTCGTCAATGAGGTTCGAGGCGTTGGTGTTGGTGTTGCGCTGCGCCTTCAGCTCGGGCACGGCCTCGGGCTTCTCATCGTCTTCGGCATGCTTCCGAGGTGCATCGTAGTCGGTTGCCATAATTGCTGCTTCACACTCCGCTTGGTTCAAGCTGTTGTTCGTATCGGGTCGCCCCGGGGTCCGGTTCCGGCCCCCTGGTCAACCCACGCGTATGGATGCGCTTATGATGCAACGCAGAATGACGCATTTTTGTGCCCGGTCGGGAACCGACTGTTCATCATTGCATCTTCGGGTCCAAAGGCGGGATTTTTTACCCGGTTTAACCGACTTTTCCGCAGCTCCGTGGGAATAATCATGAAGCCGGTCCGCGCCACACCAATGCACCTCTTAGGTAATTGACCCTGCAGGTGGCAGAGTTTTAGTCACAACACGACGGTTTGTGGAGGATAGTCATGCGTCAACTCCGACTGGTGGGAATCCACGAGAACGGTGAGAGCCTGCACCTGAGCAGCGATGACGGGAACAGCTACGTGCTGCCCGTCGATGAAGCGCTGCGCAGTGCATTGACTCGAGCAGCCCGGGCCGATCGTTCGGAGGCCCAGGCCGCGCCGTTGTCGCCTCGCGACATCCAGTCCCGGATCCGTTCCGGTGCCACGGCGGAGGAAGTGGCGGCCATTTCCGGCATGTCCCTGGAGCGCATCATGCGCTACGAGGGCCCGGTGCTGGCCGAACGCGAATACATCGCCTCCCAGGCACGCAACGTGGAGGTCTCCGCCCCGCAGACCCACGACGGCTACCGCAGCATCTTCGGCGAGGAGCCGGCAAACCTCGGCGAGATGGTCGCCTACCGCATCCACTCCCTGGGCATCGACAACGAATCCCTCGCCTGGGACGCCTGGCGTGCCGCCGACGGCTCCTGGGAGGTCGTCGCCCGCTTCGACCTGCCGGAAACGGACGCGAGCATCGCCCTGGACTCGGGCGCCGAGGAATCGATGGCCCGGTGGTCCTTCCACCCCAACCGCAAGTCGCTGCAAAACGCGAACCGCTGGGCACAGGTCCTGAGCGAACTCGAGCCGCTGGACGCGCCCGTGGGCGCCCGCCGCCTGACCGCCGTCGCCGACGACCCCTTCGATGTCGAGGCGGACGGGGACGACGTCGACTTCGAGGCGGCGGTTGCCGATTCCGAACAGCTGCTGGACGCGCTCAGCGCCCGCCGCGGGCAGCGCCTGGGGATCGATGAGGAGGGCGACGATGCCCTGGCCGCGATGCTGTCGCGCTCCCCGCACCCGGACGACGACCCGCGTCTGGCCGGCCCCAAGCCCCAGGACGACGGGCTGCCCAGGCTCTACGACGGCGTCAGCACGCGCACCACATCCATCTCCCTGGTGCCCAACCTGCGCCCGGAGGCCCCTGAAGCCGGGGAAGGACCCGAGGATTCCGAGCCCGCCACCGATGAGGAGGCCGGCGGCAAGAAGAAGGCCAAGCGCTCCTCGGTGCCCAGCTGGGACGAGATCGTCTTCGGGCGGCGCAACAACAACGACTGATCCCCGCGGCGACACCGCCGGCGCGGAAAAGGCCCGGTCCCGGCAAGGATTTCCTTGCGTGGACCGGGCCTTCGCTTTGCCGCGCTACTGCCTGCTGCGCTACTTCCGGGATCCCGGGCGCGCCAAGGTCAGCAGCGGGACCTCGCACTCGGCGCGGGTGAGCGAGCCGTGCTGGCCGATCATGGTGAAGGCCGCCGGCTTGACCCGCCGCCCGTCAAGGAACGCGATCTCCTCCGCGGCCAGGATGAGCAGGTCGCCGATGCGTTCGCGCACCGCGTCGTCCACGGGGCCGAAGAGTCCCAGGTCGATGGCTTCGTCGCGGCCCAGCACCCAGGCCTTGGCACCGAAGCGTTCCCGCCAGGCCTCGGCCACCGCCTCGCGCTGCGCCGGCGGGGTCTGGGAAGCGAAATGCAATTGCACCCCGCGCGGCTCGCCGGCGGTGAGTTCGACCCCGTCCACGAGCTCCGGGAACTCGGAGTAGTCGATCCGCCATTGCTCGTCCACGTCGACCATGCCGTGGTCGGCGGTCAGCAGCAGCAGCGTGCCGGCCGGGACCCGGGCCGCCAGGGTGCGCATGACCGAGTCAAGGTCCTCAAGTGCGTTGCCCCATTGCGCCGAGTCCTTGCCGTAGCGGTGCCCGGCCTTGTCCAGCTCGTTGAAGTAGCAGTAGACCAGGGAGCGGGGATTTGCCGCCAGGATCTCGCAGGTGGCGCGCACCCTGGCGTGCGGGGATTCGGCGGCCGTGAAAACGGGTCCGCGCAGTGCGGCCTTGGTCAGTGCCGAGTCCTTGAATTGGGACAGGGACACCGTGGCGGTGTGCACCCCGGCGGCTTCCGCCCGCTCGAACACGGTCGGGTGCGGCTGCCAGGAGACCGGGTCCAGGTCCCTGGGCCAGCCGCCCAGCTGGTTCACGACCCGGCGGCGCACCGGGTCCACCACGTCGTAGCCCACCACCCCGTGCTGCCCCGGCGGCAGGCCGGTGCCCATGGAGGTCAGCGAGGCCGCGGTGGTGGAGGGGAATGACGCGAGCAGGGTCTGCGAGTTTTCCATGAGCTTGCGCAGGAACGGGGCATGTCCCCCGCGGGCCTTGAGCAGGGCCTTGCCCAGTCCGTCGACCATCACCACGGCGATGCGGTTCGCCGCCGGAAGCCCGAGGGCGTTTTCAAAGCCCTCGACGCCCAGGGCCGCCGCGGCGCTGGGCAGCAGCTCGGCGATGGTCCTGCTGCCATAGGGCGGGGCCGCCGGCAAGGCGGTGGCCGGGGTTCTGCGAGTGCTGGTTGCCACGAGGCCGTGTTCTCCCTTGTGGCCTTAGCCCTGGTGGGTGTTTCGACCGAAGCGCGAGCCGACCCGTCCGCGCACCTCGGCGGCCGGTGCCGGCGCTGCGGCGGGCCGTGCCTCGGTGCCGCGGGGGGCCGAGGCACGGCGCATGGCCTTGGCAAAGCTGCGGGCGGCGGTCACTGCCTTGACGCCGTCGGCCTCGGCGCTGACGCGCAGCACCAGGTCCTCCTGCTGGGAGGTTCCGGTGTAGCCGTGGTCGGCGTCGCACGCGGGGTCGGCACAGCCGGCCGGTGCCAGGTCGATGCGCTGGGCACCGGCCCAGGCGATGCCCAGGGTCAGTTCCTTGACCATGTCCCCGCTGCGGTAGTTCTGCGGCTGGTGGTAGACGTAGCTGGTGGCCACGGTGGTGACCTTGGACAGCTGGACCAGCTCGGTGGAGACCTGGGCCATGACTTCCTTGCCCTTCTCGTCCAGCTGCTGGTCATCGACGTGGGCCACCAGCAGCACGTCCTCCGCCAGCACCAGGACGGTGATGTGCCGGTGCACCTCGTGCTGGTCGAAGTGGGTTTCCAGGTGCACCAGGTGGGCGCCGGTTGCCCGGCCGTCGAGGGCCTCGTCGATGATGTCGGCAACCATTTTGGGGTAGAACCCGGCACGGTCGAGGTCAGCTTGCAGGTCGGGGCCCGTGGCCGAAGAAAGGGGGGTCATGCCCTCCAGTCTACCCAAGGGCGCGAATCGGCTGGTTCCGCCCGGCGCGGCACCCCGCCCGCGGGCACGGGGTCACTGGCTCATGGCACGGCGTGCGGAATCGGTGCGCTGCTCCGGGTTGCCCAGCCACAGCTCGACGGCCAGCACGGTCGTGCCGTCGGCGGCGGCCATCACCGGGTTGATTTCCAGCAGGGAGACCTCCGGGTGGTTGTCCTTCAAGGTTGCCACGCGGTTCAGCAGGTCCTCCAAGGCACCCAGGTCCACGGCCGGCAGCCCCTGGTAGCCGCGCAGGCGGGCGGCGGCCCGGGGTGCGCCCACCAGGTCGGACAGGTCGGTATTGGTCAGCGGCGGGATGCCGTGGGCCCAGTCGTCCAGCAGGTTCACCGCGTCCCCGGCCAGCCCAAAGGAGACCACCGGACCCAGCAGCGGGTCCTCGACGGCACGGATCACACAGCCCTGGCCGGCGGGGGCCATTGACTGGACCTCGAGGTCCCTGGCCGCGTACGGGGCCAGGACCTCCCGCATGTGCCCGATGTTTGAGCGCAGGGAAGCCTCGTCGGTGATGTTCAGCCTGACGCCGCCCAGATCCAGACGGTGGCGCAGGTGCTCGTCGCGGGCCTTGAGGGCCACCGGGAAACCGAGCCGGGTTGCCGCGGCCACCGCCTCGTCGCTCGTGTCAAAGCGCGCCGATTCGAGGACCTGGATCCCGTAGAGGCCCAGCAGCTGCGCGGCCTTGGCCTTGGGCAGCCGCAACAGCTCAACCCCCTGCACCGACGCCAATGCATCCTCGATGAAGTCCTCGGCGGCCGCCACGTTGATGCCGGCCGGCTCGGTGACCTCGCCGTGTTCGCGGGAGCGCCACGTCGCGTAGCGCACGACGGCCGCCAGCGCGTTCACCGCCACGCCCGGGCTGGAGTAGCAGGGCAGCTCGAGGGCGTGCCCCTGCGGATCCGTTCCGGCATCGAGCAGGCCATCGGCCAGGCTGGCGGCATCGATGATGCCGGGGAAGACCGCGACAACGGTTTTCCCCGCCGCCGCGGCTGCCTCGCGAATGCAGGTGGCCAGGACCGCGGTACCCAGCCCGGGCGTGGGCAGCAGGGTGACGATGGCGCAGTGGACCGCGGGGTTTGCCAGCGCACGGTGCAGGGCGGCGGCGAGGCGGGGCAGCGCCTGCGACTGGCCGTCCTCGAGCGTGATCTCGGCATCCGACACCACGACGTCGAGGCGGTTCTGCTCCGCCGCGTCCGCCACCACGGAGGCCAGCGCATCGGAGTTGGAGAGCACGGCGAGCCCGTTGCCGGCCGGCAGCACCTGGGAGGCAACCACCTGGGCGATTTCCATCAATTCCTCGTTGGTGCGGACCCGGATGACCCCGGATTGGCGCAGCATCGCATCCACCGCCGCGGTGGGCGCCTGGGTGGTGCGCACCGCATGGCCCGGGGGCAGCCGCAGCCCCATGACATCGGACTTGGCCACAATGACGGGCTTGGAGTGCGAGAGCCGGCGGGCAATGCGGGAGAACTTGCGCGGGTTGCCGAAGGATTCGAGGTACAGGCCCACGGCGCCGGTGCCGGGGTCGTCCTCCCAGAACTGCATGGCGTCGTTGCCCGAGACATCCGCCCGGTTCCCGGCCGAGACGATCGAGGAGACCCCGACCCCGCGACGCACCGAGGCCGCATAGAGCAGCACCCCGATGGCGGCGGACTGGCTGAAGAGCCCCAGGCTGCCGTGCTTGGGCATGCCGGGGGCCATCGAGGCGTTCATGGACGTTGCCGGGTCCGTGTTGACCAGGCCCAGGGATGCCGGGCCGATCACGCGCATGCCGTTGCCCCGTGCCAGGCGCACCAGCTCGCGCTGGCGCAGCAGCCCGGCCTCACCGTCCTTTTCGAAGCCGCCGGTGGCAATCAGCAGGCCCTTGGCCCCGGCGCGCGCGCACTGCGTGATGACCTGGTGGATCTGGTCCTGCGGCACGGCGACGACGGCGAGGTCGACGGGGCCCGGGACCTCGGCCACCGTGGCGTAGCTGCGCATCCCGCCGAGTTCGAAGGCCTGCGGGTTGATCCCGTAGACGGGTCCGGTGAATCCGCCCTCGATGATGTTGTGCAGCAGGGTGTGGCCGATGGTGCCCCATTCGCGGCTGGCTCCGATGACCGCGATGGAAGCCGGGGCCAGCAGGCCGGCGAGCGATTTGGCCTCGGCGCGGTGCTCGCGGGATTCCATCACCGCACGGGACTTCTCCGTGGGGTCGATGGGGAACTCGAGCATCACCACGCCCTCGTCGAAGTGCCGCTTGACCGCGTACCCGGCCTCGGCGAAGACCGTGAGCATCTTCCGGTTCTCCGGCAGCACCTCGGCGGAGAAGCGCTCGATGTCGTTTTCCCTCGCCGCGGCGGCCAGGTGCTCGAGCAGGATCGAGCCCACGCCCATGCCCTGGTAGGCGTCGGAGATGTTGAAGGCGACCTCGGCGTCCGCGGGGTCATCGAGCCTGTCGTAGCGACCCACCCCGATGATGTCCTCGCCCCGGATGACCACGAAGGCGACCCTGTCGACGTGGTTGACCTCGGTGAAGCGCTTGAGCTCTTTGGCGGTGAGCGAGGATTTGTACGTAAAATAGCGCATGTAGACCGAAGCCTCGGATTGTCCCCGGTGCATTTTTTGCAAATTGTCGGCGTCACCGGGTTGAATCGGGCGTAGATGTGCCGTGGATCCGTTTCGCAGGACAACGTCCGCTTCCCAATGGGACGGATATTCACCGGGTTTACGACCATCCACCATAGGCTTAGCCTAGCGGTCGGCGTTGCGCGAGCACTTGGACCGACGCGCCGGAACCGCAGCACGAGATGAAACCCGACCTTGCCCAAGGTCGGGCATCAGTACCGAATCGAGGATTCACACCAAATATGGCGCGCAAAAAGCCCGAACCACTGCCCGCAGACTTCGTGGAGCACATCGTTGACATCGATGTGACCAAGGAAATGGAGGGATCCTTCCTCGAGTACGCCTACTCGGTGATCTACTCCCGCGCCCTGCCCGATGCCCGCGACGGGCTCAAGCCGGTGCAGCGGCGCATCCTGTACATGATGTCCGAGATGGGCCTGCGCCCGGACAAGGGGCATGTGAAGAGCGCCCGCGTGGTCGGCGAGGTCATGGGCAAGCTGCACCCGCACGGCGACACCGCCATCTACGACGCGATGGTGCGCATGAGCCAGGGCTTCGCGCTGCGCCTGCCGCTGATCGACGGGCACGGAAACTTCGGTTCGCTGGACGACGGGCCGGCGGCCCCCCGCTACACCGAGGCGCGGCTTGACGCCTCCGCCGTGGCGATGACCGCGAACCTGGACGAGGACGTCGTGGACTTCGTCCCGAACTACGACAACCAGTTCATGCAGCCCTCGGTGCTCCCCGCCGCCTTCCCGAACCTGCTGGTCAACGGCACCACCGGCATCGCGGTGGGCATGGCCACCAACATGGCCCCGCACAACCTCGGCGAGGTCGTCGCCGCGGCCCTGCACCTGATCGCCCACCCGGACGCCGACCTGGCCGCCATCATGAAGTTCGTCCCGGGCCCCGACATGCCCACCGGCGGCAAGATCGTGGGCCTGGACGGCATCCGCGACGCCTACCGCACCGGACGCGGCACCTTCAAGACCCGCGCCAAGGTGGAGCTGGAGCAGATCACCGCCCGCCGCGCCGGCCTGGTGGTCACCGAGCTGCCCTACATGGTCGGCCCGGAAAAGGTCATCGAGAAGATCAAGGACGCGGTCAACGCCAAGAAGCTCACCGGCATCGCCGACGTGGTCGACCTCACCGACCGCAACCACGGCCTGCGCCTGGTGATCGAGCTGAAGAACGGGTTCAACCCCAACGCGGTGCTGGCGGCGCTGTACAAGTTCACCCCGATGGAGGATTCCTTCGGCATCAACAACGTGGCCCTGGTCGAGGGCCAGCCGCGCACCATGGGGCTGCTGGAGCTGCTCACCGTCTACGTCGAGCACCGGCTGCTGGTGGTGCGCCGGCGCACCGCCCACCGGCTGGCGAAGAAGCTTGACCGCCTGCACCTGGTCGAGGGCCTGCTCATCGCGATCGTCGACATCGACGAGGTCATCGCCATCATCCGCTCCTCGGACGAGACGGCCCAGGCCCGCGAGCGCCTGATGGCCATCTACGACCTCTCCGAGCTGCAGGCCAACCACATCCTGGAGCTGCGGCTGCGCCAGCTGACCAAGTTCTCCCGGCTGGAGCTGGAGAAGGAGGCCGAGGAGCTGCGCGCGGCCATCGAGGAGCTGAAGGCGATCCTGGACTCCGACACGCTGCTGCGCGAAGTGGTCTCCGGCGAGCTGGCCGAGATGGGCGAGAAGTTCGCCACCCCGCGCCGCACCGTGCTGCTGGAAACCGAGTCCGGCTCCCCGCTGAAGGGCACCTCCATGCCCGCGGTCGCGGGCACCGGCAAGGCAGCGCCGCTGAGCCTGGAGATCGCCGACGACCCCTGCCGGGTGCTCCTCTCGGCCACCGGCCAGGTGGCGCGCACCGGATCCGCCGAACCGCTGGACGGCGCCGGGGCACGGGTGAAGCACGACGTGCTTTCCTCCGTGGTGGCCACCAGCGCGCGCGGCGAGATCGGCGGGATCACCTCCACCGGCCGGATGCTGCGGCTGCAGGTCGTGGACCTGCCGATGCTGCCCCCTGCCCACGGCTTCCCGCAATTGACCGGCGGGGTGAAGGTCGACGAGTTCGCCCAGCTGGCCAAGGGCGAGAAGATGGTCGCACTGGTGCCGCTGGATGCCGTCGTGGCCCTGGGCACCGCCAACGGCGTGGTCAAGCGGCTGAGCCCGGACTACCCGCTGAACCGGGACGAGTGGGAGGCCATCACGCTCAAGGACAAGGACACCGTGGTGGGCGCCGCGGTGGGGCCTGACGGCGCCGACCTGGTCTTCGCCACCCGCGCCGCGCAGCTGCTGCGCTTCGCCGCCTCCGCGGTGCGCCCGCAGGGCCGCACCGCCGGCGGCATGGCCGGCATCAAGCTGGGCGCCGATGACAAGGTGATCTTCTTCGGCGTGGTCCCCGCGGACGCCCAGGCACCGGTCTTCGTCTCCATCGCCACGGGATCCAACACGCTGCCGGGCACCGCCTCGCACTCGGTCAAGGTCACCGACTTCGCCGAGTACCCGGCCAAGGGCCGGGCTACCGGCGGGGTGCGGGCGCACCGCTTCCTGAAGGGCGAGGACCACCTGGAGCTGGCCTATGCCGGCGCCGGGCCGGCCCGGGCGTCCTCCGCCGCCGGCGTGGTGCGCGCCCTGCCCACCGAGTACGCCAAGCGCGACGGCTCCGGGGTCCCGCTGGCCCAGGGCATCGACCTGCTCGGCGGCACCCCGGCCTCCGAGGGAACGGATGCGCAGGATGCCCCGGCACCCGCGGGGCAGCTGCCGCCGCCCGGCTCCTCCGGGCGCGCGCCGCTCGCAGCGCCCACCGAGGACAGCGTGCCCTTTGCCGATTCCGGGGCGGTCGAGGTCGAGGCCGCCCGCCGGGTCGCCATCCAGGACTCGCTGCTGGACGGCTAGCAGCGGCGAACCGCCAACCGGCGTGGTCCGGGGCCGCCCCGGACCACGCCGGCATCCCCGGCCGGGTCCTGCGGGCCATGGACCACCGGGCGTTTGATCCCCGAGCGAAAGAGGAACCACATGATCCAGGAACCATTGGTCTTCGTGGGGATCGTGCTGTTTGCCGTGGTCTTGGCCAGTTCCGTGGGCCAGTGGTCCACGCGCCGGCCGAAGCGGGACCGGATGAACCCCGAAGCGATCCGCCAGCCGAAGGTCCTGGCCGTGGCGGGCTGGCTGGTTGCGCCGGTCGGGCTGCTGCTCGTGCTCTCCGCAATCGCCGGCACCTCCGACCCGGAGGACCGCATGCCGATGCTCATCATCGGCATCTTGCTGCTCGCCACGGCTGCATTCCTGGTGGCCACCTACCTGAACTCGTACATCGTCATCCGCGATGACGAGATCATCCAACGCACCATCTTGCGCCGGCTGCGCACCATCCGCTACGACAACATCGACAAGTGCCGGAGGCTCCGCAACGGCCCGGTGCCGCTGCTCAAGCTGTGGGGCTACGACGGGGTCGTGATCCGGTTCCAGGCTTCCGCCTCCGATGCATCCCCGGTTCTCGCCGCCCTCAAGCGACGCCAGACCCCCGGCGCCTGAGGGTATCTTTCCGGGCTCATGCCGGCACCGCGACCCGGTGCGCCGGATCCGCCAGGTCCAGCACCGCGTCGCCCAGGGCGGCGACCGCTGCGTCGTGGGTGACCAGCAGCACCGCCTGCCCGGTGAGCGCGGCACGCAGGTCGGCCACGAGCTCCACGGCCTCGTCCGCACCCAGGTGGGCGGTGGGCTCGTCCAGCAACAGCACCCCGGCCCGGGCCACCAGGGCGCGTGCCACGGCCAGGCGCTGGCGCTGCCCGCCGGAGAGGTGGTGGCCGCCGGAGCCGATCCGCGAGTCTAGCCCCGCCGGCAGCGTGGCGAGCCAGGAACCCAGTCCCACCCGGGCCAGCACCGCTTCCAGCTCTGTGTCCCCGGGCTGGTCCCCGGTGTCCCGGCCCAGGGCCAGGTTGGCGCGCACCGAGGAATCGAAGAGGTGCGCTTCCTGCGGGCACCAGGAAACCCGCGCCAGGTCCCCCGCGCGTGCCGCCGCCCAGGGACCGCTCCCGCGCCGGGCCTGCAGCGTTCCGGCCAGCGGTTCCAGGGCGCCGAGCATGGCGGCCAGCAGCGTTGACTTCCCCGTTCCCGAGGGCCCTGTCACGCAAACCCAGCGGCCGGGTACCAGCTCCACGTCCAGGCCCCTGAGCACCGGGCTGTTGGCCACCCAGCCGATGTCGGCGCCGCGCAGGCGCATCCCCAGGGCACCGGCGGTGTCCGCCGGCGCTGTGCTCGCGTCAGTGCCCGCGCCGGAGGGGGCCGGCTTTCCGTCCGCGAGGTTTGACCAGACGCGGCGCAGCACCGCATCGAGCTGCGGCAGCTGCTGGATGGCGATGGCGGTGTTGGCGATCGGCTCGCCCAGGGCCAGCAGCAGCAACCCGGCGACGGCCGCCTGCTCTCCCCCGGTGCCCACCGTCATCACGGCCAGCACCGCCGCCGTGGCGGACAGCAGCGCCGCGCCGCCCTGGGCCAGCCCGGCGCCGCGTGCCGCAGCCCGCAGCGATGCCGTGGCGGCGGCGTCCTGGTCGGTGAACCTCTCCAGCGCGCGTTCCGCTGCCCGGTTGGCGCGCAGGTCACCTGCCGCGCGCAGCAGCGTGGGCACCCGCGTGCCGAGCCACATGCGGTGTTCGGCCACCTCGGTGGTGCTGCGCTTTTCCACGGCCAGCACGGCCAGCGGCAAGCCGATGAAGGCCGCCGCCCCCAGGCCGAGGGCCAGCGGCAGGGCTGCGGGCGCCCAGAAGCCGATCCCCACGGTGACGGCAGTCCAGGTGGCGATTCCGGCCACCGGCGGCACCAGGACCCGGGGCACTGCGTCGCGCACCTCGTCGACCTCGGCCACCAGGTGCCCCAGCGCCGCGCCCGAGCGGGTGATCCTGCCCCAGCTGTGGGGCCGGGCCACCAGTGCATCCCAGAGGCGCTGTCGCAGCGTGGAGGCGAAACCCATGACCGCGTCGTGCACGCGCAATTGTTCGGCATAGCGCAGCACCGCGCGGCCGATGCCGAAGGCGCGCACGCCCACGATGGCAACCATCAGGTGCAGCATCGGGGGCTGGTGGCTTGCGGAGACGATGAGCCAGCCGGAGATCCCGGTCAGTCCGGCGCCGAAGATCGCGGCGGCCGCGGCCAGCAGCAGGCCCGGGACCATGCCGTGGCGCAGCCACGGCATGGAGCCCAGCAGCCGCCAGTGCGCGGCCCGCGCGCCGGTGCCCCGGCTGTGCCCCTGGCGTTCTGCGCCCGGGATTCCGGGAGCCGCCGGGGATTTTGGGCCCACGGAATCCGGTGCAGGCTCTTCGGCGGCCGATTGCCCGGCGGCGTGCCCGTCGCGCAGCTGCGTGGCCAGGGCACGGTCGTGGGTGGCCACCAGCAGCGCGCATTGCCCGCGCAGGGCACAGAGGGAACGGCGGATGCCGGAGGCGGATGCCTCGTCAAGGTGCGCCGTCGGCTCGTCGGCCAGCACCAGGTTGACCCGTGGATCGGCCGCCACCCGGGCGAGCACCCGAGCCACGGCGAGGCGGCGCAGCTCGCCAGGGCTGCAATCGACCAGGTTCCGTGCCGCCAGGTGGGAGATGTTCGCCTCGGCCAGCACCGAGTGCAGCATCGCCGCGGAGAGTTGCTCCCCGGCGTGCAGCCGGATTTCCTGCTCCACGGTGGCCTCGGTGAACAGCGGGTGCTGGGAAATGTATGCCATGCGGGAGCGGTCCACCCTGATCCGGCCGGTGGTCTCGGCCCCCGGCTCGAGCTGCCCGAGGACCGCATGCAGCAGCGTGGTCTTTCCGCTCCCGCTGGCGGCATCCAGCACGTGCGCGGATCCGGCGGCCAGCGCCAGGTCCAGCTCCCTGACCACCGGTTCGGTGCGTTCGGCGTGCCGGATGGAGAGGTTCTCCAGCTCCAGCACGCGGGAGGCCGAGGCGGGTGCCGGGCCGGCGGTTTCGCGGGCGCCGGCGGGATCCGACCCGATGAATCCCTCGCTGCGTTCCAGGGCCTCGACCCCGTCCTCCGAGGAGTGGAAGGCCGCTCCCAGGGCGCGCAGCGGCAGGTAGCATTCGGGGGCCAGGATCAGGGCCACCAGCCCGGCCTCCAGGCCCATGTGCCCGTAGACCAGGCGCACGCCGATGAACACGGCAACGACCGCCACCGAGATGGTGGCGATGAGTTCCAGGGCGAGGCCGGAGAGAAATGCGGTGCGCAGCGTCTTCATGCTGGACTCGCGATAGTCCTCGGATACCCGGGCCAGGGCGCGGCCCTTGCCCTCCGCCCGGCGCAGGCCAATCAGGGCGGGAAGTCCCTGGGCCAGTTCCAGCAAATGGTTCGAAAGCCGGTCCAGCCCGGCGGCGGCCGCCTTGATGCGGTCCTGGGTGTGCAACCCGATCAGGATCATGAAAACCGGGATGAGCGGTACCGTCAAGACGACGACCAGTGCGGAAACCCAGTCGGCGACCAGGATCCGGACCCCGACGAGGATCGGGATGACCAGCGCCGAGACCAGCGCGGGAAGGTACTTGGTGTAGTAGTTGTCCAGCCCGTCCAGCCCGCGGCTGGCCAGGGCCGCCAGCGCGCCGTGGCCGGGGTCGGTGGCCGCCGCCCTGCCCTCCAGGCCCGCGGCCAGGAGCCGGGCACGCAGGTGTTCCTTGGCCCCGAGCCCTGCCCGCTGGGCAGCGAATTCCGTGCCCCACACGGCCGCGGCCCGCAGCATCGTTCCGCCCAGGCCGAACACCAGCAGCCGCTGGACATCGAGGTCGATTCCGGCCGCCAGTTGGCTGATCGAGGTGGCCAGGGCGTCGGCAACCAGCACCAGGCCAACGGCCTTGAGTGCGGCGAGTCCGGCCAACAGGGCCAGGACCTTCCGGGAGCCGGTCCCGGCGGGAAGAGCGGGTTTCATGGCGGGTTTTCTTCTCCTGGCTCCGTTAGACGATCGGGGTCACGTTGTGCGCCTCGGGGATGTGCTCCTCGGTGACGCGCTTGCGGAACACCCAGTAGGTCCAGGCCTGGTAGGCCAGGACCAGCGGCAGCCCGAACGCCGCGACGATGCTCATGAGCTTGAGCGTGTAGGGGGTCGAGGATGCGTTGGAGACGGTCAGGTTGAAGGCCGCGTCGATGGTGGAGGGCAGGACGTTGGGATAGGCCGCCGTGAATATCGCCGCGACACCGGCCAGCAGGAAAACGCCCAGTCCGATGAATACCAGGCCCTCGTTGTTCCTGCGTGCCCGGAACCAGGCGAACAGCAGTGCGCCCACCGCCAGTCCCAGCGGCGCCAGGGCCACCACGCTCCGGTTCAGCAGGACCACGGCCACGGCCCAGGCCGCCAAGGGCGTCAGCGCCACCGGCAGCCAGCGCGCCACGAGCCTTGCCGCCCGGGCACGGATGTCGCCGTCGGTCTTCAGGCCCAGGAAGGCCAGCGCGTGGATCAGGCAGAATGCGACGACGGCGAGCCCGCCCAGCACCGCATACATGTTGAACCAGGCGAAGGGTCCGCCGACGCGGTCGCCGTTGGCGTTCAGCGGGAGACCGGTGGTGCTCAGGGCGAGCATCGCCCCGACGCCGAAGGCTGCCACAAAGGAGCCCAGGAAGATGGCCCAGTCCCAGGCGTTTCGCACGGCAAGGGTATGGGCCTTGCCGCGGTATTCGAAGGCCACGGCGCGGAAGATCAGGGCCACGAGCACCAGGGTCAGCGGGACGTAGAGAGTTGAGAAGAGCGAGGCGTACCAGTACGGGAAGGCCGCGAAGGTCGCGGCGCCGGCGGTGATGAGCCACACCTCGTTGCCGTCCCAGACGGGGCCGACGGTGTTCAGCAGCACGCGGCGCTGCTTCTCGTTTTTGGCGAAGGTCTTCATGAGCATCCCCACGCCCAGGTCGAATCCTTCAAGGAACAGGTAGCCGCCCCAGAGCACGGCTATCAGGATGAACCACAGGGTGGGCAGGAAATCCACGGTCAGAGTCCTAACTCGTAAGTCGTCGGGTCAGTAGGCGAAGGACAGCACGTCGGTGTCCTTGTCGCCGTCGTCGGGGTGTTCATGCAGTTCGGGCATGGCCGAACCGATTCCGCCGCGGACGTACCGGATCAGCAGGACGACCTCGACGACCAGCAGGAACGCATAGATCGAGACGAGGGCGATCAGCGAGAAGAGCATCTCCCCCGCGCTGACCCCCGGGGAGACAGCGGCGGCGGTGTACATGAACACCTGGTCGATGCCTTGAAAGCTGGGATTGGGGGCCACGACGAATGGCTGGCGACCCATTTCGGTGAAGATCCATCCGGCGGAATTCCCGCCCAGTGGGGCCAGAATTCCGAGGACGGCCAGCCGGGAGATCCACTTGCTGTGCGGAACGGTTCCCTTGCGGGTCAGCCACAGGGCCACGGCGGCGGCAACCGCCGAGAGCCCGCCCAGGGTGATCATCAGGCGGAAGCCCCAGTAGGTGACCTCCATGACCGGCAAGTAGTTGATTTCGCTTCCGGCGCGTTCCCCGTACATCGGGTCATCCGGGAGGTGGGTGCCGTACTTTTCCTGGTACTCGGGCAGGAGTGTGTTTACGCCCTTGACTTCGGTCGTGAAGTTGTCGTGGGCGAGGAATGAAAGCAGCCCCGGGATTTCGAAGACTCCGACGACGTTGTCGCAGGTCGTTGCCCCGCCGCCCCGCAGGTCGCTGACGGACAGGAGCGAGAATCCCGTCCCGTCGTGGCATGCCGCCTCTGCCGCCGCCATCTTCATGGGCTGCTGTTGGATCATCAACTGGGCCTGGGCGTGGCCGGACAGGGCAACCCCCATGAAGGAAACCATCGCAACGGCGGCGCCGATGCGCAGGGACTTGATCCAGACCTGGTAATCGACCTTGTCGCGGTTTTTCCCCAGCGTGCCTGATTCCCCGACGATGACCTTGCCCGCGGCGTCCACCGTGTCGATTCCCGCCTGGCGGCGCTTGTAGAGGTGGAACCAGGAGATGCCCAACAGGAACCCGCCGGCCACGGCGAAGGCCCCGAAGATGGTGTGCGGGAAGGTGACCAGGGCGGTGTTGTTGGTAAAGACCGCCCAGGCATCGACCATCGTGGCTCGGCCGTCGACGATTTCGGTGCCCACGGGGTGCTGCATCCAGGAGTTGGCCACCAGGATGAAGTAGGCCGAGAAGATGCTGGCCAGCGAGGCAATCCAGATGGTGGCCAGGTGGATGCGTTTGGGCAGCCGGTCCCAGCCGAAGATCCACAACCCAAGAAGCACGGATTCCAGGAAGAAGGCCAGCAGCGCTTCCATGGCCAGGGGTGCGCCGAAGACGTCGCCGACGAAGCGGCTGTATTCGCTCCAGGCCATGCCGAACTGGAATTCCTGGACGATGCCGGTGGCCACGCCCATGATGAAGTTGATGAGGAAGAGCTTTCCCCAGAACTTCGTCATGCGCAGGAATTCCTCCTTGCCGGTGCGGTGCCACGCGGTCTGCATGACCGCAACGGTGAGACCCAGGCCGATCGTCAGGGGAACCATCAGGAAGTGATAAACGGTCGTGATACCAAATTGCCATCTGGCAATTTCAAGTACATCCATGCCAAGCCCTTCAGTGCAGAAATTCGCGGCGTCGAGGCGGACCCGCGCCCCAAGTTCTACGATTCGTAGAACTCCTTTCTACTCACTGTAGAACATTTGGCCCCGGCGCGGTAAACTGGTGCCAACGGGAAGCGTCCACGACGCGGACCGTTGGCCCCTGCGTTAGCTGCACGGGTCTTGGAACACTTTGTTAGGAAATGAGATTGGCCACTCTTGGCGACCTTGAACGCGCAGTAATGGAACTCCTTTGGGATGCCGAATCCCCGCTCACGGCCAATGAACTTCGCGACCAACTTGCAGCACCCGGCGACGTCGAGGGCAAGGAACTTGCCGTGACCACCGTCCTGACGGTGCTGGCGCGGCTGGAGAAGAAGGGCCTGGTGGCGCGCGAACGCGACATCCGCCCGCACCGCTACACGTCGGTGACAAGCCGTGAGGACCACACCGTGTCCTTGATGAACGAAGCCCTGGGTACCGTGCTGGATCGCGAAGCCGTGTTGGCTCGCTTCATCGGCGGCATTTCCGCCGAGGAAGCACAGTCCTTGCGCCTGCTCCTCGATACACCACGTAACGCCTAGCGACGATCGGCACGGTCACCAAACGTGCTGCTGACGTCCTATCTCCTGGCGGGGCTGGCCATTCTTCTGGCATGGCCCATACCCGTCGCACTCTCGCGCGCCCGCTGGACGGCCCGATCCCCCTTCGTCGCGATGGTTGTTTGGCAGGCCATAGCATTGGCCGGCGGCCTGTCCATGATTGGTGCGATGCTTTTTTGGGGCCTCGAACCATTGGGAGATTCCCTTCTGGGAGCCCTGCACGGAGGGCTGAGGCTTGTCCTCGGTGATCCAGACGTCCGGTCCCCGGGAACCATCCACGTCTTTGCCTTGAGCACCGCGGCGCTGCTGGGTTTCCATCTGGTCCTCACCTTGATCAGGGCCGCCTGGCGCATTACCCGCCAGCGGGCACGACACCGGCACATCCTTTCGCTGCTCAGCGAGAAATCCACCGCCAATCCCGGCACCTTGGTGTTGGACCACGAAACCCCCATTGCCTATTGCCTGCCGAGCTTCACCGGTTCCGTCACGGTTCTTTCGCGCGGCCTGGTCCAACGGTTGAACGAGGATGAACTTCGGGCGGTTCTTGCCCACGAAAAGGCGCACCTTGAGCAACGCCACGACCTGCTGTTGCTGGCCTTTACCTCTTGGAATGACGCCCTGCCCTGGCTGCCCACCGCGAAGCACTCGCTGGCTGCGGTCCAGGAACTGGTGGAGATGCTTGCCGACGACGCTGCCCTGCGCGTCGTCACTGCCCCGGTTTTGCTGCGTGCCCTCTTGACTGTCGCCACCGGCGCCCTGGGGGAACCGTCGGAGCGGGAGAATGCTGTCCTGCCCGGCGCGGGGACCGGCGGAGCACCGACCGAAGAGCTTTCATCGCATCGCCTGCGGCGGCTGCTGACCCCCGAGATGCCGCTCTCCGCCACGATGCGCACCCTGGTTCTCACGGCCGCGCTGCTCCTTCTGGCGTTGCCGACCACCATGTTGGTGGCACCGGGGCTTTTCAGCTAATCCTGCCGAGGTCCCTCGTGCGCTCAGCGCCGGCCGTCGCCGGACACGCCAATGGCCGGCAGATGCCCCCGGAATTCAATATCCTTAGGGTGCACCCGCCGGCCATGTCGTTTTCCCGCTACGCGTCGATCCGGTCGCGTTCGAGGCGCTCGGCCCCGGAGATGATGAATTCCTTGCGCGGTGCAACATCCGAACCCATCAGCAGGTCAAAGACCCGCTCGGCCGATTCGGCGTGCTCCAATCCCACCCGGCGCAGCGTGCGGTGGCGCGGATCCATGGTGGTTTCGGCCAACTGGTCCGCGTCCATCTCGCCCAGGCCCTTGTAGCGCTGGATGGGTTCCTTGTAGTGCTTGCCGGCCTTTTCCAGGGCGGCCAGCACCTCGTGGAGCTCGTTTTCCGAGTATGTGTACACCATTTCGTTGTCCTTGGCCCCGTGGTTGATGACCTCGACCCGGTGCAGGGGCGGCACCGCCGCATAGACCCGTCCGGCCTCCACCATGGGGCGCATGTAGCGGAAAAACAGCGTCAGCAGCAGCGTGCGGATGTGCGCGCCGTCGACGTCGGCGTCGGTCATCAGCACGACCTTGCCGTAGCGGGCCGCGGAGATGTCGAAGCTGCGCCCCGATCCGGCGCCGACCACCTGGATCAAGGCGGCGCATTCGGCGTTGGAGAGCATGTCGGCAACCGAGGCCTTTTGCACGTTGAGGATCTTGCCGCGGATCGGCAGCAGCGCTTGGAAGTCCGAGGACCGCGCCAGGCGGGCGGTCCCCAGGGCGCTGTCACCCTCGACGATGAACAGTTCGGTCTTCTCGGTGTCGGTGCTGCGGCAATCGGCCAGCTTGGTTGGTAGCGAGGAGGTTTCCAGCGCGTTCTTGCGGCGCTGGGTCTCCTTGTGGACGCGCGCGGAAATGCGCGACTTCATCTCGCTGACGACCTTCTCCAGCAGCATCGCCGCTTGGGTCTTGTCGCCCTTGGCCGTGGAGTTCAGCTTGTCCGTGAGGCTTTTCTCGACCACCTTGGCAACGATCAGGCGCACCGCCGAGGTGCCGAGGATTTCCTTGGTCTGCCCCTCGAACTGCGGCTCGGCCAGCCGCACCGTCAGGACGGCGGTCAGCCCGGCGCCGACGTCGTCCTTCTCGATCTTGTCGTTCCCCGCCTTGAGCTTGCGGGCGTTGGCCTCAATGACCTTGCGGAAGGTCTTGAGCAGGGCCTGTTCGAAGCCGGTCTGGTGTGTTCCGCCCTTGGGGGTGGAGATGATGTTGACGAAGGAGCGCAGGTTGGTCTCGTATCCGATCCCCCAGCGCAGGGCGATGTCCACCTCGCAGGTGCGTTCGACTTCGGTGATCCGGCTGTGTCCGGAGTCATCGATGACCGGCACCGATTCCTTGAAGGTCCCCGAGCCGTGGAAACGCCAGATGTCGGTGACCGCCGCGTCGTTGGCCAGGTATTCCACGAACTCGGAAATCCCGCCATCGTGGTGGAAGACCTCCTCGTAGGGGCCGTCCTCGCCCAGCGTGCCGGCCAGGCCGCGCTCGTCGCGCAGCGTGATCTTCAGGCCCGGCACCAGGAACGAGGTCTGGCGGGCGCGTGCCTGCAGTTCGGTGTAGGAGAACTTGGCGTCGGGCGTGAAAATCTGTCGGTCGGCCCAGTAACGCACGCGGGTTCCGGTCACGCCGCGCTTGGCCTTCCCCACCACGTCGAGCACCGAGGCGGTGGAGAACGGCTCGAAATTGGAATCCGGCTTGGGCTTGCCCGCGTCGGCGAAGCGTCCGGGCTCGCCGCGGCGGAACTGCATCCCATAGGTCTTGCCGCCGCGGTCCACCTCGACATCGAGCCGGGAAGACAGCGCGTTGACCACGGAGGCGCCCACGCCGTGCAGGCCGCCCGAGGCGGTGTACGAGCCGCCGCCGAACTTGCCGCCGGCATGGAGCTTGGTGAAGACGACCTCGACGCCGGAGAGCCCGGTCTTGGGTTCGATGTCCACCGGGATCCCGCGACCGTCGTCGTGGATCTCCACCGAACCATCCGGGTGCAGGCTGACCTTGATGGATTGTCCGTGGCCCGCCAGCGCCTCATCGACGGAGTTGTCGATGATCTCCCACAGGCAGTGCATGAGTCCGCGCGAATCGGTGGAACCGATGTACATGCCCGGACGTTTGCGTACCGCCTCGAGCCCTTCCAGGACGGATAGGTGTCGGGCGTTGTAGTCAGTGCTTTTGGCCACGGTGATAGAACTCCTCAAAAACGTCGGAACGACGCTAACCACAATAGTCTCTGGCCCCGCCATTTCGCTGATGCGTGCCGCCAGTGAGCGGCAGCTCACCCCCGGATGGGCTACGCGGTCAGCGAAAGAGCGAACTTTCAAGAAGAAAAATGCCGTGTTGCTGGTTGTATTGGATACACATCGAATGAAGGAGGTCATCATGACAACGACCGCAGTAACCCGAGAGCTGAATGCCCTTGATCGTTGCGACCGGTGCGGTGCACAGGCTTTTGTGCGTGCGGTATTGGAGACCTCCGGTGGTGAGCTATTCTTCTGCGGACACCACGCTCGCGCGGTAGAGGAAAAGCTGCGCCCCTTGACCAACGAATGGCAAGACGAAACAGCGCGTCTCTACGAGAAGCCTGTTTACGACGACGAGGACTAATACGGTCGCCAGCCTCTTGCTGAGCTGACTGACGAGCGGGACCCCGGCAACAAGCCGGGGTCCCGCTGTCGTTTGGTGAACACTCAACGCGAACTGGAGACTCACGGCTTAAACGCAAGGTGCCGGTGTCCCCCCGCGGACTTGCTGGGGAAAACACCGGCACCTGCATCGGGCCCTCGGGCCGAACTCCTAGTCCAGGTAGTCGCGCAGGACCTGGGAACGGGAGGGGTGACGAAGCTTGGACATCGTCTTGGACTCGATCTGGCGGATGCGTTCACGGGTGACACCGTAGACCTTGCCGATTTCGTCAAGGGTCTTGGGCTGGCCGTCGGTCAGGCCGAAGCGCATGGCCACGACGCCGGCTTCGCGCTCGGAGAGCGTGTCAAGCACCGAGTGCAGCTGTTCCTGCAGCAAGGTGAAGGACACCGCGTCGGCGGGGACAACGGCCTCGGAGTCCTCGATGAGGTCACCGAATTCGGAGTCGCCGTCTTCACCCAGCGGGGTGTGCAGGGAGATCGGCTCGCGGCCGTACTTCTGGACCTCGACGACCTTTTCGGGGGTCATGTCCAGTTCCTTGGCGAGCTCCTCCGGGGTGGGTTCGCGGCCCAGGTCCTGGAGCATCTGGCGCTGCACGCGGGCCAGCTTGTTGATGACCTCGACCATGTGCACCGGGATGCGGATGGTGCGGGCCTGGTCGGCCATCGCGCGGGTGATCGCCTGGCGGATCCACCAGGTGGCATAGGTGGAGAACTTGAAGCCCTTGGTGTAGTCGAACTTCTCGACTGCACGGATCAGGCCCAGGTTGCCTTCCTGGATCAGGTCCAGGAAGAGCATGCCGCGACCGGTGTAGCGCTTGGCCAGCGACACCACGAGGCGGAGGTTGGCCTCGAGCAGGTGGTTCTTGGCGATCTTGCCGTCGTGGACGATCTGCTCGTAGTCCCAGCGCAGGCGCTTGTCCATCTTGCCTTCGTCGGCGGCGAGCTTCTCGTGGGCGAAAAGGCCGGCCTCGATGCGCAGGGCCAGATCGACTTCCTGCTCGGCGTTCAGCAGGGCGACCTTGCCGATCTGCTTTAGGTAGTCCTTGACCGGGTCGGCGGTGGCGCCGGCGACCATGACCTGCTGCTGCGGGGCGTCGTCTTCGTCTGCGGTCAGGACAAAGCCCTTGGAGTTCTCGTCTACCGCGGGTGCCTTGGGGGTCTCGTCGGCATCGTCGGCGTCGGTTTCAGCTTCTTCGGACTCTACGTCCTCATCGGCCTTGGCACGGGACTTTGCAGGAGCGCGCTTCGCAGCAGGCTTCTTCGCGGTGGCGGCCTTTGCGGCAGCCGGCACGGCAGCTGCCTTATCCGTAGTTGCATCCTGCGGATCGGCGGCAGCATCCGCTGCCTGGCCATTGGTGGTCGTCTCAGAAGACACGAAATACCTTTCTCACGGTTCGTCCGCGATGCCACCTACCGGTAACACCACTATGACCCTGTCAAGTCCGCGTCCCGCCGAATAACGGCGAGTCGGGATCCAGGGTCCAATTAGTTGAACGCCTTTTTCCCGCCATTTGTTCCCATCGAACCAACTCGATGGTGCCGGCTTGATAGCCATGGAACACGAACCCAACCGGGTCTGTTGGTTAACAGTGTCTCACGTTTCAGTGTCACGGAGATTCATCGGGAACGTGATCCGACGAATTATCTGCCACGGGGTTCCCCGCCGGGCTCAGGCACTGAGCCGTCCTTCCAGCCGGAGCCGCCATGCGCGTGCCGGATCCGCCACCCACGATGGCATTTCGCCCGATTCCACCAATTTGCCCATGAGCTGTGCGAGCCGGTATTCCGGATCGTTTTTCAGCGCCGACCCAAAGAGCCTTAGCGCGGAGCTCCCCTTTCCCTTGGCCCAGTTCACCCAGCCCAGCAGGCACAGGAGCGCGCAGGCCTCCTCCCCTTCCGCAACGCCGAGCAGGTCGCGGCAAAGGAACCACAGGCGCTCAATCCTGTCCCAGTCGGGGGTGCATGGCGCCGTTCCCAGCAGGAAGTCGGAGAAGTCCTGCGATGCCCGCCCGAAGTCGGAGGCGCGAGAGACCTCTTTCAACGCCTCGAACGCGCGCAGGGTTCCGCGGCCGGCCAGGTAGGGAAGGATGTCGCGAATCATGCGGTCGCTGAGCGAGAGCAGGAGCGAAGCGCACAATACGTCGTCGGCCCGCAGCCGGCGTTCGGCGACGGCCGGATCCGCATCCAGCAGCCCGGCCCAGTCCTTGACCAACGACTCCCGCGGGACGGATCCGGACAGTTCCCGGGCCAGGATTTCCTGGTTCATCCTGACCGCGGACTTGTTGCCCCATTCGGCAACGCCGCCGCCGTCCCAGATTTGTTCCTCGGGTGCCGATCCGGCGACAACCATCCGCAGGTGGGTCTCCGTCAGCGCGAGGTCAGGCAGGTCGAATCCCTCACTGGGACAGCAGTTCTCGCTGAGGCAGAAGTAGCTGTGCCAGCGGTTGGCACCCACATACCAGGCGTCCCGGACCTGGATTCCCGAGTGCACGAGCTCGGGGGCCAGCCGCTCGACGAGTTCGTGCTTGGGCAGGGAATCGTGGCTCCCGCCGGGGACCTGCCCGGTGTAAACGGCGGCAAAGACGGCGGTTGCGTCCGGTACCTTGTGCACCAGCTGAACCAGCTGTTCGGCCCATTGGGCCGCCGTCGCGCTGCTGCATTCCGTTCGCGGCAGGTCAACCCGCAGCGTGGCAGCCAGGCACGAGCCCTGCATGATCAGCAGCACCACTGCATTGCGGGGGTAGAACCCCAAGGCGTGGGGAATGTAGGCCAGCACCTCTTCGGGGCTGGCCAAGGAAAAGTTAGACGCTGAGGGTGTAGTAGTCATGCACCCCATGCTGCGCCCGGCCCAAGGGCGGCGGGAGGCGACCCTGGTTTCATGTGGATACCGCCGACCGGGGCCGGCCCGGCGTCCTGCGGCGTGTGCGGAGCAGTCGCGTTCCCGGCTGCGGCCAGATGCGCGGCAGCGGCCGGCGCTACTCGATTTCGGTGCGCCTGGACATCTCCCGGGCCGAACGCGGCGGGTACTCGCCCCGCAACGCCATGCCGCGGCGCGCCTTGTTGCGGGTGAGGATCATGCCGACCACGCCACCGAGGATCACGACGAACTGGAAGGACAGTGCCCACCGGAACGCGTCAAGGGAGTACAGTTCGGCGCCGGGTCCCGCCGCCTTCTGCTGGAGGTCAAGCAGCCAGCCCACGACGTACACGGTGACCAGTGCGGCCAGGAACCCGCCGACATTCACGATGCCGGTGGCGGTGCCGATGACATGTGGCGGGTTGAAGGTGCGGGCGAAGTCAAACGCGATCATGGAAGCCGGGCCGCCCAGCGCAACGGACACGATCAGGACCACCAGCAGCCACATTGGTGCCTGCCCGGGCCAGAGCAGCACGACGATCCAGCTCAGGGCGATCGCCCCGATGACGTTGAACGCAATCGCCGAGCGCCGTTGCGGATGCCGCGCCACCGCCGCACCGAGGACGGGTCCGGCGACCAGGGCGACGACCACGAAGATGGAGAGCAGCCCCGAAGCGGTGGCCGGGCTGACTCCCTGGCCGGAAACCAGGAAAGGATACCCCCAGGTCAGCAGGAAGACGTTGGTGGTGAACTGGGTGGTGAAGTGCGTCCAGAAACCGAGCCTGGTCCCCGGTTCCCGCCAGGCGTTGGAAAGCAGCACCCTGGCCCGGGCCGGTGCCCGCGGTGCCTCGCTGCTGCGCGGGCCGTTGCTGATCAGCACCAGGGCAAGGGCAAATCCGAGCACCGACAGCGCCGCCAGGGAAAGGAACGCCGGAGTCCAGCTCCACAGGTGCAGCAGGGCAACGAACGGGATCAGCGAGAGCAGCTGGCCCAGTTGGCCCACCATCCCGGTGGCCTGGGTGAGCATCGGGATGCGGTAACCGGAAAACCAGATCGGCAGCAGCCGGATGACCGAGACAAAGGTCATCGCATCGCCCGCGCCGACGAAGAACCGCCCGACCAGGCCTGCACCGACCGAATCGGCCATGGCAAGCAGCAGCTGGCCGACCATCATCAATGCCGCGCCGCCGGTGATCATGGCCCGCGGCCCCCACCTGTCCACCAGGATGCCGACAGGAATCTGCAAGCCCGCATAGACAACCAGCTGCACCACGGAGAACGTCGCAAGGATCGAGGCGGAGGCGTCAAACCTGTCGGTGGCCTCCAGGCCGGCCACGCCGAAGCTGGTCCGCTGGGTCACCGCGATGAGGTAGGCCGTAATGCTGACAATCCACACCACCCACGAGCGGGCGGAGTCCAGGTGTTCGGCCTTGGTCACTAGGAATCCTTGGCGGCCGTGCCACCCTGCTCGGGGAAGCCGGAGAGGAACGCCTCGACGGCCAGGGCGAGTTCGTCGCCGTCGGGGACCTCCGCATCGGGCGTGACCAGCAACGAGCGACGCTCGACATCGGGGACGTGCTGGTCAAAGCGTTCCTCGAAGTTTTCCACCATCCGGGCGACGTCGGGGGTGGCGGCAACCTGTTCGGCGATCTGCGATTCGAGGTTGCGCCCGGCCTCGCGCAGGCGGTCGGTGGGCAGGCCCAGTTCCATGGCGGCACCGACGTATTCCAGGACGCCCACGGCAACCTGGGGGTACTCGGCCTCGGAGAGGTAGTGGGGCACGTGGATGGAGTAGCCCACCGCGTCCCTGCCGGCCTCGACCAGGCGGACCTCGATGAGGCTGGCCAGGCTCGCCGGCAACTCCGCCGTGGGGGTCCAGGTGGAGATCCCGTCGATCAGGTCCTTGCGGTTGCCGTGTGCAGTGACACCCAGCGGGCGCGTGTGCGGAACCGGCATCGGCACGGCGTCAAAGGAGACGGTCAGTCGCACGTTGAAGGCATCGACCAGCGCGATGACCGCGGCGGTGACCCGTTCCCAGGCCAGGTCCGGCTCGGTCCCGGTCAGGAAGAGGAAGTTGCGCTCCAGCCCGTCGGTGAGCCGGTAAAGCTCAAGGCGCGGGGCCTGATACGCGGCGAAGTGGTCGCCGAGGAAGGAAATCTGGGGGCGCCGTTCGCGATAGTTGACGAGCTGGTCCGTATCGAACGAGGCGATGAGCTGAGGATCCAGCGCATCCAGCAGCTCGGTGCGCACTTGGGACAGCGCATGGCCGGCATCGGCGTGGCCGCGAAGGCCGACGAGCAGGTCAAGGCCCTGAAGGTCGAGTGCATCCAGGTCGAGGTCTTCGAACCTGATCAGGGAATTGTGGTCAAGCATTGCCGCTGCTCCTTTCGGGTTGCGTCGCTGGGTTTCACCGGCCACCACCTGCGCCCTGGGTTTGACTCAAGGTGGCCACCGGTCCCCCGGGCGGGGCCGGATCGGGGCAACGCCAACTGCGGGGAAACCATGGAACGGGTGCGGGCCGGATGATCCCAATCGGGATTCGTTCGGTCGCGTACTACTGGGGTCAACCCCAATGGCAGGCGTTTTCTTCCCGTGGCCCGCAACCAATTCTAGGCCGCTTGCCAGGCGAATGCGCTGTGGGATCGGTCTCAACGATACGATCGGTAAAGGCCAATCGGCTTTTGCGTCCCGGCGACCCCGGGACGCGGCCGCCATCCCGGCCCCTTCGATGCATGCGCATCTGACGTGCATGCACAGAAACCAATGAAGAGGAATCGTTCCGTGATCAACTCCATCGATCTCAAGCTGACCGCCGTTTCGACCGACATCAAGCGCATCGGCGCGGACGCACTGGTTCTCGGTGTCGTCAAGGGCACCGATGGTCCCGTCCTGGTGGCCTCGCCCTTCAGCGCCAAGGTCACCGAAGCCCTCCAGGGTTCCCTGTCCGGCCTGAACGTCACCGGCGCCGCCGACGAACTCGTCCGCATGCCGGCCCCCGCCGAAACCAAGGCCCTGGTCCTGGCCCTCGCCGGCCTGGGGTCATTCGAGGAATCCACGCTGAGCGCGGAGGCGCTGCGCCGCACCGCGGGCTCGGCCGCGCGCCAGCTTGCCGGGCTCTCCACCGTGGTCTTCGCCCTGCCGGCGGCCACCCTCGAGCAGGCCGCCGCGGTGGCCGAGGGGGTCGCCCTGGGCGCCTACCACTTCAACAGCCACCGCTCCACCCCGGCCACCAAGCTCCCGCTGACCGAGGCCGTCATTGCCACGGCGGCCTCCGCGGATCCGGGCCTGCCGGCGGCGCTGAAGCGTGCGGCTATCCTGGGCCGCGCCGTCCGCGCCACCCGCGACCTGGTCAACGTCGCGCCCAACGTGCTCTACCCGGCGTCCTTCGCGCAGGAAGTCAAGGACTCGACCAAGGGACTGCCGCTGAAGGTCACGATCCTCGACGAGAAGAAGCTGGAGAAGGACGGCTACGGCGGCCTGATGGGCGTCGGCGGCGGGTCCGATCGCAAGCCGCGCATGGTCAAGGTGCAGTACGCGCCGGCCAAGGCAACCCGGCACCTGGCGCTGGTGGGCAAGGGCATCACCTTTGACACCGGCGGCATCTCCATCAAGCCGGCCGCCGGCATGCACGCCATGAAGTGCGACATGGCCGGGGCCGCCACCATCTTCCAGGCCATTGTTGCAATCGCCGAACTCAACCTGCCGATCACCGTCACCGGCTGGCTCTGCCTGGCCGAGAACATGCCCGGCGGCGCCTCCACGCGCCCGGGCGACGTCATCACCATGTTCGGCGGCAAGACCGTCGAGGTGCTGAACACCGACGCCGAGGGCCGCCTGGTGATGGCCGACGGACTCGTGGCGGCCAGCGCAGAAAAGCCCGACGCCCTGATCGACGTGGCCACGCTGACCGGTGCCCAAATGGTCGCCCTGGGCCTGCGCACCGCCGGAGTCATGGGCGACGAGGCGCTGCGCAACGCCGTGGTCGCCGCCGCCGGCAAGGCGGGCGAGGCCGCCTGGGCCATGCCGATGCCCGAGGAACTGCGCCCCACCATCGATTCGCAGGTCGCCGACCTGGCCAACATCGGTGAGCGCATGGGCGGGATGATGACCGCCGCGGTGTTCCTCAACGAGTTCGTGGGCGAGGCCAACGGGGCCAAGATCCCCTGGGCGCACCTGGACATTGCCGGCCCGGCCTTCAACGAGCAGGCCCCGTACGGCTACACCCACAAGAACGGCACCGGATCCTCGGTGCGCACCCTGGTGGCGCTGGCGGAGGAAATGGCCTCCGCGAAGTAGGCCTGCGGGCACAGTCCCCGGACCCGATCTTTTCTACTCTCCGTAGTAGAAATGCACGCAAGCGCGGCGGCGGCGCCCCCTCGGGCGCGCCGAATCGCCGCCGCCGCTGTGCGACCGGTCACAGGTACGCGCAATCTGCCTCACCGTATGTGGCCGAGCGCGTTTCGGGGGGCTAAGGTAAACCTGATAGATCACTAGCATGACCGTATTTTCGCGCCCGTTGAACCGGGCGCGCAGGTACACCCAAACAGACCCCTGGTCGACCACGACGTCGGCCACAACTCATAACGAGGGAGCGTTCACGTGGCCGAATCGGCAGCAACGCAAGAATTCGACATCCTCATTCTCGGTGGCGGTTCCGCCGGCTACTCGGCAGCATTGCGCGCCGTCCAGCTGGGGTTCACCGTTGGCTTGATTGAAAAGGCCAAGCTCGGTGGCACCTGCCTGCACACCGGTTGCATCCCCACCAAGGCGTACCTGCACTCCGCCGAATTGGCCGAGAACGCTCGCGAAGGCGCGAAGTACGGCATCAACACCACCCTCGATTCCATCGACCTGGGTGCAGTGCGCAGCTACAAGGACGGCATTGTCGCCGGCAAGCACAAGGGCCTGACGGGTCTGCTGAAGATGAAGAAGGTGACCGTTATCGAAGGTAACGGCCGCCTGGTCTCCCAGGACACCATCGACGTTGACGGCGTGGCGTACAAGGGCAAGAACATCATCCTCGCCACCGGTTCCACCTCCAAGACCATGGGCATCGAAATCGGCGGCCGCGTGCTGACCAGCACCGAGGCACTGAACATGGACACCCTGCCCAAGAGCGCCATCGTGCTCGGCGGCGGCGTCATCGGCGTCGAGTTCGCTTCCGTGTGGAAGTCCTTCGGCGTAGACGTCACCATCGTTGAGGGCCTGCCGTCGCTGGTCCCGAACGAGGATCCGGCGATCATCAAGAACCTGGAGCGCGCCTTCAAGAAGCGCGGCATCAAGTTCAACACCGGCGTCTTCTTCGAAAAGGTCGAGCAGGACGCCAACGGCGTCAAGGTCTCCCTGGCCGACGGCAAGACCCTCGAAGCGGAGATCGTCCTCGTGGCCGTGGGCCGCGGCCCGGTCACCGAGGGCCTGGGCTACGAAGAGCAGAACATTCCGATGGACCGCGGCTTCGTGCTCATCAACGAGCGCTGCCACACCGGCGTGGGCAACATCTACGCGATCGGCGACATCGTCCCGGGCGTGCAGCTGGCCCACCGCGGCTACCAGCACGGCATCTTCGTCGCCGAGGAAATCGCCGGCCTGAACCCGGTGGTCGTCGAGGACATCAACATCCCGAAGGTCACCTTCTGCGAGCCGGAAATCGCTTCGGTCGGATACTCCGAGCCGGCCGCGAAGAAGAAGTTCGGCGACGACCAGATCGAAACCACCGAGTACAACCTGGCCGGCAACGGCAAGTCCTCGATCCTGGGCACTTCCGGCCTGATCAAGATGGTGCGCGTGAAGAACGGCCCCATCGTGGGCGTTCACGGCATCGGCGGTCGCATCGGCGAGCAGATCGGCGAGGCACAGCTCATCGTGAACTGGGAAGCCTACCCGGAGGATGTTGCGCAGCTCATCCACGCACACCCGACGCAGAACGAATCGCTCGGCGAGGCCGCCATGGCCCTGGCCGGCAAGCCACTGCACGGTTAGTCACATTTGCTTCACCGGGCATGCGTTCCCCCGCGGAACGCATGCCCGGTGCACTAAGCTCGGAGGCACTGACCTCCCACGGGATGTGCGGGAAACCGCGGATCTCTCGCACACAAATTTTTTAGATTTTTAGGAGAACGGGAACAAGATGTCTGAAACCGTGAACTTGCCCGCCCTGGGTGAAAGCGTCACCGAAGGCACCGTTACGCGCTGGCTCAAGCAGGTCGGCGACCGCGTCGAGGTCGACGAGCCGTTGCTGGAGGTCTCGACCGACAAGGTTGACACCGAAATCCCCTCGCCGGTCGCCGGCGTCATCGAGGAAATCCTCGTGGCCGAGGACGAGACCGCCGAAGTTGGAGCCGCATTGGTTCGCATCGGTGATGGCTCGGGCTCCGGCTCGGCACCCGCCGAAGCTGCCCCGGCCGCAGAGGCACCTGCCGCACCGGCCGAGGCCCCGGCCGCAGCTGCACCGGAGGCACCGGCACCCGCCGCCGCACCGGCCGCTCCCGCCGCACCGGCGGAAGCCGCATCGGGCACCGAGATCACCCTCCCGGCACTGGGCGAGTCCGTCACCGAAGGCACCGTCACCCGCTGGCTCAAGGCCGTCGGCGAAGAGGTCGCCGTTGACGAGCCGCTGCTCGAGGTTTCCACCGACAAGGTCGACACCGAGGTTCCGTCCCCGGTCGCCGGCACCCTGTTGGAGATCCGCGTTCCGGAAGACGAAACCGTTGAGGTCGGCGCCGTCCTGGCGATCGTCGGCGCCGCGGGTGCAGCAGCACCCGCAGCCCCGGCCGAGGCCGCACCGGCCCCCGCCGCCGAGCCCGCTCCGGCCCCGGCAGCTCCCGCAGCAGCTCCGGCTCCCACCGCCGAGCCCGCTCCGGCCCCGGCAGCCCCCGCTGCAGCACCTGCCGCCGCCCCGGCTGCCCCTGCCGCCGCCCCGGCCGCTGCTCCGGCCGCCGGCAACGACGGCTACGTGACCCCGCTGGTTCGCCGCCTGGCCAACCAGAACAACGTCGACCTGGCGACCGTCACCGGCACCGGTGTCGGTGGACGCATCCGCAAGCAGGACGTCATCGACGCGGCCGCCGCCGCAACGACCGCTCCGGCCGCCGCCACCTCCACGGCTCCTGCCGCGGCACCGGCAGCCAAGGCAGCGGCACCCGTCGTGGCCTCCTCGCTGCGCGGCACCGTCGCCAAGGCACCGCGCATCCGCCAGGTCATTGCCCGCCGCATGCGCGAGTCGCTGGAAATCTCCACCCAGCTGACCCAGGTCCACGAGGTCGACATGACCCGTGTCGCCAAGCTGCGCAATGCCGCCAAGAACGAGTTCGCGGCCGTCAACGGCTCCAAGCTCACCTTCCTGCCGTTCATCGCCAAGGCCGTGGCCGAGGCGCTGAAGCAGCACCCGAAGCTGAACGCCGAGTACGACGAGTCCAAGCAGGAGATCACCTACCACAACGCCGAGCACCTGGCGATTGCGGTTGACACCGACAAGGGCCTCCTGGTTCCGGTCATCTCCAACGCCGGCGACCTGAACCTTGCCGGCCTGGCCGGCAAGATCGCCGACGTGGCAAAGCGCACCCGCGACAACAAGATCGGTCCGGACGAACTCTCCGGCGGAACGTTCTCGATCACGAACATCGGTTCGGTCGGTGCGCTCTTCGACACCCCGATCATCAACCAGCCGCAGGTTGCCATCCTGGGCACCGGTTCCATCGTGAAGCGCGCTGTCGTCGTGTCCGGCGTCGACGGCGACGACACCATCGCCATCCGCCACATGATGTACCTGTCGCTGACCTACGACCACCGCTTGGTCGACGGCGCCGATGCGGGACGCTTCCTGCAGACGCTGAAGGCACGCCTTGAAGAAGGCGCATTCGAAGCCGACCTGGGCCTCTAACCCCGGTTAGCCACTGAAGGGGACGGTCACCGCTGAACGCGGCGGCCGTCCCCTTTGCTATGTCGTCGACCACCTTCGGACGGCCGGATTCTGTGCGGTGTGCAGTTTCCATTAGGCTGGCTGGCATGACCTTTTTGCATGCATTCCTCGTATTCCTGCACGTCCTGGGTGCGGCGGCGCTCGTTGGCGGCTGGCTCGCAACATTCAAGACCCCGACGGTGAACGTCTGGCAATGGTATGGCGCCATCGCCCAGCTGGTAACCGGCCTGTTGCTGGTCGGCCTGGCCGAAATGGGTGACGGGCCGGTCAACCACGCCAAGATCGCCGTCAAGCTCCTGCTGGCCATCGGCGTCTTCGTCGCAGCCCTTCTGGGCCGCCGCAAGATCAAGAACGGCCTCGAGGTTCCGACCGGCCTGGCCCACGGCACCGGCGGCACCGCGTTGATCGCCATCGCCGTGGCGACCCTCTGGGTCTAGCCACCGGCGCACCGCCTGCTCCGGCAAGGCACAGGTGGACAGGGGCGGCGTGCCATCGGGATTCCCGGTGGCACGCCGCTTCGCCGTTTAACCAGGTCCTTTGGTTCGGTTGCCCCGGGCCATAGGATGGCCGTGGAGGCGTTCGCCTCCATCCCGTTGCAGATTCAAGGAGTTGTCACCATGGCAGTCACCACCAGAAGCGCAAGCACCGTTTGGACCGGGGACCTGGCTTCCGGGTCGGGGGAAACCACGTTCGAGACCTCGGGCATCGGCACGTTCCCCGTCACCTGGCGTGCCCGCACCGAGGCGTCCGAGGGCAAGACCAGCCCGGAGGAATTGATCGCCGCGGCCCATGCATCGTGCTTCTCGATGGCACTGAGCAATATCCTCAAGCAGGCAGGACACGTCGCCGAGAAGCTGGAAACCTCGGCAGAGGTCGACTTCGACACCAGCGACGGAGCCAAGATCAGCGGCATCCGGCTGTCGCTGAGCGCCACGATCCCGGGCATCGATGCCGCGGAATTCCAGAAGCACGCAAACGCCGCCAAGGAGGGCTGCCCGGTCTCCGCCGCACTGGCGGCCGTCCCTTCCATCACCCTTGACGCCCACCTGAACTAAGCTGCCGGACTGCCGGTGTGGGCGCCGTGAACTCGGCCCACACCGGCCCCCGCGCCTCACCGGACCGGCGATACCTGCCACATGCGCCATGCGCCATCCAGGTGCCGCAGGACCATGCGGACCCTCTGGCGTTCGGATTCCCTGGCACTCACGATGACGGCTCCCTCGCTGTCCACATAGCGATAGCCTCCCTGAACGCTGGTGGCCTCGATGGCCGCCTCCCCCGGATTGGCTCCGGGGAGGACGGCAACATCGCTCAGGCGCGTCTCCAGGGCCTCCAGCCGCAGCCCCAGCTTCCGCATGCGTGCCACGACCTTTTCATCCGCTGCAAGCGCCGGGGAACCCGCCGCATGGACCTTCCCCAATTCCTTGAGGCTTCCGGCCATCAGGCCCCGGTCGCGGCGGGCGGACAAGTCGGCCGCCACCAGCACCAGTTCTCGGCCCGGATCCGGGGTCGCCTCGGGAGCCGTCGGCATGAGCTGCACAGGAGCTTGCGGCGCCCCTGCCACGGCAGGCTCGTAGGCGTCGTTGAGCGTGCTGGAAGCCACCGCGGCCAGTGCCACCGCCAACAACCCGAGGGCCACGGCCGCGGCAATGCGGCGATTTCCGCGCTTCAGGCCGTGGATCCGATGTTGCCTGGCCCAGCGTTCCTCCCCGCCGGGCTCCTGCTTCGGTGACGGCGGCCTTGCATCGCCCTCAAACACGGCCCGGAGCCGCCGCGGCACAGGCCTCCGCTGGGCCTTGATCTGGGCCTTGCGTTCCTTCAGCATTTCCCTGTCCGCCGCCGAGGGGCTGCCGGCGCGTCGCACCCCGCCCAGAAATCCTGCGGCGGCGGGGGCTTGCCGGGTGGTGAGCATATGCTTGAGCGCGTCTGGTTCAATCGCAGCGCTCAGCTCAACGGCCTCAGGATCCCCCGCGACAAAGATCCGCTGCCCAAACTGGGCCGCACTTGGTCGCCGCTCCGGATCCGGGTCCAGCCCCTGCTCCAGCAATTTAGCGAATTCGTCGTTCACCTCCGGAACCATGGCGCCCAGCGGAACCCTGCTGTTCGTGGCGTTGGGGGGCCTGCCAGTCAACAGGTACCACGCACAAGCGGCCAGGGAATAGAGATCCCGCGCCGGTTCCAGCCCTCCTGCACCCGGGCCTAAAACCGATTCGGGGGCGCGGAATCCCTGGGTGCCGTACTCCCCCGGGGTCTGGCCCACAACACGATGCGTACCGAAGTCCCCAAGTTTTGGCTTGCCTGCCGCAGTGAAGAGGATGTTGCGCGGGCTCAGGTCGCCGTGGGTCAGCCCCCGTGCGTGCAGGAATGCGAGCGCCTCGGCGATCGGTGCCATTACGGTGATGGTTTCCCCCACGTTCAGCGGTCCGCGCACCGACACCACCTGGGCCACGGATCCTGCGGGGCAATATTCCATCAAGATGCCCGGTCCGAGGGAGGTCTCAAGCAACCCGAACGATTGCACAAGAAACTCGTGCACCAGCTGTAGCGCCTCGGACTCGACGACGCTTTCGGGAGCGTCGCCGCCGAGGATCTTTACGACCATTTCCTTATGCGTCGTGTTGTCCTCGACGACCCACACGCTGCTGCCCGAGCCCTCATCCAAGTGCCGAAGTACGCGAAATCCATCGATTCGCGGGAATGGCAATGGCTGTATCTGGGATTCCATGGTTCTGTTCTACGCCCAATGCAATTCCCGTGCTCAAGTTATCCACAAGCAACAATGGGTAGCGGATTCGAGGGCGCCCCGGGAAGCGCGTACTGTTGTCGCCATGACCATCAAATTCGAGCGAATTGGCCATGCCCCCGAGCTGGTCGATTACCGCGTTGCATGGGACATGCAGCGCCAGGTACACAATGACGTGACCGAAGGGAATTCGGGGCCCGTTGTTTTCCTCCTGGAACACGCGGCCGTTTACACGGCCGGCCGCAGAACGGAACCTGAAGACCTGCCGGTTGACGGCACCCCGGTGATCGATGTCGATCGCGGAGGCAAACTCACCTGGCACGGCCCCGGCCAGTTGGTGGGGTACCCGATCGTTCGCCTGTCCGACATGAAGGGCATCCGGGAATACGTCTCGATTCTCGAAGAAGCCCTGATCAACGTCGCAGTTGGCTACGGCATTGCCGCTACCCGCATCAAGGGCCGCAGCGGTGTGTGGGTTGCCGGGACGGACGGCGGCCAGGATCGCAAGCTTGCCGCGATCGGGATCCGCGTCGACCACGGCGTGACCATGCACGGTTTCGCCCTGAACTGCTCCAACGACCTGGCGCCCTACGCACAGATCATCCCCTGCGGAATCACCGACGCCGGCGTCACCAGCATCAGCCTGGAAACCGGAACCACCGTCACCCCTGCCGATGTCCTCGACCGCGTTGAGCAGGAGCTGGATGCCTTGTTGAGCCCGATCGTGTCGTTGACAGCTACAATCCCCGAAGGAGCCCGTTCATGAGTGCCGCACCCGAAGGTCGCCGCCTGCTGCGCATCGAGCAGCGAAATTCCGAAACACCGGTCGAGCGCAAGCCCGAGTGGATCAAGGCAAAGATCAACATCGGCCCTGAGTACGTGGGTCTGAAGAAGCTGGTCAAGTCCGAGGGCCTGAACACCGTCTGCGAAGAGGCGGGCTGCCCGAACATCTTTGAATGCTGGGAAGACAAGGAAGCAACCTTCCTCATCGGCGGCTCGGAATGCACCCGCCGCTGCGACTTCTGCCAGATCGACACCGGCAAGCCCCAGCCCATTGACCGCGCCGAACCGTTCAAGGTCGCCATGAGCGTGAAGAAGATGGGCCTGCGCTACGCCACCGTCACCGGCGTTGCCCGCGACGACCTCGCGGACGAGGGCACCTGGCTCTACGCCGAGACGGTGCGCCGCATCCACCAGCTGAACCCCGGCACCGGCGTGGAGCTGCTGATCCCGGACTTCTCCGGCAAGCCCGAGCACCTGGACGAGATCGCAGCGGCCGCCCCCGAGGTGTACGCGCACAACCTCGAGACGGTTCCCCGCCTGTTCAAGTCCATCCGCCCCGCGTTCCGCTACGACCGCTCCCTGGATGTCATCTCGCAGGGCCGTGCCAACGGCATGATCACCAAGTCGAACCTGATCCTCGGCATGGGCGAAACCCGTGAGGAAATCACCGAGGCCATCAAGGACCTCGTGGATGCCGGCTGCGACCTGCTGACCATCACCCAGTACCTGCGCCCCACCGAGCGCCACCACCCGGTCGAGCGCTGGGTCAAGCCGCAGGAATTCGTGGAGCTGCAGCAGGAAGCCGAGGAACTGGGCATCCTGGGCGTCATGAGCGGGCCCCTGGTGCGTTCTTCCTACCGCGCCGGTCGCCTATGGGCCGCCGCCATGCGCAAGAAGGGCAACGCAATCCCGGAGGCCCTGGCGCACATTGCCAGCTCCGGCGACACCCGCCAGGAGGCTTCTTCGCTGGTCGGCTCCTAGCCGGTTCCGGATCGCGTAGAATTAAACCACTATGGCCAAAAACACCGATAACGCCTCGTCCGAGGCTGCAAGTCCGAAGCGCGGACTGTTCTCGCGCAAGCCGAAGGCCGAAAAGGCCAACAAGGAACCGGGCCGGCTGAAACAGCTGGGCCAGGTCTTCCAGATGACCCGCAAGAACGACCCCATGGTCGTCTGGCTGATGATCCTGGCTGCCCTCGGCATCCTTGTTGTGGGCCTGATCATTGGCCTGCTGATCAACAACTGGATCACCGCCGTGCTGATCTCACTGCCGCTCGCCCTGCTGGCGGCAACCATGATCCTTTCCCGACGTGCCGAAAAGGCTGCCTTCACGCAGCTTGAGGGACGCCCGGGAGCGGCCGGCGCCGCCATGAGCGTGTTGCGCCGCGGCTGGATCCTGAAGGACGAGCCGGTTGCAGTGAACCCCCGCACCAAGGACCTGGTGTTCATGGGCATTGGCCGCGCAGGCGTCGTACTTGTCACCGAAGGTCCGAACACCCGTGTTCGGACCCTGGTCGACGCCGAGCGCAAGCGCATGGGTCGCGTGCTTCCCAACGTTCCGATCCACGTGATCAACGCCGGAAACGACGAAGGGCAGACCCCGCTTGCCGAGGTCGGCAAGAAGATGAAGAAGCTTCCCAAGTCGATCACCAAGCTGGAGATCAGCGCCGTCGACAAGCGCTTGAGCACCCTTGGCAGCGCAAAGCTCCCGATTCCGAAGGGCATCGACCCCAACCGGGCCCGTCCGAATCGCAAGCAAATGCGCTGACGCCAGGGCACGAGTACCGTTAACGTACAAGGGCGGGTGTTGGAACCATTGGTTCCAGCACCCGCCCTTGGTTAATGCTGCTGCCCGCTGGGTCAGGATGATCCGGACCGATCAGATGCGCACCAGGATCGTCTTGCCGATCCGGTCGTGATAGCCGCGCTGGTCCGAGTCGCTAAACAGGACCGGGATGACCAGGCAAAGCAGCACGGTGCGCACGACTCCCGTCAGGGGCTTCACCGCAGTGCCGTCCAGGCCCTGGACCTGCATTCCGAAGACGCGATGGCCGATGGAGTGCCCGGTGATCCCGACAAACAGCATCTGCGTGGCGGCAAAGATGACCAGGTTGGCGGTGGGGTCCGACTTGAAGAAGAACATGGAGATCAACATCGCGATCCCCCAGTCCACCAACAGTGCCGCGACACGCCGGCCAATGCGGGCGACGGACCCGGGCCCCTTTTCCGGGCGGCCCAATTGCTTGCCTGGCCATTCTTGGTTGCTCATTTGCGGCGGGCCCTCGAGCCACGAGCCAAAGTCTTTTCTTTCCACTCCCCCAGCCTACCGGGGCAGGTCGCGTCCATCCGCGGCCGGGGACGGGATTTCGCACGGGGCGCAGACACACCTCGCACAAAGGGCGCATCGAGTGTGATCTAACCGACATCGCATTCGCGGTATTCGCCGCCTATGTAACGTAATGGAAACAATAGAGACACAGGAGAGTAATCGCTAGGGTCTAGTGTTGATAACACAGGAAGAAAAACGTTGGCATACGTTTTACGGCACGGCACGCAAGCCGTCACAGCAGAAATCCCACACAGGAGTCCCTGACCATGTTCAAGAGTCCAGAAGAAGTCATCGCATATATTGCCGAAGAAGACGTCAAGTTCGTTGACATCCGCTTCACCGACCTTCCCGGCGTCCAGCAGCACTTCAACGTCCCGGCCCGCACCGTCGACGCAGATTTCTTCCTCAACGGCCAGCTCTTCGACGGTTCCTCGATCGCCGGCTTCGCCGGCATCGCCGACTCGGACATGCAGCTCATCCCCGACGTGACTTCCGGATTCGTTGACCCGTTCCGTCTGGAAAAGACCCTCGCGTTCAACTTCTCGATCATCAACCCGCGCACCGGCGATCCGTACCACCGCGACCCGCGCGGTGTGGCAGAGCGTGCCGAGGCCTACCTGTCATCGACCGGCATCGCCGACACCGCCTTCTTCGCCCCCGAGGCCGAGTTCTTCATCTTTGACAACGTCCAGTACGAGTCCAAGCCGCAGGGTTCCTTCTACAAGGTCGACTCGATCGAGGCTCCGTGGAACACCGGCAAGAAGGAAGAGGGCGGCAACCAGGGTTACAAGACCCCCTTCAAGGGCGGTTACTTCCCGGTTTCCCCGACCGACAAGCAGGCCGACCTGCGCGACGCCATCTGCCTGGAACTGGAAGCAGCCGGCCTTGAGGTCGAGCGCAGCCACCACGAGGTCGGCGCAGCCGGCCAGGCCGAGATCAACTACAAGTTCAACACGCTGACCCACTCGGCCGATGACATCCTGAAGTTCAAGTACATCGTCAAGAACGTGGCCGATGCCTGGGGTAAGTCCGCAACCTTCATGCCGAAGCCGATCTTCGGTGACAACGGCTCGGGCATGCACTGCCACCAGTCGCTGTGGGCCAACGGCGTTCCGCTGTTCTACGACGAGAAGGGCTACGCCGGCCTGTCCGACACTGCCCGCTGGTACATCGGCGGCCTGCTGAAGCACGCCTCCGCAGTGCTGGCCTTCACCAACCCGACCGTGAACTCCTACCGCCGCCTGGTCAAGGGCTATGAGGCGCCGGTCAACATGGTGTACTCGCAGGGCAACCGCTCGGCCGGTATCCGCATCCCGATCACCGGTTCGAACCCGAAGGCCAAGCGCATCGAGTTCCGCGCACCGGATGCCGCTTCCAACCCGTACCTGGCCTTCGCCGCCCAGCTGATGGCAGGCCTCGACGGCATCAAGAACCGCATCGAGCCGGCGGACCCGATCGACAAGGACCTCTACGAGCTCCCGGCCGAGGAAGCCAAGGACATCCAGAAGGCCCCGGCGTCGCTGGACGAGGCACTCGAGGCCCTGGAGAACGACTTCGACTTCCTGCTCGAGGGCGACGTCTTCACCGAGGACCTGATCCGCACCTGGATCGAATACAAGCGCGAAAACGAAATCAAGCCGCTGTCGCTGCGCCCGAACCCCTACGAGTTCGAGCTGTACTACGGCTGCTAGGTAGGGCGCCGGGACGCCCCGGCCCCGATTGAAAATGTCCGTGTGGACGCCGTTGCTTCATTTTGAAGCTCCGGCCCCGCACGGACATTTTTGTTTTCCGGGATGGGTCCGGAATCGGCTAGGACTTCTTCCCAAAGCGCTGGTGCACGGCCTGGCGACTCACGCCCAGGACCAGTGCGATGGCCTCCCAGGAGAAGCCCTCGGCGCGTGCGCGGCGCACCAACACGGATTCCTGCCGCCGGGCGTCCTGCTGAAGTTCGGCCACCGCGCGCAGGGCGCCCATCGTCCCGCCTTCGCCCTGCTCAAGATTTGTCTTGGTCATCGCACACCTGCCTTTCGGCGTCAATCTATCTTGACACCAGCACCTCGTCAAGGTTTGTTGACACGAGCGTTCGGCAGGCGGCAGTCCTCGGTCAACCCGCCAGCGAGGTGAGCAGGAAGGCGCTGTCTTCGGACGCCACGACGTTGTGCATGGCCGCCGGCAGCACGAACAGGCCCCCGTGGGCGATGGCCCGGGAATCGCCCTCCCAGTTGACCACGATGGATCCGCGCAGCACCTGCAGGGTCGCCGCCTCGGGCTTTTCATGGTCGTTCAGCGCGGACCCCGCCAGCAGTGTGACCAGCGTGTGGCGCAGGCGTCCGTCATTGAGGACCGCAACGGCGCTGCGTCCATTGGTGGAGGCGCCGGCCTTCTCGAATTCCCTGGCGACCAATTGGTCAAGTTCCGCGCTGGTGACGTGCATGGAAATCCCCACCCTTTCAATGACAACTAGCTGGCCCCGACTGGTTCCACCAGACTAGGCTCTCTGGTCCTCAAAACCATAGAAGTGCCGCTCAAATACCTGCCGCGACCGCCGCGTCGCCTTGAGGTAGTCGTCCTCCATCACCGAGGCCTCCCCCGGCGCATAGCCGCACCAACGGGCCACCGCTTCCATGTCCCGCCAGGAATTGGGCAACACGTCACTGACCCGGCCGGTGCAAATAAGTCCCGCGCTGCGGATCCTGGTCGCCAGCGACCACGCATGGTCCAGCACGGCCACGTCCTCGGCGGGGATCAGCCCGGCCTCGGCGATGGCCGCCAGCGCCGGACGGGTGGAGGTGGTGCGCAGGTCCGGGTGGTCCTTGGCATGCTGTAGCTGCATGAGCTGGACCAGCCACTCGACGTCGCTGAGCGAACCGCGGCCCAGCTTCAGGTGACGTTCGGGCTCGGCTCCGCGGGGAAGCCGCTCGGCCTCCACGCGCGCCTTGATCCGGCGGATCTCGCGGACCTGTTCCTCGCCCATGACCTGTTCGTAACGCAGCGGGTCGACCATGGCCATGAAGTCCGCGGCCAATTCCTCCGACCCGGCCATGGGCGTGGCCCGCAGCAGCGCTTGTTGCTCCCAGATCTGGGACCAGCGCCGGTAATACTCTTCGTAGGAGGCCAGCGAGCGCACCAGCGGGCCGCTCTTGCCCTCCGGGCGCAGCGCCGCGTCGATTTCCAGCCGGGGCTCGGCCTGGATGGCCGGCACCATGGGCCTGCCCAGCAGCGACCCGAGGGCCGTGGCGATGCGCAGCGACTGTTCCTGCGCACCCTGCTGGTCTGCCTCGTCGAAGGCGCGCTGGACGAACATCACGTCCGCGTCGGAGCAGTAGCCGATCTCGTGCCCGCCCTGCCGCCCCATGGCCACCACCAGGAACTCGCCCAGCTGCGGGGTCGCGGCGTATTCGGTGCGCTGGGCCACCTCCAGGGCGCCGCGAATGGCGGCCCTGTCGTTGTCGGCCAGGGCCCGCCCCACGGTGTCCTGGTCGATGACCGCTGCGCCGTCGGCCAGGGCGATGCGCAGGATCTCACGGCGCCTGATCACCCGGATCAACCGGATCGCCTGGTCGGAGCCGAGGTTCCGCTTCAGCTTGGAGGAGATCTCGCCCCACAGCGTCTCATAGCCCAGGGGCTGCAATGACTTGTTGGATCCGAGCCAGGCAGCCGATTCCGGGGAGACCTCCAGGAGATCGGTGATGAAGCGGGAGTTGGACAGGATCCTGCACAGGCGTTCGGCGGCCGCGGACGAATCGCGCAGCATGCCCAGGTACCAGTGCGACTCCCCCAGCGACTCGCTCAGCCGCCGGAAGCCCAGCAGCCCGGCATCCGGGTCCACGCCCTCGGCGATCCACCCCAGCAGCACCGGCAGCAGCTGCCGCTGCAGGGCCGCGCGCCGGCGCATGCCCCCGGTCAGGGCCTCGATGTGGCGCATTGCCGCCTTCGGGTCCACGTAGCCCAGCGCCCGCAGCCGGGATTGCGCCGCCTCCGGGGACAGCCTGACCTCGTCGGCCGAAAGGTTCGAGGCGCTGTTGAGCAGCGGCCGGTAGAAGATCCGTTCGTGGAGCAGGCGCACCAGGCGCCTGGTCTCGCCCCAACGTTCCAGCAGCCCCGCGGCGGTGGACAGCCCGACCCCCAGGGTGGAGCGCACCGCCCGCGCCAGGACTCGCTGGCCCGATTCCTTGTGCGGCATCAGGTGGGTCCGGCGCAGGTTCACCAGTTGGATGCGGTGCTCGAGCACGCGCAGGAAGCGGTAGGAAAGGTCAAACTTCTCGGCGTCGTCGCGCCCGATGTAGCCGGCCAGGCTCAGGGCCGCGATGGCCCTGGTGGTGGAACGCACGCGCACCGTCTCGTCCACCCGGCCGTGGACCAGCTGGAGCAGCTGCACGGTGAATTCGACGTCACGCAGCCCGCCGGGGCCGAGCTTGAGCTGGTACGCCAGCTCGGCGGGCTTGATGTTGGCGGTGACCCGCCGGCGCATGCGCTGCACCGACTCCACGAACCCGTCCCGTTCCGAGGAGGCCCAGACCAGCGGCGCCACCATGGCCTCGTAGGCGGCGCCGAGTTGCGCGTCCCCGGCGATCGCGCGGGCCTTAAGCAGCGCCTGGAACTCCCAGGACGCCGCCCAGCGCGCATAGTACGCGGCGTGGGATTCCAGGGTGCGGCTCAGCGCCCCGTCCTTGCCCTCGGGGCGCAGGTTCGCATCCACTTCCCACAGGCCCGGTTCGATCCCGGCGGTGTCGATGGCCCGGGAGATCCCCGCGGCCAGGTCCCTGGCCAGGGCGTGGGCCAGGTCCTCGTCGAGCCGGTCGCTGGAGTGCACATAGATGACGTCGACGTCCGAGACGTAGTTCAGCTCGTGCGCGCCGCACTTGCCCATGCCGATCACGGCCAGGCGCAGGTCGGAGATGTCCTCGACCGAATAGCGCTGCCGGGCCTCGGCCCGGCTGATGGCCAGGGCGCCCTCGATGGCGGCCGCGGCCAGGTCGGCCAGTTCACGCCCGACCTCCGGCATGGCCTCCAGCGCGTCGCCCGCCCCCAGGTCGCGGTGGGCCAGCGAGAGCAGGGCGCGCCGATAGGCCACACGCAGCACCCGGTGTCCGTCTTCCCCGGAGACCGTGGCCACCGGCGGGATGCCCGAAGCGGGGTCGGCCCCCACGGCCAGCAGCAGCTCCGCACGCAGCTCCTGGGCGCTGCGTCCTTCCATGCGTGCCGGCGCCGGCACCGCAAGGATCTCCAGGCAGGAGGGCTCGCGGATCAGGAAGTTCGCCAGCGCGTCCGAGGCACCCAGCAACCGCAGGAACCCCGGCGCGGTGCGCGGGCTTCGGGCCAGCTCCAGGGCCGCCGGGGCATGCGGGATGAGGCGGATCAGCGCCAGCAGCGCCTGGTCGGGGTCCGCGGCATGGGCCAGGTGGCCCACGAGCGCCCGGTGGTCAATGTCCGCCAGTTCCTTGTCGGCCAGGAAGCGCTTGGCCCGCTCCAGGTCGTCGAATCCCGCGGAAATCAGCTGCTTCGTGGAGATATGCAAGGACACCCCTAGAGGATCCCCAGGTAGCGCCGAAGTTCGAACGGGCTCACGTTCTGGCGGTATGCTTCCCACTCGTCGCGCTTGTTGCGCAGGAACGAGGTGTAGACCTGCTCGCCGAGGATGTCCGCCACCAGCTCGGATTCCTCCATGGCGCGGATGGCGTCGTGCAGGGACCCGGGCAGCGGGTCGTGGCCGCTGGCGCGACGTTCGGCGCTGCTCAGGCCCCACACGTCTTCTTCGGCATGGGGTTCGAGCTCATAGCCCTCCTGGATGCCCTTCAGCCCTGCGCCCAGCAGGCAGGCGTAGGCCAGGTACGGGTTGGTGGCCGAGTCGATGCCGCGGTACTCGACACGGGCCGACTGGCCCTTGCCCGGCTTGTACAGCGGCACGCGAACCAGCGCGGAACGGTTGTTGTGGCCCCAGGACCGGTGGCTCGGGGCCTCCCCGCCGCCCCAGAGGCGCTTGTAGGAGTTGACGAACTGGTTGGTCACGGCGGTGAACTCGGGGGCGTGGCGCAGGATCCCGGCAATGAACTGGCGTGCGGTGTCTGAGAGCTGGAATTCGCGCCCGGCCTCGAAGAAGGCGTTGGTGTCGCCCTCGAAGAGGGAGAAGTGGGTGTGCATGCCGGACCCTGGTTCGTCGGAGAACGGCTTGGGCATGAAGGTGGCATAGATGCCCTGCTGGATCGCGACTTCCTTGATCACGGTGCGGAACGTCATGACGTTGTCGGCCGTCTGCAGCGCGTCCGCGTAGCGCAGGTCGATCTCGTTCTGGCCCGGCCCGTTTTCGTGGTGGCTGAACTCCACGGAGATGCCCACGGCCTCGAGCATGGTCACGGCGGTGCGGCGGAAGTCCTGGGCGACGCCGCCGGTGACGTGGTCGAAGTAGCCGCCCCGGTCAACCGGGACCGGGTAGCCGTCCGCGCCCAGCTCGGAGGAGCGTAACAAATAGAATTCGATCTCGGGGTGCGTGTAGCAGGTGAACCCCATGTCGGAGGCGACGGCCAGCTGGCGCTTGAGCACGTGGCGCGAGTCGGCGGCGGCAGGCAGCCCGTCCGGCGTCAGGATGTCGCAGAACATCCGCGACGTGGGCTCGGTCTCGCCGCGCCACGGCAGGATCTGGAAGGTGGAGGGGTCGGGCTGCAGCAGCATGTCCGATTCGTAGATGCGCGACAATCCCTCGATGGAGGACCCGTCAAAGCCCAGGCCTTCCTCGAAGGCGCCCTCGACCTCGGCCGGGGCCAGGGCAACTGACTTCATGGAACCCACCACATCGGTAAACCACAGGCGCACAAATCGTACGTCCCTCTCCTCAATGGTTCTAAGGACGAATTCCTGCTGGCGATCCACGGCGGGTTCCTTCCACAAGCGGTTTTGGCGGCGATTCCCGCCCCACTGACTCACTTTATACGTTTTTGCGGCCAGGACACGGAAGGACAGGTTTGCCGATTGTGCATTAGTCTCTTGCCCATGAGTGCTCATCCTTCCACGCCAGCAAATCCCCCTGCCCCGGGCGCCGTTTCCGGTCCGCGGATCCGCCTCCACCACCTGCAAGCGGCCAAGGACGAGGGCAGGAAATTCGCGATGCTCACCGCCTACGACACGATGATGGCGAACATCTTCGACGCAGCCGGCATCGAGGTGCTCTTGGTGGGTGATTCGGCGGCAAACACCGTAATGGGGTACTCCTCGACGTTGCCGATCACGCTGGACGAGATGATCGTGTTTTCCCGGGCGGTGGTCTCGGGTGCCAAACATGCCCTGGTGGTGTGCGACCTCCCGTTCGGATCCTACGAGGTCTCCCCCGAGCAGGCGGTTGCATCGTCCGTGCGCCTGATGAAGGAGGGCGGCGTTCATGCGGTGAAGCTGGAGGGCGGCCAGTTCTTTGTCCCGCACGTGCGTGCCCTGGTGGCCGCGGGCGTGCCAGTCATGGCGCACATCGGCTTCACCCCGCAGTCCGAACATGCACTGGGCGGCTACCGGGTCCAGGGCCGCGGAGACGCCGCGGCGGCATTGGTCGCCGACGCGCAGGCGTTGGAGGCGGCCGGCGCATTTGCCGTGCTGATGGAAATGATCCCCACCGCGACGGCCCGCCGTGTCGATGAGTCGGTACGCGTCCCCACCGTCGGAATCGGTGCGGGAGCCGTCACCACCGGACAGGTGCTGGTCTGGCAGGACATGCTGGGCCTGGGCAGCGGCAAGAGCGCCCGCTTCGTGAAGAAGTACGCCGACCTGCGCGCCGTGGTGGCGGGGGCCGCGGCCGCCTACCGCGAGGATGTGCTCGCCGGAACCTTCCCGGCGGCGGAACACGAGTTCGGGGACCGGTAGTCCCTAGTCCTCCTCTTCCTCGTCTTCCTCGTCCCACTGCTCGTTGCGTTCGCGCACCTTGGTCATGGCCAGCTCGGCCTCGGCACGGGAGGCGTACGGGCCCAGGAGCTGGGACCAATCGGCCTGCGGCCCCGTCTCCACCTGGCCGGTGGTGATGTTGAACCAGAATTCGCCCTCGCCGGGCAATGCTCCACTCATCGGGATTGATCCCACCTTTCGTATGCGCTGCGTTGATCTCGACATGTTGATCTCGATATGCCACCACCCTACAGCCGATGGGCCGCCGGACGCCCGGGCAACGGCCCGGCACCATGGCGCCGGGCACCAGCGACCCCGCTAGAATGGGAACCATGCCTTTAGCTTCAACCGCACCCATCGGTTCCCTCGTCCCCGGTGCCCCCACCCCGCAGCGAACCGTCCCGAACTCGATCCCCCGCCCCGAGTATGTCGGGCGCCCCGCACCACGCAAGTCCGATGCCCCCGAAGTCCGCTCTGCCGACATCATCGCGCGGATGCGCGTGGCCTCCAAGATCGCGGCGCAGGCCCTGGCCGAGGTCGGCAAGGCCGTCGTCCCGGGTGTCACCACCGACGAACTTGACCGGATCGGGCACGAATTCCTGCTGGACCACAAGGCCTACCCCTCGACCCTCGGCTACCGCGGCTTCAGCAAGTCGCTCTGCGCCTCGATCAACGAGGTCATCTGCCACGGCATCCCCGACACCACCGTGGTGCAGGACGGGGACATCGTGAACATCGACATCACCGCGTTCATCGGCGGGGTCCACGGCGACACCAACGCCACCTTCCTGGCCGGGGACGTCGACGAGGAATCCCGGCTGCTGGTCGAGCGCACCGAGGAATCGCTGCGCCGGGCCATCAAGGCCGTCATGCCGGGACGCGAGATCAACGTCATCGGGCGCACCATTTCCGCCTATGCAAAACGCTTCGGCTATGGCGTGGTGCGGGACTTCACCGGGCACGGCGTGGCAGAATCCTTCCATACCGGATTGATCATTCCGCACTACGACGCGGCACCGGCCTACAGCCAGCTGATCGAACCGGGCATGACGTTCACCATCGAACCCATGCTCACTCTGGGCACCATCGAGTGGGACATGTGGGACGACGGCTGGACCGCCACCACCAAGGACCGCAAGCGCACGGCACAATTTGAACACACACTGCTCGTCAACGAGGACGGCGCCGAAATCCTGACCCTGGCCTAAACCAGGGAGCCCGTTTTAGCCCTCCTTAGAGAAAGAGCCCGACCCGCATGTCTGAACGCGCACTGAACCCTTCGCCCACGGCCATCGGCATCGACATCGGCGGCACCGGCATCAAGGGCGGCATCGTCGACCTTGATGCCGGAAAGCTGATTGGCGAACGCGTCCGCATTGACACCCCGAAGCCTGCGACCCCGGCGGCGGTGGCCGAGGTGGTAGCGCAGATCGTCGCGGAACTCGACGAACGGGACGGCGCCCCGGGGGCCGAGACCCCGGTGGGGGTCACCTTTCCGTCCATCATCCACCACGGAGTGGCCCGCTCGGCCGCCAACGTGGACAAGTCCTGGATCGGCACCGACGTGGATGCGCTGTTCACCAAGCGGCTGGGGCGCGAGGTTCACGTGATGAACGACGCCGACGCCGCAGGACTGGCAGAGGCCCGCTACGGTGCCGGGGCCGGCGTTGACGGGACCGTGCTCGTGATCACCCTGGGCACGGGCATCGGGTCGGCCCTGATCCACAACGGCGTGCTGGTTCCCAACGTGGAGCTGGGCCACCTGGAGATCGATTCGGCGGTGGCCGAGACCCGCGCCTCGGCCTCGGCACGCGAGCGCGACGAGCTGGGCTGGGACGAATACGCGGTGCGGTTGCAGCGCTTCTTCTCCCACGTCGAGTTCCTCTTCTCCCCCTCGCTGTTCGTCATCGGCGGCGGCATCTCCAAGCGCGCTGACGACTACCTTCCCAAGCTCTCGCTTTCCACCCCGATCACGGTGGCGAAGTCAAAGAACAATGCCGGCATCGTCGGGGCGGCCCTGCAGCAGTCGGGCCTTTCCTAGCCATTTGCCGGGCAGGACGCCAATGGCGGGCCTCCCGCTTCCCCAGTCGAATCGGGAAGCGGGAGGCCCGCCATTGGTCTTTGGGCTTCCGGCTGCGGCGCGGGCCTAGCGCTTGGGTCTAGCGCGCACCGAGGGGACGCTGGTGCCCCACCGGCCGGGTGTCGCGTTCGGCCCGCAGCTTCGCGATGGCCCCCTCGAAGTCCTCCAGCGACTTGAAGTCCTGGTAGACGCTGGCGAAGCGCAGGTAGGCGACCTCGTCGAGGCGCTGCAGCGGCGTGAGGATCGCCAGCCCCACCTCGCGGGCGTTGATTTCCGCCGCTCCGCTGGAACGAACGGCTTCCTCGACTTCCTGGGCCAGCAGGGCCAGGTCGTCGTCGGTGACGGGGCGGCCCTGGCAGGCCTTGCGCACGCCGTTGATGACCTTGGCCCGGCTGAAGGGCTCGGCCACCCCGGAGCGCTTGAGCACGTTCAGGCTCGTGGTTTCCGCCGTGCTGAAGCGGCGGCCGCATGCGGCGCATTGCCGGCGGCGGCGAATCGCGGTGCCGTCGTCGGTCAGGCGGCTATCGACGACGCGCGAATCGGTGTGCCTGCAATAGGGACAGTACATGGCACCCCTTCCTCGGGTCTTTATCTGCAAAGCACATGCGTGCTCGGGATCAGTTTAGGGCCACATATAGCGTAATCACAACAATGTCATTACCATATATTGTGGTCTTTGACACATCGGGGGCCTCGCCCCGCCGAATAGGGTTCGGCTAGGCAAAGCGGATGGCCACCGCGTCGCCGTGCGCCGGCAGGTCCTCGGCGTTGGCCAGGGCCACCACGTGGGGGGCAACCACCGACAGCGCGGCTCGGTCGTAGTCGATGACCTGGACTGCCTTGAGGAACGTATTGACGTTCAGCCCCGAGGCGAAGGCGGCGGTTCCGCTGGTCGGAAGCACGTGGTTGGACCCGGCGCAGTAGTCCCCCAGGCTCACCGGCGAATGCGACCCGACGAACACGGCGCCCGCGGCGGTGACCAGCGCCGCGTCGTCGGCGGCCGTGGCGGTGTGGATTTCCAGGTGCTCGGCCGCATAGACGTTGCACACCGCGATGCCCGCGGCCATGTCGTCAACCAGGACGATGGCCGACTGCTTTCCGCCCAGCGCGATGCGCACCCGCTCGGAATGCTTGGTGGTCGCGCACTGGGCCTCCAGCGCGTTGCGCACCGCCTCGGCAAGCTCGGGCGAATCGGTGATGAGCACCGCCGCGGCGTTGGGATCGTGCTCGGCCTGGGAAATCATGTCCGCGGCGATAAAGCCCGGGTTCGCGGCGGCGTCGGCCAGGATCGCGATCTCGGTGGGTCCGGCCTCGGCGTCGATGCCGACCACGCCCTTGACCAGGCGCTTCGCGGTGGCGACAAAGAGGTTTCCGGGGCCGGTGACCACGTCGACCGGCTCGATGGCCAGCCGCGCGTCAACGCCCTCGGGCACCGGCACCCCGTAGGCGAGGGCCGCAATGGCCTGGGCCCCTCCCATGGCGTGGACCTCCTCGACGCCCAGCAGCCGGGCCGCGGCCAGGATCGTGGGGTGGGGCAGCCCGCCGAATTCCTTCTGCGGGGGCGAAGCGATGGCCAGGGAACCGACGCCCGCGGCCAGAGCCGGGACGGCGTTCATGATCACCGAGCTCGGGTACACCGCCAGGCCTCCCGGGACGTAGAGTCCCACCCGGCGCACCGGGACCCAGCGCTGGGTGACGGTGGCGCCCGGGCCGTAGTCCACGCTGGTGTCCTCCGGCACCTGCGCGGCGGCAAAGGCGCGCGCCCGGGCAATGGATTCCTCCAGCCCGGCGCGGACCTGGGGATCGAGCTCGGCCAGGGCGCGTTCCATGGCCTCGGCGGGAACACGCGTGTAGTCCTGCTGCACGCCGTCGAACTTTTCGGCCAGCTCCGACAAGGCGGCGAATCCCTCGGAGCGCACGCGGGCGATGATCGACTCGACGGCTTCCGCGGCGGTGGCGAAGTTCAGCTCGGGGCGCGGCAGCACCGCCTTGAGGCTCGCATGGTCAAGGGGCGCACCCCGCAGGTCGAGGTCCTGGAGCGCGGAAAAGGTCTGGGGGCGTACGTTGCTGGTCACCGAACCAGTTTATAGGGTCAGGGGGTCGCGGCCGTGAAACCCCCGTGCCGGCCCGCCTTAACATTCGCGGCCCCCTCCGCTGCTTCCGCGCACGCGGCCGTTGTGAAATAGTCACAGCGTAAGAGCCACAACAAAACCCGAGGGGCAAAGATGATCAAAGCACACGGTTCGCTGGAGTCGACCGCCGACGGCGTACGGATCGCCATCGAGCGCCACACCGAATTCGACCCGGAAGACATCTGGGAGGCGTTCACCACCGCCGCGGGGCTGGCCGGATGGGTCGGGGTGCTGCGCGGTTCCCGGGAGGGCGGCGACCTGAGCTTCTCGATGGTCGAAGACGGCCAGGAATCCCCGCCCGAACCGGTGCAGATCCTGCGCTGCCGGGCACCGCACGAACTGGCCTTCAACACCGTCAGCGAGCATGACACCTGGAACCTCGGGTTGGAGGTCTCCGGGACGCCCGGAGCCGGGAAAATCAGGTTCACCCAGGACCTGGGGCCTGGCCAGGACCCCTGCTCGATCGGTCCGGGGTGGGAGTACTACCTGGAGCGTGCCATCGTCCACCTGCGGGGAGGCGACGTGGCCACCGTGGAGTGGGATCGCTACTACCCCGCCCTCGTCCCGGTCTACACCCCGGCGGCCGGCTGACGTTCCGCCGGGCGCCGACCGCTAGACGTCCAGGCAGGTCGGGCCCAGCAGCACCTTCAGGTCGCCGAACAGCGCCGAGTTCGGGGTCACCCGGTAGTTCAGGCCCAGACCCATCATTGTCACTCCTCGGGTGCTGTGCAGCTTCACGCGCACCTCGGTGGTGCCCTGGTGCACGCGCAGCACGTCGCCGAGGGCGGAGATGACCTCCTCGGTGGCCTTGTGGTTGGCCATCGAAATGACCACCGGGCCGCTCTCCCCGTCCTCGCGGATCTCCGGGACGGTGAGCTCCTGGGCGTTGAGCGTGATCGAGCCGTCGTCGCGTTTCTGCACCCGGCCCTTGACCACCACGATCAGGTCCTCGGCCAGCACGTTGGCGATCGGCGCGTAGGCGTTGCCGAAGAACATGGTCTCCATGGACCCGGAGAGGTCCTCGATCTCGCAGCGCGCGTACGGGTTTCCGCTCTTCTTGGCGATGCGGCGCTGAAGCGAGGTGATCATTCCGCAGATGGTCACGGTGTGCCCGTCCTGCGGTCCGTCGTCGGAGAGCACCTGGGTGACCGACATGTCCGCGTTCTGCTCGAGCAGCCCGCCCAGGCCCTTCAGCGGGTGGTCCGAGACGTAGAGCCCGAGCATGTCGCGCTCGAAGGCCAGCTTGTCCTTCTTTTCCCAGTCGGGCAGGTCCGGGACCGACACCGTCATCCCGGCCGCGGCGGTGGGATCGTCGAAGGCGCTGAAGAGGTCGAACTGGTTGGCCGCCTCGTTGCGCTTGACCGCGATGACCGAATCCACGGCCTCTTCGTGGATGGCGACCAGGGCCCTGCGGGCATGCCCCATGGAGTCGAAGGCGCCGGCCTTGATCAGGGATTCGATGGTGCGCTTGTTGCAGACCACCGCCGGGACCTTTTGCAGGAAGTCGGCGAAGTTCTCGAAGTTTCCCTTTTCGGCGCGGGCCTCGACCAGGGCGTTGACGACGTTGGCGCCCACGTTGCGGATCGCGCCCATGCCGAAGCGGATGTCGTTGCCGACCGGGGTGAAGTTCAGGGCGGATTCGTTGACGTCGGGGGCCAGCACTGTGATGCCCATGTGGCGGCATTCGTTCAGGTACATGGCCGTCTTGTCCTTGTCATCCGCAACGGAGGTCAAGAGCGCAGCCATGTACTCGGAGGGGTAGTGGGCCTTGAGGTAGGCGGTCCAATAGGAAATGACGCCGTAGGCGGCGGAGTGGGCCTTGTTGAAGGCGTAGTCGGAGAAGGGCAGCAGGATGTCCCAGAGGGCCTTTACGGCCTCCATGGTGAAGCCGTTGTCGATCATGCCCTGGGAGAATCCGGCGAACTGCTTGTCCAGCTCGGACTTCTTCTTCTTGCCCATGGCACGGCGCAGGATGTCTGCCTGGCCCAGCGAGAAGCCGGCCAGCTTCTGCGCAATGGACATGACCTGCTCCTGGTACACGATCAGGCCGTAGGTGCCGCCCAGGATTTCCCGCAGCGGTTCCTCCAGGGTCGGGTGGATCGGGGTTTCTTCCTGGAGCTTGTTCTTGCGCAGCGCGTAGTTGTTGTGCGAGTTCGCGCCCATCGGGCCCGGGCGGTAGAGCGCGAGCACCGCGGAGATGTCTTCGAAGTTGTCGGGGCGCATGAGCTTGAGCAACGAGCGCATGGGCCCGCCGTCGAGCTGGAACACGCCCAGGGTGTCGCCGCGGGCCATCAATTCGTAGGCGCCGGCGTCGTCGAGTTCCAGGCGCTCGAGGTCCAGGTCCACGTCCTGGTTCGCCTTCATGTTTTCCAGCGCGTCGGAAATGATGGTGAGGTTCCGCAACCCCAGGAAGTCCATCTTGATCAGCCCCAGGCCTTCACAGGTCGGGTAGTCGAATTGCGTGATGACCTGGCCGTCCTGGATGCGGCGCATGATCGGGATGACGTCGATGATGGGGTCCGAGCTCATGATGACGCCTGCGGCGTGCACGCCCCACTGGCGCTTCAGCCCCTCGATGCCCTTCGCGGTTTCGAAAACTCGTGCGGCCTCGGGGTCGGTGGCGACCAGCTGGCGGAAGTCCCCGGCCTCGGAGTACCGCTTGGACTTGGGGTCCTCAATGTCATTGAGCGGGATGTCCTTGGCCATGACGGCAGGCGGCAGCGCCTTGGTCAGGGATTCACCCATGGAGAAGGGGTAGCCAAGCACACGGGAGGAGTCTTTCAGCGCCTGCTTGGTCTTGATCGACCCGTAGGTCACGATCATCGACACACGCTCGTCGCCGTACTTTTCGGTCACGTACCTGATGACCTCCGAGCGGCGACGATCATCGAAGTCGACGTCGAAGTCGGGCATGGAGACGCGTTCCGGGTTCAGGAACCGCTCGAAGATCAGCCCGTGGACCAGCGGGTCAAGGTCGGTAATGCGCATCGCGTAGGCAACCATGGAACCTGCACCCGAACCACGGCCGGGCCCTACGCGGATGCCGTTGTCCTTGGACCAGTTGATGAAGTCGGCAACGACCAGGAAGTAGCCGGGGAAGCCCATCTTGATGATCACGTCGAGCTCGAAGTCCGCCTGCTTGCGCGAGGCCTCCGGGACGCCATTGGGGTAGCGGTAGTGCATCCCCTTGTCGACTTCCTTGATCAGCCAGCTGGTCTCGTCCTCGCCCGGCGGGCAGGGGAAACGCGGCATGTAGTTGGCGCTGGTGTCAAAGGACACCTCGGCGCGTTCGGCGATCAGCAGGGTGTTGTCACAGGCATCGGGCATCTCGCGGAAGAGGTGCCGCATTTCGGCCGGGCTCTTGAGGTAGTAGCCGGACCCCGAGAAGGCGAAGCGCGAGCCGCCCTGGTCGTAGGTCGGCTCATCGAGGGTGGAACCGGAGTTGATGGCCAGCAGGGCCTCGTGGGCCTTGGCATCGTGCTCGTGGGTGTAGTGCAGATCGTTGGTGGCGACCCTCGGGATGTTCAGTTCCTTGGCCAGACGCAACAGGTCCTGGGTGACCCGGCGCTCGATGTCCAGCCCGTGGTCCATGAACTCGCAGAAGTAGTTTTCCTTGCCGAAAAGGTCCTGGAATTCCGCTGCTGCGGCCTTGGCCTCGTTGTATTGGCCGAGGCGCAGCTTCGTCTGGACTTCCCCCGAGGGGCAACCGGTGGTGGCGATGATCCCCTCGTGATAGGTGTTCAGCAGATCGCGGTCCAACCGCGGGTACTTGCCAAAGACCGAGTCGAGGGAAGCCAAGGAAGAGGCCTTGAACAGGTTCTTCATGCCGGTGTTGTTGTAGCTCAGCAGCGTCATGTGGGTGTAAAGGCCACCGCCGGAGACGTCGTCGCGCTTCTGGCTCTCGTCGGTGCGCCACTTCACGCGGGTCTTGTCGTCGCGTGCGGTGCCCGGGGTGACGTAGGCTTCGATGCCGATGATCGGCTTGATCCCTGCCTGGGTTGCCTTGTTCCAGAAGTCGAAGGCACCAAAGAGATAGCCGTGGTCGGTCGTGGCCAAGGCCGTCATGCCCAGCCGGTTGGTCTCCTCAAAGAGTTCCGTCAGGCGCGCGGCACCGTCAAGCATTGAGTATTCGGTGTGCGTGTGAAGGTGTACGAATCCATCGCGATTAGAGCTAGCCACCGATCCAGTCTAGGCGTTCACACCGACACCCGACCACCGGGGCGCACCGATGTGTGGAGCGGCACCCGGCCATGGGCCGGGTGCCGCCGGGGTCACATTAGAAGTTGCCGTCGCGCAGCATTTCCAGGGCGTTGTTCAAATCCAGCGGGTAGTCGCTGGTGTACTCGACCCACTCCCCGTTGACCGGGTGGAAGAACCCCAGCATTTGGGCATGGAGCCACTGGCGGGTCAGCCCGAGGGCGGCCGACAGCTTCGGGTCCGCCCCGTAGGTCTGGTCTCCCGCACAGGGATGCCGCAGGGCACTGAAGTGCACGCGGATCTGGTGGGTGCGGCCGGTTTCCAGGGTGACTTCCACCAGCGAGGCGCGGCCAAATGCCTCGAGGACCTTGTAGTGGGTCACCGAGTCGCGGCCGTCCTCGATGACGGCGAATTTCCAGTCGTGCCCGGGATGGCGGCCCAGCGGAGCGTTGATGGTGCCTTCCAGCGGGTCGGGCAGCCCCTGCACGACCGCGTGGTAGATCTTCTTCGGGGTCCGTTCCTTGAACGCGCGCTTGAGCGCCGTGTAGGCGCGTTCGGACTTGGCGACCACCATCAGGCCGCTGGTGCCCACGTCCAGTCGGTGCACGATGCCCTGGCGTTCGGCCGATCCCGAGGTGGAAATTCGGTAGCCGGCGGCGGCCAGGGCGCCGACCACGGTGGGGCCGACCCAGCCCGGCGAGGGGTGTGCCGCGACGCCCACGGGCTTGTCGATGACGACGTAGTCATCGTCGTCGGCAATGATCTTGAGGTCTTCCACGAGTTCTACCCTGATTTCTAGTGGGTCTGGCCGAAGCGGAATGAAGACTTCGATGGTGTCGCCGGCAGTGGTCTTGCGGGACTTGCCCAGTACCTTGCCGGCGAGCGTCACGTTCCCCTCGGCGCAGAGCAGTGCCGCCTGCGCGCGGGAGATCTCGAGCCGCTGGGCCAGGAAGGCATCCATGCGCAGTGCCGCCTCGTCCGGCGAGACGAGCAGCGATTCGGTGCGTTCCCCGGTCACTGCTGTTCCCGCGGCTCGGGCTCGGCGTCCTGCTCCGGCTTCTTCTTCGCCACGGACCTGCTGCCATCGAGTTCGCGGCCGGTGAAGAGCAGCAGGCAGATCCCGATCATCGAGCAAACAATGAACATGTCGGCGATGTTGAATATCGCGAAGTTCGGCAGGGCAATGAAATCAACCACGTGTCCCTGTCCGAAGGAGGGCGGACGGAAGAGCCTGTCGGTGAGGTTTCCGGCGACGCCGCCCATCAGTCCGCCCAGGGCGAGGGCCCAGGGCCACACGCGGATCTTGCGCACGAGGAACACCGCCACGTAGAGGAGCACGGCCGCCTGGATGATGCTGAAGATCCAGGTGTAGCCCTCGCCCATGGAAAACGCGGCGCCGGAATTCTTGATGTAGTACCAGCGCAGCAACGGAGCGAAGACGTCGACGACTTGGCCCTCGTACATCGACGATTCCACGATGCGCTTGGTGAACTGGTCCAGGACCAGGGCAAACACTGCCAGGACGCTCGTGGCCAGCACGAGGCGCCGTGCGGTTCCACTGCCGGGTGCGGGCTTGGCGGCACCTTGCGGCACCGGTGGTGTGGAGCTGTTTTCCATCATGTCCTTTAACGCATTGTTGGCGGTCGGTAACCCGACCGCCAACAATCTTAAGCCATCAATATGTGCGGCAAGTGCTGAAACAGATTAGCCGTTTTCCTTGGCTTCTGCCGTATCCATGGAGCCCTTGGCTTCCAGATCGCGCAGCTGACCCTCGATGTAGGTCTTCAGGCGGGCGCGGTAGTCGCGCTCGAAGCCACGCAGCTGCTCGACCTTGCGCTCCAGAACAGTCTTCTGCTGTTCCAGTGCCGACAGGGTCTTGCGGCTCTTCTCCTCGGCCTCGGAAACGAGGCTGTTGGCCTCGACCTGGGCTTCGGCGATGATCTTGTCACGCTGTTCAACACCTGCGGAGACGTATTCGTCGTGCAGGCGCTGGGCCATGGCCAGGACGCCGGCGGCGGACTCGGCCGTGGAGGCCGGGGCTGCTGCTGCGGCGGGGGCCGCTGCAACGACCTTGGCCGGCTCGGCTGCCTTGGGGGCTTCGGGAGCCTTGGTCTCTTCCTTCTTGACCTCGGGAGCCTTGGCATCCTTGGGCTTTTCCGCCTCGGCCGGCTTGGCTGCAGGGGCTGCTGCCACAGGGGCTGGTACGGACTGTTCGCCTTCGCTGATGCCGGCTTCCGACAGGCGGCGACGCAGTTCGTCATTCTCCTGCGTCAGACGACGTAGCTCGACAACGATTTCGTCTAGGAAATCGTCAACTTCATCCTGATCGTAGCCTTCACGAAACTTCGTCGGCTGAAATCGCTTGTTGACTACATCTTCTGGCGTGAGAGCCATCTGGTCACCTCGATACTTGGTTCTCTCCTCGAACCGCTGAAGTGCGGCCCGAGTACACTTACCGTTTATTGGTGCGCAACCCGGTGCAGTCGTTGCGCCTAATGTGACAACACTATAACGACTGGGCCGGTAAAGGCTAAAGGAAACGAACTTTCCTTCCGAAAATTCATCGACTTGACCCTTGTCGCACCGTAATTCAGGCCTCTTCCGAGGCCTATCCCTGCGCCGCTGCAACACCCAAACTATTGACAATGATCTTGAGCACTATGACGGCGAAGAACAAAATGATGAACGCCAAATCAAGGCGGATTCCGCCGAGATCTAGCGGTTTAATGCGCGAGCGCAACCAGCGCATCGGAGGATCCGTGGTCTTGGCAATCAATGAGACCGCGACCAGGGCCATACCGCGCGGGCGCCAGGAGCGCGCAAAGGACTCCGTGACATCGAGCACTATGCGCAACAGCAACATGACTTGCAGCACCGTCAGCACCACATAAAGTAGCGCGAAAATAAGCTCCACTATGCCTTCGAACCCTTGGACTTAGCTCTGGTTGAAGAAGGTTGCCTGGTCTTCGGACTGTTTCTTGTCCTCACCCAGGACCTCAACCGTGGAGGGCGAAAGCAGGAACACCTTGTTGGTGACCCGCTCGATGCTGCCGTGCAGGGCAAAGACCAGCCCCGCGGAGAAGTCGACCAGACGCTTGGCGTCCGCTTCGCCCATGTCCGTGACGTTCATGATGACGGGGATGCCGTCACGGAAGTTCTCGCCAATGATTTTCGCGTCATTGTAAGAACGTGGATGAACGGTGGTGATTTGACGCAATGAAGAGTCCTCGTCCCGTGCTGAAGGTGCGCGCTTGATGGGTGTTACCGGAGCCCGGTATTCGTTTTCGATGACAGGGCGGGGTGCCACTTGTGCTACCGGAGCAGGCTGTGCGGCAACCGGCTCTTCGCGGACCGGCTCGACGACGCGCACATCTTCACGCGCTTCAATGTCGTGCTTCTCGGCCTCGAAGTTCTCGTCACCTTCGGCGAGTCCCAGGTAGATCATTGTCTTGCGCAATGCGCCAGCCATGGTCTTCTCCTTTTGATCGTGCGCGGTCGGCGGTCTACCGAACCGCAAATCTCTCCGCTATCTCGACGCTACAGCACCATTTGGCGGTGCCGGAGGACATCGGTGCGATTCGGGCGGTGTGTCGCCCTGTGTCGTTCGGCGCGCCGCGCCGCGGCCCCGTTCCCGTATGGCGGCCGGTCAGGCCCGGGCACCGGCCTCGGCGTGGACATCCCGGCCCGTCGCCTGCCAAACCAATCCGGCCAGGCGGCCGGTGCGCGGGTCGCGGCGGTAGGAATAATAGGTGTCGTCCTCCAGGGTGCAGGCCCCGGATTCGGTGACCGCCACGCCCAGAGCGCGAAGTTCGGATGCCGCGGCCCGCGGCAGGTCCAGTCCGGCAGTGCCCTGGCTGGTGGTGGAGCCGATCCCGGGACGAAGCGCCTCGGCCTCCGCGGCCATGGCCGCGGGAACCTCGTAGCAGCTTCCGCAAATGGCCGGGCCGATCCAGGCCTCGACGCCATCCGCTCCGGCCGCACGCATGCGGTTGAAGGTTGCGGTCAGGATTCCGTCGAGCAATCCGCGGCGGCCCGCGTGCGCGACCGCGGTGACAGGTCCCTGCGTGGAGGTCCCCACAAGGACGACGGGTACGCAATCGGCGACCATGACGGCCAGGGGGTGGGCGGCGTCCGCCGAAACCAGTGCGTCGCCGGTGGGTATGGCGGATTCCTGCGGGGGCCCGTCCACGTCAAGCACGGTGGCAGAGTGGATCTGGTCCATGTAGCTGAACCGCTGCTCCCCCAGCCCCAGGCCACGTTCCAGATCGCGACGCCGCAGCAGCACGGCGTCGCGATCATCCGGAACGTGGAAGGCAAGGTTTCCTTCGGCCGTGGATGTGAATGCAATGTGCACGCCGGGGGCAAGCACTGATTGGTATCGCAACATGGGGCTCGGAAGGTTCCCTTCTGCCGTTGGTCCCGCTTACTTCAGGAAGTCCGGGACGTCCAGGTCGTCGTTGGTGGCCGAGAGATCCGGCTCAACGATGGCAGGAAGTTCCTCGAAGCCCGGATCCGCGGTTGCAACCGCAGCGTGGACCTCTTCGCGGCGGGGTGCCGCCTGGGGCGAGGCCGGTGCCGCGGCGGGAGCAGCGGGAGCCGCCGCCGGGGCGGCGGGGGCGTTGCGGACAGCCGGCTGCAGGGTCTGCGGCGCGCTGGTGGCATCGACCTGGTCGAAGCCGGCAGCGATCACCGTCACGCGGGCCTCGTCGCCCAGGGCGTCGTCAATGACGGCGCCGAAGATGATGTTGGCTTCCGGGTGTGCGACTTCCTGCACGAGGCGTGCGGCCTCGTTGATCTCGAACAGGCCGAGGTCCGAGCCGCCCTGGATGGACAGCAGGACGCCGTGGGCGCCGTCGATGGAGGCCTCCAGCAGCGGCGAGGCGATGGCGAGTTCGGCGGCCTTGACCGCGCGATCCTCGCCGCGTGCCGAACCGATGCCCATGAGTGCCGAACCGGCTCCCTGCATCACGGACTTGACGTCCGCGAAGTCGAGGTTGATCAGGCCCGGGGTGGTGATCAGGTCGGTGATCCCCTGGACGCCGGAAAGCAGCACCTGGTCGGCCTGGCGGAATGCGTCCAGGACCGAGACGTTGCGGTCGGAGATCGAGAGCAAGCGGTCGTTCGGGATGACAATGAGGGTGTCGACCTCGTCGCGCAGCGCCTCGATGCCGTTTTCGGCGCTGGTCGCGCGGCGGCGGCCCTCGAAGGTGAACGGACGGGTGACCACGCCAATGGTCAGCGCGCCGAGGCCGCGGGCGATGCGGGCGATGACGGGTGCGCCGCCGGTGCCGGTGCCGCCGCCCTCGCCGGCGGTCACGAAGACCATGTCGGCCCCGCGCAGCACTTCCTCGATCTCCTCCGCGTGGTCCTCGGCTGCCTGGCGTCCCACATCGGGGTTGGCTCCGGCACCCAGGCCACGGGTAAGTTCGCGTCCCACATCGAGTTTGACGTCGGCATCGCTCATGAGCAATGCCTGCGCATCCGTGTTGATTGCAATAAATTCGACGCCTCGCAGGCCAACTTCGATCATGCGGTTGACGGCGTTGACGCCACCACCGCCGATGCCGACGACCTTGATGACGGCGAGGTAGTTCTGTGGAGCTGCCACGTCCTGATTCCCTTGTTCGATGTGCTGCTGACCGAGGAAGCTCAACCGGACCAACGTTAACCCTCAACTCGAAGGTTATAGTTATGTCAAGCAACCGCTATGAAAACGCTATGTTTCACAGTTCGTACATGCAACGACCAAGGCCGCGTGTCGCCCCTAAGTCGTTGATTTTTCTTGTATTCGGGCCCCTGGAGGTCCGTTACCGGGCCACCGGGTGCTGCGGGCTGGAAATGTCGTACACCTTGATGGGTGCCTTCTTGTCCTTCGGGGCCCCCAAAAGTGCCTCCAGGACCTGGGTCTTGAGCGCCGCGTCCTGGTCGTTGCCCCAAATCACCAGTTGTCCGCTGTTGAGCTTGAGCTCGACAAAGTCCTTGCTGGTGGCCGTCGCGTGATCCACGTTCGCCAATAGCTTATCCGGTAGTTCTGAGAGAACCCGGGTGAGCATCGAAAACACCTTGGGGTCCTTGGTCACCTTCGAGGATCGGATGGTGGGAAGCTTCGGCTTGTCCTTCGCCCTCAGCGAGGCCAGGACCTGCCCCTCGGGACCCACCAGGGAGCGCTTCTTCCCTTCGAGCAGCACCGCCACGGGGACGAATTCGACGACCTGGACGTGCAGCGTGTTGGGCGCCTCGGCCTGGACGATTGCGTCCTTCACGGCGGGCTCCCCCGCCAGCAGCTCCATGACCCGTCCGGTCCCGACCCGCGAGAGCGGCACGCCGTGCAGCGGCTCGAGGGCCTGTTCGACGGTCCTGTCGCTGACCAGCGAATTGCCCGAGACCGTGACCGACTTGATCGCCAGGATCGGCGAAAACGTCAGCACGAGGACCAGGACGACCACGAGACCTGCGACCACCGATCCGCCGATGAGCCAACGCCGCCTGGCGCGCACCCCGGGATCCTCGGGCAGGTCCAGGACATTGTTGGGGCCCTGCCCGTGCCCGGCCTTGCCTGCCATCAGCTGCCCAGACGTTTTTCCAGCGCGGCCACGATGGCGCCGGCCTGCTCGGTGACGTCCCCGGCGCCGATGGTCATGATCACGTCCCCGGGGCTGGCCAGGTCCGCAAGCACCTCGGCGGCCCGTGCCATGGACACCAGCCCCCCGGCGGTGTTCAGCTCGCGGGTCAGCAATTCGCTGGTCACCCCGGGAATCGGGGTTTCACGTGCCGGGTAGATTTCCAGGACGTGCGCCGAATCGGCCAGCGAGAGGGCCGCGGCGAACTCGCGGTGGAATTCCTTGGTGCGGGAGAAGAGGTGCGGCTGGAACAGGACGTGCACGGCCCCGTCGCCGGCGACCGCGCGGGCGGCGCGCAGGGCGGCGGTCACCTCGGTGGGGTGGTGGGCGTAGTCGTCGAAGACCCGCACTCCCCCGGCCTCGCCGCGGAAGTCGAAGCGGCGCGCGGCACCGGTGAAGGCACCCAGGCCCGCCACCGCCGCCTCGGGCTCCAGGCCGCAGTCCAGGCCCACGGCGAAGGCCGCGGCCGCATTGAGCAGGTTGTGGTTTCCCGGCACGGCAAGTTCCAGTTCCGCCGTTTCACCGCTTCCCCACTCCATGGTGCAGGCGAAGCGCAGTCCGACCGGCTTCGCGTCGCTCAGCCTGCGGTCCGCGCCCTCGGAGAAGCCGTAGGTCTGCACGCGCAACGCCGGGCGCTCGCGGCGCATCCGCACGGCCAGGGCCAGGGAGCCCGGATCATCGGCACAGCAGATCAGCAGGCCGGAATCCGGAAGCAGCGAGGCGAAGTCGTAGAACGCCCGGTGCACCGCCTCGACGCTGCCGTAGTGGTCAAGGTGGTCGGCCTCGACGTTGGTGATGACCGCGACATCGGGGGCGTAGTTCAGGAACGAGGCATCGGATTCGTCGGCCTCGGCCACGAACACCCTGCCCTGCCCGTATTCCGCGTTCACGCCCAGCGAGGCGATGTTCGCCCCGACGGCGAAGGTCGGGGAGATCCCGGCCTCGCGCAGCATGAAGGCGATCAGCGAGGTCGTGGTGGTCTTCCCGTGGGTCCCGGCCACGGTGATGACCCGGTGCCCCTCCATGGTGGCGGCAAGCCCCTCGGAGCGGTGCAGGATGCGCAGCCCGCGGGCCAGGGCCTCGTCGTATTCCGGGTTGCCCTCCTTGATGATCGAGGAGACCACCACGGTGTCGGCATCGCCGAGGTTGGCCGCGGCGTAGCCGACATTGATGCGGGCGCCGGCCTGGCGCAGGTCATCGAGCACCGGAAGGTCCTTGGCGTCGGTTCCCGAGACGTTCAGCCCGCGGGCCAGCATCAGCCTGGCAACCGCCGAGACGCCCACCCCGCCGATGCCCAGCAGGTGGACGTTGCCCAGCGTGGCCAGTGTGTGTTGTTCCTGCATGTCCCTTAGCTTCCCGTGTTGGTGGTTTGTGGCGGTGTTCCGTGGCCGAGCGACTCGCGGATCATGGCGGCCATGACGGCAGCCGCGTCGCTGCGCCCCTGGGCCTTGGCCGCCGCGCCCATGGCGGCAAGCGCCTGCGGGTCCTTCAGCAGCGGCAGCAGCGTCGTGGCCAGGTAGTCGGGGGTGAAGTCGGCGTCGTCCACCAGCAGCGCGCCGCCGGCGGCGACCAGGTCCGCGGCGTTCAGGCGCTGCTCGCCGTTGCCGATGGGCAGCGGGACGAGCACCGAGGGGGTGCCCGCGACGGCAAGCTCGCACACCGTCCCTGCCCCGGAGCGGGCGACCATGAGGTCGGCCGCCGCGTAGGCCTGGTCCATGGAGTCGACGTACTCGACCTGCCGGTATCCGTCCGCGGCCAGCGGCTTGCCCGCGGCGTCGAGCACGGCCTTGCCGCTCCCGGTGATGTGCAGGACCTGTACCCCGGCGCCCGTGAGTTCGCCCAGGCCCGCGGCTATGGTCGCGTTGATGGACGCCGCCCCCGAGGATCCTCCGGTGACCACCAGTGCCGGGGCGTCCCCGGTGAAGCCCAGGGCGCGGCGTGCCCCCTCGCGCTGTGCCTCCCGGTCCATTCCCGCCACGAAGCCGCGCATCGGCATGCCGATGACCTTCGCCCCGGGCAGCCCGGTGCCGCTGAAAGCGGCCCCGACGCCGGCGGCGTACCGGGCACCGACCTTGTTGGCCAGCCCGGCGCGCGCGTTGGCCTCGTGGACGAAGATCGGCAGCCCGAGCTTCTTCGCCGCCAGGTAGACCGGGGTGCACACGTAGCCCCCGACCCCGAGCACCGCCTGGGCGCCCGTGTCGTCAAGGATGGCACCGGCGGCCTTGATCGCGGCGCGGAAGCGGAAGGGCAGCTTGAGCAGGTCCAGGGAGGGCCGGCGCGGCATGGGGACCTTGGCAATGGTGCGCAGCTCGTACCCGGCCTCGGGCACCAGCCTGGTCTCCAGGCCGTTGGCGGTTCCCACCGCGGTGATCTGCGTGCTGGGCGCGGCGTCGCGCAGGGCGTCGGCGATGGCAATCATGGGGGTGATGTGTCCGGCCGTTCCGCCGCCGGCGATCACCACTCGTAGGGGCTCAGTCATGGGGATACGTGCACTACTTTCGGAGGGATCGGTGTTTCAGGCGGATTCCTTGGCCGCACGGCGCTTCGCCAGAAGGGCAGCCATGCCGCGCGGGGTTCCGGCCGGTTGCAGTCTAACGCGTTGTTCCCGGGCAAAGGACAGCACCACCCCGATGCCCAGGAAGGCGGCGAGCAGGGCCGAGCCGCCGGAGGAAATGAAGGGCAGCGGGACGCCGATGACCGGCAGCAGGCCGGTGACCATGCCGATGTTGATGAAGGCCTGGCCAATCAGCCAGGCCATGATGCCGCTGATGGCAACGCGCCCGAACACGGTGCCGGTGCGCACCGCGATGCGGTACATGGCGACCGCCAGCATCCCGTAGAGCACGATGACGAAGAGGGTGCCCAGCAGGCCCATTTCCTCGCCGAGCACCGCGAAGATGAAGTCGTTCTGGGCCTCGGGGATGTGCGACCACTTCTGCCGCGACTGGCCCAGGCCCACGCCGAACCAGCCGCCGGAGGCCAGGGCGAAGAGCCCCTGCTCGGCCTGGTAGCAATAGTCCTGGGGTCCGTCGCCGCAGGCGATGTGCAGCCACGCCAGGATCCGGCCCATGCGGTTGGGGGCAAGCAGCACCATCGCCACGATCCCCACCACGCCGACCAGGCCGGCGATGCCGAAGAGCTTGGCCTTCGCTCCCCCGACAAACATCACCACGGCCAGGATCAGCAGCAGGATCAGCGCGGTGCCCAGGTCGCGGCCCAGCAGCACCAAGAGCACCACCAGCAGCCCGAAGGGCGCCAGCAGCGGGATGACCGCGTGTTTCCACTGGTCCATCAGCTTGGCCTTGCGCTCGACCACCCAGGCGCCCCACAGGGCGAGGGCGACCTTGGCGAATTCGGAGGGCTGGACCGAGAAGGGACCGAAGTAGATCCAGTTCTTGTTGCCGTAGATTTCCTGCCCGATGAGCAGCACCAGCACCAGCAACAGCCCCGCCGCCCCGAGTGCCGGCCAGGCCAGCTTCTTCAGCGTCGGCAGGGAAATCAGTTGCATGCACCCCAGGCAGACCACGCCGACCAGCGCCCACAGCGACTGCTTGAAGAAGGCGTCGAAGGCCGACTGGTTACGCGCGATCGCCTCCACCGAGGAGGAGGACAGCACCATGATCAGGCCCATGAAGGTCAACGCCAGCGTGGTGCCCAGCACGACGTAGTAGTTGATTTGGGCGCCGCGCAGCGAGGGGTCCTCGATGCGGGTGAACCACTTCGCCAGTCCACGCGGTTCCCGACCCCGGCCGCGCTTGGGGCCTGCGGTGCCGGCCTTGGCGCTCCTGCCCCGTGGGCTGCGGGATGTGCCGCTCACGACTGCTCCTTACCTGGGGTCGTCCCCCATGAGCGCACGGACCGCGTCGATGAAGGCATTGCCGCGTTGTGCGTATGAGGAAAATTGGTCCATTGATGCCGCCGCCGGCGCCATCAACACGGTGTCCCCGGCCTCGGCGATCCCGGCGGCCGCCTTGACGGCCTGCGCCATCACGGCCCAGCCGCTGGCCGTGCCGGTGGTTCCGGCGCCGCCCTCGACACCATTTTCGCGCACCTCGGCCATGATCACCGGCACCTGCGGTGCGTGTCGTTCAAGGGCGCCGAGCAGCTTGGCGGTGTCGGTGCCGATGACCACGACGGCCTTGAGCCGCTTGGCATGGGACGATACCAATTCGTCGTATTCCACGCCCTTGGACAGCCCGCCCGCGATCCACACGACGGAGGAGAAGGCCCCCAGCGAGGCGCCGGCGGCATGGGGGTTGGTCGCCTTGGAGTCGTTGATCCACAGCACGTCGTCGCGGCGGGCAACGGCCTGGATGCGGTGGTCCCCGGAATCGAAGCCGGACAGTCCCGCGGCCACGGCCGCGGGTTCGACGCCGCAGGCCCGGGCCAGGGCGGCGGCTGCCGCGGCGTTGGCGGCGGTGTGCCGGGGCACGACCTCGCCGATTTGGTCCAGGGCGATGAGTTCGGCGGCGGAGTTTCGCCGGTCCTCGATGAAGGCGCGGTCCACCAGCAGGTCCTCGACCACCCCGACCATGCTCAGCGACGGGACTCCGGTGGTGAAGCCGATCGCGCGGCAGCCCTCGACGACGTCGGCATTTTCGACCATGGCCTCCACGACGGGCTCGTCGGCGTTGTAGATGGCCGCGACGCGGGTGCGCTCGTAGATCTTGGCCTTGTCGGCCTTGTAGTTTTCGAACCCGCCGTGCCAGTCCACGTGGTCCTCGGCGATGTTCAGCACCACGGAGGCCAGCGGGGAGATGGAGTGGGTGAAGTGCAGCTGGAAGCTGGAGAGCTCCACGGCGATCACGTCGAAGCCCTCCGGGTCGCGGACCGCATCCAGGATGGGGGTGCCGACGTTGCCGGCGGCGATGGCGCGCAGCCCTGCCGCCTTGAGGATCGACTCGGTCATGCCCACCGTGGTGGTCTTGCCGTTGGTGCCGGTGATGACGACCCACTCGGCCAGCTTGCGCCCTTCCTTCTCGCGCACCCGCCAGGCCAGCTCCACGTCGCCCCAGATCTCGATCCCGGCCTCTGCGGCCGCGGCGAGCATGGGTTGGCGCGGGTTCCAGCCCGGGGAGGCAATGAGCAGTTGCGGCGCCTGGCCGTCGATGGGCGGCAGCGCGTCGGTGTGCCCAGCACCCAGAAGCACGTCGGCGGCGCCAACGATCTTCAGGGTGTCGGCCCGCGAACGGTTGACCTCGGTGTCCGCACCGTCGATGACGACGACCCGGGCACCGAGTTCGATCAGCGTGTCGGCGGCGGAGAAGCCGGACAGGCCCAGGCCCGCCACGACGACCCGCAGTCCCGCCCAGTTCGATTCCCAGCGGGTGAGGTGGTCCAGGCTGGCGCGGGTCACAGGGCCACGACCCATTCGGAGTAGAAGATCCCCAGGCCGGCGGCCACGAAGAGCCCGCCCAGGATCCAGAACCGTACCACCACGTTCTCCTCGGCCCAGCCGGAGAGCTCGAAGTGATGCTGCAGCGGAGCCATCTTGAAGACGCGCTTGCCGCCGGAAAGCTTGAAGAACCCGACCTGAATGATCACCGAGAGCGCGATGAGGACGAAGAGGCCCGCCAGCACGAGCAGCAGGATCTGCGTACGGGAGAGGATGGCGAAGGCGGCGATGGCGCCGCCGATGGCCAGCGACCCGGTGTCACCCATGAAGATCTTGGCCGGCTTGGCGTTCCACCACAGGAACCCGACCAGCGCGCCGCAAAGGATCGCGCCGAGCATCGCCAGGTCCATGGGGTCGCGGACGGTGTAGCAGACGTTCGAGGTGACGTTGACGCCGCAGGCCTGGTTCTGCTGCCAGATCCCGATGATGGTGTAGGCGCCGAAGACCATGATCGAGGCGCCGGTGGCCAGCCCGTCGAGGCCGTCGGTGAGGTTCACGCCGTTGGTGGTGGCGGTGACGATCAGGTTGGACCACAGCACGAACAGGACCAGCCCGAGCAGCGGGCCGGCAAAGGCCAGGTCCACGTTGGTGTCGCGCAGGAAGGAGATCGCCGTCGAGGCGGGGGTCAGCCCCTGGGCATTGGGGAAATTCAGCGCCAGCACGGCGAAGCCGATGCCCACCGCGGCCTGCAGCACGATCTTCTCCCAGGCCCGCAGGCCGAGCGAGCGCTTCTTGGCGATCTTGATGAAGTCGTCCAGGAACCCGACCAGTCCCATGCCGGCGAAGAGCAACAGCACCAGCAGGCCGCTGGCGGTGATGCCGGAGGAGGGCCGCTGCATCAGGGCCAGCAGCCCGTGGGTGGCGAAGTAGCTGAGGATGACCGCGGCAATGATGATGACCCCGCCCATGGTGGGGGTGCCCGACTTGGTGGCGTGGCTGGTCGGGCCGTCGTCGCGGACCACCTGCCCGTACTGCCGGCGGGTGAGCATGCGGATGAACAATGGCATGATGACCATCGTGAAGATCAAGGCAATGCCGGATCCCATGATTAGAGCAATCACTGCGCCGAGCCCTCCTTTGCGGCGGAAGCACCGCTGGTAGTTTCGGCAATTTGGTCGCCCAGGTGCCGAAGCCCCGAGCCGTTGGAAGACTTGAAGAGCACGATGTCCCCGGGAAGCAGGTTCTCGTTCAGGATCCGCGCGGCCGCCCTGGCGTCCTCGGCGTAGTACGCCTCGTCGCCCCAGCTGCCCTCGAGCACCGCGGAGTTGTAGGCCAGCTTGGCACCGCGCCCCACGACGAGCAGCTTCTTGATGTTCATGCGGACCGCGATGCGGCCCAGCATGTCGTGTTCGTGGCGGGAGTCCTCGCCGAGTTCGAGCATTTCACCCAGCACGGCCCAGGTGCGCCGGGCGTTGCCCTGCGCGTCGGGCAGTCCGAGTTCGGCCAGGGTGCGCAGCGCAGCCCGCATCGAGTCAGGGTTGGCGTTGTAGGCATCGTTGATGATGCTCACCCCGTCGGCCCGTTCGATGCGTTCCATCCGCCAGCGGCTGGTCGGGCCCAGGCCTTGGAGGGTCGCGGCGATCGTCGCCGGAGCCAGGCCGAGGTACTCCGCCACGGTGGCGGCTGCAAGGATGTTGGCCACGTGGTGGCGCCCGATGAGCCCGCTGGTCACCGGGTGTTCCGAGGAATCGGCCGCGACCAGGGTGAAGACGGGGTGGCCGTCGGCGTCGACGTCCAGGTCCCGGGCCCAAACTCCCGGCGCGGAGTTCTCGGCGGTGCGCTGCACGCCGAAGGGGCGGACCGGGGCCACGGTGCGGGTGCGCATGGCGGCCACGAGGTTGTCGTCGTTGTTCAGCACCGCAAGACCGGTCGCGGGCAGGGCCTCGACCATCTCGCCCTTGGCCTTGGCAATGTTCTCGATGCCGCCGAATTCCCCGGCGTGGGCCGAGCCGACGCCCAGGACCACCCCGACCTCGGGGTGGACCATGTCGGTGAGGTAGCGGATGTGGCCGACGCCGGTGGCACCCATTTCCATGATGAGGTACTTGGTCTCGGCGGTGGCCCGGAAGACCGTCAGCGGGACGCCGACCTCGCCGTTGTAGGAGCCCACCGGTGCCACCGTGGGGCCCAGCTTCTCCAGTAATGCGGCCAGCAGGTCCTTGGTGGTGGTCTTGCCGGCCGAGCCGGTGATGCCCACCACCCGCAACCCGTTGGAGGCCTTGAGGCGCTCGACGATGGCGGCGGCGATCTGGCCCATGGCGATGACGGCGTCGGGGACGATGATCGCGGGGTGCAGGGCACCGTCGGCGGAGTGGGTCTCGCGCTCGGCCAGGGCCAGCACCGCCCCCTGCTTCAGGGCAGCGTCGATGAAGTGGTGCCCGTCGGAGGACTCCCCCGGCTTGGCTACAAAGAGCCAGCCGGTTTCGCAGCTGCGCGAGTCGGTGTCGACCCCGAGGATGGGTGTGTCGGCGCTAGCCGTTGAGGTGAGTCGCCCGCCGGTGATTTCGGCGATTTCGGCGGAAAGAAGATCAATCATGGCACCTAGGACTTTACCCTTCATCCGTGGGATCGAAGGAATCGGAAACGGCCGACAGGGGGCTGAAGCCGTGCGCCAGCAGTGCCCGGCGCAGTTCCTCGCGGTCGTCGAGTTCCAGGTTCTCGCCCATGACTTCCTGGAATACCTCGTGGCCGCGCCCGGCCACCAGGATGGTGTCCCGTTCCCCCGCCAGGGCTACTGCCGCCGCAATTGCCGCGGCCCGCGGATGGATCTCCCGGACCTCGGTGCGCAGTCCCTGCGCCTGGATTTCCGCACGCGCCCCGGCAGCCACCGCGGCCCGAATGGGTGCGGGGTCCTCGGAGTGCGGGTCGTCATCAGTGACAATGACCACGTCTGCGTGTCTGGCGGCCACGGCTCCCATGATCGGGCGCTTGGTCGCATCGCGCTCACCGGTGGCCCCGAAGACCACGATCACCCGGGATCCGGGTTCCGCCGAGCGCACCGATGCCAGGGCACGGGCCAGGGCGTCGGGGTTGTGGGCGAAGTCGACGATGGATGCCGGGGCCTCGGCGATGACCTGCATGCGGCCCGGCACCTCGACGGTCAGCGGATTGGCCTCGTTCAGGGCCTCCTGCAGCCGGTCCGGGTCGACCCCGGACGCCAGGACCATCAGGACGGCCAGGGCCGCGTTGGAGACGTTGAAGTCCCCGGGCAGTCCCGTGCCCAGCTCCAGGACGATCTCCTCGGGCCCGCGCAGCTGGAACCTGTGGCCCAGCCCGGCCGGGACCACGTTGTCGATGACCCAGTCGGCGTCGGTCGCCGGGTCGCTGGCCAGGGTCCAGACCTCGGCCGTGGCCTGTGCGGCCATCTTCCGTCCCCACGCGTCGTCCACGGTGATCACCGCGCGGTCGCTGCGCTCCAGGTCGAAGAGCAGCGCCTTGGTGTCGAAGTATTCCTGCATGGAGCCATGCAGGTCCAGGTGGTCCTGGGTGAGGTTGGTGAAGCCCGAGACGGCGAAGCGCAGTCCGTCGACCCTCCGGTAGGACAGCGAGTGGGAAGAGACCTCCATGGTTGCCGCGGCGACGCCGAGTTCCCGCATGCGTGCCATCAGGCCGTGCAGCTGGGGGGCCTCGGGAGTGGTGAGGATGCTGGGGATCGGCGTCTGCCCGGCGGCAATCTCGATGGTGCCCACCAGGCCGGTCTCCCGCCCCAGGGCGCGGAGCACCGAGCGGATCATGTAGCTGGTGGTGGTCTTGCCGTTGGTACCGGTGAGCCCGAAGAGTTCGGGACAGGCCTCATCGGTGCCGTAGACCAGGGCGGAGAGTTCCCCGATGACCTCGCGGACCTGGTCCACCAGCAGCACCGGCAGCCCGAGGGCCGACGCGGCGGCCTCGCCCTCGATGTCCGTCAGGATGGCGGCGGCGCCGGCCTGGAGGGCTGCCTGGGCGAATTGTGCCCCGTGGAACCGGGCACCGGGCGCGGCCACATACAAGTCCCCGGGCTGCACGGCGCGGGAGTCCAGGCAGATCCCGGTGACCGTCGCCCCGCCGTCTCCGATGATGTTCGCGCCGCGCCCGGTCTCATGCAGGTATTCGAGCATTGCGGTCAATGTGGTGGCGCTATTGTCCAGTGGACGCAGCAGGGCTTCCGCCGCGCGGGGGGTGAGGGCTTCAGGCATTACCAAGATTTCTTTTGTTCGGATCCGATGAACACGTCGTAGCCGTTGGGCTTCGAATTGCTCGGCGCAACGTTGTAGGCGCTCAGGGTCTTGCTCATGACTTCGCTAAAGGTGTCGCCAACCGACCACGACTTCCAGTTTCCCTTGGGCCGGTACATCGTGACCACGACTGCAATCTCGGGGTCGTCAAGCGGGGCGACGCCGGCGAACGAGTTAGTGTACCCGTCGTAGCCGCCGTTGGGTCCGGCGGCCTGGCCGGTGCCCGATTTGCCGCCAACGCGGTAACCGGACACTGCCATCTTAGTGCCGGTGCCTTCCTGGACCACAGTCTCCATCATCCTGAGCATCTCCTTCGAGGTCTTCTCGGAGAACACCCGCTCGCTCTTGGGCGCGGCGGCCTTCTCGACGGTGCCGTCGGGGTTGATGAAGGAATCGATCAGCGTCGGGTCGATGCGCACCCCGCCGTTGGCGATCGCCTGGGTGATCTGCGCGGTGTGCAGCGCGGTCTGGGTGTAAGCCTGGCCGAACATGGTCGCATACTGCTGGCGGCGTTCCCAGTCCTGCGGGGCCGCAAGGATGCCCTGGCTGGCCCCGGAAAGTCCGATGTTGATGGCCTTTCCCAGGCCGAGCTTCTTCATGTACTTGTAGCGCGTCTCGTTGCTCATCTTGTTGCCGATCATGACGGTGCCTGTGTTGTAGGAGCGGGCAAAGATGCCCGCGGCCGTCATGTCGTAGGTCGAGTGCTTCAACGAGTCGTTGATGGTTTCCTTGTTGATCGTGTAGGCGTTGGGCACCCTGAACGCGTCGGTGGGCTTCATCACGCCCTCCTCCAGTGCCGCGGCAAAGGTGGGCATCTTTCCGGTGGAACCCGGCTCGAAGGCCTGGGTGATCGAGGCCGAGGTGCGGAAGCGGGCCTCGGTCGCGCTGGGGTCGTTGGGGTCCATCTGGTTTGAGTCCCCGATGGCGATGATGCGTCCGGTCTTCACCTCGGTGACGATCACGGAGACCCAATCCGCGTTGAATTGATTCTGCTTCTTCAGGGCCTCTTCCTGGGCGATGAAGTTGATGTCGCCGTCGATGGTGAGCTTGATGTCCTGGCCGTCGACCGCCGGCACCTCCGTCATTTCCGCCACGGGGATCCGCACGCCGTCGGCACCGATCTCGTAGGTGCGCGTTCCGGCGGTTCCCGTCAGGCGATCGTTCTGGCTCAGTTCCAGGCCTTCGGCGCCGTTGTGGGACTGCTGGTCCTCGGAGTTCTTCACGAATCCCAACAGCGGTCCCGCAACAACCCCGTTGGGGTACTGCCGCTCGCTGCGAAGCTGGCCGGTCAGGGTGGGGATGCGAAGTTCCATGACCGCGTTGCGCACTTCGGGCGTCACGCCCTTGGCCACCACCGAATACGCGTTTTTCTTGGCCCCGGGATCCCCGACGATGGCGGTGCGCACCGTGTTGACGTCCTGGTCGAGGATTCCGGCCAACTCGCCCACGGCTTGTTCGATGCTGACCTTTTCGCGGGTGGCGCCGCCGGACGGCTTGTTGCGGACGATTGGCTTGTCCGCATTGACCTTGCGTTGGTCGATGACCAGGTCATAGCGATCGACACTGGTGGCCAGGATGGTGCCCTTGGTATCCAGGATCTGTCCGCGCTTGGGCTGGGTTTCCTGGACCCGGGTGCGATTCTTGACCGCGTCGGCCGCGACCGCCTGGGCATTGAGCGACTGGACGAAGAACAGGCGGCCGCCGATAAGCAGGAGCAGTACCAACGCGAAGACCACGACCATGCGCAGGCGCGGATGCGTGGCTCCGGTGTTGGATGCGGATTTTTTGGGCATACTGTCCTCAGCTCATACCGGGTGGGCGTGGTGGTGCTAGTCGTGGCCCGGGGATGGCCCGGGATCCAAGATACCCCTATTGTCCCGGGGTCTTCAGGCTCGGCGCCGGTATCGTTCCGCCGTTGAGCTCGGACTTGGAAAACTTGGGGCGGGCACCGTCGGTCGTCTCGGGGGCGTCGGCTTTGGAAACCGGGGTATTTGCTGCATCCCAGTTGTCCGCCGGGGCCTCCGGCGCAATCGCCGGGGTTGTCGGCACCGCGGCGGGGGCCGGGGCCTTCGCGGCGACCGGGGCCTCGGGCTTCGCGGGTGCCTTGAGGGCGAGGGCCTTTGCTGAGGCGTCCTTGGCCGGCTTCTCGGCCGGGGTCGCTGTCCCGCTGACCTTTCCGGTTTCCAGGTTGATGGCCGCGGGCGCGCCGGGCTTGACCATGCCCAGTTCGGCGGCCTTCTTGGCGACCACCTGGGGCGCTCCCAGGTACAGGGCCTCCTGGCGCAGCGCCTCGTTTTCCTGCGAGAGCGTGCGTTCCTGCCCACGCAGGTCAACCGCCGTGTACTGGCCGTTGGCAATGTACACGTTGATCAGCAACACGGCCACCACCGAGGCGATGACAAGGGCGAAGATCGAGACGATGAACGGGACCCGGCGCTTGGACCCGAGCGCCGGAACCACCGAGAGCGTCGTGCGGCGCCTGGCTGCCGGTTCCTGTGGGCGGGTCGCCGGCACGGGCTGCGGGGCATGGCTGAGCGCGTTGGCACCCTGGGTTGCGGGAAGCTCGATGACGCGAGAACGTACGCGGTTGGGTGTCCGGTTGCTCATAATCAGCTCCTCTTCAGGATGCGTTCCACGGCTCGCAGCTTGGCTGAGGCTGCACGTGAGTTTTCTGCGATTTCTTGGTCGGTTGGCTTCTCGGTTCCCCGGGTGAGGACCTTGAACTGCGCCTTGTGCTCCTCCAGCTCGACGGGGAAACCCGCCGGTGCCGAGGATTTGGATCCGGCGGCGAAATGCCGCTTGGTGATCTTGTCCTCCAGCGAGTGGTAGCTCATCACCACCACCCGCCCTCCGACATGCAGGGAATTCATGGCTGCCGGAATGGCCCGATCCAACACGTCGAGTTCCTCGTTGACTTCGATGCGAAGTGCCTGGAACGTTCGCTTGGCGGGGTGTCCCCCGGTGCGGGCGGCCGCGGCCGGAACGACGGAGCGGATGGCCGCGACCAGCTCCTCCGTGGTGCTGAACGGCTTGGCCTTGCGTGTCTCGACGATTGCCGAGGCGATGCGTCCGGCGAACTTTTCCTCGCCCCAGGCCCGGATGATGCGCACCAATTCCGCTTCGCTGTATTCATTGACGATGTCGGCCGCGGTTGGGCCGCGCGATGTGTCCATGCGCATGTCAAGCGGCGCGTCGTAGGAGTAGGCGAAGCCGCGCTCCCGTTCGTCCAGCTGCAGGGAGGAAACCCCAAGGTCAAAGAGCACGCCGTCGATTCCGTCAAACCCGAGATCGTCCACGACGTCGGCGATCTCGTCGTAAATGGCATGGACGAGGTCCGTGCGGGTTGCATAGGGTTCCAGGCGAGCCCCGGCCAAGGCCAGTGCCTGTTCGTCACGGTCAAGCCCGATCAGGTGGAGGTCGGGGAACCGCTGCAACAGGGCCTCCGAGTGTCCACCCATGCCCAGGGTGCAATCCACGACCACGGCACGGCCGCGCGCGGCAATGCCGGCTTTAATCCCCGGCTCCAAAAGCCCTACGCATCGATCGAGCAGTACTGGAACATGGCGTTCCGAGGCGGGTCGCTCTGCGGCTCCGTCTAAATTCACCGCTCCCCCTTTCGCGTGGGCGTTGTGCTTCAGGTTTTGGCTGGAATCAGATCCCCCTCCGACCCGCTGCGGCCCAGCCTGGCTCCGGGGAAGTGGAGTCAGGATGTGCGTTGCACGGGCGGCTGGAGATCTCATCCAAGCCACTTTCGGGCTTACAACCACTGTGTGGTGGCTAGAAGCCCGGAAGTACTTCGTCATCTGTTTCGGAGAACACGTTCTCCTGTTGTTCGAGGTAGGAATTCCACGCGGTGGAATCCCAAATCTCGACCCGGTTGCCCGCGCCGATCACTGTGACCTCGCGGTCCAGCCCCGCATATGTTCGAAGCATGGACGGAATGGTGACCCGCCCTTGCTTGTCCGGCAATTCATCCGAAGCACCGGAGAGAAAAACACGTGCATAGTCCCTCGCCTGGCGTGACGAGATGGGAGCCTGGCTCATTTGCTCATGCTGCTTCTCGAATTCACGTTGGCTAAAGACGTAGATGCAGCGTTCCTGGCCACGAGTCAGAACCAAACCATTGGCTAATTCGTCCCGATACTTGGCCGGGAGGATTAATCGCCCCTTCTCGTCCAGGCGCGGCGTATACGTTCCAAGGAACATACAGACCGCCTCCCGGTTGAAAGAAGCAACTTGCTCCATTCCCCTCTATTTCGCTCCACTTTACTCCACAACCCTCCACTGTCAACGACCGATCCGGCATTTTGGCGTGAAAATAGAACGAAAACTGTTGATTTTCCGCGGAATTCCAGCGGGGGGCGAAGTGGAGGGGATCTTATTCAGATCAAACTCCCAGAAAACACTGGGTGACGGGCGACACATTGGCGATTTTGAAAAAACGCCGATTCATAAGGCAATTCAGCGAACCACGGCAGGAGGGGCCCGGCGCGGAGCGGTGGACGTGGGGCAAAGTGGAGGAAAACCGGGCGGCCACTGTGGGGCTGCGCGACTGGCGGGGAATAAAATTTACGCCGATTGGTCATACTCGGCGCGTCGCCGACATCCCCCGGCCCCTGCGGAGGGGAATTTCACCTCCTGCGGGCACCCGGCCAGTGGCGCACTCCGATGGAGCCGCGCCCCGTTGGGTCCGGAACCGCCGGGCATTAAGAAGCCAAGGCCCCGCGATTGCGGGGCCTTGGCCGAAAGGTTGTGGCGGAGCGTGAAGCTCCGGCGAATCTGTTACCGAGTACTAGGAACCGTGCTCGTCACGCTTGCGCTGTTCCCACTTGTTTTCCAGATCACTCATGAATCCGGGCTTCTGCGGATTCTTGGCGGCTCCGGGGGCGCCGTTCTTCTTGGTGCCGCCCTTGCGCGAAAGAGCCAGGTACACGCCGCCAAACATGACAATGAAACCCAGGACGCCAACCATGATCACTTGGCTTGAAACGCCAAAGATCAGCACACCAAGCCCAACGATACCGATCAACGCACCCAGTGCTAGGTTGCGCGTTGAATAGTTCCCCGCCGTCGACGCAGATTTCATCGTCGAGGCGAAGCGATGGTCCTCATGTAGCTGCTTTTCCAGCTGCTCCAGAAGACGCTGCTCATGCTCGGAAAGTGGCATCGTCTCTTCCCCTTCACTTCACGGTCCCGGCTTTCGCCTTTACCTACTTGAACGTTGTACGCCTTGGCAATGTTCCCGGACGATCCGGCTGGCTAACGTCTACTTCCAGAATAGTCCCGAAACTCGCTAATGAGGTAGTCAGGATTCAACTCTGGGCAGACTCACGGCGAATGTGTCAAGATGGCTGCCCGGGTTTTTTCTCATTTTGCCCATGGTCCAGCAGTGATGCCGGCCGAAGGGCGCCCGCGGGGAACCGGGACCGGATCAAATCCATGGTTGCCTCGGCCGCCCGCCAGTTGTCATCGCGCGGGTCGATGCTCAATTGCATCCCGCCCCCGGCGTGCCCCAGCTTCTCCGCCCGGATCCCCACGAGTCGCACGGCCTGGGGTCGTGTGCCGAGCTTTTCCAGCAGGCCCTCGGCGGCTCCCACAAGGTCCCCTGCCGCGTTGCTGGGCACCGGAAGCGTCCTGCTGCGCGAAAGTGTGGAGAAGTCGCTGTAGCGCAGCTTTAACGCCACCACCCCTGCCACCTTCCCGGCCTCGCGCAGTCGAGCCGCCACGCGATGCCCGAGATGCAGTATCTCGCGGCGCAACGCAGCTTCGTCCCACAGGTCAGTGGTGAAGGTCTCCTCCGCCCCGATGCTCTTTTCCTCGCGTTCGGTCTCCACCGATCGGTCATCGAGCCCCCACGCGAGATTGTGCAGGTGGATCCCGGTTGCCCCCAGCTTCCTGCTGAGCGTGTCCCGGGGCGTCTGCGCCAATTGGGCAACGGTGGTGATGCCCATTTCGCGCAGTACGCCGGCGGTCTTGGCGCCGACTCCCCACAAGGCCCCAACGGGCAGGGTATGCAAATAGGACAGGGTCTGCTCGGGCCTGATCACCAGCATGCCGTTGGGCTTGGCGCCGGTGGAAGCGACCTTGGCCACGAACTTCGAGGCGGCGAGTCCCACGCTAGCGGGCAGGCCCAGCTCGTTGCGCAGCCTCGCGCGGATCATTTGGCCGATTGCCTCGGGGGGACCCAGACGGCGGATGCTGCCTGTCACATCCAGAAAGGCCTCGTCGACGCTCAGTTGCTCCACCAACGGGGTGATGTCGCGGAAGATCTCCATGATCCGGGCGGAGTATGCCGAATACAGTGAATGTGTCGGCTTGATGATGACGGCGTGCGGCGCCATCCTCATGGCCACGGACATCGGCATGGCCGATTTCACGCCCAGGGCACGGCATTCATAGGAAGCGGAGAGCACGACGGAGCGCTCCCCCGGAAACCCGACGATCACTTGCTTTCCGACCAGTTCGGGCCGGGTCAACAGCTCCACCGATACGAAAAAGGCATCCATGTCGATATGCAGTATCGCCCGTGCCTTGCCCTGAACCATGGATGAAGTCTAGCCAACGGGTCCGACAATCCGATGTGCGGCGGTGGCCCGGCTAGAGTTAAGGTGACACCACGCTGCGCGATCTTTGGATGGGAATCATGACACTTTATGCTGCGGACACCTCCGACCCCGAACAGGCACGGGAACTTTCCGCAGGCTTCTCGGAACGGCTCGAGACGTTGCTCTCGACCTTCCTTGCAGAACAGCATGAAGTCATCTCGGACATCGCCCCGGCGGCCGCGGAAATCGTCACCGCCATCGAGGACCTGACGCGGGGCGGAAAGCGCCTGCGTCCGCTCTTTGCCTTCTGGGGGTACCTGGGGGCCGGCGGCGACGCCCAGGCCGCCGACATCGTGCAGGCCGGGGCGGCCATCGAGCTCTTTCAGGCCGCCGCCTTGATCCATGACGACCTCATCGACCGCTCCGACACCCGCCGGGGCCAGCCCAGCATGCACCGTCGATTCGAGTCCATGCACCGCGCCTCGGGATGGCACCGCGATGCCTCTCGCTTCGGCGAGGCCGCCTCCATCCTGGCCGGGGACCTCTGCCTCTCGCTCAGTGAGCAGCTGTTCGCCACCATCAACCCCATGGTTCCCGAGGCACGGACCATCTTCGACCGCATGCGCGCCCAGGTGATGGCCGGACAATACCTCGATGTCCTTGAGGAGTCCGCCGGCCCCTCCTACGGGCCAGCCGAGGCCGTCAAGCGGGCGCGAACCATCGTGCGCTACAAGTCCGCGAAGTACTCCGTGGAGAACCCGACGCTGCTCGGCGGTGCGCTGGCCGGCGCCCCGGAGGATCTCCTGGACCAGTACTCCCGGTTTGCGCTGCCGCTGGGCGAGGCCTTCCAGCTGCGCGACGATGTCCTGGGCGTCTTCGGGGACCCGGCGATCACCGGCAAGCCCGCCGGCGATGACCTGCGCGAGGGCAAGCGCACCGAGATCATCGCCCACGCGCTGACCCTGGCCTCCGAGGCCGACCAGGCGTTCATCCAGTCACGGCTTGGGGCGGACGACTTGCAGGAAGACGAAGTCAGGCGCATGAGCACCCTGCTGGAGTCCTGCGGGGCGCTGGCCGCCACCGAGGCCTCGATAGCAGAGCTTTCCGAACAGGGCCTTTCAGCACTTGAGGAACTCACCGTCGCGCCGCTGGCACGCCACGGACTGCGGACCCTTGGCTTGGCGGCGATTCGCCGCACGTCCTGAACCCGCCAGGAAGAACAATAAGAGCGAAGGTCCCCTCCCAATTTCCCGGGAGGGGACCTTCGCTCTTGGGGCGGTGTCGGCGGTTCGGCCGGACACCTGAAAACCTCGCTGGCTACCAGCTCAGCGCCTGGGCACGGCGGCGGATTTCGGTCTTGCGTCCTGCACGCAGGGCGTCCATGGGCGTTCCGGCCAACGATTCGTCCGGGGTAAAGAGCCACACCAGCAGCTCGTGGTCCTCATAACCGGAATCCTTGAGGACGGAGATCGTGCCCTTCAAGCTCTCGACAATGCCGCCGTCCTGCAGGAAGGCCGCGGGCACGCTGCGGATGTTTCGTGGGCCCACGCGCACGGCAATGATTGCCCGCTCATCGATCAGGCTATGGACTCGTTTGATGGAAACGTCCAGCGCTTCGGCCAGGTCGGGCAGGGGCAGCCATTCGGCCACAAGATTCTCAAGATTGCTCACCATTCCAGCGTGCCACATATACGGGTCATTCTGGGGCCAAATTTATGATTTTGTCGTGGGATCTTTCACAATGTCGACTCCGTGGTGTAAATTCACAATAGTCACAACCGCACCATGAGTCACATACCCCACATGGGCCACACCCATGTGAGTTCAATTGCGACCGAACGATTCGTCCTTGCCCCAACCCAAAGGATCGCTCCATGTCCCTTGCACATAACAATCGCGTCAGAGCCATTGGCAGCGCCGTTGCCACGGCAGCAATCCCGGCGGTAGTCCTTGGTTCCCTAGCAGTCCCGGCCGAGGCAGCCCCGCTGCCCACCCGCGACGCCCTCCTGCCGAAGATCGCCACCCCGGCGATGGTGAAGGCTGCCGAGGCACGGATCAGCGCTCATTTGGTCGCCTCCCACGTTCCGGGGTCGGTCATTCCCCTGGCCAAAAAGGGCGGAACCGCCACGGTCAAGAAAAACGACACCCTTTCGCACATTGCCGCCCGCACCGGAGTCTCGGTGGGCGACCTGAAGAAGTTCAACAAGCTCTCCTCGGACCTGATCAAGCCCGGGCAGGTGCTGCGCCTTGGCGGCAGTTCCTCGTCCAAGTCCTCCCCCAAGGCCTCGTCGAGCAACAACGGCTCCTCGGCCAAGGCGCAGACCTACAAGGTCGCCCAGGGCGATGTCATGGGCTCGATCGCCAAGAAGCTCGGTGTGTCCCTTTCGGCGGTGCGCACCGCCGCGGGCAACCCGGCCAACGACACCATTTACGTCAACCAGACGCTCCGCTTCGGCTCCGCCGGCGCGGCAAAGTCCTCTCCGTCGTCCAACTCCGGCGGCTCGCAGGGCACCTACACCGTCAAGTCGGGCGACAGCCCCTCGATGATCGCCATCCGGCACAACATGTCGGTTTCCGCCTTCATGAAGCTGAACAACCTGTCAAACGGCGACATCATCCGTCCCGGCGACAAGTTGAAGATCAGCGGCTCCTCGTCTTCCTCGCCGTCCAAGTCCGCGGCCCCGTCCGCGCCCAAGGCCAAGTCCGGCGGCTCCAGCTACAAGGTGGTTTCGGGCGACACGCTCGGACACATCGCCCAGAAGACCGGGACCCCGCTGAACACCATCCTGCGCCTGAACCCGGGCCTGAGCTACTCGACCGTGCTGAAGATCGGCCGGACGCTGAAGGTCAACGGCGGCGGATCGGCTGCCCCGCAGTCCTCCGACGTCAACCCCACCAGCTCCAAGCCGTTGGTGGGCAACTCCTTCCTGGGCCGCACCTACAAGTCTGACGTGGTGGGTTCGGCGAACGACAACAAGCGCGAGCTGCTCTCGCGGGACCTGCCCTCCCGTGCCGCCATGCAGTCGATGGTGGCCAGCACGGCCCGCCAGATGGGCGTGGACCCGGCCCTGGCCATGGCCCATGCCTTCCAGGAATCCGGTTTCAACATGAGCGCCGTCTCCCCGGCAAACGCCGTGGGCGTCATGCAGGTCATCCCGTCGGCCGGCGAATGGGCCGAGGGACTTGTCGGGCGCCAGCTCGACCTGCTCGACCCGCAGGACAACGTCACCGCCGGCGTGGCCATCATCCGCTCGCACCAGCGCACCGCACCGTCCGTGGAACTGGGCATCGCCTACTACTACCAGGGCGCCACCGGCGTGAAGCGCAACGGCATGTACGCCGACACCAAGCGGTACGTGGCCAGCATCATGGCCCACCGGAGCAAGTTCAACTAGCCTTCCGGCCCCCAAGACGGGTGTGGCCCGGTTCCCTCACGGAACCGGGCCACACCCGTCTTTTTGCCTTTGTCCCCGCCGGCTCCGGCGGTTGCCGCGGCTAGCGCCTGGCCGCCACCGGCAACTCGATGACGACCCGGGTGCCCGGGCCGGAGCGATCCTCCCAGTGGATGTCCCCGCTCAGTTCGCTGGTGACCAGGGTGCGCACGATCTGCAGCCCCAGGCCCTCCTGCCGGGGCTCGGGGGGCAGGCCCACCCCGTCGTCGCTGATGGCCACCCGCAGGATGTCGGCGCCCACCGCGTTGCGCCGGCGGCCGGCGTCCAGCACCACCGTGCCGTCGCGCTCGGCCAGGCCGTGCTCCACGGCGTTGGTGACCAGCTCGTTGATGACCAGTGAAAGCGGGGTCGCCAGCTCCGCGGGCAGTTGTCCGAAGGCCCCGGTCCGCTCGGTCTTGACCTTCTGCCCCGGCGAGGCGATTTCCACGATGAGCCTGAACTGCCTGTCGATCAGCTCGTCGAAGTCAACGTTCTCGCTCAGCCCCTGCGAGAGCGTCTCGTGGACCGCGGCGATGGTGGCCACCCGGCGCATCGCCTGATCCAGGCCCTGGCGGCCCTCTTCCGACTTCATCCGGCGCGACTGCATGCGCAGCAGCGCCGCGACGGTCTGCAAATTGTTCTTCACCCGGTGGTGGATCTCGCGGATCGTGGCGTCCTTGGACACCAGTTCCTTCTCGCGGCGCCGCAGCTCGCTCACGTCGCGGCACAGCACCAGCGCGCCATAGCGCCCCTTGGCGTTGCGCAGCGGGATCGCGCGCAGCGACAGGGTCACCCCCAGCGACTCGATCTCGGTGCGCCAGGGCATCTTGCCGGAGACGACCAGCGGCAGCGCCTCGTCGGTGAGCCGGCGGTCCTTGACCAGCGCCATGGTCGCCTCCGAGAGCGACTTGCCCTCGAGCGTCGCCGCGGCCCCGAGCCGGCGGTAGGCGGAGACCGCGTTCGGGCTGGCGTACTGGACCACCGCGTCGGCATCCAGCCGGATGAAACCGTCGCCCACGCGCGGGGCGCCGCGGCGGGACCCGGTGGGCGTGGCGAAGTCCGGCCACAGCCCGCGGGTGCACATCCGCAGCAGGTCCTCGGCGCACTGTTTGTAGGTCAGTTCCAGGCGCGAGGGCATGCGCGACCCGGCCAGGTCGAAGTGCACCGAGAGCACCGCCAGCGTGCGCCCGTTGCGGACCATCGGCACGGTCTCGATGAGCATCGAGTGCTCCCCCGAGGAGGGGGCCCCGGCGTCGGAGCGCATGATGTCCTGGGTGCGCCAGGCCTGCTCGACCAGCGGCTTGAGGTCCTTGCGGATCCGCTCCCCCACGAAGTCGGTGTGGAAAACGGTGTGCGAGGTGGAGGGACGCACATGGGCCAGGGCCTTGTACGTCCCCTCCACCGGAAACCACAGGACCAGGTCGGCAAACGCCAGGTCCGCGATGAGCTGCCAGTCCCCCACCAGGAGGTGGATCCAGTCTTCATCCCCCGGACCAAAATCGGCCGACTCTCGAATTTGGTCCGTGAAGATGGCCAAGGTTTACCTCCGTACGATGGAACGCAACAGCCGCAGTGCCACCGACAGGGACGCCATGTCATCGCGTTCCAGGCGGTTCACTTCCGCGAACATGTTCTGTGCACGATCAAGATTAGCCGCGTTCGCGTCCAACCACTGCTTCACCCGTGCGGCCGGGTCCGTTTCGCCCCCGTCGGTCGCCGCCACGACGTCGCGGGTGAAGTCGATGATCGTCGAGTACAGGTCGTCGCGCAACGCCGCGCGGGCCAGCGCCTTCCACCTGTCGTCGCGCGGCAGCGCGGTGATCCGCTCGAGCAGCGAGTCCACGCCGAAGCGGTCGTAGAGCACGTAGTAGACCTTGGCCAGCTCAACGGCGTCGGTGCCGGTGCGCGAGGCCAGCGCCGCGATGTCAAGCAGCACGAAGGTCTCGAACTGCTCTCCCCACAGCGTGGCCAGGTCGCTGCCCAGGCCCCATCCCATGGCCTCGGCCTTCCAGGAGGCGGCGCGCTCGGCGTCCACCCCGCGCAGCAGCGAGCCGACCAGCGGGCGCAGCGACTGCACGGTCGGGGCCAAGGCGGCCACGGCGCCGTCGACCGGCTCGTCGCGGTCCACGTGGTGGACGTACCAGCGGGTCGCGCGGTCCAGCAGCCGGCGCAGGTCCAGGTGCAGGCGGCACCAGTGCTGCGCGTCGAAGGAAGCGGGCAGCTCGTTGATCGCCGCGATCTGCTCGTCGAAGGAATAGATCTCGCGCAGCGCCACGAAGGCCTTGGCGACCTGCGCCTCGTCGGCGCCGGTCTCCTCCATGACCCGGAATGCGTAGGTGGTGCCGCCGATGTTGACCATGTCGTTGGCCACCACCGTCGCGATGATCTCCCGGCGCAGCGGGTGGTTCGCCAGCTCCGCGCCGAAGCGCTCGGCAAGCTGCACCGGGAAGTAGTTGCGCAACGTCGCGGCGAAGTGGGGGTCGTCGGGCAGGTCGGACGCCGCCAGGGCGCCGGCCAGCTGGATCTTCGCGTAGGCGACCAGCACCGACAGCTCGGGGGTGGTCAGCGAGCCGCCGGCGGCCAGCCGGTTCTCGAGCACCTCGGTGGAGGGCAGGAACTCCAGGTCCCGGTCGAGCTCAGCATGCTCCTCCAGCCAGTCCATGAGCCGTTCGTAGGCCGGGGACATCGCGGCGAGCTCCTGCTTGTCGTTGAGCAGCAGCACGTTCTGGTCGAAGTTGGTCTTCAGCACCAGCCGGGCGACCTCGTCGGTCATCGAGTGCAGGAAGTCGGCGCGCTCCTCGGCCGCCAGCTTCCCGGCGACGACCATGCGGTCAACGAAGATCTTGATGTTGACCTCGTGGTCCGAGCAGTCGACGCCGGCGGAGTTGTCGATCGCGTCGGTGTTCAGGATGACCCCGTGCAGCGCCGCCTCGATGCGGCCGCGCTGGGTCATGCCCAGGTTGCCGCCCTCCCCGATGACGCGAGCGCGGATCTGCGCCCCGTCCACGCGGATGGCGTCGTTGGCGCGGTCCCCGACCTCGGCGTGGGACTCGTCGGAGGCCTTGACGTAGGTGCCGATGCCGCCGTTGTAGAGCAGGTCGACCGGTGCGCCCAGGATGGCCCTGAGCAGCTCGTTGGGGGCCATCGAGCTGACCGTGGAGCCCAGGCCCAGGGCCTGGCGGACCTCGGGGGAAATCGGGATGGACTTCAGCGCGCGGGAGTACACCCCGCCGCCGGCCGAGATCAGGTCCCTGTTGTAGTCGGCCCAGGAGGAGCGGGGCAGCTCGAAGAGGCGTTCACGCTCGTCGAAGGCGGCCGCCGGTTCCGGGCTGGGGTCAAGGAAGATGTCGCGGTGGTCGAAGGCCGCAAGCAGCTTGATGGTGCGGGTGCGCAGCAGGCCGTTTCCGAACACGTCCCCGGACATGTCGCCCACGCCGACGGCGGTGAACTCCTGGGTCTGGGTGTCGACGCCGAACTCGGTGAAGTGGCGCTTGACCGATTCCCAGGCGCCGCGGGCGGTGATGCCCATGGCCTTGTGGTCGTAGCCGATCGAGCCGCCGGAGGCGAAGGCGTCGCCCAGCCAGTGCCCGCGCTCCTCGGAGATCGCGTTGGCGATGTCGGAGAAGGCCGCGGTGCCCTTGTCGGCGGCGACCACCAGGTAGGTGTCGTCCCCGTCCAGGCGCACCACGTTGGCCGGCGGCACCACGCGTTCGCCGTTTTCGTCGGCCACCAGGTTGTCGGTGATTTCCAGCAGCGAGCGGATGAAGATCCGGTAGGCGGCCTTGCCCTCCTCCATCCAGCCGGCGCGGTCCAGCGCGGGGCTGGGCAGCTGCTTGGCAAAGAAGCCGCCCTTGGCGCCGGTGGGCACGATCACGGCGTTCTTCACCATCTGGGCCTTGACCAGGCCCAGGACCTCGGTGCGGAAGTCCTCGCGGCGGTCGGACCAGCGCAGCCCGCCACGGGCGACCTCGCCGAAGCGCAGGTGCACGCCCTCCAGGCGCGGGGAGCAGACCCAGATCTCGTACTTGGGGCGCGGGAAGGGTGCGTCGGTGATCTTCCCGGGCATCAGCTTGAAGGCCAGCGCGGCCGGGTCGGCGTAGTAGTTGGTGCGCAACGTGGCCTCGATGAGGTTCACGAAGCGACGCAGCAGCTTGTCCGCGTCCAGCGTCGGAACCTTCTCCAGGGCCTCGGCCAGCACCGCGTGGGCGCCCTCGATGGCCCGGGCGGACTCCTCCGCGCCCAGGGTCGGGTCGAAGGTGCCCTCGAAGAGCGCCAGGATCCCGTGGGTGACATCGGGGTTGCCCACCAGGGTGTCTGACATGAAGGTGTAGGAGTTCGAGACGCCCAGCTGGTGCAGGTACCGGCAGTAGGCGCGCAGCAGCGCGACCTGCCGCCAGGACACGCCCTCGAGCAGCACCAGGCGGTTCATGTGGTCGGACTCTGCCTCGCCGGTGACGACGGCGCCGTAGGCCTGCGCGAGCAGCGGCTCGGCGGCCAGCGGGTCGATTCCGGCGGGGAACTTCAGCCCCAGGTCGTAGAGGTAGCGCTCCTCGGCGCGGGAGGGGGTCACGGCGAAGGGGCGCTCGTCGATGACCTCCAGGCCCAGGTCCTGCAGCACGGGCAGGATCTTCGAGAGCGAGAGCGGGGCGGTGAGATAGAGCTTCATCCGCGCGTTGATCTCGGAGTCCTCGTCCTCCTCGGGCACGTAGAACCTCACCACCGGCCCGACGTGGCCGGGCTTTTCATAGAGCCCGAAGCGCTCGATGTCGGCCAGGGCGTCCTCGACCTCGAACTCGACGCGGTAGGCGGCGGGGAAGGCCTCCGCCCAGTGGGCGGCCAGCTCGGTGCCCTGTTCGGGGCCGTAGTGCTCGTTGGCGGCCACGGCGATGCCCTCGGACCAGGAGCGCACGGCGGCGACGAGGCGGGTTTCCAGTGCCGCGCGGTCGACCACCGGGGTCAGCCCGTGGCGCTGCAGGCGGATCCGGTAGAACAGGCGCACCAGCGAGGACTCCGACATGCGGACCTCGAAGTCCATCGACTCGGCGTTGAACGCCGCGGTCAGTTCCTTCTCGATGCGCAGCCGCACGCCGGTGGTGTAGCGGTCGCGGGGCAGGTAGACCAGGGCGGACATGAAGCGCCCGTAGACGTCCGGGCGCAGGAAGAGCGAGGTGCGGCGGCGTTCCTGCAGGCGCAGGATGCCCAGCACCGTGGTGGTGAGGTCCCCCACGGAGATCTGGAAGAGCTCGTCGCGCGGGTAGGTCTCCAGGATGGTGACGATGTCCTTGCCGGAGTGCGAGTCGGGGGCGAAGCCGGCGCGCTTGAGCACCGCCTCGACCTTTTCGCGGACCACCGGGACGCTGCGCACCGAGGAGGTGTAGACGCTCGAGGCGAAGAGCCCGATGAAGCGGCGTTCGCCGTTGACGTTGCCCTGGGCGTCGAAGCGCTTGACGCCCACGTAGTCCAGGTAGATCCCGCGGTGCACGGTGGAGCGGGAGTTGGCCTTGGTGATCACCAGGGCGCGCTTGTCGCGGGCCATGGCCCGCCCGCGCTTGGTCAGGTGCTGCAGCCCGCTGGCCGGCTGCGCGTTGCGCATCAGCCCCAGACCGGACTCGACCTGCAGCCGCAGCACGTCCTCGTTGTTCTCGGTGATCAGGTCGTATTCGCGGTAGCCCAGGAAGGTGAAGTTCCCGTCGTCGAGCCAGTGCAGCAGGTCGATCGCGGCATCCAGGTCGGGGATGTCCTGCGCGCCGGTGACGGTGGCCAGCGAATCGGCGATCTCGTGTGCCTTGTTGCGCATCGGCACCCAGTCCTCGACGGCGGCGCGGACGTCCTTCAGGATGCGTTCGAGCCCGGCCACCAGCGCGGAGACGGCCTCGTCGCTCGGGTCCCCGCCCAGTTCCACGGAAATCCACGATTCGATGGCGGTGTCGCGGTTTTCGGCGACCAGCGCGGAGATCGAGGGCATGGCGGCGGTGTCGCCGCTGGCCAGGTGGCTGTTGGCGGAAACCGTGTGAAGGGTGGTGATGTGTCCGTCGGAAGCGTCGCGGGTCACCAGGAACGTGGGGTGCACGACCACGTTGATGGCAAGCTTTTCCCGCACGATTTCCGCGGTGACCGAGTCGACGAGGAACGGCATGTCGTCGGTGACCACGTATGCAATGGTCGATCCTGCATGTCGGGTGACTGCCACGCGTGCCGTCTTGGGTTCGCGCTTCCAGCCGACGGCCAGGTGCGCCGCGACCCGGGTTTCAAGTTGCTTCGGCGCGTACGCCGCCGCGTCCTCCGCTGCCAACTGCCCGTAGTAGGTATCTACCAAATTGGGCGTGAGTGTCTCAGCGATGAAAGTTTCGGACATGCTGGACTCCGACGAGTTCAAAAGAACGCCTCCGTGGATCGAGTGTGCGTTTCGCTCCGTTGCGCAACGCTTGTGTTACAACACTATCCCGCCAGGTTACGAACGTCACATCGAGGGTGCGAAGCGGCGCAGAAGCGGCATCTTTGCCTTGATCTTGTGTCCGGCAAGCGCCGCGATCGCCACCCGGAGACCCGAATGCGGGGCGATCTCTGCTAGGGCGCTGCCGGCCAGCAATGCCGCGTCGACCGCCGCGGGGTCGTGCGGCAGGTACCCCGCAACCGGGACATCGGGCCCGAAGCGCGCCCAGGTCTCGGCCAGCGCCTGGCGCGGGGAGGCGCCCACATTGGCCGCGGAGACCTTGTTGAACAGCACCTTCACCTCCAGTTCCCCCAGCACCTCGCGCATCTCCTCCAGCGCCCGGATCAGCCGCGGCACGCCGATGCTGTCCGCGGCACCGACCGCGTAGATCTCATCGGCAATGCGCAGCATCGCCGCGGTGACTCCGTTTCGTTGCGGGGCCGCGGTGTCGAAGGACAGCTCCTCGTCGAGCTCCAGGGCAGCCGCGACATCGATGACGATCATGTCGCACCCCTCCTGCAGCGCCAGCACCGCCCGGCGCAACGCGGTCGGGCGCAGCTCCGGCCAGCGGCTGGCCCGCGGCAGCCCGGTGGCCACGCGCATCCGCGCCCCGGCAATCACCACCGGGGCGCAGCTTCGTTCCAGCTTCGTGGCATCGAACCTGCCCGAATCCACGGTGCGGCAGATCTGGGCGATGCCCGCCGCCTCGTCGAGCAGGCCCAGCTGCACCGCCTGGGAGGCCCCGTAGGTGTCCGCGTCCAGCAGCACCACGTCCTTGCCGTCCAGGGCACACTCCACCGCGTAGTTCAGCGCCAGCAGCGAGCGCCCCGGCGATCCGACCGGACCCCAGAAGACCACGATGCCGGCGCGCTTCGGGGTGCCACCGCCCGCAGGCTCCCCCGGCTGGACCGGTTCCGGGGCGTGTTCGCGGTGCCCCAGCTCGGCGCGGGCCCGGCCGACCAGGATGCCCAGCTCGGCCGCCGGGGTCCCCGTCGCCGCCACGTAGGCGCCGGCGGCCGCCAGCCGCTTGCCCTGGGCCGCGTCGTCGCAGAGCACCACCACCGGCACGCCGCGTTCGATCATGGCATCGATGTCGTGGGTTTCCACCTCTTCCGGCGGTCCGGCCAGGATCGCCGCGTCGGCCAGCCCGGTCTCGCACAGGGCGATCACCTCGGCTATTTCCGCGCAGGTGCGGGCCACCGTGAGCACGCCGCGGTGGCTCTCCAGCCGGTCCACCACGGTCCCGTCGTCCCCGTGCACCACCACGGAAATGTTCATGACGCACTGGCCCCGGGATTGAAGACCACGGTGATGCGCGCATCGTTGGCCATGGCCTCGAGCAGGCCCGCCAGCCCGGTGTCCACCACCAGGATCTCCACGAGGGTTCCGGCCGTGCCGCCGAACCCGGTGGCCCGTTCGGTCCGTGCGGTGACTTCCGCCGCGGGCAGCAGGAGCGTCGGCGGTGCGTAGGCGTTGGCGGAGCGGTCCTTGAGGGACACCCACACATCCACGTGGGCACCGGAGGTGATGGCCGAGGGCAGGGCGTCGGGCAGGTCGATGGACACCGGGCGGCGATTGGTTCCATCGTCCAGGCCCAGCGCGCTGCGCGGGAGCAGCTGCCCGGCGCGGATCAGGGCGTTCGCCCGCGTACCGGACAGCAGGCCGGCGTCCGCCGGGACATAACCGGCTTCCAGGGCGTCGAGCTTCACGTTGACCACGTTGAGTTTCTCCGCGGTGATCTCCTCGCCCAGCGAGATGTCCGACTTGGCCGAGTACATGGGCGTGGTGCGGTCCATGGAACTGGTCAGGGCAACCACCCCGACACAGGAGGCCAGCACGATGAGGATGCCCAGCAGCAGGCGGGGGTCCTTCCAACTGGGCTTGCCCAGCCGGCTTGCCGCAACGGCCACCTGATCGCGCGCCTTCTCCATCTCGCCATTCCCCCTCCGCCACCCGTCCCCGCACACGTGTTCCGTCGCTTGCCCGGCGCGCACGATGACTGGAATGCTCCGACCCGGGACCACAGGTCCCGTTTCCGGTCCTTGGGGGCCACCCTACGCCGCGGCGGCGATCGGTGAACAGGGGGCGGGCAACAATGGTGGATAACCCGCCGCCTCACTCCTCGCGGCGCACCCGGGCCAGCGCGGCGAAGGGGATCACGGTCCGGCCCAGCACGGCGGCGGACCGGCGGAACTCGTCGCGGGAATGCAACGCCACCTCGAGGAAGTCCTGGCCCACCTGGTCCAGGGTTCCGCTGGCCAGCAGTTGGCCGTCAAGCCCGCCGATGCTGACCCTGGCGCGGTCACGCACCAGTACGCGCAGCGCCTGGGAAAAGCCCACACGCCGCTCCCCCGGCGGCGGACCTGCGCCCACCTCGAGTGCCGCCCACCAGGCCAGCGCCTGGATGGGGATGAGCTCCTCGCTGCCGCCGTGGTGGAGCACCAGCCAGTCCTTGCCGATGCCCGCCAGCCGCCCGCCGACGCGCTCGCCCCCGAGCAGCTGCACGTCGACCCGGGTGCCCAGGTGCCGGGCCAGTCGCTGCATCAGGGTTTGCCGGGCGCGTTCGATCCGCACAAATTCCTGGATTTCACTGTCCTGGTTGCGGGCCTCATCGGCCTCGAACTGGGCTTCCAGGTCCGCGAAGAGCGATTCCCATCTCATGAGCACACCCTAGAGGCTCAAAAGATTTCCGCCTACCCCTAGCTTCTCCGTGCACGAAGTGTCATCATGCTCATACAAATATCAACAAATGACATCAAACATCATCAAAGGAGGTCAAGATGCGCACTCAACGCGTCCGTGACGCCCTGTCCCTCACCGGCATCGCCGCACTCTCGCTGGCCATGCTTGGTGCAAGCCTTGGCATCTGGCGTTCGCTGCACGCACGCTCCTTCACCGAGACCACGCTGGATGCCCGGTCGCTGGAACAACTCACGGGACTGGCCCTGGGCCTGCTGGGAGGTCTGGTGCTCACCTGGCTGCTCACGTGTCTCGGGCTGGCCCTGGTCGCCCGCGTTGCCTGCGCCCGCGGCCACCGGCTCCACGCCGCCGCCATGCTCGGACTCGTCCCCGGATGCGTTGCCCGGCTGGCGCTGGCGGGACTGGGCGGATCGATTGCCCTTGCGGGGTGTTCACTCGGTGCCGGGCCTGCCGGCACCGACGTCACCGTTGCCGTCGCCACGCCCCTGCAACCGCACCGGGAAGTTGCGCCGGATTCCGGGCCGGTCATCGAGGCCAAGGAACCTCCGGCCGGATCCCTGGAGCCTGCCGGTGCAGAGACCGAACTGCTGAGCCCCGGGTGGGTCCCCCACCGCGTTCCGCTGCCGTTGCAGCGGGTCGTCGGCGGCGGCAACACGCGTCCGGACGACGAGGTGGTGGTGGGCCCCGGCGACAGCCTCTGGGCCATTGCCGCCCGGCACCTTCCGGCCGGCGCTTCCGCCGAGGAAATCTCCGCCGCCTGGCCGCGTTGGTACGCGGCCAACCGCCGGCTCATTGGACCGGACCCCAATCGGCTGGACGTCGGCATGGTGCTCGAGGCACCACTCCCCGCGCCCCTGCGGTCCTGATCCGCCCCAGCCACCCAACCCCGACGCACCGCCGCCAACCAGGAGCCCGCCATGTCCATCACAGCGATCACGCCGTCCACCGCGAACGCCGAGCCGCTGCTCTTGCACGAGAACGTCTTTGCAACGCCCGGGGATGCAGCCCCTCCGCGGATCGAGGTCAGGCGATTCCCCGAGGCCTTGCGCACCGATCTCGCACCGCGCCGGCGGCGGTGCCTCCGTCCGGAAACCGGGACCGAGGCCCCGCCACCCGGCTTCCCGTCGCCCGCGGAGCCCGAAGCCGACGTCCCCGCGGAATTCGGGCGCGGATGCGACGAGGATTTTCCGGAAACGGTCCCCAACCCGGCCGCCCGGATGGTTCTTGAACAACTTTTCCCGCCCACGAACGCCCTGCTGGGCCTGGAGGAATCCGTGGCGGCAATCGTGCACGCTGCCGCGCCCGCGGTCCTGGAGGTGCTGGCCGGTGCCCGGCCGGCCCGCCAGTTGCTTCATGCCCTGAGCCCCACGTGCATGAGCAAGCTGGAACAACACATGCGGCTCGGCGCGGGCAACCTGCCCGACCCGCAGAGCCGTTGCTATTCCAATCCACGGGTGATGCGCATGCGCATCACCCAGGTCCTGCCTCTGGTCTTCGAGGCCGCCGTGATCCTGCGCGACATGCAAAAAGTCCGTGCCACCGCCCTGAGAATAGAGCGGTGGCACGGACGCTGGCAGGTGACTGCCTTGGAAATCGGCTAGCGGCGCTTGCCCTTTTTCTTCTTGTTCCCGCCGGCCGGCTTCGTGGAGTCGGCACCGGAGGTGCGCTCGACGTGCGTGGCGGCCTCGCCGCTCTCCTCCGGCGCCGTGTAGCGCAGGGTGGCGGGGCGGGCCGGGGCGTCGAGCCCCGGGGTGCTCAGCACCGGTTCGTTGGTCATGGAACGGGCATCGGTGACACCGGGCAGCGAGATCGCCGGGGCCTGCTTGGTTTCCACCTCGATGTTGAAGAGCATGCCGATGCTTTCCTCGCGGATGGATTCCATCATCGTCTGGAACATCAGGAAACCCTCGCGCTGGTACTCGACCAACGGGTCGCGCTGGGCCATGGCGCGCAGGCCAATGCCCTCCTTGAGGTAGTCCATCTCGTAGAGGTGTTCCTGCCACTTGCGGCCGATGACCGAAAGCACCACGCGACGCTCAAGCTCGCGCATGTTTTCCGACCCGACCGACTCTTCGCGTGCCACGTACTGCAGGCGTGCGTCGGAGAGGATTTCACGCTCGAGCAGCTCGGGAGTGATCGCGTCGCGGTGCCCGGCCTCCTCGGCAACCTCCTCGAGGGTGACGGAAATCGGGTACAGCTGCTTGAGGTTCCCCCACAGCCGCTTCAGGTCCCAGTCCTCGGCATGGCCCTCGCCGGTGGCCTCGGCGACCATGGCCTTGACCACGTCTTCGAGGAAGTGCGCGACCTTCTCGTGCAGGTCCCCGCCCTCGAGGATGCGTCGGCGGTCGCCGTAGATGGCCTCGCGCTGGCGGTTCATCACGTCGTCGTACTTCAGCACGTTCTTGCGCTGCTCGGCGTTGGTGCCCTCCACCTGGGCCTGCGCGGTCTCGATGGCCTTGGAGACGATCTTCGATTCCAGGGCCACGTCGTCGGGCATTGAGGGGTTGTTCATGATCCGCTGGGCGGCGCCGGCGTTGAAGCGGCGCATCAGCTCATCGGTCATCGACAGGTAGAAGCGGGATTCTCCCGGGTCGCCCTGGCGGCCGGAGCGGCCACGCAGCTGGTTGTCGATGCGGCGTGACTCGTGGCGTTCGGTGCCAAGAACATAGAGTCCGCCGGCCTCGGAGACTTCCTTCGCCTCGTTCGCGACCTGCTTCTTGGCGTCCTCGAAGACGGAGTCCCAGACGCGCTCGTATTCCTCGGAGTTCGTTTCCGGGTCAAGCCCGCGGCGCTCCATCTCGGCGACGGCCAGGAATTCGGCGTTGCCGCCGAGCATGATGTCGGTGCCGCGGCCGGCCATGTTGGTGGCCACGGTGACCGCGCCCTTCTTGCCGGCCTGGGCGACGATGGCGGCCTCGCGGGCGTGCTGCTTGGCGTTGAGGACCTCGTGACGGATGCCCTGCTTGGCCAGCAGGCGGGCCAGGTATTCGCTCTTTTCCACGCTGGTGGTGCCCACGAGCACAGGCTGCCCGGTGGCGTGGCGTTCGGCAATGTCCTGGACCACGGCGTCGAACTTGGCGATCTCGTTCTTGTAGATCAGGTCCGCCTGGTCCTTGCGCAGCAGCGGCTTGTTGGTGGGGATCTCCACCACGCCGAGCTTGTAGGTGCCCATGAATTCGCCGGCCTCGGTCTGCGCGGTGCCGGTCATGCCCGCGAGCTTCTTGTAGAGGCGGAAGTAGTTCTGCAGGGTCACGGTCGCCATGGTCTGGTTCTCGGCCTTGATCTCCACCCCTTCCTTCGCCTCGATGGCCTGGTGCATGCCCTCGGAGTAGCGGCGACCGGCCAGCGAACGGCCGGTGTGCTCGTCGACGATCATGACCTCGCCGTTGATCACGACGTAGTCCTTGTCGTTCTTGAACAGTTCCTTGGCCTTGATGGCGTTGTTCAGGAATCCGATCAGCGGGGTGTTGGACGCCTCGTAGAGGTTGTGGATGCCCAGGTAGTCCTCGACCTTTTCGATGCCGGGTTCCAACACGCCGATGGTCCGCTTCTTCTCGTCGACCTCGTAGTCGGTGTCGAGGCTCAGGCGGGTGACCAGCTTGGCGAATTCGGTGTACCAGCGGTTCACGTCGCCGGAGGCCTGGCCCGAAATGATCAGCGGGGTGCGGGCCTCGTCGATGAGGATCGAGTCGACCTCATCGACGATGGCGAAGTTGTGGGCGCGCTGGACGAGCTCGTCGGAGCTCCAGGCCATGTTGTCGCGCAGGTAGTCGAACCCGAATTCGTTGTTCGTGCCGTAGGTGATGTCGGCTTCGTATTGCTTGCGGCGCATCGCCGGATCCTGGTTGGACAGGATGCAGCCGTTGGACAGGCCCAGGAAGCGGTAGACCCGGCCCATCAGGTCCGACTGGTACTCCGCCAGGAAGTCGTTGACCGTGACCACGTGGACGCCCTTGCCGGACAGTGCGTTGAGGTAGGCCGGGGCGGTCGCGACCAGGGTCTTGCCCTCGCCGGTCTTCATTTCGGCAATGTTGCCCAGGTGCAGGGCGGCGCCGCCCATGAGCTGGACGTCGAAGTGGCGCATGCCCAGGGTGCGGTCGGCGGCCTCGCGGACCGCGGCAAACGCCTCGGGCAGCAGGTGGTCAAGGGACTCGCCGTCGGCGATACGCGCCCTGAACTTGTCGGTTTCACCACGCAGCTCCGCATCGGACAGGGCACGGAATTCGCCATCAAGCACGTTGATGGCGTCGGCGTACCCGCGCAACGTCTTCAGCGTTTTCTTGTCGCCGGTACGCAGGATACGTTCAAGCAGTGATGCCACGAGGCAGCTCCCAAATCTCAAGCACAGGAATTCTGGCGTGTTCAGTCTACGTGAGAGATTGCTTTCACCTGTGGCTTTTAGCTGGATTCGGGCGAGCTTAGTGAAAACTCCAAGGCGGCTGCCAGATTCCCCCGCGCCGAAACCACCACCTCGCCAAGCCCCAGCCAGTTCGCCATGAGCCGCAATTCGGCCGCCAGTTCCCCGGCGGTGTTCCCCGGAGCGCCGGGCTCGGCGAAGGCCCCGCGGACCAGAAGCTGCCCGGTGGCCCGGTCGGCCTTCAAGTCGACGCGGGCCACCAGCTGCTCGCCCAGCAGGAAGGGAAGGACGTAGTAGCCGTAGACGCGCTTGGCCTCCGGGGTGTAGATCTCCAGTCGGTAGGTGAACCCGAACAGCTTTTCGATGCGGCGGCGGTTGAACACCATCGAGTCAAAGGGGCCCAGCAGGGCCCTTCCGCCGGCGGACCGGGGAACGACGGTGCCGGGCAACAGGTAAAAGGTTTCCTTCAGCCCCTCGATGCCCACCCGCTCCAGGGCCCCGCGCCCGGCCAGGTCCTCAAGGACCTCGGCGCTTTGCCGCAACGGCAAGCGGAAATAGTCGGCGAGGCAGTGCACGCTGCCCACCCCGTGCGCCTTGGCGGCGGCCAGCAGCAACCGTTCCATCCCCAGCCGCCGCTCGTGCTCCGCAGCGGGACCCGGGGTATCGGGGAATACCCGGTGCAGCGAGGTGTAACGGCGCTCGAACGCGCCATTGCGGCCCTCGGTGCTGATCATTCCCTCCGCAAACAATGCCTCCAGGGCGCGCTTGACCGCCGACCAGTTCCATCCCCAGGATTCCTGGTCCCTGACGTGTTCGTGGCCCAGTTCGGCGGCGACCTCACGGGAGGTCAGCGCCGTGCCCCGGGCCAACAGCTCCAGGATCCGGTGGGCCAGCACGCGCCCCTCGTCGTCGATGGTCTTCATGCTTCCGGGCCATGAACGTTGCTGCCAGGGCACAAGGTCGTGGAAATGTTCACTGCGCACCAGCGATGCCTCATGCGCCCAGTATTCAACGGCCTTGCGCGGGCGCTTCACCGCAAGCCTGTCCAGGAGGTCCGGGGCGTAGGGGCCCAGGCGGGAAAAGATCGGCAGGTACTGGGCGCGGGCGAGGACGTTGACCGAGTCGATTTGGATCAGTTCCAGACGCGCAAAGGTCCGGCCCACCGCCCCCAGGTTGATGGGAGTGGTGGGCCGGACCTTGTGCAGCCCTTGGGCTGCCACGGCGATCCGACGGGCCTGCGAAGAAGTAAGATTCCTGCTCATGAGCCCATCGTAGGTCCCGCGATGCTAGGCGTTGGCCGGTTCCGGGTCGCGGTACCGGCGTGTCTCCAGTGTCGCCTCATCGGTGGCATCCGGGTCCAGGGTGATGGTTCCGTAGGAGTACTGCTGGTTGCCCTTGCCCTTGCGGGCGTAGACCACCGAGTGTGCCCCGGTCGCCGCATCCACGAAGAGGTAGAAGGGGTGCCCGATCATTTCCATGCGGTCAACGGCGTCGTCGACACTCATGGTTTCCGCAGGGAAGACCTTGCGGCGGATCTCGATGGGCGGTGCGCCGTTCTGGTCGGCTTCGGCGGCCTGGCGGGCTTCTTCCTCCTGCTGGGCCAGACGCGTTGATTCGTGCAGCGGAAGCGAGCTGTCGGCCGGTTCCAGGCGGCTGGTGGCCTGGTGCACGGCTGTCGGGGTCTGGCGTCCGTGGTGGATCTTGCGACGATCCCGGGCCTTGCGCAAACGCTCGAGGAGCTTTGCGAACGCGGTGTCAAAGGCTGCGAACTTGTCCGCGGCCTTGGCCTCGGCGCGGATCGCGGGGCCACGACCCAGGACCGTCAATTCGACGGTCAGAGCAGTGTCCGCATTGCGTGCGTGCTGCTCCTTGGTGACCTTGATGTCCAAGCGCTGGATCTTCGTTGCAAGTTGATCGACCTTGTCGATCTTCTCGTCCACGTACTCGCGGAACCGATCCGTGACACTGACATTGCGTCCGTTGATCGTCATCTCCATGGTGTCCTCCATCATTGCTCAGGTGACACAACAGCGACCGAAGAATTCACTCCTTCCGGTCGCTGAAGATGGGTTCGTTTCCCCTCGCGGGGTGCCCATACCTCACCCTATGACACCTGCCAAGATAATCAAGGATGTGCGCATTATTACTTCATCGCGTTGAGCGAACACCGCGCTTTTCATCCGGTGCGGGTGTCGCCGCCAGCACCACGGCACCGCAGGCCGGGAGACCTGCCTCGGCCAGCGCGCGTTGCGCCTCGGCCAGCGTCGATCCGGTGGTGAGCACATCGTCGATGAGCAGGACCCGGGCGCCCCGGCCGGCGAGCCGGTCCAGCGTTCGCCTGCGCCGCGCGCACATGGAATTCCGCACCGCGCCCCGGGCGCGCCGTCCCTTGCCCTTCTGGGCCGCGGTGAATTGCCGCGCGGCCCGATAGCGCACCAACCGGGCAACCCGCACCCCCTCCGGCAACACCCCCGCCCGCCGCAGCCGGCCCAGCAACAGGCCCACCGGGAAGTATCCGCGCCGGTTCCTCGCCTGCAGCCGGGTGGGCACCGGAACCAGCACCACCGGCGCGCCGGGCTCGGCCAGGGTGTCCAGGGCGGACTTCACGGCGCGGGCCAGCGGCGGCACCAGCATCCCGGCCAGGGCCGGCATCTGGTGGTTCTTGTAGGCCAGGACGACGGCGGCCAGCTCGTGTTCGTAGGAGCCGGCGGCAATCACCGGCATCGGCTCGTTGCCGGGGTTCAGCGGGAGGGCCTCGGCCCGGTGCTCGACCCTCCGGGGACGAAGGCACGCGGTGCGCAGGGCCCGCGCGCACCGCCCGCACACCACGGCATCGGGGCGTCGGCAGCAGACGCATTCGACAGGCAGCAGCAGGGCCGCGGTGCCGCGGACAGCGGAACGCACCGCACGCGGGGACCCGTGCACCCACCATGCGTCGAGGCGCCGGAGCCAGTCTCGCGCCGGCGCTCGTCCGGCGGGAACCGCACGCCTGAACGCGGCATCCGGATCGGGGCGCACCCAGTTCGTCATGTCAACCAGCATGGGCCCGCGGGCCGCCCTCCGGTCTCCCGCCGCCTGCGGGCTGTGGATGGCCGCGGCCCGGGAGCTGCTCAGCCCGGGTAGGACAGGTCCCGGACCATGTCTTCCATGATGTGCCAGGAGTTGCCCACGCGCGAGTGGATCTTGTCCGTGGTCTCGGCGTAGACCGGGCGGCGCTCCCCGGGCCCTGCGGACAGGCCCACCATGCCCAGCAGCGGCAGGTACTTCACCCGGGTGCCGGTCAGGCTGATTTCCTCGGCCGCGACCTTCTCGGTGGTGCTGGTCGAGGAGACGATGACCGAGACGTCGGAGTTCCACACCGCCTGGGTCGCCGGGACCTCGGGGTAGATGCGCTTGGGCGGGGCGAAGCCGCGCGGGGCGCCGTCCACATCGCGCAGGATCCCGCTGATCGTCACGCTGGTTTCCCCGTCGCGGGAGGAAACGATCAGCGCCCTGGTCCCGTCGCGCGAGACCCGCAGCGAGGTGACCTTGGAGTCGGCGAGCCCGTCGGCGGTGACGGGCCGGACCTTGCCGTTCAGGTCCGTGTCGGCCGGCACCGCCAGGACCCTGGTGGTCGCCGAGTTGTCCACGGTCCAGGTCCACCCGTGGGCGTCCATGGACGGGCGGACCAGGTCCTTGCCGGTGGCGACCACGGAGTTGCTGCCGTCCTCGTCGACGACGACCAGGGAGGTCCGCGACCCGTTGAGGAACGCGTAGCGGTTGCCCAGCGGGCTCATCGCCGGCAGCCGCGGGTGGTAGCCGGCGATGTCGCCGATGCCGCCAACCAGCCGCAGGGAATTGCCCTTGAGGTAGTACAGCGCGTGGTCAACCACGCCGATCTGGGTGTCGGGCACCGCGGGGTTGATCTCCGCGACCACGAATTCGGGGTCCTTCGGGCCGACCTTGACCTCGGACTGCTCCTCGGTCATCACCACCGAGCGCACGCTGCCCAGCCCGCCGAGGGTCAGTTCAAGCTGCTGCTGCATTTGCTGCCGCGACAGTTCGGTGGCGTCAAGGAACGTCTCCGAGCTCAGGTCGACGGTGGCGCGCTGCGACTCGATCGGCACCGAGGAACGGACCAGGCCGCTTCCGCTCGGGAAGGCGGAGACCACCGCGTTTTCCAGGTAGTCGGCGGGGCCCGCCAGCAGCGCCTCGACCATGGCGGCGGCGACGCCCGTGCGGGTCGGGAACCAGCGCACGTCGGGCACCGCATAGTGGAAGCTGACGTCGTAGAAGTACAGGGTCTGCGCGGCAAAGAGGTGGGTGAAGTTGGCCGTGTCCAGCATGATGCCGTCGGGCAGCTGCGAGATCCGCCACTGCCCGTCGACCTTTTCCAGGGACACGTCAAGGGCGCGGGTGGTGTGCGGCGGCATCTCGGTCATGATGCCCGCCGCGTCGATCTCGGAGACGACCTCCAGCTGGATCGTGTAGCTGTTGGCCTTGGCCCCGGGGATCACCGAGGGGCGGTCGTCGTAGACCAGCGTCCGCACCGAGCCCTTCCAGATGCCTGACTGCTTCGGGGTCAGGAAGTCGCGGGCGACCTTGTAGTCGTCCTGGGCCGCGACGCCGGCCTGGATGAAGCCCTCGACGATTTCCCTGGCGTTGGCGTCGGCCGTCGGACCGGGGGCGGTGAACTGCACGTCGCCGTTCTCCGCGGCGTCGCTCCCGTCCAGCGCGATGGACTGGACCGGGGAGTTGCGCGGGATCTCCGAGCAGCCGGTGAGCACCAGCGCCACGCCCAGGAGCACTGCCAGCATCCTTGCGGGAGTCGGGAGTTTCCTAGTCATGCGGGTGGTGCCTTCCTGGGGTGTGTGCCGCGGCGCCCGGCGCGCCGGCGTCGGTGCCCGGGGATGCCTCGGGGATCAGCGGCGGGGCGGGCTTGAATCCGATGGCCGGGATCTCCCCGGTCAGCGGGAAGGAGACGACCTTCCCGGCCTCCAGGACGGCGTCGGCGAGCACGATCGGTTCCAGCGGGAGCGGCGAGGCGACGATCTGGTTGCCCAGGATCCGCGGCAGGGTCAGCCGGAAGCACGATCCCACGCCGCGCTCCCCCCAGGCCTCGAGCCGGCCCTCGTGCAGCCGGGTGTCCTCCATCGCGATGGACAGGCCCAGTCCCGAGCCGCCGGTGGTGCGCGCCCGGGCGGGGTCGGCCCGCCAGAACCTGTCGAAGACCCGGCCCGCGGCCTCCGGGCTCATGCCGATGCCGCGGTCGCGCACCGTGATGGCCACCGCGTTCTGGTTCCCGGCCACGGTGATGTCGATGGGGTTTCCCTCGCCGTGCTCGATGGCGTTCATCACCAGGTTGCGCACCACGCGTTCGATGCGCCGCGCGTCCATTTCCGCCACCGCTCCCCCGGACGGGGTGCCCAGGCGCAGCACCGAGCCCATGGCGTCGGCGTGCGGGGTGGCAGCGTCGATCACGCGCCGGGCCACGGTGACCAGGTCGTTGGGCTCGGCATCGAGCACCGCCACCCCTGCATCGAAGCGGGAGACCTCCAGCAGGTCGTTGAGCAGGATCTGGAAGCGCTCGACCTGGTTGTAGAGCAGCTCGGCGCTTCGCTTGTTGATGGGGTCGAAGTCCTCGCGTGCATCGTGGAGCACCTCGGCGGCCATCCGCACGGTGGTCAGCGGGGTGCGCAGCTCGTGGGAGACGTCCGAGACGAAGCGCTGCTGCATCTGCGAGAGCGTTGCCAGCTGGTTGATCTGGTCCTGCAGGGACTCGGCCATGTGGTTGAAAGAGTTCCCCAGCCTGGCGGTCTCGTCCTCCCCGGAGACGACCATGCGCTCCTGGAGCTGGCCGGCGGCAAGCTTCTCCGAGACCTGTGCGGCGGCCGCCACGGGGCGAACCACGGCGCGGGTCACGTACCAGGTGATGCCGCCGACAACCAGCAGCAGCAGCCCGCCGACCAGGCCCATGGCCCGGTTGATGAAGTCGAGGGTCTTTTGCACGCTGGTGAGGTCATAGACCAGGTACAGGCCGTACTCGCGCCCCGGCGGCAGCGTCACCTTGGTGCCGAAGATCAGGCCCGGCCCGGCGCTGGCCCCGGCGTTGACCTCGATGGACTGCCAGTAGGTGGCGTTGGATTCCCGGACCTGGGCGGCCAGCGCCTCCGGGACGATGCGGGAGGTCAGGTTGCCGCTGGCGGTGGGCCCGACGTACAGGTCGTCGTCGCCCGGCAACGGGACCAGCACGAAGTCGCGCGGCACCAGGGCGGTGTCGCCCTCGAGGATCTTCAGCGTGCTGGTCACCAGCGAGTGCGTGCTGGAGCGGTCGGTGGTGGCGGCCGAATCGAAGATCGCGCGCACCTGGTTCAGCCCGCGCAGGGACTCGGACTCGACCTGGTTGAAGCGTTCCTGGAACAGGCCGATGGCAATCTGGTTGGACAGGAACGCGCCGGCGCCCAGCATTGCCACGGCGCTGAGCAGCATCGCGGAGGTCACGGTCCGGAAAAGCAGCGAGCGGGTCCAGCGCGAGCGCATGGTGTTGCGCGCGCGCACCAGGGCCGCGAGCGCACGGCGCGGCCAGTCCCACGTGCGCGGGTGGTGCGCCGGGGCCGCGGGGGCGGCCCGCGCCGGCTCGACGGTTTCCATGCTTCCCGTCATCTCCTGGCTCAGGCCTGGCCCGCCTTGTATCCCACGCCGCGGACGGTCAGCACGACGCCCGGGCTCTCGGGATCAAGCTCGACCTTGGAGCGCAGGCGCTGCACGTGCACGTTGACCAGCCGGGTGTCGGCGGCGTGGCGGTAGCCCCACACCTGCTCGAGCAGCTGCTCGCGGGTGAACACCTGCCACGGCTTGCGGGCCAGGGCCACCAGCAGGTCGAATTCCAGCGGGGTCAGCCCGATGGGCTCCCCAGCGCGGGTGACGCGGTGTCCGGCGACGTCGATGCTCAGGTCCCCGATCTTCAGGGTCTCCGGGGCGTGCTGTTCGCCGGGGCGCAGACGGGCGCGCACGCGGGCGACGAGCTCGGCGGGCTTGAAGGGCTTGGGGACGTAGTCGTCGGCGCCGGACTCCAGGCCGCGGACCACGTCGGCGGTGTCGGACTTGGCGGTCAGCATGACGATCGGGACGTCGTCCTCGGCGCGGATGAGCTTGCAGACCTCGATGCCGTCGAGCCCGGGAAGCATCAGGTCAAGCAGCACCAGATCGGGCTTGACCTCGCGGAAGACACCCAATGCCTTGGCACCGTCGTAGCAGAACACGGCCTCGAAACCGTCGTTCTGCAACACGATGCCGATCATTTCGGCCAGCGCCTCGTCGTCGTCGACAACCAGGATGCGTGCCTTCATAATCTGCCCTTCCGTAGCGCTGCGCTGGGCGCTGAGAAGACCACGCGCCCGGATACCTCAAGACTACATGAGCAAGCCGGGCAAATCGCCGCGGAAACGGCAATCCACCTCACCGTTCGCCCCGCCTGCCCCGGCGCTAGACTGGAGCAAACGCGGGGGTCCGGCGCCTTCCTGGACGGATACCCGGACCGCATCACGGAACGCGAGGGAGAGCTGACGCTGACATGAGTACACACGGTGATCCACCGACGCCGCCGCGGGACGCCGCCGGAACCCCGGGAGGCTGGGGCCAGCCGCCGCCCGGGTGGAACCAGCCGCCGGCCGGCGGCACCCGGGGCCCGGAGCCGCGGCCCGGCCCCTCGGGCTGGTGGCAGGCGCCCAAGCCCGGCGTGGTGGAATTGCGGCCGCTGGGCTTCGCCGACCTGCTCGATGCCACCTTCGCCGTGGTGCGCCGCGCACCGCTGGCCACCGTCGCCAATGCGATGCTCGTCCAGTTGTTGCCGGTGCTGGCCATGGTGTTGCTGGTGCAGTGGCTGGATTTCTCGGTCGTTGCCCTGGAACGCGCCCTGGATGCGCTGGCCTCCGACCCTGGATCCGACCCGCTGGGCCCCGGCGTGTGGGCCGAGGCCTTCCCCCACCCCTGGCTGGCCTATGCCGGCGCCGGCGTCGCCGTGCTGGTGGTGCAATTGCTGGCCAACGTGCTGGTCGTGGGTCCGGCCACCGTAGCCGCGATGCGTGCGGTGCTCGGGCTGCCGACCGGCTGGGGCCAGTCGCTGGCGCTGGCGCGCGGCGGGATGCTGCGCATCGCGCTGTGGAACGTGCTGCTTGGTGCAGCGGGCACCGCGCTCGTCGCGGTCCCGGTGGCGGTTTCGCTGCTGCTGGCCGGCGCCCTGGGCGTTGCTGTGGCGTCGCTCGGAATGGTGGCCATGTTCCTGGTGCTGGCACCGCTGTGGCTGTGGGTCGCCATCCGGATCTGCCTGGTCCCCGCGTTGCTCATCACCCGGCCGCCGGGGATCGCCCGCGCGGTGCGTTCCTCGTGGTCGCTGACCCAGGGCTCCTGGTGGCGGACGCTGGGGATCCTGCTCGTCGTCGCCGTGGTGCTCGGCATCATCGGCGGGATCCTCTCGCAGCTGGCCGCGGTGCTCGGCGGCCAGCTCTTCGGCGCCGCGTCCGCGCCGGATGCCGTGGTGGCCCTGGGCATCGTGGTCAACGCGCTGGTCGGCGCCGCCGGCATGGTGCTGACGCAGTTGATGCTCACCATGTTGCAGGTTGACCTGCGCATCCGCCGCGAACGCCTGGACCTGGTGCTGGCCGCCGGGACGCAGCACCCCGGCAACCTGCCGATCCCCGGATACGGGGCGCCGGGCGCGATCCCCGCGGCCGGGCCGCCCGCCGCCTAGCTAGCCGTCGACGCGGACCTGGTTCAGCGCCTCAGCATAGGAGGCCAGACGCCCCAACACGGCGGTGGCACGTGCCGGGGACAGCCCCTCGAGCCCGCCGGCGGGGGTGAGCACCAAGGCGCCCAGGGCCGCATCGGGCAGGCCGAGCTGGCGCCAGGGCCGCCGGATTGCGTTGACCGCCTCCACGACGCCGGGCGGGTTCGCGGCCGCGTCCAGGCACCCCAGCCAGAGACGGCTGCCGGATTCCACGGCGGCGGCCAGCAGTTCCCAGCCCGGGACGGTGAGCGATGCGGCGTTGGCGCCCAGTCCGTCGGCCCCGGCCTCCAGGGCCGTGGTGGCAAGCTTCGTCCAGGTTCCGGGTTCGGCGTCGGCGCCGATGACCACGGCCGCGGCACCGGCCCCGTGCAGCGAGTCGGCCAGTTCGCTCCACCAGCCGCGGATCTCGGCGGCCGGGACCGCGCGCAGCGTGCGGTAGCCGCTGGCGGTGGGCAGCGTGCCGTTGAGCACCGCGCCGGCGTCCGGCTCGTCGATGTACACGGTCACTCGCTCGGCGCCGGTCATCCTGGCCACCGACTGCAGGTGCCGCACGGCGCCCAGCGCCAGGGACTGGGCCAGGTCGCGGCGCGCCCCGTGGTCGGAGACCGCGCGTTCCCCGTGGTGCAGGTAGAGGTTGGCCGCCAGCGTGGCGGGACCCGGGAACTGGATCTTCAGCTCGGTGCCCGGGGCTTCCTCGGCGCCGATGGCATCGGAGAGCACGTTCAGGTCGGTGCGCAGCGCCGAGGCGGCCCGCCGCGCGTCGATGCCGGGTGCGGCGGCCAGCCGCCAGCCATAGGGCTGCAGGTCTACGGCGAGGTCCTCGAGCAGCTGCGCTCCGCGGCCGATGGCGTCGGAGCCGACGCCGCGCTCCGGTAGCTCGGGCAGGTGCGGCAGGTTCGGGGCCCCGATCTCGCCGCGGATCACCAGCACCGATTCCATCGGGTCGGTTCCGGGCATGGGGCCGTGCGCGCTGGCCTGGACCTGGGGCACGGCGGGCGCCGCCTGAAGTTCCTCGGGCATCGGGGGCATCGACTAGTTTCCGGACTCGGCGTGCGTGGCGGAGATGTTGTTGTGGTGCCGGATGACCTCGGAAATGATGAAGTTCATGAATTTCTCCGCGAATTCGGGGTCCAGGTGCGCTTCCTGGGCCAGCCGGCGCAGGCGCTCGATCTGTGCCTTTTCCCGTCCCGGGTCGCTCGGCGGCAGCGCGTGCACCGCCTTGAGGTGGCCCACCCGCTGGGTGGCCTTGAAGCGTTCGGCCAGCAGGTAGACCAGGGTGGCGTCGAAGTTGTCGATGCTGCTGCGGATCGACAGCAATTCCGCCATGACCTCGTCGGGGACGGAGTCGGCCAGGGAGCTGGCAGTGGGGTCGTAGGCACCGGTGTCCGCGGGGTCCGCAGCCTGCGGGTTCTTCTGTTGGCTCATGGCTTCAAGTCTAGGGTTGCCCGCTTCAATGCGCCCAACCGTGACGCGCGACTCCGGGACCAATCAGCTTTGGGCTGACAGATCCCTTCCCCGGCCGCCCCGTTCCGCTCCCCCGCGGCGGCTCCGGGACGGCCACTGGACGGCCACGGGGGCGGCCCGCACGTGGCGGGCCACCCCCGTTTCAGTGCCCTGCGGGCCACTTTCCTGCCTATACCGCCTTGAGGAATGCCTCGCGGCGCAGCGCCTGCTCCACCGGGTCGGGCACCGGCAGCGAGGCGATCAGCCGGCGGGTGTACGGGTGCTGCGGGTCGCCCATGACTTGGTTGCCGATGCCCTCCTCGACGAGCTTGCCGCGGTAGAGCACCCCCACCCAGGTCGAGAGCATGTCAACCACGGCCAGGTCGTGGGAGATGAACAGGGCCGCAAAGCCAAGTTCGGCCTGCAGCTCCTTGAACAGCTCCAGCACCTTGGCCTGGACGGAGACATCCAGCGCACTGGTCGGCTCGTCGGCGATCAGCAGCTTCGGGTCCAGCGCCAGCGCCCGGGCCAGCGAGGCGCGCTGGCGCTGGCCGCCGGAGAGCTCGTGCGGGAAGCGGGCGGCGAAGGCAGCCGGCAGCTGCACCGCCTCGAGCAGCTCGTCGACCCGCCTGCGGGCGGCACGGGCATCGAGCGCCTTGTGCACCAGCAGCGGCTCGGCGACGCACTCGCCGATGCTCAGCTGCGGATTGAAGCTGGCCGCCGGGTCCTGGAACACGAACCCGATGTCCTGGCGCAGCTTCTTGAAGGTGCGCTCCCTGAAATCGAGCATCTCGTAGCCGAAGACCTTCAGCGAGCCGGCGCTGACCTTGTTCAGCCCCGCAATGGCGCGTCCGATGGTGGTCTTCCCGGAGCCGGATTCGCCCACCAGCCCGTAGACCTCCCCGGCACAGATGTGCAGGGAGACATCGTCGACGGCGGTGAACGATGGCGTGCCCAGGCGCCCGGGATAGACGATGGACAGGTTCCTCGCCTCGACCAGCACCTCCTTGCCCTGGCCGGAGCGCTCGACCATGCCCTCGGAAGCCGAGTGCCGGCCCAGGTGCGGCACCGCGGCCAGCAGCGCCTTGGTGTAGTCCTCGCGCGGGGCGGCGAAGAGCTCCGAGCTCGGCGCACTCTCCACGATCTTGCCTTGGTACATCACCACCACGCGGTCGGCCAGGTCCGCGACCACGCCCATGTTGTGGGTGATCAGCACGATCCCGGTGTTGAAGTCGTCGCGCACCTCGCGCAGCAGCTCCAGGATCTCGGCCTGCACCGTGACATCCAGCGCCGTGGTCGGCTCGTCGGCGACGATCAGCGCCGGGTTCAGGGCCAGGGCCGCGGCGATGATGACGCGCTGCTTCTGCCCGCCGGAGAACTGGTGCGGGTAGTAGTTCACCCGCTTCTCCGGCTCCGGGATGCCGACCTTGCGCAGCACCTCGATGGCGCGGGCCTTGGCCTCCTTGCGCCCGACCTTGCCGTGGGCGCGGATGCCCTCGGCGATCTGCCAGCCCACGGTGTACACCGGGTTCAGCGCGGTGGAGGGCTCCTGGAACACCATGGAGACCTCGTCCCCGCGCACGGCGCGCAGCTCGCGGGCGCCCAGGGTGAGCATGTTGCTGCCCTTGAGCACCACGGCCCCGCGGGCGACCGCGGTCTCGGCGAGCAGCCCCAGGATGGTGCGGGCGGTCACCGACTTGCCGGAGCCGGATTCGCCGACCACGGCGACGACCTCCCCGGCGGCGACCTCGAAGCCGACCCCGCGCACGGCCGGAACCTCGCCGGCGTCGGTGGTGAAGGTGACCTCGAGGTCCTTGATTTCCAGGACGGTGCCGTCGGCGCGGCCGATCACGTCCCTGCGGTGTGCGTTCATGCTGTGGCCTTTCCGCCGCGACGCTTTGCTTTTCGGCGCATCCGCAGGCGCGGGTCTGCCAGGTCGTTCATGGATTCGCCCACCAGGGTCAGCCCGAGCACCGTGAGCACGATGGCGGCGCCCGGGAAGACCCCGGTCCACCAGATGCCGCTGCTGGCGTCGCTCAGGGCGCGATTCAGGTCAAAGCCCCATTCGGCGGCCTTGGTCGGTTCGATGCCGAATCCCAGGAATCCCAGGCCCGCCAGGGTCAGCAGTGCCTCGGAGGCGTTGAGCGTGAAGATCAGCGGCAGCGAGCGGGTGGCGTTGCGGAAGATGTGCTTGGCCATGATCCGCACGTTGGAGGCGCCGACGACCTTGGCGGATTCAACGAAGGGCTCGGCCTTCAGCCGCACGGTTTCGGCTCGGATCACGCGGAAGTACTGCGGGATGAAGACCACGGTGATGGAGATCGCCGCTGCCATGATTCCGCCCCACAGACTCGATTGGCCTTGGGAAATCACGATGGACATCACGATGGCCAGCAGCAGCGAGGGGAAGGCGTAAATGGCGTCGGCCAGCACGACCAGCACCCTATCCAGCCAGCCGCCGATGTACCCGGAGATCAGGCCCAGGATCACGCCGAGGAAGATGGAGAAGACCACGGCGACAACGATCACGGCGACGGCGGTCTGCGCTCCCCAGAGGGTGCGCGAATACACGTCGAATCCGCTGACGGTGGTGCCCCACAGGAATTTATCGCCAGGCGGCTCCTGGGTGGGGAAATTGCCCTGCGCGTCGGAGAGCTGTGAGAATCCGAAGGGTGCCAGCACCGGGGCGAGAAGTGCGGTGAGCAGGAAGACTGCGGACAGGACCAGTCCCGCCACCAGCATCCCGCGCTGCAGCCCGGCGCTCATCCGGTAGTGGGAGACGATCGGCAGGCGCGTCCACAGCGGCTTCCTGGCCCCGAGGGCCGTGGGGGTTGTGGTGGCCATGGCTAGAACCTCACTCGGGGGTCGATGAGCGCGGCAATGATGTCCACGATGAAGTTGGTGACCGCGACGATGACCGCCAGCAGCACCACAATGCCCTGCACGGCCACGAAGTCACGGGCCGTGAGGTACTCGGCCAACATGAAGCCCAGCCCCTTCCACTCGAAGGTGGTCTCGGTGAGCACCGCGCCTCCGAGCAGCAATGCGATCTGCAGGCCCATGACCGTGATGATGGGGATCAATGCAGGGCGGTAGGCGTGCTTGGTGAGCAGCCGGTATTCGGAGACGCCGCGGGAGCGACCTGCTTCCACGTAGTCGCGCCCCAGGGTGCCGATGACGTTGGTGCGCACCAGGCGCAGGAACACCCCGGCGGTGAGCAGGCCCAGGGCAACGGCGGGCAGGATTGCGTGCTGGATGACGTCGGAGGCCGCAGCCATGTTCCCCGAGCGCAGCGCGTCAAGCAGGAAGATGCCGCTGGGCTGCTCCAGGGAAGTTAGCGCGAGTTCGGCATTGATGCCCGCCCGCCCGGCAATCGGCAGCCAGCCGAGCCACACCCCGAAGATGAGCTTGAGCAACAGCCCGGCGAAGAACACCGGGGTGGCGTAGCACAGGATCGCGAAGACGCGCAGGATCGCGTCGGGCCAGCGGTCGCGCAGCTTGGCCGAGAGCAGTCCGAAGGGGATGCCGATCAGCAGGGCGATCACGAGCGAATTGAAGGCCAGCTCGGCGGTGGCCGCCCCGTAGGTGGCCAGCACCTCGGTGACGGCGCGGTTGTCGGTGAGCGTCCGGCCGAAGTTGCCGGTGAAAACCTGCCCGAGGTACTCGAAGTACTGGACGAGGACCGGGCGGTCGTAGCCGGCGGCGGCGATGCGCTCGGCCAGCTGGTCGGGGGTCAGGCGGCCGCCGAGGGCGGCGGTGATTGGGTCGCCGGTGACGCGCATCAGGAAGAAGACGAGCGTCACCAGGATGAAGATGGTGGGGAAAATCAGCAGGAAGCGAGTGACGAGGTAACGTACAAAGCTGCCTCCTGCCTTGGTAGCCGTTGCCACCGGTGTCGGTTGTGGCGACTCGGCTTCGGCAAGATCGGTCATGATGGCCATGAATGGTGCATCCTAGCTAGTTTGGGGCTATGGGTGGCGGGCCCCGACATGGCCCGCCCCGGCTCCCCTCCGACGGAGGGGAACCGGGGCCGGTGTGTCGGTGGATCCCGACGGGTGTCTGCCTACTTGGAGATGACGCCCAGGCGGAACTTGAAGGACGGGTCGAGGGTCTTCTCGACGCCGGCGACGCTGGCTCCCGCGACGGCAACCTGGGCACCCTGCAACAGCGGCAGGGTGGAGAGGTCGCCGGCGACCTTGGTCTGGATTTCCTCGATCAGGGCGGTGCGCTTGGCTGCGTCCGTTTCCACGCGCTGCTCGTTGATCAGCGTGTCAACTTCCTTGTTGTCGTACGCGTTGCCCAGGAAGTTGTTCTTGGCGAAGAACGGGCTCAGGTAGTTGTCGGCATCCGAGTAGTCCGGGTACCAGCCCAGCTGGTACGACGGGTAGTCGGTGACGCGCGACTTCTGGTACGTCACCCATTCGGTGGACTGCAGGTCCACCTTGAACAGGCCGCCCTTTTCCAGCTGGCTCTTCACCAACGCGTATTCGTCGCCCGAGCTCGGTCCGTAGTGGTCCGGGTTGTACTGGAGCTTCAGGTCGACCGGGGTGCTGACGCCTGCCGCCTCGAGGACCGCCTTGGCCTTGTCCGGTGACGGCTTGCCGTCTTCCCCGTACATTTCCTTGAGCGGCTCAATGGCCCCGGTGAAGCCCTGCGGCACGTAGGAGTATGCCGGGAGGTAGGTGCCCTTGTAGACGCCGGTGGCGATCGCCTCGCGGTCAACGAGGTTGGCGGCCGCCTGGCGGACGGCAAGGGACTTTGCCGGGTCGGCGTCATCGGTCTTGGCACCGAACGGCATGATGTCGAAGTTGAAGACGATGTAGCGCAGCTCGCCGCCCGGTCCGGTGAGGACCTTGACCTTGGAGTCCTTGCCCAGGTCTTCCACGTCGGTGGATGAAAGTGCGCGCCAGGCGACGTCGATGTTTCCCTGCTGCACGTCCAGCTTGAGGTTGTTCGAATCCGCGTAGTACTTGATGTTGGCGGCGTTGTTCGCCGGCGCCCCCAGCAGGCCCTTGTAGCCTTCGTACGGCTTGAAGGAAACCAGCGAGTTCTTGGCGTAGCTTTCAATCGTGTACGGTCCGTGGAAGGCCTTGCCGGCGACGATGTCCTCGTCCGGGATGACCTTGTCGGCGGGGAAGACCTCGTCATCTACAATCGGGCCCACGGGGCTGGTGAGCACCTGGGGGAAGGTCTGGTCGTTGCCGCTCTTGAGCTTGAACACCACGGTGGTGGCGTCCGGGGCCGACACGCTGTCGAGGTTGCCCAGGAGGGAGGACGGCCCGTTGGGATCGGCGATCTTCACCTGGCGGTCGAACGTGTGCTTGACGTCCTTGGAGTCAAGGGCCGTGCCGTTGGCCCATTTCAGGTCCGCCTTGAGCTTGACGGTGTATTCGGTTGGCGTGGTGAACTCGGCCGATTCGGCAATGTCGTTTACCGGGTCCGCCGAACCGGGCACGGAGTTGAGCAGGAACGGGAAGACCTGGTTCATGACCATGAACGAACCGTTGTCGTAGGATCCTGCAGGGTCGAGCGAGGTGACCTTGTCCGTGGTTCCCACGGTGATCGGGCCGCTGGCTGGGGCGGATTCGCCTCCGGTGCCGGCGCCTGGAGTTTCGGCCGGACCGGTGCAACCGGTCAGGGCCAGGGCGGAGATGCCGATAACGGCTGCGGCGAGGCGCATCCCGTTTTTCTTGCGGGCCATGAGCATTCCTTATCTGTCAGCGAGCATGCGAGGTGATAGAAAACACATGCTTCACACAGCTTAGGTGATCGTCGTCACTAAGCGCCATTGCCTGCGGCATTCGACCGAATTGAAATGAAAATGCAACCAGGTCTCCACTCAATCGCGCCCCGCGGCGCCGCCGCCCCCTGGCCGCCGCCCCTCCCGTCCCCGGGCCGCGGCGAAGTGGCCTAGGGTTAAGCACGATGATGACACGAAGAGACGCTGCGATTGCGTTGGATATCCCCATGGAAATGGCCAAGCGGCACGGCATTCCGCCACGCCTAAGCGAAGCCGCATTCGCCGAATTGAACGCCAATCCCCCGGCTTGGCTGATCCAGTCGCGCGCCAACCGCACGGGCAAGCGCGCCGTGTGGGTGCATCTGACCTGCGCCGTTTGCGGTTTCACCGAGGCCGAACGACCCAAGAAGTGGTGGCCTGAATTCGACTTCGTGCACTGCGCCGAGCACGGCCCGGCCCAGCTGCCACGGCTCGAGGCGGGCAAGACGCGCCTGGAATACCCGGACATCACCCCGCGCATGTACGGGATCGTCGACGAGGCGAAGGCCTAGCTAGCCGCACCCACAAGGTTTCCAACGTTCCGTCTGCCCGCCGCTTTCCGCGGCCGGCGGGCGGGACGTTTTCATGTGGGATGCAGCACGCGAATGCGAATGGGTTCCACCGGGTGCGCCGTCAGGAACCAAGGCCACCCATTCCACCCAAGGCCGACCATCGACGGATACTTCGAACCGGTGTAGGTGCATCCGTCGATGGACGGCGCATCCGCCTGCTGATTCCAGGTCGGGCGACGATTCAGAGGCGCATCGGAACAGGCGAGCCCTTCACGCGTACGTCGACGCCATTGACGGTGCTGCCTCGATTCGCTGGGTGCTTCAAGGACACCGCGAATTCTCTGTTGGCCAACGCATTGCAGGAGTAGCCTTAAAGGGCGATCCTCACAGTGATCGCCAGTTAAGTCCTCAGTTGCCCTACGAGCTTCGGGAGAGAACCGTCCATGGACTTCGTCTCCGTTTTGATCATTCTAGGGATTATCGTTCTTTGCCTGTTGCCGTTCTTGTTTGGGGCCTGGCGAAACATTGATAGGCGGGCAAACGATATTCAGGGCAGGGATCCTGATACCGCACGTGCGCTAAGGGAGGCACGGAAGAACATCGATCGCGGCAAGGGCTGGAATTGACCGTATTTCCCGCGAGGTACACCCTGCGGAAGTGAACCCACATTTTTTGCGTCACGTCAGCCGGAGCCTCCCTCGCCCCGGGGTGGGGCAAACGGGGGTAGGCAAACCCGAAGCACGGGGTTCCCGTGCAGCCCGCGGAATACAGGATGCCGAGGGATCGGTTCGCGCAAGCCTCGCCGTTCGGCGACTTGGTCCTGTCTAGGCGCCTGTGGCGTCGGCCGCGTTTCCCGTCTCAGGAGGCCCCTCCAGGCGCCTGTAGCGAAGCAGCATGACCCCGCTTCTGAAGGCTTTCGGCGGCTCGACCAATTCGAAGCGGCTGGGAGTGGTGCCCGCAGGAAAAAGCCGCTTGCCTTCCCCGATCACGACCGGGCACATCCACAGGTTCACTCGGTCGACCAGGCCCTCGCGAAACAGGGTCTGCAGGAGATTCGCGCTTCCCCACGTGTGGATCTGCTCATGCCGTTGCCGCAGGTCACGAACTTCCTCGGCGGCATCGGTGATTTGGGTGCTGGTGGCCCAGGTCAGCTCCGGGGTGCCGCGGGATGCCACATATTTAGGCACCCGATTGAAAACCTCGCCGATTTCGTCGGTCGCACCGGGCCAGTACCCGCGGAAGATCTCGTACGTCGTGCGGCCCAGCAACAGCGCGTCCGATGCCTGGACATCGAGTTCCAGCAGGTCTGACGACTCCCGGTCCCAAAACGGTCGTTCCCAGCCGGCGTATTCGAAGTCCCCGTCTTGTTCGTTGGGGCCGCCGTTGGCCTGGATCACCCCATCGAGTGTGATGTTCATGTTGACGTGCAGTTCACCCATGATTCCGCCTCCTCGGCGTTCGCGCGGTGTCCATCCCTACCCTGCAGCCAGTATCCGACCGGCAGTTCGATTCGACAACAGTTCGTGCTTGTTTCCGGGAGTGGACCGAACTCGAGCGGCTCGGGCAGCCTTCTTTCGGGGCGCCAGAGCCGCCTCACCACCACATCGCCTAAGGCAAACGTGACCGCCAGCGGAGGAGCTCGGCCTCGAATTCGGCGGACTCTCCCGCCTCGGCCCACAGCCCGGCCAGCTCATTCCCATCCGCATTGCCCATGCGGTCCAGGGCACCTGCCGCCTTGGCATTCAGGTGTTCGGGCAGCGGGTCCGATGATCGCGGCCATGGCTCCGGGGCGCTGCCGCCGTCCGTTCCCAGCAATTCCGGTTCATTCCACGAGACCACGAGTGCAGCGGCCGCCAGGCCCACCGCGCCGTCCGAGGCCTCGACCTCGGGGGCCGCGTTGAGTACCGTGTCGAGGGCTTGCTCCAATATCGGCGCAACCTTGGCAGCGGTGTCGGCGTCGTCAAATTCGTAAATGAAGTCAGCGGCATCGTCGTTTCCAAAGACCGATGTGTCCCAAGCGCCCATAAGAAATTCTCCTGATTCGACTTCGGCCGACCATTTTCAGCCACGTTGCGATTCTGTCATTCACACGACCCAATGCCAATGGACTTCTGGCGAAACAATCAACCAGCCATCAGGACCGGCGGTTCCCCGATGCCCGGCCTTTCGAGCGAACCTTCGCCTCGGCCCGCGCCGCCGCGCAGGTTCCCCTGGCAGGAGCGTTGGGTCTTCGGGGAGCGCCGACGACCGGCCGCCTGCGCCCCGCGCGCTCGAGGTTGCCCCGGATCCTAGTCCAGGTTTTTCACGTCCTGCACGGTGCGCGACAGCAGGCAGAATTCGTTGCCCTCGGGATCGCACAGGACGACCCAGCTGACTCCTTCGCCCTGGCCCACGTCCGTGCGCCTGGCACCCAGGGCAAGCAGGCGCTCGAGCTCCTCGGCGGTGGACAGGCCGTCCGCCCGCAGGTCGAAATGCAGCCGGTTTTTCACGCCCTTGCCCTCGGGCACCGCGAACACATCGATGGAGGGCCATGCCTTGTCGCGCGGCGCGATGCTGATTCCGTCGCTGTCTTCGTCGACAATCTGCCAGTCGAGGACAGCGCACCAGAACTCGGCCACGACCCGTGGCCGGATCGCATCGATGGCAATGGCGGCTATGCGACTGGACATGGGACCACAGTAGACCATAAGGTGCGGCCCTGGGCAGACCCTCCGACTCAGGATTTTCCCCCAGGCCCGTGGCCACCTGCCGGCGGAGGGTGAGGGTTGCAGGCGTGGCAACGACGGCCCGCTACCGCGCGCCTGATGCTATGGCTTGGGAAGTTCCAGTGCGTACCTGTCCAACCCGCGCTGGTGGGATTTACGCTGGAAGCCGCGGCGGGTGAGAAGCCTGGACGAGGCCGTGTTGGCCGGGTCCACGCGGGCGAAGAGTTCCCGGGTTTCGTAGACCTCGGGGATCGTGGTCAGCGCTCCATCGACCATGGCCCCGGCAATGCCGCGTCCCCAGCAATCCGGCGACACCCAGTATCCGATCTCGACGCCCTCCTCCGTGCGGGTGGACACCACGATGCCGACTGGTTCGCCTGCCTCCTTCGCCAGGAACCAGCGGGAAGCTCCCGCGCGATGTGGCGGGTCCTGTCGCAGGGCTGCGCGGATGCGGTCCTGGGTGATTTGCCGGTCCCACGGCCGCCCGTCCCCGATGAAGCGGGTCACCCTCTCGTCGGAGGCCATGGAAGCGAAAAATGCCGCGTCGGCCTCCTGGAACGGCTGGAGGGTGATCGACGGGGTTTGCGGCATTGGATCTCTTTCGGCGATGGCGGGCTCCTGGCCAAGCTATCAAGGACCAGGGCGAGGGCCGAATCCGTCCGGAGCATCCGGCGCATTTCGGTTGGCGGCTGTTGGCCGCGGCAGGCCCGCTGGTTGGCGCCGACCGCGACCTTGCCGCGCTATTCCGCGATGAGCTCCATGACACTGCCCCGGTGGAGCGCCCTGTAGATGTCGTCGCGCATGAGGTTGGCCTCCAGGGCGGTGAGGGTCCTTTCGATTGGCCGGAGTGTTATGCGAACCAGGGCGTTGGCTTGCCCGGGGTCCAGCTGCAGTCGCTCCCGGGCCGCCTCGGGCAGGTCCTCGTAGTCGGTCAGCCCCAGCAACTCAACGGATTCCAGGTCATCCGACCGGGTCCCCAGCGCCCGGCGGACTTCGTCGCCCAGGACTTCCTCGTCGAAGGATTTCGGGACGACGATGGAGATGTCGCGCCGGATCGAAGGAAGCAGCGAGACAGGTTGCCACGGTTCCAGATGGAGCATTTGGGATCCGATGCGCTGGTCCCGGGCGCGCAGCAGACGTATGTCCGGGATGCCCTTGCGCAGCATCAAGGCCCGGTCCAGGCCCATTCCCAGGGCAAGGCCCGACCACCGTTCCGGGTCGAGTCCCGCATCGGTGAACAAACGGGGCGCCATCATGCCGCATTCGGCAAGTTCCAACCATTCGCTTCCGACCAGGACATCCACTTGCATCCCCTTGGTCGTGTACGGGTGAACGGCCGGCACCGTGCGCCATTTGGCCCCGGGCAGGACCGCGTCGACAAGCACGGCGACCATCGATTCCAGGTCGTCCGGCGTCAGTGCGGTGGATGAAGATATCCGCCAGAGGTCAACCTGGTGGGGTGTGCCGACGTGGGTACGGTCAATGGCGTCCCTGCGGTACACCAGTCCGGGCATGACCACCAGGTCGTCCATGGAGATGGATCGCGGTAGATTCCGCAACAGCGAGGGGACCGACGCCGAGGTGTGGCTCCTGAGCATGACCGAGGGGCTCACATATCGTGAATACCTTTGGTCGCGGGTCACCGTCGACGGGGCGAATCCCAGATTGTCGTAGTTGTCGGTGACCGAAACCAGCGGACTGTCTCGCACCATCCTGGCAGGCACGCCCCAACCATGGGCGAGAACGCTTGTGCATTGCCCCAGCAGCTCTTGCATGGCGTGCGGACCATGTGCAGGATCCGAGAGGTCGCGCAGTGTCAGGGCGTCGTGAAGTTCGTTCGCGGAGAGATACGTTGTCATGGGAAGTCCTTGGTGGGGTTTGGATCGGTGAACAATCCCCCGATCCGCTCCGCCGCCAGGACTTAGGCGCGCGCCACGAAGCCCTCGCGACCGGTAACCGGTCGGGGGCTGGTAAATCGCTGTGGGGTACGCATATCGCCAAGGCTAACAGGCTGCCCGTCCCGGTCCAAGGAACACCTGGCCATGCGCTGAAGGCAAGCGCATGTGCGACGGTGTTTCCGTCCGGCCCGGCAAGTGGTGTCTTGGGCAGAGTCCGCGTCGGCAGTCGGTGGCTGCTGCGCGCGGCCATTTAGCGGGTCGGGGTCTGGTGCGCGAAGCACCGCCACGGGATCATTGCAACGGAGTAGGGTTGCAACGTGCCCACATTGCAGCTCCTGCGAGCCGAACATTTTCCGGCCGTCCTGGCCTTTGAGCTGGCCAACCGCGCCTTCTTCGCTGCCCGGGTCCCCGACCGGGGCGATGCGTACTTCGAAGATTTCGACCACCGGCTCCAGACTTTGCTGGAGGAACAAAACGCCGGAGACGGCGCCTTCTACCTGCTCGTCGACGGGGAAGGCCATGTCTTGGGGCGATTCAATCTGGAGTTCATTGGCGACGGCATTGCAGAACTCGGCTACCGCGTCGCCGAACGGGAGACAGGACGGGGTGTGGCGACAGCCGCCGTTCGTGAAGTCTGCCGACTGGCAGCTGAATCGCATGGCCTACGCGCACTCAGGGCAGTTGCCGCCACCCGGAATCCGGCGTCCCGGAAAGTCCTGACCAAGGCAGGGTTCCTGGCCGCCGGCCAAGCCGACCCGGCAAGTCTCGACGGTCAACCGGGAACCCGCTACTCGCTCGAACTAGGTCGAGCAGGACAGTTTGCCTTGGGTGACCCCACCCGTCCCGATTCCGGGCACAGCGCGTAGTTGCCCTTGTTTCCCGTGGGTCGGATGCCGACCATGGCGATGTCCCTGGCGGCCGTGCTGCCGGTCCCCCTGCGGCGGACTGGTCACGTTCCGGACGGCGCGCAGGGTCCTCGGTTTGGGGAATCTTCACCGGATGGGCACCGACACAGCTGGGTGCCCGGCGGCCTTGATCCTGGACCAGATCGACATCACGCGTGATTTTCCGGCATCGGATGACTCAAGGGCCATGAGGAGTTGGTTGCGGCACTGGCTCATTCGGCCAACGAACTCCGAAGTCGAATGACACCGATGGGCACCCCGTGGGAGCCCCAGCACCATGAACGTGATGCCGGGGCACAACTCATCGGCGGAAAGTTGCCGTGTTCCAATCGGGAAGGATTACGGCGCCAGGCCGAACGCCATTCGGGGGGGGCCGATGGCTGTATTCCGCCTCGTTCAATTTGCCGCCATGTACGGTCCCCCGGGACTTGGCGGCTTCCCGGATGGCAATACCGCTCAGGAGACCAGGCTCGGGTCCCAGGCGGTGGAGCGGGCCGAGTCGATGGTTGCCTGGCCCAGCACGCGGGTGCCCTGGTAGATGACCATGGTCTGGCCCGGGGCGACGCCGCGCATGGGCTCGATGAGCGTGGCCACCAGGACATTGCTGCCGTCTTCCTGCGCCTCGACGCGGGCGCGGGCATCGACCGGGTCCCCGTGCGCGCGCACCTGGACCATGCAGTCGAACTCGGTGCCGGCGGCCGCGTCGGCGATCGGCAGCCCGGCCCAGGAGATCCGGATGCCGCGCAGCTCGTCGACCGCCAGCAGGGCCTCGGGGCCGACGATGACCTTGTTTTCCTTGGGCCGGATCTCGAGCACGAAGCGCGGCTTGCCGTCGGCGGCCGGGGTGCCCAGCTTCAGGCCCTTGCGCTGTCCGACGGTGAAAGCGTGGGCGCCCTCGTGCTCACCCAGGGCTTTGCCCTCCTGGTCGACGATGGCACCGGGTTCCATGTCGATGCGCTCGGCCAGCCAGCCGCGGGTGTCCCCGTCGGGGATGAAGCAGATGTCGTGGCTGTCGGGCTTGTTGGCCACCGAGAGCCCGCGGGCCTCGGCCTCGGCGCGGACCTCTGCCTTCGAGGGGGTGTCGGCCAGCGGGAAGATGCAGTGCTCCAGCTGCTCGTGGGTGAGCACACCCAGCACGTAGGACTGGTCCTTGGCCCAGTCGGCGGCGCGGTGCAGCTCCGGGTTGCCCTCGGAATCGCGGATCACCTTGGCATAGTGCCCGGTGCAGACCGCGTCGAAGCCCAGCGCGATGGCCTTTTCCAGCAGCGCGGCGAACTTGATCCGCTCGTTGCAGCGCATGCACGGGTTGGGGGTGCGCCCGGCCTCGTACTCGGCGATGAAGTCGTCGACCACGTCCTCCTTGAAGCGCTCGGAGAAGTCCCACACGTAGTAGGGGATGCCGAGCACGTCGCAGGCGCGCCAGGCGTCGTTGGAGTCCTCCACGGTGCAACAGCCGCGGGACCCGGTGCGCAGGGTGCCGGGCATGCGGGAAAGGGCCAGGTGCACGCCGACGACCTCGTGGCCTGCCTCGACCGCGCGTGCCGCCGCGACCGCGGAGTCGACCCCGCCGCTCATTGCTGCCAAAACCTTCATCGTGTGAACCCTGTCCCTGCCGTTTGGATGCTGCTGACTTGTGCGGCCATGCCGGCCTTTTTGGCGCGCGCGTATGCCTCGGGCAATGCGGCCACCAACTTCCCAACGTCGGCGGCGCCGGTTGTATGCCCGAGCGTGAAGCGTTGTGCGCCACGTGCCGTCGCCTCGTCCCGGCCCATGGCCAGCAACACGTGCGAGGGCCGCGGCACCCCGGCGGTGCAGGCCGAGCCGGTGGAGGAATGGATCCCGAGCATGTCCAGCACGAAGAGCAGCGAGTCGCCCTCGCAGCCCGGGAAGGTGAAGTGAGCGTTGCCCGGCAGCCGGGTGCCCGCGTGCCCGGGGTCCGCGGTGCCGTTGAACACGGCCTCGGGGACCAGCTGGCGCACTCCCTCAATGAGGGTGTCGCGCAGCGTGGCCAGGCGCTCGGACTCTGCCTCAAGGTTTGCCGCGGCCTGCGTGGCCGCGGCGGCGAACCCGGCTGCGGCAGCTGCATTGAGCGTGCCCGAGCGCAGGGCGCGTTCGTGCCCGCCGCCGTGCTGGACGGGGGTGAGCACCACGTCGCGGCGCACGAAGAGGGCGCCGATTCCCACCGGGCCGCCGATCTTGTGCCCGGAGACGGCCATGGTGGCCAGCCCGGAGCCGGCAAAGTCGGTGGGCACCGAGGTGAAGGCCTGGACCGCGTCGGAGTGCACCGGAATGCCGTGGGCGTCGGCGAGCGCAACAACCTTGGCCACGGGCTGGACGCTGCCGACCTCGTTGTTCGCCCACATGACGGTGACCAGGGCGATGTCGCGGGGGTTTTTCGCAATTTCGCATTCGAGCGCGGCGAGGTCGATGACGCCGTCGGCGTCCACCGGCAGCCAGGTGACCTCCGCCCCCTCATGGGCCTGGAGCCACTCCACGGTGTCAAGGACCGCGTGGTGCTCGATGACCGAACAAATGATGCGGGTGCGCGCGGGGTCCGCGGCGTTCCGGTTCCAGTACAGGCCCTTGAGGGCGAGGTTGTCCGATTCGGTGCCGCCGGAGGTGAAGACGACCTCCGAGGGGTGCGCCCCGGCGGCGGCGGCCAGCTGTTCGCGGGCCTCCTCGGTGACGCGGTGGGCGCGGCGGCCGGCGCCGTGCAGCGAGGAGGGGTTGCCGGTCTGCGCCAGCTCATGGGTCATGGCGGCGAGCGCGGGGCCGGACATGGGTGTCGTGGCTGCGTGGTCTAGGTAAATGGGGCTCGTGGACACCGAACAATTCTAGCCCTGTTGCCGGTTGGGCGGGCGGAGTGATTGCTCACAGCTCCCCGCCCGCCCAACGGTGCACGTCCGGGAGGGAAAGTTAGTTCCCTTCCCCCTGGAAGTACTCCCCCGCCAGTTCCTCCGGGTCGAAGGGTTCGGTGTCGGGCGCAGGCAGTTCGTTGCGGGTGTCCCCCGCCGCATCGAGCCGGGAGTCGGCGTCGACTTCCCAGGCCTCGATGCCGGGGCAGGCCAGCAGGGCGTCGATCAGCCCGCGGCTGCCTCCGACGATGGTGGAGTCCTCATACAGCTCCGTGGACATCAGCCAGGCACGGTCCTCCGGCCAGGCCAGGTTGGGCGACTGGCGCTGTTCGCCCTGGGAGGTCCGTGCCCACAGCGGGCTGGCCAAATCCTGCCCGTCGCCGCGGAAGACGTAGAAGGAGCGGTAGCCGGAGCCGATCTGCAGCGTCGGGGCGTTCCTGATCTCGTCGGAGAATGCCGGGGCCTTCGCCTGGGCGGCGAGCTCCGCGGTGCGCCGCGCGTTCTCCTCCTCGCCCAGTGCGGGGTCCTCCTCGATCACGACCTCGACCTGGTCCCCGCCGTGGATGAACGCCAGGCCGTTCCACAGCGCCAGGTGGATTTCACCGGGGGTACCCGTGTGTGCCGCGAGCAGCGGGGCGATGGCGCGCAATTCGTCGGCGCCCAGGCCGTCCCAGCCCGGTGCCTCGCCCTCCCAGGAGTCCTCCGCCAGCGGCACCCCGTCCTCGCCGATCCCGGAGAGCGCGGCGAACTGCGCCAGGGCGTGCATGGTGCTGCCGCGCCGCTTGGCGATCGCATCCCAGCGCACGGGCTGCCCGTCCGGGCCCATGGCCGGGTGGAAGATCCGCACGTAGGCGGCGAAACCGCGCGGCACCTGCCCGGCCACCAGGTTTGCGGTGTCCGCGTCCCGGCCTTGTTCCTGCAGGGCCTGCACTATCCATGCGCCGGCATCGGGGGCGACGAAGTTCAAAGTCATTAGTACAGGGTACCCAAGCCCGCGCCCGTGGCGCGCCCGGTGGCCCGGAGCCGCCGCCGGGACTCCGTTGTGCCCTCCCAAAGCCTTCTAAAACTGGTATGAATGATCTAACAGATCATTGCAAGGAGCCCGCATGAGCATGTACCTACCCGCACTTCGCCATCCGGTCCACCGCTTCGCGCACCGCAGCATCGATTTCAACACGCAGGTCGCGTTGATGGCGATCATCAACCGCACCCCGGACAGCTTCTACGACTCCGGGGCGACCTTCGCCCTGGGCTCCGCGGTGGACGCGGCCCTTGAGGCAGTCGAGGCCGGTGCCGACTGGATCGACATCGGCGGGGTTCCCTTCTCCCCCGGGCCCGCCCTGTCCTGGCAGGAGGAGGCGCAGCGGATCGTCCCCGTCATCAAGGCGGTGCGCGCGCAAAGCAACGTGATCATCTCCGCCGACACGTTCCTGCCCGAGGTCGCCTCGGCCGCCATGGCAGCCGGCGCGGACGTCATCAACGACACCACCGGCCTGAGCAACCCGGAGCTCGGGCGGGTCGTGGCCGAGGCAGGGGCGCACCTGGTCATCACCCATTCGCTGGCCGCACCGCGCACCGTCTACCCGCGGCCGACCTATGACGACGTGGTGGCAGAGGTCACCGCCTACCTGCGCCGGAAGGTCGACTTCGCCCGTTCCCTGGGGATCGCCGAGGAGAAGATCATCGTGGACCCCGGGCACGACCTGAACAAGAACACGCTGCACACCCTGGCCATCACCGCCGGGTTCGAGGCCATCGCCGCATTGGGCTACCCGAGCCTCGCGGCGGTCTCCAACAAGGACTTCATCGGCGAGTCACTGGACCTGCCCAAGTCCGAACGCACCGCGGGCTCCATGGCGGCGGCCACCATGTGCATCATGAACGGGGCGCGGATCATCCGCATGCACAACATCCCCGAGTCCGTCTCCACCATCCGGATGCTCGAGGCCGCGATGGGCTGGCGCGAGCCGGCCTACCTGGTGCACAACATGGGCGACGTCAATCCCCCCGCGCACCCCGGCCCCGCTTCGGCCCGCCTGGGCTCCGGGCGCCCGGCCGCCCGGGAAGGGGCCTGATGCGCCGCCTGCTGCCGGACCCGGCCCCGGACCTCGACGACGCCGGCGTGCTTGGCTCCTACGCGCCCCCGTCTGGCACCGACCCGTTCGTCCGCTTCAACTTCGTCTCCTCGATCGACGGGGCCGCGACGCTCGGCGGCCTCTCCGGTGGCCTGGGCGCCCGGGCGGACAAGCGCGTGTTCATGCTGCTGCGCCGGTCCGCCGACGTGATCCTGGTCGGCGCCGGAACCGTGCGGGCCGAAGGCTACGACGGGGAGCTGCTCGATGCGGCCTCGCGGGCCTGGCGCCTGGAGCGCGGCATGGCCGAGCGCCCGGTGCTGGCGGTGGTCTCCGGGAGCCTTGGCCTGGACCCCGACGGCGAGCTCTTCACCCGGAACCCCGGCCAGATCCTGGTGCTCACCTCGGGCGCCGCGGACAGCGGACGGGCATCGGCCCTGGGCGCGGTGGCCGAGGTCATCGCCGCCGACGCACCGAGTACCGCCATCGACCCCCGGTGGATCATCGAGACGCTGCACGGCAGGGGGCTGCGCGTGATCCACTCCGAGGGCGGGCCCACGCTCCTTGGCGACTTCCAGCGGGCGGATGCCGTGGACAGCCTCTGCGTGACCTACTCCCCCCTGCTGGTGGCCGGGGACTCGCGCCGGATTTCCCGCGGCACCCCCGCCGACGTGCCCCGGGAAATGGCGCTTCGCCTCTTGTTCGAGGAGGAGGGCAGCCTGCTGGCGGAATACCGCCGCCCCGATTCCGGCACCGGGCGGGACGGGCCAACACCCACCGGCTAACGGTAGGATCGCTTGAGCAACATCGCGCATCGATGCCTGCTCCCCGATCCGAAAGGCAGCCACGTGGCCCAGCGGCAAACCCACTATGAGGTACTGGGCGTTGCCCCCACCGCCAGCGCCACCGAGATCAAGTCGGCCTACCGCCGCGCGGCCCGGCTGACGCATCCGGACCACGGCGGAAACGCCCAGGACTTTGCCCGCGCCACGCTGGCCTACGAGACCCTCATCGACCCGGCGGCCCGCACCCGGTACGACCGCAGCTACGGCACCGAATCAAGCTACCTGCGCGGCAAGGCGCCCGCCCCCGGCCCCGGCGGCGCGGCCGGCGGTGGCTCGATGCGCTTCGAGACCGGCGGCAACCGCCCCGCGGCAACCGACGCCACCGTCTATGTGCCGGGCCTCGAGGAGCCCGGAGCCGTGGACCGGGCGACCTCCGTCCGCCAGGCGCACGGCACCCCGCGCAAGCGCGGGATCTTCGGCGCCCAGGCCCGCCTGGCCCGCGAGAACCGCACCGTGCAATTGCTGACCCGCCAGGTACTGCCCTCGTTGCCCTCCACGCGCCTGGTCAACGGGCTGCACGCCCCGGGCGGCGGCTACATCGACCACGTCCTGCTCGGCGGCTACCGGCTGGCGCTGATCCACTCCATGATGCTGCCCAAGGGCGTGTACCGCTGGGACGGGACCTCGCTGCTGCGTGACGGCAAGCACATCGACCCGCCGCGCATCGCGCCGCTGGTGCACGACATGCAGCGCCTGTTCCCCGAGCTGAACGTCACGGGGTGGACGGTCATCCTGTCCCCGGACGGGAACCTGCACGAACCGGTCATCGACTACGCCCGCGGCGGCGAACCCGGGCCCATGAACGTGCTGAACGTCGTCAACGCCATCAACCTGGTGCGCGAAATGAAGATGTTCCTGGGCACCGGGCCGGCCCCGCATGTGGTGGATCGCACGATTTTGGCCCGCCTGCTGGGCGGAATGTACTAGCCGCGTGCGCCCCCGCGCCCCGCACGGGGCGGGCGGGCCGCGCCACGGACGGGCCCGCTGCCGGCCGCGGGCCCCGCGCACCGTAAACTGGAGTGCGTGTTCCGAATCCTTTTTTACACTCCCGAAATTCCCGGCAATACCGGCAACGCCATCCGCCTGGCCGCGGTCACCGGCGCGCAGCTGCACCTCGTCGAGCCGCTCGGCTTCGACTTCGAGGACTCGAAGCTGCGCCGCGCCGGCCTTGACTACCACGACCTTGCCGTCGTGACGGTCCACAAGGACCTGGCCTCCGCCTGGGAGGCCCTGGCCCCCACCCGCGTCTTCGCGTTCACCTCCGAGGGCGAGACGATGTACACGGACGTTTCCTACGAGCCGGGCGACGTGCTGCTCTTCGGCCCCGAGTCCGTCGGCCTGCCCGCCGAGGTCAAGGCCGATGCCCACGTCACCGCTACGGTGCGCCTGCCCATGTTGGAGGCCCGCCGCTCGCTGAACCTGGCCAACTCGGCCTCCATCGCCGTGTACGAGGCCTGGCGCCAGCACGGATTCGCGGGCACCGGCGCGCGCTAGGCGCCGCCCCTCGCCGGGCAGCCGGGACCCGGCCGGCACACAAGAAACACCTAGGCTTCTGGCCTATGCTTACACGTGGCCTTCCCCGGCCACCCAACTCGATTTCCAAAGGACGGCAACCCTCATGACCGGCATCGATCCCTCCATCCCCGCGCACCGCGGCGACGAGAACGACGAGAACCTCGGCATGGACCTCGTCGACCAGGTTTCCACCCAGGCCGAGCGCCCGGCCCGGCGCCCGCTGAAGCGCTGGATGTTCGTGGTCGCGGCCCTGGCCGTGGTCGTCATCGGCCTCGTCGCCGGGCTGGTGAACCTGATTCCGACCAACTACGTCTCCAAGGTCGAGCGCGCCTCCGACCAGGTTGTCGCGCAGGCGGATCTGGAGGACGGCGGGCACGCGGTGCTCACCACCTCGGCCAAGGCCGACGCCGGCATGGTGGAACTGACCGACCTGCCGCGCCTGGAAGCCAGCGAAACCTACGCGGTGTGGCTCATCGAGGCCTCCACCGACAGGCCCACCCTGCTGGCCAACGTGCTGCCCGACGAGGATCCCATCCGGGAGGGCTTCAACGGCGTCGGGAAGATCGGCTCGGTGATGGTCTCGCTGGAGCCGGCCGACGGCAGCAGCACCGCCCCGAGCACCGAGCCGCTCGCGGTCCTCGACCTCCCCGAGGCCAAGTAGCGCAGTTCCGGCGCCCCCGCGCCGCATACGACCGTGGGCCGGTCTCCCCTTGGAGGGAGACCGGCCCACGGTCGTATGCCGCCGGAATGGCCCGGGGCCCGGTCCGCCGGCTAGAAGCCGGCGATGGTGTCGGCGGCGTTGACCGCGACCACGTGGAAGGCCTCGGCCAGGGCGCCGGGGGCAAGGCCCGCCGCCGCGCCCTGGGCCTCGGACTGGGCGCGCACGTAGCGCTCCATGGCCGGCACGTCGGGGTGCTGGCTCAGGTGCTGGCGCAGCGCCGCAAGCTTCTTCTCGAACACCTGGGTGATCTCCACCCGGTGGTTCTCCCGTTCCGCCGGCGCCCCGTAGAGCCACAGCCACGGCAGCTTGTACGCCGCCAGGCCCGCCTCCAGCAGCTCCGGGTAGGAGAACGGGTTCTCCACCGCAGGGTAGATCGCGCGGGTCACCGCCTCCCCGCATGCCAGGTGGTCGGGGTGCGAGCGCTGGATCCGCTCCCAGTTGCGTTCCGGGTGCATGGCCAGCACCACGTCCGGGCGCAGCGCGCGGATCAGCGCGACGACCTGCTTCATGACGCGGTGGTTGGGCTCCAGGAAGCCGTCGGCCTCTCCCAGGAAGTGCACGGTGTCAACGCCCACCAGGGCCGCGGCGGCACGCTGCTCGGCATGCCGGGTGGCGGTGATCTCCGCCGCGGTGCGCGCGTCGAAGCCGCCGGCGTCCCCGTCGGTCATGATGCAGTACTCGACCTGCACGCCCGCCGCGGTCCACGCGGCCACGGTGCCCGAGGCCCCGAAGTCCAGGTCGTCGGGGTGCGCGCCGAAGCACAGCACCCGCTGCACCCGGTGCACGGCCGGATCAAACAAACCCTGTCCCACGCCCTAGCCCTTGCGCCGGCGGATTTCGGCGGCGGCCTGCGGCAGCACCTGCGCCAGGTCGCCCACGATGCCCAGGTCCGCGATCTCGAAGACCGGCGCGTCGGGGTCCTTGTTGACCGCGATGATGGTCTTGGCTGTCTGCATGCCCGCCTTCTGCTGGATGGCCCCGGAGATGCCGGCGGAGATGTACAGCTGCGGGGAGACCGTCGTGCCGGTCTGCCCCACCTGGGCGGAGTGGTCGATCCACCCGGCGTCGGTGGCCGCGCGCGAGGCGCCCACCGCCGCGCCCAGGGCGTCGGCCAGGTCCTCGACGGGGCCGAAGTCCCCGTCAACGCCGCGGCCCCCGGCCACCACGAAGCGGGCCTCGGAGAGCTCCGGGCGCCCGGTGGCGGTGTGCTCGGCGGTGGCGGTGATGCGCGCCGCGACGGCGGTGTCCCCGAGCTCAAGCTCGTGCACCGGGGCCGCGGCGCCGGCGGCGGGCAGCTCCGCGGGCAGCTCGACGCTGTTGGCCTTCAGCGTGATCAGCGCCGGGCCGCGGGTCACCTGCGCCTTGACGGTGTAGCTGCCGGCGAGCACCGGCTTGGTCACGGTGAGGTCGGCGTCGACGTCGATGGCGTCGGTGATGACCCCTGCGTCAAGGCGCACGGCGGTGCGGGCGGCGATCTCGCGTCCCTCGACGGTGTTGGGCAGCAGCACCGCCGCGGCGTCGGAGGCGCGCACCGCGGCCTCCAGCAGCGACACGGCGGGGGCAATGAGCCCGCTCGCGTCCAGGCCGCCGGCTGCGGCATAGAAGCCGGTGGCGCCGGCGGCGCCAAGCGACGCCAGCGCGGCGTCGTCGGCAGGACCGCCCAGCACCGCGGTGGCCTGCCCCAGGCGGGCGGCAAGGGCCAGCAGTTCGCGCTGCCCCTTGCTCGGAGTGCCGGCGGGGGCGTGGATGTATACCAAGATGTTCGACATGTTTTTCCCCTTGTTGGTGCTAGATCAGCTTGGCGTCGGCCAGGAAGTCCACCAGCGCGATGCCGGCGTCACCGGAATCGGTGATGACCTGCCCGCCCGCACGCGGCGGGCGGGGCGCGGCCTCGAGCACGCGGGTCGCGGACCCGGCGGCGCCAACGGCAGACCCGGCCAGGCCGAGCTCGGCGAGCGTGAGCGTGGTGGTCTTCTTCTTCTTGGCCGCCAGGATCCCCCGGAAGTTCGGGTAGCGCGGCTCGTTGGCCTGGTCGGTGACGGAGACCAGCACCGGAAGCTCCGCCTCCAGCGTCTGCTCCCCGTCCTCGCCCTGGCGCACGCCGGTGACGACGCCGGAGCCGGGGGCGAGCTCCACCTTGGACAGGTTGGTCAGCTGCGCCACGCCCAGGCGTTCGGCCAGCTGCGCGGGGACCAGCGAGGTTTCGGCGTCGGTGGACGCCATGCCGGTGAGCACCACGTCGAAGCCGCCCAGGTGCTTGATGGCGGTGGCCAGCACCAGGGAGGTGGCCCCGGCGTCGGAACCGGCCAGCGCCGGATCACAAATGTGCACGCCCGCGGCTGCCCCCATCTGCAAGGACTTCTTCACGGCGTTTGCCGCCGCCTCCGGCCCCATGGTCATGGCCGTGACGGTGTTGCCGGCCTTGTCCCCGCCGCGGGACTCGGCCAGTGCCAGGGCCGCCTCGATGGCGTACTCGTCGAGTTCCGACAGGACGGAATCCTTGCGGTCAAGCCGCTGCCCCGGGCCGGTCAGGTGCCGCTCGAATTGGACATCGGGAACGTGTTTGACCAACACGAGAATGTTCAAGGGCGTGCCGGTGTTCTGGCTCATTGCTGCCTTTCTGGAAACTTGGACAGATCTGCGTGGGAAACGGCGGCCGGTGCGCACCGGTTGCCGCCAGGGGCGGGCGGGACCGGCCATGTTCCCGGACTCCATCGTATCGGTGCCCGGCACCGTCCGATGGCACGGCCCGGGCACCCCGTGCGGCGGGTTACGCGCCAGGTTCGCGGCACCGACGCGGCAAACGCGGCGTGCCGGCAGCAGAGTCAATCCCCGCCCCGGCACGCCGCGCCCGCCCAGATTTCGCCGCGTTGCGCAGCATTTCGCCGTGTGTCACCCGGCGTCGCCGGCAGTGTTGCGCCATGTGTCGGCCCCGCGGGGGCATCGCCCTGCTATCAGGTGGCCGGGGATTCCCCGACCGTCACCTTCGCCGTGGCCTCGGACCCGCCGCGGGTGTAGTGGATCTCGGCGGTGCCGCCCGCGGGGATTTCGCGGATCGCCGCGGTCAGCGAGGTGCTGTCGGAGATGATGCGGTCATCGACCCCGGTGATGATGTCCCCTTCCCTCAGGCCGGCCTTGGCCGCCGGGCTGTCGGCAACGACCTTCCTGACCTCGGCGCCGACGCTGAAGGAGGAGGATCCGCCGTCCTTCACTGTCGCCGGCTTGGCCATGACCTCGACGCCGAGCATGCCGTGCGAGGCGGTGCCGTCGGCGATGATGTCGTTGGCGATGCGCTTGGCGTAGTCGATCGGGATGGCGAAGCCCACGCCGATCGAGCCGCTGTCCGAGGAGCCCTCGGAGCCGGATCCGGAGGAGGCGATCGCGACGTTCACGCCGATGATGTCGCCGTTGACGTCGACCAGGGCACCGCCGGAGTTGCCGTGGTTGATGGCGGCATCGGTCTGGATCACGTTGATGAAGATCGAGCCCGCGGCCTTGGACCCCTGTTCGTCCGGGACCCCGGGGAACTCGAAGTTGAACTGGTTTCCGTTCCCTTCCTCCTCCGCGCCCTCGCCTTCCTTGGGCACCGCCGAGGAGGCGACCGAGATGGTGCGGTTCAGCGTGGAGATGATGCCGTCGGTGACGGTGCCGCTCAGGCCCAGGGGGGCGCCGATGGCAATGGCGGTATCGCCCACGTTCAGGGTGCCCGAGGCGCCCAGCGTGGCCGGCACCAGGTTCTGCGCGTCGATCTTGATCACTGCCAGGTCCGAGAGCGGGTCGGTGCCCACCAGGGTGCCGTCGTGCACCTTTCCGTCGGAGGTGCGCACGGAGATCGCCGGGCTGCCGGTGGTGCCGCCGAGGGTCACCACGTGCGTGTTGGTGAGGATGTGCCCGGCGGTGTCCAGGATGATCCCGGAGCCCGAGCCGGCTGACCCCGAACCCGAGACGTCCAGGGTCACGACGCTGGGGCTGGCCTTGGCAGCGGCCGCGGTGACCGCGGTGACGTTCTTCGGGTTGTTGATGACCACGTCGCCCTGCGGGGTCTGGGTGCTCGAGGTCACCGTCGATCCGGAAGACGACATCACGTAGTTGGCGCCAACGGCCCCGCCGGCACCCACCAGGGCGGCGGCGACCATGCCCACGATCAGGGCGCCGGAGGTGAACTTCTTCGGCGCGTTGTTCCGTGCCGGGGGCACGGGGAGCGCGAAGGCGGAGGCGTGTTCCTCGGGAGTCGGGGTCCCATAGGGCGAGTCGGCGTGCGCCGGCGGCGTGTTCCACGCGTGTGGCGGTGCCGGCTGCTGGGCGGGTTGCTGCGGTTGCGCGCCGGGCGCGGATTCCTGCCCGTGCTCACCGGTGTGGCGCGGCAGTGCCTGGGTTGGGTCGGCTGCACCGTCGATCCTGGCCACCGGCGCCTGTGGGTCGGCCGCGGCATCCGGCGCGCTGGCCGGGGTGGTTGGCGGTGCCACGGGGCGCGGCGGCACAGCCCCGGACTCGGGCTGCGATTCGCCGTCGGCCGGGGTGCCCGGGTTCTTTGACTCGTTCTCGCTCATGGCTCTGCTTCCCATCCTGAAGGTGGACAATCCTGCGTTTCCTGGTATCAACTATGCCCGTTTGGGCTGTGGCGGCGAAAAGGAAGACCTGAGTGTCAGCTGTGAGAATGCGCTATTCCGCAACCCCCTGCCCGATGCACCGGCGATTCTGTGGACTCGCGCCGATCGCACCCATAGAATCAACATCGACAGCAGAAACCGGAAAGTTGCGAGTATCCATGCTCCCGGCCCGGTGCCTCTGCGGCCGACCATGCAAGGGTGAAGGAAAAATATGAAGTCGCTCCCCCGGCGGATGGCAGTTGTTGCCTCCGCAGGAATCTTGTCCCTGTTCATGCTTGCACAACCGGCCTCGGCCGACTCCCCGGTGCAGATTCCCCCGGGCGAATTCGTGGTGGACCAGGCGCGGGTTCTGGGGTCCGACGCCACCGAGGTGACCGACGCGGTGAACCAGCTGCGCCTTGACACCGGGCAGTCGCTCTTCGTGATCTACGTTGACACCTTTTCCAATCCCGACGACCCCGACGACTGGGTTCGCGAGGTGGCCGCGAACAAGCAGATGGGCAGCAGCGACTCGGTCCTGGCCATTGCGGTCGAGCAGCGCCAGGCGCGGTTCGTGTCCCAGGAGAATGGCGACATCGTCGAACACGACCAGGAAATCTTCACCAAGCTGGTCAGTCCGCAATTGTCGCGTGACGACTGGGCCGCCGCGGCACTCGGCGCCGTCACCGGCATCGAGAACGTCGCCGAGGGCAACACGCCCACCGGGGAAGAGGCGCCGAGCGGTTCCGAGGGCTCGGGCGGATCCGGCGGCGGCGCCGGATGGATCCTGGTCGGCGGCGTCGCGGTCGTCGGCGGCGCCACCGCGTGGGCGCTGGCGCGCCGCAAGAAACTGCCGGCCGGTCCCCCGCAGGTGGCCACGGGCCCCGACGGCAAGCCGCTGGACCCGTTCGCATCGCTCAGCATCCCCGACCTGCGCACCAAGGCCGGCAGCCTGCTCATTGCCGCCGACGACGCCATCCGTTCCTCCGAGCAGGAGGTCGGCTTCGCGCAGGCGCAATTCGGCGAGGCGGCAGTCAAGCCCTTCGCCGAGGACATCGAGGCGGCCAAGGCCCACATGTCCGAGTCCTTCAAGTTGCAGCAGCAGCTCGACGACCACATCCCCGACACCGAGGCCGACCAGCGCTCCTGGCTCGGGGAGATCATCCGCCGCTGCGAGGCGGTGAACGAAACCCTGGAGGCGCACACCGAGGAATTCGCGTCGCTGCGCGAACTCGAGAAAAACGCCCCCGAGGCGGCCGCCTCGCTCAAGGCGCAGATCGACCCGATGCGCCAACGCGTCAGCTTGGTCCAGGACCAGCTCACCGAGCTCGCCGCCCGCTACACCGACGGTGCGCTGCACCAGGTCCACACCAACATCGCCGAGGCCACCGACCGGCTGGACTTCGCCAACACCGCGGTGCTCACCGCGGAGGCGAAGATCGCGGCCTCCGAATCATCCGAGGCCGCCGTGGCGGTGCGCGCCGGCGAGGACGCCGTGCACCAGGCCACCGTGCTGCTTGACGCTGTGGCCCATGCCGGGGACGACCTCGACAAGGCCCGGGCCGACCTCGAGTCCCTCGTTTCCACCGCCGCCAAGGACCTGGCCCAGGGCCGCGCCCTGGTCGCCAACGGCTCCAACCCCGAGCTTGCGGGTTCCGTCGCCGTCCTGGAGGCCGCGCTTTCCTCGGTCCAGTCCCAGGTAGGCAGCGGCCGGGTGGACCCGGTGGCCCTCGTTGCGGAGGTCGACGCGGGACTGCGTCCGCTCAATGAGCAGCTGAACCAGATCCGCGACCAGCAGGAACGCGCCAACCGTGCCGCCGAGTCGCTGCAGGCGGCCATCCGCACCGCGCAGATGAAGATCAGCGGCACCGACGACTTCATCCGGGCACGGCGCGGCGGAGTCGGCGCCACGGCGCGCACCCGCCTGGCCGAGGCCCAGCGCAACCTCGAGGAGGCCCTGCGCCTCGCTCCCTCGGACCCGCTCAATGCCCTGTCCCATGCCGAGCACGCCTCCGCACTGGCCGACCAGGCAGCACGCGAGGCGGAAAGCGACGTCGACGGCTTCGGCGGCGGTTTCGGCGGCGGCGGCTTTGGCGGTGGACGCGGCGGAGGCAGCGGGCTGGGCGGTGCCATCCTCGGCGGCATCCTCATCGATTCCATCCTGCGCGGCGGTTCGCACTCGGGGGACTCCGGCGGAGGCCTCTTTGGCGGCGGCGGCTTCGGCGGCTTCGGCGGGGGCGGCGGCGGAGGGTTCGGCGGCGGCTTCGGCGACGGAGCGGGCGGCAGCTTCTAGGGGCCGGCCTGCAGCACGGACCCCGGGCGGGCCCGTTCCAAAGATTGCAGCACTGCGGTTCCGGAACCCGGAAGCGCGACAGGGAAAAGTTCAACAAGTCAGTCAACGAAAGGTCTCACCGTGGTAAAGCAGTCTATTTTTGGTCGTGTAGCCCAGCTGGCCAAGGCCAACATCAACGCCATGCTCGATTCGGCGGAAGATCCGCAGAAGATGCTCGACCAGATGGTGCGCGACTACACCGACAACATCGCCGAGGCCGAAACGGCGGTGGCGCAGACCATCGGCAACCTGCGCATGATCGAGGAAGACTACACCGAGGATGTCCAGGCCGCCTCGGACTGGGGCAACAAGGCGCTGGCTGCCTCGGGCAAGGCGGACGAGTTCCGTTCCTCCGGCGACGGCGCAAACGCCGACAAGTTCGATTCGCTGGCCAAGGTCGCCATCCAGCGCCAGATGCAGGCGGAGGCGGAGGCGAAGTCGGCCGAGCCGACCATCACCTCGCAGCGTGACATCGTGGATAAGCTCAAGACCGGCCTGGACGCCATGAAGTCCAAGCGCCAGCAGCTGGTCTCCAAGCGCGACGAACTCGTTGCCCGTGCCAAGTCCGCCCAGGCGCAGAACCAGGTGCAGGAGGCCGTGAAGAGCATCGACATCATGGACCCCACCAGCGAGGTCAGCCGCTTTGAGGAAAAGATCCGCCGCGAGGAAGCCCGCGTGCGCGGCGCCGCCGAGCTTGCCTCCTCCTCGCTCGACGCCCAGTTCAACTCGCTGGAGGACCTGGGCGAGCAGACCGAGATCGATGCCCGCCTCGCCGCGCTGAAGGCTCCGAAGGCCGCGCCTTCGATCACCACCGGCGAATAGCCCCGCCGGACCGATCTTCGACCGTCACCTGCGGGCTGGCGCCTGAGGGGGCGGACGGAGGCGACACCCCGGCATCATGCCCGGGGTCCCGCCACCGTCCGCCCCCTTTTTTGCTGCCCGGATGCTTCCCCGCACAAATTGGAGGCACGGCTGGCGCCGGGTCGGCTGGATGACCGGCCGGATCACGTTGTTGTCCACAGATTTCCACCGGGTCTGGAAACCCGGCCGCGTCATCGGCCATGCTCAATGGCATGCACAACGACGAGTACTTTCGGATCTCTAGCCCGGGCCGAGGGCACGCCGGCCCAGGCCAAGGTCGCACATCGGGCGGGGCGGATCGCCTGCGCTCGCTGCTCGCCGCGCAGGACTACTTCGTCGCCACCGCCACGGAGCTGTCCGCCGCGGCGAGCTCCCCCACCGAGGCCGCAGCGCTTGCGCTGATAATTGAGCAGGCCCACCGGCGCGCTTCCTACCTGCAGATCCTCGCCGCCCAAGGTGCCCGGAAGACCCTCGCGCATGAGCTGCCCCTCGAAACCCTGGAGCAGCTCTCCGCGGCGATCACCTCACCGGCCCCGTTCCTCGCAGGTGAGGTGGAGCTCCCGGCGGATCCCGCGACCACACCGACCGGACGGCTGCCCCATAAGGACACCGCCGACCTGCTGCAACACTTGTTGGGGACCGGCTACTTCGAGGCCCGCGATCGCGTCAAGGCCGCGGACGCGCTCCTCCCCCAGACGGATGTCAACGGGATCGGCCGCGCGGCGCGCTATCCGCAGCTTTCAGCCGATGCCCAGGCAGGGACGATCGATCCCAGGCATGCAATGCAGGCCGCGAGAAAGCTCGACAAGGCCGCGCCCGTCATCCGAAAACAGCCCGATCCCGCGCAGCTGTCCCGCATCCTGGAGTCCCAGGTCCTGGAGTCATTGCACACCCAGGGTCCGCAATCCACCGGCAAGTTGATCACCGCCTGGCAACGCACCCTCGAGGAGTCCGCCCCCGGCGAGCCCGATGCCGAAGAGATCGGCGCCAAGACCGGGATCTTCCTCACCCGGCGCACGGAACACTTCTCGTACTTCAGCCTCTGCATGCTCAATGTCGAGGCTGAAATCTTCCTGTCGCACTTCGCGAACGCCGACAACCCCCGCACCGCCGCCGGCAACCGCGAGGCTCTTGCCCGCGACGCTGCCAACCGCGCCGGGACTCCGGCGGCAAACGGCTCCGACAACGTTGGGGAGGACGACGACGCACCCCGCCTCCCCGCTTGGGCAGCCGACCCGACGACCCCGGTTGGCGAACGCCCCCGCGCCGCCTACACGGACCTCGGCATGGCGGCGGGCCAAGGACATACGTCGGCATCTTCAGCGCAGGGCCCACGGGCCGCAGAGCCCTCCGTTGACTGGCAACCGAACTCTCCGGGAGGCGACGGGCTCACACCGGCTCGGCGCCGCCTGCAGTCAATCCTCAACGTCCTGCGAAGAGTCGGGGAAAGCACCGGGAAGAACTGCAAGGGCCTTGCCCGGTCCACCTTGGTGGTCCATTGCCAACTCGAAACCCTCCTGGGTCTGGCCGAGCGGGCCGGCATCACTTCCCACGGACTGGATGTCAGTCCGGGCGAGCTCAGGCGACTGCTGTGCGATGCCGGCGTATTGCCCATCGTTTTCAACAGCAAAAGCCAGATCCTCGATCTTGGTCGCGAACAGCGCTACGTGCCCGAACACATTCGAGAAGCGGTTCTGGCCAGGGACGGCGGTTGCCTGGTTCCGGGATGCACGGTGCCGCCCGAACACTGCGAAATCTGCCATATAGATGCGTGGGAAGACGGCGGGGTCACCAGTGCAGAAAACTCCGGTCCGGCCTGCAGCGCCCACCACCATGATTTCCATTCCGGAAAGCTGGGTCTGGTCCGGGACGGCAATGGCTTGCCGGCGGTCTTGTTGCCCAAATATCTCGACCCAGAACAACTTCCGAGACGCAACGACCATTGGCAACGGAGACGGCAAACCATACCCACATTGTTCTAGGCGGCTCGACTGCTATGCCCCAGATCGGACGTGCATGGTTAACGCAAGAAAGGCCCTGCAGATCCGAAAATCCGCAGGGCCTTCATTGTGGAGATGGGGAGAATTGAACTCCCGTCCGATGTGGTGTTGCCAGGTCTTCTCCGGGCGCAGTTTGCGTTGGAATTTCTCTGCCCCAGTCGTCATGCAAACAAGCGGCTGGTCCGGGCACAGTTACCTAAATTATGCGAGTTGTTCCGGTAACACTAACTTCCCGCAGTGGCTATCTAAATGACGTAAGGAACAGGGGCGATAGCATCCCCTGGCTTACGGACTGTCTGGCTGCTTAGGCAGCGAGAGCGAAGTCAGTGCGCTTTGAGTCGGCACTTATTGTTTTGCAAAGAGCGTTTACGAGATAACTTTGCATCCTCGGCCCGCTTCACATGTCGCGACTCACACCGTCGAAACCGATCATCCCCGTATTTTGTTGTCAACGGGCAACTTGCGTCACCCCAACCACACGGATTAACCGCGTGCATCTAGTCTAACGCACAATCGCCCCACGTCTATTCCCCGTCGGCTTCCGCCCAATCGGTGCAGGCAGACGGTGAATTTCGGCCTAGGCAGCGAGCAGTTACTCGCGCGCTCCTCGATTGCGTTCCCGCATGGTGCGCAGGGCCTCGCGGTTGTCCTGCTTCTCACGCAGGCTCTGGCGCTTGTCGTATTCCTTCTTGCCGCGCGCCACACCGATTTCGATCTTGGCGCGCCCGTTCTTGAAATACAGGCTCAGCGGAACGATTGTGAGACCGGATTCGTTGATCTTGCGTTCGATCTTCAGTAGCTCCTGGCGATGCAGGAGCAGCTTGCGACGCCGTCTTGCTGCGTGGTTTGTCCACGAGCCATTGAGGTATTCCGGAATGTAGACGTTCTCCACGTACAACTCATTGCGGTAGAACTGGCCGAATCCATCAACCAGCGATGCCTTGCCCTCACGTAGGGACTTCACCTCGGTGCCGCTAAGCACCATTCCGGCTTCGTAGGTATCGAGAATCTCGAAATCATGTCGGGCCTTGCGGTTGCTGGCAACAATCTTCTGTTCCGGGTCTTTTTTAGACACGTGGTCAACTCCTCTCCGCGAGTGGTTTCGCCACTTGGCGAGCTTATAGCTTACCGCTAGAGAAGTCCCAATGGGTTGACGGCCGCACCGTTGACAATGGTTTCAAAGTGCATGTGGCAACCGGTGGAGTTGCCCGTCGTGCCGACATACCCGATCAACTGGCCCTGATTCACGTTCTGGCCGACTCCGACCACGACGCGTTGCATGTGGTGGTAGTTTGTGGCCAGTGCCCTGCCCTTGACCACGCCATGGCTGATGGTGACCTTGTTTCCGGAGCTTCCGCCCCAACCGGCCATCCAGACTTCGCCGTCCGCGGCGGCAAACACCGGCGAGCCGCATTGACCGCCGAAGCCCCAGTCGACCCCGGCGTGTACGTAGCCACCCCGCCCGCCGTAGTCGATGGTTCCGGCGGGGGTTGGCCGCCAGCCAAAGCCCGAGGTCTGCCGTCCACCGGAAACCGGCTTGACAAGGCCCCAGGAACTGCGCTCCGGCACGGCCTGCGGCGCAGGGGCTACATACTTGGGCTTGACGTACGTGTTCTTTTTCTTCTGGCGCGCGGCTTCTTCCCTGGCTTCCTTCGCCCGGGCCGCTTCCTCACGTTCCCACTTGGCCTTCGCTTCAGCAATACGCTTGCGCTCGGCCTCCGCCGCCTTGCGCTTGCGCTCGGCTTCCTCGCGGATCAAGCGCTCTTGACGTTCCTTGATCTGCCCGTTGATCTTTACCTGGTTCGCTTCCTCGGCGCGCAGTTTCTGCTGGATACGCGGACGCTGGGCCAGCAGTTCGGCGCTCAAGGCATCGGTCTGGGAGATGATCCCATCGAGCTGCTTCTTCTTGGACTCGGCATCATCTCGGGCAACTTGCTCACGCGCCAGTGCCGCATCGGCGGCGGCCTTGAGATCGGTGATCTCGGCTTCCACCGCAGCCAGTCGCAATTTCGCATTGGCGTCTGTCGCCGACTGTTCTGACAAGGCATCGAGAGCGGCATTCTGTGACCGCATGGCCTGGTCGGCAAGATCCATGCCGGCCGCCAGATTGCCGTCGGATGTGGCGTTCAACAGGAGGGAAAGATCGGAGGAAACACCTCCGCGCTTATAGGCTTCCGTTGCTATCTGCCCGATGATTTCCTTGGAATCCTCGAGCTTCGCCTTGCCCTCGGCAATCTTCACGTTTAGCTGGTCGCGCGTTTCGCGGGCCGCCTGGACCCTTCGGGCAAGATCGGCTGCCTCATCGGCTGCCCGGCGCACCCTGCCCTGGGCATCGGCCAAGGCTTGTTCTGCACCGGGAAGCTGTGCCTGCAACCCACGAAGCTTGGCATCGGTGACCTTGATGTCGTCGTCCAGGACCTCCAGGTCCTCGGATAGGTGGTCGATGTTCTGTTCAACCTGAACCTTGCGGTCATCTAGCTCATCGGCGTGGGCGCCTACGCCTCCGGAAACCAAGAGTGCGATCGACAACGCACCCACCGTTCCCGAACGCGCCATTCGGCACCATACTGCTTTGGCTAACATAAATGTCCTTTGAGTCTTCGGTGGTGAACTGAATCTTTCATAAGTAAGTGACGCACTAAACCTTCAAGTACCGCCGTAAGGTTACCAACGACGATACACCAGCCAAAACCACACCCAGCAGAATCAGCCACGGCGCGACCAGGAAAACTTCTCCAGTGGATATGAAGGCCGTGTCCTTGTATTCAAGGGCAAGCTTGTCATCGATGAGGAACCTCACCGCCGCCCACAGGACGCCGCAGGCTAGCAGCGCACCGATCAGTGCCGAGATGACGCCCTCCAAGACGAATGGCAATTGGAGCGATGACTTCGACGCGCCGACCAGGCGCATGATGCCTGTTTCGCGGCGGCGCAAATAGGCCGACAAACGAATCGTCGTGCCAACCAACAACACCGCACACAGGATCATGACCCCGGCAATACCGATGGCAACGAAGGAAGCGATGTTGATGATGGAGAAGATCTTTTCGAGCAGCTCCCGCTGGTCAACCACCACGTCGACGCCGTCCATCGACGAGAAGAGTTCCTTGATGATCTGGTATTTTTCCGGATCAACCAGGGAAACCCGGAACGATTCCGGAAGTTGGTCAGCGGTCACGGTTTCACTCATCGAAGAGTTCTCGAACTGTTCCCGGAAATGGGTGAGGGCTTGGTCCTTCGATTCATATTCGAAGTTGTCCACGTACGGCTTGACTGCCGCCGAACCGAGCATTGAATCGATTTCGCCACGTTGGTCGGCCGTTACCGCGCCCTCTGCGCAATTGGTGCCTTCGTTGTGTTCACCGCATAGGTAAATGGCTACCTGGACCTTGTCGTACCAGTAGCCCTTCATTTGCGTGATCTGCATCTGCATGAGTGCAGCGGTGCCCACGAACGTCAACGATATGAACGTAACCAAGACGACTGAAACCACCATGGAGAGGTTTCGGCGGAGGCCAGTGCCTACTTCGCCGAGAATAAATCCGAGTTTCATGGCATATCGTCCTCAGTGTCAAACGGCGCGAAGGCCTGGCTACGGTCCGAGGGTTTGTGCCAAGTGCTGTGGTCTGCCTGGCGCAATTCGCGTGTGCCGTCCTGATTGATCACGGGGATCATCGAGGTGTATTCGCCGGCGCTTTCGTCGCGCATGATTTTGCCCAGGGAAAGTTCAACGACGCGCCGACGCATCGAGTTAACGATTCCGTCATCGTGCGTGGCCATGAGGACCGTGGTGCCGTTTTGGTTGATCCGGTCCAAGACGTTCATGATTCCGACGCTCGTGGCCGGGTCAAGGTTGCCGGTCGGCTCGTCGGCGAGCAGGATTTGTGGCTTGTTGGCAATGGCACGGGCAATGGCCACACGCTGCTGTTCGCCGCCGGAAAGCTCATCCGGTTGGCGCTTTTCCTTGCCTTCCAGCCCCACGAGCTTCAATACCTCCGGGACGTGGTCACGGATTGCGCTTCGGCTCTCCCCCACTACCTGCATGGCAAAGGCAACGTTTTCAAAAACATTCTTCTGCGGCAGCAGGCGGAAATCCTGGAATACGACGCCGATGCCGCGACGCAACTTGGGTACACGCCACGAGGGAATGCGGGCAACGTTTTGCCCTGCAACGTGAACGGATCCTCCGGTGGCGACTATTTCGCGCAAGATCAGCCGGAGGAAGGTGGATTTGCCGGAGCCCGAGGCACCAACAAGAAACGCGAAGTCACCACGGTCAATTTCAATGCTTACGTCGTCGAGGCCAGGGCGCGCGTTTTCCGAGCCAAGGCGTGACTTTTGGTCATAGACCATCGTGACGTTTTCGAATCTAATCATCGCAGCTCTGCCCGCGGGATCGCCGGCGCATGATCCAGGCACGGGACTTTGTTGAAGGAAGTTGCAAAGCCAGCTCTTGCACTCTATCGGGCCGGGTGGCGCGCAGTCGGCACAAAAAGCGGGTGTGTCACGAATCTGTGAGCCAGGTGAACGCCCGCTGCGTGACAGACACCGGGTGCGGGGGCATCGCCCGGCGCGACAATCACCCGTGGGGCAGGACGTCGGGCGGAGCCTCGACCGAACTGTCGATTGGCCTCTGGTTTTTCGGTCCCGGCGATGGTCTTCGGAACTCTTGACTAGGACAGCAGCGGAGCGTCCGTAGCGTCGCGGACCTGTTCCGGCGTGACACCGGGGGCGCACTCAACCAGTCGTAGACCGGCATCTGTGACGTCTATTACTGCAAGATCCGTAATGATGCGCTGCACCACCCCGCGGCCGGTCAAGGGCAAGGTGCACTCGCGGACGATCTTTGCACTGCCGTCCTTGGCGACGTGCTCCATCAGGACGATGACACGCTTGGCTCCGTGGACAAGGTCCATGGCGCCGCCGGGGCCCTTGACCATTTTCCCGGGGATCATCCAATTGGCGAGGTCCCCGCCCTCGGAAACTTGCATTGCGCCGAGGATCGCAGCATCGATCTTGCCGCCGCGTATCATCGCAAAACTCGTGGCGGAATCGAAGTAGCTGGCGCCGGGAAGCACCGTCACGGTTTCCTTCCCCGCGTTGATCAAGTCTGGGTCGACATCCGTCTCGGCGGGATAAGGGCCGACACCAAGGATCCCGTTTTCCGATTGCAGCACCAGCGTACGGTCGGCCGGAACATAGTTTGGTACGAGCGTCGGCAGGCCGATGCCGAGATTTACATAGGCGCCATCGGGCAGTTCCAGTGCGGCCCGGGCCGCCATTTCATTGCGTGACCAAGGCATTGCCTAGCCTTCCTTAACGTGTGAGGTGTCGTTGGATCCAGCTGCGGCCGCCTGGACCGTCCGCTTTTCAATGGGCTTTTCGATGTCTGGCCCGACCTCCACCACACGGTGCACGAAGACCCCGGGCAGGTGGATGGCATCGGGGTCAAGCTCGCCGGGCTCCACCAGTTGCTCCACTTCGGCGATGCAGATCTTTCCCGCCATCGCGGCTACCGGGGAGAATTGCCGCGCGGCCTTGTTGAATACCAAATTTCCGTGGCGATCCCCGAATGCGGCGTGAACCAATGCGTAGTCGGCGACGATGGCTTCCTCCAGCACGAAGGTCCCCAGTTCTCCGCCGGGCGCGAAGTCACGCTGGTCCTTGGGTTGGGAGGCCTGCACGATCTCTCCGTTGGGGCCATATCGTTGTGGCAATCCGCCCTCGGCCACCTGGGTTCCGACGCCGGTGCGCGTGTAGAAGGCAGCAATGCCAGCCCCGCCCGCACGCAGCTTTTCGGCCAGCGTTCCCTGCGGGGTGAGTTCCAGTTCCAATTCGCCGCTGAGGTAGCGGCGCGCAAATTCCTTGTTTTCGCCGACGTAGGATGAAGTCATCTTCGATATCCGCCCAGCCCGCAGCAAGATGCCCAGCCCGTGTTCGTCGGTTCCGCAGTTGTTCGAAACCACCTTCAAATCGCCCACTCCGGTCTGCAGCAACGCCTGAATCAGTACGTTGGGGTTGCCCGAAAGCCCAAATCCCCCCACCGCGATGGACGCCGACTCGGGAATGTCCGCCACGGCCGCGCTGGCCGATTCGTAGGTCTTGTCTAGCATTCCTGCACTCCTGGGATTGCGGGTGGATGATGAGGCGAAACCACGGTCTGCCTGCACCAGGCATTTCGCATGGCGGTCTTTCGCCACCGGCCTGCGAGTACCTCGTAGCCACATCGTAGGACGTCCCGGCCAGAAATTCACCCATCGGGGCGCAACCGCTCCCCCAACGGGCCACGAAACCGCTTTCGCCCGCTGCCCACGGTACGAACGGCTAGCTGGATAATGCGCCGTCGTGTTCTGGAAATGCGGAAGGAGGTCCCGCGGGCACGTGGTGAAACGTGTCTGCGGAACCTCCCTGAGCTGCACTGCGCCCCTACGTCAACACTGGCGCTACGGGCCTGCCAGACCCAAGCTTGCGTGTGCCTAGGACTGTGGACGGCGCTGTGCAGCCCGCCACCGGATCCCGGCATCAATGAAATCGTCAAGTTCGCCGTCGAATACGGCGGAAGTGTTTCCGACCTCGTGTTCGGTGCGCAGGTCCTTGACCATTTGGTAGGGGTTAAGCACGTAGGAGCGCATTTGGTCGCCCCACGAGGCTTTAACGTCGCCTGCCATTTCCTTCTTTTGCGCATCCTGCTCGGCCTTCTTCACCAGGAGCAACCGTGACTGCAGCACGCGCAGTGCGGCAGCACGGTTCTGGATCTGCGACTTTTCGTTCTGCATCGACACCACGATGCCGGTGGGTATGTGGGTCATGCGCACGGCCGAGTCGGTGGTGTTCACGGATTGTCCACCCGGGCCCGAGGAACGATACACATCGACGCGGATCTCGTTTTCCGGGATCTCTATGGAGTCGTTCTGTTCAATCAGCGGAATGACCTCGACAGCCGCAAAGGACGTCTGGCGGCGGCCTTGGTTGTCGAAGGGCGAGATGCGCACCAGTCGGTGGGTACCGGCCTCGACCGACAACGTTCCGAACGCGTAAGGCGCGTTGATTTCGAATGTGGCGGATTTCAGGCCCGCTTCTTCGGCGTAGGACGTGTCCATGACCCGCGTCGGGTAGCCGTGCTTTTCGGCCCACCGCATATACATGCGCATAAGCATTTCGGCGAAGTCCGCGGCATCCACGCCGCCCGCCCCGGCCCGGATCGTGACGACTGCCTCACGTGAGTCGAATTCACCGGAAAGCAGGGTCACCACTTCCAGGTTGGCCAATGCCTTGCGCACCGACTTGAGCTCGGTTTCGGCCTCTTGCATGGCTTCGGCGTCACCCTCCATTTCGGCGAGCTCGACAAGCACCTCCAAGTCATCGATGCGAGTGCGGATGCTCGTGAGTCGCTCCAGCTCCGATTGGCGGTGAGAGAGCTTGGAAGTGACCACCTGCGCGGCGGCCGGATTGTCCCAAAGATCGGGAACACCGGCTTCCTCGGAGAGCATCGCAATGTCCGCACGGATGCGCGGCACATCGGAGACCTCTTCAATGGAGGCGTAGGTGGAGCGCAGTGATTTGATTTCGGCAGAAAAGTCAGTTGAAGCCATGGTAGTTTCCAGCCTACGACATTTACGGCGCCCGCTTTGCGTCGGCCCACGTTTCTGCCCGACGGATCCACGACCAACGGCTCCCCTGGAACACCCGACGCCAACCGGCGAGCGCGGATCAACGCGTCGGTCCCCGAATGCAGCTTGGGCCGGTTGCCCACCGGATTTCAGCGCGAGAGCAGCGTGCGGGCATAGGAATCGACATGGATGGACACCCCGCGCGGAACCACCCAGCCGATGATGGGCGGATGCACCACGGCGCCGAGGCGCACGTGCGCGGTCACCGCATCGGGTTCCACGCCAGCGCTGATGATGTGCAGGTTCGAAAACCCTGCACCGGCGTTGATGTCCGCGAGGTACTTTTCGGCGGCGTTCCGCACCTCGGAGGGCTGCAATCGGAGCGTGGCGACGCTCTCGCCTCCAGCCGTGAGCTCGAAGTTGTCGGCTGCCGCGGCGACGGCCCCGTCTGCCACCGACAGGAGCTTGTGTGCCTGCACGTTGACCGCCGTGGCAGCCAACACCACGCTGATGGCCAGCATCGCGATGGCGATCATCCCGATGATCAGGATCATTGTCTGCCCGGTTTCCTTGCCTGAAGAGGCAGGGGCGCCGGGCGAGGCACCGGTGGCCGCGGGGCGTGGCAGGTCTCCGCTGCTGCTAACCATATCGATCGACCCGCTGGGTTGCGTTCGAGCCCACGTTTCCGGTGCGCCAGCTCCATCCCTGAGGGAGCAGTGGAAGGACGGTCTCTATGGATACCCGGACCGTCACGGTGCTTCCCGCCGAGAGACAGGTCCCCTGGCAGCTGTAGCTAAAATTCGTGCGTCCGGGCCCGATCTGCATGTTGGCGGCCGCCCGTTGGACGGCGTCTGCGGCCCGGGCCCGGCCCTGTCCCTCGCTTTGTGCCGTCACGAATACCTTGGCGGCGTGGTCCGCCGCTCCGACCGCCGCGTAGCTCGCGGCCTGGACCTGCGCGGCACCCACGACCAGATAGACCAGTGGCACCAGGAGCAGGACCACCAGAAAGATGAATTCGATGATTGAAGACCCGGACTGTGGCCCATGTTGCTCGCGTCCGGCCTGGCGGTTGCCCGGCTTCACGTCGCCCCGCGGCAGACTAGCCATAGCGCACCGATTCCCCGTGCACCACGAACTCCCCGGCGAACGGAATCATGCCAATGAGCGGAATCCCCGCCCGAACTGTAATCCGAACACCGGGGGTTCCACCGACACTGATGGCTGTGGCCTGCACGTTGGAAGCGAAGCGGTCGCTCAGAGCCCCGCGGATGATGTCCTGGGTGCGTCCCACCCCGTCGCCGGGACCGCGGTCTGCCAACGTGCCGTATCGGGCACCTGCGGCCGCGGCGTCCATCAGGGTGTTCCTTACGTGAAGCGCGAGCGTGAGCTGCAGGATCGCCAGGAACACGGCAATGAGCAGCGCGGAGACCATCACGAATTCGGCAACAGCCGACCCTCGCTGGCCATCCCCCGCGCCGTCCCTCGGAGCCACGACGAACCCTGGCATGCCGGTAGTCTCTAGCCCAGGCCCGCAACCCGGTTGATCGCCTGGTTGAACAGCTCCTCCAGCCGGGGTCCGGCGATGGCCAGCAGAGCGGCAACCAGCAGCGCGCTCATCAAAGTGATCATTACCCACCCCGGCACGTCGCCGCGCTCGTTGCGCTTCACGCGTCCGGCCAATGCCGTGGCGCGGGCTCCTGCCCATACGCCCATGCCGAACATCAACAATCCAAACTGCCGTGCGATCCTCATGTTGCTTCTCCTTGCCGGTTTGTTCCCTCGCCGTTCGCCGACGCGAGAGCCTGCTGCTGCATGCCTGAAGTTTGTTCCGGTCCGTGCCTGGTCATGCCCGGCGGCCGGCGGACCCGGACTGACCCTATTCGGGTGCCACTGCGTATGTCGTGGTTTGCGCCTCCCGTTAGTAGTTCATGTCGATCAGCGAGAGCCCCGGGTACACCGCGAAAACGATGGTCAAAGGCAGGATGCCGAAAACTATGGGTACCATCATGCCAATTTCCTTTTTTCCCGCGGTTTCCATCAGCTCCCTCTTGGCTGCATCACGCACATCCTGGGCCTGGGCCCGCATGACCGCGGCGATAGGGGTCCCGCGTTCACTGGCCACGGTGATGGCGTCGACGAAGCGTGTCATCGCCGTGAGCTGGATCCGGTCGGACATGTCAGCAAGTGCCCCGGCCAGGGTCGAACCGGCGCGGACGTGGGCAAGCGTGAGCGCGAATTCCTCGCTCAGTGCGCCCCGGGAGGTGCGGGCCACCCGCTCGATCGACCCCACCGTGCTTTCCCCCGCGGCCACCGCCAGCGCCATGAGCTCGGCGATCGTGGGGAACTGATTCAGTATCCGCTTGCTGCGCCGGGTGGTCTGCTCCCCCAGATACCAGTCACGCAGCAGGTAGCCACCCACCGCGCAAAAGACCAGGACCACCAGCGCCAACATAGGGTTGAAGCGCCCGGCCACGATGTTCAGGCCGATCAGGGCGGCGCCGAGCAATGTCAGCCCGGCCGACCACAAGAGCTGCTGCGCCCGGAAATCCAGCACGCCGATCCGCAGTCCGGCCCGCGCAAGGCGCCGCGCCAGCGCCTCGTTGCTAGGATTCAGTCGCTGTGACATCCGGGCCACGTCGGCCAGGGCCGGGCCGACGATGCGACCGAGCGGCCCGAAGGGGGTTTGCGCCGCGAGCGGCTCGACGAGGATCCGGGAACCGTTCCTGCCTGCCCGCAGGTGCGGGGCCACGCGTTGGGCGAAGGTCACCGGGCGCATCGCCGGGATGCGGACGAGCACGAGCCATAGCCCGCTGCCCAGGCACAGCCCCAACACCAGGGACAGGATCGTGGTGGTGCTCATCGAAATACCCGTTCTTCCTCGGGCAGGCGTCCGATGCGCATCATTGCCCGATAGCAAATGAACGACACCACCAGTCCCCCGACGAGCACCAGCATCCCGGTGACCGTCGAGTAGGCGTAGACGGCCGCGGGCTGGCTGGCCAGGAGCAGCAGGATGACCCACGGGGCGGCGATGGCCAGCCGGGCCGCCGACACCGTCCAGGACTGCCGGGCCTCGAGTTCCCCGCGCGTGCGGGCCGAATCGCGCAGGAAGGAGCTGAGAGTGCCGAGCATTTCCCCCAGGTCGGTGCCCCCGACCTCGCGGGTGATGCGCAGCGCCTCGACGATCTTGTCGGCTACCGGGTCGGCCAGGCGCGCCGCGAGGCGCTCGAGGGAGTCGTTGAAGCGAGCGGTCGCCCGGTAGTCCAGCCCGAAGTCGGTAAAGGCCGGGCGCAGCGCTTCCGGCCCCTGCTGGCCCAGCTGGGTCAACGCCTCCGGCAGCGACATCCCTGCCCGGATCGCCGAGCGCAGGTGGTCGACGACGTCTGGCCACTGCTCGCGCAGGTTCGCCGCGCGCTTGGTGGCCTGGTGCGCCACGAGCACCCACGGAGCACCTGTCCCGAACCCGGCGAAGGTCAGCGCAATCAACGGCGCGCCTGTAAGGATTAGGACGATCAGCCCGACGATGACACCGGCGGTGATCGAGGCGGAAATGAATCCTCCCCGGGTGACCTTGTCCAGGCCCGCACGCAGCAACAGGATTTCGATCCGCCCGTTGGCGGCCCGGTTTCCCGCCCCCGCCACCGCGGTGAAGGAACGGTAGACCAGCAACAGACCGAAGCCGAGGGTCAGACCCAGGAAAATGCTCATGCCACCAGCCGCCCCAGCTCCGCGACGTCGATGCCGGCGTCGAGCAACTTTGGGTGCGCCAGGTCGGCGGCGGGCTGAAGTTCAAGCACTCCTTCGACGTGTTCAAACAGCGTCGTGGTCTCGATCGCACCGTTTTCCACGCGGCGCCCCAGCGCCATGATCTCCCCGACGAAGCGCCTACCCGCGGCATCGCGCCGGCAATGGACCACCAGGTCGATGCACGCGGCGACGGTTGGAACCACGAAGGCCGAGGAAATGTTTTCCCCGGCCAGCAGCGGCAGCGTGCAGATCTTCGTCAGCGCGTCGTGCGCCGAGTTGGCGTGGACCGTTGCCAGCCCGGGGATTCCGGCGTTCAGGGCGATCAGCATGTCCAGGGATTCGGCCTCCCGCACCTCTCCGATGATCAGGCGGTCCGGGCGCATGCGCAGTGCCTCCTTGACCAGCCGCCGCATGTTGATCTCGCCGTGCCCCTCCAGGTTCTGTTGCCGGGTCTGCAGGCCCACCACGTCGCGCAGGTTGATCTTGAGTTCGAAGATTTCCTCGATGGTGACCACGCGCTCGCGACTGCCGATCGAGGAGGCCAGGCAGTTGAGCATCGTCGTCTTCCCCGCCTGGGTGGCGCCTGAAACCAGCACGTTCAGCCCGGCGCCGACCGCGGTGTCCAGGTACAGCGCCGCCTGCCGGGACATCGAGCCGAGCTCCACCAAGTGGTCGAGCCGGGTGGCCCGCGCAATGAACTTGCGGATGTTCACGGCCCAGTGCCTGCGGGTGATGTCGGGGATGACCACGTGGAGTCGCGAGCCGTCGGGCAGCTGGCAGTCAACGAACGGCTGGGAAAGGTCAAGGCGCCGCCCGGACGACTTGAGCATGCGCTCGACAAGTGCCGGGATCTCGGCCTCGGGGAGCCTGATTGAGGTTAGTTCCGAGGTTCCTCCGCGGGCAGCAAAAACTTCGTTCGGGCCATTGATCCAGATTTCCTCGACGTCGGGGTCATCGATCAGCGGTTGAAGTGCGCCGAGTCCGGCTACTGCATCCATGACCCTGCGTCGGGCGATGCCCAATTCCCCCAGTGCCGGCAGAACCCCGAGCAGGGATCGTTCATCGTAGTCGCGGACGACCTCGTCAACCAGCCGCCGGACCTCGCCCACCTGCGTGGTCGGGTCAAGCCCGTGCCTGCGGATGAGTTCGCGTACCTCATCCTCGACTATCGCCAGTCCGTCAGCCATCGTGCTTCCCTACCGTGAACCGCGCCCGGTGGTCACCGGGTGAGGCGCCGTTCGCCAAGGCATGCGGGGAGGCGATGCTGGGGGTGGCCTTGCGGCGCGCCCCCGGATGGCTCGTGAGCGGCGATATCCAGTTAGTTGCTTGACGCAATACCGCGACCATACCCGCGCGCCGGGCATGCTTCAAGGTTCCTGCCAAATATGTGGATAAACGGCCAGGGCCCGCACCCGTTCCGTCCACAGCCGGGCACGGAACCGGCGCCGGTGCGCCGCCGGAAACCCTAGATTGGGAGCGGATCCGGGGTACGCCGGGGACCCCGGCAGCCGGTGATGGCCGGAGCGCTCCGGCACAGGCGCAACTACCAACGTCGGCAGTAATAAGGCGGTGCACGTGGCAGGGAAACTCTTCATCCGGCTGTCCTCCCCGGCCCTTGCCCAACCGGTGCTCCTGGAGCTGTCAGGCGCCGAGGAGATCGGAGGGGCACGGCTGGCCACTGCACTGGCCCACCATTGGCCGGGTATTGTCTGGCATCTGGCCGGGCGGGCTCTCGAGGACGTGGCCCGGCTGCCTGCCAAGGGCAGGCTATTGCTTTGCGATTCACCGGTGGATCCGGACCCGCACGACCGCCGGGTCGGCGGCGGCAACGATCCCGCCATGCTCGTGGTGATGCGCGGTCCGGATCCCGGCGGGATGCTGTCGCTGCGCCGCGGCGTCTACGCGCTGGGTCGCGGCGACGTCGATTTGTCCGTCGGTGATCTGGGGCTCTCTCGCCGACACGCCCTGCTGCGGGTGACCGACACCTCCATCGTGCTCAGTGACGAGGGATCGGCCAACGGGGTCTGGTTCGCCCAGACGCCGATCCTCGAACGGCGCCTGCTCATCGGGGATACCTTCAGCGCCGGGGAAAGCTGCTTTGCGGTGCTTCCGGCACGCGGGCTGGTTCCGGGCCCGGCACGGTGGCCATTGGATCCGGTCCCGATTGCCGAGGAGGAACCGGGAAGCCGGCTGGCGATGTTGCTGGTCGGGGCCCTTGCGCCGCTGGGCTTGGGCCTGGGACTGTTCCTGATGACGCGCAGCGTGTTCTTCCTGGCCTTCTCCGCGATTTCGCTTCTCACCGGCGGGTTGCCCGCCCTGCTGGTCCTTCGGGCCAAATCCCGTTTCCGGCGTGCCTGGGCCCGTGCCACGGCGGAAGATGCGAAACGGCGCGAGGACCTCGCCCCGCCCCTGGGCGCGGTGGCGGCCGGGCTGGCCGACGGTGTTGCAGTGAATGGGGAGGGATTCCCTGCGCTGGTCATCGGGCATGCCCGCCTTGCGGCATGGCTACGCACCGGTCCGGGCGCCGATCCGCCAGTCCCAAGGCCCGTGGGCCGAACCAACCACGAGGCCGCCGAACGTCGCATCGGCAGGCGGCGCAATGGGAAGCCATCAAGTGCCCGCGGCACCGGTTCCGACGGGCGGCCCACGGAGCCCGTGGACCTGGGGATCTTGCCCGACTCCCCGGTTCAGGTGCTCCTGCACGCCGGGGCCAACGTGTGGTTCCAGGGGCAGGAGTCCAGTTGGGGCCCGGTGCTGCGTGGCGTCCTGGTTCGATGGCTGCCGCTGCTGGGTGCGGGCTCGCTGCAGGTCGTGGTGCTGGGGCAGGCCGGATTCCTGCCGGCCGAATTCGCGATGCTTCCGGGAGTCGCGGTGCAGCCAGGTGACGCGCCGCTGGACTCCTTCACGCGCCCGACGGTCGTACTGTGCACCGAGCCGGGTGCGAGACGGCAGGCCCACCCGGCGCCGCAGGGATCCGCTGACGCAGGCTTGGCCGTGTGGTTCCACTGCGGCGGCCCGGCCCCGGCCGGCGATGGAACCGAGGTGCACATCGACTGCCAATCCCGCCGTCTGGTCCTGCAGCCTTCGGGCCGGGAGCAAAATCCATGGCTGCAGCCTGCACCACCTGCCCGCGACAATCCGCGGCGTGGCGCCACGCGCGCGGCGGGCAGGACTTCAACGCGGGGAGGCGCGTCGACGGAGTACCCGGTGCCGGCGGGCCGCCCCGGGCGGGGCGGATCCCCGGGAAACGGGGGCCGCGACCATGACCTTCCCGTGGCCCTGGAAGGGATCGGATTCGAGACCTTGGCGCGCGCTGTCCGGCGGCTGTTGCCGATGGAAACCGCAGCGGCGGATCCCGGCCGGGATCCGCTCCTCTCAGGCACGCCGCGCACAGTCCCCCGCACCGATGCCGTCATTGGCGACACAGCCGAGGGACGGCTGCGCCTGGATCTCGATGCGGACGGGCCGCACCTGCTGGTCGCCGGAACCACCGGCTCGGGAAAATCCGAGTTGCTCCGTTCCCTGGTGCTGGGATTGGCCGCGGGAACCGGACCGGATGCGCTGGCGTTCATGCTCGTCGACTTCAAGGGCGGTGCGACGCTGGCCCCGCTGTGCGGGCTGCCCCACGTCCAGAATTTCGTTTCCGACCTCGATGCCGCCGCCGGGGAACGGATCCTGGACCTGCTGGGGCACGAACTGCATCGGCGCGAGGCCTTCCTGTCGGACCATTCGGCCACCGACCACCGCGACTACCTGCGCTCACGCACCGCCACCGATCCGCCGCTGCCCAGGCTCGTGGTGCTGATCGATGAATTCCGCGTCTTTGCCACCGAGCTTCCCGAGGCGCTGGAGAAGGTGGTCCGCATCGCCACCGTTGGCCGTTCGCTGGGGATCCATCTGGTACTCAGCACGCAGCGGCCGGCCGGGACGATCAGCGCGCCGCTGCGTGCCAACATCGGATCGGTCATCGCGCTGCGCACCATCGGCGAATCGGAGTCCAACGACCTGATCGGCTCGGCCGCGGCGGCCCGGCTGGACGCGTCGACGCCGGGCATGGCGTATTTTCGGCGCGGCGGCGAAACCCCGGTGAAGTTCCGCGCCCGCGTCAACGCCCGCCCCAGCATCCCTGCCCGCCTGCGGGGATTCGGTGCAAGCCTGGGCGGTGTGCTGTTCGGCGAGGATTTGCCGGCCGATGGACATTCCGCGGCAGCCCCAGACGCTGCGTCAGGAGAAGACGCCGGGCAGGCCGGGATCGATGGGGAATTGGCCGCGCAGGTGGACTGCATCCGCGACCGGCAGCGCGACATCGAACCCGCCCCGAACCCGTTTTCCGCGGCGCTCCCGCAACGCCTTCCCGCCATCCCGCGTTCGGTGCTCCGGCAGGTGCCGGGGGAACAGGGCGTGGTCGGGATGCTGGATCGCCCGCACCTGCCGCAGGCCTGCCCCCTGGTCTTCGACCCCCAGGCCACGGCCCGGCTCATGGTCTGCGGGCTGCCGGGCTCCGGCATCGAGCAGGTGCCCGAGCTGCTGGTCCACGCCGTGAACCGCGGGGCATTCCGGATGCCGGCCCTGGTGCTGGACGGCAACGGGACCTTGGGAGCGCTGCGCGGCAATCCGGCGGTGTCCGGCTACTTCGGTCCCGGTGACCCATGGCGCATCACCGAGCTGATGCTACAGCTCGGGGACCCCGGGTGCGTCCAGCCGCTGCTCCTGGTGGTGTGCGGGCTCGGCGGGTGGGCCCAGGCGCTGGACGGCAACGCGTTTCTGGGCCTCGAGGCGTTGCTTGCAGGTTTTGCCCGCACGGCACCTGGGCTGGGACGCGCCTTGGTGGTGTGCGGGGACCGGGACCTGACAAGTTCGCGGGCGGCTTCGCTGTGCGAGACCCGATGGTTTTTTCCGCGCGGAGCCGGCCCGGAGGTGCTCATGGGGTGGCCACAGCTGCGCAAGGTCTCCTCCCACGTGGGCAGGGGCGTTCTGCTGGCACCCGACGGCCCCTCGCGCGGCACCGAATTCCAGTTGCTCGACGGTGCAGAGTCCATGCCGCTGCCTCCCGGGCCTGTGGCCGAGAACTGGTTGCGCTCGCTGCCGCTGCCCAAGGTCTTGTCTTCGGAGGACCTGGCAACCGGTGACTCAGTGCCGGTGGAGGGGCACCGTGGTGCCCCGGGGATGCCGCCAGCATTGGCAGTCGGGGTCTGTGGCCCGGACAACCGGACCTTCCTGTGGTCCCCCGGCCCCTGCGGGTTGGTCATTGGGCACGAAGGGGCAGGCAAGAGGACGCTCCTGGAGCACCTCGCCGCGCTGGAAGGTCCGGGGACGGGGCACACTGTGCTTCTGGGTCTGGACGACGAGTTGCCGACACAGGCCGAGGAATTCCTCGTACGGCACCCGCTGGCGGCGCGCGTGCTGGTGGACCGAGCCGACCTGCGCGCCGCCCAGGCCACACGGGCCGCCGAGGTACTACTGGGCGCCCGTCTCCAGGTGATCCTCAGCGCCGAACCGGCCGCCCGCCTGCTTTTTGAACTGGGACTCTCGGCTGTGCTGCGGGACCAGCGCTCGTTCCTGGTGCTCGACCCGCAATTCGGTGCGGATGCCGATCCCAGCGGGTTCAGGCTCCCTGCCTCCGCCACGAGCGTGCGCGGACGTGCCGTGGCCATGGATCGCGGAACGATCCGACAGATCCAGTGCGTGAACATCACACGCTAATCCAACCGTGTTGGGCCGTTCCGTCCCTGGATTGCGTCGCGGGTCAGCTCTCGGGCGGTGCGTCCGGTGCCGGGCGATCGCCCAGGAACGCGGTGGTGCGGGGGTCGAAGAGCAGCACGACGACGAGCGCCGCGGGAACCAGCCACAGCCACGCCATCAGCGCATCGCCACTTTGGAAGTAGGGAATGGCCAGGATGATCTGGAAGACCTGCCACATCAGGGCGGCCGCCCGCGTCCAGGCCCGTGCCCTGAAGAAGTGGTGCGCCACCAACAGTTGCCAGGCACCTGCGGCGGCGATCAACACGAGCATGAAGATGCGCGCCCCCATGCCCAAGGCGCCGGCCTGGCCCAGCGCCATGGCATAGGTCAGTGCGTAGAAGAGGACGGCGAGTCCTTCAAGGACCAGAAGCCCCGAAATGAGCAGCACCGAGATTGGTCGGCGTTGGACCGCGGGGCGGTCGGGCTTTGACGCTGGCTGGTTCATCACGACACAAATCTAGTACGGGCACCATCCCTGAGGCGAAAGCGGAGGCATGGTCCGGTGTGACAAATGACCATACAACGAGCCAAAAAATACCCTTGTCACGGCCGGGGAAACCTGTTAGCCGGAGTCAAAATTCGGGCGCTTGTGACCAAGCACTCAAGGATGCGGAGGTATTTGCAACACAGGACTCTTGTTTACGTGAACGTAACATGAAAACCTTGTTAGGCAGTCGTTCGGGTATGGCAATTTTCCCGCCGGACTGCTTTTGCCCCGGCTTTTATGCTGGGCGATCCCCCTCACTTTTCCTACACCCAAGGAGCATCAACAAGCATGGATTGGCGTAGCCGCGCGGCCTGTCTGGACAAGGACCCGGAACTTTTCTTCCCGGTAGGAAACACCGGACCGGCCCTGCTCCAGATTGAAGAAGCCAAGAGTGTCTGCCGGCGGTGCCCCGTCGTGGACACCTGCTTGGCCTGGGCCATCGAATCCGGCCAGGATGCAGGTGTTTGGGGCGGCATGAGCGAAGACGAGCGCCGGGCGCTCAAGCGCCGGGCAGCACGGGCTCGTCGAGCCTCCTAGGTAGATCGGTGCCTTACCGCACCTCGAGGTGAGGGGTCGGTTCCACGGGAACCGGCCCCTCACCTGTATTTTGGCTTCAAGCCGGGCAACACGGGCAGCGCAAGAACCTCACGGTCCCCGTGTTGCGGACTCCACCCATCCCCCAACCACTGGTTACGATCGATAAGTGACAGAGCCACACACCGACCCCCGCATAGGCACGACGCTTGATGAACGCTATCGGCTCGATGCCCGCATCGCCGACGGCGGCATGTCCACCGTGTACCGCGCCATGGACGTGAGGCTGCACCGCACCGTCGCCGTGAAGATCCTGCATGCGCACCTGGCCTCGGACCCGGTCGTCCTGGAGCGATTCGCCTCCGAGGCGATCATCGCTGCCGGGCTCACCCACGACAACATCGTGGGGATCCGCGACCACCATGTCTCGGGCACCACCGCCTATCTGGTGATGGAATTCGTGCGCGGGCTGAACCTGCGCGAGTCCCTCGCGGAGCGCGGCCGCTACACCCCGCGCCAGGCGCTGGTGGTGCTGCAGGCCATTTGCACCGGGCTATCGGTGGCGCACGAGGAAGGCATCGTGCACCGCGACATGAAGCCGGCCAACGTGCTGATTTCCGACGAGGGCCGTATCAAGGTCGCCGACTTCGGGCTGGCCCGGGCAGCTTCGGCTCACACCAATGCCACCAACTTCTTCGGCACCGCCGCGTACATCTCCCCCGAGCTGGCCAAGGGCGAACCGTCCGATGAGCGCAGTGACATCTACGCCGTCGGGATCATCGCCTACGAACTGCTCACCGGGCGCCAGCCCTTCACCGCCGAGAGCGCCTACGGGCTGGCCTTCAAGCACATCAACGACGATGTCCCGCCACCGTCCGCGCTCGTGCCCGGGCTCTCCCCGGAGCTCGACGAGCTGGTGTCATATTGCACCAACAAGGATCCGGAGGATCGGCCGCAGAACGCATCGTTCCTGCTCAGCGACCTGAAGCAGATCCACGATTCGCTCTCCAAGGACCAGCTCGATCTGGGCTCCGAAACCCTGGGTGGGCTCAAGGACCTGATTCCGCCGGCAACCACCGCCCACACCACCGTGCACGACCGTCTGGCCCTCGCGCAGGAGTACCGTGATTCGGCCGCGGCCGGACGAGCCTCCGGCGACACCACGGTGGCACTGCCCCCAGGGTCCGGCGACGGGGACCTTCCCTCGACCGAGGATCCCACGCGGGCCCTGGGACTTGATGAGCAAAGCACCACCGTGCTGGGGGCCGGTCCGGACCACACCCAGGTTCTGTCGGGCGCCTCCGATGCCGCCGTGCAAGCGGACAGCGGCCACACCCAGGCACTGCAGGTGCAGCCCCAGCGGCCTGTCTCCGCAAGGCAGGCCAAGAAAACTGCCAAGGCGGCCGAGCTTGCCTGGCGCAGGGACGCGCAAATACCGACCCGGCAGTTGGCCCCCAAGTCCCCGGCCCGGCGCAAGTGGCTCATCGGGATCCTGCTGACCCTGTTGGCTGCACTCGTTGCGGCCGTCAGCATCTTCTTCGGCATGGGGCCCGGAGCCCCGTTCACCATCCCCACGCTGACCGGCGTCCATGGCAGCGAGGCGGTGCAGCGGCTGGCGGCCACCGGCGTGCAGGCCGGCACCCGCGAGGTATTCGACGAAAAACTTGAGCGCGGCCTCGTGGTTGGAAGTGAACCCGCCGCAGGGGAAACGATCCGCCGATTTCAAGGTCTCCAACTTCTTGTTTCCAAGGGTCCCGAACTCTTCTCCGTCCCGAACCTGACCGGCCGCACGCAGGCCGCGGCGGAAAAGGACCTGAAGGCCGCGAACCTGGCCACCGGCAAGGTCACGAAGAAGTACTCCGAGGAAGTCGACGAGGGCGTGGTGCTGGGCCATGACCCGGAGACCGGGAAAAAACTTCGGCGCGGCAGCAAGATCGCACTTGTCGTGTCCCGGGGGCCCGCTCCGGTGGATGTTCCCTCGCTGGCCGGGCTCACCGCCAAGCAGGCGGAGGACGAATTGAAGCAGGCCGGGCTGAAGGGCAAGTCCTCCGGCAATGAATACAGCACCACGGTTCCCTCCGGGCAGGTCATGTCCCAGACGCCTGCCGGCGGGCAGGCCGAGCGCGGCACAACGGTTCAATACGTCGTCTCGCGCGGTCCGCGGATGGTCAAGGTGCCCAACATGCAGGGCAAGCAGCTCGATGAGGCCCTCCGGGAACTGGACTCCCTGGGCTTCGAGGTAGAGGTCGAGGAGTTCCTCGGCGGCTTCTTCGGGACCGTGCGTTCGCAGAGCCCGGCCGGCGGCAGTGCGCCCGAGGGTTCGACGATCAGGCTGGTCGTGGTCTAGCACCGGGCCCGGCCGGCCGTGCTCCGGGAATCATGCCGGTCCATGGCACGATCAACGCCCGCAGAAAACGGCAACGGCCGGGTTCCATCCCCTGTGTCTCAGGGGAAGGAACCCGGCCGTTGCCTTGTGGCCGGTCGGCAGGCGTGGCTAGCCGCGGACCCCGCGCTTGGCCAGGGCGCCGGAGACCAGGAAGGCCATTTCCAGGGACTGCTTGTGGTTCAGGCGCGGGTCGCAGACCGATTCGTACAGGTCGTCGAACTGTTCCTGGCGGATCGGGTCGGCGCCTCCCAGGCACTCGGCCACGTCGTCGCCGGTCATTTCCACATGCAGGCCGCCCGGGAAGGTGCCCAGCGAGTCGTGGACCTCGAAGAAGCCGCGGACCTCGTCCATGACGTCGTCGAACTTGCGGGTCTTGTAGCCGTTTTCGCTGGTCACGGTGTTGCCGTGCATCGGGTCGGTGACCCAGAGGACCTGGGCTCCGGAGGCGGTGACCTTTTCGACCAGGTTCGGCAGCTTCTCACGGATGTTCTTCGCGCCCATGCGGGTGATGAAGGTCAGGCGACCCGGCTCGCGGTTCGGGTCAAGCTTCTCGATGAGCGCCAGGGCGTCCTCCGGCGAGGTGCTCGGGCCGAGCTTGACGCCGATCGGGTTGCGCACCCGGGAAAGGAAGTCGACGTGCGCGCCGTCGAGCTGGCGGGTGCGCTCACCGATCCACAGGAAGTGGCCGGAGGTGTCGTAGGGCAGCTCGGTGCGCGAGTCGGTGCGGGTCAGCGCACGCTCGTAGTCAAGCAGCAGGGCCTCGTGGGAGGCGAAGAACTCGGTGCGCTTGAGCGCCTCGAAGTCGGCGCCGCAGGCGGACATGAAGCGCACGGCGCGGTCGATCTCGCCGGCAAGCTGCTCGTAGGCGGTGTGCGCCGGGTTGGCCATGAAGCCGGCGTTCCAGGAGTGCACGGAGCGCAGGTCGGCAAAGCCGCCCTGGGTGAACGCGCGGATCAGGTTCAGCGTGGCCGAGGAGGTGTTGTAGGCCTCCACCATGCGGCGCGGGTCGTGGGCGCGGGATTCGGGGGTGAACTCGTAGCCGTTGACGATGTCGCCGCGGAATGCCGGCAGGGTCACCCCGTCGCGAGTCTCGTCGTTGGAGGAACGCGGCTTGGCGAACTGCCCGGCCATGCGCCCCATCTTGATGACCGGCATCGAGGCGCCGTAGGTCAGCACGACCGCCATCTGCAGGATGGTCTTCACGCGGGCGGAGATCTTGTCGGCGGTCGCCCCGTCGAAGGTCTCGGCGCAGTCGCCGCCCTGCAACAGGAAGGCCCGCCCCTGGGCCGCCTCGGCCAGCCGCTCGCGCAGCACATCGACCTCCCCGGCAAAGACCAGCGGGGGCCGGGAACCGAGCTCGGACACCGACTTGGCATAGTGCGGGTGCTCGCTCCACGTCGGCTGCTGGGCGATGGGCAGGGTGCGCCAAATGTCCAGTGCGGGGTCGGCGGCGGGACCGGCCGGTGAACGTCCGGGCATTGAGGAAGTCGAAGATAGCTGAGTCACCCTCTAAGGGTAAACCGCTGCGGGGCCCGCCGGGGATTCCAGGCGTAATCCGCGGTCGCATCGGGTTCACAGTGCGCCGGGGCCCGGGGGCGAAACCGGCTACTTCGGGTGTTTCCCGGCCTCGCGGCGCTCGGCATCCAGCTGCGCCTTGACGGTGGCGGCGTAGGTGTCGGCGTATTCCTGCCCGGAGAGCCGCATGATCGCGTACATGATCTCGTCGACCACCGAGCGCTGCACGAAGCGGTCCTCGCTCATCCCCGCGTAGCGGGAGAAATCGAGCGGTTCGCCGATGATCATGCCCACGCGGCGGATGTTCGGGAGGCGCTTGCCGATGGGCTGGACCTTGTCGGTGCCGATCATGGCGATCGGGATGACCGGCACCCCGGCTTCCAGGGCCAGCTTGGCGACCCCGAGCTTGCCGCGGTACAGGCGCCCGTCCGGGCTGCGGGTGCCCTCGGGGTAGATGCCCAGCAAGCTTCCGTCCGCCAACGCCTGGGCGCCCGCCCCCAGGGAGTGCGCGCTGGCCGCCCCGCCGGAGCGGTCCATCGGGATCTGGTTGATCATGCGGAAGAACCAGGCGGTGATCCGTCCCTTGGGGCCCTTGCCGGTGAAGTAGTCCATCTTCGCCAGGAAGATCACCGGGCGGCTCACGGCCACCGGCAGGAAGATCGAGTCGGAGACCGAGAGGTGGTTGCTGGCCAGGATCGCGCCGCCCGATTCGGGAATGTTTTCCAGCCCCTTGACCCAGGGGCGGAACAACACGTTGACGAGCGGCCCGACGATGAACCTCTTCATGAATTGGTAGAACATGCTTGAAGTGCCTTCCGGGCCGAGGATGCTGCGGGCTTCCACCGAGTCCAGCGCGTGCGGTGCCCGGAACGTGCCCGGAGACCTGGTGTTGATCACCTGGTTCTCAGTTAGGCTCTAACTGTAGGCAAAACTACGCCATCGGTCATACTCGGCGCGACGCGGTGCAGGTGGGATCCGTCGCCCCGTTCCCCTCACGATCCACGCAGGAGCACGCACCCCCATGCCAGAGACACCCACGGCCACCGACCCCAACGCACCGTTCCACCACGCCGGGAGCAACGGCGCGGCGGTCCTGGTGCTCCACGGCTTCACCGCCGGCCCCGCCGGGCTGCTGCCCTGGGCCCGGGCCTTCGCCGGGGCCGGATACACCGTCAGCCTGCCGCTTTTGCCCGGACACGGCACGCGTTGGCAGGACCTGGCTGCCACGAAGCACACCGAGATCATCGATGCGGTGCGCCGCGAGCATGCGGCTCTGGCGGCCACCCACTCGCGCGTCTTCGTCGCCGGGCTCTCCATGGGCGGCGCGCTGGCCCTGCACCTGGCCTCGACGCACGCAGTGGCGGGGCTCGCGCTGGTCAACCCGGGGCTGACCCTGGCCTCGCCGCTGGCTCCGTTCACCGGGGTGCTGCGCCACCTGTCCCCGACCGTCGCGGCGATCGCCAACGACATCGCCAAGCCCGGGGGCGACGAGCACGCCTACGACCGCACGCCGGTGGCCGGGGTGCACGAGCTGCGCAAGCTCTTCCGGGACACCATCAGGCGGCTGCCGCAGGTCACGGCCCCGGTCGTGGTGTTCCGCTCGGACACCGACCACGTGGTGCCCGAATCGAGCCTCGAGGCGCTGCGCGCGGGACTCGATGCGGGTGTCCACCTTGAGGTGAACCGGTTGACGCGCAGCCTCCACGTGGCCACGCTTGACTATGAGGCGGAGAAGATTTTCGCCCGTTCCATCGAGTTCTTCCAGGAAGTGGACGGCAACAGGCCATGACCAACCCCATGCACGAGCCGGCCGAATCCGGCGACTCCGACGATTCCGTGTGGGAGGACCTGGTCCGCCGGCTGGAGGCGGCACCCGACACCCCCGCGGCCCAGGGTTCCCACGGCTCCCCCGCGCCCGCGGGGCCCGGCGCCAATGCCCCGCGGGGCGTGGACCCGGAACTCTTCCGGATGCACCCGGCGCTGGGCGGACCCCGCGACCACGAGCTGGCGGACGAGGACGAGGGCGCGTTCGTCCCCGAGGATCCGCCGGCCCTGGGTTCGGGAAACCCGCTGCTGACCCTGGCCTGGTCGTGCGCCGCCGGTGCCCCGATCGCGCTGCTGCTGTTGGCTATTTTCTGGCGGCGGGCACCGATGCCGCTGTGGATCGGGTTGGTCGTGGTGGCCGTGGCCGCCGCGGTGTTCCTCTTCGCCCGGTTGCCGCGCCACCGGCATGAAGACGACGACGGCGCGCGCGTCTAGTTGCCCCCGAATTTGTTGCGAAGCGGGGAAAATCCCCGTAAGTTACTAACGAGTAAGCAATGTGTGACCCGAGACACTACTATGGGTGACATGGGGGAAGAGGGGTTGGCGGGCACGCACAACACCGCCCCGGAACCGAAGGAGCTCCAAATGCAGGAATTAACAGTCCCTCCGCTGGTGGAGAACCCGCCGCAGACCAACATCACCGACCTTCTCCTGCGCCACGCCCGGTCCGCGGCCGACCCGGCGCTGCTGTCCAAGCCGGGACCCAACGGGACCTGGATCGACATCCCGGCTTCGGAGTTCGCCGCCGAGGCCTCGGCCCTGGCCAAGGGGTTCATCGCCTCCGGCATCGCACCCGGGGCACGCATCGGGCTGATGGCCCGCACCCGCTACGAATGGACGCTGGTGGACTTCGCCATCTGGTTCGCCGGCTGCGTCACGGTTCCGGTCTACGAGACCTCCTCCCCCAGCCAGGTCGCCTGGATCCTGGGAGACTCCCACGCGGTTGCCGCGGTCGTCGAGGCGCCGCGCCACGAGACCGTCGTGCGCCAGGCCGCCCACCAGGAGGGCCTGGACGCGCTGGAACATGTGTGGCAGATGGACGGCAACGGACTCGACGCGCTGCGCGAGGCAGGCAGGAGCGTCGATGACGCGGTCCTGGAGGAGCGTCGCTCGGCCGCCGGCCTGGACTCGCTGGCCACCATCATCTACACCTCCGGAACCACCGGGCGGCCCAAGGGCTGCGAATTGACGCACTCGAACTTCGTCCAGCTCAGCGACAACGCCGCCGCCGCGCTTCCCTCGGTCGTCTATCCGGGCGCGGCAACGATCATGTTCCTGCCGCTGGCCCACGTCTTCGCCAGGTACATCTCGGTGCTCGCCGTGGCCGGCGGGGTCAAGGTGGCCCACACCGCCGACGTGAAAAACCTGCTGCCGGACCTGCAGTCCTTCCAGCCGAACTTCATCCTCGCGGTGCCGCGCGTCTTCGAGAAGGTCTACAACTCCTCGATGCTCAAGGCCGAGGACGCCGGCAAGGGCAAGATCTTCCACGCCGGCGCCGACACCGCCATCGCCTTCTCCCGCGCCGAGCAGGACGGCAAGGTCCCGCTGGGCCTCAAGCTCAAGCACAAGCTCTTCGACGTGCTGCTGTACGGCAAGATCCGCGCGGCCATGGGCGGGAAGGTCGTGCACGCGGTCTCCGGCGGCGCCCCGCTGGGCGAACGGCTCGGGCACTTCTTCCACGGCATCGGGCTCACGGTCCTGGAGGGCTACGGCCTGACCGAGACCACCGCGCCGATCACGGTGAACACCCCCACGCAGCTGAAGATCGGCACCGTGGGCCGCCCGCTGCCGGGCAACGGCGTGCGGATCGCGGAGGACGGCGAGATCCTGGCCAAGGGCTTCTGCGTCATGCGCGGCTACTACAACCGCCCGGACCTGGAGGCGGAGACCTTCGCCGACGGCTGGTTCCGCACCGGGGACATCGGCGAGCTGGATGCCGATGGCTTCCTGCGCATCACCGGGCGCAAAAAGGAAATCATCGTCACCGCCAGCGGCAAGAACGTGATCCCGGCACTGCTGGAGGACCAGATCCGCGCCGACGCCCTGGTCTCCCAGTGCGTCGTCGTCGGGGACGCCCGCCCGTTCATCGCCGCGCTGATCACCCTGGACGCGGATGCGCTTCCGGGCTGGCTGGCCCGCCACCAGCTGCCCGCCGGCACGACAGTCGCCCAGGCCGCGGAACTTCCGCAGGTCCGCGATGCCGTCGCCGCACTGGTGGAGAAGGCCAACACCGCCGTGTCGCGCGCCGAGGCCATCAAGGAGTTCCGGATCGTGCCCACCGACTTCACCGAGGACTCCGGGCACCTGACCCCCTCGCTGAAGATCAAGCGGGCCCAGGTGCTCAAGGACTACGAGGCGGTGCTCGAGGAGATCTATTCGGGGGCCAAGCCGCGCGCCTAGCGCAGGATCCACACCACGAGACGCGTGGGGCGGGCACCGAGTTGGTGCCAGCCCCACGCGTTCCTGCTTAATCCGGCACCGGGTGCCGGGGCGAAGGTCCTGCGCTACAGCGGGTCGCCCGCGCGGGCGGGCACCCCGAGGCCCAGCAGCGCGTTCTCCACGACCTCGCTCAGCGCCGGGTGGATCCAGAAGGGCCCGCGGGCCATGGCGTTCACGTCCAGTTCCGAGTACATGGCCTGGATCAACGGCTGGATGAGCAGCGAGGCCTCGTGCCCCATGATGTGCGCGCCCAGTAGCAGGCCGGTGTCCTTGTGGGCCAGCAGCTTTACGATGCCCTCGGAGTCCTCCATGGCCCAGCCGTAGGCCGTGGACCCGTAGGGCTGGATGACCGAGAGCACCGCGTCGTCCCCGTGTTCGGCCCGGGCCTGGGCCTCGGTGGCGCCGACGTAGGCGATCTGCGGGTTGCTGAACACCGCCGCCGGCACGGCGCGCCGGTCCATGGGCCGCATATCCTCCGGGTTTTCCAGGTTGTGGATGAGAACCCGCGCCTCCCGGTTGGCCACGTGCTTGAGCTGCTCGGTGTTCGCCGCGTCGCCCAGCCCGAAGATGCCCTCCACCGGTTCGCCGGCGGCCAGGATGCGCTGGTATTCGTCCACCACGAGCGAGCCGTCCGCCCGCAGGTCGAAGCCGAGCTCAGTGACGCCGAGCCCGTCGGTGTTCGGGGTGCGCCCGGTGGCCACCAGCACCACGTCGGCCTCCAGCTCCAGGGGGTCTCCGTCGCGCTCGAGGCGGACCGTCAGGACGTCCCCCTCCTTGTCGATGCCCTGCAGCGCCGCGTTGAGCTCCACGCCCCAGCGCTTGGAGGCGGCCTGCGTGAAGGCGGCGGAAATGTCGGCGTCCTGCCGGCGCATCAGGGCGCCGGAGCGGTTGACCTGGGTGACCTCGCTGCCCAGCGCGGAGAAGACCGCGGCGAACTCGCTGGCGATGTAGCCGCCGCCCAGGATCACCAGGCGCTTGGGCAACTGGTCGAGGCGCATGACGGTGTCGGAGGTGTGCACGCCGGGCAGGTCGATGCCCGGGACCTGCGGCAGCGCGGGGCGCGAGCCGGCGGCGATGACGATCCTGTCCGCGGTGATGCTTTGGCCGCTGGCGGTGAGCAGCTCGTTGCGCGAGGCAAACCGGACGTGCTCGGTGTAGAGCGTGACGTTTTCCAGCTCGTTGGCGCGGTAGTTCTTGCCGGCCTCGGAGATGGCGTCGATGCGCCCGAAGATCCGCTCCCGCATGGCCGCCCAGTCGGCCCCGTCGAACGTCATCGACACGCCCAGCGACTTGGCCTCGGCGGCGGATGCGGCCAGCTGCGCCGGGTAGACGAACATCTTGGTGGGGATGCAGCCGACGTTCAGGCAGGTGCCGCCGAAGGTGCCGGCATCGATGATCGCCACCTTGCGCCCGTCCCAGTGCTCGGTGATCAGCGAGTTGCCGGATCCGGATCCGATGATTGCCAGGTCGTAATGTGCCATGGGGTGCTTAGCTCTCCTGAAGGATGGTGGATAGTTCGTCGACAAGTTGGTCAATGGCCGCCCGTGCCGCCCGCCGCGGGGCGCGCGCACCTGTCGCGGGGATGCTCAGGGCCGCGTCAAAGGGAAGCAGGGTCACAGGCCGGTCGACGTCTGCCGGGAGCTGCAGCTCCCCGCCGTCCGCGGTGCCGAGGTTAACAACAATGAGAGTGCGTGCCTGCATTCCCTGTCGGTTGTTGGCCTCCAGCCAGCGCAGCTTCTCGCCCAGTGCCGCGGTGATGGCGGGGTCCGCCGGGCAGACGAGCACCAGGGCGTCGGTGTCGCCGAGCATCCCGGAGAACGCGGCGCGGGCAAAGCCGGGACCTGCGGTCCGAATTTTCCACCCCTTGCCCTCGGTCCGGCGCTCCAGTGCGGCGCCCAGGGTCTTGGCGCCCGCATGCTCCTCGAGGGAGAGAAGCGTGATGACCTTGTGGTCCCGGGCGACGGGAGCCGGTGCGGCTGGCGGGGAGGCGGCATCGGCCGATGCCGGAGCGGAATCCTCCGGCGTGCCTTCTGCCGGTGTCGTGCCCGCGGTTTCCATGGCGGCGGCGTCCGGAACGGCGTCGGCATCGGGGCGGCCTGCTGCCGCATCGGCCGGGGCGTCGGATTCCTGCGCGGGGAGCTCCCTTGCTTCGCCGGCCGGAGTTTCGGCCGTCGGGGCGTCGCGCTCCGGCCCCTCGCCGGCGGCGGCAGCGGTCCGGGCGCCTGCTGTTGCCGGCTCCCCGGCCGGTTCCGGCACAGGTTTTTCGGTGGTTTCCCGGGGTGCCGGGTTGGCTGCGGGGTTCGGGGCCGCGTTGCCGGCGGATCCGGGATCCGGCGTCGCCGTCCGTGCCAGCCGCGCGAGTAATCGTGCAATAAAGCCTGACCGATTGATGGCCATGGGACCTCACTCCTTCCAACGGCGGCCCGGTCTCGGTCCGCCGCATGCTCTTTGCCGCTGGTGCATCCACTGGCCATTGGCACCCTAACACGCAAGCGAGGATGGACCCGGCCCAGGCCCCGGCATCGGGGCGGGCGGGTCCATCCTCGCGCGCATTTCATGGTTGTTTGCGGTGTCGGCCCGCCGCGGCGGGCCGACACCCGGTGGCTATGCCGGGTCGATGACCACCAGCAGGTCCCCGCCCTGCACCTGGGCGGTGCCGGCGATCGCCAGGCGGGCCACGGTGCCGGCGACCGTGGAGGTGATCCCGGCCTCCATCTTCATGGCCTCGATGGTGGCAACGGTGCCGCCGAGCTCGATGCGGTCGCCCACCGCCACCTGGGCGGTGACGGCGCCGGCGAACGGGGCCGCGATGTGCCCGGGGTTGGCCGAGTCGGCCTTCTCCGCGGCAACCACCGTGGACTCCACCGACTCGTCGCGCACCATCAGCTGGCGGGACTGGCCGTTGAGCGTGACCGTCACGGTGCGCAGGCCCTTCTCGTCGGGCTCGGAGATCGACTGCAGGATCACCAGCAGGCGCACCCCCTTGCCCAGGGACACCACGTGCTCGCGGCCCTTGACCAGGCCGTAGAGGTAGTCGCGGGTGTGCAGGACCGAGAGGTCTCCGTAGTTCTCCAGGCTCGCCGCGTAGTCACGCGTCGGACCGGCAAAGAGCAGGCGGTTCAGCGTGGCGCGGCGGGTCTCGGAGTCTGCCTCCAGCGCGGCTGAGTCCTCGGCCGAGAGCTCCTCGACGTGCGGGCGCACGACGCGGCCCTCGAGGGCCTTGGAACGGAACGGCTCGGGCCAGCCTCCCGGGGGGTCGCCCAGTTCCCCGGAGAGGAACTGGATGACCGAATCCGGGATGTCGAAGGACTTCGGGTCCTTCTCGAACTCGGCCGGGTCAACGCCCATGCCCACCAGCTGCAGGGCGAGGTCGCCGACCACCTTGGAGGACGGGGTGACCTTGACCAGGCGGCCCAGGATGGAGTTGGCCGCGGTGTACATGTCCTCGATGGCCTCGAAGCGCTCGCCCAGGCCCAGTGCGATGGCCTGCTGGCGCAGGTTGGAGAGCTGGCCACCGGGGATCTCGTGGCGGTAAACGCGTCCGGTCGGGGCGGCAAGCCCGGATTCGAACGGCGAGTACATGGCGCGCACCGATTCCCAGTAGGGTTCCAGCGACGCGGCGGCCTCCAGGGAGATCCCGGTGTCGCGCTCGGTGTTCTCCAGGGCGGCGACCAGCGCGGATGCCGATGGCTGGGAGGTGGTCCCGGACATCGATGCCGCAGCAACGTCCACCGCGTCGACCCCGGCGTTGATGGCAGCCATCAACGTGGCCGACTGGCCCCCGGCGGTGTCGTGGGTGTGCAGGTGCACCGGCAGGTCGAAGCGCTCGCGCAGGGCGGTGACCAGCTTCGCTGCCGCGGCGGGGCGCAGCAGCCCGGCCATGTCCTTGATCGCCAGGATGTGCGCCCCGGCGTCGACGATCTGTTGCGCCAGGTCCAGGTAGTAGTCCAGCGTGTAGAGGTCCTCGGCCGGGTCCAGCAGGTTGCCGGTGTAGCACAGGGCCACCTCGGCGACCGCGGTGCCGGTCTCCCGGACGGCCTTGATGGCCGGGGCCATCTGCGAGACGTCGTTCAGCGCATCGAAGATGCGGAAGATGTCGATGCCGGTGGCGGCAGCTTCCTTCACGAACGCGTCGGTGACCTCGGTCGGGTACGGGGTGTAGCCCACGGTGTTGCGTCCGCGCAGCAGCATCTGCAGCGGGATGTTCGGCAGCTCGGCACGCAGCAGCGCCAGGCGCTGCCACGGGTCCTCGCCCAGGAAGCGCAGCGACACGTCGTACGTCGCCCCGCCCCAGACCTCCATGGAGAACAGCTGCGGCATCACGTGGGCGTAGGCCGGGGCCGCGGCCAGCAGGTCGCGGGTGCGCACGCGGGTTGCCAGCAGCGACTGGTGGGCGTCGCGGAAGGTGGTGTCGGTGACCGCTACCGCGGTGGAGTCGCGCAGCGCCTTGGCGAAGCCCTCCGGGCCCAGTTCCAGCAGGCGCTGGCGCCAGCCGGCGGGCGGTGCCTGGTCCGAGGGGCCGTCAAACGGGCTGCGCTCCGGCTCGGCGGACTTGTCCCCCGGGAAGGCCGGAAGCTTCTTGCGCGGGTCGATGCCCTCGACTCGTTCGCCGTTGGGCTGGTTGACCGTGACGTCGGCCAGGAAGGCCAGCGCCTTGGTGCCGCGGTCCTGGGACTTCTTTCCGGCCAGCAGTTCCGGGTGCTTGTCGATGAAGTCGGTGGCGGCCTCGCCGGCGAGGAACGCCGGGTCGTCGAGCACGTTCATCAGGAACGGGATGTTGGTGGTCACGCCGCGGACGCGGAACTCGGCCAGGGCACGGCGGGCACGGGCCACCGCGGTGGCGAAGTCGCGGCCGCGGCAGGTGAGCTTGACCAGCATCGAGTCGAAGTGCGGGGAAACCTCGGCGCCGGTGTAGATGGTGCCGCCGTCCAGGCGCACGCCGGAGCCGCCGGCGGAACGGTAGACGGTGATGGTCCCGACATCCGGGCGGAACCCGTTGGCCGGGTCCTCGGTGGTGATGCGCGACTGCAGGGCGACGCCGCGGATCTGCAGCTCGTCCTGGCGGATGCCCAGGTCTTCCAGGGTTTCGCCGGCGGCAATGCGCATCTGCGCCTGCACCAGGTCGACGTCGGTGATTTCCTCGGTGACCGTGTGCTCGACCTGGATGCGCGGGTTCATCTCGATGAACACGTGCTGTCCGGCGCGCTCGCCCACGGTGTCGACCAGGAACTCCACGGTTCCGGCGTTCTGGTAGTTCAGCGCCTTGGCGAACTTCACCGCATCCGCGTAGAGCGCCTGGCGGATGTTCTCGTCCAGGTTCGGGGCCGGGGCGATCTCGATGACCTTCTGGTGGCGGCGCTGCAGCGAGCAGTCGCGCTCAAAGAGGTGAACGATGTTGCCGTGCTCATCGGCCAGGATCTGGACTTCGATGTGGCGCGGGCGCAGCACGGCCTGCTCCAGGAACACCGTGGGGTCGCCGAAGGCGCTTCCGGCTTCGCGCATGGCTGCCGAGAGCGATTCGGCAAGCTGGTCGCGGGTGTCGACGCGGCGCATGCCACGGCCGCCGCCGCCGGCAACCGCCTTGACGAAGATCGGGAAGCCGATCTTGTCGGCCTCGGCGGTCAGGTATTCAAGGTCGTCGCTGGGGTCCGAGGACTGCAGCACCGGGATGCCGGCCTCCCGTGCGGCACGCAGCGCGGCAACCTTGTTGCCCGCCAGTTCCAGCACCTCCGCGGCCGGGCCAATGAACTTGATGCCCGCTTCTGCCGCGGCACGCGACAGGTCGGGGTTCTCCGACAGGAATCCGTAGCCCGGGTAGATGGCATCCGCGCCGGCTTCCTTGGCGACGCGGATCACCTCGTCCACGTCCAGGTAGGCGCGGACCGGGTGGCCCTCCTCGCCGATCCGGTAGGCCTCGTCGGACTTCTGGCGGTGGATCGAGTTGCGATCCTCGTAGGGGTAAACGGCGACAGTCTTCGCGCCCAGCTCATAGCCGGCACGGAAGGCGCGAATTGCGATCTCGCCGCGATTGGCTACCAAGATCTTCTTAAACATGGCGCTCCTGCGAAATGACATAGGGATGAATGACGCGCACGAATTTCAGGGTTTGAACTCGTGTTTTAGGTGCCGGACGTGTGTGGTGCGGCACCCAACGACACACACTACCGTGACCGGGCACACGCACCGCAAAAGATTGCGGCGGTCACGAAACACTGGTGTCAGGCGGTCGTAGGGACCGGTGGCGGCAAAGGATCCAGAAGCCGATTATGATGTTGAGGGAACCAATCGTTTAGTCGCGAGCAACTAACAGTAGAAAAGGGCGTGGTCCGTTCCGTGCAGGTAGTGAGCATTAGCAGCCTTAAAGGTGGCGTAGGGAAGACCTCCGTTACATTGGGGCTCGCTTCGGCCGCCCTCGCCGCTGGTATCCCCACACTCGTGATCGACCTGGACCCGCACGCCGATGCCAGCACCGGCCTGGGCGTGCGCGCCGACGGCAAGCTGACCATCGGGCGGATGCTGAAGGCCTCGCGCAAGGCGAACCTGTCCGACAACATCGTCTCCAGCTCCTGGCAGGCCAAGGCCGTCTCCAAGCGATCGCTGACCCGCGTTCCCGTGCTCGACGTGGCCGTCGGCGACGCCTACACCGGCGTCTACGACCGCCCCGACCTGCGCGCCCGCGATTTGCGCCGACTCACCCAGTTGCTCTCCAAGACCTCCGGTTACGCGCTGGTGCTCATCGACTGCCCGCCCTCGCTCAATGGACTGACCCGGATGGCCTGGAGCGCCAGCGACCGCATCCTGCTGGTTGCCGAACCCTCGCTGTTCTCCGTGGCCGGCACCGAGCGCACGCAGCGTGCCCTGGAAATGTTCCGCAAGGAGTACGCACCGGACCTCGGCCGCATCGACGTGGTCGCCAACCGGGTGCGCAAGGATTCGGACGAGCACCGCTTCCGCCTGACCGAAATGCGTTCCATGTTCGGCACCTCGGTGCTGAGCCCCGAGCTTCCCGAGTTCGCGGACTGGCAGCAAATCCAGGGCGCCGCATACTCCGTGCACCAGTGGCCGGGCCGGCCGGCGCAAAAGACGGCCGGGCTGTTCGACGAGTTGCTGCGCAACATCACCGACACCGCAGCGAAACCCGGACGCAGCTAGCCGGGACTTCCTCCCCGCGGCACCGGATCCAGGTCCCAAAACGCAAAACCGCTCCTTCAGTCGTTCCGGCAATGCCGGAGGACGAAGGGGCGGTTTTTTTGGTTGGCCGGTCCCACCGCGGCGGCGCGGCCATCGTGGCGGAGCAGAAAAAAGACGGGGCCGGATGCCACCTGCGCACGGGCGCATCGGTGGCATCCGGCCCCATCAATAAAAGATCGGGAGCGGGCCGGTTCCTAGCTGGCGGAGCGCTTCGCGGCGCGACGCAGGGCCAATTCGTCCCCCGGGAAATCGGTGGCACGCTCGCTGGGAAGCTGCGACAGAGACCCCTCAACCTCACGCCACACGCGGCCAACGGCAATGCCGAAGACGCCCTGGCCACCCTGGACCAGGTCGATCACCTCGTCCGCGGAGGTGCACTCGTACACCGAGGCGCCGTCGCTCATCAACGTGATCTGGGCGAGGTCCTCCACCCCGCGTTCGCGAAGGTGACCAACAGCGGTCCGGATCTGCTGCAGGGACACCCCGGTATCCAAGAGCCGCTTGACGACCTTGAGCACCAGGATGTCGCGGAACCCGTAGAGTCGCTGGGATCCCGAGCCCTTGGCCCCTCGGACGGCAGGTTCGACCAGGCCGGTGCGTGCCCAGTAGTCGAGCTGGCGGTAGGTGATGCCTGCCGCCTTGCAGACGATGGGACCGCGGTACCCGGCGTCTTCATCGAGCACCGGCAGGTCCTCGGTGAACAGGAGTCCTTGGGTATTGCGAAGGGACGCGGCGTGCGTAGGCGAGGCCGCGTGTTGGTCGTCCGTGGGATTCATTGGAATCTCCTTGCTCAAGCATCCCCGTGAGGGAAAGAAGGCTGCCGGGCGTGGAACGACTCCGTTGCGAGTGAAACCGAAATCCGCGGATGGCAATCCTTGGGAAACTTATGCTTCGACGGTACGACTACATTGGGGCTGCGTCAAAGACCTTCAAGCTTAACTTGAGGCGTGTCGCGGACGGTCGTCTATTTATCGAAGTCTTCGGGCTCGACCTCGTTGAGGAATTCGCGGAACTCACGCACCTGGTCCTCCTCCCCCTCGGCGACCTCGGCGTCCTCCGAGACCATCACCGAGGCCTCGTCGAGCACGTGCTCGTCACACAGGATCGGACACTGCGCGCGGAGCGCCAGAGCGATGGCGTCGGAGGACCGCGCGTCGACCCGAACGTCGTCGGCAAAGACCAGCTCCGCGGTGAAGACGGCGTTGAGGACCGAGACGATCTCCACGCGCACCAGCGGCGCATGCAGTGCCTGCAGGGTCGAAATCATCAGGTCGTGGGTTAGCGGACGCGGCGGGACGATGCCCTGCTGGAACATCGCGATGGCCGACGCCTCGGGGGCACCGATCCAAATCGGCAGGTGGCGTTGGGTGTTGGCTTCCTTGAGCAGGACTAGCGGCTGGTTGGAGGGAAGTTCGATGCGAACTCCGACAACTTCAAGTTCGTGCATGGTTCGCTCCTTAACTCGGGTCGCTGCAACCTGCAGCAACCGTGTTTCCGGCCTAGTGATCCAACTTGGCGATGGCGCCGTTGACCAGGGCACCATGCAGTGCCATGCAGGCATCGCTGATTTCGCGGGCGGTTTCGGCAGCCCTGGCACGCGAGGCAACATCCCCGCGACTCATGTGCGGGGCCACGACGCGTTCAACCAGTCCCACTTCGCGGTCAGCCGCCGCGCGGAAGGCCCGCAGGTGGCGCGGCTCGATGCCGTGCGCCGCAAGCGCCGCGGAGGCGGCGGCAATTTTTTGTGCATGCTCGTCGAAGCGATCGTTTTCCGGCGCGATCATGCCGAAGGCCAGCAGGTCGTTGACCAGCTCCGGGCTGGCACCGCACAGGCCCTGCAGTTCCGCCTTGGTCACCGGGCGGGTGCGGGCAACCAGGTCCTGGGTCATCTGCTCGCTGATGCTTCGCGGGGCCAGAGTGTGTCCGCCGGGCAGCTGGTCGGGCCGGTCTCCCCGGTCGACCGCGTCAAGGTAGTCCTTGATGACCTTCAGCGGCAGGTATTGGTCCCGTTGCAGGCCCAGGATAAAGCGCAAGCGACCGACGTCGTCGGGCAGGTACTTGCGGTACCCCGCCGAAGTGCGTTGCGGGGTCAGCAGCCCTTTTTCCTCGAGGAAGCGGATTTTCGACGCTGTGACCTGTGGGAATTCATCATGAAGCTCCGAAAGGACCTCGCCGATATTGAGCGCCACGGCGCGCTGGGTATCGCCGGCAACTACTGCCAGTCGCGGGTTTCGGGCTGCCTGATTCACTACGTTGTCCTGCTTAGTCGCGGGTGTTGGCCGGGTTGTTGGGCAACGCGTTGTAGAAGGTCAGCCGGAACTTGCCGATCTGGACTTCCGAGCCGTTGGCCAGGCGCACCGAGTCGACCCGGTCGTTGTTGACGTAGGTTCCGTTCAGCGAACCGCTGTCGACAACGCTGAAGCCGTCGGCGTCGCGAATGAACTTGGCGTGCTTGCGTGAAACCGTGACGTCGTCGAGGAAGACGGCAGCGTCCGGGTGGCGTCCTGCCTGGGTCACGTCCTGATCCAGCAGGAAGCGCGCGCCCTGGTTCGGCCCTGAGTGTGCAATCAACAATGCGGAACCGTGTGGCAGGGCGGAGACGGCCGCGCGTTCTTCAACGCTCAGGCCATAGAAGACAACAGGTTCACGCGTCACCGGTGGCAATGCAATTCCCGTTGTTTCGGTAGACGACTCGTGCTGCTGGTTAGGCACCTGAGCTTCAGCCATTTCCGGTCCTCCAAAAATATTTCTCATAATTCCCTTTGGACGTTGTCCAACCCCAAATTGAGGCAATCGTCCTATCACCAGATTAGCCTACTAGCCACCACTAAGTTTTCGTGAATATCCAACCAGTTAATCTCCACTGTTGAGCTGTCAGCGTGGGAGGATGCAAACATGCCTGATTTCGAAAACACAGACCAGTCACCCACGGACGCGTCCCGCCGGTCCGATTCGAAGCCCCGCTGGGGCCTGCGCATTGGGCTGGGTGTCGCCGCGCTCATCCTGCTGGCAATTGTCTACCTAGTCATCCGTCTGTTCCTGCCCGTTTGGTGGGCCACCAATATCGCGAACCAGACCCAGGGTTCAATTACCAGCGGGATCATCCTTGGCCTCGTATACGGCTTCATCTTCACCTTCGTCCCGCTGCTCGTGGTCTGGCAGGCCCGGTACAAGAAGGTGTCGTGGCCGTGGAAGGCCGTCATCGTCGTGGTTGCCGTCCTGCTGGCGATCCCGAACCTGTTGACGCTGAGCATCTACGCAAATTCGTCCAGCTCGGCCGCCAAGGCCAGGTCCATGATCGACATCAGCGCCACATGGTTCCCGTCCTGGTCCATCGGTGGCGCGGCCGCCGCCTTGGTGCTTTTCCTGGGCATTGCGGCGTTCTGGCAGCTGTGGCATGCGCGGGGCAAGAAGATGAAGGCCATGAAATCAGAAGCAAAGGTCCAGGCGGAGCTGCGGGAAACCCGGGCCATGGAATCGGGCCAGGCCGGCACTCAGGCCCCGGCCTGGTCGCCGCGGGAGGACACCGAGGACCCGAAGCCCACCAACTGACCGCCGGCGCCGCCAGCCACCATCCAGGGGCGCCCCACCAAGCCGTCCCCGCCCATCCGGCGGGTACCGCCTGGAGGGGCGCCCTTGGCGTTTGCCGGCCGATGGGTCGATGACCGAGGCAAGGCGTCCCCGGCCGGGCACGCCGGTCCACTCGCGGCCGGGCGAAATCCATCCGGTGGCTGGGTGCTGGCCCTGAGCGGCGGGCAACGGCGATCTGCAGTCATACGCGGAAACCAGTGCCTGGCCCCGGAACATGGAAAAACCCCGGCAGATCAACGCTACTTCGTTGATCTGCCGGGGTTTTAACCGGTCGGGCTAGCGGGATTCGAACCCACGGCCTCCTGACCCCCAGTCAGGCGCGCTACCAAGCTGCGCCATAGCCCGGTTGCTTTCGCAGCCGTTCTCCCTCACTCTCGTGAAGGTGCCGTCTGCGAAAAGCTCCGTGATTACCCTACCCTATTTTTTGGGCTACTTCGAACGCTGGCGCTTTTCGCGCACTCGCATCGAGACTTCAATGGGGGTTCCCTCGAAGCCAAAGGTCTCGCGAAGCCTGCGGGTAATGAACCGGCGGTACCCCGGATCCAGGAAACCTGTGGTGAACAGCACAAATCGCGGCGGACGCGAGGAGGCCTGGGTGCCGAAGAGAATACGCGGCTGCTTGCCTCCGCGCAGGGGGTGCGGGTGCGCCGCCACGAGCTCGCCCAGGAAGGTGTTGAGCTTGCCGGTGGAGATGCGCTTGTCCCAGGATTCCAGGGCCGTGTGCAGGGCGGGAACGAGCTTGTCCTTGTGCCATCCGGTCTTGGCCGAGATGTTCACGCGCGGGGCCCACTCGACGTGTGCCAGGTCGGTTTCGATCTCGCGCTCCAGGTAGCGGCGGCGGTCATCGTCCATCAGGTCCCACTTGTTGAACGCGAGCACCAGGGCGCGGCCCGAATCGATGGTCATCTGCAGGATGCGGACATCCTGCTCGGAGAGGACCTCGTCGACGGCCAGCAGCACGACGGCGACCTCGGCCTTTTCCAGGGCGGCCTGGGTGCGCAGCGACGCGTAGTAGTCGGAGCCCTGGGCCATGTGCTGGCGGCGGCGGATGCCTGCGGTGTCAACGAAGCGCCAGACCTCGTCTCCGAGTTCGACGAGTTCGTCGACCGGGTCGCGGGTGGTGCCGGCAAGGGTGTCCACGACCACGCGCTCGGAGCCGGCCATCTTGTTCAGCAGCGAGGACTTGCCGACGTTCGGGCGGCCGACCAGCGCAATGCGGCGCGGGCCGCCGCGCGGGATGATCCCGCCGAAGGCGGAGTACTCGGGAAGCTTGGAGACCACGGCGTCAAGCAGGTCCGCTGCGCCGCGGCCGTGCAGTGCCGAGACCGGCCAGGGCTGGCCGAAGCCAAGGCCCCAGAGGAAGGAGGCGTCGGCTTCCTGGTTCGCGTCGTCGACCTTGTTGGCGACCAGCAGCACCGGCTTCTTCTTCCGGCGCAGCATCTTCACCACTGCCTCGTCGGTGGCGGTGGCGCCGACGCGGGAGTCAACAACGAAGAGGATGACGTCGGCGATGTCCGCTGCGACCTCGGCCTGCTCGGCCACGCGGGCGTGGATGCCCTTGGCGTCGTGTTCCCAGCCGCCGGTGTCGACCACGGTGAAGTTGCGCCCGGCCCATTCGGCCTGGTACGAGACGCGGTCGCGGGTCACGCCCGGAACGTCCTCCACGACCGCCTCGCGGCGGCCCAGGATGCGGTTGACCAGCGTGGACTTGCCCACGTTGGGGCGCCCGATGATGGCCAGCACCGGCGGGATGACCTCGTCGGCGTCGTCGTCGAAGTCATCGCCCAGGTGTGCCAGCAGTTCGGCGTCCTCGGGGTCAAGTTCGTAGTCATCGAGGCCGGCCAGCAGCGCGGTGGCGCGTGCGTCGGCATCCTCGTCGCTGATTTCGGCCAGGCGGTCGGCGATGTGGTCCTCGTTGTTGAACGGGACGTACTCGGCGCCCTCGTCCGGAAGCAGGCTCTCACTCATGGTGTGGTTCCTTTGCGTTGCGTGCCTCCACCAAACGCGGAAGCCGGTATCAATTCAAGCATGTACCCCGCCTCGGCGTGCAGCTTTTGCTGCGCACCGACGCGGGGCGGTGATCCGCCGGCGGCGGATCGGGAGGTTGTATTAGTCGGCCTGGGCCTTGATGGCCTCGAGCACGGCCGTCACCGTTTGCTCGAAATCCATTTCCGAGGAGTCCACGGTGGCCACCCCGTCGGCGGCGACGTGGAAGTTCACCACGGTCGAGTCCTTGGCGTCGCGGGCGAGCACCTGGGCCTCGAGTTGGGCGTTGGACTGGGTTCCGCCCAGCTGCAGGCCGCGGCGGCGCAGGCGCGCCTCCTCCGAGGCCGTGAGCAGGATGCGGGCGTCGGCGTCCGGGGCCACCACGGTGGTGATGTCCCGGCCCTCTGCCACGATGCGGTCGTGCGCGGCGATGATGGCCCGCTGCCGGGCAACCAGTTCGGCGCGGGCTTCCAGGTTGGTGGCCACCGCCGAGACCGCCTCGGAGACGAAGGGCTCGCGGATCGCCTCGGTGACGTCGGTGCCGTGGATGGTGATGCGTTCCACGTCCGGGTCGGTGGAGATGAACAGGTCGGCTGCCCTGACCGCCGCGGCGACTGCCTCGGCGTCGGAAAGGTCAGTGCCTGCATCCAGCGCATGCCAGGTCACCGCGCGGTACATCGCCCCGGTGTCAAGGTAGGCGGCGCCCAGTCGGCGGGCGGTCTCCTTGGAAACCGAGGACTTTCCGCTGCCGGAGGGGCCGTCGACTGCGACCGTGATTTTCTGCATTACTGCACAACCTTCCATCCAAGTGCGCTGAGCACCGTGATCAATTCTTCCCGGCGTCCGGGGATGACGGAGATGTCAACCAGCCCGACCTGGTGCCCGGCGGAGTGTTCCATCCGCAGGTCCTCCATGTTGATGCCGGCGTTCCCGACGTCGGCCAGCAGCCTGGCCACCTGGCCGGGCTTGTCCTTGACCGCGACGGTGACCAGCGCAAATGCCTGCGGCGGGGCGCCGTGCTTGCCCGGGATCCGGGCCTGCCCGGCGTTCCCCTCCCCCATCAGCTCGGCGAGGTCAAGCAGCGCGCCGGGGGCGGTGGGCTCCTCGAGCGTGCCGATGAGCCGGTCCAGGTCCTCGCGCATGCCGCGCAGGATGGGGACCAGGGAACCTGCATTGTGGCTGAGGATCTGGATCCACAGCTTCGGGTCCGAGGCGGCGATCCGGGTGGTGTCGCGCAGCCCGTTGCCGGCAAGCGCCAGCGAGTGCCCCGGTGCGTTCAGCAGCCGGGAGGCAATCAGCGAGGAGGCCACCTGCGGGAAATGCGAGATCAGCGCGACCGAGGCGTCGTGCTCGGCCGCGTTCATGCGCGCGACGGTGGCACCCAGGTCGATGGCAAGCGCCTCGGCGGTCTTCACCGAGTCGCCGCGCGAACCGGCATGGGCGCAGACGACCCACGGCATGGAGGTGAACAGCTCGCCGCGCGCGGATGCCGGGCCGGAACGCTCGCGTCCGGCCATCGGGTGCGTGCCCACGTAGCGGCCCAGGTGCGCCTCGGTGATGCGCGGATCCTTCCGCACTGCATCAAGGATCGAGCCCTTGACTGAGGCGATGTCCACCACGGTGGACATCGGGAAGTCGACCAGGGCCTGCGCCACGACAGCGGCGGTGACGTCCGGCGGGGCGCCGACGACGACCAGCTCGGGTGCCAGCGGGCGCCCGGGGACGTGAATGGTGCCCGCGCCGATGTCCTGCGCGACGGTTTGTGCGCTGGGCGAGGGGTCGGCAAGCCAGACGTTCAGTCCGCGCTGGCTCAACCCCAGCCCGACGCTGGTGCCCAGCAGCCCGGTGCCGATGACCAGAATCGGTCCGGCAAGGTGCGTGGTGGGCATGTGGCTACATCCCCACCATTGCCAGCAGGTGCCCGACTTCCTGGTTGCCCAGCGGGCGGATGGTGCCCTGCTTCTGGTCGCCGAGGCGGATCGGGCCGACCTGGACGCGGACCAGGCGGGTCACCGGGTGTCCGACCTCCTCGAAGAGGCGGCGCACGATGCGGTTGCGGCCCGAGTGCAGGATGACCTCCACGAGCACGTGGCCCGGGGTGGAGTCGATCAGGCGGAAGGAGTCGACCGACTGCCAGCCGTCCTCAAGCTTGATGCCCTTCTTCATCTGCGCGCCGATGCCGGCGGCCATCGGGCCGCGGACCTGCACCAGGTAGGTCTTGGGTACCTCGAAGGACGGGTGGGCGAGCCGGTTGGCTGCCTCCCCGTCGTTGGTCAGGATCAGCAGTCCCTCGGTCTGGTAGTCCAGGCGCCCGACGTGGAAGAGGCGCGACTGGCCCTGCTTGCGGATGAAGTCGGAGATGCACTTGCGGCCCTCGGGGTCTTCCATGGTGGAGACGACGTTGCGCGGCTTGTTGAAGACGAAGTACTTCATGTCGGCGTTCAGCTGCAGGCGCATGCCGTCCACGTGCACGGTGTCGCGCTCGGGGTCGATGCGGATGCCCGGTTCGGTGATGAGCACGCCGTTGACCTCGACGCGGCCGTTGGCGATCATTTCCTCACAGACGCGGCGCGAGGCCACCCCCGCGTTGGCCATGACCTTCTGCAGGCGCACGCCCTCGAGGTCCGAGTGCGCGGCGGCAGCCTGTGCCCGCTGGGTGGGCCGGGTGCGCTCGGCGTTGACCGGGCCAAGGTTCTTGCCGAAGCGTTCCTTGCCGAAGGCCTGGGGGCCGGTGTACTTCTTCTTGCCCGGGGCACCTGACTTCTTGCCCTGCTTGGGTCCGCCGTGCGCCTTTGACCAGGAACCGGTCGAGGACTCGGAACCGGATTCGGAGCCCGAACGCGGGTTTGACGAGCGTGGATTTTGGTTGGAACGGCCAGCACCGGTTGCTCCTCGGCCGCGGCCGTTGCCGGAGCCGGAGCCTTGTGGGCGCTGGTTGCCGCGGCCTGGGCGGGATCCCTGGTTCATGATCTGTCCTTATGTTGTTTCGTGGTTCGCCTATTGCCAGGGCGAATCAACGTCGTATTCGTCGATGTCACCCACTCCGGGAAGATGCGGGGAGAGCCTGGGCAGCTCGGAAACGCTGCCCAATCCCAATCTTTCCAGAAAGTACGAGGTGGTCTGATACAACGTGGCACCACTTTCACCATCGTCGGGTGCTTCGTGGATCAGCCCGCGCGTCAGGAGCGTGCGCACCACAGAATCGACGTTGACCCCGCGAATCGCCGCGATCCTTCCGCGGGACACCGGTTGCCGGTAGGCGATCACTGCCAAGGTTTCCAGCGCTGCCTGGGTAAGTCTTGCCGTTTGGCCGTCGATGACGAAGCGTGAAACGAAGGGAGCAAATTCACGTCGGGAGAAGATGCGCCAGCCGCCGGCCAATTCACGCAGCTCAAAACCGCGTGGTGTATCCCCACCATCATACTGTGCCCGCAGCCTTTCAAGGGCCGCTGTGACGCGTTCCTCACTGACCTCCAGCACCTGTGCCAGGTGGCCGGCGGCGATGGGCTCGTCGATGACCATCAGCACCGCCTCGATGCCTGCCTCCAGCCCCCCGGGCAGTGCGTCGACTGCCGCCTCCGCGGCCCCCGGCACCTGCCCCGCGACGGATTCGGCTGTGTGGTTCATGGGTTTTCCCCCTGTATGGCTTGCGCAGAAGTGGTGGATGTCTCGGGCGGTTCGGCGGCCGCGGGTTCGTATTCCTCTTCCAGCGCGGCCGGATCCCAGTCGGCGTCGGGTTCAAGCCAACGCACGTTCAGCGCATCCAGCGGTGCATCCTGGGAAAAGGCGATGACCTGTTCGCGGTACATTTCCAGCAGCGCGAGGAAGCGGGCGACGACCTCCAGGTGGCTGGCTGCGTCCGCGATTAGTGCGGCGAAGCTCAGGGAGCGGTGTTCCTTCAGCAGGGCCGCCAGGATCCCCGCCTGTTCGCGCACCGAGACCGTGCCGCCGTGCAGGTGCCCGGTCCCGACCTCGGTGGGTGCCGCCGCCTTGGGCGCCAGGGCGGTTGCTGCCAGCTGCGCCAGCGCCTCGGGGGTGGTCTTGAACACCAGCTCCGGGAGCAGCGCGGCGAAGTGCGCCTCCAGGCCCGCCTGGCGCGGGAAGCTGGTGGCCTCCTCGTGCAGCTTCCCGGCGATCCAGCCGGCTGCGTGCTTGAAGGCCTTGTACTGCAGCAGCCGGGCAAAGAGCAGGTCGCGGGCCTCGAGCAGGGCCATGTCCTCGTCGTTTTCGATGTCGCTGCCCGGCAGCAGGCGCGCGGCCTTGAGGTCAAGCAGCGTCGAGGCGATGACCAGGAACTCGGTGGTCTCGTCCAGTGCCTTGGAGCCGGCGCGGCCCCGGAGCAGCTTCAGGTAGGCGATGAACTCGTCGGTGACCTCGGCCATGGCGACCTGGGTGATGTCCATCTCGCGCTTGGCGATCAACGAGAGCAAGAGGTCAAAGGGGCCGGAAAAGTTTTCCAGCGAAACCCGAAAGCCACCGGCCGAATCGTCTGTGACGATTCTGCCGGTGGCGGTGTTTTCGGCGGCGGGTGCCGTCATTACGGGGCGCCGCCGCGGGAGATCAGTTCCCTCGCGAGCTGGCGGTAGGCCTCGGCGCCGGGGTGTGCGGCCGCATAGGTGGTGATGGGCTCGGCCGCGACATTGGCGTCGGCGAACTTGATGGTCCGGCGGATGACCGTTTCGAAGACGGTGTCCCCGAAGGCCTCGACCAGCCGGCCGACGACCTCGCGGCCGTGCAGCGTGCGCGGGTCGTACATGGTGGCCAGCACGCCGTCGATGGCCAGGGCCGGGTTCAGCCGGTCCTGGACCTTCTCGATGGTCTCCACCAGCAGGGCCACGGCGCGCAGCGCGAAGAACTCGGCGGTCAGCGGGATGATGACGCCGTGTGCGGCGGTCAGCGCGTTGACGGTGAGCAGGCCCAGCGAGGGCTGGCAGTCGATGAGCACGATGTCGTAGTCGTCGGTGACCGAGCGCAGCGCGCGTTCCAGGACCTGTTCGCGGGCAACCTCGTTGACCAGCTGCACCTCGGCGGCGGAGAGGTCGATGTTGGCCGGCAGCAGGTCCACGTTCTCGACGTCGGTGGTCAGGATGGCGTCGCGGATCTCGGTCTTGCGGTCCATCAACACGTTGTAGACGGTGACGTCGAGCTCGTGCGGGTTGGTGCCGAAGCCGGCGGACAGGGCGCCCTGCGGGTCGAAGTCGACCAGCAGCACCTTGCGCCCGTACTCGGCCAGGGCCGCGGCGAGGTTGATGGTGGAGGTCGTCTTGCCGACCCCGCCCTTTTGGTTGACCATGGCGATCACGCGGGCCGGGCCGTGGGAATCCAGTGGCAAGGGCTCGGGGAAAATCGTCATCGGGCGACCCGTGGGTCCCAAGGGGGTGGGTTCCTTGAGCAAACCCGCGCCTCGCGACTTGCTGCCCTGTTCCTCGCTCACGGTATGAACCACGCTTCCGTTCGTTGTGCGATCTGGTTGACTACTTGTTTCAAGGGTATAGGTTGCGCACCGGGCTTTGCCCAATCGGCGGCACGGCGAGCCTTTACCTTGAAGTTGAAGTCCAATGTTATGGGCGGGCCGGGAAACCGTGCCCCGCGGCGCCGTCCCCGGCCAACGGGGCACGGAGCGCCCGGCGGCATTAACGGCACCGGCCGCCGTGCTCGCGTGGGCGAGCGCGGCGGCCTGGCCGTTTGCGCGTCGGCTAGTGCTCGTTGGCTGTCAGCGAGAGCTCGTCGAAGGGACGGTCCCCGGCAAGCACCGCGCGGGCCTGCTCCATGTCGATTTCCCTGGTCCACTTGCCGATCAGCAGCGTGGCCACGGCATTGCCGGTGAAGTTGGTCAGCGCGCGGGCCTCGGACATGAACTTGTCGATGCCCACGATCACGCCCATGCCGTCAAGCAGTTCGGGGCGGTGCGACTGCAGGCCAGCGGCCAGCGTGGCCAGGCCCGCTCCGGTGACCCCGGCGGCGCCCTTGGAGGCGACGATCATGAAGACCAGCAGGGAGATCTGCTCGCCGATGTTCATCGGCATGCCCATGGCGGTGGAGACGAACAGCGCGCTCATGGTCAGGTAGATCGCGGTGCCGTCGAGGTTGAAGGAGTAGCCGGTGGGAACCGTGATGCCCACGACCGGCTTGGAGACGCCCACGTGCTCCATCTTGGCGATCAATCGCGGCAGGGCCGACTCCGAGGAGGAGGTGGAGAAGATCAGCAGGTACTCGCGGGCCAGGTACTTCAGCAGCGCGAAGATGTTCAGGCCGGTCACGGCGCGCAGCAGCGAGCCGAGGATCACCACGATGAACAGCGCGCAGGTGGCGTAGAAGGCACCCATGAGGATGGCCATGGAGCCGATGGCTGCCCAGCCGGTGGCGCCGACGACCGCGGCGATGGCGCCGAAGGCACCAAGGGGGGCGATCCACATGATCATCATCATCAGGCGGAAGACCACGGCCTGGATGTGGCGGATGGCCCCGAGCACCGGCTCGCCGCTCTTGCCCATGGACTGCAGGGCGAAGCCCACGAAGAGTGCCAGCACCAGGGTCGGCAGCACCGGGATGTCCCCCGGGATCAGTTCGAGCAGGAACTTGACGGTCGCGTTTTCGGTTCCGCCGGCGGCACCCTCGTAGGGCTGCAGCTTCAGGCCGGAGCCCGGGTGGACCAGGTTGCCGACGAACAGGCCGATGGCCAGGGCGAAGGTCGACATGGTGATGAAGTAGAGCAGCGCCAGTCCGCCCACCTTGCCGACGGTGGCGGCCTTGGCGATCGAGCCGATGCCCAGCACGATGGTGCAGAAGATCACCGGGGCGATGATCATCTTGATCAGCGCGACGAACCCGGTGCCCAGCGGCTTGAGCGCCTTGCCGAGGTCCGGGGCCAGCAGGCCGATGGCGGCACCGGCAACCACGGCGACGATCACCATGATGTACAGCCAGTGGGTGCGGTCCTTCTTGAGCGGTGGTTCCTGGTTCTCGATGGGGTCCTTTTCCAGGACTCCGCTAGCTGCCGGCGTCGTTGCCATGATGGCTCCTTCTGGGATGTTGCTGCGGTGGGGGCGGGCGCTTCGACGCGCCGTGAGCTCTTCATCCATGGTGGGGCCCGAAGTGATCGAGATCTCCCTTGTGTTCATAATGGTCATGGCGCGCTTGTTGACGTGCCACCCTTGGAGGTGCGCGATGTGCGCCGCCCGAGGACCGAGAGAAGTGGAGGCCGCCCATGCCACGAGCGGTTTTGGGATCCCCCGCCGCCACCCGGCGCGGCCGCGGGCCGTATTCGCTGGCCGCGCGCATCTTCGCCGCGCAGCTGGCCCTGGTGGCGCTGGTGGTGTCGGCGGTCAGCGGCGCCGGGTACCTCAACGCCCGCGCCCAGGCCCACGACTTTGCCGCCAAGCGCGTGCTCTCGGTGGCCGAGACCCTGTCCCACGACCCGTTCGTGATCGACGCGGTGCAGGGCCCGGATCCCTCGGCGCAGCTGCAGCCCTTTGCTGCACTGATCCTCCAGCACGCCCAGGTGGACTTCGTGACCATCATGGACACCGACCGGACCCGCTACACCCACCCCACCGCCGGCGAGATCGGCCGCAAGTACGTGGGCAGCGTCGAACGCGCCCTGGCCGGGGCCAGCGAGGTGGAAGACTACCCCGGCACCCTGGGCCCCTCGGTGCGCGCCATCTCCCCCGTCCGGGACGCCGGCGGCGAGGTGGTCGCCATGGTGTCGGTGGGCGTCACCTTGCAGTCCCTCAGCATCACCCAGGCCGCGATCATCCCGGCGACGCTGCTGGTGGGGCTGCTGGCGGTGGGGCTCGGCGGCGCGTTCACCTACGCGCTGGGCCGCTACCTGCGCCGCGCCACCCTGGGCTACGGCCCGGAGGAGCTGCGCCGGCTCTACGCCTACTACTTCTCCGCCCTGCACTCGCTGCGCGAGGGCCTGGTACTCATCGACGCCAGGGGCCGGCTGGTGCTCTACAACGACCAGGCCGCCCAGTTGCTGGGACTGCCCCCGGCCGGCTCGCTGCGCCCGCTGCCGGTGGTGCAGGTGGGGCTGCCGGAAACCGTTGCCGAGCTCTTTGCCTCGGGGAGGCGCGCCACCGACGAGATCCACCTGACGAACAACCGGGTGCTGGTGATCTCCCAGCAAAAGGCCGAGCAGCCGGATTCGGATCCCGGGGCGCGGGTGCGCTGGACGCTGCGCCGCAAGCAGGTGGAATCCTCGCTGGGCACCGTGGCAACGCTGCGCGACCACACCGAGGTCCAGGCGCTGACCGGGCAGCTCGAGTCGCTGACCACGCTCACCGAGGCGCTGCGCGCCCAGACCCACGAGCATGCCAACCGGCTGCACACCGTGGCCACGCTCATCGAGCTGGGCCGCGAGCGCGAGGCACTGGAGTTCGCGGTGGCCGACCGGCAGGAATCCCAGCGGCTGACCGACGAATTCGTGCAGGCCGTCGACGAGCCCTACCTGACCTCGCTGTTGGTGGGCAAGGCGGCGCAGGCCCACGAGCGCGGCATCACGCTGACCCTGTCCGCGTCCGGGCACCTGCCGGCCGGCGCCCTGGATGCCAGGGACCTCGTGACCATCACCGGGAACCTGCTGGACAACGCCTTCGATGCCGCGGCCGGGTCCGAGCAGCGCCGCGTCTGGGCCGATTTCGCCGCCGACGACGAATCGGTGGTGGTCTCGGTCGCCGATTCCGGGCCGGGCGTGGACCCGGATTTGCTCGACGAGTACTTCCGCCTGGGGGTATCCTCCAAGCCGGTGGCCCCGGGCAGCGGATCGCGCGGGCTGGGCCTGGCGCTGGTGCGCCAGGCGGTCGCGCGCCTGGGCGGGTCGCTGGAAGTGGATAATGATGCCGGGGCCATTTTCACCGTGACGCTGCCGCTCTCCCCCGGGCCGCGCCCACGCCCCTGAGCGCGCCGGGCCAGCCCGCCCGCCCCGATCACCCCCGACGACCTAGCCCCAGGAAGCACCGGTACATGGATCCGCACAGAGACCTCCGCGTTCTCGTGGTTGACGACGAGGCCACCACCGCCGCCGCGCACGCCAAGTTTGTCGCCCGCGTCCCCGGCTTCGAGGTGCACGCCATCGCGCACAGCGGCCAAGAGGCCTTCGCCGCCCTGGATACGGCGCAGGCGGCGGGCACCCCCATCGACCTGGTGCTGCTGGACATGAACCTGCCGGATTTGCACGGCCTGGACGTCGCGCGGCGGGTGCGCGGTCGCGGCAGCACCGTGGACATCATCGCGATCACCGCGATCAGGGACCTGACCGTGGTGCGCACCGCCATCTCCGCCGGCGTGACCCAGTACCTGATCAAGCCCTTCGGCTTCGCCGCGTTTTCCGAGAAGCTGGAAAACTACCGCAACTTCCGCCTCAACCTGCGCACCATTGGGTCCTCGGCCTCGCAGGAGTCGATCGACAACGCGTTTGCCGCGCTGCGCTCCGTGGGCCCGGCGCCGCTGCCCAAGGGGCTGATCGCCGAAACCCTCGGTGCCATCGCCGAGACCCTGCGCTCGGCGAGCGCAGCGCTCTCGGCCACCGAGGTCTCCGAACTCTTGGACCTCTCGCGGGTCACGGCCCGGCGCTACCTGGAGCACCTGGCCGAGACCAAGGCGGTTGCCAAGGCCCCTCGGCACGGGACCCGGGGCCGCCCGGAGTACGAATACACCTGGCGGCGCACCGACTGAGGCCGCGGCCGGCGCGCGGGGCCGCCCCGTTTCCCTGGATCAGCCCGCGGGCCGCAGGAACGGGATCAGGTCCTCGATCACCGCGGGGTCCTCGATGGTGGAGGGCACCGCGTACGGCTTGCCGTCGGCGATCTGCCGCATGGTCTTGCGCAGGATCTTGCCCGAGCGGGTTTTGGGCAGCGCCGCCACGATGCGGACCTCGCGGAAGTCCGCGACCGGGCCGATGTGCGCCCGCACCATCGCGACCAGTTCCCCGGCCAGCTCCTCCTCGGAGATCGCCGCCCCGCTCTTGAGCACCACGTACCCGCTGGGCCGCTGGCCCTTGAGTTCGTCGGCCACCCCGATGACCGCGCATTCGGCCACCGCCCGGTGGGAGCCCAGGACCTGTTCCATGGCGCCGGTGGAGAGCCGGTGCCCGGAGACGTTGATGACGTCGTCGGTCCTGCCCATCACAAAGAGGTAGCCGTCCGCGTCGAGGTAACCCGAGTCCCCCGTGGCGTAGTGGCCCGGGAAGTGCTCCAGGTAGGTCTCGATGAAGCGGGCGTCGTTGCCCCACAGCGTGGCCAGGGTGCCCGGGGGCAGCGGCAGCTTGATGGCGATGTTCCCCTCCTCGCCGGCCGCCACCTCGGCCCCGAGCCCGTCGAGGATCCGCACGTCGTAGCCCGGCACCGGGACCGTGGGCGATCCCGCCTTCATTTCCAGCACTTCAAGTCCCACGGGGTTGGCGGCGATGGGCCAGCCGGTCTCGGTCTGCCACCAGTTGTCCACCACCGGCACGCCGAGCTTTTCCCCGGCCCACACGTAGGTGTCCGGGTCCAGCCGCTCACCGGCCACGAAGAAGTTTTTCAGGCTGGACAGGTCGTACCCGGCCATGAGCTCGGCCGCGGGGTCGGCCTTGCGGATGGCGCGCAGCGCGGTCGGGGCGGTGAAGAACGTGTCCACCTTGTGGTCCGCGATCAGCCGCCAGAAGGCCCCGGCATCGGGGGTGCCCACCGGCTTGCCCTCGTAGAGCACGGTGGTGGCCCCGGCGATCAGCGGGCCGTAGACGATGTAGGAGTGACCGACCACCCAACCCACGTCGGAGGCCGTGAGCATGGTGGAGCCGGGTCCCACCCCGTAGATGTTGCGCATCGAGAAGTCCATCGCCACCGCGTAGCCGCCGGAATCGCGCACCACTCCCTTGGGCGCGCCGGTGGTGCCCGAGGTGTAGAGGATGTAGAGGGGGTGGGTGGCCGGCACCGGAACCGCGGCGGCGGGTTCGGCCACCGCGGCCAGCTCGTCCCAGTCGTGCCAGGCGGTGTCGGTGCCCGCGTACTCGCTTCGCTGGTGCGCGAAGCCCTCGCGGTGGGAAACGATGACGGTGGAAATCTTGTGGCTTGCCATGCCGATGGCCTCGGCGACGGCCGGAAGGTACTCGATGCGGCGCGAGGGTTCGATGCCGCCGGTGGCGGTGACGATGGCGGCGGGGGCGGCGTCGTCGATGCGGGCCGCCAACTCCTTGGGGGCGAAGCCGCCGAAGACCACCGAGTGGACCGCGCCGATGCGCGCGCAGGCCAGCATGGCGATGTGCGCCTGCGGGATCATCGGCAGGTAGATCAGCACCCGGTCCCCCGTGCCGATCCCCTGGTCCCGCAGCACGCCGGCGAAGGTCTCGACCTTGGCCAGCAGCTGGGCGTAGCTAAAGCGTTCCTTGATGCCCAGCACCGCGGAATCGTAGATCAGTGCGGTGCTCTCCCCGCGGCCCGCGGCCACGTGGCGGTCCAGGGCGTTGTGGCAAACGTTGAGGATCCCGTCGGGGTACCAGGCGTAAATCGGTGCGCGGCTGGCATCCAAACCCGTGGCAGGAGGCCGTTCCCAGTCGATTGTTGCCGCTTCCCTGAGCCAGAAGGCCGCGGGGTCGTTCTTGGCTTCGGCAAATCTCTGCGCGTATGTCGGTGCCATGCGAACCGTCCATCCATTCGTGTCGCGTGCTTGTTTCGGGCTTCACCGAGCATATGACTGTCGCCACACATTTTCAAGATCAATGTATACACAACCCCAAAGTTTTCGAACCAATTTCCATCGATTACGTGACTTCTCGGGTTTTCTGTATACAATTGGTGGCATGAGGGCAAGCGACAAGGCCTACGAGGCACTGCGAACCGACATCGTCGAATGGCGGTTGCGTCCCGGTGCCGTGCTGGGCGAAGTGGAACAGGCCGAACGCTTGGGTGTTTCACGGACCCCGCTGCGCGAGGCACTGGCGCGACTGGTCGCCGACGGCCTGGCTGTGCAGCAGCGCGGCCGCGGCACTGTCGTCTCCGACGTCTCCCACGAGCACGTCGATGACCTCTTTGCCTTGCGCCGGGCCCTTGAGGTCGAATCTGCCCGCATTGCCGCGCGAAACGCGGAGCCCGCGGTCTTTGCCGCGCTGCGCTCCCGCTTCATGGAAGCTGGACGCTCCACCGACCCGGAAACCCGCGAGGCCTACTACCGGCTCGCCGGCGAACTTGACCGTAGCATCGATGCGGCAGTGGCCAACCCCTATATCGAGCAGGCCCTGCGCTCCCTGCGGGTGCACCTGGCCAGGGTCCGCCGCCTGGCCCAGGACGACCCCGAACGCCTGGCAACCTCGGCCCTCGAACATGCAGCAATCGCAGAGGCCATCGCCGCACAAAACCCGGAGGTCGCCGCGGCGGCCACGCAGTTGCACCTTCACCACAGTCTTGAACACATCAAAAACCATGCCGGTTCCAGAGAGGACACCTAAATGATCAACCACCCAGTACGCGTCTACCGCAGTGAAGAAAACCTTGCCCGCGAGGACCAGCTCGCGCACAAGATCGCCACAGTCGCCGCCGACCCCGTAGCGGTCACCGCCGAGGTCACCGAGATGATCATCAACCGCATCATCGACAACGCCTCCGTTGCCATTGCCTCGCTGAACCGCGGCCCCATTGTCGCCGCCCGCGCCCAGGCCCTGACCCACGCCCCGTCCACCGGCGGCAAGGGCGCCTCCGTCTTCGGCATCACCGAGAAGGTCTCCCCCGAGTGGGCGGCCTGGGCCAACGGCGTGGCCGTGCGCGAGCTCGACTACCACGACACCTTCCTCTCCGCGGAGTACTCCCACCCGGGCGACAACATCCCGCCGATCCTGGCCGTCGCCCAGCACACCGGCGCCTCGGGCAAGGACCTGATCCGCGGCATCGCCACCGGCTACGAGATCCAGGTCGACCTGGTCAAGGCCATCTGCCTGCACAAGCACAAGATCGACCACGTGGCGCACCTGGGCCCGTCGGCCTCCGCCGGCATCGGCACCCTGCTGGGCCTGGATGTCGAGACCATCTTCCAGGCCGTCGGCCAGGGCCTGCACACCACCACCGCAACCCGCCAGTCGCGCAAGGGCGAAATCTCCACCTGGAAGGCCCACGCCCCGGCATTCGCCGGCAAGATGGCCGTCGAGGCGGCAGACCGCGCGATGCGCGGCCAGACCTCCCCGGTGCCGATCTACGAGGGCGAGGACGGCGTGATCGCCTGGATGCTCGATGGCAAGGACGCCGCCTACGAGGTGCCGCTGCCCGAGGCAGGCGAGGCCAAGCGCGCCATCCTTGACACCTACACCAAGGAGCACTCCGCCGAGTACCAGGCCCAGGCCTGGATCGATCTGGCCCGCAAGCTGAACCGCGAGCACCCGGAGGCAGCCGACGCCAAGAACGTCGCCTCGGTGCTCATCAAGACCAGCCACCACACCCACTACGTGATCGGCTCGGGCGCCAACGACCCGCAGAAGTACGATCCGACGGCATCGCGCGAGACCCTTGACCACTCGATCCCGTACATCTTCACCGTCGCCCTGCAGGACGGCACCTGGCACCACGTGGATTCGTACTCCCCGGAGCGCGCCGGCCGCCCCGACACCATCGAGCTGTGGAACAAGGTCACCACCGAGGAAGACCCGGAGTGGACCCGCCGCTACCACTCGCTGGACATCAACGAGAAGGCCTTCGGCGGGTCGGTGGAAATCACCCTGGCCGACGGCACCGTGATCACCGACCAGATCGCCGTCGCCGACGCCCACCCGCTCGGCGCCCGCCCGTTCGCCCGCGAGCAGTACATCAACAAGTTCCGCACCCTGGCCGCCGGATTGGTGGAGGACGACGAAATCGACCGCTTCATCGCCGCGGCCGAGAACCTGGAGAAGCTGGGAGCCGGAGAGCTCGATGCGCTGAACATCGTTGCGGCACCGGGCGTCATCGACCTCGCCGCCGCCCCGAAGGGATTGTTCTAATGTTGTACTCCAACGTCACCCCCGAGCAGAAGCGCGCGGCCCTGCGCGAGATGCTCGTTCCGGGCACCGCGCGCCAGTTCCCCGGGGCCTTCAACCCGCTCTCGGCCCGGTTGATCGAGGAAAAGGGCTTTGACGGCGTCTACATCTCCGGCGCCGTGCTGGCCAACGACCTGGGGCTGCCGGACATCGGGCTGACCACGCTCACCGAGGTGGCCACCCGCGCCGGGCAGATCGCCCGGATGACCGACCTGCCGGCCCTGGTCGATGCCGACACCGGCTTCGGCGAGCCCATGAACGTGGCCCGCACCATCCAGGAACTCGAGCATGCCGGGCTGGCCGGCTGCCACATCGAGGACCAGTTCAACCCCAAGCGCTGCGGCCACCTGGACGGCAAGAACGTCGTCGACCTGGACACCATGGTCAAGCGCATTGCCGCCGCAGCCGACGCGCGGCGCGACCCGAACTTCCTGATCATGGCGCGCACCGACGTGCGCGGCGTCGAGGGCCTGGGAGCCGTCGTCGACCGGGCCAAGGCACTGGTGGATGCCGGCGCCGATGCCATCTTCCCCGAGGCCATGAAGGACCTCTCCGAGTTCGAGGCGGTGTGCGCGGCCGTGGATGTCCCGGTGCTGGCGAACATGACGGAGTTCGGCAAGTCCGAGCTTTTCACCCGCCAACAGCTTGCGGCCACCGGCGTGGCCATGGTCATCTACCCGGTGACCCTGCTGCGCAGCGCCATGGGCGAGGCCGAGCGCGTGCTGGATGCGATTGCTGCCGACGGATCCCAGGAGTCTCGGGTAGATTCAATGTTGACGCGTGCGCGTCTGTACGAACTGGTTGACTACGAGGCGTACAACCGCTTTGACAACGGGATCTTCAATTTCCAGGTCCCGGATCTGGATATCCACACAAATAACGCGAATCTGTAGGAATCAGGAGCGAAGTGATGACTGAAACTGAGATCAAGAAGGGCCTCGCCGGGGTCGTTGTCGACTACACGGCCGTTTCCAAGGTCAACCCGGACACGAATTCGCTGCTTTACCGTGGATACCCGGTCCAGGACCTGGCGGCCGGCAAAAGCTTCGAGGAAGTGGCGCTGCTCCTGTGGAACGGCGAGCTGCCCAGCGAAATCGAGCTCACCGACTTCGTGGCCGCCGAGCGCGCCGGGCGCGCGCTGGCCTCCAACGTCAAGGCCGCCATCGACCTGCTGCCGCTGGATTGCCATCCAATGGACGTGGCCCGCACCGCGGTCTCGGTCGTTGGGGCAAACCACGCCCTGGCCGGGGATTCATCCCCGGAGGCCGAGCTGATCAAGGCCAAGGAACTCTTTGCCGCGTTCCCGGCGGTGGTCGCCTACGACCAGCGCCGCCGCCGCGGCCTGGGCGTCATCGAGCCGCGCGAGGACCTGGACTACTCGCAGAACTTCCTGTGGATGACCTTCGGCGAGGAGGCCGCCCCCGAGGTGGTCGACGCGTTCCGCGTGTCCATGGTGCTCTACGCGGAGCACTCCTTCAACGCCTCCACGTTCACCGCACGCGTGGTGACCTCCACGCTTTCGGACCTGCATTCGGCCGTCACCGCGGCCATCGGCGCGCTCAAGGGACCGCTGCACGGCGGAGCCAACGAGGCCGTCATGCACACCTTCCAGGAAATCGGTATCGACAAGAACGAGTCCCGGGAGGATGCCGCGGCACGCGCCAAGGCCTGGATGGAAGACGCCCTGGCAGCCAAGAAGAAGGTCATGGGCTTCGGGCACCGCGTCTACAAGCACGGCGACTCCCGCGTGCCGACCATGAAGGCCGCGCTGGACAAGATGATCGCCTATTACGGCCGCAGCGAGATGCTGGGGCTCTACGACGGCCTGGAGGCCGCGATGGACGAGGCCAAGGGCATCAAGCCCAACCTCGACTACCCGGCCGGCCCGACGTACCACCTGATGGGCTTCGACACCGACATGTTCACGCCGATCTTCATTGCCTCGCGCATCACCGGCTGGACCGCTCACGTGATGGAACAGCGCGCGGCCAACGCGTTGATCCGCCCGTTGTCCGAGTACAACGGCCCGGAGCAGCGCGCGCTCTGAGCCAACGTAAATGGCCGCCTGGCGGGAGACATGGTGCTCCCCCGGGCGGCCTTTTCCGTGCCCGGGGCCATGCGCCTGAATGCTCCCTCGCCGGTGTTGCGGATCAAGCTGAAGGAGGCCCCGCTGCCGCCGGTGGATGAAACATCGAGGCACCGATGCGCTGGGCGGCGCTTCGGGCCTCGTCGGCCCGGTCGAGCAGTTCCTGCTGCCTCCCCGCATCAAGCAGCGGCTTCAACGCGGCAAAACACAGGCGTCCGCCCTCGTCGAAGCGCAACAGGCCCCCGCCGCGCAACACCACCGCGGATGTGGTGCGCAGGCCCAGCCTCGCGGCCTCGGACCGGGCCAGGCGCAGTTCCTGGACGAAGGAGGCCCCGATCTCGGAAACGGCGAAGCCGTCGGGGCTGATCCGCAGGCTGGGGCGCACCCTGTCGATGGTGATCTTGGCGGCCGGATCCAGTTTCGCCGCGTCCAGCAGCGCGGGGTTGTCCCAGATGAAGCGCAGCACCTCGTCGGGGTCGGAACCCAGGGCGGAGAGCCGGACCGGGTAGTTCAGGTCCTGCAGGGCCGAGATCCCGTCCAGTGCCCGTTCCGGGCCGGTGACGATTCCGACCTCCGCAAAGCAGGCGCGCAGGGTGCCGCGGTAGTTGCGCCCGTCCTGCGGGACCACCACCGCGTCGGCGGCCAGGATTCCGCGCAGCAAATCCTCCCAGCCCACATCCACCGGGGCCATGTAGGCCAGGCCGCGCAACAGCATGTTCAGAACCCGCTCACCGATCCGGGCTCCCGCGGCCGCCACCTGGTGGACGCTGGACCGCCGCCCGGGGCGTCCCAGCTCGGCCCGCCACAAACGCAGCACGGTTCCCAACACCGCGCGAACGACGCCGGCGGCCCGGCGGTGCGGTTCCACGTCCTCGCGCCAGTCCCGGGGCAGGTCGCCGGTCAGCGGATCGCGGGCGGACCGGCCGTGGCTGAACAGGTTGTCGGCGAAGCGGAAGAGCCCCGAGGCCAGCAGCGTCGAATCGATGGATTCCAGGGTTCCCCCGCAGGCTGCAAGTTCCCCGGCAATGATCTTTTCCACCACGGGTTCTGCGGTGAACACCCCCAGCATGGCCAGCAGGTCGGCCAGCGCCTCGTGCAGCGCCAGCTGGTCGGCGCCGGCCAGCGCATCTCCCCAGCGCGGGCGGTACCCGTCGACAACCGCATGGGTGACCTCGTGGGCCACCAGGTCCCGGTACAGCACCAGCGGGAGCTTGGTCCGGTGCCGCGAATCCTCGATCATGCCGAACCGGATGGAACAGTCGGGCCGGGTGTAGCCGGTGTTGCGGTAGTCGATCCGGTCATTGGCGTACAGTTTCAGCCTGGCCCCGCCGGCCCAGCCCATTCGCCGCCCCAGCGCCCTCTCGAACGAGGCCAGGGTGTGTGCCGCCACCGCGTAGGCCTGCTGGGCCAGGAAGCGGCGGTCGGTCGGCAGCCGGGACGGATCCGGCCGTGGCCCGATGTCCTCCGCCCCCCATTGGCCGTTTCCCAGAACCTGGTTTTCCCTCCGGCCCCGCGGACCCAGCACCACCACCTCCAGGCGCGCGCCCAACGGGCCGGTGAGCAGCCGTTCGCTGGGAACACGCAGGGTGTGGGTCATCAGCAGACCCGCGGAATCCAGTGAATGCGGTCCCTGGGCAAGCACCGTCAGCGAGCTCAGGTCCCCGGCGCGATGCGGCGGCAGGACGTGCATCGCCTCACCTGGCCGCGCCGGCGAAGGCGCTCCCCCACGGAGAGTCCTTGGCTGCGGCCGGCCCCTCAAGCTGGGCGCGCTGGTCAAAGCGGCCCTTGGCCAGCGACTTGGTGACCGCGGCGAGTATCGACCGGCGGCTGCGGGTGGGGTCGGTGCGCAGTTCCCCGAGCAGGTAGTAGGTGAACGCGCCGTTGTAGCGTCCGTCGAACACCGCATCGGCAGAGGTCTGGTCGGAGCGGCAGCCTGCCAGCAGCACCGGGCGGGTTCCCCGTGCCGAGCGCGACACCAGGTCGCGGAAGGCCCGCGGATCCGCCGTCGCGGTCCGTTCCAGGCCGATCGGCGTGGGCGGGGGCACGAACCGCGGGCGGCGTCCGGGCAGCAGGTCCAGCGCCTTAAGCCCGTCGCCGCTGTGGCAGGTGTCAAGGACGACCTCCACCAGCACCCCGGGCCCGGCCCGGGAAATGAGGTCGTGCAGCTCGTCGTCGGAGATCAGGGTGGCGGGATCCCACTGGTCCCCCGCCTGGTCCAGGTCGTAGGTGGCAAAGGCCTCGTCGGCCTGGTCCGCCTCGTCGCCCGAGGCGTCGGGGATCTGGGTCCCGTGGCTGGAGAAGGTGAAGACCAGGTGCTTGAGCCCGTCGGCCGCCGCCCGGTCCATGGCCTCGCCCAGCCTGCCCATGACCGCCGCCTTGGTGGCCGCGCCGTCGGTGAGCACCTCGATCTGGCCGTCGGCGAATCCGTATCCGGCCCCCAGCATCTGCGCAAAGTCGTTGGCGTCGTTCACGCAGCCGTTGAGCCACGAGCCCCGGGGCAGGTTCTGGAAGTCGTTGATGCCCACGCACAGGGCGTACCGGTCCCCGCCCGTCCCGGGCCGGGCCAGGACCGGGGCGGGCGGCACCGCGAGCGCCGGTGCCGGGTGCATGGCGGCCGCGGGCGCCGGCACCGGCACCGGCCGGGCGGCGTCGTAGCCGATGACATCCTCGCGGCCCAGCACCCGGCACAGCACGCTGGTCATGGTGTCGGGGTCGTTGTCGAAGGAACCATGGGAGGTCGCGGCACTGCGCCCGGCTTTCGGGCCGCCGCCGGCTATCGACCAGGTCGCGTCGGCCCGGTCGGAGGCGAAGAGCCGGGTCAGCTGGTCGTCGGCGGCCACCGATTCGGCCAGGCCCAGGAGCGGGGTGTTGGGGTCGACCTCCAGCGAGGCGCGGATCAGGCACAGAAGCGAGCGGCGGTAGACGCCGATGACGTTGTCCTCTTCCTCCAGCTCCCGGTTCATGGAGAACATGCCCAGGTGGTCGACCCCGTTGGCGGCGCCCAGCAGCGGCAGCAGCCGCGCCTTGAAGTCCTCGGCGGTGATGGCCGGGGCCAGCAGGTTCAGGGTGGAGAATCCCTTGCCGGCATCAAGCCCCGCGTAGGCCGGCAGGAAGTGGGAATGGAAGATGGACCCGGCCGAGTGCCCCGCCGCGTGCAGCTGGACCGCCTGCGGGTTGCCGTCCACGAATTCGGCCAGCGCCCGGGCCACGTACAGGGCACCGCCGTCGTCTGCCACGGATTGGGCGGCGCTGAGCTTCATCTGGCCCCAGATCTTGGGTCCCACGGGCCTGGCAAGCAGTTCGAAGGCCTTGTTCCAGGCGTCCTGCAGGAAGCCGCGCTCGGCCGGGGCGCCGAGGGCCGCCTCGCGCGGGGCGGCGCCGAGCAGGGTCTCGATGGCGTCGAAGAGCCCGGTTTCCCAGATGAAGAAGATCGGGTAGACCCCGTTGGCCAGCAACCACGGGATCTGCCGCGCGGCCCCGGCGATGCCCGAGTTTTCATCCACGAGGCCGCCGTGGGCCCAGAAGAGCAGGGGCACGTCGCGGCCGCCGTTGGCGGCGACGAATTCGGGCAGGTGGCGCGCGAAGATCGCCTGGATGTCCTCCGGGGTGGTGCGCAATTGTCCGCCGCTGGAGAAGCGGCCGTCCGAGAGGTTGACCAGATGGGGCTTGAGCGCCTGCGGGTCGATTCCCGCCGGAAGGGCGGCCCGGGCCGCGCCGTCCCCCTCGGGGCCCGTTCCCCGGGCCGTCAGCAATGCCATTGATCCGCTCCTGTCAGGTGCTGTGCGGTGGATACCTCAGCAATAGCATGGACCGCCGGGCATTACCAGACCGTTATCGACCGGGGCGGTACAAGGGGGCGATCGGGATGCCGGCGGCAGGCCGTTCACCACCGTCCGGGGGATCCGCCCGGCTATTCGGACGGATCCCCCGGAGCCAACGCCCCCTACCTAATCTCGAGCGAGGCGGCCACCTCACGGGCCCGAAGGTACTCGCTGGACTGCAGGTAGGCGGTCCGTTCCGTCGCGTCCTTGAACCCCAGGTAGCCGGTCCAGGCCTCGGACTGGAGCATCTTCCCGTCCAGGTGGAAGGACGTGGCCAGGTCGCACAGCCTTCCCTCCGTGGCGCTGTCGGCCGGAACCAGCGAAACCGTGGAGCGCTCGATCCCGAAGACGTCGGTTTCGGTGACCAGGCCCAAGGCCAGCTTCCCTTCGTCCACCGCCACGGAGGTCGGGCTCAGGCCATGCAGCGTGTATGTCCCCGAGGGGTCGTCGCAGGTTTCAGATTCGTCCTGGCCCGCGCGGTCATCGGTGAACAACCCCAGGTTGAAGACCGCCTTTCCGTGCGAATCGAAAAACATCAGCTGGTAGACGGAAGCCTCCCTCGGATCCGCGACGGCCGACTCAAGCACCTTGCCGTTCTGGTCTCGCATGATCTCGTACATGTCCCACGACGGGTGGGTGACCTCCAGGAGCGTGTTGTCGTAGGTGATGCGTTCGGCACCGGTCTCGGTCTCCATCCACGACGGCTCGTTCGGCCCGAAGAGGGTCTCGGCGACTTCTGCGGGAATGCCCTTGTCCTTGATGGCCCGGTTCATGCGCTGCTCGGCAGTCTCATCCGCCTCGTAGGTGTAGCCACGCAGCAGGGGCCAGCTAAGGTATTCCTGATGCACTTCCACGCCGTCCTCGGCGAGCTTCACGGGCGAACTGGCCCAGTGCCCGGCTTCGGGATTCCACTTGGCAATCAGCATGCCGGCGGCCACGTCGTCGACCATGAGCTCGGTGCGGTACTGCTCCGACGGCGTGAAGGCGGCAAATCCGTCCAGACAGCCGATGAGCGCGAAGGCCTCGGCCTCGAGGCCCGGATTGCTGAGCTTGCCGTTGACGTCGGCGAATTGCATTTCGGGGAGGGACAGCGCCCGGCACGCCGCGTCGTCGGCGAAGTGCGCGCCGTCGTAGGCGGGGAACAGCCCGTTGGGCAGCTGCAGTGATTCCGGCCGCGAGGTCGGATCGGCCGTGCCGGTCCCCGAGGGCGCGGGGGCTGTGGGGCTCGGCGTGGGTGTGATGGCCGGGAGCGGGTCCGGAAGCGGGGCGTTCCACGGCGACCAGACGACGACCGCCGCCACCGCGGCGGCGGTGACCATGGCACCCAAGGCCACGGGGACCCACGAACGCCGCTGCCTGGCGCTCTTGTGCACCGGCTGTTGGGCGAATACCGGGCCAGGCTCGTCGAGGTCAAGGGGCAGCGGCCCGCCGGAGTCTCGGTGCATGCGGGGGTCGGCGTCTCGAAGGAGCTGTTCAATGTTGTCCATTTGAGGTTCCACCCTTCAACATCTGGTTGGGGGCCTTCTTCGAGAAGGCCTTGCGCGCCCTGAAGAGCCGGGACTTGGCCGAATCGGGCGAGCATCTGAGGATCGTCGAGATTTCATTCAGGCTCAGGGAATCCCAATAGGCGAGCATGAGGATTTCGCGTTCCTGCGGGCGCAAGGTGTTCAGGACTTCGCGGACCGCGGCGCCGGGATCGTTCTCCGGCTGCGGGCGGCGGGCCAGTTCGCTGCTGCCCAGCTTCTCGATGAGGCTGCGTTGGCGGCGTTGGGCCCTGTACTCATTGGCGACCAGGTTCCGCGCCGTCACCAGCAGCCACGGCAACGCATCTTCCGACGGCTCCTTTTGGTGCTGCCAGGCGATGCGGAAAACGTCGTTGGTGATCTGCTGGGCGGACTGCACATCGCTGGTGCGCCGGTACACGTATCCGTAAACGCGCTGGGAGTACTGCCGGTGCAGTTCTTCCACATGCAACGCGGTTCTCGCTCCCATGGGTTCCCTCCCCCTCACGGCACCCGGGTTCGGGTGCACCCTCATGCCTAGGTAATGTCCGGGAAGTCGGCTTCGGTTGCATCAAGGTCGGGAATTCCGTTTCCCGGCCAGTTGACGGTGGAAAAACGGTCCACCGATTCGTTGTCGGGGGCAAGCCGCACCATGGCGTCGAAGCGTTCGCCGGCCAGGATCCGCCCCAGCCACAGCGCCGAATCGTCCCACATCCGCTCCAACGGCAGGTTCGCCACCGGATGCCATTCCGGGGCAAGTTCGGCCGAGGGCAGGGCAAGGCCGGTGAAAGCCGAAGTGAGGTAGATCGTGCAGTCCATGTCAGCGTCGGGGTTCGCGGGGAAGCGGAAGTAGACCCGGGCTGCGGGCAGCAGCGACGAGGCGTCGGCGACCAGCGAGGTTTCCTCGAGGAGTTCGCGCACCGCGGCGGCCTCGGGACTCTCCCCCGGCTCGATCTTTCCGCCCGGGGCAACGACCCGGCCGGCACCGAACCCGCGTTGTTTCAGCCCCAGCAGCACCCGGGTGCCGTCGGTTCCACTCACCACCGGCAGGCACAACACGACCCTGGTGGGGGTTTTGGCGGACGCTTGGGGCATGGCGGGGAACCTTCCCTAGTTGTTGGCCCGCGGGTGGGCGGCCGCGTAGATCTCTCGCAGGGTGTCAGCGGTGACCAGCGTGTAGACCTGCGTGGTGGTCACCGAGGCGTGGCCCAGCAGCTCCTGGACCACGCGCACGTCGGCGCCGCCCTCGAGCAGGTGGGTGGCGAAGGAATGGCGCAGGGTGTGCGGGGAGACGTCCTGTTCAATGCCCGCGCGCTCGGCGGCCTTGGTGAGCACCGACCAGGCGGACTGGCGCGAGAGCCGCCCGCCGCGCTGGTTCAGGAAGAGGGCCGCGGTGCCCTTGCCCTTGGCCACCAGTTCGGGCCGCCCGCGGACCAGGTAGGCGTTCAGCGCATCGATGGCGTAGGACCCCAGCGGCACGATGCGTTCCTTGGAGCCCTTGCCGAAGAGCCGAACCACCGCCGGCCCGCTGGCGGGGCGTTCCAGGTGCAGGTCGTCGACGTCCAGGCCCACGGCCTCCGAAATGCGGGCACCGGTGGAATAGAGGAATTCGAGGATGGCCTTGTCGCGCAGGCCGGCGGAGGTCTCGATGGAGACCGAGTCCAGGATCGCGGTGACCTGTTCGACGCTGATCGCCTTGGGCAGCCGGCGCCCGGGGGCCGGCGGATGAAGGTCGACGGCGGGGTTCGTGGGTGCCAGGCCCTCCAGTTCCCAGAACTTGTGCACCCCGCGCACCGCGACGATGGTGCGGGCGGCAGACCGGGCGCTGAGCGGGGCGGCGCCGTCCGCCCCGTCGCGCACCGCCTGGGCAAAGGAAGTCAGGTGCCCGAGGTTGACCTGGGCGGGCTCGTGCACGTCCCTGGTGTGCAGGTAGGACACGTATCGGTACAGGTCCCGGCGGTAGGCGCTGACGGTGTTCTTGGCCATGCCGCGTTCCACGGCCAGGTGCTGCAGGTAGGTCGCCAGGTGCTTGCCCATGGGCAGGGTCGCCGGGTCGGGCGCGACGACAGCCGGCGCGACGGCGGCCGGGGCCGGGGCCGGGGCGATGGGTGTCAGCCGGATCGTGGCCGGGACCGAACCGACCTCGGCAAGCCCGATGGTGGCCGGCTCGAACGTGTCCGGGGACATGGCGCCCCTCCCCTAGAGCCTTGGCTCGTGGGAGCGCAGCCGGGGATGGGCCTCGAACGGGGTGTCGACCGGGCGCAGCGAGGCGTAGCCGTCGGCGCGGGCCGCGACGGCGGCCAGCAGTCCGGCAACCGCGGAGGGGTTGTGGATCCGCCCGCCCAGGACGCCGGCGACGGCCTCGTCCAGGGGAACCCAGGCCAGGGTCATGTCGGCTTCCTCGTCCGTGCGCTCATGGAGCTCGTGGTCGGGGACCGGGTGCGCATGGCGGGCCAGGTAGATGCGGATCGCCTCCGAGGAGGATCCCGGGGACAGGAACAGGTCCACCAGGACCGCCCAGTCCTCGGCGACGAGGTCCGCTTCCTCGGCGAGTTCGCGTGCGGCGGCGAGGTGCGGCGGCTCCCCCTCAATGTCCATGAGCCCGGCGGGGATTTCCCACAGGTTCATGCGCACGGGGTGGCGGTACTGGTTGATCATCAGCACCTCGTCGGCCTCGTTGAGCACGAGCACCGCCACGGCACCGGGGTGGTCGATGTAGTCCCGCACCAGCGGGGCCGCGCCGGGCGCAAATTCAAAGGTGTCCTGCACTACGTCCCAGATGCGCCCGTCGTATACGGTCTCGGACTTAAGCAGGCGGCGAGGGCTGAACGAATCGCCCAGCGCCTCGCCGTCTGTCGTTGCCATGGTGCTACTTGCCGGCCTTCTGGTGTGCCAACCCGGCCTTGACCAGCCCTGCAAAGAGCGGGTGCGGGCGGGTGGGACGGCTGGAGAGCTCCGGGTGGGCCTGCGTGGAGACGTAGTACGGGTGCACGTCCTTGGGCAGTTCCACGAACTCGACCAGCTTGCCGTCCGGCGAGGTGCCGGAGAAGACCAAGCCGGCCTCCGCGATCTGCGCACGGTAGGCGTTGTTGACCTCGTAGCGGTGGCGGTGGCGCTCGGCGACGGCGGTCTTGCCGTAGGTCTCGGCGATGACCGAGCCCTCGGTGAGGGTCGCGTCGTAGAGTCCCAGGCGCATGGTGCCGCCCAGGTCGCCCTTGCCGTCGACGATGTCCAGCTGCTCTTCCATCGTGGCGATGACCGGGTGCTTGGAGTTCGGCTCGAATTCGGTCGACGAGGCGTCGGCCAGTCCCACGACATTGCGTGCGTACTCGATGACCATCGACTGCAGGCCCAGGCACAGGCCCAGGGTCGGCAGTCCGGTTTCGCGGGCGAACTTCAGTGCGCCGAGCTTGCCCTCGAGCCCGCGGATGCCGAAGCCCCCGGGAACACAGATCGCGTCGACCCCGGCCAGGGCCTTCTTGGCGCCTTCGGTGGTGGAGCAGTCGTCGGAGGGAACCCAGCGGATCTGGACCTTGGCCTTGTTGGCGAAGCCGCCGGCGCGCAGCGCCTCGGTGACCGAGAGGTAGGCGTCGGGCAGGTCGATGTACTTGCCGACCAGCGCAATTTCCAGGTGGTGCCTGGGGTTGTGGACTGCGTCAAGCAGCTTGTTCCACTTGGACCAGTTCACGTCCTTGAACTTCATGCCCAGGTGCTGGACGATGTACGCGTCCAGGCCCTGTGCGTGCAGCACGACGGGGATGTCGTAGATGCTCGGGGCGTCGGCGCAGTTGATCACTGCTTCCGGATCGACGTCGCAGGTGCGGCCGATCTTCACGCGCATCTCGTCCGGGATATCCCGGTCGGAGCGGATCACCAGGGCGTCGGGCTGGATGCCGATGGAGCGCAGCGCCGCCACGGAGTGCTGGGTCGGCTTGGTCTTCAGTTCCTGGCTGGGGCCGATGTACGGCACCAGGGAGACGTGGACGAAGAAGACGTTGCCGCGGCCGATGTCCTGGCGGACCTGGCGGGCCGACTCGAGGAACGGCTGGGACTCGATGTCGCCAACGGTGCCGCCGATTTCGGTGATGATCACGTCCGGGGCCTTCTTGCCCTTGCCCGGCTCGGTGGCCGGCAGGCGCATGCGGCGCTTGATTTCGTCGGTGATGTGCGGGATGACCTGCACGGTGTCGCCGAGGTAGTCGCCGCGGCGTTCCTTCTCGATGACCTCGGAGTAGACCTGTCCGGTGGTCACATTGGCCATGCCGGTGAGGTTTTCGTCCAGGAAGCGCTCGTAGTGCCCGATGTCGAGATCGGTTTCGGCGCCGTCATCGGTGACAAAGACTTCACCGTGCTGGAAGGGGTTCATTGTGCCCGGATCCACATTGAGATACGGGTCTAGCTTCTGCATGGTGACGGAGAGCCCACGTGCCCGCAGAAGGTGACCGAGGCTGGAAGCCGTCAATCCCTTTCCGAGGGAAGAGGCCACGCCACCAGTGACGAAGATATGCTTTGTCGTTTCAGACGACCGGGAATCACGAGAAAGATTACGTTGCACCACGGGGTTCTACCCTATCACCTTTTCGTTGTTGGACGGTTGGGAAAGACTCTACAGGCTCGCTCGATCCGACAGGCGGAATCCGGGGTTCAGGAAAGCGAACTCACAAGCAGTTGCGCCTCGCCGAGAAGCTCCTCGGCATGCGCCTGCGCCGTGGACGAATCCTCCTGGCCGGCCAGCATCCGCGCCAATTCGCGCACCCGCTCGGCCTCGTCCAGGAGCACCACGTCGCTGGCGGTGAATCCCGCGCCGTCGGCGGCCAACGCGTTCGACGACTTGATGACCCGCACATGCCGGTCGGCATAGGCCGCCACCTGCGGCAGGTGGGTGACAACTATCACCTGGACGTGCTTGGCCAGCATGGCCAGGCGCTTGCCGATCTCGACGGCCGCCTTGCCGCCGACGCCGGCGTCCACCTCGTCGAAGACGAAGGTCGGGACGGGGTCGACGGCCGCCAGCACCACCTCGATGGCCAGCATCACCCTGGAGAGCTCGCCACCCGAGGCCCCCTTGCCCAGGGGACGCGGGGAGGAACCCGCGTGTGGCTGGAGCAGCATGGTGATGGCGTCAATGCCGAAGCGGTTGGGGTCGGCCAGCTTTTCGAGTTCGAGAACGAACTTCGCATCCGGCATGGCCAGGGCGGCCAGCTCGGCCGTCACGCGGGCGGCCAGGTCCTTGGCGGCCTTGGCGCGCAGCTTCGAGAGCTTCGCCGCCAGCTCGGCGACCTCAAGGCGCAGCGCCTCGGTTTCGGCGCGCAGCGCCTCGATGCGGCCGTCGTCGCCCTGGATCTCGGCCAGCCGCTTGCGCGCGGTGTCGGCCCAGGCGATCACCTCGTCGATGTCGGGTGCGTACTTGCGGATCAGCCGGTTGAGGTCGGCCCGGCGCTCCTCGAGCGCCGCGAGCCGTTCGGGTCCCTCGGCGTCCAGGTCGGAGAGGTAGCCGGCCAGGTCGGTCGACACCTCGGCGGCGAGGATGCCGATCTCGCCGAGCCGCTCGGCCAGGGACTTGATGTCCGCGTCATCGGCGGCCACCTGTTCCAGGGCGTGCCTGGCGATTTCCACCAGCGAGATGACGCTGGGCGCCTCGTAGTCCTCGGTGTTCAGGGACTCGTGGGCGAGGTTCGCGTTGGAACGCAGCGCCTCGATGTTTGAAAGCTTCAACGACTGGTTCTTCAGCTCGGCGTCTTCGGCCGGCTGCGGGTCGACGGCGTCGATTTCCTCCAGTGCCGCCTGCAGGGACTCGGCCTCGCGGATGCGTTCGCGGGATGCGGCCGCGAGTTCCTCCAGCTCGGCGGAGGCGCTGCCCCACTTGTCGAAGGTCTCCTGGTAGGTGGACAGCAACTTGGCCAGCGGGGCGCCGGCAAACTTGTCCAGCGAGGCGCGTTGCGCAGCTGCCCCCTTGAGCCGCAGCTGGTCGGTTTGCCCGTGGATCGCGATCAGGTCCTCGCCCAACTCGACCAGCACGCCCACCGGGGCGGCCCTCCCGCCAACGGAGGCACGGCTGCGTCCCTCGGCCGACAAGGTGCGGGTGATGATCAGCTCGGCCTGGTCATCGAAGCGTTCGACCAGCGCCCCGGCCTCCTCGGCACGGTCCAGGACCTTGCTGGTCGCCGGCAGCACGAGCGTGGCGTCGGCCACCGCCTGCTTGGCGCCGTGGCGCACGGCCCCGGCATCGGCGCGGCGCCCAAGCAGCAGCCCGAGCGCGGTGATGACCATGGTCTTGCCGGCACCGGTTTCACCGGTGACCACGCTGAAGCCCGGGCCCAGCGGCAGGGTCGCCTGGGAGATGACACCCAGGTCGCTGATGCGTATTTCCTGTATCACAGTTGCCTCCGATGATCCTTGTCCCCGAGGGTTTCCGGTTCGGGCTTGGGCGCGTGGTGGCGCGGCTCGATGACCTGCACCGCCGGGGTGATGACCGGCAGGGCGGTCGTGGCCGTCTCGCGTTCCCCGGGTTCAACGGGTCCGCGCCAGCCTTGGATGGGTAGTTCAAACTTGTTGACCAGTCGTTCGGAGAACGGCGTCTGGTTCACCCGTGCCAGGCGCACCGGCTTGGTGGAGCGGGTGACTTCGACGCGGGCCCCCGGCGGCAGTTCGATGGTGCGCCGGCCGTCGCACCAGAGCACCGCTCCGGCATCGGTGCGGGTCAGGATCTCGATTGCCAGCAGCGAGGTCGGGGCGACGACCAAGGGCTTGGCAAAAAGCGCGTGGGCGCTGATGGGGACCATGACCAGGGCCTCGACCTCGGGCCAGACGACCGGCCCGCCGGCGGAGAACGCATAGGCAGTGGAGCCGGTGGGGGTCGCCATGACGACGCCGTCGCAGCCGAAGGTGCTCAGCGGGCGGCCGTCGACCTCCATCACCACCTCGATCATGCGTTCGCGGTTGGCCTTTTCGACCGCCGCCTCGTTCAGCGCCCAGGTGTGGGCGATCCGGCGGTTGTCCAGCCAGACCTGCACGTCGATGGTCATGCGTTCCTCGACGGTGTAGCGGCGCTCAACGACCCATTGGACGGTTTCCTTCAGGGCCGTGCGTTCGCTTTCGGCCAGGAACCCCACGTGCCCCAGGTTCACCCCGAGCAGCGGCACCCCGGCGTTGCGCACAAGTTCGGCGGCTCGCAGCACGCTGCCGTCCCCGCCAAGCACCACGCCCAGGTCGATGTTCTTGAGGCTGGTGTCTTCGTCGAGGATCTCGACCTCGATGTCCTCGCCCTCCGGGGTGTTGCGCACTGCCTGCATTTCCAGGCGGCGCATCACCGGGATGAGTCCGGCATCCCGCAGCCGGGAACAGGTGTCAACCGCTGCTGAAAGGGCATCGTTTCGTCCGGTGTGGGTGAGGACCAAAATCCTGCGCATGAGTTCCTTCCTCGGCGGACCGAAGGTTAGGACATCGGTTCAGATGCCACCAGTCTAAGAATAGTCAACGTCCGGCCAGGCGTCGGTCCCGACGCGGGGTTGTGGGGAAGCCTCCGGATTGTGTCCGGTGTCCTTGCCCAGCCACAGGAAGAATTCGACATTGCCGTCCTGGCCAGGCAGCGGACTGCGTGCCAGCCCCTTGACGCCCAGTCCTGCATCGTGTGCCGAGGCCATCACCACATCCACGGCCTTGCGCCGCTGGTCGGGGCTGTGCACCACCCCGGTGCGGGAGAGTTGTTCGCGGCCGATTTCGAATTGGGGCTTGACCATGAGCACCAGGTCGCCGTCCTGCTCGGTGGCGCCGGCCAGGGCGCCCATCACCAGGGTCAGCGAGATGAATGACAGGTCGGCCACGACCAGGGCCACCTCTCCCCCGATGTCTGCGGGGTCCAGGTAGCGCACGTTCATGCCCTCGTGGACGTGGACGCGGGCATCGGCGCGCAGTTCGGGGACGAGCTGCCCGTGCCCCACGTCGACGGCCTCGACGTGGTCCGCGCCGCGGCGCAGCAATACGTCGGTGAATCCGCCGGTGGACGCGCCGGCGTCAAGGCAGCGCTTTCCCGCGACCTCGATGAGGGAGAATGCGGCCAATGCGCCGGCAAGCTTGTGGCCGGCCCGGCTCACGAATTCCTCGCCCGCGGCGGCCTGGACGGTGATGGCCGAGGTTTCGGCAACGTTCTTGGCGGCCTTCGTGGCAATCATGCCGTCGACGCGCACGCGCTGGTCGGCGATCAGCCGGGCGGCGTCGGTGCGCGAACGGGCCAGGGACCGGGTGACCAGTTCCTGGTCGAGGCGGCTCATGCCTGCTCCAACGAGGTGGCATCCAGGTCGGCGGTCAACGAGGCCTGCAGGTCCTCGAAGATGGCCAGGTGTTCGGCAACGGGCGTCGAGGCCAGGGTTTCCAGTACCCCGAGGTCGGTGGTCGGCCGGCCGGATTCCGTGGATGCCGCCGGACGCGGCCCGGGCACAGGAGCGCCGGGGCCGTCGTTGTCAGGTGGTGTGTGGTTGTTGCTCATCATCACCCTCGAGCCTATGGCTTGCTACCGACGATTTGGGAAAAGCTGAGCTTCGGTTCCACGGCGTGTTCCTGTCGTGGGTGTGCGAGCCACCAGGCCGCGCATGCCGCACGCCAGGAATCCAGGTTCGCTTCGTCGCCATCGATGGTGATGGTTTCGCCGTTGACCGAGGCCAGGGCCGTGCCGCAGCGGATGCCGAATCCGGTGACCTCGATGACGGGGTAGGTCTCGTAGAGCCCGGAGAGGTCGGCAAGGATGAAGTCGGGGCGCTCGGCGGTGCGCGCGGCCAACGCCGTACGCACCGAATCCACGCCCGTGAGCACCAACGCGGTGCTGTAGCCGGCGTTGTTGCCGCCGAGGATGTCGGTGTCGAGCCGGTCGCCCACCACCAGCGGGCGGGTGGCCTGGAAGGTTTCCGCCGCGCGGCGGAAGAGCAGTGGCTCGGGCTTGCCGGCCACCAGTGGCTGTGCGTCTGTGGCGGCGGCGACGGCCTCAACCAGGGATCCGTTGCCCGGGGCGATGCCCTCGGCGCGCGGAATGGTCCGATCGGTGTTGGTGGCGACCCAGACGGCCCCACCGTGGATCGCGTAGGCTGCTTCGGCCAGGTCCCGCCAGCCAATCGAGGGGTCGAAACCCTGGATGACCCCTTGGGGCACATCCAGGTGGCTGGCTACGATTTCCATTCCGAAGGAACTGACGCAGTCGCGTAGGTAGGAGCTGCCCACCACCAGGACCTTGGAACCCTGGGGCAGTTTTTGGGCAAGGAGTTCGGCCCCCGCGTCCGCCGAGCCAAATACTTGCTCGGCAGACGCGGGAGCGCCCAGCTGAATCAGGTGCGCCGCAACGGCACCCGGCGATCGTGAGGCGTTGTTCGTGATGTACGCCAGGACGACCGAGTGGTCCTGCAATCGGTTCAAGGCATCGATGGCCTTGGGAATTGCACCGTTGCCGGCATAGACGACGCCGTCGAGATCGGCGAGCAGCGCGTCATAACCTGAGATCAGCATGGATGAATCGAGTTCCTACTTTTCGTCGTTTTCGTCCTGGTCGATGACCGGGGACGTTCCGTTGGTCTCGATGACGGCCGGGGCCTCTTCATCGAGTTCCGGGTTCGATTCCTCGGCCACTTCCTCCAGCGAGGAGGCATCGACAACGTCGACGGCGTCTTCGTCGGAGATTCCCTCTTCTACTGCATCTTCCGAGGATTCGTCGCTGTCTTCCGAGGAAGGTGTTTCCGAGTCGACGATGTCGCGGGCACGCGGGCGGCGCGCATCGGTTTCATCGTCTTCGCCGAGGTCGATGATGTCCGGTTCGGCGAACTCTCCGGTGCCAAGAGCTTCCTCGGCCACGGAGATCTGCTTGCGCCAGGTCGCTGCTTCTTCATTGCGGCCCAGGTTTTCCAGGGCATCGGCGTAGGCCGAGAAGAGACGCGGGCTGTAGCTGAACGCGCGGTTCAGGTCCAGCTGCGGGATCTCGAGTTCAGCCAAGGCTGCCTCGAGGTTGCCCAAGTCGTTCTGGGCACCGGAAGCGACCATGGCCATTTCGACCTTGCCATTGGTATCCAAGGTCTCGATGACCTCGCTGTGGGCAATTTCCAGGGCCTTTTCCGGACGACCGATTCCACGTTCGGAATCCGCGATCAAGGGCAGGTGCAGGTTGTTGCCGCTGATGCGGCGGTGGGTGCGGAATTCGCGCAGTGCTTCGGCGAACTCGCCGGCAGCGTATGCGGCGAGGCCGACGGCTTCGCGAACAACTGCAACGCGGCCGCCACGACGGGAAGCTGCGATGGTGTGCTCGTAGGCAAGCTGCGGATCGATATCGATCAAGCGGCCGGCCATGACCAGGTGCTTGGACACCCATTCGTTGTTGACGTCGTCAAGGTAACGCAGTTCCGCACGGGTGATGCGGTCCAGTTCCTTGCCAGTTACATCGTCATCAATTTCCGGTGAACGTCCGCGTTCCGGGCTGTTGGAGCTGCGAAGGTCGGCAGGGTTGTGAGTGCGACGGATCGCTTCGTCGCGCTGTGCCTCGAGGTCAGCGGTGCTGCTCTCGGCGCGGGGCTTGAATCCGCCGCGGTCTTCGCGGGGCTTGAAACCGCCACGATCTTCACGGGGCTTGAAGCCGCCTTCACGGCGATCGTCGCCGCCACGGAATCCACCACGGTCCTCGCGAGGCTTGAAGCCGCCGCGATCTTCACGAGGCTTGAAACCGCCACGATCCTCGCGGGGCTTGAAACCGCCACGGTCCTCGCGGGGCTTGAAACCGCCACGGTCCTCGCGGGGCTTGAAACCGCCTTCACGGCGATCGTCGCCGCCACGGAATCCGCCACGGTCCTCGCGGGGCTTGAAGCCGCCGCGATCTTCACGAGGCTTGAAACCGCCTTCACGGCGATCATCGCCGCCACGGTCCTCA
>NZ_JAHRED010000009.1 GCF_019084045.1 Paeniglutamicibacter quisquiliarum
TCCAGGGCCAGCGCGGCGGCGGCCAGCACCTGCTGCACGCTGGGCACCCCGGAGGCCCGGAACACCTCGGTGCCCTCGCGGAGCACCACCAGCGTGGGGGTCGAGAGGATGCCGGCGGACTCGGACTCCTCGAGGTTCGAGGGCACGTCCACTTCCCGGAAGCGCGCCTGCGGCAGCAGCTTTTCGGCGTTCCCGAGGACGGAACGGGCACGCACGCAGGGTGCGCAGAAGGCGGAGGTGTAGAGCACGAGTTCCATTACCGGGTACAACCGATGCCGGACCCATTCGATTCCCGCGGGCCACCCGTTGCGCCGCAGGGATCCCGGGAGGATCATCTGACCCAACACCAATTGAACGGGGCGAGGGACGATGAGAAGCACCATCACGGGAGCAGCCGCCGGACTGGCATGGTCGGCAACGATGCGCATCTACATGAAGCACCTCGTCGCCGACGGCTCGCGGATCAACGTCCGGAACACCATGCTGGGGATCATGCTTCCCGGGGCGGCCACCGGCGCGTTGCTGGCACACAGCGCCGAGCTGCGGGCGGCGAACCCGGGGCGAAACCTCGACTTGTATTCGGCCAGCCCGCTGGTTTTCACGGCCTGCACCCTGCCGCTGCCCGGGATCATGCGCAAGCTCATTGAAACGGGGGAGGGATCCAACGCCATCGCAACCCCCTTGCTGGGCATGGCCGGCGGCATGGTGTTGGCCGGCCGCGGTCCGCTCTGGGCACGGATCGCGGCGGGCACCGTCGTTGCCGGGCACATTCCGCTCTTGGCGGTTATCGGTCCGAAGTTCTTTTTGCCGTCCCCGCCCACCCCGCGCGAACGCGTGGATTTCGCCGTGAACAACCTGGTCTACGCTGCCTGCATGGCGGCGTTGGCCGCCGCATGCGCCATTCCCTTGCGCCGCGGCCGCCCCGATCCGGCCGGCCCGGGGCAGCCGCCGCTCTAGCCCCGCCCGCCCCCGGTCTCCACATGCGGTCTCCGCCCTGGGTAGGAGAGGCGCGCCCGACAACTCATCACCTGCTCCGATGCCCCGCGGTCGCGGCCTTGAAAAACTGGTGGCATGATCGACGCAAATCCCGCACCCCACCCCGCCGCCGACCTGGCGGTCCACCCCTCGCCGGCGCCCGTGCTCTCCGCCCGGGCCCTGCGCCGCGCCTATGGATCGACCCTGGCGCTCGACGGCGTGGACCTGGACATCCGCGCCGGAGAGTCGGTGGCCATCATGGGTCCCTCGGGCTCCGGCAAGTCCACGCTGCTGCACACGCTGGCCGGCATCGAACGCCCGGACTCCGGCTCGGTGCTCTTCACCCCGGCCAACGGCGCGGCGCGGGAGGTCACCTCGCTGGGGGAAACCGAACGCTCCGCGCTGCGCCGCGGGTCCTTCGGCTTCGTCTTCCAGTCCGGGCTGTTGATCCCGGAGCTCACCGCCGTGGAAAACGTGGCGCTGGCACTGATGGTCAACGGGACCCCGCGCGCCGCCGCGATGCCCCGGGCCGCCGAATGGCTGGCAGCGCTGGGACTTGGCGGCCTGGAGGAACGCCGCATCGGCCAGCTGTCCGGCGGGCAGGCCCAGCGCGTGGCCATTGCCCGCGCCCAGGTCACCGGCGCGCAGGTGACCTTTGCCGACGAACCGACCGGCGCACTGGATTCGGGCACCGGGGCCGAGGTCCTGGCGATCCTGATGGATTCCACCGTCGGACGCGGGAACACCCTGGTCATGGTGACCCACGATGCCGAGGTTGCCGCACGCTGCGACCGGACCATCCGGCTGCGCGACGGACGCATACTTGCCGGGCACGATCCGGCCCCCGCCGCCGGAAGCCCGCGAACCGCGATCCCGGGAACGGCCAAGTGATGAGCGCGCTGTCCCTGGCCTGGATGCTGGGCCGGCCCGGCCGCGGGCGCCGCGCCCCGCTGCTGCTGACCATGGGGGCCTACGCCCTGGTCTCCGCGCTGGTGCTCACCGTCACCGCCGGCGCGCTGTCCTTCACCCGCGTGGACAACGAGTTGACCGGCATGTACCTGATGCTGGCCGGGCTCGCGGTGGTGCTGCTGCTGGTTCCGTTGGCTGTGCTCGGCGCGGCCGCCGCCCGGCTCTCGGCCCGCAGCCAGGACACCCGGCTGTCCACCGTCCGCCTGCTCGGAGGCACCCCGTCGCTGGTCGTGGGCATCACCATCCTCGAATCCAGCGCCACCGCCCTGGCCGGGGCCCTGGGCGGGGTGCTGCTCTACGCCGCCGCCGCTCCGGCGGTCGGTACGGTGCATTTCCAGGGCTCGGCCATCGGGTCCGCGATGTGGCTGGCCCCGGGGATCGTCGCCCTGGTGGTGGCGGCCGTGGCGCTCATCGCCGCGATCTCGGCGGCGGTGGGCCTGCGCAAGGTCATCGTCTCCCCGCTGGGCGTGCGCAACCGCACCACCACCCCGAAGCCGCGCTGGATCCGCGCGGTGGTCGTCGCGGCCCTGATCGCGCTGGTGTCCCTGGCCTTTTCGATGCTCTCGGCCTTCCCGTCCCTGGCCGTCATCCTTGCCGTGTTGCTCGGCGGCTTCGCGCTGGGCCTGGGCGCGCTGAACCTGGTGGGCCCGTGGGCCGTGAAGGTCATCGGCAACGCCAAGCTCAGGAAGGCCGAAGCCCCGGCCGACCTGCTGGCCGCCCGGATGATCCTGGAAAACCCGGCGCAGGCCTGGCGGCAGGTCTCCGGCGTCGCGATGACCAGCTTCGTCGCGGTCGTCGGCGGCAGCGGCGCGGCGCTGATGAATACGGCGGGTGCCGGGTCCGACCCCGGCAGCCCGGACGCGTTGCTGGCCGCCGACGTGATGACCGGCGTGCTGATCACCTTGGTCGCCTCGTTCATCTCGGTGGCCTGCTCCACGGCCATCACCCAGGCCGCTGCCACCCTGGATCGGGCCGACCTGTACTCCGGACTCCACCGGCTGGGCCTGGAACGGGCCACCATGGAAAAGGCACGCGTCGGCTCCGTGATGGCCCCGGTCATCGGGGTGGGGGCCGGAGCGGTCATCGTCAGCGGCGTGCTGGTCTTCCCGCTGGCGGGCATGGCCGTCATCGTCGCCCCGATCTCGGTGGGCATCATCCTGCTGACGCTGCTGGCCGGGGTGCTGGCGGTGCGCGGTGCCGTGGCCCTGACGGCCCCCGGCGGCGTGCCGAGGCCGGGAAACTCCGGCTAGGGGCGGCAGGAACCCACTAGAAACGCCGCTGCCCGGGCACCGTGAATCGGTGCCCGGGCAGCGTGAATCGGTGCCCGGGCAGCGGCGTGTGCGCGGCGTCTACTTCCGGAAGCCGTCCCAGCCTGCGGCGAGCTTCGAGTGCCGGCGCCCGTAGCCCAGGTAGATTGCCGCGCCGACGACCATCCACACCCCGAAGACCACCCAGGTGGTCACCCCGAGGTTGGCCATCAGGTACCCGCAGAACAGGATCGCCAGGATCGGGGTCAGCGGGTAGAGCGGCACCTTGAAGGTGCGCGGCAGCTCCGGCTGGGTGCGGCGCAGGATGATCACCGCCAGGGACACCAGCGAGAACGCGAAGAGCGTGCCGATGGACGTCGCGTCGGCCAGCTGGCCCAGCGGCACCAGGCCCGCGACCAGGGCCACGGCTCCGCCGGTGATCCAGGTGCCGGCCACCGGTGCCCCGTTGCGCGGGGAGATGCGGCCGAAGACCGCCGGCACCATGCCGTCGCGGCTCATCGCCACCAGGATGCGGGTCTGCCCGTAGAGCACGGTGATCACGATGGAGACGATGGCCAGGACCGCTCCGGCGGCAAAGAGCAGCGCCACCCAGCCCTGCCCGGTGACCTCCTCGAGCAGCTGGACCAGCGCGGCGGACTTGCCCTCGAACCAGGTCCACTGGCGGGCACCGATCGCGGAGACCGCCACCAGGATGTACAGCGCGGTGATGATGACCATCGACAGCACGATGGCCCGCGGGAGGTCGCGCTGCGGGTTCTTCGCCTCCTCGCCGGCGGTGGAGGCCGCATCGAAGCCGATGTAGGAGAAGAACAGGCGGGCGGCCGCCGCGGAGACCCCGGCTGTGCCCATGGGCAGCAGCGGGTCGAAGTTCCCGGAGGTGAACGCGCTGAAGGCGATGACGATGAAGAAGAGAAGCACGGCGATCTTGATGAACACCAGCACGGTGTTGACCACGGCGGATTCGCGGGTGCCGCGCACCAGCAGCACCGTGGCAAACAGGACGATCAGCAGGGCGGGGATGTTGAACACCCCGCCGTCGGTGCCCGGGGGATTGGTCAGCGCGGCGGGCAGGTCAAGACCCAGCGAGCGGGCCATCTCGTTGAGGTATTCGCCGGCTCCCACCGCGATCGCCGCAACGGAGACCGCGTACTCGAGCACCAGGCACCACCCGCAGATCCAGGCCAGTCCCTCGCCCATGGTCGCGTACGTGTAGGTGTAGCTGGACCCGGAGACGGGCACGGCGCCGGCCATTTCCGCGTAGGACAGCGCGGCGAAGAGCGCGGCGAGCCCGGCGATGGCGAAGGAGATCCAGACGGCGGGCCCGGCCATCGGCACGGAGGAGGAGAGCACCACGAAGATGCCGGTGCCCAGGGTGGCGCCGACGCTGATCATGGTCAGGTGCAGCAGCCCGAGCGTGCGGCGCAGCTTGGGACCGTCCCCGCTGCCGTTGCCGGCCTCGGCGATGAACGACTCGATGGGCTTGCGGGCGCCCAGTTGCTGGCGCAGTGTGGGCCTCGCGGTGCCCGATGCAATGTTTTGCGTGGTCATGCATAAATCTTTGCATTATTCGGCGAGCTGCCGAGCGTTCCGGCCGTCCCGAATGACCCTCGAAATGATCGTTAAAGTGCAGGTCAAATAGCGAATCGTCGAAGTCTCGGGAATCGCCGTCTGTGGCTAAACTTACCCCGCGGACAGCGGAGCCCGGGCGCTGAAACACTCACCACGATGAATTGTTTTGCATCGGGGTGCGGACGTGGATCGCCGGGGCACCGGGGTGCGGCGGCTCAGGCGAAGTACACGCCGATCCGGTTGCCGTCGATCTCCTCGATGCGGATGTCGATGTCGTACACGTCGCGCAGCACGTCCCCGGTCATGATCTCCGCCGGGGTCCCCTGGTGCACCAGCACGCCCTCGCGCATGGCCAGGATGGTGTCGGAGTAGCAGGAGGCGAAGTTGATGTCGTGGATGACGATGACCACCGTCTTGCCCAACTCGTCGGCCAGCCGGCGGATCATGCGCATCATCTCCACCGAGTGCTTCATGTCCAGGTTGTTCAGCGGCTCGTCGAGCAGCAGGTAGTCGGTGTCCTGGGCCAGCACCATGGCGATGTAGGCGCGCTGGCGCTGCCCGCCGGAGAGCTCGTCCAGGAAGCGGTCGGCCAGCTGCGTCAGGTCCAGCTGCTCCATGGCGGCAAGGATGTGCTTCTCGTCCTGCGCGGTGGGGTGTCCGCCGGAGTGGGGGAAGCGGCCGAAGCCCACCAGGTCGCGCACGCGCAGGCGCATGGTGATGTGGTTTTCCTGCCGCAGGATCGCCATCGACTTGGCCAGCTGCTTGCTGGGGGTGCGCCCGATGTCCAGGCCGGCGATCGACACGGCACCTGAATCCATCGGGACCAGCCGCGAAATCAGCGAGAGCAGCGTGGACTTGCCCGCGCCGTTGGGGCCGATGATGGAGGTGACCCCGCCGGCGGGGATGGTGGTGCTCACGGCATCCACCACGGTGGTCCCGGAGTAGGACTTGGTCACCGAATCAATGCAAATCACTTCAGGGAGCCCTTCAGCAGCAGGTAGAGGAACAGCAGTCCGCCGGCGAACTCGATGATCACGCTCAGCGCGGTCGCGAAGCCGAAGACGCGCTCGAGGACCAGCTGGCCGCCGATCAGCGTGATGGCCCCGAGCAGGCAGACGATGGGAATCAGGGCGGCGTGCGAGAACTTGCGCACCATTTGGTAGGCCAGCGAGACCACCAGCAGCCCGAAGAAGGTCACCGGCCCCACCAGGGCGGTGGAGATCGCCACCAGGATCGAGCAGAGCACCAGCACCAGGGTGACGATACGCCGGTGGTCCACGCCCAGGTTCACGGCCGTGTCGCGCCCCAGGGCCAACACGTCGAAGGTCTTGCGCAGCTTCCACACCACGCCGGCCACCAGTGCCACGATGACCGCGGAGATAAGCAGCAGCACCGGGTCGACCTGGTTGAAGGAGGCGAAGAACAGATCCTGCAGCACGATGTATTCGCTCGGTTCCATCAAGCGCTGCAGCAGCGAGGAGAAGCCGCGGAAGAGCGTGCCGATGACGATGCCCACCAGCAGCATCAGGTGCAGCGAGCCGGTGCCTCCGGTGAACAGCCAGCGGTAGAGCAGCGCGGAGAACACGACCATCAGAACCACCTCGATGGCGAACTTCAGCGCCGGATCGGCGGTGAGCAGCGTGGAGGATCCCAGCACGAACACCAGCGCGGTCTGGATCAGGATGTACAACGCGTCGAACCCCATGATGGAGGGGGTCAGGATGCGGTTGGCCGTCACGGTCTGGAACATCAGCGTGGACAGGCCCACCGCGACGGCGACCACCAGCATGGCCCCGACGCGGATGCCGCGGCGGGTCAGTGCGTAGGAGAGGTTGCCGCGCAGCTCCAGGGTCATGAAGACCGCGATGCAGGCCACGGTGGCCAGCGCCATGACAATGATCAGCGTGCGCGGCGAAATGGTCTTCGGGGACAGCGAGCGCAGCGAGAAGCCGGTGCGCGCCCCGGCCGGACCCGGGCTCCGGGGGGCGGAAGCGGATGAGGGGGAGAGGGTCTTAGGCATTGCGTTTCCTGGTTCGCAGCAACAGGGCCAGGAAGATGGTGGCGCCAAGCACGCTCATCACCATGCCCACGGGGACCTCGTAGGGGAAGCGGATGGTGCGGCCGATGATGTCGCAGAGAAGCACGAAGCCGGCCCCGAAGAGAGCGGTCCAGGGCACGGCGCGGCGCAGGTTGTCGCCGAAGAGCAGCGAGACGATATTCGGCACGATCAGCCCCAGGAACGGCACGGCGCCCACGGTGGTGACGACCACGGCGGAGATCAGTGAGACGAGCACCAGTCCCAGGCGCATGATGGCCTTGTGGTTCATCCCCAGGTTGGTGGTGAAGTCGGCGCCCAGGCCCGCGACGGTGAACCTGTCGGCGGCCAGGTAGCCGGCCAGCGTGAGCGCGGCGACGATCCACAGCAGCTCGTAGCGCCCGCGCAGGACGCCGGAGAAGTCGCCGATCATCCAGTTGCTCAATGTCTGGAGCAGGTCGTAGCGATAGGCGAAGAAGGTGGTCACCGAGCCGATGACCCCGCCGAGCATGATGCCCACGATGGGCACCAGCAGCGTGTTGCGGGCCGGCAGCCTGCCCAGCACCGCGAGGAAGAGCGCGGTGCCGCCGAGCGCGAACACACCGGCCACGCCCATCTTCAGCATGATCGGCGCCGCGGGAAGCGCGACGGTGACCACCAGGATGCCCAGCGTTGCCGACTCCACGGTGCCCACGGTGGAGGGCTCGACGAAGCGGTTGCGCACCATCAGCTGCATGATCAGCCCTGCCACGGCCACCGCGGTTCCGGCAAGCACCACCGCCAGGGTGCGCGGGACCCTGGAGATCCACAGCAGGTCCCAGGCCTCGGCATCGCCTGCCAGCAGCTGCGGCAGGGTGACGTCGGAAACCCCGACGAACAGGCTCACTGCCGCAAGCAAGAGCACAGCGACGGTGCCAAGCAGGAGCCAGGTGGTCTCCGCGGGTTTTCCGGGACGCCGAACGGCCACCGCGGGATCTTGCTCCGCGGCGGCCGGCCGGTTGAGTACTGGTGCGCTCATGGTGTTGGAGGTATCGGTTGAGGCGGTGCCTACAGGGCCGAGGAGATCTCGTCGATCATCCGTGCGGTGTTGTCCAGGCCGTAGCCGACCATGTACCAGGCGTTGGAATCCAGGTTGACGACCTTGTCGTTCTTGGCGGCGTTGGTGGACTTGACCAGCTCGTTGTCCAAGACGGCCGTGGCGGCCTCGCCGGAGGTGCCCATGGCAGAGTCGCGGTCCACGACGTAGAGCGTGTCGGGGTTGTTGGTCTTGAGGAACTCGAAGGAGATCGATTCGCCGTGTGATCCCTCGGACTTGATGTCGGCGACGGTGGCCACGCCCAGCACATCGTGGATCAGGCCGAAGCGCGAGCCCGCGCCGTAGGCGGTCAGCTCTCCGCCGGAGGTCATGATGATCAGGCCCTTGCCGGCGTTGGCACTCTTGGCCTTGGCGGCGGTGATCTTGGTGTCGAGTGCCGCGAGCTTCTCATCTACCTTGGAGTCGAGGTCGAAGATCGTACCCAGCTTGCCGGCCTGCTCCTTGAAGGACTCCAGCGGCTTGGTGGCATCCACGGTCAAGTCGACGGTGGGGGCGATCTTCGACAGTTCCTCATAGGCCGGGGCGGTGCGGCCGGTGATGATGATCAGGTCCGGGTTGCCGTTGGAGATCGCCTCGAAGTCGGGTTCCTTCATGGAACCGATCTTCGTGACGGAGGCGTCGTTGTACTTGGCCAGCGCCTCGGGGTACTTGGCCTCCGGAACGCCGTCGGCTTCAAGCCCGAGGGCCGTCATCGAGTCAAGCACGCCCAGGTCGAAGGTGTAGACGGTTTCGGGGTTGACCGGAACGTCGGTGGTTCCCTGCGCGTGGGTGATGCTGACAGTCTTGGCATCGGCGGCATTCGCGCCGGCTTCGGTGGAGCCCCCGCAAGCGGTGAGTGCCAACAGGGATGCGCCGGCGGCAAATGCGCCAAGGACGACGCGAACAGGGGTCTTCACGATGTTTAACTCCGATGGTGGGTGCGTGCCCGGGGCGTTCGGCAATTAGCGAAGCACCTCGTTGCGTAAATGAACTTGGTTCAAACGCTATAGATAAGGCAGACCTATGAGCAAACCCGACAACCTCCATGAGTTGTTGTAGCCGTCCGACCGGCAGGCAAGGGTAGCCTAATGAGAGCCGACATCACGCGAAAACTGCTCGGTTTTCGGTGTTGAAAGTAATCTCCGTCATATTGCCGCGCGGGGCCGACGTGACGTTGCTTTACGCCTTGCCCGATGTGGATTCGCGGCTCCGGTGTCGACCTGCACCCGTGCCTCGGGAAGCGGCAACCGGTGGCCGCCGGCGGGCTGCAGCCGGGAGTCGGGTCAGCGGCCGCGCCGGGCCAGGCGCTCCACCCAGGCATCGGGTGCAAAGCGCGCCACGGCTACAGCAAGCTTGTAGCGCGCGGACGGGATCGAGAGGGATTTCCCCGCCTGGCTGTCACCTAGCCCCTGGCGCACCACGTCCGGAGCCGTCAGCCAGCCCCACGCCGGAATCCCGGACTTGTCGGCCCCCATTCGGTCGTGGAATTCGGTGCGGACAAAGCCGGGGCACAGGGCGGTGACGGAGATCCCGCGGTCGGCATAAAACAGGTTGGCCCACTTGCTGAAGTTCACCATCAGCGCCTTGGCCGCAGAATAGGTGCCGCGCGGGGTGAACGCGGCAACCGAGGCGACATTGATGATTCGCCCTCCGCCGCGGGTGGACATTGCGTTGATTGCCGCATGCATCAGGACCAGGGGCGCTTGGGTGTGAATGCGCAAGTGGCCGAGTTCGCCGCCGAGGTCGTTGTCGGCAAAGTTGCCCGGCAGCCCGAATCCCGCGTTGTTGACCAGCATTGAAACCGGCCTCGAGTCCCGGGCGAGACGATGGGCGACGCGTGCGGCCCCTGCGTCGGAGACCAGGTCCGCGGGCAGCACCTCCACGTCGACTGCGAAGCGGGCGTGCAGGCGCGATGCCACCTCATCGAGGCGTTCTTTGTCGCGGGCCACGATGACAAGATCGTGGCCCTGGGCCGCCAGCTGGGTGCAAAATTCGGCGCCCAGGCCCGACGTGGCTCCGGTGACCAGGGCCGTGCCGCGACTGCGGTGCGGGTTCGTGGATTCCGGCGGAAGGATTTCGTTCATAATGTGAGCCTAGTCACCAGGGGTGGGGTCGGGATGCGAAATTACGGGGGTTTGTCATCCAGCGTCGCGTCACGTGAAGACCAATTAGGGTCGATCCATGTTGCGTATTTGGTTTTAGTGAGGTTAGCCTTACTCGGCAGGTGCTTGTGAATTGGATCATCTCGTTCACCGTGAAGCAGGCACCGATTCCTCCGCTTCCATCGCTTTCCCACGCTGAATCGCAAAGGATTCCACACTCACATGAAGTTCACTCGACGCGCAGGCCTCATCGCCGCAGCAACCACCGCCCTTGCCCTGACCCTCAGTGCCTGCGGCGGAGCCGCCGACAGCGCCCCGGCCAGCAGCACCGAAGCCGCTGCCGCCTCCTTCCCGGTCAGCGTCAAGCACATCTACGGCACCACCGAGATCACCGAGAAGCCCGAGCGGATTGCCACGGTTTCCTGGGTCAACGCCGACGCCGTGCTGGCGCTGGGCGTCGTCCCGGTGGCCATGGCCGAGGACACCTGGGGCAACAACAAGCAGGGCTCCACCGATTGGAAGGACGCAAAGCTCGCCGAGCTCGGCGCCTCGATCGGCAGCGAGAAGGCGCCGGTGCAGTACTCGGAGAAGGACGGCGTGAACTTCACCGCACTGGCAGAGGCACAGCCCGACCTGATCGTCGCCGGCTACTCGGGCCTGACGAAGGACGAGTACGACAAGCTCTCGAAGATCGCCCCGGTCATCGGCCCGGTGGCACCGAACTACACTGCCGGCTGGCAGGACGTGACCACCGCGGTCGGCCAGGCCCTGGGCATGGATGCCGAGGCCAAGGACGTCATCGCCGGCGTCGATGCAAAGATCACTGCCGCCGCCGAGGCGAATCCGGTCTTCAAGGACACCACGTTCATCGCAGGAAACCTGGAGCCGTCCGACAACACCATCAGCCTCTACGCCACGGGCGACTCACGCCCGCGCTTCCTCACCGCCCTGGGCATGACCCAGGCCGAAATCGTTGACGCCAACGCCAAGGACGGCGAGTTCTACCTGCCGTGGGCCGCGGAACGCGCCAACGAGCTCGAGGCCGACATCTTCTTCACCTGGGCCGCCGAGGGCACGGGCACCGCCGCCATCGCCAAGAACAAGCTCTTCGCCCAGATCCCCGCCGTCTCCAAGGGCGGATTGGTGGCCGCGGCCAACGACATGGAAGTCCTCGCCATCTCGGCGGCCTCCCCGCTGTCGGTGCCCTACGCCATCGACAAGGTCGTTCCGGCCTTCGCAGCAGCCGCCCAGGCAGCCGCCGGCAAGTAGCCTGCACCCACCACCCACGCACCGGCACCAATCAGGCGGGACCCACACGCAATGTCAGGAAGCTCCGGACTCCTCAAGGTAGTGCAACTGCGCTGCCACGGAGATCTCGGCGGCCCGTCGCACCAACGGGTCCACGTCCGCGTAGACCGCGTCGGTGACCTGGGCAACGGTGGGACCACCGGCGGCAACGGCCCGGATCTGCGCCAAGGCGGCGCGGATCTGGGCCAGCCGTTCGTGCCGGTGCGCCCGGTATTCGCGCACGACCGCGTGCAGCGAGGGGAGCACTGGGCCGTGCGCCGGCAGCACCATCGCATCGGGGCCGGCCTCCAGCTTGTCCAGCGAGGACAGGTAGTCGGCCAGCGTCCCGTCGGGGGCATCGAGGATGGTGGTGCCGCGGCCCAGGATGGTGTCCCCGGTGAGCATCGAGCCGTTGGCCCCGTCGTCGGGCAGCAGGAAACAGAGCGAATCGGAGGTGTGTCCCGGAGTGCCAAGCACCCGCAGACGCAGGCCCGCCGCGTGGATTTCCTCCCCGTCGCGAAGCACCTCCCCGCCGCGGCAATGTTCCGGCAGGACGGCGCGCACCGGGGCCCCGGTGAGCCGGTGCAGCGTGTCGATGCCCTCGGTGTGGTCGTGGTGGCGGTGCGTGATGAGGATCAGCTCCACGGATTCTGCGGCCAGCGCCGCCAGGTGCCCGGCGTCGTCGGGCCCCGGGTCCACGATGACGCAATGCTCGGAACCGGGCGCGCGCAGGACCCACGAATTGGTTCCCTCCAGCGACATGGGTCCGGGATTGGGAGCCAGGTAAAACTCGGCCGCCTCGGAGGCGCGGGTGGCTTGCTGCTTGGTCATGGCCACCAGTCTAGATCCACGACGCCAACGACGGACCCAAACCAGGTGGTCAATCCATGAGCACGCGCCCTTCCTTCCCCCGCCGTCCCGTGGCCCCACCTCCGTCGGCGGCCCCGGCCACTGCCGCGCCGCCCGCCCGGGATGCAGGTTCGGCTGCGGCCGACCGGCGCCCCGGCCTGATGCCGGCGCCGCTGCTGGGGCTCGTCCTCGCGGCGGCGGTCGCCGCGATGGTCTTCCTCTCCCTGCTCATCGGCGCCCGGCCCATCGCCCCGGCCACCGTCCTTGACGCCCTGGCCAACCTTGACCCGTCCAACGGCGACCACGCCGTGGTCGCCTCGCGCATCCCGCGCACCATCGCCGGCCTGCTCATCGGGGCCGCGCTGGGGCTGGCCGGGGCCGGGATGCAGGGCATCACGCGCAACCCGCTGGCCGACCCGGGCATCCTCGGGATCAACGCCGGCGCCGCGCTGGCCGTGGTGGCCGGCATCCACTTCTTCGCCGTGACCACGCTGCACGGCTACATCCTTTTCGCCTTCGTCGGTGCCGCGGGTGCCGCGCTGCTGGTCTATGTGGTGGCTTCGCTGGGCCGCGACGGCGCCACGGGGCTGAAGCTGGCCCTGGCCGGCGCGGCCATGGCGGCGGGCCTCGGGTCGCTGACCAACGCCATCTTGATGATCGGACAGGAGGCGCTGGACCGCTTCAGGTTCTGGCAGGTCGGCACGCTGGGGGCCCGCGAGGTGCCCGAGATGCTCGCGGTCGCGCCGTTCCTGGCCCTGGGTGCCGTTGCGGTACTGGCCGGCGCCCGGCTGTTCAACGCGCTGGCCCTGGGCGACGACTCGGCCGTGGGGCTCGGGTTCCGCGTGGGCCGCGGGCGCGCGGTGTCCGCGGCGGGTGTGGTGCTGCTGTGCGGCGCCGCCACCGCGCTGGCCGGGCCCATCGGCTTCGTCGGGCTGATCGTGCCCCATGCGATCCGCGTCCTGGCCGGCGGGGACTACCGCTGGCTGCTGCCGCTGTCCATGTTGGCCGGGCCGGTGCTGCTGCTGGGCGCCGACGTCGTGGGCCGGGTCATCGCCCCGCCTGCAGAAATCCAGGTCGGTGTCATGACGGCGGTGCTCGGTGCGCCGCTCTTCCTCTGGCTGCTGCGCCGCGGAAGGAAGGTCACGCTGTGAGCCGACCGACGCTGGCCGGGCGGGGCGTTGCCCCAAACCCCCCGACCCCCCTCGAACCCGCCGAAGATTCCGCCGCTGCCGACCGGACGGTCCTCGTGCCCGCCGCCGGGGCCGAGCCGACCGCCGTTTCCGCCGCAACCGCCGTCCCGGGCCCCGGACGCCCGCGCAGTGCCGGCCCCGCGTCCGGCCCTGGCACCCCGAAAACGCCGGGCAACGCGGTGCGCCGCCACCGCGCCGGGCGCCGCCTCGGCCCGGTGGCCCGGGTGAACCTGCTGGCCGCCGCCGGCATCGTCGTGGCCGTCATCCTGAACCTGGTGGCCGGGCGCCACCCGATGGCGGTGCCCGACCTGCTGCAGGCCCTGGCCGGCCAGCGCGTTCCCGGGGTCTCGTTCATGCTCTGGGAGGACCGGCTGCCCCAGGCCGCCGTCGGGATCCTGGCCGGGGCCGCGTTTGGCGCCTCCGGGGCCATCTTCCAGCGCATGCTGCGCAACCCGCTGGCCAGCCCCGACGTCATCGGCGTCGGCTACGGCGCCAGCGCCGCGGCCGTGGCGGGCATGCTGTTCCTCGGCGCCCAGGGGATCGGGCTCTCACTGATTGCCTGCGCCGGCGCGCTGGCCGTGGCGCTGCTGATCTACGCCATCGCCGATGCCGGCAAGCACACCGGGGCGCGGCTGATCCTGGCCGGAATCGCGGTCGCCGCCATGCTGCAGGGCATCATCTCCTACCTGCTCACCCGCACCGACATCCGCATGGCCTCCGACGCCCTGCGCTGGCTGACCGGGTCGCTGTCCGCCAGCACCTGGGAGCGGGCCGGGATGCTCGGGGCGGCGCTGGCGATCCTGCTGCCGCTGCTGGTGCCCGCCGCGGCGAAGCTGCGGATCCTGGAACTGGGCGACGACACCGCCGCCGGGCTGGGGCTGCGCGTGCGCGGCACCCGGCTGGGGCTGATCCTGCTGGGGGTCGGACTCACCGCGGTGGCCACCGCCGTTACCGGCCCGCTGGCCTTCGTCTCCTTCCTGGCCGGGCCGCTGGCCCTGCGCCTGTGCGCCGGCCGCAGCCACCTGGGTTCCGCCGCGCTCGTGGGAGCGTTGCTGGTCACCGCGGCGACGTTCATCGCCACCAACATCCTGCACGACATACAATTGCCAGTCGGCGTCGTCACCGGCGCACTGGGAGCACCATTCCTGATCTGGGTCTTGGTGCGCGCCAACAAGGAAGGAAGCTGAGAGCACGCATGGCACTTCTCGAAGCACAGGACCTCACACTCGCCTACGATTCGGTGAGCATCGTTGACGAGCTTTCCCTGCAGCTGCCCAAGGGCGAGGTGACGATCATCGTGGGGGCCAACGGCTGCGGAAAATCCACGCTGCTGCGCGGGCTTTCCCGGCTGCTCAAGCCCGCCGGGGGACAGGTGCTGCTGGACGGGGAGGACATCCACTCCCGGCCGGCCCGCGAGGTTGCCAAGATGCTGGGGCTGCTGCCGCAGACCCCCACCGCGCCCGACGGAATCACCGTCCGCGAGCTCATCGGCCGCGGCCGGTACCCGCACCAGGGCTGGTTCAAGCGCTTCTCCGCCCAGGACGAAGCGGCGGTGGACCGCGCAATGAACCTCACCGGCACCACGGAGTTGGCCGAACGGCCCATCGACGAGCTCTCCGGCGGGCAGCGCCAGCGGGTCTGGATCGCCATGGCGCTGGCCCAGGAAACCGAGCTGCTGCTGCTTGACGAGCCGACCACCTACCTGGACGTGGCGCACCAGCTGGAGGTGCTCGATGTGATCTCCGAGCTCAACCGCTCCCGCGGCACCACCGTGGTGATCGTGCTGCACGACCTCAACCTGGCCGCGCGCTATGCCGACCACCTGGTGGCCCTGAAGCACGGCAAGATCGTCGCGGCCGGGCACCCCGCCGCGGTGGTCACCGAGGACATGGTCAAGAACGTCTTTGGCATGCCGTGCCGGGTCATCCCGGATCCGGTGGCCGGAACCCCGCTGGTGCTGCCGATCGGCCGGCACCGGGTGCTGCGCGCCGAGTCCGTGCTGGCGGCCCGGGGCATCTACCGCACACAGAACCCCGACGCCGACCTGGAGGCCGGCCCCGTGGCGGCCGCCCCGGTCATCCAGGTCCCCGCGGTCGCCGCGGCGGAAGGCTCCGGCGCGGCGACCGGGATGGCCGACGCCGCGGAAACGGCCCCGGCCGAAGGGCTGCAGCGCGCCGAGGAAATCAGCGAAATGCTGGCGTTCTCCACGCGCGTGCTGGCCGCCGAGGCGCTCAGCGACAACTACCGGCGGATCACCCTCACCGGTGCGGACCTTGCGCACTTCGGCGCCGGGGCCGTGCCGCTGGACTTGCGCATCAAGCTGTTGATCCCGCCGGCCGCCGCGCCCGGTGCCGAGGCGCCGGAGCCGCCCGCAGAGTTCGCGTCGCTGCGCCCGGGCGCCTGGCTCAATGCCGAGGACGCCGGCGGCTGGTACCGCCGCTGGCTGGCGCTGCCGGCCGAAACCCGCGGGGACATGCGCACCTACACCGTGCGGGCGCTGCGCCCGGCCGGGCACCGGGACAACCGCGGCGAACACGCGGAAATCGACATCGACTTCGTGCTGCACCTGCGCACCGAGGGCGGCAAGCTGGTCGGCGGGCCCGCGACGGTGTGGGCCGCGCAGGCCCGGGCCGGGGACGCGATGCTGCTGCTGGGACCCAATGCGGGGCTGTGCGACGAAAACTACGGCGGCATCGAGTTCCGCCGGGGGGCGGCCAAGCGCGTCCTGCTGGCCGGCGACGAGACAGCCGCCCCGGCGATCTGCTCCATCCTGGAGTCCCTGCCGGCCGGGGTCACCGGACATGCGCTGATCGAGGTCCCGGACACCGGGGACATCCAGGGCTCCTCGACGCGCTCGGGCGTCTCGGTGCAGTGGCTTCCGCGTGGATCCCACCGGCACGGCGAGCTGCTGGCCGCCGCGGTGCGCGACATCGTGGCGATCCCCGCCGCCGGTGCCGTGATGACCGGGGCGGAGCCCGAGGACGTCGACATCGACGAGCAGATCCTCTGGGAGACCGCGACGGTGTCCACCCAGCCGTTTTACGCCTGGCTGGCCGGGGAGGCCGGGGTGATCAAGGAGATGCGCCGCTACCTGGTGCGCGATGCCGGCATGGACCGCAAGCAGGTCGCCTTCATGGGCTACTGGCGCCGCGGCAAGTCCGAAAACTAGCCGCCGCGGTTCCGCGCGCCGGACCCCGGTTCCCGTCCGCCGTGCGGCCCGGGGCCCGGGTCCCCTAGCGTTCGGGGGAGCCGGAGAGCTTTTCCAGGATGCGCGCAAGCTCCGCGCGTTCCTGGGCGTTGAGGCGCCCGAAATATTCCTGGGTGTGGCTGCGCCGTGCCGCGCGCACACGCTCGCTGAGCTCCAGTCCTTCCTCGGTCAGGCACACCAGCGTGGCACGCCTGTCGACGGGGTCGGATTGCCGCAGGACCAGCTTCTTGGCCTCGAGCTGGTCGATGACCTCCGTGGCGGAACGCGGGGCGATGCGCAGGTGCTCGGCGATGTCCTTCAGCCGCATGCCGGCCCTGGCCGCCGGGTCAGCGGAGTTGCCGTGCTGCGCCAGGGACCTCATGGCGCGGGACTGGTGCGGGGTCAGCTCGAACGGGGCCAGCCGCGCCGACCACGTCTGGCGTAGCGAGCGGGAGGCGCGGTGGAAGAGCTCGGACAGGTCCCCGGGAGGCACGAGATTGCTGCTGATGGGCATGTCCCCAGACTACAACAAGTTGACTGGCAACCACATAGTGAGGTAACCTCATCGATGACGCGGTGCCAACCCCGCACCCTCAACCACCACGAAAGGTGGTGCACATGTCGGAATCGAGATCCTCTTCCGGCGCGGCCCGAACGGGCCCCTCCACCAACAAGCAGCACGGCTCCGGCGAGTCCGGCCGCGGCGGCGGTCCGGGCGGCCCCGTCGCCCGCCTGAACCCCGCGGACCTCAAGCAGGTCAAGCTCCACCCGGTGAAGCCCTCCCGGATTGCCGCACTCTTCGCCCCGCACAAGCTCGCCATCGCCCTGGTCGTCCTGCTCATCTCCGCGGCCTCGGTCATCGGGCTGGCCCAGCCGTTCCTCATCCGCGCCATCATCGACGATGCGCTGCCGCACCGAAACACCGCGCTGCTGGCCTGGCTGGCAGGTGGGCTCGTGGCAGTCGCCGCCGCCACCGCGGCCATCGGCGTGGTGCAGACCTGGGTGGCCACCAAGATGGGCCAGCAGGTCATGCACGCATTGCGCACCCGGCTCTTCGCCCACCTGCAGGCCCAGTCGCTGGGCTTCTTCACCCGCACCCGCGGCGGGGAGGTCCAGTCCCGGCTGACCAACGACATCGCCGGGATGCAGGGCGTCATCACGTCCACCGCAACCTCCATCGCCTCCAACCTCACCACCGCGGTGGCCACGGCGATCGCGATGGCGGCGCTGTCCTGGCGGATGAGCCTGATCTCGCTGGTGGTGCTGCCCCCGGCGATCTGGCTCTCGCGCAAGGTGGCGCTGCTGCGCCGGGACATCACCAGCGCACGGCAGGCCGAGCTGGCCGGAATGTACACGCAGATCGAGGAGGGCCTCTCGGTCTCGGGCATCCGGCTGGCCAAGACGCTGGGCACCACCGGCCGCGACGTCGAGCGGTTCTCCGGCTCCTCGCACCGGCTCATCGGCCTGGAGATGCGCAGCCAGCTGGCCGGGCGCTGGCGCATGGCCACCATGGGCATCGTCTTCGCCGCGATCCCCGCGGTCATCTACCTCGCGGCGGGGTTTCCGGCCACCTCCGGTTCGATGACCATCGGCACGCTGGTCGCCTTCACCGCGCTGCAGGGTGCGATCTTCCGCCCCGTCATGGGACTGCTGAACGTCGGGGTCCAGTGGGTCACCGCCATGGCGCTGTTCAGCCGGATCTTCGAGTACCTGGACCTGGACCCGGAAATCAAGGCCCCGGCGAACCCGCGGGAACTGGACCCCGACAGCGTCCGGGGACGCGTGCGCTTCGAGTCCGTGTCCTTCTCCTACCGCGACGGCGCGCCGGTGCTTCGCGGCATCGACCTGGAGCTGGCTCCCGGGACCACCACCGCGATTGTCGGGCCCACCGGATCGGGCAAGTCAACGCTCGGCTCGTTGCTCCCGCGGCTCCACGACCCCAGCGGCGGGCGGATCACCATCGACGGGATCGACATCCGGGACCTGGCGCCCGCGACGCTGGCCCGGATCGTGGGCATGGTCTCCCAGGAGACCTACCTCATCCACGCCTCGATCCGCGAGAATCTGCTGCTGGCCGACCCCGCGGCCGACGACGCCACGCTGTGGAGGGCGCTGGCCTCCGCGCAGATCGCCGACCTGGTGGCGTCGCTGCCCGAGGGGATTGACACCCTGGTGGGGGCGCGCGGGCACCGTTTCTCCGGCGGCGAGCAACAGCGCCTGGCCATCGCCCGGACCATCCTGCGCAACCCGAGGGTCTTGGTGCTCGATGAGGCCACCAGCGCGCTGGACAACACGACCGAGGCGCTGGTGCAGGAAGCCCTGGACCGGTTGGCGGTGGGGCGCACCACGCTGATGATCGCCCACCGGTTGAGCACCGTCGAAAGCGCGGACCGGCTGGCGGTCCTCGAGGCGGGACGGATCGTTGAACGCGGCACGCCCGCCGAGCTGCGCGACGCCGGCGGTCCCTTCGCCAGGCTCGTGGCGGCGGGCGAGGAGAAAACGACCGAACTCGTCCGCTGAGCAGGCAGCGCCCGGGAGCGGCCGAAGCCGAAATTCACGCCATGGTGCCCATCCGGCGGTGACCGCCGCCCTTGGCACTCGGGTGCCTTGGCGGCGGGCCGCGCAAGGGTGCGGCGTTCCGGTGATGCGCGGGATTTCTGGCGTATCAGGTCAAACGGGGGCGTTCGGTAGGCCGGCACTCAAGGGGAGGGCCAGGTGCCTACCTGCCGACGCAAGGGAGCGCCGCCGTCACTGCGCGCGCAGCACGAAGAAGACGAAGCTCAGGAAGGACGTCCGGCCCGTGAACTGCGGCGGGATGATTTCCGGCGGCGCGTCGGTCGAGTACGGCGGTTCGCTGACTGTTTCGATCCGGAACCCCGCCGCGGCAAACGCATCCGTCATGGCGTGCAGCGGCCGGTGCCAATACGTGAGCGTGGCCGATTGGCCGTTGAACGTGTGCTCGTCCGAATACCTCGCCGGCACGAAGTAGTCCGTGCCGGGGTGCGTCCAGGGGTAGAGAATCGGATGGTTGACGGACATGATGAGCCTGCCTTCCGGCCGCAGGACGCGCCGGATCTCCTCCAGCGGGCCCACCCAGTCCTCCAGGTAGTGGAACACCAACGAGGCGACGACGTCGTCGAACGAATCATCGGCGAAGGGAAGGGGCCGGGCCAGGTCGGCGGTGAGCAGGTCCGCCCCGGCACCCAGCCGTTCGCGGGCCAGCCGGATCATCGCCTCGCTGGAGTCGAATCCGGTCACCTGGGCACCGCGGTCATGCAGCGCCGCCGCGAGCGGCCCGGAGCCGCAGCCGGCGTCAAGGATCCGGTGATTGCTCACGTCACCGGCGAGTTCCAGCATCGCCGGCCGTTCGTAGAACCCGTTGAGCAGGCTGGTTTCGTTTTCGGCCGAGTACGCCTCGGCAAAGGTGTCGTAATTGGTGTCCTGCGGCATTTGGCATTTCCTCCGGGTCTCGGAACGGGGACACGCTTTTACCCGAGGCTAACAGCACCGGCACGCCATCCCGGGCAGGCCCTGGACCGTGGCTGGCGGGCAGGGTGCCACGGTGCCGCGGGGTGGCGGCTACAGGCCCAGGTCGCTGAGCGTCGGCAGGTGCTCGCGGACGGTGGCACGAGCCGCTTCGGCGCTCGGCGCGGCCAGGGCCAGCTGTGCCAATTCGCCGGCTCGCTCCAGGGTGACGGTCTTGAGCACCGCTGCCACGGAGGCAAGCGACCTGGCGGACATCGACAGCGTCGAGACGCCCAGCCCGACCAGCACCACTGCCAGCGCGGGGTCGGCCGCGGCCTCCCCGCAGACGCCGACGGGCTTGTTGTTGCCCTCGGCCCGGGAACCGGCGACGGTCAGGTCGATCAGGCGCAGCACCGCCGGCTGCCACGGGTTGTTCAACGCGGCCAGCGGGCCGAGCTGGCGGTCGGCGGCCATGGTGTACTGCGTCAGGTCGTTGGTTCCCAGGGAGGCAAACGAGACGGTGGAGAGGATGGGGGCGGCGCTGAGTGCTGCCGAGGGGACCTCGACCATCACCCCGGGGGTTGCCAGCCCCGCGTCGGCGCACATGGCGGCGAAGTCGGCCGCCTCGGAAGGCGTGGAAATCATCGGGGCCATGACCCACACCTCGGCTCCGGAACCGTTTGCCGCGGTGGCGACCGCCGAGAGCTGGCGGGCCAGCACGCCGGGGGAAGTGGTGTCGGTGCGGTAGCCGCGCACTCCCAGTGCGGGGTTCGGCTCGGAGGCGTCGGTGAGGAACGGCAGCGGCTTGTCGGCGCCGGCATCCAGTGTGCGCACCACGACCTTCTTGCCCTCGAAGGCATCGAAGACAGCCTTGTATTCGGCGACTTGTTCCTCGACGGTCGGCTCGGCGTCGCGGCCCAGGAAGCAGAATTCGGTGCGCAACAGGCCCACGCCCTGGGCGCCGGCCGCCGCGGCCTTCACGGCGTCCTTGCCGCCGCCGACATTCGCCAGCAGCGGGACCGGGTGGCCATCCGCCATCACGCCGTTTCCATCGAAGACCGTCAGCAGTGCGGCGTTTTTCAGCCAGGCGGCGACGGCCTCGCGCTCGGTCTCGCCCGGCTCGGTGGAAATCGTTCCTGCGGCGCCGTCGACGAAGACCTCGGTGCCGGTTTCCAGCGACTCGAGTCCGGGAGCTGCGACCACAGCGGTCAGTCCCAGGTCCCGGGCGATGATGGCGGTGTGCGATTGCGGTCCGCCGCCGGTGGTCAGCAGCGCAATGACCTTTGCCGGGTCAAGGGTGGCGGTGTCGGCCGGGGCCAGGTCCTCGGCGATGAGGATGAACGGGGTCTCGGAATCGGGGATGCCGGGCGCGGGGACCCCGCGCAGTTCGGCCACGATGCGGGCTCGCACGTCGAGGACGTCGGTGGCGCGTTCGGCCATGTACCCACCCAGGGTGATGAGCATCTGGGCGACGGTGTCGCCCGATTGCCAGATGCTGCGTTCGGCGGAGAGCCCGCCGTTGATCATCTGGTTGGCGCCCTTGAGCAGCATGGAGTCGGTGGCCATCAGGGCGGTGGCCTCAAGAACGGCCTTGGCCTCGGGACTGGCTCCGGCCGCGCGGGTGCGCAATTCCACCTGCACTCGCACCGCCGCATCCTTGAGTGCGGCGATGGCCTGGTCGGCCGACATCAGCCCATCGAGCGGATCCCCCGCGGGAGGTTCGGTGAGCGCCGGGGGCATGTGGCGGATGGTTCCGATGACGCGTCCGGGCGTGACGCCCACTCCTGCGAAGTTCAGCACTTGGGTTCCTCGATCCGGTGGGTTGCTCTGGGGTTGTCCGATGCGCGCGGCAGCCGTCGATCACTCCAGGACTCGAGCATGGGCATAGGTGTGATCCCCTTCATATAGCAATGCTATAGGTGATACGGTAGCAGTCATGAGTCTTGACTTCCAGCTTCCGCCGAGAGAGAGGCTGCTGCAGGCCGCCGTCGAGCTTCTGGCGAATTCTGACGGGGCCGCCGTTTCGACCCGGAAAATCACCGAGTTGGCCGGGGTGACGGCGCCGACCCTCTACCACCACTTCGGGGACAAGGAAGGATTGTTCGACGCGGTCGTAGCCGTGGGCTTCGAACAATATTTTGCCCGGGAAATCGGCCGTGCCAACACCGAAAAGCCGCTCGACGACGTGCGTCGCATGTGGGACCAGCATGTGCGCTTCGGCATCGAGCAGCCCCACCTGTACCTGGTGATGTTCGGCAATGTTCGGCCCGGGAGCCGCTCCAACCGGGTCGCCGAGGCCGAGGCCTTGCTGCGCGAAAAGCTGGATCGGGCCGCGGAGGCAGGGCACCTGAACGTGGCGCCGCCCGATGCGGTGCGCAGCATCCTGGCGGCGAACATCGGGGTCACCCTGATGCTCATCGCCGAGCCCGCGGCCGAGCGGAACTTCGAGCTCTCCGACATGACCCGCGATGCCGTCATCACCGCGGTGTCATCGGATGCGGGCATTGCCGACTCCGCAACGCCCGTGGAGACCTCCTCCGTCGTGGTGGCTGCCATCGCCCTGAATGCCGCCCTCGAATCCTCGAACCCGCAGCAGCTCTCCAGCACCGAGATGAAGATGTTCCTGGAATGGCTGCATCGCATCTCCAAGACCTCGTAGGCATCCAGGCGTGCCAATATTCTTTTCCTGCGGCGCTGCAGGACAACTGATTAGGAAAAACCATGGCCACTCACTCTGAATCCGCCGCGCATGTCGACCCGCCGGTTCCTCCCACAGCCGCGAAAGCCGCGCAGGAATCTGCTGGCACGGCACGCACGCAGGTCCTGGTCCTCGACAGCATCGTGCTCACCGGCACCGCGCACTCGCGCGACGGTGCCATCGACGAGGCCGGGGACCTGTTGCTTGGTCGCGGGTCCGTGAAGGAGCAGTATGTGGCTTCGATGCATGCCCGTGAGGCCACGGTGTCAACCTACATGGGCAACTTTCTGGCCATCCCGCACGGCACCAACGAAGCCAAAGGGCTCATCACCAGCACGGCGGTGTCGATCATCCGCTATCCGGAAGGCATCGACTGGAACGGCCAGGAGGTCAGGTTCGTGGTGGGTATCGCCGGGGTGAATAACGATCACCTCGCCATCCTGTCCTCGGTTGCCAGGGTCTTTGCCGACCGGGAACTGGTCTCGCGGCTGGAAAACGCCGTCACCCGCGAGGAGATCCTCCACATTTTTGGCAAGGTCAACGAATCCTAATGGGTTGCGCGATCGGGTCGGCGGCAGGGGGCCGGTGGTCCGTCACCACGTTGCCTGGGGTTGTTTGCTTGTCGGCCGATGGCCGTGCCCGGTAAGGGGCGGGGACTGGGATTTGGTGGTATTCGCACCTAATCGCTGAATCTCCCGGAAAACCTGTACCGAGGCGTTGCCCGCACGCTGACTGCGGACAACAAGGCTCTCGGGAGTATTAGAACAGCGTGGCTTCGGGGCGCTGCCAGAAGGCGTTGCGGCGAGGCAACTGTTCGGGGTCGAGGTGTTTGGGCAGGATGACATGCGGCAAGCCGTTGTGGACGAGGAGTGTGAGCAGTCCGTTGTCGGCCATGTGGTGGTGGCAGCTGCACCCTCCGGTCATTCTGCCGACGCTGGTGCGGCCGCCTTGGGCGTATCCGTCGATATGGCACATTTCCAGGAGCTCGGGCGGGACCGTGCAACCGGGGTAGAAGCATCCTCCGTCCCGGGCAAGGATGGCGCGCCTCATGTAGTCGGGTGCCAGGCGCATCTCCTGGCCGAGATCGAGAATTTCGCTTTGGCCACCCAAAACCAGCGGGATGACACCGTCGGTGGCCAGCCGCCTTCGGACCTCGCCGATGGGGATTTCCAGGCCGTGCGCGCTCCAGCCAGCTCCCTTGGCCAGTCCGAGGAGGGTGTCGAGCCGGCAGTGAATGACCAATTGGGCGCTGGGCAGCCCGGTGGTTCCCTTACCCGGCGGCTTGTTCGGTGCCCTCATGAGGTTGAGCAAGGTCTGGAGATGCCGTTGGGGCGGCGTGAGGCCATCGGCGCCAGGGACAGTGCCGTTGAGCGGGTCGCCTGGTCCGGGTGCAGGTGCCTCCAGGAAGTCGTTTTCGGTGTTTGCGGGGCGGGTGAACCAATCCGGGCCGTCCGGGGTTTCCGCGGCGTTGCCGCCCGTGGTGGCACCATTGGCGTCGGCCATGGTTCCGGCCGCGGGGGTCATCCCGGTGGCCGCCGAGGCCAGCGCCTCGCGGTTTCCGGCGAGGGTTCGGGGGTTGCCTGACGCGGCGAAGTGGGAGAGGAAAACCTCTGCGTCCGCATTCAGCATGCACATCGACATCCAGGTGTAGTGCCGCGTGCGTTTGGTGACGAAAATTCCCGTCTTGGCACGGATTTCATCCGGTGAGGGTTCCTGCTCGGTGGCATTGTCGAGTTCGTCTGCCAGTGCATCAAACAGACTGTTGGTGGCGCGCGGGATTCCGGCGGCGACGGATTGGGCAACCTGTTCCTCGAGGCGCCCGGCGAGGTCGGGCATCTCCGGATGGGCGGCGATCGAGGGGGCGAGCTTGTCAAGCTTTCGGGCCGCGGCCGTGGCGGCGCCCAGACGGGCGGCGCCGGCATGCACCTGCTCGGCGAGCTTGGGATAGCGCGGACCGCAGGCGTTGCCGTGGATGTCCGTACGGGGGAGCAGGCTGTTGGCCGCGTGCAGGCGGTCGCGGGCGGCAAAGTGGCCCAGTCCCAGGGCTCCCTGGAGAAAAGCGGTGGTGTCCTTGAACGGCATCAGCCCACTGGGCACCGTGGCCGGGTCGGCAAGAAGCGCGGTGCGGCTACGGATGAACGCGTCCGGGTCTTCGGCAATCGCCCGCACCTGTTCGAGGTTCTGCGCCGGCAGGTCCTGGACCAGGGTGCGTTGGGCGGTGTGCGCCGCGCGAATCTGCGAGAACTCTGTCTGCCGGTGGGTGCGTTCGACCGTGTGGGCCAAGAGCGCCGCCTGGGTGGGGGAGGAGATCTCAGTGGACAGCTGGCCGGCGAGTTCGTCGGCGCGTCGGGACAGGGCATGGAGCAGGCGCAGCTTCTCCACCGGCGACACTGTGTGTCCCGGATCGCCACCGTCGCCGGTGAGTGCCTCAATGAGCTCCTGCGTATCCATGCCTCCCATTGTGGACGCCCCTGGAAGCGGCGGGGCCAAGGTGCGCGGGGGTGTGGAAAACCTGTCGCGCGGAGGGCAGCGATGGACCGCGGGGCAACGGTCCCGGGTGTCTGGGTGGCGGGCACCGGGCCGTTGTCTTCGAGACCGGGCTTCTTGGGATGTCTTCGCTTTCGAAGGCCATGAACGCGCTTGCCGTGGCAGAATTGCCGCATGGACCCGAACCAAAAACTCGTTGAAGCCGCCATCGAACAGCTACGGACCAGGTGGCCCGGGGCCCGGGATTCGGTTGCGGCCGCCGCCGTGGTGCTGGAGGACGGAGAAATCCTGACCAGCGTCAGCTTCGACAATTTCAATGCGGCCGCGACCTTGTGCGCCGAGACTGGCGCGGTGGCTCAGGCCTACACGCTGGGGAAACGGGTGGTGGCGTCGGCCTGCGTGACCGGCGGAACCGCTGAGGGAACCTACCAGGTGCTGGCGCCGTGCGGAATCTGCCAGGAGCGGCTTGCCGTGTGGGGGCCGGGGGTCCTGGCGGCCGTCCCGGGATCCGCCGGCGGAGCCGAGTGGGAAATGCGCACGCTGCGGGAGTTGAATCCGTACTACTGGGCGACGTCGTTCACTTCCCAGGGACAGTGGCCGTCCACCGCCGAACACGGGGAATAGGCCCGGCGCGCCGATCCGGGAAGCCCGCGTCCGCGGCCCGGCGGGGTCACCAGAGCTCGCGCTCGACCGCCGCCGACCGGATCTTGGCGAGCATGGCGCGAAACCGCTCCCGTTCGTCCCCGGAGAGTGAGTCGAAAAGGGTTTCCCGCACGAAGGACACATGTCCCGGTGCTGCGCTGCGGATGGTGTTCCAGCCGGCATCGGTCAGCTTGATGTCCTGGCCGCGGCCATCGCAGCTGGAGGCGCAGCGCTCGATCAGGCCCTTGCCCTCCATGCGGCGCAACAGGTGGGACACCCGCGAGCGATCCCACTCCAGCGAGGTGGCCAGGTCGCCGGGGCGCAGGGCGTCGGGCGCGGCCTGCGAAACGGCCGCAAGGACCGAGTATTCGCCGCTGGACATCCCGGCATCGCGGGCGAGCTGGCGGTCCATCGAGCGGGGGAATCCCCAGAGGAATTCGCGGAACTCCAGCCACAGCTGTTGTTCTTCTTCGTTGAGCCATCGGGGCTCGGACATGGCATGCCTCACACTTCGGGAAATTTAGTTGACACGTCAATCTTCTCTCGGCAGGATGTAAATATCAAGTTGTAGTTGACGCGTCAGCAAACAGGGCGCGCCTCGTCCCAATTCAAGGAGATCACGCATGACCAAGATTGCCATCATCACCGGTTCAACCCGTCCGGGCCGCAACAACACCGGCGTGGCGCAGTGGGTTCTGGAACAGGCACAGCTGCGCGGCGACGCCGACTACGAGCTCGTCGACATCGCGGACTTCAACCTGGCGCTCCTGGACGAAGCCTACCCGGCCGCGTACCAGAACTACCAGAACGAGGCCACCAAGGCCTGGTCCGCCAAGATCTCCGAGTTTGATGGCTTCGTCTTCGTCACCCCCGAGTACAACCACTCGGTCGCCCCGGCCCTGGCCAACGCGCTGTCCTACCTGAACGCCGAGTTCGCCAACAAGGCCGCCGGCATCGTCTCCTACGGCTCGGCCTACGGCGTGCGCGCCGTCGAGCACCTGCGCGGCATCCTCTCCGAGCTGCAGATCGCCCACGTCCAGAAGACCGGCATGTTCTCGCTGTTCACCGACTTCGAGAACTTCTCGGTGTTCAAGCCCACCGAGATGCAGGCAGCCTCGCTGGCCCCGGTACTGGACCAGCTGGTGCCGTGGACCGTTGCCATGAAGTCGGTTCGCGACGCAGCCCTGGTTTCCGCCTAGGGCCTTGCCGCCACGTTTCGGATGACCCGTCCCGCGCACCTTGGGGTGGCGCGGGGCCGGTCATCCGCTTCCCCCGTCCGGGCCTGCGGCCGCGTGCTTCCAGGCACGCGTGCACAGGCCGGACGGGACCAGGGCCTGCCCGGGATCTTTCCCTCCCGGGCGGGCCCATTCTTTTTCTCCTTGGTGCATCAGGCACACGAAACTAGGGTTGGGTTATGAGCGAAAACAAGCACAGCACCGCCGGTGCGTATGTGACGGGCGCGGAATTCACGCGCGACACCAACTACATCCAGGACCGGATCGTTGCAGATCCCGAGGCGGTGCGCGCCTCAGGCGGGACGACCGAGGGAAGCATCGGCAACGTGCACGCGGGCATCGCCGAAGGTGCCGAGCTCTGGCCGGTCGAGGCCGGACGCTACCGCCTGGTCGCCGCCCGGGCCTGCCCCTGGGCCAACCGGGCCATCATCGTGAGGCGGCTGCTGGGGCTGGAGGACGCGATCTCGCTGGGCACCCCCGGGCCGGTGCACGACGTGCGTTCCTGGACCTTCGACCTGGATGAGGGCGGGGTGGACCCGGTGCTGGGCACCGAGCGCATCCAGGAGAACTATTTCAAGCGCTTCGCCGACTACCCGCGCGGCATTACCGTCCCGGCCGTCGTCGATGTGCCCAGCGGTGCCGTGGTGACCAACGACTACCCGCAGATCACCCTTGACTTCTCCACGCAGTGGAAGGAGTTCCACCGCGAAGGCGCCCCGGACCTGCTGCCTGCGGACAAGCTCGAGGAAATGATGCCGGTCATCAAGCGCATCTTCACCGAGGTCAACAACGGCGTCTACCGCTGCGGATTCGCCGGGACGCAAGAGGCCTACGACCAGGCGTACGACCGGCTCTGGACCGCGATGGACTGGCTCGAGGAACGCCTGGCAACCAGCCGCTTCCTGATGGGGGACTCGGTCACCGAGGCCGACGTGCGCCTCTTCACCACGCTGGTGCGCTTCGACCCGGTCTACCACGGGCACTTCAAGACCAACCGAAACAAGCTCACCGAGATGCCGAACCTCTGGGCCTACGCCCGCGAGCTGTTCCAGCTCCCCGGCTTCGGCGACACCGTGGACTTCGACCAGATCAAGAAGCACTACTACGTGGTCCACGAGGACATCAACCCGACGCAGATTGTCCCGGTCGGCCCGGACCTGTCCGACTGGCTCGAGCCGCACGGACGCGAGGCGCTGGGCGGGAACCCGTGGGGCGGCGGCACCGCCCCGGGCCCGGTCCGCGAATCCGAGCGGGTCGCGGCGGGGCACAACCCGCTGTACCCCGCGAGCTAGGCGCACCGCGCCGTCGATGCCCCGCCCATCCGGGCGGGGCATCTGCGTTCCCGGCGGCACGGCATGCAGGGGCCGGGCGAATCCGCGGCCCCTGCATGCCGTGCCCCGCGGGTCGGGGCTAGCGTGGAGCCATGGACGGTTCATTGGGCGGGAAGATCGCGCTGGTTGCCGGCGCCACGCGCGGCGCAGGACGCGGCATCGCCACCGCCCTGGGCGAGGCGGGGGCGACGGTGTATTGCACCGGACGCAGCACCCGGGCCGCGCGCAGCGAGTACGACCGCCCCGAGACCATCGAGCAGACCGCCGAGCTGGTCACCGCGGCCGGGGGCGTGGGCATTGCCGTGGCGGTGGACCACCTGGACCCCGACGCCGTCGCCGCGCTCATCGCCCGCATCGAGGCCGAGCAGGGCCGGCTGGATGTGCTGGTCAACGACATCTGGGGCGGGGAGAAGCTCATCGGCTGGAACCAGCCGGTCTGGGAACACGACCTGGGCGCGGGGCTGCGGATGCTGGAGCTGGGTGTGAAAACCCACCTCATCACCTCCCACCATGCGCTGGGGCTGTTGGTGCGCAATCCCGGAGGGCTGGTGATTGAGGTGACCGACGGGACCGCGGCCTACAACCGGGAGAATTACCGGCTCTCCACGTTCTACGACCTGGCCAAGAACGCCGCGCTGCGCATGGCCTTCACCCTGGCCCGCGAGCTGGCGCCGCACCGCTGCACCGCCGTGGCCCTGAGCCCGGGCTGGCTGCGTTCGGAGATGATGCTGGAGGCCTTCGGCGTCACCGAAGCCAACTGGCGCTCGGCGACCGCGGAGCACGGACATTTTGCCGCGATCAGCGAATCCCCGCTCTTCGTGGGCCGTGCCGTGGCGGCGCTGGCCGCGGACCCCGGCGTCCTGGCCCGCAGCGGCGGGTCCTTCTCCTCCGGGGAGCTGGCCCGCGAGTACGGATTCACCGATGTGGACGGCTCGGCCCCCGACTGCTGGCGCTACATGGTGGAGGTGCAGGACCCGGGGTTGCCCGCCGACGCCACGGGCTATCGCTGAGCCGGCGGGCGGCTCAGCGGTGTGCGACGACGATGAGTTCGCCGGCGCCCCGGCCGACGGGTTCGCCGTTCCAGCCGCCCAGCACCGCATCGACATGCAGCCCCGCGGCTTCCAGGTCCCGGCGCAACCTGTCCTCGCTGCGGAACGCCAGCACCGCGTCCTCCAGTTCGCGGGATCCATCGGCGAAGAGCCGGTGCTCGGTGATCTTCACCAGTCCCTCCCCGCGCGGCGCCGAGTCGACCCACAGGTGTAATTTGGTGCCGTCCGGCAGGGTGAACTGGTTCCGCGTGGTGGCGGGCGTCCAGCGTTCCCAGATGCGCGCCCGGGGGTCCCGGGAGTCGAAGACCAGCCTGCCGCCGGGAACCAGTACCCGCCGGATGTCGGCCAGGGTCCGGCTCCACTTGTGGTCATCGATGATGGCCTGGGCGACGTGTGCGGTCATCAGGACCGCATCGAAGGAATCATCTCCGCCCAGTGCCGTGGAGGTGCCCTCGATCCAGGTCACCGCATCGGCGCCGGGCTTGGCCCGTGCCGCGGCCAGCGAGCCGGGGTGCGGATCGATGCCGGTCACCCGGTGCCCTGCCCGGGCCAGGGCAAGCGTCAGCCGCCCGGTGCCGCAGCCCAGGTCCAGCACGCGGCTTGCGGGTTGTTCGTTGATGAAGGTCAGGAAGAAGTCGTCGTCGGCAGCCCAGCGGTTTTCCGCATCGTAGAGATCGGCCCGCTGTGCTGCACTCAGCATTGAGCCCATGGGTATGAGCATACTGCCCGCGGGCGCGGCCACGCGGGGCCGAACACCCCGCCCCCGCGGCCGGGATGCGGCGTCCCGCGGTGTCCCGCGGCACCACGGGCGGACCGTGGGAGGATGTCATCCATGGAGATTGCCACAAAGCGACTGGTCCTGCGGGAATTCACCGCCGTGGACCTGGACGCCGTCCATGCCTACGCCGCAGACCCGGCGGTGTGCGCCATGGTCGAATGGGGCCCGAACACCCGCGAGGAGACGGCCGCGTTCCTGCGCCAGTGCCGGGAGGAGAAGCTGGCGCGGCCGCGGGTGACCGTGACCCTCGCGGTGACACTCGACTCGGTCGTGATCGGCTCGGTAGCCCTGATGGCCGCCGGATCCGACCTGGTCCGGGGACCGGGCGAGGCAGAGATCGGCTACGTGCTGCGTGCCGATGCCTGGGGACACGGATACGCGGCCGAGGCCGCGGCGGCCGTGCTCGAGCTGGCCCGGAACGCGTGCGGGACGACCCGGGTGCTGGCCACCTGCCGGCCGGAGAACCTCGCCTCGGTCCGGGTGCTGGAAAAGATCGGCATGCACCAGATCGACTACCTGCAGGGTCACAAGTTGATCGAAGGAGAGGCGCGGGACTCGGTGGTGTTCGCGAGCTGAAATCGCGGTCGATGCCCCGGAGGCAACGACGCAAATCGTGGTGCCGGTGTACCGCTTCGGTGCCGGGCATCGCTGGGGCAGGGGATGCACTGCCGGGATTCTTGCGCAGCGGCCCGTGCCCTCGGCTGCCGCCTGACCGCGTCTGAACCGAACGTCACTGCCCGACAGAGCGCCATGGCACCGATCGTGCGCCGCATCTCCGTGATCGCCACGCACGCCGTGAAAGTGAGCTCCGCCCGCATCTCCCATGGTGCCCGGTGCCTTGGGCCCGCCCTTCGACGCCCCTTTTGCGGGGGCCGTAGATGGACCGACCCGCTTGTGGCGTCACCTACCTCACGTTTTTACGGCAAACCGATAGACTTTATATTGAGTGAGGCAATCGTGAGGGGAACCGGGCCGGTAATCGTGCCCATGCGTCGGGGGACATCCACACCGTGGGAGGCCCGGAATCAAGAGTCGCCGCCTTTGCCGCACCTGGATCATGCTCCACCTATTGGCCCGCAAACGACTCACGAAAGAATCCGCATGCTTGCATTCGCAGTGATCGGAGGCTTTGGCCTCCTGCTCCTCATCATGTCCATGACCCTGGGAGAGATTTTCGATCTCTTCGACGGAATCATCTCCACTACAGCGGTCGGGGCAGCAGCCACGCTCTTCGGCGCCGCGGGTGCGATCGTATTGCTCAACGACGGCCCACTGCTGCTGGCCTACCTCGCGGGCTCCCTCCTGGGAGCCATCGGCATCATCGGAGTAGCGCTACTCGCCCGGAAGATGGCCAGCATAACTGATGCACAGCCCCACGAAGTCATCGGCCTTCTGGGCGTCGCCACCACAGACATCAACAACGTCGTTGGAAAGGTTCAGCTGAACCACCCCAATGAAATCAACCAGCGCCTCGCCTTTTCAAGCAGCCCCATCGAGCAGGGCACACCAATTGCCGTCGTGGCCGTTGTTGGAGACCGCATCAGGGTCGCATCCACCTCTGAACTGAACGGAGTTTAACCCATGGACTTTGCCGTAAACGGGACGGTCATCGCCGTCGCAGCAATCCTCGCCGTACTGATCGCACTCGTCTGGTATGCCACCACGCGACTGGTCACTGTCGCCCCCAACCAGGCCATCATCCGCGCCGGCAAGGGTGCCAAGGGCCAGGTCCAGATCTTCACGAAGGGCATTGTGCTCTTCCTGCCGATCATCCACCAGAAATACGTCATGTCCCTCGAACAGCGCCAGGTGGAGCTTGCAGTGGAAGGCGTTGACAAGAACTTCATCACCACCTCGGTGACCGCCAGCCTGAACTTCAAGTTCGACGACTCGGTGGAGGGAATGAGCAAGGCCGTCCAGCGCTTCCTCACGCACTCCAAGGAAGACCTGAACGCCTCGGTGACCAAGTCGGCCGAGGGCGTGCTGCGCGGCATCGTCTCGGCCATGTCGGTGGAGGACGCCAACAACAACCGCAAGGAATTCCAGGACCAGTCCCTGGAATCGGCTGTCACCCAGTTCGCCGAACAGGGGATCCAGATCGACGCGTTCAACATCTCGTCGGTCAGCACCCCCTCGCGCACGGTGATCGGCCCGGACAACAAGCCGACCGTCATCGACTACCTGGAAGAAGTCGGCAAGCCGGGCCTGGAGCGGGCCAAGCGCGAGGCCCGCGTCGCCACCTCAAAGGCCTTCCAGGAATCGGAGGCGGCCCGCATCGAGCAGGAAGGCGCCACCGCCGCCCTGGAACGGGACCTGGCCATCAAGAAGGCCGCGTTCAAGGCCGAGCAGGACCGAGCCGAAGCCATCGCCGAGGCGGCCAAGGGGATCGCCAAGGCGGAGCAGGACGTGACCGTCGCGGAGCTGGAGCGCAAGGCGCTGACCGAACAGGCCCTGGTGGAGCAGGAACGCCTGGACATCGAGGTGCACAAGCCGGCCGACGCCCAGGCCTACAAGATGCGCACCGACGCCGAGGCCAAGCGCGACGCAGACGTGTTCAGCGCCACCGCGCGCGCCAACTCGAAGGCCATCGAGGCGGAGGGCTCCAAGAAGGCGTCCATCGCCGATGCCGAGGCACGTGCCGCCGCCCAGACCGTTGAGGCCGAGGCGTCCAAGAACGCCGAGGTGTTCAGGGCCCAGGGTCTGGCAACGGCGATTGAGCTCAACGCCAAGGCGGAAGCCGACGCCGTGCGCCTGCGTGGCGAAGCCGAGGGTGCCTCGATTGCCGCCATTGGCGAGGCAACCGCCAGGGCGGAGGACGCGAAGGCCGTGGCCCTGACCGGCCACACCCAGTCCTCGCTGGCGTTCCTGGCCATCAGTGCCCTTCCGGACATCGTCAAGGCCAGCTCGGATGCCGTGGCAGGCATCGACAACTACACGGTGATCAGCTCGGACGGAGCCTCGGACGCCGTCAAGCAGGCCAACCGCATCGTCACCGAGGGACTTGCCATGATCAAGGGCAGCACCGAGATCGATGTCGCAGCAATGCTCTCGGGGCTCCTGGGCGGCGCGGGATCAACCCCAGACCAGGCGCCGGCACCGGCGGTGGCCTTGGATGATTCCGTAGCCGAGCGGAACTAACCCACACAATGAAGCACCCCGTTCAAAAATAGGACGGGGTGCTTCACTGTGTGGCGATGCCGCCCGCCCGCTCACCCGCGCGTCGGGTGCGGCAGTGACCGGGCGTCGTCCGCCGGCGGGCCCGAAAGCCCGCCGGCGTCCGCGGCGCTGGCGGCGGTCTAGTTGGAGAGGTAGCCGTTGGGGTCCAGGACGTACTTGGTGGCGGCCCCTGCATCGAACTCCGCATAGCCGCGCGGCGCGTCGGCGAGCGAGATCGCCTGGGCGTTGACGGCCTTGGCGATGTGGATCCGATCGTGCAGGATGGCCATCATCAGCTGCCGGTTGTACTTCATCACCGGGCACTGGCCCATGGTGAAGGACAGGGACTTGGCCCAGCCGGTGCCCAGCGAAAGGGACAGGCTTCCCTTCTTCGCCGCATCGTCGACTGCCCCGGGGTCGCCGGTGACATAGAGCCCCGGGATGCCCAGCGAGCCGCCGGCGACGGTGAGGTCCATGAGCGAGTTCAGCACCGTTGCCGGCGCCTCGCGCGCCTCGGCGCCGTGTCCGTGCCCGCGGGCCTCGAAGCCCACGGCGTCGATGCCGCAGTCGACCTCGCGCACGCCTAGCAGCTGTTCGATCTGGTCCGCTGGGTCCCCGGCGCCGACGTTGATGCCCTCGCAGCCGAAGGAGCGGGCCTGGGCCAGGCGGTCCTCGTTCATGTCGCCCACGATGACCACCGCGGCGCCCAGCAGCTGGGCGGATGCGGCCGCCGCCAGTCCGACGGGCCCGGCACCGGCCACGTAGACGGTGGAGCCGACGGTCACCCCGGCGGTGACCGCCCCGTGGAAGCCGGTGGGCAGGATGTCCGAGAGCATGGTCAGGTCCATGATCTTCTCCAGCGCCTGGTCCCGGTCCGGGAACTTGAGCAGGTTCCAGTCGGCGTAGGGGACCAGCACGTATTCCGCCTGGCCGCCGACCCAGCCGCCCATGTCCACGTAGCCGTAGGCCGAGCCCGGCCGGTCCGGGTTCACGTTCAGGCAGATCCCGGTCTTGGCCTCCTTGCAGTTGCGGCAGCGTCCGCAGGATATGTTAAAGGGGACCGAGACGATGTCGCCGACCTTGATGAATTCTACGTCCGGGCCGGTCTCGATGACCTCGCCGGTGATTTCGTGCCCCAGCACCAGGCCCGGGGGAGCGGTCGTGCGGCCGCGGACCATGTGCTGGTCGGAGCCGCAGATGTTGGTGGCCACGGTGCGCAGGATGACCCCGTGCGGGACCTTCCGGCCCACATTGGCGGCGTTCACCCCGGGGCCGTCCTTGAGCTCGAAGCCCGGGTAGGGGGTGTCGATGACCTCGACGACACCGGGCGACTTGTAGGCGACGGCCTTGTTTTCAGACATGGGCAGCAATACCTTCCGCAGTTTTCGCGTGGCGGACGGGACCCCGGCTACCCGGCGACGGACGGAATGCCCCCGTGCCGGGGATTCCCCGGCGCGGGCGGCAGCACTTCGGTCGTCGCCGGCGGTGGTGCATGGTGCCGCGGTGCCCGGGCCCATCCTTGTCGCCCCAGCCTACGACGCCCCGGCTGACATGGCCATAGTCGCGTGAATGCCCGCCGAAGCGGGCCGATGCGAAAGCGTCGGTGGGCTCGTGGCAGGATTGAAACCATGACGATCACCGCAGCCGCAGACGGATCAGCCCTCGGAAACCCAGGACCGGCAGGATGGGCCTGGTACATCGACGACGAGCACTGGCGTGCCGGCGGGTGGGCCCATGGCACCAACAACATGGGCGAGCTCATGGCGGTCCTGGACCTCTTCCGCTCCACCGCCCACCTGCCCGACGAGGACCTGCACATCCTGTGCGACTCGCAGTACGTGATCAACTCGGTCACCAAGTGGATGCCGGGCTGGAAGAAAAAGGGCTGGAAGAAGTCCGACGGCAAGCCGGTGCTGAACCTGGACCTGCTCCAGGAGATCGACGCCGCCATCAAGGGCCGCAAGTACACCTTCGAGTGGGTCAAGGGCCATGCCGGCCACGAGCTCAACGAGGCCGCCGATGTGCGGGCGCGCGACGCGGCGACCGCCTACCAGGCCGGCAGGGAGCCCGACGCGGGCCCCGGGCTTGAGGGGGCGCCGGGCTCCGGGGAACCTGCCGCCGGCCGCGGGGTCCCGGGGCCCGACGCCCACGACCCGCTGGCCGTAGATGACCTGGACGCCGCAGCGGCACCCATCGCGACGCCGCCGCCGGCCACGATTGCCGCACCCGCAACGACCCCGGCAGCCGGGGAATCCGCGCCGGCGGCCCCGGCCCCGGAGCCGTCCGCCCCGCGCGCCACCGACCCCTCGGAGCGCAGCGCCGCGGACCTGCAGATGGTCTTCGAGCTGGAAAGCGAGCTGCTCTCGCCGGCGGTGCGCGGGGACCTGGACGAGGTCATGGCGTTCCTGCACCCGGAATTCCAGGAGATCAGCCGGGACGGCTCGCTCACCGACCGCTCCACCATCATCGCCGCGCTCACCGGAGGCCATGCACTGCCGGCCGGCGGCGCGCTGCAGGTGCTCGCCGCCACGCCGTGGGGCCAGAACAAGGTGCAGCTGGCGTACCGGCTGCTGGCCGGCGACGACGTGATCCTCTGCTCGTCCTTCTGGCAGCAGGTCGATGACCGCTGGCTGCTGCGCTACCGGCAGGAAACCCCGGCGGCCTAGGCGCTGCGGCGTAACGTTTCGGCGCGCGCAACGGCCCGGCGATGGGTAGTGTTGTGCAGGTGACTACGCAGACGAACACGATCAACGTCATTGACCAGCGCTTCGCCCCGGTGGCCGAGTTGCTGGAATCCTTCGCCGACGCCGACCCGGGCTATTCCGCGCAGCTGGCCATTTACCAGGGCGGCACACTGGTGCTTGATGCCGCCGTGGGGGAGAACAGCGAGCGCGAGTCGATGACCGGGGTGTTCTCCTGCTCCAAGGGCGCCGGAGCGCTGGTCATCTCGTTGCTGGTGCAGCAGGGGTTGCTGGACCTGGAGGCCCCCGTTGCCGTGTACTGGCCGGAGTTCGCCGCGGCGGGCAAGGCGGGGATCACCGTGGCCCAGCTGCTGAGCCACCAGGCGGGGCTGCCCGGCGTCGAGGGCGGGTTCACCCAGGAGGAACTGGTCGACTCCAGGCTGGCAGCGGGCATCATCGCTGCCGCGGCCCCGCTGTGGAATGCCGCCGGAATCCATTCGTACCACGCACTGACCATGGGCGTCTTCATGGAAGAGCTCGCGCGCCGCTGCGCGCAGGAATCCCTGCAGGACATCTTCGAGCGCCGCATCCGCGCCCCGCACGGCATCGACTTCTACCTGGGCCTGCCCGAGGAGCTGGAGCCGCGCTTCCGCCCGGTGCTCAAGGACAATGCAGCCGCGCCGGCCCCGTTCATCGACCCGTTCTCCCCGCTGGGCCTTGCCGTGAACTCCACCGGCGGCTTCGACGGTCCCAAGGGGCCGAGCTTCGACATCCTCGAGGTGCCCAACGTGCGCTCCATCCGCGAGGCCGGCCTGGCCGCCCTGGGCGGGGTTGCCAACGCCCGTGGCCTGGCCAAGCTGTATGCTGCGGCCACCACCGGGTTCGTCGACGAAGCCGGCGACGAGCACGCCCCGTTCCTCACCGCCGAGACCATTGCCGCGGTGAGCCAGGACCGGGTGTACGGGTTGTCCCGGGCCAACGGGAATCCCGGAGCGTTCGCGATCGGCTTCATGAAGGCCCACCCGGACAACGACTTCGGCTCCGCCCGGGCCTTCGGCCACGACGGTGCCAACGCGTCCCTCGGCTACGCCGATCCGGCCTACGGGCTGGCGCTGGGGTACGTCCCGGCGCGCGCGGAGGCCAACGGCACCGGCTCGCGTGGCGGACAGCTCAGCGTGCTGGCCCGCCAGGTGCTGCTTGCCGGCTGATTGCCGGACGCCTGGGCCGGGGGTGCCACGATGCCGGCCCGGGCGGGGAACCGTCCAGGCGTGGCAGAAACCTGACCCGGGCCGCTGCCCCCGCTAGGCTGGAGCGGTGGAATTTGCGAAACGATTTGTGGCATTGGGCGACTCCTTCACCGAGGGCATGGGAGACGTGGATGAGCTGCGCCCCAACCACGTGCGCGGCTGGGCCGACCGCGTGGCCGAAAAACTTTGCGTGGACCCGGAATGGGGGTACGCGAACCTGGCCATCCGCGGCAAGAAGATCGGCCAGGTCGTCGCCGAGCAGCTGCCGGCCGCCCTGGCGTTGAAGCCAACGCTCGTCACCTTGTACATGGGCGGGAACGACATCCTGCGCCCCTCCGTGGACATCGACGACCTGATGGTCAAGTACCGGGATGCGGTGGCGCAATTGGCGGCCACCGGCGCAACCCTGGTGCTCTTCACCGGCTTTGACTCGAGCGGCTCGGCCATCTTCGGGAAGACCCGCGGCCGCACCGCGATCTACAACGAGGCGGTGCGCGAGATAGCCGACGAGTTCGGCGCGGTGATTGCGGACTACTGGCGCTGGCGGGAATTCCGGGACTGGCGCTACTGGGCCACTGACCGCCTGCACATGAATGCCGCCGGGCACATGCTGATGGCGGGCAAGGTGCTCGGCGTGCTGGAACACGAAGCCCACATCGAATTGCCCGAACTCTCGGCGGCCGCGGCCACCTCGCGCCTGCAAAGGCTGCGCGGGGACGCCGCCTGGACCAGGGAATACCTGGCCCCGTGGGTCAAGCGCCGGCTCACCGGTAAGTCCTCGGGGGACGCCCTGACCCCCCGCTATCCCGACTATGTCTCGCTGGGGACGGCGGCGCAGTAGCTCCCCTTCGGCGCCCCGGAGACCGAAAGCGGCAGGATGCTGGCCAAGGCGGGCCGCCTGGTGCTTTGCTGGTGTCCATGGACCAGCAGGAGACAAGGCACGAGGGCGAACCACACGACCAGGGCGTTGCCGAAAGGCTGAACTGGCTGCGGGCCGGGGTGCTTGGAGCCAACGACGGGATCGTTTCGGTGGCGGCGGTGGTGGTCGGCGTTGCCGGAGCCACCACTGCCACGGGTCCGGTCGTGGCCGCCGGTGCCGCCGCGGCGATCGGCGGCGCCATTTCCATGGCGCTGGGGGAGTACGTCTCGGTGTCCAGCTCGGCGGACTCGCAGAAGGCGCTCATTGAAAAGGAGCGCCGGGAACTGGCCGAGATGCCCGAGGAGGAACTGGCGGAATTGGCGAGTCTCTACGAGGCCAAGGGGCTGAGCCGCGCAACGGCTCAGCAGGTTGCCCTGGAATTGACCGAGCACGATGTGCTCAAGGCGCACCTTGATGCCGAGCTGCAGCTCGACGAGGACGAGGTTCTCAATCCGTGGAATGCCGCCATCGCCTCGGGGATCGCCTTCACTGTCGGCGCCGTGTTGCCGTTTGCCACCGCGGTGTTCCTGCCCGTGGGGCTGAGGGTCCCGGTGACCTTTGCGGCGGTGTTGCTCGCGCTGGCGGTGACCGGCGCGCTGGGCGCCCAGCTGGGCGGGGCCCCGGTGCTGCGCCCGACCCTGCGGGTGCTGGTCGGAGGGACGGCGGCGCTCGCCGTCACCTTCGCCATTGGTTCGTGGCTGGGGGTCTCCGGGATTGTCTAGCCGGCCCAGCGGGTCCGTCTGTGGCGCACGAATGACGGAACTGCCGTTGGCAGCTCCGTCATTCGACCATCGGGGTCAGGCGGGCGTGGAGGTTCAGCCCACGACCTTCAGTGCGGTGCCCCAGTTGAAATCGGGCAGCGCGGGGTTGACCTGCATGGCCATGACCAGCAGCTGGAAGCCCTCGAGCTCGCGGGCGTGGTGCAGGCCTCCGACCTCCAACGGGCGCATGCCGGCGGCGGTGACGAAAGCAGCGACCTCGCCGCGGGCGGAGTCGTCGCCGGCAACGAAGACATCCAGCGGGGCGCTGTCGGCGGTGCCGGAGGTGAGTGGTCCGGCGAAGGTGGTGTTGAAGGCCTTCACGACGGTGGCGGAGGTCAGTGCCGAGATTTCCTCGGCGGCCGAGCTGCCTGCAGCGGTGGTCAGCGAGTCAAAGGTTGCGAAGTCCACCGGGTTGGTGATGTCGATCAGGATCTTCGAGTCCAGGGCCGAACCCTGGGCGGCGACGTATTCCTTGGCGGCGTCGAAGGGCAGGGCCAGCACGACGATGCGTCCGGCAGGGGCCTCGGCGGTGTTGCCGCTGGTGACTCCCGCACCGAATTCGGCAGCGAACGTGGCTGCGGTCTCGGTGGTGCGGGCCTGGATCTGCAGGCTCTTGCCGGCGGCGATCGTGCGGGTGGCCAATGCGCGGCCCATATTGCCGGTGCCGATGATGGTGATGTCGATGTGCATGGTGTTCTTCTTTCCGAAGAGTCGAGCGAGGAAGTTCTTCATCTGATCCTCAAATCCTGTTGGTTGAAGCTTCAAGTAATACGTTAGTCCATGTTTGGTTGAAGTGTCAAGTGTTTCTTTGCTGTGGGTTGAAATCCTTTCCGGGTGCGGCCGGCAGTGAGGGGGAATGCGGGTTGGGAATGCCGGTCCGGGCTGGAATGTATCCGACGCTGCCTTGCCGGCGGGGGAGTCGAACCATCGGTCTTGGATCCTGTCCATCGGTGACTGCAGGGGCTAATCTGATCTGAATATCCATGGGACCCCCTGTAGGGCTCCCGATGCGGGAAGGCATGGCGTCATGAGGGAGTCGGGTTCGACAATCCTTGCCCATCGGGACAGGTTGCCTCGGGGCCTGGCCTTCGGGGCAGTTGCCGCGGTGCTGATTGCCGCGGCCGGCTGGAGCGGATACCGCCTGCTGGATCCCGTGGCTGAGCATGGGGTGGGAAACGGGGTTTGCCACAGCACCGGCATTCCTGACGCCTCCCTGGGCATCTACACCACGCCATATATTGTCGTGAAGCCTGGGTGGTCCTTGGACGTGAGATCGGTCAGGCTCGTCGACCCGGTGAACTATGAGCTGGTCGGTGCAGGCGTGCAGGGTGCGACCCGCGGCATCGGCGCGCTGGGGTATCCCGTCGTCGACGACGGCTCACTCGAGGCCGCGGCCTGGTTCGAGCGCGTCGAGCTGCCCGCTCGTCTCGGGAGCGGCCCCGACGAGGCGGTGGTCCTGGCGCTGGTGCCGGTGGACCCGGGAAGCGAATCCTCGGTGCGGGCGATGCGCGTTGAATACCGCAATCGCTGGGGGCTGCCCTATCGGGTTGACGTGGGGCCGCGCTTCGAGGCCATGCCTGATTGCAGTTCCTGGCTCGGCGAAGAGGACTGAATGGACGGGCGCGGGGTGCAAGTTCGACCCTCCGGGACGGCCCGTGACGCGAAAAAGACGGCTTCGCCTGCCCCGGGCGGGTCTGTGTTGTCTGCCTCACGCATCGCCGGTAGGATGGGAGACGTGCCTCGCAGGGGGCACAGCCACTGACATGCGGCGGGAGAGTCCCGTTCAACGTAAGTTGGTCGGGCGCCGTAGGAGCAATTCCTCCCCGGGAAACTCTCAGGCCCCCGTACCGCCGCGAAGAGGCAACTCTGGAAAGTAGCAACAACGCCGTTCGGCGGTGCTGCTCACCGAAGGTGCAAGCGTTCCCCGCCCTCCAAAGGGGCGGTGCGTCGCGGAAACTCTCAGGTCAAAGCAACAGGGTCGGGGAGGAACTTGCAGCTCGTTCGGTGTGTCTACACGCCGATGACCCAATGGAGTTCCCCATGACCGTGACCCCGTCCGCTGAGTTCGTCGCCCGCCATATTGGCCCCCAGGGCAGCGACATTGACACCATGCTTGCCCAGCTTGGCTATTCCTCCCTCGACGAACTCGTCGATACGGCCGTTCCGGCCGACATCCGCCAGTCCGACCCGCTGGAGCTTCCCGCTGCGCGCACCGAAGCCGAGGTCCTGGCGGACCTGCGCGTGCTGGCGAACAAGAACGTGATGAAGACCCAGATGATTGGCCAGGGTTTCTCCGACACCTACACCCCGCCGGTGATCCTGCGCAACGTGCTCGAGGACCCGGCCTGGTACACCGCGTACACGCCGTACCAGCCCGAGATCTCCCAGGGCCGCCTCGAGGCGCTGCTGAACTTCCAGACCATGGTCATGGACCTGACCGCACTGCCGATCGCCAACGCCTCCATGCTTGACGAGGCCTCCGCCGTCGCCGAGGCCGTGCTGCTGATGCGCCGCGCCAACAAGGCCAAGGCCACCGCGAAGACCGTGCTTGACGCCAACCTCTTCCCGCAGACCGTGGCCGTGGTCCAGGGCCGCGCCGACGCGCTGGGCTTCGAGGTCGAGATCGCGGACCTGACCGCTGGCCTGCCCGAAGGCGACATCTCCGGCATCGTGCTGCAGCAGCCGGGCAACAACGGCGCCGTCATCGACCACTCCGGCATCATTGCCGCCGCCAAGGAACGCGGCGCGATGGTCACCGTTGCCGCCGACATCCTGGCGCTGACCATGATCGCCGCCCCGGGCGACCAGGGCGCGGACATCGCCGTGGGCAACACCCAGCGCTTCGGCGTCCCGCTGTTCTTCGGCGGCCCGCACGCGGCCTACATGGCAGTGCGCAACGGCCTGGAGCGTTCGCTGCCCGGCCGCCTGGTCGGCGTGTCCAAGGACAACGCCGGGACCCCGGCCTACCGCCTGGCACTGCAGACCCGCGAGCAGCATATCCGCCGCGAGAAGGCCACCTCCAACATCTGCACCGCCCAGGCGCTGCTGGCCATCACCGCCTCGATGTACGCCGTCTACCACGGACCGGCGGGCCTCAAGCGCATCGCCCAGCGTGCCCACAACCACGCCCGCGCCATCGCCACCGCGCTCTCCGGCTCCGGACTGGGCCTTGCCGCCGAGTCGTTCTTCGACACCGTCCAGGTGACCGTCGAGAACGCCGACGCCGTCATCTCCAAGGCCGAGGACGCGGGCATCAACCTGCGCCGCGTCAACTCCACCACCGTGGGCATCTCCACCGACGAGACCACCACCGCCGCCCACGTGGCAGCCATCGCCGGCGTCTTCGGCATCGAGGGCGAGTCCTTCGCCGCCGAGGGCTTCGAGCTGCCTGCCGCCGTGCAGCGCACCAGCGACTACCTGACGCACCCGATCTTCAACACCATCAAGTCCGAGACCCAGATGCTGCGCTACCTGCGCCGCCTCTCGGACCGCGACCTGGCCCTGGACCGCACCATGATCCCGCTGGGCTCGTGCACCATGAAGCTGAACTCCACCGCCGAGATGGAATCCATCTCCTGGCCGGAATTCGCCTCCATCCACCCGTTCGCCCCGGAACACCAGACCGAGGGCTGGCGCGAACTGATCACCGACCTCGAGGGCCGGCTGACCACCATCACCGGCTATGCGGGCGTCTCCATCCAGCCCAACGCCGGTTCGCAGGGCGAATACGCGGGCCTGCTCGCGATCAGCGCCTACCACCGCTCCAACGGCGAGGACGCGCGCACCGTGTGCCTGATCCCGGCCTCGGCGCACGGCACCAATGCCGCCTCCGCCGTGCTTGCAGGCATGAAGGTCGTCGTGGTCAAGACCGCCGCCGACGGATCCATCGACGCGGCCGACCTTGATGCCAAGATCGAGGCCAACAAGGACACCCTTGCCGCCATCATGATCACCTACCCGTCCACGCACGGCGTCTACGACGCCGATGTGCGCGAGGTCTGCGACAAGGTCCACGCGGCCGGCGGCCAGGTCTACATCGACGGCGCCAACATGAACGCCCTGGTCGGCCTCGCCCAGCCGGGCCAGTTCGGCGGCGACGTCTCGCACCTGAACCTGCACAAGACCTTCTGCATCCCGCACGGCGGCGGCGGACCGGGCGTTGGCCCGATCGGCGTTGCCGAGCACCTGATCCCGTTCCTGCCGGGCGATGCCTCGGGCACCTACTCCACGCGCGACGGCGTGCCGGTGGTTGCCACCATGTTCGGCTCCGCCGGCGTGCTGCCGATCTCCTGGGCCTACATCGCGATGATGGGCGGCGACGGCCTGACCGACGCCACCAAGACCGCGATCCTCTCGGCGAACTACATCGCCAGCCGCCTCAACGAGCACTTCCCGATCCTGTTCACCGGCAACAAGGGCCTTGTCGCACACGAGTGCATCCTTGACCTGCGCGAGCTGACCAGCAAGACCGGCGTCACCGCCGAGGACGTGGCCAAGCGCCTGATCGACTTCGGCTTCCACGCCCCGACCCTGTCCTTCCCGGTCGCCGGCACCCTGATGGTGGAGCCGACCGAGTCCGAGGACCTGGCCGAGATCGAGCGCTTCATCGAGGCCATGGTCGCGATCCGCGGCGAAATGGAGCAGGTGCTCGCCGGGGACTTCGCCATCGAGGACTCCCCGCTGCGCAACGCCCCGCACACCGTGTCGGCAGTGGTCAACACCGCCTGGGACCGCAAGTACACCGTCGAGCAGGCGGCCTTCCCGGTGTCGCACCTGAAGGTGGACAAGTACTTCCCGGCCGTGGGACGCATCGACGGCGCGGGCGGCGACAGGAACCTGATCTGCTCCTGCCCGGCACCCGAAGCCTTCGAAAACTAATTCAGCCACTCATTTTTGAGCCCCACGAAAGGTAGCTTGATGAGCGACCCGAAGAAAACCTCCCTGCATGCCAAGCATGCGGAACTTGGCGCGTCCTTCACCGACTTCGGCGGCTGGGACATGCCGCTGAAGTACGGTTCGGAACTGGCCGAGCACAAGGCCGTGCGCGCCACCGCCGGCCTGTTCGACCTCTCCCACATGGGCGAGGTCTGGGTCGAGGGACCCGATGCCGCAACGTACCTGAACACCGCGCTGGCGGGCAACATGGCGGTCATGAAGATCGGCAAGGCCAAGTACTCGGTGATCTGCAACGAAGACGGCGGCATCATCGACGACCTGATCACCTACCGCCGCGGCGAGGAAAAGTTCCTGGTCGTGCCCAACGCCGGCAACGCCCCGGTGGTTGCCGCGGCCCTGGCCGAGCGCGCCAAGGGCTTCGACGTGACCGTCACTGACGCGTCGGCGGAAACCTCGCTGATCGCCGTGCAGGGCCCGGCCGCCGTGGCCATCCTGCACGAGCTGGTGGCGGAATCCGCCAAGTCGCTCGTCTCCGACATGAGCTACTACGCCGCCGACGAAACCACCGTCGCGGGCGTCGACGTGCTGCTGGCCCGCACCGGCTACACCGGCGAGGACGGCTTCGAGCTGTACGTGCCCAACGAGCTGGCTGCGGAACTCTGGGACGCATTGATGGCCGCCGGCGCCAGCCACGGGTTGGTCCCCGCCGGCCTGGCATGCCGCGACTCGCTGCGCCTGGAAGCGGGCATGCCGCTGTACGGCAACGAGCTTTCCCTTGAGGGAAACCCGTTCGAGGCCAACCTCGGCCCGATCGTGTCCTTCAAGAAGGAAGAGGACTTCGTGGGCCGCAAGGCACTGGAGGCCATCAAGGCCGAAGGCGCCAAGCGGACCCTGGTGGGCCTGAAGGGTCTGGGACGTCGCGCCGGCCGCGGCGGCTACCCGGTGTCCGTCGACGGCGCGCAGATCGGCGCCGTCACCTCCGGCCAGCCTTCGCCGACCCTGGGCTACCCGGTGGCCCTGGCCTACGTGGCCCCGGAGTTCGCCGAGGTCGGCACGAAGGTCGATGTTGACCTGCGTGGCAAGCCCGAGGCATTCGAAGTCGTCGCACTGCCGTTCTACACCCGAGCCAAGTAACGTTGTCGGTGGCGGGCGCGACGCGTCCCGCCACCGATCAACCGGCTTAACTTCTTTACCCACATTCTTTGAGAGGAAACACCCCCATGAGCAAGGTTCTCGCATCCCTTCGTTACTCGGCCGAGCACGAATGGGTCGACGCCTCGACCCCGACCAAGGTCGGCATCTCCCAGGTTGCGGCAGACGCCCTGGGCGACGTCGTGTACGTTGACCTGCCCGAGGTTGGCGACACCGTCACCGCAGGCGAGACCTGTGGCGAAGTCGAGTCGACCAAGTCGGTCTCCGACCTGTACGCCCCGGTCACCGGCACCATCGTCGAGGTCAACCAGGAGGCCATCGACAACCCGGCCATCCTGAACGAGGACCCGTACGGCGCCGGCTGGCTGTTCACCGTTGAGGTCACCGAGGAGGGCCCGCTGCTCTCGGCAGCAGACTACGCCTCCGCAAACGGCGGCGACGTAGCGTGACCGCAGTGTTCGAATCCCTTGCCCCTGCGTCGCTGACGCAGGACATCGGGACCCTGGATCCGGAGATTGCGGAGCGCATCGACGCGGAGCTGGCGCGCCAGCAGCGCGGGCTGGAGATGATCGCCTCGGAGAACCACACGGCGCTGGCCGTGATGCAGGCGCAGGGCTCGGTGCTGACCAACAAGTACGCCGAGGGCTACCCGGGCAAGCGCTACTACGGCGGCTGCGAGGAGGTCGACGTCGTGGAGACCCTGGCCCTGGAGCGGGTCAAGGCGCTGTTCGGCGCGGCGTTCGCGAACGTGCAGCCGCACTCCGGCGCGCAGGCCAACGCCTCGGTGATGCACGCGCTGATCCGCCCGGGCGACACCATCATGGGCCTGAACCTGGCCCACGGCGGGCACCTGACCCACGGCATGAAGATCAACTTCTCCGGCCGCCTCTACAACATCGTCCCCTACGGGGTCGAGGAGGACACCCTGGTGGTGGACATGGACAAGGTCGAGGCCCTGGCCATCGAGCATAAGCCGAAGATGATCGTCGCCGGCTGGTCCGCCTACCCGCGCCAGCTGGACTTCGCCCGTTTCCGCGAGATCGCCGACAAGGTCGGGGCGTACCTGTTCGTGGACATGGCGCACTTCGCCGGCCTGGTGGCCGCGGGGCTGCACCCCTCCCCGGTGCCGCACGCCCACGTCGTCTCCTCCACCACGCACAAGACCCTGGCCGGCCCGCGCGGCGGGATCATCCTGACCAACGACGCGGACATCGCCAAGAAGGTCAACTCCGCGGTGTTCCCCGGCCAGCAGGGCGGCCCGCTGGAGCACGTGATCGCGGGCAAGGCCGTGGCGTTCAAGATCGCCGCGACGCCCGAGTTCAAGGAGCGCCAGGAACGCACCCTGGCCGGGGCCCGGATCCTGGCCGAGCGCCTCACCGCACCGGACGTCGCGGCGGCGGGCATCAGCGTGCTCACCGGCGGCACCGACGTGCACCTGGTCCTGGTGGACTTGCGGAACTCCCAGCTGGACGGCCAGCAGGGCGAGGACCTGCTGGCGAAGGTGGAGATCACGGTGAACCGCAACGCGGTCCCCTTCGACCCGCGCCCGCCGATGGTCACCAGCGGCTTGCGCATCGGCACCCCGGCCCTGGCCACCCGCGGCTTCTCCGAGGCCGCCTTCGTGGAGGTCGCGGACATCATCGCCGAAACCCTCATCGCGGGCACGCAGGCCGGGAACGAGGCAACGCTCGCGGCCCTGAAGGACCGCGTGCACGCCCTGGCCAACGCCCACCCGCTGTACCCGGAACTGGCCAAACTGGTCTAGTCCCGGACTCCTTGCATGACGCCGCGAGCCCGGGACCAGAACGGTCCCGGGCTCGCGGTCTTTGCACCGCATGCCGTGTTGCACGTCACACGCCTCGTGTTTCCGCCGTCCACCATCGAGAACTCCCGCAGCAGTACCTACGAAGGAAGCTTGTTCAATGGCTATCAGTGTTTTTGATCTTTTCACCGTCGGCATTGGGCCATCGTCGTCACACACGGTGGGACCCATGCGCGCCGCCCATGCCTTTGCCGCAAAGCTGGTGCGCGAGGAAAAACTCGTGCAGACCGCTTCGCTGCGTGTAGATGTCTACGGGTCGCTTGCCGCCACCGGCCGCGGCCACGGAACCTTCACCGCGATCATGCTGGGCCTCGAGGGCTACGAGCCCGAGGCTATCCTGCCCGCCGAGGTCGATACGCGACTTGACGACATGGCGGCGACCGGCAAGCTGCAATTGTGCAAGGCGCTGGGGGAGGGCAAGGAAATCGACTACAAGGTCGAGGACATGATCCAGCACCCGCTCACGGTGCTGCCGCGGCACACCAACGGCATGAAGATGGCTGCCTTGGATGCCGAAGGCAACGTCCTGGCCGAGGACACCTACTATTCGGTGGGCGGTGGCTTCATCGTGCGCGAGGGTGCCGAGGAAAAGCTTGCAGCCAACCTCGAGGAGGCGCTCAACGCGCAGCCCTACCCCTTCACCACCGCGGCAAAGCTGCTGGAGCACTGCGCCACCTCGGGCCTGTCCATTGCCGGGGTCATGGCCGCCAACGAAGAGGTCTACCGCTCCAAGGAGGAAATCCGGGAGGGCCTGCTGCACATCTGGCAGGTCATGGAGGACTGCAAGGATTCGGCGCTGGAACGCGAGGGCGTGCTGCCCGGCGGGCTGAAGGTCCGCCGCCGCGCTCCCGAATGGCACAAGCGCCTGGCCAAGGAAGACAAGGACCGCGACCCGGTGTACTGGCAGGAATGGGTCAACCTGGTGGCGCTTGCCGTCAACGAGGAAAACGCCTCCGGCGGGCGCGTGGTCACCGCGCCGACCAACGGCGCGGCGGGCATCATTCCCGCCGTGATGTTCTACGCGACCCACTATGCGCCCGGGGCCCAGTACTGGAACCAGGAGGAGCGCGAGGACGTGATCGTCCGGTTCATGCTCACCGCCGCCGCGATCGGCGTGCTCTACAAGGAGCAGGCCTCGATCTCCGGCGCCGAGGTCGGCTGCCAGGGCGAGGTCGGTTCCGCGTCCTCCATGGCCGCCGGCGGACTGGCCGAGATCCTCGGCGGCACCGTTGACCAGGTGGAAAACGCCGCGGAGATCGCCATGGAGCACAACCTGGGGCTGACCTGCGACCCCATCGGCGGGCTCGTGCAGATCCCGTGCATCGAACGCAACGCCATCGCCGCTTCCAAGGCCATCAATGCGGCCAAGATGGCGCTGATGGGAGACGGCCAGCACCACGTCACGCTGGACGAGGTCATCATCACCATGCGCGAGACCGGCAAGGACATGAGCGACAAGTACAAGGAAACCGCGATGGGCGGGCTGGCCGTGAACGTGATCGAGTGCTAGGGGCGTAGTCCCGCCACGGGGCCGCGGCGCCGGGGATGGTTTCGGGCTGGTAGCCTTCGAAGCATGCTTGAGATCCGACCATTCACCGGCGCCGACGCCGCAGCAGCACTTGACGCGCGCGCCGAGCTGGACGCCGACGACTTCGACTTCCTGCTCGGCTACTCGGCCCGCCGGGGATTCGAGTCCTACCTCGAACAGCTGGCTGCCCACGAGCAGGGCCTTGGCCTGCCGCCCGGGTGGGTCCGGTCCGCACTCTGGGGAGCCTTCGAGGACGGCACACTGGTGGGCAGGACCTGCATCCGGTTCGAACTCAACGAACACCTGCTCGCGGTCGGCGGGCACATCGGCTACGCCGTCCGCCCTGGGCACCGCAGGCGCGGCCACGCCACCGGCATCCTGCGCCTCTCGCTGGCCCAATTGGCGCAACGCAACATCGACTCGGCGCTGGTGACCTGCAGGGACGACAATGTCGGCTCGGCCCGCACCATCGAGGCCAACGGGGGAGTGCTGGAGAACCTCGTCGAGGCCAGCGACGGGCCCACCCGGAGATACTGGGTTCCCACCCGCGCGACGCCGCGTCGCTGAGCGCCCGCACTGCCCGGGGGCGGAGACCCGGATTGGCCGAACACCTCGAGCGTGGCCTAGCATGGGACAAGCGCCCGGACCCGGTGCGGCCACGCCACGGCGCTGCCCGCCAGGGGATGTCCCGGCCCCAACACGGATGGAGGTGACCGCACGCATGGAAGACGGACCTAGTCGATCTACCGCGCCGCGCGGGCAACACCTCTGTGCCCGGGATTTCCCCACCATCCAGCCATGACCATCCTTTCCCCCGCCAGGTGCCAAGCACTGGGTCGGTGAAGTCAGGATAAGACCCGCCCGGCGCCTCGCGCCGGGAATGGACCCGCTTCGAGGGGTCCAGGCTCCACGTCCATGGGGATTTCCCGTAACGGCCCTTCAGGTGCTGCGCGGCTGCTGTTTCACACACTGCCCCAGCCCACAACACCCACTGCAAAAACGCGCCTCCGGGACCCGGAAGCGTGATGCAGGCGTGGGTGTCCACCGGAGGGAACCGGACCATGATCAAGACCCCCGCGAGCTCGTTCGATATCAGCTCGGAGCAACTGGCCAAGGCGCTGGCCGCCAACGACATAGCCGCAACGTCAAGGGTTTTCCATCCCCTGGGGACCACCGAAACCCTAGAGCAACTCGAGCGACTGAACACCATTGACAGGGCCCTGGCCTACCGCACGCTCCCCAAGGACCGTGCCCTGGAGGTCTTCGAGCGCCTTGATGCCTCGCTCCAGGCCGACTTGGTGTCCGGCCTGCAGGAAAAGGATGTCGCGGAGGTCTTTGCCTCCCTGAGCCCCGATGACCGGGTGGCCCTGCTCGACGAGCTGCCTGCCGCGGTCGCGAACCGGCTGATCCTGGGCCTGAACGCGAAGGAACGTGCGCTGACCGGCACGGTGCTGGGCTACCCGCAGGGCGCTGTCGGACGCTACATGAGCCCGGAGTTCGTTACCACCCGTCCCGGGCTCGGCGCGGGGGAGACCCTGGCGCGGGTGCGCGCCCTGCTCGACGAGGCCGAGAGCGTCTACACCATCCTCGTCACCGACGCGGGCCGCCGCCTGGTGGGAGTGGTGTCGCTGCGCGATGTGCTGCGGGCCGAACCCGAGGCGCCGATCGAGGGGCTCATGAAGAAGCCCATATCCGTGGCGGCTTCGCTCGATGCCGAGGAGGCCGCCCGCTACTGTGCCGACGCGAAGGTCCTGGTGCTGCCGGTGGTCGACGACGAGGAGCGCCTCGTGGGGATCCTGACGGTGGACGACGCACTGGGAATCCTGGAGGAGGCCGAGTCCGAGGACGCCGCCCGCTCCGGCGGCACCGAGCCGCTGCGCCGTCCCTACCTGGCGACGCCGGTGCGCTCGATCGTCCGGGCCCGCGTGGTCTGGCTGCTGGTGCTGGCCCTCGGTGCGACCCTGACCGTCCAGGTCATCGGGGCGTTCGAGGCGACCCTCGAGGCGCAGGTGGTGCTCTCGCTGTTCATCCCGTTGCTCATCGGCACGGGCGGGAACACCGGAAACCAGGCGGCCACCACCATCACCCGCGCCCTGGCGCTGGGGGATGTTCGCCCGCGGGATGTGCTCAAGGTATTCGTGAGGGAGGTGCGGGTCGGCGCGCTGCTGGGATTGCTGCTGGGGGCGCTCGGCTTCTCGATCGCGGCGCTGGCCTTCAGCGTGCCCCTTGGCCTGGTCATTGGGCTGACGCTGCTGGGGGTGTGCACCATGGCAGCGAGCGTCGGCGGGCTGATGCCGCTGCTGGGCAAGGCGGTGCGCGCGGATCCGGCAGTTTTCTCCAACCCCTTCATTTCCACGTTCGTCGATGCGGCGGGGCTGGTCATCTACTTCCTGGTCGCCACCGCCATCCTGGGTCTGTAGACACGGGCGGCCAACCGGCGTTCGACGTGCGGCTTAAGGCACCCGTCCCGACGGTCCCCCGCAGGGCAAGGATCGCACCATCGTACCTAATGAAATCGCTTTTGAGCAGACCCTTTCGGCGGGGTCTGTTCCGGTGCTACGGTGAGCAGACGGATCGAATCGGCACGCGGGATCCCCGCGTGGGAAGGAGCTCCCCCATGGCATCACGCGCAGGTTCCACAGGAATCGACGCCTCGCTTTACCGTCGAGAGGGCCAATGGTGTACAGCTCTCGTCGACGTTTCGCTAGGAACAACCGCGGCACAGGAAGCGGTTGATGCACTCCCTGAACACGTAGGAAAACTGCTCGGATCGCAACAGGCGTCGGAGGCGGACATTGGCGCCCTGACGGCGGCCCTGCTGCCGGCCGAGGGGCACGCGGCCCCCGTTGCCCGCTTTGTGGCGGTGAACAACGGCGAAGTCGTTGTCGACGAGATCATCGATGGGCTGAAGGTCGAGTCTGCGGACGTCGACTGCGGACCCTTCCCCAACCTGGTGGCCTTGGCACGGGCCCGCGGCGGGCAATTTCCCTACCTGGTCGCCGAAGCCGGCCGCGACGGCGGCGAGGTGCGGCTCTACCACTCCGCGGTCCAGGGTGTCGAGGACCGCCGCGGCGTCACCGGGGACCCGGACGAGGCGCACCACGCACGCAAGGTCCCGGGGCGCTACGACGAACCGAAGAACCAGTCCTCGACCGAGGAAATCTGGCGGCGCAACGCCGACGACCTGGCCAAGCAGATCGACGAGCTCGCCCGCGAAAACTACGTGAAGCTCATTGTGCTGGCCGGGGACGTCAAGGCCCGCGAACTGGTGGCCAGCAAGCTCGCACCGGCCCACCGGCCGATCACCAGCATCCTCGAACAGCACACGCGCACCGGAGGTGCGGACCAGGCGGCGTTTGCCGCCGCCGTGCAGGAGCAGATCGACGAGGTCCTGGGCAGGGACGTGCAGGATCTCTCCGACCGGGTGGCAAACCGCAGTGGAAACGGCCGGACGGAACTGGCCCTGGGCTTCGACGAAGTCGTCGCGGCACTGCAGCAGGCACAGGCCGAAACGGTGCTGGTGGGCCAGTACCAGGACGATGAGACGCTCATTGCCCTGGACGCGGACCCGTGGCTCTGCGGCGAGGACTCGGAGGAACACTCCGACTCGGTGATCGGCTCCTGGCCGGCGCCGGAGGTGCTCTTGCGGGCCACGGCGCTGACGGACGCCGCCATCCGCTACGTGCCCGAGGGCGTGCTGCCCGACGGCGTGGGCATCGCCGCATTGCTGCGGTGGCCCAAGACCACGGATGCGGGCGACTGAGGGCAAGAGAAGAGGACATGAAAGGGCCCGGCGGCCGTCGAACCGGAGATCGGTTCGACGGCCGCCGGGCCTTGTGGCGCCTGCGGGTCCCGGCTACTTGGCCACGGACTCCATGGCCTGGATGTTGGAACCCATCCACGAGACGAAGTCGGTGTTCTCCGGCAGGGTCTCGGTGAAGTCGACGACCGGGACCTTCGCACCCTCGGCCTGCTTGCGGATGCGTTCGGTCTGCGGGCTCTCAGTCTGGGTGTTGTAGGCCAGGACGTCGATGTCCCCGGCCTCGAAGCGCTTGCCCATCTCGTTGAACGCCTGGGGGGAGACCTCGCCGCCGCCCTCGATGGATTCGCTCAGGCCCTCCGGGGTGGCATCTACCATGCCCATGTCGGTGAGCAGGTGGAAGGGGACCGGCTCGGTCATGGCGAACTTCTTGCCGTCCAGTGCGCCGTGCAGCTTCTCGACCCGGGCCTCGAGTCCCTTCAGGTCGCTGGTCAGTGCCGCGGCATTTTCGGTGAAGACTGCGGCCGACTCGGGCTTCAGGGTGCCCAGGCGCTTCGCGATCTCGTCGGTGAGCATGCGCATGGATTCAAGGTCGTACCAGATGTGCTCGTTGAAGGCGCCGTGGGCGTGGCCCTCATGCCCCTCGGCCTCTGCGGTTTCGTCGGCGTGCTCGTCGTGTGCCGCATGCTCCTCTGCGGTTTCGTCGGCGTGCTCGTCGTGTGCCGCATGCTCCTCGGCGGTTTCGCCGGCGTGTTCGTCGTGGGCTGTCGCTTCGTCAGCGTGTTCGTCGGCTGCGCCTTCCTCGCCTTCCGCGATCGGCGAGGTGTCCACGGCGTTGACGAGGGTGGCGTCCGAAAGCTTCAAGTCCTTGGCCAGGACGTCCATGAACGCGTCGTATCCGCCGCCATTGGCCACGACCAGCTGCGCCTTGGACAATGCCAGCTTGTCTCGCGACGTGGCCTCGTAGGAATGCGGGTCCTGCGACACGGAATTGATGACGGGGGTTGCCTCCACCTCGTCGCCGCCGATCCGGCTCACCAGGTCGGCGTAGACGGTGGTGCTGGTGACCACCTGCAACCTGTCCTGCCCGGCGGGGACCGATTCCTGGCTTGCGGCGTTTCCGCCGCAGGCCGCCAAGGCGAGGGTGCCGGCGAGGGCCAGGGGGACAAGGCGAAGAGTTCGACGATTCATGGGTGAAGCGATCCTTTGGGGACATGTGGCGAGTGCGTACGGATATCCACTCTAACCTAAACAAGAACCATTATCGTTTACTTGTGAGGAAAACGTCCACGGGGCGGGACTCCGTGGACGCCGGTTAGTCTATGCCGGACGCCGCTGTGGCGTCGGCGCCCTCCGGCCTGAGGGCCCGACGGCCCGACGCGCGGGAAACGGCTGTTTCCCCGGGCCCGGTGACCTCGCCGGAGCCCTTGGCGCCGGGGCCGACCGCCTTGACCACGGCCACCGCGATGGCGGTGGTCACGGGAATTGCCAGCACCAGGCCGATGGATCCCACGAGGATCCGAATGACTTCCTCGGCCATTTGTCCGGTGGTGAGCGTGTCGATCAGCGGGCGGTTGTACAGGCTCACCAGCACCAGGATCGGCAGGGCGGCTCCGGCGTAGGCGAAGGCAATGGTGTAGACGGTCGAGGCGATGTGGTCGCGGCCGATGCGCATCCCCGAAGCGAAAAGTTGCCGCGCCGTGGAATGCGGGGCGATTTCGGCCAGTTCCCACACGGCGGAGGACTGGGTGATGGTCACGTCGTTGAGCACGCCCATGCCGGCAATGAGCAGCCCGCACAACAGCAGTCCGGAGAGGCTGAGCTCGGGCACCACGGTGCTCAGGGTCAGGGCCGAATCCTCCGTGGCGCCGGTCAGCGCCGCCGCATCCGTGGCCCAGGTGGCAATGGCCGCGGTGACCCCCAGGCCGAACAGCGTCCCGAGCAGGGCCGTGGAGGTCCTGGCCGAGAAGCCGTGGGCGAAGTACAAGGCCGCGAACATGACAATGGTGGAGGTGGTCAGCCCGACAATCATGGGGGACTTGCCCTCGAGCAGCGCCGGGATCATGAAGCTGACGATGAAGAACAACCCGCCGGCGAGTCCGGCCAGGGCGCGCAGCCCGCGCCATCGCGCCACCCAGCACACCACCACCGCATAGGCGATGCCCAGCAATGCCAGCGGGGTCGAGCGCACGAAGTCAACGAAGACATAGGGTGCCGAGGAATCGGTGGTGTGCGACAGGTCGAGGTACTTGATCTTGTCGCCGGCCACCAGCGGACGTGACTGGGTCGTTTCCGGGGGAACCTCCAGGGCAAAGGACGCGCCGCCCGTTTCGGGGGCGACATAGGAAATGTCGCAGAGCAGTTCCTTGCCGCCGACCTCATCCAACCCCTCGGTGGAGGGACAGGTCTCGCTCACGGTCCGGGTAACGGTCCCGGTGGAGAGCTCCACCCCGTTCGCGGTGTTGAAAACGTCGTTGAGTGGCGACTTTGTGATGTTTCCGCTGGGCCAGAGCATGATGGTTGCCACCAGGGCCAGCACCCCCACGGGGGCGAGCAGGATCCAGAGGATGAGGTTGGCGCGTCGGCGCCGGGCCGGGTCAACGAGTACGTCCGCGTGGTGGTGTCCACCCATGAAAGGTTCAGCTCCAGATCGATTGCGTGCCGTGTCTCCCCAAGAGACCCCCACCAGAACAGTGTAGCGATTCGAAGCGAACGGTGGCCGCGAACCCCGCCCCGGAACGGGCGCCATCGCGTGCGGGTTCGCCGTCGGCACCATGGCAGCGGACGTGCCCGGGCCGGGGCATGAATCCGGCTGGTCCGGGCACGACGTGCATCGACTCAGATGACGCCGGGCAAATCCGCCACGCCGTCGAGCACCCACTGGTGCGGGTGGGCCTCGAGCTCGGCGCGGCCCAGCGCCCCGGTGAGCACACCCAGTGGCAGGACCCCGGCGTGGTGGCCCGCCAACAGGTCGACCACGGTGTCCCCGCCGGCCACGACCGCACGCACATCGTGGACGCCCGTCGCCTCCATCACCCGGTGGATCATGTACGGGGCTGGCCGTCCGGCCGCCACCTCGTCGCTGGTGACCACTGCATCGAGGAGCTCTCCCTCGCCGATTCCCCAACCCAGGGACGTGAGGATCGGGGCCGCCACATCGCGTGAGAACCCGGTGGTCAGGCCGACCTTGATGCCCCGGGACTTCAGGGTCCGCAATGCCGCTTCAACCCCCGGCAACGCCACGGGAGGGTTCTGGGCGTAGGACTTCGCCAAGATCTCCCGGAACAGGTCAAACTGCTGGGCAACGAGCTCCGGGTTCGGGGTCACCCCGCCCAGTTCCAGCAGTGCCGCGATGGCCTCGGTCTTGTCTGCACCCATCCAGGTCTGGAGATCCTCGGGCTTGACCGTGGCACCGGTTGCCGTCACGGATCCTTCCAGCGCCCTGTAGACGTCGCCGTGCTCATCGATGGTCGTGCCGGCCATATCCAACACCACTAGCTTGATCATGTTGTTTTCCTTTTTTCAGAGTGTCAGCCCCCGGACAGGGGGACTGCTGCAGCTTGGGACTGCGCCATGTTTTCGGCGACGAGATGCGGCGGATACGGCAGAGACGTATCGGCCGGTTCTTCCGGCCTTGCCGGTCTAGGTCGCGGTGAACCTCACGGAATTCCTCAGGGTGCGGCCCTGGGGCGGTGCCATGAGCGAGCCCAACTCCGCCATCGGCCGGGGCCGGGCCACCAGGGATTCCCAGTCGTGGGTGTTCCGGGTCTCGGCCAGGAAGTCCATTGCCTCTTGCAGGTGCCGCGGCTCGTAGTTGTGCACGCCGGTGACGCTGAGCAGGGAACGGACCATGCGTTCGGGGTCCAGCTCTACGGCGGGCCCGGGGGAGACGGAACCGGCAAGCACCAGTCGGCCGCCGGTGTCCAGGGAGTCCAACGCAAAACGCACCGCAGGCTGTGCCCCGGAGAGCTCCACCGCCACGTCATAGGCTCCCGCAACGGCCGGCACCTCGTGCGCCCATCGGGTTGTGGTTGCCCCGAACTCACGTGCCAGTTCCAGCCGTTCCGTGTTCAGGTCGCTGACCTCCACCGATGCCGCTCCGCGCCGGCGTGCCACCGCACAGGCAACGATGCCCAGCATTCCGGCACCGCTGACCAGCACCCGCTGGCCACCCAGTTCCCCGGCGGCCTCGAGCACCGCCATCACGGTGGCGGTGGCGCAGGCGGCGGGGGCGGCCGCGGCATCGCTGGTTTCCTCCGGCACCGAGACCAGGGTGATGCCGCGCGGCAGGTGGATGTGGGAGGCGTAGCCGCCGGACAATCCCCACGGGCCATCGAGGGGTTCGTGCCCGGTCTTGAGCAGGGTACGGCATTTGGCGCTGCGCCCCGCGGCGCACCTGTCGCAGCGGCCGCAGCTCACCGTGACGCTCCAGATGACCCGGTCGCCTAGTCCAAGTTCCCGGCCCTGGAAGTCGCGGACCCCGCCCGGGCCGGTGGCCACGATCCGGCCCACTGCCTCGTGTCCCAGGATCGAGGGGGAGGGGCCGGGCCGGCGCCCGGAGACGGTGTGGATGTCGGAACCGCACACCGTGGCCAGGTCGATCTTGGCCAGGGCTTCTCCGGGGGCGAGATCCGGCACGTCCAGGGCACGGGATTCGAAGTCCCGGCCGCCGGTCCAAAGCTGGGCCTCGAGGGTCAGGCGACGTGTTTGCGTATCCATGCGGAGAGCCTTTCGATGATGAAGACGATGGCGAAGATGATCAGGATGATGGTCCCGGCCACGTCGAAGTTCAGGGTGCGCACCGATTCCATGAGCAGGAAGCCGATGCCGCCGGCACCCACGATGCCCAGCACCGTCGAGGTGCGGATGTTGACATCCAGCATGTACATCAGATGGCCCACCAGTTGCGGAAGTGCCTGCGGGATCGCCGCGTTCAGCAGCGTGTCCCACCATCCGCCCCCCACCGCACGCACCGCCTCGAGCGGGCCGAGGGGGATTTCCTCGATGGAGTCGGCCACCAGCTTGCCCAGGAACCCGACGGTGCCCACGGCCAGGGCCATGGCACCTGCCATCGGACCCAGCCCGATGGCCGCGACAAACACGACGGCCAGGATCAGTTCCGGGATGGCCCGCACCACCAGCACCACGGCCCGGGCCGCCGCATAGAGCGGGCGCGAGGGGGAGATGTTGGAGGCGGCCAGGATTCCGACGGGGACTGCCAGCACCGCACCGATGACGGTGGCGACCAACCCGATGGCGAGCGTCTCCACCACCGCGATGAGCAGCAAATCCTCCACGCCCTCGATCGAGGGCGGCAGCAGCTTGCCAAAGACCCCGGCGAGCTCGCCGAAGCTGGCCAGCGGCGCGAGCGGGTTGATGCGCAGGTGCCCCAGCGAGTAGGCCACCGAGGCGAACAAGGCGGCGCCGGCGATGGCGCGGACCCGCCGGTCCCGGGTCCACGGCGGCCTGATCGCCGAGTCGGCGTCGATGGCCCGGGGAGCGGGGCCGGAGTCTGTCGGGTTCAGCAGGGTGCGGCGCAGCGCGATGGAAAGGATCTCCATGGCGGCGATGACCAGCAGGATGATCAGCACGATCCCCATGGCACTTTCGTACATCAGCCCGCGCAGGGAATCCTGCAGGGCAAAGCCGATGCCCCCGGCGCCGACAAAGCCAAGCACCACGGAGGTGCGCAGGTTGATGTCGATGCGGTAGATGAAGGTGCCCAGCCAGGCCGGGATCACCTGGGGCAGCACGCCCATGACCAGTTCGCCCAGGCGCCCTGCCCCGGTGGCGCGCACGGCCTCGCGGGGTCCGGCCTCGGAGGCCTCGATCGCGTCGGCAAAGAGCTTGGCCATCATGCCGACCGAGTGCAGCCCCAGGGCCAGGATGCCCGGCAGCACGCCGATGCCCAGCGCGCGGACGAAGAGCACCGCGAAGACGAGGTCGGGGATGGCGCGGCACATGGTGATCACCATGCGCGCGGCACGGTGGACCACGGGGTGCGGGGTGGTGTTCGCCGCGGCCAGGAAGGCCAGCGGAATGGAGATGACGGTGGCAAGCACGGTGCCCAGCAGCGCCATCATGAGCGTTTCGAGCAGCAGCTCAAGGATCCGCGGGGGCTCGCTCACTTCCGGCGGGAGCATGCGGGCGAGCAGGTTTGCCACGTCGGTGAAGCCGCCGCCCAGGGAGCGCAGGTCGAATTCGATGTGGTTGGCGCTGGCCAGGGTCAGCGGCACCAGGGCGGCGAGGGTGATCCAGAGGGTCACCCTTTCGCGGGTCACCGGGGGATGCAGCGGCCCGGGCCGGCCGGGCATCGGCGCGCCCGATGCCCGTGGGGCATCGGCCGGGCGGGTCTTGGTGGGCATCATGGCGTTGAGGCACCCGCGTCCGGATCCAGCTGCCGGTAGACCTCCAGCACGCGCTCCTTGGTGAGGGTGGCGGTGGCCTCGTCGAGGACCTTTTCGCCGTTGCGCAGGCCCACGATGCGGTGGGCCCAGTCCAGGGCCAGGTCCACCTGGTGCAGCGTGCACACCACGGTGATCCGGTTCTCGAGGCAGACCTGGAAGAGCAGGTCCATGACGTTTGCCGCGTTCTGCGGGTCCAGCGAGGCCACCGGCTCGTCGGCCAGGATCAGCTCGGGCTTCTGCATCAGCGCCCGGGCGATGGCAACGCGTTGCTGCTGGCCCCCGGAGAGTGAATCGGCGCGCTAGAAGGCCAGCTCGCCCAGGCCCACGCGTTCGAGGTGTCCCAGGGCCTCGCGGCGCTGGGCCTTGGTGTAGCTGAGCAGGCCGTAGCGCGGTCCGCGGATCTGGCCCGCCGCACCGACCAGCACGTTCTCCAGGCAGCTCAGCCGCCCGACCAGGTTGAAATGCTGGAAGATGAAGCCCACGCGCGAGCGCAGGGCACGGAGCCGGCGTGACTTGGTCTTGTGCACCGGTTCGCCAAGCACGGTTGCCTCGCCGCCGGAAAGCGGGTGTAGCCCATTGAGGCAGCGCAGCAGGGTGGACTTTCCGGATCCGGAGAGTCCCAGCAACACCGTCATTTCGCCCTTGGACACCTGCAGGTCGACGCCCCGCAGGGCGTGGGTTGCCCCGAAGCTCTTGCGCAGTCCGCGCGCGTGAATGGCGATTTCCGGTTCCGGTGCCACGTCGTGCCCCTGTCCGGTGAAGGTCCCCTGGATCAGGCTCATGATTCGCACTTTTCGGACTTGGTGGAGGCGCAGACGGTGCGGATGCCGTCGTAGTCGGTGTCTGTCGCGGGCACGACGCCCCAGGCGTGTTCGCCGGTGATCAGGCAGTCCTCGTCCTGGCAGTAGCCCTGGGATTCGAAGTAGTCGGCATTGGCCTTTTCGGTGAACAGGGCGGTGAGCTTGGCGGTGGCGTCGTCGCCCAGGGAATTGCGCACGGCGAAGACCGAGCCCGGGATCTTTTCCGAGGTCCACACCGACTTCAGGTCCCCTTCGGCAAGTTCGCCCTTGCCCGGCAGGGTTTCCTCGACCATGGACTGCATCGCGAAGCCGACCTCGCAGTCGCCGTTCTTCACCGACAGGGCCGAGGCGTCGTGGCCGCCGGCGTAGATGGGCTGCAGGGCGGCGCTGATGTCCGATTCCTTGCCGCTGGCGGCGACGCCCGCCTCGATCAGGCCGGCCGAGGGGTAGAGGAACCCGGAGGTGGAGCCCGGGTCGACGAAGCAGGTGTCCTTGCCCGCGAAGTCCTTGATGTCGTTGACCCCGGCGTTGTCACCCTGGGTGATGCCCAGGGCGTGGTAACCGGAGGGTTCGCCCTTTTCCCCGGCCAGTGCGCCGAGCGGTTTGATGTCGGCCTCGTTGGTGGTCGCGATGACGTAGGAGAACGGGCCGAGGAAGGCGACGTCCACGCGGTCGGCGATCATGCCCTCGACGATGCCCGCGTAGTCGCTGGCCTGCTGAAGCTTCACCGTGGACCCGGTCTCGGCCTCCAGCATCTTGATCAGCGGTTCGTAGGTTCCGGTGAGATCGGAGGAATTTTCGTTGGGGATGGCGCCGATGACGATTTCGGCGGGGAATCCGGCCGCGGTGACCTCGGGTTCTGCCGGGGCGCAGGCGGTGAGCAGGGCGGCGGCGGCGGCGGCGAGGGCTGCGGTGAATGCGAGTGTCTTGCGTTTCATGGGGGAGACCTGTTCTGCGGTGGTGGTCGAGGGGAGTGGCTTCGAAGGTGGGCTTCGGTGGCCTTCGTATTCAGCATGGCCGTTGCCTGAGATATTTGTCTAGACAGATTGGGGTCGTTTGCCGATTGTTCACTCAACGTTTTTTCCCTTGTTTCATAAGGGTTTTGGGCGCTTTTGGGCTAGGATTATGGTATGCAAGCAGAAGCCACCTACCTGAAGTTGTCCCAACAGATCCTGGAACAGTACGCGGACCTTCCCCTGCAGCGACCACTGCCCTCAGAGCACGAGCTGGGTGCCCTCTTCGGCGTCAACCGGCAGACCATCAGGGCCGCGCTGGAGGAACTGGAACGCCGCTGGTTGATCCGACGGGTCAAGGGCAGCGGAACCTTCCGCACCAAGCGCTACGAGTACCGGATCGGCCCGCACATCGCCCCGTCCTTCACCCGCACCGTCCGTGCCTCGGGTGCGGAACCGCGCACCGAAAACAGCAAGCCCGTCACCCGCCCGGCCAGCACGACGGAGCGCGAGATCCTGGGACTGTCGGCCAACGCGCAGGTGGCGGTGTTGGAGCGTGTGCGTTTCATCGACGGCGCCCCGGTGAGCACCGCCGTCTCGGTGCTTCCCGCGGCCCGGGTGCCGCGCCTGGCCGCGGCCATGGGCTCGGAGGAATCGCTGGACACGGTGTTGCGCCGGCAGTACGGCTACACGCCGGTGCGGCAATGGAGCCAAAGCAGGCTCGCCTCGCCGCCGGCGGAGGTCGCCAAGGCACTGGGCCTGCGCGGCCGCCCGCCGCAGATCCTGCTGCGCGGGCTGGTGTCCTGTGCCGAGTCGGGGGACAAGCTCGAATACGTGGAAAGCTATCTGCGCCCCGACGTCTTCGATGTCGTGACCGAGGTGGGCAAGTGGTAGCCAGCTACACCCTCGGGCATGTCCGGGTGCTCGCCGGGGACCGGATCCTGGAGGACCAGCTGATCAGCGTGGTCGACGGGGTCATTGAGGAAATCCGGGACCACCGCCCGGGCCTGGCCGCCGACATCGACGGCGGGGGAAAGCTCTGCGTCCCGGGGCTGGTCGACCTGCACAGCGATACCCTGGCCCGTGAATACCGTCCCCGACCGGGGGCGCGGATGCCCATCGGATCTCCGGGGGCGGCGGAGGTGCACGATGCCGTCAACGCGTACCAGGATCCGCGCCTTGACCACCGGATCCTGCACCGGCTGGATGTGCGCTGCCGTGGCGGCGTGGAAATGTTCCGCGAGCGGCTCCGGCCCGGGCAGGTGCCGCTGGTCTCCTATGAGGACCACACCCCCGGCCAGGGCCAGTATCGCGACCGCAGGGTCATGGAACGCTGGTTGCGCGAGGCACAGCACATGGATGCGGCCCAGGCGGTCGAGCATGTGGACCGGCTGATTGCCGAACGGGACGGGGCGCTCCCGGTCCGGACGCAGACCCTGGCCTGGCTGGGCGAACTGGCCGCTTCCGGCTCCATCAGGCTCATGGGCCACGACCCGGTGACGCCTGCGGAAATCGATGAGCTGGTGCAGCGCCGTGCCGGGATTGCCGAATTCCCCACCACCCTGGAGGCCGCACGGCATGCTGTGCGGCGGGGCGTGGCCACGGTGGCCGGGGCACCCAACGTACTGCTCGGGGGATCGCACTCGGGGAACGTCTCTGCCCTGGATCTCGCCAAGGCCGGGGTGCTGGACATCCTGGCCTCGGACTACCTTCCCTCGAGCCTGTTGCCGGCCGCCTTTGAGCTGGCCCGCCTGGGACACGCAACGCTCCCGGTTGCCCTGGCCATGGTCACGGCGAACCCCGCGGCGGCCGCTGGCCTTGACGACAGGGGCATCCTCCGCGCCGGGTACCGCGCGGACCTGGTGCTGTGCTCGATTCTCAGGGATCGGCCGCGGGTGATGCGGACCCTGGCTGCCGCGCACTAGGCCGACCGCACCGGGCCGCGGGCACCCTACGCGGTGCCCGCCGCGGCATCGACAGGCGTGAAATAGACCTTGCGCAGGGGCTCGGTGACGGTCCAGCTGGTCTTCATTCCGGCCGCCAGGCGCATGACGGTGCCGGGAACCAGGTCCGCGGTCCGCGCTGGATGGCCGTCGAACGGCTCGATGACCACGGTGCCGTGCCCGGCGGTGACCACGAAGACCTCCTCCGCCTCCACGTCGTACATCGAACCGACGCCCATTTCCCAGATGCCGAACGCGGTCCCTGCCAGCGTGCCCAGCGGCACCGTGGCGGTCGTGGTGGATGCGGTGGCGGCCAGGTCCTCCGAAACGGGTTCGTGGACCACGGGCACCCGGTTGGCGCGCAGTGCCTGGCCGCCGCGCAGCTGCGGGAATTCCCCGGCGCTCACGAGTCGAACCCCATGCCCACGGCGTCCATGGCCTTCAGGAACGGGCCGCGCCTGCCTTCGTTGCGGTCGGCCTTGGCCAGCGCGTGGGTCATCAGCCTCACGCCCATCCAGGCCGCCGGCTCCGGAGGGAAGGGCAACGGCTTCTTCCTGACCAATTCCAGCTCGGTGAGCTCGGTCTTTTGCCCCGAGAGGAGCTCAAGCATGACGCGGGCCCCGAATCTGCTGGCCCCCACGCCCAGGCCGGTGAATCCGGCGCAGTAGGCGACCCTGCCGCCGTGGGAGGTGTCGAAGAAGGCGAAGAACCGGCTGCAGGTGTCGATGGCCCCGCCCCAGGCGTGGGAGAATCCGATCCCCTCCAGCTGCGGGAAGGTACCCAGGAAATGTGCGGCCAGCTTCCGGAAGGTGGCATCGTGCCTGTCGTGCCCGGGCTTGATCCTCCGGCCGTAGTGGTAGACCGCGTCGTAGCCGCCATAGAGGATCCGCCGGCCGCCGTTCTCGTCGACGGTGGGGCGGGCGTAGTGGAAGCGGTTGTTCATGTCGGCCAGGCCTACGTTTTCCTCCCATCCGATCGCCGCACGCTGGGAACCGGTGAGCGGCTCGGTCATCAGGGCGTAGTCGTAGACCGGGATGGTGTGCAGCCGGTGGCGCTTGAGCAGCGACGGGAACGCGTTGGTGGCCAGCGCGACGCGCCGGGCGCTGATGTCCCCGGCACCGGTGCGCACCCGGATCGCGGCGTCCGTGGAGGTGAGCTCGACGCCCCGGGTGTGTTCGAAGATCTTCACGCCGAGTTCGAGGCACACCCGGCGCAGCCCCCAGGCAAGCTTGGCCGGGTGCACCAGGACGGTGGAGTCCTCCTCCAGGATTCCTCCCTCGAAGAGCGGGGAGTCGATGTGGGCGCGCACCTGCCCGGCGTCCAGGACAACGACTTCCGGGTTGCCGGCCGCTTCCTCCTCCAGCCACGGCACCTGGTGCTTCTCGGTGGCGACATTCAGCACGCCGCCGGTCATCAGGTCGCAGTCGATGCCGTACCTGTGGATGGTCGCGATGATGCCGGCAAGGTTTTCGGCGCCGAGTTCGGTGAGCCTGGCGTTTTCCCGGGGCAGGTGCCGCTCGCCGTTGGATTCGCCGTGGACCAGGGAAGCCTCGCAGAACCCGCCGTTGCGGCCGGAGGCGGCCCAGCCGACGGTCTCGGCCTCGATGAGCGCGACCTCGCGGTCTGGATCGGCCTCCTTGGCCAACAATGCCGTCCACAGTCCGGTGTAGCCGCCACCGACCACCAACAGGTCGGTGGAGAGATTGCCTTCCAGCGCGGGAAGGGCGGCGGGGCGGTCGGGATGGCACAGCCAGTAGGGGGCATAGGTGGTGCCGCTGAGCGAGGCGTCGATGGTGGACCCGGCGACCGAGGCCTCGATGCGGTCAAAGGAGACGGGGGTGCGGTTGGACGTGGCAGGAATGCTGCTCATGGAGGTTCCTTGCATGGAAGAAGAAGTGATCTTGGAGTGCTCTTGCAAAATGCGTGGGGGAAGCTGGAAGGGACCTGGGGCCCTAGACGCCGGCGGCGGCACGGGCAAAGACCGCGTGCCCGGCGGCGAGGGTGAGTTCCACCTCCACGCGGTGCAAGTCGGAGGAAGGGATGGAGAACGGATCTGCGTCCAACAGCACCAGGTCGGCCCGTGACCCGGGACGGAGGCTGCCGCCCTCGGCGTCGCGGTTGACCCAGGCGCTGCCGGCCGTGTAGCCGCGCATGGCCTCCAGGACGGTGATGGCCTGTTCCGGGACCAGCGGTGCGGCATCGGGGCGGTCCGGGGCGGTGCGGTTGACCGCAACGTGGATGGCCTCGAACGGGTTGGGTGTGGAGACAGGCCAGTCCGATCCCATCACCAGGTGCGCCCCGGCGTCGATGAGGGAGCGGAAGGGGTACTGCCAGCCGGCGCGTTCCTGGCCCAGGATCGGGTTGGTCAGCTCCACCATTTGGTCGTCGTTGCAGGCCCAGAGCGCCTGGGCGTTGATGCTCAGGCCCAGGGCCCCGAACCGTGCCACGTCGTCGGGGTGGATGACCTGCAGGTGGGCGAGGTGGTGGCGCCCGCCGGTGGCGCCGTTGGCCGCGCGGGCTGCCTCGAGTGCATCCAGTCCCATGCGGACGGCCCCGTCGCCGATGACGTGCAGGTGGAGGTCGAATCCCGCGGCGTCCAGCGCCACGGCAACCGCGGAGAGCACCTCGGCGGAGAGGTAGCGCAGCCCGGTGTCGCCCGGTGAGCCGGGGGCGCAGTCGCAGGCACGCAGGTAGGGCTCGAGCATGGCGGCGGTCCGGTTCTCGGCTACCCCGTCGACCATGATCTTCGCGGTCGTGGTGCGGAACCCGGCGGCGGCGTTTTCCTTCCGGCGGGCCAGGAAGTCCTGGACCAGGGCGGGAACTGACTCGAGGGTGGTCTCGCGGGGGACCCAGAGCGCGCCCGCGGCCTGCCCGGTGAGCAGGCCCCGGGCCTGCAGCTCGCGGTAGATCCCGGAGGCATCGGTGTATCCGGCGTAGTTGCCCAGGATCGCCTCCTGCCATCCGGTGATCCCGAAGGAGTGCAGGTGCCGCTGGCCGGCCAGCAGCCCCGCGCGCAGGGTGGCCGCCTCGGGGACGGGGATCAGGGAGTTCACCAGGTCCATGGCGCCCTCGTGCAGGGTTCCGGTGGGGTTTCCCTGCGCGTCCCGTTCGATGCGCCCGTCGGGCGGGTCGGGGGTGGCTGCGGCGATTCCTGCCAGCCGGAGCGCCGCGGTGTTGACCCAGGCGCCGTGGTGGTCGCGGTTGATCAGGTAGGTGGGGCTCGCGCCGGTGATTGGGTCCAGCATTGCGGCGGTGGGGGTGCCGCCGGGGAAATCGCTCATGGTCCAGCCGCCGCCGGTGAGCCAGCCGCCGGTGCTCGAGGATGCGTAGGCGGCGATGGCTGCCAGGGTTTCGTTCGGACCCTCGGCGCCGGTGAGGTCGCAGGCCAGGGACTCCACGCCGCCCATCAGGGCATGGACGTGGGCGTCGGTGAAACCGGGGGACAGCGCCCGGCCGGCCAGGGACACGTCGTGGTCCGGGTCCGGTAGTGCCGCGCGGACCTGCACTTCCGGGCCTGCCGCCAGGATCCGCCCGTCGCGCACCGCGACGGCGCTGCCCGGGTCCAGGAGTGCGTGGCCGTCGAAGATGGTGCCCGAGTGAAATAGCCAGGTCTCGCTCACGGATGCCCTTTCGGTGCGCGGTGCGCGGTTTGCCGCCGGATGAAGTGTGTTCCAGTTCATAAAATCGCAGCAGGGGGCTAAAGTCAACGGTGTTGACATTGGCGACTGGCAAGGGAGCTGCAACCACCCATGGACACCAGGGATCCGGCACGCGGGCCGGTGAATGCCGCGCCGGCCGTGCGCCGACGCGCCCGGGGACTGGGCCGGGACGTCATCCTGGAAGCCTGCCTGAGACTGGCCGGGGGCCCCGAGGCCGACGCGCTGTCCTTCCGCAAGATCGGCAGGGAACTCGGCGCCGACCCCACCGCGCTGTACCGCCACTTCGCCGACAAGGACGAACTGCTGCTGGCGCTCGCCGACCGCGTGATCGGCAAGGGCATGGAGGGCTACCGACCGAGCCCGCGCTGGGACGAGTCGCTGCGGGACCTGATGTTGCGGACCCGGGCGGGCTTCCTGCGCTATCCGCAGGTCGCCGCGCTGGCGGCCCTGCGCGTGACGCGGCAGGAGGGCGAGCTGAAGTTCATCGAGGCGATGCTTCGCGCGCTGGAGGAAGCCGGGTTCGAACGGTCCGAGGCCGTGCTGGTCTACCGGGCCTGCGGCGATTTCATGCTGGCCTGGACCGGGTTCAGCGCCGGCCTGGCGCTGCTGGGCGAGAAATCGGCGCAGGACGATGCGGCGTGGGTGCGCAGCTATGCCCGGGTCCCGGAGCGGGATTACCCGTTGGCGGTGTCCTCGGTGGCGATGCTGGCGGCGGTGCAGGACGAGGACAACCACCGCTTCGCCCTCGACCTGCTGTTGGCGGGGATTGCCGCACGGCTCGAGCACCGAGTAATAAGCCGCGACGGCGGGGTCCCCGGAGAGAACCCGGAAGCCCGCCCCCGCGGCAACGCGGCTGCCGAAGGCTAGCTGCGCGGTCCCTTCCCTGCAGCGGGGTGTGGGGCGGCGAGCCGCAGGCCGATCCCGCACAGCATCACCAGCACCAGCTCGGCCGCGGCGACGGCGAGCATCGCCCCGGCTCCGGCGTTCGCTGATGCCACTGCGGAATCGCCGCCGTGCCGGTGCCCGTGGACTCCCAGCGCCATGAAGGTGTGCGCCAGGGCCATGAGGGCGGACATGGCCAGCAGCTCGAGAAGGGCCGCCGGGTTTCCCCAGGCCCGGTGCGCGCACTTGAAGCACAGCAGCACCATGGCACCGAGGACGGCGCCCGCCCACGGTCCGTGGGGGAACGCGACCATGACCCAAACGTGCACCAGGCCCAGGCCCGCCGCAAGGACGGCGACGGCCCGCGCAAAGCCGGCTCCCGGACCGCGGCGGGCGCGCACCGGGGCGCCCGCGGCGATCGGCCGTGCGGGCCATGCGATAGCGGCCTGGGTGGTGGTCATGGCATTTGCCCTAGGAGTGGCAGGACTTGCCGGTGGCCGGCGCCGGGACATCCAGGACGGGCGAGCGGTCGAAGAAGCCCTCGGGACGCAGTTTGAAGCCCACGGTGTCCACCGGCATGATGGGCCAGTCCTCCGGGCGCGGGAAGTGCGTGAGCCCGAAGGTGTGCCAGAGGACCAGGTCCTCGCCGTCGATGTTGCGGTCGGCCTTGACCCATTCGGGCAGCCCGGCGCCCCCGGCATGCTGGTTCACGAAGTCGCCGGTCGGGTAGCGCTGGTCCTCGGTTGCCGGGGTGACCCACAGGGCCTTGGAGGCAAAGGTGGCGCGGCGGTGGATCGAGGATCCCTCGTCGGCCAGCAGGGTGGGGTTTCCCTGCGGGTGCAGCTTGTAGCCCACCGGATGGCCCAAACGGTTTTTCGATTCCGGGTTGGAGATGACCCAGGTGCGTCCGGCGGAGTTGTCCGCGTCGCGGATCGCCTCGGACTCGCGGGCCAGCACGGTGCGCTTGCGGGAGAACGCGTTGCCGCGCAGGTTCTCCGGTCCGGTCGAGACCCGCACCACGTCCTCCTCCTCGACGCGACCGGGGCCGCCGTCCAGGGCGAAGTCCAGCCGGGCACCGAAGAGGTGCTGGTGGTAGGGGGCGCCGAGGCCCGGGGCCAGTTCGGAGGCGTACGGTGTTTCCCCGTCCGGAAGTGCGCTGGTGAACACGATGCCCGTGGCCTTGGCCTCGAACTCGATGGTGCCGTCGAGGTAGAGGTACCAGTAGAAGCCGTAGTCGTAGTTGCCGATCGTGGTGAAGAAGGAAATCACCAGGCGGCGGTTGCGGCGGGTGTAGTTGATGCCGCTCCACAGATCCGAGTGCTTGGCCAGGATCGAATAGTCTTCCTCGTGCATGCAGATGCCGTTGCGGATGGTGCGGGCCTCGCCGCGCGCGTTGGAGACGACGGGGGAGATGTAGTGGATCTCGCCCAGGCAGTCGCAGCCCAGTTCGAGCGAGTTGGCGAACTGTCCCACCAGGTATTCGCCGGTGTCGAAGTAGTTCTGCCAGCTGCGCACGGGGGACGGGTCGCCGTAGGGGACCACCATCTCGGCAATGGAGGCGCGGTTGAGGATGCGCCGGGGCGCACCCTTGTCCTCGAAGGAAACGTTGTGCAGCACCAGGCCCTCGCGCACGTCGAAGCCCACGTCCAGGCTCCATTTCTCCCATTCGACGTGGTTGCCGCCGGTGACGTCGAAACTCACGCCCTCCGGCTGGGTGATGGAGATCGGCTTCTGCGTGGTGCGCAGCGGGCCGGTCAATTCGGGGTCGGTGTAGTTGCCGTGCTCGGCCGGAATCGGGACGACGCCCAGGTCGATGACCGTATCCACGCTGCGGTTTCCCACGTCCACGTAGCCGACGAGTCCGTCGACCGGGTGGGCCCAGGCCGAGTCCTCCGGGTGGTCCTGCACGAAGGCCAGCCCGCGCAGGATCCGGCGGCCCGATTCCTCCGGGTACTCGAACACACCTGCAGAGAGCGGGGCGACGCGCACCTTCTCCACGTCGAGGTTTCGCTTGGCCAGGGCCTCCAGCCAGCGCGGGTCCTGTGCCAGCAACTGCTCGACGACCTCGAACTCCTCCTCCAGCACCGGCAGCTCGCCGCTGGTGGCGGTGTCCAGCTCGATGACGCTTTCCACCTCGCCGCGGGTCACGGAAACCACGACGTCCTTGGGGCGGTTGCCGTCGACATCGAGGAGGAAGATGCGGAAGCGGCGATCGGTCTCCGTCGCGTCCCGTCGTGGATCCTCGAGTCCCAGGTAGGCCACGCGGGCCGATTCCGGGAAGTGGCCGTTTTCGGCCAGGATGGTGCGCACCTGTGCGATTTCCGCTTCGGTGGCAAGGGCATAGGCGCCGAGGCGGGTGTCGTTGTCGATGGCGTTGCTGGGGTTCATGGCGTTGCCCTTTCGGGGGTGGGGACGAACGAGACGTGCATTACCGATGGCGGTGACCTGCACCACGTTTTTATTCTCTGCTTGTAGAGAATAACCGTGTTTGTCGGGCATGGCAAGGGGTCGTCCCCGGGCGGTGCGCCGTGCGCCAGCGGGTGGATGGATCCGTAGGATGGGTGGCATGCCAAAGATTGTTGATCATGACGCCCGCCGCCTTGAGCTTGTCGAGGTCACCTGGAGGGTCATTGCACACCGCGGCTTTGACGGGGTGACCCTGCGCGACGTGGCGGCCGAGGCCGGCTTTGCCAACGGGGCGTTGAAGCCGTACTTTCCCACGCGGGCCAGCTTGGTCCGCGCAACCTTTACCCACGTCTTCGGCCGCACCAATGCCCGGGTCGAATCCTCCGTCCAGGGTCTGGCCGGGCTGGATGCCCTTCGTGCATTTGCGCTGGAGGTCTTGCCCCTGGATGAGGATCGTCTCGACGAGGCCAGGGTCGTGATCCCGTTTTGGCAGGCCGCCATCCACGATTCCGGATTCGCTGCACTTAACGACGAGGCCATGCTCCAGTGGCGTCAATGGATCAACGGGTGGCTTGCGCAAGCGCGGAGCAAGGGCTCGCTGCGCGCGGGAGTTGTTGGCGAGGTCGCGGCGGAATCGCTGCTCACGTTCCTGTTGGGCGCCCAGGTCGCTGCAGTGCTGGATGCGGGGTTCAATGACCCGGCGCAACTGCGCGCCCAGTTGGACCAACATCTTTCACTGCTGAAGGCGGGCTGACCCTGCACCTGGATTTAAAACCTACAGTCAGAGAAAAAACGTGACTTTGGGGGCTGTTGCGCGTACATTGACTGGAATGTGATGTCGTTCACTTCCCTTGGAGCCGTTTATGCCGAGGGACGTCACCGCAATTGGGGAAAGGTCTCTCGCACATGTACCAGATGCAACACGTTGATTCCTTCGAAGCCTGGAAGTCGCTCGTGTCCAGTGCCTTCGTTCCGCTGCATTCGGAACCGGTGCGTGCGGGATCCTTTGCCGGCAGCATCGCCGGCAGCCAATTCGGCTCTGTGGGCGTCATGCAGGTCGAGGCCACTGCCCACGCGGTGCGCCGCACAGAAAACCTGCTGGCCGCAGGCGACGCGCCGCACTTCAAGCTCAACCTGCAGTTCAGTGGGCATGGAATCCTGCTGCAGGACGGTCGGGAAACCCTGCTGCGGCCCGGCGAACTGGCCATCTACGACACGCAGCGCCCCTACACGCTGATGTTCGAGGAGGACTTCAAGACCCTCGTCCTCATGTTTCCCCAGCACCAGCTGGGACTGCCCGTGGCCCAAATCCGGGAGATGACGGCCACTGCCATCGGAACAGAACATCCCCTGGGTCGGGCGGTCACGCCATTCCTGGGGCAACTGGCGGGCCTGCTTCCGCAGCTTCGGGATCCCGTGGGGCATCGGCTGGCCGCCAATGCCATTGACCTGTTGGGCACCTTGCTCGCGGCCGAACTCCACGACCACGACGACTCGGCAGCCGACGGTCATCACCGACAGCTCCTGGCAATACAGGCCTACATCAACGAGCATCTCGCCGATCCCGAATTGTGCCCGGGATCCATTGCCGAGTCCCATTTCGTCTCCTTGCGCAGCCTGCACAAGATTTTCGCCGAGTCGGGACACACCGTCGCCGAATGGATTCGCACCCGAAGGCTCGAGCAATGCCGACGAGACCTGGGAGATTCCCTTCAACGCCACGTCCCCGTGGGAGTGGTTGGCTCCCGCTGGGGTTTTCCCGATGCAGCGCATTTCAGCAGGGTCTTTCGCGTGGCGTACGGGCTCTCGCCCTCGGCGTTTAGGGACCAAGCCTAAGTTTCGACACGATAGCCGGGCCGGGCCCGAGGGCAAGATTGCACTGTTTGCCAAGGAGCGCTCACGCAAAGCCAAGCGCCGGCACCTGCCTGGAAAGCAAGCTGGTAGGAAAGACGCTTCAAGGAGGAACTTCCCATGGCAGCATCCATCGAATCACAAATTACCGAGGCCCCGGGCCTGGGCAAACGCACGCTCGGGGTGCCCGCACTGATCTTCATGATCATTGCCGCATCAGCGCCACTGACCGTGGTGGCAGGCGGGGTCACCAGCGACTATGCCGTGAGCGGGGTGCTCGGGGTCCCGCTGTCATTCCTGGTGCTCGGTGTGGTGTTGCTGGTCTTTGCCGTGGGGTACACGGCCATGAGTCGGCACGTGCAGAACGCAGGCGCCTTCTACGCCTACGTGGCCCGGGGCCTGGGCAAGCCCGCCGGAATCGGCGCCTCGTGGGTCGCACTGATCAGCTACAACGCCATGCAGATCGGCATCTACGGACTTTTCGGCTTCGCGTTGTCCTCCTTCCTGGCCGGATCGTTCGGGCTGTCCGCCTCGTGGTGGCTCTGCGCCCTGGCCGGCTGGGTGCTGGTGGGCATCTTCGGGGTGAGCCGGGTCGATCTCTCGGCCAAGGTGCTGGGCGTCATCGTCGCCTGCGAGTTCCTCGTCGTCGTGGTCTACGACGTGCTGGCGCTGAAGGTGGCGCCCGAGGGCATCTCGGGGGCCTCCCTTGAGCCGGGCAACCTCTTCACCGCCGGGGTCGGCGCGGCTCTCTCCTTCAGCATTGCCGGATTCATGGGTTTCGAATCCGGGGCCATCTACGGCGAAGAAGTCAAGGACCCGGCACGGACCCCGCGCCGGGCCACGCTCATCGCCGTGGCCATCATCGCCGTTTTCTACGCCTTCTCCTCCTGGTCGATGGCCGTGGGCGAAGGCCATACCAAGGTCATTGACGCCTCACGCGAAATGGGGCCGGACCTCGTGTTCGCGTTCCTCGCCGGGCACACCCCGGGATGGTTCGTCGACCTGGGCAACCTGCTGTTTATCACCAGCCTGCTCGCCGCGCTGATCGCGTTCCACAACGTGGTGGCCCGCTACCTGTTCTCCCTGGGACGCGAAGGTGTCATGCCCGCGGCGCTGGGCAGGACCAACGCCCGGACCCATGCCCCGGTCGCCGGCTCGCTGACCCAGTCCGTCCTTGCCCTGCTGGTGTTGCTGGTCTTCACCGTGGCGGGGGCCGGACAGGATGCCATGTTCCCGGTGCTCACGTTGTTCACCTGGCTGACCAACACCGGCGCCTTCGGGCTGGTCATGCTCATGACGCTGACCTCCTTCGCCGTCATCGGATACTTCCGCGCCGAGCCGCACGGGCTCGGCAGGTGGACCGCCCTCGTGGCGCCGCTGCTGGCCGGCCTTGCCCTGGCCGCCCTCTTTGCCGCGATCGTGGCCAACTTCGACGTGCTGATCGGTTCGGAGGAGGCAGGCGTGCTCGGCTGGCTGCTGCCGGCCCTGGTCGTCGTCCCGGGCGTCTTGGGCTGCCTGTGGGGCATGCGGCTTCGCCGGACGCGGCCCGGGATCTACGCACGCATCGGACGCGGCGGGGACACGGACCAAGGCGCATAGACCGACATCGCGGGGCCCGGGAGCCCCGGCAAGACTTCATCACAAACTCACTTTTGGAACCAACGACAGGAGCAGGACCCATGGGTACCGACACCACAACAATTGCCAGCTACGCCACCGCGGACGAGCTGCTTGCCGCGATCCAGCCGGCCACCGGGGGACGCGAAATCCTCGACCCGGCCACCGGCGGGCCGGTGGGCCGCGCACCCGAGCACGAGGTCGCGGACCTCGAGGCCGCCATCGCCGCGGCCCACGCGGCACAACCGGAATGGGACGCGCTGGGCCACGCGGCACGCCGCGCCCTGCTGAACCGGGCCGCCGACGCCATCGAGGCAAGCGCCGAGGCGCTGGCCCAGCTGCTCTCGCGCGAGCAGGGCAAGCCGCTCAACGGCCCGAACGCCCGCTTCGAGGTCGGGGGCGCGGCGGCCTGGCTGCGCGCCGCAGCCGCGTTCGACCTCGAGGCCGAGGTGCTCGTCGACGACGGAACCACCTACGCGGAGATGCACTACCGCCCCTTCGGCGTGGTCGGTGCCATCGGCCCGTGGAACTGGCCGATGATGATCTCGGTCTGGCAGCTGGCCCCGGCCCTGCGCATGGGCAACACCGTGGTGATGAAGCCCAGTGAATACACCCCGCTGAGTGTGCTGGCCCTGGGCCACGTCATCAATCAGGTGCTCCCGTCCGGCGTGCTGCACGTGGTCGCCGGCGGCCGCGACGTCGGCCAGCTGCTGAGCACCCATAAGGACATCGACAAGGTTATGTTCACCGGATCCACCGCCACCGGGAAGGCCATCATCCGGTCCTCGGCCGACACCGTGAAGCGCCTGACCCTTGAACTGGGCGGCAACGACGCCGGCATCGTGCTGCCCGACGTGGACCCCAAGGCCATTGCCGAGAACCTGTTCTGGGGCGCCTTCATCAACACCGGCCAGACCTGCGCCGCGCTCAAGCGCCTCTACGTGCACAAGGACATCTACGAGGAGGTCTGCCAGGCGTTGACCGAGGTCGCGAGGAACATGCCGATGGGCGTTGGGCTGGACGAGGCCAACGTGCTGGGCCCGTTGCAGAACAAGGCCCAGTACGACATCGTCGCCAACCTGGTCCGCCAGGCCACCGACTCCGGCGCGCGCGTGCTGATCGGGGCGAACCCGCAGGCGGAGCAGCCGGGCTACTTCTACCCGAGCACGCTGGTCGCCGACATCGCCACCGACAACCCCCTGGTCGTCGAGGAGCAGTTCGGCCCGGTCCTGCCGATCGTCAAGGTCGACTCGATCGAGCAGGCGGTCCAGCTGGCCAACGCCCTGGACGTCGGGCTGGGCGCCTCGGTGTGGTCCGCCGACCGCGCCGCGGCGCGCGAGGTGGCGGCACGCCTGCAGGCCGGCACCGTGTGGATCAACAGCCACGGCGGCGTGGATCCGCGGATCCCGTTTGGCGGTGCCAAGTCCTCGGGTTACGGCGTCGAATTCGGCGTTGACGGGCTCAAGGCCCTGGGCCAGCCACAGGTGATCAACGGCTAGGTTCGTCCACCGACGGGGTCGGGACAGGGGGTGCTTCAGCCCGGCGGGAGCACTCCCTGCCCCGGCCCTTTTTTGCGTCCACACCGCCACTATCGAGGCAGTATCTGCCGGTGGCTAGTCGACCTTGGCGCGCTGCGCCTTGGCCTGCTCGGCGAGGATGTTCTCGGCAATGCCCTTGAGCTCCGGGGCATAGGCGGTGAGGCTGCTGTCGTCCCGGGACACCCACCATTTCCCGCACAGGTGGGTGGTCAGGTTTTCCTGGCCGGTGGGCCACCAGTCTGCGGACAGCAGTGGCGTTTGGTACTGGGATTCCACTCGCCCGGCGATCTCCTGCATGGGGGCGGGGTCCTCCAGCTCCAGCCCCTCGGCCAGCTCCGCCATGGTGGGCTTGCCCGTTTCCGCGATGGCCACGCAGCCCGGGGGCAGCGCCCCGGCGTGGTCCATGCGCAGGATGCGTTCGTTCCCCGTGGTCCGCACGATTTCCTTGATGTTCGTGGCCTCGTCGGGGACCCAGGCCGGCAGCACCTGCTGTTCCTTGCCTTCGGCGCCGGTGGCGAATTCGTGGCCGGTGCTCTTGTCGTACGTGGACTCGATGCCCAGGGCGCTGCAACCGGACAGTGCCAGGCCCGCCAGGATGGTGGCCGAGGCCAGCAGCAGGGCCTTGGGGCGTATGGACGTCGATGGCCGGGGATGTGCTGTCAGTGTCATGCCTCCAGACTATTTACCGAATAGCGGCCGCACATCGGAACACGGGTGCAGCTTCCGGGCATCCATCTGGGACCGCAGGTGGAGGCCGGGGCGCAGACCACGGGCCGAAGGTACCGGTCACGTGCTCCCTAGCGAAGTTCGAGGGAGTGATCCACTGCGTGCCGGGGATCCAAAGCGAACGCCGGATCCCGCAAAACCGGAGTACCCACGGCGTCGAAGGACACCTCGATCCCCGTGGCTGCCAGGCCTTTGCCGTCCTTCAGGTCGACCGTGGCCCACGACCCGTTCCAACTTGTCATCACCACATCGGTGACGGCGTATCGGTTTTCGACGTTTGCCACGAGATTATTGGCCGATTGCTTCCACCCGAGCCCGAAGACACCAGCGCACACCAAGGCGGCAATGATCCCCGCGGCGGCAACCCCGGATTCGACCCCGATGTCCCGGCGGCGCGCGAAGGTCCGGAGGTTCTCGGTGTCGCGACGGAATTTACGCCGGCGGAAGTATGCGTGGATCGCCAGGGGCACGGCAAACACCGCCAGGATCACTGCGGCGGCAAGGTAGAGCTGTGGCGTTGCGAAATCGACCGGCTGGTTCATGGTCGAAGCCTAGCCAAGGGAACGGAACCTCCGCATCGCCCGAAAGGCGTATCTGGCGTGGGCGGCTCCATTCCGCGCGACGATGCCATAGGCTCTGTCAAACAGGAGCGGAAACCGGGAATCCCGCAGCGGGCGCCGGAAAACCATGAAGGGGGAGACCCATGGGGAACAACAGGCATAAGCCGGCGCTGAAACTCTTCGCCTTGTTGTGCCTTGGCAGCCTGTTGCCGGGATGCACGACCCTCACCGATGACCTGGCGGATCCTTCCGAGTCGCTGCAACAGACGGCACCTCTGCCGGTTCAACCCGAAGTGGCCAGCGAATGGGAATCGATCCAATACGTCGATGTCGCGACAGGGGAACCACTGCTGAAACCCGGGGACGGCGAGGAAGAGGTTTTCCGGATGATTGGCACGGGATCCGCCCGAGGCGGAACCAGGGGTGCGGAAGCCGCCGGCAATGCCTTGGACCAAGGCGAAACGATTGTCTACTGGACATGCCGGGGCACCGGGCCAATCAGCATCACGTTGACCGATGGCACCGGGTTCGCCTCGGCTTGCGAGGACTTGGAGCCGGATCAAGTCAGCCGAAACAGCTACGCGAGCGAAGCGCGCGAGGAACTGCACGTGTCAGTCGAGGCCGGGCCCGAAGCGACCTGGCAGGTGCTTGTCACCCAGGCCGCCGGCTAGCTGCCAGCCAAGGGGCAGGACCCAAACCAACGGTGGCCGGGTCCCGGGGAAATCACCCCGAACCCGGCCACCGCCTGCTCCTGTCTTTGAGCCGGCTAGGCGTCCACGTACCCGTCGGCGACCGACAGTGCCGTATCCAGCATGGCCAGGCCCGCGCGCAGGTCCTCGTCGCCGATGTTCAGCGGCGGAACCACGTGGATGCGGTTGAAGTTCACGAACGGCAGCATGCCGGCCTTCTTCAGCGCACCGGTCACCGCGGCCATGGCCGGCGAGGAACCGCCATAGGGCGCCATCGGCTCCCGGGTCTCGCGGTTGGTGACAAGCTCCACGGCCCAGAAACAGCCGGTTCCGCGGACATCGCCCACGGAGGGGTGCCTGGCCTTCAGCTCGTCCAGGGCCGGGCCGATGATGTCCTCGCCGAGGCGGGCGGCGTTCTCCACCATCCCCTCTTCCTTCATGGCGTTGATGGTTGCCACGGCGGCGGCGGAGGCCAGCGGGTGTCCGGAGTAGGTCAAGCCGCCCGGGTAGGCGCGGTCGCGGAAGGTTTCGAAGATGGCATCGGAGATCGCCACGCCGCCCAGCGGCACGTAGCCGGAGTTCACGCCCTTGGCGAAGGTGAGCAGGTCGGGCTCCACGTTCCAGTGGTTCACGGCGAACCACTTGCCGGCGCGGCCGAAGCCGGCCATGACCTCGTCGGCAATGAAGACGATGCCGTACTTGCGGGTCAATGTCCGCACCCCCTCCATGTAGCCCGCCGGCGGCACGTAGATGCCGCAGCTGCCCGGGATCGACTCCAGGACCAGGGCGCCGATGGTGCCAGGGCCCTCGAGGATGATGGTGTCCTCCAGGTGGCGCAGGGCGCGCTGCGTCTCCTCGGCCTCCGTGGTGGAGTTGAAGTAGGAGCGGTACGGGTAGGCGGGGAAGAAGTGCACGACCCCGTCGGTGGCGTTGTCCGATGCCACGCGGCGTGGGTCGCCGGTGACGTTCACTGCCAGGTGCGTGCCGCCGTGGTAGCTGCGGTACGCGGCCAGGACCTTGTGCTTGCCGGTATGCAGGCGGGCCATGCGGATGGCGTGCTCGTTGGCGTCGGCGCCGCCGTTGGTGAAGAAGATGCGGTTCAGGTCCCCGGGGGTCAGCTCGGCGATCAGGCGTGCGGCCTCGGAGCGTGCGTCGTTGACGTACTGCGGGGCGATGGTGCAGATCTGCGCCGCCTGGTCCTGGATCGCCGCGACGACCTTCGGGTGCTGGTGGCCGATGTTGGTGTTGACCAGCTGCGAGGAGAAGTCCAGCAACTTATTGCCCGCCCCGTCCCAGACCCAGGAACCCGCGGTCTTCAGGATGGTCATCGGGTCGAACTGGCCCTGTGCCTGCCAGGAATGGAAGACGTGCGCGCGGTCCAGTTCGTGGGCGCGGGCGCCCGCTGCGATCTGCCCTGCGGCGATGGTTTCGGTGCTCACATCGATGCTCATGGTGTGTTTGCCCTTTCTGGCGGTACGTCGAGCCTAGGCGTTCTGCGGGAAGCCGAGGTTCAGGCCGCCGTGGCTGGGGTCCAGCCAGCGAGAGGTGACGACCTTGCCGCGGGTGAAGAACTGGATGCCCTCCGCGCCGTAGGCGTGGGTGTCCCCGAAGAGCGAGTTCTTCCAGCCGCCGAAGGAGTAGTAGGCCATCGGGACCGGAATGGGCACGTTGATTCCCACCATACCGACCTGGATCTCGTTCTCGAAGCGGCGGGCGGCGCCCCCGTCGTTGGTGAAGATCGCGGTGCCGTTGCCGAAGGGGTTGGCATTGATGGTCTCGATGCCTTCCTCGAAGGAATTCACGCGGAGAACGGAGAGCACCGGGCCGAAGATCTCGTCGGTGTAGATCGACATGTCGCGGGTGACGTTGTCAAAGAGGGTCGGGTTCAGGAAGAAGCCCTCGCCCTCGGCATCCGGGTTCACCTTGCGCCCGTCGAGCACCATGGTCGCCCCCGCGGCCTCGCCCGCGTCGATGTACCCGGCAACCTTGTCGCGGTGTGCGGCGGTGACCAGCGGGCCCATGTCGCAGCCGCGGGTTCCGTCGCCCACGCGCAGCGTGGCGGTGCGGTCGGCGATCTTGGCGACCAGTTCGTCGGCGATCGAGTCGACGGCGACGATCGCCGAAATGGCCATGCAGCGCTCGCCGGCCGCGCCGAAGCCCGCATTGACCGCGGCGTCGGCCGCCAGGTCAAGGTCGGCATCCGGGAGCACCAGCATGTGGTTCTTGGCCCCGCCCAGGGCCTGGACGCGCTTGCCGTGTGCGGTGCCGGTGGCGTAGACATACTGGGCGATCGGGGTCGAGCCCACGAAGGAAACCGAGGCAACGCGCGGGTCGGTCAGCAGGGCGTCAACTGATTCCTTGTCGCCGTGGACCACGTTGAACACGCCGTCGGGAAGCCCTGCTTCCTTCCAGAGCTCGGCCATCCACTGGGCGGCGGTCGGGTCCTTCTCGCTGGGCTTGAGCACCACGGTGTTGCCGGCGGCGATGGCGATGGGGAAGAACCACATGGGCACCATGGCCGGGAAATTGAAGGGGGAGATGATGGCCGAGACGCCCAGTGGCTGGCGGATCGAGTGGACGTCGATCTTGGTGGAGGCGTTCTCCGTGTAGCCGCCCTTGACCAGGTGCGGGATGCCGCAGGCGTACTCGACGACCTCCTGGCCGCGGGAGATCTCGCCCATGGCGTCGTCAAGCACCTTGCCGTGCTCGGCGGTGATGATGGCGGCCAGCTCGGCCTTGCGCTTGTTCAGCAGTTCGCGGTAGTTGAACAGGATCTGCGAGCGTCGGGTCAACGAGGTGTCGCGCCAGGCGGGGAACGCCGCGTGGGCCACGGCGATCGCCTCGCCGGTGGTTTCAGCGGAGGCAAGGGCCACGCGCGAGGAGACCTTGCCGGTGGCGGGATTGGTGATGTCGGCAAAGCGGGAATCGGCGGGGACTTCCAGAGTGGTTCCGTCAATCCAGTGGGAGAGAGTCTGCATGGTGCGGGGTCCTTTCAGGATGGTGTAAATCCGGTATTGAGTCCATTGTGTCGTCCGGGACACACGGGGGATATGGGCAACCTGTCAACTCTTTGTGTAAAAGCAATACACTTTGTCCATGAGTGCCGCCGCCAGCCATCAGAAGCCCGCCGTTTCCGGGACCCTGGGCATTGCCCGGGTCCTTGAATTGCCTGCCGTTGCCGCGGGGGAACCCGAGGTGCTGGGAGGCGCGGACCTGCTGGGCAACCCGGTGCGCTGGGTGCACGTGGCCGAAACGCCCGACCTGGCCGAATTGCTCTCCGGCGGGGAATTGGTGTTGACCACGGGAATGGCCTTCGGGGAGGCCGGGGCGGGGGTCGCCGGGTTCCTGGCACAGGTGCGGGCCGCGGGGGCCTCCGGGCTCATCGTCGAATTGGTTGCCGGGGCGGACCGGGAGCGCGGCGCCTCGATCGCCGCCCTGCGCCGGCTGGCGGGGCAGGCAGGTTTCCCGGTGATCCTGCTGCACAAGCGCGTGCGCTTTGTCGAGATCACCGAGGTGGTGCACCGGATGCTGGTCTCGGACCAGCTTGCCGCGCTGGAACGCTCCCGAACGATCCACGAGGTCTTCACCGCGCTGAGCCTGCAGAATGCGACCGAGGAAGGGATCGTGGCACGGGCCGCCGAACTCATCGGGGCGCCGGTGGTGCTGGAGGACGTGGCCCACCTGGTCCTGGGCTTCGATGCGGGCCCGGAACCCGACGCGGAGCTGCTTGCGCACTGGCCGGAGCGCTCGCGCAGGGTCGGGTACCTGGAAAGCACGGGGCGCGGGGCGGGGGAGGAGAGCTGGCTGCAGACGCCCGTCGGGATCCAGGGCCAGCGCTGGGGCCGGCTGGTGGTCCCCGGCGAACTGGCCGACGACGAGGACGCCACCATGGTCCTTGAGCGCGCGGGGCAGACGCTGTCCATTGCCCGTCTGGCCGGACGGGACCAAAAGGAATTGCTGCACCAGGCCCGGGCGGGGCTGCTGCACGAACTGCGCCAGCAGCACGCCCTGGGGGAGGGCGAGGTGTTGATCCGCGCCGGCGCCCTGGGGCTGGGCGAAGCCCCGCACTACGTCCCGGTGGTGTTCCGGCTGGATGTCCGCGCCGGGCAAACACCGACGGGGGTGCAGCTGCGCGAGCGCGCGTTGCTGGATGCGCTCAATGCCGTGGTGGAATCGGCCAGGGCCACAGCACTGGCCGCCAGCCTGCAAAGCGGCCAGATCGGGATGGTGCTGGGCGTGGGTGCCAGGCAGCTGGAGGAGCCCCTGCTGGAGCGGATCTGCAGGCAGCTTGCCCAGGGCCAGGGGTCGGTTGACTGGTCGGTGGGTGTGGGAAGGGGGCGAAAAAACGTGAAGGATGCCGCCCATGGATTGGAGGAAGCGGTCCAGGTGGCCGAGACCGTGGCAACCTTCGACACCCGCGCGCGGCCCTTCTACCGCTTTGCCGACGTGCGGCTGCGCGGACTGCTCGCGTTGATGCACGAGGACGCGCGGCTGAGGTCCTTTGCCGAGGCCGAGCTGGCCGGAATCCTGGACCCGCTCGACGAACCCGCACTTGAGCTGCTCGGCCTCTACCTCAAGCACGGCGGCAACAAGTCGGCCCTGGCCCGCACCGGGTTCCTGAGCCGGCCGGCGCTCTACGCGCGGCTCGAAAAACTCGAGGACAAGCTTGGGGTCAGCCTGGATGACGCCGAGTCGCGAACCTCCCTGCACGTTGCCTTGCTGTGGAGAGATCTGGGCCGCCGCCACTAGGCGGGTGGAAACCCAAAACTAATCGCGAGCCGGCAGGCTGCGCGGGTCGATGTCGCCGGGGTCGTGGCAGCGGCCCAGCGCCCGGATGATCGTGTCGAGTTCGCCGGCGGGCAGGGCCTTGAGGATTGCGCGGTGCTCGCTCGCGATGGCGGCCTGGTGTTCCGGCCCCAACTGGTAGGCGCGGGTGATCCGCCGCTGGATCGGGTGTGCCCAGATGCTGCCCAGGGTCTCGCGTAGGTACTCGTTGGGACAGGGCTCGATGAGCTTGAGGTGGAATTCCTTCCCCAGCCGGAATTGCTCTTCGGCGTCGGTGGGGTCCAAGGTCTCGAATTCGTCGATCAGGGCCCTGAGCCTTACCAGCTGGGCCGGGGTGTGTTTGCCCAGGGCCTGGGTCAGTGCCAGCTGTTCCAGGTGGTAGCGCACCTCGAAGACGTTGCGCACGTCCTGGGTGGTGAGGTCGTTGACCACGTAGCCGCTTCCGGGCACCAGCGTGGCAAGGCCCTCCATGGCGACCTGGGCCAGCGCATCGCGCACGGGGGTGCGGGAGACGCCATATTGCGCGGCGACCTGTTCCTGGACGAGCGCGGTTCCGGGCTTCAGCGTGCCATTGACGATCTCGGAGGCGATTTGTTCGTGGACCCGCACCGCCAGAGGCCGTGCGTCGTGGACTCCCGTAGCCATGCGTCTCCCTGAGTATCTTCCTTCGCGGTTCCCAGCAGTCTAGCGTGCGGTTTTCGCTGTTCGGCGCGGGATGGTGGCGCGGGTCACAAAAAACCCTTGACCCATCTGTATCCACTGTATACGGTGAATACAATTCACAGCGTTCCACCTCCCGACAAAGGAAAAAACATGTATGTCCTGAACACCTGGTACGTGGCGGCCTGGAGCAGCGAGGTCGACCGCAAGCCGGTCAAGCGCGTGATCTGCGAGCAGCCGCTCGTGCTCTTCCGCACCCAGAACGGCACCCCCGTGGCCCTGGCCGACCGTTGCGCCCACCGCGCTTTCCCGCTCTCGGAAGGCCGCACCGTCGGGGACTCCATCGAATGCGGATACCACGGCTTCACCTACGGCGCGGACGGGATGTGCACCAAGGTCCCGGCGCAGAGCACCATTCCCGATCGCGCCAAGGTCCGCAAGTACCCGCTGGTGGAAAAGGACGGCTGGATCTGGGCCTGGATGGGGGATGCTGACCTGGCCGACCCCGCGGACGTGCCGGACACGCACTGGATGACCGACCCCGGGTGGGCCACCGTCACCCATTCTTTCCACTTCAAGTGCCGCGCCGGGCTGATCCACGACAACCTGCTGGACTTGACCCACGAATCGTTCCTGCACCAGACCACCGTGGGCGACGACTACATCTACGAGCACGGCATCACCGTGGAGGTCGAGGGGTCGGTGGTCAGCGTCGACCGGCTGATGCCCTCGGTTGCGGCCCCGCCGCTGTACGCCGACACCATGGACGCGCGCGGGCTCTTCGACCGTTTCCACTGCACCGAGTTCTTCGTCCCCAACCTGCACGTGCTGCACTCCGGGATCACCGGGGAGGGCAAGCCGCGCGCCGAGGGCTACCTGATCAAGGTGCTCAACGGCATCACCCCCATCGACGAGCACAACTCCTGGTACTACTACGCCTTCAGTCGCAACTTCGCGCTCGACGACGCGCAGGCGACCGAGGACCTGCGGGTGGGCCTGAACACCGTGCTGCAGGAGGACGCCGATGCACTGGAAGCCCAGGAGATCGGCATGCAGTCCCGCCCGCCTGGCGAATTCGACGTGCTCATCGCCCAGGACGGCGGCGTGGCCAAGGCCCGGCGCATCCAGTCCACGCTGATCAAGCGCGAGCAGGCCGCCGCCGCGGACCGGCCCGTCGCCGGCGCAAGGGCCTAGCCGCCATGTGGATGCTGGTGCGCAAGGATTCGCTGGACGACTACTGGGAGGCCGGACAGGGGCAACGCACCCTGGCTGCCTGCCCGGATACCGACGAACGTGGGGACCCCTGGCGCTGGACCGCGCGGCTGGCCGAGGATGCGTCCGGACCCGAGGTGCTCATTGACGCGGACCCCGACTACATCGGGGTGCAGACCTCCGTGTACGCCGATGGGCACACCGGGGTCGTCGAACGCCCCGCCGGGCACCAGATGGTGGTGACCTCGCTGCACGGACAGGTGCTCATCTCCGCGGTCGACGGGCCCTGGGAACGCTGGCTGAACCCCGGCGACGTGTTCATCGTGGAGGGGGAGGAGAACGAATCGCTGCGTCTCTCGCTCACGGCCCCCGACGCACGGGTCTCGGTCACGATGCTCGCCCCGCGCCGCGCCGCGGCCCTCCGGTGGGTCCCGTGAGCGCCGGGACGGCGCCGGCGCGCCGGCTCGTGCCGGTCGCCGCGTCCTTCACCGGGATCGATTTCTCCGCAGCCGGCAAACAACTGGGCTACGGGCACGTGGTGCATTCGGACAACGTGCACGACGGGTCGGTCATCCCGGTGCCCGTTGCCGTGATTTCCTCGGGACCCGGGCCGGTGGCACTGCTGGTTGCCGGCACCCACGGGGACGAATACGAGGGGCAGGTCCTGGCCCATGAGCTGATCCGCGAACTGGATCCCGCCCGGCTGTCGGGCACCGTGATCATTGTCCCGGCGGCCAATTCCCCGGCCGTGCGCGGCGCCGCCCGCGTCTCGCCCATCGACGCCGGGAACCTGAACCGCAGCTACCCGGGCCGCGCCGACGGCGGGCCCACCGAGCAGGTTGCCGCGCTGATTGCCGGTGCCCTGTTGCCGCGCGCCGACTTCGTCATCGACATGCACTCGGGCGGATCGAACTCGACCTACCTGCCCTGCGCATTCATCTACCGCGGACCGGACGAGGAATTGTGGGGTGCGAAGCTGCGCACCGCCCGGCTGCTGGGACTGCCCTACGTCATGGTGGTGGCCCCGATGCTCGAGCCGGGCTCGCTGTCCAGCGCCGGGGACCTGGCCGGGATCCCGACCATCTCCACCGAGCTTTCCGGGGCCGGGACCGTTGACCGGCATGCACTGGAGGCCATGCGCCGCGGCATGCCGCGGCTCCTGGCCGACCTGGGGATCCTGCAGGAGGACACTGCCGGCCCGGCCCACGCCGAACCGCAGTGGCTGGAGCTGGTGCCCGAGTCCCCGGTGACCTCCACCGCCGCCGGGCTCTTCGAACCGCTGGTCGACCTGGGCCAGACGGTGCGCGCCGGGCAGCCGGTGGCGCGGGTGCACTTCATCGACGAACTGGACCGCGCGCCGCGCCCCTTCCATGCCCGCGTCGACGGGGTGGTCGCGATCATGCGCCGACCCACGCTGGTGGCCCCGGGCACCCACCTGCTCCACATTGCACCGCTGCTTGATTCCCCCGCATCGTAACCACTCCCGTTCTCCCACCTAGCCCGGTGCCACTCGCGGCCCGGACACCACCGAAGAAGGACAGATTATGATCTCGCACCGCACCTCCCGTTTCCTGGTCGGCGGCATGCTCCTTGCCCTTGCCGCCACCGGTTGCACCACCGTCTCCCAGGCCGAGACGACGCAGGGCCCCGGAGCCCCGGCATCCGGATCCGCGGCCACCACCGCATTGGTCGTCAACGAGGACGCCCGCGCCCTGCTCCCGGCGGACATCCGGGAGTCGGGGGTGCTGCGCATTGCCTCGGACCCCACCTACCCGCCGTTCGAGTTCTACGACACCGACAACAAGACCCTGATCGGGTGGGACGCCGACATGGGCGATGCCATCGGTGCGGTGCTGGGCCTGAAGGTCGAGCACGTCCCGGCAACCTTCGACACCATCCTGCCCGGCCTGGCCTCGGGCAAGTACGACCTGGGCATGTCCACCTTCAGCGTCACCGCCGAGCGCCGCAAGGCCGTGGATTTCGTGCCATACCTGCAGGGCGGCACCGGGCTGGCCGTGGCGCCGGGCAACCCCGAGAAGCTGAGCGTGGACGCGGCAACCCTGTGCGGCAAGGCGGTCGCCGCGCAGAAGGGATCGATCCAGTCCCTGGACATCCTGCCGGCGTTCTCCAAGAAATGCACCGAGGCCGGCAGCCCGGCCATTGACATGCAGTTCTTCCCCACGCAGAACGACGCGAACCTCGCGCTGACCTCCGGCCGGGTCCAGGGGGTCATGGCCGACTCGGTGTCGCTGGCCTACCAGGGCAAGCTGGCCGGCGGGAAGTTTGAGGTCGCGCAGGGCCCGGACTACGAGCCGGAACTGACCGGCACGGCGCTGGGCAAAAAGAGCGGGCTGCTTCCTGCCATCCAGGCCGCCACGACCGCGGTGCTTGAATCCCCGACCTACCAGGAGATCAACACCAAGTGGGGGCTGCCGGCCAGCACCGAGATCACCTCCGCAGACGTCGTGCTGAAGTAGCGATGGGGACCACGCGATGACACTCATGACCGAACCCAAGAAGACCTCCCCGGCCACCGACGAGTACAGCATCGTCAAGGCGCGGCACCCGGGGCGCTGGATTTCCGCCGCCGTGATCGTGTTCCTGGGATTGCTGCTTGCCCGCTCCGTGGTCACCAACCCGAATTTCGGGTGGGAGACCGTGGGGATGTACATCCGCGACGTCTCCATCGTGCGCGGCATCGGCATCACCCTTGAACTGACCGCCATCTGCATGCTTATCGGCATCGTGCTGGGCGTGGTGCTGGCCGTCATGCGGATCTCGGCGAACCCGGTGGTGCGCACCGCGGCCTTCGCCTACGTGAACTTCTTCCGCGGCACCCCGGTGCTGGTCCAGTTGCTCTTTTGGTACAACCTGGCCGCGCTCTATCCCTCGATCACCTTTGGCATCCCCGGGGTGGACCTGGACGCCAACCGGATCATCACGCCGCTGACCGCGGCGATCCTGGGGCTGGGGCTGAACCAGGCGGCGTACATGTCCGAGATCGTGCGTGCCGGCATCCTGTCGGTGGAGCACGGCCAGTCCGAGGCGGCCGGGGCGCTGGGCATCAACCGGCTGCAGACCATGCGGCGGATCATCCTGCCGCAGGCCATGCGCGTGATCATCCCGCCCACCGGCAACGAGACCATCGGGATGCTCAAGACCACGGCCCTGGTCTCGGTCATCTCGGTGCCCGAGCTGCTGTACTCCGCGCAGATCATCTACGCGCGCAATTTCGAGACCATCCCGCTGCTGATGGTCGCCAGCATCTGGTACATCGTGGTCACCTCGATCCTGAGCATCGGGCAGTACTACCTGGAACGCCACTATGCCAAGGGCGGGCAGCGCAGCCTGCCGGCGACCCCGTGGCAACAACTCAAACGCTTCGTGCGGGTCCACGACCCGCTGACCGGCAAGGGAGCCAAGAAATGAGTGCGACCATCCTGGAAACCGGCGCCACCGCCACGGCACCCGGGCCAATGATCAAGGCCGATGCGATCCGCAAGAACTACGGCCGGCTGGAGGTGCTCAAGGGCATCGACCTGCGGGTGGAGCGCGGGGAGGTGGTGTGCCTGATCGGGCCCTCCGGGTCGGGGAAGTCAACGCTGCTGCGCTGCATCAACCACCTGGAAACGATCGAGGGCGGGCGGATGTGGGTAGACGGGTCGGTCATGGGCTACGACCTGAGGGGCACCAAGCTGCACGAACAGCCGCACGCGAAGATCTGCCGCAGCCGGGTGGAGATCGGGATGGTGTTCCAGCACTTCAACCTGTTCCCGCACATGAGCGTGCTGGAGAACCTGATCGAGGCCCCGCGCCTGGTGCTGAAGGAGAAGCGCTCGACCGCTACGGCGCGGGCCCTTGCCCTGCTCGAATCGGTGGGACTGGCAGACAAGGCCAAGGCCTACCCGCGGCAGCTTTCCGGCGGCCAACAGCAGCGCGTGGCGATTGCCCGGGCGCTGTGCATGCGGCCGAAGGTCATGCTCTTCGACGAACCGACCTCCGCCCTGGACCCCGAGCTGGTCGGCGAGGTGCTCAAGGTCATGAAGGACCTGGCGGCCACCGGCATGACCATGGTCGTGGTGACCCACGAGATGAACTTCGCCCGGGACGTCGCGGACCGGGTGGTGTTCATGGACGACGGCCACGTCGTGGAGCAGGGCCCGGCCCAGGACGTCATCGGCAATCCGCAGCACGAACGCACCCGCGCCTTCCTGGCCTCGGTCCTCTGACCCATCAACCCATCCATTCACCACGCATCTTCGAAAGGGCACACACCGATGTCGACCCTGGAATTCTTTGAAACCGAAGTCCACCGCATCAGCAGCGAGTCCGACGGCGTCCTGTCCCTCGAGCTGCGGCACCCGCTGGGGCGGGAACTGCCCGAGTGGAGTGCCGGGGCGCACCTGGACGTGCTGCTGCCCAACGGGTTGATCCGGCAGTATTCCCTCTGCTCGGATCCCGGCAAGCGGGATTCGTGGCGCCTGGCGGTGCTGCGCGAACCGGCCGGGCGCGGCGGATCGGCCTACGTGCACGACGAATTGCGCCCCGGGACCAAAATCCAGGTGCGCGGGCCCAAAAACAACTTCGCGCTGGCACCGGCACCGCAATACGTGTTCCTGGCCGGCGGCATCGGCATCACCCCGATCATGCCCATGGTGCGGGCCGCAGCCGCGGCGGGCGTGCCCTGGAAGCTGGTGTACCTGGGCCGCAGCCGACGGAACATGGCCTTCCTCGAGGAGCTGGCGGTCCACGGGGACAAGGTGCACATCCATGCCGACGACGAGAGCGGCTTCTACCCGCTGGCCGAATTGCTGGCCGACAGGTCCGCGGACTTCCATCTGTACACCTGCGGGCCAGGTCCGCTGCTGAAGGTGATCGAATCCCTGGCCCGGTCCTGGCAGGACCCGTCCCGCCTGCACTTCGAGCGATTTGCCGCGGACCCCGAGGCGGCGGGCGCGGCCGCGGCGGCGCACCAGGGCGACCACGAATTCACGGTGCAGGGCACCGACGGAACGGAGGTCAGCGTGCCGGTGGGGGTCAGCATCCTGCAGGCCCTGGAGGAAGCAGGCATGAGCCCGCTGAACTCCTGCCGCGAGGGGATCTGCGGCACCTGCGAGACGCCTGTCGTTTCAGGGGAGGTCGACCACCGCGATTCCCTGCTCTCGGACGAGGAACGCGATGCCGGGGACACCATGATGATTTGCGTCTCGCGGTGCAAGGGCAAGCGACTGGTGCTCGATCTGGGCTAGGCGCCGTACGGGCGCCGCCGGTCCGGCAACGTCTGGGTGGACCACGGGGCAATCCACTCGCCTGTACCCTCCGAAGGATCCAGTACGCCTGCCTCCAACCATTTGAAGTCCCCGGCCAGCACCTTCCTTGCCAGCTTCCTGTCGGTCTTGTCGCTATTGGCCCACAGGTCCCGGAACAGGGTTTCGCAGCGGTGCCGGGACTGTTCGCAGAACGCCAGGGCCAGCAGCTCGGCCGAGGCCGCGTTCGCCGGGTCCCGCGTGCGCATCAGCTCGACCCGCGAGATGCAGGCCGCCATGGCAAAGAGCTCGGCCCCCAGGTCGACGACCCTGCCCAGGAACGCCTGGTGCTGTTCCATGCCGGCCTGCCACTTGGCCATGCCGGCGAAGGTGTGCCGGGCCAGGCGGCGCGAGGCCCGCTCGATGTAGCGCAGGTGCCTGGCCAGCCGCCCGTGCTGCGCGTAGGAGTTGGGAAGCAGCCCCGAGCCCACGGCCAGGCTCGGCAGCCACTTGGCATAGAAACCGGAAGCACCCATGGCCGCCTTGGCCTTGGATTGCAGGTCCGAGTCCCTGTCGGCCAGGGCGCCGGCCGCCTTGAGGTGCGCGTCCACCGCCTCGCGGGCGATGAGCAGGTGCATGATCTCGGTGGAGCCCTCGAAGATGCGGTTGATGCGCAGGTCCCGCAGTGCCTGCTCCACGGGGACCGCGCGTTCCCCGCGGGCCCGCTGCGAGGCGGCGGTCTCGTAGCCGCGTCCGCCGCGGATCTGCAGCAGCTCGTCGGCGATCTTGTAGGAGACCTCCGAGGAGAAGAGCTTGGCCAGCGCTGCCTCGATGCGCACGTCCTTCATCCCGGCGTCGGCCAGCGCGGCCGAGAGTTCGAACACCGATTCCAGGGCGAAGGTGCTTGCGGCGATGTAGGCGATCTTCTTGCCGACCGCCTCGTGCTCCCCGACTGGCCTGCCCCACTGGATGCGGGCGTTTGACCATTCGCGCGCGATTTTCAGCGACCACTTGCCGGCCCCGGCGCACATCGCCGGAATGGAAAGGCGTCCGGTGTTCAGGGTGCTCAGGGCGATCTTCAGCCCGGCGCCCTCCTTGCCCAGACGGTTCGCGGCCGGGACCCTGACGTCATGGAACCGGGTGACACCGTTTTCGATGCCGCGCAGCCCCATGAAGGCGTTGCGGTTTTCCACGACGATGCCGGGGGAATCTGCTTCCACGATGAAGGCGCTGATGCCGCCGCGGGACCTGCTTCCGTCTGGCAGTTGGCCGGCGGGGACGGCCGCCATGACCACCAGCAGTTCGGCCACGACCCCGTTGGTGGTCCAAAGCTTGGCACCGTTGATGAGGTAGCTTTGTCCGTCGTCGGCGAGGGTGGCGGTGGTGCCCAGTCGCGCGGGGTCCGAGCCCACGTCGTTTTCGGTCAGCAGGAAGGCGGAAATTGCCCCTGCCGCGCACCGGGGAAGGAAGGCCCGTTTTTGTTCCTCGGTGCCGAACATCTTCACCGGCTCGGGTACCCCGATGGATTGGTGGGCCGAGAGCAGGGCGCCAAGGCTTGGACTCAGGGTGCCCAAGAGCATCAGCGCCCGGCCGTAGTCGGCCAGGTCAAGCCCGAGTCCTCCGTATTGCACCGGGATCTTCATGCCAAAGGCGCCCACCTCGCGCAGGGCCTTGATGTAGTCGTCCGGGATCCGGGACTCGCGTTCAATGACGCCCGGGTCGAAGTCCTTGATGGCCGTTCGCAGGGCGGCCATGAAGGCAGTGCCGCGAGCTGCCGCCTCGGGGTCGGGTTGCGGGTGCGGGTGGATCAGGCTCCAGTCGAAGTCACCCATGTACAGGCCCTTGGCGAAGCTGGGCCGCTCCCATTGTTGCTCGCGTGCGGCCTCGGCCACCTCGCGTGCGGCCTTCTCGTCGACGCGTTCACCGGATTGCTTTTCATCAATGCTCATGGCGACTCCCCATTCAAAAACCGATGGGCCTGCCATGCGGACTCCCAGGCCCTGACGTATTGGTGCCAGCCTAGCCGCGGGCATCGGTTGCCGATAGGGGGCGTGCGCCGGGGTGCGTGGCGTGGCTAGTCCTGGCGGGGATCGAGCCTCACGCAGCAATGGTGTTGGTTCGTGGGCGGGTCAAGGCAGACGCGGTACGGCGCTTCGGCCCCGTCGACCACCGCCGTGAGCAGCTCGAGGTTCATGAAACACACGGTGTCCCTGTGGTTGGCGGAGAGCTGGTGGAACGGGCAGTCGAGTAGCTCGACCGAGCCGTCCATGCGGACCTCAGGCCGGTATCCGTGATCCTCCAGCACCTGCGTCAGCGAACCGATGCGGGTGCCGATGGCCTTGCCTGCCTCGCGTGCCACCTCGGCCAGGACCGGCGCGACCGGCCGGCCTTCGGCCCCGGCCCTTTCGATGGCCCTGGCCATCAGGTCCGCGGCCAGGGCGTATTCGCGGTGCGGCACGCTTGCCGCCACGTCCAGGTGCGCGGCCGCGTAGAGCTTCGCCGGCCGCCCGGAACCCGGGCCGCCTTTTCCCTTGAGCCGGCGAAATTGCACGGCGAGCAGGCCCTGGTCGGCCAACTTGTCCAGCTGGAAGGCCACGGTATTGCGGGGCAACCCGAGCACGGAAGCGCACTCGTCACGTCCCACTGCCGCCTCGCTGGTGCGCACGAATTCATACACTGCCTTGCGCACCGGATCGGCCAATGCTGCCACGGCGGCCAGCCCTTGATCCCCTGGTGGAAACTTCATGACTCCAGTGTAAATCTAAAGTTAGCAACTGTTGACTTAGAGCCCGCGACGTTTCTAAAATTAGGCATCATCACTTTAGAAAGAGGGGCCGAGACCATGGCCACGCACACCGTGGGTGCTGCAACCGAACGCAGCGCCAAGCTCAATCACCAAGCGTTCGTGCTCTTGCGAACCATTTTCACCGTTGCGCCGATTGTTTTCGGGCTCGACAAGTTCACCAACCTGCTCACCGACTGGACGCAGTATCTGGCGCCCCTGGCCACGGACATCATCCCGGTCAGCCCGGAGGTGTTCATGTACGTGGTCGGCGTCGTGGAGATCGCCGCCGGCGTCCTGGTCGCGCTGCGCCCCAAGATCGGGTCGCTGGTCGTCGCGCTCTGGCTCCTGGGCATCATCGTGAACCTGCTGGTGCTGCCGGGATTCTTCGATGTCGCCCTGCGCGACTTCGGGTTGTTGGTCGGGGCCCTGGCCCTGAACCGGCTCGCCACGGCACGGGGAGCCTAGCGTCATTTCGCTGGGCCCGGTCGCTTCGGCAGGACCACGTGGCCGGTGCCGTGCATGGATTCCCACCATTCGCGGCGCCGGCCATCTGCGCGTTCAGTGCGCCGGCGTCGCGCGGGGTGCCGGTTGTCCGGCCCTGTCCGGGATGGCAGGATGGGCCGAGAACGCCCGCGCTACATCTCCGGCCCAAGTACTAAGGACACAACATGACCGTGACGCGACCTGCCGCAGTGGCCAACCTCCAGATCGACAACGAACGCGTGCGCGTCACCGAATGGCGTTTCGCCCCCGGAACCGAAACCGGGTGGCACGTCCATCCCACTGACTATGTCGTGGTCCCGATGACCACCGGGGAGCTCGGCCTGGAAACGAGGGACGGGGTGGCGGTCAACTCCCTGCAGGAAGGTGTTTCCTACACCCGCGTTGCCGGCAGCGAGCACAACGTCTTCAACGACGGGGCATCGGAGTTCGTGTTCGTGGAGATCGAGCTCAAATAGCAGGGTTACCGCCGCGATCCGGCGGGGAGTGCACCGGGGCGGGAGGCGATTCCATCATCGCCTCCCGCCCCGGTGCACTCCCGAAGGTGCCTAGACGTGGTTTTCCGCCTCGGTCAGCACCGATCGCAGGATCGACTCCATTTGGTCGAACTCCGGAGGGCCCACCGTCAACGGGGGAGCCAACTGGATGACGGGGTCGCCGCGGTCATCGGCGCGGCAGTACAGCCCCGCGTCAAAGAGCGCGGTGGACAGGAAGCCGCGCAGCAGGCGCTCGGATTCCTCGTCGTTGAACGTCTCCTTGGTCTTCTTGTCCTTGACCAACTCGATGCCGTAGAAGTAGCCCGCGCCTCGCACGTCCCCGACGATCGGCAGGTCCTTGAGCTTCTCCAGCGTGGACTTGAAGATCGGGGCGTTGTCCTTCACCCGCTGGTTCAGCCCCTCGCGCTCGAAGATGTCCAGGTTCGCCATGGCCACCGCGGTGGACACCGGGTGCCCGCCGAAGGTGTAGCCGTGGTAGAAGGTGGTGTCCCCGTGCTTGAACGGCTCGAAGAGCTTTTCCGAGGCGATCATGGCGCCCAGCGGCGAGTAGCCGCTGGTGATGCCCTTGGCGCAGGTGATGATGTCCGGCACGTAGCCGAAGTCCTCGCAGGCGAACATCGAGCCGATGCGTCCGAAGGCGCAGATGACCTCGTCGGAGACCAGCAGCACGTCGTACTCGTCGCAGATCTCGCGGACCCGCTGGAAGTAGCCCGGGGGTGGCGGGAAGCAGCCTCCGGAGTTCTGCACCGGCTCTAGGAAGACCGCGGCAACCGATTCTGCGCCCTCGAACTCGATGGCCTCGCGGATGCGTTCGGCGGCCCAGAGGCCGAAGTCCTTCTCGTTGTCCGCTAATTGCTCGGGGGCTCGGTAGAAGTTGGTGTTCGGGACGCGGAAGGTGCCGGGCACCAGCGGTTCGAACGGCGTCTTCATCCCCGGCAGCGAGGTGATGGCCAGGGCGCCCTGCGGGGTGCCGTGGTAGGCCAGTGCCCGGGAAATCACCTTGTGCTTGCCGGGCTTGCCCTGCAGCTTGAAGTACTGCTTGGCCAGCTTGAACGCCGATTCGACGGCCTCGCCGCCGCCGGTGGTGAAGAAGACCCGGTTCAGGTCGCCCGGCGCGTAGTTGGCCAGTCGCTCGGCCAGGTCGATGGCCGGTTCGTGGGCGTAGGACCACAGCGGCATGAAGGCGAGTTTTTCCGCCTGCCTTGCGGCGGCCTCGGCGAGCTCGGCCCGTCCGTGGCCGGCATTGACGACGAAGAGGCCGGCCAGCCCGTCAATGTAGGGCTTGCCCGCATCGTCATAGAGCATGTGGCCCTGGCCGCGGGTGATGATCGGGACGCGGGCGCCTTCCTGCAAGGGGGAGTGGCGCGCCATGTGCATCCACAGGTGGTCCCGGGCGGCGGCCTGTCGGTCGGTGCCCAGGGGCGTGGTGCTGGGTGCAGTGCTGGCGGTGGTGCTGGATATGGTCATCGGGTACCCCAGTTGTATTCCTGTTTGCGTAGCGAGAGGTACATGAACGTTTCGGTTTCACGCACCCCTTCCACGGATCGAATTTCAGTGATGATGCGCAGCAGGTCCTCATCATTGGCGCAAATGACCTCGGCAATGATGTCCGAGGGGCCGGCCACCACAACGCAGTAGTCGACCTCGGGCAGGGCGGCGATCCGGTCGGCGGTGGCAATGATGTCGCCGGTGGATCGAATGCCCAGCAGGGCCTGGCGCTTGAAGCCAAGTTGCAGGGGGTCGGTGACGGCAACCACCTGCATGACCTTGCTGTCGACGAGTTTCTGGACCCTCTGCCGCACGGCTGCCTCGCTGAGCCCGACGGCCTTGCCGATGGCTGCGTAGGAACGACGTCCATCTTGTTGCAGTTGCTCGATGATTGCCTTGGACGTTTCATCCATGATGAAGCCATGGGGCGCTCCATTGGGTGCGGATTGGGTCACTTCCTATCGACCTCCTGATCGATCAAACGGGTGTCCATGCTCCGCGCTGTGGCACCAGCCACACCGCTTGGGAATGAGCATAGCCCGAAGGAATCAGTTGCGGAAGAGCCTTCTAACGGTTGATTTCCATCGTTGATGAAATGCATGTCGACGAAAACTATTGTCAGGAAGAGCAATTCCTGACATGATCCATGTCAAGAGTCGACCGTGACGGGCGTCACGGTCGGTTAGGGGGCGTCAAGGGAAGACGCTGTGCCAGCTGAAGGGGAAACGAAGAATGTCCAACCAGAACCAGCGCGAATTGCCCAGGGATCCAGCGGTACGGGCACTGATCCAGCAGGCACAGCGCATGCAGTTGTCGCGCCGCAGGCTATTGGCCGGTGCAGGGGGACTTGGTCTCGCCGCCTTCCTGGCCGCATGCGGGACCGGGGGCACGGGCGGCAACGCCGGCAACAGCACCGCGGCCGCCGTGGCCGACATGTCCGAAAGCGACAAGAACGTCTTCTGGGCCAACTGGACCCTCTACCTGGATTACGATGACGAGGCCAAGAACTACCCGACCCTCGACGAATTCGCCAAGCGCACCGGAATCAAGACGCACTACGCCGAGGACATCGACGGCAACGACTCCTATTACGGCAAGGTCCAGGCCCAGCTCGCCGCAGGCCAGGACATCGGCCAGGACATCATCACCCTGACCGATTGGATGGCCGGTCGCGTCATCCGCCAGGGATTCACCCAGGAGCTGGATCACGCCAACATCCCGAACATCAAGAACCTCCTGACCGGTCTGCAGGACGTTGACTTCGACCCGGGACGCAAGAACTCGTTGACCTGGCAAAGCGGCTACGCGGGCATTGCCTACAACAAGGCCAAGTACCCCAAGGGGCTGCGCACGGTTTCCGACCTGTGGAATCCGGACCTCAAGGGCCGGATCACCGTACTTGATGAAATGCGCGACACCATGGGCCTGCTGATGCTCGACAACGGCGTGGACATCTCAAGCGGCTGGGGCGACACCGAATTCGCCGCCGCCACCGACGTGCTGTCCAAGCAGATCGCGAACGGCCAGATCCGCCAGGTGAAGGGCAACTCCTACAAGGAAGACTTCATTTCCGGGGACGCCATCGCCGGAATCGTCTGGAGCGGTGACATCACCCAGATGAACTTCGAGAACGACGACCAGTGGGAGTTCGTGCTCCCCGACGCGGGCGGAACGCTGTGGAGTGACAACCTCATGGTCGCTGTCGCATCTCCCCGCAAGTCCAATGCCGAGAAGCTCATGGACTACTACTACGAACCGGAGGTCGCCGCCCAGGTGGCCGCCTACGTGAACTTTATTTCCCCGGTCCAGGGTGCAAAGGAAGCGATGGAAAAGATCGATCCGGAGCTGATGAACAACCCGCTGATCTTCCCGTCCGAATCCGACCTGGCCAAGGCCCACGTCTTCAGGTCACTCAGCGCCGAGGAAGAAACCAACTTCAACAGCCAGTTCCAGACCTCGATCGGCGCGTAGTGCCCGGCCTGCAGATCCACAGAAAGTCCCAGCAATTGATTGGCGTCCGAAAATGACAACAACTTCCACCATCAAGGACGAGGCCCGGCCCAAGGCGTCCTCCGGGGCCGACCTTCATCTGGCCAACGTCACCAAGCGATTTTCGGATTTCACCGCGGTCGACGACCTGACCCTCACGGTGCCCAGCGGCACGTTCTTTGCCCTGCTCGGCCCCTCGGGCTGCGGCAAGACCACCACGCTGCGGATGATTGCAGGCCTCGAACAGCCCACCAGCGGGACGATCAGCATCGGAGGCAAGGACGTCACCAAGCTGCCTTCCTTCCAACGCCAGGTCAACACCGTCTTCCAGTCCTACGCGCTGTTTCCGCACATGACGGTGCTCGACAACGTTGCCTTCGGGCTCAAGCGCAAGCGGGTCGGGGACTCGGTCGCCCGGGCCAAGGCGGCGCTGGAGATGGTCGAGCTCCAGCACCTGGCCGCGCGCAAGCCGATGCAGCTCTCCGGAGGGCAGCAGCAGCGTGTGGCGCTGGCCCGTGCGCTGGTCAACCGTCCCGCCGTGCTGCTGCTTGACGAACCGCTCGGCGCCCTGGACATGAAGCTTCGCCGGCAGATGCAGGTGGAGCTGAAGTCAATCCAGACTGAGGTCGGCCTGACCTTCATCCACGTGACCCACGACCAGGAGGAGGCCATGACCATGGCCGACACCGTCGCGGTGATGAACAAGGGCAAGATCGAGCAAATGGGTGCCCCGCGCGATTTGTACGAACTGCCCAGGACCGCCTTCGTTGCAAACTTCCTGGGCAAGTCCAACCTGATGCCCGGAAGCGTCACCGAGGACCTCGGCAACGCCGTCGCCGTGGACGTGGCAGGCCACCGCCTGGTCATGCCCAAGGACCGGGCCGTGTCCCACAGCGGTGCAGCCGTGGTGGGAGTGCGCCCGGAAAAGATGCGGGTGTTGAACCTGTCCGACGAATACTCGCCCAGTGCCAACATGCTCACCGGCACCGTCCTTGACGCCTCGTTCACCGGGGTCAGCACCGAATACCTGGTGGAGGTCCCCGGCATCGGCACCCTCGCCACGTTCTCGCAGAACATGGGCCAGGCCCCGGCGCGGCGCGGGGACACCGTGCGCATGACCTGGGAACCGGACTTCTCCTTCGGCCTTGACGGGTCCGCAAAGACCACCGAGGGGCAGGACGCGGTATGACTTCCACCGTGGAGCGTTCCCGCAGACGGAAGAACAGGGGACCCCAGGACCTTCGCAGCGAGGAAGAACTCGTCGCCGAAAGGCGCAAGGGCAGGGTCGGCCTCTACCTGATCATTCCCGGCATGGCCGTCCTGGCCCTGTTCTTTGCTGCTCCGGTAATGGTCCTTCTGGGCATGTCGCTCTATGCCAGGCCCCCGGGCGCGGAGATCGGCGAGTTTGTCCCGGCCCTCGAATTCGGCAACTACGCCACGGTCGTCGGCGCCTATTGGGAGGTGTTCCTGCGCTCGTTCCTCTTCGCGCTCATCGCCACCGTCGCTGCACTGCTCATCGGCTACCCGATGGCCTACCTTGTGGCAGTCCGCCTGCGCGGGCGACAGCTCATGCAGGGGATCCTGTTGGTGCTGCTGATCGCGCCCTTCTTTTCCAGCTTCATCCTGCGCACCCAGGCCTGGAAGCAAATCCTCTCCGACGAGGGCCCGGTGGTCACGGTGCTGCGGGCCATTGCGATCCTGCCGGCGGATGGCCACCTCACCGCAACCGCCTTCGCCGTGGTGTGCGGACTGACGTACAACTTCCTGCCGTTCATGATGCTGCCGATATACGCGAACCTCGACCGGCTGGACACCAACCTGTTGGAGGCCTCGGGGGACCTTTACGCCAGCCCGCTGACCACCTTCTTCAAGGTGACGCTGCCGCTGTCGATGCCGGGTGTTTTTGCCGGCACCCTACTGACTTTCATTCCGGCGGCCGGAGACTATGTCAACGCCGCACTGTTGGGCAACAACCGGGACACGGCAATGATCGGGCAGATCATTGACTCGCGATTCTTCAAGGTGGTCGACTACCCCGGGGCCTCGGCGCTGAGCTTCATCCTCATGGTCCTGATCCTTGCGCTGGTCATGATCTACATCAAGCGATTTGGCACCAAGGAATTGTTCTAGGAAGGCAAGGCATGAGACAAAAATTTGGGCGCTGGTTCATTCCTGTCGCCGGGGGCCTCGCCTTCATCTATCTGCTGGTACCGATTGCCTACATCTTCGTTTTCTCGTTCAACGATGCCGGGCGCACCAACCTCGAATGGCGAGGATTCACCCTTGATAACTGGAAGAATCCCTGCGGCGCCCCCAATGTGTGCGAATCGTTGGTGAACTCGCTGCAGATCGGCGTGGTTGCCACCATCTTCGCCACGGTGCTCGGAACCTGTGTGGCCCTGGGCCTGGTGCGCTACAAATTCAAGTTCCGCAATACCGCGGACCTGCTGATCATCCTGCCGCTGGCCACACCCGAGGTGGTGCTGGGAGCCTCGCTGTTGGCCCAGTTCCTGAACCTGGGTTGGGAGCTTGGATTCAGCACCATCGTGATTTCCCACATCATCTTCTGCATGTCGTTCGTCGTGGTCACCGTCAGGGCCAGGGTCTCTTCGCTGGACCCGCGCCTCGAAGAGGCGGCCTCCGACCTCTATGCCAGCCCGATCACCACCTTCTGGAAGGTGACGTTCCCGCTGTTGCTTCCGGGCATCGTCGCCGCGGCGCTGCTGTCGTTCGCGATGAGCTTCGACGACTTCATCATCACCAACTTCAACTCCGGAAACTTCTCGACCTTCCCGAAATTCATCTATGTCTCGGCCACCCGGGGCATTCCGGCCCAGGCCAACGTCATCGGATCGGCGATGTTCATCCTTGCACTCGTGGTGGTGGTGACCTCCCAGGTCATTGCCTACCGCCGGCGAAAGGCACTGGCCGCGCGCTAGCCTGGCCGCGCCGGACACGCGATTTCTGCCACGAACCACCGGTGACAAGGGGACAGAAGGGGGAAAGCGGGCAGGGCCTGTGGAAAGATAGTGGCCATGACTGAACCGAAGTGGTTGACGCCCGTGGAAAGAGAAGCCTGGCTGGCTCTCGTCTCGGTGACGACGTTGCTGCCGGCCGCTCTCGACAGCGAACTGCAGGTCCAGGCGAAGATCACCCTCTTTGACTACACGGTGCTGGCCATGTTGTCGGAGGCCCCCGACCACATCCTGGCCATGAGCGAGCTGGCATCGCGCACCAGCTCCTCGCTTTCGAGGCTCTCACACGTGGTTAAGAAGCTCGAGGGCCGCGGATGGGTAGAACGCAGCAGGTCCGCCGAGGATGCCCGTGTCACCATTGCCAAGCTGACCCGCGAAGGCTGGGACACCGTGGTGACCCTGGCCCCCGAACACGTCGACTCGGTGCAAAAGATGATTTTTCAGGGACTTGACGACCACGATGTAGCGGAATTGGCGCGTATCGGCCGGAAGCTTGTGGGCCAGCTGAATCCCGAACACTGGATCCTGCGGTAGGAAGCAACCGGGCCACTCTCCCCGGTGACGGCGCAGCCGTACCCGGGAGTGAGGTAGATCGCATGCGTGGAAGCCAAAAAGGCATGTTGTCGATTTGGCTGCCGATGTGTTAATCGCCTAGAATGATTAGGCGTTAAGTCGTGCATGCCCAATCGGGTTTGTGCGGTTACCCGTAAAACCGAATATCGCGGACAGCTGAGTAGGGAAAAATACTCGCCGACCGCGAGGTTCACCGTCTTTCACGCTAATCAGGGCGCTTCGGTTGGTTCTCACCCAGCCTGGTTACCTTCAAAGTGTGCAGTAATAACGGTGTCACAACTGGTGGCGGGACTCTTATACGCAGATTCAGAGGCAGCAGTTTTCCGCTGTATCTGTAAAACGAGTACCGCCAATATTTACTACAACTGAGGAGTGATCATGGCAGCAGTATGCCAGGTGACTGGTGCAGTTCCGAACTTCGGACACAGCATCTCCCACTCGCACCGCCGCAACAAGCGTCGGTTCGACCCGAATATCCAGAAGAAGCGCTACTGGGTTCCGTCCCTGCGCCGTAACGTCACGCTGACCCTGTCGGCAAAGGGCATCAAGCTCATTGACGTTCGCGGCATCGACGCCGTTGTTACCGGACTCATTGCAAAGGGTGTGAAGATCTAGTGGCTAAGGATAAGGACGTACGTCCCATCATCAAGCTCAAGTCGACCGCCGGCACCGGTTTCACTTACGTAACCCGTAAGAACCGTCGTAACAACCCAGACCGCATGGTTCTGAAGAAGTACGACCCGGTAGTCCGCAAGCACGTCGAATTCCGAGAGGAGCGCTAAAGATGGCCAAGAAGTCCATGATTGCTAAGAACGAGCAGCGCAAGGTCATCGTTGAGCGTTACGCCGAAAAGCGTGCAACCTTGAAGAAGACCCTCGTTGACCCGAACGCAACCGACGAGGCACGCGAAGAGGCCCGCCTGGGCCTGCAGAAGCTGCCCCGCAACGCATCGCCGATCCGCGTTCGCAACCGCGACGCCATCGACGGCCGCCCCCGCGGCACCCTCCAGAAGTTCGGTATCTCCCGTGTTCGCTTCCGCGACATGGCACACCGTGGCGAGCTTCCGGGCATCACCAAGTCTTCCTGGTAAATTCCAGAAGCAGTCAAAGGCCCCAACCGATTCGGTTGGGGCCTTTGGCCATTTAAAGGTTCAACGCGTTGCCCGAGGACGCCTGGTGGCACGGAGCCGGGGGAGGCTACGGCCTATTGCGTTTACCCAGCCAGCGTCCGAGCCACCTGGCACGTCGCGGCGCAACCGCGACTTCCTGCTCCTGAACCTCGGCTGATCGTCGCGATTTCCATGCGGCGATCTCGACCTCGACGTCCCGCAGGGGCGTAATTACCGGAGGTCCCCCGAGCAGCTGGCGACGTGCATCGATGACGCGGGCATTGAAATCCTCAAGCAGGGCCCGCACGGCGGCGGCGCCGGACAACCGGTCAAGGGTCCCCTCAAGCTCATCGTCTTCCTTGCGCAGCATCAAGGCAGGGGGACCGAGGCCGGTGATTTTCTCCCGCTCGATAAGCCCCTTGACCCACCAGTCCGGATCCGTGGTGGAGCCAAGGCCGGGTATGGGTTTGCCGGCGTAGGCAAGGTTGTCGAATTCTCCCCGCGCGAACGCGGCATCCAAGGCACTGTTGGCGGCCTCCCAGACCTTGTCCTCTGCGAGGAAGCGGGGGATCGCGGCAGGTGCATCCTCCGTGTCGCCAAGGGTCTTCCCGGTGCGCTGGGCATATTCATCCGTGAGGGGGAGTTCCTCGGCAATGTCCCGGTCCAGGCGGTAGCGCGCCGAGCGCAGCGATGCCTCACTGTCTTCATCAAGATTGCGTCGGGCCATGGGTGTCGCCCACCTTTCAATGAGGTTCCCCACCAACACTAACGAGGGCCCGGCAGCGGGGCAACGACTGGCAATTGCAGGCACCCCATGCCGTTGTGGCTCACTCCCTGCATTCCAACGGCTCGCTCAGCCCAGGATTCGATGGGCTGCCGCCCATAAAGGCGCTTTTCGGTATCGCCACCCTGATGCCCCTGGTTACTAAAGCCGCCGCGGCTCCGTCGCACCGGCGGGGTATCTACCCCTGGGTTAAGGGATGCTCCAGGGGACCAACCAAACCGGAATGCCCAATGCCAGGCTTGGCAGGCGGTAGCTTTGGAGATCATGAGCCAGAACAAAACCACCCACGCGGTCCCGAACCGTGCCATGCCACAGACCGCAACCGAGGCTCACCGCCACGTCGGCGATGCCGCCGGACTGCGGATACTGGTCACCGGGGCGAATGCCGGCATCGGTTTTTGGAGCAGCCTCCAGCTGGCCGGACGCGGCGCAGAGGTCATCATGGCGTGCCGGAACACCCGCAAGGCCAAAGCGGCTGCCCAGGCCATCCGCGCCAGGGTCCCGGCCGCAAATCTCCGTGTCGTCGAACTTGATGTTGCCAGCCTTCAGTCGGTCTCCGAAACCGCCAAGGAACTCAACGGTCTCACGCACCTGGACGTCCTGATCGCCAACGCAGGCATGGTCCATACCCCTCGAACGAGGCAACGCAGCATGGACGGGCTGGAGCTGGTGGCCGCGACCAACTACTTCGGTCACTTTGCGCTGGTTGCAGGGCTGTTGCCCGTGCTGGAACGGGCGGCGGCTTCCCGTGTAGTGGCCCTCGGCTCGCTGTCGACCCTGTTGGTCCGCCCGCGCCTCGACGATCCGCAATTGCTGAGGAACTATTCATCGTGGCTTGCGTACGCGCAATCCAAGATCATGCTCCAGTCCTTCGCCTTTGAGCTGGACCGTCGGCTTCAGCGGTCTTCGAGCAGCATCCGTGCCCTGGGCGCGCATCCCGGCTACTCGATTTCCGGGCGCACCCCCGCGGTTGTCGGCGTCAATGAACCGAGAGCGTTCAAGCGGGCCACGGACACACTCCAGGCGCCGTTCGCCCAGGGCAAGGACAGGGGCGCCTGGCCCATTGTCCGTGCCGCGCTGGACCCCGAAGCGTTCACCTCTGAGGGACCGGTGTTTTACGGTCCGAACGGTTGGGTCAAGGGCGGTCCGACAACGACCAGGCCCGCTTCGATCACCACCGATCCGCACGCTGCGAAGACCATCTGGAACGCAGCTGAATCCGCCACCGGAATTTCCTTGCTTGGCTGAGGCCGAATGTTGCCCAGAGCCGTTTCAAGGGAGCGTACCCAACCCGATTTTTGTCGCGATCGGAACTGAAATCGGCAACTCGCGCACGACTTCGGGGGAAGGGACGATTGCCGGCCCGGGCGTGCTGTTCGTCTCTCTTTGGGCTGAAAAACTGCCGCTGAACGCGAAAAACCTGCCAAAGTTCAAAAAATTCCCGGGAATTCGGCCCAATTCGGGCGTTTCGCGCAGGAACATTTGGTAAGTTCTCACACAGAAGTCCCCGCGAACGCGAGGCGACCCGCGCCGATACCGGGCGGGAAGATGAAGTCCAGGAGGACATACTTTGGCTATGAACCGTAGTGAACTTGTTGCAGCTGTCGCCGAGAAGACCGGCAACTCCCAGGTAGCCGTCAACGGTGTTTTGGATGCAGTGTTCGACGTATTCGTTTCCCAGATTTCCAAGGGCGAAAAGGTCTCGATCCCGGGCTGGCTCGCAGTCGAGCGCACCGACCGTGCAGCACGCACCGGCCGCAACCCGCAGACCGGCGAAGCCATCCAGATTCCGGCCGGCCACTCGGTCAAGCTGACCGCTGGCTCGAAGCTGAAGGCTGCCGTCACCGGCAAGTAGTCTGCGCCCCGCGCAACAGCTTTCAAGCCGCCCCCTGCATCGGTCCATGGACCGGAAGCAGGGGGCGGCTTGGCGTTAACGGGGCCCCCGGCGAAATCTGGGTTCTACGATCAGTAGAACCCCGTAGAATGATTGCTGGAACTTGTAGGCAAGACCTCGGAATCCCTTGGTGGAGGAATCACGGCATGAAGAATCACGGCCAGCGCATCGTGCGTGGCTGGATCGGCGCGCTCGTTTGCACCAGCCTTGCCGCTGCCTCCCACACACTGATCGACGGCGACTTGCCCCCGCTGCCGATTCTCGGCCTCCTGCTGTGCATCGGTGCCGCGATCTGCACCGCGCTTGCAGGCAGCCGGATCTCGCTGCTGCGCACCGCGCTGGCCGTGATGCTGAGCCAGGGGGCGTACCACGGCGCCTTTGCCCTGTTCGGACATCAGCATCGGGCCACCGGACTGCTCAATGAAGACCCAAGTCTTGCCGGTCACGCCGCCCACACCCTGACACTGAGCGTGGACACCTCCGTGGCAGCGGCCACCGATCCCTCCGCATCCTGGCTGATGCCGCTCGCGCACGTGCTTGCGGCGGCGGTGACCGTGGTGGCCCTGCGCCGGGGCGAAGTCGCTGTTCGTGCATTCGCCGACGTCGTCTCCCTCTACGTGCCGCGACTGATCCTGTTCATCCGCAGCCTGCCATCCGTACGCGGCAAGCAGCCGCTGCTCGGTGTCCCCTTCAGGTCCTTGGTGCTGCGCGACGTGCTGCGTCCCGCGCTGCATCGCCGCGGTCCTCCGCGTGGTCCCGCTTTCGCATACTCGTAAAAGCCCCAGACCACGATCGCGGCGCAGCAGTGCCGCGAAGGACAGGACCACAAGACCCATGACCCAAGTAATCCCAACCCCGCGCACCGCCACCCGGATCGGTGTGCTCCTTGCCGCCGTGCTGCTGTGCCTGATGACCGTCTTCGGCGTCTCCGGCGCGCAGGCGCACGATGAGCTGATTTCCTCCACCCCGGCCAGCGGCGACGTCCTCAAGACCTCACCGAAGTCGCTCGTGCTCACCTTCAGCGGGGACATCAAGGAGATCGGCACCATCCTCGAGCTGAAGGCCGCCGACGGGAAGAAGATCGGCACCACCTTCAAGATTGACCGCCGTGACGTCATCGTCACCCCCGAGGCCCCGCTGCCCAACGGAAGCTACACGCTGGTTGCCCGCGTGGTGTCCTCCGACGGCCACCCGATCGCCAAGGACATCGACTTCCAGGTCAACGGCCCCGCGGCCGTCGCGGACTCCGCGCCCGCAACCGCCCAGGCCCCTGACGCCGGCGCACCGGCGGCAGGCCCGGCACCCGCGGCCGAAACCGCAGCGACCGCCGATGACACCGCGGAGGACCAGCCCCTGGCCGGCATGCCTGCTGGCCTTGTCTGGACGATCCTCGCCCTTGCCGGAATCGGCATGGTCGTGCTGGTGCTGCTCAAGGTCCGCCGCCAAAACAAGTAGCCGGCTGCCCGGCAACGACCGGTCGCAACTCTTCCGGGCCCAGGGTGGCGTGGGCCACCCTGGGCCCGGAGGAGTGGCCGATCGGTGGGAGAATGAAGCGGCAGGAAGCTGAAAGGACATTGTGAACAAGTCACGGAACATGCAGGCAACGGCCTCCAGGGCGCAGGCGGCGGACCCCACGGGACGGCTGTGGCCGCTGCTGACCCTTCCCGCACTGGCTGTCGGCGTGCTGGTGCTGATCGCGGCCAGCTACTTTGCCGGCACCGCGCAGGCCAGCGAGCTGGGTGACCCCGGACCGATGATCCGCTGGGCACTTCCCATGGCCAAGGCGCTTCACCATTCCTCGATGGCCATCACGGTTGCCGCGCTGGTTTTTGCCGCCACCATCCTGCCGCGCTCCACCAAGCCCAAGCGCCCGGCACCGGGCGAACACGACACCGACGGCGGCCAGGTCCATCCCGCCTTTGCCCGCACCATGAACCTTGCCGCCGCCGCAGGCATGCTCTGGACGGTGACCGCGGCGGGGGTGCTGGTCTTCAATTTCTGGGACCTCGTCGGCAAGCCCATGAGCACCGATCCCAGCTATACCAGCGCGATGCTCGACTACGTCCTGAACATTTCCGTGGGCCGGGCCTGGGCCTGGATGATCGTGATTGCCGCGATCACCTCCTCGCTGGCCTTTGGCGTGCGGTCCCCGGCACTGGTGGGTGCCACCGCCGTCTTTTCCCTCGCGGGAGTCCTGCCGATGTCCCTGATCGGACATGCCGCCGGCGGCGACGACCACTGGGGAGCGGTCAACTCGATCATGCTGCACCTGGTGGGCGTGTGCCTCTGGTTCGGCGGCATTGTCGTGCTTGCCGCGCTGGCCCCGCTGCTGGCCGCCAAGGCTCCGGGCCGCTACGCGGGCACCCGGCCCATCCTGGCCGGCACCGTGCTGCAGCGTTTCTCGGCGCTGGCCACCATTTCCATCGTCCTGGTCGCCGGTTCCGGCGTCGTCAACGCCTCGATCCGCATCACCGGCTGGGACCAGTGGATGACCCCCTACGGCTGGATCGTGATCGCCAAGGCCGTGGCCACCCTGGCCCTGGGTGCCCTGGGCCTGGCCCACCGCCGACGGGTGATCCCGGCGCTTCGGGACGGAAAGCTCCAGGCCACGCGCGCCGCCTGGCTCGTGGTGGGCGCCGAGGCCATCGTCATGGCCGCCGTCATGGCACTGGCCACGGTCCTGGCCCGCACCGCGCCTCCCACTCCGGACACCGCGCCGGAACTGCCGACCCCGGCACGGTTGCTCACCGGGTACGAGCTCCCCCCGGCGCTGACCAGTGCCAGCTGGCTTGAGGTCTGGCGCTTCGACTGGCTGTGGATCGCCATCGCGCTCTTCCTGGCCCTCGCCTACCTGTGGGCCGTGGTGAGGGTGCGCCGCCGCGGAGACAAGTGGTCGGTCCTGCTCACGATCTCCTGGATGGTCGGGTTGGCCTGCCTGTTCTACTTCACCTCCGGCGCCCTGGCCGTCTACGGCAAGATCCTCTTCTCCGTGCACATGGTCGACCACATGGCGCTGACCATGGTCGCGCCCCTGTTCCTGGTGATCGGCTCGCCCGTCACCCTGGCCCTGAAGGCCCTGCCCTCGCGCGGCGACGGGACCCGCGGGCCGCGCGAGTGGATCCTGGTGCTGGTGCACTCGAAGTTCTCCGCGTTGGTCACCAACCCGATCTTCGCCGCCGCCAACTTCGCCGGATCGATCATCATCTTCTACGGCACCGAGGCCTTCGGCTTCGCCCTGCGCAACCACGTGGGCCACGAATTGATGAACGTGCACTTCCTCATCACCGGCTACCTCTTCGCCCTGTCGATGATCGGCACCGACCCGGTGCCGCGCCGCGCGCCGTACCCGCTGCGCCTGGTGATCCTGCTGGCGACCATGAGCTTCCACGCCTTCTACGGGGTCTCCATCATGAGCTCCACCTCGCTGATGCAGGCCGACTGGTTCGGCAACATGGGACGCACCTGGGGCGAGGACGCGCTGGAGGACCAGCGGCTGGGCGCCGGGGCCATGTGGGGGATCGGCGAGATCCCGACGCTGCTGCTGGCCCTGGGCGTGATGGTCTCCTGGAACCGGGACGACTCCAGGGAGAGCAAGCGCAAGGACCGGCAGGCCGAACGCGACAACGACGCCGAGTTGAATGCGTACAACGACATGTTTGCCCAGTTGAAAAAACGAGACGAGGAGATTGCGCGCCGTGGCCGCTAGGACCAAGACGGGTGCCCTGCGCACCCTTGCCCTGAGCCTGTCGATGGGCCTGCTGCTGGCCGGATGCGCCGGATCCCCGCAGGCGGTCGAGCTGCCCGAGGGGCACGCACCGCTCAGCACCGGGTCTTCCGCTGCCGCGCCCTCCAGCGCGGCAGCCCAGCTGGACGTCTCGGAGCTCTCGGTGGCCTCGGGCATCTCCATGGCCGCACGGCTGGGCTTCGACCAGGCACGGGTGATCACCGGCACCGAACTCGCAGCGCTGAAGAAGGCGCCGGAGGGAACCCAGGGCGGGGTCACCGTGCTGCCCACCCAATGCGCCGAGGTCATCGAGTCGCTGAACTGGTCCCCGCTGCAGATGGGCGGCGAGGGCGCGCGGACCGATTTCCTGACCGAGAAGATTCCCGCCACCGGGTCGGTCGAGGTCGCCAAGGTCACGGACAAGGCCGCGCTGGAGGCGCACTACGCCACCGTGCTGGCCATGCTCACCGACTGCAAGAAGGTGACCATGCACCAGGAAACCGAGACGGTGCCCTTCGCCACCGCCAAGCCGGATCTCAAGGCCGGCGAGGCGGACTCGGCCATCGCGTGGACCCGTGGCAGGCCCGGCCAGGGAATGCGACAGCAGGCCCTGGTGTTGATCAAGGCCAAGGGGGACCACGTGGCAATGGTGTCCTTCATCGCCGCTGACGGCCTTGAGGCCCCCGAGTTCAGCCAGATGGCAGCCCAGATCCTCAACGCCGCACTCGCCCAGGCCGGCTAGCCGGCCCCGTGCCTTCCCCCGGGCAGGGGCCCGGGGCCCGCCGGCGGGTTCGTCGCATCAGGTCATGATGTCCCGCCCCGGGGAACAAACCGGGATAATTGAATCCAGCACCGCGTCAGCCGACAAGCTCAAGGAGTATCCCCATGACAGCGTCCACAAACACCGGAACCGAATCCGTGCGTACCTCGTACAAGGTCCGCGCCTCAGAACTGGTCGGCCGCAACTGGCTGAACACCGGCGGAAAACAACTGACGCTGCAGGACTTCCGTGGCAAGATCACGATCCTGGACTTCTGGACCTTCTGCTGCATCAACTGCCTGCACGTGCTGGACGAACTGCGGCCGCTGGAGGCCAAGTACTCCGATGTCCTGGTGACGGTCGGAGTCCACTCCCCGAAGTTCGAGTACGAGGCGGACCCGGTGGCCCTGGCCGCGGCAGTGGAACGCTACGAGATCCAGCACCCGGTGCTCGATGACCCCGAGCTTGTCACCTGGCAGGCCTACGGCGCCCGCGCCTGGCCGACCCTGGTGGTCGTGGACCCCGAGGGCTACATCGTCGCCCACCTCTCCGGCGAGGGCCACGCCAGCGGACTGGAGTCGCTGGTGGAGGAACTCATCGCCGAGCACGATGCCAAGGGCACGTTGCACCGCGGCACCGGCCCCTACGTGGCACCCCCGGCACGCGAGGGCGACCTGCGCTTCCCGGGCAAGGCGGTTGCGCTGGAAAACGGGAACTTCCTCATCGGGGACTCGGGCCACCACCGCATCGTGGAGCTGGGCAACGACCTGTCCACCGTGGTGCGCACCTTCGGCTCCGGCGTGAAGGGCTTTGCCGACGGCGACGCGGCCACCGCACAGTTCAACGAGCCCCAGGGCCTGGCCCTGCTCCCGGCCGAGCTTGCCGCCACCCTGGGCTACCACGCGGTCATCGCCGACACCGTGAACCACCGCCTGCGCGGGCTGAACCTCGACACCGGCGCGGTCACCACGCTGGCAGGCAACGGCATCCAGCGCCTGCTCGACGCCGACCAGGCCCGCTCCGCGGCCGGCGACGGCAACGAAGGGGCCTGGATCAGCGACCTGGGCAACGACCCGCTGAACACCTCGCTGTCCTCCCCGTGGGACGTGTTGTGGAGCCCCAAGACCAACGCGGTCATCATCGCGATGGCCGGAACCCACCAGATCTTCTCCTTTAACCCCGAGACCCTGGCCCTTTCCGTCTTCGCCGGCACGGGCCTGGAGGGCCTCGCCGACGGGGCGCCCGGGGAGAGCTGGTTTGCCCAGTCCTCCGGCCTGGCCCTGGACAAGCAGGAAAACATCTGGGTTGCCGATTCGGAGACCTCAGCGCTGCGCCGCCTGGTGCTGGCCGCGGACGGCTCCGTCGAAACGGTCGAAACAGCGATCGGCGCCGGGCTCTTTGACTTCGGCTTCCGCGACGGCGCGGCCGATGCGGCACGCCTGCAGCACCCGCTGGGCGTTGCGGCGCTGCCCGACGGCTCCATTGCCATCGCCGACACCTACAACGGCGCGGTGCGCCGCTACGACCCGGCCACCGCCACCGTCAGCACCCTGGCCCGCGGCCTGAACGAGCCCGCCGACGTGCAGCTCGATGCCTCGGTGGACGGCGAGCCGGTCCTGCTGGTCGTGGAAACCAACAACCACCAGCTGGTGCGCCTGCCGCTGCCGGCCGAGGCACTGGTCGTTGACGAGGGCGCCAGCCAGACCCAGCGCCCCAAGACCAAGGTCACGGCGGGGGAGCACGCGCTGACCGTGCGTTTCTCCGCACCCAAGGGCCAGAAGCTCGATGACCGCTGGGGGGATCCCACCCAGCTGAAGATCTCCTCCTCCCCGGAGGAGCTGCTGCTCTCCGGCGGCGGCACCTCGACGGGCCTGACCCGCACCCTGGAACTGAACCCGGAGATCCCCGAGGGCGTCCTGCACATCACGGCCCGCGCCGCCGCCTGCGACGGGGAGCCGGGTGGCGAGATCCCGATGCACGCCGCCTGCCACCTCTACCAGCAGGACTGGGGCATCCCGGTGGTCCTGGACGCCGAGGGTGAAAGCGAGCTGGTCCTGGACCTGCGCGGGCTGGACAACTAGCGGGTTCCTTCCCCTGCCCCTCCGCGAGGCCCGTCCCCATCCGGGGGCGGGCCTCGCGCCGTCCGCGGGTGCACCCCGGCATGGTGAGCATTCTCACCCACTGCCGGGACGCGAACGGTGAGCCGCGTCATGGCGGGGAAAATTCGACCCGCGTATCGTTAGCAATGCTAAAGAAACCAACGAGGTCGAAACCAAAGACGCCGGGTCGCCCGGCGCATTGAAGGAGGGTCCGTGGCTCGCCCGGATCAAGTGAACGTAACCAACAACGCCCCGAAACCCGCACCAACAACCCCCGCCGACCCCAGCGACACCGGGGACCTGGCCGCCGAACTGCGCGTGGCCGTGATGAAGACATCCCGCCGCCTGCGCCTGGAATCAAGCTCCGAGTCGCTCACCCCCGCACAGTATTCAGTGCTCGCGGCCCTGAGAAACGAGCAACACACCATCGGCGAGCTGGCCGCCCGCGAACAGGTCGCGGCCCCGTCCATGACGCGCATCGTGAAGTCCCTGCTGGAGGCGGGGCTGGTCACCCGCACCGCCAGCGAGCACGACGGACGCCAGGTGCTGATCGCACCCACCGCCGCCGGGAGAGACGCCTACCGGGGCGCACGCAGCCAACGCACCGCCTGGCTGGCCACGCGCCTGGAAACACTCGGCGCCAAGGATCGGGCAACGCTCGCGCGCGCCGCGGCCCTGCTGCAGGAAATGAGCGCCAAGTGAGCCGGATGTTCAGCGCCCTGAAAAACCCGAACTACCGGCTCTGGACCGCCGGCGCACTGGTCTCCAACATCGGCACCTGGATGCAGCGCGTGGCCCAGGACTGGCTGGTGCTCACCATGCTGACCAACCACGACGGAACGGCCGTCGGCATCACCACCGGCCTGCAATTCCTCCCGATTCTGCTCCTGGGACCCTTTGCCGGCGTGCTCGCGGACCGCATGGACAAGCGCAAGCTGCTGCTGGTCACGCAGTCGGCGATGGGCTTCTTTGCCGTGCTGTTGGGCGTATTGGTGGTCACCGGCGCCGCGGAGCTTTGGCACGTCTACCTGCTTGCGCTGGGGCTGGGCGTGGCCAGCGCCTTCGACGCGCCGGCACGCCAGGCCTTTGTCTCCGAACTGGTGCCGGCCGGCGACCTGCCCAATGCCGTGGCGCTGAACAGCGCCTCGTTCAACCTGGCCCGGCTGGCCGGCCCCGGCGTCGCCGGGATGCTGATTGCCCTCTTCGGCACCGGACCGGCATTCCTCATCAACGCCGCCAGCTTCGGCGCGGTGATCTTCTCCCTGGCCAAGATGCGCACGGAGCGGTTCCAGCCCACCGTGCTGGTGGCCCGCCGGAAGGGCCAGATCCGCGAGGGCGTGGCCTATGTGCGCCAGCGCCCCGACCTGCTGCTGATCTTTGGGCTGGCCTTCGTCGTGGCCACGTTCGGCCTGAACTTCCAGCTCACCAACGCCATGATGGCCACCGACGTGTTCAACGTCGGTGCGGGGGAGTTCGGATTGCTGGGAACCATCATGGCCGTCGGCACCCTGGCCGGGGCCCTGCTGGCCGCCCGGCGCGGCAGGCCGCGGATGCGCTACCTGCTGGGCGGTGCCATCGGCTTTGGCGCCACGGCACTGATTGCCAGTTTCATGCCGAGCTTCCTCTGGTACGCGCTGATGATGGTGCCGGTGGGGCTGGCCTCGCTGACGTTCCTCAACAGCGCCAATACCATGATCCAGTTGTCGGTCGATCCTGCCTACCGCGGGCGCGTGCTGGGGCTCTACGTGATGGTGGTCCAGGGCGGAACGCCCCTGGGCGCCCCCTTGGTGGGCTGGCTCGGCACCGAGTTCGGTGCCCGCTGGTCGGTCGGCAGCGGCGCGGTGCTCTCCCTGGTCGCCGGGCTCATTGCCGTTGTCCTGGTGGTGCGCAGGTCGCGGAACGCCCCGCGCCTGAAGTCCGGCTCCCCGGCCAGGCACCGGGCCGCATCCCGCCCGCTGGTCCCCGCGCTGGGCCGCTAGGCCCCGCGGCGTGGCCGAAGCGCGCGTTACTCGCTGGAGACGGGGGTGACGCGGACCTTGGTGGTGTTGGCCTTGAGTGCCGCGGTGAAACCGAAGGTGTCGTCGATGGTCTGTTCGGTGTACCTGCCGGTGCGCAGGTCCTGCTCGGTGAGTTCCAGGCGGGCCTTGACGGTCAAGGGACGCAGGGACCAGCCCCCGTCGAAGGAAACGACCTCGGCGGCCGGGTAGTCCACGATGCTCCAGTGGATCGAGTCCGACTGCACCCGAGCGGAGGTGGAGTAGCTCATCGGGCAGCCGGCGGGCATGAGCACCTGCTGGCTGGCGCAGCCATCGAGGTACGCGGTGATCTGCTTGTTGACCTCGTCGAGCAATTTCTTGGTCGGCCGGGTCTGCAGCTTCACCTCCGTGCCCTTCCTGGCGAAATCGGTCACCGCCAGGCCCCGCGAGTCGGCACTGAAGTTGGGGGTCGCGAAACCGGTGTCGATGACCGCGGGAACGAAGACCGGAACGGTGGCCTGGCCCTTGACCAGCGGGGCGCGCCGCGCGTTCACCAGGACCTCGTTGGTGGTGTTGGCCGAGATGGCCACCGTGGGAAGTGTCGTGGGAACGAACTCCCAGGTGTCGAAGAACAGCCAGCTGCGCCCGGTGTGCCGCAACTGGTAAGTGGTTTGCTGCTCGACGCCGTGGATCGAGTAGCTGGCCACGACCTTGACGGTGTCCTCGGCTCCGAGGATCTCCTCGGGCTTGCCGACGGTGAAGTCCTTGATGTCGGCACTGGCGGCCTTCAGCCCCTCGCCGTCAAGCAGCAGGGCGTTGCCCGCGGGCACCTTGGCATTGAGCATGCCCAGTGCCTGGGCGCCCTCGCCGTTGACGAGGTGGGACTGGAGTTCCTTGACCATCTGGGCCGGCCCGAAGGCCTTCTGGTTCACCAGGACGATGACGGAAACTGCAACTACGGCCAGCACCACAAGGGCCGCCGCCCAGATGGCAGCGACCCTTGTGGGTGATAAACGTTCGCTCATTGAGTCCAAGGCTACCGGGAAAATCGGGACGTTTGCGCTAACTGTCCTAGCGGCGGCGGCGCCGCCTGGTGCCGAACATGCCGCGGAGCATTTCCCTTCCGAACACGTTTGCAGCCTGTAAGGCCATGTCAAGCAGGGGATTGTCGGGTTTCTGCGCCGGTGCCGGCGCCTTGGTCCGGCCACCGGGGGAACCCGTTGTGGCCACCGGCGGTTCGGCCTTGGTGTAGTCGGCCGCCCCCGGTTCCGGAGCGGAATTCGGGATTGACGACGGCCGGCCAAGAATGGATTCCTCGATGTGCCGTGCGGCGGCGTCGATGTCGGCCTGGGTCTGGCCGGGACCCGGGACCCGGGCGGCAACCGACCCTCCGGTGGGCACCGGCGCCTCGGAGCCCGAGGTGGTGGCCCCGTTGAGCTTTTCGTAGGCCGATTCGCGGTCCACGCTCGTGCCGTAGACCTGCATCAGGGCGGAAGAACCGATGATCCCGGATACCACGTCGGGGGCGGAGGGGCCCATGGTGGATTCAGGGCTCCACATGCGCGTCCAGGCCACCGGGGTGGGGGCGCCCTTCTCGTTCATGACAGTGACCACCGCTTCGCCGGTGCCCGCCTGCGTTAGCGCCTCGTCCAGGTCGTAGTCGCTGGTGGGGAACGTGGAGATCGTCGACTTCAGGGCCTTGGCGTCATCGGGGGTGAAGGCCCGCAGGGCATGCTGGATGCGGTTGGCCAGCTGTCCCAGCACGTCGCCGGGAACGTCCTTGGGCGTCTGGGTCACGAAGAACACGCCGACGCCCTTGGAGCGGATCAATCGGACGGTGGCCGTGATCGAGGTCAGGAAGGCCTTGGAGGCCCCGTTGAAGAGCAGGTGCGCCTCGTCGAGGAAGAACACCAGCTTGGGCTTCTCCGGGTCCCCGGCTTCGGGCAGTTCGGCAAAGAGGTCCGCCAGCAGCCAGATCATGAAGGTGGAAAAGAGCAGCGGCTTTTCCATGAGGGTCGGCAGTTCCAGGATGCTGATGACCCCGCGGCCGTCAGGCGCCTGGCGCAGGAGCTCGGCGGTGTCGAATTCCGGCTCGCCGAAAAACGACTCCATGCCCTGGGCCTGGAGGGTGACAAGCTCGCGCAGGATGACGCCGGCGGTCGCCTTGGACACGCCTCCCAGCCCCTCGAGTTCGTCCTTGCCTTCATCGCTGGTCAGGTGCTGGATGACCGCGCGCAGGTCCTTGAGGTCGTGGAGGTCCAGGTCCTTGGTGTCGGCGTAGTGGAAGATGAGCTGCAGGCAGGATTCCTGCGTTTCGTTCAACTCCATGATCCGCGAGAGCAGCAGGGGACCGAAGGAGGAGAGGGTAGCGCGGATCGGGGTTCCCTGCCCGTTGCCGCCCAGGGCGTAATACTCCACGGGGAAGGACTTGGCTTCCCATTTCATGCCGACCGAGGCGGTGCGGGCGGTGAGTTTTTCCGTCGGGGTCCCGGGCGTGGAAAGACCGGTGAGATCGCCCTTGATGTCTGCCAGGAAGACCGGAACCCCGTGGGCCGACAGCTGTTCGGCCATCAACTGCAGGGTAATGGTCTTGCCGGTGCCGGTGGCGCCTGCCACCAGGCCGTGCCGGTTCATCATCCGCAACGGCAGGCGGACCTGTGCCTCGGGGAAGAGCTGGCCATCGACCAGTGTTGCCCCCAGATACACCGCCAACCCGTCAAAGGCATAACCTGCGCTGATGGATTCCACGTGCTGGGCTGTTGTCATCTTGGCCATGACCATAGCCTACGGTCTGGATCGTGACAGTGGTGGTGGGCGCGCCAATTCTTTTTGGCAGCCAGGATGCGCAGGGCCCCGGGAGGAATGCTCCCGGGGCCGGCCGTCGTGGTTGCGGTGCGCTGCTCCGTGCCGCTAGAACGGGTTGAGCAGGCGGTGCACGAATTGCTGGGTGCGCTCGTTCTGCGGAGCCCGCAGCACGACCTCGGGGTGGCCGCGCTCTACCACCACGCCCTGGTCCATGAAGACGACCTCGTCGGCGACCTCGCGGGCAAAGGCCAGTTCGTGGGTCACCAGGACCATGGTCCAGCCCTCGTCGGCCAACTCCTTGATCACCTTCAGCACGTCTCCCACCAGTTCCGGGTCCAGCGCGGAGGTCGGCTCGTCAAAGAGCAGCAGCGAGGGCCGCAAGGCCAGCGCCCGGACAATGCCGACCCGCTGCTGCTGCCCGCCGGAGAGCTGGTGCGGGTACTGGTCGCGCTTGGCTTCCAGCCCGACCCGCGCCAGCAGCACTTCCGCTTCGGCAACCGCCTCCTTGCGCTTGCGCCGCTGCACCTGGACCGGGCCCTCTATCACGTTCTCCAGCACCGTCATGTGGGGAAAGAGATTGTAGTTCTGGAAGACCATGGCGCTGCGGGTGCGCAGGACCTGCGCCTGCTTTTGCGTCGTCCCGGAATCAAAGACCACGGCGGGCCCGTCGCTGAAGGCGACTTCGCCGCCGTCCGGGATCTCCAGGCCATTGAGGCAGCGCAGCACCGTCGTCTTGCCGGAACCCGAGGGACCGATCAGCGCAAGCACCTGTCCCTTGCCGATTTGCAGGTCGATGGACTTGAGGACCTGGTGGTCCCCGAAGCTTTTCTGCAGGTCGGTCACCTTCAGCAGCGCGGGGGCATTCGTGCCGGGGCTAGTGTGCGACATAGCGGTCAAGCCTTCTTTCCAGTCGTGTCTGGCCGGCGGAGAGCACCAGGCAGACCACCCAATAGACCATGGCCGCCTCGATGTACACCAGCAGGAATTCCTGGCTGAAGGCGGCGATTTCCTGGGCCCTGCGGAACAGCTCGGTGAACAGGATCAGCGAGGCCAGGGAGGTGTCCTTGACCAGGGAGATGAAGGTGTTCGACAGCGGGGGCACCGACACCCTTGCGGCCTGCGGCAGGATCACCCGGCGCAGCGTGGTGGTGCGCGACATGCCGATGGTGTAGCCGGCCTCCCACTGGCCCTTGGCCACCGAGAGGATGGCCGCGCGGATCACTTCGGCCGCGTAGCCGCCCACGTTCAGCGAGAAGGCGATGACGGCGCTGGGCCAGGGGTCCAGGGTTACCCCGATGGACGGCAAACCGAAGAAGATCACGAAAAGCTGCACCAGCAGCGGGGTCCCGCGGATCACAGAGATGTAGGCGCGGGCGATGAACGAGACCACCGGGTTGCGGCTCAGCCGCATCAGCGCCACGACCAGCGCGATCGCCAGGCCGATGGCGAAGCTCAGCAGCGACAGGGGAATGGTCCCGACCAGCCCTCCCTGGACGATGGGCCAAAGCGAACTGCCGACAAGCTCCCAATCGACATCCATGGGCAGTACTCCTTTGCAAGGTGGGGTCGCGGGCCGCAGGGATGCGGCCCGCGGCGATGCCGGGTACTACTTGGTGACGTCGGCCCCGAAGTACTTCTCGGAGATCTTGGCCAGGGTGCCGTCCGCGGCGAGCTCGTCCAGGGCCTTGTCCACGGCCTTGACCAGGTCGTCGCTGCCCTGGCGGAATGTCACGGCACTGAGTGACTTGTCGGTGGTTTCTGCGGCGATCTTGATGCCGTCGTCCTGCTTGGTCTTCTGCGAATCCAGGTAAGTCAGCTTGTCGTTGATGGTGGCATCCACGCGACCTTGCTTCAGCAGCGTGATGGCCTGGGCCCACCCTTCCACGGCTTCGACATTGGCCCCCGAGTCCTTGGCCAGCGTGTTCCAGTTGCTCGTCAGCGACTGGGCGGTGGTCTTGCCCTTCAGGTCCGCGAAGGAGGAAATATCGCTGTTCCCGGCCTCGGTCACGATGACGCCGGTGCTCACGGTGTAGGGCTTGGAGAATTCGTACTTGGCCTCACGCTCCGGGGTTATGGAGACCTGGTTGGCGATGACGTCGAAGCGTCCCGCCTCCAGCCCGGCAAAGATCGCGTCCCACTGGGATTCCTCGAACTTGGGCTCAACGCCGAGCTTTTGGGCCACGGCAGTCACGATTTCCACGTCGAAGCCGGTCAATGCGCCGGTCCCGCCCTCGTGGAAGGAGAACGGCTTGTAGGTGCCTTCGGTGCCGACCTTCAGGACACCCGCGTCCTGGACCTGCTTCAGGGTCAGGCCGGTGGCGGTTCCGGTGGCCGCCGGCGATCCCGAGGGCTCGGTCGAGCCGCCGCATCCGGTGGCAGCCAGGGCGAGCACTGCCGTTGTCATTAAGGCGATGATTTGACGTTTCATGGGAAACGGTCCTTTCGGTGGCGATTGTTCAAGCGCCGGCGGGGGGAGCGGGTCCCTTGGGGCAAGGGGCCGCGTTCCGCGTGGCCAAATGAATCCTGATCAGACGCTAACACGGAGGTGGGGCTGGCATAAGCCTTTTATTCCCCCGTGCGTCGAAGGGCCGTCCAAACCGGCCGATCCGTATCGCTCAGGCCAGCAGCAGGGGAATGAACATCATGGCCGGGACGGCGACGATGGTGGTGAGCAGGACGGTGTCCTTGGCGAGCACCACGCCGCGCTCGTAGCGCGAGGCGGTCACGAAGATGTTTTGGGCGGTGGGAAGTGCCGCCATGATCACCGCGACAAACACGGCGTCGCTATCCAGTCGGAAGAGCCAAACCGACAGGGCCCAGGCAATGACGGGCTGGAAGAACAGCTTCATGCCCGTGGCCAGCAGCGTGTCGGCTCGCCGCCCGCCCGAGGCCTCTAAGGGCTTGGATCCAACGAGGGAAATGCCGAAGGCAATGAGCATGGCCGGAATGGAGGCGCCGGCGATCAACTCGATCGGGTCGGCCAGCGGCTGGGGGAGCGTCAAATCGAACAGCGCGCACACCAACCCGGCCAGCGAACCGACGATCATCGGGTTCTTCAGCGTCTGGACCAACATGGAAAACACGGTGGTGCGGTGCCTGGAGGTGCTGGCGTCCAGGATCGCCAGGCACACCGGGGAGAACAACGCCAGCTGCCACAGGATCACCGGCGCCGCATGTGCCATGTCCCCTAGGACGTAGAGGGCGATGGGCAGCCCGAGGTTTGCCGAGTTCACCGTGGAGGCACTCATCGCGCCAATGGTCGACTCGGTCAGGTCGCGGCGCAGCCACCATCGGGTAACCAGCACGAAGACGACGGCCGTGGCCAGGGACGACATCGCCGCAACTCCCAGGAAGGGGCCAAGCACCGAAGCGGGATCCGACTCCGCCAGGGTGGTGAACAACAGTGCGGGGCTGGCCACGAAGAAGGTCAGGCGGTTCAGCACATACCGGGCGTTTTCCCCCAGCACGCCGCTTCGACCGACGAAGTAACCCACGACGATGACCGTCCACACCACGGCAAAACCAGAGAGTACGCCATTCATTGGACTCGGATTCCCACTTTCCCCTATTCGGCGCACCGCACCGAGGGGTGCCCCTTAACGCATTGGGACCCGGCCGCAGGCCGGGTCCCAATTTCATAGCGAGCGGGCGACGGGAATCGAACCCGCGTGTCCAGCTTGGGAAGCTGGCGCTCTACCATTGAGCTACGCCCGCAGTGCTCCGGGAAGCCTATTGGCGTCCCGGGCAAAAAACAGCATATCCCAAAGTGGGGTGCCAAAACCTAATCGGGAATCCCGGCGCGTCAAAAAGCGACGTCGGGTGCCGGCGACGCCTTGGGCATGAACGGCCTGGCCAGCGGCTCGGCCAGGCGGGCCGCCACCGGCCCCAGGACCGCCAACAGCAGCACGTAGGCCGTTGCCAGCGCGGCAAGTTCGCCGGTGATGGCACCGGAGGCCACGGCCAGTCCGGCAATGACAATGGAAAACTCGCCGCGGGCGATCAGCGCGACACCGGCGCGGACCCGTCCCGGTATCCCGATGCCGGCCCGCTTTGCCGCCCAGACCCCGGTGGCGACCTTCGTCAACGAGGTGACGATGGCCAACAAGATGGCCATCGGCAGGACCGCGGGAATGCTGGTCGGATCGGTGTTCAGCCCGAAGACCACAAAGAACATGGCGGCAAAAAGGTCCCTCAGCGGTTCAAGCACCTTGGTTGCCGAGTGCGCGGTCGACCCGGAAATGGCAATGCCGAGCATGAAGGCGCCCACCGCCGCGGAGACCTGCAGCGCCGATGCCAGCCCCGCGACCAGCAACGCCGCCCCGATGAGCTTGAGCAGGAAGTTTTCCCGGTCCGAGGAATGGATCAGCCGCGAAATCTGCGGCCCGAAGCGCAACGCGGCCAACAGCACCAGCGTGATGGTGCCCATCGCAATGCCCACCGCACGCAAACCGCCCAGAAATCCGAGCCCGGCCAGGGTGGCGGTGAGCACCGGCAGGTAGATGGCCATGGCGAGGTCCTCGAGCACCAGGATGGAAAGCACCACCGGGGTCTCGCGGTTGCCCAGCCTGCCCAGGTCGGAGAGCACCTTGGCGATGATGCCGGAGGACGACACGTAGGTGACGCCGCCAAGGACCAAGGCCCCGGTGACGCCCCAGCCCATGATCAGTGCCAGCCCGGCTCCCGGGGTGAAATTCAGGACCAGGTCAACGACTCCCGCGAGCCACGAACTTTTCAGCCCAGTGACAAGCTCGCGGGCGGTGTATTCCAGCCCCAGCATGAGCAGGAGCAGGATCACCCCGATTTCGCTGGCGATCTCCCCGAACTCCGAAACCCCGGCCAGGTTGACCACGCCACCGCTGCCAAAGAGCAGGCCGCCGAGCAGATACAACGGAACCGGTGACATCCCGATTCGTGCTGCCAGGCGTCCCAGCAGGCCAAGCCCCAAGAAAACGGCGCCGAGCTCAACGAGTATTAGCGCAGTGCCGTGCATGAACCGTGCACCTCCCCTTAGCCGTCGTTGATCAGGTGCGCTGCGTTTTCCAGCCCTGCGGAGGTGCCGACAATGATCAGGACGTCCCCCCCATTGAGCTCAAAATCGGGTGTGGGGGAGGGGAACACCTTTCCGCTGCGGGAAATGGCGACAACAGAGGTTCCCGTACGGGTCCGCAGGCGGGTGTCGCCCAGGGTCTGGTTGACGTAGGGGCTCTCGTGGCTCAGGACGAATTGCTGGGTGTTGACCCCGGGCAGGTCGCGATGTTGGTCCGTCAGCTGGGTCACCAGCTGCGGGGCGCCGAGCATGGCACCGATGGCGCCGGCTTCCTCAACGCTCAACGGAATGGACGCGGCGCAGGCGTCGGGGTCATCGCGCTGGGAAATGATCAACTGCATGGTTCCATCACGCAGGATCACCACGCCCACCCGGCGCCCTGACGCGAGGATTATTTCGCGACGGACGCCGAGCCCGGGCAACGACGTATCTTCAAAATCCATGCTCCCACTCTAGTCCGCAGGACACGCAAAACGGAGGCACGGATACGGCGACGGGGCAGGGTTACTTGTTTCCCTCGCCGGAGGGCTTCTTCAGCGTTCCGTCGAGGTTGAATTCCTCCCGGATGGTCCTCACCCCGGCGGCATCGATTTCAAAGCACAGCTCATGCCCGGGGTTGATGACCAGCCCGGTGTCCTGCAGCGAGCGGACGACTGTCCCGCCGAGCACCTGGACGCCATACGGGGCGACGTCGATGTAGGCGCCGGGGATCCGGGCCAGATGCGTGAACAGGGCGATCACCGGTTCGCCCGAGGCGTTCTGCAAGATCATCGGCTGGGCATTCGTGGCCTCGCCGGCGACCTCCTCGCGACTGAGGAAATATACTTCCGAGTTCATCAACGAGGCGATGACTTGGCCGTTGAGGGCGGGGTCGTTCTGTGCAGCACGGATCATCATTTCAAAATGGGTGGCCGGTTCATTGCCGGTAACCGTCGGCTCGATGCCCAAGGCAGCCTGGATGTCGTCGGTGCCTGCGGTGGACTTGGCTTGCTGGTTCTCTTCACTCATGCACCCAAGCATGTCTACATTGCGCCCGTCGGCGCAACCCGATGTCTGGTTGTTCGCCCAACCGTCCTAAACTAGGGGGAAACGAATTGAATCTTTTGCAAGGAAGCCCATGCCCGAATTCCAGTATGAAGACATCCTGCCCATCGGGGCGGACGAGACCACCTACCGCCAGATTTCCACCGATGGCGTGCGCACCGTCGAGGGCCCCGGCGGCCGGACCTTCCTCGAAGTGGATCCGGAGGCGCTGGAAAACCTGGCCACCACCGCACTTCACGACATCTCCCACTACCTGCGCCCGGCGCACCTGCAGCAGCTGCGCAACATCCTCGACGACGAGGACGCCAGCCCGAACGACAAGTTCGTCGCGCTGGACCTGCTGAAGAACGCCAACATCGCAGCCGGCGGCATCCTGCCGATGTGCCAGGACACCGGAACGGCAATCGTCATGGGCAAGCGCGGCCAGCACGTGCTGACCGCCGGCACGGACGAAAAGGCCCTGTCCAAGGGCATCTACGACGCCTACACCACGCTGAACCTGCGCTACTCGCAGCTGGCCCCGCTGACCACGTGGGAAGAAAAGTCGACGGGCAACAACCTGCCCGCGCAGATCGAGCTTTACGCCGACACCGAGCCGGGACACGAGAACCAGTACAAGTTCCTGTTCATGGCCAAGGGCGGCGGCTCGGCCAACAAGTCCTTCCTCTACCAGGAAACCAAGGCGATCCTCAATGAGAACGCCATGCTGAAGTTCCTCGACGAGAAGCTGCGCTCGCTGGGCACGGCCGCCTGCCCGCCGTACCATCTCTCCATCGTCATCGGCGGCACCTCCGCCGAGTTCGCGCTGAAGACCGCCAAGTACGGTTCGGCCAAGTACCTGGACAACCTGCCCACGACCGGCGCCATGACCGGACGCGGCTTCCGCGACATCGACCTGGAGGAAAAGGTCCTTGAGCTGACCCGCCACTTCGGCATCGGTGCCCAGTTCGGCGGCAAGTACTTCTGCCACGACGTGCGCGTTGTTCGTTTGCCGCGCCACGGTGCCTCGCTGCCGGTGGCCATTGCGGTCTCCTGCTCCGCCGATAGGCAGATGCTGGCCAAGATCACCGCCGACGGCGTGTTCGTGGAGCAGCTGGAGACCGATCCGGCGCGCTTCATGCCCGAGGCATCGCACCCGGCGCTGGCAGCCCACGACGAGGAGACCGACGGCGTCACCGGCACCGGTGGATCCTCGGTGGTCAAGATCGACCTGAACCAGCCGATGGCGCAGATCCTTGCCGAGCTGGACAAGCACCCGGTCAAGACCCGCCTGTCGCTGTCCGGCCCGCTGGTCGTGGCCCGCGACATCGCACACGCCAAGATCAAGGAACGCCTGGATGCCGGCGAGGAGATGCCCCAGTACCTCAAGGACCACCCGGTCTACTATGCAGGTCCGGCCAAGACCCCCGAAGGCATGGCCTCGGGTTCCTTCGGGCCCACCACTGCCGGACGCATGGACTCCTACGTGGACCAGTTCCAGGCGGCCGGCGGTTCCATGGTCATGCTGGCCAAGGGCAACCGTTCCAAGCAGGTTACCGACGCATGCAACGCCCACGGCGGCTTCTACCTGGGTTCCATCGGCGGACCTGCGGCACGCCTGGCCCTGGACTGCATCAAAAAGGTCGAGGTCGTCGAATACGAGGAACTCGGCATGGAAGCAATCTGGAAGATCGAGGTCGAGGACTTCCCGGCGTTCATCGTGGTTGACAACAAGGGCGAGGACTTCTTCGCCGAGACCCTGAAGCCGACCTTCACCGGCATCCCGGTCCGCGCCAAGTAGGCCGCGGCAGGAAAAATCCCCAAGGCATCGGATGATGCGGGCGCAAACCCGCATCATCCGATGCCTTTTTGCTGCGTCGTGCCGTGCCTTGGGCCCGTCGTCGGGGCGCCATACTACGTGAATTGCGGCGCACACCGTGGCCGGAATTCGGGTGGGGTGCCGGGGCTACTCGCTAGCGCGCGAAGTCGAAGCCGATCGACCAGTCGCGATAGGGCGGCAGGAACCGCAGGATCAGCAGCGATTCGCGCTGTTTCTTGATCTCGGCCGCGGTGGGCGGCTTGACCTTGGACGCCTTGACGAGGGCAGCGTGGAAGGCCTCGAAGGTCTCGGCCTTGGACTTCTCCATGGCCTTTGCCTGGTCGACCCCGATAAAGCGCAGATGCCACGGCTCGTACTTGTAGCCTGTCACCTTTTCGCCGTCGGACGGGTATCGAATGATGAAGCCAAAGTCAGCCGCGTTCGCAGCCAGCCATTTTCCGCCATCGGTTTCGCCGAAGCAGGCCTTGAGGTCGCACACGCCACTGCTGAGCCCCAGGTCCGCAGCCAGTCCGAGCTGGTGTTCACTGGTTCCGGCCGGGGCGGAAATCCGGGTGGCGTAGTCGGTGCCGTAGCGCGCCTTGTATCCGTTGAACAGGGCGATCTGCCGGTCGTAGGAACGGTACGCGCTGAGCACGCTCAGCGACTGGGCGTCCTTGCGAGAGGCCTTGAGCAGTTTCTCGAGTGCCGTTGCCGCATCCTTGCGCAATTCCATCCCGGTGCCGGACACCGTCCGCAGGTCCTTCGGCTTGTAGTTCGCGGGATCCAAGGGATGGTCCCTGCTCACCAGGGCGAGGTAGGAATCCTGGTCCTTCGTCAGTTCATCGGTGGTCGGTGCCTTCAACCGCGTTTCGGCGCGCACCTGCATGGCCGCGGCGTCCACGGGGGCGGCCTGCGCGGCGAGCGGGGCCGCCAGCACGAGGGCGGAGCCCAACAGGATGGCGGGAAGGCCGGCACGAAACAAAGACACGATGTCCCTTCGGGAAAACTGGATGGAGCCCTTTCAGGATAACCGCAGACCGCGTGATTCCGCCCATGCCAAGCGGGTGCATATTCCCGTAGGCAGCCCGCGCTCGGCCGGTCGCCACCCATCCACCCAGGACTCCGATGCCGGAACCACGCGCCAAATGGGATATTTTGGGTACTGTGCTGATTTCTGATGGTGATATTCGACGCGAGCTGGCCTCCGAACGTATTAAGTTGGACCCCTTCGACCCGGCGATGATCCAGCCGGCAAGCGTGGACGTGAGGATTGACCGGTTCTTCCGGCTCTTCGACAACCACAAATACGCCCACATCGATCCGGCGCTGGACCAGCCGGAACTGACCAGGCTGGTGGAAGTCGACCCGGACGAGCCGTTCATCCTGCACCCCGGCGAATTCGTCCTGGGTTCGACCTATGAAACGGTTACGCTGCCCACGGATATCGCCGCACGCCTCGAGGGCAAGAGCTCGCTGGGCCGCCTTGGCCTGTTGACCCACTCCACGGCCGGCTTCATCGACCCCGGGTTCTCCGGACACGTGACCCTGGAACTGTCGAACATGGCGACCCTGCCCATCAAGCTGTGGCCGGGATCGAAGATCGGGCAGCTGTGCTTCTTCAAGCTCTCCTCCCCGGCCGAGCACCCCTACGGTTCCGGAGCCTACGGGAACCGCTACCAGGGACAGCGCGGCCCCACGGCGTCGCGCAGCCACCTGAACTTCCACAAGACCACGCTGGAAAACTAGGCAAAAGCTAAATGCGGGTGCGGGCCGGCGGAGGATTCCGCCGGCCCGCACCCGTGTTCCAGGCGTCGCCCTGGCCCGGTCCAGCCTAGAGCACCAGCTTCATGCCCTCGTGGCTTGCCTCGAACCCCAGCCGTTCATAGAAGCGGTGGGCATCGGAGCGGCTCTTGTCGGTGGTCAATTGCACCAGTGAGCAGCCGCCGTCGCGCGCCAGCTCGATGGCCCACTGGATGAAGCCCCTGCCCAGGCCGAGCCCCCGGAAATCCGCGTGGGTGCGCACCGCCTCGATCTGGGCGCGCCAGGCCCCGCGGCGGGAAAGACCTGGAATGAAGGACAGCTGCAGCATGGCGACAACGCGTCCGGCGCTCTCGCACACCAGCAGCCGGTATGCCGGATCCTTGTCGATGGCGGCAAAGGCAGCGAGGTAGGGCTCCACGTCCACGTCGGCGTCGGCAACCGGGTCGCGCGACGCCCCGAGGGGGTCGTCGGCGAGCATCGCCAGGAGCGCGGGAAGGTCGCCCCGGACCGCATCACGCACCGCAACCTCCTGCCCGTCCAGCTGCAAAACAGTGCTCCGCTCCACGAAAAAACTTCCTTTTCACGGGAAAACCCGTTAGATGAGCCCCAGGGACTTGACCATGTCGCGTTCCGCTTCAAGCTCCTTGAGGGAGCTGTCGATCCGGGCCCGCACGTCCGCGGCCACCGAAAGTCCCTGCTGGATCTCCCAGGCGCCGTTGCGGGAATGCACCGGGAAGGAACTGACCAGTCCCCGCGGCACGCCATAGGACCCGTCGGAAAGTACCGCCGCCGACGTCCAGGAACCGGAGGTTCCCAGGACCCAGTCGTGGACATGGTCGATTGCCGCAGCGGCCGCCGAAGCCGCCGAGGAGGACCCACGGACCTCGATGATCTCGGCCCCGCGTCCGGCCACCCGCGGAATGAACGTCCCCTCGAGCCACGCCGCCACCTTGTCCGTGCCGCCGAGGGCTTCGGCCAGGGCGTCCGGCAGCGGGCGTTGGGAGCCGTCGGCGCCGGTGAGGATGGCGTGGGAGATGTCGGGGACCTGGGTTGCCGAGTGGTTGCCCCAGATGATGACGTTGCCGATCGAGGCCACCCCGACATCCAGGGTGCCGGCCAGCAGGCCGAGCGCCCGGTTGTGGTCCAATCGGGTCATGGCGGTGAAGCGCTCGGCCGGGACATCCGGTGCATGGGCGGCGGCGATCAACGCGTTGGTGTTCGCCGGATTGCCCACCACCAGGACCCTCACGTCATCGGCGGCGCCGACATTGATGGCGGCGCCCTGCGGGCCGAAGATGGCGCCATTGGCCGCGAGGAGGTCCCCGCGCTCCATGCCCGGACCACGCGGCCGGGCACCAACCAGCAGCGCAACATTGGTGCCGTCGAAGGCCCGCTCGGCATTGCCGGTGACCTCGACCGAATCCAGGTTGGAGAAGGCACAATCCTGCAGCTCGAGGGCGGTGCCCTCGGCGGATTTCAGCCCGGCCGGGATCTCCAGCAAGCGCAGCCTGACCGGGGTCGCAGGCCCGAACATGGCTCCCGAGGCGATGCGGAAGAGCAACGCATACCCAATCTGTCCTCCGGCGCCGGTCACGGTCACTGTCACGGGTTCCTTGATGCCCATGGCTCCCATGGAACCACCAACGCCGGTCAAAGGCCACGTTCCAGCGGCGTCGGGCCGTGGCGCGGTGCCCGCACCGGGATCAGCAGGAGCAGTCCGAGCAGCAGGACCGCCAGGATGCCCAGGATGCCGTAGCGCTGGGCCTCGGCCACGTGCGGGGACGCCAGCGCGATGGACGCGGCAAACAGGGCGGGGGCCAGGAAGCTGACGGCGCGGCCGGTGGTGGCGTAGAGCCCGAAGAGCTCGCCCTCCTGACCGACCGGCGCCAGCCGGGCCAGGAACGCCCGGCTGGATGACTGGGCCGGGCCGACGAACAGGCACAACAGCAAACCGAAGACCCAGAAGCCCGCGGCACCGGGGGAGAGGAAGACGCCCAGGCCGGCGACCAGCAACCCGACCAGCGAGCCGATGATCACGCGCTTGGGGCCGATCCTGTCGTCGAGCAGCCCTCCGACCATGGCGCCGAGGGCCGCGACGACGTTACCGACAATGGCGAAGATGATCACCTGCTGCAGCGGGAATCCGAAGGTTCCGGCGGCGATGATCCCGCCGAAGGTGAACACCGCGGCCAGCCCGTCTCGGAAGACAGCGCTGGCGAGAAGGAAGAAGACGGTGTGGCGGTCCTTGCGCGCCAGGGCGACGACCCGGCGCCACAGCTCGGCGTAGGACTGCAGGATGGTGAAGCGCGGCCCGCCCGATTCGCCGGGGATCTCAGGGACCGCGAAGAGCACCGGCAGGCCGAATCCCAGGAACCAGACAGCGGAGAACACCGCGACAAGTCGCAGGTTCAGGGCACCGGCCTCCGAGGCGCCCGCCCAGTCGAAGAGCGGGGTCACCAGGGTGAACAGGACGATGGCCAGGGCCAGGATGCCGCCGAGGTAGCCCATGCCCCAGCCGAAGCCCGAGACCTTGCCGATGGTGGAGGGGGTGGAGATCTGCGGCAGCATGGCGTTGTAGTTCACCGTCGCAAACTCGGAAAAGACCGAGGCCAGCGCGATGAGTGTCACGCCGAGGATCAGGAACCGCGGCTCGGGGAAGACGAAGAAGCAGGCGGCGGTGAGCACCGCAACGATCACCGTGTTCACGCCCAGCCAGAATCGGCGGCGACCCCCGGCATCCGAACGCAGCCCGGTCACCGGGGCCAGCAGCGCGATTGCCACCCCGGCGATCGCCAGCCCGTTGCCCAGCACCACCGAGTTGGCGTCCTTGTCCCCGAAGAGGTCGCTGGTCAGGTAGACCGTGAAGACAAAGGTCGTCATCACGGCGTTGATGGCAGCCGACCCCCAGTCCCAGGAAGCCCACGCCATCACGGGTTTGGTGATAATTCTCTGCCGGTCGGTCGAGGCCGACGGTGCCGCAGGAAACTCGCTCATGGGTGCATCGTAGCTGCATCGAACCAACAACGGGGAAGCAGCGAAATAATGCATCCCGGCGTGCCGCCGGAATGTCCTTTTCCGGACGGGTCTTAAACAATCCGAAAAGAAGAATTATTCCCCAACATTTCATCAGCTGAATCCCGGGTCAAATCACTTGGCGGGAGATGTCGGCTGATAAGCTGAAAGCTGCCTTTTTGACCGTTTTGCCGCCAGGGCACTGGCCCGCCGACCATAGGAGATACGTGTGCTCCTTGTCCTGATTGCGCTTTTTGCCGTTGCCGGAATTGCGCCATTCATTTTTCGAGTTCTGGGCCGTTCGACGTTCTACGTTTTGGCGGCCGTCCCGGCGTTGGCCTTTGTCTGGCTTGTGGCGAATTTTTCGAGCTTTACCGGGACCGACCAGTCCATTGCCAGCGGAGGGCCGAACGCGCCCCCGTCCGAGCTCTATAGCTGGATCGGCCCGCTGAATGCCCATCTGGATTTCCGGATGGATGCACTTTCCGCGGTGTTGTGCCTCCTGGTGCTCGGGGTCGGTGCCCTGGTGCTGTTCTACTGCGCACGGTATTTCAAGAACGAGGATCCCCACACCGGCGCCTTCGGCGCCCAGTTGCTGGCCTTCGCCGCGTCAATGTTCGGCCTGGTGACCGCCGACGACATGCTCCTGCTGTTCATCTTCTGGGAACTGACCACGATCCTGTCGTTCCTGTTGATCGGGTTCAACCGCACCCGCATGAGTGCCCGGCGTTCGGCCCTGACCGCGCTGATGGTCACGACCTTTGGCGGCCTGACGATGCTGGCGGGCCTGATCATGCTCGGCCACGCCGCCGGCACCTACCGCATCTCCGAGATCATGGCGATGGCCCCGGAACTGACCGCCCTGGGCACCTACATCGACGTGGCCATCGCCCTGGTGCTGATCGGTGCGATTTCCAAGTCCGCGTTGGTCCCGTTCCACTTCTGGCTTCCCGGTGCCATGGCCGCCCCGACGCCGGTCTCGGCCTACCTGCACGCGGCCGCCATGGTCAAGGCAGGCATCTACCTGGTCGCCCGCCTTGCCCCCGGCTTCGACCAGACCGCCTTCTGGCAACCCATGCTGCTGTGGGTCGGCCTGGCCACCATGCTGATCGGCGGCTGGCGGGCGCTGCGGCAACACGACCTCAAGCTGCTGCTGGCCTACGGCACGGTCTCCCAGCTGGGCTTCCTGATCTTGATCCTTGGCATGGGCACCCCCAACGCCTACCTGGCGGGCCTGGCGATGATGCTGGCCCACGGTTTCTTCAAGGCGACGCTCTTCCTGATCGTGGGGATCATCGACCACAAATCCGGCACCCGTGACATCCACCAGCTCTCCGGGCTCTACAAGTCCTCGCCGCTGCTGTTTGTCGTTGCCGCCATTGCCGCGGCCTCCATGGCCGGATTCCCGCCGGTCTTCGGCTTCGTGGCCAAGGAAGCGGTTTTCGAGTCCCTGCTGGAACATGCCCGGGGCAATGGCGCCACCGGCGTGGTGCTGCTCATTGGCGTGGTCATCGGGGCCATGATGACCTTCGCCTACTCCGCGCGTTTCCTCTGGGGCGGCTTTGCCGCCAAGGCAGGCATGAAGACCACCACCTTCCCGAAAGTGCCGCTGCTGTTCCTCACGCCGCTGCTCGTGCTCACCGCCGCCACCGTGGTCTTCGCCTGGATCCCGCAGGTGCTCGAGGGGGCCATCGCACCGTACATCGGGCTGTTCGGCCCCGCAGAGGACCCCATCCACCTGGGGCTCTGGCACGGGTTCACCCCGGCGCTGGGCCTGAGCATTCTGACCATGGTCATCGGCGCGCTGCTCTTCCTGGGCCGCAAAAGGATCTTTGCCTTCCAGTCCAGGGTCCCGCCGGTCTTCGATGCCGAACGCGATTACAAGTTCCTGATCACCATCCTGGACAACCTGGCGATCTGGCTCACCGGCCGGACCCAGCGCGGTTCCCTGTCCTTCTACCTCGTGGTGATCCTGACGGTGGCGCTGGTGCTTCCGGCGACCACCGCGATCTTGCTCAACACCCCCGCCCCGGGAAACTTCATTGCCTTCGACCACCCCGCCCAGCTGGTCATCGGGCTCATCATGGTCGTGGGTGCCATCGGGGCGGTGCAGGCCAACCGGCGCTTCCTGGCCGTGTTGATGGTTTCGGTCAGCGGCTACGGGATGGCGGCGATCTTCGCCCTGCAGGGCGCCCCCGACCTGGCCGTCACCCAGCTCCTGGTGGAAACCATTGTGTTGGTGGCCTTCGTGCTGGCCCTGCGCGCGCTGCCCGTGGAACTGTGGGCCAAGAACCCCACGGGACACCGGCTGGGCCGTGCGCTGATCGGCATCGGCTTCGGTGCGTCGATGATCTACATTGCCGCCACCTCCATGGCCTCGCGCGTGGCCGACCCCATTTCGCTGGCCTACCCGGAGCTTGCCTACACCGGCGGGGCGGGCAAGAACATCGTGAACGTGACCCTGGTGGACATGCGCGCCTGGGACACCTTCGGCGAGATCACGGTGCTGGCGGCCGCCGCCACCGGCGTCGCCTCGCTGATCTTCGTGCGCGGGCGCGGCGACAAGCGGCTGCGCGTCGCCGCGGTGCCCTCCGGATCGGTGGACCACGGCTCCGAGGCCATCGGCGGCAAGAACCCGAGCCGCGCCGGGCTGAAAGTGGCAAGGACATTCGCTGCCTCCGCCCGCGACTCCTGGCTGGTGGCCGGCCACACGCTGGCGCCCGAGCGCCGGTCCATCACCTTCGAGGTGGTCACCCGGCTGCTCTTCCACACCATCCTGCTGGCGTCCGTGTACCTGCTGCTGGCGGGGCACAACACCCCCGGCGGCGGCTTTGCCGGCGGCCTGCTGGCCGGGCTGGCTCTGACCATCCGCTACCTGGCCGGTGGCCGGGTGGAACTGGCCGAGGCCACCCCGGTGAGCCCGGGGACGCTGATGGGCACCGGGCTGGGGCTCGCGGCGCTCACGGCGGCGGTGCCGCTGTTCTTCGGCGCGCAGATGTTCACCTCCGCCGCCATCGAATTCACCTGGCCGCTCTTCGGGGAGCACAAGTTCGTGACCTCGACGATCTTCGACATCGGGGTCTACCTGGTGGTGGTCGGACTGGTCATCGACGTGCTGCGCTCCCTGGGCTCGGAGATCGACGACCGGTCCGAGGGCCGCAGCCCCACCGACACGCATGACATGGTTTCCGACGCGGAGACGGGAGTGGGACGTTGAGCACCAATATCACCTTGCTCATAGTGATGGGCATCCTTTTTGCCGTGGGGATCTACCTCCTGCTCGAGCGTTCCCTGACCCGGGTGCTGCTGGGCATCGTGGTGCTGGGCAACGGGGTGAACCTGCTGATCCTCTCGGCCGGCGGACGCCGCGGCGAGGCCCCGCTGTATAAGTCGGCGCTTGACGCGCAGGAATACAGCGACCCGCTGCCCCAGGCACTGATCCTCACGGCCATCGTGATCACCTTCGCGGTGACCGCCTTCATGCTGGGCATCATCTACCGCTCCTGGGTGATCTCCCGGGCCGACGTGGTCGCCGACGACGACGAGGACCTTCGCGTCTCGCAGCAGTCGACCTTCGACTTCGAGGAAGACTCCCCGGTCCCGGAGGACACCACCGAATTCGAGGGGGACGAGTCAGTGCCTGCAGGGAACACCAAGGAAGCGGGGCCCAGCGCATGATCGATGCACCACTGAGCGCCGTTTCATTCGCCCCGCTGGCGGTGGCCCTGCCGATCTTCGGCGCGGCACTTGCCTTCATCCTGCGCCGCAAGCGGCGCACCCAGCGCGCGGTCACCATTGGCGTGCTGGTGGTCACCCTGTGCCTCGAGGCCTGGATGCTGGCCACGGTCTGGGACGGCCGGACCTACTCGGTCACCCTCGGCGGCTGGGCACCGCCCTTCGGCATCTCCATGGTCGTTGACGGCTTCTCCGCCTTCATGCTGGTGGTCTCCACCATCGTCTCCCTGGCCGTGCTGCTCTACGCCACCAGCCAGGGCCTGGCCGACGGGGACGAGGACGGGCCGGTGTCGATCTTCCACCCGGCCTACCTGATCCTGGTGGCGGGCGTGTCCAACGCCTTCCTCGCCGGGGACCTGTTCAACCTCTACGTGGGCTTCGAGATCCTGCTGACGGCCTCCTACGTGCTGTTGACGCTCGGCGGGACCACCGCGCGCATCCGCGCCGGAACCACCTACGTGGTGGTCTCGGTGGCCTCCTCGCTGCTGTTCCTCATCTCCATCGGCATGATCTACGCGGCCGTGGGCACCGTGAACATGGCCGACCTGGCGGTGAAGCTGCCGCAGATCTCCGAAGGCACCCAGACGGTGCTGCACGTGATGCTGCTGGTGGCATTCGGGATCAAGGCCGCGGTCTTCCCGCTGTCCTTCTGGCTCCCCGACTCCTACCCGACGGCCCCTGCCCCCGTCACCGCGGTGTTCGCCGGGCTGCTGACCAAGGTCGGCGTCTATGCCATCATCCGCACCGAGACCCTGCTGTTCCCCGGGAACCGGCTCTCGGATGCGCTGATGGTCGTGGCCGGGCTGACCATGCTGGTGGGAATCCTCGGCGCCGTGGCACAGACGGACATCAAGCGCATGCTTTCCTTCACGCTGACCAGCCACATCGGCTTCCTGATCTTCGGCGTCGCCGTGGGCAACCAGCTGGGCCTCGGGGCGACCATCTACTACGTGGCCCACCACATCGTGGTGCAGACCTCGCTGTTCCTGGTCGCGGGCCTCATCGAGCGCCGCGCCGGCACCTCGAACATCGACCGGCTCGGTTCGCTGGCCAAGCTTTCGCCGTTGCTGGCGCTGCTCTTCTTCGTCCCGGCCATGAACCTGGGCGGCATCCCGCCGTTCTCCGGGTTCCTGGGCAAGCTCGGCCTGGTCCAGGGCGGCGCCGAGCTGGGCACCCCGATGGCCTGGGTGCTGGTGGCGGTGTCGCTGCTGACCTCGCTGCTGACCCTGCTGGCCGTGGCCCGCATCTGGAACAGGGCGTTCTGGCGCGATGCCGAGGACGCCTCGGACCCGGACCCGCTGCTGCTCGTTGGCGTTTCCGCGGCGCGCGGGGCCACCTACGACATCGTCGCCGACGAACCGGCCAGCCGCTACAGCGACCGCGGAAACGCGGCCCTGCTGCCCAACGGCATGTTGGCCATGACCGCCGCCCTGGTGCTGGTGGGCGTGGCGTTGACGGTGTTTGCCGGGCCGCTCTTCGACTTCAGCGACAGGGTGGCCGGACAGATGCTCGATGAGGGCAACTACATCGAGGCCGTCCTCGGAGCCGGAGAGGGGCAAGCACGATGAGCAGGGAACAACGTCTGGCCGACGCCAAGGACGAGAGCGGGCAGCGCCAGCGATCCACGCTGCGCCAGGAGATTCCGCTGCTGGTAGGGATGATGCTGGTGTGGGGCGCGCTCTGGCAGGACTTTGCCATCGGAAACCTGGTGTTCGGGCTGCTGATCTCGCTGCTGCTGGTGCGGGTCTTCCGCCTGCCGCCGATCATCCTTTCGGGGCGTTTCAACATCTGGCGTGCCGTGGTCTTCATCGGGGCGTTCCTGCGGGACGTGACGCGGGCCAGCTTCGAGGTCATGTACCTGGCGGTGTTCCGCGGGCCGCGGACCACCAGCGCGGTCATCACCGTCACGCTGCGCACCGAGTCTGACCTGCTGGTCACCTTCGTCGGCCACGTGCTGACGCTGGTGCCCGGATCCTACGTCGTCGAGGTGGACCGACGGTCCTCCACGCTGTACCTGCACGTGCTCAACGTCAACGACCAGGCGGGCGTGGAAAAGGCCCGGGCATCGGTCCTGCTGATCGAGGAACGGCTGATCCGGATGATGGGCACCGCCGAGGAACTTGCGGCGCTGAACGCCGAGAAGACGGAACCAAGCAAGGAACACGGAGCACCTTCATGAACATCGTCCTGTGGATTTGCGGAATCACGCTCTCGATTGCGGCCTGCCTGGCCATCGTCAGGCTGGCCAAGGGCCCGTCCATCCTGGAGCGCGTCATCGCCACCGACGTGCTGCTCCTGATCATCTCCGCGGCGCTCTGCATCGAGATGACCGTCAACCAGCACGCCAACAACCTGGTCTTTGTGCTGCTGGCCTGCCTGGTCGGGTTCGTCGGGTCGGTCACGGTTTCCCGCTTCGTCACGGATCGGAGGAACGCCTGATGCTTGACACGCTCATCGACATCGTTGCCGGGACGTTCATGATCGTCGGCTGCCTGATGTCCCTGGCCGCGGGAATCGGCATGCTTCGCTTCCCCGACCTGCTCTCGCGCCTGCACGCCGCGACCAAGCCGCAGGTGCTGGGCCTGTTCCTGCTGCTGGCGGCGCTCGGGCTGGAACTGCGCTCCTGGGCGGTGCTGCCGGTGCTCGTGCTGGCCTGGTTGCTGCAGCTGCTCACCGCGCCGGTCTCGGCACACATGGTCGGACGCGCCGGATACCGGACGCGGCACCTCAAGCGCGAGACCCTCGTTGCCGATGAGCTGGCGGCGGTCGTCGAGGCCGCCGAGCAGCGGGAGGAACACGAAATCGGCCGCGACAGGCCGCGGGACCGCACCGACTTCATCGACTAGACTCCGCGGGGCCCGGGTCCGTAACCCGTGTCCCGGAGCCGGCGGCAGCGCCGGAAACGACTCGGGGGCCCACGGGAAATCCGTGGGCCCCCGAGTCATTGGTGGCTTAGGCCTTTTTGGCGAACCGGGCCAGGGCCCTTTGGGTGCCGCGGTCGGTGAGCACCTGGATCAGGGCGGCGGTCGTGGCAGAAAGGACGGCGAAGGCAATCGCCTGGCGCATGCTGGCCTCGGCCTGTGCTTCCTTGTTGCCTCGCTTGGGCGGTTGCTGGCCGGTGAAGCCAAGCCATGCCTTGTCGACGATCTTCCCGCCCAAGAATCCTGCGGCAATGGAAATAACTGGGCCGATAAGTTTCATCAAACTGTTCATGGGGACTCCCAAATGTTGCGGGCAACGGTACCTGCCCCAGCATAGCCTGAGGTAGCATCATAGGACTGAAACAATCACGACAGGGGAGCGTCGTGCGAAGCAATTCGCACCAAGGCGCTGAGAGTGCGGAGAACCGCAGACCCTCGAACCTGCCCCGGCTAGTACCGGCGAAGGAAGTCGAGTTCTCAGGGGTGCGTTGAAACAAACGTTTTCCCTCCCCTCCTTGTATCCAAGGAGGATCACGATCATGAGCACCACCAACCAGCCCGCCGGGCCCAAAACGGCAACCACGTCCTGGCGCGTCGTCGACATCGTCATTGCAGCGGTCATCGCCGTGTCCTCGGGCGTCATCTTCTGGGCCTGGAACAGCACCCACCACCTGCTTGACTTCCTGTTCCTGGCCTTCCCGCCCTCGACCGCACTGGTCTCGGGCATGTGGCTCTTTCCCGCGGTGCTCGGCGCCTTGGTCATCCGCAAGCCCGGCGCGGCCCTGTTCTGCGAACTGGTGGCGGCCATGGTGTCCGCGCTGATGGGGTCCGAATTCGGGCTGACGGTGCTGACCTCCGGCCTGATCCAGGGCCTGGGCGCCGAGGCGGTCTTCGCCGCGTTCCGCTACCGCAAGTTCAACCTGCCCGTGGCCTTGCTGGCCGGTGCAGGCGCCGGGCTCTTCGGCAGCGTCAACGACACCTTCATCTTCCGCTGGTACCCCGAATACACCACCGGCATGCTTTTCGCCTACATCGCGTTCATGACCATCTCGGGCATCGTCATCGCCGGGCTGCTGTCCTTCCTGGCCACCCGCGCCCTGGCCAAGACCGGCGCCCTGGGCGCCCTGGCCAGCCGCAAGGCGGCCACCGAACCCATCCTCTAGGACGCGGCCGCCATCATGTCTTCACCTTCGATGCTGCACCGTGAGGCCGACGCCCCGGGGCAGGCCCGCCGGCTCTCCGCGCCCGTGTCCGTCAGCGCCCGCAACTGGGGTTGGCGGCATGCGGACCGCGCCCAACCGGCCCTGTGGGGCCTTGACCTGGACATCCGCGCCGGGGAGCGGGTCCTGCTGGCCGGGCCCTCGGGCGCGGGCAAGTCCACACTGCTCTACGCGCTGGCAGGGGTCCTGCACGAGGACGACGAGGCCTATTCCTCCGGCGAGCTCCTGCTGGACGGAACGCCCGTGGCCCAGGGCCGCGGCCTGGTCGGGCTCATGCAGCAGGATCCCGAAACCCAGGTCGTCCAGGCCCGGGTCGGTGACGATGTGGCCTTCGGCGCCGAAAACCTCTCCGTGCCGCCGGAGGAGATCGCCCGGCGCATCGTCGACGCCCTGGACGCCGTGGGACTCGACGTCCCCCTGGAGCACCCCACCGCGGCGCTCTCGGGCGGGCAAAAACAACGCCTGGCCCTGGCCGGGATCCTGGCCATGGGCCCGGGACTCGTCCTGCTGGACGAGCCGACGGCGAACCTCGACCCGGCCGGCGTGCTGGAGGTCCGCGACGCGGTGATCCGTGCACTCGACGCCACCGGGGCGACCCTGCTGATCGTCGAACACCGGCTGGAGGCCTGGGCGCCGCACATGGACCGGGTCATCGTGCTGGAACCGGGCGGGGGCATCGCCCACGAGGGAACCCCGGACGAGCTGTTCGGGCCCGGCGCCGTCCGCGGGGAACTGATTTCCGCCGGGGTCTGGGTGCCCGGATACACCCCGGCCATCGAGGCCAGGCCGAACACAGGGAGCAGCGGAGCACTGCTGCTCGAGGCCGGTTCCCTGGCCGTCGCCCGGAAGCGCGGCGGCCCGGTCGCCGCCGGCGGGCTTGAGATGCGGGTCGCGGCGGGCGAGGCCTGGAGCGTGCGCGGGGCCAACGGCTCGGGCAAGTCGACCTTCGCCCTGACCCTGGGGGGCCTGTTGCCCCAGGCCTCCGGCACGGTGCTGGCCACCGCGGAACTGGCCGCCGGATCCGAGGCGCGCCCCTACCACTGGCGGGCCACCGAGCTGGTGGGCCGGATCGGTTCGGTGTTCCAGGAACCCGAACACCAATTCGTCACCAACACGGTGGCCGAGGAGCTGGCCTTTGGCCCGGCGCACGCGGTCAAGCCCGGCACCCGGGAACCGCTGTTCACGCAGCCGGAGATCGAGTCGCGGGTCGAGTCGTTGCTGGCCCGGCTGCGGCTGGGGCACCTGGCCGAGGCAAACCCCTTCACCCTTTCGGGCGGGGAAAAGCGCCGGCTCTCGGTGGCCACGGTCCTGGCCTCGTCCCCGCAGGTCCTGATCCTCGACGAGCCGACCTTTGGCCAGGACGCCAATACCTGGCGGGAGCTGGCACTGTTGCTGCGCGAGGAACTGGCGCATGGCACGGCGATCATTGCCGTGACCCACGACGCGGATTTCGCCCGCGCCCTGGGCGCCAACGAGTTCGTCCTCGATGCCCCCGGCGGCCGGGACGGGAACCCGGAGACCGGGGCCCGCCCCGGGTTGCTGCAGGCCGATGCCCGCGGCGGGGCCAGTTTCCTGGGCCGGGCGAACCCGCTGGCCAAGCTGGCCGCGGTGGCGCTGGCAACGATCCCGCTGGTGGCCTCGATGGACTGGGTCAGCAGCTCCCTGGTGGTCCTGGCGACGATCCTGGCGCTGCCGCTGGCAGGGCTGTCGATCCCGCGTTTCCTGGCCCGGGGCTGGCCACTGCTTCTCGCCGCGCTCTTCGGGGCCTGGGGAACCGCGCTGGTGGGCAACGACTCCGGTGCGGTGCTGCTGGACCTGGGCATCTTCGACATCACCGAGGGCTCGCTGGCGGCCGGTGCCGCCACCGGCATGCGTGCCTTCGCCGTGGCGATCCCCGCGGTGCTGGTGCTCTTCACGACCGACCCCACCGACCTGGCCAACGCGCTGGCGCAAAAGGCGCGGCTTCCGCACCGCTTTGTGCTCGGCGCGCTGGCGGGCATGCGCCTGCTCGGGTTGCTGATCGAGGAATGGACCACCCTGGGCATGGCCCGGCGCGCCCGCGGCGTGGGCAGCCGGGGTTCGGTGGGGCAGCGGATGCGCGCCAACCTCGGGCAGGTCTTCGGCCTGCTGGTGCAGGCCATTCGGCGGGCCTCGCGGCTGGCGGTCACCATGGAGGCCAAGGGCTTCGGGACCAATGCGCGCACCTGGCTCAGGACCTCGGCGTACGGGCGGCGGGATGCGGCCATCGTGGCAGCGGGGCTCTTGCTGGGCGCCGCCGCCACCTGGGCCGCGCTCGCGCTGGGAACGTGGAACCTGGTCTGGACCTAGGCCAACGCACGGGCGGGTCCCGGTCCCGGTGCATCGCAAGATGCATCGGGACCGGAACCCGCCAGTTTTACGCGGTGCCGCCGGCTAGGGGAAGCCCAGCGAGGCGATGGCCGGCAAGGTCCCGGCGGCAAGGTTTTCCAGCACGTAGCGTTCGTGTTCCGGCATGGGAGCAGGCAGCCTGTCCAGGTCGAACCATTCGATGGCTGCGCACTTCTCCGGCTCCATGATTCTCGGCTCCCCGTCCCAGCGGTTGGCCGCGAAGAAGAAATCCACGCGCTGGGCGCGCGGGGCATCCCCGCCGTTGGTGCGGTGCAAGGTGGACAGCGGGAGCAGGTCCCGCGGATCCAGTCGCAGCCCCAGCTCCTCGGCCGCCTCGCGCACCGCGGCGGCATCCACCGATTCCCCCGGCTCCACGTGCCCGGCCGCGGCGCAGGCCCAGTGCCCGTCCATGAAACCGGTGTTCTGGCGCAGCTGCAACAGCACCTGGCCGCCGCGGCGCAGCACCACGTAGGCGGCGGGCACCAACTGGAACAGTTCCTGCATGGGGAAACCTCGAATCTTCTCCGGCATCCGCCGGGGGAGCGGATGCGAAAAGCGCGCTTATTGGATGGCGTCGACCATGGCGGTGAGTTCGGCATGTAGCTGCCCGTCGCGGGCAATGGCGGTGCCGTCGATCGAGTTCACCGGGGTGAGCAGCCGGACGCTGGACACCAGCCAGACGCCCTCGGCATCCATCAGGTTCTCCGGCGTCAGCGGCCCGTAGCCAAGCTCCCACCCTGCCTCCCTCGCGGCGGCAAAGATGGCGCCCTGGGTGGTGCCCGGCAGGATGCCGGTTTCCAGGGTCGGGGTGATCAGCCGCTTGGTGTCCCCGTCGCGGTGCGCGATCAGCACCGTGGAGGTCGGGCCCTCCAGCACGATTCCGTCGCTGGAAAGGAAGATGACGTCGTCGGCGCCCATCTTCTTGGCGTGGCGCAGGGCCGCCATGTTCACCGCGTAGGACAGCGTCTTGGCACCCATCAGCAGCCAGGGCGCGCGCTCGGCGACCCTCGAGTCGTAGCCGCGGTCCAGGAAGATCACCGAGACCCCGCTCTGGCGCTGGCGGCGTCCCAGCTCGGGGGCGGCGGAGACCATGACCCAGGAGGTGCCGTGGTCCTGCCCCTCGGTGCCGCGGGTGGCCACGAGCTTCACGACGGCTTCCTCGGAGGGGTTGGCGGCATCGAATGCAGCCACGGCGGTCGCGATCGCCGCGCGCCAGGCCTCCTCGTGCGGGACCAGCAGGTCGCAGGTCGAGGCCGAGACCCGCAGCCGCGCCAGGTGGGCATCGAGCTTGCGCACGATCCCGTTGGTGTACAGCGCGGATTCGAAGATCCCGTCCCCGCGCGTCACCCCCTGGTCAAGGACCGAGAGCTGTGCGGTGGCGGCATCGGCGACGCGGCCGGCGGGATAATCGCGGTCAAGGAACACAAGTGCAGTCATGGGTACCAGATTACCGCCGCGAAAGTGGTTCTCCGGCTAGCGCCGTGCGGGCGGTAGTCTGGGGTATGGCCGGGAAACGGGCTCTGGCAAGGAGGGATCCATGGAGGCAGGCAGCGACGCGCTGACCCTTGGCGCCGCCCTGTGGTCGATCGCCGTGGGCATCGAGCTCACCATCCGCATCACCATGGTCGGAATCGTTCCGGGCAACCGCCGCCCCACCACCGCGATGGCCTGGCTGCTGGCCATCTTCTTCCTGCCGGTGGCGGGCCTGCTGCTCTACCTGCTCTTCGCCAACATCAAGCTGTCGAGGCGGCGCATCGAACGCCAGCGGAGGGTCAACGAATCGATCCTCGAGGCCACCCAGCACCTGACCGGGGGCACCTGGGCCCCCGACGCCCCCGACTGGGTGCTCTCGGCGGTCGAGTTGAACCGGAGGCTGGGCGCGCTGCCGCTGCAGGCCGGCAACGCGGTGGAGTTCATCACCGGCTACAAGGAATCCCTCGAGGCGATGCGCCTGGAAATCGACAGGGCCCGGCGCTACGTGCACGTGCAGTTCTACATCATCGGCGACGACGAACAGTACGTCGCCCCGCTCCTGGACGCCCTGGAACGCGCGGTCGCCCGCGGGGTCAAGGTCAGGGTGCTCTTCGACCACCTGGGGTCGCTGCGCGTCAAGGGCTATTTCTCGCTGATTCGCAGGATGAGCGACGCGGGCATCAACTGGCGGCGGATGCTTCCGCTGGCGCCCTTCCAACGACGGTGGCGGCGCCCGGATCTGCGCAACCACCGCAAGATCGTGGTGGTGGACGGGCAGGTGGCCTTCACCGGCAGCCAGAACCTCATCGAGCCCGGATACAAGCGGGCCTCCGCACACAAGATCGGCCGGGAATGGGTCGAGCTCATGGTCAAGGTCCACGGCCCGCTGGTGACCAGCCTGGACGTGGTCTTCGCAACCGACTGGTCGCAGGAGTCCGACGGGGACCTGCTCCACGACCTGGCCGCGGTGGAAGAGGCGATGGTCGAGGCGCCGGATGCGGGGGAGGACCTCGGGCAGGTGGTGCCCAGCGGGCCGGGTTTCGAGGCGGAAAACAACCTGAGGCTGTTCAACACGCTGATCTATTCGGCCACCGAGCGCCTCTCCATCACCAGCCCCTACTTCGTTCCCGACGACTCGCTGCTCTACGCCATCACCACCGCCGCCCAGCGCGGGGTGGCGGTGGAACTCTTCGTCTGCGAGAAGGGCGACCAGGCCCTGGTGCAGCATGCCCAGCAGTCCTACTACGAGGCCCTGCTGCGGGCCGGGGTGCGGATCTACCTCTACAAGGCCCCGGCGGTGCTGCATTCAAAGTGCATGGCGGTGGACGACGACGTGGTGGTGATGGGATCCTCCAACATGGACATGCGCTCCTTCTCGCTGAACCTCGAGATCACGCTCATGCTCCTGGGCCCGGACCTGGTCAACGAGCTGATGAAGGTGCAGGACAGCTACCGGGCGAATTCGACCGAGCTGACCCTGGAGCAGTGGAGCCGGCGCACCCCGGTGAACCGGTGGATCGACAACGTGGCACGGCTTTCGGCGACGCTGCAATAGGCCCGCGGGCCCGATGCCCACCACCGCCCGTCGGCTTCGGACTTGACTCCCGCCGGGCGCCAGGTCTCCTCGCGGTCGGCCGCGGCACCGGGGATGTCATCGCCGCCGGAGCGCAGCGCGCCGATGAACAACACCCGCATGATCCCTCAGCCGATTTCATCCATCGGGGCAAGCGATGCCCCCTGGCGGCCACGATGCCGGCGTCCCGCGCCTTGGGGGCAGGGGAGCTGTCGGCGGACTCCCAGCCGCCCGGATCGCAGGCCGGCCAAGTCAAACAGGATTCAAGAAGTACTCCCCGGAGGCTCCGCCTAGAGTGGGAGACGTAAACCAGAGGACCGAAAGGAACAAGCCGTGAACACGACCTTCAGCAAAGAGGAAAAGGCAGCCATGCGGGCGGCCGTCGCCGAGGCAAAGGCCGCGAAGATCGGCGCCGACCTTGAGGCGGCGTGCCTTGCGGCCATCGGGGAAATGACGGGCACGGACAAGGAACTGGCCGAGACCCTGCACGCGCTGGTCAAGAAGCACACGTCCCTGGGTGCCAAGACCTGGTACGGCATGCCGGCCTACACCAATGCCGACGGCAAGGTCGTGGTGTTCTTCCAGAGTGCCGCCAAGTTCAAGGTGCGGTACGCCACCATCGGGTTCCAGCCGGACGCGAACCTCGACGAGGGCAATTTCTGGCCGAGCTCCTTTGCCGTGACCAAGCTGGCGGCCGCCGACCAAAAGCGCCTGGTGGAGCTGCTGAAGAAGGCCGTCAGCTAGTCCGGCCACCCGGGGAGCCCCCCGCCGTCGGGCGCCGGCTAGCTGCCGGGGAAGACGCTGCCGAGGGCCGAGAGGACACCGAAGGCCTTGGTGCGGACCTCGTCCCATTCCTCCTGGGGCGAGGAATCGGCGGTGATCGCACCGCCCACGCCCAGGGACAGGTCCCAGCGCCCGGAGATCTCTCCGCGAACCATGACCAGGGTGCGGATGACGACCGAAAGGTCGGCGGCGCCGGTGGCGGAAAAGTACCCGACGGCACCGGAATACAGCCCGCGGGCTGCCCCGTCCTCCAGGGTATCGAGGATCTCCATGGTGGAGACCTTCGGCGCCCCGGTCATGGACCCGGCGGGGAACGCCGCGGCAATGGCCTCGGCGCGCGGTGCACCGGGACGCAACCTGGCGTCGATGGTGGAGACCATCTGGTGAACGGTCGCATAGCTTTCGATCGCGCACAGCCGCGGCACCGAGAGGGTGCGGGGATCGGCGAAATGCGACAGGTCGTTGCGCAGCAGGTCAACGATCATGATGTTTTCGGCGCGGTCCTTGGGCGAGGACGCCAGCTCCTCGATCAATGCCTGGTCAGCTTCGGGCGTTGCCCCGCGCGGCCTGGTCCCCTTGATGGGCTCGGCACGCATCCAGCCGTCGGAACCGATCGACATGAACCTCTCGGGGGAGGTGCTGGCCGCGGCCATGTCGCCAAAGCGCAGGTAGTGCGCGAAGGGTGCGGGATTCGCCGCGCGCAGCCTCAGGTAGTTTTCCCACGGGTCGCAGGGCACCGCGTCCGCACGCAGGGACGTGGTCAGGCAGACCTCGTAGCTGTTGCCCAGGCGGATCTGTTCCTGCGCGGCACGGACCTTGCCCAGGTAGGCGGGGCGGTCATCGTGCGGGGTGAAGGCAGCGGCGGGTTCCAGGTGCGCGGGCACGGGGACGGCGGCGGGAAGCTGCGGCAGCAGCTGACGGACCCGGTCGAAGAAGCCCTCGGCGTCAGCGGCCGCGGTGGCCAGCAGGTGCACCGTGGAGGCCTGGTGGTCAACGACGACCACCTGGGAGGGCCTGATCAGCGCGGCATCCGCCGGTGCTGCCGGAGCCCCCGGCGCGGGAGGGACGTCGCTGCCGCCGGTTTCCCGCTTGAGCTCATAGCCCAGGTAGCCCAGCCAGCCGGGAACAAAGGGAAGGTCGCCCTGCGCCGGCAGGAAGCCCGCGGCGTCCCAGCTGCGGGCGAGCCAGTCGAAGAAGCCGCCGGTGAGCCTGGCGGTCGCGGTGCCCTCGCGCAGGATCCCCGCCCCGCCGCGGTGTTCATAGACCGCGCAGTGATCGGTGGTGGCAGCGGCCATGATGGAGTAGCGGTTGCGTTGGCGCGGGTCGGCGAACCCCAGGTTGCTGGATTCGAGCAGGACCGCGTGGTCGTTCCCGGCATACAGCGCCTCGAAGAGCGCGGCGGCGTCGGGTGCCGCGGGCAGCGCCGTGTGCACCGGCGCCTGGGCCGCCGACTCGGTGCGTTCGGGGGCCAGTGCCGAGGCGCACCGGGACAGCGACATCAGCGCGCGCAGCACGTGGTGCGGGGCGCTGCCGTCGGCCCGGTTTTCCACGGTCACATTGGCGTGCCCGGGTACGTCATCGGCATCGAGGTAGGTCCCTTCCTGGGCCGCCCAGCGGTCCCAGTGCGCGGCAAAGACCTCGCCGTCGCGTTCAAGTGCCCGGGACTTGCGCGTTTCGTCCGGCACCTGGACCCACACCAGGGCGTCGAGCAACCCGCGGGCGGCGGCGCAGCCTGCGCCTACGCCCTCGATGATGACCACGGGGGCAGGGGCGAGCGTGGCGCGCGGACCGGGGGCGCCTGCCGCCCAGTCCCAGCCGGTCCAGTCGGCTGCCTCGCCGCGGGACAGGGGAGCCAGGACGTCGGTGACGTAGGAGTGCGTGCCGGCCTGCAGGCCGTCCCAGCCGGGGTAGATGTCCTCGAGGTGGAAGAGGGCCACTTCGCGGTGGCGGCGCAGCGCGGTGGCAAGTTCCGCCGCCAGCGTGCTCTTCCCCGCTCCGGACCGTCCGTCGATGCCAAGGACCAGTACGGGGCTAGTTGCCACGTTGGGGCATGGTGTGTGCGCGCACGTAGTCGAGGACTCCCGGGATGGCGGCGTTGACCATTTGCCAGCACAGGCGGAAGTCGGCCGAATCGCCAAACCACGGATCGTAGATTCCCTGGCCCTCGACCGGGGCCGAGGCCAGGGTCGTGTCGAAGGATCGCATCATGCGCAGGTCGGGGCGGGGTGCCGAGGGATCGGCCGGCAGCATCTTGGCCAGCGCCGCGAGGTGCTCCTGGTCCATGGCCAGCAACAGGTCGGCGCCGGTCACCATGTCGGCGTCCAGGACCCGCGCCACGTGCTCCTCGGCGTTGATGCCGTGGGACTGCAGGATGGCGGCGGCCCGCGGGTCGATCCCGTGGCCGGCCTCGCCGTCGCTGGTGCCGGCGGACTCGACCAGGACGTCGAGGATTCCTGCATCGCCCAGGGCGGTGCGAATCATGTACTCGGCCATGGGGGAGCGGCAGATGTTTCCCGTGCACACTGTCAATATCCGGAACATGGTTTTAGTCTAGGGCCCTTACGCACCTAGTGACAGGCCCAAACACGGTTCGCGGCGATGGTTACCGGATTGTGCCCTTGGGCGCGCGTGCCACCGGTGTGGGGGCGGGGCCTAGTGGATGAAGACCAGCAAGGCCGCGACGAAGATGAACAGCGTGCCGAAGACGAGGTTCAGGATCCGCTGGCCGCGGGCGGTGGCCGTGAAGCGGCTGAAGCTCTTGGCCGAGGCGGCAAAGAACAGCCACATCACCACGATGTCCACCGCCACAATGGTTCCGATGAAGATGAGGTATTGCGGCAGCGCGGGCGCATCGAGCCGGATGAACTGCGGGGTGAAGGCCAGGAAGAACACGATGGCCTTGGGGTTGAGCAGGTTGACCCACAGTCCGCGCCGGAACATCGCGAGCGCCGATTCGCGGCCCTTCACATCGATCTCCTCCGCCCCCTGCGGCCTGGCCAGGATCAGCCGCACGCCCAGGTACACCAGGTACGCGGCGCCGGCGTAGCGGATCGCGGTAAAGGCCATCGGCGAACGGGAGACCAGCAGCCCGACGCCTGCCGCGACGACGACCACGTGCACCAGAAGCGCCGCCTGCTGGCCCAGGATTCCCCACATGGAGCGGCGGAAGCCGGAGTTCAGCGAGTTGGTCATGGTGTTGATTGCCCCGGCGCCCGGGGTGAAACTGATCAGCGTCGAGGCGCCAAGGAGCGAGAGCCAGAGGGAAAGAGTCACCGCTCAAGTTTAGGGCAGCCCGGCGGCAGCCGGGAGCATGCGGAAACCGACGCTAGGGACGGGCCGGCAGGCGGTGCGAGGCCGCAACCTGCGCATACCAGCGGGCGGAGGCCTTGGGGATGCGGGCCTGGGTGTCGTAGTCGACCCGCACGATCCCGAAGCGCTTGTCGTAGCCGAAGGCCCACTCGAAATTGTCCATGAGCGACCACACCAGGTACCCGCGCACATCCGCGCCCTTCTCCATGGCCCGGTGGGTGGCGCGCAGGTGGGCATCGATGAATGCCAGCCGGTCCGCCGAGTCATCCACGAAGCCCGCCGCGTCCGCAACGTCGTCGTAGGCGGCCCCGTTCTCCGTGATCACCATGGGGATGCCGGCCGGGCCGGTGTACAGCTCCTGCAGGCGCAGCAGCAACCGTTCCAGCCCCTCGGGCTGCACCTCCCAGTCCATGGCCGTGCGCGGCAGCCCGCGCGAGACCCTGCTGACGTGCTCGCCGCCCACGATCGGGGAGCGGCGGGGCAGGCCCCGCTCTGAGGCGAACACCAGCGGCGCGGCGGTCGCCGGCGGCAGCGCGCCCGAGGCGACCAGTTCCCCGTTGTAGTAGTTCACGCCCAGCACGTCGAGGGGGGCCGCGATGACCTCCAGGTCGTTGCCCCGGATGTGCCGCTCCAGGCCTGCCCCGGCCATGTCCTCGAGCACGTCCGCCGGGTATTGGCCGTGGAAAATCGGATCGAGGAAGATGCGGTTGAAGGCGCCGTCCACCCGCCGGGCGGCATCGACATCGGACCCGCTCGCGGGGTCCGCCGGGTCGGCCACGGTGAAGTTCAGCGTGATCCCCAGCCGGTGTTCCTTGCCCGCAACCTCCCGCATGGCGGTGGTGGCCAGCCCGTGCCCCAGCAGCAGGTGGTGCGCGGCCGCCACCGCCTCGGCCGGGTCCGTGTGCCCGGGGGCATGCTCGCCGCCGGCATAGGAGAGGAAGGACGAGCACCACGGTTCGTTCAGCGTGGTCCACTGGCCGACGCGGTCCTTCAGGTGCTCGAACACCTCCAGGGCGTAGTCGGCGAAGCGGTAGGCGGTGTCGCGGTTCGCCCATCCGCCGCGTTCCTGCAGGGCCTGGGGCAGGTCCCAGTGGTAGAGGGTGAGCCACGGGGCGATCCCGGCCCCCAGCAGCTCGTCGACCAGCCGGGAGTAGAAGTCCAGTCCCCGCGGGTTCAGTGCCCGGTCCCCGGGCTTGATGCGCGCCCAGGAAGTGGAGAACCTGTAGGTGTCCAGTCCGAGCTCGGCCATGAGCGCCACATCCTGCGGCATCCGGTGATAGTGGTCCGCGGCAATCGATCCGTCGTGCCCCCCGAAGACGGCGCCGGGCACCCGGCAAAACGCATCCCAGATGGAATCCTCGCGGCCCTCCTCGTGGGCGGCGCCCTCGATCTGGAACGCCGCGGTGGCGGAGCCGAAGCGGAATCCGGGCGGAAACTCCAGGGTGCGCGTTGAATCGAATCCGGCGGCAAGGGAACGGGGCGTGCCCGTGGTGGGGAGTTCGGTCATGGCGGGGACTGGTCCTCAACGATCATGAACGCACCAGCGTTCGGCCGACGGTTGCCACGAGCCTAGTGCGAATCGCCGCTGTGGGCCAGAGGCGGCGGGCAGGGCCGGGGGGAGGAGCCCTTTCCGGGACCTGCGCCCGTGCCGCGCTCGCCGGGGAGCGCGGCTAGGGGTGTTCCGCGGCGTGCCGTGCCCTGTCCACGCCGGCCGCCGCGTCGGCCATGAAGCGGGAAACCAGCTTCACTTCCTCGTCGGTGTAGGTGGAAATGACCTCCATCATGCTCGCCGCCAGGGGCGCGAACATGGCACGCCCGTCGGCCTGCGCCTTCGGGGTCATCTTGATCCGGACCACGCGGCGGTCCCTGTCGATGCGCAGGCGCTCGATGTGGCCCACGCGCTCGAGCCGGTCCAGCATGGCGCTGGTGGCCGGCGAACTAAGTTGCAGGGTCCGCGAGAGGTCGCCCGGGGTCGGAGGGTTTCCTGCACGTTCGAAGCGCATGATGACGGCCAGGGCGTTCATATCCGTGCGGTGGGTCTTGTGCCGGGTCCCGGTGGATTCGACGTAGCGGTCCGATGCCTGGCCGAACTGCTGAAGTAGCAGGACGAGTTCGAAGGCGGCGGCGGGATCCATGGTGACCATTCTATGCCGCCACTTGAAATAGTTCCATTATGGAAATACTCTTTGATGGAGACGTAATGGCAGGTGGGCGCAAGGCCGCCCGCACAACGAGGGGTTGGATCGTGGGAAATCAAGTCATGGAGGCCGGGACGGGCCCGGCCCGGCGGGGAATGAATCCCCGGCCCGGAACGGGCAAGGCAGTCTTCCGCGCGGTGCTTGCCGTGGTGCTGGTCGCCCTCTGGCTGGGCGTCGCCGGAGTTGGCGGGCCGACCTTCGGCAAACTCGGCGAGGTGCAGACCAACGACCAGGCGGCGTTCCTGCCGGCCACTGCCGAGGCGACCCGGGCCCTTGAATGGCAGTCGAAATTCCGCACCTCCGACGCCATCCCCGCCGTGGTGGTGATAGCCGGCGAATCGGCGATCGACCAAGGGGAAATCAAGGCACTGGCGGCATCGCTGAAGAACCTGGACGGACTGGACGGCGACATTGTCGGCCCCTTCGCCTCCGAAGACGGACTGGCCGCCCAGTTGCTCGTTCCGCTGGATGGCAGCGGCGAGGTCGAGGACGCCGTCAAGGCCCTGCGGGCAGAGCTCGACTCCCTCGTCCCCGACGGCACCCGCGCCCATGTCACCGGCCCGGCCGGCTTCAGTGCCGACCTGGTCGAGGCCTTTGGCGGAATCGACGGCGTGCTGCTGGGCGTGGCCCTCGGTGCGGTCTTCCTGATCCTGCTGCTGGTCTATCGGTCGGTCCTGCTGCCGCTCACGGTATTGTTCACTGCCGTTGCCGCGCTCTGTGCGGCGATCCTGGCCGTCTACTTCATGGCCAAGGAGGGATGGATCCGCCTCGACGGGCAAAGTCAGGGCATCCTGTCCATCCTGGTCATCGGTGCGGCGACCGACTATTCGCTGCTGCTGGTGGCCAGGCACCGGGAAGCCCTCTCCGGCGGGCAGGACCGCTGGGCGGCTGCCGCAACGGCGTGGAAGCGCTCCGTGGAACCGATCCTGGCATCCGGCGGCACCGTGACGGTCGGCCTGCTGTGCCTGCTCTTCTCGGACCTCAATTCCAACAAGGCGCTGGGGCCCATCGGAGCCAGCGGCATCGTTTTCTCCATCATTGCCGCCCTGAGTTTCCTGCCAGCCGCGTTGGCGCTGCTGGGCAGGAAGGCCTACTGGCCATTCATGCCCAAGCCGGAGCTCCAGCTGGCCCCCGAGGCGTTGCCCGCTGGCCTGTGGGGACGCGTCGCCGGATTTGTCGGCCGCCATCCCCGACCCATCTGGGTGCTCACCGCGCTGGTGCTGGCCGCCGGGGCGCTGGGCATGACCCAGCTCAAGGCCTCGGGTGTGCCGCAGAGCGAATTGGTCCTGGGCCAAACCGATTCCCGCGACGGGCAGGTCGTCCTGGGAGAACACTTCCCGGGAGGAACCGGAAGCCCCTTGTTTGCCATCGTCGATGAAGCCAAGGCGAGCGGACTCCTGGACACCGTCGGGGATGCCGACGGGGTGGCCTCGGCCTACCTCCAGGCCGCGGACGGCGGGCCCGCGCTGTCACAAGCCGGCCGGGATCCCCAGGTCGTCGAGGGCCGCATCCTGATGTCAATCACCCTGGACGACGCCGCCGACTCCGATGCGGCCAAGGCCACGCTGGTTGACCTGCGGGAGCTGCTGCACCAGCAGGACGCCGCGTCATTGGTCGGCGGAACCACCGCCACCCTGAGCGACACCGCGACCACCGCGCAGGCGGACCTGGTCAAGATCATCCCGCTGATCCTCGGCGCCATCCTACTCATCCTGATGTTGTTGCTGCGTTCGATCCTGGCCCCGGTGCTCTTGGTGGCCACGACCCTGCTGTCCTACGGGACGGCCATGGGCGTCTCGGCCTGGGTCTTCAACGGCATCTTCAACTTCGTCGGAGCAGACCCCTCGGTTCCGCTCTTTGGCTTCGTGTTCCTGGTGGCGCTGGGTGTGGACTACAACATCTTCCTGATGACCCGGGTCAGGGAGGAATCCCTGGACCACGGGACGCGTTCGGGGGTCCTGCGCGGTCTGGCCGTCACCGGAGGGGTGATCACCTCCGCGGGCGTGGTGCTGGCAGCCACCTTCGCGGCCCTGGGCATCATCCCCATCATGTTCCTGGTGCAGCTGGGCTTCATCGTGGCGTTCGGCGTGCTGCTCGACACCCTGGTCGTGCGGTCCCTGCTGGTTCCGGCGCTGGTCCGCGACATCGGCCCGAAGGTTTGGTGGCCAAGCAAGCTGGGACGCACAAGGTAACGGATCTCTCGTTCGGCGGCGGGCCGGGTACTGCTAAGCTGGATACTTGTAGATCGGTAAGGTGCGAGCACTCTGCTTGCAATCCGAGGGTCTATGCGTCGACAGACTGGATTTCCCGATCCGCCGCCTGATCCGTTTCCCCTCGCGGGAGACACTTGCGGCCGGTCGATGTGCGCCTAGCGCCATCTTGGCTCTCTCTTTCTTCGGCGACCACGCGCGCCGAAACCGTCGTGCGAAGCTTTGAGAGAAAGTACCACGTGAGTCCTTCATTCACTTCCCTTGGCGTGCCCGCAACCTTCGCCGACGTCCTCGCGTCGCAGGGAATCGAGAGCGCATTCCCCATCCAGGAAGCCACCCTTCCCACCACCCTGAACGGCGGAGACGTGCTCGGCCGCGGCCAGACCGGCTCGGGCAAGACCCTTGCCTTCTCCCTTCCGGTGGTCGCCCGCCTGGCCGCCAACCCCAAGCCGCGCAAGGCCCGCTTCCCGCGTGCCCTGATCATGGCACCCACCCGCGAACTGGCCACCCAGATCGCCAAGGTCGTTGAGCCGCTGGCCAAGGCCGTGGACCTGCGCGTGGCCGTCGTCTTCGGCGGCGTCTCGCAGCTGCGCCAGGAAAAAGACCTGAACGCCGGCGTTGACATCCTCATCGCCTGCCCGGGTCGCCTCGAGGACCTGCTCAAGCAGCGCGTCGCCGACCTGTCCCGCGTGGAAATCTCCGTGCTGGACGAGGCCGACCACATGGCCGACCTCGGCTTCCTGCCGGTCGTCAAGCGCATCCTGGACCAGGCCCCCCGCGGCATCCAGCACATGCTCTTCTCCGCCACCCTCGACAACGGCGTGGACAAGCTTGTCCAGCGCTACCTCGAGAACCCGACCGTTCACTCGGTCGACGCCCCGACCGCCGCCGTGAACACCATGGAGCACCACGTGTTCCTGGTGTCCAACGACGACAAGAAGGAACTGGTCCGCACCCTGGCCTCGGGCGCCGGGCGCCGCATCATGTTCATGCGCACCAAGCACCACGCCAAGAAGATGGCCGTGTGGCTGTCCAAGTGCGGCATCCCGACCGTCGACCTGCACGGCAACCTGAGCCAGAACGCCCGCGACCGCAACCTGGCCGCGTTCTCGGCCGGGGACGCCCGCGTGCTGGTGGCCACCGACGTCGCCGCCCGCGGCGTGCACGTCGACGGCGTCGAGCTCGTCGTCCACATCGACCCGCCGGCAGAGCACAAGGCCTACCTGCACCGCTCGGGCCGCACCGCCCGTGCCGGTTCGGATGGCACCGTTGTCACCATCGCCACCCCGGACCAGCAGGGCGACGTGAAGTCGCTGCTCAAGGCCGCGGGCCTGAAGGTGCCGATGGTCAAGGTCACCCCGAACGCACAGGTCGTTTCCGACGTCGTCGGCGAGCGGGCCGAGCCGGTTGCGTACGTTGCACCGCAGCTGCGCAGCACCGCCACCGTCCGCAAGGACACCTTGAACGACTCGGACGCAGCAGGCGGCCGCGGCCGCCGCCGCGGCGGCCGCGGCACCGCCAAGAGCGCCGGAGGCGAGGGACAGCGCCGCGAGGAAAACCGCGGCGAGCGTCGCACCGAGAACCGTGGCGGCAACGCCCCGGCCGGACGCGGCGGAGAGCGCCGCACCGAGAACCGCGGCGAGGGCCGTGGCTACGCCGCTGCCGGTGGCCGTGGCGGGGAACGCCGCAACGACAACCGCGGTGCCGGCGCCTCGGCTCCGCGCGGTGGCGAACGCCGCACCGACAACCGTGCCGACCGCCGCACCGACGTGCGCCAGGACGACCGCGACGTGGCCCGCCGCAGCGCAGTACCCAACCGCGGTTCGGCAGCGGCCCGCAACAACTCGGGCCAGCGCCAGGGTTCCGGCGCCGGTTCCCGCCCCCGCGGCGGCAACACCATCGCCGAAGCGCTGGGAGCTTCCAAGGTCGAGGCAGCAACCGGGGCAGGCCGTGGACGCGGTCAGCGCCGCGCCTCGTCGCCGGCCTCGAACGGCCGCAACTTCTAAGGCCATTCCCGCCGCCGCGCGCGGCAGGGCTTGAGCCATTGGCTGGGTCCGGGTTCACAACGAATGTTGTGGGCCCGGGCCCAGCCTGCTTTAAGGGATGAGGGGGATCCCTTCGGCTTCATCCCTTCGTCTGAATCCGGCGGGTTGCGGTTCCCGGGAGATCATCCCTAGGATCCGCGGGGGCGGCGGGACTGTCCAATAACCTTGGGGAATCAGCGCGGCAGGATCCGAAAGACTCGAATTACCTGTCGCCGAGGACGCCCGCACGCGCGGCAACTACACCCACGACCTTGGAGACAGCCTTGATTGAATCACTGCAGGAGTTCACGTCCAATTTTCCTCCCGCCCTGCAGTGGCTGGCCGTGATGCTGGCGGCTGCCGTTCCGTTCATCGAGTCCTACTTCGGCGCGGCGCTCGGCGTTGTCATCGGCATTAACCCGGTGATCGCCATCCTCGCAGCGATCGTGGGCAACGTTGCTTCCATGCTCCTGCTGGTCAACGGAGCCCACCTCGTGCGCCGGAAGATCGCCAGGGAACGGGAGGTCCCGTCGCTGAAGTACGTAAAGCTGCGCGCGGCCTTTGAGAAGTACGGCATCGCCGGCGTCAGCCTCCTGGGGCAGACCATCCTGCCCAGCCAGATCACCTCCGCCGCGCTGGTGTCCTTCGGCGCCGCCAAGGAGAAAGTCGTCTTCTGGCAAATCATTTCCATCATCCTGTGGGGCGCCACCTTCGGCTTGCTCGCCTTCCTGGGAGTGGACCTGGTCCTGGGCGGCTGACCCGCCCGCCGCGGGGGTGTCGAGGGCCCCCGGCGACCACGGGTGCCGATACCCGCACGGGACCGGCGCCTCGAGGGGGGGCACGGCGGAGTATGAGGCCCGAACCGGCCGATCTCTATCAGCGAACGGCTTTCACAGAAAACTCCAAGTTCCCCGTAATTCCGGGGAACTTTCCTGCTTTTCGGACATCAATCAGCGCTTCTCTTGCAAAGTTGAGCCATATCCACTCAACTTTGAATTGACATCGATTTGCCGCCGAGTAAACTTGAGTCCAGAACGCTCAACCGGTTGAATCCGGTTTGGACGTTGGTTCATTTTCCCAAGGTAATGAAGGAGCACCCCATGTCACGTGCCGTAGGTATTGACCTCGGAACCACCAACTCCGTTGTATCCGTCCTCGAAGGTGGCGAGCCCACCGTCATCGCAAACGCCGAAGGCAACCGCACCACCCCGTCCGTCGTCGCCTTCGCCAAGAGCGGCGAGGTCCTGGTTGGCGACATCGCCAAGCGCCAGGCCGTGAACAACATCGATCGCACCATCGCCTCGGTCAAGCGCCACATGGGCACCGACTGGTCGGTCGCCATCGACGACAAGAAGTACACCGCGCAGGAAATCTCCGCACGTACCCTGATGAAGCTCAAGACCGACGCCGAGTCCTACCTGGGCGAAAAGGTCACCGACGCGGTCATCACCGTTCCGGCCTACTTCAACGACGCCGAGCGCCAGGCCACGAAGGAGGCCGGCGAGATCGCTGGCCTGAACGTCCTGCGCATCGTCAACGAGCCGACCGCAGCGGCCCTGGCCTACGGCCTGGACAAGGGCAAGGAAGACGAGCTCATCCTGGTCTTCGACCTCGGCGGCGGAACCTTCGACGTCTCCCTGCTGGAAGTCGGCAAGGACGAGGACGACTTCTCCACCATCCAGGTGCGCGCCACCTCGGGCGACAACCGCCTCGGCGGCGACGACTGGGACCAGCGCGTCGTTGACTGGCTGCTGGCCCAGGCCAAGCAGAAGGGCGCCGACCTGTCCAAGGACAAGATCGCCCTGCAGCGCCTGAAGGAAGCAGCGGAGCAGGCCAAGAAGGAACTCTCCTCGGCCACCTCCACCAACATCTCCCTGCAGTACCTCTCGGTCACCGCCGACGGCCCGGTCCACCTGGACGAGCACCTTTCCCGCGCCAAGTTCCAGGAACTGACCAACGACCTGCTCGAGCGCACCCGCAAGCCGTTCAAGGACGTCATCGCCGAAGCCGGCGTGAAGGTCGCGGACATCGCACACGTGATCCTCGTCGGCGGCTCCACCCGCATGCCCGCAGTAGTCGACCTGGTCAAAGAACTGGCCGGCAAGGACGCCAACAAGGGCGTGAACCCGGACGAGGTCGTCGCCGTGGGCGCTGCACTGCAGGCCGGCGTGCTGAAGGGCGAGCGCAAGGACGTGCTGCTCATCGACGTCACCCCGCTGTCCCTGGGCATCGAGACCAAGGGCGGTGTGATGACCAAGCTGATCGAGCGCAACACGGCCATCCCGACCAAGCGCTCGGAGACCTTCACCACCGCCGAGGACAACCAGCCCTCGGTTTCCATCCAGGTCTTCCAGGGCGAGCGCGAGTTCACCCGCGACAACAAGCCGCTGGGCACCTTCGAGCTGACTGGCATCGCCCCGGCGCCGCGCGGCATCCCGCAGGTCGAGGTCACCTTCGACATCGACGCCAACGGCATCGTCCACGTTTCGGCCAAGGACAAGGGCACCGGGGTTGAGCAGTCGATGACCATCACCGGCGGCACCGCTCTGTCCAAGGACGACATCGAGCGCATGGTCCGTGAAGCCGAGGAGCACGCCTCCGAGGACAAGGCCCGCCGCGAGGCAGCCGAAACCCGCAACGCCGCCGAGCAGTCCGCCTACTCGGTCGACAAGCTCATCAAGGACAACGCCGACAAGCTGCCCGAGGAGGTCAAGACCGAGGTCCAGGCCGACGTCGACGCGCTAAAGGCAGCCCTGGAGAAGCAGGACAACGACGACGAGGTCAAGGCCGCGTTCGAGAAGCTGCAGGCATCGCAGACCAAGCTGGGCGAGGCAATCTACTCGCAGGCGCAGTCCGAGGGCGCAGCAGCGGCCGACGACGCCGAGGCACCGAACGCCGACGAAGACATCGTCGACGCCGAGGTCATCGACGAAGACGACGAAAACGTCAAGAAGTAAGGGGCGCATCGACCATGTCAGAGGAAACTCACGACGAGGGTGCCTCCAAGGAAGAGGTCACTCCCGTTGACGAAGCCCACGACTCGGGTGACGCGTTGAGCCAGGCCGAAGCCATCCTCAACGAGGCAGGCAGCGAGGCCGGGGAAGAAACCCCGGTCAGCGACAAGGAAGCCGAATTGCGCGACGACCTGTTGCGCCTGCAGGCCGAATACGTCAACTACCGCAAGCGCGTCGAGCGCGACCGGGACGTGGCGCGCGAGGTCGCCGTCCAGTCGGTCATCACCAACCTGCTGCCGGTCCTCGATGACATCGACGCGGCCCGCCTGCACGGCGACCTGGTCGACGGGCCGTTCGCCTCGATCGCGAACAAGCTCGACGCGGTGCTCGAGGGCCTCGGCCTTCAGCGCATCAACGAGGCCGGCGTGGAGTTCGACCCGAACGTGCATGAGGCACTGATCCAGCAGCCGCACGCCGAGATCCCGGCGGACCACGTGGCGCAGGTCCTGCGCCCGGGGTTCAAGAAGGGTGAGCGCATCCTCCGCGCGGCCCAGGTGATCGTCTCCCTCGGGGAATAGTCACCAACGGCGGCACCTGCAGAAATGCAGGTGCCGCACCCCCACCAAGGTGCGGCGGCTCGCAGCGTTTCCAGTGATGGAACCGGCGATCCGCCGCATACTTGGTGGACACCACATCACGGATTTCTCCCCGCCACGACAGATCGGCGGGTGAGCCACAAGGATTTTTACAGCAAAGGAGGCGCCCGGTGGCAAGCCAGGACTGGGTCGACAAAGATTTCTACGCCATTCTTGGCGTCTCCAAGGACGCCAGCGACGCGGACATCAAGAAGGCGTACCGGAAGATGGCGCGCAAGTACCACCCGGACACCAACTCCGGCGATTCCGAGTCCGAGCGAAGGTTCAAGGACATCACCGAGGCACATTCGGTGCTTTCGGACCCGGAGGACCGCCAGCAGTATGACGCCATCCGCGCCATGGGCTCGGGGGCCCGGTTCAGTGCCGGCGGTCACGGCGGAGCACCGGACAACGGCGGCTTCGAGGATGTCTTCTCCAACCTTTTCAACACCGGGGGCTCTCGCCGCGGCGGCGGCAGCCAGATGCCACCGGATTTTGCAGACCTCTTCGGGGGCGGCGGTTTCGGCGGCTTTGGCCAGCAGACACCGCGCAAGGGCGCCGACCGGACAGCCAGCACCACGATCTCCTTCGCCGGTTCCATGAAGGGAACCACCATCGGCCTGCGCGAGGCCAACGGCGAGGTCATCGACGTGCGGATTCCGGCAGGGATCAAGGACGGGCAATCGGTCCGCGTCCGCGGGAAGGGTGCGCCCGGTGCCGCCGGCGCCGGGGACCTGATCGTCAAGGTCAGCGTCAAGCCGCACCCGTTCTTCATCCGCGAGGACAACAACATCCGGATCCATGTGCCGGTGACTTTTGACGAGGCAGCCCTCGGCGGGCAGATCGAGGTTCCCACGCTGACCGGCGAGAGCGTCAAGCTGAAGGTCCCGGCCGGCTCCTCACATGGCCGCACCCTGCGCCTGAAGGGACGCGGCGTGAAAACCTCCAAGGCCACGGGTGACCTGCTGGTAACCCTGGACGTGGTGGTTCCGCAGAACCTCTCCAAGGAAGCCAAGGCGGCCGTCGAGGCGTTCGCGGAGGCAACCAAGGCAGAGAACCCGCGCGAGGGACTGCTCGCGCGCGCAACGCTCTAATCACCGTGACGCCCCGTGCCGCCCACCAGCGGCACGGGGCGCTTCGGCTTACCAAGAAGTTGGCTACGGTGGATGAAAACGATTGAAAGGCAGGGATCATGGGCAATGACCGACTAAGGCCGATCTTCGTCATTTCAGTGGCAGCCGATCTGGCCGACATGCACCCCCAGACGCTGCGCCAATATGACCGCCTGGGTCTGGTCTCGCCCTCGCGCCAAGGCGGCAAGCAGCGCAGGTACTCCGAACACGACGTGGAGCTGCTACGTGAAATCCAGCGGCTGTCCAAGGACGGGGTCTCCCTGGAGGGCATCAAGCGCATCCTGGCTCTGGAAAACCAGGTCGCCGCGCTGCGTTCCCGGGTCGGGGAACTGAGCAACGAGGTCTTCGCCCTGCGCAGCGCCCACCAGGCCGCCGGGCTCGGACGAGTCTTTGCCGCCGGCAGCACCGGCGATGTGGTGTCCCTGGCCCGGGGCCAACGACCGCGCGGCCGCAGCCAGGCCGTGGTGGTGTGGAAGCCGCGGGGCAAATAGCCGCCGTGAACCCCCCACGTGGAAGCATCAAGACCCATGGGTGAGGGCTACGCCCGGCTCGCCGCCGAGGCACACGACCGCTTCGAGGCATTGTGTGCAATCCGCGGCAGGCTGGGCAGGACCCACCGCCAGGGCCTGGACGGCACCGCACATGCGCTGCGCCCCGGCTCCATGGATCCGGCCATCCCAGCCCGCCGATTGCTCTACCTCGACCTTTCCGCCCGTGAGCCGCTGGCAGCCATAGCCGTCGGCGACCTGGACACCGCCACCCACGTCACGTTCCAGCTCTCCGGGACCGGGATCCGGGCCCGCAATGCCCTGTGGGGCAGCGTGCGCGAGGCCGGGCAGCTGTACCTGGAGCAGCGGAAGGTCGGCGTCCCCGACCCCGCCGTGGTCGCCTGGCTGGGGTATCGGACCCCGAACCTTGCAGGCGCCCTGCTGAACCATGCCGCGCGGCGCGGCATGCACCGGCTGGCGCACGACCTGGCCACGTTCGCCCGACTGCGACCCGACAATCCCCACCTGGCCGTGGAGGCCCACTCCTATGCGGCGACGCTGGCAGCGCAGGTGCTTGATGCGGAATCCGGGTACGGCCTCCGGGCGCAGGCGCTGGCCATGATCGGCTCGGCCGGGATTCCCCGGCACGTCTCCCGGGAGCCGGGCCGGCTCAACGTGCCGGAGCCGAACATCTACGAGGCCATCGCCGCGGGGGATTGCCTGGCGTGGATCGGTCGCACGCTCTCCGGACGCAAACTGCTTTCCGGCCACGGGTTCAATGTCGGCGCGGAACCGGCGCTGGGACTGCATGCGGCCACGGGCCACAACACCTCCCGGTTCCGGGACGATGTCTTGTCCCCGGCGTGGGGCTACCGGGACCCCGGCACGCTTTCGCTGCGCAACCTTGCGCTGATCACCACCGGACAGCCGCCCCTGCCTTAATGGCCCGGGGCGGCGCCGTGCCCTGGCCCGACACCGCCCCGCCGATCGTTGTGCCTACAGGGCCTTGCGGTACGCCAGGTCAAAGATCAGGCGTCCGGCTTTCAGCGCCTTGCCCTCGAAGCTGGTCAGGGTGCGGCCCTCGAAGCGCGGTGCCCAGCCACCGAGTTCGTCGATGAATCCCGGGTCCTTGTCGTCTTTTTCCAGGCCCAGGCGGCGAACCTTGGTGAGATTGCTGTCCTCGCCGGACAGCTCGCCCGGGTGCAGGTTGGTGAATGCGGGTGACGCGTCAAAGACATCGCGCATCTGCTCCGCGTAGTTGGACCAGTCGGTGGCCAGTCGAACAACCCCACCGGGCTCCAGGACTCGTTCAAGCTTGGGCAGGAACGTGTCCTTGATGAGCCGGCGCTTGTGATGGCGGATCTTGTGCCACGGATCGGAGAAGAAGATCCAGATCTCGGAGGCGGAGCCTGCCGGGAGCATGGAGTCCAGGGCCTCCGGTGCGTTTGCCTGCACCGCGCGCACGTTGGTCAGTTCGTTGTTTTCCACGCGCACCATCAGCGCTGCCAGCCCGGGTCGGTACACCTCCACCGCGAGGAAATCCGTCTCACGGTTCCGGCTGGCGGCAAAGGCCATGGCCTCGCCCAGCCCCGAGCCGATCTCAACGATCAGCGGTGCCCGGCGGCCGTAGATCTCCTGGGGATCGAAGGTGAAGCCTTCGCCCACCGAGGTGTCGGTCCGGTCCCGCGGGGGATCGATAATGTACTTGCTGGCCGTCCGCTCCCAGGCGTCGGCGCGACGACCGTGCAAGCGGCTCCCGCGGCGAACAAAAGACACGGGTTCGGATTGGTAAAAGCTGAGGTCATCGACGGCGCGGCCGCTAATCGGCATCTTGCGCTCTGGGGGAAGGCTCATGCAGTTAAGGTTAGCGAACTTCAGCGTCCGGCTTTCCCTGTCTCCCAGTTGTCCAGCTTCGCCGGCCGCGGCGCGTGGGCATAGGATTCCCCGGCCTCGAGACCTGCGGGCCCCATGAGCTCGGTGACGGTGACAAAGGTGTATCCCTTGTCCTTCAGGCCCGAAAGGATCCTCGGCACGGCGGCGACGGTGCTGGGGTGGATGTCGTGCATCAGCACGATCGACCCCGGCCTGGTCTGCTTAATCGCGGCGTCCACCACTTTTTCGGTGTTGCGGTGCTTCCAGTCCAAGGTGTCGACGTCCCACAGGATGACCGGGGTGCTGGCCAGCCTGTCGCTAATGGAATTGTGCGCACCGAAGGGAGGGCGCATCAACGTCGCCGGCTGGTTGACGGCCCGGGAGATCATGTCGTTGGTGCGGTCAATCTCACTCCTGATCTGGGCCGAGGACAGTGAGGTAAGCGAACGGTGGTTCCAGGTGTGGTTGCCGATCTCGTGTCCCTCGGACGCCATGCGCTGCAGCATGTCAGGGCGGAGCATGGCATTGGGGCCGGTGACAAAGAACGTGGAGGGCGCGTCCCCCCGCCGCAGGGAATCGAGCAATGCCCCGGTCTTCGGGCCCGGTCCGTCGTCAAATGTCAGGGCAACACATTTTTCCGTCCGGCAGTCGATGCCGCGTCGTGACGATGGAGGGCCGGGCTCTTGGGACCGGGAGCGTCCGGCCTCGGGTGCAACGGCGTCCTGCGATTGGCCCGGCTGGATCCGTGGGCTCGGGGACATCGACGCGGTGCGGGCCAACGCGCCGAAGTCCGAGAGCAGGGCCGAGACCTGTTCGGCCGCAACCGTCACGGTGACGGGACCGATGGTGCCCGCGCCCAGACTGTTGTCGTCGAACTCAACCAACGCGTTGCCCTGCGCATCAAAGTTCACCGAGTCCAGCAGGGAATCGTCCAGCTCGCGGAGGCTCCCGGTGAGGACCAGTGTGTCGCTGGTCGCGGCCTGGAGAACGAATTCCTTGAATTCCGCCCAGTCATCGTCGCTGTCGAACAGGTCCCTGGTTCCCAGGACGCGTGGGCCGCCCAGAGCGAACCACTGCGTCAGGTATCTCGTCCCGCCGCCGGTGCCCGATGACTCGTAGGTATTGACCCTGATGGCCATTACCTGGCCGGAAAGGGCAGTGAGGTGGCTGCGCAAATTCAGTTCCGCCACGGGGAAAGTGCCGGTGGATACGTCTGGAACGTTTGCGCCCTTGAAGGCTTCGACTTCGTCCTTCACCAGTTCTCGCTGAACCCGGGTTGCCTCCGGGACCGAGGGCACCTCGAAATGCCTTGTGTAGATGCGCCGGTGTTCGTCGGATTGCGCCACAACCTCCAAATCAGGCACCAGCGAAATTGGCAGCGAGTCGGTGTTCTGGCGGTCCATCGCGGAAGAAGCGGCGCCGGAATCGTGAGACGGGGCCGACGGGAATTGGGGCGATCCGGGTATCGGTGCGCAGCCTGCCAGGAAAACGGTGCAGAGGATTCCGGAGATGAGCAGTGAAGATTTTTGACCTAACGCAGACGGCATCCAATAATCTTGCCCGTTTGGCGTGCGCCAATCGAATCCCCGGGGGCTTCTGCACGAATCGTTAGAAAGCGTTATCAAACATCTGGGGGCTCGCTCAGGGTGATACCCCATGGTGCGCCCCCGGTCCGTGGGAGAGACTTGAGGTATGCGAAACACTCTCTCCGTGGTCCTGAACGTCATCTGGCTTGTTTTTGGCGGCATCTGGCTGGCCGCCGGTTATGTACTGGCCGGCATCATTTGCTGCCTGCTCATTGTCACGATCCCCTTCGGAATTGCATCATTCCGCATTGCCCTTTACGCGCTCTGGCCGTTCGGGCGCACCGTGGTGGACCGCGGCAGAGTAGGTGCGTTTTCAACCATAGGAAATGTCATCTGGGTCTTGGTGGCCGGCATCTGGATCGCCATCGGCCATGTGCTGACCGCAATCCCCATGTTCGTGAGCATCGTGGGCATCCCGCTGGGCCTCGCCAACCTGAAGATGATCCCGATTTCCCTCATGCCGCTGGGCAAGGAAATCGTTCCGAGCAGCCAATACATGCCAATGTCACGCTAGGCCGATCGCGCGGCCTGCCATTGCCGAGGTCCACTGCCATGGGACGGCGGGTTTTCACCCCGAATATCCGTGCCGCCCGCATTGCCGTCAAGGTGCCCGCGTCATCCGGGGCAGTGCCTCATCCAAAGCGCCCGTGAAACAGGGGTGGTGCCCCATATGGAAGATACCCGCCATTCCCTGCCTGCCGGCAAGGCCCTTTTGTTGGGTCTCATCGAAACCTTGCATCTTGGCCGAGCGATTTCTAGTCTTTGGGTGTCGGAATCAATGCCCAACGCCTACCGGATGAGGCCACCTTATGAAAGACCTGATTAACTGCCTGTGGTTTGACGGACAGGGGCTGGAAGCAGCCCGGTTCTACACAGGAATTTTTCCGAATTCCCGAATTGTCTCCCAACTCGACCTGGACACGGAGGGGAACCCGACGAACGAGCCGCTCACCGTGGAATTCAGTCTCGACGGGCGCCCTTTCGTTGCCCTGAACGGCGGGCCCCTGTTCAAGTTCAACGAGGCCATCTCGTTCCAGATCATGTGCGAGGACCAGGTTGAGCTCGACTACTTCTGGGACAAGCTCACCGCCGGGGGAGAGGAAAGCCAGTGCGGATGGCTGAAAGACCGCTTTGGCGTGTCCTGGCAGGTGGTTCCGGTGCGCATGGTCGAATTGCTCGGCGATCCAGATCCGGAGGTTTCCCGTCGCGTGACCGAGGCATTCATGCCCATGAAGAAGCTGGATATCGCAGTCCTTGAGGCCGCCGCCAGGGGATAGCCGCGTATGCGTCGAGTCGGTGGAGTCGAGGATCATCCCGTTCAATAGCTCGCCCCGGGTATCTCAGTCGGTGCCCTTTCCGAAGCGTGTCGCGGCGACCTCGCACGGCCGTGTAATGCCTGGATGGGGCTATGGCCTGCCACATGGGGCCGCGGCAACGCCGCCGGTTGCCGGGATGCCGGGAATGAGCTGCAAATCCACCAAAAATCATCAGGTACTACCGGAGACTGCTGGCCAATGCATTGGTAGTGTAAGCATCAGCCGGGGGGGACTAGGCGACTCGTACTGCACCCGAGGGGGAATGATGACCCAGCTCGATCCAGCCTACGCGGGGACGTGGAGATTTGATCCCGGGCACACCCGCATCGGCTTTAACGCCCGCCATGCGATGGTGACGAAGGTGCGCGGCGCCTTCAACGAGGTGGAGGGAAGCATCCACGTCGACCCGGAGGATGTCGGCAAGAGCAGCGTTGAGATGACGGTGAAAGTGGCCAGCGTGGACACGCGCAATGCGGACCGCGACCAGCACTTGCGCACCAACGACTTCTTCGATGCGCCAAAATACCCCGACATCGTCTTCCGCTCGACGCGCATCGACCAGGTGGACGAGAACAGCTTCATCGTCAATGGCGAGCTGACCATCAAGGACACCACCCGGGAGATTGCCGTGCCCATGGAATTTACCGGAGTCGAGACCGATCCTTTCGGGAACCTGCGCGCGGGCTTTGAGGGCAGCCGCCGCATTGATCGCCGCGAGTACGGCGTGAGCTGGAACAAGGCGCTCGATTCCGGCGGGGTCCTGGTGTCCGAGCGGGTGTTGCTCGAATTCGAGATCTCGGCCATCAAGGAAGCCTAGGCCGGGCGGAAGGTGCCCGTGACCGATCCGCAAGGCGCAGCGCCGGCGACCCTCCGGGAGTTGCCGGCGCTGCGTTGTGTCCGGAGGAATAATTCTCGTGCACCCATAGTTGAGTGAGGTAGACTCAAGTTTGAGTGATTAGCCAACAACGAAAGGACGAGCGTGGACACCAAATTGACGACCAAAAGCCAGGAAGCCCTCTCCGCGTCGGGAATGAACGCCTCCACCGCGGGAAACCCGCAGGTGGAACCGGCGCATTTGCTCAAGGCGCTCGTTGACCAACGCGAATCGGTGGCCGTGGCATTGCTCAAGGCCGCCGGCATCGACCCGGACCAGGTTTCGGTCCTGGCCAGCGCCGCCATCAAGGCCCTGCCAACCTCGTCGGGGAGCAGCGTCGCGCAGGCCCAGTATTCCCGCGGCATCCTGCAGGCCATCACGGGTGCCCAGCAGGCGGCGGCGGCGCTCGGGGACGACTACGTCTCCACCGAGCACTTGCTGCTGGGGTTGAGCGAGGACACCGGCGCGGCCGGGAAGGCCCTGCGCGAGGCCGGTGCCACCCGCCAGGCCCTGGATGCCGCGCTGCCCACGATCCGCGGTGACCGCAAGGTCAACAACCCGGATCCCGAAAACACCTTCCAGGCCCTGGAGAAGTTCGGCACCGACATGACCGCCATCGCGCGTTCCGGCAAGCTCGATCCCGTCATCGGGCGAGACGCCGAGATCCGCCGCGTCGTCCAGGTGCTTTCCCGCCGCACCAAGAACAACCCGGTGCTCATCGGCGAACCCGGTGTGGGCAAGACCGCGGTGGTCGAGGGCCTGGCCCAGCGCATGGTCGCAGGCGACGTGCCCGAGTCCCTGCGCGGCAAGACGTTGATCGCCTTGGACCTGGCTTCCATGGTTGCCGGCGCCAAGTACCGCGGCGAGTTCGAGGAGCGGCTCAAGGCCGTCCTGGAGGAGATCAAGGCATCCGACGGGCAGATCGTCACCTTCATCGACGAGATCCATACCGTCGTGGGTGCCGGCGCGTCCGACGGCGCAATGGACGCCGGCAACATGCTCAAGCCCATGCTGGCCCGCGGCGAGCTGCGCCTGATCGGCGCCACCACGCTGGACGAATACCGCCAGAACATCGAGAAGGACCCGGCGCTGGAGCGCCGCTTCGCCCAGGTGTATGTGGGGGAGCCGAGCGTCGATGACACCATCGCGATCCTGCGCGGGCTCAAGCAGCGCTACGAGGCCCACCACAAGGTGACGATTGCCGACTCGGCGCTGGTGGCCGCCGCGGGCCTGTCCGACCGTTACATCGCCGGGCGACAGCTGCCGGACAAGGCCATCGACCTCGTCGACGAGGCCGCGAGCCGGCTGCGCATGGAAATCGACTCGGCCCCCGAGGAAATCGATGCCCTGCGCCGCTCGGTGGACCGCCTGACCATGGAGGAACTCGCCCTGGCGGGTGAAACCGACCCGGGGTCCCGCGAGCGCCTGGAGGCGCTGCGCGCCGACATGGCCGACAAGAAGGAGGAGCTCGATGCGCTCAATGCGCGCTGGGAATCGGAGAAGGCCGGACTGAACCGCGTGGGCGACCTCAAGGTGCGCCTGGACGAGTTGCGCTCGCGCGCCGAGAAGATGCAGCGCGAGGGCGATCTCGAGGGTGCCTCGCGCCTGCTCTACGGGGAGATCCCGGCCCTGGAAAAGGAGATGGCCGACGCCGACCAGGCCGAGGAGGCGGGCGATGCCAAGGAGCTGATGGTGGCCGAGGAAGTCACCGCCGACGACATTGCCGAGGTCATCTCCGCCTGGACCGGCATCCCCGCCGGCCGCATGCTGCAGGGTGAAAGCCAGAAGCTGCTGCACATGGAAGAGTTCCTGGGCAGCCGGCTCATCGGCCAACGCAAGGCCGTCGTCTCGGTGTCCGACGCGGTGCGCCGTGCGCGGGCCGGGATCTCGGATCCGGACCGCCCGACAGGTTCCTTCCTGTTCCTGGGCCCCACGGGCGTGGGCAAGACCGAGCTGGCCAAGGCCCTGGCCGATTTCCTCTTCGACGACGAGCGTGCCATGGTGCGCATCGACATGAGCGAGTACTCGGAGAAGCACACCGTGGCCCGCCTGGTTGGCGCCCCGCCGGGATACGTCGGCTACGAGGAGGGCGGTCAGCTCACCGAGGCGGTGCGACGCCGTCCCTACTCGGTGGTGCTGCTCGACGAGGTCGAAAAGGCCCATCCGGAGGTCTTCGACATCCTGCTGCAGGTCCTGGACGACGGGCGCCTCACCGACGGGCAGGGCCGCACCGTTGACTTCCGCAACGTCATCCTGATCATGACCTCGAACCTCGGGTCCCAGTTCATGGTCGACCAGACGCTGGCGGAGGACACGAAGCGCGAGGCCGTGATGAACCTCGTCAATGCCTCGTTCAAGCCCGAGTTCCTGAACCGGCTGGACGACGTGATCATGTTCGACGCGCTCTCCCTGGAGGAACTGGGATCCATCGTGGCCCTGCAGGTCGAGGCCCTGGCCAGGCGGCTGGCCTCTCGCCGGCTGGCCCTCGAGGTGGACGAGGACGCCCGCGACTGGCTGGCCTTCACCGGATTCGATCCGGCGTTCGGCGCCCGTCCGCTGCGCCGCCTGGTGCAGCGCGAGATCGGGGATCGGTTGGCGCGCGAGCTCCTGGCCGGAACCATCCAGGACGGGGACACCGTGGTGGTTGGCGTCAACGAGTCCGCCGACGGGCTCAACATCACCTCGCGCCGGGGATAGCACCGGTGCGGAACCTGCCGGCACCCGGGGCCGCCACCACGGCTGCGGGTGCCGGCAGCGCCGTGTCCGAAGCCGGCGTCAGGTGTTCAGCACGGCGGTTTCGGCAGGAAGCATGGACTGGCGCACGCTTCCCTCGTTCAGCGCCAGGAAGCAGGCCACCAGCCGGTCCCCGGTCGCCCAGGTCGACTCGGAAGGGCGGGAGAAGTGATACGACCAGCCGGTGTCCAGCGGAGCTGCCGGGTCCAGCGGGACCGACTTGCACAGTTCCTCGGAGCGGTCGAGGATTCCGTCCGGTCCGGGGTAGGTCTCCCCGTCGATCGCGAAGGTCCCGATGAGCTGGGCGTTGTGGGCTGTTTGGCAGGTCACCACGGTCGAGGTCTGCAGCGGGCCGGTGAATCCCTGGAGGCAATCGCCGACCTTCAACTGGTCGGCCGGGACGTCGGTTGCAATGATTCCGTCCAGCCCGGGCGATGCGTTTCGGCTCACCTCGGTGGTGGGTGCCGGTGCCGTGTCCGGGGCGAAAAACCTGTTGGCGCCATAGATGACAATCAGCATGATTCCCAGTGCGCCGATCAGGGCCCAAAATGCCGGGGCACGCCACCACGAACGCGTCTGTGACTTGGCACTAAGAGCCGGAAGCGCGGGCCTCGGCTCTGGCAGTGGCGGATCAGGCAAGCAAGCTCCCGGGCGGTTGGCAGTCGACTTGGTGGACAAAATAATACTCTACCGGCGGAACGGTGGTTCCGGGCAGGCACTCGCCGCCGAATCATGTTAACCTTGAAATACGAAAGAATTAGTCACATATTCTGGGGCCTCCACCTGACACAGGTGGACCACCTCCAGATCTACTGAAAAAAGGGGGTCACGCCATGGGGCGCGGCCGTCAGAAGGCAAAAGCGACACGACAGGCCAGGGACATGAAGTATTTCTCCCCGGCCACTGATTTGTCCGCCTTGGAACGCGAGCTTGGGAAGAGTCGTGGTCATAGCACCTCGATACCAAGCCCTGTCGACGTACCTTACGAATCCGATTATTCGGATTACGAAGACAAGTACGCAGACGATGACGACGAGGACGACCAACGGCGCATCAGCTGATGCGCCGACTCCCTGAAGTGACCGCCGGGAAACCGGCGGTTATGGTTTTTCCAGTACGTGAAAACGGCAGCCGTGGCCACCACGCAGAAGATGCGTTGGTGACCGCGGCCTTTGCCATGCCCGGGAAAACGAGGTAGACGCCGATGCTCCACGAGGGACGGCTCGGAATCCAGATGGCGCACCGCGCGGCCATTCGTTCAATCGAACGCGTGGTCGGGGAGAACGCCCCGCTGCAGGACGCCGCCATTGCCGAAGCCGGAATCCGGCGGATGCTGGAAGCCGGTTCCGTCCTGGTGCTCACCGGCGCCGGGGTCTCCACCGATTCGGGAATCCCCGACTACCGCGGACCCAAGGGTTCGCTGTTGCGCCACCGGCCGATGACCTACCAGGAATTCCTGCACGAGCCCAGCGCCCGGCACCGCTATTGGGCCCGCAGCTTCGTGGGTTGGAGGCACATGGCCATGGCCTCGCCGAACCCGATCCACCGCAGCCTGGCCCGCTGGGAGGCCACGGGAAAGATCAGCGGGATCGTCACGCAGAATGTCGACGGGCTGCACGTCTCTGCCGGCTCGCTCAATGTCATCGCCCTGCACGGTGACCTGGAGCAGATCAGCTGCCTGGACTGCGGCGCCCTGGAAAACCGGCAGAGCCTCGACGCGAGGCTGCACGAGGCAAATCCCGGATACCTTGAACGCATCGACCTGGATCCGTCACTGGTGAACCCCGACGGCGACGTATCCCTGGATGAGGCCCACGTGGCCGATTTCCACATGGTCGGCTGCCTGGTCTGCGGATCGCAGAAACTGAAGCCCAACGTGGTCTACTTCGGCGAGAACGTCCCTCCCGAGCGCAAGGTGCGGCTCAAGGAGCTCGAATCCCGCTCCACCTCGCTGTTGGTGATCGGCTCCTCGCTGGCCGTCATGAGTGGCTACAAGCTGCTCCTGGATGCCCGCAGCGCGGGCAAGCCGGTCGGGCTGATCAACGGCGGCCCCACCCGGGGGGATGCCAAGGCCGACTACCGGTGGCGAAGCAACATCGCCGAGGCCTTGGCCATCCTGGAGGCTCCGGTCGACGGGGCCGTGCGCCGGACCATGTAGCAGCGGGCCCCCGTTTGCCTGGATAGCATCCTGCCGGCGGCGTTAAACCAGTGAAGGACCGTACCCCATGGGTACGGTCCTTCACGCTGTTAAGCCCGGCGGAAGTTAGCCGGCGAAGTTGCCGCGCATCAGCACGGCGCCGCCGTCGACGCCCTTGGCGCCCTGGACGTAGTCCAGTCCGGAGGCCTTGGCCTCGTCGGTGACGGATCCGACCTTGCCCATGACCCACGAGGTCATGCCGCGGGCGTTCAGGCGGGCGAGGGCCGCGTCGGCGACCGAGGCGTCGACGATGGCGACCATGCCCACGCCCAGGTTCAGCGTGCGCTCCAGGTCCGGCTGCGGCACCGCGCCGAGCTCGGCGACGACCTTGAAGACCGGCGGAAGGGCCCAGGTGGAGCGCTCCACGGTGGCCATCAGGCCCTGCGGCAGCACGCGCGCCAGGTTGGCTGCCAGTCCGCCGCCGGTGACGTGGCTGAAGCCGTGGATGTCGATGGCACCGTCGATGTTGAACGCGCGGATCAGGTCCAGGCAGTCCATGGTGTAGATGCGGGTCGGTTCCAGCAGTTCCTCGCCCAGGGTGCGGCCGAATTCCGGCACGTGGCGGTCGAGCGCCCAGCCGGCGTGCGCCACGACGCTGCGCACCAGCGAGTAGCCGTTGGAGTGGATGCCGGAGGCGGCCATGCCGATGATGACGTCCCCGTCCTTGACCCGCTCGGGGCCCAGCAGGCCGTCGGCCTCGACGATGCCGGTGGCGGCACCCGCGACATCGTATTCGTGCTCGCCCAGCAGGCCCGGGTGTTCGGCGGTTTCCCCGCCGACCAGCGCGGTGCCGGCGATCGTGCAGCCCTCGGCGATGCCGCGGACGATGTCCGCGATGCGCTCCGGGACGACCTTGCCGCAGGCGATGTAGTCGGTCATGAACAGCGGCTCGGCGCCCACCACGACGATGTCATCGACGACCATGCCGACCAGGTCGTGGCCGATGGTGTGGTGGATGTCCATGGCCTGCGCGATGGCGACCTTGGTGCCCACGCCGTCGGTGGAGGTGGCCAGCAGGGGCTTCTTGTAGGAAAGGAACTTCGAGGCGTCGTAGAGGCCTGCGAAGCCGCCCACCCCGCCCAGGACGTTGGCGTTGTGGGTGGCCTTGATGGCGCCCTTCATCAACTCAACGGCGCGGTCACCGGCCTCGACATCGACACCGGCCGAAGCATAGGTGATTCCGGAATTCTCAGGGGTGGCACTTGTCATCTCTGATGTGTCCTTTACTTAGTTGCGCGGTGTTTTGTCTGCGGCGGTGAGTGCCGACTCGAATTCGGCATCCGGGCCCGGCTCACATCCCGCCTGGTTGCTTCGTTCAAGCAGGTTCTTGCCGATGCGGTCCGAACCCGGCAGGGCAATCGGGTAGTCCCCGGTGAAGCATGCGGTGCACAGGCGTTCGCGCGGCTGCTCGGTGGCATCGATCATGCCGTCCTCGGAAATGTAGGCCAGCGAGTCGGCGCCGATGGACTTGCCGATCTCGTCCACTGCCGCCCCGTTGGCCACGAGCTCGGCACGGGTGGCGAAGTCGATGCCGTAGAAGCAGGGCCACTTCACCGGCGGGGAGGAGATCTTCACGTGGACCTCGGCGGCGCCGGCCTCGCGCAGCATGCGCACCACGGCGCGCTGGGTGTTGCCGCGCACGATGGAGTCGTCCACGACCACGACGCGCTTTCCCTTGATGACCGGCACCAGGGCGTTGAGCTTGAGCTTGATGCCCAGCTGGCGCAGCGTCTGCGAGGGCTGGATGAAGGTGCGTCCCACGTAGGCGTTCTTCACGAAGCCGTGGGCAAAGGGAATGCCCGATTCCTCGGCGTAGCCAATGGCGGCGGGGGTCCCGGATTCTGGGACCGGGATGACGATGTCGGCCTCGGCGGCATTTTCGCGGGCCAGCTGGCGGCCCATTTCCACGCGGGACTCGTACACGGAGCGGCCGTTGATGGCTGCATCCGGGCGGGCCAGGTAGACGTACTCGAAGACGCAGCCCTTCGGGGTGGCCTCGCCAAAGCGCTGGGAACGCACGCCGTCCTCGTCGATGGCGATGAATTCGCCCGGTTCGATCTCGCGGATGAAGCTGGCGCCCACGGTGGCCAGTGCGGCCTGCTCGGAGGCCACGACCCATCCGCGCTCAAGGCGGCCGAGGACCAGCGGGCGCACGCCGTAGGTGTCGCGGGCCGCGTAAAGGGTGTGCTCGTCCATGAAGACGAAACAGAAGGCGCCGCTGAGCTTGGGCAGCAGGCGCAGGGCCGACTCCTCCAGCGATTCGCCCTCGGTGCCATTGAGCAGCGCGGTGACCAGCGCGGTGTCGGTGGTGTTGCCCTGGGCGATTTCGCCGCGGACCTTTTCCTCCGACTCGGCGTGGAGGTCGTTGACCATCTCCATCAGCTCGGCCGAGTTGGTCAGGTTGCCGTTGTGGGCCAGCGCGACGGTGCCCGCCGCGGTGGGGCCCAGGGTCGGCTGGGCGTTGGCCCAGTGGCTTGCTCCGGTGGTCGAGTAGCGGCAGTGGCCGATGGCCAGGTGCCCGGGCATGGAATTGAGGGTGTTCTCGTCGAACACCTGGGAGACCAGACCCATGTCCTTGTAGACATTGATCCGCTGTCCGTCACTCGTGGCCAATCCGGCCGATTCCTGCCCGCGATGCTGAAGCGCATACAGACCGTAATAGGTCAGTTTCGCCACTTCTTCGCCGGGAGCCCAAACACCGAAGACACCGCATTCATCCTGCGGGCCCTTCTCGTCGGGCAAAAGATCATGATTTAGGTTTCCGTCACCACGCGCCATAAGAAATATTCTCTCACGAGCCGGGGTGCCGATGCGGCGTGAAGTGCCCCACAAGCATGGTTCTACCGGTGTTCTGGGTCACCCATGGGCACGGCAAGCGCGCGACGTGCCTTTTTGCGTGTGATGCGATCCACAACCAGATATACGATGCCGGCGAGCAGAACGCCGAAGAACGCAAAACCGACCGCCAGGAATCCGGCAATCGAGCCGCGGGAGAAGTCGGCCGATTCCTCGCCCGTGAACGCGGAAATGAAGGCGACGACGACGCCGACGAGGGCCCCGACGCCCACAAACGGCCAGAACCTGGGTGCCGCATACACCTCCACCTCGACCTCTGCGCTGGGCTTGTCGGCGGGGGTTGGATTGGCGGGGTTCTGGCTGGATTCCATACCCTCTAGGGTACTAAACCAGGGGGAGTTCGGCCGACAGGTCGGCACGCAGCCCGGAGGCCGTGACCTTTCCGGTGGCCAGGGCCGTCTCCCAGTCCATCTTGCCGGTGGCCAGCGCCAGCCAGAGCTGGGCCGGCAGCTCAATGACGTTCGGGGGAGTACCCCGGGTGTGCCGCGGGCCGGGAATGCATTGGGTCACCCCGAACGGCGGAACGCGTACCTCCACCGAGTTGCCCTCGGCGCGGCTGGCAAGTTCCTCGAGCGCGTAGCGCACCGCCAGGGCAATGAGGGGGCGCGGCAGCTTGGCGGCTTCCTCCGCGTCGGCCTCGCTCCACCGGGCGAGGGCGCGGGAACCTTCGGCCGGGTCGATGCGTCGCTTGATGGCCATGGGGACTCAGGAATCCAGCAGGTCCAGCACTTGCGCCGGCAGGCGCACTGAACCCACCGGGGCGCCGCCGCCGAGCACCGGCCTGGTGAGCTTGGCCAGCACATCGGAGAGCTGGCCGGTGGAAATGGCGCCGGCGTTGGCCAGCAGGGTCAGGCCCAGCAAATCGCTGCCGCGGCCCGAACCGTCCTGTACCTTCACGGCCACCGCCGTGCCGTTGGGGGCCGCGAGCATCAGCACGCCCTCGGCGCCGAGCTTGGCAATGACGCCCAGGTCCTCCATCACCACGGAGTTGGGCAGGCCATGGCCCTGGACCGCCCACGGGTAGTCCAGCATCGCGGTGGCGATGGTTGCAGCCCGCGCATCTGCGTGCTTGTTGCCCGGGGCCTGCGCCAGCTTGGATGCCGCGCGGGCAAGGCCGGCCAGGGAGATCACCGGGACCGGCGCCCCGCATCCGTCCACGCCCAGGTGTGCGATCTTTTCCCCGGCGTATTCCTCGATGACCTCGATGACCCGTTGCTGCAGCGGGTGGTCGGGGGAGAGGTAGGTCTTGGTGTCCCAGCCGTTTTCGGTGCAGGCCCACAGGAATGCGGCGTGCTTTCCCGAGCAATTGAACGACAGGGCGGACTCCTGGAGCCCGGCCCGCACCCGTTCCGTGCGCGTTGGGGCATGTGCGGGCCAGGAGGCGGGGCACATCAGGTCCGCTTCGCTCAGCCCGGCCTTGGCGAGCATGGATTCAACAACGTCCGTGTGTTCGGTGCTACCCACGTGGCTGGCCGCGGCCAGGGCCACCTGGGCGCCACGCAACGGAACCCCGCACTGCATGGAGGCAAGTGCCTGGAAGGGCTTGAGCGCGGAGCGCGGGTACAGCAGGGTGTTGGGGTTTCCCAGCGCGGTGAGCACCTCGCCCGCGGCGTCGACGACCACGGCGCAGCCGCGGTGTCGGGATTCCACGAAGCCGTTGCGCTCGAGCACCACAAGGTCAACGGTTTCGGAGGCAATCAAGGTTTCGGGCATGTGAGCTAGTTTACGCTCTGGGCGCGTTGCAGCAGCGCAACGACGAAGTCCGAGTCCCGGCCCAGCGGCCGCATGTCCCAGGTGGAGAAGCGGGAGCCGATGTCCAGCCCGGCCGCTGCCGCATCGGCCTCGAGGTCAGTCAGGGCGTAGTCCCTGAGCAGCGAGAAGCCCACCACCAGGCGGCCCCCGGGTGCCAGGTGGTCGGCCAGGGCCTTGAGCACCTCACCGGCGGTGCCCGGGGCCACGAAGGCCAGGACGTTTCCCGGGGAGACGACGACGTCGAATGTCTCGCGGGCACCGGAAGACGTGCGCAAATCCAACGATGCCAGGTTTCCCTGCAGCCAGCGGGAACCGGGGAAGTCTGCCCGGGCGGCTGCCAGAAGCTCGGCATCCAGGTCGACCCCGGTGACCTGGTGGCCGCGCGCCGCCAGTGCCCCGCCCACCCTCCCGGTTCCGCAGCCGGCATCGAGCACGCGCGCGGCGCGCGGGAGCATCGCGTCGACGAACCGCGCCTCGCCGTCAAGGTCCGCCCCGGATTCGCGCAATTGCGCAAAGCGGTCGATGTAGTTCCTGGCCTGCTTCGGGTCCTGGCGGGCCTGCCGCTGCCACAAGGTTTCCTTCTCCATGTACATGAGCATAGGCGCAGCGCGCCGCGGCCGGGGGACCGGACGCCGACTGCCGGCACGGGAGGGAGGCCGGCGTGCGACGTTGCCGCGAATACGTCGGTCCCGTGACTCCGGTGGACGCCGTCGGGGCCGGAACCGGTAGGCTTAAGCCTCGTGAAGGTACTGGTTATTGGCCCCGGCGGCCGCGAACATGCACTGATCCGCGCTTTGGCTTCGGATCCCTACGTCACCGACCTGCATTGCGCACCCGGCAATGCCGGGATTTCGCGTGATGTCACCACCCACCCCATCGATGCCCAGGACCCCGCAGCTGTGGTGGCACTGGCCCGGGAACTGGGTTCGGACCTGGTTGTGGTCGGCCCCGAGGCACCCCTGGCGGCAGGTGTGGCGGACGCCCTGATCGCCGCCGAGATCCCCGTCTTTGGTCCCACCAAGGCAGCGGCCCAGCTGGAGGCCTCCAAGGCCTTCGCCAAGACCGTCATGGCCGAGGCGGAAGTGCCCACCGCGATGGCCAGGGTGGCAACCAACGCCGCCGAGGCGGCCGAGGCGCTTGACGCCTTCGGCGCCCCGTATGTGGTCAAGGACGACGGCCTGGCAGCCGGCAAGGGAGTCGTGGTCACCTCCGACCGCTCCGAGGCCCTGGCCCACGCCGAGACCTGCTTCGAGGCAGGCGGCACCGTGGTCATCGAGGAGTTCCTCGACGGGCCGGAGGTCTCCCTCTTCGTCATCTGCGACGGCACCCACGCCGTCCCGCTGGCCCCCGCCCAGGACTTCAAGCGCATCTTCGACGGCGACGAGGGCCCGAACACCGGAGGCATGGGCGCCTACTCGCCGCTGCAGTGGCTGCCCGCCGGCTTCGTGGACGAGGTCATGGAACGCGTCGCCTACCCGACGCTGCGCGACATGGAACACCGCGGCACCCCCTTCACCGGGGTGCTCTACTGCGGCCTGGCCATCACCACCCGCGGGATCCGCGTCATCGAGTTCAACGCACGCTTCGGCGACCCCGAGACCCAGGCGGTGCTCGCGCGGCTGAAGACCCCGCTGGGCGGGCTGCTGATGGCGGCCGCCAAGGGTGAACTCGACGATGCCGAGCAACTGCATTGGCGCCCCGAGACCGCCGTCGGCGTGGTCATGGCCGCGGAGAACTACCCGGAGTCGCCCGTCAAGGGTGCTGCAATCCAGGGCATTGACGCCGCCGAGGCCATCGAGGACGTCTCGGTGCTGCACGCCGGAACCACCAGCAACGACGCGGGCGAGGTCGTCGTCGACGGCGGCCGCGTGCTGGCGGTCGTTGGCCTGGGCGCCGACCTCCATGCCGCCCGCGAGAAGGCCTATGCCGGCGTGGCAGCCATCTCCTGGGACGGCGCCCAGCACCGCACGGATATTGCGCTGAAGGCCGCCAACGGCCAGATCAGCGTCTCGGAAGGAACACACTAAATGTCAGGCCTGCAAACCGAAACCCTGGTTCTGCCGGGTTGGACGCACCACTACTCGGGCAAGGTCCGCGACCTCTATGTCCCGGCGGGCTCCAGCTTCGAGGAGACCGACCGCGTGCTGGTCGTTGCCAGCGACAGGATCAGCGCCTTTGACTTCGTGCTGGAATCCGAGATCCCGGACAAGGGCAAGGTGCTGACGCAGCTGAGCCTTTGGTGGTTCGAGAAGCTCTCACAATTCCCCAACCACGTCATCTCCACCGACGTGCCCGAGGCCGTCGCGGGCCGGGCCATGGTCTGCAAGAAGCTGGACATGTTCCCGATCGAATGCATCGCCCGCGGCTACCTCACCGGCTCCGGCCTGGCCGAGTACAAGGACCGCCAGACCGTGTGCGCGCTGCCGCTTCCGGCGGGCATGGTGGACGGCTCCAAGCTGGAACCGGCGATCTTCACCCCCTCGGCCAAGGCCGAGGTCGGGGAGCACGACGAGAACATCACCTTCGAGGAGACCGCCGCCCGCATCGGCGGGCAGCAGGCCGCCGACCTGCGCGACGCGACCCTGGCCCTGTACACGCGCGCCGAGGAGATCGCCCGCACCCGCGGCATCATCCTGGCCGACACCAAGGTCGAGTTCGGGATCGACCCGGCCAACGGCGAGATCACCCTGGGCGACGAGGTGCTCACCCCGGATTCCTCGCGCTTCTGGGATGCGACGACCTACGAGCCCGGGAAGGCGCAGCCGTCCTTCGACAAGCAGTTCGTCCGCGACTGGCTCACCTCCGAGGACTCGGGCTGGGACAAGGACTCCGGCCAGGAACCGCCGGCGCTGCCGGCGGAGATCGTGGAGCGCACCCGCGCCCGCTACATCGATGCCTACGAGCGCCTGACGGGGCTGGCCTTCAGCGCCTGATCCGCACGCGGGAACGGCCCCGGAATTCCTTCTCCTCCGGGATGGGAATTCCGGGGCCGTTGTCGTTGTCCCGTTGCCGCCGTACCGCCCGGGGTGCGGCGGGGATCAGACCAGGGAGTCGCGCCAGGCCTTATGCAGGGCGGCGAAGCGGCCCGCGGAGCCGATGAGCTCGGCCGGGGAACCGTCCTCGACGATCCTTCCGTCATGGACCACCAGCACCCGGTCCGCGATCTGCACCGTGGAGAGCCGGTGCGCGATGATCAGCGCGGTGCGGTTTCCCAGCAGCGTCTGCAGCCCGCGCTGCACGGCGCGTTCGGAGGGGATGTCCAGCGAGCTGGTCGCCTCGTCAAGGATCAGCACCGCGGGGTCGGCCAGGAACGCCCGGGCGAAGGAGATCAGCTGGCGCTGGCCCGAGGAGACGCGCCCGCCGCGCTTGTTCACGTCGGTGTCGTAGCCCTCGGGCAGCGCGGTGATGAATTCGTGGGCGCCCACGGCCCGGGCGGCCAGGATGATCTCCTCGATGCTGGCCCCGGGCTTGCCCAGGGAGATGTTCTCGGCGACGGTTCCGGAGAACAGGAACGCCTCCTGGGTCACCATGACCACGTGCCGGCGCAGGTCGTTGTTGGCGATTTCCGCGATGGGCACCGAATCGAGCGTCAGCGAACCGGAGCGCAGGTCGTAGAACCTGGCAATCAGCTTGGCCAGGGTGGACTTGCCGGCACCGGTCTGCCCGACCACGGCAACCGTCTGCCCCGCGGGAATGGACAGGTCGAACCTGTCCATGACGACCGGGCCGTCGCCGTAGCCAAAGACCGCGTCGGTGAATTCCAGGGCGCCGGCGACCTGCTCCAGCGGCCGCGGCTTGGCCGGCTCCACGACGGTGGGTTCCTCCTCGAGCAGCCCGGAGACCTTTTCCAGCGCCGCGGTGGCGGACTGCAGGGACTGGTAGAACATCGCGATGTTCTCCACCGGCTGGAACACGCGCTTGGTGGCCAGCAGCAGCGCCACCAGCACGCCCACGCCCAGCTCGCCGTCCAGGATGCGGAACCCGCCCCAGGCCAGCACCGCCGCCACCGACAGGTTGCCGATGAGCACCAGGGACGGCTGCAGGACCCCGAAGAGGTTGATGGAGCGGATCGAGTTGTCGCGGTATTCGCCGGCGACCTGCGCGTAGCCCGCGTCGTTGGCGCGCTCCTTGCGGAAGGCCTTCACGGCGCGGATGCCGGTCATGGTTTCCACGAAGGAGCCGATGACCCGGGCCGAGACCACGCGCGACTCGCGGTAGACGAGTTCGGAGCGCTTCTGGTACCAGCCGAAGAGCAGCCAGATGGGCACCGCCGCGATGACGACCACCAGGCCCGAGCGCCAGTCGAGCACGAAGATGGAGACCAGGGTGAAGAGCACGAAGACCGCCGCCGAGGCCAGTTCGGAGATGCCCTGGTCGAGCAGTTCCCGCAGCGTCTCCAGATCGGAGGTCTGGCGGGAGATGATGCGCCCGGAGGTGTAGTTCTCGTGGAATTCCAGGCTCAGGCGCTGGGTGTGCCGGAAGACGCGCAGCCGCAAATCCAGCAGCATCGCCTGGGAGATCTTGGCGGTGCTCAGGATGTACCAGCCCAGCAGGGTGCCGGCGGCGATCGCCGAGAGCACGTAGGCGCCACCGGTGATGCCCAGGGCAGCCCAGTTGCCCGCGGTGACCTGCGGCAGGCCCCAGTCGATGGCCCAGGCGATGATCAGCGGGAAGGCGACGCGGGCTGCATTGGAGACGACAACCAGGACCACGGTCAGCACCAGCATCCGCTTCTGGCTCCGTGCCAGGGTGGCCAGCAGCTTCCAGGAGCGGGCGCGCAAGCGCTTGCGTTCCTCCCTGGACAGCGTGATGGCGTCCTCGTTGGCAACGCCGATGTTCGGGCTCATGCTAGTGGACCGCCTTGCCTTGGGATCAGGTCGGATTCCTCGTCCTCGAGGCTGGCGATGACGTAGCGGTAGTGCTCGTTGCGTGCCAGCAAGTCCGAGTGCGTGCCGACGTCGTCGATGGCCCCGTCCTTCAGCAGCGCGACGCGGTCGGCCAGGGCAACGGTGGAGGGCCGGTGGGCCACGATCAGCGTGGTGGTCCCGGCCAGCGTGCTGCGCAGCCGCTGCGTCACGGCTTCCTCGGTGCGCACGTCCAGGGCGGAGAGCGGGTCGTCGAGCACCAGCACGCGTGGCCGCGCGGCGATCGCCCGGGCCAGGGCGATGCGCTGGCGCTGGCCGCCGGAGAGGGACAGCCCCTCCTCGCCGATGACGGTGTCCAGGCCCTGCGGCAGCGTGCGGGCGAATCCGGCCTGCGCGGTGTCGATGGCGTCATCCAGCAGGGCGTCAAGTTCCGGGCCCTCCAGCTCGGGGGCGCCGAGCAGCACGTTGTCGCGGATCGAGGAGGAGAACAGGATGGTGTCCTCGAACGCGACGGCGACATCGCGGCGCAGTTCGACCAGGTCGCGCTCGCGCACGTCCACCCCGTCGATGAGCACCTGCCCGCCGGTGGCGTCGTAGAGCCGGGGGACCAGCTGAAGCAGGGTCGACTTGCCGGTGCCGGTCATCCCGACCAGCGCCATGGTTTCCCCGGGGCGAACGTGCAGGTTGATGCCGCGCAGGGTGGGCGCGGCGGAGTCGGGGGTGTCGGGGAAGCGGAAGGCGACGTCGCGCAATTCCAGGTCGCCGCGCGGGTCCCGCGGGGACACCGGCGAGGCGGGGGAGGTGATGGTGTTCTGCGTGTCCATGACCTCGAAGTGCCGGTCCAGGGCGGTCTTGGTCGTCAGCGTCATGCCCATGAGCATGCCCATGTTCTCGACCGGGCCCGCCAGCACCGTGGCGGTGGCGAAGAAGGCAACGAGCGCGCCGACGCTCAGCTCGCCCTGGGAGGTGAGCCACAGGCCCGCCACCAGGCCCAGGCCCAGGGTGGTCTCGGGGATGGCCACCACGAAGAGGATGAAGCCGGCCAGGGTCCGGGCCTTGGAAACCTCGGTGTCGCGCAATTGCTCGGCGCGCGAGTTGAAGCCGTCGTACATGTGGCGGCCGCGGCCAAAGGCCTTGATCACGCGGATGCCGTGGACCGATTCCTCCACGGCCGTGGCCAGGTCCCCGGCCTGGTCCTGGCTCAAACGGCTCGCCGCACGGTAGTTGGTGCGGAACTTGAACGCCTTGATGGTGATGGGGATGGCGCCGGCCAGGTAGATGGTGCCCAGCACCCAGCTGGAGTTGAACATCAGGGTCAGGCCGACGATCACGGTGACCGTGGAAACCACCAGCATCATCGCGCCGAAGGCGAGCCAGCGGCGCAGCAGGCTTAGGTCCGCCATGGACCGCGAGAGCAGCTGGCCGGAGCCCCAGCGTTCGTGGAATGCCACGGGGAGTTGTTGCAGGTGGCCGTACAGGCGCACCCGCAGCTGGGTTTCCAGCCGGGCGGCGGGGGTGATCACGAACTGCCGGCGCAGGAACACCAGCAGCGCCTCGAGGGCGCCGAGCGCGGCGACCAGCCCGACGGCCAGCCAAACCTCGGAGCTCCTGCCCTCGGGGTGCAGCACGTTGTTGACCAGCCAGGCCAGCACCTGCGGGATGGTCAGGGCGACGACGCCGGCGGCCAGTGCGCACAGGAACCCGAAGAACAATCGGGGCAGGATGGGCTTGACGAAGGGAATCAGCCGGGCCAGGGTCCTGCCCAGGGAGGGAGTTCCCGCCGCGGGGGCGTGTCCTTGTTGTACTGCCACCGGTGTCCGACCCCTATCCCCGCGCATGGTTTCGCTTCTGCGAATACCCTACAGTGTGGGGTTGGGATTCTTCAATCGGATGCGGCGCCCCTAGCCCTGCGCGGTAAGCGTGAGCAGGATGGCCTCCGGCGGGCAGGCGATCCGCACCGGCGCGAAGCGCGATGTCCCGATGCCCGCGGACACGTTCAGCGGCGTGCTCTTGCCCGCGGAGTCCCACTGCGTGAGCCCGCTCGCCCGCCATGTCGGCAGGTCGCAATTGGTCACCAGGGCGCCGTAGCCCGGGATGCAGACCTGGCCGCCATGGGTGTGCCCGGCCAGGATCAGGTCGGTGCCCGCCTCCGTGAACCTGTCCAGGACGCGCTGGTACGGGGCGTGGGTGAGCGCGATGCGAAGGTGGGGGGCGGCGCCGGAGCTGGCGGAGCCGGCCGGCCAGCCGGCAAAGCGATCCAGGTCCAGGTGCGGGTCGTCCACGCCCGTGAAGTCCAGGCGCGTGCCCTTCACCGCCATGGAATGGTTCCTGTTGGTCAGGTTGACCCAGCCCGCAGACCCGAAGGCGCGGTGCATTGCCTGCCAGGGCAACTGGTAGCGGGGGGAGTTGCGCGGCGTGTCAGCGCGCTTGCCGAGGTAGCGGAAGGGGTTCTTGGGCTTGGGCCCGAAGTAGCAATTCGACCCGGGCACGAAGGCCCCGGGGAACGCCATGAGGGGACCCAGCGCCTCAAGCAGTGCATCCAACCCGTCCATGTGGCCCAGGTTGTCACCGGTGTTGATGACCAGGTCCGGTTCCAGGTCCGCCAGCGAGGCCAGCCAGCGGCGCTTGAGTTCCTGGCCCGGAACCATGTGGATGTCCGAAAGGTGGAGCATCCGGATCGGGGAGGAACCCGGGGGCAGCAATGCCAGCGATTCCTCGCGCACGCCGAAGCGCGTGGTCTGGCCCAATCCGTAGCCAAAGGCGATTCCGGCACCGGCGGCCGCCGCACCAGCCGCCAAAGCGGCCCCACGCACAGTGCGTGAGACCGCTTCGGGCAGCGCGGAAGAAATCCCGAAGGAACTAGTCATCTTCGGTCTTCTTCGGAGGGTTTGGCGTGTCTCCGCTGTTCCCCTTCGGCTTGGGGGTCGCGGTTGCCTTCGGGGCTTCCGTTTCCTTGGGCTTTTCGGTTTCCTTGGGCTCCGTTGACTCGGAGCTCGCCGAATCCGATTCGTCCTCTTCTTCCTTTTCGACCTTCTTTGGGGCCGGCGGCTTGGGAGCGGACTTGGCCTTGCCGAAGGACTCGGCCGGGTAGAGGTCCCCGACCTTCTTCATGTAGTTGGTCCACAGGGGTGAGGCCCACGTGCCGGAGTCGACCCAGCGGCGGCTGATCCCGTCGATTTCGACGTCCCGGGTGGACTTGCTGCGGTTCTCGTCCCAGCGACCGACCCATGCCGCGGAGGCCATGCCGGTGGTGTAGCCCACGAACCAGGTCGAGTTGGCATCGTTGTTGGTACCGGTCTTGCCGGCGATCGGGTAGCCGATGGCGCCCTTGGTCACCTTCTGCTTGGCGATCTTCGTCATGGTGCCGTTCATGTCGGCGACGACCTGCGGGCTGACCGCCTGCTCGCAGGCGACCGGCTTGACCTTGTACGCGGTGCCGGTGGCATCGGTGACCGAGGTCAGCGCCCGGTTCTCGCAGAACTCGCCGTTGTTGGCCCACGTTGCGAACGCGGTGGCCTGCGCCAGCGGGGTGATCCGTGCGGAACCGATCACGAACGACGGGTTGACCGGGGAAATCGGCTGCGCCCTGGTGGTCTTCTTGCCGGTGGACAGGTCGAAGTAGTTGTCGTAGTCGATCAGGCCCAGGCGTTCGGTGCCCTCGGCAATGGCGCACAGGTCCAGCTTAGAGGCCTCGGTCACGGTGGCGGTGTTCACGGAGTTGAACAGGCCGTAGTCAACGGTCATCGAGGACGGGTAGCCCGTCACGGCGTTGGCCGGCGACCAGCCGCCGCCCTTGCCGTCGTCGGCAGTGGTGTAACCGCGGGGGAGGCAGGAGGCCTTCCACCGGAATGAGGCAGGGTAGTTCTTCTTGTTGGGTGCGCTGACCCGGTCCCACATGTTGCGACCGGCCTCAAGCCACGCCATGGTGGTGTACGGCTTCATGGTCGAGCCGCCCTGGAAGCCGCCGGCCCCGCCGAGCGCGGATTCCACGGCGAAGTTGTACTCCGTGAATTCCTTGCCCTTGGCCGGGGAATAGGTCTTGTTCTGGCCCATGGCCAGGATGTTGCCGGTACCCGGTTCAACCGTCACGATGGCGGCGCCGATGTTCGACTTGTCGTCGGCGGGGATCATCGCCTTCGACTGCTTTTCCGCTTCCTTTTGCAGGCGCGGGTCCAGCGTGGTCTTGATCGTCAGGCCGCCGCGGTACAACAGGTTCTCGCGGTCCTTCTTGGTCTTGCCGTATGCCTCATCCGTGGTGATCAGCTTGGTGACGTAGTCGCAGAAGTAGGCGGCCGAATCGGCGGCGATGCAGCCGGACTTGACCTCGTTCGGCTTGACACCCAGCGGGGACTTCACGGCCTTGTCGTAGGCCTTCTTGTCGATGGCACCGGTGCGAAGCATGGCAGCCAGCACGGTGTTGCGACGCTTGAGGCTACGTTCCGGGTACTTCTCCGGGTTGTAGGCGTTGGGCAGCTGGACCATGCCGGCGAGCATCGCTGCCTGCTGCAGGTTCAGGTCCTTGGCGTCCACCGAGTAGAAGCGCTGGGCCGCGGCCTGGATGCCGTAGTTGCGCCCGGAGAAGAGCACGAGGTTCAGGTACCCCTCGAGGATCTCGTCCTTGCTCATCTCCTTTTCGATGGAGATGGCGAGCTTCGCCTCGCGGGCCTTGTCGGCAATGTCCTTGGAGCCGGAAATCGTCATCTCCGAGCGATCCACGCCGTTGACGACGTCGGCATTGACCAGCAGGTTGTTCACGTACTGCTGGGTCAGCGTGGAGGCGCCTTGCTGGGACGAGGAAGTGAAGTTGTTCACCGCCGCGCGGGCGATGCCGCGCACGTCGACCCCGTTGTGCTCGTAAAAGCGCTCATCCTCGATGGAAATGATCGCCTTCTGCATGACCTTGGAAATGTTCTTCAGCTTGACCGGTTGCCGGTTTTCCGAGTAGAACGTCGCAATCGTCGAACCGTCCTTGGCCAGGATCTTCGAGGGCTGCGCAATCGGCTCGCCCTTGAAGCTTGCCGGCAAGGCGTCGAAAATCTCGCTGCCGGCGTTTGCACTGCTGCCGGCAAGGGACGCAATCGGGACCATGAGCCCTGCCGCAAGGACGCCACTCAAGGCGCTCACCCCAAAGAAGGCAACGATCTTGCCGAGGGTGGTAGCCGTATCAAAAAACGGGGACTTTTTAGCTGCCATACCCACTAGTTTACAAGGACGCGCTAACGTATCGGTTATGACCAAATGGGAGTACGCCACTTTGCCGCTCATTATTCACGCCACGAAGCAGATCCTGGACCAGTGGGGAGACGACGGCTGGGAGCTTGTAGCCGTCGTTCCCGGCCCCAATGGAAATGCACCGGTCGCTTACCTCAAGCGTCCCAAGGCCTAAGTAGAGAAACGAGAAAAACCCATGCAACAACAGACTTCTTCAGCGATTGAGGCACGCCTGGCCGAGCTCGGCCACGCACTGCCCGCCGTCGCAGCCCCGGTGGCCGCCTACGTGCCGGCCACCATCACCGGCAACCTCGTCTACACCTCGGGTCAGCTGCCTTTTATTAACGGGGAACTCACAGTCACCGGCAAGGTCGGGGCGGCTGTTTCCGCCGAGGCCGCGGCGGGCCAGGCCCAGGCCTGCGCGCTGAACGCACTGGCCGCCATCAAGGGCGTCATTGGCGACCTGGACCGCATTGTCCGCGTCGTGAAGGTCGTGGGCTTCGTGGCCTCCGACCCGTCCTTCACCGGCCAGCCTGCCGTCATCAACGGTGCCTCCGAATTCCTCGGGGCCGTGCTTGGCGACAAGGGCCTGCACGCCCGTTCGGCCGTCGGAGTTGCCGCACTGCCGCTGGACGCGCCGGTCGAGGTTGAACTGATTGTCGAGTTTGCGTAACAACTCCGAAACCGGTGGCCCCGTGAACGAGAATCCCGTGGCGAAGCCACGCAATCCGTCCACGGGGCTGCTGCGCCGACTTTTTGACCTTCCGCCGATGCAATATGACGCGGCGGAAAATTGGGTTTCCTACGGAAGCCGCACCCCGCGGGCGACGCGCCCGGCCTCCTCGGTGGTGCTGATTCGCGACTCCCCAAAAGGTGTCGAAACTTACCTTGGATATCGTCCCGGCGGTTCGCCGCTCGGGAGTGTCGCATTCCCCGGGGGCAGCCTCGAAGACGACGATGAAAATGAAATACCTTGGTACGGACCCAGCCTGGCCGAATGGTCAAAGCGCCTGGGTATCCTTGACCAACGACTGGTCAGGGCGCACATCGTGTGCGCCATCCGGGAACTATTCGAGGAAACAGGCGTGCTGCTGGCCGGCACCGACGAGTTGTCGGTGGTCGAAAACTGCGACAGTGAAGACTGGATGGCCGTGCGCGAGGCCGTCGCAGGGCAGGACAAGTCCCTGAAGGACGTGCTGATGAAGCGCGGGCTGGGCCTGCGCACGGATCTGCTGCGCCCGCTGTCGCACTGGATCTCCCCAAACTTCGCGTTGCGCCGCTTCGACACCCGCTACTTTGCCGCCGCACTGCCGGTGCGCCAGGAGCCCTCGCTCCTGCGCGGCAAGGGCGTCTGGGCTGCCTGGAAGGTGGCCGGCGAGGTCATCGAACAACGCACCACCACGGCATTGGGAGACGAGGCGGGGGCACCGGACACCCAGGGCCTGCCTTTGAGCATGATCACAACGCCGGCGGTGGAGGTCTTCCTGGAAAAGATGGCCTCCGCCCGCGGCGCCGTCGCCTACCTCTCGGTGCGTCGGGAACTGAAAAGCTACCACCCCGAACTCGTCCAGGTGGGCGGGAAGTTCTATCTCGACGTGACCACCACGACCGCCGCCGAGGGCGGCGGCCTGGGCCGCGGCCGCTAATCAGCCTTCCCGTCGCCTCGGGCCACGCCCCCGAACGGCACCCCGGGCCTAATACAGCTGTGGCGGGGTTCCCCCGGAGGGGAACCCCGCCACACCCGTTCGTGCACGGTTGCGCTTTAGCGGGAACGCTGGCGCAGACGCTGGATGTCCAGGATCACGACGGCGCGTGCCTCAAGACGCAGCCAACCGCGCTGCACGAACTCGGCCAGGGCCTTGTTCACGGTTTCGCGCGAGGCGCCCACCAGCTGGGCCAATTCTTCCTGCGTCAGTTCGTGGGCAACCAGGATGCCGTCGGTGGCCGGGCGACCGAAACGGTCGGCCAGGTCCAGCAGCGCCTTGGCGACACGGCCCGGAACATCAGAGAAGACCAGGTCGGCCAGCGACTCGTTGGTGCGGCGCAGGCGCGAGGCCAGGGCCTGCAGCAACTGGACCGAAACCTCCGGGCTGGTCAGGATGACCTTGCGCAGGTTTTCGTGGCGCAGGCCGGCCAGACGCGTCTCGGAGACGGCGGTGGCGGTGGCGTTGCGCGGGCTTGGGTCGAACAAGGCCATTTCGCCGAACAATTCGCCCGGGCCGAGAACGGCAATGAGGTTTTCACGACCGTCCGTGGAGGTGCGCCCCAGCTTGATCTTGCCCGAAACGATGAAGTAGAGCTGGTCGCCCTGGTCGCCCTCGCGGAACACCGAGGCGCCACGGGACAGATCCACTTCGGATAGTTCTTCAGTCAGTGCAGAGAACACCTCGTCGCTCAATGAAGCGAAGAGTGGTGCTCGGCGCAGTACCTCGATGTCCATAAAATCTCCTGTCAACTGTCGTTAGCGCTCATCTAATTGTGCCGTACGGTTTGCCCATGTGACAGCTTCCACACGCCAAATCGGGCTAAATGTGGTTAGAATCGCGGGCATCGAACCGTTGCCCCGACTAGACTCGGGGCATCGAATAGTGTTTTGGGCCGCATTTGGGCCGGTCAACACGGTATGAAGGGCGGGAGTCCAAACTGAATGTTGGGATTGACATGGTTGGACCTGCTGCTCATCATCTCATTGATCAGCTTTTTGGCTTCTGGCCTGCGTAAAGGCTTCTTTGTAACGCTCGGCGCGATCGTCGGTTTCCTGGCCGGCGGAACCGCGGCCTTCTACGGAATCCCGCTGGTATCGACGTGGGTGACCAACCCGGGATGGCGAATCTTCTGGATTGTGGCCGCCGGGCTGATCTTTATTCTGATTGGCCAGGGCATCGGCATGGCCATCGGATCCAGAATCCGCTTATGGCTGAACTTCCCTGTCCTGAAGTCCTTTGATAGGCTGCTGGGCGGCGTTGCCAACACCGTCATGGCCGCCCTGGTGATCTCCGCGATCGCCCTCTCCGCCGCGACCATGGGCGTGCCCTGGGTTTCCCAGCAAGTCGCCGATTCACGGGTCCTGACCACGATCCAGGCCTGGACCCCGAAACCGATCACCAATTTCGTCACCCAGGCACGCGCCCAGGTCATGGGCCAAACCCTTCCCGAGCTCTTCGAACCATTCGCCCCCAAGGTCGCCGTCGAGGTTCCCGAGGCGGAGGACCTTGGGAGCGGGATCGAGGCGGCCGCGGGGTCCGTCGTCAAGATCATTGGCACCGCCTACGCCTGCGGTGTCAACCAGTCCGGTTCCGGCTTTGTCTTCGCACCGGACCGCGTGATGACCAACGCGCACGTGGTTGCCGGCATCACCGAGCCGTCCGTGACAACGCAGGATGGCCGCGTGCTCTCCGGAAGCGTCGTGTACTTCGACTCGGTCGCGGACATTGCCGTCCTCGAGGTTGGCGGACTTGGCCTGGAGCCGCTGGAGCGCGGCACCGACCTTGGCCGCGGCGACACCGCCGCATTCCTGGGCTACCCCGGCGGCGGGTCGTTCCGCGCCCTGGGAGCGGTGGTCGAATCCTTGAGCACCGTATCGATCCAGAACATCTACGGCGCCGAACCCACCCCGTTGCGGATCTACCAGCTGGCCGCCAAGGTCGAGCAGGGCAACTCCGGAGGGCCCATGCTCGATTCCCGGGGCCGCGTGGTTGGCATGGTCTTTGCCAAGGCCAAGGGAGGCGCCGACGTCGGCTACGCCCTGGCCCTCGAGGAGATCGATGCCGCGCTGGAGAAGTCCGAACGCTCCCGGGATTCGGTTCCGACCGGAGCCTGCTCGCCGCACTAGAAGCCGTCGGGCCGGCGGCGGTGGCGTCGGCTCAAAGCCAGTCGAGCTGCGCGCCGTGCTGGCCGGTGCGGGCCAGCGGAACGCCGTCCAGCGACAGGATGAAGCGGTTCGCGTCGGTGCCCCCGCGGGTTTGGTTCGAGGCATCCATGAAGAACGACTCGTTGGAAATCCAGCGGCAGCCCAGCGAGGCGATCGTCTGCGCAAAGGCGGAGCGCCGCGCCTCGTCCAGGTAGGCGAGCACCGCCGAATGCATGACCACGGGAACCGCGTGTCTCGGGGCCGCATCCACCAAATCGGCAACGCGTTCGTTCAGGTCCCCGGCCAGCAGCAGCGGCGGCCCGGCAACCCCTTCCAGGATGCCGGACTTCAGCGCGGCCAGGGTCGCCAGGGCGGCGTCCAGCTGCGCGAGCCGCTCCTCCTGTCCCGGCCAGACCAGCGCCCGCAGCCACGCCACGGTGTCCGGGTCAGTGCCGTCAAGCGGGTTCAGGTCGACCCCGGCCCGCCAGGCGATGTCGGGCAGCGCCCGCGGGAGCGGGGGATTTCCGGTGGTGGAGCAGCGCAGCAACGGGGAGCCGGTGCCGAGCGCAGGGGCCCCGTCGTAGGAGTAGGAGTAGAGGTCGGGCAGCAGGCACAGGCCCGCCGAGGGGCCGACCTCGATCAACGCCAGGGGGCGCTGTTCCTGGGCGGCCACCATGGCCAGGGCTGGCAGCAACGTGGCGCAGCGACCTGCCTCGTTGGTCTGCGTGGCGTGGCCCATGATGATTGAGCGGATCGCCGGCCAGTGCGTGCGGAGGTAGCGCTCCAGGAACCCAAACGGCTCGTCCGGGCAGCCGTGGAAGCGTGCCGCGGCAAAGACCAGGTTTGGCTGCCGCTTGGGGGCGGGCAGCCCGGCAATGAGTTCCGGCAGTGTTGCGCTCTCGGCGACGCCTTCGGCCCATTGCCGGTACAGCTCGCTGTTCCCGGTGAACCAGCGGTGCGCATATTCCAGGTACAGCTCGGCGACGCCGACGTCGGGTGTGGCTTCGGTCCCCATCGTCACTGCCCCCTTAAGGGTTTATGCCCGCCGGCGGGGCTACTTCCCGGCGAGGTGGATGAGTTGCTGGATGCCCAAAACATACCCATTGACGCCCGCGCCCACAATGATGGAGGCGGCAACCGGGGAAATGTAGGAATGGTGGCGGAAGGCCTCGCGGCGGTGCACATTGGAGATGTGCACCTCGACCACCGGCAGCTGGACCCCGGAAATGGCGTCGGCCAGGGCGACGGAGGTGTGGGTGAACGCGCCGGGGTTGAACACGATGCCCGCGACCTGGCCGCGGGCGGCGTGGATCGCGTCCAGGAGCACGCCTTCGTGGTTGGACTGCAGGAACTCCACCTCGTAGCCCGCCCCCGCGGCGGCGGTGCGGCAGAGTTCCTCGACATCGGCCAGCGTTTCGTGGCCGTAGACCTCCGGTTCGCGGGTGCCCAGAAGGTTCAGGTTCGGGCCGTTGAGGACCAGGATGCGCGCGGGTGTTTTTTCACTCATGTCTCCACCTTATGCAGGCGGGGCCGTGCGGGAAGAGGCGGCAAGCCGGTTTGGCGTTAAATGACTCGGGCGGGGGAGGGCACGAAGCCTTCCCCCGCCCGCCGGTGGTTGCCGCCGGAGCGCTACTTGCGCATCGAATCGGCGATCTGCGTCATCACGGTGTTGTCCGCCAGCGTAGTGGCGTCGCCGACCTCGCGGCCCTCGGCGACGTCCTTGAGCAGGCGGCGCATGATCTTGCCCGAGCGGGTCTTGGGCAGCTCCGGGACCACCAGGATGTGGCGCGGCTTGGCGATCGGGCCGATGTCCTTGCCGACGTGGGCCCGCAGCGTGGCCACCACGTCCTCGCCGGCCTCCGGCTCGATCTGCAGGATCACGAACGCGACAACTGCCTCGCCGGTGGTCTCGTCCTTCGCCCCGACCACGGCGGCCTCGGCCACGTACGGGTGGGCGACCAGGGAGGACTCGATCTCGGTGGTGGAGAGCCGGTGCCCGGAGACGTTCATGACGTCGTCCACGCGGCCCAGCAGCCAGATGTCCCCGTCCTCGTCCTTCTTCGCGCCGTCGCCGGCGAAGTACATGCCTTCGAAGCGGGACCAGTAGGTCTCCTTGTAGCGGTCCATGTCGCCCCAGATGCCGCGCAGCATCCCCGGCCACGGGTCGCGGATGACCAGGAAGCCGCCCTCGCCGTTGCCGACCGATTCACCCGTCTCGTCGACCACGTCCACGGTGATGCCGGGGACCGGTGTCTGCGCGGAGCCGGGCTTGGTGGCGGTGACGCCGGGCAGCGGGGCGATCATGTGCGCGCCGGTCTCGGTCTGCCACCAGGTGTCCACGATCGGGGTCGGGTGTTCCTTGCGTTCCCCGTTCTTGCCGTTGTTGGTGCCGATGACGTCGCGGTACCACATCCACGCCTCGGGGTTGATGGGTTCGCCCACCGAGCCGAGCACGCGCAGCGAGGACAGGTCGTAGGAGTCCGGGATCTGCCGGCCCCACTTCATGAAGGTGCGGATCGCGGTGGGGGCGGTGTACAGGATGGTGACGCCGTACTTTTCGATGATTTCCCACCAGCGGCCCTGGTGCGGGGAATCCGGGGTGCCCTCGTACATGACCTGGGTGGCGCCGTTGATCAGCGGGGCGTAGGTGACGTAGGAGTGGCCGGTGACCCAGCCGATGTCGGCGGTGCACCAGAAGACGTCGGACTCGGGGTGCAGGTCGAAGGTGTCGCGGTGGGTGGCGGCGGCCTGGACCAGGTAGCCGCCGGTGGTGTGGATGATGCCCTTGGGCTTGCCGGTGGTGCCGGAGGTGTAGAGCACGAAGAGCGGGTGCTCGGCCTCGTGGCCCACCGCGGTGTGCTCGACGTCGGCGGTGTCGATGGTCTCGGACCACCACTTGTCCAGTGAATCGTTCCAGGCGACGTCCTGGCCGTTGCGCTTGACCACGAGCACGTTTTGGACGGTGTGGCCCTCCTTGGCCAGCGCCTCGTCGACGGCCGGCTTCAGCGCCGAGGGCTTCCCGCGGCGCCAGGTGCCGTCGGCGGTGACCACGAGCTTGGCCTCGGCGTCGTCGATGCGGCTGCGCAGCGCGTCGGCGGAGAAGCCGCCGAAGACCACCGAGTGGATCGCGCCGATGCGGGCGCAGGCCAGCATCGTGATTACTGCCTCCGGGATCATCGGCAGATAGACGGCGACGCGGTCGCCCTTGGCCACGCCGAGGGACTCAAAGGCGTTGGCGGCCTGCTTCACGGCCGTGGTGAGCTGCGCGTAGGTGTAGGTGCGGGTGTCGCCCGGCTCGCCCTCGAAGTGGATGGCGACGCGGTCGCCGAGCCCGTTTTCGACGTGGCGGTCAAGTGCATTGTAGGCGGCGTTGACCTTGCCGTCGGCGAACCACTTGGCCACCGGGGCCTGCGACCAGTCCAGGACCTGCGTGAAGTCGGTGTCCCAGGAAAGGACATCCCGGGCGGTGTCGGCCCAATATCCCAGGCGGTCCGCCCGGGCCGCCGCGTATTGTTCCGGCTTCCCGATGGCGTTGGCCACGAATTCCGCGCTCGGGGCGAAGGCGCGGGTTTCATGGGAGAGGTTGTCAAGCGTGGGGGTGTGGGTATCCGACACGGGTTTCGGTCCTTCCAATAACAAACAAATGGGTCTTGTGATTCAGGTTACAGCCGCACGGAGGGCTGGGGTGTGGCCCGTCACAAGTATGACAGTGGAGGGTGGTGATTGTGCGCCGAGCGGCGCCCCGTGCGCGATCAGTGGTTGGGGGCATGGGGCCCGGGGCAGGGCAGGCCGCGAATGTGGCGCCCACTGGCCAGAGCAACGCGAAAAGCGACCCGGGGTGGCAAAACGTGCCAGCGGCGCCGTCGCGCGGATAGGGTTGTCAGTAGCCATTGCCATTCCCGCGGAACCCGGACACCGGCCGCCCGTTACACGGGCGCTGCGGGGATCGCATGCCGGTTGCCGGTGCAGGGACAGAATGCAACACATAGCAGAAGCGGGGTCTTCACATGGATAAGGTGCACTCAAAGGCACAGGGTTCACAGCCCGGACACGCGCTCAAGCCGGTCGTCGGGCCGCTGACGATGCGCGACGCCCTCGTCGTGGTCGGCGGGGTCTTGGTGCTCGTCGGATCGCTGGTCCCGATTCCGTGGACCAAGGCCGTCTCGGTGAACGTGTGGATCTTCCCGGGCCTGCCCTTCCACCTCTTCGTCGCGCTGCTGTTGCCCCTCGGCATCGCCGCCGGATTCCTGTGGCGCCGGCTTACCGGCCGCACCCGGGTCCGCATTGCCTCGCTGAGCTTGGACCAGGCCGGGTCGGTGGTGGCACTGTTCGCCGCCGCCTACTTCTTCAACTCCTACGTGGCCACCATGTCGCCGGCATACCTGATCGGGCTGGTTGGCGCGTTGGCAATGATTGCCGGCACCACGCTTGCCACCTACCTGGGGATCTTCCGCCGCGACTTCGTCTCCGGCGGTGACTCGGTGCTTGGGTCCGACGTGCACCCGGTGGCATGGGCCACCAAGACTTCGGCGGCGCAGGCCGCTGGAACCGATGCCGATTCCGATGCGGAATCCGAGGGCTTTGGCGCCAGCAGTGCCGGTAGCGCCGGCAGCGCATCGGCCGGCCGGCCCGCCACCCCGGTGACCGGCAAGCCCGAGGGTCGCCGGGAAACTTCCTCCGCAGCGGCTCCCGCCGCCGGTGCCGCAGCCGCAGCCGCAGCCGCAGCCGCAGCCGCGGGTGCTGGAGCTGGAGCGGCCCACAATTCTTCCCCCGCAGCTGCGCAGCGCCGGGATCCGGCAGCCAATGCCTCCGGCACCCCCGACGCCCGGGGCGCCGAGCACGCGGCCCCGGCAGGGGTGAACACCGAGGCGCCCGGAACGGGCGCGGACGAGGCCCCAGCCGCGACGCCGGACGCCCGGGCGGCCGGAAGCGTGACCTCCCACGGCAACCAGGACGCGACGGACGCGGCGCATCCGCTCACGGAATGGAAGTCGGTCGCCGATGCGGCCGATGCAGCGGAATCCGAACCGGAATCCGCTGCCAAGCCGCGCACCGCTGCCGAAGCTGCCTACGCCGGCTCGGTGCCGTCGACCCCGGCACCTGCCCAGGAATCCCCTTCCGCCGAAGGGGATTCCTCGACGCCGGGCCGATCCTCGAGGTCCGGGGACGCCGCGAAGCCCGCGGCGGATCGGGCCGGCAACGTCGACGCCGCTGCCGAATCCATGCCGGATCCCGAGCTCGGGTCGCCCGAGGCCGCGGATGTCGACGCCCCGGCACCGGATGACCGCACGCAGGATTCCGCGCACCCGGCCACCATGGCCACGCCGCGGGCCGGCACCGACATCAAGGCCACCGCAGCACTGTCGCGGGCTGACATCGCCGCGCACCAGGCGGCCGTCGAACGCGCCAAGGCCGAGTCGGAATCCTCCTTCGGGGCCAAGGCCGAGGCGCACGGGCAGGACGGCCACGCGGAAGAGGCGGCCAGCTTCTGGTTTGCGCTGAACCACCCGCGCCCGGTCTTCCACCCGGGCAACGGCACGATGCTTTCCACGCTGAACCCGGGGACCTGGATCCTGTGCCTGGAGGACCGCGGCACCGAATACCTCATCAACCTCGCCGACGGGCGGCCGGCCGTGCTGCGCAACCTGGACGACCTGCAGTTCCCGGAAAAATAGGCGTGCACAGCGAAGAGAGCCCGCTGGGGCGCAAGCGGCGGGCCCGCAAGATCAACCGGGTCCTGGCGCAGGCCTACCCGTATGCCGTCGCCGAGCTCGACTTCACCAACGCCTTCGAGCTGCTGGTGGCCACCGTGCTCTCGGCCCAAACCACCGACGTGCGGGTCAACGCGATCACCCCGGCGCTCTTTGCCGCGTACCCGGACCCGCTGGCCATGAGCCAGGCGGAGCCGGCGGCCCTGCAGGAGCTGATCCGGCCCACCGGCTTCTTCCGGGCCAAGGCGACCTCGCTGCTGGCGCTGTCCGCGCGCATCGTCGACGAGTACGACGGGGTGGTACCCGGGCGGCTCGAGGACCTGGTGACCCTGGCCGGGGTGGGGCGCAAGACCGCCAACGTGGTCCTGGGGAACGCCTTCGGCGTCCCGGGCATCACCGTCGACACGCACTTCATGCGCCTGGCCCGCCGCTTTGGGTGGAGCAGGGAAACCGACCCGGTGAAGATCGAGCACGAGGTCGGTGCGCTCTTCGAGCCGAAGGACTGGACGATGCTCAGCCACCGCGTGGTCTTCCACGGCCGCCGCGTCTGCCACGCGCGCAAGCCCGCCTGCGGCGCCTGCCCGCTGGCCACGCTCTGCCCCTCCTACGGGGAGGGCGAGACCGACGAGGTGAAGGCCGCCAAGCTGCTCAAGTACGAGCTGGCGCCCGGGCGCGGGGAACTGCTGGAGAAGATGCGCGCCGGGGCCACGCGCCGCGAGCTGCGCGCCGAGGGGTATGGTCTGGAAGCATGAGCGTACGCAGCGAACTGCTGGCCATGATCGAGGCCAAGGCGCACCTTGCCGGCCGGGGCCCGGAACTGGCGACCAAGATGCCCAAGAGCTGGGTCTTCAACCCGCTGGACCCGGCCAGCGCCCGGCACGCGGCGGTGCTGATCCTCTTCGGCCGGCTCGACGACGTCCCGGCGGCCACCGACGTGGCCTCGGTCCATGAGGACCTTGACGTGCTCTTCGTGACCCGCGCCGACACGCTGCGCAAGCATGCCGGCCAGGTCGCCTTCCCCGGCGGCAAGGTGGACCCGGAGGACGAGGACGCGATCGCCGCGGCGCTGCGCGAGGCCCGCGAGGAAACCGGGCTGGACCCGGACGGCGTGGAGATCCTCGGGGTGCTGCCCGACGCGGAGCTGCCCATCACCAACTTCATCGTCACCCCCGTCATCGGCTGGTGGCACGCGCCCTCGGAGGTGTTCGTGGTGGACACCGCCGAGTCCTCCACCGTCTTCCGCGCCCCGGTGGCCGACCTGCTGGACCCCGCCAACCGGGTCTCGGCGGTCGTGGAGCGCGACGGGCAGCGCTTCTGCGCCCCCGCCTTCGACGTGGCGGGCGGTTTCATCTGGGGCTTCACCGGCATCCTGCTGGATCGGATCTTCAACGAGCTGGGCTGGACGCTGCCCTGGGACGCGGGCCGCGAGGTGCAGGTGGCCGTCGGCGACCGGCGCGCGACCTGACGCAGCCCGGCCCGGCGCCGGCGGACCCGGGCGCTACTTGGCCTGGTCGTAGGAATCCACGACGACCGCGGTGACAGGGAAGTCCACCGGGATCTGCCCGAAGAGCAGGGCGGAGGCGGCCCGTGCCGCCTCGTGCACCAGCGCCACCGCGGTGTCGGCCTGCGCGGCCGGGACGTGGAGCATGATCTCATCGTGCAGGAAGAACACCAGCGCCCCGGCATCGACCCCCGCCTCCCGGCCAGCGTTCAGCCGCCGGCGCAGCTCGCCCATCCAGCACAGCGCCCACTCCGCCGCGGTGCCCTGGACGATGAAGTTGCGGGTGAACCTGCCCCGCGAACGCCCCTCGGCCTCCACTGCGCGCTGTTCGGCCTCGGAGGAGGCCCGCGACCTGGCCTTGAGCCACTGCGCGGGCGCCGGCGGGGTGCCGCGGCCCAGGAACGAGGCGACGGCGGCGCCTGCCTCCCCCTGCGCCGCCGCCCACTCCACCAGTCCCACGGCCCGCGGGTAGGTGGCCTTGAGCTTGGGCATCAGCCGGCCCGATTCCCCGGTCGTCGCCCCGTACATCGCCCCGAGCATCGCAATCTTCGCGTGGGCCCGGTCCCCGCCGAACCCGGCATCGGCAATGCCCTGGTAGAGGTCCCGGCCACGGGCCGCGGCGGCCAGCGCCTCGTCGCGGGACAGGGCGGCGAGGATCCGCGGCTCCAGCTGCGCGGCATCCGCGACCACCAGCACCTTGCCGGGATCCGCGCGCACCGCCGAGCGCACCTGGTGCGGGATCTGCAGCGCCCCGCCGCCGTGCGAGGCCCAGCGCCCGGTGACCACCCCGCCGACGATGTACTCGGGGCGGAAGCGCCCGTCATGCACCCAGCGGTCCACCCACGCGTAGCCGTTGGCGTTGGCCAGCCGGGCGACCTTCTTGTACGCCAGCAGCGGCTCGATGACCGGGTGCTTGATCTCCGTCAGTTCCCAGGCGCGGGTGTTGGACACCGCAATGCCCGCGCGGTTCATGGCCTTGAGCAGCTCGGCCGGGGAATCGGGGTTCAGCGTCGGGGCATCGAGCAGCCGGCGCAGTTCGGCGGCAAGTTCCTCCATCCGCGGCGGGCGCACCCCGGCCGGAACCGGCGGGCCCAGTGCCTCGGCGAGCAGCCGGTGGTGCTCCGCCACGTCCCACGGCACCCCCGCATGGGTCATTTCGGCGCCGATGAGCGCGCCGGCCGACTCGGCGGCCAGCAACAGGCCCAGCCTCGCACCGCGCTCGGTGTCAGGCACACAGGCGCGCTGGGCGAGGAACTCGGCCAGCAGGTTTTCCAGCGCCCCGGACTGGTCCTTCGGCTCGGAAAACAGCTCTCCCTGGTTCTCGGAGACCCGCGCCGGGGGAAGCAGGTGCGCGGGCGCCGCGGCGGAGGGATCAGCCTGGCTGCGGATGGACTCGAGGTAGCCACCCGGCACCGCATAGGGCGCATTGCGCAGGATCGCGCGGACCAGGCCCAGGTCGTGGACCCGCTCGATGTGCACCCCGGCGGCCAGCAGCCCCGGGTACCAGGAATGCACCGAGTCGAAGACCCAGCGCGGCTTCCTGGCGGCCTCCAGCTCCGCCACCACGACCGGCAGGGAATTGCCGTACACCTGCACCGGGGGCAACAGGGCGGTGCCCGCGGCATCGACGAGCTGCACCACGGCGGTGGCCGAACCGGCTTCGGACTCGGGCTGGGACATGGAGTGGGAGGCCACTACCGCAAATTGCTGCACGCTCCATTCTCGCAGTTTCTTCCCCGGCCCCGCCGCCGGCGCGGTCTGTCCCGCTTTCCCGCACATCGGGCGACCGGGCTCCGGCGTGGTTGTCCTCCGCCTGCATCCGGGGGACTTCACCGAAGAACCGCCCGGGCACCACGCTGGAAGGCATGAACGACGAGATGCGATTTGTGGCCCGGCTGCCCGCGGCGGGCCAGCGTACCCTGCAGCTTCCGGCACTGCGGGCCGCCCGCGTGAGGCAGGATGTCCGGGGGACGTTACCTGCCCCGGTGCCGGAGCGGTTGCCGGGCCCGGCGCCGGAATCCGCCGAGACGACGGAACCGCTACCCGGGCGGGAACCGGTCCGGGAACCGGGAGTCGTCGAGGCGAAGCGCGCGGTTTCAGCCGATGTCCCGGGTGTTCGTGCGGGGTCCAGGCCGGCGGAACTGGCCCGCTGCATCCTGCTCAGCCGCGACGTGGAACTGGCCCAGGTGCTGGCCTCGATAGCGGTGGGGGCAGGGGTCCAACTGCTGCCCTGCCGGGACGTGGAACAGGCCGCGGCCTATCGCGACGAGGTGATCCTGGTGGGCCAGGACGCCGTGGCGGAAGTCGGCTCCCGCCTGGCTGCCTCCACGCTCATCCTTGTCGGGGCCGAGGAACACCAGGACGTGCTCTGGCGCGCGGCCGCCACCTGCCCCGGGGCCCGCGTGGCGGTGTTGCCCGCGGCGGCGGCGTGGCTCGGTGAATACCTGGGGGAGCTGGGGCTGCACTCCGGACGCGCCCACCTCACGCTCGTGGCCGGGGCAGGCGGCGGGGCCGGGACCAGCACCTTCGCCGCCCTGCTTGCCGCCACCTCGACGCTGGAGGGATCCCGCACCCTGCTGCTGGACGCGGACCCGCATTCTGCCGGGCTGTGGCCGGTGCTCAAGGCGCGGGAACCTGACGGTCTGGGCTGGGAGGACCTGGAAAATTCCCGCGGCCAGCTCTCCCCGGGCCAGTTGGCCGAGATCCTGCCGCTGTCCCAGGGCACCGCGGTGCTTTCCTGGGTGCGGAACCCCGGGTGCTTCGTGCCGTCCGAGGCACTGCTGGCCGAGGTGCTGGCCGCATCACGGCGCATCTACGAGCACATCGTCATCGACGCGGGGCACGTCACCGGGGTCCCCGCGTCCATGGCGGCGCTGGCGGACACCCGGCTGCTGTTGCTCGCGGCCAGGTCCGTCAACGCGGGGGCCGGGACCGGACGACGGCTGGGGGAGCGCGCGGGGGACTGGAGGCTGATCCTCACGGGCAGGCTTGCCGCCGGGATCGACACCCGCTTGTTGGCGCAACGGGCGGGAATCGAGCTCGGCGGGTATTTCGCGCCCCGCCGTGCCATCGCCCGCGGTGCCGCGGACGGTTCGCTGATGAACGTGTTGGTCCGCCGCTCATTGCGACGCAACGTGGCGGCGCTGGGACAGGGCAACGGCCGCCATCAGGAATCGGAATCGGAAACGGGTCAGGCGGCATGAGCGGGCCAGAGCAGTCGCCGGGGCCGTTGCCCGGGAACGTGCGACGGGGGCGGAGGCGCTGGGAAGCCAGGCCGCCGGCCCGGGCACAGGAACCGGCCGCCCCCGCCCGGGTCCTGGAGGAGGTGAGGCTGCGGGCGATGGGGCAGGGCGGCGGGCTCAGCGAGGTGGACCTGGCCTCGGCGGTGCGGGCCTCGGGGCGCGTCATGGGCGCGGCGAGCAGCACCGAGATGCTGCGCAGCCTCAGCGACGACATCCACGGGCTGGGGATCCTCGAACGCCTCGCCCAGGTCCCCGGGACCACCGACATCCTCATCGACGCCGGAGGACAGGTCTGGGTGGACGGAAGCGCCGGGCTGCACGCTGCGGAACTCGCCTTCACCAACCCCGAACAAATCCGCGCCCTGGCGGTGCGGCTGGCCGCCGCGGGCGGACGGCGTCTGGACGACGCCCAGCCCTTCGTCGATGTCTCGCTGGGCAACTACCGCATCCACGCGGTGCTGCCCCCGATCTCCACCGGCGGCCCGCTGCTGTCCATCCGCATCAAGGGCAACCGCAACCAGCGGCTGGAGAGACTCGTCGACGACCCCGGCTGGCTGGCCGCGCTGGGTGCTATCGTGGCCGCGAAGCTGAACTTCCTGGTGTCCGGGGGCACCGGGGCAGGGAAGACCACGCTGCTTGCCGCCATGCTTGCCCGGGTCCCGGGCGACGAGCGGATCATCGTGGTCGAGGACTCCCAAGAACTCGCACCGGCGCACCCGCACCTGGTGGGACTGCAAAGCCGCGGCGGGAACGTGGAGGGAGCCGGCGAAATCGGGATGGACACCCTGGTTCGCCAGGCGCTGCGCATGCGCCCGGACCGCTTGGTGGTCGGCGAATGCCGGGGAGCGGAGGTGCGTGAGTTCCTCGGCGCGATGAACACCGGGCACGAGGGGGCGGCGGGCACGGTGCATGCCAACAGCGTCACTGCTGTCCCCGCCCGGCTGGCAGCCATGGGGGCGCTTGCATCCATGGACGCGGCCGCCACCGCGCTGCAGGCGGCCAGCGCCCTGGACGTGCTCATCCACGTCTGGCGGGATCCTGCCACCGGCGTCCGCAGGCCGGTTCAGTTGGGCCGGGTGGTCCTCACCGAGGCCGGGATGCTTTCCGTGCGCATGATCCGGGAAACCGGAACGGGGGACGGCGACCCCGAAGCCCTTGACTGGTTCAGGACACGGCTGAAGGCAGCGGGGGAGGAAAGCCCATGGTGATCCTCGCCGGTGCGGTTGTCCTTCTGGGGGCTGCGACCTGGCTGTGGCTGGCGCCCGGAAATCCCACCCTCACGCTCCCGGCCGGGGGTGGCCGCCCGGAGCGGGTGCGCCGCCAGCGGGCAAACCCGGCCACCGACGCCGAGGACTATGCCAAGCTGGTTCGCCAACTCGCCGCCATGCTGCGCGCCGGCACCGGCCCGGCAGCTGCCTTCGGGTTGCTGGCAACCATCTGGGCCACGGGTTCCACCCGCACGGCAGCCGACATCCACACCGGGTGCACCAGGGCCCTGGCCCAATGGCGCACCGGCGGAACCCTGCAGGAGGGACTGGCGGCACACGCGGATGCCAACGCGAGTCACGGGCGGCTATGGAAGCGCCTGGCCTGGTGCTTTGCCGTCAGCGAGGAATCGGGCGCAGCGCTCGCGGACCTGCTTGACACGCTGGCCGAGGAGGCCGAGACCGCCGCAGACATGCACCGTGCCCTCGATGCCGCGCTCTCCGGACCGCGTGCAACGAGCAGGCTGCTGACCTACCTGCCCGGGATCGGGCTGGGACTGGGCCAATTGCTGGGCATCAACCCGCTGGCGGTGCTCACAACGCATTCAGTGGGCAGGGTGGCGCTGGTTTGCGGGGTGTGCCTCTGGCTGGGGAACCGCTTTTGGTGCGCGCGGATGCTGCGCGCCATCTCCGACAAGGTGCCCTCGTGATCGGGACCATGGTCGCGGTGCTGCTGGCCGGGGCCGCGGTGTGGGTCGGCTTTACCGCACCCGTCAGTGTCTCGGCTCCGCCGCGCGGAAGGAGGTCGGCAGTTGCCCGGAAGCACCCGGAGGCGCCCGCGGAACCAGTGCCGCTGGTGCTTGAAATGTGTGCCACGCTGCTGGAATCGGGGCTCCCGATCCGGGCAGTGCTGCAGATCATCGGCACCAACGTCCCGGGGTACGGCTCGCTGTTGCGTGTCTCGCGTGCCCTGGACCTGAACGTCGGGTGGGAGAGGGCCTGGGGACAGGGCACCGGGCCGGTCGGCGAGCTCGAACAGTCCCTGCGCTTCACCCAGCTCTCCGGCGCCCCGGCGGCGGCACTGCTGCGCTCCACCGCTGCCGCCACGCGCAAACGCGGCGTGCGGGAGGCGGAGGCGCGCGGTGCGGAGTTCGGGATCAAGCTGGTGGTCCCGCTGGGATTGTGTGCGCTTCCGGCGTTCATCGCCCTGGGAGTGGTGCCGGTGGTGATCTCCCTGATGCCGCAATTCTAGTGGCCGGCTCTTTCCCGCACCGAGGCCAGGCCCTTTTCCCGGGCGACCTGCCCCGCCGACCACTTTTATCCCCAGCGGGGCCACGACCCCTCCCGGGGCCCGTGAACAAAAGCCCACACTCGAATCGGGAGCCGCCACGGTCCAACTTCAGGGCTCGCGGCCAGTCCCGTCCCCCTCCAGGAGCAACCAGAACTCCAAGCACAAGCAAAGGACAACACCATGGACAACTACATCGCCCCCGCCCCGGGCCACATCGACCTGCAAGACCGCGCCGAGCCGACACCCGGCGCGCTCAACGACGAGGAAGGCAGCACCACCGCCGAATTCGCCATCGTCACCCTGGCCGCCGTGGCATTCGCCGGACTGCTGGTGAGCATCCTCTCCAGCGGGGATGTACGGGGACTGCTGATGGGCCTGATCCGCCAGGCCCTCACCTTCTAGGCGAAAAGGGGTAGACGCCGTGGCCAGGAATTCGCAGGCCGGCAGCAGCACGGCCGAGGTGGCCGTGCTGCTGCCGGCCGTGGCCATCCTGCTGGCCGTGGTCGCCGGGGCCGGGGCCGTGGGAGGTGAGCAGGTGCGTATTCAGCAGGCGGCCAGCGCCGCGGCCAGGGAACTGGCGCGCGGTTCCGATCCCGGTGAGGCCGTCGGCACCGCCCACCGCATTGCCGGGGGCCGGATCAGCGTCAGCTGTGGCCAAGGCGGCGGCTACGGCCATGTGGTGGTTCGTTCCGGGGTGGATCTGCCGCTGCTTGGCGAGGTCCAGCTGCGCGCCGAAGCCCGCGCCCGCACGGAGCAACAACCATGAGCCTGGCCCGGCGCGGTGAACGCGGCAGCGGGACGGTACTCATGCTGTCCGTGGTGTGCGTGGCCGCGCTGGCATTGGTGGTGGTGCTGATGTTCACGGCCGTTGCCCAGGCCGCCGCGAAGGCAGGCACGGCCGCTGACCTGGCGGCCCTTGCAGCGGCAGACGCCGCCCGCCGGCTGCTGCCGGGGGATCCGTGCGGTGTCGCGGCCAGCACCGCAACGGCCAATGCTGCCACCCTGACCAGCTGTTCGCGGCAGGGACCCGGTGGGGAAATCGTGACGGTGGCAGTTCATGTGGCGGTCTCGCCGGTGGGCTGGCTGCCGCCGGTGACCCGCGCCAAATCGGTGGCACGGGCCGGACCGCCGCCGCAACCCTGGCGCGGGCCCTGAACCTGCGTCGGCGAACCACCGCGGGCGGTGCGGGCCTATCCCTTTCGGACAGGCCCGGCCACCCGTTGGGCTTCCTGAAGGATGGCCGTGAGGAGGCGAACGGCACCGGCCTTGTCCAGCGGGTTGTTCTTGTTTCCGCACTTGGGGGACTGCACGCAAGAGGGGCACCCGGTGGCACATTCGCAGGCGGCGATTGCGTCCCGTGTGGCGCCAAGCCAGGTGCGGGCTCTGTCGAAGCCGCGCTCGGCAAAACCGGCGCCGCCGGGGTGCCCGTCGTAGACGAAAATCGTCGGCATCCCGGTGTCCATGTGCAGGGCGGTGGACACCCCTCCGATGTCCCACCGGTCGCTGGAAGCCACCAGGGGAAGCAGCCCGATCGCGGCATGTTCTGCCGCATGCAGGGAGCCCGGGAACTCCTCGGGGGTGATCCCGGCGGCCAACAACCTTTTTTCCGGGATGGTGAACCACACTGACTTGGTGTGAAGGTCCCGGGCCTCCAATTCGAGTGGCTCCTCGGAAAGGATCTCGTTGCTCATGACCGACTTGCGCTGGAAGGAAACCACCTGGGTGGTCACCACCACGTCCCCGAAATTCGCGGCTATCGGCCCCCAAGCCTCGGAGCGGTCGGTCTCGATGACCTCTACGGTGGTGATGTCCCGGGCCTGGGTGTAGAAGTCGGGGTTGGCCCGGGTGACCATGACGCAGTGGTCCGTTTCGTTGAGCTCGTCGACCACGTAGGTGGCACCCTGGTGCACATAGATAGCGCCGTTGTGGGCCTGGTAGTGCGTTTGCGGAGAGTCCATGGTGCCCAGCAGCGCGCCGGTGTCGGTTTCGATGATGCTTACCGGCCCGCCGCCATCGGCACGCAGGTTCACCATGGAAGCGGCATGCTCGGGGTGCGTCCAGAACCAGCCGGCCGGACGGCGGCGCAGGAATCCGCGCTGCACCAAGGATTCGAGCAGGCCCTGCGCGGTGGGTCCGAAGGCTGCAAGGTCTTCGACGCGCAGCGGGAGCTCTTCGGCGGCTGCACACAGATGGCCCGAGAGGACGTAGGGGTTTTCCGGGTCAAAGACCGTGGCCTCGACGCCGGCCTCGAAAATGGCTTCGGGGTGGTTGACCAGGTAGGTGTCCAGGGGGTCGTCGCTGGCCACCAGCACGGCGAGCGAGTCCTGGCCGGCGCGTCCGGCCCTGCCGATTTGCTGGAAGAAGGAGGCGCGCGTCCCGGGCCAGCCGGCCACCAGCACGGCGTCGAGTCCCGCCACGTCAATGCCGAGCTCCAGGGCGGAGGTCGAGGCCACCCCGAGCAGGGTCCCGTTGCGCAGCGCGTTTTCGAGTTCCCGGCGCTCGGCGGGCAGGTACCCGGATCGGTACGCTGCCACCCGGTCGGGAAGCGAGGGGTGGACTTGGTCCACCATGGAGCGGGTGATCGTGGCGATGGTCTCTGCGCCGCGGCGGGACTTGATGAACGCCAGGGTCCGCACCTGGGAACACACGAGGTTGGCCAGCAGGTTTGAGGTTTCGGCGATGACAGTGCGGCGTGTCGGTGCACCGTTTTCCCCGTGCAGCTCCGTCAGCGGCGGTTCCCACAGGGCAATGGTCACAGAGCCCTTGGGGGAGAAGTCGTTGGTCACCTCGTGGGCCGCGGTACCGATGAGTCGGGAAAATGATGCCGCCGGATCCGCGCTGGTTGCCGAGGCGCCGATGAACACCGGGTCGGCCCCGTAGTGTGCGCAGATCCGGCGAAGTCGGCGCAGCAGATTGGCGATGTTTGAACCGAAAACCCCGCGGTATGAATGTGCCTCGTCGATGACGACGTACTTGAGCCGGCGCAACACCCGGGCCCACCAGGTGTGGTTGGGCAGGATCCCGAAATGCAGCATGTCGGGGTTCGAAAGGATGAAATTCGAGTGGTCCCGGATCCAGCGCCGCGCCGAGACCTCGGTGTCCCCGTCGTAGGCGGCGGCCCGCACGCTGGGCAGGCGGTAGCCCTCGATGGCCTTGAGTTGGTCGGCGGCCAATGCCTTGGTTGGTGCCAGATAGAGCACCGTGGCATCGTTCGGGACGAGGCTGGCCTGGTGCTCCAAGGAGGAGGTGTGGATCGCGTTGAGGGACGGAAGCTGGTAAGCCAATGACTTGCCCGAGGCGGTGCCGGTCGCGACGATGGTGTGATGGCCCTCGTGGGCGAGGTTGGCGGCCTGCACCTGGTGAAGCCAGGGGGTTGCCACCCCGGTGCGTTCAAAAGCGGTCCGCACTTCTGGGTGCACCCAGTCTGGCCACGGGCCCGCCAGTGCTTCCCTGGCTTCGATGGTCCTGGAATGGAGCAGCGCCTGGGGTGTTGGCCCGTGGCCGAGCAGGCCGATCTGTTCCGAGTAAGCGTTCACTGCTTCATTGTGGCATCACCCGGGACGTCTGGTTGCCAGGGCACAAAGAAAGTGGTGGGCCTCGCATCAGCGAGGCCCACCACTCCCGAGGCGCAGGGGCAGACTAGGCCTCTTGACGTCCTTCAAAGAGTACGACGTTGCCCAGATCGGTCCAACCGAGGGATTTGTAGAGCTGTTGCCCGTCGATGCTGGCGATCAGCAGCCCTTCCTCGACATCGTGTTCCAAGGCCAGGGAGACCAGTGCGCGCATGGTCAGGCTGCCCAGGCCACGGCGGCGGAAATCCGGAGCCGTGATGATGCGGTCAAAGATGGCGTAGCCGTTCACCGCGGACACGTGACCGCTGGCGGCCACGACTTGGGGATCCTCGTCCGGGTGGATGGAGACGTAGGCGTGGGTCTGGTCGCGTTCGATCTGGAAAGAGAATCCGTCGTAGGGGCGGGGCTCTTCGACATCGTGGCCGCTCATCTCCGTGACCATCAGGACCTCATCGGCATTGAGTACCTTGAGTCCGGCTGCGTTGGCAGCATCGATCAGCGAAGTGGTTTCGTCGGCGAACGCCGTCAGTCGACGCTTGGGGTGCTTGTGCAGGGTCTCGGCAACGGCCACCAATTCCTCATTGGAGGGCTCGTAAATGACATACTCCCAGTCACCCGAGGTGTCATGGCGCAGGGCGGCATGGACCCGGCCCTCGTGCCTGCTCTCGTAGCCTCTTGCACCAGCCCAGCCCGTAACCCATGTACCAATTAATTCATCGCTTGCAGAAGATCCCATATTCCGACCCTACCCCGTGAACTGCCTACATGCCGTGCATTTAGGCGAACTGTTGCAACCTTGAAACACAGCGTTCACCCGGTGATGGTTGCCACTTCATGCGCTCCACGTGGATTCTAGGCCATACCCTTAATAGCGTGTCGCAGAACCGAATTGTCTTGTATTACGCCTTTACCCCGCTAGCCGACCCAGAGGTCGTGCGCCTCTGGCAGCGAGCCCTGCTGGAGAGGTGGGGCCTGCGCGGTCGCATCATCATCTCCAGCCACGGCATCAACGGTACGGTCGGGGGTTCGATCAAGGACGTCAAGGCGTATGTGAAGGCCACCCGGGAATATCCGGCGTTCAAGAAAATGGACATCAAGTGGTCGGAGGGTTCGGCCGAGGACTTCCCCCGGATATCGGTCAAGGTCCGCGAGGAAGTTGTTTCCTTTGGCGCCCCCGGCGAATTGGAAGTTGATGAAAACGGCGTGGTGGGCGGCGGAATTCACCTGAAGCCCGAAGCCCTGCACGAGCTCGTCGAAACCAAGAAGGCCGCTGGCCAAGAGGTTCTGTTCTTCGACGGACGTAACGCCTTCGAGGCCCAGATCGGCAAGTTCAAGAACGCGATCGTGCCTGATGTCGAAACCACCCATGACTTCATTGCCGAGATCGAGTCGGGCAAGTACGACGACATGAAGGACCAGCCGATCGTCACATACTGCACCGGCGGAATCCGCTGTGAAGTGCTTTCGGCGCTCATGGTCAAACGCGGCTTCACCGAGGTCTACCAGATGCAGGGCGGCATTGTGCGCTACGGGGAAACCTACGGAGACAAGGGTCTGTGGGAAGGATCACTGTATGTGTTCGATAAGCGCATGCACATGGAATTCAGTGAAGATGCCCTGACCATCGGGAAGTGCGTGTGCTGCTCGGCCCCTACGAACAAATTCGAGAATTGCTCCAACCTGTCCTGCCGCAACCTTCGACTCTTCTGCGCGGAATGTGCCGCCAACGACGAACTGCGTCAGTGCCCCGAATGCGTCGCCGAAGCAAAGGATCTTGTCGAGGCGCAGTAGCTCGTTTCCAGGGTTCGGAATCAGCCAGATTCATGACCCAATGTTCGCGAAGCCTCACGGGCGGTTCGCTCCGGTTCTTGCTGGGACGGATCGCCCTTTTTCGTGCCCGGGGGCGGAGAACTAGAACAAGAGAGGTGCAGGGGTGCGCCAGTGGGCGTTGCGCCGCGGTTTTTGTTCGGGGTCCATGAAGATGGGCAGGATGACGCTGAAGAGCTCGTCAGAATCGCGGACCACGTCGATGAGTCCGGTGTGCCGGGCATGGTGGTGCCCGGAACACAGGGGTCGGCCGTCTTGGATGTTGGTGGTTCCGCCGTTGGCCCATGCGTCGTCGTGGTCGATTTCGCAATGTTCAGGGGGCACTGTGCAGCCGGGGAAGATGCAGCCGCCGTAGAGGCCGATGATCGCGGTGCGCATGTAGTCGGGGAAGAGGCGTTCCTCGCGGCCGAGGTCCAGGATTTGGCTCTTGCCGCCCATGACCAGGGGGAGGATGCCTCCGGTGCACAGGGCCTGTCGGAGTTCGGCGGGGGTGAGTGGTTGGCCGTGGGTGGTGATGCCGTGGCTTTCCGCCAGTCCGCGGAGCTCGTCGAGGGTGGCGATGACGAGGATCTTGGGGGAGGGCAGCCCGGTGGTCTTTTTCCCGGTGGCGGGTGTCCCGGCGGCCCTGATGAGGTTCATCAGTCCCTGGAGGTGGCGTTGGGGCGGGGTGAGTCCGTCGGCGCCGTAGGCGGTGGCGTTGGTGCCGGAATCGGGCGACCCGGACCTGTGGGCACCGTTCGGGTTCCCTGCATGCTTCGTGCCGTTTACGTTGGGCAAGGTGGCGGGATAGCCGGTTCCGTCGGGGTCCAGGGAGAGGTTCCTGACGGCTCTGGGTCGGTGAGCGGGGCGCCGGTGGCGGGGTCGGTGAGGAAGTCGGGGAACCCGGCGGCCGGCCCGTTGCCGTCGGGGCTGGTGGCCGACTGGGCGTTGGAGGCGTTGGGGCCGGTGACGGAGTTGGCGGCGAGGGCTTGTTGCAGGAGTCCATCGCGGTCCCCGGCCTTGGTCCGGGGGTTGTCGGTGCTGGCGCACAGGGCCAGCAGAGCCTCGGTGTCCCGCGGCAGGGTACGCAGCAGGAACTCGCCCAGCCCGCCGGTGGTCCCGCGGTGGAAGAGCCCGGTCCGGGTGCGCAGCACCTCCTCGGGCAGGTCCTCGGGTCCCCTCTCGAGGGATGTCTGGATCCCGGCCAGGAGCTTGGCGGTGGTGCGGGGATCCTCGCGGCGTACGGACTCGGCGACCCGGTTCTCGAGAGTCCCGGCGAGGATGGCGGCGTCGGGGTGCCCGTCGACGATGGGGGCGAGGGCCTCGAGCTTGCGGGCCGCGGCCCCGATCTGCCCGGGGTCGGCGGCGCCGCTGGCGAGGTCGCCGGCCAGGACGGGGAACCGTGGCGGGACGGGTTGGCCGTGGATGTTGGTGCCGGGCAGCAGCCGGTCGATGGAGTGGACGCGTTCGCGGGCCTCGAAAGAGCCGATGTGCAGGAAGCCGGCAAGGAATTCGGTGGTGTCGCGGAAGACGGGTCGTCCGGTCGGAACCGTGCGGGGGTCCTGCGGCAGGGCCGTGGTGCCGGCGAGGTAGCCGGAGGGGTCGCGGTGGATGGCCGCGAGGGCGTCGAAGGTGTCCTCGGGCAGTTCGTGGGCCAGGGTGCGCCGGGCGGTGTCGGCGGCCAGCAGCCTGGTGTGGGCGGCGGCGCGGTGCTCGTCCTCGGCCACCCGGGCGAACAGCGCGGCGCGGGTCGGGGAGGTGGTGTGTGTGGCGACGGCCCGAGCCAGCTCGCGGGTGATTTGCTGGGCCTGGACCAGGGCGCGCAGTTCATCGTCCGGTGACACGGGGTGTCCCGGGGCGCCGCGGGTGCCCGCGGCCAGTGCGATGAACTCGGTGGTGTCCATGCCCACCAGCATGCACCCGCATTCCACCGATGCGGACGGGCGATGCGGGGAACTGTGGATAACACCGCGGACGTCGTTCAGACCGGACTCGGCGAAGCCAGACCGGGACTATCCGGCAAGCCAGGAACGGCAGGCGGGGCGAGACGCTAGGAGGCCAGGGATTCCTCGGGCCAAAGTCCGGCGGCGCCGTCGCCCGGCTCGACCAGCTCGGTCTCGGTGCGGAAGACCCGGAGCCCTCGGGCTTCATAGTTGGGGATGGCGGCCGGACCATCCAGCGAACAGGTGTGCACCCAGACGCGGCTCACCGGGGGAAAGCCCCCGAACCGAGAGTCAAGGTCCCACGCGCGAGCAATGCCCTCCGTCAGCAGGACACCGCCAAGTCCGCGTCCGATGCAGTGCGGGAACAATCCGAAGTACCTGATTTCCACCCCGGTTCCGGAATCCTCGATGCGACCGGCCAATTCGACGTACCCGCCGGGCGCGCCGTCGACATAGAGGACGTGGGTCTCGGTGCCCGGGGTTTGCATCAGTGACTCCCACGCCGCGCGGGTCAGGGACAGCCGGTCGGACCAGTTCCAGCCGCTGCCAACGCCCCGGTACAGGAACCTGCTGAACTCCGGGGTGATCGCCGCGACCCGCTCGATCCGTGCTCCGGGCGGCAGGGAGCGGGAAGAAGGGAGAAGATCGCCCGGTGAGAGCTGCTGCAAGTAAGTGGTGGTGACCTCGATCATGGAATCAATCATAGGCAGGGCGGAACTCCGTTTTCCCCCGGTGGCTAGACTGGGAAGCGTGACTTCCATCGAAAACTTTTCCCAGGTCCCCGATGCCCCGCGCAGCGACGATGCCCGGATTCTTGAACAACTTGCCGGGGATTTGCGGCGGGCGGAATATGTCCACGAAGCGATCACGGAGTTCCTGGGGGAGAGCGCGCACGAGGCGCTCATGCGCGACCAGCTTATCCCGGCACTGCGCCGCATCGCCGCGCAGCCCGAGCCCACGGCGCTGGGCACCATCGTCGGGGTATTCATGCTGGGTGCCGTGTCCGGCGAGACCGAGCTTGCCGCCGCCTTCCCCGAGACGGGAATCGAGGGGCTGCGCCGGCTGGGACTTGTCGAGGATGCCGATGAAAGCGCGAGCCTCCGGGCACGGATCGACCTGCGCCCGCACGCCTCGGATGCGGACGGCGAGATCTGGGTGGCCAGCGACCTGGGCGCCCACCAACGTCCCGGCGTGCTGCGCCACGACCACGTGTTGGGGATCGGGCAGGCTTCCCTGACGCTTGCCCAGACGACGGTCCGCCCGCAGGTCGAGAGCGCCCTGGATCTGGGCACCGGCTGCGGGATCCAGGCCTTCCATCTGCTCTCGCACGCCCGACGGGTCGTGGCCACCGACATCTCCGCCCGGGCGCTGGGCTTCACCCGCTTCAACCTGCTGCTGAACCACCGTGCCCTGGACATCGACCCGGGGAACCTTTCGGCCCGTGTCGACCTGCGCCTGGGCTCCCTGCTCGAGCCCGTGGCCGGGGAGCACTTTGACCTGGTGGTTTCCAACCCGCCCTTCGTCATCACGCCGCGCACGGCCGGCCAGGACGACTCCGAGCGCTTCACCTACCGCGACGGCGGCATGCCAGGGGATTCCCTGGTCGCAACCCTCGTGCGCACCTTGCCCGGGATCCTGAAGCCCGGCGGCACCGCGCAAATGCTCGCCAACTGGGAAATCACCGGCACCGACAACCCGGAGGAAGAACCCGAATGGAGCGCCGGGCCGCGCTCCTGGCTGACCGGGGACACCGAGGCCTGGTTCATCCAGCGCGAGGTCGTCAGCCCCACCGGGTACGCCGAAACCTGGCTGCGCGATGCCTCGCAGGGGCGCGATGCGGAGGCCTTCGCCGCGCAGTACGGCGCCTACCTCGATGATTTTGCCTCCCGCAACGTCGCCGCCATCGGCTTCGGCATGGTGTGGCTGCGGCGGCCCGCCGCGGATGGCCCAGGCATCGGCAGGCTCTTCGAATCCATCGGATACCCCATCGAACAACCGATCGGCCCGTATCTGGCCCGGGACATTGCGGTGGCCGACGACCTGGCCGCCACGGAGGTGGGCGAGCTGCACCTGGTGGCGGCCGAGGACGTCACCGAGGAACGCCACCAGCGTCCCGGCGCCGAGCACCCCGGGGTGATCTTGTTACGCCAGGGGGCGGGTTTGCGGCGAACGGAAATATTGGATACCGCCCTTGCCGGCTTCGTGTCCGCATGCGACGGGGATTTGAGCGTATCGTCCCTAGTCGGTGCCCTGGAGTCGCTGATCGGCGGCGGCGATCCGGAGTTTTCTTCCCGGCTTCATGAAGGGGTTGTTCGGCTTATTAAGCGTGGCTTCCTTTTGGAGATGCGAAACAACCGCTAAAGTTTTTTCATATGAGCCAGAACACTTCCGCGGGACCAAGCGCCACCAGCAGTGGCCTGTCTCCGATGCCTGTCACCTCGGTGTCGATCAGCGACCCGCAAGCCATTCGCGCGCTCGCACACGAGGCGCGTTTGACGGTCCTCGAGGAACTCTTTGCCTCGCAATCCACGCGTACCGCAACCGAGCTTGCCACGCGCTGCGACCTGACGCCCAGCGCGATGAGCTATCACCTGCGCGCCCTGGAAAAGTATGGCTACGTGGTCCGCGCGGCAAGCGAGGGCGACGGACGCGAACGCCGGTGGAAGGCCGCCGGCGGCCAGCTTGTCCTGGGCTCGCTCTCGGATTCGACCAGCGCGAAAAACGCCTACCTGAACGTGCAGCTCAACGCGTTCCGCGATCGGCTCTCGGCGGAAATCGCGCGCCGTGACAAAGAACGCAAGGTGGGCAAGGAGCCAGAGCCCGACAGGGCGCCGGTGCTGACCACCGGCGTGGTGTTCCTCTCCGAGGTACAGCGCAAGGAGTTCATCGCCAAGGTCTATGGACTGCTCTACGAATACGAAGCCCTGGCCGAACCCGAGCAACGTGGTGTCGACGGTGAAAGGCTCTACTACATGCTTTCCTTCCTGCCCGAAATCCGTGGCGAGCAAGCCCACTGAAGCACCGTAGCCCGGAGCGGAAAACCGCGTCTTGGGGTCGCCGCTTGCCGTGGCGCGTAAAAATACGGCTAACCTAGAGCAGGGAATGTGCTGTGCGCCCACTTTGGTGCACCACTGGTTGCTAATAGGAGTGTTGTGCCCGCCAAGGCCAAGGAAAAGACCGGAATGAAACTCGTCATCGTGGAGTCTCCGGCAAAAAGCAAGTCAATCGCCAAGTACTTGGGCGAGGGCTTTGAAGTCGACGCCTCGGTGGGGCATATCCGCGATTTGGCGCAACCCGCCGATCTGCCCGCGGAAATGAAAAAGGGCCCCTACGGCAAGTTTGCCGTGGATGTCGAGAACGACTTCGACCCCTACTACGTGGTGTACCCGGACAAGAAAAAGCGGGTCGCCGAACTCAAGGCCAAGCTCAAGGGCGCCGACGCGCTCTACCTCGCAACCGATGCGGACCGCGAAGGCGAAGCCATCGCGTGGCACCTGCTCGAGGTGCTCAAGCCCAAGGTCCCGGTTTACCGCATGGCCTTCACGGAGATCACCCAAGAGGGCATCAACCGTGCCATGGAGAACATCCGCGAGCTGGACACCGACCTGGTCAACGCCCAGGAAACCCGCCGCGTACTCGACCGCCTCTACGGCTACGAGATTTCCCCGGTGCTGTGGCGCAAGGTGGCCCGCGGCCTGTCCGCGGGCCGCGTGCAGTCGGTGGCCACCCGCCTGGTCGTCGAGCGCGAACGCGAACGCATGGCCTTCCGCAGCGCCTCCTACTGGGACTTGACCGGCACCTTTGCCACCACTGCCGGCGAAAGCTTCGGAGCCAAGCTCTCTTCCGTCGACGGGGCACGCGTTGCCACCGGCCGCGACTTCACCGACCGCGGAGAGCTGAAGACGCCCAAGTCCGGCGCCGTGGCCCACCTGGACGAGGCCAAGGCAGCGGCCCTGGCAGAGGGCCTGAAGGACACCGACTTCGCCGTCACCTCGGTCGACGAGAAGCCCTACACCCGCCGCCCGGCCGCGCCGTTCACCACCTCGACGCTGCAGCAGGAAGCTTCCCGCAAGCTGCGCTGGAGCTCGAAGTCCACCATGCAGGTCGCCCAGCGCCTGTATGAAAACGGCTACATCACCTACATGCGTACCGACTCGGTGTTCCTCTCCAACGAGGCAGTGAACGCCGCCCGCAAGCAGGCCGCCGAACTCTACGGCGCCGACTCGGTGCCCGCAAAGATGCGCGCCTACAAGGGCAAGAGCGACAACGCGCAGGAGGCCCACGAGGCCATCCGCCCGGCCGGGGACTCCTTCCGCCGCCCGGCCACCGTCCGCGCCCAGCTCTCCGCCGACGAATTCAAGCTCTACGAGCTGATCTGGAAGCGCACCGTCGCCTCGCAGATGGCCGACGCCAAGGGCTTCACCGCGACCATCAAGCTCGCCGGCGAAGCCACCACCGGGCAGGTCGCGGAGTTCTCCGCCTCCGGCACCGTGATCACCTTCCGCGGCTTCATGGCCGCCTACGAGGAGGGCCGCGACGCCGCCCGCGAGGCAGAGGCAGCCGAGGCCGCCGAAGAGGCAAGGCTTCCGCAGCTGAAGGTCGCCGACCCGCTGGCGGGAACCGGCATCGACGCGATCGGCCACACCACGAGCCCGCCGGCCCGCTACACCGAGGCCTCGATCGTCGCCGAGCTGGAGGCCCGGGAGATCGGCCGCCCGTCGACCTTCGCCCCGACCATCTCCACCATCATGGACCGCGGCTACGTCACTAAGCGCGGCGGCGCCCTGGTCCCGAGCTGGATCGCGTTCTCCGTGGTGCGCTTGTTGGAAGAACACTTCGGCAAGTACGTCGACTACGACTTCACCGCGCGCCTGGAGGACGACCTCGACGAGATCGCCCACGGGCAGAAGGGCCGCACCGCCTGGCTCAAGGACTTCTACTTCGGGTCCAAGGAAAGCGGCGAGGCCGGCCTGGAATCGGTGGTCAACAACCTGGGCGACATCGACGCCCGCGCCATCAACTCCATCGACATCGCCCCGGGCATCGTGCTGCGCGTGGGCAAGTTCGGCCCCTACCTGGAAAAGCCGCTGCCGGCAGACGCCCCGGAGGGCACAGACCCGCAGCGCGCCAACGTTCCCGAGGACCTTGCCCCCGACGAGCTCACCGCCGAGAAGGCCATCGAGCTCATGGAACACCAGGGCCCAAGCGAAAACGTGCTCGGCACCGACCCGGAGACCGGGCGCACCATCGTGGCCAAGGACGGGCGCTACGGCGCCTACGTCACCGAGGTCATCGTGGAGCCCACGGCCGAGGAACTGGCCGCCATGCCGGTCGAGTACTACAAGAACGGCAAGCCGAAGCCGCCGAAGAAGCCCGTCAAGGCCAAGCCGCGCACCGGTTCGCTGTTCAAGTCGATGACCGTGGAGTCCGTCACGCTCGAGGAGGCGCTGCGGCTGATCTCGCTGCCGCGCGTGCTCGGGGTGGATGCCGAGGGCGTGGAGATCACCGTGCAGAACGGCCGCTTCGGGCCCTACCTGAAGAAGGGCACCGACTCGCGCTCCATCGGCTCGGAGGAGGAGATCTTCACGATCACCCTCGAAGAGGCGCTGGAGATCTACTCGCAGCCCAAGCAGCGCGGCGCCCGCGCGGCGGTGCCGCCGCTGGCCGAGTTCGGGCCTGACCCGGTCTCGGAGAAGAACATCGTGGTGAAGGAGGGACGCTTCGGTGCCTACATCACCGACGGGGTCACCAACATCACGATCCCGCGCGACACCACGCTCGAGGAGCTGACCCGGGAGAAGGCCATCGAGCTGCTGGCCGACAAGCGGGCCCGCGGACCGGTCAAGCGCAAGACCGCCGCCAAGGCGCCTGCCAAGAAGGCACCCGCGAAGAAGGCGCCGGCCAAAAAGCCGGCGGCCAAGAAGACCGGCAAGTAGCCGCAGCGGCGGCAAGCGACAAGCGACAAGCGCGTGAAGGACACACCATGAGGCTGGGCGTACTGGATATCGGGTCGAACACTGTTCACCTATTGCTGGTCGACGCATATCCGGGCGCCCGCCCGGTGCCCTTTGCATCGCACAAGCGGGCGCTCTCGCTCGTCGCGTACCTCGACGAGCACGGGGCCATCAACGAGGCCGGGCAGGCCGAGCTGCTGGACTTCGTGCACGAGGCCGCGCAATTCGCGATCAACCACCATGCGGAGGACCTTTTGGCCTTCTGCACCTCGGCGATCCGCGAATCGGCCAACGGCGAGGAAGTGCTCGCGAGGGTCGTGGCCGAGACCGGTGTCCAACTCACCGAACTGACCGGCGAGCAGGAGGCCGGGATGACCTACTACGCGGTGCGCCGCTGGTTCGGCTGGAGCTCAGACCGGATCCTGAACCTGGACATGGGAGGGGGCTCCTTCGAGCTCGCCCTGGGGGTGGACGAGTTCCCCACCACCGCCCACTCGGTGCCGCTGGGGGCCGGGCGGCTGACCCGCGAATGGCTGCCGGAGGATCCGCCCTCCATCAAACAGGTCAAGGCGCTGCGCAACCATGTGCGCGAGGTGCTCGCCGAGCCGGTGGCGGAGCTGGCCGAGTTCGGGAGGCCCACCGTGGTCACCGGAACCTCCAAGACCTTCCGCTCGCTGGCGAGGATCACCGGGGCGGCTCCCAGCGCGGAGGGCCCCTACGTCAAGCGGGTGCTGCGCGCCGAGTCGCTGAAGCTCTGGACCAACCGGCTCACCGCGATGAACTGGGAGGAGCGCGCCGAGCTGCCGGGGGTGTCGGCCATCCGGGCCCCGCAGCTGCTGGCCGGGGCCATCGTCGCCCTGGAGGCCATGAGCGCGTTGAAGGTCAAGTCCCTGCGCATCTGCCCGTGGGCGCTGCGCGAGGGTTTGATGCTGCGCCGCTTTGATCACGTACTTTTTGACTCCACCGCCCCGCTCAGTAGTAGCGTGGGTGTCGGAGAAGTCGCTTTGGGCCAGTCCTCGGCAATGTCGATGTCCCACGGCGGCAACGTTCTTTAGCTCAAAGACAAGGGGCACGTTCCATGGTCGAGTCAGGCAACAACAACAACGCCCCCATTCCCGTCGCGCTGTCCAGCGCCTCGGTCTACCCGCTGAACGTGCACGACGCCTTCGCCGTGTCCCACGACCTGGGGTACGACGGGGTTGAGGTGCTGGTCACCGGGAACCAGATCTCCCAGGATGCACGGGCCCTGAACCGGCTGGCCGAGCGCTACGAGCAGCCCATCATGGCCATCCACGCCCCCACGCTGCTGCTGACCCAGCAGGTCTGGGGCACCGCGTGGAACAAGATCGAGTCCGCCGCCGCGATGGCCGTGGAGGTCGGCTGCGACGTCGTGGTCGCCCACCCGCCCTTCCGCTGGCAGGGCACCTATGCCACCGAGTTCGCCACCGGCATCCGCCGCATCATGGAGGAGTACGGGGTGAAGATCGCGGTGGAGAACATGTACCCGTGGCGCGCGCGGGGACGCGAGGCGAAGATGTACCTGCCGCACTGGAACCCGATCCCCGAGCCGTACGAGTTCGTCACCTGGGACTTCTCGCACTCGGCGATCGCCGACATGGATTCCGCGGTGGCCTTCCGCGACCTCGGGTCCAGGCTCAGCCACGTGCACCTGTGTGACGGGATGAACAACGGCAAGGACGAGCACCTGGTCCCCGGCCGCGGCACGCAGCCGGTCATTGAGGCCATCGAATACCTGCGCGACTCGGCCTGGGACGGGGTGGTGGCGGTGGAGGTCTCCACACGCAAGGCCCGCGGCGCGGGGGAGCGGGAGACCTGGCTGGGCGAGACCCTCGAGTTCGCCCGCCGGCACCTGGCCCCCGCCACCGAGGCCGCCGAATCCGGGCGCTACTCGATCTAGCCGCACCGCGCGCGCAACCCGGCCGATGTGCCGGCTGCCGTGGAACAATGGGCAGATGACTTCAGTGCTTTCGACTTCCTCCCTGCCAGCCAACAGACTTGCCTTCCTGGGCACCGGATCCATGAACGGGGCGGTGCTGCGCGGCATCATTGCCACCGGCTACAGCCCCGAGGCGATCGTCGCAACCCTGCGCAGCGACGACAAGGCCCAGGCCCTGCGCACCGAAACCGGTGTCACGGTGCTGGTCGGGGAGCAGGACCCCGAGTCGAACATCAAGGCCGCCAGGGACGCCGACATCGTCTTCCTGGGCGTCAAGCCCGTGGGGATCGCCGCCCTGTGCGACGAGATCAGGGACGTGCTCAAGCCCACCGCCGTGGTGGTCTCGGTGGCAGCCGCCATCACCATCGAGATGATCGCCGCGCACCTGGCCCCGGGCCAGCCGGTGGTGCGCTCCATGCCCAACACGCCGCTGAAGGTGGGCGCCGGCGCGGTGGGCCTCAGCGCGGGGGAAACCGTCTCCGAGGCGGCGCTGGCCGCGGTCGTGGACCTCTTCGCCGGTTCCGGCGTGGTGCACGTGGTCCCCGAATCCCAGCAGGACGCCGTCTCCGCGGTCAGCGGCTCCGGACCCGCCTACGTGTTCTACCTGGTCGAGGCCATGGCCGCCGCCGGCGTGGAGCTGGGCCTGGATGCGGCGCTGGCCACCGACCTGGCCCGCGCCACGGTCGCCGGGGCGGGGAAGATGCTTGCCGACGCGCAGGCCGACCCCTCCGCGCTGCGCAAGGGCGTGACCAGCCCCAAGGGCACCACAGAACAGGCCATCGCCACCTTCGACGCCGAGGGCCTGCCGGGCATCATCGCCCGCGGGGCCGCGGCCGCCGCCGCCCGCGCCGCGGCGATCACCAGCGAACTGGCCTAGCAAACACGGAAGTCCCCCCGGCAGGCCAGCTGCCTGGCGGGGGGACTTCGTGATGCCCAAGGACCCCTAGGGCCGTGCGGCGAAGCGCTCGAGCAAATCCACGTGCCCGGAGACGATCAGCACGTCGCGCCGGGTCACCTTGGTGTCGGGCTGGGCATAGGTGAAGTCCTCGCCGGGGGACTTCACGCCCACCACCGTGATCCCGTACTTCGAGCGGACCTGGGACTCGGCCAGGGTGAAGCCCTGGGTCTCCTTGGGCGGGTACATCTTCACGATGGCAAAACCGTCGTCGAACTCGATGAAGTCGAGCATCCGCCCGCCGACCAGGTGGGCGGCGCGCACCCCGGCGTCCGCCTCCGGGTAGATCACGTGGTTGGCGCCGATGCGGGTGAGGATCTTGCCGTGCGAGGGCGTGATGGCCTTGACCCAGAGGTGCTCGATGCCCAGGTCCACCAGGTTCACGGTGATCAGCACGGAGGACTCGATCGAGGTGCCCACCCCAACCACCGCGGAGGTGAACTCCTGTGCGCCGAGCTGGCGCAGCGCATCGATGTTGGTGGCGTCGGCCTCCACCACATGGGTGAGGACCGAGGCCCACTTCTGCACCAGTTCCTGGTTGCGCTCGATGGCCAGCACCTCGCGGCCCTGCTTGACCAGTTGCTCGGCCACCGAGGCGCCAAAGCGGCCCAGCCCGATGACCAGCACCGCGGCGTTGTGGTCCGTGTTTTTCTCAGCCAATGATCGGCCTCTCTTCGGGGAAGTGGTAAAGCTGGTTGCGCTGGCGCAAGGTCAGTGCCGCCGCAAGGGTAATCGTACCGATTCGGCCGGCAAACATCAGTGCGGAGAGCACGTACTTGCCCGCCGGCGGCAATTCCCCCGAAAGGTTGGTGCTCAGCCCCACGGTCGCAAAGGCCGAGATCGACTCGAAGAGCGCGCGCGAGAGGGAGGTCCCGCTGATGGCCAGCAGCGAGGCCGTGGCCAGCATCACCAGTGTGGCGCCCAAGACGATGACCGAGATGGCCACGCGCATGGTGCCCTCCGGGATGCGCCGGCCGAAGGCGCGCACGTCGGTGTCGCCGCGGGCCTCGGCGAAGATCGCCAGGAACATCACCGCGATGGTGGTGACCTTGATGCCGCCGGCCGTGGAGGCCGAGCCGCCGCCGGCGAACATCAGCGCGTTGGTCAGCAGCATCGTCACCTGGTGCATCTCGCCCTGTTCCACCAGGTTGAATCCGCCCGAGCGCGTCATCACGGAGGCGAAGACCGAGTGGATGACCTTGTCGCTGTTGGACATGTAGCCGATGGTGTCGGGGTTGGTCCACTCGGCCACCGCCCACAGCAGCGCGCCGGCCACCAGCAGCATCCCGGTGACCACCAGGGTGAGCTTGGCGTGCAGCGACCACTTCCGGGTGTTGAAGCGGTGGGCCAGGAGCACCATCAGCACCGGGAAGCCCAGGGATCCCAGGAACACCCCGAGCATCAGCGGCACCAGGATCCACAGGTCGGTCTCGTAGGGGACCAGCCCGTCGGAGTGCGGGGTGAATCCGGCGTTGTTGAAGGAGGAGACCGCGTAGAAGATCCCGTGCCACACGGCCTCGTCGATCGGTTCGCCCAGGATCAGGAAGCGCGGGATCAGCATCAGGGCCAAGGCCACCTCGATGGCCACGGAGGTGGTGATCACGATGCGCAGCAGCGAACCGACCTCGCCGAGGGTGGAGGCCGCGGAGGTGTTCATGGAGCTTTGCGCCAGCAGCTTGCCGCGCACCCCCAGCCGCTTGGACACCGCCAGGGAGAGCACCGAGGCCAGGGTCAGGATGCCCAACCCGCCGACGAACACCGCGATGATCATCACCAGCTGCCCAAAGAAGGACCAGTGCGTGGCGGTCGAGACGACGGTCAGTCCGGTGACGCACACCGCGGAAACTGCGGTGAACAAGGCATCGTAAAACGGCGTGGGCTCGCCGGTCGCGGAGGACACCGGCAGGGCCAGCACGGAGGTGAACAGTGAGATCACCAGGGTAAAGGTGAACAGGGCCAGGCGTGCGGGGGAGCGGACGGTGAAGTCGGACACCAGCCGGCGCCACTGGTCCAGGCGCAGGCGCCAGCGGGCCGGCGCGCCCGACTCGGTGCCCTGCCGTCGTGCTGGTTCGGAAAAGGGAGGCATTCCCATGTGATCTGCTCGGCTCCAAGACGTGGAAAACTTCGGTGCGGAAGCGCTGCCCCGCAGGATCCCACAATAAACCATGCCGCAGCGGGATCCTCCGGTGGCCCGCCGACGCGCTGGCGCGACCCGCGCCGGGCGCCGTGGACCTGCGTTGGCGGAGGTCACGAGGGTGTCTTGGCACACACCGGCGGTGCCGATCGCGTAGCCTGAAGGGGTGTTTGCCGCAAATGAGCCACTGCCCCCGACCCAGGTGATCTGGAGCGAGCAGATGATGGAGTACCGCTTTAGCGAGACCCATCCCATGCACCCGCTCCGGCTGGATCTCACCGCCCGGCTCTGCACGGACCTGGGCCTGTTCGAGCGCGCCAATCTCACCGTGGCGGCCCCGCCCGTGGCAACGGATGCGGAACTGGCCGCGGTGCACGAGCCGGCCTACATCGCCGCCGTCCACGAGGTCAGCGCCAATCCACACGTGCCCAACGAGGCCCGCGGGCTGGGCACCGAGGACAACCCCGCCTACGCCGGGATCCACGAGGCCAGCGCCCGGCTGGCCGGGGGCTCGCTGCTGGCCGCCGAGGCCATCCTGGACGAGAGCGCCCTGCACGTGGTCAACTTCGGCGGCGGCATGCACCACGCCTCGGCCTCCAAGGCCAGCGGCTTCTGCATCTACAACGACGCGGCCCTGGCGATCCGGCGATTGCTCGACGGCGGCGTGCAGAAGGTGCTGTACATCGACGTGGACGCCCACCACGGCGACGGGACCGAGTCGATCTTCTGGGACGACCCGCGGGTCATGACCATCTCCATCCACGAAACGGGCATGTCGCTGTTCCCCGGCACCGGGTTCGCCAACGAGATCGGCGGGCCCAACGCACAGGGCACCGCGGTGAACATCGCCGTGCCCCCGCGCACCGGCGACGCCGCCTGGCTGCGCGCCTTCCATGCGGTCGTCCCGCAGCTGGCGGAGGCCTTCGGGCCGGAGGTGATCGTCTCCCAGCATGGCTGCGACGGGCACCGGGACGACGACCTGTCCAACCTCCGGCTGACCATTGATGCGCAGCGGCAGAACGCGCTGGACATTGCCGAACTGGCCCGCAGGCTCTGCGGCGGCCGCTGGATATCCACCGGCGGGGGCGGCTACAACACCGCCTCGGTGGTTCCGCGGGCGTGGAGCCACCTGGTGGCGGTCGCCTCGGGCAAGCCTGTCCCGCTGGCCACGCCGGTGCCGCGCAGCTGGCGCGACTACGTGCTTCAGCGCTACGGGATCCGCACCCCCGAATCCATGGGCGACAACGCCGAATTGTGGTGGCGCAGCTGGGAGGTCGGCTACGACCCGGCGGACCCGGTGGACCGCACCGTGATGGCCACCCGCAAGGAGATCTTCCCGCTGTTCGGGCTTGACCCCTGGTTCGATTAGGGCGCCCAAAGATGCCATCGCACGTATATGCGGATAGGGTTATGCGGTGGCTCATGATGATATCTTTTCCGCCCTGGCCGACCCCACCCGGCGCAGGCTGCTCGATTCCCTGCGCGAGGAGTCGCGCTCGGTCGGGTCCCTGGTCGAAGCTCTGGGCGTTTCCCAGCCGACCGTTTCCAAGCACCTGAAGGTCCTGCGCGAGGCAGGCATGGTCTCGATGCGCGCCGACGGGCAGCGCCGCTATTACGCACTGGAACCGGCGACGTTCCTGGACCTGCAGGCCTGGTTGCACGGCTTCGTTCCCCCTGCGCCCGCCCTGGGCCTGGCCCCCGAGATCTATGCCGATCCGCAACTGGGGTCGTACGAGGCGACCAGCCAGGCCACGGTGGCCGCCGCGCAACTCGGACGGACCGTGGGACGCGGACTGGAACAGGTCACCGGCCGCGCCCACGACTTCCTGGAGCGCCTGCCCAAGCCGAAGTTCGGCAGAAAGCGCTAGCCTTCCGCACCTCCTCCGCACGCGGAAATGCCGGCGCGAAATCATACACCGAAGCGCAAAAACATTACGCGAGCGTGCTCGATTGATGACGCCCGGTTGTGCCGACGGGACGCGGCCGTGGCATTCTCGACGTCTGGGGCAGCGTCGCCAGACATGGCGGCAGCGTGCCCTCGTGCCTGCCCCAAGTGATGAGGAGATAAGACTTGGACCAGCATCTAGCGACCATTCGCGACGAAGTGTTCCGTCGCAACCCCGGTGAAGCAGAATTCCACCAGGCGGTGACCGAGGTATTTGAAAGCCTCGAAGCGGTCTCGCGCAAGCATCCTGAATATGCCGAAGCTGCGATCCTGCAGCGTATGTGTGAGCCCGAACGCCAAATCATCTTCCGCGTGCCGTGGATGGATGACGAGGGCCGGGTACAGATCAACCGCGGATTCCGCGTTGAATTCAATTCCGCCCTGGGCCCGTACAAGGGCGGACTGCGCTTCCACCCCTCGGTGTACCTGGGCATCGTCAAGTTCCTGGGCTTTGAGCAGATCTTCAAGAACTCGCTCACCGGCATGCCCATCGGCGGCGGCAAGGGCGGCTCGGACTTCGATCCGCGCGGCAAGTCCGACGCCGAGGTCATGCGCTTCTGCCAGTCGTTCATGACCGAGCTGTACCGCCACATCGGCGAGTACACCGACGTTCCCGCCGGTGACATCGGTGTGGGCGGGCGCGAAATCGGCTACCTGTTTGGCCAGTACAAGCGCATCACCAACCGCTACGAGTCCGGTGTTCTCACCGGCAAGGGCATCAGCTGGGGCGGATCCCTGGTTCGCCCGGAGGCCACCGGCTACGGCGCGGTCATCTTCACCGACGAGATGCTCAAGACCCGCGGGGCCAGCTTCGACGGCCAGCGCGTCTCGGTCTCGGGTTCGGGCAACGTGGCCATCAACGCCATCGAAAAGGCCCAGGGGCTCGGTGCCCGCGTCGTGACTGCCTCGGATTCTGCCGGGTACATCGTTGACGAACGCGGCGTCGACGTCGAATTGCTGCGCCAGATCAAAGAAGTCGAGCGCGGGCGCATCAGCGAGTACGCCGTGCGTGCCAAGTCCAAGAAGGTGCACTACGTCGAGGGCGGCAACGTCTGGGACGTCGATGCCACCGTGGCGTTGCCGTGTGCCACGCAGAACGAACTGGACGCCAAGGATGCCAAGAAGCTGATCGACTCCGGCGTCGTTGCCGTGGCCGAGGGCGCCAACATGCCCTGCACCGCCGCAGCAACCTCGCTGTTCCAGGACGCAGGGGTGCTCTTTGCGCCGGGCAAGGCTGCCAACGCCGGCGGCGTGGCCACCTCCGCACTGGAAATGCAGCAGAACGCCAGCCGTGACTCGTGGAGCTTCGCCCACACCGAGGCGCGCCTTACCGAGATCATGGTCGGAATCCACGACCGCTGTGCCTCCACCGCAGACGAGTACGGCGTGCCGGGCAACTACGTAGCCGGCGCCAACATCGCCGGTTTTGTGAAGGTAGCCGACGCGATGCTGGCCCAGGGCCTCATCTAGGTAGCCGGCCCTCGAGCCGCAAGGCGCGCCGAGGGGGCGGGGCAGTGCAGACGGGAACCTCCCATGGATCCGTCGGGACTGTCCCGCCCCCTTTGTCGTGCTTCATGACGAACTGTTTCGGGCATGCGAAGGGGCGCGTTTGTCATTTGCGTTGCACCGCTGTAAATTCTCAACCATGACTCAACGTTGGTATGCGTATTTTGTGTCGGCTCTGGAGGGGCCTAAGACGCGATAATTTCGCATACCCATCTTCAGAGCCGACAAGGGCCGCAAGCTATTGCTTGCCGGCCCTTCGCTATTTCCAAGATAGCGGCCCTGAAGGAATACGCAGCGAGATCTCCGGGGCCGCATTGAAACCACTAGGCCCCCCACCGCACGGCGCGGGGCTGAAACCGAGAGGCCCCAGACCATGAGCACCGCCATCGCCACCGAGACACAGCACCGCGCCAACACCAATGAGCGCGTCCTGGGGATCACCGAACTGCCCACTCCCGCGGAATTGGTCGCCGAGCTTCCCGCGGGCGATGCCCAGGGTTACCGGATCATGCGGGCGCGCCAGGAGGTCCGTGCAGTGCTCTCCGGGCTCGATGAGCGCCTGCTGGTCATCATCGGTCCCTGCTCGATCCACGACCCGGTGGCCGGGCTGGAATACGCCACCAGGCTCGCCACGGCGGCGAAGGAACACGAGGGCGAACTGCTGGTGGTGATGCGCAGCTACTTCGAGAAGCCGCGGACCACCGTGGGTTGGAAGGGCCTGGTCAACGACCCGCACCTGGATGGTAGCCACGACATGGCCGCGGGGCTGCGCACGGCGCGCGAATTCATGCTTGCGGCGGGCAACCTGGGCCTGCCGCTGGCCACCGAATTCCTCGAGCCGCTCAGCGCCCAATACCTGGCGGATCTCATCAGCTGGGGCGCAATCGGGGCGCGCACCACCGAAAGCCAGACGCACCGGCAACTGGTCTCGGGTTTGTCGATGCCCGTCGGGTTCAAGAACGGCACTGACGGATCGGTGCAGGTTGCTATCGATGCCTGCCAGGCTGCGGGCTCCCCGCAGTCCTTCCTGGGCATCAGCGACGACGGGCGTACCGCGGTGGTTAGGACCGCGGGAAACGAAGACTCCCACTTGATCCTGCGGGGAGGTGCCGACGGACCGAACTTCGCCGCCGAACCCGTGGCCGCCGCTTCGGCCGCGATGGGCAACGCGGGCATGAACCCGCGGTTGATTGTCGATGCCTCCCATGCAAACTCGGGCAAGTCCCACCTGCGCCAGCGGGAAGTCATCATCGAGCTGGCCGCCCGCATTGCCGATGGTGATCAGGCCATTGCCGGAATCATGGCCGAAAGCTTCCTGGTGCCGGGCGCGCAGAAACATGATCCGGATGCCGTGGAGGCGGGCTCGGACGTCCTGGCCGGGCTGAACTACGGGCAGTCGGTCACCGACGCCTGCATGGGCTGGGATACCAGCGCCGAATTGCTGGCGACCCTTGCCGAAGCGGTGCGTTCGGCGCGTTAAATGCGCAAAATATGTTCCCCAGTATTAAATGGTGGTCCCGCAAAGCCGAGAATCGTTCACATTGGCCCCACGAGCCACTAAAGTGAGTCCCAAGGACATAGGGTATCTTGGGGTGTTGGCACAGACAAGGTACGTTCCTCAGTCTGTGCCAAGGCATGATTGCTATGTGAAATTGTCAGGAGAAACAGGGAATGGTCGAATCGCAAAACTTTGCCAGCGCGCGTTTCATGACGGTGGCTGAGGTTGCCGAGGTGATGCGTGTGTCAAAGATGACGGTTTACCGCCTCGTCCATTCTGGAGAGTTGCCGGCCGTGAGGTTCGGTCGTTCCTACCGTGTACCCGAAAACGCCGTGCAAGAGTACCTGCGGGCGGCCGGGTTCGGCTGGGACTCCAACACCGGCTAGCGCCGCCGAATTTCGCGAGTGGTCAGAATCTGCTCTAGAAGCAGGTAATCTGTTAAGGAACGTTTAACGTCCAGTTGGCTATTCTGGTGCTTTGGTGCCGAAGAAATAGTAGTCGGCAATCGAATCAGTTTGTGAGGAACCATTATGGGCTCTGTTATTAAGAAGCGCCGCAAGCGTATGGCCAAGAAGAAGCACCGTAAATTGCTTCGTAAGACCCGCCACCAGCGTCGTAATAAGAAGTAAATGCAGTTCCGGGCTTGCCCGGAATCAAGCATGTAAAAAGGTGCGTTTCCCTCTTGGGGAAACGCACCTTTTTGCTTGGTGGGGAATGGGCCGTGGGCTGGCGTCTGGAATGTCAGGGGCGGCGGCGAAGAGCGCCGAAACTGCGCCACAGCCCCCAAATGGCTCCCGAGATCCCCGCGGCCTTCAGCCCGAAGGTCGCGGCCTTGCGTCCGGTCCGGAAATCGTAAACCGGCCAGTTCCGGTCCTTGGCATGGCGGCGCAATCGCCAGTCGGGATTGATGGCCACGGGGTGTCCCACCGCTTCAAGCATCGGGATATCGTTGTGCGAGTCGCTGTACCCCCAGCATTCGTCAAGATCCAGCCCCTCCGCCAGGGCCAGGTCCTGGACCGCCTCGGCCTTCGCCGCCCCATGCAGGATCTCGCCGACCAGGCGACCAGTGTAGAGTCCCTCGACATGTTCCACGCTCGTGCCCAGTGCGCCACTGAGCCCGAGCCGGCGGGCCATCACCGAGGCGACCTCCAGCGGCGTGGCTGTGACAAGCCACACCCTCCGCCCGGCGTGCAGGTGCTGGTCGGCAATTGCACGGGTGCCTGGCCAGATTTTCGACTCAATGAATTCGTCATAAATTTCATCCCCGAGCGCAACCATGTCCGCCACGGAGAACCCTGCGGCCATCAAGAGCGCACGGTCGCGGATGGCCTGAATGTCGCCGAGGTTCTCTCCCCGGGCCACAAAGCGCAACTGGTGGAGGGCAAACCATGCCACCTCACGCAGCCTAAATGCCCGTCGTTGATACATTTTTCGGGCTACGGCGAATAGCGATGCGCCGCGCATCATGGTGTTGTCCACATCGAAGAAGGCAGCGGTCGAGCTCGCGTGCACCGGCTCTTGCCCAGGGACTGAAACGGGGGAAAGGTTAGAGGGCATCCGCCCAGTGTATTGCAATCTTTTTTGGCGGGAGCGGTAGCGTTGGGGGATGAGCAGTGAGCAGACCCCGCGGGAAATTACGTTGTTGGTTCGGTCCGGATGCCATCTGTGCCTGGCCGCGATCGAGACACTCGATGAGGTCACCAGCCGGCTGGATTACACCTGGCAGAAAGTTGACATCGATCAGGACGCTGAGCTCTTGGCACGCCACTCGGAAGAGGTGCCCGTGCTGTTGGTTGACGGACGGGTGCGGGACTTTTGGGTGATTGATGCCCAGCGCCTTGAGACATTGCTGACCAGTTAAGGCGAGGCGTCGCATGAACTGGTTGATAAGTCATTAAGGTATCCACGGAATTGAGTCAAAACAGAATGCCCACCGAGCGCGCCCCCGCAAGCAGCGAAGCAAACGTCCCGGCTGCCGACCCTCAGATCGAGCGTGGCCTGGTGCCCGACTTGACCGTGGAACAGACGCCCACCGGTTCGCTGGGCAGGCTTCTTCCCGAAGCGACCCTTGCACGGTTGACCCAGTACCTGCGGGCACTGAACACCATGCAGACGCGCGGCGAGGCACGTACGTCATCAGGTGTCCTGGCCACGGAAGCGGGGGTTAATCCGGCGATCCTGCGCAAGGACCTGTCTCTTCTTGGATCTTATGGAACCCGTGGAGTGGGCTACGTGGTGACGGAGCTGGCTGAACATATCTCCAAGGCCATGGGGCTCCTGCGTCAGTGGCGCGTGGCAATCATAGGTGCCGGAAACCTGGGCCGTGCGTTGTCAGGGTATGGCGGATTCAGAAGCCGCGGATTCGAGATCGTTGCGCTACTGGATTCCTCACCGGAGGTTATCGGAAGCACAGTCGGGGACTTACAGGTCCAACCCATTCTCGACCTCGACAAGATCCTCGAAGACACCGGCGCAAACATGGCCGTGCTGTCAGTTCCCGGGGCAGCCGCCCAGGACTTGTGCGACAAACTGGTGGCAAGCGGTGTACGAAGCATCCTGAGTTTTGCCCCGGTTGTGCTGCACGTCCCGGCAGGGGTCAATCTGCGCAAGGTCGATCTGGCCACCGAGCTGCAAATCCTGGCCTACCACGCACAAAACCTCGATTCCTAGGTGCCGGTCGAAGACCAGCCATCAGCCTTGAACACAAAATGGTCCGTGGGATCGAGTCGGCAACGGCTGGATCCCACGGACCATTTTTAGGAGGCGCTGTTTAGCGGTATCCGGCCGCCCGCGCCGCCCGCCGCGCGGCAATAAACTGGCTGGAGGGGCGCAACCAAGCAAAGACCACGCCGACCACGCCCAGAACGACCGAGAGGGCCATCAGCACTCCGCTGCCAATGCTGAACAACGACAGCACTGCGAAGATCGTGGCGAAGATGCGTGCGACACCGCTTCCCTTGCGAACCATGAACGCAATCAGGACGTATAGCAACAAGCCGATCACCGCGAATACGATCGCCGTGGTCTGGATCATGGGGATTGCATCGGTGATGCTCATTCCCGCAGACTCGAGCTGTTCCTCCAGCTCGGGAACTGCCTGGACCTGTTGCATGATCGCGGCGGTGCTCAAACCAAACACTGAGCTCAACAAGAATGCGACGCCTGCAGCCAGGATCGCCCAGAAAGAGGTGTCCAGCTCCTTGGGGCGGTGGGTGGGCATCTGGGGCGGTGCAAAGTTGCCCTGCGGGGGAACCGGGAATCCACCGGCGTATGGTTGCTGGCCATATGGCGACTGCGGTGGCTGCTGGCCGTAGGGGTTGTTCGCTGGTGCAGGCTGGCCATATGGGTTGGGGTTTTGGCCATACGGATTCGGCTGCTGTGCGCCGTACTGCGGCGGCTGGCCGTACGGGGCCTGCCCGGCAGCATTCGGATCTTGCGGTGCACGCTGTCCGTATTGCGGCGGTGCGGGGTCCTCGGACGGCTTCTCGGGATTCAGGGGATCATTTTCAGGGGTAGACATAACCTGCTCCTTGGGGTTGGAAAAGTACGGCTTATCCTCACGATATCGGTTCGAGATTGCTTTTCACCCCTCCCAAAGGATGGTTTTTCGTTTCGCCGGAAACTTTGGCCAAAGTCCCTACATGGGTCGGGCCTTGCAGGTTGCCTGAGGTGTTGGGTAAAGAGGCAGGGGCATTGCACCAACGGCGTCGGGGCGCGTCCAAGGGTCGTCCGCGTGGGCAAAATCAAGTATCCGGTTTAGGTAACGGAACAAAGATTTGAGACACTTAATTCATGTCGACTGCCACCGTTCACCTTCTGCGTCACGGCGAAGTGTATAACCCGGGCAGGGTCCTTTACGGTCGGCTACCGGAATTCCACCTCTCCGATCTCGGCAACCAAATGGCCGAGCGGGCCGCGGAATACTTCACGGCCCAGCGAAACGCCGGTGCAAATATCACCCACTTGGTGTCATCCCCGCTCGTCCGGGCACAGGAAACGGCAATGCCCACCTCAGCGGCGTTGGGCCTGGAAATCGTGACAGATGATCGGATCATCGAGGCAGCGAACCGCTTCCAGGGGCTCTCCCAGATCAAGAACCGACTGAAGGAACCGAAGTACTGGTCCTACGTCGTAAATCCATTTCGTCCATCCTGGGGGGAACCCTACCGGGACCAGGTGGAACGAATGATGACCGCCATTGTGGAACACCGCGACCGCGCGGTGGAACTTGGCGGCCGAGGGGCGCAAGCCATTTTGGTCAGCCACCAGCTGCCCATTTGGGTTACGCGCCGCTCCGCCGAGGGCAAGGCCCTGTGGCACGACCCGCGGAAACGCGAGTGCACTCTCACCTCCGTGACTAGCCTGGACTTTGAAGGTGAAAGTCTGGTCGCAGTCCGTTATGCAGAACCTAGCGTGGACCTCTTGGCCAACGCTGCGAACATCCCTGGAGCTTGAGATCATGACCGATCCCATCTCGTCCCAAGCGAAGCGTTTGGGACGACGTACATTCTTGCGCGCTGCGGTACTTGGCGCCGCCGTGCTGCCGCTGGCGGCATGCGTGGGGGAGGAAGACCCCCTGGCCAAACAGGCGCGCGAAGGCAATAACAAGAATTACATTGCCGGTGACGGCTCGGTGGAGGAATACGGTCCGGACTCGCGCACGGCTCCAGTCGAGATCAACGCGGTGGCCTACGACGGAACAACTATCGATTCGGCCACCTGGGCTGGACAAGCCACCGTTCTGAACTTTTGGTACGCGGCATGCGCCCCGTGCCGCATCGAGGCCCCGCACATGGTCGAACTCAACAACGAATTCAAGGGCAAGGCCGAATTCATCGGCATCAACGTGCGTGACGAGAAGGAAGCGGCAGAGGCCTTCGAGCGCACCTTCGGAATCAAATACCCGTCGGTGCAGGACACGCAGGGCACGATTCAGCTCGCCATGACGAAGTACGTTCCGCTCAAGGCCGTGCCCACCACCTTGGTGCTCGACAAACAGGGCCGAGTCTCGGCCCGAATACTTGGTGTCGCCGACAAGCCCACGCTCAAGGCCCTAATCAATACGGCCCTTACCGAGTCGTTGTGATCAATTCAGTGCTGGCCGGCGCCTTGACGCTGCCTGCCCAAGGCAACCAGTTCGCCGAAATTGTCCAAGACGGATCCCTGATTCTCGCGGTTCCCGTTGCCGTCCTGGCGGGACTGGTCTCCTTTCTTTCCCCTTGCGTGCTGCCCTTGGTGCCGGGCTACTTGGGATATGTCACCGGCCTGTCCGGTGCCGACCTTGCCGATCAACGGCGCGGGCGCATGGTTGCAGGCATTGGACTTTTCATCCTTGGCTTTACTGCCGTCTTTGTCCTGGCGGGCGTGATCTTCTCGCAAGTGGCTGCGTGGATGCAGTTCGAGGGTGCCTGGATCACTCAGGTCCTTGGCATTGTTGTGATCCTCATGGGCTTTGTTTTCATGGGCAGTTTTTCGTTCATGCAACGCGATGCGAAGATCCACCGGAAGCCACCGGCTGGCCTCTGGGGCGCCCCGGTTTTGGGAGTCACTTTCGGATTGGGATGGGCGCCGTGTATCGGACCCACCCTGGCTGCGGTACTGGCCATGAGCACGGGCGTCGACCCCAACCCCGCCAAGGGAGCTTTGCTGACGTTCTTCTACTGCATGGGACTCGGACTGCCATTCCTGTTCATTGCCATGGCGCTTCGCCGAGGCATGGGCGCCATGAAGTTCTTCCGCCGCCATCAACTCTCAATCATGCGCTTCGGCGGAGGCATGCTGATTCTCTTGGGAATCCTCATGGCCACCGGACTCTGGGGTTCATGGGTCACGCAATTGCAAGACTGGTTCGCCAACGAAGTGAAGTTGCCCATCTAATGAATAAGCCAGACATGAAAAATGATGTTGCGGTTCCGGCCCTTGGATTCCTTGGGATGATTCGCTGGGCCTGGACCCAGCTCACCAGCATGCGCACGGCGCTCTTTCTGCTGCTGCTCCTGGCGGTGGCGGCAGTCCCGGGTTCGCTCTTTCCACAGCGCTCCATCAACCCGGAGCAGGTGACCACCTACCTGACCAACAAGCCGACCACCGGCGAATGGCTGGATCGCTTCCAGCTCTTCGATGTGTATTCCTCGGTGTGGTTCTCGGCCATCTACCTGCTGCTGTTTATTTCCCTCATCGGATGCATCTTGCCGCGCGTCAAGAAGCACGCCAAGGCGCTGCGCACACCGCCGCCACGGACACCGTCGCGGCTGAATCGCCTGCCCCAAAACGGCAGCTTCAGGATCCAGTCTGCCGAAGAATCCGGCGCAAGCGACGAACGGGTTGTCCGGGACGTTGCCAGTCTCCTGAAGAAGCGCGGATACCGTTCCGAAGCCCGGCCCGGGGGCTCCAATCCTTCGGTCGGCGCCGAACGTGGGTACAGCCGGGAAATCGGCAACCTCCTGTTCCATATTTCACTGGTTGGCCTTTTGGCCTCGGTGGGCGTCGGCGGTGCCTTCGGCTACAACGGCCAGCGGGTCCTCGTGGAGGGGGAGACCTTCGTGAACTCGCTGGTTTCCTACGACTCCTTCAAGCCTGGAACCCTGTTCCGCGAAGATTCGCTTGACCCCTACTCGGTCAAACTCGATAAGTTCAACATCACCTTCGACCGGGAATCCACCACGCACTTCGGCCAGCCGATCGACTTCACGGCCGAGGTTGAGACCCGCCGCAGTCCGGACGCCGAACCCGAAAAGGAAAAGCTCCGGGTGAACCACCCACTGCGCATCGATGGCGCGGACATGTACCTGGTCGGCAACGGATACGCGCCGGTCGTCACGGTCCGCGACGGCGACGGCGACATTGCCTTCAGCGGCCCGGTGGTCTCGGTTCCGCAGGATGGCATGTACACCTCCCTGATGGTCATCAAGGTTCCCGATGCGAAGCCGGAACAACTTGGATTCCAGGGATTCCTGCTTCCCACGGCCATGACCGATGAAACAGGGTTTGCCATTTCCGGGGACCCGAACGCGATCAACCCGCAGCTGCAGCTGAACTCCTTCTATGGGAACCTGGGGCTGGACAACGGCACGCCTCAAAACGTCTATGTGCTGGAAACCGACGAGCTCGAGGAACTGAACAACAGAAACCTTGACGCCGGTGGCATCGTGCTTGGCGCCGGTCAAACGTACGAGCTGCCCGACGGCAAGGGGAGCATTTCCTTTGACGGTCTCAAGCGCTTCATTGGCGTGGACATCGCCTACGACCCGAGCAAGCGTCCCGTGGCGATCTTTGCTGCACTTGCCCTGCTGGGACTGGCGATCTCGCTCTTTACCCCACGCCGCCGTGCCTGGGTGAAAATCAGGACCACTGTTGACGGCTCTGGCCGTGAAGAGCGGATAATCGAATACGGACTGCTGGCCCGTGGTGAAGACCACCGCCTCGAATCCGAAGCCAAGGAGTTGCGTAAGCTTCTTGAGCAGCAATGGCCCGCCGTTGAGCGAGCCGGAGTCTAGGAGACCCTATGGAAAACGATATGCCCACGATCAACGTGGCCTTGGGACAGTACAGCGACCTGTTCATGTTGCTGGCCGCAATCGTCTACGCCTCGGCCTTCGTCGCCTTCGCGTGGGACCTTGCAAAGTCCAGCAAGCTCATCCAGGAGATCGACGCCGCCACACTTGCGTCCGAAAAGAAGACCCTGGTTGCGGCGGGTGCCATCGATTCCCCTCCGGCGGGCAGCTCGGCAAACGAGCTGGTCAATGACTCCATGGACTACACCGTCGCCTCCTCGAAGCGCATGGCGGCGAAGGTTGCGGTGTCCCTGACCTGGCTCGGCGTGCTCATGCAGGGCTTTGCCGTGGCATCCCGCGGAGTGGCGGCCGGCCGCGTGCCGTGGGGCAACATGTACGAATTCCTGTCCACGGGCTCCTTCCTGGTGGCCCTTGTGTTCTCTCTCGTGCTGCTGAAGAAGGACCTGCGCTTCATGGGCACCTTCGTCATCGGCCTGGTCACCGTGATGCTGTGTGGTGCCACCATGGGCTTCCCCACGCCGGTTGCGCACCTGGTGCCCGCCCTGCAGAGCTATTGGCTGATTATCCACGTTTCCATCGCGGTGCTGGCCTCGTCCCTGTTCACCATCACCTTTGCCATGAACGTGCTCCAACTGGTCCAGCACTCAAGGATCGATGCGTTGGCCGCAGGCAAGGCCGACAAGATGCCATTCATGCGCCTGGTGCCGGGTGCAGCTGCCCTGGAGAACTTTGCGTACCGCATCAATGCCGTGGCATTCGTGATGTGGACGTTCACCGTCATGGCAGGCGCGATCTGGGCCGAGGCCGCGTGGGGCCGTTACTGGGGGTGGGACACCAAGGAAGTCTGGAGCTTTGTGATCTGGGTTGTCTATGCCGGATACCTGCACGCCCGCGCAACGGGCGGCTGGACCGGTGCACGCTCGGCCTGGTTGAGCATCATCGGCTACCTCTGCATCGTCTTCAACTTCACCATCGTGAACATCTACTTCAACGGTCTGCACTCGTACGCCGGCCTCTAAGCCTGCCGCAAGAAGCCTGGTGGCCTCGTACCCGTAACGACGGGTCCGGGGCCACCGGTGCGTTCTGGAGGCCCGAGCTCCCCGGTGGACGCCGGTCACGGCGGAGAACCCTGCCGGGGGCGCACCGAGACCCCCGTGCGGGACTTTCCGGGGGTGGGCGGCATGTCGCTCACCCGGGATCGTGATCGACCTCACCGTGGAATGTTTTGCAATCGGCGGCGTTCAGGCAACGAAATTAGTGCAATATAGCCCAATGTGGCCCGGATATGCCGGAATTCTCGGGAAGTTCACCTAGTTGACCGCTCGATTAGGTGGCTGGGCAATCCACTGTTATTGTTGTATCTACCGACGCGGGGTGGAGCAGTTCGGTAGCTCGCCGGGCTCATAACCCGGAGGTCACAGGTTCAAATCCTGTCCCCGCCACAAAGAAACAGCCTTTGTTCCTGATTCAGGAACAAAGGCTGTTTGCATTAACGAACAGACCCAAAGTCG